>OY760195.1:0-872500 GCA_963663375.1 uncultured Holophaga sp.
AATTATTGTTATTTTCAGAAATTCAGTTTATTAAACACCCAATATTTAGCACATTTCAGTAATTATTTCCCAAAAAGTGATAATTAATTAATAATATAATAAACAAATTGATATTTGGATGTGGACATTGGAAGAGTTTGTAAATGATCACCCCACATCCCCACCAAATAAAAAACAATAAATATCATTAAACTATTAAGTACCATATTTATTATACGCTTGAATGTTTATTAAACAAGATAATAAATAGTATAAAGATTAATAATTTTATATGATGATATTGAAAATAATTAAAATATTATTAATTCCAAAAATTTTTAGATGTATGATATTGTTGAATAAGAAAAAAAGATGCGATTAATCAAAAAATGTAGTAGCGCGTACGGGTTTCGAACCCGTGATCTTCGCCTTGAGAGGGCGATGTCCTAAACCACTAGACGAACGCGCCATTAAATAAAAAACAGACTAGTAAATAACAAAAATATTATATATTTTCAAAACATTATTTTCCAATTAATATTATTTACTTCTATTTTCATTACATATTCTGTTTAGCTTTTTCGAAAATATTTTTCATTATATTTTTGTTATTCCTAATAAAATCAAATTTCAGCATTTGCTCTACTATAAACGGCATTTTAATAATATTAGTATTAGCTTCTTTTAAAGTCTTTTTTGATATAATTCCCATTTCTGCAATTTCTTTACCGCAATTTTTTATTGCATTATGTATATTAATAATTGCAGGATATTTATTTTCCACTGTTTTATCTTTGCCATGTTTTATTAATCCGCCTAATTTTCTATTAATAACTCCAATTAAAGGTGCATCCAGAAACTTTGAAAAGGTTTCAAAATAACTTACAACATTTTTATTTGTTTCATCTTCAATATTATCCTGACATGTAAGCAGCAAAAACGGTTTTGAAACTAAGGTTTTATCAATATGATGGAAGAATAATCCCTTTTCTGAAACTGTGTGGATTGCGGAGTCAGCGGGTAGAGGTTATTCTATCCAAAAATACTTTCATCAATCCGGTCATATTAAAAATATAAATTGGTGTTGCATAAATAAGGATATCAGCACTTCTCATTATATTAAATAATCTAGCCACATCATCATTTTTGTCGTATATGCATTCCAAATAATGCTTTTCGGTATGACATACTCTGCAGCCTTTACACATATTAATTTTTTGTTTTGCTAGAACAATTGTTTCAAATTCAGATCCGTTTTTCCTCAACACCTTCTTTAATTAAATTTAACAGATATTGAGTATACCCATTTTCTCCCCTATGACTGCCGTTTATAGAAACTATTTTCATTTTACTTCCTATTGAATATGCCAAATTAAAGAAATTATAAAAAAATAAGCAATTTTGAAAATTAGGTAGCGTACTAGTTATCGGTTGCTTTTTTTGGGTAAAATTAAAGAATTTTTTAACCAATCATTGGATTTCAATTTTACCGAACAAAGTTCTAAAGGAGATAATCCATTGCACTTCCTTCTATTACCTCTACAATCAGTATATGCTCTAAATCTTATATAATTAATATACAAAATTAAATAATTAAAAGCTGTGTTGGCTGTCTGGAAGCCTTCAATGGTTTTTAATCTTCTTTCAATCTGTTTGTTTAGATTTTCAGCTCTATTATTTGTTTTTTGTATCGTGCTATCTTTTTGATGAGTTAATAAGTTTTTAATATGCCTGTCAATAAATTCTATTAACTTAGGATACTTTTTGCCCATACCCCTCCTTTATATTTAACATAATTAATTCGCTGTCCTTTGAATTTGTAGAATAAAACAAGCTTTTTAACTATATCACGGGTCTTTTTTTTTCTCCGTGTATGATTCTATTAATTCTTTATTCTGCTGAACTAAATCACCTAATGCTTTTTTTTGCTTAAAATATTCCCTAATTACAGGCCTATATTCTATTATTACTTCCACAGCAGCTAATGCATGTTTAATACATTTTTGGTACAATACTTTTTCACCATATACTTTTGCTACTGATTTTATAAGCATTATATCAAGATCAGTGGTTATTGATTTTGCCGGATACTTTAGAACTTCTTTTATAAATAAGAAAAAGTCATCATATTTGTTTTGTCCGGCTTCTCCCCAAATTAATTCGTAATGGACAACATCTCCACTGCTATCAATGGCTACTAAAGTTAAACATTTCTTACCATGTATGCTTATATATTTATCATCTATCGTTAAGTTTCCTTCCCAACTTGGTGAAAAATCTGATTTTATTCCCAAACTTGATTTCGCCTGTTCGGCTATTTCATTTACAATTTCACATACTTTACTTGGAGTAGTATTTATAGAGAATTTTTCTCTGATCCGTTTTGAAATCACTCGACAACTCATTCGTTCTTCAAAATGCATTCGGGCTATTTCGATTTTTACCTGAAAACTATATCTTTGTTTTTTTTCATCTCTTTTGCTGAATGTTTTCCCACATTCATTGCACTTGTACCGTTTTACCTTGCGTACCGTTTTTCTATGGAAGTTTATTGGTACAATTTCCCTATGACCGTTCTTTTTTGTACTCAAACTATTACAATAAATACAACGCATTTTTTCGCCTTTTTTCTGGTTGCATTCCCCGTTTTCTCGAATTTAGTGAGTGCGCAAACTTACTAAATTCTGTATCTTATTGCTACATAATATTTTATAGCTGTTTTAGCAACCGATAAGTAGTACGCTTAGGGAAAATTATACAGAATTAAAAGATTTTTTAAAATTTTAAATTTTACCCACGAAACTTAATATTTTTTAGCAGCGTCTTAATTAACAGAAAACATAAAATATTAGGAGAACAAAATGAAAAATCAAGTTATATATACAGTAGTATTTTTACTAATTATCAGCTTTAGCATAACAAGCGCACGCCCATTTTCAGCAGCAAAAAAGAAACGCAAATATTGAAACAAATTTAATGAAAAATTTGGATTCCGAAATTGAAGGATTAAAGGTTAACTCAATTCAAGTACTGGGCGATTTGCAATCTACTTCTTCAGTAATTCCATTACAGCAGGTATTAAAAAACGATAAAAGCGAATCCGTTAGAATAGCAGCTGCATTATCATTATATAAAATTGGTGATTTGAGAGGAATTTTTACTATTAAACAAACAATACGATTTGATGACAGCAAAAGAGTTAGAGATATTTGTAAAAATATATATAATGAATATACAAAAAATAATTAGTTATAGGCCTTAAATGGAAAAACCGCTGAAAAAGCGGTTTTTTATTCAACAATTAAATCTTTTCTGCCCCATTTAGTTAAATTATCTTTAATAAAATTAATTACTCTAAGATTTTCTTCAACACCATTACCGGCTATTTTAAATGGCTGTCCAAATGTAATTTTAACTTCTTTTTTTAATATCAATTTTGCCAAATTCTTTAACTAACTTCCCATTCCCCCAAGCATCTGTTAAAACCGCCATTGGAGTAACAGTTACATTGTTTTTTTTTAGCTAATTTAATACCAAGAGTATTAAAATTTTTAATATCAAAATATGGACTGCGGGTTTTTTGCGGAAACAAAATAATTGATTTCCCACTTCTAAGTCTGTCGGCCCCGTCGCTTAAAACTTTAACTAAATCTTCGCGCGGGTTTTCTCTTCCAACAATAATGGGTTCACAAGCAAGAATAAGATGTTTAAATACGGGATATTCGCTTAATTCCTTTTTTATTACATAAATACAAGGTTTAATAGGTTCAATAATAGCTACCGGAACCATTGTTTCCAATGTACTCATGTGGTTACTAATAAAAATAGTAGGTTCGGGATTTTCTCTTACATGCTGCATCCCGGTAAAATGCATTCTAACTCCGGCATCTTCAAGTGCTCTAAAAATATCAACACCCGATTTAGCCCAGGTTACAACATCATACAAACCGGCTTTACCAAGGTTTGAACCATTAATTACAATTTTTATTAAGTGATAATAGAAAGATAAAGAAGGGAAAAAAGGAATATTTTTATGTGCTTCAACAGAAGTTCTGTATTCATCTTTTAAAGCTAAAATCTCAGCGGGAAATTCAGTTATCATAAGGTTTAATAAATTGAGATATTCTTAATTTTTAAGTTTGTGACCCCAAGGGGATTCGAACCCCTGTTACCGCCGTGAAAGGGCGAGGTCCTAACCGTTAGACGATGGGGCCTTAACAAAAAAATTATATTAGTGTAAACAAAATGTGACCCCAAGGGGATTCGAACCCCTGTTACCGCCGTGAAAGGGCGAGGTCCTAACCGTTAGACGATGGGGCCATTTTATTTTTTATTGCCATGGGTGAGTAATGGGATTCGAACCCATGACCTTCTGGGCCACAACCAGATACTCTAACCGGCTGAGCTATACTCACCATGAATCGTACGCCAAAGTGGACTCGAACCACTAACCTACAGCTTAGAAGGCTGTTGCTCTATCCGATTGAGCTATTGGCGCTCAATTTTTTTACACTTTTTAAAGAACATTGGGATTTTTTTTTGTCGGGGCAGCAGGATTCGAACCTGCGACCTCCTGCTCCCAAAGCAGGCGCGCTAGCCGGGCTACGCTATGCCCCGATTTCAAATATCAAGGATTACTAAATTAATGCTTTTTTTTATCAAATGTCAAATACTTTTCTTTTATTTTTTTTATTATTATTATTTTTTTTATATTTCCGCATGAATATTTCAGTTTTTATAGCTAATAAATACGTAAAAAATAAACGAGATGCAAAGTTTTTGTCTCTTGTTTCTGTAATTTCTATCTTTGGCATTGGTCTGGGGGTAGCCGTAGTAATTATGGCGCTCTCCATTTTAGAAGGTTTTGACCATGTTGTACGCGAAAAAATAGTAAAACTTAATTCTCATCTGCAAGTTACTACTTTTGGACGTAAAAATGTTTCTTTTAATCCCGATTTAATTTCATTTACCAAAAAAAAATTAAATGGCAATGTAAACTCAATTGCTCCTTATTTATCTAAAGAAGCTATTATAAAGTCACGGGCCCTTTCCGAAGGAATATTTATTTATGGAATTGATCCAATTACAGATAATTCCGATATAAAATCATTTATTAAGTCAGGCAAATACCGGTTTTCCGATTATGAAGGGAATCCTGCTTTAATAATGGGTAAAAAGCTTGCCGAAAAACTATTTGTTAAAGTTGGAGATAAAGTTACTATTTTTACTTTACGAATGGACTCTCCCCCATCGGAAACAAATCCCCCCGCAATTCAGCAGTTTATTGTTTCAGGTATTTACGAATCGGGTATGGCTGAATATGACGATATTAATTGTTATGCAAATATTAAAGATGTAAATGAGTTTTTAGGTTTTAATAATAAAGTAACCGGGTACAACATAAAATTAAACAATATTACCGGATTGGACAGTATTGAAGCCGAATTACAAAACTACTTGGGTTATCCTTATTATGTTCGTTCTATATATAAGGTACATCAAAATATTTTTACCTGGCTGGAATTACAAAAAGAACCTGTACCAATAATACTTGGATTAATTATTATTGTTGCTGTTTTTAATATTGTGGGTACTTTATTAATGATTGTTTTGGAAAAAACAGGTGCCATTGGTATTTTAAAATCTCTTGGTGCTTCAAGAAAACAAATTATTAACATATTTTTAATACAAGGTTTTTATTTGGGGTTATACGGTTTAATTTTTGGAAATTTATTTGCTTTTTCACTTAGTCTCATTCAAAAATATTTTGAAGTTATTTCGCTGCCAAGTTCAATTTATTTTGTTTCAAGTGTCCCGATTTCAATTAATCCGTGGCATTATTTAACAGTTTCGGTAATAACTATGGTTATGTGCCTTTCAACTGCTTTACTTCCAAGTTATATTGCTTCAAAAATAAGTCCAATTTCCGCAATAAGGTTTGAGTAATTATGTTTGAATATTTTATAGCAAAACGATATTTAAAATCAAAACATAAATTAAATTTTATTACTATTATATCTTGGGTCTCCCGCTGGCGGTAGCCCTCGGCGGCCTGCTCGGGTGAACCCAGGAGCGTGACCGCCTTGCCCAAGGCCTGATCGGAGGTCAGCAGGGGCTCTTCCCAGGAGAGCCTCGCCAGTTCCTGGTTCAGGCGATTGCGGGCATCGAAGAGGGCATCCTGCACCAGGGCCCGGTCACTGCCCGCGAGGGCGCCCTTGAGGGCCTCGAGATAGGCGTCGAGTGATTCGGACATATGGGGCCTCCGGGAACTGAACCAAGCCTAGTCTTAGTGGTGGCCTACGTGAGAGCAGGATCGGCGAGTGAAGGGGCTGGATCGGTGGATGGCGGGGATCTGCCGATGTCTCCCGGCATCGCCCGAAGGCCCACCTCAGGCTAAACTGCGGAACTGAACCATGGAGCGCCCCTCATGTCCGAAATCCTGACCCCTGTTTCCTTTGGCGAGCTGCTCGACAAGGTCACGATCCTTCAGATCAAGTCGGAGCGGATGACCGATCCCGCCAAGCTGGCCAATGTCCGCAAGGAACTCGAGGCCCTCAATGCCACCTGGGCCGCCCACCCCGCCTCCAAAGTGGATATCGCGGCCCTGAAGACCGCGCTCAAGGCCGTGAATGAGCGCCTGTGGATGATCGAGGATGACATCCGGGCCCAGGAGAAGGCGCAGACCTTTGGCGCCGAGTTCATCCGTCTGGCCCGGGCCGTGTACTTCGAAAACGACGAACGCTCCCGCATCAAGAAGGACATCAACCTGGCCCTGGGCTCCTCCTATGTGGAGGAGAAGTCCTACGAGGACTACCGCACCAAGGCCTGATGCCGCGTGGCGTTCATGCTGTTTCGCATTCAATAAGACAAAACCGGATCATTGGCGAAACTCAGCTTGTATTTTGGGTGGTCCGTTTTTGTGCCTTTTTGCGTTCTCTGCGGCCATTGGTTTTTCCCATCGGGTTGGCCACACGCCATTCGTTCGAGGCCAGACCTGGGGATCGCTTTCGGGGTCGAAGACGCGAGACCGCATCACTTGATCAATAGCCACAGAGAACACAAAAGGCGCAAAGCAGGCTGCGTCTGAACACCGCGTGGGGTCAGAGGGGCGACGTCGCGACCGCAGGGAGTATGCGGTCCCCCCTTTCTTGGCAAAAGTCGTCGAAGCGGGCGATGACCTCTTCCACGGGGATGAGGTCCATGACACCTGGGAACTCCACCCGTTTTCCCCAGGGAATCTCCTGGGCCGGCTTGCCGAGGAATTTCCGGGCGGCCTCATCGTAGTGGTTCACCGAATAGCGCAGATCCGAATAGGGACCGCAGCGGTCCAGATCGGTGCAGGCGTAGAGTCCCAGCACCTTGGTGCCCATGGCGTTGGCCATGTGGGCGGGCCCCGAATCCGGTGATAGCACCAGGGTGACCCGTTCCAGCAGGGCCAGAAGCTGCTTCAGCGTGTCCTTGCCGATCAGGTCGATCGCGGGGGCCTTCATCGCCCCGAGGATGGCATCCCCGGTGGCCCGCTCGAGGGGGCTCCGCCCCCCGCAAAGGGCGATGCGCCAACCCTTGGCGGCGGCATGATCGGCCACGGCCGCGTAGCGTTCCGGGGCCCAGTTCCGCAGGGCGTGGCTCGAGCAGGGCGATACCAGCAGCGTGGGCTGCTCGCCGGACAGGTGTTCCCGGGCCCACAGGCGGGCTTCTTCGGGCACGGGCAGCCGCCATTCCACCTGATCCTGCTTCAGGCCGAGGGGTTCGCAGAATTTGCCGAAGACATCGAGCACGTGGTGGCCGCCCGGGGGGATGCGCTCGTTGATGACGAGCCCGTGGCCCTCCTTGCTGCGGGCGGAATCGTAGCCGATGCGCCGATCGGCCCGGATGAGGGTCGAGAGCAGATTGGCCCGCAGGGCGAGCTGCATCTGAAGCAGCACCTCGAAGCGTCGCCCCGCGAGCTGGCGACGCACTTCCCGGAAGCCCGCCCAGCCCGCCTTCTTGTCGAAAACGACGAATTCGATACCTTCCAGACCTTCCAGAAGCTTGGCCTCGCCTTTGCCGATGATCCAGGTGATGGGCACCTGGGGCCAGGCCCGCCGAAGGGTGCGCACCAGGGGCACGACATGGGTGGCGTCCCCCAGGGCCGACAGGCGCAGGAGGCAGATCGAGCGTGGGGCTGGAGGAATGGTCACGGGGTCAACCTTTGGCATTGGTGAGAAGCCAATCCGGTATCTGTTCGAGATACTGGAGGTGGGTTCATGATCCCATTTTTTCGTTCATCCCGGATCTGGGGGAGGGCATTCGAGGAGTAGGACCACCCCAATGGATAGTGTCGCCCTAGGCTTCGGTTTCATCGGCGTGTTCAACCGGGGGGCCGAATCGGCCAACGATATCCACCTGGGCGATGCAAAATGTGAGGAACGCAACAAAATAATCGAACACGCAGTGAGACTCAGTCCCACAATGGTTCCATGAGGCGATTCGATACCGAGCTCCCCGAAGGGGAAGTCCGAGCGGCCCTGAAGGAGCTGGCGGACTTCAAGCAGGCCCTGGACGAGCATTCCATCGTGGCCGTTACGGATGTCCGTGGCCGGATTACCTATGTGAACGAAAAGTTCTGTGCCATCTCTGGATATCAGCGGGAGGAACTGCTGGGGGCGGATCACCGCCTCGTGAACAGCGGCCTGCATCCCGCAGCCTATTTTCAGAGCATGTGGGAGACCATCCTGGAAGGGCGGGTCTGGAAGGGCGAGCTTCGGAATCGCGCCAAGGATGGGCATTTCTACTGGGTGGATACCACCATCGTGCCCTTCATGGATGAAGAGGGCCACCCCACCCAGTTCGTGGCGATCCGCACCGACATCACCCAGCGCAAGGAGGCCGAGGCGGCCATGCTGCTCTCCCAGAAGCTGGAGAGCCTAGGCGTACTGGCCGGGGGGATCGCCCATGATTTCAACAACCTGCTGACCACGATCCTCGGCAACGCGGAGTTGGCGGAACTGGGCCTGCCTGCCGAGAGTCCGGCCCGACCCTTCCTGGAGCAGATCGAATCCGCCGTGCTGCGGGCCTCGGATCTCACGCGGCAGCTCCTGGCCTACGCCGGAAAGGGCCGCCTCCAACTCATCGATGTGGACGTGAACCTGCTGGTCAAGGAGATGACCCAGTTGCTGTCCGTGTCCATCTCCAAGAAGGCACTGGTCCGATTCGACCTGGCGCCCTCGCTTCCGCTGGTGTCCGCGGATCCCTCCCAGCTTCAGCAAGTGGTGATGAATCTGGTCACCAACGCCTCGGAAGCCATTGGAGACGAGCGCAGCGGCCTCATTACGCTGCGCACGGGAGAGCAGGTTTTAGATGAGGTGTACGTCGCCTGCGTGGCGCCGACATTGCCCCTGGAACCGGGCCGCTACGTGATCCTGGAGGTCACGGATACGGGCTGCGGGATGACGCCGGAGGTGGTGAGCCGGATCTTCGATCCCTTCTTCACCACCAAGTTCACGGGCCGGGGTCTGGGGCTGTCCGCCATGATGGGCATCCTGCGGGGCCACAAGGGCAGCATCAAGATCTATAGCGAACTGGGGCGGGGTTCGACCTTCAAGGTGTACCTCCCCGCTCTGGGCGAGGCCTCTCCCGAGACCGTGGCCAAGGCCGAGGCCGCGCTCTGGACGGGGCAGGGCACCCTGCTCCTGGTGGAGGATGAAAGCCACGCCCGAGCGGTGGCCCGAGCCAGTGCCGAGCACCTGGGCTTTCAGGTCATCGAGGCCGCCGATGGGCGGGAGGGCCTCGAGGTCTTCCAGCAGCGACACGGCGACCTCGCGCTGGTCCTCATGGACCTCACCATGCCCCACATGGATGGCAAGGAGGCCTTCAGCCGCATGCGTGCCCTGAATCCTGCGGTGCCTGTGGTGCTCACCAGCGGCTACAGCGAGCAGGATGTGGTGAGCGAGTTCCTGGGGCGGGGCCTGGCGGGATTCCTGCCTAAGCCATACCAGCGCAGCCAATTCCGGGCGGTCCTGCGGCAGGCGCTGGAACCCCGGAGCGAAGAATAGACTCCTCTGCGTCTCGATCCTTTCCTGGCTCGCTTTGAGGCCTCTGCGTTCTTGTGGCCATTGATCGAGAATTAGGCCGAGGAGCTTCCACTCCGCGCGAAGCCCGCGAGGGTGATTTCAGCCAGACAGCGCGAAACTGCCATGGCCGCAAAGAGCGCAAAATACGCAGATAAACCTGGGAGTGCCCAGTCCCAGGTCATCCAGGGCTTCGCCCTCCATTCGCGTTTGCGCGGATAGCTTCGCGGCAGTCCTTTCTAAGGATGCGCCCAGCCGCCGATCCCAGGGCGAAACGCCGATTGCTCCCCATTCGCCCGCCCGCATGGGCGTGTTCGCGAAATTCGCGGTTGACGCTGTCCGAAGGCCTCACGTCGACCTGAGTTTCCCGCGGATCCGAGAAGTGCCACAAAAAGGCCGCGGAAGGTTGTTCCGCGGCCCAGGGAAATCGCGTTGAAGGATCGGCCTCAGTGCTTCTCGGCCAGGCGCTTGCAGTCGGCGATGAAGGCGCGGGCATCCTCGGCGCTGGGCTTGCCATCGGGGCTCGCCTTCTGGGCCTTGGAGAGGCGCTCCATGGCGTCGGCCAGTTCCTTGACGTCGTCCTTGGAGAAGCTCTTGGCCTTTTCGTTGAGTTCGCTGATGACCTTCTTGGCCTCTTCCCGCTCGGCTTCGGGAAGAGCTGGCACGGCCATCAAGCTGCCGCCCATGGTGATCATCTGGGTGGCGAAGGCCTGGGGGCCACCTGCCTGCTCCAGCTTCTTCTTGGCGTAGATGCCGAAGCCCACGCAGGTGACGATGACCAGCAGCAGTACGGCGGCACAGCCGATGCCCACGTACATCCAGACCTTGTTCTTGTTGTTCTCGGCCATGAGGCTCTCCTTGGTTGGGTGATGCCGTCAGCTTATCAGACCTGGCGTCCGGGCTTGGTCCGGACGCCAGGTGGGGGAGAATGAGGGGGGACACAGAGGGCGCGAAGCGACCGGGCGGTCACCCCTCACTGGGATCAGGCCTTCTTCCAGCCCACGCTGCCGTCTTTGCGGTCTTCCAGCAGGATGCCCATGGCCTTGAGTTCGTCCCGGATGCGATCGGATTCGGCCCAGTTCTTGGCGGCCTTGGCGGCCTTGCGGGCCTCGATGAGGGCCTCCACCTCGGCGTCCAGACTGGCTTCCTCATGGGGCCAGCCGGCGAAGATGGCGTTGGTTTCCTCCAGGAAGGCCAGGGCGGCATCGCGCTCTTCCCGGGTCAGGGCGGCGCGGTCATCCTGGGCGTTGAGGTCGCTCACCAGGGTGAAGATGGCAGCCAGGGCCTCGGGGGTGTTGAGATCGTCGGCCATGGCCTGCCAGAAATCCTCCCGGGCCTGGTCGATGCGGCGCAGAGGCTCGAGGGCCTCCTTCCACTCGCCGCCGCCGGAGGTCTCGCCGTTGCCTTCCATCCGCTTGCGGAAGGTGCGGATGCGGTCGAGGGCGTTCTTGGCGGCCTTCAGCCCCTCGAAACCAAAGTTGTAGAGCTTGCGGTAGTGGTTGCTCTGGATGGCGTAGCGGAAGGTGATGGGATCGATGCCCTTTTCGCGCAAGTCCCGCAGGGTGTAGAAATTTCCCAGGGACTTGGACATCTTTTCGCCTTCCACCAGCAGAAATTCGCCGTGGACCCAGTGGTTGACCCAGGTGTGGCCCGTGGCGCCCTCGCTCTGGGCGATCTCGTTCTCGTGGTGGGGGAAGATCAGGTCCACGCCGCCGCTGTGGATATCGATGCGCTCCCCCAGTAGCTCCATGCCCATGGCGGAGCACTCGATGTGCCAGCCCGGGCGACCGGGGCCCCAGGGGGAATCCCAGGAGGGCTCACCGGGCTTGAAGGCCTTCCACAGCACGAAGTCGCTCACGGATTCCCGCTCGTATTCGTCGGAGTCCACGGAGGTGCCCTGCTTCATGCCCTCCCGGTCCAGGTGGGCCAGGCAGCCGTAGTGGGGCAGCCCCGCGATGCGGTAGTACACGCTGCCTTCGCGGGCATAGGCCAGGCCCTTGGCCTCCAGGCGGCCGATGAGTTCGATCATCTTGGGGATGTACTGGGTGGCCCGGGGCAGGTGGGTGAAGCTGGCCTGGGGAATCGCCACGGCCTCCAGATCGTCGAAGAAGGCCTGGGTGAACTGGTCGGTCAGGCGCTTCATGGCCCCGTGGCGGGCCGCGTTGTCGGCTTCCGCAGGCAGCTCCTTCTGGCTGTCCCGGATGATCTTGTCCTCTACGTCGGTGATGTTCATGCAGTGGCGCACCTCCAGGCCCGCGGCGCGCAGGGTGCGCTTGAGCAGGTCCTGGAACAGGAAGGTGCGCAGGTTGCCAATGTGGGCGAAGTTGTACACCGTGGGGCCACAGGTGTAGAGGGTCACCACCCCTGGGCTCAGGGGCTCGAGGGCCTCCACCCGGCGGGTGAGCGTGTTGAAGAGACGGATCGGGCGTGTCATCGTCATCCCTCAAGTCAATCACCAATCGTCATTGTTCCCAAGCCTCCAGCCGAAAAGCTCTCCATGAAGCTGTTCTCCCGCAATCCCAGACCCGAGGAACTCGCCGCCCAGCGGGACCGCCTGACAGGCCTGGAAGTGGAGGCGGCGGCCCTGCGGGGCGAAGTGGTGGAATTGCGCGAGCTGGTGAGCCACCTGGACCAGGACACCCAGATGCTGCTCGCCGCCATCGAGACGCTGGAACCGGGTAAGCCCGTGCTCGAGCTCGCCCGGATCATGCACGGCCTGGTCTTCCGGCCCTTCGACCTGGCTTCCTTCTTTGTGGCGCTGGTGGATTGGGACAAGGATCTGCTGGAATTCCCGTACTACCACGAAGGGGGCCGCCCTCGGCAGCATCCCTCCCGCCGGTTCTCCGAAAAGCCAGGCCTCACGGGCCGGGCCATCCTCTCCGGCGCCCCCCTCTATACGCGGACCCTGGAGGAAGCCGAGGAATTAGGCACCATCCTCACCGAGGCGGAGAAGGGTTCGGGTCTCATTCCGGCGAGCTGGTACGGCGTGCCCCTGGGCTCATCCAAGAAGCCCTTCGGCCTGGTGAGCTTCCAGAGCTTCCAGGTGGATGCCTTCTCCGAGCACCGCCTCCGGATGTTGAACGCGCTGTCGGAAATACTGGCCATGGCCATTTTCGGCAGACTGCGGCTCTACGGAAGATGAGTTAGATCGCGCCCTCAACGAAACGCATGAGCGGTTCCGGCAGGGTGCGGGCGCGGCCATCGGGGCCCGTCACCACATGCACCGTGCGGCCCTCCACCAGGCGCGTGCCATCGCGGAGGATGGTGTAGGCGAAGGTGATCTTGCGGCGATTCACTTCCACCAGCCGGGTGCGGACTTCCACCAGCTCGTCGTAGCGCGCGGGGGCGCGGAAGGTGACCTGCAGGTCCGCCACGCTCATCATCACGCCCTGGCGCTCCCACTCGGCGTAGCTCTGGCCCAGCTCCCGCAGGAAATCCGACCGCCCCAGCTCCATCCAGATGGGATAAACCGCATGGTGAACGATGCCCATGGCATCGGTTTCGGCGTAGCGCACGCGGATGAGGGTAGAGGATTCGAAGGCCATGCCTCCATCATGGCAAAAACAAAGCGCCCCCGCAGGGGCGCTGGCTTGGAGGAGGGAGACGTGATGTCCAGGCTTTGCCTGGATATCACGTGGGGGTCAAAGGGGGGACATCGCGACCGCAGGGAGCAGGCGGTCCCCCCTTTCATGGCATAGGAGCTATTCGAGGACCACCTTCACCAGGTCACCATCGTTGGTGGTGATCTCCAGCAGCAGATCCCCGGGCTTGGAGCTCTCCAGCATCTTGATCAGGGCGTCGGGCTTAATGCCCTTCTTGTTCTCACCGTTGATCTTGATATCGCTGTCGCCAGCCATTTCCAGCACGCTCTTGGCCAGGCTGATGGGCATGCGCATGTGGATCTCCGTGGGGCCATCCTGCTTGGCCTCACTGTGATGCTTATGGAGTTTCGCGTGCTTGCTGACGATGTCCACCTTGATGAAGCGGGCCTGCTGGGCCACTGCGGGCACGGCCAGAGCCAGGGCAAGGGACAGAGGAAGGGCGAGGGCTCGCATGGAAGCCTCCTGGTGGGGGTTGGAGTGGCGGGTTGGGGTGGCGGTGGCCGCCGGTTCGAGATGGATTACGGGGGCTGACAACCTTCGATTAGTCCCGGGGGCAAGGTATTCTCGGAAGCCCCGGGCCTCGAGTGGCATCGAATGCTCAAGCCTGAACCGAGGCCCCTTTTCCTGGAGTTCCCATGAAGGCTGTCGCCATTCTCTTAACCCTGGCCGCGCCCCTGCTGGCCCAGTCCTCCGTGACCTGGGAGCACGATCTGGCTGTCGCGCAGAAGCGCGCCAAGGCCGAGAAAAAGCTCATCTTCCTGGATATCTGGGCCGAGTGGTGCGGTCCCTGCCAATACCTGAAGAACAAGGTCTTCCCCACCCCCGAGGCCCAGAAGGCGCTCGGCAAGTTCGTGCCCGTCTCGCTGATGACCCAGGCGAAGAATGGCACGCCCGATCCCGCGAACATGAAGCTCGCGGAGCGCTTTGGCGTTGAGGCCTATCCCACGCTGCTGATCCTCGATGCGGACGGCAAGGAGATCCGCCGCCAGGTGGGCGCCTTCCGGGGCGGTCCCGATTTCGCGGCCTGGCTGGAAACGAAGTAGGGGCTAGGAAAGCTAGAACCTGACCACGACCCCGAAACCCGCGCCGGAGCGGTCGAGGTTGAAGAGCAGATCATCCTTGATGGAGCCCTTCGGCACATCGAAGCTCTCGTCATCCAGGAAGGCCCTCAGGCCCAGCCAGGGGATGGGGAAGTAGCGGAGGTCCCCCTGCCAGCGGCGGTAGCTGGCGCCCTTGTAGGACAGGAAATGGAAGCTGGCGCGACCCACGATGCGGTCCCCCAAGGCCCTGCCGCCCACGGATACTCCCAGCTGCGGGATGGGAACCTGGATCTTTTCCGAGGCGGTCGTGGTCTGAAGGGTGCTCTGCTCCGTGCCCGTGGCGGTCATGTCCAGATCCCACGCCCGGATGCCCAGATCGACACCGACCCAGGCCTGCTCCCAGGTCAGGGCCCGGATGGTCCAGTTCAAGTCGTAGCTCTGGAACTTGATCCGGGAATCCACCCTTGTGAGCATTTGGTAGGTGGTGCCGTTCAGGGTGATGGGGCGGGTGAGGATGGCGCTGCCCTTGTAGTCCTGGGCATCGGTGGAGAGGGCCAGACCGAAACGGTGGCCCTGGTACTCGAGGGAGACACCGGGCTTGGTCTTGTCCTTCTCGAGCCCCAGATCGTTTTTGAGGTCGAAGAGGATGGGTTTTCCATCCTCGATGCCCTCGAAGTTACCTTCCAGGGTGGCGGGAAGGCCGTGGAGGCCGAAACTCCATTTCCGCTCGGGAACCTGGGCGACGAGAGGCAGGGTTGCGAGGAAGAACAAGGCCGCGGCGCGCATGGGTTCTCCTTGTGGGGCTGCAGTTCCTCCATCGAACCCTGCGCCCCCGAATGTGAGAACTGCATTCAGATGTCCTTCACCCCTCCCTGGGGCTTTTGGGGCAGGCGCTGATTGATGCCTTCCAGCTCGTCCTGGCGGGCGCCCATGCTGGGGCGCGGCGGGGGCGGAGGTGGCGGGGTCTTGGGGGGCGGCGGAGTCTGGTCCTTGAGCAAGGCCTGGAGGTTGTGAACCGCTTCCTCCCGTCCCGGTTGTTCTTTCAACAGTCGCTCCAACAGGCCCTGGGCCTCGGCGCTCTGGTCGAGGGCGAAATGGGCCCGGGCCGCCAGGAGCAGGGCGGGGCCCCGCCAGTCCGGCACGGGGCGGGGCACCCCTTGGCCCGTGAGGGGCGCCAGGATCTCCAGGGATTCCTTGAAGGCTCGGCGCTTCAGATCGATCTGGGCCGCCAGCAGGCGCTGGTGGGGCGTCTTCCCGCTGGGTTTCCAGCGCTGGGCCGCCTCCAGGTCGCCGCGATCCAGGGCGGTCTGGGCCAGCCAGGCCTTGACGCTCTGGGGCAGGGGCAGCTCGGCCTGGGCCGGAGTACCTAGCGAGCAGGCGGCCAGCAGGCCCAGGATGGGGCGCCAGGCGCGCAGAGGCTTGCCCGCGGCCAAGAGCCAGAGGGCCACCCCGGCCAGGGCTAGCCAGGCTCCCCATTCGGGATGGGCGGGCTGCAGGCTCCGCGCCACCGGCAGGGCCTCCTTGCCCTGGGCCAGACGCTGGATGAAATCCGCCACATCATCGCTGGGGGCAAAGAGACGGCCGCCCGTGGCCTCGGCCAGCTGCTTGAGGAACTCCGGCTGGGCCGTGCTGGTGGCGGGTTCCTTGGGCTCCGTCTCCGCAGTGGGGGGCATGGGCACGGGTTGGGGCGCTGGCTGCCCCAGGGCCACGGCGTAGAGGGGCAGCTTGGCCCCCTTCAGGAATTCCGCAGCGCGGGGAAGGGCCTCTCCCTGGGCTTCCCAGGTCTCCTCCCCATCGCTCAGCAGCAGGATGATGGCGGGGGCCTTCTTGTCGGCCTGGGCGGCCACCTGGGGCAGGCCGCGCCCCACGCTGGTGCCGGGGCTGCCGATCTCGCCGGGGTTCACGGCCCGCAGGGCATCCCGCAGCAGCGCCCGATCCTCGCCGGGGGGCATGAGGGGAATGGTGTCGCCTGTGAGGAGATCCAGCCCGTAGCGCACGCCGGGGCTGGGCTGGGCCCAGAGGCGGTCCAGCGTTCGCAGGGCCGCCTCCCACCGGCTCTTGCCGCGCACATCGGTCACCAGCATAGAGCGACTGGCATCCACCACCACATGCACCGTGAGCCGGGGCACTTCCGGCAACCCGTAGCGCGGCTCCGCCAATCCCAGGCCCGCCCCCGCCAGCACCAGGGCCATGCCGAGACCCTGGAGTAGAGGTTTCTGCCCCACCACCCGCACCCCGACCCCGGGCCGTACCTGGGCCCAGATGCCCAGCAGCAGCACCAGCAGCGCCAACCCCGCCGCGGGAGCCAGGAAAACGGGATGGGAGAAGGTAGCCGTCATGCCTGCCTCCGCCTTTGTTGGGCCGGTGATGAAAACCGAACGGAACCGCTCTTCACCGAATTCAGGGAGAGCCCTCGATGGGTATGGGCGTGGTGCGGATCGACAGGTACCAGGGGCTCGGATCTTGAAGCGAAAAGCTCAACGCGGAGGCACGGAGGAGGACAGAGGCTCGCAGAGAAAAGACCAGAAGCCGACGAACCATGTCCAACCTTCCGACCCATTCCAGCTTTTCCCTCCGCGATCCTCCGCAGTTCTCCGCGCCTCCGCGTTGAGCTTTTTTGACGCGGCATGTACGGCGAGGGGCCAAGGCTACAAGGCCTCCTGCAGATGTGCGAAGAATCGAGGAAAAGGGTGCTCATGCCTCACCCCAGGCGGCATCCACGGCCCGGTCGAGTTCGGTTTCGAGCTTCTGGATCCTGGCGTGCAGATCCAGCATGGGCTCGCGTACCTCGCGCCAGGCCTTGAGCAGGTAGTCCCGGTCGCCTGGCGTGGGCTCCTTCAGCTTCTTGTCCCGGCGCTTCAGCGCCTCGGCCAACACCGCCGCCTGATCCAGGTTCCAGAAATGCTCCAGCCCCTCGCCCAGGGGCGCGCAGCACCAGGGTGCGTCGTGGCGCAGGAAGCGCGTGAAGGTGTGGCGGTGGGATTCAAAGGAGGCGGCTAGCCCGCCCAGGCTCTTGGCCTTATCTGCCACATCTTGCGAATGCGGCGGGATGATCAGGTTCTCCATCGTGTGTTCGTAGAGCAGAGTTCTTCCCTCGTCGGATGGATTCCCCAGGGAAGCCGCAACATTTGAAATGGTCTGCCATGTGCCTGTGGCATTCAGAAAGCCGAGCAAGAACGAGTTATCTGATGGGATTGCGTAAGTGTTGTTGTTGATGGCGCTCCCATTTTCGGCGCAAAAACGAGGTTCCATCCCAATAAAGGGCCATAAGATTTTCGGCCCACTGAAATACTGCTCGTACGCCTCCTGCGCCTGCTGCAATTCAAACCACGCCTGTTTGGTGGCGCGGTGGTCCAGGCCCACGGTCTTGCCGTTCTTGGTGAAGCTGCGGAAGGGCTCCAGGTGCGCGGCCACGGCGGGGAAGCGATCGCGAAATTCCGCTTCTTCGTAGCGGTTCTTGGGGGTGTAGATGAGGAATCGGGGCTCGTCCTGGCGGATGGTCCAGCGGCGCACCTCATCGCCAATCACCAGTGGCTTGATGAGCTCCCTGGCTTCGGGGTTCTTCGCCACCAGGGCATCCCGCTGATCCTGGTTGATCCAGAAGGCCTCGTTGAGGCCCGTCTTGATGCCCCAGCAGATGGGGATGTCGCCCAGGTATTCCCGCAGCGGCATGCCCTTGGTCTTGCGGGAGGCGAACACCGCGCCCTTGGCCGCGTCCACCAGCAGCCATGCCTCTGCGCCGAGCTGCTCCGGCGGCACGGCCACGGCCTTTTGGGCTTCCACGGTTTCCAGGTCCAGATCGGTGGCGGGCAGTGTGGCGATCTGGCAGAAGCGCAGGGCGGCGTCCTGGCCGGTGGCCAGCTTCTCGCCCACCAGGATCACGGGCATCACCGCCGCCGCTTCGAACACCGGCAGTTCGCCGAAATCCAGGATTCGTTCCAGCCTCAGATTGGATTTGAGGTAGGCCCGGGAAGGGGCGCCGTACTTGGCCCGCAGCCACTTGTTGCTCACGATGATGCCGTAGCGTCCGCCTTCCTTCAGTAGCTCCAGGCTGAGCTGGAAGAAATAGCAATAGAGATCGGCGCGCTCTTCGTGGACGTGGGCAAACCGGGCCCGCAGATTGGGTTTCTGGTCCTTGAAGAGTTCCATGCGCACATAGGGCGGGTTGCCCAGGATGGCGTCGAAGGTCACGCCGGGAAAGAGCTGGTGCCAATCCGAGGCCAGGCTGTCGGCGCTTTTCAGGCGATCTGACAGATCGGAGAGCTTGCGATCCTTGCGGGCCGTTTCCAGCCAGAGGGAGAGCTGGGCCAGCATCACGGCTTCGGGGTGGAGATCCACCCCAAAGAAACAGCGCTCGAACCCGGGCAGGTCCTGGATCCGGGCCAGGGCGCGGCTGCGGGGCGTGTCGTGGGCCACCACGTGCAGGCCGGGGAAATCCTCGTGCGCCTCGTCGCGGGTCTCCGGCAGGTTGGAGGCCAGGGCCAGGGCCAGGCGATAGTCGGGCTCCAGCAGATCGCGCAACACCCGCAGCCCCATGGCCAGAAAGGCGCCGCTGCCGCAGGCGGGATCCAGGATGTTCAGCCGCGAGATGGCTTCCCAGAGGGCGTGAAAGGCCTCCAGATCCCAGTGGGCCTGGGCCTCTTCATCGCCTTCGGGGCGCGGCCCCCGTACCTGGACGTTGCGATCCATGGCCTCGGTGCGACAGCGCGCCACGAGGGGGCCCAGCACCTGGCGGCAGAGGTAGCGGGTCACCCAGTCGGGGGTGTAGTAGATGCCGTGCTCGTGTCGGGTGTCCTGGTCGGTGGTTTGGTCCAGCTCGCCGAGGCTGGATTCAAAGCAGTGGCCCAGGATGGAGACGGGCAGCTCGGTTACGAAATCCTTGTCGGCCAGCTTGAGGAGTTGGCGCGAGAGATCCTCGGTGAGGGACAGTTCGGGGTTGTCCACCACGGGGTCGGGGCGAAATAGGCCGCCATTGAAGCCGGGGATGATGAAATCCGTGTGCGTGCCCACGAAGGCGCGGCGGAAGCCCTTGTCCAGGTGCTTGAAGAGCTGCATCAGGTTGCGGTGGATGGGCTTTTCTTCCAGGCGGCTGAAGTGTTCGGCCAGCTCGGCCAGGAGTCCATCGGGCAGCAGGTGGCGGCTTTGGGCGAAGCCTGCGAACAGGGTGCGGTCCAGCAGTTTCTGGGCGGCCTGGAGGGCCTTGGGCGCGGGATTGGGATCGTCGAGATCCTTTAGGAGCCGCTCATAGTGCTGGCGTGCCGTATCGCGGAGGGTGCGGAATTCCGTGTAGAAGGCCCGGGTGATCTTCTCCTGATCCAGGGGCGCGGCCTGGATGAGATCCAGCAGCTTGGGGCGGCCGCCGGGATGGTCCGGCAGCAGGTGGGCCGGGCACAGGAAGAAGGTCAGCTCCTTGAGCAGACGATCCCGATCTTCGTGATTCAGGCGGTGAAACTCGAAGCGCCACGCGCGGAGCTGGCGGGCTTCACGGGCGTACAAACGGATTTCCTTGAAGTTGGAAACGAGGATGAATTCGGCGTGAACGTGCTTGTCCGCATAGGAGAAGCCTTGCTGCACGGGCGACATGGCGTAGGGCCCCTTGGGCGCCTTGTCCAGATCCTCGCTGCTGTCCTTCAATTCGACCACGGCGTACGTCGCATTTTCGCAATCCCGACCGCCGAAGCGACCGATGGAGGCATCGGGGCGATCCGCATCCAGTTCGGTCTTCTGCTCCTCCCGGAAATCGAAGACCTGATCCACCGCCACGGCCCCATTGGGCCGATAGCCCAACCCGCGCTCGAAGAGAAGGCTCAGGAACTGGCTTCGGTTCTGTTGCTCCTTGACCACGCCGCCTTGGTAGTTCGTGAGCCGATCGGCCCATTCCAAGGCTTCTCGCTTCAAGGCATCGGGAACCACGATGTCTTTGAGGAAGACATCGAGCCTGGAAGGTGGGATCAAGGGGGCGAGGGGCATGCAGTCTCTCTTAGTTCCGGAGCCATTCCGGCCGTTTCCGTCCCCGCTTGCGGGCGAGGTCGAAGGCCAGGGGCAGGGCGAACAGGGCGGCGGCGGCGAGGATCCACTTGGCCAGGGGGCGGCCTTCGGAGGGGGCATCCACGGGCAGGGCGGTCTTCTCCAGCTTGTCCACGGCGGCCAGGGAGCGCTCCAGGCCCTGGGGATCATCGGCGGCCAGGAACTCGCCGCCGGTGAGCATGGCGATCTGGCGCAGGGTGTCGGGATCCGTATCCACCTTGAGCTGGGCGAAGCCGCCCCCATCGATGGGGTAGAGGCTCTCCGCTCCGGGGCGCCCGATGAGCATGGTGTGGATGCGGATGCCCTGGTTCTTGGCCTCGAGGGCGGCCTCGGGGCCGGAAACGCGGCCGCGGTTCTGGGCGCCATCCGTGAGCAGCAGGATCACGCGGCTACGGGCGGGGCTCTCGGAAAGCCGCCGCACGGCGGTCATGAGGCCGCTGCCGATGGCCGTGCCATCATCCCGGCTGTTCAGTTCCAGCCGGTCCAGCATGGTCCATAGCCGCACGTGATCGGCGGTGAGGGGGCTCAGGGTCACGGGATGGGCGCTGAAGAGGATCACGGCGAAGCGGTCATCGGGGCGGCCCGCGATGAAGGTCTTCAACAGGCGCCGGGCCGCGCTCCAGCGGTCCTCCTTGCTGTCATCCAGGGCTTTCATGGAGCTGGAGCCATCCAACACCACGGCGAAATCCACCACGGGGGCCGTGCCGCGCACGGGGGTGCGCCACTCGGGACCGGCGGAGGCCAGCACCAGCAGGGTGGTGAGCAGGGTCGGCAGGATGCGGGCGGCGTGGCGCTCCATGCCGGAGGTGGGCCGCTCGTGGGGAATGCCCCAGCGGTACGGTGCCCGCAGGCAGGCCCAGACGGCGGGGACCAGGAGCACCAGCAGGAATGGGTAGCGGAACTCGATCATGGCCGTAGCTCCAGCTTCTTCAGCAGCTCGGCCAGGGGCGGGAAGGATGGCTCCTTGCGGGCGAAGCGGGCGGCGTCCAGGCTCTGTACCCAGGTGGCCCAGACCTCCAACTGGCGCAGGCGGAATTCCGCTACGCCCCAGCTCCGGGCTTCTTCGCCGAAGCGGGCCGCCAGCAGTTCGCGCCCTTCGCTGTGGGCCCGGTCCAGGGTGGCGCGCTGGCTGTCCGTGGGGGGCCAGTGATGGGCGAAGACGCGGCGGCGATGGTGGAGCGCGCGCTTGGCGCCGTTCTTCCGCCAGCGATGGAAGAGCCACGCTGCCAGCAGTCCCGGGGGGATCAGCAGCAGGCTGGCCCAGGCCCAGGGAAAAGGAAGGTAGGGCAGGATGTCACCCTGGCCGCCGCCCACGCCCATCCACGGGGCGCCGTAGGGCACGGTGCGAGGCACGAGAATGCGGAGCTCCGGCGAACGGCGCCCATCGCCCAGGTCCATGGGCGGAATCACCGCCGTTCCCGCGGTCAGGGCCTGCACGGTGAGTCGCCAGCCCCGGCCATCGGGGGTCGCTTCCACGCTGAGCAGGGCCAAGGGACCAAGCCGTTCCTCAGCGGGGCGCGGGATGGGCGGCTGGGCCGGATCTTCTTCTCTCAGTTCCAGCACAGCCAGTTGCCCGAAGGCCATTTCCTGGGGGGCCTTCCACGCCGGGGCGGCGCTGCAGGGCAGGGCGATGAAGAGGAGCGCGAAGCACAAAACCGGCGCAAGGGCGCCCTGTCGTTCGCGTGCACTGGATATCCGTTCTTCCATGGTTATGCGCCGCCTCCCTTGAGCCAGGCGGCGAGTTTCAGCACCGGATCGTCGTAGAGATCCCAGGTCTGGCGTTCCACGGTGCCGGTGAAGCCGGGATCGGGCCAGTTCGGGGCATGGCGTTGATGGGGGTTTTCCGGGCGGAACCACACCACCCGGTGTCGCGCCGCCAGGGGCTTGAGGATGGGGGCCAGCCCCTTGAGGCCCGCGCCGTTGCTGAGGAGCCAAAGCCGATGCCCCTTGCCGTGTTCGCCCCAGTGGCCCAGGGCCTCGCGCCAGCCTTCGGGCGTTGGGATGGAGGGGCCGCGCTCGGCCAAGGCCTCCAGCACCTTCAAGCCTGCCACTCGGCCCCGTTTGGGGGCCAGCCGCAGGGCGGGCGTGCGTCCATCGCCGGGCACCAGCAGTCCGAGCCGATCTTTTCCGGCGTTCAGCGTCGTCATGGCGGCCCCCGCGATCTCCAGGGCCCACCGAATGGGGGTGACGGGGTCGCCCAGGAACATCGAAGGCGAGGGATCCACCACCAGCCACAGGATCAACTCGCGACTGGATTCGAAGCGCTTAACGATGGGTTCGCCCACCCGGGCCGTAAGGGGCCAGTTGATGGCGCGGGTGTCATCCCCCGGAACGTAGGGGCGGTTCTCCACGAAGGTGAGCCCCGAGCCCTTGATCTTGCTGGGGTGCAGCCCCTCCGTGCCCCCGGTCAGCACGCGTCGCAGGCGCAGCGGCAGGCGGCGCAGGCGGACCAGGAAGCGAGTGGGCAACGGCATGCTGAATCAGCCTCGGCAAAGGTCGGAGGCTTGGCCCGCCGCGAGGGTCGGCACCTGAGCCCGGAGGGCGAAGTTGAAGCTAGGGGAGAACGGCATGGGTTCCATTATTCCGGCAAGTGCAGGTTTCCGAGGCCGGAAACATAGCCGCCGATGGGTGTCCGGATCTGGGTGGAGAGCAGCACGGCTCCGCTGGCCTTGGCCCCCAATTTCAAAGCCCAGGCGCGCACACCGGGAGTCGGGCCGTCCTGGGAGGGGGTGGTGTCAGCCAGGAGAGTGACCTTCACCTTGTCGCTGCCGGTCTTCAGCTCCCGGTCCTGAAGCTCCACCGCCACGGATTCCTCCGTGTCATTGGAAACCTCGAATCGTTCCTTGAGCGTCCACTGGGTTTCCTTGGTAAAAGTCCCCACCATCTCCTTCTTGGCGTCGAGGCGCTGGAGGGCCACGCGCACCCCTCGATAGGGACCGAAACCCAGCTGCAGGGGCTTTCCAGGTGCGGGGATTTCGAGGCTGGCGAGGCCGACCCGCTGGGTACCGGCGAAGTGCACTATGGGAGCGCCTGGGAAGAGCGGAATTCCGCTGGGCACATTGAAGCGAGCCACGCGGTAGACCGTTGGGTCCAGGCGGGGCACGGCCACGAGGGCCAGTGCGGGCTCCATCTCCCGGGAAAGCACCCTGAACCGATGGGGTTCATTGTCGGCGGGGACTTCCTTGCTCCCCTCCATGGACCACGTTGCGGCGAGGCCCTGAGTCTCTTCCACGGGCTGGGCCCCACCATCGGCCACATCCATGCCATCCAGCAGGTATAGGTTCTGGGCAGGGGCAGGGGAAGGAGCCTCCGCCGTGGCGACGACCTCGACCACAGCCGAGGCTTCTCGCCTCTGGCCCCCCCGGATGCGAGGAGCATTGGGGGGATTTTCGCTATAGGTGATGTTCTGGGGACCACTGAAGGCCGCTAGGGTCAGGCTCCGACTGGCGCGGGTGTTGGTGACTTCCATCTGCACGCCGTTCCAGTCTTCTCCGCTGTTCTGGCGGATGGAGGCGAAGAGGATCAGCTCCACCTTCTTGCCCTCGGGCGCGAGGCGGGCCTCGTAGGTCGGCTCCCAGCGCGCCCTTCGGGTGCGGTAGGTGAATTCAATCTCGACCTCGCCGGTGCGGGGAGTAGTCACTTCGATCATGGCCCGGCTTGGGCTGGCACTCCGCTCGGACGTGCGCTGGCGGAGCTCCTGGTCCAGGCGTTGGGCTTCTTCTCTCAGCTTTTCCAGCTCCCGTCTCCGCTTCCGGTCGCGGGTCAGGACTTCGGTAAGCCGGGCCTGCATGCCCTTGCTCAGATCCACCACCGCCGCGGCCCCAGGCAGGGTGTAGGCCATGCGTCCCGAGAGTTCCTTGTCGTGAGTGGCCTGCAGGCTCTTGAGGAACAACTGCTCTTGGGCAAGGGCTTCGCCTTCCGCCTCCAGGGCATCCTGTCGGTCCCGCAGGGCTTCCCGCTCCTTCTTGAGGGCCTGGTATTCCGCTGTCTCGGTCACCTTGAGGATCTCGGAACCTACACTCAGATCGCCGAGTCGGGAGCCCTGGGGGCCCTTGGCACTCACTCGAACATCCTCCATGCCTAGTCCGGCTGGGAGGCCCTTGAGTTGGATGCGATGAAGGCCCGAGGTCGCGACCTGGATGCGCCCCACTCGTGTAACCCAGGCCTCATCCGGGTGCAGGCGCACGCGCTGGATGGGGGCGGTGAGGGGCAAGGGCGCTTCGGCCAGGAGGCAGAGGCTCACGAAGGGCAGCAGGGCATGAATGCGCATGGGGGCTCGCAGTTGATTTGCTTCAGTCTACTCTGGCTGGGGAGGTGCGAACCGCTCATGCAAAGAGGTCGGCGAGTCGTCGGGATCATCGTTCTGTCCCTTGGTCTTTCGGGGTGTCGCGGACCCGCGCCGCAACCGCGATCCGTGTCTCCACCTCGCACCGCGACACCCCTGGTGCGCATCGGCTACACGCTTCAGGTGGGAGCCTTCGCCAAGGTGGAGAATGCGGCGCGACTGGCCGCGCAGCTCCAGGCGCAAGGCTTCGATGCCACCTATCTGCCGAGCCCCAGTGGCCTCTACCGGGTGCGCTTCGGGGATTTCCGCACTCGAGAGGCGGCCCGGGAGCGGGCGGAGGCCCTGCGGAAAACGGGCCTCATCGAGGGGTTCTGGGTGGTCTCTCCGGAGGAACAACCCGCCGCCCGGATGGACCGGGGCGATCTGCCGGCCCTGCGCAAGAGCCTGGTGGAGACGGCCCGCAGCTATCTCGGCGTGCCCTATCTGTGGGGCGGCACGACGGAGCAAGGCTTCGATTGCAGCGGGCTGGCCATGGCCGTCTATCAGCTCAATGGCTTGCGCCTGCCGCGTTCCTCCGGGGCCCAGTTCGACGCGGGACGGGCCGTGGCCCGTGACGATCTGCAGCCTGGAGACCTGGTTTTCTTCGCCATGGCAGGTAAGGGCCGAGTGTCCCACGTGGGCCTCTACGCGGGCGGCGGCACCTTCATCCACGCCCCCAGCAAGGGGCGACACGTCTGCGTGGAGAACCTGGACGCCAGCGCCTACCGGAACCGGCTCCTAGGCGGGCGGAGCTACTTGTAGGGTTCGAGATCTGACATTCTCTGTCAATGCGAAGGGCGGCCCAATCGGGCCGCCCTTCCTCGTTCTGGATCCTGCTAGGCCTTGATGGCTTCGGCCTTCTGCTGGGTCTTGCCCTTCTTGAGGTACTTCTCAAGGATGAGGCTGGCTTCGGCGGGGGACACGGGGCCGTAGACCTGGTCGTCGACCATGATCACGGGGGCCAGGCCGCAGGTGCCGAGGCAGCGGGTGCTCTCCAGGGAGAACATCTTGTCCTTGGTGGTTTCGCCGAACTGGATGCCCAGCACGTCCATGAGGCGCGCGGAGAGCTTGTCGGCGCCCTTTACGTAGCAGGCGGTGCCCAGGCACACATTGACGATGTGCTTGCCCCGGGGCTGCAGGCGGAAGTAGTGGTAGAAGGTCGCGACACCCGTCACCTTGGCGAGGGGAATCTGGGCCAGCTGGGCCACGGAGTGCATCTGATCCTGGCCGAGGTAGCCGAAGTGGCCCTGGACCATGTGCAGGATGGCGATGAGCTGGCTCTCGGAGTGGGTGTTCTTCGCGTTCTGCTCGATGTAGTTGATGATGTGCTCGGGCAGGAACTCGGTGCAGGCGGCCTTTACTTCGGCCCAGTTGTCGGTGTTGGCGACGGCGTGGCTCATCGGATCCCCCTCGGCATGCGGGCTTTGTAGTGGGTGTGGAGCAGCTTGTGGGCCTTTTCGCCGTTGGGCTCGCCCAGGAATTCGGCGTAGAGATGCTCGATGGCGGGGTTCTCGTGGGAGCGGCGGAGCTGCTTCTGTGAATCGATATCGTAGAGAGCCTTGGCACGGATGCGGGAGGTCTCGGGATCAAGGGGATCGTGGTCGAGGGGCGGATAAGGCTGGCCGCCGCCCATGATGCAGCCGCCGGGGCAGGCCATGATCTCGATGAGGTGGTAGGGCTTTTCGCCCTTCTTCACGGCTTCGAGAATGTGCTTGGCGTTGGTCAGGCCGTTGGACACGGCGATATTGATGTCCATCCCGGCGATGCGCAGGGTGGCTTCCTTCAGGCCGGTGACGCCACGGACTTCTTCGAAAACCAGGGGACCCATCTCCTCGCCGGTGAGCTTCACGGCTGCGGTTCGCAGGGCGGCTTCCATCACGCCGCCGGTGGCACCAAAGATGTCGGCCGCGCCGGAGGAGATGCCCAAGGGGCGGTCGAACTCGCCGTTGGGCAGGTTGGTGAAGTCGATGCCATAGGACTTGATCATCCAGGCCAGCTCACGGGTGGTGAGCACGGCGTCGGTGTAGGGCGTGCCGTCGTCCATGGTCTGCTCGGGGCGGGCCGCTTCGAACTTCTTGGCCACGCAGGGCATGATGGCCACCACGTAGATGTCCTTGGGGTCCAAGCCCTTCTTCTCGGCGTAGTAGGTCTTGATGAGCGAGCTCATCATCTGCATGGGGGACTTGCAGGTGGAGCAGTGGGGGATCATCTCGGGGTAGAACTTCTCGAGGAAGTTCACCCAGCCCGGGCTGCAGCTGGTGAGCAGGGGAAGATTCTCGCCCGACTGCACGCGGCTCAAGAATTCCGTGGCTTCTTCGATGATGGTGAGGTCGGCGCTGTAGTTGGTGTCGAAGACCTCGTCGAAGCCCATGCGGCGCAGGGCCGTGACGAGCTTGCCGGTGACGGGCGTGCCCATGGGGAGACCGAAGGCCTCGCCGATGGTGGCGCGGATGGCCGGGGCCACCTGGACCACCACGTGCTTGACGTCCCGGGGCAGGGCCAGGGCTTCCCACACGCGCTCGGTGTGGTCCTTCTCCAGGAAGGCGGCGGTGGGGCACACGGCCACACACTGACCGCACTGGATGCAGACGCTCTCATCCATGTTGGCGAGGTTGGCGGGGCCCACCACGGTGTGGAAACCGCGGCCGTGCTGGCTGAGGTTGCTCACGCCCTGGACTTCGGAGCACACGCGCACGCAGCGGCCGCAGAGGATGCACTTTTCGGGAGTGCGGATCACGCTCTGGCCCGAATCCTCGATGGGGAAGTGCTTGCGCTCGCCGCTGAAGATGCGCTCGCGGACGCCCAGGCGATAGGCCTGCTTCTGCAGTTCGCAGTTGCCGTCGCGCTCGCAGGTCTGACAGTCCTGTGGGTGGTTGTCGAGCAGCAGCTCGACGATGTCGCGCCGGGCCTGGCGGATCTCGGGGCTGTTGGTCTGGACTTCCATTCCTTCCCACACTTCCTGCGAACAGGCGGTGAGGAAGTGGTTGAAGCCCTTGACCTGGGTCACGCAGACGCGGCAGGCCCCCTCGATGCTGAGGTTGGGGTGGTAGCAGAGGCGGGGGATGTTGATCCCGAGCTTCTCCGCCGCCTTGAGGACGGTGGTTCCCGTGGGAACCTGGAGGGGCTCTCCGTCGATGGTGAGGTTTATCATCTTGTCGATCATCGGTTCATTCCTGGGCTAGTTCAGTTGGGCCAAGGGTTACACGCGCTCGACAGCGTCGAAGCGGCAGACTTCAAAGCACTGGCCGCACTTCACGCAGCGGTCCTGGTCGATGACATGGGCTTCCTTGCGGGTGCCTGTGATGCACTCGACCGGGCAGTTGCGGGCGCAAACGGTGCATCCGATGCAGGTCTCGGCGTTGATCTCGTACTTGATGAGGGCCACGCACTTCTTGGCCGTGCACTTCTTGTCCACGATGTGCTCGACGTATTCCTCACGGAAATGCTTGAGGGAGGAGAGGATCGGGTTGGGCGCAGCGCGGCCGAGACCGCAGAGGCTGGTCTGCTGGCAGAGCTTAGCAAGGCGCTCCAGGCGGTCGAGATCGCTCATCTCGCCCTTGCCGGAGGTGATCTTCTCGAGGATCTCCAGCATGCGGGTCGTGCCCTCGCGGCAGGGCGTGCACTTGCCGCAGCTCTCTTCCTGGGTGAAGGACAGGTAGAACTTGGAGATGTCCACCATGCAGTCTTCTTCGGAGAGCACAATCATGCCGCCGGAACCCATGATGGAACCGGCCTTGGATAGGGGGCCGAAGTCCACTTCCATGTCGATCCACTTGGCGGGAATGAAGCCGCCCGCGGGGCCGCCGGTCTGGACCGCCTTGAGGGGCAGGTCGTCCTGCACGCCGCCGCCGATGTCGAAGACCACCTTCTTGAGGGGGGTGCCCAAAGGTACTTCCACGAGGCCCGTGTGCTTGACCTTGCCGGCCAGGGCGAAGACCTTCGTTCCGCCGGATTCCTCGGTGCCGATGCTTGCGAACCAGTCACCGCCGTAGTTGATGATCGGGGGGATGTTGGCGAAGGTCTCTACGTTGTTGATGGAGGTGGGCTTGCCCCACAGGCCGCGCACCACCGGGTAGGGCGGACGCACCTTGGGCTGACCGCGCTCGCCTTCGATGGAGCGGATGAGGGCGGTTTCTTCGCCGCAGACGAAGGCGCCGGCGCCGAGGCGGATCTCCAGGTCGAAGCTCCAGCCCGATCCCATCACGTTGTCGCCCAGGATGCCCGCCTCGCGGCACTGCTTGATGGCGTTCTCGATGCGCTTGATGGCCAGGGGATATTCGGCGCGGATGTAGTAGAAGCCCTTGCAGGCGCTGATCGCGTAGGCGCCGATCATCATGCCTTCCACGATGCTGAAGGGATCGGACTCCAGCATGCCGCGGTCCATGAAGGCGCCCGGATCGCCTTCGTCACCGTTGCAGATGATGTAGCGGGTCTTCTCCGCCTGCTGGCTGGCCATCTGCCACTTCTTGCCCGTGAGGAAGCCGCCACCGCCACGGCCCCGGAGCTTGGCCTTGAGCACTTCGTTGATCACCCACTCGGGATCACTCTTGGAGAGGCTGGTGGCCAGGGCCTTGAAGCCGCCGAACTTGATGTATTCGTCCAGGCTATCGGGATCCAGGATGCCGCTGTTGCGCATGGCCACGCGGCTCTGACGGTTGAAGAAGGAGACATCGCCGTAGGTGTCGAAGAACTCCTGGTAGATGGGCTTGTCCGTGACCTTCAGGGCGGGAACTTCTTCGCCCTTGATGACCTGCTTCTGGATGAGTTCGTCCAGGTCGGATTCGCTGGTCACGCGGTAGAGGGCCCGGAGGGGGCGGACCAGGATGTGGGCGTGGGCGCCGCACTGGCCCTGGCAGGCGCCAAAGCAGCTGGCGCTCGTCACGCGCACCTTGTCGGCGGCCACGCCGGCTTCCTGCAACTTGCGCTGGAAAACCTCACGGAAGTTGATCTTGGCCCCGACGCCGCAGCGCTTGCCCTCGCAGAAGAGGAATTCGATCTGCTGATCGGGGTCGATGGAGCCGTCCAGGATCTGCTCCGCCATGGGCAGGCCCTTCTGAACGTGGTTGGTGAAGATCTTGTGCACCACATCCCGGTTGACCCGCTCGTACTTGACGGGCATCTTGCCGGGCACGGAGACACCCACGATGGGTTCCTTGCTGCAGCGGCCCGTGCACCCCGTGCGGTGGATGACGACATCCTCGCGCCCGGAGGACTGGATGTGCTTGAGGAACTCGTCCATCACGTCCACGGCACCGGCGGCGTTTTCGCAGGTGGCGGAACCGATCTGGATAATGATTTTGCCGGCGTCGCCGCGGGCGGCCAGGGCCTGGGCGGTTCTTTCCGTCAGTGCCTTGTAGAACTCGGTCACCGGGTTTGACATGTGGGCTCCATGAATTCTCGGGGAAGGGGTCCCCGCCCGTTAAGGTGAAAAAAATATCGATAAAAAAGGATCGATTATCGGCGCGGTCAATCGAGATAAAAGTATCGATTTGGGGCGGCGAATGAAACCAAGGCGATAGCCTTGTACTTTGGTCGTCCGCGCGGGGCGTTTCGATTGCTGTTTCGTTCAGGTCCACGACTTTAGGCGGGTCCTGAAATGCGGCAGATCGACCACGGGATAAATGTATTCGGGATCCGGGCCGATTGCGTTGATTTTAATCACATCGGCGGTGCTTCGCGCGGCCTGAGCACGGGAACCGGCTACTCCGCATTCCTGTGTGTTACGAAGGAACACTTCTAAAGCCGCGCCAACAGGGCGTCTTTACCTTGGACCGGGGCCTTGGACAGCGGATGTCCAAGACCCTCGTGTCGACTCCTTGCCTCCCGGTAATTGAATGATATTGCGATGCTGTCGCGATGCTTCTACCACTTCACCCGCACGCGGTAGGTGAGCGCGGCGCTGCCCTCCGCGGGTACCTCTACCTTGAACTTGGCGGTGCCCGCCGCCTCCTTGGTGTAGGCGTGGCTCTTCTGGATCATTTCCCAGTCTCCATAGATGGGCTCTAGCACGGAGACGGTGACGGCCTCCTTCTTGGCGTTCTTCAGTTCCACTTCAAAGGCCATCTCGTTGACGTTCCGCCAGGCGCCCTGCTTGCCCAGGCTCTTGAAGTCCGTCTGCTTGCGGCGGGCGGTGACGTCGAAGGCATCGCCCAGCTTCAGGCGCACCAGTTCGTTCTTGGGGGTGTGGTCGATGGCGTCTTCGCCTACGAACTGCGCGCGGCCCTCGCTGTCCCGCTTGTAGACCCGCACGATGCCCTTGGGCAGCGGCATGCCCATGCGACTTTCGGTCCTGTTGTCGAATTCCACGAAGACGCCCACCTTCAGCTTGTCGCCCAGATCGCCGTAGCCGCCCTGGTAGTAGTAGCTGTCGCCCTTGAGCAGATACTCCTTGCGCACGGGTACGCCCGAGGCCGAGAGCAGCGCCACCTGCTTGGTCTGGTTCTCCTTCAGTGTGGTGGGGCGGTCCAGGGTGTAGAGGTGATATTCGAAGAGGCTCTCCTCCTTCATCTCGGGCGCCGCCTCGGACCGAGCCGATTTCAACATCATCATGGGAGCCGCGGGGCGCCGCTCCTGGACCCGGTTCACATCCCCCGCCACCAGTTGCAGCGTGGCATTGGGGTAGGCGGCGCCGCTCTGGTTGGTGAGGGTCACCCAGCCGCTGAGATCCAGCGTCTTCTCATCACTGGCCAGGTTGGCCACGTAGTCGGCCTTCCAGGCGAGGCCGCCCGTGAGGTAGCTCAATTCCAGCTTCTGGACCTTTTCCGCGCCGCTGTGGAGCCCGATCACCAGGGTGGGTCGGGCGCGGAGATTCTCCGGCACCTTGGGGTACACGATGCGGCCCGGGGCCGAGGTCTCGATGCGATCCGCGAACTGCAGCACCACGCCGTTGTTGGTGGCCAGCACGGTGGCATCCTCCCGCAGCTCCTTTGAGCCTGCGCCATCGGCATTGGGCACACTGCGCACGATCGTCACCTTCTCGCCGACGTATTTCTCCAGCAGCTTGGTGGGGGTGAGCAGGTCGAAGTCGAAGTTCTGCTCCACCACCCAGAAATCCTTGGGCACCGTGAGATTGCGCAGCAGTGCCGTTTCGGGCCGGATCTGGGCGGAGACCTCCTGGAAGGCCAGGGCCTGTTCGCCCTTGAGCAGCTTGACCTCCCGCTGGTCCTTCACCAGTGCCAGGTTGTCGTTGTAGATCGTCACCGCCAGCGATTGCTGGTCCTTCAGCGTGGTGGTCATTTCCTTGGGGCTCTGGGCCGCCAATGACAGGGCGAGAGGGGCGAGAAGAAGGGCGCGCATGGGGGCTCCTTGGGGATGGCGGAAATGCCTCAGAGGGGGAATGCCCCCAGAGTGATGCTCCTTTCAGGGCGGATCAAGGAATTCTGGACAGCCACAGACCCCGACCGATGGTTCTGAGCCTGCTTGCGCGCCTATCGTTTCACGCCCTATCCTTGACCCCTTTCACCCTGAGAGGAGGCACTGTGGCGAGGACCTACCGGATCCTGTCCATCGATGGCGGCGGCATCCGGGGGCTCATTCCGGCCCTCCTCCTTGCCGAACTGGAGCGGCAGACGGGGCGGCCTACGGCGGAACTCTTCGACTTGATCGTGGGGACGAGCACCGGGGGCATCATCGCGTTGGGGCTGACGGTGCCCGGGGCCTCCGGCCCGCGAGATTCGGCCCAGGCACTGGCGGACCTATACGTTCAGCAACGGTCCCGCATCTTCTACCGCAGCTTCTGGGACAGCCTCCGCAATCCTGCGGGGCTCCTGGATGAGCGGTACGAGGCCTCAGGGATCGAAGAGGTGCTCAAGGAACACTTCCTGGATTGTCGTCTGAAAGTGGCCCTGACCGAGGTGATGGTGACGGCCTACGATCTGGAGAAGCGGGATCCCTTCTTCTTCAGGAGCCGTCGGGCCAAGGAGGATCCTCGCTACGACTTCCCCATGTGGGTGGCGGGGCGCGCCACCAGCGCGGCGCCCACTTATTTCGAGCCGGTGCTGGTGCCCTGGCCCGATGGGGATCGCGATGTGCTGGTGGATGGCGGCGTGTTCGCTAACAACCCAGCCATGTGCGCCTACGCCGAGGCTCAGGCCGCCATGCAGCAGGGACGCATTCCCACTTCAGATCTGTTGCTGGTTTCCCTGGGTACGGGCCGCTTTGCCCGTCCCATCGCCTATGACGATGCCAAGGACTGGGGGCTGGCGGGGTGGGCACGCCCCGTGCTGGATGTGATGTTCGATGGGGTGGCGGACACCGTGGACTACCAACTCCGCCAGATCCTGCCGCCATCAGGAGACGGCACGCCTCGCTACCACCGCTTCCAGGTGGACCTCGATCAGGGGCTGGATGACATGGACGAGATCAGTCCGGCCAACATGGAGGGCCTGGAGCGCATGGCCCGCCGCATGCTGGCGGTGCAGGGGGGCGAACTCGCTGCGCTGGCGCACCGCCTGCAAGCCCTCGGCTGAGGACGGCCGAGGTTTCTACTTCGTCTTCGCTTCGCCGCGCACCACCAGCACATCGCAGGGTGCATGCTTCACCACCCGGGCGGCGGTGGAGCCAAAGAGCAGGCGCTCCAGGCCCGAATGACCCACCTGGGCCACCACCAGGAGGCACTCGGCCGTGGCCTCTCCCACCAGCTCCTCGGCCGGGCTGCCCCATTTCACGCTCACCATGGCCCCGGGAATGCCCTTGACCAGGGCCTCCAGGTGCTCCCGCGCGTGGTCTTCCATGGATTTCAGCCAGAGGGGATCGGGCAGGGCGATCTGGGCCTCGGGCAGCATGGGGGCCGGAGGCTGCAGCACGTGCATCACCATCAAGGGCACCTCCAGGCGGGCCGCCCAGGCGGCCCCCCGTTCCAGGGCCAGCCTGGAAGGCTCGGAGAAATCGACACCGACGAGAATGCGCTTGATCATGGCTTGGCTCCGCTGACGGTACCAGCATAGGTTCCGGTTTATGGAAGGCCAGGAATCCTCGGCGGCGAGGGGTGTCACGATTTTTGGTGTTTGAACATCCAAATGTCGTGAGTGAGCCCCGGATGGGCTCTCAGGAGGTTTCATGATCCGCATTCGCCCCTCTGCCGCCCGCGGCCACTTCGATTTCGGCTGGCTGGATACCTTCCACAGCTTTTCCTTTGGCGACTACCACGACACCGAACACATGGGTTTTCGGACCCTGCGGGTCATCAACGAGGACCGAATCCAGGCAGGCCAGGGCTTCGGCGTGCATCCCCACCGGGACATGGAGATCCTCACCTGGGTGCTGGAGGGTGCCCTCCAGCACAAGGACAGCCTCGGTAGCGGCGGCGTGATCCGCCCCGGCGAACTGCAGCGCATGAGCGCGGGCACGGGCCTCACCCACAGCGAGTTCAACGCCTCGCCAACGGAGCCCGTGCATCTCCTCCAGATCTGGATCCTGCCCGAGGCCAAGGGGCTCGAGCCCCGCTATGGGCAAACTGCGTTCCCGGCGGAGGGGCGCCGCAACCACCTGCAGCTCCTGGCCAGCCATTCCGGGCGAGAGGGAAGCCTCGACATCCACCAGGATGCGGACCTCTGGGTGGCCGATCTGGACTCAGGCGTGGCCCTGGACCACCCCTTGGCGCCGGGTCGTAGCGCCTGGATCCAGGTGGCCCGAGGCCGGATCACTGTGAACGGAACGGCCCTGGAGGCCGGAGATGGGGCGGCGGTCACCGGGGAAAGCCTCCTCAACATCGCAGCGGCGGAGGCCTCGCAGATCCTGCTCTTCGATCTGGGTTGACATGGAAAGGGGGGACCGCCTGCTCCCTGCGGTCGCGATGTCCCCCCTTTGACCCCCACGCGGTGTCCGGGCAAAGCCCGGCCACCACGTCTGACATGGACTGAGGCGGCGCCTTCGCCCAAAGGCGCTACCATGGCTGGCATGTCCAGACTTCCAGAGAAGGCTCCGCGCGGGGATAGCTCCCCAGAGGCTTCGCCGGGATCATCAAGCCCATTGGGGGGTGACGAGGTCACCCTGCCCGGGCCTCCCTCGTCCGAGTCCGGGGGTTTCCTTCCAGGGCCTCAGGACCTGGAGGAGGATGCCACCAGCGACGGCGGCTCCAGTGGGAGCGAGGGCTGGGCGGCGGTGCCGCCGTCCCTGGAGCGCAGCTCGGACGAGCTGATGGCAGCCTTTCCGCTGCCTCCCGAGGGCCGCTACACCCCTGTGGCGTTCCTGGGGGATGGGGGCATGGGCCGGGTCTACAAGGCCTTCGACAAGAAGCTCAACCGCATCGTGGCCATGAAGTTCATGCGGCACCTGGCCACGGGCTCCCTGGAGCGGTTTCTCCAGGAAGGGCGGGCCCAGGCGCAGATCGAGCATCCCAACGTGGTGAGCATCTACTCCGTGGGGCAGGTGGATGGGCAGCCCTACCTGTCCATGCGCTACATCGATGGGCCCAACCTTCGCGCGGCCCTGCCGCAGCTGAACCTGGAACAGAAAGTGGGGATCATCCAGGAGGTGGCCGAGGCGCTGCAGGCCTGCCACCGCCTGGGCATCATCCACCGGGATGTGAAGCCCTCCAACATCATGCTGGAGGCCACGGAGAAGGGCACCTGGTGGCCCTTCGTGATGGATTTTGGCCTAGCCCGGGAGCAGGAGAGCGATAGCCTGACGGCCACGGGCGTGATCATGGGTACTCCCGCCTATTGCAGCCCCGAGCAGGTGCAGGGGCGGTTGGGGGAGATCGACCGGCGCTCCGATGTCTACTCCCTTGGGGCCACGCTCTACGAGTGCCTCTGCGGCGAGGCGCCCTTCTCGGCCAAGGCGGGGATCGTCGATCTCGTGCAGCAGATCGTGGAAGTGGATCCCATCCCACCTTCGCGGCGAGTCCCCAATCTTCCCAAGGATCTGGAAACCATCACCCTGAAGGCCCTGGAGAAGGATCCCGCCCGGCGCTACGAGTCCGCCAAGGCCATGGCGGATGATCTCAAGCGCTACCTGGAGGGCGATCCCATCGTGGCCCGGGCCAGCAGCCTGACGTACCGCCTGGGGAAGCGGGTGCGGAAGAACCGGCCCCTGGCCGTGGCCCTGGTGGGTTCCCTGGTGCTTTTTCTCGTCCTGGGCGGTTTCGGGATCCTGGCCGTGGTGCGGGTTCGCACCCAGGCCGCCAGTTCCCAGCGGTTCAGTCGGGCCGCCGAGCAGGTGGAAACCCTGCTCTTCCGGTCCCACAGCCTGCCGCTCCACGACATCACCCCGGAGCGTCGTCAGGCGGAAGCGCAGATGGAAGCCATCCAGGCGGACATGGCGCGCCTGGGCCGCTGGTCCGCGCCCGCCGGTCATCTGGCCCTGGGCCGATGTCAGCTCGCCCTGGGACGCCCCGCGGAGGCGCTGCCCGAGCTGGAAAAGGCCTGGCAGGCGAGTCGGGAGCGCGATCCCGAAGTCGCCCACGCCCTGGGGCTCGCGCTGTCCCGGGTCTATCTCGCCGAAATCGAACACCTTCGGGGCAAGGATCGGGAGGACCGCAAGCGGGAGCTGGACGCCTCCCACCGTAAGCGCGCCGCCGCCTGCTTCAAGCTCGCCCAGGGCCTGCAGCTGGAGAGCCCGGCTTTTGTGGAGGCCATGCTGGCCTTCATCGATGACCGTTTCGAGGACGCCCTGGAGCAGGCCCGCAAGGCCCAGCAGCAGACGCCCTGGCACCAGGAGGCCCGGGTGCTGGAGGCCGATATCCTCATGGCCCAGGCCCAGGAAACCCTGGGGCGGGGGGACTATCCCAAGGTGGTCGCCGACCTGGAGACTGCCGGGCGCTCTCTCGCCAAGGCCATGGATCTGGCCCGCAGCGCCCCCCGGCCCCTGGAGCGGGAGATCCAGCGCCGCATCCTTCATTTCCGGGTCAAGGAAAACAAGGGCATCGCCCAGAGGTCGGACTATCTCTGGGTGATGGAGGCGGTGGCCCAGGCCCGCAAGGCGGAACCCTCCAACTGGAAGGTCTGCAGCCATGCCTCCAGCATCCATCGCTACTGGGGCACTGTGCAGATGACCCGGCGGGAGGATCCTGGCGATGCCCTGACCTCCGCCATCGCTGAGGCCGAGGCTGGGCTGGCCCTGCGGCCCGATTCGGCGGGCCTAGCCAATGATCTGGTGACCGCCCTGCGCTACCTGGCCCGACAGAAACTGGACCTCGGCCAGGATCCCGAACCCACCATCGCCCGGGCCATCGAGGTGGCGCAGACGGCCCTGAAGGGCTCCCAGCTCCGGGACTACCTGCTGAACAACCTGGGCAACTGCCTGGAATTCCGGGCCGTTCTCCAGATGAGCCAGGGCCAGGATCCCGAGCCCACCGTCCGTCAGGCCGTGGCCTGCCTCCAGGAGGCGGCCTCGCTGAAACCCTGGGTGGGACACGCCTCCAGCGAAGGCTACGTGAAGGTGGTCCTGGCCACCTATCAGGACTGGATGGGCCGGGATAATTCCCAGGCCCTGGCCGATGGCCTCAAGGCCCTGAACGAGGCGAATCGGCTGAATGCCAACAGCTACCGGGTCAATTGGACGCTCTGCCGACTGCATCTCCTGCATGCCCAGCGGACGGGCCTTCCTTCCCATGAGGCCACCCGGGAAGTCGCCCTCGCCCGCCAGGCCTTCGACCGCACCCTGGCGCTCAACCCCACACTGCCCGAGGCGGCTGCGCTGGAAGCCTCGCTCCTGGCCGCCGAAGCCCGTGTGAGCGCGGGGCGAACCCGCCTTCAATGCCTGGGCAGGGGCCTTCGCGCCATCGAGGGCGCCGTGGTTTCCGCGGAGCGCACCGACGCCCGGGAAAGTCGTGTCCTCGAGTCCGCCGGAGATCTCCAGGAAGCGGGCGCGATACTGCCCGCCCCCCTCGCGGCGCGACTCCTGGCCCTGGCCGACCGCACCGTGGCCCGCCAGCCCTGGGATGCCTGGACCCACTTCCAACGCGGCCGCCTCCTGCACCACCTCGGCCGCAACGCCGAAGCGGCAACCTCTCTGCAGAAGGCCCTCCAGCAGAACCCGAACCTGGCGCGGCTGGTGAAGGCGCTTCAGGCACCGCAAGGGCCTCGTTGAATCAAGTGAGGTCAGCCAATTAAGGTCCAAAATAGGCTTCCCGCAGGAGTGGTTGGGCCAGGCGGGATCATTGGCCTCGGAGGCATAGGTCCTGACCCCAGCGCGCATGGCCGAAGCCCTTCTGAAGAATGGGAAGCCTCCGCCAATGCAAAAAATCACGAGCACTGGCCTGTCTTTATCCCATTCATCCTCTTCATCCTGGCTCAGCATTTTTTAGCCAGGATAAAGAGGATGCACAGGATGAAAACCGAATCCTGGCTCAGCCCACCACGATCCAGATGGGTTTCCCAGCGCGCACGGACTCGCGCAGGAGGCGCTGGGCCTGGGCGAGGCCCATGGCTTCGGAGATCAGGCCGTCCACTCCGATGTGCATGGTGGCGAGGCCTTCTTCACGAGCACTGGCCTGCTTTTATCCCATTCATCCTCTTCATCCTGGCTCAACTTTTTTAAGCCAGGATGAACAGGATGCACAGGATGAAAACTGAATCCCGGCTCAGCCCACCACGATCCAGATGGGCTTCCCGGCGCGCACGGCCTCCCTTAGCAGGCGCTGGGCGGTGGCCAGGCTCATGGCCTCGGAGGCGAGGCCGTTCACGCCGACCTGCATCGCAGGGAAACCTTCCTGGGGAGGCGGCAGGGTGACGGACCGGGCGTAGGCCCTCGATTCGCCCACCCCGGATTCCGGCAGCGCATGCAGAGGACCGAATTCCAACTCCGCCCGGGAATAGGCCAGTTTTTGCTCCAACAGGGTCCAGGTGCGCTTGCCCGGCTTGCGCTGGCCGCGTTCCCACAGCGAGATGGTCTGCTGGCTCACATCCAAGTGATCCGCGAATTCCCGCTGCCCCATGTTCAGCCGCGCACGCACCAGCTTTAGGTTGCGGTGAAAAGCGTAAGGGCGTTTCGCGCCTTGTCCCTTGGCGCCGCTCATGGGTGGGCCGGGAAATGACAACTCTGTTGTAAAACGCTACTTCCAGGCCCCTCGCTCCGAGTGATCGAGCGGAATTGCGGGGCAGTAGGCATGGGATTGAGGCTAGGGCGGCGGAGAAAACCCCGGAAGAGCCACGCCCAGAGCGAGGAAGGCCGCGCTTTCTGCTACAACTTTGTTGTCACTTCATGCGAGCTTGCCCCATGCCCGAGCCCCAGGACTTTGCGCTGCAACCCTTCGAGGGAAAGGCCCGGCCTGCGGAGCCGCCCCGGATGCTGGACGAGGAAAGTCTGGACGACGCCTATCCGACGACGGGCACACCTTCGTCGGTGGCCGAGGCGGAAGGCGGGCGGCGCAAGAAGCGCAACACGGCGCGGCTGGTGTGGGACAGCAAGCCCAAACGGGCGCCCAATCCTAAGAACCTGGGGTTCCAGATCGCCGAGGTGGTGGTGCCCAACCCCGCACAGGCCGGGCCGCGCCTGCCCTTCGACCCCGTGGCGGGCGAAGTGGATACCTCAAGCTGCAACCGCCTGATCTGGGGCGACAACCTGCTGGTGATGCAGGCCCTGCTGGCCCAGGGCTATGAAGGCAAGATCAACCTCATTTACATCGACCCGCCCTTCGACTCCAAGGCCGACTACAGCCACAGCGTGCAGCTAACACCGGATGAAGCAGGGAAAGGCGGCGGCGAGCTGAATGCTGATATGAGCGCCCTGGAGCGACTGGCCTACCGGGATACCTGGGAGGACGGGACGGACAGCTATCTGGACATGCTGTTTCCGAGGCTACAAATGATGCATCGCTTGTTGGCGGAGGATGGCAGTATTTTTGTCCATTTAGGCTGGCAAGTGAAATCCCTTGTCCGGATTGCCATGGATGAAATTTTCGGTAGAAACAACCTGTTAAATGAACTGGTTTGGCAACGATTCAATTTTCATGCAGATGCCAATAAATTTGGAATAGTGCATGAATATCTCCTCTTCTATGGGAAATCTGAAAATTATAAATTCATCAAGCAATATCAAGATCTCAAAGAAGAATACAAAGAAAGTCACTTCACTCAAGTGGATGAGCATGGTGAGCGATACCGGCTCGACAACGCGACTGCACCGGGCCACGGGAAGACCGGGAAACCTATGCGTTTTGGGGATCGGATCCTAACTCCGCCGCCTGGAGCCATGTGGCGTTGGCGGCAAGAGCTGATTGATGAGTTGGTGGGCCAAGGGAAAATTGTTTTCACCTCAAGCGGCATGCCAGCGGTCAAGCGCTACATGAACGAATCCCAGGCTGCAGTTCATTCGATCTGGCAGGATGTGAAGCCTCTAAATTCTCAGGCAGCAGAAAGAGTTGAATACGATACCCAGAAGCCTGAGAGCCTCCTTGAGCGGATTCTGAGCACCACCACGGATGAAAACGATCTCGTCGCCGACTTCTTCTGTGGTTCCGGCACCACCGCCGCCGTGGCGGAAAAGCTGGGCCGCCGCTGGATCACCTCGGATCTCGGCAAGGCCTCCATCCAGGTTTCCCGCAATCGCTTCGTGAAGATGGGCGAACCGGGCAGTGGCGGCCTCGCCTTCCAGCGTGCGGATAGCGCCACGCGCTGCTCGCCCTTTGTCGTGGAGAATCTGGGCAACTATCAGCGGCAGCTCATCTACCTCAACGACCACAAGCTCAAGCAAGTGGGGCCGCTGGTGCTCACGCTCTTCGGGGCGCTGCCCCATCCCAGCGAACGCAACCTGGGCACGCAAACCGCCAATGACCCGGTGACGGGGCGTCTGCAGCGGCGGCTGGTGCTGGTGGGCGATCCGGATCGGCCCCTCTCGGCGCGGCGGGTGGCGGAGGCGGCGCGACTGCTGAACAGCCTGGATGGGGGCGGCTACGCGCGGCTGGTGGCCCTGGGCTGGGACTTTGAGCTGAACTTCGACGCGGGGCTCCAGCGGCTCCTGGGCGCGGATATCACCAAGGTGGAAGCCCGCATCGTGCCCACGGATGTCATCGAGTTCCTGAAGAAGATCCCCGAGGGCGCCGGGCCAGACAATGTGGAGGTCGAGCGCCTGCGGGACAAGGTGGCCTTCTTCGAGAAACCCTGGCTGGAGGCGCCCACCTTCACCGTGCAGGGCTGGCTGGAACAGGACGGGCAGCGCCAGTTGAAGGTGACGTTGAAACTGGGGCGCTACCTGCTGCGCAGTGTGCCCTCGGGCCTCAAGGACTTCGCCAAGATGAGCGAGAGTGAAAAGGCCGAATGGCTGAGGAAGGCCGGAGGCGCGGATGGCTTGAATCTCATCGACTTCTGGTGCGTGGATGACGATCTGGGTGGGTCCGATGGCAAACGCCCCTTCACCAGCACCCAGCAGGATCTGCGGGGCCTGGGCAAGCGGGTGCGCCGCATCGTGAGCGAGATGGAACTGGTCTATACGCCGCGCCCTGGGCGGCAGGTTGGCCTGCGCATGGTGGATGTCTTCGGCAACGACGCCGCCTGGCGAGGGTTTCTGCCGGAAGGATGAGCCGGGATGAGAAGCAAGGCCAGGACCCTAATGCATTCAAATCAGTCTGCTTTTATTTTTTATCCTATTCATCCTGTTTATCCTGGCTTCAAAAGCTTTTTAGCCAGGATGGATAGGATAAACAGGATAAATAAAGATAGAAAACCATGCTTTGATCATGGCAAATTAATTTTATCCGGGCGTACCTTCGCTACCGGGATGGAAGTATCGTTTGACGTCGATCCTGGCCTTTCCGAAGTTGAGGAGGAGGCAGGTGGGTTTGCCGGTGGCCTTGAGGTAGTTGAGGCACTGGGCGGTGTAGAAGTCGGCGTGGTCGCGGGTAGCCTTCAGTTCGACCAGAACTGTGTTTTCCACCAGCAGGTCCGCGACGAAATCGCCCACCAGGACGCCGTCGTAATGGACCTCAATGCCCTGTTGCTGGAGGACGGCCAGCCCGTGCTTGCGCAGCTCGTGGGCCAGGGCATTCTCGTAGACCTTCTCAAGGAATCCCGGTCCCAGCGTGTTGGCCACTGTGTAGGCACAGCCAATGATCCGCTCCGTCAGCGCATCGTCTGGTCGCATATTCGAACTCCTGGGATAGATCGAGTCAGGATAAGTGCAAAATGCCATGCAAAGAAAGGTGTCCTGTTCATTCGCTTTTATCCTGTTCATCCTGTGCATCCTGTGCATCCTGGCTATAAAAAGAATTTAGCCAGGATAAATAGGATAAACAGGATAAAAATCCAAAAATTTGACTGATTGATTGATTTTATGGGGTGGATTGTGGCCAATCTTGAAAAGCAGGTGCGGGCGATGCAAAGCAGCCCTGTGCTCCCGTCGCTCCTGAAACCTCGTGTGCAGGCATGGGTGGAATCGGGCTATCCGGGCGTTACGGCGATTACGGAGGGGCTGCTGCACCACTGGTTCTCCACGGAGCACGAGGAGGCCTCCTTTCATCCGGCGCAGCGGCTGGCCATCGAGACGGCGATCTTCGTCCACGAGGTGTTGAAGCGGGAACTCCCCGAGGAGGGCGGCTTCCTTCATGTCCTGCACGCGCACCTCGGGGCGCCGGAGGATCGGGATGCGCTCTTCGCGCCCTGGTGGGCGGACCCGCTGCCCCGCTATGGCTTCAAGCTGGCCACGGGCACAGGCAAGACCTGGATCCTTCAGGCGCTGCTGGTATGGCAAGTGCTCAATCGGTTGGCGCTAGAGGGTCCAGTCGGACGCCAGCTTCCCCAGGAAGAACGGGAATGGCGCCAGGCGGCCTTCAGCGCGCGCTGCCTGGTGGTTACGCCGGGTCTCGTGGTCCACGACCGCCTTCTGGACGCCTTGCTGGGAACCCAGGATTCCCGGGGCAACCGCCGTCTGGAGACCTCCGATTTCCGCCGCCATCGGGATCTCTTTCTGCCGACCGAATACCGGGATGCCTTCTTCGGCGCCTTTCGCGCCCTCAATGGCCGCGATGTGATGGAGACGACGCCCCAGCCCGAGGCCTTCGCCCTGGTGGTGAACTGGCAGGCCCTCATGGACCGCAGCGGCGAAGAGGACGAGGCCGAGCATCCCGCCGAGCTGCTGGATCTGCCCAAATACGGCAGCGTGACTGAGCGGGGCAACCCGCGCTACCTGGTGCTGCGGGACTGGCTTGCGGCGGAACCCGACCTGCTGATCTGCAACGATGAGGCTCACCATACACACACCAACCCCGGCGAGAAGGGCTACGAAGGCGGGGAGGGCGCATGGGAGGAGGCCCTGAGCCTGATTCGCGCCGAGCAGATGGCCCTGCACGGCAAGACCCTGGGTTGGCGCGGGGACTTCAGCGCCACGCCCTTCTTCCAGGTCAGCGCGGGGCGGGGCAAGGCCAAAAAGCCCGCCCGCAAATGGTTTCCCCACATCCTTTGCGACTACGGGTTGGCCCAGGCGCAAAAGGACATGCTGGTGAAACAATTGTGGATTGTGAAGGATCCGCGCATGGACGGCGACGCCACCCTGCACCGGGCCGAAGAAGGCGTGCTGACGGACAGCCAGAAGGCGCTGATCGATGTGGGCCTCGCCAAGCGCAAGTGGGTGGAGGATGGCCTCCGGCTGTTGGGGGTGGTCTCGGCGCCCAAGCTCATGGTGGTAGCCGAGGACACGAGCCTGGCGGACCAGGCCGCGGCCTTCATCAGCGAACAGCGCACGGGGGAATTCGGCCTACTGCCGGATGCTGTGGCCGTGCTGCACAGCAACCGCAAGGGCGAACTCAAGAAGGAGGAATACGAAGAACTCCGGCGCCGCATCTTTGCGGCGGATTCCCGCGACGACCTGCAGGTGATCGTGAACGTGGCGATGCTGCAAGAAGGCTTCGATGTGAATTCCATCTGCGTGATCGTGTTCCTGCGGGCGGGCGAGAGCGCCATCCTGGTGGAGCAGGTGATTGGCCGAGGCCTGCGGCTGATGTTCCGCGCCCAGACCTGGCCAGAGCTGTGGCCCCAGAAGGTGCAGGACGCCCAGAACCTGTGGGCCCACCGGGAGCCCATGACGGCCCTGGACATGCTCTACCTGGTGGATCACCCCAAGTTCCGCCAGAAACTGCGGGAATTCGAAGAGGAAGAGGGCCTCGACATCGGCGAAGGCGAGGTTGACGAGGGCCGCTCCGCCATGGGCGATCTGCTCACGGTGTGCGTGGATGATGCGCGAGTGCCCGCCTTGGATCTGGCTTGGCCCCTGGGTTTCTACCGGGAAGATCCCCCGTCGCCCAATGTGATGGATCTGCTGAAGGAAGGCTTCAAGCCCTATGGCGATGGGCGGGTGCTGGCGGCGCTGCGTCTGGACAAGGGGGTGCAGTTCACGAAGGAGCATCTCGCCACGGAAACTCAGGTGGTGTGGACAGCGGATCTTTCCTCGGAGGCCCAGCAGACCCTGGCCAATCTCGCCAACATCCTGGTGGAGGGGCGCGGCAAGGGGCAGAGCTGGCTCACGGCCCAGTGGACCGACATGGTGGAGGTGGTGGCCCAGGCGGCTCGGCATTCCCTGTTTCCCGGTACCGATTTCGATCCTTTGCGACGCCCCGAGGATGCCCGGGTGCTGCGAAATGAGGCGGTGCGCCAGCATCTGCTGAAGCAGCTCCAGGACGCCCGGGACCACTGGCTGCAGAGTCTCTACGAAAACCAGCCCAGCGAGGTGGGCGTAACGGATTGGGGCTGGGCCTCGAGCCCGGAACTGGATGGTCGCTCGCCCGCCTTACGGGGCCGGGAGTCACGGCAGATTCCCAACGAGCGCTGCGTGTTCCCATCCATCTTCGAGGGCGCCCAGGGCGGCGGCCTGGAGCGGGATTTCATCGAGAAGGTGCTGGAGAAGTCCGGCGAAGTCCTGGCCTGGTTCAAGCCCCTGGAACGCCGCCATAGCCTGGCCCTGCGCTACCGCACGCGCTTCGGAGAACTGAGCCGTTACTGGCCGGACTTTGTTGTGCGCCTGGGGGACACGATGTGGCTGGTAGAGACCAAGGCCGTGCGTGATCGCGATTCCCAGGCCATCTGGGACAAGGCCAAGGCGGCCCTGGCCTGGTGTCGCACGGCTTCCGAGGCCGCACCACCCGGCCTCCATCCGAATGGCAGTGCCTGGGGCCAGCCCCGAGTCTGGCGCTACGCCATCCTGTTCGAGGACCAGTGGGACCGGAAACCGGGAGCCTTCAGCACCCTCATGGCCAAAGCCGAGGCCCAGACGTTGGCCTTCCTGCGGGGGCAGGGCTGGATCGAGGAGGGATCGCTGCTCAGCCTGATGCGGGAGGATTGAACCCCCCATGACAACCCGGGCCGCGGGTCGCCTGCTGATAACCTATCGGATCCGCAGGGGGCAGGGCGCGTCTGCCTGACGGTGAGGGGGTTCTCCGCATCTGAATGGGGGATCAGCCGAGAGACGGGATGGATCCAGAAGCATACGAGGGTTGCTTGAGACACGCTGAAGCAGGAAAAGCTCAAACGGTATGGATGGTCGGGCGGCAGATCGCCGGGCGCGTTGTCGGCCTCTACGCGGCCTGGCTGCTGATCTGTCTGGTGGGGCGGCTCGCCCTGTTTGGCTGGCAGTGGGCGCGGCTGGGGGATCTCGGGTTGGCCTCGAAGGCCATGGCTTTTGTCCATGGCTGGCGCATGGATACGATGGCCCTGAGCTTCCTGTTGGCGCTGCCCGTGCTGCTTTTGACCCTGGCGCCCTCGAGCCTTCAGAAGGCGGTGGGACGGGTGGTGCGCGGATGGGCGCTCCTGGTCCTGCTGGTGCTGACCTTCATGGAAGTGGCGGGCTTTCCGTTCTTCGCGGAATACGATGTGCGGCCCAACATCCTCTTCGTGGAGTACCTGCGCTATCCCAGGGAAGTAGCCTCGATGCTCTGGAAGGACCAGAAACTCGGGCTCGCCCTCTCCCTGTTCTTTCTCGTGGTCGTGACCCTGGTCTTCTGGCGCCGGGCGGTCTTCGCGCGGATCGGCGAAGTCGTGTCTGCGGCCTGGTGGCGCCGGGCGGTGTGGTGCCTGCCCATGCTGGTGATCCTGTTCCTGGGTATCCGCTCATCCTTCGGCCACCGGCCCGCGAACATCTCGGACGCGCTCTACTCTCCCAATCGCATCGCCAACGAGATCGCCAAGAACACCCTCTACAGCGTGGGGGACGCTGCCTATCGCGCCCGCCAGGACGGAGGCCGGCAGGCCAAGAAATACGGCGAGATCCCCATGGAAGAGGCCTATGCCCGGGCCTTCCGGTTGTTCGGGGTCGCCCCGGATGTCCAGCGCCCCTTTTCCCGGGAGGTGCCCAGCCGCTTCCCTTCGGCGCAGCCCAAGAACCTGGTGATCATCGTTGAAGAGAGTCTGGGGGCCCAGTTCGTGAGTTTCACGGGGGGTGAAAAGGGGCTGACCCCGAGTATCGACGCCCTGGCGGAACGGGGCATTGCCTTCACCAACCTCTACTCCAACGGCACCCGGAGCATTCGGGGGCTGAGTGCCCTGAGCGCGGGTTTCCTGCCGGTGGTGGGGGATGGCGTCATCAAACGCCCGAAGAGTCAGAGCGGCTTCTTTTCGCTGGCCTCCCTGCTCAAGCCCCACGGGTACTACTGCAACTTCATCTATGGCGGGGAAGGGCGCTTCGACAACATGAAGGCCTGGTACCTGGGCAATGGGTTCGATGAGGTCATCGAGCAGAAAGACTTCGAGCATCCGTCCTTCGTGAGCACCTGGGGCGTGAGCGATGAGGATCTGCTGCTGAAGGCCAATGACCGCTACAAAAAGCTGGCCAGCGCGGGCAAGCCCTTCGCCAGCGTGGTGTTCAGCTCCTCCAACCATGTGCCCTTCGAGCTGCCTGAGAAGAAGATTGAATGGGTCGAGGGCGTGGACAAGTTCTCCGTCAAGAATGCGATCAAGTATTCGGACTATGCAGTGGGCCGGTTCTTCGAGTTGGCCAAGGGCGAGGCCTACTTCGCCAACACGGTGTTCGTGGTGGTGGCCGATCACAATATCCGGGTCTATGGTGATGATTTCGTGCCCGTCAGCGCCTTCCACATTCCGGCCCTCATCTACGGTCAGGGCATCGCGCCCCGGCGGCATGACGGCCTGAGCTCCCAGCCGGATGTGCTGGCCAGTGCGCTGGATCTGCTGGGGCTGGATCTGAGATACCCGATCCTGGGCAGCTCGATCTTCACACCGGGGCGGCAGGAGTTCGTCTTGATGCAGTTCAACGACTTCTTCGGCTTCCGCCGCGGCGATGAGGTGGCGGTGTTCAGGCCCGGAAAAGCCCCAGCCACCTTCCGCTACGAGGGCGGGCATCTGCATGACGCTCCGAAAAACGCAGAGCTCGAACGGGATGGCCTCTCGCTGATCCATGTCACCGAGGATCTCTACGACCGCCGGCTCTATCGGTAGTCGTCAGGATTCCGGGGCATCCACCAGGGGCCTCGCCACGAGTCTCCGCTCCAGGCTGAAATGGCCGTTGGCGACCTTGGCCAGGGCCCGGGCCAGGGCCTCGCGGCTGCAATCCAGGGCCTGACACCAGTCGTCCACGGGGATCTCGCCACCTGCGGAATGGGCCTCGGCCCAGGGATTCCAAAGCTCGCCGAGGGCCGCCGGATCTGGCTCGGCGCGGTCCTGCCAGTTGCGCTCCTGGGGGCGGATGGGCTGGTGGAAGCGGGTACCCTGGAGCTTGTCCGGGAGGAAGGCCTGCTTCCGGTCGTAGTCGCCGTGGCTGTAGAAGTAGCCCTTGCCTCGGCCCGCGTCGCGGCTCACGGCGGTGTGGGCGTCCCGCAGGCTCTCGGGCACGGGATGGTCTTCCGCGGCCAGGGCGGCGTCGATGGCCTGGATGGTGGCGTTGGACTTGGGCGCGTTGGCGACAAAGATCACGGCCTGGGCCAGGGGGATGCGGGCCTCGGGCCAGCCGATGCGCTCCACGGCGCGGCTGGCGGTCTCCGCCAGGATGAAGGCCTGGGGATCGGCGTTGCCCACATCCTCCGCCGCGCAGACCATGAGACGGCGGGCGATAAAGCGGGGATCCTCGCCCCCTCGGATCATGCGGCTGAAGTAGTAGAGGGCCGCATCGGCATCGCTGCCCCGCAGGCTCTTCTGGAAGGCGCTGGCCAGGTCGTAGTGGCCATCGGCGCGGTCATACATCATTCGCCCGCCCAGGGCCTCCTGCAGCACGGCCAGGGTGCGCTCCTGGGATTCCAGATTGAGCCAGGTCTCCAGGCCCGTGAGGGCCGAACGCAGATCGCCGCCCGCCCAGCGGCTGAGCCATTCCAGCACCTCTGCGGGCTCGGGTTCATCGGGCCGTTCGCCGCCCCAGGCGCGGCGCAGGATGATGAGCACATCCTCGGGCGCGATGAGTTCCAGCGCCAGCAGCTGGCAGCGACTGCGCAGGGCGGGGTTGAGGTAGAAGGCGGGATTCTCGGTGGTGGCGCCCACCAGGATGGCCTCGCCCCGCTCCAGGTAGGGCAGCAGGATGTCCTGCTGGGCACGGTTGTAGCGGTGGATCTCGTCCAGGAAGACCACCGGTGCCGCCGTGCGGAAGAGGGGCATGTTCTTGGATTCGGAGAGGAACTTCTTCAGTTCCGCTGCGCTGCCGGTGACGCCCGAGAACTCCAGGAAGGGGTGCCCCGTCTCCTGGGCTAGGATGCGCGCCAGCGTGGTCTTGCCCGTGCCCGGCGGCCCCCAGAACACCAGCGAAGGCAGGCGCCCGCCTGCCAGCAGCTTGCGCAGCACTCCGGACCTGCCCAGCAGGCGCGGCTGACCCACGACCTCGTCGAGGCTCTTGGGGCGCATGCGTTCGGCAAGTGGAATGTGAGAGGACATGACGAAAGCTCCGACCCTTCCAGCCTACTCTGCCCACTCCTGGCGCATGCGCCTCCCGCCTATCAAGCCGCTCTCGCGGCCAAGCCTCGTAATGGATGCCGATCAACAGATGCACATCCCCTTCATCCCCTGCATCCCTGTTGAACTGTCTTTTCCATGCCTTTGGCCGAACAAGAATTAGCGGCGAGGCGGCCCGAGGATTCGGTCGTTCGGTTTTTTATAAAATGGAATTAACAGGGATGAAGGGGATGAAGGGGATAAAAGCTGGCACTGCTCAAGGCCAAGCTGCGAGCCGTTCCGGCTCAGGGCAATTCGTCGATGAACAGCGATGAAGCCGAGAACTCATGGAAGTCGCCAATCGTCGCCTTGCGGGTCCAGGCGGCCAAGTGTCCGCGACCATTGTGAACCTCGGGGCTTCCTGGCGAATCTTTCGCATGGAATGGCCTCTCGGCATCCTTGCTTCCTGAATGCAAACTCGCCCGGGGCTCAGGCCTCCGGGGTTTCGGGTCGGGAGGTGCCGCAGTGCCAGCACTCGGTGAACTGGGGTTCATGGCGCTCCTCGCACTGGGGGCAGTGCCACGGGGAGCCGGGGTGGAGGGTGGAAGGTTGACGCCTGGAGAAGTGTTCCACCAGCTCGGTGGCGCGGGCGAGGTTGTGGTCCTTGGGGATCCACACGGTTGGGCGGAATCCCAGCACCGCCAGGCCGCCATCCAGGGTGCTGAGGGCCTCCCCCCGCACCTCGGCCGGGATGCCCTCCGCCTCGAGCAGGCCCTTCACCAGATGAGCCTCCGCATGGTTCTGGGCGGTGAACACCTTGATCATGGGGTCTCCGAAAGAATATGAAGGGGCGTGTCTGAAGACATCACCGGCGTTCGAGGAGGATGCCTGCTTCCGGGGCTTCGGGTTTGTAGTAGGCCAGCCGTCCCGGCACACAGGAGAGGATGGCTCCGAAGGGGTGCAGGCAGACGAGATTGAGGGCCTCCCGCAAGGGCAGCTCCCGGCCATCGGCCTTCAGGCCATCCGCGATTACATGGCAGGTCGGTTCCGCGCCCTTGGCCTGAAGGAGCTTCTCCAGTTCCTCCGGGAAATCCTGGTGGCCGGGCACCGTTGATGCGAATTCACGCATGAAGGGAAGGTCGTGGTTCAGCTTGTCGAGAATCTCCTTGCGGCGCCTGGGGTTGGCCAGGAACTGAAGGAACCGCGCGCGCTTCTCGGAGGTGAGAAAGGCCTTAACAAAGGCTTCTTCGGCGCTCAGCACGGGCTCACTTCACGGCCTTCTGGACGCCCTGGGCGGCTTCTTTGGCTCCTCGGGCGACGCCCTTGCCTGCGGTCTTGGCGCCCTTGCCGATGGCCTTTCCGGCGGGCTTGGCGGCCTTCGCCACCTGCTTGCCGCCCTCCTTGAAGGCATGGCCAACCTTCTTACCGGCCTGACCGATCTCTCGGCCGGCCTCCTTGAAGTCGGACTTGATACGCGCCGGGGGCTCTTCGGAAACCGAGAGGAGCATGAGGAGGGTCAGGGCGGGAGCGATCATGCCCTCAGGATAGGCTGGATGGGCCATGCTATGTAGGCTCGGAGGCTTCCCCATGAACCCTTACCTGAAGGCCCTGCCGCTGATTCTCGCCGGTGTGCTGCTCAATGCCTTTGCCCAGATCGCCATGAAGAAGGCCGTCACCGCCGTAGGCATGGAGTGGAGTCTGGGGCCCTTGGTGCGTCTCTTCCTCCATCCCTGGATGCTAACCTGCCTGACCTGCTACGCCGTGAGCGTGGTGCTCTGGGCCGGCGCCATGAATCTGGTTACCGTGAACTTTGCCTATCCCTTCCTGGCCCTGGGCTTCGTGGCCGGGGCTTTGATGTCGCGGCTGATCCTGGGCGAGCAGGTGCCGCCCCTGCGCTGGCTGGCACTGGCCATCATCGTGGTGGGCGTTGGGCTCCAGGCCTTCACCGCCCCGGCACATTCGGACTCGGCGGAGAAAGCCCCAGCAGTGGTCGAGAAATAGGCCTACCGGGCTTCTGAACCCCGAAGGGTCACCCGCCACCGAAATCGTTCAGACCTCCAATAGAATTAATGTTTCTTTGTCCCTGCCTGGATAAAATCCCTGCCATGCCCCTCTCATCTCAATTCCGGGCCACGCCCCTGGAATGGCCCCTGCCGGGCCAGGAGCCGAAGGATGTTCGCCTGTTGGTGCTGGATGATCAGGAGATCATCCGGGTGCAGTTGAAGCGCATCCTGAAGAAGAACGGCTTCACGGTGCTGGAGGCGGGCGATGCGGCTTCCGCCCTGGAGATCCTCAACCGGGAGCCGGTGGATCTCCTGCTGAGCGATATCCGCATGCCCGGCATGACGGGTCTGGATCTGGTGAAGGCCATGGCCCATCGCATTCCCGATATCGCCGTGATCATGGTGAGCGGCGTGGACAACATGGAAATGGCCATGGAGTGCCTGCAGTACGGGGCGTACGGCTACGTGCTCAAGCCCTTCAAGACCAGCGGCATCCTCATCGCCGTGGCCAATGCTCTGCGGCGGCGCATGCTCGAGCTCGAGCACCGGGACCGCGAGGACATCCTGGCCCGCAAGGTGCGTGAGCAGACCGAGGAAATTCGCGGCAGCCGCGAGGAGATCTCCTACCGGCTCCTCTCCGCCTCGGAGCATAGGGACAACGAGACGGGCGCCCATGTTCGCCGCATCGGGTTGTACGCCGCGGAGTTGGCCCATATCCTGGGCTGGGATCTGGAGGGCGCGGACTGCATTCTCGCCGCGGCGCCCATGCATGACATCGGCAAGATCGGGGTGCCCGACCGCATCCTCCAGAAGGGTGGGCCGCTCACGGACGAAGAGTGGATCATCATGAAGACCCACACCAGCATGGGGGCCAACATCCTGCGGGATTCCGCCGTGCCCTTCATCCAGATGGGGGCGCGCATCGCCGCGAGCCATCACGAGCGCTTCGATGGCACCGGCTATCCGGCGGGCCTCGGGGGCACCCAGATCCCCATCGAGGCCCGCATTACCTGCCTCGTGGATGTCTACGATGCGCTCTGCAGCAAGCGGGTCTACAAGCACGCATGGGAAGAAGACGCGGCGCTGGACTACCTGAAGGAGCAGCGGGGAAAGCATTTCGACCCGCAAATCCTGGACATCTTCCTAGACCACTACAGGGTATTCCGCCAGATTCTCCACGATAATCCCGACCAGTATGCGCCCGAGGAGATTCCGCTCCGGGGAATGTGATCCCCCTCACCCGGCCTGACCGGGGACTTGAGGGACAATGATTCCGGGCCCCGAGCGCGGATCCGACCCTGACCCAGGCCACCGACTCCACGCTGCCAGAGGAGATTTATGTACGACATCGAACAATCCTTCGATCAGCAGATCCTGTCCACCTCCAAGAGCCGCCCCACGGTGGTCTTCATCGAGCCCCGGGAACCCCGGGTGATCGAGGCCGCCTGCCATCTCACGCGCTTCATCCGGCCCGTGTTCCTGGCGCCCGAGGCGGAGGTTCGCGCCATCGTCGCCGAGCATCTCGGTCATGTGGATGCGGATCGCCTGAACTGGGGGCTCTCCGAAAGCGCCTTCGTGGATATCGCCCAGCGCCAGGATCTGGTGGAAGCCTTCGCCCATGGATACTTGGAATTCGTGAAGAGTAACGGTCAGGAGTTGAGCCTGGCCGAGGCCCGGGCCCTGGTTTCCCAGCCCAGCCTCTTCGGCATCTGCGCCGTGAAATTCGGCCACGCGGATACGGTGGTGGGCGGCGCGATCCATGAGGCCAAGGACTTTTTCCGCCCCATGATCCGGATGCTGGCCAAGGATCCCTTCGTCTGCGAGGCCGGAGTCTTCGTGCTGCCGGACGAGCACCCCACCGAGATCTTTCCCCACAACATCGTGGTCTTCGGGGATGTGGGCGTGAACGCCACCATGACCCCCGATTCCCTGGCCCGCACCGCCGTGGCCACCTCCGCCATCGCCCGGGATCTCTTTTCCGAAGACATCCTGCCCCAGATCAATGCGGCAGTGGTGTCGTACTCGGATCGCGGCTCCGATGAGGGACCCTCGCCGGAGATGGTGCGCCAGGCCACCGAACTGTTGCCCACCTACCTGGCCGAGCGCCACACCAAGGGCGACCGCTACAAGAGCATCCGCATCCAGGGCGAAGTCAAGATCAACGCCGCCCTCTCCCAGCGTTCGGCGATGTACTACCGGGCGGGCAAGAACGACGTCTGGCCGGGTTCTCCCAACGTCATCATCTGCCCCAACCTGGACATGGGGAACCTGCTGTACCACATCTACGCCACACGCTTTCCCCAGGCCAAGAAATTCCCCGTGCTCTTCGGCCTGCGCTTCGCGGGCGTGGATCTGCCCATGGACTGCACGCCGGAGGATGTGCGCCTCGCGGTCAAGGCCTCGGTGCTGCGCCTGCACAAGTACGGCGAGTGGACCCAGACGCCCAAGGACACCTTCTTCCGCCGCTTCCGGGTGCTGGCCATCAATCCCGGCTCCACCTCCACCAAGATCGCCGTCTACGAAGGTGAGCGCGAGCGCTTCACCAAGGAGCTCAAGCACACCCCCGAGGAACTGCACCCCTTCGACGGCAAACCGATCACATCCCAGTTCCACTTCCGTAAGGACGCCATCGAGAAGTTCCTGCATGAGAGCGGCCTGGACATGGCCGAGATCGACGCGGTGAGCGGCCGGGGCGGCCTGCTGCACCCCATGCCCCACGGCACCTTCGATGTGAACGAGGCCATGCTGGCGGATCTCGCCACGGGCATCCAGGGCCAGCACGCCTCCAACCTCGGTGGCCTCATCGCTCACGAACTGGTGGAAGGCAGCGGCAAGCCCGCCTTCATCGTGGATCCGGTGGTGGTGGACGAAGTTGCCGACCGGGTGAAGATTACCGGCGTCAAGGACATCCGCCGCAAGGTCATCAGCCACGCCCTCAACCAGATCGCCACGGCCCATCGCTATGCCGAGGATCGGGGCCTGCCCTACGAGAAGGTGAACCTCATCGTGGCGCACCTGGGGGGTGGCATCACCGTGGGCGCCCACAAGCGGGGCCGCTACATCGATGTGAACGACGGTCTAGGAGGCGAAGGACCCATGTCCCCGGAGCGGGCAGGCTCCATGCCCGGCTTCGCCCTGGTGGACTACTGCTTCTCCGGCCAGCACACCAAGGAAGACGTGAAGAAGAAGCTGGTGGGCAAGGGGGGCATGCTGGATCTGCTCGGCACCACCAACATGATGGAGCTGGAAAAGCGCTACCTGACGGGCGAGGAAGAGGTCGTGCGCGTCATGGACGCCATGGCCTACCAGATCGCCAAGGAGATCACCTCGCTTTGGCCCGCCTTCGACGGCGAGCCCGTGGACCAGATCCTCATCACCGGCGGCATCGCCCGCTGCAAGCCCATGGTGGAGTACATGAAGAAGTGTCTGGCGGGGCTGCCCGCAGGGATCACGGTCTACCCCGGGGAAAACGAGATGCTCGCCCTGGTCATGGGCGCCCTCCGCGTGCTTACGGGCAAGGAGACGGCCAAGGTCTATGCACCCAAGGCCTGATTTCAGGGCGCATCAAATCCATAATCCTGGATGCACCTCGCCGGGAGTTGCCATGACTTGGTCTGTCACCGTTGCCGCCATCATCGAGCGCCAGAGTCGCTTCCTGGTGGTGGAAGAGACGGATGGCGTGCACGCCGAACGGGTGTTGAACCAGCCCGCCGGGCACGTGGAGTCCGGTGAGACTCTGCTGGAGGCCGTGGTCCGGGAAACCCGAGAAGAGACCGGCCTCCCTTTCGAGCCCCAGGCTTTCCTTGGCGTCTATCAACTTCAGGCACGGAATGGCCAGGACTACCTGCGCGTGGCCTTCTTGGGCACGGTACCCGAATCTTTGGCGGCGCATCCCCAGGATCCGAATATCCTCGCCTGTCACTGGCTGAGTCGGGAAGAGATCGCCCTCTGTCCCCGCTCCGGCATTGTGCTCCGTTGCATTGATGACTACCTGGCGGGGGTGCGCTTTCCTTTGAGCTTGGTTGAGACCATCCTGCGGGAGCGCTGAACCCTCGGTTGCCACCCCTTGGCCTTTCTGCTTGGCTGTACACCATGAAACTTCGAATCTGGATCACCGCCATCCTGCTCCTGCTGCTCCTCGGAGCCGCAACCACGGGCTTCGTGCTGACCCGGGAACCGATTCCGGTCGTCGAAGAGGGCCAGCCCGCCGCCCCGGGCAAGAAGGCCGCAGGCCCACCCAGGGAGCGGCGGGTCGATCAGCGGCCCCTGCTCATGGCCCGGCGCCTCGGGCTTCTGGCCAAGACCCCCGATGAGGTGCTGCTGGCCCGGAAGGCGGAGCGGCTGGCGAACCATGATGTGGATCTGGCCTTTGCGGAAGCCCTGCGGCAGATCGCGGAGACCACTCCCCCGCCCACGGAAGAGCTGAAGGCCCTTCAGGCGGAAAAGGCCAAGGCCGAGGCTGCCGTGGAGGAGGACGAGCGCAATCTCAAGCGGCTCAACGCCCTGCTGCCCACCGCCAAGGGGGCGGCCCAGGACCGCCTGGAGGACCAGATCGAGATCGCCAAGGCGCAGCTCCAGCTCAATCGGGGGGAACTGGAAGAGGCCGTCGAAGAGCTGGAGCGGGCCGGAGGCGATCCCCAGGCGCGGATCCGCCGCCTCAAGGCCGCTCGGGAAGCCACGGATCCGGAGGCTGCTGCGACCACCGCCACGGTGGAACAGGCCCTTCCGGCCCACAGCCTCCTGGCCCGGTTCCGCGAGTGGAACAACCAGCGGGTGAAGCACGCGCTGCTGGCTCAAGCCCAGCGGGATTCCCAGGCGAAGATGGAGCGCTTCATCAAGCGCCAGCAGACCCTCGCCAAGAAGATGGAGGAGGACAAGGAGGTTCGTGCCGAGCTCAAGCAGCAGGCCTCCGTGTTGTCCCGCTCCGACAAAGCCTCTAAGGAGGACTCGGAGACGGCCCGGGAGACCATGCGCTACTTCGCCCAGGAGCAGCGCAAGCTCACGGCCCTGGTGAGACGCACCCAGGATCACCGGGAGCTCACTGAACTCTACGGTGCCTGGATGAATCTCGTGGAGGGGTACCAGCGGGTGGCCCTCCATGCCCTGTTGAAGACTCTGCTGATCGTGCTCGCCGTGATGGCCGCCGTTTTCCTGCTCAACCGTCTGGCGGAATTCTTCATTTCGGGGCGCTCCAAGGAGAATCCCCGAGCGGGTACCCATCGCACGGTGGTGAAGATCAGTCTGCGGAGCCTGGGATTCCTGGTCATCGTCTTCGTGGTTCTGGGCGTGCCCAAACAGGCTGCAACGGTCTTCGGACTCCTGGGCGCGGGGGTTACCTTTGCGCTGCGGGATCTCATCGCAGCCTTCTTCGGGTGGTTCGTGCTGATGGGCCACAACGGCATCCGGGTGGGCGACTGGGTGGAGATCAAGGGCGTGGGCGGCGAGGTCGTGGAGATCGGCCTGTTCCGCACGATTCTTCTGGAAACGGGGAGCTGGAGCGATTCCGGCCATCCCACTGGTCGTCGCGTGGCCTTCGTGAACAACTTCGCTACCCAGGGCCACTACTTCAATTTCTCCACGGCAGGGCAGTGGATGTGGGACGAAATCAGTGTGCTGATCCCCACCGGTCAGGATCCCTATCCGATCCTGGAGGGAGTGCAGCACCTGGTGGATGAAGAGACGAAGGCCAATGCCGAGGTCGCCGAGCAGGAGTGGCGCAAGGTCACCACCCGCTACCGTGTGCGAGCCTTCTCCACCACCCCCGGCATCCAGGTCGTGCCCACCGCCCAGGGCATCGAGATCCGCGCCCGCTATATCACCCGCGCCTTCCAGCGCCACGAGACTCGCCGAGGCCTCTACAAGGCGGTGGTGGAACTCATGCATGGGAAGCAGGAGGAATCGGCGCCGGTGGCTTGAGCTGAGCCTATCCACGAAAGGCGGACAGGCTTCAGAGTCGCTTCAGCACGGCCCCCTTGTAATCCTCATCGCAGGTCAGCACGAAGTCCCCATGGATCCCTGTGGGCAACACGAATGCCTTCAGCAGTGATGCCGGGAATGAGACTGTGAGGCCGTCGGGACACCGCGCGATAACCTGTTGAGCCGTGCCCCGGTAGTAGTCCAGGTATCGCTCGGATGAAATATTCAGGTGGAACTGAAACTGCTTCATGACCTCACCCTGAAATTCACCGACGCAACCTCCCTCTGTGCATCAATCGCGAGCCTTCCCACCAGAGTATGGAGTCATCCTCCAGGTGGGCTCCACGCCGAGGCCAACCCTCCGAGCACCGCCCCCCATGAGTTTGTGGCTATCCGAGAACAAGAACACCCGGCCAAGCCGGGTGTTCTTGTTCTCAGGTCGGCTCAGAGTGCGGTCTGCAGCACCGTCAGGATCACCGTGTTCACCACATCCTCCGCCGTGCAGCCGCGGCTGAGGTCGTTGCCTGGCTTCACGAGACCCTGCAGCACGGGGCCGTTGGCGCTGCAGCCGCCGAAGCGCTCGGCGATCTTGTAGCCGATGTTGCCGGCATTGAGGTCGGGGAAGACCAGCACATTGGCGTTGCCCGCGACCTTGGAGCCGGGGAACTTCTTCTGGCCGATGGCGGGGATCATGGCGGCGTCGAACTGGATCTCGCCGTCCACCTGGAGCTCGGGGCGGCGCTCGCGCACGATCTTGAGGGCGGCACGCACCTTGTCCACCTTCTCGTGTTCGGCGCTGCCGGCGGTGCTGAAGCTCAGCATGGCCACCTTGGGCTCTACCCCCAGCATGGCCTTGGCGGTGTCGGCGGAGGCGATGGCGATATCCGCCAGCTGCTCGGGATCCGGGTCGGGCATGACGGCGCAATCGGCGAACATCATGGCGCCCTGTTCGCCGAACTTGGGATCGGGATGGATCATCAGGAAGGCGCTGCTTACGGTCTTGATGCCCTTGGCACAGCCGATGGTGAGCAGGCAGGCCCGCACCGTTTCGCCGGTGGTGTTCAGGGCCCCGGCCACGAAGCCATCGGCCTGGCCGGTCTTCACCATCATGCCGCCGAAGTAGAGCGGAGATTTCAACGTGGCGGCTGCCTTCTCTTCGGTCATGCCCTTGTGCTTGCGGGCCTCGAAAAAGGCCGCAGCGAAGGTCTGGGTGTCGGGATCCGTCTCGGGGTTGCGGAGGGTGGCGCCTGCAAGGCTAACGCCCAGCTCCTTGGCCCGGGCCTGCATGGTGGCGGGGTCGCCGAGCACGGTGACGCGGCAGATATCCTCGGCGAGGAGCTTGCCCGCCGCCAGCAGGGTGCGGTCATCCACGCCTTCCGGTAGCACGATGTGGCGCTTGAGCCCCTTGGCCCGCGCGCGGAATGTCTGAAACCAAGTTTCGTGAGTGGTGGTCATCGGATCCCCCTGGAGCTTCCATTTTTGCAGCGCCTTGGGCGGGAACTGATCACAGTCTGGGCAGGAAAAGGCGGGCCTCAGAACAGGCGCCCCACCAGGGCCGCCACGGCGGTTTCGGTGCGAAGAATCCGGGGGCCCAGATCCATGGGCCGGAAACCCGCCGCCTGCAGGCTTTCCAGTTCGGCCTCGATCCAGCCTCCTTCGGGGCCCACGGCCAGGGTGGCGGGGCCTGCGAGCTGCCGGGGGCAGGGGGTGGACGCCCCGGGGTGGCCCAGGAGGGCCAGGGTGCCCTGGGCCAGGCCCGGCAGTTCTCCCTCGGCGAAGGGGCGGAAGAGGCGGCGGAGGTGCAGCTCCGGCAGGATCGTATCCCGGGCCTGTTCCAGGCCGAGGAGGCGCTGCTCCAGGAGATTGGCCTCGGTCATGCGGGGGCTCTTCCAGTAGCTCTTCTCCACCTTCCAGGCGTTGATGAGGTAGATCCGCGCCACCCCGAGGCTCGTGGCCGAGGCCAGCACACGATTCAGCACCTTGGGGCGGGGCAGGGCCAGCACCAGGGTGAGCGGGAGCTTGGGAGGCGGCGGCTGGTCCAGGGTCAGGTCCAGTTCCAGACACTGGCTGTCCAGTCGCATCACCCGGCCCGACCCCATGGGGCCGCCCAGGAGGCCCACCTTAAGCGTGTCGCCGGTCTCGGCGCGGTGGACCTCTCGCACATGGGCCAAACGACGCCCGGAAAGGCGCGCCCGGTCGGGGGTGACGAGATCATCGGGGAGCAGGAGGAGGAGGTTCAGAGGAGTGTCTCAATCTTCAAATTCGAGGTGGTCAGGCCAGATAGCGTTCCCGCAGCACCGCCATGTGGTGGGCGGTATGGCCGAACAGGATGTGCGCGATGGCGGCGGCGCTGACGGGGTTCTGGTTGGCGGTGCCTCGGCGGGCGAAGGCTTCGGCGTCGAGGCTGCGGATCAGGGCGAGGGTCGCCTGGCGCACGGCCTGGAACTCGCCCCGAAGATCCACGAGCGTTCGCCGATCGAAGGCCGCGGTCTTGACGTAGTCGTCTTCTTCAAAACCCGCCAGGGGCGTGGCGTCCCCCCGGGCGATGCGCAGCAGGCGATAGGTCATGATGCGTTCCGCATCCGCCAGATGGCCCACCATCTCCTTGATGCTCCACTTGCCGAGGGCATAGCGGTGCAGGGCCTTGGCCTCATCCAGACCCGCCAGGAGCACGTCCAGCTCCGTGGCCTGGGCCTCCAGCAGGGCGGGGAGGTTGCTGCCTTCGGGCACACGTTCGATGTAGCGGGCGTAGAAGGGGGCGTATTCGTGGGGGGCGGGGCGGGGAATAATCATCCCTTCTCCTTTTTTGGTCGGGGCTTTCGGGGTTTTGCGGCTTTGGCTGCCACCAGGAGGGCTCGCTCCATCCAGACTTTCAGTTCGTCGAGATCCTCGAGAATATCCTCGGGCAGTTCGCAGTAGCCCATGGGTTTCTCGGGGTCGCCGAAGGGCAGGAAGGGGCCCATGCCCCTGGTCTCGAAATCGCCGCGGTTGGTTGCATCCACCTTGAAGTAGAGGCGTTCTTCGGCGATCAGCGCGAAGGCTCTGCCCTGGTGGAAGAAGGTCAGCCCGCCGAACATGGGCCGGGTGGTGACCGGCGCAACCTGGCTGAGCTGATCCAGGACGTAGGTGCGGAAACCCGTAGAGACAGCCATGGGCCTACCATACCTCCAAATCGCCTCGCCGCGTGGCAGACTGGGACCATGACGCCGTTCATCCCCAGCCTGCATCTCTGGAGCCGGTCTTGATTCCGTTGGAACGATTGCCGGGGGCCGAGAAATGGGTGCCCAACCTGGAGGCGCTCCTCGCCCGACCGGAGCCGATCTGGGTGCAGGGCGCCCGGGGCTGCGGGATCAGCTCTCTGGGCGCTGAATTGGCGCGGCGGCGCGGGGCGGCCTTCCTGGATGATGCGGATCTTTTGGGGCCCAAGGCCCTGGACGCCTGGTTCCAGGTCAATGCGCGGGGGGTGCTGGCTTCCCATGGCGAAGTCCCTTCCGAGGCGGAAGCCCGCTGTCTGGTGCTGAAGTTGCCCACCCTGGCGGAGGCTCCGGCCTCGGTGCCCGGCTGTCTCGCGGCCCTGGCCCTGGCGGAGGGCTGCTCGGGGGCGCTGCCCGCGGCCCTGGGCCTGCTGCCCTGCCCAGGAAACCTGCGGGGTCTGCACAATCGACTGCTCCGGTGGAAGCTGCTGGGGCAATTGCCGGAAAAGGAGCCCCAGGCGCCGGGTGAGGTTTCCCTTCCCCTGGAGGCCGAGGACTTGGCCACCAATCTCCATGTCCTGGAGCGGCTGCTGCTCTACCGCGTATTGCGCCGGAGCTACGGCAACCGCGTGGAAGCCGCCCAGCGCCTGGGGGTGAGTCGGCGCCAGCTCTACCTCCTCATCGCGAGACACGGCGACCCCGTGCGCGGGGAGCCACCCACCAGCGAGGGGCCGAAGCGCCTTGGAAAAGTCCGGATGCGCCAAAATTCCAGTCCTGGGCCGTTGGACCGATAACCCTTTCGAACGCAGTCCCGGTCTTTCTGGAAGAACTCATGGCGAATCCTTTGCGGATCCTGGTGGTGGATGACGATCCCGGCATGCGGGACGGCATGGCCATGAGCCTGAAACGGGCCGGTTTTGTCACCGAACAGGCCAAGAGCGGAGAAGAAGCCCTGCGGATGACCCGTCCCGGCGCCTTCGACGTGGTGGTCACCGACCTGCGCATGATCGGCATGGATGGGCTCCAGCTCACGGCCCGCCTGAAGGCCCTGGACCCCGCAATGCCCGTCCTGCTGGTGACGGCCTTCAGTAGCCTGGACACGGCGCGCGAGGCCATGCGCCTGGGTGCCTTCGATTATCTTTCCAAGCCCTTCAGCCCCGACGAGCTGGTGAATGCCGTGCGCAGGGCCATCCAGAGCGAGGGGCACCTCAAGGCCGAGGCGCCAGGCGAGGCGCCGGTCATCCTCACCCAGGATCCGGTCTTGGCGGAGACGTTAGCCCTGGCGCGTCGGGCTGCGGACAGTCGGGCCACCATCCTCATCCAGGCGGAGAGCGGCACGGGCAAGGAACTGCTCGCCAAGCTCATCCATGCCGCCAGTCCCCGCCGCAAGGGCGCTTTCGTGGCCATCAACTGCGCGGCCATCCCCGAAAATCTGCTGGAGAGCGAGCTCTTCGGCTACGAGAAGGGCGCCTTCACGGGTGCCACCAGCGCGAAGCCGGGTCGCTTCGAGATGGCCGAGGGGGGCACCCTGGTGCTCGATGAAATCGGCGAGCTGCCCTTGGCCCTCCAGGGCAAACTGCTGCGGGCCCTCCAGGAGCGCACCGTGGATCGCCTGGGGGGCAACCGTCCCATCCAGGTGGATGTCCGCCTGATCGCCCTGACCAACCGCGATCTCGCCACCGAGGTGCGGGAAGGGCGCTTCCGTGAGGATCTCTACTATCGCCTCAACGTGATTCCGCTACGCCTCCCCCCGTTGCGGGAGCGCACGGCGGATCTAGTGCTGCTGGCCGTTCATTTCGCCGAACGCTATGCCCGGGAGAATGATCGCAGCACGCCGAAACTCTCGCCGAGTTTTCTCGCGGCCCTGGGGCGCCATCCCTGGCCCGGCAATATCCGTGAACTCGAGAACGCCATCCAGCGCTGCGTGGTGTTGAATCCTGGGAATACCCTTTCCGAGCGGGACCTCCGCTGGCTCCTGGACGCCGATCAGATGGAAGGCCTGCCGGAGGATCCACCGGAGCCCCTGGCGGACAACGCCCCCACCGCACCCTTCGCGACGGTCCTGCCGGATCTGCCTTCGGGGGTCGTCATCGCCGATCCGAAGCGGCCCCTGCGGGATGTGAGCCTGGGCACCCTCGTGGCGCTGCCTCTCGGGCTATCGCTGCCGGAACTGGAGCGGTTCTGGCTGCTGTCCACCCTGGCCGCCCTGGAGGGCAATCGCACCCACTGCGCGCAGCAACTCGACATCGCCCTGCGCACCGTGCGCAACAAGATCAACGAATACCGCGCCCAGGACTTTGAGATCCCGGCCAGCGGGCACGGGCGGGACAACGGAGACTGAAGGTCACTCCTGCCGCCCGCTCCGGAGGTGGGGTGGCACTTTGATTCCTGCGGTGCTGCTGGTCTCGTGGCGGTAGAAGGCGGCGGTGATCTCGGCGCCCAGCAGGAAAATAGCGCAGGAGTAGTAGAGGAAGGTGAGGCCCGCCACCATGCTCAGCATGGAGCCGTACATGATGCCCCAGGTAAAGGTGTGGTTGAGGTAGACCGCGAAGCCCCACTTGGCCAGCCACCACAGGGCGGTGGAGATGGATGCGCCGAGAAAGGCATGGCGCCAATTCACGTGCAGGCGGGGGATGTGCTGGAGCAGCACCGTCACCACCACGAGGCAGAGCAGGGGCGGCAGGTAGGGCAGCAGTTCCGCCTGCTGGAAGGGCAGATGTCGGTAGAGGGCACCACCCACCAGCAGGGCGATGAAGAGCACCAGCAGCACCATGCCCCCCACCAGGATGTAGAGCTGGCGGAGCAGGGGATTCTTGCGGGTCTGGCGATGCTTCTTGTTCCGCAGGCCGAAGACGTGGGCCAGGCTGGTGTCGAGCTGACCGATGCCCCAGTAGCTGCCAAAGACCAGCACGGGAATGGACAGCCACAGTCCACCGATCTGCTGGCTGTTGCGGATGGAGTCGGCCACGAAGCCCGGGGGCAGGAAGGGCACGATGGTTTCGAGCACCCGCTGGGTGGCCTCGGCGTAGGCGCCCTTGCCGAGGATCAGGCCCAGCATCTTGAAGAGCAGGGTGCTCATGGGCACGAGGCTGATGATGAGCCAGAAACTGAGGCCCGCCGCATAGCTGAAACAATCGTCCTTGTAGTACTTCCTCAGCACTTCCCCGGCAAAGGCGGCGCCGCGACCGAGCCGGGGAGAGGCCACGTTGAACCGCCGCCACAGCGCGATGGCCGTGGCCCGCAAGGCCCGGCTCGTCTGATTCAGGAAGGCGCGAATCCGCCGGAACACTAGCGACTAGAACCGAATGGGGTGGAGGGGCAGAAGATACATCACCCAGGCCAGTACCAGACCGATGCCCAGCAGTCCCGCCGCGTGCTTCAGGATGCTGGCCCGGGTTCGCTCGGGGCGCAGGGTGGGGTGCAGCAGTCCAAGCACCGCGGAGATGCCTAGACCCATGATGAAGAAATGGAGGACGTGGCTGTTGAGAAAGTGCATGGGAAAAGAGTATCAGCGAACCGAACCGAGGGCATCCAGCCAGGCCTTCAGCACGTATGCCGTGGCGCCCCAGAGGGGGGCCACGGGTAATTCCAGGCGCCACGCCTGGATGGGAACACCCTGATGCTCAAGCGACTCTGTGGACCAGGGGGCCTGGAGCAGGGCCACCAGGGGCAGGCTCAGGGCGGCATGGATCTCGTAGCCGGGGTGGAACTGGAGGCGGGGAGCCTCCCACCGGAAGAAGACTGGGGTGAAGCGGGTGCGGGCCTTGGCCACGCCATCGGGGAAGCAGCCCAGTTCCCAGAGTTGCTCCGTGATGCCCAGTTCCTCCGCCAGTTCCCGCCGGGCGGTGGCCGGTAGATCCCGGTCCCCGGGCTCCACCATGCCCCCAGGGAAGGCCAGCTCCCCAGCATGCTGGGGTGCCGAATGGCCCCGCTGGACCAGCACGAGGCGACGGGCCCCGGCTGCATCTCCCCAGAGCACCACGGCCACCGCGGCTCGACGAGGGGACTCAGGCACCCAGGGGCTAAGCTTGTGGGGGGAAGGAGCGCGATTGGCGTAGCACAGGCTCTGGTGGACGATCGACCAGGGAATGGGCGGGGCCTCCTCGGGCGGTAGCCAGGCGTTCATGGGGTGTCGTCAGCGGGTGGAGCCGAAGATGGAACCCCGCACCCGCTCGACGGTGAAGACGCCCTTCAGCCTGCGCACGGCGGCCATGAGCTCGACGATGTGGGTGCGATCCTTGACGCGGAGCGCGATGTGAAAGAGGCCGGCGCCGCCCTCGGTGGTGGAGGCGTTGAAGCGCTGCATGCTGAAACCCGCATGCTGGATGGCATCCGAGATGGCGGCCACCATGCCCGGGCGATCCTCGGTGGTGACGACGATCTCGGTGTCGAAGAGCCCCTTGCTCTGCTTGCCCCAGGCCACGCTGACGCGGCGCTCGGGATTGAGGGCCGTGGAGGCCAAGTGCGGGCACATGGAGCGGTGGATGCTGATGCCCCGGCCCCGGGTGGTGTAGCCCACGATCTCGTCGCCCCAGATGGGTTTGCAGCACTGGGCCAGGATGTAGAGCACGCCTACGTTTTCATCCACGAGCACCGTGTCGTCGCCGAAGGTCGTGGCCTTGTCCTCTGGTTTGCGATGGGTCTCCGGCAGCAGGGGTTCCAGCAGTTTGTGGGCGGAGATGCGGTTGAATCCCACCGAAACGTAGAAGGCCTCCCAGCTGGCCAGGTGCAGCTCCTTGAGCCTGGCTTCGAGGGCTGCGTGAACCTGGGGATCCTCGAGATGGATGTTGTGGGCCCGGGCCTCCCGCTCCAGCCGCTCCTTGCCCATGACGATGGAATGGTTCCGCTCCTCTTCGCGGATGAAGGCCTGGATACGGCTGCGGGCACTGGCGCTCTTCACGATGGTGAGCCAGTCGCGGCTGGGCTTGTGGTCCGCCCGGGTGAGGATCTCCACCCGGTCGCCATTCTCCAGCACGTGGCGCAGGGGCACGATGCGGCCACTCACCTTGGCCCCCACGCAGTGGTGGCCCACTTCGGTATGGATGGCGTAGGCGAAGTCGATGGGTGTGGAACCCTCGGGCAGGCTGCGCAGGTCGCCCTTGGGCGTGAACACCTGGATGCGCCGGAAGGACAGTTCTCCCTTTAGGTTGGCCACCAGATCCCGGCTGTCCCGGGCGTCCTGGTGCAGCTCCACCATGCGGCGCAGGAAGGAGGCCTGGTTGATTTCTTGGCGATTGGCGATGCGGCCTTCCTTGTAGGTCCAGTGGGAGGCGATGCCCGCCTCTGAATGCTCGTGCATCTCGTGCGTGCGGAACTGCACCTCGAAGCTGTCGCCCGAGGGCATGAAGACCGTGGTGTGGATGCTCTGGTAGCCGTTGTCCTTGGGCAGGCTGATGTAGTCCTTGAAGCGCCCCGGGATGGGTCGGTACAGCGCGTGAACGAGGCCCATGGCCGTGTAGCAAGCGGCGCGGTCGGGGCAGATGACGCGATAGGCCAGCCAGTCGTGGATGTCCTCCAGGCCCTTCTCCTGCACGCCCATCTTGCGCCAGATGCCGTAGAGATGTTTGACGCGCCCGTGCACCTCGGCCTTGATGCCCTGGGCCAATAGGGCGGATTCGAGGGTGCGCTGGATCTGGTCCATGAGGGTGGCGTTCTTGGCCCGCTTGGCCTCCACGCCGCGCTTCAGCTCCTCGAATCGCTGGGGCTCCAGGGTCGCGAAGGCCAGGTCCTCCAGTTCGGATCTCACCATCCCCATTCCCAGGCGGTTCGCCAGGGGCGCGAAGAGTTCCAGCGTTTCTCGGGCGATGCGCCGCCGCTTTTCTTCGCGCATGGAAGCCAGGGTGCGCATGTTGTGAAGGCGATCCGCCAGCTTCACCAGCAGCACCCGCACATCCTTGCCCATGGCCACCAGGAGCTTGCGGACATTCTCGGCGTTCATCAGGGTGCGGTCCGTGAAGTCCAACTTGGACATCTTGGTGAGGCCGTCCACGATCTCGGCGATTTCTTCGCCGAAGGCCTTGCGCACATCCTCCGGGTTCATCAGGGTGTCTTCGACGGTGTCGTGCAGCATGCCGCAGGCCACGCTCACGGCGTCGAGGCGCCACTCCGCCAGGCTCAGGGCGACGGCGAGGGGATGAAAAAAGTAGGGCTCGCCGCTCTTGCGACGCTGGTTCTCGTGGGCCGCCTTGCCCACCTTGAAGGCCTTGTCCAGCAGGGAGGCATCGCCGCCGGGATGATGCTTCAGGAAGGTCCGGCGCACCTCGGCGTAGGCGCCCTCCTGGGTGGGGCAGGTGTCAGGCCCCGAGGCGATATCCTCCCCCTCGCGGAGGACGATCCCCTTGGTACTTTCGCCGTCGGCCATGGAATGAGTTTGCGTCAGGGACGCTTCGCGTTCCAGGGGGAGGGCCGAAAAGAGGTTAGAAATCCTGAGTGAGTTCCGCCACCAGTTCCCGCACGGTGACGAGTTCCCGGAGCTTGTAGCCGTTGCTCCCCGTGAAAAAGAGTCCGGTCTCCTGCTTGCCGCTGCGGGCATCCTCCAGGCGATCCGCGATGCAGTAGCCCACGGCGCGGGCGCCCTCGCCATGGGCACAGGGGCTCACGCAATCACTGATGCAGCGGATGGCGGGGGCTTGACCCTCGACGATGGACTTCTGCAGGCCCGAAAACACGGCCCGGCCGGGCATGCCCACGGGAGACTTGACCAGGCGAATGTCCTCTTTTTCGGCACGCAGGATGACTTCCTTGAAGGCCGGAGCGGCATCGCATTCCAGGGTGCCGATGAAGCGGGTGGCCATCTGGACGCCCCCAGCCCCGAGGGCCAGGAATCGATCGATGTCGGCGCGATCCCAGACCCCGCCCGCCACGATCACGGGGAAATCGCCCCACTTGTCCCGCTCTGCGATCACGGGGCCGAGCAGGGCCTCCAGGGCGAAGGCCGGGTCCACGCACTGTTCGGCGCTGAAGCCTTGGTGACCGCCGGATTCGGGGCCTTCCAAAACCACCGCATCGGGCAGGCGATTGAACTTGCGCTGCCAGGTCTTGCAGATGAGGCCCAGGGCCCGGGCGGAAGAAACGATTGGAACCAGGGCCACATCCGCATTGCCAACGTATTCCGGCAGGCTGAGGGGCAGGCCGGCGCCGGAAATGATGAGCTTGGCGCCCGCGGCCACGGAGGCCCGCACGACCGGCTCATAGCCTTGGATGGCGCAGAGGATGTTCACGCCCACCGCACCCTTGCCTTCGGAGAGGCGAATGGCCTCTTTCAGAATTCGCGCCAGGGCTTCCGGATTATTGAGATTGTGGGGGCCGAGGGGCCTGCCCTGGCGGGATTCCACCATCTCGGGATAGTGGTTGCCCGTGCCGATGGCGGATACGATACCCACGCAGCCTGCGCGGGCTGCGGCTCCGGCCAGCCGCTCCCAGGACACGCCCACGCCCATGCCCCCCTGCACGATGGGATAGGTGATCTCGAGGTTGCGAATCTTTAGCTTGGGGAGCTTGGGAGCACCCTCGCCCAGCACGTGGGCCGGAAGTTCAGAGAGTCTGGCGAAGCCCGGTATCTCTGCTGCGGCACCTGCGTGCAGCAGGGCCGGGGAACGGAGCTGGAGCCCCGCGACTCCTTCGATCTCCAGCAGGCTCTTGGCCTGCTCGACATCGCGACCGGCCTCGGCCAGGAGTGGCAGCCCGGTGCGTCGATGGATTTCCGCAAGGCGTTCGGGGAGGTCCGGCCCGCTTTCCACCACCAGCGCATGGGCGCCTTCCTGGGCGGTCCGTTCGGCTTCATCGGCGCTCTGAACGAAGGCGAGGCGGGGGATGCCGCAGTCCTGGAGGCTTTCCAGCAGCTCCGGGGCGGGGTCGGCACCATGGGCGATGAAGGGCACGCCGCGCTGGCGAGCCAGTTCGACGACTTCCTTGAAACGATCCATGAGGCCCTTGAGGTCCAGTCCCGCGCCTCGGGCCTTCTCGATCCAGGCTTCCAATTCGCCTTCACGGGGAAAAGCGGGGACGCGCAGGAGTCCCAATGCGCCACCTTGGGCCATGGCGCCGGCAAGCTCGAGTCCCTGACCTGGGAACCAGCCCTGCAGCAACCAAGGTTCCGCCCCGGGTTGGCCCAGCTTGGAAAAAAGATCCATCAACCGCCTCCGCGATCCACCGATTCAGCCTTCGATCGCGAGCCTCGGCCGGTTCACGAACGAGACCATTCTAACCCGGAGCCGCATCATTCCTTGTCACATTCCTGGTGGAGTTAGGATGAACCACATGCGTGAATCATTTCGCCTCGTGGAACTGGAAGAAGCTCTGGCCCTCTTGGCGGAGGCCGTACCCTCGCCCTCCTGGGGGAGCATCAAGGCCGACCGCGATGATCCGCCCCTGGACCGGAGCGCCATGGATGGCATCTTGGTGCGTGCCTGCGAGGGCCTCGCCCCGCGCAGGGTTCTGGGCACGGTTTTCGCCGGTGATGATCCAGAACTCTTTTCGGTAGAGCCCGGGACCTGCGTGCGGATCATGACGGGGGCCTGCATTCCAGAGGGCGGTGACGCTGTCATCCCCGTTGAGTGTCTCGAAACACGGGGAGACTTGCTGGTGCCCCTGCAGGCGCCCAAGGTCGGGGACTACATTCGACGGCGCGGTGATCAAGCCTTGGCCGGCGCGCTCCTGGTGGTGGAAGGCCAACCCTGGAATGCTGCGCGCCAGGGCCTGCTGGCCCAGGTGGGCCTGCCTCTGGCACCCCTGGGGCGGGTGAAGATCGGCATCGCGCCCACCGGGGATGAACTGCGGGGTGATCCCGCACCCTGGGAGATCCGGGATTCCAATGGCCCCATGCTGGCGGCCCTGGCCCATTCTCTGGGAGCCGAGGCCTTCGAGTTGCCGCCGGTACCCGACGATCCGCAGGCGGTGGCGACTTTCTTCCGCGCAAGGAAAGATTGCCGGATCCTGCTCACCGCCGGAGGCGTCTCCATGGGTGAGAAGGATCACCTGCCGCGGGTGCTGGCCGATCTCGGCGCCCGCATCCTCTTCCATAAGATCCGCCTGAAGCCCGGGAAACCCACCCTGGTTGCGACCCTGGGCGACCTCGTGATCCTGTGTCTGCCGGGCAACCCCGTCTCCGCCTACCTCAACGCCCTGTTGTTCCTGCCGGTGATCCTGGCCCGGCTCGAGGGTCGAGCCCTGCCGGACCCCTGGCGCCTTGGGCACCTGGAGCAAACGGTTTCCAATGCGGGCGATCGGCCGCTCTTGCACCCGTGCCGGAGGGAAGGTGATCGATTGGTTCCTCTGCCGAGCCGTGGCTCCGCCGATCTCGTTCGCCTCGCCCAGGCGGATGTCTGCGCCTGGATTCCCGAAGGCGGCGCTGGGGCTGGGGCTGCGAGGTACCTCGAACTTTTGTGAACCGTTTTCACCATTGGGCCTTCCTCCCGGCGGCGATGGGGACAGAACCCGCCGCGGCAAACTCTGAGGTTGTGAACCATGATCCGAAAAAGCCTGTTGCTTCTCATCGCCCTTTCGCTGCATGCCGACGAGAGCGGCTTCCTCCTGGAAGGCCAGTTGGCCCGGGAACGAAAGGGGCTCGACGCCAGCTACATCGGCATTTCAACGCGAGATACCTGGGACATCTCCTGGATCGCCTCCCTGGGGGTGACCGATTTTGCCGAGAGCGACAGCCGTGAGATGCGCGGTGCCATTGGACTCGGAGGCTTCGCCAAAAACAAAGGCATGGGTTTCGTGGAGGCCGTCGTGGCGGGGGGGGGACGCCATGGCGGAGGGGCTGGTCTCCGGGTGCGCGGTGCCTGGAGTGTGATTCCTCACGTGCATTTGGGCATCTACGGGGTGGCACTGGCCGGCAAGACGAGTCGGGGAGAAGTGGGCATCACATTCGGATTCCACTTCCCGCGCTGAACGTAGGCGCTCCGGTTCAAGCACGGCGCGGTCGGTTCGCGGAGGGGGCGGGATTCCCCTGCGGGCCGCACGACTGGCTGCGCCCGCCGCGGACGCCTCCGACCGTCCACCGGACGGTCTCCGTCTGCGGCTACCGGCGCGCCATTCGTGATTTCGAATCCCGTCCCAGAATGCGGCGCGCCCCGCTGGCGCGGGGCGGTCGGTTGGCGGAGGGGGCGGGATTCGAACCCGCGGAGAGCTCACACCCTCGTCGGTTTTCAAGACCGGTGCCTTAAACCGCTCGGCCACCCCTCCATCTCTCCATCATCGGCCAGGGCGGTGCGTTCCGGCAACAGTCCTTGCGGCTGCGCCCAGTTCTGGTACCATCTTGGGTCCGGGAGAGATGCCGGAGTGGCCGAACGGGCTCGCCTGCTAAGCGAGTGTATTGGGTAAACCAGTACCCAGGGTTCGAATCCCTGTCTCTCCGCCAACCTTGAGCCGCCCTCGGGCGGCTCTTGTGTTGTGGGGTATCGAGCGGCTTCAGCCCACACTGGGACGGAGGGAGGTTCGGAATGAGGCGAGTCGGTTTCATCGGATGGCGGGGCATGGTGGGTTCGGTGCTCATGGCGCGCATGGCGGAAGCGCAGGACTTCGACGGCACCTTCCAGCCTGTCTATTTCTCCACCTCCCGGATCGGCGGCCAGGGCCCCGATGGCGGTGCGCTGCAGGACGCCCAGGATCTGGAGGTGCTCCGCGCCATGGATATCGTCGTCACCTGCCAGGGTGGCGATTACACCGCCGAGATCCATCCCAGGCTCCGCGCCAACGGTTGGCAGGGGCTCTGGATCGATGCGGCCTCCACGCTGCGCATGAAGGATGACGCCGTCATCGTGCTGGATCCCGTCAACCGCAAGGCAATCGACGAAGCGTTGGACGCTGGGGTGAAGGATTACATCGGCGGCAACTGCACCGTGAGCCTGATGCTCATGGGCCTGGGCGGCCTCTTCGAGCAGGGGTGGGTGGAGTGGATGAGTTCCATGACCTACCAGGCCGCCAGCGGCGCAGGGGCCAAGAACATGAGGGAGCTGGTTCGCCAGATGGCCGCCATTGGCGCCATCGATCCAGCCTTGCAGGATGACAAGGGCGCCATCCTCGAGCTGGATCGGGCCGTGAACTCCGTCATCCGGGGCGATGCCTTCCCCGCTTCCAACTTTGGCGCGCCCCTCGCGGGCAGCCTCATTCCCTGGATCGACAAGGCCTGGGAGGGAGGCCAGACCAAGGAAGAGTGGAAAGGCGTGGCTGAAACCAACAAGATCCTGGGCACCAAGCGCCAGATCCCCGTGGATGGCATCTGTGTGCGCATCGGCGCCATGCGCTGTCATAGCCAGGCCCTCACCATCAAGCTCACCAAGGACGTGCCCCTGGTCGAGGTCGAAGCCGCCATCCAGGCCCACAATCCCTGGGTGAAGGTGGTGGAGAACACAAAGGAAGCCACCCTGAAGGAACTCAGCCCCGCCGCCATCTCCGGCACCCTCACGGTGCCCGTGGGGCGGCTTCGCAAGATGAACCTGGGCCCTGATTACCTCACAGCCTTCACCGTGGGGGATCAGCTGTTATGGGGCGCTGCTGAGCCCATTCGCCGCATGCTGCGGATCGCTCTGAGGCGCTGATTCTATTTTGGGAATCGCGTTGAATCTTTAGTCATTGCTGGGAGTGACTAGGCGAAAACCGCCTGTTACTCCGGGCTTCTGGTTGAAATTTTCACGTCGTGGTGACAGTCGTTTGGGAAACCGAACCCATCTTTAGGGCACCCAAGTCATACCCAATCGTTTCCATCACCTCGCCTGGAAGGAGGGTTCCCATGCCTCGTGGAACGCTCAAGTCGTCGCTGCTTCTCGTGGGAACCCTGGGGGCGGCCCGCACCCAGCCCATGCCCGAGCCCCCGTCGATGGCCCTGCGGAGCCCGGCGGATCTCGAAGGCATTGTCCAGAGCGTTCACGCCTTCGGTGACGCCTGGTTCCAGGGGGATCAGGCGGCCCTGGAGGCATGCCTTCACCCCGATCTGGTGTCGCGGGTGCTGGAGGCGGGCCGGAAGGGGGCGGCGCCTATCCGCCTGGGGAGAGCCTCCACACTGATGGAACAGCTGGGAGCCCCGGCCCACTGGGGGCCTCGAACGATCCCTTCCCAGCGACGGCAGGAAGTCGCGGTGCTGGATGCCCGGGGTCACTCCGCCAGTGTCCGGGCGACCTTGGGAGACTGGGTGGCCTACATCCATCTGATGGCCCTGGATGGGCGCTGGGCCGTGGTGAACGTGCTCTGGGAGCGGGCTTCCCTGCGGGGAGTCTGATCAGCGCAGGGGATTTCCGCTTCGGCACCACTCGCTGTAGGACCCCATGTAGATCGAGGCGCCGGGGAGGCCCGCCAGCTCCAGGGCCAGCAATGTGTGGCAGGCGGTGACGCCGCTGCCGCAATGCACGGCCAGATGATCCGCGGGGGTTTCCTGGAGCAGATTCAGGTACATCTCGCGGAGTGCCTGGGCTGGCTTGAAACGGCCCTGGGCGTCCAGGTTCTCGGCCCAGGGCAGGTTCACGCTGCCGGGGATGCGACCTGGCACGGGATCGAAGGGCTCCACCTCACCCCGCCACCGCTCGACTGCCCGCACATCCAGCAGCTTCCACTGAGGGTCTTCCCGCAGGCGGGCGACAGCGGCGAGGTCCACCTGGGGCAGAGCCCAGGCTTCCATGGGGTAGGAGGGCGCCGGTGTGGCGGTCGTGAGCGCATCTGTCAGGCTGTGGCCCGCCTCCTGGGCGGCCTTGAGGCCACCATCCAGGACTAGAACCAGGGTATGTCCCGAGGCGCGCAGCATCCACCAGAGCCGGGCCGCGCCATTGCCGCCGGAGGCGTTGTCGTAGGCCACCACCAGGGACCGGGGGGTGATGCCCCAGGCGCCGAGCTGTTCCGACCAGCGATGCGGCTCGGGCAGGGGGTGACGCCCGCCCTTGGCCGGGTCGAAACGAAGTTCAGAGGCGGAGCTGAGGCAGCGGTCGAGGTCGGCGTGGAGAGCGCCCTGCAAATGGCCGGAGGCGAAAGCCTCACCTCCTGGGCGGCAGTCCAGGAGGACGCGCGTCGGGGGGAGTTGGGCGAGGTTTTCGGGAGGTAGCAGGAGGCGGACGGACATGCCAGTATCCTGGCACAGGGAGGTCGCCCATGAACCACGTTCGTCGATACCTGTCACTGGCCCTCACGGGTGCCCTGGTTCTGGGGTGCGACTTTGGTGGCAGTGAGAAGGGGCCGGTGGCCGCCTCCTCGCGCAAACGGGTTGGTCAGGTGGAGTTCCTGGATGCCACCGGCGCCAAGCGCAGCCTGGCGGAATTCAGCGGCAAGGTCGTGGTGGTGGATGTCTGGGCCACTTGGTGCCCTCCCTGCCGGGCCAGTCTGCCGGAAGTTGGGGCGCTCCAGAAGCGGGGTGGCGAGGCCTTCGTGGTGCTGCCCATCTCCGTGGACCGGGGCGGCTGGGGCGATGTGGAACCCTTCCTCAAAGCCAATCCTCAGTTCGGAATCGAGGCCTTCCTGCCCGCGGATTCAGGGGCTCTCAAGCCCTTCGGCGCAATCTCGGGCATTCCCACTACCTTGATCGTGGACCGCCACGGGCGCCTGCGGGAGCGGTGGAGCGGCTACTATCCGGGACGCGCAGAAAAGGCTCTGGAGGAGGCCCTCCGGGAATCTTAGGAGAATATTGCTCGAACCCAGGAAAAAACAATGGAAGGGGGAGGCTGGCTGCACTAGATTCTCCTCATCCTCTCTCGAGGCCCGGAGTGTGCCGATGGCTCAATCGAAGCTCCAGAGGCTGTTTTCGCCTCGTGTGATCCTGGCCCTGTTCCTGCTCACGACCCTTCTCCTGCTCTGGTTCCTGCTGGTGGATGAGGAGGCCAGTCGGGGGCTGCTCGCTGGAGCGGGTGTGCTCATGGGAGCCTTCGGGCTCCTGCTCTTCAATCGCATGTCCTTCCACGCACGGGTAGTGAACCAGGCTCTGGAACACGGTGAGGACTACATTGAGTGCGTGGCGGATCTCTCTCAGGACATCCACGCGATCATAGATGTGGATACCCAGACCTTTGCTTACCTGAACCAGGCGGTGGAGAGACTCCTGGGCTACACCGCCCAAGAGTTTATCCAGGGCGGCATCGGCTTCTTCCTGGAGCTGGTCCACCCCGATGATCGGCGGTTGGTTTCCAGGCAGTGGGACCGGCTGCTGGAGTACGGCTCGACCCCTCCTTCCTCTCGAAATCAAGAGGTGACCCAGGAGGAGGTCTACCGGATCCGGAACAAGTGGATGGAATACCGCTGGTTCCGCAGCCGCAGGGTGGTCTTCGCCCGCCACGACGATGGCAGGCCGTGGGAAGTACTCGCCGTGGTCCATGACATCACCGAGCAGCGCTCGTACGAGGCGGCCCTGGTGCATACCCACGAGTTCGAGAGTCTGGGGATTCTGGCGCGGCGTCTGGCCCACGACCTCAACAACATCCTGATGGGAATCCAGGGGCACACGGAGCTCGGGTTGGAAACCCGGGACACCGCGCAACATCTGGAGCTGCTGGGCAAGATCGGCGAGAGCACCGAGCGAGCCTCCAAGCTGTGCCGCCAGATGCTCGCCTATGCGGGGCGGGGGCGGGTGCAGATCATCCGGCATCAGCTCAACGACAGTGTCCGAGAGGGGCTCCCGCTGGTGGAGAGCCTCCTACCGGAAAACGTCAACCTGGTGCTGGAACTGGAGAACGACCTGCCCAGGATCAACGCGGATCCCAACCAGGTCCGCTATGCCATGCTCAATCTGGTGGTGAACGCCATGGAATCAATGGGGGCCCAGGAGGGGGAGATCGTCATCGGCACGGCGCTGAAACACCTGGATGGCCGGGATGCCAACCTGCCGCAGACGCTCCTGGGTGACTACGTCTGTCTGGAAGTCCGGGACACGGGGCAGGGGATGTCCGAGGATACCCTCAGCGGCATCTTCGATCCCTTCTTCAGCGCCAAGCATCCTGGGCGGGGGCTCGGCATGCTCACGGTGCAGGGGATTGCCCGCGAGCACCAGGGCGCGTTGAAAGCCGATAGCCTTCCGGGCAAGGGTTCCACCTTCTGCCTCTACTTCCCCATCGCGGAAAAGGACCCGGAGGCCATCGATCCCTTGGACGAGGCCACTCCCGTGGTTGGCGGTCCCGGCCTGATCCTGCTGGTGGATGACGAGCCGGTCATTCGTTCCATTCTCCGTCAAGGCCTTGAGCAGGCGGGGTACAAGGTCATCGAGGCGGCGGACGGCGTGGAGGGGTTCGGCACCTTCGTGCGCCATCGCTCTTCCATCCGCCTGGTCCTGCTCGATCTCACCATGCCCCGCATGAGTGGGGACGAGGTCTTTTCCGAGATCAAGCGCGTGGCCCCGGAGGTACCCGTGGTGCTCATGAGCGGATACAGCCAGCAGGAAGCCACCGCGGCCCTGCAAGGCAGGGGGCTCGCGGGTTTCCTGTCCAAGCCCTGCAGCGTGCGGGAAGCCCTGGCGGTGGTCCACCGCGTGCTGGGGCATTCCGCCGCGGCCCAGTCCTGATGAAAAGCACAGGCGCAGGCAGTCGTCTCGGAGAGCGGGTGGAGGGGTGAGGATGAGGCAGAAGATCGTCTGGGTCTGCGCGGGGGCGCTGCTGCTCCAGGGGTGCGGACGGGAGCAGCCTGTTCCGATGAGGGATCCGCAGATGGGCGTCGCGGTCATCTTTCCCGGTCCGCCTTCCAGAGTCCGTTATTCGGAACCCTCGCCCTTCGGGCCCCTGGAGTGGTATGGCCAGGCCTATCGCCCCGGCGGACGCCTGGATACGACCTTCCAGGTGGACGTGGCCAACCTGCCCAGGGGGATCAAAGGGGGCACCACGCCGGAGGAAGTCCTGGCCACCTATGAACGCTGGCTGCTCCAGCGGTTCGGCAAGGTCGACCGCGAGGAACTCCTGCCGGACAAGGGCCCCGGATTCCGCTACCGGGTGGCTAGCCCCATGGGCACCCACCTCCAGGGCATCCTGGTGGTGCGGCGGGGGCGGCTGCACCGGGCCGAGGCCAGCGCCCCGAAACGGGAGGATCAGCGGGCGAAGGCCTTCCTCGAAGGGTTTGAGGTTCTGCCTTAGTGAAGCAACCTCTCTACCGCCCCCACCAACTGGTCGGCTTCCGCGATTTCGCTGAGGCGGGGGTGATCCCCGGGCACCGCTTCGCCCACTGCCAGGAAGGGCACACCGGCCTTCGCGGCGGCATCGCGGTCGTGGGGGCGGTCGCCCACATAGAGGTGAGGGCCCGTGCAGCCCTCCAGTGCCTTGCGGATGAGGCCCACCCGATCCAGATGGGGCAGGCTGCCCAGGCGTGGGACGCGATCATCCACGCCCAGCAATCGGGCCTTGAAATCCAGGACGCGAGGCGTGTTGCCGGAGACCAGCCAGACCCGGTGGCCCGCCTCCACGAGTCGCCCCATGCCGGCAACGATGCCCTGGTGGATGACGGGGCTGCGCCCCTTGGGGTGGAAGGCCGCCTGGAAGCGGGCCAGGCAGGCGCGATCGTAGGCCTCGTAGTCGGCGACGCCCAGGGGTAAGCCGAAGCGCAGGCGATGCATCTCGTCCACGATCTCCCAGTCCGTGGAGCCCGCGCAGGCCTGGAGCTCCGCGGCGCTGGGCTCCTGGCCCCACAGCTCGCCCAGGGCCTGCCGCAGCAGCACATATCCGCCGCCGAAGCTGCCGAGGGTGCCGTCAAGATCGAAGCAGAGAGGCATGTCGTGATCTTATCCCGGATTTCTGAACCTACACTTGATCCAGAGCCTGTGCGGGTCTTCTGTCGTGAGTGAATTTGACATGCGTTTCCTGTGTTCTGCCTGTCTATCGATCCTGTCCCTCGGGCTCCTGGCCTCGGAGCCGCCCCAGGGCACGGGGGTGCTGACCTACCGCGTGAAGCTGCGGATGCAGGGGGAGTCGCAAGCCATCGAGACCCGATTCTCGCTGGTGCCCCTGCCTGTGGCGGTAACGGCGAATCGGGTGAAGAAATCCCGAATGGGTTCATGGCGCCTGGAGGCGCACCAGCCCAAAGACGGCGCCTACTCCCAGGCCCTGGTGCTGGCCCGGGTGGAGCGCATGCTCTACTTCTCGGGCCCCACGGCGGAAACGCTGCCCCAGGCGATGGTGGTGCATTACGGCGAGCGGCCCTGCAGAGTCTGGTCCGCGAAGATCCCTGCGGGCGTCCACGCCCATGCCTTTCTGGCGGAAGTCTCTCCGGGCCTCCTCGCCCTCAGCTATTTCAGCGGCAGCTTCGGAGGCTGTGACGTAGCCTCCCTGGAAATCCAGCTGGATACCTTCCACCTGAATGCGGGCACCGCGCCCTCCGCCGAGGGAACGGTGCTGCTCCAGACCCTTCGCCGATTGGCGGCAGCGCCCGCCGGGCCCGCAGAGGATGGCGGCGCCCAAGTGGTCGAGTAGGGTCAAATCAGGCTCAGGCTCATCACGGTCTTCGACTGTCCCTTTTCGCCGCCCCCGGATCCGCTGTTTTCCTGAGCGTGGCGCAGGACCACCAGCCGGTTGCCCGCGCGGGTGAATTCGAAGGCCTCCTTCTGGTGCTGCTCGAAGCTGATGACGAGCAGGGCGCGGCCCTTCATGTGGACTTCGGTCTCGGCGGCCAAGGGCAGGCCTTCGGGGCTCACCCAGACCTTGGCGGTGGCCTCCAGCTCCTTGATGTATTTCCGATCCTGTTGACCCAGCTTCGGGGTCACCTTGAGCTGCAGGAGTTTGGCGGGCCGTCCCTGCCAGGTCTCGGCCCGCTCCGCGACCAGCTGGGATTGCTCGAGGGTGCGGAGCAGCTCCTCGGCGCCGTTCAGGTAGTCACTCACCTCCAGGGCCTTGAGGCCTTCGAGGGCGCGCCGGGTGGGCGTCTTCTTTTCGGGGTCCAGGGCCTTGGACTTGGCCTCCTGGGCCGCGGCCTGGAGGGTGTTCCGGCTCCAGGTCATTCGGAGGCCCTGGGGGCCGTCCTCCACCTGAGTCGTAGCCCTGCCTTCGGTGATCACGGGTTTCTTCTCATCGCCCTGGCGGCTCCAGAATTGATATTCCACGCTGGCCTTGACGGGTTCCGCGCCGTTGAGGCGCGGCAACAGGCCCTTCAGGTCGCTCAGGGTGTCGGCCTGTACGAGTGAGCCAAGCAGGAGAATGGAAAGCAGGCGAAGGTGCATGGGGGCTCCGATGGAGTCAGGTATGCCTCGGAGCGGAGCAAGGTTCACCGGCGCCAAGATCAAGGCTACGGTGGCCTCCGGGGGCGGTTTACAATGGCTCTTTGGAGGTCCGATGCCTTTCAGGGACGAGTGCGGGGTCTTCGGGATCTTCCAGCAGCCGGAAGCCAGTCGTCAGGCCTACCTTGGCCTCTATGCCCTCCAGCACCGGGGCCAGGAAGCCGCGGGCATCTGCACCCGGGATGGGCGCGAACTCATCCTGCACAAGGGACTGGGCTACGTGGCGGACGTGTTCACGGAAACCGTGCTGGACCGCCTCAAGGGCGATTCGGCCATCGGGCACACTCGCTATTCCACCACCGGCGGCAACGTGGCCAGCGCGGCCCATCCCTTCCTGGTGCGGGGGCGCTTCGGCCAGGTGGCGCTGTGCCACAACGGTAACCTCACCAATACGGAGGAGATTCGGGCCCGGCTCATCGCCGAAGGCCAGGTCTTCAGCAGCCCTTCGGATTCGGAAGTCATCCTTGCCCTCATCAACCGCGCCCGGGCCGCCACCCTGGAAGACGCCGTGGTGGAGGCCCTTCAGCAGACCGAGGGCGCCTTCTCGCTGCTCATCCTGGCGGAGGATCTGATGATCGCGGCCCGGGATCCCCGGGGCTTTAGACCCCTGGCCCTGGGGCGCCTCGATGATTCCTGGGTCTTTTCCAGCGAGACCACGGCCTTCGATCTGGTGAACGCGGAATACCAGCGCGAGGTCCATCCCGGCGAGATGGTGGTGATCGATGCGAAGGGGCTCCACTCCCGCTTACTGCCTGCGAAAGAGGAGCCTCGGCCCTGCGTCTTCGAGCATGTCTACTTCGCCCGGCCCGATTCCTTCGTCTTCAGTCGCAGCGTCATGGCCACCCGCCGCGCCATGGGCCGCTGTCTCGCCGAGCGCCATCCCGTGGCGGCGGATCTCGTGGTGCCCGTGCCCGACAGCGGCGTTCACGCGGCCCTGGGTTATTCCGAGGCCAGCGGCATCCCCTTCGATTTCGGGCTGGTGCGCAACCACTACGTGGGCCGCACCTTCATCGAGCCCAAGCAATCCATCCGCTCCTTTGGCGTGAAGGTGAAGCTGAATCCCTGCCGGGAGCTGCTGCGGGGCAAGCGCGTGGTGCTGGTGGATGACAGCATCGTGCGGGGCACCACCTCGCGGAAGATCGTGGAAATGGTGCGCCAGGCGGGGGCCGCCGAGATCCATCTGCGGATCTCCAGCCCGCCCACCACCCACTCCTGTTTCTACGGCATCGACACGCCCACCCGCGACCAGCTCATCGCGGCCCAGAAGAGCATCCAGGAAATCTGCGCGTTCGTGAGCGCCGATAGTCTGGGCTTCCTCACCCTGGGGGATCTCGAAGGCGCCATGCAGGATCCCGGTGGCAAGGGTTTTTGCTACGCGTGCTTCACGGGGAAGTACCCGGTGCTTCCCATGGGCTTCTCCGAGTGAGCAAGGGTTCTTCAGGGCCCAGCGGGGAACTCCAGGGGCGCTTCGAGGCCGGACTGCGCTTCCTGGTCACCGCCATGGCGCTCCAGGCCGATCAGCGCAGCGCGGCAGCGGCGGTGAGCGCCGCCTGTGATTCGGTGCAGTGCTTCCTCAGGATCTTCGAGGTCGCAGCCGCTCGGCATCTGCCCGACCCCGAGGGCGAACTCCTCCGTCTGCGCGATCAGTGTGTGGCCCTGCTCACCCCCCAGCAGAACGCCACCAACGCCGTGGGCCACGCCGTGGAAGCCGCGAAGCTGGCCCGGGACCAGGCGGCGCGGCTGCTCCCCAGGCTGATGGCTCAGTAGCCCCAGCCGATTGGGAAGAGCTGGTTGACTACGTTTCCGCCCGACATCGTGACGTTTGGATCCATCCAGCGCGGCATGGGCGGGGTCGCGGGGAAGACTGGGAGCTCCTTCCTCATCGCGAGTCTGAACCTACCTCCGAGGCTCAAGTGCGCGACAGCCTGCTTAGGCATCTGTCCGGGGCCGTCCTCCTCGACCACCACCACTGCGCCGGGCATGTCCCGCAGCGCCGCGCGCATGGCATGGGCGGCTGAGAAGGCGGCGGAGTGGGCCGTCAATCCCTTGTGGATGGGCGCCGGAGGTCCGCAGTGTGCGGCCGGGGGCTTGGGAGGTGGGGGAGGGGCATCCAGCAAAATCAGCATTGTCGCGTTCCGTTCGGGAACAAGATGGCGCGAGACTCGCGGCGGTTCCCAATCCCTCACCGCTCGAGACCGTAAGATGAGCGGGGATCGAGACCCGAATGCTCGTAGTGCAAACTATGGTTTTCCAGACAGTCTTTTCCAGCACCTCCTCCGAAGTGGTGTGCGACGAGGAGAGCTTCGAGAAGGTTTCCTTTTGATTGAGATTGCGGGGGGCGGGATGACCCATTCAGGTATTTCGGAGAAATAGTTGAAGGCTCTTCCGGTTCAGTAGCCCCAGCCGATGGGAAAGCCCTTCTGCTGACCCGAGTCGCCCATGGTGTGAAGGAAGCTCGAGTCCACCCAGAGGGGCCCATTGGGTCCAACGGCGGGGTTCCAGGATCGGGAAGCTCCGAAGATATGGATCTTTCCCTGGAGGAACCTGAAGGCGGAATTGGCCTTGGGCAGGAAGCTGGGTGCATCATCCTCGACCACGACCACAGCCCCGGGCATGTCCCGCAATGCTGCGTGCATCGCCCGATGGATCTGAAAGCAGCCCGATCCCGGGACCAGGCCCTTGATTGTCGAGGCCGGTGGCCCCACGAATGGGGCGATCAGGGGGGTAGGAGGCGGTGGACAGATGGGCATGACGCGAGACTCCGACCCTGTGTGAGCCAGGCCCGCCGAGAGTTCCCCGGATGGCGTCGTGGCCTATGAGAACATCACCTGGAGTCCTTTGGTGCCCATGTCCCTCGCTTCGATTCCTTTCGCCATCCTCGGTCCCACGGCCTCGGGCAAGTCCTCGCTGGCCGTGGAGGTGGCGCGGCGCATAGGGGGCACGGTGGTGAACGGGGATCCATTCCAGGCCTTCGCCGGGCTCGCCATCGGCACCGGCCAGCCGACTGAGGTCGAGCGCGATGGTGTGCCTCACCTTGGATACGGCGCCTTTCCGCTTTCTCAAAGGATCAATCCCGCGGATTTCGGCGCCCAGGTTCGGGAGTGGTTGGGGGAAGCACCCAACCCGGTGCTGGTGACGGGCTCGGGGCTTTATCTCCGGGGCATCTGGGATCAGTTGAGCGTCCTGCCCGAGGTTTCGGCGGCCCTGGTGGCGCGGGTGCGCGGATGGGAGGAGGGGCTGGGCTCGAGGGCGCTGCATCGCTTCCTGGCCGCCGTAGATCCCCTCCGGGCGGGCCAGCTCCATCCCAACGACGGCGGGCGCATCCAGCGGGCCTTGGCCCTACACCTGGCCACGGGACAACGCCCCTCCGGCCTTTTGGATGGCGTCGCCCGGGGCGTTCCCGCGGGCTGGAGGGCGCTGCTGGTGCTGCCTTCCCGCCCCCTCCAGCGGGAGCGGGTGGCTCGGCGGGTGGCGGCCATGGTCGAGGCCGGCTGGCCAGAGGAAGTGGGCCGCGCCGTGGCTTTCGGCGCGGAGGCCGATCTGCGCCGCCTGCGGCCCCTGGGCTACGAACCGTGGCTGGAAGGGGGCGATCCCGGCGCGATCCAGGCCCGCATCATCCAGGGGACCCAGGCCTACGCCAAGCGACAAGTCACGTACTTCCGCAACCAGTGGCCGGAGATTCCGGTCTGGGATCCCGATACGGAGCCCGTGGAAACGGCCCTGGAGCGGCTGGGCCTCAGCCTGCCTTCCTGAGTCCCTCGATCAGGCTCTCCACCCGGCGGCGCACCTCCTCGATGAGGGCATCGCGGTCGGGGTAGGCGGCAGGGTCCACGGGCTCGCCGAAGGCCGCGTTGAAGTGGCCGGGGCGGGGCACCAGGGCGCCGGGGGGCAGCACCTGGAAGGAGCCCTCGATGCCCATGGGCACGATGGGCACCCCGGCATCCATGGCCAGGTTGAAGCCGCCCTTCTTGAAGGGGCACAGGGCGCCGGTGCGGGTGCGGGTGCCTTCGGGAAAGATCACCACGTTCTTGCCGCCCCGAATTTCCTCGGTGGCCCGCCTGATGCCCGCGATGGCCTTTTCCCGGTTCTTGCGGTCAATGAAGATCATGCCTGCGGCCCACACGGCCCACCCGATGCCGGGCATCCAGCGGACTTCCTTCTTGGCCAGGTAGACCGCCGGGATGGGGATGGCGTTCACGAGGAAGGGCGGGTCCAGCAGGCTTTCGTGATTGCACATGAAGACCACGGGCTGCTGCTCGGTGCGGATGGCCTCGGGCAGTTGCTCCCAGCCCTCCACGCGCCAGCTGACGCCGCTGAGGAAGAATTGCTGGCGGATCCACCACTTGCCGATGCCGAAGAAGGCGCGGCGGGGGCCGATGATGGGCACCGCCAGGCAGCAGAGGGTGCTGATGGCCGCTGCGCTGAAGAAGCCCCAGGCTCCCATCAACATCAGCCAGATCCGGTTCCTTCGCCAGTCGCCCACGGGGCCTCCTGTCTACCATTGAAGCCTGGAAGGGCCCTGGAGGCCATGCCGGGGCGTAACTGATCGGTCTTTGGGTAATCCAAACCCAGAGCGATGGCCGCGGGGACGGGTTTCCCGCCCAGGTGAAGGGTTCTTGCTATCCTTCCCCACACCCGCTGAAGCCAGGTCATGCATGAGGAGATGGGCAATGGCGCTTTCTCGATCCGACAGCCAGGTGGACGTGGTACTCGTGGGCGCCGGGATCGTGAGCGCCACCCTGGCCGCCCTGCTTCACGAGTTGCTGCCGGACCTCAGCATCCAGATTTTCGAGCAGCTCGAGGATGTGGCCCAGGAGAGCAGCGAGGCCATGAATAACGCGGGCACGGGTCACGCCGCCAACTGCGAACTGAACTACACCCCCGAGAAGGCCGACGGTTCCGTGGACATTGCCAAGGCCCTGACCATCAACGAGGCCTTCGAGGTCTCGCTCCAGTTCTGGGCGCACCTGGTGGAGAAGGGAGCCCTGTCCACGCCGCGGAATTTCGTCCGGCCCGTGCCCCACCTCAGCTTCGTGTGGGGCGATGCCAACGTGCGCTTCCTGCGAGCCCGCCAGGCCCAGCTGAAGGCCCATCCCATGTTCCAGGACATGCGCATCTCCGAAGACGCTGGCGAACTGGCGGAATGGATGCCCCTGGTGATGCAGGGGCGGGATTCGGCCACCCCCTGCGTGGCCACCCGGGTGGATCGGGGCACGGACCTGAACTTCGGCGTGCTCGTGCGCCAGATGCTCGCCGGGCTCCAGGCCCGTGCGGATTTCGCCCTGCACTTGAACCACAAAGTTCAGGATCTCATTAGGGAACCCGAGGGGCGCTGGCGGGTGGTGGTCAAGGATCTGGCGGAAGGAACCACCCGGGAGGTGCGGGCCCGCTTCGTGTTCATCGGCGCGGGAGGCGGCGCGTTGCCCCTGGTCCTGAAATCCGGCATCCCGGAGGGCCATGGCTACGGCGGCTTTCCCGTCAGTGGTCAGTGGCTGGTGTGCCACAATCCCGAGGTGATCGTCCGGCACCAGGCCAAGGTCTACGGCAAGGCCTCCGTGGGGGCGCCGCCCATGTCCGTCCCCCACCTGGACACCCGGATGGTCGATGGCCAGCGGGCCCTGCTCTTCGGGCCCTATGCCGGTTTCACCACCAAGTACCTCAAGCATGGGTCCTTCCTGGACATGCCCAGGGCCCTGCACCTGCACAACCTCTGGCCCATGGCCGCTGCCGCCTGGCACAACCTGGACCTGACCAAGTATCTGGTGGGCGAAGTGCTGAAGTCCCCGGAACAGCGCATGGATGCTCTGCGGGAGTTCATGCCGGAGGCCCGCACCGAGGATTGGAAACTGGAGATCGCGGGCCAGCGGGTGCAGATCATCAAGAAGGATCCCAGGCTCGGCGGCAAGCTGGAATTCGGCACGGAGCTGGTGGCCTCCGCCGACGGCTCCATCGCCTCCCTGCTGGGCGCCTCCCCCGGTGCCTCCACCGCCGCCGCCACCATGATCCTGCTCATCCACCGCTGCTTCCCCGAGTTGGCCAAGGGCGAGGCCTTCCGAGCCACCCTCCAGCGTATGATCCCCTCCTACGGTCACGCCCTGGCGAAGGAGCAGGAATTCCTGGGGGGTGTGCGGGCGCGGGTGAATAGTGTGCTGGGGCTGGGGTAGGGCGGCGACTCTGGGCTGACACGAGAGGGGCGGTTTCCCGCCACCGGGAGGCGCCAAGCCCCCGTTCACAGGGCCGCAAAGCTGCGCCCCTGGTGGGTGTCACCTCGAGTTCACAGAATCGCCTCAGGATCGGCATGTCTGGCCGGGATGCTCTAAGTATTCCGAAGCAAAGGAGCCTCCATGCGCCGTCTTCTCCCCTTCACCTTGAGCCTCCTGGTCGCCGGGACTGCCTTCGCCCAGGCCGTCAAGGTGGACTCGAAGCTGTCGACCTACAAGACCGTTTCCGGTATCAGCGGGAACCTGAGCTCCGTCGGCTCCGACTCCCTCAACAACCTCATGACTTTCTGGGTCGAGGGCTTCAACAAGAAATACCCCAGCGTGAAGATCCAGGTGGAAGGCAAGGGTTCCGCCACGGCCCCTCCGGCCCTGATCGAAGGCACGGCCCAACTCGGCCCCATGAGCCGGGAGATGAAGGCCGAGGAGATCGACAAGTTCGAGAAGAAGTACGGCTACAAGCCCACCAAGCTCGCGGTCGCCATCGATACGCTGGCGGTGTTCGTCCACAAGGACAACCCCCTGAAGAGCATCTCCATGACCGAGATCGATGCGGTCTTCTCCAAGTCCCGCAAGGGGGGGCATCCCACCGATATCAAGGTGTGGGGCAATCTGGGGCTCAAGGGTGCCTGGGCCAATCTGCCCATCAGCCTCTATGGCCGCAACAGCGCCAGCGGCACCTATGGCTACTTCAAGGAGCACGCCCTCTTCAAGGGCGACTACAAGGACGCCGTCAAGGAGCAGCCTGGTTCCAGCTCCGTGGTCCAGAGCATCGGCTCCGACAAACAGGGCATCGGCTACAGCGGCATCGGCTACGCGACCTCGGGCGTGAAGGCATTGCCGGTGGGCGATCCCAAGAAATACAACGGCGAGGCTTTTGCGCCCACTTACGAGAACGCCCTCAACGGGAAGTATCCCATCGCGCGCTACCTCTACATCTACGTGAACCACAATCCCAAGAAGCCCTTCGATCCCCTGGTCAAGGAATTCCTCAAGTTCGCGCTATCCAAGGAAGGGCAGGAGATCGTGGTGAAGGACGGCTACCTGCCCCTGACCGCCAAGATGGAACTGGACGAGCTGAAGAAGCTGAACTGAATCGACGAGGGCCGACCGTGCCGGGGCGAAGGCTCCGGCACGGTCTTTCCAGGGAAGGTGATCTTCGACCATGGATGATTCGGGCCGAAACCTCCGCCGCGCCAAGCGCATCGACCGCCTCATGAAGGGTGTCATCACCTTCGGGGGGCTGATGATCATTTTCGCGGTGGTGGGAATCCTGGTGTTCATCGGGAAGGAAGCCTTCCCGCTCTTCCGGGCTCCCCGCACCGCGGCCTTGGCGCCCCTGGGGCTCTCGGCTTCCCAGGGGATGATCCAGGACGAATCCCGGAAGGCGCTCATGACCCTGGGGCCGGAGCAGGGTGTCGAGGCCTACGCGCTGCCCGGTCCCGTGCGCCGGGAAGTCCAGGGCTCCGCGCCCGCCAAGCCCTGGCGCCTGGCCCTGGGGCCCTCCTCCAAGGGCGAATTCGTGGTCCTGGCCGCGGATGGGCTGCTTTACCGTGGCCGAGCCGAATGGGACAAGCCCGCCGGCGAAAACGACCCGCAGCATTGGACCCCGACTGTCCAGTGGAGTGCGGGGCACCCCGTCAAGGGCGGGCTCCAGGCGCTGCTCCATTCGCGCCTGCTCGCCGGAGGAGGGCTGGGAGGCGGCGAGATCCTGCGGGTGGCAGGGCTCGCCAATGGCCAGCTGGTGTGGGGAGAAGTCGCCTTGGAGGGTGATGCTCCCCTTGAACTCCGTGTGATCGAACTGCCTGCCGGAGCCGCGACCCAGGCCGCCCTCTGGAGCGCCGATGGGCAGCAATTGATCGTGGGCACCCTGGACGGAAAACTCCTCGTCCTCGATGGGGCCAGTGACATGCGGGTGCTGCGGGAGGCGGCCTTCGGGGAGAGCATCACGGCCCTGGCCTTCGTGTTGGGCGAAAACAGCATCCTGGTGGGCGGTGGACGGGGCTCCATGGCGGCCTACCAGCAGGTGCGCGTGAACGAGGTGATGAGCCTCCAGGCCTTTCATCAATTTCCTCCCCACTCGGGGCGCGTGCGGGGCTTCATGGCCTCCCTCCGGGACAAGCGGTTCCTGAGCTGGAGCGATGCCGGTCTCGCCGTGGATCACCTGACCACGGAGAAGCGCCTGCTCCAGGCCCCGGTGGCCAACCTGGTGACGGCCTCCCTTTCGCCACGGGGCGAGAGCATCCTGGCCGCCACCGGCGGGGGCCAGATTCTCGGATGGTCCCTGGATGCCCCCCACACGGAGGTGAGCTGGTCCCTGCTCTGGGGCAAGACCCACTACGAGGGCTATTCGAAGCCCGAGTACGTCTGGCAATCCACCGGGGGCACCGACGACTTCGAATCCAAGTTCAGCCTCGTGCCCCTGCTCTTCGGCACCCTGAAGGGCACCCTCTACGCGCTGCTCTTTGCCATGCCCCTGGCCATCTTCGGGGCCCTCTACACCAGCCAGTTCGCGAGCCCTGGGCTGCGCAACCTCATCAAGCCCGTGGTCGAAATCATGGCGGCGCTGCCTTCTGTGGTCCTGGGGTTCCTGGCGGGGCTGGTGCTGGCGCCCCTGTTCGAGCGGACCCTGGTGCAGTTCTTCCTCGTGCCGGGCGTGGCTCTCCTGTTGGCGCTCATCCTGGTTCCGATCTGGGGAAGGTTGCCCCGGGCCTTCCGCAAGACCTTCGGTGAAGGGCGTGAGGCCCTGTGGGTCATCCCGCTCCTGCTGGTGGCCTTTGGTGTTTCCTTCTATGCCGCGCCTCACTTCGAGCGGCTCGTCCTGGGCGGTGACTACCGCCAGTGGCTGCAGGGGCACGGCCAGATCTACGAGCAGCGGAACAGCATCGTGGTGGGCTTCGCCATGGGGTTCGCGGTCATCCCCATCATCTTCACCATCAGCGAAGATGCCCTCTCCGCGGTGCCAAAATCCCTCAGCTCCGCCAGCCTCGCCTGCGGCGCATCCCCCTGGCAGACGGCGTGGCGAGTGGTGCTGCCCACGGCGAGTCCAGGCATTTTCTCCGCCACCATGGTGGGTTTCGGGCGGGCCATCGGCGAAACCATGATCGTGCTCATGGCCACGGGCAACACGCCCATCATGGACTGGAGCCCTTTCAACGGGATGCGTACCCTGGCGGCGAACATCGCGGTGGAGATACCCGAGGCACCCCACCACGGAACCCTTTACCGGGTGCTATTCCTGGCGGCGCTGCTGCTCTTCCTGCTCACGTTCATCCTGAACTCCCTGGCTGAACTCATCCGCATCCGCTTGCGCAAACGCTACGAGTCCCTCTGATGGCCAGCTTCCGTGAATCAATGCGTAGGGGCAACATCTTCGTCTGGCTCTCCGGCGGGTTGTTGGCCATGTCGGTGCTCATGATCGTCAGCCTGGTGGTCTTCATCGGCGCCAAGGGGCTGGGCTACTTCTGGCCCCAGGCCATCGTGCAGTTCGATACCGCTGCAGGCCCCGTGATGGGCGAGATCAGCGGCCGCGAGCCCGCCCGCGAGCAAGAACCCGAGCGGCTTCAGTTGCGGGTGGCCAACCGGGATCTGTACGGCCAGGACTTCCGCTGGTTCCGGGCAGATGAAGTCAAGAACCCCAGGCGTGTGTTGGATGCGGTGCTGGTGGAGCGCCTGGAGTACGGGGCCTTCATCGGGTGGATCCGCACGGTTCAAGAGGACGGCAAGATACTCGCCGAAGGGCCCGGGGCCTTGGCTGGCGTGGAGCAGCACCTCCCGCACGCGCGCTCCCTCCGCAGCCAGATCCTCGCCATCGAGAAGGGGGAAGTGGGCGCCCTGAATGCCTCCTTGGAGGACATTCGCCTGGAACGGCGAAAGCTTAACTCCGCCACAGATGAAGCCAAGGCCAAGGCGCTCGAGGCCAAGGAACAGGATCTCAACGCCCGCTACCAGCAGATGAGCGGTCGCCTGGAGGAGCTGCGGAAGGAGTCTCAGCGCGTCACCGTGGTGCTCGAGACCGTGGATGGGCAGCGCAAGGAGCAGCCCATCGGAAGCCTGATTCGCGTGCTGCCGGTCAATTCCATGAGCACCTTGGGCAAGCTCAAGGTATACCTATCCAGGCTCTGGGAATTCGTGGCGGAGGATCCCCGGGAGTCCAACACCGAGGGGGGCATCTTCCCGGCCATTTTCGGCACGGTGATGATGGTCCTGATGATGTCCCTGGTGGTGGTGCCCTGTGGCGTGGTGGCCGCGCTCTACCTGCGGGAGTACGCCCACGACGGTTGGCTCGTGCGGGCCACCCGGGTGGCGGTGAACAACCTGGCGGGGGTTCCCTCCATCGTGTTCGGGGTCTTCGGGCTGGGCTTCTTCATCTACACCCTGGGGGGCAGCATCGATCAGATCTTCTTCTCGGATCGCCTGCCGACACCCACCTACGGCACCGGCGGCATCATCTGGGCCTCGCTCACCCTGGCCCTTCTGACGGTGCCCGTGGTGATCGTCTCCACGGAGGAGGCCTTGGCTTCGGTGCCCCGCAACCAGCGGGAGGCCAGCCTGGCCATGGGGGCCACCAAGTGGCAGACCCTCTGGAACATCGTGCTGCCCGGGGCTGCGCCCGGCATCCTCACGGGGCTGATCCTGGCCATGGCCCGGGGGGCTGGCGAGGTGGCGCCCCTCATGTTGACGGGCGTCGTCAAGCTCGCCCCGTCCATGCCCCTGGACGGCACCTTTCCCTTCCTGCACCTGGACCGGAAATTCATGCACCTCGGGTTTCACATCTACGATGTGGGCTTCCAGAGCCCCAACAGCGAGGCGGCGAAGCCCATGGTCTTCATGACGGCCCTGCTGCTGCTCGCGGTGGTCGTCGTGCTCAATTTCGCGGCCATCCGTCTGCGGCGTCGCCTGCGTGCCCGACTGGGCGGAAGCACCTTCTGATGTCTCCCTCGGCTTCCCTGGAGTGCTCGATCATGGAAATTGAAGATCCCCGACCCATTCCCGAACCGGTCGTCCTGCCTCCCCCGGAGGCGGGGAGGGCCTGGGAATCTTCCGCGGTTCCCGAGGCGGAGCCCGCCCTCAGGGTGCGGAAACTGGATCTCTGGTACGGTGCCAAGCAAGCCCTGTTCGGCATCAACCTGGAGGTGCCGAAGAACACCGTGATGTCGCTCATCGGACCCTCGGGGTGTGGCAAGAGCACGCTGCTGCGGAGCCTCAACCGGATGAATGACCTCATCGATGGCGTGCGCATCGAGGGGCAGGTGCTCCTCGGGGATCAAGATCTGTACGACCCCAAGGTCGATGTCATCGAACTGCGCAAGCGCATGGGCATGGTCTTCCAGAAGTCCAATCCCTTTCCCAAGTCGATCTACGAGAACGTGGCCTACGGCCTTCGCATCCACGGGGTCAAGGACACTCGGATCCTCGATGAGACTGTGGAGAAGAGCCTGGTCGGGGCAGGGCTCTGGGATGAGGTCAAGGATCGTCTCAAGGATTCCGCCCTCGGCCTCTCCGGAGGACAACAGCAGCGGCTCTGCATCGCCCGTGCCCTGGCGGTGAAGCCCGAGGTGATCCTCATGGACGAGCCCTGCTCGGCGCTGGATCCCATCGCCACGGGTCGAGTCGAGGAGCTGATCTTCGAGCTCAAGAAGGACTTCACCATCGTCATCGTCACCCACAACATGCAGCAGGCGGCCCGGGTCAGCGATTACACCGGCTTCTTCTGGCTCGGGAAACTGATTGAAGTGGGGCTGACCAAACAGCTCTTCACCAACCCCACCCAGCGCACGACGGAAGACTACATCACCGGGAGATTTGGATGACGGCCCGCCACTTCGACACCGAACTCAAGGACCTGAAGGACGGCCTGATGGCCATGGCGCTTCAGACCGAGGAGATGATCGACCTCGCTGTGGCCGTCATGATCAAGCGATCGGATGCGCTCGCGGAACATCTCATGGACTTGGATCGGGTCGTGGATGCCCAGGAGGTCAGCCTCGATATCGCCTGCATCGATCTCCTGGGGCTGAGGGCACCCGTTGCCACGGATCTGCGCCTGTTGGCGGGCTGCCTCAAGATCATCCCCCAGCTGGAGCGGATCGGGGACCACTGCAAGAACATTGGCCGGCGCGGCCTCGTCCTCAACCGACAGGCGCAGGTCCTCAATCCGGACTACTTCGAGAAGATGGGTCAGGCCGTTTGCGGCATGGTCCGGGATTCCGTGGACGCCTTCCTGAATGGAGACGCCGACCTCGCCCATCGCGTGATCACCTCCGACGACATCGTGGATGATCTCCATCACCAGATCTTTGGAGAGCTGCTGCGCCAGATGATCAAGGATCCCCTCTGCATCGAGCGGGCGAGCCACCTGATCATCGTCAACAAGGACTTCGAGCGGATCGCCGACCACGCTACCAACATTTCCGAGGAAGTGCTCTACATCCTGGAGGGCGTCAACGTGAAGCACCCTTATCTTCACCAGGGGCCAAAGGGCTGAATCCCGATCCCTCTGAGCTTTCCCGCGAACCCCGTTTGGAGCCCCATTCCTTTCACGGCACGGGATCTTCCCCATGCCCGCCGAAGGGATTGCACCGCAGGATCCGCCAGGTGGTCAGCACACCGCCGCGCAGGGTGCCGTATTTGCGGATGCACTCCAGGCCGTACTGGCTGCAGGTGGGGGTGAAGCGGCACTGGCTGGGCAGGGCGGGGCTGAGGGTCTTCTGGTAGACGCGGATGGCGCCGCGGGCACACCAGGCGGTGGGCTGGAAGCGTACGGGGAGCAGGGCCTCGGCGCAGAGGTAGATTCCGAGAACGAGGAAGGGATGCGTGAGCACCCAGTAGAGCCACATGCTCCTAGGCTTCCGCACGCTCGACCTTGAGCCTGCGGGCCTCCTCCAGGAAGGCGGAGACGATGTCCTCCTCCTTCACCTTGCGGATGAGCTCACCCTTGCGGTAGATGCGGCCTTCGCCTGCGCCGCCCGCCACGCCGAGATCGGCGTCCATGGCCTCGCCGGGGCCGTTCACCACGCAGCCCATCACGGCGTAGGTGATGTGCTCGTGGTTGATCTCGCGAAGTCCCTGCTCGATCTCGTTGGCCACGCGGTTGAGGTCGATCTGCACGCGCCCGCAGCTGGGGCAGCTCACCATGTGGAAGCCGCCACTCCGAAGGCTCAGGGCCCGCAGCATCTCGTGGCCGATCTTGCACTCCTCCTGGCCTTCGCCCGTGAGCGAGACGCGGATGGTGTCCCCCAGGCCTTCGGCCAGCAGGATGCCCATGCCCACGCTGCTGCGAATGGTGGCGCCCCAGGGTGTGCCGGCCTCGGTGATGCCGAGGTGGAAGGGATAGTCCACCTGCTTGGCCAGCAGGCGGTAGGCCTGCACGGTGCGGATCACATCGCTGGCCTTGAGGCTGATCTTGGTGTGGGTGAAGCCTTCCTTCTCCAGCAGCTCCAGATGCCGCAGGGCGCTCTCCACCATGGCTTCGGGCGTGGCGGTGCCGAACTTCTCCAGCAGGTCCTTTTCGAGGCTGCCGCCGTTCACACCGATGCGGATGGGAATGCCCTTTTCGCCCGCCTTGTCCACCACGGCCTTCACCCGGTCCTGACCGCCGATGTTGCCGGGATTGATGCGCAGACAGGCGGCGCCGCCATCGGCGGCCACCAGGGCCAGCCGATAGTCGAAGTGGATGTCGGCCACCACGGGAATCGGGCTGCGGGCGCAGATCTCGTGGAAGACCTCCCCGGCCTTCTTGGTGGGCACGGAGACGCGCACGATTTCGCAGCCGGCGGCGGCGTAGTCGTAGATCTGCTTGACGGTGGCTTCCACATCCCGCGTGTCGGTCTTGGTCATGCTCTGCACGCTGATGGGCGCATCGCCGCCCACCGGAACCTTTCCCACCATGATTTGCCGGGTCTTCCGGCGGGGGCTCAGAGGAGTAAGAGCGGATTCCATGCGTTGAGACCTCGTCCAGCCTGATGCTGGATCCCCAGTCTACCAGCCGATTTGCGAGGGTCTGTTTTCAAAGTGGATGCGAGCCGCGACGGGTCCAGCCGCGTGATCCAGCAAGGATATGGCCGCAGGGCGATGTGGTGCATCGTTCAAGGCCGCAGACGCCGCTGGGCGCGCGGCTGGCCCCGTCCCGGAGGGCAAGGGGCAGCGCCCGGCGGGATACTGCGTCAAGCTCCTCGTCCATAGTCCCGCTATGGCCATCGTCGCTTTCCCTCTCGGTATCGCCTACGGCGATACGCGAGACAAAACGACATCTGTCTCCCTTGGGCGGTGCCCCTTGCGCGGCCACACCCCACTTTGAAAACAGACCCTAGGACTTGGGCAATTCCGGCGGCAGGTCTATGCGCTGACTGCTGAGGGCGAGGTCCAGGATCCGACCGGTGGCATAGGGCTTGGTGATATATGTGTGCAGATTCTGAATCTGGGCGAGCACCTTGTTGGTGGCGCTCAGAGAGTCGCGAAGGGCAGCCAGCTGCTCGCGGGAAGGCGATTCCTGGTTGCGGAGAATCTGGTCGAGCAGGAGCTGAGCGGCGGAAAGGGGCTGGGCCAGCTCGTGGGCAGTGCCCCCGGCGACCTCGAGGAGGGCGCGGTGACGTTCACCGGCCAGGGCGGCCGTGTCCTGCCGGGAGAGGCGCACCATCATCCGGAGCTTGGCGAGCAGTTCGGGGAAGGCGTATGGCTTGACCAGGTAGTCGATGCCACCGGCTTCGATGCCTTCGGAGATCCAGTCCTGGCCGATGCGCACGGCACTGAGGAAGATGAGTGGGGTGCGGCTGTTGATGGGAATCTGGCGAATCTGACGGCAGGCTTCGATGCCATCCATGCCCTCGAGACTCACATCCATGAGGATGCCCTCGAAGGGCATGCGCTGGCAGAAGCTCAGGGCTTCCTCGGCATTGCGCGCCATGGTGAGCGCGAAGGGATAGTTGCGGAGCTCCATGCCCAGAACCTTGAGGTTCCCGGGCAGATCATCCACCACCAGGATGCGGCCTGGGTTCTCGGGGGTTGGTGCATAGAAAGTCGGCATGGGTTTCCTGGTCCATTCAACTTACATCAGGAAACCCATGCCGTCACGGGGCTAAGGCTGAATTACCGCTTGAGGTTGAGCGTCTCCTGGAGGAGCTCGTCGGAGGTCGTCACCACGCGGCCATTGGCCTGGTAGCCGCGCTGGGCCACGATCAGCTTGGTGAACTCCTCGGCCACGTCCACGTTGGACAGTTCGAGGTTAGCCCCCAGCACTGTGCCGCGACCCCCCTGGTTGGCCGCGCCAATATTGCCTGCGCCACTGGCCAGGGTCTCGTTCCAGTTGTTGTCGCCCTGCTTGGAGAGGCCGTTCTGGTTGGCGAAGGTGGCCAGCGCGACCTGCGCCAAAGGCACGGTCTGGCCGTTGGTGAAGTTGCCAATGAGAACGCCGTCCTGGTCCACCACGAGACTCCGGATGGTGCCTGCGCCGTAGCCGTCTTGGACGGTGTTGCTGGTGGTGGAAGGGGCCGCGAAACCTGTCAGGCTCGCCACGGGGGGCGCGCCGTTGAAGATCTCCCAGGTGGTGGGGGGGCTCGTGGCGCCGTTGGTCCAGCCCGTGATGGTCAGGGTGGGATTGGCGGCGGGGGTCGTGAGCACACCTGAAGCGTTGAACTGGATCGTGGGGGGGTAGCCCGCCACCGTGGCGCCGCCATCGGTGGTCACGTTCAGGCTCCACTGCCCGGCGACGGCCGTCTTGGTGTAGGTGAAGAGCAGGCTGTGGGCGGAGCCCAGGCTGTCATAGACCTGCAGGGGCGTAGTGTAGACCGCCCCAGTCGCCGCGTTGGCGTCCAGGTTGGTGGTGCTGTTGATGGTGGTGGTGGCCGCCGGCGGGCTGGTGCTCCCCACGTTGATCTGGATGGGCACCACGGTGCCGTTGGTGGAGATTGCGTTGCCCTGGCGGTTCCACCCCATGACGTTGCTGCCGTTGTTGTCGATGAGCATGCCGTCCCGGTCCATGGTGAAATTCCCGGCGCGGGTGTAGGCGCGGCCACCGGTGCGGGTGGTCAGGGTGAAGAAGCCTTGGCCAGAAACGGCCATGTCGGTCACGTTGCTCGTGGACTGGAAGGAGCCCTGGCCGAAATTCTGGGTGATGCCGCCCAGGCGGGTGCCCAGGCCGATCTGGATGGGGTTTCCGTTGCCCTGGGTGCCCAACGCCCCCAGCGAGGCGTTGAAGAGATCCTGGAAGGTGCCCGAGGAGCCCTTGAAGCCGATGGTGTTGAGGTTGGCGAGGTTGTTCCCGATCACACTCAGGGTTCCCGCATTGGCGGAAAGGCCGGAGAGGCTGGCGTAGAAAGAGGCGTAGAGGCCCATGGCGTTCTCCTGTCGTCAGGCTGAAATTTCGTTCACATCGGCGAGGCTGAAGCGTCGGCTTCCGGCCTGGATCAGCACGGTGCCGTTGGCGAAGATCACACTGTCCACGGTGACGAAGGTCGAGGCCTTGGCTTCCACCGCCTTGCCTGCAGTGTCCTTGGCGCTGATCTCCAAGGTGTAGGCGCCATCGGGGAGCTGCACGCCTTCGGCGGTGCGACCGTCCCAGCTGAGGTTCTGGTTTCCGGCCTTCAGGCTGCCCTTGTCCAGGGTTGCCACCACCTTGCCCGCCGCATCCTTGATCTTGAGGGTCACGAGGGCGTCCGAGGCGAGTTCCACGCCCACGGTGGCCTTGCCGCCCTGGAGATCGAAGCCCGAGGAGGACACCCGCACCCGCTTGCCCACCAGGCTGGAGCTCTGGGCCTGGAAGAGCCCCTGGTTTTGGAGCTGGATGCCCTGCAGGGAGGTGTTCATGTTCTGCATCTGTTCCAGGCTCGAGAACCCGACCATCTGCTGCATCATCTGGCCGGCATCCTGAGGCTGGGTGGGATCCTGGTGCTGGAGCTGGGCCACCAGCAGCATCATGAAGGAGTCTTTATCCATTTCCTTCTTGGGTTTCTTGGTCTCGGCCGCCGAAGCGCCGAGGGTCGAGGCCGTGACGAGGGTGGTTTCCATGGCCGTCTCCGGAATCAGGGGTGGAGGATGTCAGGCGAAGACTTCGAGCAGGCGGGCGCCGCCGAAGGCGGTGGGAGCAACTGTGGGCACATCTTGCTGCCTCTCCCCCCTTTCTGCGATTCCCGCGCCAGAAGTGCGGAACTCTGAGCCCTGGGACATCTGGGCATCATCCCCCCGACGCCCCTGCTGGAGATCGAAGCTGCCGAGGCTGAGGCCCTGCTGTTTCAACGAGGCCTCCAGGGCGGCCTTCTGGTCCTGCAGCAGGGGGACGGTGGAGGCTTCGGAGGCCCAGAGGCGGGCATGCACTTCGCCCCCCTCGACGCGGAGCTTGATGACCACGCGGCCCAGGGATTCGGGGTTCAATTGAATCTCGGCGCCCTTTTCCTGATTCTTGAGGAGCCAGCGGATGGTGCCATCCATCTGGGTGAAGGTGGCATTGGCCTTGGTTCCCTCGGCCATGCCCGCGGCCTGGACCGGGGTCGTGCCCCGGACGGCGGCAGGGCCTGCCACTCCGAGCGGCGCCTCGGCGCCGGGCAGGGTCTTTCCGGGTAGGGCTTCAGGCTTGAGGGCCGGGGCCAGGATGGCCTCGCGGCCCATCATCGTCACGGGGCCGGCTGGCGTCGGCGCGGCAGAAACTTCCTTGGCCGGAGTCGCGGCGGGAGCGGCCGGTGCGGGCGCTTCCTTGGGTGCCTGGGCCTCGATGCGCTGCGCGTTGAACACGGGCTTGGGCGTTTCCATTTCGGGCCTGGGCAGGGAGAGCAGTTCGGTGAGTGCGGGCTTGGCAGCGGCGCCGCTGGTGGGGACTCCCTCGGAAAACTGGAAGCGGAGCTGAACGCCGGGCGCGGCCTGTTCCAGGGCCGTCTGGGCCTTGGTGGAGGGCACGGACTTGGGAAGGGCGGCGGCGAAGGATGCCTGGGCCGCGACGCTATCCGGCTGGGCTCCTGCGGCCTTCTGAGTCTGCTGGGTTGCTCCCGGAGTCGCGGGCAGGGGGCCCTCGGCCTGAGGGGTGCCCTTCGCAACGGCGAGATCCACCGCCGAGGGCGTGGGAAGGGAGGGGTGGGCCGCGAGCTCCGGCCGGATAGCCTCCCGGGTGGCGGGTTCTGCCTGCTTGGCCTTGGTCGGATTGGTGCCCTGGGAATCGGCGGGAGCCTCTTCCTTCTTCGGAGCCTTGGCAGAGGCCTTGGCCTGGGATTGGGCATCTTCCACCCGGTCCCTGGGGGCCGCGTCCTCCGATTGTTCCCGGGTGCGGCGGGTCTCCGGGCGCTCCAGGTCCGGGGCAGCTCGCTCTGCAGTTCGCTGGGCTTCGGGTCGCACGGATCGTTCCGGGCGGGGCGGTAGGGTGGCAGCGGGGGCCGGACCGGGAAGAACCGTGAAGGAGGCCGCGGTGGCGAGATAGCCTGAGAAGGCCTGATCCTGAAGTTCAGAGGCGACTTCGCGGTCCCGGTTCAGGGGTGGGCGCGAGGCCGAGGTGTCCACTTTGAGGGCTTGCAGCATGAGAAGCCTCCCCACCCGGCCATTCCGGGGGCGACTTCTCCTCGCCAAGGACATGCCGAAGTGACTGGGCGGAATTCGCCCGGTCCGGGATCCGGCTTATCAGGCGGCGGGTGCCTTGGGCTTGGTGAGGCCAACCCGCTCGGACAGCTTGCCCGCCAGGGGCGCATCGAGGATGGCGAGCTGGTCCATGAGCTTGGCGGCCTTCTTGGGCTGCATGGACGCCAGCAGGCTCACAGCCACATCCTGGTTGCGCTGGGCCAACTCCTTGAGAGCCCGAGACCCCGGCACGGGATCCATGGCTTCGTAGGTGCGGGTGAGCTGGGGGTCGAGGGTGGGGCGAGCGCGCTCGCCCTCGAACTTGGCTACGGCCTCCTGCAGGGCCTTTTCCCGCCCCTGGAGGTCGGTTCGATCCTTATCCAGCGTTCCCTGGAGGGTGGCCAGGCGCTGCTCGAGCTGAAGCAGGTCGCGCTCCTTTTGGGCGGCGGCCTTTTCCCGGGCCTGAACCTTTTCGGACAACTCGGTGATCTTGATGCCTTCGGGAGCGGGCTTGGGCTCCTGGGCGGAAAGCCAGATCACACCGGCGGAAAGGGCGAGGGGAGCGAGAATCCAGAGCCAGGCGCGGGAATTCATGGGGCACCTCAGAGGGTCGCGGTGCGGCCCGTGCGGGCCGCGGTGAATCGATGGCGGAGGACTGCGATTTCGTCGGCTTCGCGGATCTCTTCCTGCATGGCTTCGAGGCTGTGCAGTTCCTGGCGGCGCTCCTTGAGGCGGAGCAGGGTCAGGTGATCCTGGTGGGCCTTGGTGAGGGCCTGCCGGGCCTGGACCACCTGGGCTTCGGCCTCGTTGAGTTCCACCTGGGCCTGGGCGATGCGCTTCTCCAGGACCACCAGGTAGCGTTCGAGATCCGCCCAGAAGTTCAGGTCGATCTCCTGCCCAGGGCCCGCGGCGCGGCTCGCCACGCCCACCTTGTGCTGCTGCTGGAGATCCTTGAGGTGGACCTCGGCCTCTTCCCGGGCGTTCATGGCCTTCGCGAATTGTCGCCGGGCCTCCTGCTCCAGGCTCTTGCGGAGCTTGAGCAGGGGTTCCAGGCGGAAGCGGAAGCGGGTGGCCATGGGTTAGCCCTCCGCCTTCAGGAAGGGCGCCAGGTCCACGCCGAAGATGCCGCCCATGGAAAGCAGGGTCTGGCGGTAGTCGGATTCCTCGGCCACCGCCTGGCGGAGAAAGGCCTGGATGGCGGGCTGGAAGTGGATGGCCTGGTCGATGTTGGGGCTCGAGCCGCGCACATAGGCACCGATCTGGATGAGATCCTCGGCGTCGTTGTAGGTGGCCATCAGGTCGCGGATCTTGGCCACGAGCTGCTTCTGCTCCGGGATCGCCAGGGCGGAGAAGAGGCGGGAAATGCTGCCCAGTACGTCGATGGCGGGGAAGTGGTTCTTGGTGGCCAGCTTGCGGGCCAGCACCACGTGGCCATCCAGGATGCCGCGCACGGCATCGCTGATGGGCTCGTTCATGTCATCGCCCTCCACCAGCACGGTGTACAGCCCGGTGATGGAGCCCATGCCCTCGAAGGTGCCTGCGCGCTCCATGAGCCGGGGCAACAGGGCGAACACACTGGGGGTGTAGCCCCGGGAGCTGGGGGGTTCCCCGGCGGAGAGCCCCACCTCACGCTGGGCCATGGCGAAGCGGGTCACGCTGTCCATCATCATCAGCACGTCCTTGCCGCGCCGCATGAAGTGTTCGGCCACGGCGGTGCCCGCCAGGGCACAGCGGATGCGCAGGAGTGGGGTCTGGTCGGAGGTGGCCACCACCACCACGCTGCGCTTGAGGCCCTCTTCGCCCAGGTCGTTCTCGATGAATTCCCGTAGCTCACGGCCTCGCTCGCCCACCAGGGCGATGACGTTGACCTGGGCCGAGGTGTTGCGGGCCACCATGCCCATGAGGGTGGATTTGCCCACACCGGATCCCGCGAAGATGCCAATGCGTTGGCCCTTGCCCAGGGTGAGCATGCCGTCGATGGAGCGCACGCCCGTGGAGAGCACCTCGCTGATGCGCCGTCGCCGCATGGGATTGGGAGGCTGGGAATGGATGGCCAGGTGGGCCTCGGGCTCGATCTCTGGGCCGCCGTCCAGGGGCCTGCCCAGGGGGTCGATGACCCGGCCCAGCAGGGCCTCGGCTACGGGGATCTCGGGCTGGTGACCCGTGGCTTCCACCAGCAGGCCGGGGCGGATGCCTTCGATGTTTTCCACCGGCATCAGGAGCACTTGCTCGCCGTTGAAACCCACGACTTCTGCCGTGATGCGGCGCCCGTCGCCCAGGTGGATGAGCATCTGCTCGCCCACGCTACCTTCGGGGCCCCGGGATTCCACGATGAGGCCGACCACCTTGGAGACGCGGCCCATGACATCGCCCGGAGGCAGCTTGCGGACCCGCTGGCCCAGCGCCGTCAAGTCCATCAGCGGGCCTCCTCCTCCCGGAAGCGGTGCAGCACTTCCATGAGGCGTTCCCGGCGGCGCTCTAGGGTGGCCTCGAGAACGCCCTCCGGCGAGGACACGCGAAGGCTGCCGCGGCTCAGCTCCGGATCTTCCACCAGGCGGATGCCCGGGTAGCCCACATAGCTGTCACCCAGTTGCTCGAGATCCTTAGGGTGGAGGAAGACCTCCAGCGCGGCCGAATCCTTTGCGCCGGTTTCGGGAGTGGGGAAGGGGTGGCTTTCCAGCACGGATTCCAGCAGGGGGCGGATGGCGTTCCTGGAGTGTTCGATCTGCTGTCCGGCCAGATACTCGCCGATGGTTAGGGCCAGGGCCAGCACTTCGTCCTTGGAGGCCTGGCCCAGGAGTGAACCGATCTTAGAGAGCTCGGCAAGGTGTGTGTCCAAGCGCTGGGCGTAGACCTTGAACTGGCTTTCGCCGAAGGTGCGGCCCTCGATCTCTCCCGAGGCGAAACCCTCCTCGTAGGCATGGCGGGCGATCTCATGGGCCTGCTGCTCCGCCATCTGGAGCTTCTCGTGGATGACCTGATCCACGGAGGCCAGCCGCTGGGCATCTTCCTCGGGGCTGCTCAGGTCCGCGGCCATGGGCTTCTCGTCGCCAGAATCTTCGTCGGAGGACAGGGGCACGTTGAAGGTGGCCGCGAAGTAGGGAAAGGCCTCGATCTGCCGACCCTCCGCGAGATTCGCGGGGATGATGCGGTCGGAATCAAGAGACATAGTCCTCGCCTCCGCCACCGCCAATGCTGATGACGCCTTCCTCCTCGAGCTGGCGGACAATCTCCACGACCTCGTGCTGGGACTTCTCCACTTCCTTGATCTTGATGGGGCCCATGAACTCCATCTCTTCCTTCATCATCTCCACGGCGCGGCTGGACATGTTGCGGAAGAACTGGTTGCGCAGTTCCTCGCTGGTGCCCTTGAGGGCGATGGTGAGGGTCTTCTTGTCGGCGCGCTTCAGGATCTCGGAGATGCCCGTGTCGTCGATGAGCAGGATGTCGTCGAAGACGAACATCAGATCCCGGATGCTGGCGGCCAGCTGGGGATTCTCGTTCTCGATCTTCTCCAGCACCACCCGGCCCGTGGAGCGGTCCATGCGGTTGAAGAGTTCGGCCACGGCCCGGACGCCGCCATAGGCCTCGGTGGCGAAGGAACCCAGGGATTCCAGCTTCTGTTCCAGGATGAGACTGATGCGCCGCACCACCTCCGGACTGATTTCCTGGAGGTTGGCCATGCGCATGGCCACGTCGGCCCGCAGCGTCTCCGGCAGGCTGGCGATGAGCTCGCCCGCCTGGGTGGCGTTGAGGTGGGCCAGGATCAGGGCGATGGTCTGGGGATGCTCGTTCTGGATGAATTTCGACAGCTGCTGGGGATTGGCCCGCTCGATGCTGGAAAAGCCCGCGGAGGATTCCAGGGCCTTGGTGAGGCGGTCGATGATCTTGCGCGCGGCCTCGGGGCCCACGGACTTGATCAGGAGCTTCTTGGCGTACTCGATGCCGCCCTGGGAGATGTAGGACTTGGCCAGGGACATGGTGTGGAATTCTTCCAGCACTTCGTCCGCCGTTTCCGGCTGAACGTGCCGGGTCAGGGCGATCTCCTTGGAGATCTGCTGGATCTCGTCCTCTTCCAGGTATTTGAAGATGCTCGCGGCCACATCGTCGCCCAGGGCGACCATGAGTACCGCGGCCTTCTGGGTGCCATTCATCTTGGCCATGGCTATCTCCCGTCCTCGAGCATCCACGACCGGACGAGGGAGGCGATGGTCTCGGGATCACCCGTGGCGCTCTCCTGGATTCGCTTCTTGATGAGCTGGCGGCGCTGGGCCTCGGGAGCCCCGGCGGCGCCCTCGGCGTTGAGGTCCGCTTCGATCTCGGCCTCCATCTCCGCCATGCTCTTCACGGGGGTCACTCGGCGCGGAGCGGAGGGCGAACCCTCGCTGCCCTCACCGTGAACGCGAAGGGGGGCAGGGCGGTTGATGGCGGAGGAGAGCTTCTTGAGCATGGGCAGCAGGATCATGAAGAAGACGACCGCCCCAACGGCGATCCACCCCACGAAGGGTAAGGCTTTATAGGCAAGATCCCAGCGCTGTTGTGATTTCGCCTCCGCTTCTTCCCTGGGGTTGGCGGTGGAGGCAAAGGCAAGGTTCTCCACGGTGAGCTCATCGCCGCGCTTGGCCTGGAGACCCACCCCGGCGGCCACTTGTTCCCGGATCTTCTTGAGTTCTTCGGCGCTGCGAGGCTGAATTTTCTCCAGGGGTTCGCCCTTGGGGCCCTTTTCCCACAGGGTGGCGTGGTCCACGATCACCGCCAGCGACATGCGCTTGACGGTGCCCGGCGCCTTCTCGGTGCTGGAGATGCTCTTGCTGATCTCGAAATTGGTCGTGACATCCTTCTTTTCGGTGTTTTCGAGGACTCCCGCCCCCAGCCCACCGCCGGTGGCCGGGGCCACGTTGGAGGGTGTGCCGGGGACGCCGGACCCGGCGTCCCGCTTGGTGGTCTTTTCCTCCTTCTGCTGGATGGAACGTTCGACCTGGCTCTGGGGGTCGAAGCGCTCCTCGTTGATCTTCACCTTGTCGAAATCCAGCTCGACGCTGGCGGTGGCGCGCACCTTGCCCAGACCCACCACGGGTTCGAGGAGCTCGTTCACCTTCTGGACGAGGTGTTCCTCCACCTCTCGCTGGGCCTTCTTCTGGGCATCGGTGGCGCCCACCATGGGATCCTTGCCGGCCCGGCTGAGAATGCGGCTGTTCTGGTCGATGACCACGACGTTCTCGGGCTTGAGCCCCTCCACGGAGGCGGCCATGAGGTTGACGATGGCCTGGGTGTTCTCCTCCGGCAGGATGCGGGTGCCCTTGAGGCGCAGCAGCACGGAGGCCTTGGCGTCCTCCTTCTCGGTGACAAAGGGGCTGTCGTTGGCGGCGGTGATGTGGACGGTGGCGCCGGAGATCAGGGAGCTGAGGCCTTCCTTCAGAGTGCGGGCCAGTTCGGCCTCCATGGCCCGGCGGTACATGACCTTCTGGGTGAAGTCGGTGGTGGTGAGGCTGGGAGACTCCAGCTTTTCGAAGCCGATGCCTTCGCCCTTGGGCAGGCCATCGCCCGCGAACTTCAGCCGCAGCTCGCCCACTCGGCTCTGGGGCACCTGGATGGTGCGCTGGTCCTGGCTCAGGTCGTAGCGGACGCCCTGCTTCTTGAGATCATCGACGATGCGGTTGGCGTCGGTGGGGGGCAGGTTGGTGAAGAGCGTGCCCATGCTCTCCTGGCTGGCCCAGACCCCCAGCCCCGCCAGGGTCAGCAGCACCGCGGCCATGATGGCGGCCACCATCGCCTTCTGGGTGATGGTCATGCCTTGGAAGGCTCGCTGGAACTGGGAAGTGAGGTTGCTCTCGCCGGCCATGGGGTCCTTTCGATGGCCAGGACCTCAGGGCGAGTCGCGCTACATCTGCATGCGCATGACTTCCCGGTAGGCATCGATCAGCTTTGATCGCACGGCCATCATCATCTGGAAACTGACATCGGCCTTCTGGACCGCCAGAATCGCCGAGTGCATGTCAGTCGCTTCGCCGGTCATCAAGTTCCGTGCCTCTTGCTCGGCCGTGTGCTGGGCGGTGTCCACTTCCTGCATGGCCTGCTTCAGGAGATCCCCGAAATTGGCGCCGTCGGCAGTGAGCTCCGGCCCCTTGCCTGCAAGCTTCCCGGCCTCGCCCAGGGGCTGAAGAGAGGGGAGCTGAGAGAGGTTGAGGAGAGGATCCATGGGGCCTTCGTGGGTTCAGGATGAGGTCTCGAGGAGAGGGGCGCCAGTCAGATTTCCGTCACTTGGCTATTGGACCCTAAGCAGGTCCTGGGCCGAAAGGGACATGGCCCTTACGGCCCTCACCACGGCCACATTGGCCTCGAAGGCCCGACTGGCTTCCGTGAGGTTCACCATCTCCTCGACGGGGCTCACGTTGGGGAAGCGCACCAGTCCTTCGGCATCGGCGTCCGGGTGGGTGGGATCGAACTTGGTGATGAAGGGATCCTTGGAGGTGGCGATTTGCGAGACCTGGACTCCGGTGAAGGGCTGGCCGTTGGCGTTCTTGCCCATGTCCAGCACCTGGAACACGGCGTCCTTCTTCTTGAAGGGACCACCGTCGGCGGTGCGGGTGGTTTCGGCGTTGGCGATGTTGGCCGCGATGAGCTGCACCCGGAGGCGCTGGGCGGCCATGCCTGAGGCGGCGATGTCGTTGATGCGATTGAAGCTCATCAGTGGGCCACTCCATCACGAATCAGCTGGTAGATCTTGCGGAGTTCCTGCTGGGCGAAGCTGGCGCTGAACTGGTAGGTCTGCTGGGTGCGGGCCAGGGCGGCGTTTTCCCGGTCCAGGTTCACATCGTTGCCATCATTGCGCTCCCAGTTGGGCCGCACCGGGTCCGAAGTGGGAGGCAGGCCCTGGCTGGCCTGGAGGGGGAAATGCTTAGGGTGGGTCTGGGTGATGGGCATTTGATTCCCATCTAGCTTGGCGATCTCGTTCTTCAGGGCTGCGGTAAAGCTGAAATCCTGGGTTCGGTAGCCGGGGGTATCGATGTTGGCGAGATTGGCCGCGATGAGCCCCATTCGCTGGGTCGCCAGGCCCATGCTGCGGTCCATGGTCTGGATCATGGGATTGACGGAGATGAGATCGAACATCACGAAGCCCTGCAGAAATGGCCGCGAACGGACGCGGACCCAACTGGCGATGCACACACCGTGCCGAGGATTTTGTCCGGGGTCGTAACCGAAAAGTTGCCCACCCCGTATTCCGGAAATGGGAAGCGTTGCTAAACTGCCCATTCACACCGAGGTAACCCCATGAAGATCACAACTCGAACCCATCAGGACGTCACCATCCTCTACCCTGAGGGGAAGATAACCCTTGGCGATGGCGACCAGGAGCTTGGCGAGGCCGTCCGGACCACCCTCGAACAGGGCGCCCGCAAGCTCATCATCAACTTCGACAAGGTCAGCTACCTGGATTCCTCAGGTGTGGGCGAACTAGTGGGCTGCTACACCTCCATCAAGAACCGGGGCGGCGAGATGAAGATCTGCGGAATGAACACCCGCATCTTCGGCCTCATCAAGATGACGAGCCTGCACTCGGTCTTTGAAGTCAAGGACACCGAGGAAGAGGCCCTGGCCGGGTTCTGAACCAGCTCATGCCCCACGCCCGCCCGGCGCTGATCGCGGCGGCGTCCCAGGTTCTCCTCTGCATTGTCGGTTCTGCGGGACCGGCGGCCTGGGCCCAGGGGGCGACTGTACAGACCCTGCTCCGGGTGGAGTTCCAGGGTGGCAGCGAAGACGATCACCGCTTCGCCAGTGCCGCCCTGGGGCTCCGCCCGGGGCAATCCGTACCTGAGGATGAACTGGCTGCCGGGGTGGCGGCGGTTCGATTGACGGATCGCTTTCTGGAAGTGCGAGGCAGCCTTCGGCCCGAGTCTGTGGGGGTCGTGGCGGTGGTGGAGCTCGTGCCGGTTCCTGCCCTCAGGGGCTGGGTGGTCGAGGGAATGCCCCCGGTACCCATCCCCCAGGAGCTTTTCCCGGGGCTTCGCAAGGGTGCCAGGGTCGGGGATCTCCGCCTGGAACAGTTCCGCCAGATCGCAGAATCCCGCCTGCGTGAGTCCGGCTACCCCAGGGCCAAGGTGTTGGCTCGGCGCGGGGCCGATCCCACCCGCCTCCAGTTCTCCCTCCAGCCCGGGGCGCCGGACCTGGTTCGGCGCTTGCGCCTGGAAGGCGAGGCCGGACCCTACGGCGCAGAGCGCCTGCTGAAGCTCCTCAAGGTCGAGCCCGGGAAAACGCTGTGGACCCAGGACTATCGGCGGGAAGCCTTAGCGCGGCTCCGCAAGCGCTTCGTGAGGGACAAACGCTTCCAGGGCCAGGCCGAACTTACCTTTGTAGAGAATGGTTCGCTGGTGCTAAACGCCGATCCGGGGCCCGTGGTCCGCCTCGCCTCCGAGGGCCCGGGCCTCGGCTGGTTCAAGAGCCTCAAGGATCTGGTACCCCTGGGGCGCTCCGAGCGGTACAGCCCCGAACTGCTGGATGCGGGGGCGCGCAGCATCGTTCGGTTCCTCCGCGCCAAGGGGTATCTCGACGCGGAGGTGAGCCACCGCACGGATATCACCCGCGGCAGCCAGGCCCGCCCCGAGGAAATCCGGGTGACCTATACACTTTCTCCAGGCGAGCGCCTCATCGCTGCGGGGGTGCGTTTCGAACGCAATCAGGAGATCGGTTCGGCCGAGTTGGAGCGGGTCGCGAGTCTGCCTTCCTCCTGGTTTGGCCTGTTCCCGGAGCCCTGGACCACCTCACTGATCAGCGCGGTGGAAGGCCGGATCAAATCCCACTACCAGGGCCGAGGCTATGCCGATATCGGCCTGCGCAAGCTTCCCCTGGAAGCGCGGGATGGCAAGGGAACCCTGGTCTTCCAGGTCCGCGAGGGCAGCCGTCGCTTCCTGGAGGCACTGGTGCTGGAGGTCCCCTCGGATCCTTCCTACAAGGCCTGGTTCCTCGCCGAGTCCTTGGTGTCCGTTTTTGCGGATCAACCCAAGCTGGTTGGCCTCGATTCGGAGCGGGTTCGCCGGTACGTAAGTGAACGCCCCGGCATGGCCGGAGTCCAGGGAACCTTGCAGGAACTGGAACTCAAGGAAAAGGCGGATGTCCGGGTGTTCCGGTTCAGCTTTGGGCATCCGATTCCCCTGCTCAAGAGCGACCTTTCCCAGGCTTTGGGAGTCCTGAATCAGCGGGTCTCCTCCCTGGGCATCCTGAAACCCACGGCCCATGGCCTTCGGCCGGAACCCGGCACCGAGGGTACCGTGGCCTACATCTCCGTGGCGGCTCAGCCCCTGGCGCGGATGGGGCGGGTGGTGGTGCAGGGCAGTGACGCCACCCGGGCTCGGGCCGTGCTGCGGGAGATTCCCCTGGACAGAGGCGTCCCCATGGATCCGGAGCGGGTCTCCAGGCTCCAGGGGCGGGTCGGCAATCTGGGGGGCTTCGATCAGGTAGACCTGATGCCCCTCCGCGAGGCTTCCGAAACGGGCCCCGCATTCCCGTGGAAGGATGGCGATCTGCTTCTGAGGGTGCGAGAACGCTCCCCCTGGGTCTTCAGCTCCGGATTCGGCTACGACAAGAGTCAGGGCTACCACCTGGACCTGGGTGCCCAGCGGTTGAACGTGGGCGGGATGGGTAGGACCGTGGATTTCGGCCTCCGGGCCGGCGATGCCACCATCCGTAATCCCACCCTTCGGAAGTGGTTCCCCACGGGGGAATTCACTCGCTCCGTGGACATGTACCGCATCGGCTATACGGATCCCTGGTTGGCTCCGGGATTCCTGGGCTCCTTGCTGCCGGAGCGGACCCTGTTCACCGCCGAGGGCGCCTACATCGAGGAACAGCGATCGGCCTATCTCCTGCGACGGCGCAGGGCCCTGGCTGGACTGGAATGGGATCTGAACCAGGGCCTTGTCGTGCAGGTCGGCTACCGTTTCGAGCGCAACGAAGTCCGGTTCCTTCCCGACTCTGGCATTCCCGAGGCGGAACTCGCACTGGTAGCCCGCACCCCAGGTCGAGCAGTCATCTCGGCGCCCTTTATCCAGGTCGTGCGGGATCGGCGGGACAACCGCCTGGATCCGACCTCCGGGAGTTTCGGCGCGGCTCGTTTCGAGTTTGCCAACCAGGCCTTCGGCACCAGTCCCAATGCCAGCTTCGTGAAACTGGACCTGCGGCAGCAGTGGAACTGGCCCATCGGCTACAAGGCCTCGCACGGGGTCGTGAGCCTCGGCTTACGCCTGGGGGTGGCACGCCCCACCGCCAGCACGGCGGAAGATCTCCCGCTTTCGGAGCGCTTCTTCGCCGGTGGGCCCGGCACCCACCGTGGGGTGGAGCCCGATTCCCTGGGCGCCATCGATTACGTGCACCCCACCGATTCCAATGGGAACATCCGCGCCCAGGCCGTTCCCCTGGGAGGGCAGGGACTCCTGCTGGGCAACCTGGAATATCGTTTCCCGATGATTGGTTCCACCGTTTGGGGCGAAGTCTTTGTGGACTCGGGGCAGGTCTACCAGAGCCTGAGGGACACTGGGCAGGGCCCGCGTTTCCCGGCACTGCGAACTTCTCTGGGCGTGGGCCTGATCCTGAAGGTCGGGATCCCCATCAAGCTCGAGTACGCCGTCGATGTCAAACGCATCCTCGGCCGGCCTCAGACAGCGCTCGAGCAGGAAACCCAGCTGAAGAGCCTGCTGATTTCCGCAGGCTTCCAGTTCTAAGAAAGGGCCATCTGATTGGATGGCCCTTTCTTTACAACAAAAACATGGGCCACCCCGAGGGATGGCCCATGCCTTTGTGGTGGACACGAATGGATTCGAACCATCGACCTCTTGCGTGTCGAGCAAGCGCTCTAACCAACTGAGCTACGCGTCCGCGAAGTATTCACTATAGCGGTTCTGCCGGAAATGTCGAGTGCCCGATCACTCCACGGTCACGGATTTCGCGAGGTTCCTGGGCTGGTCCACATCGCAGCCCCGGAGCACGGCGATGTGATAGGACAGCAACTGCAGGGGCAGCACGTAGAGGATGGGCGCCAGCCAGGGGTGGACTTCCGGCAGTTCCAGCACGTCCTCGGCGATGCCATCCAGGCCCCGGTCGCCCTGGGTCACGAGGCCCAGGATGCGGCCGTCCCGGGCGGCGGCTTCCTGGAGATTGCTGAGAGTCTTCTCCCGGTGGCTGTCCTTGGGCATCAGGGCCACCACCGGCAGATCCTTGTCGATGAGGGCGATGGGGCCATGCTTCATCTCGCCCGCGGGGTAGCCCTCGGCGTGAATGTAAGAGATCTCCTTGAGCTTGAGGGCGCCCTCCAGGGCGATGGGATAGAGTGGCCCGCGGCCCAGGTACAGGAAGTCCGAGGCATCGCGCCAGCGCTGCGCCCATTGGATGATGCGGGGCTCGAGGGCGCTGATGTGTTCCAGGTGGGCGGGGAGTTCCCGCAGCCCCTGGAGCAGTTCAGAACGCAGCTTGGGGTCTACGGTGCCCTTGGCCTCGCCGATACGTAGGGCCAGAAGCGTGAGCACGGCCAGTTGCGTGGTGAAGGCCTTGGTGGAGGCCACGCCGATTTCCGGGCCCGCGTGGGTCAGAATCGTGGCCTCGGCGGTGCGGGTGGCGGTGGAGCCCAGCACGTTGCAGATGGCGAGCGTGCGGGCACCTCGGGAAGCGGCCTCCTTCATGGCCGCGAGGGTATCCGCCGTCTCGCCACTCTGGGTGATGCCGATGATCAGGGTGCCCTCGGGAATCACGGGCTCCCGGTAGCGGTACTCGCTGGCGTAGTCCACTTCCACGGCGGTGCGGGCGAGCTGTTCGATGAGGAACTTGCCCACCAGGCCTGCGTGCCAGCTGGTGCCGCAGGCCACGATGTGAATGCGCTGGAGACTCTTCAGGTCCTGGTCCGTGAAGGGTAATTCCAGGGGAATGGGATCGCTGGCATCGATGGGCAGGCGATTGAGGAGGGTGTTCGAGATGGCCTGGGGCTGCTCGAAGATCTCCTTCTGCATGAAGTGCTTGAAACCGCCCTTTTCTGCCGCCACGGGATCGTAGGGTATGTTCTGGATCGGCCGGTGGAGATCCTTCCCCTGCAGGTCGAAGATGCGAACGCCATCCCGCGTCAGTTCCGCTAGATCGCCATCCTCCAGGAAGATCACGCGGCGGGTGTGGCGGAGCAGGGGCACTACGTCCGAGGCCAGGAAGTTTTCTCCCTCGCCCAGGCCGATGACCAGCGGCGGCCCGCTGCGGGCGGCGAGGATGCGGTCGGGGTCCTCGGCGTGCAGGCAGGCGATGGCATAGATGCCCTCCATGCGCCCCAGGGCCTGGCGAAAGGCCTCCGTGAACGTCGCTCCACCCTTGAGCAGGTGGGAAACCATCACCGGAAAGGCCTCGGTATCCGTCTCCGAAAGAAAGCGTTCGCCCTTGTTCTGGAGTTCTTTCCGGAGTTCCAGAAAGTTCTCGAAGATCCCGTTGTGCACGGCCACCACCTTGCCATCGCCGCTGCGGTGGGGGTGTGCGTTCTCTTCCGTGGGCCGACCATGGGTGGCCCAGCGTGTGTGGCCAATACCCAGCGTGGCCGGATCCTGCGGGTCCAGGCGGTTCTGGAGATTCACTAACTTGCCCGAGGCCCGAGTCACGCGAAAGGCGCCGTCCCCCGGCGCCAGCGCGATCCCCGCGCTATCGTAGCCCCGGTATTCCAGGGTCTTGAGTCCCTCCAGCAGCAGCGCCGCCGCCGACTGCTGACCGATGTATCCGACGATTCCGCACATGCAAACCCCTTGGTGAAGTCCCGATTGACTCTGCCAAGGCTAGTCTCTTTTTTCTGGTTTCAGCAATGTGGTGATTGGGCTACAGGGTGAGGCGGAGCCGGAGCCACGCCCCGTGGTGGAATGGACACACCGCCGGAGAGTGGTTTCAGTGCAGGGCCCGGGGCTACTGGGGCGGTTCGGCCACAGGGGCAGGGGATTCGGCGACGAATTTTTCGAGGCCTTCCTGGGTGGGTTGGATCGCCAGCTTTTCCACCGTCCAATTGGCAGGGCAGACCACACCCTGGGTTTCACTGAGTTCGATGGCGTCGAGGATCCTCAGCACCTCTCCCACATTCCGGCCGATGTCGTTGTGGTTGATGGAGAGATGCTTGAGGATGCCCTTGGCGTTGATGATGAAGAGACCCCGCAGAGCCGTCCCGGCTTCCTCCAGCACGCCATACTCGGTGCTGATCTCCTTCCTGGGGTCGGAGAGCAGGGGGAAGTTGATCCCCTTGATGCCGCCGGCCTTCCTGTCGACCCGGGCCCAGGCGTGGTGGCTATGTATCGAATCGACGCTGATGCCCAGCACCACGGAGTCCCTTTTCCAAAAGTGCTCCATGGCATCAGAGAAGGCATGGATTTCCGTGGGGCAGACAAAGGTGAAGTCTGCCGGATAGAAGAACAGCACCACCTTCTTCTTGCCCCGGAATTCAGACAGGCTGACTTCCTTGAAGGAGCCATTCACAAACCCCATGGTCTTGAACTCGGGAGCCGGTTTTCCGATGAGAGCGGGCATGGATAATCCCCGCGAGGGGTTCGGGTCGGTGTGAACCAGGCTATCGGGTTGATGGGAGGGCGATCAGGCCTTCCTGTGGATGTCCATCACCGCATGCAGGAGCTCGATGGCTTCCTGCTTGGGGCGCTGGAAGGCATTGCGGCCCATGATGCTGCCGAAGGCGCCGCCGGCGGCGATCTCGGTGACTTCCTTCAAGACCTCCTCGGTGCCCTTGGCCTCGCCGCCGCTGAAGATCACGATGCGGCGACCGGCGAAGGCGCTCTGCACCACATGGGCGATGCGCTCCTTCAGGGTTCCGATGGGGATGCCGTATTTCTCGTAGACCTTCTTGGCCTCGGCCAGCTCGATGAAGTCCGTGGGGGGCTTCACCTTGATAACATGGGCGCCCAGCTGGGCGGCAGTTTGGGCGGCATAGGCCACCACGTCCACGGCGGTTTCCCCTTGCTTGGAGAGGCCACCGCCCCGGGGATAAGCCCACAGCACCGTGGGCAGGCCCACGGCCTTGGCTTCGAGAATCAGTTCCCGGAGCTCCTGGTACTGCTCATTGCGGGCGCCGCTGCCGGGGTAGATGGTGTAGCCGATGGCGGCGCACCCCAGGCGCAGGGCGTCTTCCACGCTGCCGGTGATGGCACTGCAGGGCTCGATCCCCTTGGTGAGGCTGTCGCTGTTGTTGAGCTTGAGGATCAGGGGGATGTCGCCGGCGTAATCGGAGGCCACATGCTCGATGAAACCCAGGGGCGCCGCATAGGCGTTACAGCCAGCCTCGATGGCCAGTTCCACATGGTAGCGGGGGTCATAGCCGGGCGCGTTGGGCGCGAAGCTGCGGGCGGGGCCATGCTCGAAACCCTGGTCCACGGGCAGGATGACGAACTTGCCCGTGCCCGCCAGCCGGCCCGTGTTCATGATGCGGGCGAGATTGGCCTTCACGCCGGGATTTTCGGATGTGTACCAGGACAGAATTTCGCGAACTCGTGCTGTGGCCATGGAACCTCCTTGGCGGTGGACGGATGCTGAATTGTGGCGGAAGCGGAAGCCGAACTCGAGTGTGAATGCGCCGAATCACAGCAAGACTGCCTCCGGGCCCGGAGGCAAAATCCGTGAACTACTGCCTCTGATTCAACGCAACGCAAGGTGCGATCGAATCCATGGGAGAATCCAATGGGGTGGAGGCCCACGGCATGTTCAAGGTCGTCCCTGATGTCGCGAAGAATCGCCTGTACATCACCCTGGGCGGGCATCTGACCACGGCCGAAATCAAGCAGGCCGTCGAGACTATTTTTGTGGAAGTGGGCAAATTTCCAGGCCATCGAGGTGGGAAATGGGTAGGGTGCCGTAGTAGTCCGTGGGGGGGCGCACCCAGAGGAAGGAATAGCCCACGTCCCGGCTATCGGCGTTCATGAAGACATCGAAGCCCAGCCGCCCAACCCGGATTTGGAGATCCTGGGTGGGATTCCAGCCCAGGAAGGCCCAGCCGATCTGGGGTTTGAAGGTGCCATCGTAGCCGTACTTGCTCACCACTTGCAGGGTGCCCCGAAGACTGTTGCCCAGCCTGCCCTGCACCTGAAGCCCCAACCGGCTGTCCAGCCTGCCGTCCAGGGAATCGGAGGTGCCTCTGGGCTGGGACAGATCCCGCAGGTATTCCGCCTCACCGGTATCACTCTGGGCGGCTCCTAGCGTCCCGAAACCACTGAACTTCCACCCGAACTCCTGCGACTGGCCCAGGATCGGTGCTGCTCCGGCCAGGAGAGGGACGACCCACCGGGCAAGACGCTTGATCATAGGCTCCCCGCGCTGCTCTAGGGGCTTATCGGATTGAGGCAGGGGGTTGATTAGGAATTGGCGCCAACCATTGCGGTCGCGCTTCGGACAGGTCTGTCGAAGGCGCCATTACCTGTCTGCCTCCACTCAGGCCAGGCTGCGGATCCGGTTGTCGGTGCTCTCGATCTCGGTGATGCGGAAGGCGAAGTTGCCATCCACGACGACCACTTCGCCCTTGGCGATCTGCTTTCCGTTCACCAACAGCTCCACAGGGGCGTCTGCGGCGCGGTTGAGTTCCAGGATGGAGCCGGGGGTGAGCTTGAGGAGATCACCCAGGGACATCTCGGTCTGGCCCATGCGCACCATGACCGGCAGCTCGATGTCCAGCAGTAGATCCAGGTTGCCGGTGTCCACGGAGGACTGGCGGGAAGCCGTCGGCGCGGGGCCTGTGGCCACGGGGGCCGAGGGCGCCGAAGGGGCCTGGGGAGCGGCGGAGGCCGGGGGCGCCGGGGCTGCGGAGACAGCAGGCTGGACCATGCCCAACTTGCGCCGGAACTGCTCCACGAGCAGATCGGGGATCAGCAGGTGAATGGTGGTCTTGAGGTTCTCCTGGGTGGTGGCCAAGCTGAGAGTGTCGAAGGGGCCGGTGCCGAGGAGTTCCTGGAGTCCCGCCCCGTCGCCCGACTCGAGGGAGAAGATCTCCACATTGGAGATGGAGAGGGTTTCACCCGCCATGTCGGAAAGGGCCTGGTTGGCGCTGCCGAGGATCTGGTTGAAGGTCTCGGCCAGGGCATCCCGGGAATCCCCAGCCAGCTCCGACGAGGGCGTGCCTTCGCCCCCCAGCATCAGGTCTACCAGCATGGTGCCTTCCTGGAGGGGCAGGGAGAAGAGCAGGGTGCCCGTCACCCCCTTGGTGTAGTGGGCCTTCACGAAGACGGCCACCCCACTCTGGAGCTTGGCGATGGCTTCGTGATCGAGGCTCTCTCCCACCTGGGGAGTCACGGCGAATTCCCGGCCCGTCAGCATGGAAAAGACGGAACCCATGCTCTCGGCGAAGCCCGGGCCAATCTTCTGGAGGAGTTGGGTGGTTTCGGGATCCATCTCATCCCTCCTGTTTCAGCGAAGTGACCTGGAAGACCCGCTTCTGGTTCGCGTTGAGCGCCACGTAGCCGTGATAGCGCGGAATGCCGTCGACGGTGAGATCCAGGGTGGCGTCGAAGCGTTTCGTCAGCGGAATGATGTCGCCCCTTTGCAGGGCCAGCACATCCCGCAGCCGCAGGGAAGTGCCCCGGATCTCGGCGGAGACCGTCATGTCGCAGCGCCTGAGGCTCTCGATGAGGAGCTTGGCTTCCTCGAAGGTATTGGACTTCTTGTAGCCCGTGTACATCTCCTGGTCGAACTTGTTGGCCACGGGCTCCAGGATGATCGAGGGGATGGCCAGATTGATCATGCCCACCACCGTGCCCATCTTGACCTCGAAGACCACCAGCAGCACCACCTCGTTGGGGGCCACAATCTGGATGAGCTGGGGGCTGGTTTCCCGGGCCTGGACCTTAAAATCCAGGTCGATGATGCCTCGCCAGGCCTCGCGCAGATCTTCCAGCGCCAGCTTGAGCACTCCGTCGAAGATGCTCTGTTCGATGTCGGTCATGGTGCGGATCTGTTTAAGCGCTTCACCGGGGCCACCCAGCATCTTGTCGATGATGGGGAAGACCAGCTGCGGATTGACTTCCAGGGCGAAACCACCTTCGAGGGGGCGGATGCTGATGGCGTTGAAGCAAGTGGGATCAGGCACGGAGAGCAGGAACTCCTGGTAGCTGAGCTGCTCTACGCTGACCAGGTTCACTTCGGTGATGGTGCGGAGGTAGGCGGAAAGGGAACTGGAGAAGTTGCGGGCGAAGCGGTCATGCATGAAGTGCAGAGTCCGCATCTGCTCCCGGCTCACCCGATCCGGGCGGCGGAAGTTGTAGAGGCTGACCTTCTTCTGGACCTGGGCTTTTTTTGCCTTCTGGGCGTAGCTGGCCTTTTCGGGGGCGGCGCTCGGGGCAGAGGCCGCCTTGGGTCCCTTGGTGTGGGACTTCAAAAGCGCATCAACCTCTTCCTGGCTGAGAATCTTGGCCATCAAGACACCTGGGAATCAACCTTCGATCTGTCGTTCTTTGAGCTTGCCCCGGAGGCGGAGCATGGACTTGGTATGCAATTGCGATACCCGACTCTCGGTGATGTTGAGGAGGGTGCCGATTTCCTTCATGGTGAGTTCGTCGAAATAGTAGAGCTGAACCACGAAGCGCTCCTTGGTGGGCAGCTTCTCCACGGCCCCCTTGAGCATGGTCCGCAGTTCCCGGGCTTGGAGGGTGATGTGTGGATCCTCCGCGTCGGGGTCGGGCACGAAACTGATGAGGTTCTCCCCCTCGCCGTCTTCACCCACGTCCATGAAGGTGCCAAGGGTAACCCCCTTGAGCTCGTCCAGGGACTTGTGGAGTTCCTCCAGGGTGATGGCCAGGTGCAGGGCCACTTCTTCATCGGTGGCGGCCCGGCCCAGTTGCTGCTCCAGGAAATGGTAGGCGTTCTCTATGTCTTTCTTCTTCCGACGCAGGGAGCGGGGCACCCAGTCCAGATCCCGGAGCCCATCCAGGATGGAGCCCCGGATGCGCTGTTCCGCATAGGTCTTGAACTTGACGTTCCGACCGGGCTCGAATTTCTTGATGGCGTCCATCAGGCCCAGGATGCCGGAGTGGATGAGGTCGTCCACCTCCACATGGGAGGGCAGGCGGGCCGAGATGCGGTGGGCGATGAACTTGACCAGGGGCAGGCATTCCGTGATGAGCTGTTCCCGGTCGTTGAACAGATCCAGGTCATCGGAGAGCTCGGGTCGGGCCGGATCCAGAGCTTCCGGAGCCAGTTCCGCCAGGTCGAGGTCCAGATCTCGGGTGTCCTCGGGAAGGGGCACGGACTTCTGGTAGGCCGCTGCGGCAGCTCTTGCCGCGCCGGGCTTGAGAGCTCCCTTTACGGGCTCTGGCGGATTCGGCGCCGAAGGGACGGCCTTCTTCGTCGGACTCATAGCTCCCCAAGACTCAGTTGTTTCCAGAATGATGCAAAACCGTCTTTTTGTAAGGGAACCTTTTTCTTGAGCTGATCGGCGATCTGTCGGAAGGCCAGGGTGGAGGGGCTGCGGGGGAAGCGCTCCACCACGCCGCGCTGCTCCCGTACCGCCTGGAGCAGGCCGGGGTCCGAGGGCACCATGCCCAGCACCTTGAGCTCTCGGCCCAGGAACCGCTGGGTGGCGGCCTGAAGCTGCTCGATGGTCTCTTCGGCCTCGTCCTCGCCCTGGGCATTGTTCACCAGGAGCCAGATGGGCTTCTGGGGGTCGCGGAGGTGTACCACCTTGACCATGGCGTAGGCATCCACCAGCGAGGTGGGCTCGGGCGTGGTCACCAGCAGCACTTCCTGGGCGGCCAGCAGCAGCTTGATCACGGAATCGTGGATGCCGGCGGCGGTGTCGATCAGCATCCAGTCCGTGGTCTCGGAGACCCGCTGGAGGCCCTGGATGAGGCGCAGCTCCGCGGTGGTGTCCAGCCGCGTGAGTTCCTGGATGCCGCTGGAGGCAGGGATCACCCGGATGCCCAAGGGGCCGTCCATGATGATCTCCTCCAGCACCTTTTCGCCGCGCAGCACATGCTCGAGGGTGTGGGTGGGGGTGAGGCCCAGCAAAATGTCCAGGTTGGCCAGGCCGAAGTCCGCATCCAGCACCACTACCCGCTGGCCCGTCTGGGCCAGGGACATGGCGAGACCGGCCACCACGTTGGTTTTGCCCACGCCGCCCTTGCCGCTGGTGATGGCCATGACCCGGGAGCTGAAGAGGGTCGCCTCGGGAAGCTGCTGGCGGGCCAGGGTTCGGAGGCGAGAGGCTTGATCCATGCTCATGCGACACCTCCTGTGCCGCACCCCGCGGGCTTCACTTCCAGTAAAGTGGCACTTCGCTCCTGCTTCGTGCTCATAGAACCGCCTGTGGAACGGGGAGGATGAGGTCCGATACTCGGCGACTGGTGGCCAGCTCCAGATCCTGAGGCACCTCCTGACCCGTGCCCAGGTAGGAGAGGGGGCGCTTGACGCGCACCAGGGTGGAGAGGATGGGGCCGTAGGTGGAGGTCTCGTCCAGCTTGGTGAAGATGAGGCGGCTGGGTTTGAGCGGCTCGAAACGCAGGGCGATATCGGCGAGATCCTTGGGCTTGGTGGTGGCGGAGAGCACCAGATGGGTCTCCACCTCCGGCAACTCCTCCAGAAAATGCCGAAGCTGGTCCAGCACCTCGGTGTCCTTGGGGTTGTGGCCAGGGGTATCGATGAGCACCAGGGTGCGGTCCTGGTAGAAACGCAGAGCCGAGCGGAGATCCTCCACCGTGAGGGCCACGTGCAGGGGCACCTGGAGGATCTGGGCGTACTGCTGGAGCTGATCCACGGCGGCCAGGCGGAAGGTATCGAGGGTGAGCAGCGCCACCTTTTGCTTGAGTTCCAGCTTGGCGTAGGCTGCTAGCTTGGCGATGGTGGTGGTCTTGCCCACGCCGGTAGGACCCACCAGGGCCGCCACCCGCAGCTTGCCTGGGTCGAGCTGGATGGGAGAGGCTACCGGGATGAAATTGGCGATGACCCGGCGCATGAAGATCCGCGCCCGCTCGGGATCCACCGTGTCCGCATCGCCCTCTTCGGTGAGGGCCCGCTGGGTGTATTCGCAGAGCCGCAGGGCGATCATTGGGTCTACATCGTTGGTGAGCAGGTCCCCGTAGAGTTCCAGCAGGCTGGGGGGCAGCTGCACCTGGGCGGAGGGCATGCCCTGGCGCTGGATGCGGGAAAGCAGGGCCTTCATCAGGTCTAGTTCCCGCAGGATGGTGGCATTCTTCGTCTCCTGATCCTTCAGCGCTTCAACGGCGCCCTTGATCTCCAGCAGTTCCCGTCGGAGTGGCTGAAGGTCCATGGGCGGCGGCGGGGCGGGCGCCGGTGGAGGTGCGGCGGCGGTTCGCGGAGAGGGCCGCAGCGTCAATGGCGGTTCGGGTGCTCGATTGGCGAGGGGCGCCTTCAGGCCGTACGTGCCCCCGTTCACGGGAAGGGGCGCCTGGGGCGCAAGGTCATCCACGGCGGCGGTCACCTCGATGAGGGCATTGCCCCCCAGTCCCAAGGGGCCTTTGCCCTGCTTGGTCTTGGTGGAGAGGATGAAGGCCTCTTCGCCCATCTCCTGCTTGATGACGGACAACGCCTCCTGCATGGAGGCGGCTTCAAAGGTCTTCACGCGCATGGGTCACCCAGGGGGAGTATTCCAAAAGAAAAACCGTCCACGGATACACACGGATACACACGGATGGGATCTCTTGAATTCATCGCGCCCTTCCTCTTCCTGTTTTTTTATCCGTGTTCATCTGTGTTCATCCGTGGAAAAACTTCTTTTTAAGTGACCGTCCCCAGGTTGACCACCCGCACATCCGTGGGGATCTCCGAGTGGCTCAGGACGACGAGGTGGGGCAGGGTGCGCTCCAGGAGGCGCCGGAGGTGGGGGCGCACCACGGGGTTGGTGAGGAGCACGGGCTGGGCGCCCGGCAGGAGTTCTGCGATGCCCGAGGCGATGCGATTGAGCAGTTCCTGGATGCGGGTGGGCTCCATGGCCAGGAAACTGCCCCGGTCCGTGGATTCGATCCCACCCTGGAGGGTCTGCTCGAGCTGGGGATCCAGCACCAGCACGCCCAGCTCGTTGTTCTCGCTCAGGTGAGGGCTGGTGAGAGCCCGTCCCAGGTGCTGCCGCACGTATTCCGTAAGCATGAGCGGGTCGCGGGTGATGACCGCCGCATCGGCGGTGGTCTCCAGGATGCGCCCCAGATCGCGGATGGAAACCCGCTCCCGGAGCAGGTTCTGGAGCACCTTCTGGAGGGCGTTGATGGGCACCACGTTGGGCACCAGTTCTTCCACCAGGCGGGGGTTCTGCTCCTTGAGGGCATCGAGGAGGTTCTGCACCTCGGGGCGTCCCAGGAGTTCCGGGGCCTGCTGCTTGACCACTTCCGAGAGATGGGTGGTGAGCACGGTGGCGCCGTCCACCACGGTATAGCCCAGGAGTTGCGCCCGGTCCCTTTGGTTTTCCTTGATCCAGTAGGCAGGCAGGCCGAAGGCCGGTTCGGTGGTGGCGGTGCCTTCAATCTCCTCCGTGGCCGTGCCGGGGTTCATGGCCAGGAACATGCCGGGCAGGACATCGCCCCGGGTCACCTCCTCGCCACGGAGGAGCAGCCGATAGGTGTTGGCGGGGAGCTGAAGGTTGTCGCGGATGCGGATGGGGGGCACCACGATGCCCAGTTCCTGGGCCATCTGGCGGCGCAGGGCCTTGATGCGCTCCAGCACCGTGCCCCCTTGGGCCGCGTCCAGCAGGGGAATCAGGCCGTAGCCCACCTCGAGGCCGAGGGGGTCCACCTTGAGCAGGGTTTCCACCCGCTCGGGGCCCTCGGCGGGTTTGAGCTTCTCCTTGGCTTCCTCCAGGGCCTTCTCTGCCTTGCTCCGGTCGCCGAGCTTCCAGGAGGCATAGGCCATGACGCCAAAGAGCAGACTCATGAACCAGAAGGGCACCAGGGGCAGGCCCGGCGCGACGCCAAAGAGCAGCAACACCACGGCGGCGATGGCGAGGGGTTTGGGGTTGCTGCCCATCTGACCGATGACCTCGGTGCCGAGGTTGAGGGACTCGCTGCCGCTGCGGGTGGTCAGGATGGCGCCGCCCACGCTGATGAGCAGGCTGGGGATGGCCGTTACCAGGCCATCGCCCACGGTCAGCAGGGTGAAGGTCTGCATGGCCTGAATGACGGGCAGATCGTACTTCACGACGCCGATGATGATGCCGGCCACGATATTGACCACCAGGATGATCAGGGCCGCGATGGAATCCCGCTGGGTGAACTTCACCGCACCGTCCATGGCCCCGTAGAAGTTGGCCTCCTCGGTGAGGTCCTTGCGCCGCTTGCGGGCCTCGTGCTCGTCGATGTAGCCCGCGTTCAGGTCCGCGTCGATGGCCATCTGCTTGCCGGGCATGGCGTCCAGGGTGAATCGGGCCGTCACCTCGGCGATGCGCCCCGCGCCATGGTTGATCACGATGAACTGGATGGCCAACAGGATGAGGAAGACCACCAGGCCGATGACGTAGTTGCCGCCCACCACCACTTCGCCGAAGCCCCTGATCATGTGGCCCGCCGCATCGGGACCCTGCTCGCCACCGAAGAGCAGGATGCGCCGGGTGGCGGCCACATTCAGGCTCAGGCGGAAGAGGGTCACCATCAGCAGGATCGAAGGGTAGGCGTTGAACTCCTGGGGACGGGGCACATACATGCCGACCATGAGGATCAGCAGCGACAGGGTGATGTTCAGCACGATCATCATGTCCAGCGCGATCGCTGGCATCGGCATGATCATCACCACCATCACGATGACCACGAAAATGGGGGCAGCCAGATCCGCCCGCTTGGACAAGCGGGTGAAATACGGCAATAGACGATCCAAGAAGGTCAGCATTCTGACACCCGCCAGGCGGAGGGCGAAAGGGATGCCAGAGGACCGAGATGGGCGGGAATCCTTGAATTTTCCGCCAAGGGCGGGCTATTTATAGGCCCTAAAGACCCTTCGGGGCCGCGATGTCCAGCCAGGCGAACCACAGGGGGTGGGCCTGCTTGTACCAGCGGAGGATCTCCAGCAGCTTGACCTGGGAGGCGGGAGGAATGACCTCGGGGGGAATGCGGTCGAAGTGGATTAGGATGTGATCCTGCTGGGGGAATTCAAGGGCCTCGGAACAGAGGGTCTGGAGTTCGTTGCGGATCCGCCCGGAGTCGGAGATTCGAACGGGTCGGTGCTGGTAGTCCTCGCCCCCCATGAATCGACTGAGCAGGGGATTGAACACAAGCCAGCTCTGCTCCAGAGTCTCCATCATCCGCAGGGTGAAGGTGATCCGCTTATCGCCCCGGGAACTGGCCAGCCTCACCGTCACCTTGTAGAGCCCAGGCTCCACTTCTTCCACGCCGGGCGCCCCTGAATAGGGGTCGGGGCACATGTAGCCCGATACGGCCAGCACATCCCACTTCTTTTCGGGGAAGAAATCACCGGCTTTGAGCAGGGGATTGTGCAGCGGAATGCCGGCCTCGCGGGCATCTTCGATCATTACTCCGAACCGCCTTTCGGTGGCCGGATCGATCTCGCGGTCGAGCACCTGGCCCAGGCGATCCGCGAAATCCTCCGCTTCGGGGTTCAGTCCCATCACCAGACGTTCCCGGTCGTAGGGCACCTCGAAGGTGGAGGTGAAGGGTGTGATGTAGGCCTCAAGGCCCAGCATGGGGGCCAGGCTGGTGGCCTGGATGGCCTCTGCCGAGGCGGCATAGCCATCGCACAGGAACAGGTGGCGCACCCCATCCTGCTCGTAGGGGCCGATGCAAAAGGTCGGGGCGTAGGTGCCCGATTCGGTGAAGACATTCATGCCCGTGGGCAGCACGAAGTCGTCTCCGACGATGTGGGCCCCGAGATCCGTCCACTCCCGCCACAGACTGCTGATGCGCATTTCCCGACTCTTGCCACCCAGGGTCCAGATGTGGACGTTCTCCGGGGCGATGTCGGGGTAGGTCATGCGAATGGCCCGCATCACCAGGGCCCGAGGGGTGCGGAAGGACAGTTGGATCGATTCGTCGGCAGCCTTTTCGGCCACTTCCCGGGGGAGGAAGAGGTTCCCCATGTAGCCTTCGTACGGGCGAGTGATCGCCAGGGGCTGGTCGAAGAGATGCAGGATGGTCATCGGGCCCGTTTCGGCCCCCTTGGAGAAGCGGGAGGTATTTTCCAGGGTATCGATGGCCGCACCCCAGACCGTGATGCCCGCGGCCCGGATATCCCGGTAGAACTCGTCCCAGCCGTAGTCGTCGTGATTGAGAAGGCGCACGACCTTGCGGTCGAGCCAGCGGGCCACCGAAGGGCGCGCGTAGACGCGGCCGAAGCCAAGCTGGGGGTTGGAACCCATCTCAGGGGTTTCCCCGGCCTTGGGCATCAGCCCCTCGCCCATGCAGACCATGATGGCGTGGTTCTCGGGGAGCTGGCGCGACAGGTACCACAGGCTCTCGCTCATGGCGTAAGCCGAAATCGCATCGGCCTCCTTCTTGGCCTGGTTGAGGCCGGACTTGTCCAGCCCCTTGCCCGCGCCGTAGCGGCCGAACAGCTTGGTCCCCAGGGATGTCACCGCCCCGGTCACGGCGAATAGCCGCTCCATGGCGCCATCCATGAATGAGATGTCGGCGGTGAACTCCTTGGCGGGCTCCCCGCGGACCCAGGTGATTTCGACATTTTCCAGCCAGAGGTGGAAGCGGCCAAGGATGGGACGGGCGTCGAAGGCCCACTGGGCGATCAGATCGCGCGTCTCTCGGGCTGAAGCAACCACGGCAGTCTCCTTACTCGTCGAATCAAAAGTCCTGGCCTGCACCGCCTTGGATTTTCGTCCCGGGGCTGATTCATTGTAATCAATGCGACCGCCCCAGGAAAAAAACTGGGCATCCGTCACGGTGTGCACCCCTCAGGAGGGCTGGCGCCGCCATCTTCCTGCAGCCGATCGCCAAGTCCTGAGTACGCGATCTTGCCTATGGAGAAATGGAGAAGGGGCGCCCTGGGGCACCCCTTCCGGCACGGACAGCCGCCCCGTTAGCGGGTGAGCAGGCTGACGTTGTCCACGACGAAGGATGTCTGGGCGCTGCTGTCCTCCGTCATCTTGAAATACACCCGCAGGGTCTGGCCCTTGTAGGCGCCGAGGTCGAAGGAACGGGACTGGTAGCCCGTGGCCTTGTTCAGGTTGCTGTAGGTGGCCAGGGTCTTGAGGGTGACCCCCGAGGTGTTCTGTATGGAGACATCCAGCTTGTCGTAGGCCGAGGTGGAGGTCGTCTCCGCGGTATCGATGTGGAGATAGAAGCTCAGGGTGGCCGTCGTCGCGTTCGCGGGGATGGTCACGGTCTGATAGAGGGTCTCGGTGGCGGTCTTCCCGTTCCCTCCGAGCCAGGCGTACTTCGCGCCCTGGTAGGCGGGCTGGGCGGCCCAGGTGCCGATGGCGCCGGTGGCGCCGGACCAGGAGGTGGCGCCGGACTCGAAGCCGCCGTTCAGGACCTGCTCGTTGTTGGTCGGTGTGGAGCCGACGGTGAGGGTGGCTTTGGTGCTGGTGGCGCTGCCTACGGCATTGGTGACCACCACGTGGAACTGGGCGCCACTGTCGGCGCTAGTGGTGGCGGAGGTCGTGTACGTAGCGGAGGTGGCACCGCCCAGGACCGCGTTGTTTCGGTACCACTGGAAGGTGAAGGGGGCCGTCCCGCTTGCCGTTACCAGGAAGGTCGCCATCTGCCCTGCGTTCACCGTCAGGCTCTGGGGCTGACTGGTGATGGTAGGCGCCTGGGATTGAGGAGTGTCGGTCTGGTCTGAAAGACCCGAAAAGACAGGGATGGCGTTGACCCGGCAGTGGATGGAGTCCGTGCCGAGCCAGGGCAGCCCCGAGGCCGCCTTCACACCGATGACCCGGTAGCCGGAGCCATAGGCGGCCCGAATCTGGTCAAGGGCGGCCTTGTCCGCAGGACTGGTCTCGGAGGTGAGCACGGGGACGAACACGCGATCATTGAGAATGACGTGGTTCACATAGGGCGCCTCTGCGGAACCGTCGATGCGGATCACGGTGTAGGGCTCTCCGGCCGCGTTGGTGCGCGTTCTCCACTGCTCGGCCGCCGCCTCGTAATCGGAGTAGTAGCTGTCGCTCGAGGGAACCCGCTTCACCAGCACCTTGGTGGGACTGATGAACTTCGCCCAGCAGTCGATGTGCTTGATGTAGTCCTTGGGGTAGGCCGGATCGGTCATGACGTAGTAGGGGCTGAGGCCCGCGGTGGTGCTCGCCATCGTCTTCAGCTGGGCCTCGGTATAGCCCGGATTCTCGTCCCGCAGGCGGTCCGTGGAGGCCCCCGCTTTCTTGCTGTCGGTCATGACATTGCCGCCCTGACAGACAAAGTCGAGGCTGAAGTAGGCGGGCTGCTGGAAGTAGCTGGCCACGACCTGGGGCACGCGGTCATCGTTGGGGCGCACTCCGTTGGCGCGGTAGACCACGTCCACCAGCCGCACCTCGCGCTTCCCGGCCACATCCGTGGTGATCCACCAGGGGGCGTAGTCCCGCGTCCAATAGGTATCGGTGGTGGCGGTGATGAAGGCGATGTTCGCCAGGTTCACGCTGGCGTTCTGGAAGGCCGTGCGGGCGGCGTTCTGGCTGGATGAAGCGCAGAGCACGTAGACCTTCAGCTCCGTGGCCATGGCCTTGACCGCGTCCACCGAGATGCCCAGGGGGTAACGGATCAAGGCACCCTGGACCTTCTCCCACTCCGCGATCATGCGAGGGGCCACGGGATTGGCCCGCACCTCCGAGACCGCCGGATAGGCCAACTCGTAATCCAGCATGAAGCGCGGTTCGTCGGGACCCGGATCCTTCGTGAGCCCACGGAGGTCATAGGGATTCGGGGTCTGGGGCTTTCCGTGGCCATGCTGGGCGGCCAGGGGCATCGCCAACACGGCGAGGGGAAGCAGATAGCGAAGGGGATGGCGATTCATCGAAGGGACTCCACAAGGCAGGACCGCAGCCCTGGCCCCGGCGGAAGGCGCGGGTGCGAAGCTGCGGCGGACACGGACAGGAAAAGAACGAATCCAGTTTCCCCGCGACCCGGCAGCCTTACCTGGTCCGGTTTCCAGATAGAGGATGGTCCGCTTCCCCGTGATTAGGTCAGATCGCGCCCGCGCCCGTGGCGGATTCCACGGTGATGGGGCCCGCCTCGGTGTGGGCCTCCAGGCGCACCGGGCAGGGTTCTACGCCGCACTGGCGGCACCAGGCGCGCTGGCAAGGGTCCACATGGGTATGCAGTTCACCCTCGAGGGTGGCCTCTGCGATGACGCGCTTGCCGAATTCATCGGCCAGATCGTGGCCCCGATTGATGGTGTAGAACTCCGGGATCACCATGTGGATGTCCACGTGGGTGTAGCGTCCCGCCCGCAGGGTGCGCAGTTCGTGGATGGCGATGACATCCGCGGGCCGCACCCGGTTGATGATCTCGATCAGCCGCGTGAGCAGGACGGGGTCTTCCATATCCAGGAGCGCCTGGCTGGAGCTGCGGACCAGCTTGAAGCCGGTCACTGCCAGCAGCGTGCCCACGACCATGGCCATGATGGGATCCAGCCAGAGGATACCCGTGAATTTCACCAGCAGCAGGGCGGCACCGATGCCCAGGGTGGTCCAGAAATCCGAAAGCACATGGTGCCCATCGGCCTCGATGGCTCGGGAGCGATGCTTCTTCCCCATGTGGATGAGGAAGAGCCCCAGCAGGCCGTTCATGCTCCCAGCAATCACATTGACGATCAGGCCCTTGCCCAGTTCCTTCATGTGGAAAGTGCCACTGAGCTGAGCGTGGAGGGCCGAGATGGCCTCCCACCAGATCATCACCGCCGCGAGCGCGATGAGCCCTCCTTCGAAGGCGGCGCTGAAGTGCTCGATCTTGCCGTGACCGTAAGGGTGTTCCCGATCCGCGGGTTTCTCGGCGAAGATCACTGCGCCCAGAGCGAAGACCGCAGCCACTACGTTCACCACGCTTTCGATGGCATCGGAGAGCAGGGCCGTGGAACCCGAAATCAGGTAGGCGAGGTATTTGAGGCCCAGAATGAGAATGCCTGCGCCGATGGAGAGCGAAACCACGCGCAGGCGGGTCTTGCGGGAGAGATGATCCATGTTCATGGGGCGCCCTTTCAGCCCTTGGGGCCTAGAGCATGATCGCCCGAGGGAAGGTCCGGGATCAAGCAGGGCAAAGGCTTAGGGATTGAGTCGCAGCAGCCTTCCGACGAATCGCTGGATGTCCTCGGGCCTCGTATCGAAGGCGCACATCCAGCGCACCAGCCCGGCGCGCTCATCCCAGGGCCAGAAGAAGGTCTCGCGCTGCAAGGGTTCAAGGAGATCTACCGGGATGCGGGCGAAGACGGAGTTGACCTGCACGGGGAAGGCCACGTCCACGAAAGGCAGCGCCACAACCGCCTGGTGGAGTTCCTGGGCCATGGCATTGGCCTGGCGCCCGTTCTCGATCCAGAGATCATCTCCAAGCAGGGCCTCGAACTGAGCGGAGATGAAGCGCATCTTGGAGGAGAGCTGCATGCTGTGTTTCTGCCAGTACGGGAAATCTTCTCCCAAGCCGGGTTTGAGGAAGACTACTGCCTCGCCGCAGAGCATCCCCTGCTTGGTGCCGCCGAAGCTGACCACATCCACGCCGCTGTCCAGCAGCATCTCCCGCAGATCGATCCCCATGGCGGCCACCGCGCAGCCCAGGCGGGCGCCGTCCACATGAACCCCAAGGCCATGGGCGTGAGCCATGCCCACGAGGGTTCGCAGCTCCTCGAGGCTATATAGCGTGCCCACTTCCGTTGGCTGAGTGATCGTCAAGGCCACGGGCAGGGCGCCGTGCACACCATGGCCGCGCCCAAGCACCTCGGCCAGGGCGGCGGGATCGAGCTTGCCGTCCAGGCTCCGCAGGGGCATCAACCGCATCCCCAGGGTGCGTTCTGGCGCCGTGCTCTCATCGTTCCAGAGATGGGCCAGATCTGAACAGAGCACCGCGCCGTAGGGCTTATGGAAGGCCATCAGAGAAAGGACATTGGCCGCCGTGCCGTTGAAGACAAAATGGGTGGACACCGGTTGGTCGAAGAGCCGATCGAAGGCCTTCCGGGCTCGGGCCGTAACGGCGTCATCCCCGTAGGCCATGGCGTGTCCATGGTTGACCGCAGCGATGTGCGCCAGGATCCGGGGATGGACCCCCGCGAAGTTGTCGCTGGCGAAACCGCGGGGGAATGCGTATGAAGAGGTTTGGGTGTTCACGGCTCAGGCCTCCTGGCGATGGGTGATCCGAGGGCTCGTACCTGGGCCGTTTCCAATGGTGCGCCCCAGGGCTTCAATCTGGCTGCGGATTTTAGCCACCGTGATATCCGCGGTTTCGTGAAGCCCTGCCTTGCCGGGATAGATCTGGTAGAGCACCCGGTACTTGGGCTGGGTGAGATTGGGCATGATGACGTTGGCACCGCGCAACAGTCCGTTGGCGCGGCCCGAACCGGGATCCACCGTGGCCAGGGCCGTGGTGCTGGGGATGTTGGTCTCGGGGCAGATCAGGCGCGTGAGGGCCAGGGCCTTGAGAGTGGTGAGCGGATCATTGGTCACCTGCTCCGTGCCGGCCTCCACCTGGAGCAGCTCGCCCAGGGGGCCGTCCAGCGGGGTGCCGGGGCTGGGGATGTAGGGCCCGATGCCGATCATGTCCATGTCGTAGTCGCGAAAGGTCCAGATGTCGTTGGCCAGGGTCTCCCAGGTCTGGCCCGGAAGGCCCACCATGACCCCGGTTCCGATCTCGAAGCCCAGGTCGCGCATCCGCATCAACTGGTCGATGCGGTCCGAGACTCCGCCGGGAAGACTGGGATGGATGCGGCGATAGAGATCAGGGTCCGTGGTCTCGAAGCGCAGCAGATAGCGGTCCGCTCCGGCCTCGCGCCAGGCCCGCAGGTCGGCCTCGTCGCGCTCTCCCAGCGAGAGGGTGATGGCGAGACCCGTGCGCTCCTTGATCTTCCGGATGGTGTCGGCCATCCACTCACCCGTGATGCCGGGATCCTCCCCCGCCTGCATCACCACGGTGCCGAAGCCGTATTCCAGGGCCTTGTCGGCACATTCCAGGATGTCCTCCTGGCTCATGCGGTAGCGCTCTACCTTGGGGGCGCAGGCCGCGATTCCGCAGTAGGCGCAGGACCGCACACACATATTGGAGACTTCGATGAGCCCCCGGAGATGGACTTCCTCGCCCACGTTCAGGCGACGGGTCTCGTCGGCGGCCTCCCAGAGGCGTTCCAGGTCATCGTCCTCTTCCACCCTGAGCCAGGTCAGGATGCCATCGCGATCGAGGTGGTATTCAGCATCAGAGTGGGTCATCGAGCCTTCCTGAAGTCGGCACCTAGGAGAATAAACGGAGAAGGGGAAAGCTCCGAGGATCAGAGTTTCTTCCCGTTCCGGTAGGCCTCCAGGGCATCGGGGAAGGGCGTCAGGGCCCGCTCGAAGATGCCCAGGGAGTAGGCGATGGTGAGGCCGTAGTTGGTGAGGGGCACGCCCGCCTCCCTGGCCCGGTGCAGGCGGCTCAGCATCTCCCGGCGGTTGCCCGTGCAGTTACCGCAGTGGACGATGAGGCGGTAGGGGCTGAGATCCTGGGGGAAGTCGCGGCCCTGCACATGGACGAATTCCAGCTTGGCGCCCACGTATTGGGTGAGCCAGCGGGGGATCTTCACCCGGCCGATGTCCTCGCCCACGGGGTGGTGGCTGCAGGTCTCGGCGATGAGCACGGAGTCGCCGCCCTTGAGCTTTTCAATGCCCATGGTGCCGCGCACCTGCTCCGCGAGATCGCCCTGGAAGCGGGCCATGAGGATGCTGAAGGAGGTCATGGGGATCTCCTTCGGGACATCCGCAGCCACCTTGAGGAAGGCCTGGGAATCCGTAACCACTAGCGCGGGTGGCCTGGAGAGGCCAGCCAGGGCACGGCTCAGTTCGCGTTCCTGGCAGACCAGGGACATGGATTCGCCATCCAGCAGATCGCGAATGGTCATCACCTGGGGCAGGATGAGACGGCCCTTGGGGGCCTCCTTGTCGATGGGTACCACCAGGACGGCCATTTCGCCCGGAGGCACCAGATCGGACACCAGTCTCCGGTTATCGAAAAAGTCTCCGGGGGCCAGTCTGAGCAGGCCCTCCCGTAGATCGAGCAGGCCCGTGCCCTGGGCGGCGGAGACCGTGACCACCTCGGTGCCCTTGGCTTCGAGGGCCGTTCTCTCTTCTGGGCTCGGAGCCTTGACATCCTGTTTGTTAATGACCACGAGTACCGGCACCTTGCGACCCTTGAGCTCGGCCAGAAGGCCCTCCTCGAAGGCGCCCCAGGCCCCGGATTCGGTGACGATGACGCCCAGATCCACCCGCTCGAAGATGGCCTTGGTGCGCTGGATGCGCAGTTCCCCCAGGGCGCCTTCGTCATCCACGCCCGCGGTGTCCACGAACTGCACGGGGCCGAGGGGCAGCAACTCCATGGGCTTCTCTACGGGATCCGTAGTGGTCCCCGCGTGTTCGCTGACGATGGACACTTGCTGTCGTGTGATGGCGTTCAGCAAGGAGGACTTGCCCACATTGCGGCGGCCGAAGATGCCGATGTGGAGGCGGAGGGATCGGGGAGTGGGCTGCATCGGTTCGCCTCGAAGCTGGAGCCGGAAAGGTTCCGTAGACAGGATGCCCTAGCCCGAGGCTCCGCGACTTGACCGGGATCAAAAGCCCCCCGGGCTCCGGAGTGCATCAATGTCAGAATGAATAATTACGGGGGTGGGGGTGGAGTCGACAACGGGTGGTGTCTCGCTGGTCGGATCGACGGGTTTGGAATTCCTTGCCCCTTCGTGGCCAGCGGAATTGGATACAGGTGTTCCGATCCTCGATGAACAACACAGGCTCCTGGACCGGGTGCTACTGAGCCTCTGCCAAACCCTTCAAGTGAATGCCACTCCACGAGATCTCGCGGCGCGCATCGAGCAGTTGCAGTGCCTCGTGATGGAACACTTCGAAACGGAAGAAGCCATCATGGAGGCTGGCGGCTACCCGCACCTGGGGCCTCATCGGGCCGAACACGAGGTGGTCGTGGAGCGCCTGCGCGAACTTCATCGAGTGCATTCGGAGCCCAACGGGCCCCCCCTGGTGGGGATGATTCGCCAAGCCAGGGAAATGCTGCTGAGTCATGTGCAGAACGTGGATATGGATTACGCCGAGCACCTTCGAGTCGTCCTGGTGCCGGGTGTCCATCCTTCGGAATGAGCCGCCCTACCGGAGCAATCCCTGGGTCTGGAGCAGGGCCGGCAGGTGATCCAGCTGGTGCAGGGTCGCCAGGTTATGGCCCGTTCGCACCTCCGGGGTTCGAGCGTTGAACCACACCGCCCGGAGGCCTGCGGCCTGGGCGGCTTCCACATCCTCGGCAAACTCATCGCCCACCATCACGAGGTGGTCGGCCGGGACACGCAGCTCCTGGATCACATGGGCGAAGAACTCTGGGCTGCTCTTCCGGGCGCCCACGGAGCGGTAGCAGAAGATCCGCTTGATGAAGGCATTCAGATCCGCCCGCTCCAGGGCCTGGCGGATATCCTCCTCCTCGCTGTCCGCCGCGTTGGTGGCGAGGGCAATGCCGATGCGGCCATGGAGGGCATGCAAGGCCTTCCGGGCGCCGGGGATCTCCTCCACCCGGGGCCAGTCCTTCATCTTTCCCCGGTAATGGGGGAAAACGCGCATCAGGGTGTCCCCCCAATCGAAGAGTACCCAGGCATTCATGCGTGTCTCCTGAATCGTGAACGTTCGGGTACCAGCTTAGACGGAAGAGGAAGGCCAGGATCCACCGAGGCCGGTTGTGGATCCCAACCTTAGTGCCGTAACCTGGAGTCGACTTTCTTCAGAAATCTCTGTCTGGCTTCTCTCGGCGGAAAAAATGGATCAACCCAGGCCGCAGCCGGATCAAGAGACCTTGGATAGGTTCCTCCAGGAGCCCTTCAGTGGAGGTACCCTGGGCGGTCCCGAATCCTTGAGTCTCGACCTGGATTCTCCTCGCCTGCCCCCGGGCGTGGAAATGCCCCAGGCCATGGCCAGCGGGGTCTGGGGGCGTTTCCAGATCTGCGGATTCCTCGGCCAGGGCGGCATGGGACAGGTCTTCGAGGCCTTCGACCCCACCCTTCAGCGCAAGATTGCCCTCAAGGTACTCCGCAGCGATCTGGCTTCCGATGCCGATCGGGTGCTCCAGGAGGCGCGGAATCAGGCCAAGATCGAACATCCCCACGTGGTCAAAGTCTTTGAGACTGGGGAGATTGAAGGACGCGCCTATCTGGCCATGCAGCTGATCCCGGGGCGCACGCTCATGGAGGTGGGGAGAACCCTTCCCCTGGAGGCAGGCCTTCGGCTGCTCGTCCAGGCTTGCTACGGCGTGCATGCGGCCCACACCCAGGATCTGCTGCACCGGGATCTCAAGCCCAACAATATCCTCGTGGGGGTCTCCGAGGAGGGAAGACACCATGCCTATGTGACGGACTTCGGCCTGGCCCTGGATGTGCGTCACGGGGAGGCGTTTCTGCACCGCGGCACTCCGGGGACGCCGCTCTACATGAGTCCGGAACAGGTCCGCCTGCTGCACATGGACCCGAGGTCCGATGTCTACTCCCTGGGGGTATGTCTCTATTGGCTCCTCACGGGGAAATACCCCTACCGGGGCGAGACCACACCGGAAATCCTGCAGGCCGTGCTGGGGGCGGCTCCCATCCCCCCGCGGGAATTCGAGTCCAGGCTTCGGGAGGATCTCCAGGCCATCTGCCTGCGCTGCCTCGCGAAGGAGCGGGAGGATCGCTATCCCTCGGCCCGGGCCCTGGCGGAGGACCTCGAACGCTGGCTGAATGGCTTTCCGGTTCTGGCCATGCCCGCCACTCTTTGCTACCGCGCCACGTTATGGGTGGCTCGAAATCCCCTCCTGGCCTTCTTTGCGGCCTTGATTGTCGCCCTGAGCCTCGCGAGCGCCGGTCTCCTGACCTGGAACTGGAACCGGGCCCGGACCCAGACTCGTTACGCCCTCCACTTCAATCAGGCGGTCGGCGATCTGGAAATGGATCTGGCGAGCATCTACCAGTCGCCCGACAGGGTGGAGGTGTCCCTGTCCACGCTCAAGGGGCGCCTGAGTGGCCTGGAGCGGGAACTGGAGGGCTCCGGAAGGCTCGCGGCGGGCCCTGGCCACGGGGCCCTGGGCCGGGCCTGGATCGCCCTGGAAGACCTGAACCGAGCCGAGGCCCATTTCCGCGAAGCCCTACGGCTCGGTTTCGCGACACCCGAGACGCGCCTGGGGTTGGGCATCGTGCTCGCGGCCCAGTTCCAGGAAAGCCAGCGCCTTATGCTTGGGTACGACCCTGTCGTCCAGGATTCCCTGCGAAAGGAGGCTCGTCGGGCCCTGGCCGATGCCTCCCTGGAGCAGCTCCGTCTCGCGCGCTTCCATGAGCCTCCCGTGCTGATCCAGGGACGGCTCCTGATGGGCACGGGGCAGTACCGGGCCGCCGCAAAACTCCTGGAAGAGGCCGTGGCCCGGCAGCCGTGGCGCCAGGATCTCCGGCGCCTCCAGGGGGAGATCCTACTCGCGGCCTATGTTTCCAGCCTGGATGCTACCGTTGCAGCGCCTGGAGAGCCTACCTTCGAGGACGCCCAGAGGGTTCTGGCGGAGAGTCGGAACTGGGTGCGCAGCGATCCCTTCTACTGGGTGAAGGAAGGCGAACTTCGCCTCGCCCGCTCCCAGCGCCGGAAGGCGGATCCCACCGAGGTGGAGGCTTCCGCGGAAGAGATCCATGGATTCGTCCGGCGCGCCCTGGAGCTCTACCCTGACTACCTCCCGGCCCTTGCCCTATCCGCCCAGGTCCATTCTGTCCTCGCGCGGAGAATGCTCGCTACAGAGCGAGACTCGGGCCGGGAACTGGACGAGGCGGAGCGTCGGTGTCGGCGCATCTTGGATTTGCGTCAAGGCTATCCCCAGGCCCACGCCATGCTTCTGCGAGTAGCCGCCATGCGGCTGGCGCGGTGGCCCTTTCCACCCGAGGCCGCCGACCCCGCGCCCCTGGTCAAGGAGGGCATGGGGCATTTCGAGGCCGCCCTGAAGTCCCTGCCTTCCTTGGCGGGCATCCTGTCCTTCGAGGCGGCGGACCTCCACCAGGCCTACGCCCTGTGGCTCCTCCGCAACAACCAGGGGGATGCGGCGCGGGAACCCATCGCCCGGGGACAGGCGCTCATCCAGGACGCCTTGGCTCACCTCCCCCAGTGGGCGCCGGCCTACAGCACCCGGGCCTCGCTCAAGCAGTGGGAAGCGCTTTGCAGCGAGGATTCCACGGCCCACCTCCTGGACAGCGTAAAGGATCTGGAGACCTGCCTTCGCCTCGAACCACGGAGGGCGGCCTACTTCTACAACTGTGCCAGCCGCTACTGCGATCTCGCCATCCAGCGCCTGGAAGTCCTCGACGAGAGTCCTCTGGAATTCACGGAGAGGGCCATTCCCCTGGCCCTGGAGGCCCAGCGCCTGGATCCAGCCGACGACACCAACATGGCCCTGGTGGCCAAGGCGAAGACGCTCCAACTCGTCCATGAGCTCCGCACCGGTGGGGCGGGCTTCCTGGAGGTCCAGGGGCTGGTCGCATCCATGAATCGTCTCCGCCCCGTGTTGCGCTCCAGCTTCATCCCCAAGCTCTGGCTCGAATGCGCCCAGGCCCAGCATCTCAGGGGCGAGAAGCCTGAGTGGGCCCTGGCCGAAGGCCGCAGAACCCTGGCCCAGGCCCTGACCAGCCCAATGGGGCGGGTGCCCCTGGAGGTCCAGTCCAGGGTGCTCCAGATCCGCAGGGAGGCCTCCCTCGGGTGCGTTTCGGGCGCCGAGATAAAGGCTGTCCGGGCGAAAATTGACGATCTTCCCAATGTGGAATTCGCCCTCCACGAGATCCGCCTCTCTCTGCTCCTGGCCCGCCATGACCCTGAACATCGGGAGGCCAGATGGACCCGGGCACGGGAACTGGTGGAGCGCCTAAAGAGGGAGCTTTCGCTACGTTCCAGCCAGACGCGCCTGCTGGCGGCGGGCCTGGAGGCGGAAGTGGCGCGGGGCAGGGGCAAGGAGACGCCGGCCTGGGCCCTGGAGGAACTGCAGCGTCTGGCACAGCCGGGCTCCTCCCAGCGCCTGGAAGCAGAACTGTTCCTGAAAGGGCAGTGGCGCTGACGCCCCTGTCGCGAATTGGATGTGGGAGGGACTACCCCATCCTTGAACCCAGGCGTCCCACGGCCTCGGGGCTCGTGGCTTCCCGGAACTGTTCTTCGGAAAGGATGCCCTCCGCCAAGCCTTGGTCCTTCACGCTCGTGCCTGCTTGCTGGGCGCGCTGAACCAGGGCGCAAACCCCCTCGTAGCCCAGCAGGGGCAGCAGCGCCGTGGCGGCGGCGGTGCCGTTCTCCACCTGGGCGCGGCAGCGGTCCTCGTCGGCTTCCAGGCCCTCGATGCAGTGGGTGCGCAGGATGGCGCAGGCCCGAGCCAATAGATCGAGGCTCTCCAGCAGGCTGTGGGCCACCAGGGGCAGGAAGGCGTTGAGTTCCAGGCAGCCCTGGGAAACGGCGAAGGTGATCGCGTGATCGTGGGCGAGGGCGAGGATCGCGGCCTGGGTGACGGCCTCGGGGATCACAGGGTTCACCTTGCCGGGCATGATGCTGGAGCCCACCTGGCGGGGCGGCAGCCGCAGTTCGCCTAGGCCCGCCTCGGGGCCGCTGCTCAGCAGGCGCAGATCGCCGCTGATCTTGATGAGCGTCGTCGCCAGGGTCTTGAGGAGCCCCGAGACTTCCACGAACACATCGGCGTTCTGTGTGGCCTCCACGAGGTTTTCCGCCCGAGCCAGTCCCAGGCCCGTGATTTCGCGCAGCTCGTCCACCACGCGAAAGATGTAGTCCCGGGGCGCGGCCAGACCGGTGCCGATGGCCGTGCCCCCGAAGTTGACCACCCGCAGGCGTTCCTCACTCTTGGCCAGGCGCCAGCGATCCCGGTTGAGGGCCTCGGCATAGGCGCCCATTTCCCGTCCGAGGGTGACGAGCACCGCATCCTGCATCTCGGTGCGGCCGACCTTCACGATGTGGGCGAAGGCCTGCTCCTTGGCCTGGAAGGCCTCCTGAAGGCCGAGCACCTGGCGCTCCAGCTCCCGCAGCCCCCGGATGGCGGCGATACGCAAGGCGGTGGGAAAGGTATCGTTGGTGCTCTGGTGCAGGTTGAGATCGTCCGAGGGAGAAACCCGGTCGTATTGGCCCTGGTGGAGCCCCAGGAGCTCCAGGGCCCGGTTGGTCAGGACCTCGTTCACCGCCATGTTGGTGCTGGTACCTGCGCCCCCCTGGAGGGCGTCCACGGGAAGGTCGGAAAGCAGCTGCCCGCTCAGCAACTCCCGGCATGCTCCAGCGATGGCATCCACCTTGGTCGAGTCGGGCAAGTAGCCGAGGGCGTGGTTCACCCGGAGGGCCGCCAGCTTGACGGCGCCGAAGGCCCGCAGGAGTTCGGGGTGGGTGGGGCGCCCCAGCAGGGGGAAGTTCTCCAGGGCTCGCAGGCCGTGGATGCCATGGCGTGCCGTGGAGGGGAGTTCCCGGGCGCCGAGGAGATCGTGTTCGATGCGGGTTTCAGCCATGGGTAGATGGTGACCTCAAGTGGCGCCCTGGGGCAAAGCGACATGCGGCCAAGGCCGGAGCGATGTCCCTGGAGCGGCGCCCTTTCCCTTCCGCTCAAAGGAATCTATTGTGAGGGGAACACCCGCAGGAAACTCAGGTTCAGGACGTGGACGAGGGCGACTCATGGATTCTCAATTCAAGACCTACCTCCAGATCGGTGCCCTCGCCGCCGTGGTGCTCGGCGCCGCGGGATATGGGCTGTACCGGGAATCCCAGAAATCCGCCCCCCTGGGGGGCGCCCCCGTGTCCGGAGCCGCGCCCCAGGCTGAAAATGCAACAACGGCCCAGGCCGATGGGCTCCAGATTGAAACTGTGCCCACGGTGGTTGGCGGTACCACTGGCAATGGGGCTCGGGTCGTCGGGAAGCCGGGGCTGCGCTACGAGTGGGAAATCAAGGGTGGGCAGCTGGAACTGGGCAGGGATCGGGATGCGATCCAGTGGACGGCGGATCTCTCGGGCGAGGTGATCCTCACTTGTCGGGGCTTTGATCCCTACGGCTCGGTCCTCCTGGCCTCCAAGAGGGTTCCCATCACATCACTGCCCAGAATTGCGGACTTCACCGTGGTGCCTGCGGTCATCACCCAGGGGCAGACGGCCAGGCTGGGATGGAACGTGCGGGATTTCACCCGGATGGTGCTGAACCCCGGTGCGCGGGACGTGACCGCCCTGAGCGGCCCTGGGCTGGAGGTGAAGCCCACGGAAACCACCGTCTACGTGCTTACCGCCACGGACCCGAAGGGCGAAGTCGTCACCGGGGAAGTGACCCTCAAGGTTGTGCCGCCGCCCCAGATCACTGCCTTGCGGGCGGAAGCCAAGGCTGGAACCGGCGATGCCTTCACGGTGATCGGGGAGTTCAATGGCGCCAAGGCGGAACTCAAGACGGGCTCCGAGGTCATCGCTAGCGGCGAGACCAGCCCGCTCCGGGCCGATGTCTCGGGAGTGAAGGCGGGCTTCACTGTCACGCTGGTGGTTTCCAACGAGGCCGGGGCGACCGTTACCGGCACCTTGCCCTTCGCCCTCAAGAAGCCTTGAGTGGGCATGGTGTTTGGGCTCGGCCCGAACACCATGCGGGGGAGCACGAGGGGGGACATCGCGACCACAGGGAGCAGGCGGTCCCCCTTCGTTCATATCAGCAGAAGACGTCGCGCTTGCCGCCCTGGACCTGGGCAACCATGCCCTGGGTGTGGTCGCGCAGGGGCTTGGGCATCTCCTCCAGGGTCTTGCCGATGACCTTCCAGCCGATGTCGATGGTCGCGGGGCTGGCGTAGTCCTCCAGGAATTCCACGAAGGTGCTCACGGCGTTGGGCTGGCAGTGGGTCTTGATGTCGCCGGGCTTGGCCATGTCCATGAAGTCGGCGCCCACCCGGCCCAGGCGGTAGCAGCCGGTGCAGAAGCTGGGCATGAATCCGTGTTCGGCCAGATCGCGCACCACCTCGTCCAGGCTGCGGTGGTCCCCCAGGCTGAACTGGGCATCGTGCTCGGTCTCGTTGCCGTAGCCGCCGGGATTCGTGCGGCTGCCCGCGCTGATCTGACTGACGCCCAGCTCCAGGCATTCCCCGCGGATCTCCGAGCGCTCCCGGGTGCTCAGGATGATGCCGGTGTAGGGCACGGCCAGGCGCAGGATGGCGATGATCTTCTTGAAGTCCACATCGCTCACCGCATGGGGCGGGTTCTCGGAGATCTCGCTGCCCTCCGCGGGCTCGATGCGGGGGATGCTGATGGTGTGGGGGCCGCAGCCGAAGCGCTGCTCCAGGTGGTTGGCGTGCTGCATGAGGGCCAGCACCTCGAAGCGCCAGTCGTAGAGGCCGAAGAGGACTCCGATGCCCACATCGTCGATGCCGCCTTCCATGGCGCGGTCCATGCACTCCACGCGCCACTCGAAATTCCGCTTCTTGCCACCCAGGTGCACCTGCTCGTAGGTGGGCTTGTGGTAGGTCTCCTGGAAGGTGATGTAGGTGCCGATTTCCGCAGCCTTCAGGCGCCGGAAATCCTCCACGGAAAGGGGCGCGATCTCGACATTGATGCGACGGATCTCGCCCTTGCCTTCCTTGGTGGCGTAGATGGTGCGGATGGAGTCGAGGACGTAATCCAGCCCTTCCTTGGGGTAGGCTTCGCCCGTGAGCAGCACGATGCGCTTCTGGCCAGTGCGGATCATGGCGCGGGTTTCCTCTGCGATCTCCGCCTGGCTCAGGTTCCGTCGCACCAGGCTCTTGTTGGAGGCCCGGAAGGCGCAGTAGGTGCATTCGTTGTTGCAGAGGTTGGAGGCATACAGGGGGGCGAAGAGCACGATGCGGTTGCCGTAGATCTCCTCTTTCACCTTCTTGGCCGTGTGGAAGAGTTCGTCCAGCAGATCGGGCTCGGTGACATCCATGAGGTGGGAGACATCCTCCATGCTCAGGCCCTTCATCTGCGAAGCCTTGGTGAGAATGTCGCGCACCTGCTTGGAATCGTGCCCGCAGGCGGTTTCCAGTGTTCGCTGGATGGCGGCTTCGTCCACCTGGAAGGCCGTGGTGATGGTCATGTGGTCTCCTTGACGAATCCTGAGAATCCGTCTCTAGAAGTATACGCGGCGGGGAACGGTGTTTCAGGAGTCAACGATCCGAAACCCTCGCTCACGGTTTTCATCATGCCACTTTGGATTGGCGCGCCTCCTTGGTGGTTCCGTGATCTTGCTCACGATCCATCCAGCGCGGGTCGGCCTGGTGGTTCAATAATTCCGCGCCCCATCGCATTACGAGGGAGGCGGCTCTTTGCGGCCAGAACCATACCTATTTCGGTCCCCGTACCGAGGAGTGCCCGCATGTCCGATTTTCGCATCCAGCAGCATCCCATCCTGGCCACGCCGGGCGAGGCCACCGTGCCCTTCACGTGGCTGGGCAAGGCCATGACGGCCCGGGAAGGCGAGGTCATCGCCTCGGCCCTCTTCGCCAACGGGGTGAGGGTCTTTGGCCACCACCACAAGGATGGTTCGCCTCAGGGCATCTTCTGCGCCAATGGCCAGTGCGCTCAGTGCTCCGTAGTGGCTGATGGACTCTCCGTGAAGTCCTGCATGGTGGCCGTGAAGCCCGGCATGAAGGTGGAACCCCTGGATGCCCGCGCCACGCTGCCCGAGGTGCCGGGTGCCCTGGACTTCCACGAAATCGAAACCGTGGAAACGGAAGTGCTCATCCTGGGCGGCGGTCCGGCGGGCCTCTCGGCGGCCATCGAACTGGCCAAGGCGGGCGTGGGTGTGATCCTGGTGGACGACAAGGCGGCCCTGGGCGGCAAGCTCGTGCTGCAGACACACAAGTTCTTCGGCTCCATCGATGCCTGCCACGCGGGCACCCGGGGCATGGACATCGGCCAGAAGCTCGAAGGCATGGCCCGCGGCTACGAGAACGTGCGCATCTGGAACGAGACCACGGCAATCGCCGTGTTCTCCGATCGTAAGGTGGGCCTGCTGAGACAGGGCCACTACGTGCTGGTGCGACCCCAGATGCTGCTGGTAGCCACAGGCGCCCGCGAGAAGTCCCTGGTCTTCAAGGGCAATACCCTGCCGGGCGTCTACGGCGCTGGGGCCTTCCAGACCCTGGTAAACCGCGACCTGGTGCGTCCCACCGAGCGTCTCTTCGTCATTGGCGGCGGCAACGTGGGCCTCATCGCGGCCTACCATGCGTTGCAGGCGGGCATCCAGGTGGTGGGCCTCGTGGAAGCGGCGGAGGAATGCGGCGGCTACAAGGTGCACAAGGACAAGCTGGTGCGCATGGGCGTGCCCATCCATACGCGCCACACGGTGGTTTGTGCCAACGGCAAGGAAGAAGTGGACAGCGTCACCATCGCCAAGCTCGATGACCGCTGGAAGATCATTCCCGGCACCGAGAAGACCTTCCAGTGCGACACCGTGCTGGTGGCCGTGGGCCTAGAGCCCGTGGACGAGTTCCTGGTGAAGGCCAAGGAATTCGGCCTGCCGGTCTTCGCGGCGGGGGACGCCGAGGAGATCGCGGAAGCCAGCGCCGCCATGTTCACGGGCAAGATCCGGGGCCTGGAGATCGCCAAGGCCCTGGGCCGCGATGTGGGCGATGTGCCCCCCGAGTGGCACCGCACCGCCGAAGTGCTGAAGAGCCGCCCCGGCGCCACCATCACAGAAGAGATCCCCGAGGATGAAAAGGGTGTCTTCCCCATCTTCCACTGCAGCCAGGAAATTCCCTGCAATCCCTGCACATCGATCTGCCCCAAGGGCGCCATCCAGATCGAGGGCAACGACATCCTGGGCCTGCCCATGTTCAACGAGGAGGACTGCATCGCCTGCGAACAGTGCGTGGCCGTGTGTCCGGGCCTGGCCATCACGCTGGTGGACTTCCGCAAGGCCGACAACTCCGATCCCATCGTGAGCATCCCGTACGAGTTCCCCAACTCCGCCATCAAGGAGGGTGATGTCGTCACGGTGCTGGACACTCTGGGCACGCCCCTGGGCAATGTGCCGGTGGTGAAGGTGCGCAGCCCCAAGTTCGCGGATCACGCCCTGATGGTGAAGGTCCAGGCTCCGGCCTCCATCGCCAAACTCATCGCGGGTATCCGGGTGCAGGAGCCCTGGGTGACAGAGCCCGCCGAGGAGAAGGCCGAGCGCCTGGATGACGACGAGATCGTGTGCCGTTGCGAACGGGTGACGGCGGGCGAGATCCGCGCTCTGATCCGCAAGGGCGTGCGGGACATGAACGAGCTGAAGGCCGCCACCCGCGCGGGCATGGGCGCCTGCGGCGGCAAGACCTGTCCCAGTCTCATCAAGCGCATCTTCCGCGAAGAGGGCGTGCCCGAGAGCCAGATCACGGACTTCACCAAGCGTCCTGTCTTTATCGAGGTGCCCCTGGGCGCCTTCGCAGGTGTTGTCACCGGCGAAGGGCCGGTCGTGGACGCCCAGCCCAGCCACGCCGTGAGCGCTTCCCAGGGAGGTCTGTGATGAGCACCGCCGTCTACGATGTCATTGTGGTGGGTGCGGGTTCCGTGGGCATGCCTGCGGCCATGAAGCTCGCCGAGCAGGGCCTGAAGGTGCTATGCATCGATCAGTTCGCCTCCCCTGGTCAGGGCAGCAACAAGGCCGCCATCGGCGGCCTGCGCGCCACCCATTCGGCCCCCGCCAAGATCAAGCTCTGCCTGGATTCGCTGAAGACCTTCTCCACCTGGAAGGACACCTACGGCGATGACCTCGAGTGGCGCCAGGGCGGTTACCTCTTCGTGGCCTATCGCCCCAAGGAGGAAAAGATCCTCAAGGATCTGCTGGTGGTGCAGAAGCGTCACGGCCTCAACATCGACTGGTACGACAAGGCCGAGTTGCTGAAGATCGCGCCTGCCCTCAATCCCGATAGCCTCATCGGCGGCACCTTCAGCCCCGAGGATGGCGGGGCCTCGCCCATGCTCAGCTGCCTGGCCTTCTACCGCCGTGCCCTACAACTGGGTGTGGACTGCCGTTTCAACGAGCGCGTCACCTCCATCATCCGCCGCAAGGGCAAGGTGGTGGGCGTGCGCACGGACAAGGGCGGTTACGCCACCGAGTGCGTGATCAACGCCGCCGGTCCCTGGGCGCGCCAGCTCGCGCAGGCTGGTGGACTCGATGCGCCCGTGGTGCCGGATTGCCACGAGGCTGGCATCACCGAGCCCGCGGCCCGCTTCCTGGAGCCCATGGTGGTGGATATTCGTCCCGCCCCCGGCAGCGTGAACTACTACTTCCACCAGATCCATCCCGGCCAGGTGGTCTTCTGCATCACGCCGGACCCCGCCATCGTGGGCTCGGACCGCCGCGAGACCAGCGCCTACCTGCCCATGGTGGCCCGGCGCATGGTGGATCTCATGCCCAAGCTCACCAACCTGAAGGTGCGCCGCACCTGGCGCGGCCTCTACCCCATGACTCCCGATGGCAGCCCCATCCTCGGTCGCTCGAAGGAATTGGAAGGCTACATCGACGCCATCGGCATGTGCGGCCAGGGCTACATGCTTGGCCCCGGCGTGGGTGCCCTGGTGGCACGCATGGTCACGGGTCGCCTCCAGGAGGGCGACACTGCCATCCTGGAAGAACTGAGCCCCGAGCGGGTGTTCGGCGGCGTTGAGGCGCTGAAGTAGGCCGCAATCACCCAACAACCGCCGGTTCCGCAGGTCCTTAGGGGTCCACGGAACCGGTGGTATTTACATCTGCTCGTCGGCGCTGGGGCCGTAGATTCCCGGCAGAGGAACATCGAGCATGCGCAGGTACACGCTGAGTTGGGCGCGGTGGTGGATGAGGTGGCTGAACACGAAACCTCGCAGCACGCCGGCCCTGGGGGCGCTGAAGAGGGTCTTGGCCCCGGCCTTGAGGGCCCAAGTCTGGCCCAGGCTCGCATCCTCCAGTTTTTCCAGGCTGGCGCGTCCCGCCGCCACGTTGGCATCGAAGGCCGCTAACCAGGCTGTCCGAGTCTCCAGCTGTGGGGTCTTCCAGGGCTCCTTCCCCTCGGGCGCCATGTCGAGGACCTCCTGCTCCAGAGTCATGGGGATCCAACTGGGGATATTCACGAGATGGCTGAGCAGGGCCTGAAGGTTGAAGGATTTTGGGTGGGGCGTCCAGTCGAGGCGGTCCTCAGGCACCCGCTCCAGCAGGCGTCGCGTGGTGGCCATCTCGTGGTCGTATTCGGGCAGCAGGTGATCGCGCATGGGCATGGGAACTCCTCGAGGTTGGGCGATGCTGCCACACCGGTGGGCACCGTTCAAGCGACAAGCGCGTTTCGTGGCGCTACCATGCGGTGTCGCGGAGGACACCATGACCGATGAAGCCAAGACCCTCGCCAACTGGGCCAAGGAACTGGGGCTCAACGAGAAGAAGCTCAAGGAGGCCGTGAAGCTGCTGGGCCTGGAACCCGACAGCAAGAAGGGCGTGTGCTGCTACTACGGCAAGGCCTCCGTGGCCAAGGCCCAGAAGGCCATCAAGTAGAAGAGCCCGGCACCTACTGGAGCCTGCGCACCCGCACTTCGATCTCGGGCCGATCCTTCAGCAGCTCGACGATCCGGGTGGGGTTCGTCTTTCCATAGTGGTAGGGGTAGAGAATCTTGGGCGCCAGGGCCCGGGCGGCATCGGCGGCCATTTCCGGGGTCATGGTGTAGGGCAGGTTCATGGGCAGAAAGGCCACGTCGATCCCCTTCAGGGCCTTGAACTCCGGGATGTTCTCCGTATCACCCGCCACCAGGACCCGGGTGGCGCCAAAGGTGAGGATGTAGCCGTTGCCCTCGCCCTTGGGATGAAAGGGACTGCCGGGAGCCCGCATGTGGACCAGGTTGTAGGCCGGGATGGCCTCGATGGCAATGTCCTGTACGGTCTTCTGCTCGCCGTTGGCCATCACGAGGCCCCCCGGCAGCTTTTCTCCGCACTTGGCACTCAGCACGATCTGGGTGGTGGGCTTGCGGAGCAGGGCGATGGCCTTGGGGTCGAAGTGGTCACCATGGTCATGGGTTACCAGGATCAGATCGGCCTTGGGCAGGGTGGTGTAGTCGGCCATGCTGGTCACCGGATCCACGTGAATCGTTTTGCCGCCATGCTGGAACATCAGGGTGCCGTGCCCGATGAAGGTGAGCTCGAGGGGGCCGGAGGAGGTCTTGAGCGAGTCCACCTCGAAGGGGCCGGCGGCCCAGAGGACCGGGGCCATCAGGCAGAAGAGGGCGGGGCGCAGGTGTCGCATGGGGAACCTCCGAAACCGATGGGGGCCAGGATACAACCCGGGGCCAGCCTCCTGCTCCGTCTATCGGTGAATCTTGAGGGAATCCCACCGCTCGGGTTCGTGGAAGCGCCAGCGCCACCCGGCGAAACTCACCCGCTGAAAGGTGACCCGACCGGGCCAGGGCACGCGATCCAGGTAGCCGCGCAGGGCCAATTGCAGGCGGCGGCGCTGCTCGTAGGAAAGAGCCGTATCGGCGGCGGTCCAGGCGCCGAGGCGCCGGGCCTTCACCTCCAGCAGTCGCAATTCATCGCCCCGGGCCATGAGCAGGTCCAGCTCGAAGCGCCCCAGCTTGAGGTTCTCGGCCACAAGATCCCAGCCCCGCAGCCACAGGAGCCAGAGCGTTGCCCGTTCCGCCAGGCGGCCAGCCCTGCGGGCGCGGTGTCCTTGAATGCGGCGATCAGACATGGTGGGAACAGGATAGCGGGGCGGGGCTGAAGCTACACTGGATCCGTGGGTGGCTATGGATTCAGACCAACGGCTGAACCACAGAGGACGCAGAGAAAAGAACGGAGAACACAGAGAACCGAATCGGGCTGGATAGAACTGGATTCTTCTTTTCTCAGCGCCCTCTGCCCACCTTTGTGGTTCAGTTTTTTCATGCGGCAGCGGGCCGCTGAGTGCGAGGTTGCCAAGGATGCTTGAGAGGACGAGGCGCAGGGTGCTGCGAAGAGTGTCGCGGCTGGATGTGAAGTTGGGCATCCGGCTGGCTTTGGTGGCGCTGCTGGCCATGGCTGCCGCCAGACTGCTAGGCCTCAAGGCCTTCTACTGGGCGGGCATCTCCGCCATCGTCGTCTCCACGGGAAGTCCGGGCGGCAGCTTCGCGGCGAGCCTCGCCCGGGTGGGGGGGACGCTGGTGGGCCTGGCTACAGGGCTCCTGGCCGTATGGATGCTGGGGCATTCCCTGCTGGCCGCGGCCCTGGCCATTCCACTGGCCATCCTGCTCTGCCAGGGGCTGGGCCTGAAGTCGGCGGTGAAGGTGGGCGCCCTCAGTACGCTCTTTCCCATCAGTGCCGTGGTGGAGGCCCACGGCCTTGCGGCCACCCTGAGCTTCGTGACGGCGCGGGCGGAGAACGTCGTCGTTGGGTGCGCCGTCACGTTGCTGCTCGACGGCCTCCTCTGGCCCGAGCGCAGCTCTGCCAAGGTGCAATCGCGCATCCGCAAGGATCTGGGACGCGCAGGGAAGCTGGCCGCGGGACTCCTGGAGGCCTATCTCTCGGGCGCGGCCTGCGAAGTGGAATCTCTCCTGCCGGAACTCCAGCGGGCCCGGCTCACCTATCCGGCCCTGCTGAAGGAACTCGGCAGTGAGCCCGAGGATAGGGACGCGCCTCGGGAGCGTCTCAGTCTTCAGGCCGAGGCCGTGCATCTCCTGGTGGACCACTGCGCGGCGCTACGCGATATCCAGCACCAAGCCACCGAAGATCAGGCCCAGGATCTGCTGCGGAAAGAACTGGGCCACCTGGCCGTATCCCTGCGCGGAGCGGCCCTGGCCTTCGAAGAGGGGAATTCCGTTTTCACCGACCGCATGGATGATCTGCGCGCGGCAGGCCGGTCCCTGGAGATGGCCTACGAAGGCGTGCGCGGAGACCGCGGTACCCAGTCCTACCCCACCCAGGAGGCCTTCCGGCTCCTGGGCGTGCTCTACCTTTGCGGAGCCTTGGTGCGGGGGATGGCACAGCTAGAGGCCTCCACTGAGCTGGAGGATGAGGCCGTGGCGGAAGGCTGAGGGGTTGATCGGCGCCGCCCGAACGGGCTAGGGTCTGTCGTCAAAATGGGGTGTGGCCGCGCAAGGGGCACCGCCCAAGGGAGACAAGGAAAGTGACGATGGCCATAGCGGGACTATTGACGAGGAGCTTGACGCAGTATCCCGCCGGGCGCTGCCCCTTGCCCTCCGGGACGGGGCCAGCCGCGCGCCCAGCGGCGTCTGTGGCCTTGAACGATGTACCACATCGCCCTGCGGCCGCATCCTTGCTGGATCACGCGGCTGGACCCGTCGCGGCTCGCATCCATTTTGAAGACAGACCCTAGGCGTTATCCTGACTCCATGGACGAATCGAGGACACCTTTCGGGCTGAGTCGCTGGGATCTTCTGGCCGCCGGGGCGATGGTCGGGCTCTTCGCCGCCTGGACCCTCTTCGCGGACAGGCTCCCGGCGAGGGTGCCCACCCATTTCGATTTCGCGGGTCACCCCAACGGTTGGACGCCCAGTGGCGCCATGCCCTGGCTCATCTTCGGGTTACCGGCCCTCGTGTGGCTGCTGCATTGGCTGGTCGATTTGGCCCGCCTCGGTGCGGACGAAGTCGCGAAGCGGAAAATGCTCGGAATCCGTCCGTTGCGGGGCCTGACGACCCTTGGCATGGCGGGGCTGAGCCTGGCGATCCTGCTCATCCCCCTCTACGGCCTTTGGATCCTGTGGATCGCGCTGGGGTTCCTCTTCCTGTGTCTCGGCATTGGCATCTGGGAGAGCCTCCTCCGCCTGCGCCGCGAGGTACCCCGCGAGGAGCGGGAACATTACATCATGGGGCTCTTCTACGTGAATTCCGAGGATGAGCGAATCTGGATCCCCAAGCTCATCGGTGTGGGGTGGACGCTGAATTTCGGGCGACCTGCAGGCTGGCTGATGCTGGTGCTGCTCCTCTCGCCGCTGATGTTCCTGGCGCTCCGCTAGGCGATCCCCATGCCGCCCCGCTCCAACGCTGAACGCTCACCGCTGCTCAAGCGCAAGCTGAGCGATATGCCCACGCGGCCCGGGGTGTACCTCTACCGCGACAAGGAAGGCAACCTGCTCTACGTGGGCAAGGCCAAGGTGTTGCGCAACCGGGTGAAGAGCTACTTCCAGAACAAGCACCAGGACGCCAAGACGCGCCGCCTCGTGGCCCGCATCTGGGACCTGGAATTCATCGTCTGCGAAACGGAGCTGGAAGCACTCGTACTGGAGAACAACCTCATCAAGGAGCACTTCCCACCCTTCAACATCCTGCTGCGGGACGACAAGAGCTATCCCTACGTGAAGCTCACCTGGAAGGATCCCTTTCCCCAGGCCTTCGTAACGCGCCGCGTGGTGAAGGACGGCTCGCTGTACTTCGGCCCCTTCTTTCCCGCCTCCACCGCCTACCGCACGGTGGAGCTGGTGTACCGCTTCTTCCAACTCCGGGACTGCGACCTGGTCATCGATGGCCAGCGGGGGCGGGCCTGCATGAAGTACCAGCTCCACCGCTGCACGGCGCCCTGCATCGGCGCGGTGCAGGCCGAGGCCTACCGCGAACAGGCCAAGGAGGCGCGGCTCTTCCTGGAAGGCAAGCGCGACGAACTGAAGGCGCGGCTGGAAGCGGCCATGTGGAAGGCCTCGGAAAACCACGCCTTCGAGCAGGCGGCCCAGCACCGGGACGCCCTGCAGCAGCTCGATGCCTGGTTCACCCGCCAGAAGGCCGCCACCGTGGATCAGGAGGATACGGACCTCTACGGTTCCGCTGTGCTGGATGGCCGAGCCTGCATCCACCGGCTGGTGATGCGCGAAGGGCGCATGATCGGGCGGAAGGAATACGTGATCGAGGAGGTGGAGGCACTCACCGGGGCCGTGCTCGCCCAGGTGCTGCAGCGGGTGTACGCCGAGGAGCCCGTGCCCTTCCGCATCCTGGTGGAGATCGAACCCGAGGATGTGGAAGTGCTCCGCGAATGGCTGGGCACCCTGCGGGGCGCCAAACCCACGATCCACGTGCCCCAACGCGGGGAGAAAGTGGATCTGATGGCCATGGCCCAGGAGAATGCGCGGTTGGCGCTGGAGCGGAAATTCGAGCCCGCGAAGCTCAATCAGGCGGTGCTCGAGGGTCTCCAGGCCTTCCTGGGGCTGGCCCATTTGCCCCGGCGCATCGAGTGCTTCGACATCAGCCACGGCCAGGGCCGCGAGGTAGTGTCCAGCTGCGTGGTGTTCACGGATGGCCTCGCCGACAAGGCCAACTACCGGCGCTTCAAGCTGACCAACGAGCAGAACGACGACTTTGCCAACATGCAGGAGACGGTGCAGCGGCGGTACCGCCGCCTGAGGGACGAGAACAGGGAGATGCCGGATCTGGTGCTCATCGACGGCGGCCTGGGGCAGCTCCACGCCGCCCAGAACGCCCTCCGGGAACTGGGCCTCGATCAGCTGGAACTGGCCTCCCTGGCGAAGAAGGAGGAACTGGTCTTCCGGCCCGGCTCCAGCGAGGCCACGCGCATTCCCAAGTCGAGCCCCGTGCTCCAACTGCTCCAGCGCATCCGCGACGAGGCCCACCGCTTCGCCATCACCTACCACCGCGTTCTGCGGGCCAAGCGCACCCTGCAAACCGAGCTCACCCAGATCCCCGGCATCGGCGAGGCCACCGCCAAGAAGCTGCTGACGATCTTTGGCAGCGTCACGAAGGTGCGGGAGGCCGACGAGGCGGCACTGGTGGAAGCCGTGGGCAAGCGCGCCACGGCCCGGGTAGTGGCCTGGCGCTGAGCTACTTTTCCGAGCCCTTGCCTTCGAGGGCCTTGAGTTCCTTGGCGGCGGCGCTGCTGCCGGCCTCGGCGGCCTTTCGGTACCACTTCAGTCCTTCGCGTTCGTTGCGGGGCACATTCAGGCCGTTGTAGTACATCGCGCCCAGCATGCGCATGGCGGCGGCATCGCCCTTCTCCGCCTTCTCCAGATAGGACCGCAGGGCCGGGGGAACCTCGACTCTTTCCTCTTCGAGAGGAGCGGGTACGGGTGCGGCTTCCGGGCTCGATTCCGAGGTCTCCGCTGCCGAGGCCTCGGGCTCGCGAGTGCCGCCCAGGAGATCCGGCCGCAGCAGCCACAACCCCCAGGCCGCGAGGAAGAGAACCAGGGCGCCGACTCCGGCCCAGGCCCAGAGGGGCAGGCCCTTGCGCGTCGGGCTGGGCAGCTGGTTGGGAGGGATCTCGATGGTACGGGAATCCACGGAGTGATCCAGGGGATCGGGATGGGCGGGCACACCGGCGAGCAACACCTGGGTGGCGATGGGCAGGGCGGGGTCACCCACGGGCAGCAGGCGGGTGGCCGAGGGATCCTCGGCGGGGGGGGCCGGGGGACCAGCCTGGAGGCGCACGGTGGCGTCGGGGCCCTCGAGGATGGTCCGCACCTCGGCCTCGGGGTCCACCTGGACCAAGGGCAGGGGCTGGGTGGATTCCTCCCCTAAGGGCGGGAGCGGTTCCAGCATGGGCAGACCCGCGGGCAGCATGACCGTGGCCTGCCCCTCGGTGGGTTCGGGGGCCTTGGCCTGGGCGGCCCGGAGGGCATCCGGACCAAGGATCTGCGTCTTGTCGGCCTTGGGTTTGCTCATGATGCCATCCGGGAATGAGATGCCAGCATAGCGCCGGGATCGAGGTTTACCCCAGGTAACGGTACGCCTTCAGAGCTGGGCCCGCAGCCACTCGAAATAGCCCACCGCCTCGGGCGTCTGCTCCAAGGGCGCCCAGGTCGGCCGTTCGGCCTCGCTCGGCGCCGCATAGGGGCCCGCCTTGGCCTCGAAGAAAACCGAACCGGGCTCCAGGGCCACCAGGGAATGGAAGGTGCCATGGGGAATGGTGAGGCCCAGGCACCCGGTGGCCGCATCGAGGATGCGCGCCTGGGTGATGCGGCCCAGGGCATCCAGGAGCACCGCCCCTATTCGCCCCCGGACCAGCAGCAGCGTTTCGTCCTTGGTGGCATCCAGGTGGCAGTGGGGCGGGATGTACGAGCCGGGTTCCAGGGCGATGAGCAGGCGGTGGCAGGGGTCGCCGCCCTCCTGGTGGAAGTTGCGGTTCACCCGCAGGCGGGGCAGGGCCCGGGCCTGGGCGCTCAGCTCATCCAGCAGGGCGGTGTCGATGAAGGTGGCTGGGCGGTCCCCCCTGACTGACATCTGAGCCGGGATGCAGGCTTGGCCTGCGTCCCGGCTGGGGGCCAGGGGGGACGCAGAGGCCGCGCCCTGGGGTGTGGCGTCGAGTTGCGGTGTGCCCTGAGCGGCCGGGCGGTCCCCCCTGACTGGGATCCGAGCCGGGATGCAGGCTTGGCCTGCGTCCCGGCTGGGGGCCAGGGGGGACGCAGAGGCCGCGCCCTGAGATGTGGCGCCGCGTTGCGGTGTGCCCAGAGCGGCCGGGCGGTCCCGCCTGACTGACATCAGGCAGCCTGGACGCGGATTTCGCCGAAGGCCTCGGACTGCACCAGCTTGACTCGGCCCGTGCGCATGAGCTCCAGCAGGGCCAGGAAGGTGATCACGAGATCATCCCGAGTCTGGGCCGTGGCCAGCAGGCCGCTGAAGGGCAGCCATAGGCCGCCGTGGAGCTCCCTGAGCACCTCCACGATGCGCTGGTCCAGAGTCTTGGGGGGCGTGCGCACCTCCACGGGAGGCGGCGGCAGCAGCTTCTTCAGGGCCTCGCGATAGGCCCCCAGCAGATCAAACAGCGTGGCGCGAATGGGCTCGTCCTCGATGCGGGCATGCTCCTGGATATCCAGGCCCTTGGCGTAGACCACGGCCTGCCATTCGCCTTCCCGCACCACCAGCTCCCGGGTGGCCTCCTTGACGGCCTGGTAGTCCAGCAGGCGCTGCACCAGTTCCTCGCGGGGATCGGCCTCCTCGCCATCCTCCTTGGGCGGCAGGGGCAGTAGCATCCGGGACTTGATCTGGATGAGGTGGGCCGCCATGGCCACGAACTCCGAGGCCACTTCCAGATTCAGTTCCTCCATGAGCAGCAGGTGATCCATGTACTGCTTGGTGACATCCGCCATGGGCAGGTCCAGGATGTCCAGCTTGTGCTCGCGGATGAGGTAGAGCAGCAGGTCCAGCGGCCCCTCGAAGGCGGCCAGGTTCAGGGAGAGATCCCGGAACTTCGTCTCGAAGCCCTTGGGGGGCTCGAAGACCGGACGGGTCTCGGCGGGGGCATCCTGGGGTTCGGACATGGACCGATTGTACCTCCCCCGGTCCGCTTCCCCACTTCCGGATTCCCGTGCCGAAAATCGAGTCCATCTTTTTAATGCCAAAGGTCGAGATTGGTCGGTGCATCCGTGTCTTCCTTTGTGTCTTTTGCGTTCTTTGCGGCCATTTTTTAAGCCTTCGACCCGTGAGCCTCCATATGGGGAACGCAGCCCGTGAGCTCAATACCAAGGCAAAGGCATTAGGCCACTCCATCGAAACGACTTTGGCCACAAAGAACGCGAAAAGGCGCAAAGGGCGGATCACCCGCATCCCGGCCAAGGTTCGTCGGTCCCCGGGGACTGATCCAGCCTTTGCCTGGAACGCCAGCCCTCCCGAAGTCCACTAAGGTTATGAAGGCGCTTCGGGAGCATCCGGAAGGGCCTCGGAGTGATTCCATGGCGCGTCCCCCCGTCCTTCCCGGCCCCCGTCCCGACTGGCTCAAGATCAAGGTACCCGCCGCGGAGATCACCTCCGAGGTGGAGCGGCTCATGCGCTCGAAGAAGCTGGTCACGGTCTGCGAGGAGGCCCGCTGCCCCAACCAGCACGAGTGCTGGGGCATGCACCGCACCGCCACCTTCATGCTGCTGGGGGAGATCTGCACCCGGCACTGCGGCTTCTGCAACATCGGCAAGGGCAGGCCCGGCGAGGTGGATCCCGGCGAGCCCCAGCGCGTGGCCGAGGCCGTGGCCACCCTGGGGCTCAAGTTCGCGGTGGTGACGAGCGTGAATCGCGATGATCTGCCCGATGGCGGCGCCGATCACTTTGCCCAGACCATCCGCTGGATCCGCACCCTCTCGCCGGGCTGCGGTGTGGAGGTGCTCATCCCGGATTTCCAGGGCCGCGAGGCGGATCTGCTTACGGTACTGGAGGCCAAGCCCGAGGTGCTCAACCACAACGTGGAGACCATCCCGCGCCTCTACAAGCGCGTGCGGCCCGACGCCAACTACGGCCAGAGCATGACCCTGCTCTCCCGGGCGGCGACCTGGCGCGATGCCCATGCCCCGGAGATGCGCACCAAGAGCGGCATCATGGTGGGCCTTGGGGAAAGCGCCGAGGAGGTGCTGGATCTCATGAAGGACTGGCGGGCGGCCCGGGTGGATATCGCCACCATTGGTCAGTACCTGCCGCCCTCGGATCACCACCTGCCCTTGGTGCGCTTCGTGGAGCCCGCCGAGTTCGAGCTGTTCCGCCGCAAGGGTATGGAAATGGGCTTTCAGAAAGTCCAATCCGCGCCCTTGGTGCGCAGCAGCTACCACGCGGCAGAGAGCCTCGCCTTGACGTAGTCTGCTGTTGCGCTCGACCCTTCAGGCTGACTGCCCATCGTTGCAAGGCTGCGCCACTCACTCGCTGAGGATTCAGGGCGGAGTACCGGGGCTCGAGGCCACCTCGCGAAGCCAACCACCGAGGTTCTCCAGCACCCCGATCGCACCCATGTGATGGAAATGCTCATGGGCCGTGGCGTCAAACACATGGATCCGCCCCAGAGGGCCGCCCCAGGTCTCCAGGCGACGCTGGAAGAGCCGGAGATCCTGGGGGTCTGAAAAAAACAGATCGAAGCGGGTCTGGGGTGTCTGGGCTGTGATTTCCAGCAGGCGAGCCACCCGGAGTTCGGGATCGGCCGAGGCCTCTTCGGCGCTTCGCGCCAGTTGCGCCCAGTCCTTGCGGGCGATGGTGCGGAAATACAAAACCATGTCCTTCATGAGGCTGGCGGTGAGGCGACCCTCGGCGCTGGCCTTCACCACCCGGGAGACAAAGCCCTTGTACGCTTCCAGGTTGCGGGCCGAGCCTTGGCTCCGGGTCGCCGCGAAGGCGGCTGCGATACGGCTGGTGATGAAACAGGATTGGAGATGGACATCCAGTTCCGTCAGTACCACCCGGCTGATGGGCAGCCGGGTTCCCACGCACGCCAACACCTCCACCGCCAGATCGCTGCCGAAGGAAAACCCGTACAGGATCACTTCCTTTGCGGGGTGCTGCACCAAGAAGGACTCCATGAAAACGGCGATCCGCTGTGCCTGTTCGGTCATGGAAAGGGGCGGGTGCGGGCTCGGTCCCTCCCCATCCTCAAAGCCAGGTACGGTCATGGTCACGTGGTACCCGTTGCGGTATGGGTATCTCGCCGGAGCCTTCTCGAGAGCCCGAATCGCATCCCGAAAGCCTTCCAGGTCCAGACCGATGCCATTGATGAAAAATAGGGCGCTGGGGGCGGATTGTCCCTCGGCGAGGCCGGCGGGGATGATCCAGCGGTGCAGGATGCCGCTCTGGGGGCAACGCCTGGGGGTTTCCGAGTTTGCGGGCATGACGGTTGGGGGTGCGAGAGATGGGATTGCCCACCATACAACCCCCACTCGGCAAGCGCATCTCCTCTGTTTGGAGCCTTGAGGCCTGGATGAAATAAGAGAGGAATGTCTCATCCACTTGCGCCCATCCTTTCCTTGGTTCCAGACTCCTTCCATGCGCCGCCTTGCCGTGATCCATCACCGCCACATGGACTGGGTGCCCGCCCTGCAGGAGGCGGAACCTCGGTTGGAGATCCGGGGCTGGCATCCCCGGGAGGCCCTGGAGGCCGATGGCCCTTGGCTCGCGGAGGCCGAAGCGCTTTTCACCTGGCGCTTTCCCGAGGGCTTTCTTCGGAAAATGCCGCGACTGCAATGGATCCAGAACAGCGGGGCAGGGGTGGATCACCTGGTGGGCAACGACGAAATTCGGCCCGAGATCCTCATCACCCGGGCCGATGGTGCCTTTGGCTTCTGGATGGCCCGCTACGTGGTGGGCCATCTGTTGACCGATGCCTTGCGGATGGCGGAATGTGAGGCCTCCCAGCGCTCCGGGGTCTGGAACGCCAAGCTCCTTCCCGAGGATCTGACAGGGAAGGTGGCCCTGGTGGTGGGCTTCGGCCGCATCGGTCGCCAGATCGGCTGCGCGCTGAAGGCCCTGGGCATGGAAGTTCACGGCTTCGTGCGCACGCCCCGAGCCGACGAGGCCTGTCCATTGCACGGACTCATGGATCTCCCGGGCCTCATGCCCGGGGCGCGGCTGCTGGTGCTGTGCGCGCCCCTCACGGAGGCCACCCGTGGACTCGTGGATGCGGGCCTGCTGGCCTTCGGCAATCCCCAGCTGACGCTCATCAACGTGGGGCGCGGTCAGCAGGTCGTGACTGCGGATCTGCTGGTGGCGCTAGACGCGGGGCGACTGGGGCGGGCGGTGCTGGATGTGTTTCCCGTGGAGCCGCTGCCCGAGGATTCGCCCCTGTGGCGCCACCCCAGGATCACCATCACGCCCCACCACAGTGGACCCTCCACTCCGAGGGCCATGATTCCCGACATCCTGCCCAATCTCCGCCGCTACGCCGAGGGGCTGCCTCCGGAAGGCGCCGTGGACCGCGTGCGGGGCTACTGACCATGAACCCACGGGAGCGTCTCGACCAAGCCTTTGCACCCGGGTATCCCGGAGATGGCGCCTGGCTGGAGCTTTTGGCCCGGGATCTGCTCGCGGTGCCCGCGCGCCCTGGGGCTCCGGGGTGTCCCCGCACCCAGGCGCTGGCACGCCTCAATCACGCTCTGGCCGAGCATCCCCGGGCCGCCGAACTCGAAGCCCGCATCCGGGCCTTCTGGTCCCACACCAGCGCCGTTCGCCTCCTGGGGGAAATGGGGTTGCCGGACCACACGAGCTTTCCCAAGGAGGCACTCCAGCGAATGGTGGACAAGCTCGTGCCTCGCCTGGACCACGACGAGGATCTCTATGCCTGGCTGGATCGGCTGGAACTGGGCCCCGAGGATGCGCTGTGGCTGGCGAGCCTGCCCGAGGAAGTCATCGAGCCCTGGCGTCAGCGCCTGCGACCGAGTCCGGAGGCTCTGGGGGAAGCCGCCCTGCTGGTGGCCTACCGGGCCTCGGCCCTGGGGCTGAGCCGAGACATCCTGCGCCTTTGGCCCCAAGGGCGAGACATGGATTCGCCCTTCGCGGCGCTGCCCGCGGCCATCCGCGAGGTGATCCAGGCCCCCTCTGCCCCGGAACCGGCGGAACGCCTGGCCGCAGAAATGGCGCGCTGCCACGGGGCCCTCCAGGAGGCCCATGGCCGCCTGGAGGTATCGGGCGTCTCCACGGATCTGGTGTTCCGCATGGACCTGCTCCAGGCCAAGCTGGCCCGCATCCAGGCGCTTCTGGACAATTCTCGCCACCAGAAATCCGGGGTGGCCTTCGCGGCGGAACTGGTGAAGGGCGCTGCCACCCACCATCGCCTCAGGCCGCTGCTCCGGGCGGGCCTGCGCCGTTTGGCCCGCAAGGTCATCGAACATACGGGCCAGACGGGGGAGCATTACCTGGTGCGGGACTGGCGGGAATACTGGGCCATGGGGCGAGCCGCGGGGGGCGGTGGCGTCCTCACGGCCTTCACGGCGCTCTTCAAGTTCCTGCTGGCGGGGCTGGGCATGGCCCCGGGTCTTGGGGGCATGAGCCTCGCCGCCAACTATGCCGGCAGCTTCATCGCCATGCAGTTCTTTCATATGTCCCTGGCCTCCAAGCAGCCCGCCGCCACCGCCGCCGCCCTGAGCGCCGTGCTGGAGCGCTCGGATGGGATGGACGACGAGGTGGAACTCATCGCCGCCATCACCCGAGGACAGGCGATGGCGACCCTCGGGAACCTGCTGTTGACGGTGCCTGTGGCGCTGCTCATCGACGGGCTCTGGCGGTTCGCCTCGGGCCATTCGTTCCTCCACGCGGAAAAGGCGGTGAAGACCCTGGAGGGCCTGCACCCCTTCCATTCCTGGACCATTCCCTTCGCGGCGCTCACGGGCGTGATGCTCTGGGTGGGCAGTCTGGCCGGTGGATGGGCCTCCAACTGGAGTGACTACCGCGCCCTGCCGGAAGCGGTGGCCCGGAGTCGGCGCTTTCAGCGGATCCTGGGCGTGGCCAGGGCCGCGGCCCTGGGGCGGGGCTTGAGAACCCACCTGCCGGGGATCGTCACCTGTCTTGTGTTGGGTTTGATGCTGGGCTTCATGCCCATGGCCTTCGCCTTTGCAGGCCTGCCGCTGGATGTGCGCCACGTTACCCTCAGTGCCGCTTCCGCCGCCTTTGCCGCAGGCCCCGGCATTGCGGCGGGCGCCGTGCCATGGGCCGCCCTCGCCTGGGCGGCGGTGGGCGTGATGGTCATCGGCTTCCTGAACTTCGGCGTCTCCTTCGCCCTCTCCCTGCGGCTGGCGATCCAGGCCCGCGGGCTGGAGTCCGGCGGGAGGCGAGAACTCATGGTGGCGCTGTGCCAAGCCTTCCTGCGCCACCCGGCCCGTTTTTTAATGCCGACCAAGGGAGGCCGGGCGGTGTCTGATTCCAGGGAGTCTGCATGAAGGCCGTCATCCAACGGGTCAAGCGGGCCACCGTGAAGGCGGGCGAACTGGAGGCCTCCATTGGCCCGGGCATGCTGGTGCTCGTCGGCCTCGAAGAAGGCGACACGGAGGGCACCTGCACCTGGGCCGCCGCCAAGCTCGCGAGTCTTCGGATCTTCGAGGACGAGGGCGGCAAGATGAACCTCGGCCTGAAGGAGATCGGCGGCGAGATCCTGGCCGTCAGCCAGTTCACCCTGGCGGGCAGCATCGTCAAGGGCCGCCGTCCCTCCTTCGACCGGGCCATGAATCCCGAGGCCGCGCGCATCCTCTTCCGCCGTTTCCTGGAACTCCTGCAGGCGACGTACCCCCACGTGAAGTCCGGTTTCTTCCAGGAACACATGGAGGTGGAACTGGTGAACGACGGGCCCGTCACCTTCGTGCTGGAGCGGTGAAGCCTCCACCGAGTTAGGCTGGAGGCACGCCCCGGAGCCTCCCATGATCCGATCCGCCGCCTGCTTCCTGGTTCCCGCACTCCTCGCCGCCGCACCGGAGAAGGCCCTGAACTCCGCCGCGGAGGGCTACGTGAAGCTAGTGCTGGCAGTGGGCCGCCACGACGCGAGCTTCGTGGATGCCTACTACGGACCCGGGAAGTGGAAGGCGGAAGCCTCCCTGGGCCAGCCCGTGCCCTTGTCGGAGCTGCGGCTCAGGACCCAGGCTCTGCTCAAGCGGGTGGGCCGCGCGCCCACGTCCCCGCGCCGGGCCTTTCTCGAGAAGCAGCTGGTGGCCACGGATGCCTTCCTGCGCCGGCTCTCGGGAGAGAGGCTGGGGCTCGCCGAAGAGGCGCGACTGCTCTATGACATTGCACTCCCGGAGGTGCCCCTGGAGGGCCTCGCCGAGGCGCGCCGGACGATCGAGGCGCTCCTGCCGGGGCCCGGCTCCCTGGAGGTTCGCGTGGAAGAACTGAAGGCGAAGTTCCAGGTGCCCCCGGCGCGCCTGGAGGCGGTCTGCGAGGCCGCCCTGGCGGAAACGAAGCGGCGCACGGCGGCCCTCCTCGAGTTACCGAAGGCGGAGCGCTTCCGGCTCGAGTTCGTCAAGAACAAGCCCTGGGGCGGCTACAACTGGTACGAAGGCCAGCGCTCCAGCCTCATCCAGGTGAATACGGATCTGCCCATGGGCCTGGATCGCGTGATGCCGCTGCTCGCCCACGAGGGCTATCCGGGCCACCACGTTTACAACGCCCTGCTGGAAACCCACTTGGTGATGGAGAAGGGCTGGGTGGAATTCACGGTGTACCCGCTCCATTCCCCCCAGTCCCTCATCGCCGAAGGCACGGCGGAGGCGGCCCTCGGCGTGATCATGACCGACGCCGAGCACCGGGCCTTCCTGAAATCGAAGTTGGCGCCCCTGGCGGGCCTGGACTCCGCCGAGCTGGACCGCTACCTGGATCTCCAGAAGGCTCTGGAGGTCCTCTCCCAGGTCCGGCTCCAGGCCACCCGCCTGCAGTTAGAGGAGGGCCGGCCGGAGGCCGAGGTGGAAGCCTTCCTGGTGAAGGAGGGCCTGATGAGTTCGGATCGCGCCAAGAAGGCCCTGGAGTTCAGCCGGGTGAACCGGGCCTACGTCTACACCTACGAGGTGGGCCAGCGTCTCGTGGAGGCCTGGATCGGCAACGGCCCCGATCGGCGACAGCGCTTCGTGGACCTCTTGAACCGCCCGGTGACTCCCAGCGCGATCACCCGGTAGACCGTCATCTCCGCCGCATGGGCACGACGCGCACGGGGCTGAGCCGCGTTTCCTTTGGTCCTTGGGCGGTCTTGGTGACGAGCACCAACTCTTGGGCCGAGCCTTCGGCGCCCTTGGGGTAGAGGAACCGCCCGCCGAGCTTGAGCTGCTCCCAGAGGGGCCTGGGCACCTCCGGGGCGGCACAGCTCAGAAGGATGGCGTCGAAGGGAGCGGCTTCAATCCAGCCGTGGAAGCCATCTCCGCAGCGCAGGTGAATCCTGCGGTAGCCGAGGGTTTGGATCGTGGCGACGCTGCGGGCGTGGAGTTCTGGCTCCAGCTCGATGCCGTAGACCTCGGCGCCCAGCTCGGCGAGCACGGCGGCGGCGTAGCCCGAGCCGGAGCCTACTTCCAGCATGCGATCGCCCGCCTTCAGGCCCAGGGCCTCGGCCATGAAGGCCACGATGTAGGGCTGGCTGATGGTCTGGCCCTGGCCGATGGGCAGCGGGTAGTCCCCATAGGCCTGGGGCTGGAGGGCCGCGGGGACGAAGCGGTGTCGGGGCACCCGGCGCATGGCCTCCAGGACTCGCGGATCCCGCACGCCTCGGGCCTCGATCTGCACCTGCACCATGCTCGCCCGCTCGGCGGCGCGCTCGGCCTGGGGGGCTTCCAGCAGCAACAGGGGGAGCGCCGCGAGGGCAGCGAGGAGCCTGTTCATGGCCGCCTCTGGGGCTGCAGCAGAGGCACGAAGACCACGGCTTCGAGGGTCTGGAGGCGTCGGCGACTCCCTTCCTTGTGGGCGAGGACCAGCTGCTGGCAGCCGCCCCTGGGCCCCAGGGGCAGGAGCAAACGCCCGCCCTCCGCCACCTGCTCCCAGAGCCCTTCCGGAATTTCAGGGCTCGAGCAACTCAACAGGATCGCGTCGAAGGGGGCCTTCTCCGGCCAGCCCAGATTTCCGTCGCCGTGCCGCAGATGGACGTTTTCGAAACCGAGTTCTTCGAGGATCTTGCGGGATTGGAGCGAGAGCGCGCCTTCCAGCTCGATGCCGTAGACATCCTTGGCGAGGAGTGCGAGTACGGCGGTGGCGTAACCGCAGCCCGAGCCGATCTCCAGCACCCGCTCGAAACCCCGGAGCGCCAGGCTCTCGGCCATGCTGGCCACGATGTAGGGCTGGCTGATGGTCTGGGTGGGGCCGATGGGCAGCGGGTGGTCGTCATGGGCCTGCCGCCAGAGCTCCCGGGGCACGAAGTGGTGCCGAGGCACCCGGCGCATGGCCTCTAGAACCCTCGTATCCCGGATGCCCCGGGCCTCGATCTGTTCGCGGACCATGGTTTCGCGATCATGGATGAAGATGTCATCTGAGATTTCCAGGCCCATGACCTCAAGTTGGCGCGAGAATTCGGGGTCCGCCAGGCATCAAAGGCAAATTCACCCCACGGAGGCCCCATGCGCGCCCCAGCTCTCGCCCTTTTTCTCGCCCCGGCCCTCTTGGCCCAGGCGCCATCCCCGGCCCCGGTGCCGCCGGTACGCCTCAAGCAGGTTCAGATCAGTCCCGCCGCCAGCGTGAGCCAGACGCTGGGCATCACCACCCTGAAGATCGACTACTTCCGCCCAGCGGTCCGGGGTCGGGCCATCTGGGGCGAAGTGGTGCCCTTCGACGCCATCTGGCGGGCCGGGGCCAACGAAGCCACGATGTTCACCTTCAGCGATCCCGTGAAGATCAATGGTAAGGACCTGCCCGCGGGCAGTTACGGCTTCTTCGTGATCCCCGGCAAGGAGTCCTGGACGCTGATCCTGAACCGCAAGGCCAAGCAGTGGGGGGCCTACGACTACAAGGCCGAGGAGGATGCCCTGCGGTTCGAGGTCAAGCCCCAGGCCTCGGGTCACCAGGAATACCTCCAGTACGACCTGCAGGTGACCTCGCCGACCCGGCTGCGGGTGGATCTGCGGTGGGAAAAGAAGGCTGCGGGCTTCGATGTGGACATCGATGTGCCCGGCCTCTACTGGAAACACCTGGAGGAGACCCTTGCCAAGGCGCCCTCCACGGACTGGGTGCCCTGGTACCAGGCGGCAAACTACTGCTTCCAGCAGAAGCTGCATCCCGAAAAGGCCATGGGCTGGATCGACGCCAGCCTGAAGGCCCAGGAGACCTACCGGAACCTCGAACTCAAGGCGCGTCTGTTGGAGGCTGCGAACCAGCGGCCCCAGGCGATGCTCTTCCTGGACAAGGCCATCGCCGCCGCCACGGCGGCCAAGACTCCCAAGGCCTATCTGGATGGCCTGGAAAAGACCCGACAGGAGTGGCAGCCCAAGGCCAAGTAGAATGGCCTTTTGCCCGGAGCCCGGATGAAGCGTTCGCTTGCCATTACCCTTTTCGCGGCCTTTGTCTGTTTGAGCGGGGAGACGGATAACAGCATCTTTCCCAAGCTGAGCCCCCAGTCCACCGTGAGCCAGACCGTCGGCACCACCACCGTCTCGGTGGAGTACCACCGTCCGCAGGTGCGCGGACGGAAGATCTGGGGGGAGCTGGTGCCCTTTGGTCAGGTCTGGCGCACGGGGGCCAACGAGGCCACCACCATCAAGTTCTCGGATCCGGTCAAGGTGAACGGGCAGCCGGTCCCGGCGGGCACCTACGCCCTGTTTTCCATCCCCGGTCCGGAGCAGTGGACCCTGATCCTGAACAAGCGGGCGCGTCAGTTTGGCGCCTTCGAGTACCAGCCCAAGGACGATCTGCTGCGCTTCGTGGTAAAGCCCAAGGCCGTCAAGGAATTCTCCGAGTGGCTCACTTACGAGGTGTATCCCGCCAGCCGCAGCAGCGCCTACGTGGATCTCTACTGGGAAAAGATGAGGGTCAGTTTTCTGGTGGAAGTGGATGTGGACAGCATCGTCACGGCGCGCATGAAGCGGGCCATGACGCGGGCGGGCGAGAGCGATTGGAAGATCTATTCGGACGCCGCCGAGTACTTCGTGGAGCAGGACAAGGCGCTCACCCAGGCCCTCGCCTGGGCCGAGAAATCCATCAGGATCCAGGAAAACCCGGTGAACCTGTCGGTGAAGGCCCACATCCTGCAGGCCATCAGTCAAACGCCCCAGGCCTATCAGACCCTGGAAAGGGCGCTAAAGATCGCCCGAAGCCAGAATGCCGGCCCCGCTGTCATCGGTCCCATCCAGAGCACCCTGGATCAATGGAAGAAACAGAACAACGGCGCCGTTCCCACCGCCCAGAAAAAAAGATAGAGGAGTTGCATGAAGATCGGGAACTGGGAGGTCCAGCACCTGGAGGCGGGTTTCTTCAAGCTGGATGGCGGCGCGATGTTCGGCACGGTGCCCAAGGTCATCTGGTCGCGCCTCATGCCTGCCGATGAGCTGAATCGCATCCGCTTCGCCAGCAATTCCCTGCTGCTCAGGGGCACGGTGGAGGGTCATTCCCACACCGTGGTGGTGGAAACGGGCAATGGCGACAAGGAGGATGCGGTCTTCCGGGAGCGCTTCGCCCTGGAGGGGGACAACGTGCTCCTGGGGAGCCTCGCGGCGCTCGGGGTGCGGCCCGAGGAGGTGACCGAGGTGTTCCTCACCCACCTTCACTTCGACCACGCCGGAGGCGCCACGCGGCGCGAAGGGGAACGCATTGTGCCCACCTTTCCCAAGGCCCGCCATTTCGTGCAGCGGCAGGAACTGGAAGACGCCCGCCATCCACCCTTGCGCAGCAAGGCCAGCTACCTTCCCTACAACTGGGAGCCGCTTCTGGAAGCAGGCCTCCTGGAAACAGTGGAGGGCGAAGGCGAGGTTCTGCCGGGGATTCGGGTGCGCCCCATGCCGGGCCACAACCAGGGAAACCAGGGCGTGATCGTCCAGGGGCCAGGGCGCAGGCTGATCTACTGCGGGGACCTGATTCCCACCCGCCACCACCTGCAACCCACCTGGGTCATGGGCTATGACCTGGACGTGAATACCTGCGTGGAACACCGGATCCGCTTACTGGAGGAGCTCTGCGACACGGAGGATCTCCTGGCCTTCGACCATGACCCTGATATCCCAGCAGGCATGGTGCGGAAGGACGCCAAGGGGCGGTACGTGCTTGAGCCTGTGGCGTTGTCCTGATCGGGCTTCTTGGCGTCATAAACGAATCAAATATTTGTTCACGACCAAAGGGTCCCTTTCGGATTGGAAAACCTCCCAGTAGGAGGCGCCTATACCTTGCGGAACCCTACGTGCCTTGGGTATCTGCCGAAAGGGAATCTCTATTCGGAGGGATTCTTTGGGAAGGCCCGTCCAGAATGGGTTTTAACCCTAATTAATAACTCGATTTTTGTGATGTTTTTCGCCTGAGAGCGCGTGATAGCTTTGTTTGGAATGACGATGGATTCCACAACCTTGAGTTTGGAACCTCGCACCGAAGGAGATGGTCATGGCCATGGGCTGCAAATATGGATCCCATCGTGTGCTGGCGCCCAAGGGTGTCCTGCCCCAACCCGCCACGCGGATCAGTAACGACATGTCGACGGTGTTCGATAACGAGATTCTGGTGGATGTGATCGCCCTGAATATCGACAGCGCCAGCTTCACCCAGATCGAGGAAGAGGCCGGCCACGACTTGGCGAAGATCGAAGCCAAGATCCTGGAAATCGTGGCCGAGAAGGGGAAGATGCAGAATCCGGTCACGGGTTCCGGCGGCATGTTCATCGGCACGGTGGCCAAGGTGGGCAGCGCCCTCGCGGATCGCGGCCTTAAGGCGGGCGACAAGATCGCCTCGCTGGTCTCCCTCAGCCTCACGCCCCTCAAGATCGAAAAAATCCTCAAGATCCATCCCGATATCGACCGCGTCGAAATCAAAGGCCAGGCCATCCTCTTCGAGAGCGGCCTCTACGCCAAGCTCCCGGAAGACATGACCGAGAGCCTGGCCCTGGCGGCCCTCGATGTGGCGGGCGCACCCGCCCAGGCGGCCAAGCTGGTTAAGCCCGGCCAGAGCGTGCTGATTCTCGGCGCCGGCGGCAAGTCCGGGATGCTGGTGGCCTACGAGGCCATGAAGCGCGTGGGCCCCACGGGCCGCGTGGTAGGCAATGTATATCTGGCCGAGGACAAGAAGATCCTGGACGACCTGGGGGTCTGCCACGAGGTGGTGGTCGCCGATGCCACCAAGCCCGTGGACTTCCTGGCAGCAGTGCTGAAGGCGAATGGCGGCTCCGAGTACGACATCGTGGTGAACTGCGTGAACGTGCAGAGCACCGAGATGTCCAGCATCCTGCCCTGCCGTCAGGAAGGCATCGTGTATTTCTTCAGCATGGCCACCCACTTCGGCAAGGCCGCGCTGGGGGCCGAGGGCGTGGGCAAGGACATCACCATGATCGTCGGCAACGGCTATACCAAGGACCACGCGGAGATCACCCTGTGGGAACTCCGCGAAAACCCCAAGCTGAGGAAGCTGTTCGAAGAACGGTACGTCTAAGGAACTGCCACCAAGGCACGAAGGACACCAAGGAAACACCAAGAAAGACTTTTTTTCTCCGTGAACTTCGTGTTTTTGGTGCCTTGGTGGTGGATCAGTTTTCTCTGGAAACCCGTCTGAAAGGATCGTCATGGCCGCAAGCGCACCGAAACTCAACCTCACCAAGTCCATGAAGATGTACGAGGAGAGCCAGCTGCTCTCCCCTGGCGGGATGATGGGAATCCGCCGCCCGTACAACTTCATCCCGGGCGAATATCCGATCTTCCTGGAGCGCGGCTACGGCGGCCATATCGTGGATGTGGACGGCAACGACTACATCGACATGCTCTGCGCCTACGGGCCGATCATCATGGGCTACGACGAGCCCGAGATCAACGAGGCTGTCAAGAAGCAGATGGACAAGGGCTTCTGTTTCTCCCTGGTGCAGCCCATCCAGAATGAGCTGGAGCAGAAGCTGATCGATATCATCCCCAGCGCCGAGCGGGTGATCCTGGTGAAGACCGGCAGCGATGCCACCACCGTGGCCACCCGCATCGCCCGGGGCTACACCGAGCGCAACACGATCCTGCGCTGCGGCTACCACGGCTGGCACGACTGGGCCGTGGAGGTCCACGCGGGCGTGCCCCAGTGCGTGCAGGATCTCACCGTGGAATTCGAGTACGGCGACCTGGCAGATCTCGAGGCCAAGCTGAAGGCCCATGAGGGCGACGTGGCCTGCATCATCGTGACCCCGGTGGGTCATCCCCTGGCCAAGCCCGTGATGCCGCCCCCCGAGGGCTATCTGAAGGGTGTTCGCGAGCTCGCCGACAAGTATAAGGTCGTGCTGATCTTCGATGAAATTCGCACGGGGTTCCGCGCGGCCCTGGGCGGCGCCCAGCAGCGCTACGGCGTGACACCGGATCTCTCCACCTTCGGCAAGGCCATGGCCAATGGCTATCCCATCAGCGCCGTGGTCGGCAAGGCCGAGTTCATGAACGTGTGCGAGAAGAAGGTCTTCATCTCCTCCACCTTCTTCCCCAACAGTCTGGAAATGGCCGCCGCGCTCAAGTGCATCGAGATCCTTCAGCGGGACAAGATCATCGATCAGGTCTGGGACAAGGGCACCTGGTTCCTCAAGGAACTGAATCGTGTCGTGGCCACCTCCAAGGTGCCCGTCAGCGTCTCGGGGATTCCTCCCATGCCCTTCCTCTCCTTTGAGAAGGTGGACAGCTTCCATAAAGAACGCCGGGAGATGTTCTACACCGAGACCATCCGTCGCGGCCTCTTCATCCAGCCCTATCACCACTGGTACATCAGCGCCCGCCACACCCAGGCCGATCTCGACAAGGCCATCCAGGCCATCACCGAGGCGCTGGAACTGGTGAACGAAAAATACCCGGTGAAGTGAATTAATTCCGTCTACGAAACCCTGAACGGAGCCTAGTCATGGACAACAAGCTCATCATCACGTGCGCCATCACGGGCGCGGAGACCACCAAGGCGATGCAGCCGGCGCTGCCGGTCACGCCGGAGGAGATCGCCGTGGGAGCCTTCGAGGCCTACGAGGCGGGCGCCTCCGTGCTGCACTTGCATGTGCGCAAGGATGACGGCACTCCCACCCAGGACGTGGCCATCTTTCAGAAGGCCATCGAACTCGTCCGTTCGAAGTGCGACATCGTCATCGAGACGACCACCGGCGGCGCGGCCTGGATGACCCCCGAGGAGCGCCTTCAGCCCGTTACCCTTAAGCCCGAGATGGCCAGCCTTGACTGCGGTACCGTCAACTTCGGCGACGAATACATCGTCAACACACTGCCCATCATGCGCCAGTTCGCCCAGGCCATGAAGGACAATGGCGTGCGTCCCACCCTGGAGTGCTTCGACCTGGGCCATGTCTATGCGAGCCACACGCTCATCAAGGAAGGCCTGCTGGAAGAGCCCTACCACTACGGCCTGGTGCTCAACGTTCCCGGCGCCGCCAAGTACGACGTGGATGTGCTGGAGTTCATGGTGCGCAAGCTGCCCAAGGGAGCCTTCTTCACGGCCTTCGGGATCGGCGGAAAGGCCAACGTCGACAGCATCTACGCCACCATCGCCCTGGGCGGAAACCTCCGGGTGGGCTTCGAGGACAACATCTACTACGGCAAGGGGCGGCTGGCGAAGTCCAATGCGGAACTGGTGGAGCGCGCCGCCCGCATCGCCAAGGACTGCGGGCGCGAATTGGCGCGGCCCGAGGATGTCCGTCAGATGCTCAAGCTTCGCAAGGCCTGAATCAAATTCCTTTCTGGTGAGACTTCCATGAAATACAACCCCGTAGACTATCGCTCCATCGACCTCTTCAAAGATGTCACTCCGGAGCAGTGGAACGACTGGCGCTGGCAGATCCGGAACGGCATCCGTGACATCGAGACGCTGGAGAAGGTGATACCCCTCACGGACACAGAGCGGGAGCATCTGCGGAAATGCCTTGGGAAATTCACCATGGAGATCACGCCGTACTACGCGGCGCTGATGGACCGCAACGATCCCGACTGCCCGGTGCGCATGCAGTCCGTGCCCCGGCTCATGGAGCTGCATGACGATCCTTCGGACCTGGCGGATCCTCTCCACGAAGACGTTGACAGCCCGGTCCCTGGTCTCACCCACCGCTACCCGGACCGGGTGCTGCTCCTGGTCACCAACATCTGCTCCATGAACTGTCGCCACTGCACCCGGCGCCGCTTCGTGGGCGACACCGACGTAGACATGCCCGAGGAGAATATCGCCAAGGCCATCGAGTACATCCGCAAGACCAAGACCGTGCGCGACGTACTCATCTCTGGCGGCGACCCGCTGGTGCTGGGCGACGAGCAGCTGGAATCCATCCTCAGCCGCCTGCGCGCCATCGACCATGTGGAGATCATCCGCATTGGCACTCGCACACCGGTGGTGATGCCCCAGCGCATCACGGATTCGCTGGTCAACATGCTCAAGAAGTACCACCCCGTCTACGTGAACACCCATTTCAACCACGCCAAGGAAATCACCAAGGAGGCGCGGGAGGCCTGCGCCCGATTGGCAGACGCGGGCGTCCAGCTCGGCAACCAGAGTGTGCTGCTGCGGGGCCTCAACGACACGCCGGAAGTCATGAAGCAGCTCGTTCACAAGCTGCTCACCATCCGCGTGCGGCCCTACTACATCTACCAGTGCGATCTCTCCCTGGGCATTTCGCATTTCCGCACCAGCGTGGACAAGGGCATCGAGATCATCGAATCCCTCCGAGGCCACACCACCGGACTCGCCGTGCCCACCTTCGTGGTCGATGCGCCGGGCGGCGGCGGCAAGATCCCTGTGATGCCCAACTACCTGATCACCCGCGGCGAGAACAAGGTCGTGCTGCGCAACTACGAGGGCGTGATCACGACCTATACGGAGCCGGTGCACACCACGCCCGCTCCCGTGGCCAAGCCCGAGCCCACCAGCAAGGTCTACAAGCCCAAGGATGGCGTGGCCACGCTGCTGGCAGGGGAGAAGCTCTGCCTCGAACCGGCGGATCTCTCCCGCAAGAAGCGCAAGTTCCACCACGGGTAAGGACGGATCCATGGCGGGACTGGAGGGGGCAGTGGGGGCGGTGACTGCGGTCACCGGCTTCGAGAAGGGGTCGGGCAAGACGACCTTCTTGAACCATGCCTTGCCCTTCCTCCGCCAGTCCGGCCCCGTGGCCATCTTCACGATCGGCGTGGATGGGGCCTTGAAGGCCAGGGATCTCCACGGCTCACCGCCGGAGATCACCGTTGAGCCCGGGGACGTGGTGATGACCACGGACACCTTCGCGCGGCTGGGCACCGCGAGCCTGGAAGTATTGGAGGCCCTCCCGGGGCGCAGTGCCCTGGGGCGCCTCTTCCTGGGGCGGGCCGTGCGCGGCGGCAGCGTCACCCTGGTGGGAAGCGAACACTTCAGCGTGCTTGCCGAGACGATTGCTCAGGTCCGCCACGAGAACTGGGCGCGCTCGGTGCTGGTGGATGGCGCGGTGAACCGCATCACCCAGGTGAGCGCCCTCGGCGAGGTGGGCTTCGCCTTCACGGTGCGCATCGATCGGGGCAACCTGGCCCGGGCGGCCCAGCGCATTCAGAACCTGAGCCTCCTGGCGGCCCTCCCTCACGAACCGAATCCCCAGGAGGAGAGCCTCTGCCTCGAGGGACCCCTCACCCATTCGCTGCTCGAATCCCTTCCGAAGGGGACAAGCAGACTGTCGCTGGAGGACTTCACCAAGGTCTTCCTGGAGCCCGCGGAGCTCTCCCGAGTGCTTGCCCGTTTCCAGGTTTCCGTGCGCCGCGCCTTTCCCCTTCTCTGCATCGCGGTGACGCTCCGGGATGTGAGCCGGGGGGAGTTCCTGTCTGTGGCCGGGGAATCTCTGGAGGATTCCATTCTCTTCAACCCGTACGAGGTGGCCTGCTGATGCGGGATTTCATCGCCTACGCCCAGTTCATCCCGTTCTGGGACCGACTCCAGCCGGAGACGCCCTTCGGCCGGGCGGTGAAGGAGGCGATGGAGATCCATCGGGATTCCCAGGCGCTCGAGCGCATCTGGGATGAAACCGAGGTGGCCCTGGCCCTGCTTGCCCGCCTGGAGGATGACAGGGTCGGCCTCAGCCGGATCCTGCACCATCTCAAGCGCCTGCCTCGGTTCTGCGAAGAGCCCAGGGCGATCTACGACGAAGTGGAGATCTTTCAGTTCAAGAAGTTCCTCCACAACTTCAAGAATCTAATGTCGCTCCTGGGGCCCGAGGTCTGCCAGCGCTTCCAGCTCGAATACGACTCCGAAACCCTGGAGCAAAGCCTGGATACGGGGCGCCAGAGCGCCGAGTCCTTCTACGTCTCCGACGCCTTTTCCGAGGAGCTGGCGAGGGTGCGCCGGGAGATCCGCGAGACGGATGCCGCGCTCAAGCACCAGCAGGAACTCCGATCCGCCGAGATTCAGCAACGGTGGCAGGTGGATTTCGGGTCCCGCGCCTTCCTGCTCATGCCCAGACAGGCCCTGGGAGCCGTGGGCGCTGCCAGTGACCTGCTCCTGGTGGAACCCTACGACGAGGACAAATATGTGATCCGCCCCCGCAGCACGGGGGAGGAGCTGCTGTTGCAGGAACGGCGCGCGTCGCTCCTTGCGGCGGAGCGGCGGTGCGAGCTGGGGGTGCTGGAGTCGCTCTCCACAGGCCTGCGTGCAGAACTGAATCGCTTCATCCAGTATCGCGAGGCGATTACGCGCTTCGATCTGGCCTTCGCCCGGGCGAGACTGGCCCGGGAGTATCGCTTGGTGCGGCCGGTGATCCATTCGGGGCCCCTTGCGATTCAAGGAGGGCGCTTCATTCCCTGCGAAGAAGGCTGCCGGGCCCTGGGTACCGACTATGTGGCCCTGGATGGCCAGTTCGACACACCCGCAACGGTGCTCTTCGGTTCCAACATGGGCGGGAAAACGGTGGTCCTGAAGACCCTCGCCTTCCTTCAGCTCTGCGCGCAGACTGGCCTCTTCGTGCCGGCGGAGGGCCTCTCGACCCGCCTCTTCCATCATTTCCACTACCTGGGCGAGGGCCACGCCCAGGCGGTGACCCAGGGCCTCTCCGGCTTCGGTTTCGAGATCCGGCAACTGGTGGAGGCCTCGGCGGATTTCCAGGCGCCCACCCTGGTGCTCTTCGATGAGTTCGCTCGCACCACCAGTTCACTGGAAGCGGAGGCCATCCTGTCGGCGGTGCTCGAATCCCTCCAGACCAAACCCGATGTGATGGCTTTTTTCAGCACCCACTTCCGCGGTGTGCGGCGTCTCTCCGGTGTTCGCTATCTGCGCATGAAGGGGCTGAACCGGCAGGGATTGGACTTGGATCTGGCCTCGGGCAAGGCGCTGAACGAGCGCATTCGCCTCATCGACCAGCGGATGGAGTTCCATCTCGTGCCGGATGAGGGCGGGGTGGATGTCTCGGACGCCATTGTCGTAGCAGGCTTGCTGGGGCTGGATCCAGCCATTGTTCGCCGCGCCACCGAGTTTTTCAAGAACGAACACTGAGCCTTACAGGAGTGGGTATGGACAAGAAGCTAGGACTATCAGAGGCGCGGATCGCCCAGGCGCGGGAGCTGGCCACCCGGATCGTCGCGCCGGTGGGCGAGTTCGTGGATGCCCACACCACGGTTACCGTGGAGCGCGCCACCCTGCGGCTGGCCGGTGCGGATCTCGCCGATGCGGATGGCGTGCCCGTTCCCAATCTCGTGGTGGACCAGCTGAAGGACCGGCTGGAGAATGGTGCGCTCCTGCCCTACGTCAACGCCCTCGTGAAGACCGGCGAGAGCGTGGATGGCCTCAACCGCCGCATTGCCGAGGGCTTCCGGGTGGCGGATCTGCCCCTGGGGGATCGTGGCGAAATCGCGGCTAGGGCGCAGGAACTCGTGCGGACCTTTGGCGAACGCGTGAAGAAGAACCGAAGTCATCGCGAAGCCAAGCTGCAGCAGTACGCGGGCCGCAATCATTCGCCGATGCTCTACCTCATCGTGGCCACGGGCAACATCCATGAAGACGTGAAGCAGGCCCAAGCCGCCGCCGAGCAGGGCGCGGATGTGGTGGCGGTGATTCGCACCACGGCCCAGAGCCTGCTCGACTACGTGCCCTACGGCGCCACCACGGAAGGCTTCGGTGGCACCTACGCCACCCAGGAGAATTTCCGCATCATGCGGGCGGCCCTGGACGAGGCCGTGGAGAAGCACGGTCGCTACATCCGGCTCACCAACTACGCCTCGGGCCTCTGCATGCCCGAGATCGCGGCCATGGGTGCCCTCGAGCGCCTGGACATGATGCTCAACGACTCGATGTACGGAATCCTCTTCCGCGACATCAACATGTACCGCACCTTCGTGGACCAGAAGTTCAGCCGCATGATCAACGCCTTTGCAGGCGTCATCATCAACACCGGCGAGGACAACTACCTGACCACTTCGGATGCGGTGGAGAAGGCCTACACGGTGCTGGCCAGCCAGTTCCTCAACGAGCGCTTCGCCTACGTGGCCGGACTCAAGCCGGAGCTGATGGGGCTGGGCCACGCCTTCGAGATGGATCCCACCATCAAGAACGGCTTCCTGCTGGAGCTGGCTCAGGCGCAGATGGCCCGGGAAATCTTCCCCGAGGCGCCCCTCAAATACATGCCGCCCACCAAGTTCATGACCGGCGATATCTTCAAGGGCGTGGTGCAGAACGCCCTCTTCAATTTCGTGAGCCAGGCCACGGGGCAGGGGATCCACCTGCTGGGCATGCTCACCGAGGCCATCCATACGCCCTACATGCAGGACCGCTCCCTGGCACTGGAGAACGCCAAGTACGTGATGAACACCATGGCGGATCTGGGTGGCGAGATCGAGTTCAAGCAGGGCGGCATCATCATGAACCGCGCCCATCAGGTGCTGGACGAGGCCGTCACCTTCCTGGAGAAGATCGAAAAGATCGGACTCATGGATGCCATGGAGAAGGGCGAGTTCGCCGACATCAAGCGCCCCCGGGACATGGGCAAGGGGCTCGATGGCCTCGTGAAGAAGGGACCGGAATACTTCAATCCCTTCGAGGGGTACCTGAAGGCCGAACTCGGGCTGGAAAAATGATTTGAGTCCACGGATGGACACGGATCATAGAAAACTTCCGCACTCGATCCGTGTTTATCCGTGTGTATCCGTGGACTGTCTTTCGTTTGAATCTGAGGAGACGACAATGATTATTCGACCCTATGGCGACACGCTGGATGACGGTGCGGTGCAGCTTTCCTTTACGCTGCCAGTGCCGGATGGCCCCCGAGGGCGGGAGGCCGCCCGGATCTTCGTGGAGAAGCTGGGCTTCAAGCACGCGGAGATCGTCCATTCCCATGCCATGGCCGAGGGCTTCAGCTTCTACGTGGCCTATGGCAAGACCGAGACCTCCGTGGACTTCGATGCCATCCACATCGAGGAGGCCACCGGCGAAAAGATCTACACCATGACGGAATCCTGCGAGGTGATCCGCGAGCAGCTGGGTCGCAAGGTCGTCATCGTGGGGGCCTGCACGGGCTTCGACGCGCACACGGTGGGCATCGACGCCATCATGAACATGAAGGGCTACAACCACCATTACGGGCTGGAGCGGTACCCGGAGATCGAGGCCCACAACCTCGGGGCCCAGGTGCCCAACGACAAGCTGATCGATTACGCCGTGAAGGTGAACGCCGATGCCATCCTGGTGAGCCAGATCGTCACCCAGAAGGACGTGCACATCCAGAACATGACGGAGCTCATCGAGCTGCTGCAGGCCCGTGGGTTGCGGGAACGCTTCATCGTCATCGCGGGCGGCACGCGCATCGGCAACAAGCTGGCCGTGGAGCTGGGTTACGACGGCGGCTTCGGCAAGGGCAGCTATGCCGATCACGTCGCCACCTTCATCATCGATCGACTCATCGATCGGAAGAAGAACAGCTGAACTTTTCCTTTTTTGCCTGAGCAGGAGGAATTTCGATGGTCAAGAAACCGATCATTTCCGCGGCGGATGCTGCGGCCAAGGTGCGGGATGGCGATGTCCTGATGGTGGGTGGGTTCCTGGCCTGTGGATCCCCGCACACGGTCATTCAGGGGCTCAAGGATCATGGCACCAAGAATCTCACGCTGATCTGCAACGACACGGCGGCCCACGATCTCAAGTCGGGCAAGATTACCGGCGTGGGGCATCTGGTGCAGGGGCGCCAGTTCAAGAAGATCATCGCGAGCCACATCGGCCTGAATCAGGAGACCCAGCGGCAGATGAATGCCGGTGAGACCGAGGTCGAGCTGGTTCCCCAGGGCACGCTGGCGGAGCGGGTGCGGGCGGGCGGTGTGGGCCTGGGCGGCATCCTAACGCCCACGGGACTTGGTACCGAAGTCGAACAGGGCAAGCAGGTGATCACCGTGGGCGATCGCCTCTTCCTGCTGGAGCTGCCTCTCAAGGCCGATGTGGCGATCCTCAAGGCGAAGAAGGCCGACAAGGCCGGGAACCTGGTCTATGCGGCCACCGCCCGGAACTTCAACCCCCTGATGGCCATGGCAGCGGCCACGGTCATCGCCGAGGTGGAGGAGATCGTGGAGGTGGGTGAGATCGATCCCAACGAGGTCCACACCCCTTCGATCTTCGTGGATTTCCTGGTCAAGGCTGAACGGCTGGAATGGTGAGGCTGAAATGGAATATGTAGCAAACAAGGACATCATCGCCAAGCGCATCGCCCGCATCTTCAAGTCCGGCGACGTGGTCAATCTCGGTATCGGTCTGCCGACGCTTGTGGGCAACTACGTGCCGGAGGACGTAACGCTCATTCTCCAGTCCGAGAACGGGATGCTGGGGCTGGGTCCCGCGCCCGCAAAGGGCGAAGAGAACTGGGATCTCACCAACGCGGGCAGTGCGCCGGTTTCGATCAAGCCCGGAGGCTGCTTCTTCGACAGCGCCCTGAGCTTCGGCATCATCCGCGGCGGGCACGTGGACTACACGGTGCTTGGCGTGCTCGAAGTCGACCAGGAAGGCAATCTGGCCAACTACAAGATCCCCGGCAAGATGGTGCCCGGCATGGGCGGCGCCATGGATCTCACCGCAGGATCGCGGGTAGTCATCGCCGCCACCCTGCACTTCGAGCCCTCCGGGGCCTCGCGCCTGAAGCGGCGCTGTTCGCTGCCGCTCACCGCCGTGCGGGAAGTCAACTTGGTCGTCACCGATCTGGGACTATTCGAGGTGATGGGGGATCGCTTCTTCCTGCGGGAGTACTTCGAGCCCTACACCCCGGAGTGGATTAAGGAGCGCACGGATGCGGAGATCGTCATCCCCAACGACTGTCGGCCCTTCAATTTCGAGAAGGTCTTTCCGCGCACAGCGGAGTAAAAAAAGAAGTCCACGGATTCACACGGATGAACACGGATAAAAAATGGAACTGCTTGATCAGGAATTGAGTGAAAGGGTCATTGGGGCTTGTATGGAGGTCTCCAATGTTCTCGGGGCTGGGTTTCTGGAAAGCGTGTACCACCGTGCCCTCCTTCAGGAATTATCCAAACGTGGAATCCAGGCTGGAAGTCAGTGCGCGATGCAGATCTTCTACAAGGGAGCGCCGGTAGGGGATTACGTTGCCGACCTGATCGTCGAGGATCGCCTGATCCTCGAATTGAAGGCACTTCCCGCGCTCACTTCGGCCCACGAAGCCCAGCTCCTCAACTATTTGAAAGGCACGGGTCTAAGAGTCGGCCTTCTTGTAAATTTCGGAGCCCCGAAGATCCACTGGAAACGCCTAGTCCTATGACTCCAGCTTTTTTTGTTTTTATCCGTGTTCATCCGTGTTCATCCGTGGACTGATCATTTCCTTCTGAACCCGTAACCCCACCAAGCAGGAGACCCCTATGAGCAAAGTCAGCATCGTTGGTGCCTACAATTCGAAGTTCGGTTCGCTGGTGCAGAAGAACCGCGAGACGGGCGAGGTGACCGATCTGAAATCCATCTACGACCTGATGGTCGAGGCGGGGCGCGGCGCCCTGGCGGATGCGGGGATCGAGGGCAAGGACATCGATGGGGTGTGGGTGGGTTCCTGCGCGCCGGGTCTCTTCGCCAACCAGGAACACCTGGCGGCCTTCGCCACGGAGATCGATCCCGAGGGTCTGCGCTTCAAGTCCATGACCCGCTGCGAGGATGCCTGCGCCTCGGGTTCCGTGGCCCTCTATGATGCGCTCTACGCCATCGAGTCCGGCCGCGCCAAGGTCGCGCTGGTGGTGGGCGTGGAGAAGATGAACCTGCTGGACACCAAGGGCGTGACCCATGCCCTGGCCACCTGCTCGTACTGGCCGGAAGAGGGCTCCAAGGCCGTGAGCTTCCCCTGCCTCTTTGCCGAATACGCCAAGGGCTATGCCGCCCAGTACAAGCTCAGTGCCGACGAACTGGCCCGCATGTTGGCCACCGTTTCGGCCCTGGGCTACGTGAATGGCGTGGATAATCCTCTGGCCCACTTCGGCAAGGGTGGCCCCTCGGACAAGCTGGGCCTCTTCAGCGCCGATGCCATCCTGAACATGGATCCCCAGAAGAATCCCCTCATCGCCGATCCCCTCAAGCTCCACGATTGCTCGCTGGTGACGGACGGTGCTGCGGCGCTGGTCATCATGCGCACGGATGATGCGAGGCAGGGTGGCAAGAAGGTGGTGGAAATCGCCGGCATCGGTCATGTCAACGAGCGTCTGGCCCTCTCCGTGCGCCCCAACATGTATGAGCTCATGGCAGGCAAGGAGGCCGTGCGCCGCGCCTTTACCGAAGCGAAGATCCAGATTGCCGACGTGGACATCGCCGAGGTCCACGACTGCTTTACCATCAACCAGCTCCTCTGCACCGAGGCCCTCGGTCTCTCCAAGGACGGCCACGCTGGCCACGACTACGTGGCGGGCCGCTTCACCCGGGAGGATGCCCACTGCGCCGTGAACCTCAGCGGCGGCCTCAAGGCCAAGGGCCATCCCGTGGGCGCCACTGGCGTCTCCATGCATGCGCTCCTCTACAAGCAGCTGGTGGGCGAAGCCATCGGTGCCACCCTCACCAAGAAGACACCCCAGGTTGGCGTCTCCTTCAACGTGGGCGGGAGTGCCGTCACGAACTGTGTGACGGTGCTGCGGCGCGTCAAGTAACGCGAAATTGATTCATTGAACAGAGGCCGCCCCAGGGCGGCCTCTGCCGTTATACGTCCGTGGTCACTTCGCCTTCGCTGCGCGGATCGAAATCGATATTGGCTTTCTTGCAGGCGGTGATGAAGGTGTCGCGCTCCTGGCACTTGAGATAGGCCTCCATGGGCTCCACGGTGCCGCGCTGGATGAGGTTCACTAGGGCATCGTTATGGGTCACCTGGCCGTAGCGGGCGCCCTTCATGGCCGTCGGCACCTGGGGCAGCTTATCGTCGCGGATCAGTTCCGCGATGGCGGGGGTGGTGAAGAGCGTTTCCATGGCTGCCACTCGCCCGCCTGTGGTGCGCCGCAGCAAGGTGTGGCCCACGATGGCCTTCAGGCATCCTGCCAGACGCGTGCGGATCCAGGGCTGACGCTCCAGGGGAAAGGAATCCACCAAGCATGTGAGGGTATCGAGGGTGGAAGCGGTCTGGAGGGTGGCAAACACGACCCTTCCCGCATGGGCGGCCTGGAGGGCCAGATCGATGGCTTCGGGGTCGCGGATCTCGTCGATCACGAGAATGTCGGGAGCCTGTCGAAGGGCGGAGCGGATGGCCTGATGCTGGCGGTTGGCATCACGCCCAACTTCCCGCTGGCGGGCCAGGCAACCCCCCTTGCCCAGCTCGAACTCCACGGCATCGTGCACGCCGATGATGAAATCCTTGCGGATGGTATTCGCAATATCCAGAAGGCAGGCCAGGGTGGTGGTCTTGCCCGATCCCATGGGGCCAGTGAGGAGCACCAGTCCCTTGTTGAGGCTGGCGAGACGACGCACGGCTTCGCTGAGGCCGAGGGTGTCGGCACTGGGCACATCCCTGGGCACGACGCGCAAGGCGATGGAAGGCCCCGTGGAATCGTGGAAGAGGCTCACCCGAAGGCGGCAGGGCTGCGCGGTTTCGATGTGTGAGAACTCGGTGTCCTGGCCCGCCACGTAGGCTTCCATGTTCTTGGTCGGCACCCAGGGCTTGATGAGGTCTTCCAGATCCTTGGACCCTAGGGGCATGAGGTCATCCTGGATCTCCAGCCTGCCGTCTTTGCGCATCAGGGGAAATTCATCGGTGTTCAGGTAGAGGTCCGAACCGCTGTTGCTGAGCAGGCGCTGAACAAGGGTTTCCAACTTGGCCCCCTTGAGCGTGCCTCCGCTGGTCGTGCCGGTGCTCCGGGTGCCCGAACCGACCACGCGCCCCACGACAATGCGGGTGCCCAGGTTCGAGCGCGCTACCAGCACCTGGAAGCGCTCTCCATCCAGGGCGTAGTCGAACTGCACTTTGTCGCCCCGCAGATAGGCGGTTTCGTGTTCTTCCGGGAGGATCTCCTTGGCCAGACCGTCCAGCACGGTGCCCAGGAGTTCCTGCCCGCTCAAGGGCGTGCGGTGACCCCCGGGCAGTTCAAGCACCGGCACATCACCCGGGTCCAGGCGAAGAAGGGGCGCACCACGCCCCACCATGGTGGTGAGGAACTTGTCGATCTTGGCCATGGGCTATTCCTGGGATGAGACGAATGGCCTAGATCCTAGCAGGCGCTTGGGACTCCGTGGCAAAAAACGGGGTCTGATCCTGTGAGTCTTTTGCGTTCTTGCGGCCATTCAAGAAGAACTTCGGATTGGCTACCTCGGCCACCCAAAAGACAGTAAGCAGGCCAGGAATCATAGTGTCTGCCCCAACATCAGGAAAACTGATTGGCCACAAAGAACGCAAAAAACGCAGAAAGCAGGAAAAGAGATTGTCGGCGGAGGGTTGGTGCCGTCTGACGTTTTCGCCTGCTGGGTCCATCCCCGGATGTGGCCCCCCAAAATCAGGGAATGGAATTCTTCTTGCGCGGAGACGATCAGGCGGGTGTCGCTTCCGCTTCCCGGGTGATGCCACAGGTCGCGCAGCGCAGGAAATACTGGCCCTTGCGGGTGCTGGGAATGATCCGCATGGGCTGACCGCAGGTGGCGCAGGGCTGTGCCTCGGGGGCTCCCTCGATCTTTTTCTCCTCCTGCCACCGGTCGCAGGCCACGCAGACTTGGGCACCGCTCTTGGTAGTGCGGACGGGCCCTTGGCAGAAGCGGCAGCGGAGACTGGGCTGGCCCTGGTCAACGCAATCGAAGGCCACGCGGCAGTCGGGGCCGCTGCACTTGGCGTAGTGTTTTCCTTCCCAGTCCCGCAGGCGGAGCTCCGCGCCGCACTTGGGACAGGGCCCGATGACGGGGCCGAAAACACGCTTCGATGTGGCGGGCGCCGCGGCCTTGATCTGGCGGATGAGTTCGGCCACGAAGGTCTTCACATCGCCCATGAAGGCTTCGCGAGGAGTCTCACCCCGGCGCATGCGCTCCAGGCGGGCCTCCCACTCGCCGGTGAGTTGGGGCGACTTGAGGCTTTCGGCCTTGAGGCCAGTGATCAGCTCGATGCCTTTTTCCGTGGGCTGAAGAATATTGCGCTTGCGGGCGGCGTACTGGCGCTTGAGCAGCGTCTCGATGATGGAGGCCCGGGTGGCGGGGGTGCCCAGGCCGCAGTCCTTCATGGCGCCCTTCAGCTCGCTGTCATCCAGCTCTCTGCCCGCGCCCTGCATGGCGGCCAGCAGATCTCCTTCGCTCATGCGCTTGGGGGGCGAGGTCTTGCCGGCCTTGGGATAGAGCTCCTTGGTGTCCACTTCCTGCCCCTTGGCGACGAGGGGCAGGGTGCCCGCGTCCTCCTCGGGCTCATCGCTTTCGCCTTCTTCGGCCTCGAGGTCGGCCTCCTTGGTCTTCTTGGGTTCCTTCTTGGGGCGGCCATGGGGCGGATCCACGGCGGACCAGCCCAGTTCCTTCACCACGGTGCCCGTGGTCTTGAAGGTCTCCTTGGCAATCTTGGTGAGGATGGTGGTCTTGGCTTCGATCCGCTCCGAGAAGAAGGCTGCCAGGAAACGCCGGGCGATCAGTTCGTAGATCTTCAGTCCATCGCCGCTTAGGTTCTTGGCAGGATTCTCCGTGGGGACCAGGGCGGAGTGATCCTCCACTTCCTTGTCATCCACGAAACGCTTGTCCAGCTTGACGGGCCACCGCGACCGCAGCTCCTCCACGAAGGGGCGCAGGTCCACCAGCTGGCCCTGGGCGATGGCCTTGATCCAGCCCGCCGCCTTGGCCGCATCGGCCTCGGTCAAGTAGCGGGAATTGGTGCGGGGATAGCTGATGAGCTTGGCTTCGTAGAGCGTTTGCGCCACTTCCAGCGTGTGCTCGGCGGTGAAGCCGAAGCGTTTGTTGGCCTCCTTCTGCAGGGCCGTGAGGTCGTAGAGGAGCTCTGGGCGTTTCTTTTCCGTCTTGCCCGTGACGGAGGCCACTAGGCCCGAGAGGCCCTGGAGCCTTTCGGCCAAGGCACGAGCCTCTTCTTCCGTGTCGAAGCGATCCTGCTCCTTGCCTTCGAGTTTTGTGAACCACTTGCCCTTGTAGACGCCCTCCGGGGCCCCGAAGACGGCCCAGAGTGTCCAGAAATCCTTGGGCACGAAGTTCGTGATTTCCAGTTCGCGGTTCACCAGGATGGCCAGGGTCGGCGTCTGCACGCGGCCGATGGAATACACGCCTTCGCCACCCCCGCGCTGCATCACCAGTGTTTGGGCCCGGGTGCAGTTGATGCCTACGAGCCAGTCCGATTCCTGGCGAGAGCGGGCGGCATCCCGCAGGCCCAGATAGGCCTCGCCCGGTTTCATCTGGCCGTAGGCCTCCCGAATGGCCTCGTCCGTGAGGCTGGAGGTCCAGAACCGCAGCACCGGCTTGGTGCAGCCCGAGAGTCGGTATACCAGATCGAAGATCAGTTCGCCCTCGCGCCCGGCGTCTGTGGCGTTCACCACCTCGCCCACATCCTCCCGCACCATCAGGCGCGCCACCGTCTCGTACTGGTCCCGGGTCTGTTCAATGGGGGCGTAGCGGAACTCCGGGGGAAAGATGGGCACCGAGTCCAGGCGCCAGGACTTCAGCGCGGGATCGTAGCCTTCGGGGCCGATGGCTTCCACCAGATGGCCCACGCACCAGGTGACGATGGTGTTGCCTCCCTGAATGAAGCTCCTTCCCGTTCCCGAAATGCCCAGCGCGGCCGCGATGGCGCGGCCCATGCTGGGCTTCTCGGCGACGATGAGACGGATCATGGCGTTTCCCGGTGCTTCCAGAGTACCAGGGCGCGGGCCTGGAACTACCGATGACCGAGGATGCCCTCCAGCGTGTGCTTCAGTGCCTCGCCTCTGAGCGATTCCTCGGTGGCGAGGATGGTGCCATCGGGGCCCAAGAGGAAGAGACGAGGGATGCTCCTGATCCGAAGGGTCTCGCAAAGGGGATGGTTCATGCCGCCCTCCAGGAAGGCGTGTTTCCATGGCATGGGCAACTTCTGGTCGCCTCGGAAGGTCGCGACGGCCTCGGGACTCCGGTCCAAGGAGAGGCTGAGCACTTCCAGGCCCCGTCCCTTGTAGGCCGCGTAGGCCTTGTGCAGTCCCGGCAATTCGCCCACGCAGGGGCCGCACCAGGTGGCCCAGAAATCGATGAGCAGATAGCGGCCCCGAAAGGATTCCAGGGTGTGGACCACCTTGGGATTCCCGAGGCTGGGTAGCTGGAAAGCCGGCATCTTCTGGCCTGGGGCAACGCGCGCCTGATCCTGCTTCATCTGGGCGCGCACCTTCTGAAGGACGGGATGCTTGGGGTGGAGCGCCTCCAGTTCTGCGAAGGCCTTCTCGATCTGCTCCGGCCGCATGGGCAGGAAGCTCAACTGGACCAGGCGCGCCGCCTCCTCGGGTTCCCGGTGATCCAGGATGAGGCCCATCAGCGCCTGGGAGGAAGCCTTGTCCGCGCGGCTGGCGGCGATGGAGAGTTCCGTATCCCCCACCTGGGACCAGAAGGGGTGATCGGCGGGGAAAGCCTTGAGCACCGGTGTCTTGTCCGGACCTCCGAAGAGCAGCAAGGCCGCGCCCAGGGCCTGGCGCACCCGGGGACGGGTCTCCTGGGCCAAGGCGGCCTCCCAGCGATCCGCGTAGCCTTTGCGGAAGGCGGCGACGCGCTCATTGGCTGCTCGCTTCTCATCGGCGCTTCCCGTGCGCGGCAGGGTCTGCAGATTCAGGATGGCGTCCCGATCCTGATCCACCTGCCAGGCGGCGGCCAGATCGTCGTCCTTGGCCTCGAAGCTCATCTGAGCTGAGAGGTTTCCGTGGGGCAGCAGACGGGGATCGAAGACGATGTGAGCTCGGCCCTTGATCAGGGGAACGAGGCTCAGGTAGTTGTGATCCGCGGTGGGTTCGAAGGCGGTCCCTTGGGTGCCATTGACGCCGAAGCGGAAGGGAACGCCCTCCACCAACCACACGGCTCCGAGCACCCGGTAGCGGAGCTGGGTGCCGGTTGCCTCGACATCGGCAGACCAGGTGCCATCTGCTTGCGGGAGAAGCGAGACTTGTGCGATCTGTCCCTGCTCGTTTTTCGTCTCCAGGCGCAGCTCCTTGGGGGATTCCACGATTCGGTGGGTTCGCAGCCGCGCCTTGATCTGGAAGTCCCGATCCCGGTCCACCCAGAGATTCACTTCCGCGCTGTGATGCCCCACCCCCGAAAAATCCAAGGTGTACACCCCAGGCTTCAGAGATGTCTTCAGGCGGAAGGATCCATCACGGTCAGCCTGGACCATGACCGCCGGGTTGAAGGGATCCCGCCAGATGCGCGCATGGGCCATGGGCATGGGCTTGCCGTCCGCGCCCAGGATCGTGCCTTGAATGGCGACCTGCCGAGGTGTGTTGGCGCGGGAGCAGGCCACGGGCACGGCGAGGCTCGGGATGAGGAGCAGCGAGAGAAGGTGTCGGTGCATGGAAACTCCAGACAGGGCGAGGCCCTGAGGGTGGGTGGATGGGCTTTTGATGGATGCGGGACTAGAGTCCGAGGAAGGCGCGGATGTCTTCCAAACGGCGGACAGAGACCTGAAGGCGGGTGGTGGAGAGGACCACCTCGCCTTCGTCCGTCAGTTCGCGCACGGCGTCGAGGCGCACGAGGGCGTTGCGGTGGATGCGAGCGTAACCATGGCCCGCGAGGCGCTCCTCCCAGTGGGTGAGGCGGCCGTCCACCGGAAGAGGGCCTTCGGGAGTCCAGGCCTGGCAGTCCCCCAGGTCCGCCACCAGGGCCTCCACTTCCTCGGGACGCAGTAACCGTGTGGAGCCTCGGCGACGCACGGGCAGGCGGAGCCAGCCTTTCTGGAGCGGATCCTCCTTTGGCCGGATGCGAGAGAGGGCTTGAGCCAGCGCCACGCGGCTGATGGGCTTGAGCAGGTAGTGGGCGGCGCCCCCGGCGAAGGCTTCCACCGCGTGCTCCCGGTAGGCGGTGACGAAGACGATGGCGGGCCGGGGCTCCGGCAGCAGCGTCATGAGCTCGGTGCCACTCATGCCCGGCATCTCCACATCCAGGAACAGGGCATCGGGCCGCAATTCCGACGCGAGGCGCAGGCCCTCCAGGCCGTGGGCAGCCTCGCCCACCACCTCCACGCCCGGCAGTTCTCGCAGCAGCTTCACCAGCAGCGCTCGGGCCAGGGGCTCATCTTCCACCACGAGGATGCGGATCATGGCTCCAGTTTCCTCCAATCGTGGGTGAAGGGCTTCAGCAGGCGGTCCAGCCAGTCATAGCGAAGGCGGCTCGGGCGGCGGAAGGGCCACTGATCCTGGACCACTCGCACATTCCCGTCTGGGTCTACCTGGAGGCTCAACGGAACCAGGCTGAAGGGGAGCCCCTGGAGGACGAGGCGTGCGGGCGGTGGCGTGTCCCAAAGCTGTCCCGTGGCGGGGTCCAGGATTCGCCAGAAGGCGGTCATTGTGGCTTCCCGATTCATCGGCGGGCGGAGGGCCTCGGCCCTTCCCAGCAAGAGCGCATCTCCCGGCTTTGGGGCAGACCCTTGCCTGTCGAAGACACTGTTCTGGGCGATCCAGGCCTTGAAGTTGTCCGAGGAAGAACCTGGGCGGGTCGCCACCAGCACGCGACCATCGGGGCGCACGGCGGCGGCCAAGAGCTCCTCGGGCTCCGTGCCTCCGAGGCGTCCCCGGCCGAGGCAGCGGGCAGCCTGCTCATCCAGCAGGAACCAGCGTCGGTTCGTTCTGTGCAGGAAGCACAGCCCCGCAGGGAGGCGCAGCACCTGCCACGCGTCGGCGTGGCCCTGCACCTCCCGGTAGGCCTCGGTGATCTGGGGACCTCTGCCAAAGCGCTTCGCATCCTCGGTTCCGGGCGGAAGAGGAACGGCGCGATACCATGGTCCGCCAAGGCCCAGATCCACCAGACGTTCCAGCTTCAGGCGGCCACCATCCACCCGATAGATGCCGAAGGGGCTGACGGCATCGCCTTCCCAGCAGAAGGTGGGATTGCCGAAGAGGAAGCGCCCGCCGCCCAGGGGCAGGAGGGTCCAGGAGCGGTACGTGACATCGGATTCCAGGCGGGCAAGGAGCGTCCAGCGTCCCTTGGGATCACAGGCATAGAGGCGCCTGGGCTGCTGGAAGTAGGCCTGCTTCATCACTTCGTTGCCCGCCTTTCCCGGCGGCAGGGGCTGATGCAGGAAGCCCACGGCATAGGTGGTGCCTTGATGGTGCGTGATCTGGATGCAGCGGCCCAGGCGGCCGTCCAGTTCGGGCGGCAGCTCCAGGGTGCGGGTGCGGCCATTTGGACTCGTGAAGGCCAGGGTGGGGATGGACTCGGGGTGGTTGCGGAGGCGGATCGTTTTATCCACGGTGACGGGGGCGATGTACACCCCGCCCTCGTAGTGGGCGCCCTGGGCGAGCAGGAGCGGCGCGGCGGCCGCGAGGATCAGACGGCGCATGTCAGCTCCACCGGAAGGCTGCGCGGAAGCCGAGCTCGCAGCGTTCCAGCACGAGGTCCGAGGGGCGGCGCAGCCGGGCGCGCAGGTTGGCCAGAGCTTGACCGGTGCCGTTCTTGCCCCGGGAAGTGCCATCCCCGCTGTCTTCCACGGACACGCGCAGGCCCTGGCCCTCGGCTTCGACGCGGATCTGCAAGGTACCCCCTTCGATCCGGGGTGCGATGGCGTGGCGGATGGCGTTCTCCACCAGAACCTGGAGGCCGAGGACGGGCAGCTCGCGGTCCAGCAGTTCCTCCGGCACCTCGATGGATAGTCGCAAGCGTTCCCCGAGGCGTCGGCGTTCCAGGGCCAGCGTGTCCTCCACCAGGGCCAGTTCGTCCCGCAGGGGCACCGTGGGCCGATCCGTCACCTTCTGCACCTGCTCGAAGAGGGCCGAGAGCCGCTGGGTGGTGTCCAGGGCGCCCCGGGGATCGTCTTCGATCTGGGCCTCCAGAGTGTTGAGGGTGTTGTAGAGGAAGTGGGGCGAAAGCCGCGCCCGCAAGGCGCCCTCCCGGGCCTCCGTCAGCAGTTGGCGGCCTTCGGCCACGAGCAGCAACAGTTCCACGCCTACGAAGCTGAGGAGCCCCAGCAGCAGCAGGAAGTCCTCCATGCGGCTCGGGTGGATGAGGGGATGGAAGACCCAGCCCTGCCACACGGGAATGGCCGTGAGCAGGTAGCTGCCGGGCACCATCAGGGGCGTGAGCACCGAGCGGGCGCCCAGGATGAGGCCGACGTAGGCGCCGAGGGGCACCAGCGCCGCCACCAAACCCGGGCCCCGGCGGGCCATGGCGATCCGCTTCAGCCGCGAGACGCCCCACCAGAGCAGGGCGAAGAGAAGGCCTGCCGTCAGGGCCCGCAGCCCAGCGGAGAGAGGCGTGGGCCAGGCGGCGGGGCTGAAGGGATCCACCCCGGCCCTGCGGATGGCCTCGACGATCGTGGGGTCCAGTTCCTCCGGTCGGAAATCCACGTGCATCACCCGCAGGGCCCAGGGGCGCAGGCAGAGCATGACCATGCCGAGGCGCAGGAGAAGGGCGAGCCATGGATTCCGGTCCCAAGCGATCAGGCTGCGGAAGGGGTGAAAGGATGTCGGACGCATGAGAACCTCGTGCCCCCAGGCTAGAACGGCTTCAGGCGTGCGGAAGGTGACACTTCATGAACGTCGGCCAGGGTCTCGCGAACGTCGGCGCCGACTGCGTCATCGTCTTCCTATTCGTACCAGACCTGCCCCGTGAAATCCGGGCGATGGTCGGCATAGGCGTGGCGCAGCACCCCCGCGGAGTAGGATTCCCGGAAGAAGGGGCGCAGGAAATCCGTGAACTTGGTGAGGGTCGTTCCCTTGGCCACGTCCTCGTCGAAGAGGATCACGGGGCCATGGCGGTACGCGGCCAGGAAGCTGAGGTCGCTCGGCGCGATGATGGGCGAGGTGTCGTTGCGCTTGAACATCGAGAAGCGGATGAAGTAGAGCGGCGCGTCCAGGAGGTTCGCGGCCAGGAGCCCCGACATGATGGAGCCGTGGGCCGCGCCGAGAATGAGCGCGGGCCGCACCTTTTTCTGGATGGAAGTCGTGAGTTCCAGGATCTTGCGTGGCTCGGAGGCCCGCCAGGTGTACTTGTCCTGGGTGCTGGTGTAGATGAAGTCGGCCACGCCCTGGGGGAGCCTCGCCTGGAAGGTTTCAAGGCAGCTCACGGCATCGGCGCCGAGGGCGAAGATGACTCGCGCCGTGGCGATGGCCGCCAGGAAGAACCGCTGGGCCTCGGCGGTGACATCGGCCGGATAACTGGCCTGGAAGCGGTTCTTCTCGCTGATTTCGAAGTAGTACGTGGGATGCAAGGGAAGCCCCTGCTCCACGCAGACCTTGTAGTTGAGGGCCACGTTGACCAGGGCCGGGGCCAGGAGATAAAGCGAGCGGCAATCCTCCCAGAAGGCCTCAGGGGCCTCCGCAGGGGCGGCCAGTGCGGCGTCGATGCCCGGCAGGACCCGCTCCAGGGTTGCCTGGGTGCGGCTGAGGATCTCTCGGTACGGCGCCTCGAAGGCCATGATCTCGGGCGGATCCTCCCAGTTCGCGTACAGCAGCCGATGCAGCATCCGGTGTCCTTCCCCTTCATCTTAGTCTGATGCCGCGAAGGCCGCGTCAGCAGGGTGTAGACTGGGAGCGGAACGCAGAGGGATCGATGGCCTTTACACCCGGCAGCAAGCACGGACAGATGGCCGACATCAACATGACGCCGATGATCGACGTGATGTTGGTGCTGCTCATCATCTTCATGGTGGCGGCGCCCATGCTGACCACGGGCGTGGACGTGAACCTGCCCGAGAGCCGCACGGGCAAGAGCCTGGAGAGCGAGGCCCTGGTGGTCACCCTCTCTCGCGATGGGCGCATCGAGTTCGAGAAGCATTTCATTCGGGAAGAACAGCTCAAGCGCCAGCTTCGGGAAAAGGCGGGGCAGGGGCGGAAAAGGCCCGTGATGGTGCGGGCGGATCACGCCATTCCCTACGGGCGGGTCATCGCCGTGGTGGACGCTATCCGGGAAGCGGGCTTCACCCAGGTGGGCTTCGTCACCCAGGGCATTCCCGGCGTGCCCGTCGAAAAGGAGTCCTGACGTGCGCGGCACAGGAGGCGCCCCATGAGCGGGGATCTCCAGAGCATGCTCCAGGCCCGGGCGCGCATCGGATTAATGGGATGGCCCACGGGCATCGCCCTCAGCGCCGGGCTGCACCTGCTGGTGATCGGCGCGTTTTTCATCTTCCCCAAGTCCAATCCCCAGGCGGACGATGTGAAGGTCACCTGGGTCACCCTGCCAGCCATGGGCTCGGCGGGCACCTCCGGCGGCAGTGCCGCCATGGAAGAAGGTACGCAGGGTGAGCGTGTGCGGCGGGTGGAGGAAGTGGCACCCAAGAGTGAAGAGAAGGCCGGGAGCTCGGTAACGCCCAATGTCTTTGGCACCCGGAAGACTGCGCCGGTCAAGGGCACCAGCGCGAATCCGGAAAGCATGGGCAAGGCGCCCGTGGCCAGCAAGGGCGCCAATCCCACGGCCAATCCCGTGCCCGGCGCTGCGGGGAAGGGCACCGGCGGCGGCATCGGCGAAGGGATGGGCATCCCCGGCCTCAGGGCCAGCGGTGTGCAGGGCGGCACGGGGCTCATTGGCGGTCTGGACGGCGACTTCCCCTTCATGTGGTACCTGCAGCAGGTGCAGGGCACCATCACCGGGAACTGGAACCGCATCAACAACGCCCAGGGCCGAGTGCAGGTCTATTTCCGCATCCGCCGGGACGGTCGCCTGGAGGGGGCCCGCATCGAAAGCCCCAGCGGCAACGCCAGCCTGGACCAGAGCGCCCTGCTGGCGGTGCGCCGCTCGGATCCCCTGCCGCGCCTGCCGGACGGCTTCGAGGGGCAGGCGCTGGGGGTGCGGTTCTGGTTCACCTATCTGGGGAACTGAGGCACAAGATGGAAAGGATGAAGATCGATGGGCAGGAAAGGGCGGTTCGCGCCCAATCTCCTGTCTCTCCTTTTTCATCCTGCCCATCTTGTTGAAGGCATCCTGTGGTGAGCCAGTGCCTCAGGCCTCCACGGCTTCCGCGTGCCTGCGGTTCTTCACCAGCACCAGGGTGGTGCCCTCGGTGTTGGTGCGCATCTCGACGGTGTCCATTACCTGTTTCATGAAGTAGACGCCGCGGCCGCAGGGCTTGAGGAGGTTCTCGGGCAGGTTGGGGTTGGGGATGGTGTCCAGGTTGACCCCACCGCCCTGATCCTCGATGCGGATCTCGATCTTGTTGGGGCTGGGGTCGAAGGTGACCTTCACCACCTTCTTCTTGTCCAGCTTGTTGCCATGGCGCATGGCATTGGCGATGCCTTCCTGGATCGCCAGCCAGAGGCGTTCACCATCCTCGTGGCTGAAGCTCAAATGCTTCAATAGTTCCGACCCCACGACCTGGATTAGGTCGATGAAACGGAGGTCCGTATTGCAGGTCAGAGTGACGGGCAGGAGCGGAGGAGCGGCCATGTTCAAATACCTCGGGAGCCTCGGAGGTCCGAATTCATAACGGTACTTGGTTCCCAAAAAACTTGAGACGATTTTTTCTCGCGCAGGCCTCGTGTTGCTAGGCTTGCCGTGGAAAAGTGAGTGGCCTCGGGGTATTCTTGAATGCTGACCGCGTAGGTCAAGAATCGAGGGACTCATGAAGGTGCTGGTGGCCAAGACGGCTGGCTTCTGTTGGGGCGTGCGCCGGGCCATGGATGCCGTGCTGGAAGCCTCGGCCCGGGGCGAGGGAAAACGGGTCCAGACCCTGGGGCCGCTCATCCACAATCCCCAGGCCCTGGAGCTCATCGGCAAGCGCGGAGTGGCCGTGGCCGAGAGTCCCGCCGCGGTGCAGACCGGCACGGTGGTCATTCGCGCCCATGGAATCCCCATCCAGGATCTGCGAGGCCTCAAGGATCGCCAATCCAAGGGTGAATTGAAGATCGTCAACGCCACCTGTCCGGAGGTGGCCAAGGTCCACAGCAAGATTAAGAAGTGGAGCCCCAAGGGCTACTTCACCGTGATCCTGGGCATCCATGGCCATGCCGAGAGCATGGCCCACCAGAGCTTTGCTAGCCACGGCAGCATCATCGTGGCCAATCTGGAAGAGGCGCGGGCGCTCACCGACGACCAGCTGAAGAAGGTGCTGGTGGTCGCCCAGACCACCTTCACGGTGAAGGATTTCGAGGAGATCGCCGAATACATCCGCAGCCGGGCCGTGGATATGGTGGCCGAGAACACCATCTGCGAAGACACTTGGCGCCGCCAGGCCGAGGCCCGGGAGATCGCGGCCAAGGTGGATGCGGTGGTGATCGTCGGCGGCAAGAATTCCGCCAACACTCGGCATCTGGCGGAGCTGGCCCACCAGTACGGTAAGCCCTGTCAGTTCGTGGAAATCGCTGCGGAGCTGGACCTGGATACCTTCCACGGCACCGAGACGGTAGGCGTGCTGGCGGGGGCCTCGACACCGACCTGGCTGGTGGAGGAAGTGGTGGCCGCCCTGGAACAGCTCGGCCAGGGGCCAGGCCGCTTCACGCGGCTGCTCCGCAGTGGGTTCGGGGTCCCGCTCCGCCTGGCCATCGGCGCGGCGCTCATGGCGCTGGGCATCCATGTCTGGATGGGGATTCCCCGGACCTGGCAGTACCCCCTGATCACGGCAACCTACGTGCTGGCCATGTTCATGCTGGCACCCTATGCGGATCCGCTGGGGGTGGGTGCGCGGGGGCCTGCTCGGGCCAAGGTGCTGGAGCGGCATCGAAGGCTTCTGGTGGGCACGGGGCTGGGGAGTCTCATGGTGGCCCTGGGCCTCGCGGCCTGGCAGGGCTTGGGCTCGTTCGTCGTGGTGGCCGCCGCGGCTGCCTTTGGTCTGGCCTACAAGCGGCATCTGCGTCTGGGTTCCATGGATCTCAGCCTCGTGGCCATTCCTGGCTCCAAGGATGTGCTGGTGAGTCTGGCGCTGGCGGTGGTGGCCGTGGCCCTGCCGATGTGGCATCACGGCGAGGTCTGGGGGCTGCGGGCCTGGAGTGGAATCCTGTTCGTGACCGCCCTGGTGTTTGCGCGCACTTCCATTCGCAACATCCAGGACATGCAGAACGACCAGATTCTCGGCAAGGAAACCCTGCCCATCCTGCTGGGCCGGCGGGCCACCAAGATCGTGCTGGCGGTTTTCCTCTTCGTGGCCTTCCTGGCGGTGGCGGGGATGACCCTGCATCTCGGGCTGCCCAATGCCTGGGTCAAACTGGTTATTCTGGCCCTCAGCGCGGCCTATCCCCTGGCCCATCTCTGGTTCTTCCACGATCGCTTCACCACGGGGCAGCGGAGCTTCAACCCGCCCCTGGAGATCGCCTTCTACCTGGTGGGGATCCTGGCCCTGGTCTGACCCGGCTTTCGGTAGAGTGGGAGCATGAACTGCCCCTCCGATTCGCAAGCTCCGGTTGAATCCAGCCATCTCAGGCAGGCGCTTCTGCTGGCTGTCTGGGCGGCGTTGTGGATGGGGGCTCAGGGTCTGATGACCTCGCTGGGACTGGGAGCCAAGACCCAGGTGGGGTTCCTGCTGCTCGGGCTCTGCGGAGTGTTCGGTGGGGTCTTCCTGCGAGGGCGGCAGCGGTTCCTGGACCTGCTGACCTCGGTTGCCTTTGCCGTCAGCCAGATCCTTTTCCTGTCACTGGTGGTCGCCCTGGGCACCCTCCTGCCTCAGGAGCCATTCCGGATGCAAACCCACGAAGGGCTCGGGAGGCCCGTGGACGCTTGGCTCCAAGCCCTCGGCCTGGCGGATGTCTTTCACAGCCTGTGGATTTTGGCCCTGTTTGCCCTGCTCGCGCTGTCCATGGTGGCGGTGGCTTGGAAGCGACGCCCCTACTCCTTGGCCAAGGTCGGCTTCCTGCTGGTGCACACCGCACCCGCCCTGGTGCTCATAGGCGTCCTTTGGGGGCAGTTCGCAGGAGTCAGGGCCTGGGCCGAACTGAAGGTGGGGCAGGGCACGGATCATTTTCAGCGGCTGGGAGGTGCGGAGTCCGACAAGGTCTTTGCGCTGCCGGGATTCCAGGTGCGGCTGGAGCGCCTCGAGGTGCGGAGACGGGGAACCGAGGCCCGGCTTCTGGCCTCCGTTTCCAAAGAGGACAACGGAGCCTCCTCGCGTCGTTCCGAATCCCTGCCCCTGGCGGAGGGGAGTCGCGGGAGGCTCCTGGATACCGGCCTGGAATACGAAGTGGAGCGCTTCATCCCCAGGGCCGTGCCCTTCGGGAATCTGCCGGTTCCGCCCACGGAAGCCAGGGATCCCGAGGCGCTCGTGGTGCTGCTCGGAGTCGGAAGCCCGGAGCCCCTGCTGGGGACGCTGCACGCTTTTGGAGATGATTTTCGCAAGGATGAACCCCAGGGCCGTTTCGCCGTAATTTTCCGGGAGCAGATGGACGGGTCCCTGCTGGCCACCCTGCGCCCCCGCCCGGCCCAGGCGGAGCAGCTGGTGGCCACCCTCGAGGGCCGCAGATCCGAGATCCCCGCACGGGTGGGCGAGCGGTTGAAGGTCGGCGATACCCTGCTGAAGGTGCGGGCGGTCTACCCGGATTTCCAGGTGCGGCCGGACGCCGCGGGGAATCCGGTGATGAGTTCACGCTCTCCGGAGCCAAAGGATCCCTGGCTCGAGGTGGAAATGGTTCGCCCAGGAAGTGCGCCCCAGCGGGTGCTGCTGAGCGCTCGGGAGCCGGACTACTCCGATCGCCTGAACGCCGCCAACCTGCCCCAGGGCCTGAGTCTCCGCTACCTGCGCGTGGGCGGGGAAACGCTCCGGCGCTTCGTCGTGTTCTCGCGAGTAGAACGGCGGGTGGCCTTGGTGGAATCGGGCGCCGTGATAAGGGAGGGCACCTGGGATTTGAATCGACCGTATGTGGTGGAGCCGGGCCTCTCGGTGACCCCCGTGGGCCTCTTCGACCGCTACTATCCGGCCCCCCCGGAGGCAGAAAAAGGCGCCGCCCCTGTGCTTCGCGTGAAAGTGCGGGATCCCAAGGCGGCACTCTCCGAGCGCGCCTGGCTGCCCGTGGGCGGGGGCGACCTGGCCTTTTTCCAGGGGCGTGTTTCGCTCGCCTTGCGGGAAGACCTCGATCCTAGGGATTTCCGCAGTACCCTTGTAATTACGGACCCCCGTGGCCATGAACTGGCCCGGCAGGACGTGGGTGTGAACGAGCCGCTGGTCTATGGCGGATTGACCTTTCGCCAGAGCCCCTTTCCACCGCAGGACCCCGAAGGGAGCGCCATCCTGGTGGCGGCCAAGCCGGGTGCCTGGGTCGTCTGGCTGGGCTGCGGGATGCTGATCCTGGGGGCGGCCTGGATGTTCTACCTCAAGCCCTGGCTCAAGGGTCGGGCCCAAGGGGGTGGGCGATGAACCCCCTGCTCGCGGGCTCCACCCCCGAAGGCCCTTTCCGGTTCGTGCTGCTCCTGCTGCATGCCGGAGCGTGCGGCGCCCTCACCTGGGCCTTCGGGCTCGGCTGTGGGTCGCTGCGCCAGGGAGAATCGGCGGCGGCGCTCCAAATGAGGGTGCTGCGGTGGCTTCGCGCTGGCTTCCTGTTGCTGTCGGCAGGTCTGATTGCCCATAGCACCTGGACCACCTTCGCCTGGGGCGAATTCTGGGTCGGGGAGCCTGCAAAGAATCTCGGGCTGATGGTCTGGCTGGCCTACGCCGGCGTGCTGCACATGCACCATGTGCCGAGCCTGAGGGGCAGGCAGACAATCCTTGCGAGCCTCGTGGCCTGGGGCCTGCTGGTCCTCATCCTTCTCGGCGTGAATCTACGATCGGATCGCGGATCGGTTTCGCCCTCCACCGGCACCGCGTCCCAAGCCGCACACACGAGCCATCCTGGCCCGTGAACCCAGCGCCTGCGGGCGCATCACTTCAAGGAGTCACCATGCGCATCCGAACCATCGCCCTCGTGTCCGCCGGTCTGCTCGCCGGTGCCGTCCTCGGCTTCGCCGCCGCCGCGGTCAGCTACCAGAAGACTGGCGTCGTCAAGGAAGTGTCCGCCGACAGCTTCACCCTGAATCTGGGCAAGGAAGAGTGGCGCTTCTACACCGATGGCGCTACCCAGGGCAAGGACGCCATCAAGGCCGGCCAGAAACTGACCGTAACCTACAAGCAGGTGGCTACCAAAATAGAATCCAAGGATGCCAAGGCTCCTGCCAAGAAGTAGCAATCGAAGACTCTTTGCGTTTCTTTGCGTTCTTTGTGGCCAATCTTGTTTCTCTGAGCTCCGGCGAAACCTTTGTCCCTGGCCTCACGACAACCTCACCCGTTATCTGGTGGGCACGGTTATTCCAGCGCTTGATCGCCACAAAGAACACAAAGAACCCAAAAGATCTCGGTCAGTGGTTTTGCTACCCCCTTCGTACGGCCTTCATTGAGAATTGAGGAACCACGTGAATGCAGTCATCCCCTCCCTCCGCCCCTGGGCTCTCATCACGGGCTGTTCCACGGGTATCGGCCGGGCGCTGGTGGCTGCGCTCCGGGAGCGGGGGTGGGGCGTGGTGGCCACGGCGCGGCGCTTGGACAGTCTTGTGGACCTTCCTCCGGGTGAGGATCTGCGGGTGCTGGCCCTGGATGTGACGGCTGAGGAGAGCATCGCCGCCGCCGCCGAGGCCTGCGGGGATCTGCGGCTGACAGCCCTTGTGAACAACGCGGGCTACGGCCAGATGGGGCCGCTGGAACTGGTGCGCCCGGAGGAGCTGCGGACCCAGTTCGAGACCAATGTCATCGGGCTTCACGCCGTGACCCAGGCCTTTCTGCCTCTCATTCGCGCCAACGCCAAGCCTGGCGAAGGGCGCATCGTGCAGGTGGCTTCGGTGCTGGGGCGCCTCTCCATTCCCATGGCCGGTGCCTACAATGCCAGCAAACATGCGGTGGTGGCCCTGGCGGAGACGCTGCGATTGGAGATCGGACCTTCGATCGCCGTGATCCTGGTGGAACCCGGAGCCATTCGCTCGGCCTTTCGCGCCACCCTGAAGCAGGCCTGGGGGGATCTGCCCCAGCGGGCCCAGGGCACGGTGTACGAGCGGGCCATCCAGCAGTACGCCACCCGCCGCGAGGATTTCGCCGCCCAGCACGGCCTGACGGCCGAAGCCTGCGCGGCCAAGATCGCCCGGGCCCTCTGCGCCCGGCGCCCACCCCGGCGGGTCATCGTTGGCATGGACAGCCGCTGGGCCCAGGCGGCCCGGCGATGGCTGCCTGCCGCCCTCTTCGAGTGGGCCCTGCGCCGGACTTACGGGATGCAGGGCACCAGCCGATTGGGGTGATACCTTAGCGGAACCTAATTCGGCCCCTTGGAGGTTTTCTGCCCACCCCAAGCCCTTCACCCAAGCCCTTCAGGCCAATGCTGGCGGGGGGCATTCTGCTGGTGGGGTTCCTGACCACGGTGGTCGCGGCGCTGGGGGCCAGGGCCACCCAGATCAGCCGGGCCAGGGCCCGCTTCGAAGCCGCCAACTTCGAGGCTCGGGGCCGCCTGGAGAATCGGCTGAGGGATTGTGAGGACCTCCTGCTGGGCATCCGGGGGATCGCCCAGGCCCAGGATGGCCTGGATCGAACGCGCTACAAGACCTATCTGGAGGCCATGGACCTCGGCCATCGTTATCCGGCCCTGCTGGGGGCCTCCTACGGCGTGCCCGTGCCTCCGGCTGAGCGCGAGGCCGTGCTGGCGAGGCTCCGCAGGGAGCATGGTCGGCCAGAGCTGGCGATCCGCCCCGGCTGGGGCTTCGAGCTGGATGCCATCGTGCTCTTTTCCGAACCCGAGGCAGCCAACCTCAAGGTGCTCGGCTTCAATTCCGGCAGTTCCCCCGAACAGGGGGATTCCCTGCGGGCGGCCCGGGACACTGGCCAGTTCCAGGCGAGCCCCGCCATGCCGCTCGCCCAGGCGCCCGAGGCGGGGCCGGGGTTGGTGCTGAGGCTGGCGGTCTATCGGGGCGGCCGGGTGCCTTCCACCCTGGAGGCCCGGCGGGCGGCCTTCTCCGGGTATGTGAACTGCGCCTTCCTGCTGCGGGAACTCGCGGATGATTCCCTAGTTCGGCTGGCCCGGGATGAGATCCGGATGCGCCTGACGGACCTCACCGATCCCGCAGCCCCCAACACCTTCCTGGAGGCGGGAGGCGACCAGTCGCCGCGCTGGTGGCATCAGTTCGGCCCGGGGCCCCTTCGCAGGGTGGAAGCCCTGGAGGTGGACGGGCGGAAGTGGACCATGGAATTCCAATCGGGTCCGGCCTTCTTCCATGTGGGCGAGGTCGCCTTTCCCTGGCTCATATTCCTTCTGGGTGTCCAGACCACCCTCCTGCTGGCGGCCCTGGTCCGTTCCGTGAGCCTCATGGGGCAGCGGGCGCGCAAGCTCGCCGAGGAGATGACGGCGGAGCTGCACCTCAGTGAATCCAGATTGCGGGCCATCACTCGGGTCATGCCGGACGCCATCCTGGTGCTGGATGCCGAGGGGCGCTACCTCGAGATCCTCACCTCGGATGATGCCCAATTGGCGGCCCCGCCCTCCAAACTGTTGGGGCGCACCGTCGATGCTTTCCTGGAACCCCAGCTGGTGAAGGCGGTGCATGAAACCATCCGCCGAGCCCTGGCGGAACGACAGATCCAGTCCCTGGAGTACGCCCTGGATACCCCCAAGGGGCATCTCCGCTTCGAGGCCCGGGTGGCGCCCATGGATGTGGAAATCGAAGGGCGGCCCTGTGTGATCTGGGTGGCCCGGGATATCACCGAGCGCCATGCCCAGGAGGAAGCCCTGCTCCAGACCCAGAAGCTGGAGAGCCTGGGGCTCCTGGCGGGGGGCATCGCCCATGATTTCAACAACCTGTTGGCGGCGATCCAGGGGCACCTGAACCTGGCCCAGCTCGTGATCGAGGAGGGGGGCGATCCCTCCGAACACTTCGTGCGAATGAATACCAGCATCCGTCGCGCCGCCGATCTGGCCCGCCAGTTGCTGGCCTACTCGGGCCGGGGCGCTTTCCAGGTCGAGTTGGTGGACCTGAACATCCTCGTGGGCGAAATGGCGGAACTGTTGGCCGTTTCCAGATCCAAGAAGGTGGAACTTGCGGTCCACCTCCGCCCGAAGCTGCCACCCATCCAGGGGGACCGGGTCCAGCTGCAGCAGGTGGTGATGAACCTGGTAATGAATGCCAGCGAGGCATTCAATGGCCAGACCGGTGTGGTGGAACTGGCCACGGACGTGGAGCATCTGGACGATTCGAGTCTCGGTCCCAAGATGCTGGGAGAAGGCCTCCAAGCCGGTGATTACGTGACGCTAAGGGTCCAAGATCAGGGATGCGGCATGGAGCCCGAGGTGCTGGCGCGCATCTTTGATCCCTTCTTCACCACCAAGCCCATGGGGCGCGGCCTGGGCCTCTCGGCCATGAGGGGCATCCTCCGCGCCCACGGGGCGGGCATCGAGATCCACTCCCAGCCGGGCGAGGGTACGCGCATCAAGCTCTACTTCCCTGTCTCCCCCGCCTGCGTTGAGGGGGCGGAGGCGACGGAGGCCCCTGAGGCGGGTGGGACAGCCCTCTCGGGAACGATCCTGCTGGCCGAGGACGAAACCATCCTGCGGGAGATTGTCCGGGAGATGGTGGAGCGTCTGGGCTTCAGTGTGGTGGAAGCCTCGGATGGCGAGGAAGCCTGGGAGCACTTCCGTCGGGAGCCCACCCGGTTCCGCGCGGTGGTGCTGGACCTCACCATGCCCCGGCGGGGAGGACTGGAGGTCTATGCCCTGATCCGCAACGAGGCTCCGAACCTGCCCGTCGTGCTCTGCAGCGGCTACAGCCATGATGAAATACCGGAACCCCGGGATTCCGAAGAACCCCGGGCCTTCCTTCAGAAACCGTTCACCTTCCGGCAGTTCGAGGCCGCCCTGCGGGACGTGTTGGGCCTTCAGTCCTGAGCTACTTTCCGCGGGGCGAGGTGCGGGTGCGGGGCTGAGCGTGGGCACTGCCGCGCTCGGTGCGGCTGGAGGAGATGCGGCTGCCGCCCGATCCACCGGGTCTGCCGCCGGGTCTGGGGCTGCGGCCCTGCCCACTGCGGCCCATCACGATGGGCTCGGCCTTGATGGAGGGATCGGGCTCGAAGCCCGGAATGGGCTGGCTGGGCAAATCCTTCTTGAGCATCTTTTCGATGTCGCGCAGGAGCTTGTGCTCGTCCACGCAGACCAGGCTCAGGGCCTCGCCTTCGCTGCCGGCTCGGCCCGTGCGGCCGATGCGGTGCACGTAGTCCTCGGGGACGTGGGGCAGTTCGAAGTTCACCACGTGGGGCAGCATGTCGATGTCCAGGCCGCGGGCGGCGATATCCGTGGCCACGAGCACCTGGATGTTGCCCGCCTTGAAATCCTCCAGGGCCTTGATGCGCTGGGGCTGGCTCTTGTTGCCGTGGATGGCGGAGCAGGGGATGCCGTCCTTCTCGAGCTGTTCGGAAAGGTGATTGGCGCCGTGCTTGGTGCGGGTGAAGACCAGCACTTGTTCCATGGGGCGGGTCTTGATCAGGTAGGAGAGTAGGGCCTTCTTCTTGCCGCGATCCACGGGCAGCACCATCTGGCGCACCAGGCTGGCGGCGGTATTGCGGGGCGCCACGTCCACAGAGGCCGGGTTGTTGAGCAGGGTCGAAGCCAGGGTGCGGATCTCGCCGTCGAAGGTGGCGGAGCAGAGGATGTTCTGCCGCTGGGTGGGTAGCAGGGCCAGGATCTTCTTGATGTCGCGGATGAAGCCCATGTCGAGCATGCGGTCCGCCTCATCGAGAATCAGGATCTCGAGGCTGCCGAAGTGGAGGTTGCCCTGCTGGTAGTGGTCCAGCAGGCGGCCAGGTGTGGCCACCAGGATCTCCACGCCCTTGCGGAGCGCGGCGGTCTGGGGGTTGATATTCACACCGCCGAAGATGGTGGTGGAGCGCAGGGGCAGGTGCTTGCCATAGGTGCGGATGCTCTCTTCCACCTGCATGGCCAGCTCGCGGGTGGGCGTCAGCACCAGGGCGCGGATGGGGTGACGGGCAGGCGAGGCGCTGGTGCTGCCATGGGGGGCCAGCAACTGCAGCATGGGCAGGGTGAAGGCGGCGGTCTTGCCCGTGCCTGTCTGGGCACCGGCCATCAGGTCGCGGCGCTGGAGGATGAGGGGGATGGCTTGCGCCTGGACGGGGGTGGGATGCTCGTAGCCCTGCTCGCTCACGGCGCGCAGCAGCTCGGGCAGGAGGCCCAAGGTATCAAAGGACATCAATGCTCCTGGTTGGCCCGCCCGAACAGCGTTTCGCTGACGGGGCCCGGTCAGGGCATGAAAGGTATTCGAACTGAGAAACCCGTAGGATAAAGGCACCGACCGGCGCGCGCCTTCCAAGTACGATGCGATCAGTCTAGCGCGGAATGCTTGAAAAACCTAGCGAAGATGCCAGGAGGGCTGCTAACGCAGCCTGTTGATCTGCACCGAGGCCTCCAGACTGCCCTTGCCTGTGCGGCTCCAGGAAGCCTGTACGAGGTCGGAAGTGGTATTCCCGGGGAAGAACCGCACCGCGTGGGTCAGCCTGGGCTCGGGGCCGATGGCCGGCCGCCATAGGTACATTTCGGATTTTGCCGAGGTCTGACGGTCCAGGCGAGCGACCTCGAGTTCCCAGCGCTCCTCGCGCATGGGTTCCTCCCGACCATCTTCGAAAGTGCGCGCCACCATCCGCGTTGCGATCCAGCGCAGGTTGGTGATCCGCCCGCCCTCCTGGTTGAAGGCGATCTCGTCCGTGGCTCCGGGCACCTTGCGCGTACCGTGGCAGAGTCCCTGAGAGCCCTGGATCGGGAGGCCCTCCAGCTCCAGGTGGAGCTCCTGTTCCGCGGGCCATTCCTGGTCGCCGCCCTGGAAGGGCGGAGCGAAACGCGCACCCACTTGGGCGAAGATCGTGATGCGCCATGCGGCCGGGGCAGAAGCCGCCGCGCGGGAATCCTGGGGGCTAGGGGGCGGAGTCTCGGGCTTTGTCTCTGGGCTCGTTAGGGGCGAAGATGCCTCGGGCTGGGGCACGGGGGCCGCGGACCTAGCGTCTGGGCCGCGCTCCGCCGAGGGCAGGGAGCGGGGGGCGCTGGCGGTGGCCTTGGGGCGCGGCCTGCCCAGCCACCATCCCGCTCCCGCCGCGGCGGCCAGGAGAAGGGCCAGCAGGGCGACCAGGGGGAGTCGCCCCTTGGCTGCGGAAGGCTGCGTCTCGGGGTCCGGGAGGGCGTGAAGGCTGGTGGGCTGGGGATCCTCGAAGCGGAAGACGATCCGGCCCATCCGGAGGTGGTCTCCGTGGCGCAGGAGGGCCCGTTCGGTGCGGGTGTGGTTGAGGAAGCTGCCGTTGCGGCTTCTCAGATCCCGGAATTCCCAACCCTCCTGGGTGGGGCTGATCTTGGCATGGCAGCGCGAGACGGCATCATCCTCCAGGCAGCAGTCGCAGACCGCATCCCTTCCCAGGGTGATTCCCCGGGGCGGCAGGTGGACCACCTCGGATCCCCGCCTCTGCCCGCCTTTTACCCACACCAGATGTGCCATGTCTTTCCTGGGACTCCCGCACCCAGACTAACCTGTCCGCCCGCCACCTCAACGCCCCTTCCTGCCGATCTGCCAGAATGAGGCATGTTCGAAGATCGCCTTTACCTGATCGACACCTTCGCCTTCATCCTTTCGGTATCCACTGTGCGGATACGCGAAGCCTTGCCGTCGAATGGAGAGGTGACCCATGGCTGAGGATCGCCTTTATCTGATCGACACCTTCGCCTTCATTTTTCGGTCCTACTTCGCCAATCCTCGGTTGAAGAACGGGGCAGCGTATACGTTCACGCGGCTGGTGCTGCAGCTGCTGGAGAAACACAAACCCACGCACCTCGCCTGCGTGTTTGATGTGTCGGGGCCGACCTTTCGCCACGAGCTGTACCCGGAATACAAGGCCAATCGGGCGGAGATGCCGGAGGAATTGCGGCCCCAGATCCCGTTGATCCGCCAACTGGTGGAGGCTCTTTCCATTCCCATCGTGGAGCTCCAGGGCTACGAGGCGGACGACGTGATGGCCACCCTGGCCCGGGAGGCCGCCGAACATGGCCTGCCGGCGGTGATCGTGAGCCCCGACAAGGATCTGCTGCAGCTCGTGGATGACGCTCGCGGCATCCAGGTGCTCAACACCAAGGACGGCGAGGTCTGGCACGATCGGGAGGGGGTGCGCGAACGCATGGGCGTGTGGCCCGAACAGGTGGTGGACTACCTGACCATCGTGGGGGATGCCTCGGATAACGTGAAGGGCGTACCGGGCATCGGCGAGAAGGGGGCGGCGCAGCTCTTGGATACCTTCGGTAGTCTGGCGGCCATCCTCGGCGCCAAGGATCAACTCAAGCCCCGCCAGAAGGCAGGTCTCGACGAGGCCGCGCCCTGGCTGGAGCTCACCCAGCGGCTCGTGACGGTAGTGCAGGACCTGAAGTTGCCGCTCCATGCCCAGGATCTCCGCTATGGCGGCGTGGACGAGGCCAAGGCGCGGGCCACCTTCAAGGAACTGGGGTTCCAGACCCTCACCAAAGAGTTCACCCAGGCCTCCTCGGCATCCACGGTGGAACGGAGCTACCGCGCCGCGGCCACCGCGAAGGATCTGGAGAAAGCCGTCTCCGCCTGTCGCGCCGCCGGGCGCTGCGGGCTCGATACGGAAACCACCAGCATCGAGGCCACCCGTGGTCACATGGTGGGCCTGAGTCTGGCCTGGGCACCCAACGAAGGCCTCTACGTGCCCTTGGCCCACCTGAAACCTTCTTCTGAAGACGTGGAAGGCTCCCTGCCGGGCCTGCTGGAAGGCTCCGGCCTGCCGGAAGCCCTGCTGGATCTGAAGGGCGATGCGCTGACGTTCTGGGACGAACTCGCGCCCTACCTGGATCCCCGAAACATCGGGTTCGCGGACACGAAACGAATCCTGGGACCACTGCTGGCGGACCCGACCGTGGCCAAGGTGGGCCAGAATCTCAAGTACGATCTCATCGTGCTCGCCCGTCATGGGCTCAACGTGCAGGGCCTCGCCGATGATTCCATGGTGCAGAGCTTTCTGGCGGAGCCGGGACTGCGCCACAACCTGGACGATCTCAGCGCCCGCCATCTGGATATCCGACCCATCCCCTTCGAGAGCCTCGTGGGCAAGGGCAAGGCCCAGAAACGCTTCGACGAGGCCGTGTTCGAGGCGGCCGTGCAGTATGCCGCCGAGGATGCGGACCTGGCCCTGCAGCTCTGTGATCGCCTGGGACAGAAACTGTCCGATCCCATGCTCCAGCGCCTCTACCGCGAGGTGGATTTACCTCTGGTGGAAGTGCTGGCCGAGATGGAACGCACGGGTGTGCGTCTGGATCTCGACGAACTGGCGCGGCTTTCGGTGCAGATGGAAGGCGACCGCAAGCGGGCCGAGGCCCGGGTGCTGGAGCTGGCGGGCGAGCCCTTCAACCTCAACAGCCCCACCCAGCTGGGCCGCATCCTCTTCGGCAAGCTGGGCTACAAGCCCGTGAAGTTCACGGGCAAGACCAAGGCTCCCTCCACGGATGAGGAAGTGCTGGAGGAACTGGCCACCAAGGAGAATGCGGAGATCGCCCGAGAGCTGCTGCGCCACCGCGAGTTGGCCAAGCTGCTGGGCACCTACGTGGATGCCCTGCCGACCATGGTGAATCCGGTGACAGGGCGGGTGCACACCAAGCTGCACCAGGCGGCGGTGGCCTCGGGGCGACTGGCTTCCAACGACCCCAATCTGCAGAACATCCCCGTGCGCACGGAAGAAGGCCGGGCCATTCGCGGCGCCTTCGTGCCCGAGGCGGGCTGGCTGCTGCTGGATGCGGACTACAGCCAGATCGAACTGCGGGTGGTGGCGGCCCTGGCCCAGGACCCTATCCTGCTGGGCGCCTTCGAGAAGGGCGAGGACATCCATCGCCGCACGGCCTCGGAGGTCATGGGCGTGCCCATGAACGAGGTGACCTCCGAGCAACGCAGCGCCGCCAAGACCGTGAATTTCGGCCTGCTCTACGGCCAGGGCGCCTTTGCCCTGGCGGCGCAGCTGGGCATCAGTCAGAAGGAGGCCAAGGCCTTCATCGAGCGCTACTTCGAGCGCATGCCCGCCGTGGCTGCGTGGATCGAAGGCACGAAGGCCCAGGCCCTGACCGAGGGCCTGGTGCGCACGGCCTGGGGGCGCTTCCGCCCCATCCCCGAGCTGGAGAGCCCCAACAAGCAGCTCCAGGCCCAGGGTCTGCGGGTGGCCGTCAATACGGTGGTGCAGGGCACCGCCGCGGATCTCATGCGCCGCGCCATGGTGCGCCTGCATCGCAGCCTTAAAGCAGCAAGGCTCAAGACCCGCCTACTGCTCCAGGTTCACGACGAACTGCTGCTGGAGGCCCCGCCCGAGGAAGTGGCGCAGGCTTCAACCCTCCTCCGGGAAGCCATGGAGGGCGCCGATGATCTGGCGCCCATCGGCGTCAAGCTGGCGGCGGAAGTGCGCAGCGGAGAGAGTTGGTTGGAAGCGAAGTGAAGGTTTCCAGCAGTTGCTTGAGCATCGAACCTAGTCGCTCTCTGCGATCCAAAATTGGATGAAAAGCCCTAGGGTTTCCATTTGTTTATTGAGACGAAGGTGATGGTTATATCCATTGGCCCATTCAATCCGTGGGGCGGAAGGGGTTCGAAGCGCCATCGCAAGGCGGTGGCTTCTGCCTTTGCGAAGAGGAAGCTCGGGCCTTTGATTGGCTTGGCTTTGGATACCCGACCATCGTCTTCAATGGTGACGCGCACGATAGTCTGATCCCCGTCCTTGGAGATTTCCGATGGGCTCAGGGAATACTCCAGGTTCGGACTATGGATGGGGACAAGTTGGTGGTCGAATTGCTTTCTCCCACCTTGCACTCTGCCTGTCACCCCTTGCCCTGTACCCCGTTCGAGTGCATTGCCTCCCGGAGCACGGGGGAGCGTCGGATCCCCGGCGATAACGGGGAACTTGGGATAGACAATATTGGAAAGATCCTCGGGAGGCTCGATCATCACCGGGGTATTGGGAACGACCTTGTCCACCAGGGCGGGGTCGATGGTTCCGTTGCCTCCACCCCCTCGCAGGGTGTTGGACCCGAGGCGCACTCGTTCTTTCCCCCGGTCATGGCTGATTTCTTCCCTCAAGATGACGTCCAGCGTCTTTCTGGAGGTCAGCGAATCTGGCAGGCCGATAGGCTCATTCCGCTTCGGAGCCAGGGGCGGGAGAATCAAGGCCAACCCCGCCAAAAGGCCATAGACCGCGAGTGTTGCGAAGCCGACTCCAAGGCGATTTCGGGGAGGCAGGCTGTGCGCGATCGGTGAGGGCTCCAGGGTCGGATCTTCTCCTGAGTCGAACACGGAATGGGGTCGACCAGGGACTAAACGCATTGAGATATCCCATGGAAATGGCCCATTTGTTTTTTGACGAGAAGGGCTGTCACCGGGTGTTGGTGGACGTCCGCCTCGTTAGCATCAGCCATGTGAGCCTCGCCAAATTGGTAATTGAGCCGGGGAGAACATTGTTGTCTTATCGTGTGATTAATTCTACCTGATTACCGACCATCTTCAGCCTCAACTCGCCGCACGCTGGCCATGGAGGGCGCCGATGATCTGGCGCCCATCGGCGTCAAGCTGGCGGCGGAAGTGCGCAGCGGAGGGAGCTGGTTGGAGGCGAAGTAGGACGGAGCTTCGCCCCCCGTCCGGGGCGCCTCACCCCTGGACCCTGGCCCCTCATTGGGATTGTCACTAGTCTGTGACCATGGCGAAACGGGATCCGAAGTGGCTGTGGTATTGGGGCGCCTGGGCGCTCCTGGCGCTCTACATGGCCTCCTGGGACATTTCCATGTCCAAGAAGCCGGAGGTGGGGCACCTCCTGCTCATGAACGCCCTTCAGAATCTGGCCTGGGGGCTGGTTGGGTTGGCGCTGGTCCGTTTGTCCGACTGTCGCCCCATCGAGTCCTTTGCCCTGCGGGAGTGGCGCACCTGGGGCCTGCACTTGGCCACGAGCCTGTTTGCGGCGGCGCTGGGGCTCTTCCTCGCGTATCTGATCAACTTGGCTTTCTATGCTCAGATGTGGAAGACCGAGTCGTCTTCATTGGGCTACTTTGCCCGGCTGCCTTACTTCTATCGCAACTACTTCCACACCAACCTGCTCTTCATGTGGGCGCTCCTGGGAGCGCTGCACGGGCACCGCATCTACCGCAAATTCCGGGCGCGGGAACTGGAGGCGGCGCGACTGGAGGCCCGCTTCGCGGAGGCCCAGAATCAGGCCCTGCGCATGCAGCTGCAGCCCCATTTCCTCTTCAACACCCTGAACTCCGTTTCGGCTCTCATCCACGCCAACCCCGATGGGGCCGATCGCATGATCGGTCGCCTGGGGGATTTCCTGCGGATGACCCTGGATGCGGCCCCGGAGCAGCTCGTGCCTCTTCGCAAGGAGCTGGCCTTCATCGAGGCCTATCTGGCCATCGAGCGGGTGCGCTTCCAGGAGCGCCTGCAGGTGCGGGTGGAGATTCCTCTGGAACTGATGGCGGCCCGGGTGCCGAGCTTCATCCTCCAGCCCCTGGTGGAGAATGCCCTCAAGCACGGCCTCTCAGACCGCTCCCAGGGAGGCACGCTCATCGTGCGGGCACGAAAGGATTCTGAATTCCTGGTGCTGGAGGTGCAGGACGATGGCGAGGGTTTCGTGGCGGGGCGCGAAGGCGTGGGGCTCTCCAATGTTCGAGCGCGCCTGAGCCTGCTCTACAAGGAGGCCTATCACATCGATATTCTTGGGGCACCGGGCCGGGGAACCCTCGTGGTGCTCCGTTTCCCGCTGGATGTGCCGGATCGTGCGGAGACGCCATGACCCTTCGGGCCCTGATCGTGGACGATGAGCAGCTTGCCCGGCAGCGCATTATCCATCTCCTGCAGAAGGAGGCGGATTTCGAGGTGGTGGGCGAATGTGAAAACGGCATCGAGGCCGTGAAGGCCATCGAGGAACTGAACCCGGACTTGGTCTTCCTGGATATCCAGATGCCTGAACTGGATGGGTTCGGGGTCATCGATGCCATTGGCACCGATCGGATGCCCACCACGCTGTTCGTGACGGCTTTCGATCAGCACGCGATGAAGGCCTTCGAGGTCCACGCCCTGGACTACCTGCTGAAGCCCTTCGATCCCGAGCGCTTCCACCAGGCCTTGGAGCGCGCGAGGCGGTGGAGTTCCAAGGAGCCCACTGCAGAGCACGGAAAGCAGAATCTGGGCGCCCTCATGTCGGGGATTCGGGAGGAACGCCCCTGGGTGGACCGCCTGCTGGTGCGCCAGGGCGAGCGTCACATGCTGGTGCGCACCTCTGCCATTCAGTGGATCGAGGCCGAGGACAACTACATCCGGCTGCACGTGGAGGGAACCTCCTTCCTGCTCCGGCAGACCATGGCCGGCATCCTCGGGCGCCTGGACCCGCGGCAGTTCCGCCGCATTCACCGCTCCGCCATCGTGAACCTGGACTGCATCAAGGAACTCCAGCCCTGGACCAGCGGGGATCACCTGGTGATTATGCGCGATGGCACCAAGCTCACCCTGAGCCGCACATTCCGGGATCAGTTCGGAGAATGGCTGTAAAAAGAGCCCCCAAACCTCGGGGGCTCTTCGCGGGAGATGGCGGGGTTCACTTGGCTGCAAGCACGGCGATGGTGGCCATGCCTTCCCCCAGAGTAAGGCTGGCCTTCTGGCTGTAGCCGATGCCCGGAGGCAGAATCACGTCCACGGTGCCCCGCAGGCGATTGGTCACCAGGATTTCGCCCCGGGTCGCATCGCCCATGCTGAACACGGCCCCCTGGGCCACGGCCTTGGGATGCGTGCCCACCGTGGGCACTCCGGACAGGGCCAAGCGGTGAATGGCCAGGGTGGCGCCAAAGGAGCCATCACGGATCAGGCGATCCTTGGGCAGCAATACCAGGTAATCCGCATGGCGATTGGCGATGATCTGGGCTCCACCGGGGGCCTGCTCATCGCGCCTGATATCGACCACGGTGATCCGTGAACCGGGGCCGAGGGCCTGGGCCAGATCTTCCACTTGAGCCTTGCTGTCGCGGTAGTCGCAGATCACCCCGATGTGATTCTTCTCGGGCCAGGTGGTCTTGGTCACCTGAGCCAGGGAGGTGAAGTCTTCGGCCTGGAGGCCGAGGCCCGCGAGGGCGAGGGCCACGGTGCCGAGGGTCGTGGAGAGGGTGGACATGGTGCCTCCTTGAAAAAGATCCGGAAGGGCCAGCGAGGCCCGGCCGTGAGGTTTCGCCCGATCCGAAGACCGGAAAGAGGAGCCCAGCTCAACGTGTCACTGGGCTCGGGGAGATGGCGGAAGGATGGGCGTCTGAGGGCCAAGGGGCCAGTGATCTGGGGCGAGACGTCCCATGATCCAGGGTGAGGGGTTCTGTTGCGTGGCGAAGCGAAACGGGCTCATCCGGGGCCTCCTCGTGGATACTTGAGGCTGGAGGTTGGACCATGAAGATCCTGCTCGTGGGTTCCGGTGGCCGGGAACATGCCCTGGCGCTGAAGCTCAAGGCTGGCCGCACGCCCGTGGAACTCTTCGCGGCGCCCGGCAGCGATGCCATCGCTGAATCCGGCACGTGCCTGCCGATGGGCGTCGATGATCTGGACGGGATGACGGCCTGGTGCGCTGCACAGCGCCCTGGGCTCGTGGTGATCGGCCCTGAAGTGCCGCTGGTGGCGGGGCTCGCCGATCGCCTTCGCGCCCTTGATATTCCCGTGTTCGGCCACGGCGCCGCCACGGCGCAACTGGAGGGCTCCAAGGCCTTCGCCAAGGACTTCATGCATCGCCACGGTATTCCTTGCGCCGCAAGCGGAACCTACACGGATTTCGACGCCGCAGAGGCCGCCATCCGGACCTGGGACTACGGCTATCCCATTGTGCTCAAGGCCGATGGCCTGGCCGCGGGCAAGGGCGTGGTGCTGGCCGAACGCGAGGAAGAGGCCTTGGAAACCCTGGGCTCCTTTCTCGCCGGGGCCTTTGGCGAGGCCTCCCAGACCGTGGTGCTGGAAGAGCCGCTCGTGGGCATGGAGCTGAGCCTGCACGTGCTGGTGGACGTGGATGTGGATCATGTGCGCTATGCCATCCTGCCGCCCTGCCAGGACCACAAACGCATTTTTGAAGGCGACAAGGGCCCCAACACCGGGGGCATGGGCGCCTTCGGGCCCCTGCCATTCCTGCGGCCCGAGGATCTGGAGCGCCTGCGGGTAGAGCTGGTCGAGCCCACCCTGCGGGGCTGCCAGAAGGAGGGACTGCAGGCCCGGGGCGTCTTCTTCCTGGGGGTCATGTGGACCGCCTTTGGTCCCAAGCTGCTGGAATACAACGTGCGCTTCGGCGATCCCGAAACCCAGGTGCTGATGCAACTGCTGGACGAAGATCTGGCTCCCCTGCTGCTGGAAGTGGCAGAGGGGCGCCTCTTGCGGGAGAACCTCGCCTTGAAGGAAGGCTGTGCCATCACGGTGGTCCTGGCGGCGGAAGACTATCCCGAAGGCGCCAAGAAGGGCGTGCCCATCACGATTCGGAACCCAGGCTGCACGGTGATCCATGCGGGAACACGATTCGTGGATGGGCAGTGGGTGACTCAAGGGGGAAGGGTCCTGAACCTCACGACCCTGGCGCCGGATCTGGCGGCGGCTCGAGCCGCGGTGGCCCAGGATCTGGAGGAAGTGGGCTGGCCGGGAATGCAATGCCGGAAGGACATCGGCCTGCGCGCCCAGAGGCATGCCGAGGCTGGACGAACGGTTCAGGATCCCTGGTGAGGCGACCATGCGCATCGGCATTCTGACCGGCGGCGGCGATGTGCCAGGGCTCAACCCCTGCATCAAGACCCTCGTGCACGGCGCCATTGACGAAGGCATCGAGGTCGTTGGCATCCGGCGGGGTTGGGCGGGGTTGCTGGGGTACAACCCCGAGGATCCTGCTAGCACTCCCGGCTGCGTGATGGACCTGGACAAGCGCAACACCCGCACCATCGATCGCAGCGGCGGAACCTTCCTGCACACCAGCCGCCTCGATCCGGCTCGAGTTCGGCCCAGGGATGTGCCGGGTTTCCTGCCCCAGAGCCCCCATGAGCGGGATCTCACGACCCACGTGCTGAAGGTGGTGGAAAGCCTGAGGCTGGACGCGATCATCGCCCTGGGAGGGGATGGCACCCTCACCTACGCGGAGCGCATGCATCGCGAAGGGGTGCCCATCCTGGCGATCCCCAAGACCATGGACAACGATGTCTTCGGCACGGACTACTGCATCGGGTTCTCCACCGCCGTCACCCGCAGCGTGGAATTCATCCACCAGCTCCGCACCACAGCAGGCTCCCACGAGCGCATCGCCATCGTGGAACTCTATGGCCGCAACTGCGGCGAGACGAGCCTTCTGGCCTCGTACCTGGCGGGGGTGGACCGGGCCATCATCAGCGAGGTTCCTTTCGATATTGGCCGACTGGCGGATCTGGTGCTGGCGGACAAGCGTTCGAACCCGAGCAGCTACGCCATGGTCACCATGAGCGAGGGCGCCACCATGGTGGGCGGAGGTACCATCGCCATGGGAGCCGACGAACACGGCCAGACGAAGCTGGGTGGCATCGGCCTCCTCACCGGAGAAGCCCTTCGGCACATCACCGGCGAGAATGTCATCTGCCAGCAGGTCTCCTATCTCATGCGCAGTGGCGCCCCCGATAGCCTGGACCTGATGGTGGCCGTGAACTTCGCCCAGACCGCCATCGGTCTCCTCAAGCGGCGCCAATGGGGCCGCATGGTGGCCCTCAAGCAGGGCACCTATGCCAGCGTTCCCATCACCACCCTGAGCGAGGGCAAGAAGCGCGTGGATGTCGATGAGCTGTACGATTCCGAAGGCTATCGCCCCCGCATCCGAGCCGTAGAAGGCAAGCCGATGTTCCTGTACTGAGGCCCTAGGCCGGTGAGGCCAGGGGGCTGCCGCAGCCGCCGCAGAAGCGCTGCCCTGGAGCGCTCTTTTGGCCGCAGGAGGAGCAGAACCTGGTGGTCGTGGAGGCCTCCGCGACCACGGTTTCCGCGAGTGTCGGCACCGGTGGAGGCGCCATGACTTCGGGCGTATTCATGTTTTGAAGCTGGGCCTGTCGTTCTCGGTCGATCTGAGAGGAAGGGGCGAGGATGATGGCCTGTTCCCGGGCGAAGGCCCGAAGCTTGTCCGCGAGCCCCCGTGCGGCCTCGTCCTCGGGCTGCATGGCGCGGATGTAGCGGAATTTCCGTTTCCCGAAGCAGACCGAGTGCAGTGATGCCACCCAGAGGCGGAAGGTCATGGACTCGATCTGAGTCACGCTGGAAGTCGCCTTCACCGTATCGCGCATGACGTTGCCGTGCTGGAATTCGGCCGTAACATACTGCCCCTTCATCTCACAGAAGAGCAGTACCGAGTCGAAATCAAAACGCTGCCAGAGGGCGTGGGACACGCGATGGCTGGCGGTGGCCAGGGCCCCGGTGATCAGGCCGTAGGTCAGCCAGGTCGAGGCACCCGGTGTGGGGCTCATGGCTTGGAGGGCCCACATGAAGAGACAGAGCCCGCTGGTGATGAGGCTCACCCCCGCGAAGGCCGTAAGCGCCGTGAGCAGGCGGAGTTTGGGATTCTGGAGGATCTCGCTCAGGCTGGGGGTGTGCGGGTCGAGCGGCAGAGGCTGGTATTCCTCCAGCATCTCGGCCAGGAACTGGCCGGTGCGGGCGGCGGGATTGATCACGGGCTCGAGTCTCGTATAGGTCCGGTTCGGGATCTGTTCGCGCCAGGTGGACTGCATGATGCGGTCGAACTCTCCCACCACCAGGCCTGGGTGACAGTTCATGCTCCAGGCTTCCTGCACCTGGCTCACCGCCGTGGCTGGGGCCTCGTTGCCTTCCCGAAGCAGCACGAAGAAGATCAGGGCATAGGCTCCGAAGGCCAGGAGCAGCAGCACGAAGACATGCGGGAAGGGCGAGAGGCTTGGCAGGGCCGGCAGACTACCGGCCATCTGGACCAGCAGGACCGGCACCACCACGGCCAGCACGAGTCTCAGGGCGACCCATTTCACGGACAGCCTGGACTGACTGGAACGGTCATCGAGTCCCGCGCCCGAGGGTGTGAAGAAGAGCACCGCCAGGAGGTAGCCGAGGACGCCCAGCCCGATCCAACCCTGGGCCAGCTCCCAGGCCGTGCGATCCCGGCTGGCCGCGCCACTGGCCATGGCGACGATTACCAGGAGCAGGGTGAGCAGCATCTTGATCGCATTGGCAAACTGCTGGCGAGCGAGGAACTGGATGGGCGGCGGCGCGTAGATCAGGTTGGGTACGGCCGAGTACAGCAATCCATTCAAGGGTCCCTCGGGCTCCTCGAAGACGATGGCCTGCTGGCGGAGCACTTCCTTGAGGGCATCGGCCGCGTCGGTGTTCCCGGTCTTGCCGCGCTGGATCTCGCCCACCGGACCCTCCCGACGAATCGCCTTGGGGGTCTCGTAATGGGATTTGGGGCGCATGAGATTCCGCGGCAGTCCTCGTCCGAAGAAGAAGCGCAGCTGGGAGAAGGTGCGCGCCAGAGCGGTGCCGCCCATCACCAGGAGCACCAGGGCCGTCAGGATGGGCGTCCAGGCCGAACCGCTGCCCTCCATCCGGCCGCGGCTCACCATCAGCAGCACGAAGCCCAGCAGCGCGCAGATTCCTCCCGCGATGCCCATCAACAGGTTCTCGGCCTTCATGGGATTCGGAAGATCGAACCGACTGCCGGCACTTCCGTGCTCGTAGGACATGCGCTGCCCCTGATTGGATGTGGCTCCAGCATAGCGCATCCATGTGTGGGGCTCAGTGGACTTCAGTTCTCTTGGCTAGCGCGGAAGGTCGGATGAAATGAGTTTAATTGAAGAAAATAAATAACTTTCAGGAATAGAGCCCATGCTGGGACCCAGGTCCGCATCCGGATGGAGCGGAGCCCACAAAGAGGATTTATGGCCAACGACAAGAAACCGAAGAAAGCCAAACCCGCCATCGTCCACGGCGCCACAGCGGCCTCCCGGGGCACGGGGCTGGCCGCCAAACAGGCCGAAACCCCAGTGAAGGCTCCCCTCGCACCGGCCAAAAAGAAGAAGTGATTCAGGCTCAGCCCGCGCTGTTCTGGCGTTTGAGGTGCAGCAGAAATTCCTTGTTCCCCTCGCCGCCCAGGATGGGGCTCTCGATGAGTGCGAGGGGCTTGAGTTCCGTGTCTGAAAAGAAGGCCCGGATCTCTTCACACACCCGGGTGTGAACCCGTGGGTCGCGCACGATGCCGCCCTTTTCCACGTCATCCCGGCCCGCCTCGAACTGGGGCTTTACCAACAGCACGGCCTCGGCATCCGGGGTGAGGCTGGCGATCACGGGCGGGATGGCGAGGCGGAGGCTGATGAAACTGAGGTCGGCCACCAGCAGGCTGCATCGTTCGGGGATGCGGCTCGCCTCCCAGGTGCGCAGGTTCACCTGCTCCATGGAGATGACGCGAGGATCGCTGCGCAGTTGCCAGTGGAGCTGATTGGTGCCCACGTCCACGGCGTAGACCTTGGCGGCGCCCCGCTGGAGCAGACAATCCGTGAAGCCTCCGGTGGAGGAACCGGCATCGAAGCAGATGCGTCCCGTTGGATCGATGGCGAAGGCCTCCAGCGCGCCCTGGAGCTTGAGCCCACCCCGGCTGACGAAGGGCAGGGCCTCGCCCCGCAGGCGGATGGGGGCGTCCTCGGCAATGGCGGTGCCCGCCTTGGTGATGGGCCGATCCTCCACCAGCACATCCCCGGCCAGGATCCGGGCCTGGGCCCTGGCCCGGGTCTCGCAGAGACCGCGCTGCACGAGGAGCAGGTCGAGGCGGAGCTTGGGCAAGAAAACCTCCTGGAACGGCGCTAGAAAACGCCCGTAGCGCCGCCATCGATGGGAATCACGGCGCCGGTGGTCCAGGAGCTTTCATCCGAGAGCAGGTGGAGTGCCAGGGCGGCGATTTCCGTTTCTCGGCCCAGGCGCTGGAGGGGATTGACTCGGGAGAGCCGGGCCAGGTCGCCATGGGGGTCGGCACTTTCCTGCAGTCGCGACTCCACCATGGCGGTGTGGATGGGGCCGGGGGCGATGGCGTTGCAGCGGATTTGTCGGGGTGCCCATTCCAGGCTGAGCACCTGGGCCAGCATGTGCAGACCCGCCTTGGCCACGGAATAGGCGGCGGAATTAGGAATGGCGCGCAGGGCGATGTTGGAACCCACCAGCACCACGCTGCCCCCGTTCTTCAGCCGGGGGCCCAGATGGTGGCAGAGCAGCCATGGGCCCCGGAGATTGGCCGCGATCATGCGGTCGAAGTCCGCGGCGGGAGTGGACTGAACGCTTCCCATCACCAGCTGACCGGCGGCCAGGAACATGCCGTCCAGTTCGGGGCACTGGGCGGCGAAGGCCGCCACAGCGGCATCATCGCCGTGATCCAGGGCCACGCAGCGCGCCTGGGGCAGGGTTTCTTGGAGGGCCTCCAGGCGCCTGCCCACCAGGATCAGCTCTGCGCCTTCGTCCGCCAGGCTCCTGGCTGTGGCGCGTCCCAGCCCGCTGCCCGCGCCGGAGACCAGGATTCGCTTGTGCTCTAGCCTTCGCACGGGGCTTGGCTGCTTTGCAGATTGGGCGCCACCACGCCACCGCTCACGGCCCAGGTGAAGGCCTGCTCGGGAGCGATGGGCACGGGACGCACCCTGGATTCTTCGAGCATCACCACATAGCCGGAGGTGGGGTTGGGGGCGGTGGGGATGTAGACGGCCACCATGGATTCGCCCCCGGGCACGGCCCAGCTGCAATCCCGTCGCGCCAGGAAGCCCAGCGTATAGGATCCGGGGTAGGGCCACTCCACCAGCACCACTTCCTTGAAGCTGCCGCCCTGGCCGCTCTGGATGGCGCCGATGACCTGCTTGGTGGCGCCGTAGATGCCCTTGACGCCGGGGATGAGCAGCATGATTTCGTCGAGCCAGGCCAGCAATTGGCGGCCCAGGAGGTTGCCCATCAGCACGCCCACGCCGAGCAAGAGCAGCAGGGTGGTGCCGGCGGAGATGATGGCCAGCATCCAGGTGGGTGGCAGGGGCAGGGCCAGGGCCTGGGAGATCCAGGTGAAGGGGCCGCGGAAGATGTCAATGAGGCTGGAAAAGATGGCCTTGAGGAGCCAGAGGGTGACCACCAGGGGCAGGAGGGTGAGCAGGCCCGCGAGGAGGTACTTCCGGATCATCGGATTTCCTCATCCTGGCCTTCGGCTCCGGTCAGTCGACCGGTGCCGTTCAGGAGGCGTTCGCCGACCTTTTTCCAGAAGGTGCGGAAGTAGAGCACGGCACTCCAGATGGCGAGGATCAACGCGATCCACATGATGATCTGGCCCAGGCCCACGAACAGGCCCCAGGGCTCGGTTGCCGTGAGGGCGCCCCGGAAGAACATGGCCACGCTCCACTGCCGGAAGATCTCCAGGCCAGTCCAGAGGTACAGCCAGCCGTCCAGTACGGGGCCAAAGATGAGGCAGGAAATGGCGGTGATCTGGGCGCCCAGCTTCCACTTGCCCATGGAGTCGGCGGCGATGGTGATGCCTTCTTCGCTGGCGAGGCCGCGAAGGCCGGTGATGGACATCTCCCGGGCCAGGATGATGAAGGCCATCCAGGCGGGGGTCTTGTTCAGCTCGATGAGGGAGATCAGGGCGGCGGAGATCAGCAGCTTGTCCGCCAGAGGATCCAGCAGCTTGCCGAGCACGGTGACCTGCCGGTACTTGCGGGCAAAGTAGCCGTCGTAGAAATCGGTAATGGAGGCGATCCAAAAGACAACCGCCCCGATGATCTGGTGGTGCTGCACCCGGGTCATGAGCACCACCACAAGGATGGGCACCATCAGGATCCGGGCAAAGGTGAGGTAGTTCGGCAGGTTCATGGGTCGCAGGCAGGGAGTGGGGTTGAAGGGAACTCGAGACCTTCAGCCTACCAGCTAGGAGCCCGTCCAAGTATTATGCGGGGCCGCGCTGGGGTGCCAGCCGAGCGAGGCAAGGAAGGCGACGAAGGCTTTGGTGGCCCCAAGGACAAGGAGCCTGACGCAGGATCGCGACGGCTGGCGCCCCAGCCCGAAGGGTTGAGCGCAAAGGGCTCGCTGGCTGTGTCGGCGCGTTCGGACGATGGACCCGCATCGCCTCTCACGCGCCTTCGTGCCATCAAGCCCTTTGCGCTCAACGCGGTTCCCGCAGAATATTTGGACGGGCTCCTAGAGGAGGGTCAGCCCGCCCCGCCCGAGGAGGGATTGCCACTCGGCATCTTCCATGGCCGGGAAGGGGGCCGCGTCCCGTTGGAGAAACCGCAGGCTCTCCCCGGAAAGGTGCACCGCCAGGCCCCGAGCCTCGAGATTCCGCAGGATCTCCAGGGCCCGGGGGTCTTCCAGGAGATCCAGGGCCTCGTGGGCCAGCAGGAGCCAGGGGATGCCAGCGGGGTCCAGGCGCTCCAGCACGCCCAGGAGGAGGTTTCGACCCAGGGCCCGGTCGCCGGGCGCAAAGGCGCTGCGGAGGAGGAGAACGGGCCGGGGGCCAGAGGCGGCCGGGGCCAGGACGGGGGTGGGCAAGGCCTCAAGGATGGGGGCGGCGGCGGGAGCTGGACTTGGGCCCGCGGCCACATCGAACTGCCAGCGACCCTCCAGGGCGCGGATGGACAGCGCTCGTCCCTGACGCTCCAGGTACCGCTGAAGGTTGAGCCGCAGCATGTCATCGGCATCGATGTGGATGCGGAGGGGCAGGCCCGGATGGGTCTCCAGGGCCTGCCGCACCTCCAGCAGGGCGCCGGAGACGGTGACATCGAAGAGCTCAAGCGTCAGGATGTCCATGGAAGGAGTCTAAATCCCTTGAATGCAGGCGAGCCACTGAACTTCAAGGAATGGCTGCGGTCCGAGGCCCTGGCCCTGGGCTTTGTCCGGGTGGGCTTCGCCGGATGCGAGCCCTTCGAGGGCGAGCGGGAGCACCTGGAAGCCTGGCTGGAGGCGGGAGGACGAGAACTCTTTCCTTACCTCGATGGGCCGGAGCGGTTGGACCCCGGGCAGCTCCTGGAGGGTGCCCGGACGGCCCTGGTGGGCTTCTTCCCCTATGCCCGGCGGGAAGCGGTACCCGGAAGCGCCGCGGGCAGCCTGAAGCTCAGCCGCTATCTCTGGGGACCCGACTACCATGCCGTGTTGAAGGGGCGCTTGAAGGCGCTGTTGGCGAAGGCCCAGGCGTTGCGGCCCGAACTGCGGGGCAGGGCCTGCGTGGACACGGCCCCGCTCCTGGAGCGACAGCTTGCAGTGCGCGCAGGGCTGGGCTGGCAGGGGCGCCATACCCTGCTGATCGCCGGGAAGGGTGGGAGCTGGGGTTTCCTGGGCGTTCTGCTCCTGGACATGGAACTGGAGGCGGATGCCACCTTCGCGGGGCACCGCTGTGGAAGCTGCCGGGCCTGCCTGGAGGCCTGCCCCACGGGAGCCCTGACGCCCTTTCGCCTGGATCCGAGGCGCTGCCTCACCACCTACACTGTGGAAACGGAACAGGCGCCTCCCCAAGGCGTAGTCGAGGCCCTGGCGCGCACGGGCTGGGCGGCAGGCTGCGACATCTGCCAGGAAGCCTGCCCCTGGAACAGGACGCCGCTCTGGGGCGATCCCGAACTCTGGGGAGGCGTGAGCCCCTTGCACACGAGGCCCGCCTCGGAGCTGCCCCTGGGGACGGCCCAATGGCAGAAGCTCACCCGTGGCACGGCCCTGCGTCGGGTGCGTCACCGGCACTGGGTCGTGACCCTGAAGCGGCTCAAAGGAGACGTCTCGCATATTTCATTGGATTAACCTCTGGCTTTTCCCTTTAATTGGGCTTCAGGCCTTGCATCCCCCGGAGAATCCCTCGATGGCAATGAAACCCTACACGATCCAGGACTCAGCCGAACTCTACGGCGTGAAGGAGTGGGGGGACAGCTACTTTGGAATCAACAGCAAGGGGCATCTGGAGGTCTATCCCACCCAGGACGAGAATCTCTGTGCCGACGTTTACGAGATCGTGCAGCACCTCCGCAAGAAGGGCGTTCACACGCCACTGATCCTGCGCTTCCCCCAGATCCTGGCCAACCGGGTGCAGGAGATCAACGAGGCCTTCCGCAAGGCCATCAAGGAATCCGATTACGACGGCGACTACCAGGGCGTCTTCCCCGTGAAGACCAACCAGATGAAGGAAGTGGTCGAGCAGGTGGTGAAATCGGGCTACAAGTACCGCTACGGCCTGGAAGCGGGCTCCAAGCCCGAGTTGATGATCGCCCTCTCCATGAACCTGCACGCCGAGGCGCTGATTCTCTGCAACGGCTACAAGGACGAGAACTTCATCCGCATGGCGCTCTTGGCCAAGAAGGCCGGGCGCAATGTGCTCATCACCGTCGAGAAGATGACGGAACTGCCCCTGATCCTGAAGGTGGCGAAAGAATTGAAGGTGGAGCCCCTCATCGGCCTGCGCGCCAAGCTGAGCGCTCCGGGGGCCGGCAAGTGGGAATCCAGCGCCGGGGATCACGCCAAGTTCGGTCTCACCACCCGCGAAATCCTGGATGCCATCGAGGTGCTTGAAAAGCGCGGCATGCTCGAGAGCATCATCGAGCTGCACTTCCATCTGGGCAGCCAGATCACGGACATTCGGCGGGTGAAGGCGGCCCTCAAGGAGGCCACGCGCCTCTACGCCAAGTTGCGCAAGCGGGGCGTGCCCCTGCAATACCTCAACGTAGGGGGCGGTCTGGGGGTGGACTACGACGGCAGTCGCACGACCTTCAGCAGCTCCATGAACTACACCGTGCAGGAATACGCCTCGGACGTGATCTGGACCACCAAGGACATCTGCACCCAGGAGCAGGTGCCCCTGCCCAACATCCTCAGCGAGTCCGGCCGCGCCATCGTGGCCTTCCACCAGGTCGTGGTAGTGGACATCATCGGCCTCATCGACACGACCTACTCGAAGTACACCGTGGAACTCACGGGCAAGGAGCCGCAGATCCTCAAAGATCTGGCCTACACGCGGGATGCCATCTCCGTGAAGAACTTCTCGGAGATGTACCACGACGCCATCACACAGAAGGACGAGCTGCTGACCCTCTTCAACCTGGGGTATCTGAGCCTGGAGGACCGCTCCAAGGGCGAGACGATCTTCTGGGAAGTGTGCCGTAAGCTTTCGCGCATCCTCAGCTACAAGTCCCTGAAGTACATCCCCGAGGAATTCCAGGATCTCAACAAGAGCCTGGCGGACAAGCTCATCGCCAACTTCAGCGTGTTTCAGTCCATGCCCGACCACTGGGCCATCGACCAGCTCTTCCCCGCCATGCCCGTGCACCGGCTCAAGGAAAAGCCCACGCTCTCCACGACGCTCTGCGACATTACCTGCGACAGCGACGGCAAGGTGGACAAGTTCATCGACCTGAAGGACGTGCGCGACGAACTGCCGCTGCACGAGCCCAAGCCTGGCGAGCCGTACTACATCGCCTTCTTCCTCACGGGTGCCTACCAGGACACGCTGGGCATGCGCCACAACCTGTTCGGAACGCCCAACGAGGCCCACATCATCGTCAACGAGGACGAGGATTTCCGCATCCAGCAGATCGTCCCGGCCCAGACCATCGATGACGTTCTGCGCAGCGTCCACTACGATCCCGATGTGCTCATCGAGGGCCCCAGCCGCAAGGTCAAGCGCACCGAGACCGATGCCACCGAGGCCCTGCGGGCCCTGCTCTCCGAGCAGCGGAAGCTGCACACCTACCTGGAGATGTAGCTAATCGAAGTCCTTGCCGCCTCGCTGGCGTTTCTTTTCGCTAGTGAGGCGCTTGCCCTCCAGGCGCCGTGTCTTGGAGCCGAAGGTGGGGCGGGTGGGGCGGCGCGGGGTGGGGGGCACCAGGGCCGCCGCAATGACAAGAACGGCCTTGGCGCGGGCATCCTCCAGGTTCTTGGCCTGATCCCGGGTCTTCTCGCTGATGATCATCCAGCGGCCTTCGCCGTCCAGGCGATTGCGGACCGCGTGGCGCAGGCGTTCCAGGGCCCCGAGTGTGAGGCCCTCAATGGCCTCCAGCTGGATGCGCAGCTCGATCTTGGAAGACACCTTGTTCACGTTCTGCCCGCCGGGACCGCCCGAGCGCACGGCCTTGACGGTGAGGGCCTCGGCAGGAACGCGAACGGTGGCATCTACCTGGATCGGGTCGGCCATCAGTCCCGGATCTCGAAGAGCTGGGCGAATTTCACGCCTTCGAGCATGGAGCGGACACCCGGATTCGGGTTCAACAGGATGACCCGGGCGCCCGTGGTCTCGGCCTTTTCCCGCAGCATTAGCAGGCCGCCGAGGGCGCTGGGGTCCAGCTCCGAAACGCCCTTGAAGTCGAGGTGGAGTTCCGTAATGCCGGGCTGTTCCAGGGCGGTGTGGGCACAGGCCTTGAACTCCGCAGCGGCCTCGAAGGTGAAGCGCCCCTCCAGGGCCAGGATGCCCTTGGTGCCCTCGATTTGAGTCGTGCAATTCACGGATGCCTCCCGCGTGGGTGCGAATGCCCATCTTACGATGCCAAGCGCGGGAGCATCTCGGGAAATGGAAAGCGTTGGATAATGGGCCTCAACGTTGGAGTCTCCATGGCAATCGAGCTTCCCTTCCGGCAGGGCCAACTGGTGGTACTGGTGTTGAGAGAACCCAGGGAGCGCCTCTGGGGCCGCCTGCTGGGGCTCGAGGCTGCGGGGGTGGCCCTGCGCGGGATCGACGTGAGTCCCTGGGATCAGGCGCTGAGCCTGGTGCGCCACGGCGAAGCCGAGATGGTGGCCCTCTCCACCCGCTTCTACCCCATGCACCGGGTGGAATCCCTCTACCTGGATGAGCCCAGCTCCGGGGTGCCCAGCCTGGGGGAGGAGTTCCAGGTGCGTACGGGCGTGGAACCACTGGTATTCCTGGCGGACCGGGAGCCTCAGCCTTCAGAATAAGGCCATGGAAAAGATCGCCTTCTTCATCTCCGGTACCGGCGGCAACGCCCTGAACCTGCTCCAAGCCTGCCGTGAGGGGCGAGTGCCCGGTGAGCCCGTACTCGCGATTTGCAGCAGTCCCAAGGCCCTGGGCATCGAGCGTCTGCGGGCCCAAGGCCTGCCCGTGAGCGTGCGGGTGCGCAGGGATTTCGCCGATGACACGGCCTTTTCCGAGGCATGTCTGGAGGCCGTGGAAGCCAGCGGCGCCCGGGTGATCTGCCTCTGTGGCTGGCTGAAGAAGCTCGTGATTCCCAGCCGCTGGGAAGGGCGCATTCTCAACATCCATCCCGGCCTGCTGCCGGAATTCGGCGGCGCGGGAATGTACGGCCACCATGTCCACGCCGCCGTCCTCGCGGCGGGCGCGCGGGAATCCGGCTGCACGATCCACGTGGTGGACAACGAATACGACCATGGCCGTCATATCGCCGAGGCCCGCGTGCCCGTGCTGCCCGACGACACCCCGGAGACCCTGCAGAAGCGCGTCTACGAACAGGAGATGCGACTGTACCCCATCGCCCTGGCGGCCTTCCTGGAACGGGACTGATTCACCGCGGAGTCACGGAGAACGAAAGGATAGACATTCTTCGTGCCCTCCGTGTCTCCGTGGTGAATCAGCTTTACCGGCTCCAGTTCGGCATACGCCCCGGTGTCCAGGGTGCTCCGCTGGCTTCGAGGCTGTCTTCGATGGCCTTCAGCTCCTGCTGGAGCAGGGACTTGAGCTTGGGTTGGAAGGCTTCGAAGGCCTCGGCGGCCAGCCGATAGGCCTGGCGCTGGTTAGCGGTGGGGGTTTCGGTGACGATCCAGGCGTAACCCACGAGGCGCGAAATGCGGTCGGCGATGCCGGGCTGGATGGCCTCCTGGTACCTGGCCTTCACGGGATCGCCCTGCAGTTCGGCCTTCAGGTCGGCCAGGCGGGCGGCCACGCTTCTCAAACGGTCGCCGAGATCCTGCGGCGCACGGGGGGTTTCGAGGAGTGCCTTGCGGAGATGTTTAAGGCGCTCTTCGGTTTCTCCGATCAGGCGCTCGCAGCCGGTGACGGCGCGCTGGAGCTTGGCGACCTCCTGGTGGAACTTCTGAAGTTCGGGGCTGGCGCCCTCGGTGCCAAGGGGAACAACCTGGAAGCTCTGGGTTTCGCCCAGGGGTTTCGTCTTCCCCTGCGCCACCAGCGACAAGCTCACCCGATAGGTGCCGGGCGCAGCGAGCTGCCCGCCTTCGGCCGTGTCCCAGGGGTCGCGGTCGCGGCTCTTCAGCGACACGGGATCGGGAGGGGGAAAGCGCAGATCCCAGGCCACCCGCTGCAGACCGGCCTTGGCGGAAGCCGTCACCCGGCGCACGGGGTTGCCGGCCTCGTCGGTGACGGTGAGCACCGCCACGGGGTCCTCGTCCAGGGCTTCGGCCTTGAGGGCTTCCCAGGTGGGGATCGCCGGAGCCTCCGCATCCTTCTCCGCCGCGCGGCGGGCCTTGGCGAGGCTCTTAGCGTCCTCCTTCAGGTAGTAGGTGAACACGGCGCCGAAGGGCGGATTGGGGGCGGTGAAGAAGGCGTGGCCCAGGGATCCGCCGGGGTGGATGGGGGCATAGAGATCGGCCTTGCGCACGGGGAACAGCGCGCCCTCCTGCTCGAGCAGTTCGGGCGTCAGCTTGCGCAGGGGCGTGAGATCGTCGAGCACCGCGATGCCGCGGCCGAAGGTGGCGGCCACCAGATCGCCTTCGCGGGCCTGGACTTCCAGGTCCATCACGGCGACGGTGGGCATGCCACCCTTGAGTTGAACCCAGTTCTTGCCTTCGTCGAGGGTGAAGAAGGCACCGAACTCGGTGCCGGCGTACAGCAGGCCGGGGCGCGCGGGATCCTCGATCACGGTGTTCACGCTGCCCCGCTCGGGCAGGTTGCCCGCGATGCTCTCGAAGGTGCGGCCGCGGTCACGGCTCCTCAGCACATAGGGCTTGAAGTCGCCCATCTTGTGGTGGTCGAAGGCGACGAACACGGTGTCGCCATGGTGCCGTGAGGGTTCCACCTTGGAGATATAGGCCATGTCGGGCACGCCGGGGAACTTGTCCATCTTGCGCCAACTGCCGCCGCCATTCTCGCTCACCTGCAGCAGGCCATCGTCGGTGCCCGCGTAAAGCAGGTTCTCGACCTTCGGGGATTCCGCCAGGGCCACGATGTTGCCGAACACCGAGGTGGAAGTGTGCCGGGCCACGGCGTCGATGCTCCACTGCTTGCCCATCACGGGCAGCTTGTTGCGGTCGAGGCGGCGGGAGAGATCGGGGCTAACGGTCTTCCAGGAATCGCCGCGGTCATCGCTGCGGAACACCTTCTGCGCGGCGAAGTAGAGGCGCTTCGGTGCGTGCGGGCTGAGGATCAGCGGGGCGTTCCAGTTCCACTTCAGGGGCTCCTCGCCGGGCAGCGGCTGGGGCTGGATGTCCACGCCTTCGCCGGTCTTGCGGTTGAAGCGGATCAGGTCTCCGTGCTGCGCCTCGGCGTAGACCGTGTCTGGATCGTTGGGGTCGAAGCGGGAGAAGAAGCCGTCACCACCCTGGGTAAAGAACCAGTCGTGGTTGGCGATGCCTTCCTTGCTGCGGGTGCGGCTGGGGGCGCCCAGGCTGTTGTTGTCCTGGGTGCCCGCATGCACGTGGTAGAAGGGCTTCGCGTTGTCCGTGGCCACGCGGTAGAACTGCGCCACGGGCAGGTTGGGTTTGAATTCCCAGGTGGCGCCCCGGTCGCGGCTCTCGTACAGGCCGCCATCGCAGCCTGCAATCAGGCGGTCGGTGTTGGCGGGGTCGATCCAGAGCGCGTGGTTGTCCACATGCTTGTGCTTCTCGCCCACACGCTGGAAGGTCTTGCCGCCGTCCTGGCTGACATGCATCCAGGTGTCCATGGAATAGACCCGATCCGCGTTATGGGGATCCACAATCAGCTCCTGGTAGTACTGCGGGCTGGCGGACACGTAGTCGGAACGTTTCTCCCAGTTCAGTCCGCCATCCAGTGAGCGGAAGGTGCCGCCCTCCTTGTTGGCCGCCTCCACCACGGCGTACACCGTATCGGGCTTCGAGGGGGCGTAGGCCAGGCCGATGCGGCCCAGCTGCTCCTTGGGCAGCCCCTCCGTGATCTTCTGCCAGGTCTTGCCACCATCCGCGGAACGCTGGAGTCCACACTCCGGGCCACCGTTGATGAGGGTCCAAACATGGCGCCGCCTTTGGTACGTGGCCGCGAGCAGCACATCGGGATTGCGGGGATCCATGATCACATCCGTGACGCCGGTGTGTTCGGAAACGGTCAGCACCGCCTTCCAGCTTTCGCCGCCGTCGCTGCTCTTGTAGAGCCCGCGCTCGCCGCCGGGCGCCCACAGCGGTCCTTGGGCCGCCACATACACCACGTTGGAATCGCGGGGATCGATCAGGATCTTGGCGATGTGCTCCGAGGTCTTCAGCCCCATGTTCTTCCACGACTTGCCGCCGTCGAGAGACTTGTAGACGCCGTCGCCGTAGCCCACCGACCGCTGACTGTTGTTCTCGCCCGTGCCCACCCAGACCGTGAGGGGCCGCTTGGGATCGAGCGTCACGCAACCGATGGAGTAGGCGCCCTCGCCATCAAAGATGGGCTTCCAGGTCGTGCCACCGTTCACCGTCTTCCACACGCCGCCGGAAGCCGCCGCGACATACCAAGTGTCCGGGTGCTCGGGATCCACGGCGAGATCGCCGATGCGGCCCGAAGTGACCGCTGGACCCAGGTTGCGCCAGGCCAATCCCTCGAAGGTCGAGGCCTTCATTCGCGTGGCGGGTTCGGCCTTGCCCTTGGCCGGTGCGGACCAGAGTGCACCCGAGGCGAGAACCAACGACAGGATCGAGAGCGAGAAGGGCTGATGCATGGATGCCTCCTTATGTGAGGTGTGTCATCATCATGCACCCTCTCAGCACCCCCGGCCACAGGATCCCCTGCGCCCCGCTAAGATGGAGCCTTCCCTGCGGCGATCCAGGTTTCTGCCTTCCTCTCCGCTTGTTCTCTGTGCCTCCGCGGTGGATCTTTTCCTTTTGGAGCTCTCATGACCAAGTTGCGCGTCGCCGTTTCGGGGGTTGGAAGCCTGGGACAACACCATGCCCGCATCGCCGCGGCCTCGGAGCGGACGGAACTCGTCGCGGTGGTGGACCCCAGCGAGACCCGCGGCAGGGAGATCGCCGAGAAGTTCGGTACTGGATGGGTCGCCACCCTCGGTGAGGTGCTGCCCAAGGTTGATGCCGTGCAGATCGCGGCGCCCACGGGTTTCCATCACGGCATCGGGTTGGAGGTACTCGCGGCGGGCAAGCACCTGATCATGGAAAAGCCCCTGGCGGCGACCCTGTCCGAGGGTGAGGCGCTGCTCAAGGCCCTGGGCCAGGCCCGGGCCGCCAACCCCAAGCTGGTGGCGGCGGTGGGGCACCTGGAGCGGTTCAATCCTGCGGTGCAGGCCCTGCGGCAGCTGGGCTTCAAGCCCCGGTTCGCCGAAACCACCCGGGTTTCACCCTTCCCCATGCGCAGCATGGAGGTGGACGTGATCATGGACGTGATGATTCACGACCTGGATCTGCTGCTGGCCCTCTGGGGCAAGCCCGTGGTCAGCGTGGAGGCCGTGGGGGTGCCGGTGCTCACCAAGTATGCGGATCTCGTGAACGCACGCCTGAAGTTCGAGGGCGGCGGCTTCGCCACGGTGACGGCTAGCCGCGTGGCCCGCAAGAAGGAGCGCACCCTGCGGGCCTTTGGCGAGAACGCCTACGCCAGCCTGGATTTCGCGGCCCAGAAGCTGGAGGTCCTCCGCCTGGTGATCACACCCGAAGGGCCGCAGGTGGTGCCCGACGTGATCGATATCGTGGAAGGCGAGCCCCTCAAGCTGGAACTGGAAGCCTTTTACGCGGCCTGCCAAGGCGAGGCCGGGGATACCGTGCCCTGGGCCGATGCCTTCGAGGCCATGCGGGTGGCCGATCAGGTGCAGAAGGCCGTGGCCGAAAGCCTCAAGGAACTGCTCTAGGAACGCGTCATGCCATTCTTCGATCTAGCCTCCCTGGCCAAGCCTCTGGTGACAGCGCCTCTGGCGCTCCAGCACCTGGAGCTTGATCTGGATCGCCGGAAACAGCTTGGCTTCAGGGAGCGGGAGAGCCCGCTGACGGTGCGACAGCTGCTGTCCCACTCTGCCGGACTGCCCGCCTGGCTGCCCTACACGGGTGAATCCCTGGCCGAGCAAATGCGCCGGGGGCTGCCTTCCGAGGCGGCCCATCCGCTCTTTCGCCGGGGCACCCAGGGGCTGGCGGTCTACTCGGATCTGGGCTACCGCCTGCTGGCGGAACTGCTCGAGCTGGAGACGGGGCGATCCTTCACGGGACTCGGAACGGAGACGACGGGTTTCCTCCCGGCCCCTTGGCCCAAGCCAGCCCAGACGGTTCCCGATGGGCCGGATGCTGACGCCTGGCGCATCGCTGAACCCGGGCTTCCCGTGCCTCTCCGGGCCGGCAATCTGCCCCACGATGCCAATGCCAGGGCCGGGATGCGTGGACACGCGGGTTTCGGATGCACACCGCAGCAGATGAAGGCCTGGCTCCAACGCTGGGCGGGTTCCCGCAGTCCGGCCCGCATGGCGGTGGAGACGGCCCGCGCCGCCGATGGCACGGTGTGGGGCCTGGGGCTGCAGAGGGTCTTCGACGGGGCCTGGCGTTTTGGACAACTGCTGTCCCGGATTCCCATGGGCATCCAGGGCACCCATGTGCTGGCCTCCACGGCGGACGGACTCCCGGAATCCCTGCCCGAGCCCAAGGCCGGCACGGGCAAGCCCACGGCCTTCTGGATGCACTTCGCCTACACGGGACCCGCCCTCTTCATCCGCCCCGAGGATGGCCTCTGCCTCTGTCTGCTGCTGCATCGCCGCGGCCCCCAGGGGGAGATCCTGGACCTGGATACCCTGCGGGCCCGCCGCTGGCGGATGCTGGAAGGATTCCTGGCGCAGTTCTGACCCGGACGGCAGAGCTGCATCCAGGGGAAAGATGAACCGCCGAGGTCGCAGAGGAAAAGCGAGAGGGCGCCGAAAAGAAAAGTCCGCACATTTCCGTGTCTTGTCTCGGTGTGCTCTGCCTTCCTCTGTGCCCTCTGTTGTTCAGCCATTGGTTGCAAGAACCGCAATGCAAAACCCAGGCTCACCTGGCCCAGGCCAGCGCCAAGACATGGCCTTCGTGGCTGGTTACCCGGAGATTCCACCCTTCGGCGCTCTGCCCGGCGATGCGCACGAGGCGAAGGTCGGGGCCAGCGATCACCAGCTCCACGGCTTCGGGGCCGAAGGCGAGACCTAGGCCCAGGGCCTTCAGCACGGCCTCCTTGGCGGCCCAGCCGCGAATCAGGACATCGCACCGCCCCTCGCCCTGGAGCGCCGTGATCCAGGCCCGCTCCGAGGGGTGGAAGTGGGCCTCCAGCAGCTCGGGCTCCCAGGCCGCTGGGGCCACCAGATCCACGCCCACCCGGCCCTCCAGGGCCAGGGCCACGGCGCAGCGGCTCCCGGCGCGGCTGCGGCTGAAGCTCAGGGCACGCCCTTGGTGGGTGAGGGTGGGGCGACCATGGGCATCCTTACCTAGACACAAGGCGCCGCGCAGATCGAGCTCCGAGGCCAGGGTCCTCAGGAGTACCTGCTCCTCGCCCTGGCAGCCCACGGCGAGACGGGGCTCCGCTGTCTTCACGGCAGGCGCCTGGCGGGGCTGCCTTCCCAGTGGGTGCGGGCCGGGAGCACTTCACCCTTCATCAGCAGCGAGAGGTCGCCCAGGGTCGATCCTTCCTCCATGCGTGTGTCGTAGAGCACCACGGCATCCGTGCCGACACTGCATTCCCGGGCCAGCTCGATGGTGGACATCTTCATCACCCGGTCCTCGAACAGGTGCGTCTGAAGGGTGCAGTCGGAACCCAGGCACACGTCATCGCCTAGGGTGATGAGGTCGTATTCCGTGAGCCAGGTGGTCTCCATGCACGCGCCGCTTCCGACCTTCGTGCCCATGAGGCGGAAGAAGAGGGGCACCAGCGGCGTGCCCAGGCACATGCGCAGGATCCAGGGGTCGGCCAGGGCCTCGTGCAGGGCCGTCACCAGTTCCGTGCGCCACACGAAACCGCACCAGAGCGGTTTTTCCGTGGGGCGATAGTGGCCCATGAGCGCCCACTTCATCCCGGCGGTAAAGAGGCAGGCCGCGAGGCCCGCCACGAAGTAGAGCAGCGGGAAGAGGGCCACGGCGGCCCCCAGGCCAAACCATCCCTCCAGCTCCGTCATGGTGGTGAGCAGCAGGCAGGTGAGCATGGCGAAGGCCGCGGCGGGCAGCAGCACACGGAAAAACTCGATGAAGAGCCGCAGGGCCACGAGACGCCTGGCCGGGCGGAAGGTCTCCGCTTCGTTGAAGCCTCCGGCGTGGGCCCGGCGGGGCAGGAAGATGGCCGGGGAGCCCAGCCAGGAGGCGTCGATGCGGCGCGCCTCCTGGGGATCCAGGGGCGGCGCGGAGAGCACGCCCACCAGGGCGAGATCGCCCAACTCCGTGCCGTTGGGGACGATGGCGCTGTTGCCCACGAAGGCCCGGGTGCCGATGACGGTGGGCCGCAGGGTGACGCGGCCCAGGTCGTAGCGCGGCGTGCCCAGGGACACGGCATCGGCGATGAAGGCCTCTTCGCCGATGCTCAGCAGATCCGGCGTGGCGGCGCCTGCCGTGGAGATCTCCGCCCGGGCTCCGAGCCGGGCGCCCAGAGCCCGGTACCAGGGGTTCAGGTAGAGCGTGGCGTAGAGTGGCGCCAGCAGATCCAGGGAGACCTCCATGAACTGGTCGATGAACCACTTCCGCAGGTAGAAGCCTGAGTGGATCTCATAGGTGCCGGGCCGCACCCGTCCCAGCAGCAGCCACTTCACCGCCAGGATCTCCAGGGCCAGCAGCACGATGTAGGAGAGTGCCGCCAGGGGCACGGCCCACAGGTAGCCGAAGTAGCCGGGCGTGTTCACCCACAGCTCGTTCAGCATCATCATGCCGGGCAGGATGGCCGCCAGGAAGCTGACGGGCACCAGGAAGGCGCCGAAGCCCTGCAGCAGTGCGAAGGTAAGTTTCCAGGCCCGGGCGGGCCGACGGGCCTCGGCGGCGGCGCGCAGGCGATCCCCGTCTCCCACTGGCAATGGCCTGGCAGGAGAGCCCACCCAGTGCTGGCCCGCGGGGATACGACCGCCTCCGGGCAGGAGGCTCAATTCGCCCAGGCTGGCGCCGTCCTCCATGCGCACATCCAGCCCCAGCACCGACCGCGCTCCCACGTAGCAGCGGGCGCCGAGGGCGATGGCGCCAATGCGCAGCAGGCCGCCCTCGATCGAATAGCCCTCCAGGCGGGCGTCCACGCCGATGCTAGTGTCTGCGCCCACGCTCAGGAGATCGAAGGCCCGCACGCAGTCGCTGGCGAAGTGCGTGTCCCGGTCGATGCGCGCGCCCATGAGGCGCAGGTAGACGGGATACCAGGGCGTGCCCACCAGGTAGCCTGTGGGGGTGGCGGAGAGGACGCGGTTCACCAGCCACCAGCGCCAGTAGTAGAGGCCCCAGACCGGGTGGACGCCGGGCCGGATCCGGCCCAGCACCATCCACTTGATCGCGATGGAGAGCAGGAACATGGCGGGATACAGGCAGAGCAGCCCGGCGAAGGCCATCAGCAGCGCCTGGACGCGGCTGAAATCGTGGTCGATCATCCAGCTGTAGGCCAGGTACGGCGCCAGCCATTGGAGGCCGAAGTAGCCGAGGATGGGGTAGAGCCCCGCGTACTGGCCCAAATGGCAGAGGGCGCGACGCAGACCGGTGATGGGAGGTGGCGCGCCTTCCTCCGAAGGCGCGCGGGGTTTCAGCGTGGCGCGGGTCTCGAGTTCCGCCGCCAGGGCGCGTACCGTGGGAAAGGCATAGACATCGGGCACGGAAAGGCTCTCGAAGCCCGTGGTTTTCCGTAGCTCCGAGACCATCAGCGCCGCCAGGAGCGAGTGGCCGCCCAGCTCCCCGAAGAAGTCCTCGTCGAGCTCCACCTCGCGATGGAAGAGGCGGCCCCAGCAGGCGGCGAGGCCCGCCTCCAGGGGCGTTCGAGACAGCTGGTCCGTGGCGCGGACCTTCGCTGCTCGGTGGGCGGGCGCGGGCAGGCGCTTGCGATCCACTTTGCCGCTGGGCAGGGTGGGCAGCTCCGGGAGGGGTTCCACCAGGGCGGGCACCATGTAGGCGGGCAGTCGGGTGCGGAGCCAGGCGCGCAGCGTGTCTTCGTCAAATTCCGACGCCTCGCGGAGCACCACGTAGGCCACCAGCCGCTCGGGGCCCTCGTCCTTGCGCAGGGCCACGGTCGCGGCCTGGATTTCCGGGCGTTCCCGCAGGGCCACTTCGATCTCGCCCAGCTCCACGCGGAAGCCGCGGATCTTCACCTGCTCGTCGATGCGCCCCAGGAATTCCAGCTCCCCTTCCGCATCGAAGCGCACCCGATCGCCGGTGCGGTAGAGGCGCTCGGTGAAGGGGCCGTCGGCGAAAGGATTGGGCAGGAAGCGTTCCGCCGTGAGATCGGGCCTGCCCAGGTAGCCCAGGGCCAAGCCCGCCCCCGACAGGCAGAGCTCGCCTTCGAGGCCCGGCGGCACCAGGCCGAGGCGCTCGTCCAGCACGTACACCCGGTAGTTGGCCACGGCGCGGCCGATGGTGACGGGGCGCTCCGGTACCAGGTCGGCATAGGTGGCGATGACGGTGGCTTCCGTGGGCCCGTAGGTGTTCACCATGCGGCGGCCCGCCGTGGCCCAGCGTTTCACGAGATCCGGCGGGCAGGCCTCGCCTCCCAGGATCAGTAGCCGCAGGCTAGGGATGTCAGCCTCAAAGGTGGACAGCAGGGTCGGCACCGTGGAGAGCACGGTGACGCCGCGCTGGGCCAGACGCCCGGGCAGTTCCGGGCCGCTGCGCACATCCTCTGCGCTGCCCGCGATGAGGGCGGCGCCGCCGTGGAAGGCCAGCCAGACTTCCTCCACCGAGGCGTCGAAGGCGATGGAGAAGCCCTGGAAGACACGGTCCTCAGGCCTCACGCCGAAGATGCGGCCCTCGGCGCGAACCAGGTTGCAGGCGGCGCGGTGGGGCACGGCCACCCCCTTGGGGCGCCCCGTAGAGCCGCTGGTGAAGATGGCGTAGCAGGGATCCTCCGGCTGGAGGCCCGTCTGGGCACGCTGGATGCGGGTGTCCGGTTGCGCTTTGAGGGCCGGGCCTTCAAGGTCCAGGAGCAGCCGTGCCGGGCCCCCTTCGCCGAGACGGGCTGCCAGGCCTGAGACGCTCACCAGCAGCCGTGCGCCAGAATCCTGGAGGATCTGCGATACCCGCTCAGCGGGATACTCGGCATCCAGGGGCACATAAGCGGCGCCCGCCTTCAGGATGCCCAGCAGGGTCGCGTAGACGTCCAAGGTGCGCGGGAGATAGAGCCCCACATAGGTGCCACGGCCCGCCCCCCGAGCCCGCAGCAGGTGGGCGATGCGGTTGGCCCGGGCCTCCAGCTCCCGGTAGGTGAGGCGCCCCTCGCCCAGCTCCGCGGCAAGGCGCTCGCCATGGCGATCCACCGTGGCCTCAAAGAGTTCGTGCAACCGCTCGTCCCGAACGAGATCGGGATCCCAGTCGGGGCCGCTCCAGGGCCCGAGCAGTCGTGCGCGAAGCTCGGGCGGGATCTCAGAAAGGCCTGGCAGGTCGGGGTGCATAGATGGGAAGGCTACCCCAGATGGAGCCGATCCGCCTGAGCTTGGCGCGGGAAGGGGCTGGGGTTGCTACTCTGAGGGCATGAACGGCCTTTCCCGCCTCCTTCCCTTCTTCGTGCTCGCGGCACCAGTCTCGGCGGAAATCCCCATTCGGGTCGGCCTCGACACCCAGAATCTCGAGTGGATCGTGAGCCTCGAAGGGGGCGGCGAGGTCTGCAGCCGGGCCGGGAAACCTTTGATGAAACTCCCGGCGGGCGAGAAGGTGCGGATCTGGTGGGATAGTCGGGGCGAGGCGGATCCCACAGATGAATTCAGGATCCAGGTGGGGGGAGCCGTGACGCTGGAGAGCGCCGAGGCCCTCCTGAAGCGGCTTCGCGAACTGGGCGAGCAGCCCGAGCGTTTGCGGGTTTCCGATGGAGGAACGTGGCGGGTGCTGACGGGCCGCTTCGCCACCGCAGAAACCGCGGAGCCCATCCTCCAGAAACTCATGGCCAGCGGTTTCGACGAGCTGTGGGTCTCCACGGAGAAACGCCCCGGCAAGCCCCGCAAGGGCAGGGCCCTCTATGCCATCACCGAGCGCTACGAGCGCCGCGCCTTGCCCCCGGAGGGCGTCTCCTTCAAGGCCGCGGGGGAACTCACCACGGTGGTGGGCAAGGGCCGCTATCGGGGGCGCATCGAGATCTATCCCAACGCCCAGGGGCGCCTCACGGTGATGAATCGCCTGGAGCTGGAGACTTACCTGCGCGGGGTCGTGCCCAAGGAAATGGGGGCCTGGGAATTCCCGAGCCTCGAGGCCCTGAAGGCTCAGGCCGTGGCCGCCCGCACCTATGCGGTGGCCAATCGCGGCAAGCGCGCCAAGGAGGGCTTCGACCTGGTGGATACGGTGGCCGACCAGGTGTACGGGGGCCGGGATGGCGAACAGAGCCTGACGGATCGGGCCATCGAAGAGACCCGGGGGTTGGTGGCGATGTATGGCGGCCAGCCCATCCAGGCGCTCTTCATGGCCAACAGCGGCGGCGCCACTGTGGACAATCGTTATGTATTTGGGGGCGGCGCCACGCCCTACCTTCAGCCCGCCACCAACTACCTGGACAAGGCCAGCACGCTGACCTTCAAGGGCGTCGCCGCGCCCCTCGGCGATCAGGGGTGGCTGAGTCTGGAACTGCTGCGCCTCGCCGCTTCGGACCTCATTCCCGCAGCCTGGCTGGATTCAACGCGAATGGCACAGCCCCTGCGGATGGCCGAGCTGAAGGGCCCCGTGGAGGCCCTCGCGATGCGCCTCTCGCTCCCCGTGCCCCCGGCAAGCGCCGCCCAGGGGAAGGAACTGTTCCTCTGGATGGCCCGCAGTCTGGACTTTGACCGCGTGGTGCGGGGCCAGGAACGGCCTCAGGATGCGGCCTACTTCCTGCCGGACCTGGGCTTGAAATCCGAGGAACAGCTGCTGGCGGGCTTCCTGGCCCGGCGGGGCCTCGTGCCACCCAGCCTCTGGAAGAATGCCGCTCCGACCCTGGGACAGGGCCTGCAGGTGCTGGGGAAGCTCTGGCAGGAACTGGAACCCCTGGAGCTTGCGGAGGGCACCCTTTTGAAGGATGGCCAGGTGCGGGTGAAGAATGCGGGCCCGGGTCCTCTGGCCCTCGCTTCCCCCATGTTCCTGGCGGAGGAGGCACCGGGCGGGAGCCTGCGCCTGGTGGGGGAGAGCGCCATCCAGGTGGGCGACCGCATCCGCTGGATCCCCCGGGAGGGTGGTTCGCGTCTGTTGCTGCGGCGCCTGGATCCCGATGGCGCGAGCCTGGATCGCTACAACCCCACGGCCCACTGGAAGCAGGAAGTGAAGGAGGCGGATCTGCTGGCGCGTCTGCAGCAGAAGACGGGCGCCCATTCCCTGCGTGGCCTCGAATTGCAGCACAACGATCAGGGGCGCGTGCTGGAACTGACCGTTCGCGATAACGCAGGCCGAGCCTTCCGGTTCACCGGCATGCGCATCCGCGGGCTGCTGGGGCTCAAGGACAATGTCTTCAACTTCATTCAGACCGGCACCCGCCCCAATCGGCGCTGGACCTTCTATGGTCGCGGCTGGGGCCACGGGGTGGGCATGGATCAGACCGGCGCCTACGGCTACGCCCTGGAAGGGTGGACCTTCGACCAGATCCTCAAGCACTACTACCGGGGCATCGAGCTGAAGAAGGTGGAATAGTTCGGCCCATGCCCATCTACCGACTTCCAGCCGCGCCGGTATTCCCTGATCCCAGGGAGGCGGAGGGGGATGGGCTCCTGGCGGTTGGGGGCGATCTCGGTGTGGAGCGCCTGCTGGCGGCCTATTCCCGCGGCATCTTTCCCTGGTACGGAGAGGGCGATCCCATCCTGTGGTGGTCGCCACCGGAGCGAGCATTGATTCTTCCCGGCCAGGAACACATTCCGGCGCGGGCCCGGCGTGCCCTTCGCCGCGTCGCCTTCGAGGTGCGGGTAGACACGGCCTTCGAGCGGGTGATCGAGCGCTGCGCCCATATCCCTCGCGAGGGGCAGCCCGGCACCTGGATCACCGAGGCCATGATGCGGGCCTACACCGAGCTTCATCAGGCCGGGTTCGCCCATTCCATCGAGACCTGGCACCAGGGCGAGCTGGTGGGGGGCCTCTACGGGCTCTCCCTGGGCGCCGCCTTCTTCGGCGAGAGCATGTTCAGCGCGCGAGACTATGCCAGCCGCGCCGCCTTCGCCGCCCTCTGCCGACTCGCTCAAGACTGGGGCTTCCACTTCATCGATGGGCAGCTTTCCAACGCCAATCTGATGCAGCTGGGAGCGGTGGTGGTGTCGCGGGAGGACTACCTGGCCCGCCTCGTGGAGGCCCTGGGCCAGCCGGGGCGGGTGGGGCCGTGGACTTCCCTTTCCGTGCCATGTACCGCCCAGGGTGAAAGGGGCCTCTGAATGACCTCGCCACCCGATAGGCCGTGCCGCTGGCTTCCTGGATGTACACAACATTGTATACTTCGATCCCGGTTCCCCCTCAGTCGCCGGATCACTCCTTCTGAAAAGGCACGCCATGCGCCCCAGGACCCTTATCAAGACCCTCTGTGCCGGGTTCGGTCTGGGCGTCCTCGGCTTCGCACAATCCGTGGCCTTCACCTTCGACGATGGACCGCGGCTGGCCCCCACGCCGCGCCTCAGCGCCCCGGAGCGCAACGGGGCGCTGCTGGCCGCCCTGGACAAGCACCAGGTGAAGGCTGCCCTGTTCGTCACGCTGAACAATGGGGCCAATCAGGCCGAAGGCCTCGCCCTTGCGCGGGCCTGGGGCGAGGCCGGTCACGCCCTCGGCAACCATACCGTGACCCACCTGGACCTGAATGCGAAGGCCACGACGCTCAAGCAGTACGAGGCCGAGGTGCTGGCCTGCGACCAGGTGATCCGCTCCCTGCCTGGCTTCAAGCCGTGGTTCCGGTTCACCTTCCTGCGAGAGGGGGATACACCCGAGAAACGCGATGGCATGAAGGCCTTCCTCAAGGCACACGGTTTCCTGAATGCCTACGTCAGCCTGGACACCTCCGATTGGCGCCTGGATGCGGCCCTGGTCGCAGTGCTCACCAAGCACCCGGACGCGGATCTGAAACCCTTCCGCACCGCCTACCTGGCCCACCTCCGCCAGCGGGCGGAGGCCTACCGCGACCAGTCCCGCCGCCTCTTCGGGCGGGACATCCCCCAGGTGCTGCTGCTTCATCACAACCTCATCAATGCCCTCTTTCTGGAAGATGCCATTCGGCAGTTCAAGGCCCTAGGCTGGACCTTCACCACGCCTGAAGCGGCCTATCAGGACTTCGTCTACAGCCTGGTGCCCCAGCGACCCTCCCCGGGCCAGAGCTTGTTGATTTCAGCGGCGCGGAGTCTGGGCTACCGCCCTGACAACTGGGAGCGCCTGCTGGACGATGGAGATGCGGAGATCCTCGACCTGAAGCGACAAGGGGTGCTTCCGGCCTCGTACGAGTAGCGATCTTTTCTTTGGTAAACCCACTCTACGAAACGAGTGGCCTCCTCACTTCTCACCCGCACTTGCACCACCCGGTGGAAACCGGCCCGGAATCCGCTCTCCGCAGTCGGGGCAGAGGCCCTCTCTTACTTGGTTGCGGAGCACGTGGAAGCCCTCGCGCTCGATCAGTTTTCCCCCGCATCGGGGACAGATCGTGATGCCGCCTTCCTCGTCCTGGATATTACCTGTGTAGACGAAGGCCAGGCCCCTTTTCAGGGCGAGGGAACGGGCGTGCTGCAGGGTCGCCTCGGGGGTGCAGGGGCGCTCCCGCAGGCGGTGGGCGGGATGGAAGGCGGAGAAGTGCAGGGGGATGTCTGTGCCGAGGTGGTGGCCGATCCAATCCAATAATGCTTCGATTTCGCTCTCGCCATCGTTCTCGCTGGGGATGAGCAGGGTGGTGATCTCGAGCCAGGTCCGCGTTTCCTTTGCCAGGTATTCCAGGGTCTCTAGCACCGGCTGCAGGCTGCCCCGGCAGTGTTTCCGGTAGAAGGTGTCGGAAAAGCTCTTGAGGTCCACGTTGGCGGCGTCCATGGCCTCGAAGAAGTCCGTGCGGGCCGCTCCCTCGATATAGCCCGAGGTGACCGCCACAGTACCCAGGCCCGCCTCGTGGCAGGCCGCCGCCACGTCTAGACACCACTCGGCGAACACGATGGGCTCGTTATAGGTAAAGGCCACGCTGGCGCAGCCATGCTCTTGCGCCAGCTGCACGATGTCCTCGGGCTGGGTGGGGTAGAGCTCCGGGGTGCCGAAGTCCTGGCTCAGGCTCGCGTTCTGGCAGAAATCGCAGGCCAGGATGCAACCCCGCATGCCGAAGGAGAGCACGCGACTGCCCGGCAGGAAATGGTAGAGGGGCTTCTTCTCGATGGGATCCACGCAGAGTCCGCTGGTGCCGCCGAATACAGAGGTCTTCAGCGCGCCTCCCTCCACGTGGCGCACCCCACAGAAGCCTGCCTGCCCCTCGGCCAGCCGACAGCGGTGAGGGCAGAGCTCGCAGAGCACCTTGGCGGATCCGTCCTGCTTCCACCAGCGGGCCTCGTGCAGGATCACGGCGTGAGTTCCTTCAGGACGGCGATGAGGTAGCCCACCCCAAAAGGGCCCTCGTAGGACAGGATTCGCGGGGCCACTTCTGTGCCTTCCAGCATGCCCCTCGCGCACTGGAGGGAATCCAGCACATCCTCCGCCGCCAGCTGGCGCAGGTCCGCCGGAATGGCGTCCAGAGCCGCCAAGTCCCCCCGCTGCACCGTCTCGACCACGGCCTGGTCGAAGGCCTGGGCCCGGGGATGAAAGCCCGAGGGCGCCCCGGGTTTCAGGGCATGGCTCATGTCCCCGGAGGCCACCAGGGCCCAGGAGCGCTCCAGGCTGCCCATGGCCTCCCGCAGGGCGCGGCCGAAGGCGTGGTTGGCCTCGGCGCTGGAATGCCAGGGGAACCCGCACACGACCACTCGCCCTCTGAAGTCGGCTTCACGAAGGAACCACAGCGGCACCAGGGCGCCATGATCCAGCCCCTGCACGGTGGTGGGCGCGATCTCCAACCCGGCCCGCTCCGCGGCCCGGGTGACGGCGGCGCCCGCTGCGGCGTCGGCGGGAAAGCGGCAGCCGAGTTCGGGCCTGCCGAAGGGGCCGAAATCCCCCTGGAGGTTCGCGGAAGTCACCACGCCGAAGGCGGTAGGGTGGCGGGGCAGGTGGGGACTCAGGATGACCAGGGTTTCTGCGCCACACTCCGCAGCGAGGAGAGCCGCCTGGCCCATGGCCTCGGTGCTGGCGCGGCACTCCGCCCCCCGCGTGCCGCCGATGGCGGGAATCACGATGGGGGCGTGGCACATGAGCACCGCCGCCCGGGGAGCGCCTGAGTCCGCCATGGGGGCCTCCGGGCTCCTACAGTTTCACCAGCTCCACCCTGCGGTTCTTGGCCCGGCCCGCTTCGGTGCGGTTGTCGGCCACGGGTTTGTCCTGTCCGAAGCCCTTGGCCTGGAGACGGCCCGCCTCGATGCCCGCGGCAACCAGCGTGGCCTTCACGGCCTTGGCGCGGTCATCGGAGAGCCTGCGGTTGCCCTCGGGGGTTCCCGAGGCGTCGGTGTGGCCTTCCACGCTCACCTTCAGCTTGGGATTGGCCTTCAGCAGGGCGGCGATCTCCGCCACCTGGCCCTGGCTGTCCGCCATGATGGTGGCCTTGTTGGTGTCGAAATGGATGTCCAGGGCGATGAAGCCGTCCTTGTTCAGCGCGTCCAGCATGGCGTTGGAGCTGATCTTCTGCTCCATCGCTCCCTTTTCGATGATGGTGATGTTGTAGGACATGGAATAGGGATGGAGATCCACCCAATACTCCGCGCCATTTTTCTTGAGGCGGAGCGTGGTCTGGAAGCCGCTGTTCTGCTTCTCCCACAGTACCTCGCCGCCCACCGCCTTGATGGCGTTCTGGTGATTACGGATGATCTCCATGCCCGAGGGCATCTTGGCGCCCTTCTTGATCTGGTATTGGAGCTCGGTCTTCTTGCCCTCCTGTTTCTGGCGCTCCAGCTTCTTGCCCGCCTCTACGAAGAATTCGGCGCGGTCGAAGTCCACGGCCTTGTACCCGTTGATGAAGAAGCCCGGCATCCGCGTGAAGAGGGGATGATCCTTGCTCCCGGGGCGATCCGCCTGGGCCGCGAGGGGAGTGGCCGTCAGGACGGAGAGGATCAAGAGCGATGCGGGGGTGAAGGGGCGCATGGGAACTCCTTGGATGGGGGATGCGCTTAACCATACGCCGATCGATGGGCCTTACGCAGTCAAGCTTCTGTTTCCTCCGCAGTCAGGCCAAGCTGAAAGAACGCCATGAGCACCCTGCCGACCATTCCCTCTCTGCCTTCCCGCTGGCCCTTTTCCCTGCGGGTGCCGGGCACTCCGCCGGAGTTGAGGAGGGGCCTCACGATTCCTGGCGATGGCGGCGGCTGGACGGTGCTGGCGGCGCCGGATCTGGATCTGGAAGGGGAGGCCGCGGGGCTCTCCGGGGCCTTCGGGCGTGGGGGCGTGCGGCGTCTGGGGCAGGTGGTGCTGAGGCCGTACCGCCGGGGTGGGCTGGTGCGGCATCTCAACGCGAGGATCTATGCCTCTTCCGGGCGGTTCGCCCAGGAATTCCTGGTGCATCGGGCGCTCTGGCTGGCGGGCTTTCCCACGGTGGAACCCCTGGGCTACGCGGTGCGCCGTCGGGCCTGGGGCGTCGAGGGGCTGTTCCTTACCCGCCACGCCGAATGCGCGCCCTGGCCCCGCGATTGGAACGCACTGCCCCAGCCATCCGCGCGGCTCCGACTCCTCATCGATGCCCTTTGCGCCTGGGGGCTCTACTCGCCGGACCTGAATGCCACCAACGTGATGATCACTCCCGAGAGTGGCGTGCTGTTGCTGGATTGGGACCGGGCGACCTGGGGCGGCAATGACCTGCTGGCACGGTACTGCACGCGGCTGGTGCGGAGTTTGATGAAGCTGGAGGCGCCCCGCGAAATCATCGAGGATGTGCGCGGATGGTCCTGAGGGAAGGGGCTTGACGCTCCGGCGACCTCATCTCAGACTGGAGTCTCTGAGATCTTTGTCAGTTCCATAGCGAGCTATCCAGAAAGGTGGAGGGACGGGCCCTGTGAAACCTTGGCAACCTGCGATTCGATTCGTAAGGTGCCAATTCCTGCCGGCGGACATGCCGGAGAGATGTCGAGCTGTATGACTGACACGCGAAGGGGCCCGAGTGATCGGGCCCCTTCGTTTTTTCTTGGAGCGAGCTAGGAGCGGCGAGACTCCCTCGACGCGCCCGGAGGCCCTGGCAACAGGGGGACAAGGGCGCATCAAACAGCCCCCCGACGGGGTCGGGGAGGCTCTGTACGGAGTCCGTCATGACTGAGACAGTCGCTGTCCAACACCGCTTCGAGACCCTGGTGCTTCATTCCGGGCACGCGCCCGATGGCGACACCCGGAGTCGCGCGGTGCCCATCTACCAGACCTCCAGCTACGTGTTCGATTCCGCCGAGCACGGGGCCCGGCTCTTCAACCTGGAGGAGCCCGGCAACATCTACACCCGCATCGGCAATCCCACGGTGGCGGTGCTGGAACAGCGGGTGGCCGAGCTGGAAGGAGGCGTGGCGGGGCTGGCCACGGCCTCGGGGCAGGCGGCGGTGGCGCTGACGATCCTCACCCTGGCCAAGAGCGGCGATCACATTGTGGCGGGCAACAACCTCTACGGCGGCACCTACACGCTCTTCAGCCAGAGCCTGAAGCGCCAGGGCATCGGGGTCACCTTCGTGGACAGTGGCGATCCCGAGGCCTTTCGCCGGGCGGTGACCCCCCACACCAAGGCCATCTATGTGGAGGCCCTGGGCAATCCCAAGCTGGATGTGCCCAACTTCGAGGCCCTGGCCAACCTGGCCCGGGAGGCGGGCGTGCCCCTCATCGTGGACAACACGCTGGCCTCGCCCTGGCTCTGCCAGCCGCTGAAGCTCGGCGCCGACATTGTGGTGCATAGCGCCACGAAGTTCCTGGGGGGCCACGGCACCAGCCTGGGCGGCGTGATCGTGGATGGCGGGAGCTTCGACTGGCGCAACGGCAAGTTCCCCGAGTTCACCGAGCCGCACCCTGCCTACCACGGCGCCATTCTCGCGGACCTCGCTGGATCGGCGGCCTTCGCCGTCAAGGCGCGCATCGAGGGCCTGCGGGACTTCGGCCCAGCTCTCTCGCCCTTCAATGCCTTCCTGCTGCTGCAGGGGATCGAGACACTGCCCCTGCGCCTGGAGCGCCACGGCCAGAACGCGCTGGCCCTGGCCCAGTGGCTGGGGGCCCATCCCAAGGTGGCCTGGGTGAACTATCCGGGGCTGGAGGCGCACCCCAGTCACGGCCTCGCCCGACGCTACTTCCGCCCAGGCGCGGGTTTCGGCGGCATCCTCACCTTTGGCGTCAAGGGTGGCCTGGAGGGCGGGAAGGCCGTCATCAACGGTGTGAACCTCTTCTCGCGCTTGGCCAACATGGGCGACGCCAAGAGCCTCATCATCCATCCCGCCAGCACCACCCACCAGCAGCTCTCCAGCACAGAACGCACCGCTACGGGCGTTTCGGACGACCTCATCCGCCTCTCCATCGGCCTTGAACATGTGGAGGACTTGAAGGAGGATCTGGCCCAGGCCTTGAGTGGGGTGAAGGGATGAACGCATTGAACAAGGCCCACACGGCCTTCCGAGTCACGGGCCGCGGCCCACTCAAGGTGCTGCTGCTCCACGCCCTCACCGGGGGCCCCGATGCCGCTGACCGCGAGGGCGTGAAGGGATGGTGGGCCCCCATGTTTCGCCTCGGCGCGCCCCTGGCGGAGGATGCCGCCACGGTGTGGACCCCCAATCTGGCGGGGAGCTGCTACGGCAGCACCGGGCCGGATGGGCCTGAGGATTTTCCGACTCTGAGCACCCGGGATCAGGCCCGGGTGCTGGCGGAGTGGATCCGAGGCCTGGATCTGACCTTTGATGCCCTGGTGGGCGGTTCCCTCGGGGGCATGGTGGCGCTGGAACTGGCGCTGCTGGCGCCGGAGCGCTTCCGGGCCGTGGGGGTCATCGGGTGCGGAGGCCGGGCCGATGCGTGGCTCTGGGGCACCAACGAGGTGCAGCGGGCCATCCTCCAGAGTCCCCGCTTGCCGGATGACGAGGCCATTGCCCTGGCCCGGCGCGCCGCCATGCTGAGTTTCCGCACGCCTGAGAGCCTGAATGCCCGGTTCACCTCGGCTCCGGAGATCCGCAGTTGGCTGGCCTTTCACGGCGAGGCCCTGGCGGATCGCTTCACGCGCAAGGCCTATCTGGCCCTGCTGGACGCCATGGACAACCACGACCTGGGACGGGACCGCCAGGGACTCGTAGCGGCCCTGGCGGGCCTGCGAGCGCCCCTCTTCATCCTGGGCCTGGACCCGGATCTGCTCTTTCCCCCGTCGGTGTTGAAGGAACTGGCCGAAGCCGCCACCGACGCGGGTGTGCGCTGCACCCTGGTCTGGATCGACAGCATCCAGGGCCACGATGCCTTTCTCATCGAGTGGCCGCAGGTGGAGGCCTGGCTGCGGAGTGTGCTCCAGGAGGTTGCGCCATGCGGGTGCTGAAATTCGGGGGCACCAGCGTCGGCACGGCGGAAGCCCTGCGGCGGGCGGCATCCATCGTGCGAAAGGAGCTTCCCGCGGGCGGGCTGGTGGTGGTGAGCGCCCTCTCCCGCACCACGGATAACATTCTCGAGGCCGTGGAGCGTGCGGCCAAGGGCCAGGCCGATGAAGCGCGAGAGTGCCATGGGGAGCTTTGGCGGCGGCACCTGGCCGTGGCTCGGGAGCTGGGGCTGTTGGAGACCATGCAGCCCGTCTGGGAACCGCTGTTCGAGCGCCTCGCGGGCATTCTGGAGGGCATGGGCCTCCTGTGGGAAGCCTCGCCCCGGGCTCGGGATGGGGCCCTGGCCGTGGGTGAAACCCTCTCAGCCCACCTGCTGACGGCCCTTCTGGAAAAGGAAGGCTGCCCCGCGGAGTTCCGGGAGGCCCGGGCGGTGATGCGCACCGATGCCCGCCATGGGCGGGCCACGCCGGATCTGGAGGCCATCAAGGCCGCGAGCTGGACCTGGCGTGAAGCGATCCAGCAGGGCGCGGTACTCGTCACCCAGGGCTTCCTAGGGGCGGCACCGGACGGCGCCACCACGACCCTGGGGCGCGGGGGATCGGATACCACCGCCACCCTGCTGGGGGAGGCGCTCGGCGCGGACGAAGTGCAGATCTGGACCGATGTGGACGGTGTGCTGAGCGCCGATCCGAGCCTGGTGAGCGGGGCCCGGCCCATCCCCGTGATGAGCCTGCGGGAGGCTGCCGCCCTCTCGGCCTTCGGCGCCAAGGTGCTCCATGCGGATTCCCTGGCGCCCCTGGCCCGGGCGCAGTTCCGTCTGGTGGTCGCCAACACGCATCGCCCCGAGGCGAGCCGCACGGAGATCCGGGTTCATGCGCCGGAACGGAATCCAGGGGAGATCACCTCGGTCGCCTACAAAGAGGGTCTGGCCTGCCTCCGCTTGCCCCCGACCCAGGATCTGGAGCCGCTGTTCAACGCGGCGCTGCGTCTTCAGGAGGTGGGAGCCGTGCGCTACGGCCTGCTTTCCACCCCTGATGGCAGCCTCCTGGTGGTGCGCCCCGAGACGGCCGCCGCCGAGGCCCTGCTGGAAGAACTCGTGGCCACGGGCCTCGATCTCCAGCGGGGCTGGGCCGTGGTGGCCCTGGTGGGCGAAGGGCTGCGGCAGGCCCCCGGGCGCGCCCTGGGCCTGCTTGCCTCCCTGCAGGACGAGCCCATCGCCGGCATCCTGGCCGGAGATACGGGGGTCTCCCTGGCCTTCCTCGTTCCTGAAACGCGACTCCCCACCCTGATTCCCCGCCTGCACGCTCACTGCTTTGGCGCCTTACCTGAACGAGGGGGACCGCCCGGTCGCTGCGCGCCCTCTGCGTCCCCCTCGTGCTCCCCGCGTGGTGTCCGGGCGAAGCCCGGCCACCACGCCTGAACCTCAAGCAAATAGACTGATTCACCACGGAGTCTTCCATGACCTTCAATCTTTCCCTTTCCGGCAAGCGGATCCTCATCACCGGCGGCAGCCGGGGCATCGGCGAGGCCACCGTGCGCCTGCTTGTGCACCTCGGCGCGCGGGTGGCCTTCACGTATCAGATCCGCAGCGATGCGGCCGAGGCCCTGGTGGAGTCCCTGCGAGCCGAGGGCCACGAGGTGCTGGCCTTCCCGGCCAATCAGCGCTCCCGGGAGGATGCCAAGAGCGTGGTGCGTTCCCTCGAAACGGCCTGGGGCGGTCTCGATGCCTTCGTGGGCAACGCGGGCGTCTGGCTGCCAACCCCCGCCGAACTGGGGGATGAAGGCAATCTGGAGGCCGTGCTGGAGACCAACCTCACGGGGCTCTTCCGCTGGCACGCGGAGATCATTCCGGCCCTCAAGCGGGCCGGGGGCGGCAATATCGTGTTGATCTCCAGCACCGCCGGGCAGCGGGGCGAGGCGGGCTACGGCGCCTATGCCGCCAGCAAGGGAGCCGTGATTTCGCTCACCAAGACGCTGGCCACGGAACTTGGCCCCTCGGGCATCCGCGTGAACTGTGTGGCGCCCGGCTGGGTGGACACGGATCTTTCGGCTTCGGCCCTCCGGGTGGATCCGGCCCAGCGCAAGAAGGTGGAGGCCATCTTCCCCCTGAGCCACATTCCCGTGGCCGAGGACATCGCGGGTCCCATCGCCTTCCTGCTCAGCGACTGGGCCGTGGCCGTGCATGGTGAAATCCTCAACGTGAACGGGGGCACGGTGCTCTGCGGTTAGCGATTCTGGGCGCGGATAGGCCGGCTTTGTGGTTCCATGGTGAGGACTCAGGAATGACCATGGAACCCGAACGCCAGCCCCCCCCCGATGTCGCCGCCGATGATGAGGCCCTTGGCCTCATCGGGCCATGGGCCTTCCTTAAAAGGGCCCTGGCCGGTGGTTTTTCGGGGGCCGGCCTTCAGTTGTTGATGGCCTGGCTGGGCTTCCAGATCCTTTCCAGCTCCCTGTGGGCCCAGCACCTGCGGGGCCTCGCCGGATGGAGCAGCCTGCCGACCTTCTGGGGTGAGCAGCTTTCGGCCCGGGACGTCTGGGAATTGGTGGTGAACGGCAAGCTGGGGGAGCATCCCATCGGTTTCTGGACTGCGCTCTTCGCCATGGGCTTCCTGGTCTGGGCGCTCTGGGCGGGCTGGAGGGTCCAGGCGAAGGCCCTCGGCACGCCCGCGGGGTTCGGACCCTGGGCGCTGGGCTTCGTGGATGCCCTGCTGATCGGCCTTCTGCCCATCCTGCTGGTGGAAGGGGCCCTGGCCTGGTGCCTGGGCAAGATGGGTGATACCGGGATCCAGGGGCTCGGATGGCTGAATCTGGTGGGCGGAACCCTGCTTCGCCTCACGGCCGTTTCGGCCTTCCTGCTCCAGTGGTGGCTCTGTCGAGCCAGTCGGGCCGGGGCTGCCTCGGGAGGTTTCCGGATGGGCTCCTGGGCGGTCCTCGGGCGTCACTACGGCCACAGTTTCCTGCGGCTCTGGCTGAACGGCCTCCAGTGGGCGCTGCTCCTGGCGGGTGGCGTGGTGGTGCGCTTCGGTCTGCATTTCCTGGTGCTGGTGTTGGCCTGGAGGTGGGGCGGCGCCACTCCTGCAAAAGTGTGGGCCTTTCTCGCCCTTCAGGCTTTGGCCACCTTGGTGTCCGCCTGGGTGATGGGCTGGATGCTGCGAGTTGTGGCGCTCTTCTGGCGCCATGACGCGGCGGTGAGAGACGAAATCCGATCCCTTCGGCGGCGCGCAGCCGGCGAAGTTGTCGAGGCGTGAGGTGCAGACCGTGAACTCGAGAATTGCGGCCGTTTTCTTCCTGAGTCTGGCGCTGGCTGCCCAGAACACACCCAAATTGCAGCGGGGCCAGCCTGTTCCCGTGACAGATGTCATCGCGGATGATCCTGCCGTTGCCAAGGTCATCGCACCCCTTAGCGCCGAGCTTCGCGCCAGTTTCGGCAAGGAACTGGTGGTTGCGCCCCAGGGACTCTTTCGGGGCAGGGGGGGCGAGGAGAACCTGCTGGGCTACTGGGTGGCGGATCTCATGCGGGAACGCGCTCAGCAGATCCTGGGCGCCCCGGTGCCCTTCGCCATCACCAACTCCGGGGGTCTGCGGGGAAACATCCGCCCCGGCGTAGTTAAGATCGCCGACATCTACGAAGTGATGCCCTTCGAAAACGAACTGGTGGTGGCGGAGTACACCGGGGCGGAGATTCTCCAGATCGTGAAGGATGGCATCTATCGGCGCATGGGCGAGCCTTGCTCGGGCATCAAGGCCGAGGTAACGGGCACGGTGGAGAAGCCGGAGTTCACAATCCGCTGGAGCGATGGCACCCCCATCGATCCCCAGGCCATGGTGAAGGTGGCCCTCACGGACTATCTGCTCTCCAGTGGGGACGGGATGTCGGCGCTCCAGAAGGGGCGTCGCCCCATCACTACGGGCATTCCCTTGCGCGACCTGCTGCTGGACGGCTGCGCTCGACTGGGGACTCTCAAGACGCCCCTCTTACCCCCTGCCGCTCAGCGCTTTGTATTCACCCCTGAGATTCGGCAGGCCATTCGCGACAAGAAATTGAGCCGGTAGGAGCAACCATGGAACGCCGGAACTTCCTCGCAGGCCTGGGAGCCATCGGTATGGCCTCCTGCGTCCCCTTGCGCCGGGGGAATGCCCTCACCGATGCCCGCCTGACTCTGCTGCACACCAACGACACCCATTCCCGGATCGAGCCCTTTGGTCCAGGCAATGGCGCGCTCTCCGGCAAGGGGGGCATGGCTCGCAGGGCCACCCTTGTGAAGGAACTCCGGGCCCAGCTCGGCAATGTGCTGCTGCTGGATGCGGGCGATGTCTTCCAGGGCACACCTTACTTCAACAAATACAAGGGCTCCCTGGACTACCAGTTGATGTCCATGGTGGGCTACGATGCCGCCACCTTGGGCAATCACGACTTCGACAATGGCGTAGAGGGGCTGCTCGCCGCCATGGTGGAGGCCAAATTTCCCTTCGTGAACTGCAACCTGGACATGAAAGGCGCCCCCGCCTTGGGGAAGCGCGTACAACCCTGGCTCGTGAAGGAGCTTCCGGGTGTGAGGGTCGGCATTACGGGCGTCTGCGTGGATTTCAAGGGGCTCGTGGCGCCCAAGAACCACGAGGGCGTGGTCTGGATGGATCCCTTCGAGAGCCTCAAGCCCGTGGTCAAGCATCTGCGGGAGCGGGAGAAGGTGGACATGGTGGTGCTGCTCTCCCACCTGGGCCACGACCTGAAAGGTCTGGCCTGGGATGACCTCTCCCTGGCTCCGAAATTGCCCGGTGTCGATGTGATCATCGGCGGGCACAGTCACACCTTTCTGGAGGAGCCCGTCCGGATCAAGCACGCGGCTGGAGAAACGCTGATCTTCCAGGTGGGCTTCGGCGGCGTGAACCTGGGCCGCCTTGACTTCACGGTGAGCAGGGGCGTGGTGAAGGCCGCCAGCGGCGCCGCGGTCCCCGTGATGGCCTGACCAGACGGGGCAAAGGGGGGACATCGCGACCGCAGGAAGCAGGCGGTCCCCCCTTGGTCATGTCAGCGGGCGAGGCACTGTATGCCGTCTTCGGGTTGGCCCCGCCAGGGGATCGTTTGGTTGCATTCGAGCCTGCCCACGGGGCAGCGAGGCCTGAAGGGGCAGCCGAGGGGCCGCCGTTCCGGAGCTTCGAGAAACCCGGACTCGGTGGATGGTTCACCCCTGGACGCCGCCAGCAGGCGCCGAGTGTAAGGGTGGGCCGGAGTCTGGAGGACCCGCTCCGTCGGCCCCGCTTCGAGCACTTCGCCCCCGTAGAACACGATCACCCGATCGGCCATGGTCTGGGCCACGACGTGATCGTGGGTGATCCACAGCCAGCCGAGCCTTCGATGGCGCTGAAGCTCCGCCAGGAGGGTCAGGAATTCGGCCTGCAGATTGGGATCCAGGGCCGTGGTTGGCTCGTCCAGCACCAGCAGTTCCGGATCGCAGGACAGGGCGATGGCCAGGGCGACTCGTTGGCGCTGGCCACCGCTGAGTTCCCCGGGCAGCCGTCGGAGAAAGGCCGGTGTCTGCGGGAGTTGCAGCCTCGTCAGCAGAGGGGCCAGTCGATCAAGGGCGGCTCGCCGGGACTCGTGCATGTGAATCCAGGGGAGGAGTGTGAGTTGGGCATCGAGGCTCAGGATGGGATTGAGGGCCCCCAGGGGGTCCTGAGGCACCCAGCCCAGGCGACGCCCCCGAATGCGGTCCCGGGCCGAACTGGGGCGATCCAGGGGCACACCGAAGGCCTCCAGGGTGCCTTCGGTCTGGATCACGCCCGGGGGCAGCACCCCGAAGATGGCCTGGGCCAGCAGGCTCTTCCCCGATCCCGACTCGCCCAAAAGGGCGATGCGTTCGCCAGGGTGCAGGGCAAGGGTGAGGGGGGCAACCAGGCGCACCCCATCCCTGCGGCACAGGCCCAAGCCATTGATAAAAAGGGTCATAGAAAAAGCAGCTTAGCAGCGCTTGGGGGTGGGAGCCTTCCCTTGACGGGGGAAAACCCGGGAGTACCCTTCTTCCAGATCGAGGCACTAACTCAGTGCAACGCCCACTTTGGAGGATGCATGGACTTTCTGAAGCCTGACGTTCAGGAACGCCTGTCGAAGGATCACTTCGAGTTCCGAAAGCTGATGGAAGAGCACACGGCTGCGGACCAGCGGCTCCAGTGCCTGGTCAACAAGGTTCGGCTCACCTCCCAGGAATCCCTGGAAGAGGCCGCCCTGAAGAAGGCCAAGCTCCGGGCCAAGGAGCGGATCTACCAGATCGTGCTCGAGGATTCCAAGCACCGCAGTCAGTAAGGCAAGGATTGACGTTGGCGCAGGCGCGCCCTGAACGAACAAGGCCCCGGGTCGCTCCGGGGCCTTCGTTCATCTACGAGGGGGGTAGAGGTTGCGAAGCAACCAGGCGGTCCCCCTTCGTTCACGTCAGGCGGTAATGATCGCCGGGGTGTAGGCCTCGCCCATCCAGTAGACCAGTTCCAAAGGGTGCTTGACGTCCCAGAGCGCCACCTTGGCCTGGGCGCCGGGGTGGAGGTGGCCCAGATCCTCCCGTCCCAGACTGTGGGCGGCGTGGAGTGTCATGGCCGTGAAGGCCTCCTCAAAGGTCATACGGAGTTGCAGGCAGCCCAGGCGCAGGATCAGGAGCGGATCCAGGCAGGCGCAGGAGCCGGGGTTGAAGTCCGAGGCCAGGGCCACCCGGCAGCCGGCCTCGATCATCTTTCGGGCCGGGGCGAAATCGCGCATTCCTAGGAAGAGCGTGGTGGCGGGCAGCAGAGTCGGCGTGACCCCAGCCGCCGCCATGGCCTTCATGCCCGTCTCGGAGCAGAACATGAGGTGATCGGCGCTGGCGGCGCCCAGTTCGGCCGCCAGTTCTCCGCCGCCGGTGTGGCAGAATTCGTCCGCATGGATGCGCGGCGTGAGGCCCAGCTTGCGCCCGCTCTCGAGGATCCGGCGGCCGTGCTCCGGGGTGAAGACCCCCTTTTCCACAAACACATCACAGAAGCGGGCCACGCCGGGAAAGCGCCGCACCAGCTCGGGCTGCCACTCGTCGGCGACTACCTGGATGAAGCGGTCGGGATCGCCCGCGAATTCCGGGGGCAGATCATGGGCAGGCATGAGGGTGACATCCAGGCTCCAGCCCCGTCCCTGGAGTTCGGCGTAGGCCTCCAGCAGGCGGGATTCGGCCTCCATAGCCAAGCCATAGCCGGTCTTGGCCTCTAGATGAACCACGCCCTTGCGGGCCAGTTTCTGCAGGCGCTCCTCGCCGATTTCGACCAGCTCATCCACGGAGGCCAGTCGGGTGGCCCGGACCGTCTCGCGGATCCCGCCGCCCTGGGCGGCGAGCTCGGCGTAAGTGACTCCGTGCAGGCGCTGGTTGAATTCCTGGCTGCGATCCCCGCCAAAGAGCAGGTGCGTGTGGGGATCCACGAAGCCCGGAGTCGCCCAGCGCCCTCGGCCGTCGATTTCCTCGGCATCCTCCCATTCCTTCGGAAGGTCCGAACGGAGGCCCAGCCAGCCAATGCGCCCATCCTGGATGCCCAGGGCTGGATCCTCCAGGGTCTGGGTGGCCCAGGGGGTGGTGGGATCAGGGGTGAAGAGCCCCTTGAGATTGGTGAGGACCTGTTTCGCACGCATGGCTCCATTTTGCCATCCATCCGGGAAATTCCGCCGCCTTGCTATGCTTCCAGGCGATCACCCTGTGAATTCGCAGGAACCTTGAATCTCTGGCGTCAGCACAACTGGCCTCGTGCCGATCGGGGGTATCGATGTGGAAGACATTCCTTTTCGTCTGCTGGGTGGCTGCATCCGCGGTGTCAGCCCAGGCTCCCGCTTCCGCTCCCAGGGCGGAAGCGCCTGTGCTCATGCCCGGCGAGGGGCTGGCTGCGGCAGGCCCCGATGGGGCGGTTCAGACCTACGGTGACGCCACCCGCGAGGCCCCCATGGGCGACCTGGCCAAGCTGCTCTGGATGCGCCTTGAAGGGGATGAATGGGCCGCCATGGGGGTGGAGTTCAAGTGCACCGGAACCTTGTATGGGCAGCGTTGCTGGCTCGGCAAGGGGCATGGACGGGTGGATCTGGGCCGGGCGCTGCAAGGGAGCTGCGATCTGGCCTTTCTCGCCTGGGTCCACATGAGCGCCGAACGGGGCCGACGCTTATACGGCGACGGGGTGGCCCGGGTGCGGCTGGACGAGGTCTTCGGGCCCTTTGTGGGCAACCGGCTGAAATCCGGAGACGGCTTACCCACCTTCGGTCCCGAGTGGATCCGGGATGGAGATCTGCTCCGCACTAGCCCTCAGGCCATGCTGCAGTGGATGCTGGATCCTCACCAGGAAGAAACCATAGCCTTGTGTCGCCGCCATCTCGTGGGCTTTCTCGGCACCATGATCAAGGGCACCACCTGGTGGGCCATGACCGGCACTGCCCCCGTAATGGGGGCCCCGGGCGAGACCTGCGCCTGGGTCGTGGGCAGCAATGGTCACGTCACCTGTGTGCTCAGACTCCCCAAGGGCCAGGGGCGTGCCGAGGGGCTGGCGCGATTCCGTACCCTAATGCAGATCTCCGACAAGAAATGATCCCGCTCACTGTCCGGGTTTCCTGACATGAGTGGTCGGCCCTGGTATGTCTACCTCCTGCGTTGCGGGGACGGCACCCTCTACTGTGGGATCGCTCTGGATGTGCAGGCGCGCCTGAGGCTCCACGAGGTCGGGAAGGGCGCCAAGTACACCCGAGGCCGAACCCCCTTGCAATTGGTGTACACGGAAGCCTGTCCCACAAAAACCGAAGCTCTGCGTCGGGAACGGGCCATCAAGAAGCTGCCCAGAGCGCGCAAGGCGGCGCTCTGGGCAGTTTCGGCGGGATGAATGCGGGCTACTTGACCTCGAGTTTGCGGGCTTCCAGCAGGTTGCCGAGGGCCTTCTCCAGGGTGGTGACGGCCTTGGCGTAGCTGATCTGGGCCTGGAGTTCCCCGCTCTTGGCGGAGTCGAGATCGTTCTGCTTGGAGAGCACCAGGAAGTTGGTGCTCATGCCGTTCTCGTACTTCTTCTGCTCGGCGTTGAGGTCCTTCTCCCGGAAGATGCGGGTCTTTTCGGCGGCCTTCACGGCCTTTTCCGTGGCATCGACATTGCGGAAGGCGGTGCGCACTTCCAGCGTGATGCCCAGTTCGAGATCCCGCACCGACAGTTCGCTGCCGCGACGGTTGGCTCGGGCCTGGGCCATCAGGCCCCTGGAGGTGCGGTTGGGCAGGGGCATGGAGAAGGTGAGGCCCACGTTATAGCCGGGGTTCTTGGCCCCCCAGAGATCCGTGTTCACCGGGGAGTAGGTCTCGTGATAGGCGGCAGCCCCGTTATAGCCAAGTGTGAGATCCAGTTGGGGCTTCAGACGGTTATTGGCCGCGCCTTCAAGGATCTGCTTGGATTCGAGATCGAGCTTGGCGCTCTTGAGCTCTACGCGCCGCTCGAGGGCCATCTTCTCGGCGCCCTTTTCATCGGTGCTGATGTGGCTGAGGGTGGGTGCATCGGTCAGCTCCAGGCCCGCCGGGCGCTCACTGGAGGGGTAGATTGCGCGGATCAGGGCATCCTTGGTATTGGCCAACTGGGCCTCGGCAGCGATGATGTCCTGCTGGCGCTGGGCCTCGGCGGCCTCGGCGCTGGTGACCTCGATGGGTGCCAGGGTGCCCACTTCCACCCGGATCTGGTTCTCCTTGAGCTGCTTCTGGGCGAGGGTAAGGGCCTGCTGCTTGTTCTCCAGGTTGCGCGCGGCATAGACCACATCCCAGTAGAGGGATTCCGTGCTCGCCACCAGGTCGATGATGGACTTCTGGTACTGGTAATCCGCCGCAATGGCGCCCTTCTTGGCCACGATGACATTCGCCTCGGTGACACTCCGCCCGAAGCCGTTGAGCAACGCCTGGGTGTAGCTGGCGCTCAGGACACCCGTGTAGGGTCGTGCGGTGGCAAAGCTGCCGACCCCCAGGATGTTTTCGGAGATGGATTTGTAGGTGGGGTTGTACGTCATCGCGAACTTGCCACCCCACTCGAAGGGCTTCGCCACGCCCAGGCTCAGCTCTTTCGTGTTGGTGGTGTTGTCGCCGGTCTCGAAGGTGCTGGTCTGGGAATTGAACTGGTTCTCGAAGTTGAACTTGGAGCGACCCAACCCGGCATAGCCCTTCAGGGTCCAATCGAAGCTGCCCTGGTTGATCAGGACACCGGCCTTGGAAATCTCTCGATCCTCGGAGGCGATCTTCACCTGCAGGTTGTTCTCCAGCGAGGTCTTGATGGCTTCCTGCAAGGAGAGGCGAACGGGGCCGGCCGGTGTCGGGCTCTGAGCCACTAGGCCGTAGCAGACCATCAGGGTTGGAAACACACGGGCTCGAAGCATTGCTACTCCTCGGAGGATCGAAAGAACTGTCCAGGCAGACATCGGGGCCTACGTTTCGAATTGGCCTTCGGTTTAGACCCCAGGCCTCTTGCAGGATGCACACCTCGCGATCTGAGGGCAATCGCAAGATTCATCAAGGGATTAATGGGGGCCCAGCTGCCGTTTCTCACCGCTGGTTTGCACTTCCGGGGGAACCGTTCGCAGGGAACCGTGGGCGGCATCAAGGCAACCCAAGCTGGGCCCGCAAGCCCGGCACTTCCTCGGGGGCCGCGCGGGTCGCCAGAGTCAGAGCTTGTTCGAGCCTTCGTCGAGCCTGGTCGTGATCTCCGCCCAGGGCCAGGGCTCGAGCCTCGGCCCGGAGGATGAAGGGATTCTCCGGGGCCTTCTCGCGACCTTCCTTGATGAGCGCCAGGGCCTGGGGAGAAGCCACCCCCGTCTTCATCAAGGCTTCAGCCCGACCGGCGAGATCCTGGGCCAGCCCAGAGGCGTCCTTGAGACGCTGGTGGATCTCGGCCGCGGCCTGGAATTGGCGCTGGGCAGAGAGGTGTCGCCCGGCCTCCAGATCCAGGCAGCCCATCTGGAAGAGCACGATCCCCTCCAGGGGCACCCGCTTGAGTTCACGACACAGGGCGAGTGCCTCCTCGAGATGGCTGCGGGAGGAATCCCAGTTCCGCTGCACTCGGTCCAGAATGCCCAGATTGGCCAAGGGAATCACCGTGCCTGCGCGATGGCCGATCTGCCGCTTGAGGGTCAACGAATCGCGGAAGAAGGTTTCGGCCTTGGCAAATGTCCCCATGGCGATGGCGATGTCACCCAGATTGTTGAGGGCGATGGACTCGGACCAGCGGTCCTGGCTCTCCCGGGCATTGGCTAACACCATGAGGTAGTGGCGCTCCGCAACCTCAAAATCCCCGCGGTCCTTGGCGATGACGGCGAGATTGTTGAGAGTCAGGATCTCATCCCCGCGATTGCCCAGCCGCCGCTCCAGGATGAGGGCCTGACTCAGATGCTGTTCTGCTTCCTGGGGGCGCTTGCGCTCCAGGGCGAGAAAGCCCTGATTGTTAAGGATGGCGGCCTGGAAGTCCTCGTCGCCCAGGGCCCGAGCGATGGCGATGGCTTCGGAGAAAGCCTGCTGGCTTTCCTCCCAGCGGCCCTGTTCCATGCGGAGCAATCCGAGCTGAGTGATGGCCTGGATCTCGCCCCGGCGGTTCCCGGAGGCTCGTCCGGCCCAACGCCCCCACTGGATGGCCATATCGCAGTGAGGATCACCGACCTTCTGCAGGCAGATTCCGTACTGCACCACCGCATTGGCGAAGAAGGGCGCCTGCTCTGACGCCGCGCGGAGGAAGGGCAGGGCCTCCTTGAAATTGCCCCGGTTCATGAGTTCCTTGCCCTCGGCATAGGCCCCGAAGGCCTCGGGGGGCACCTGGATCTCCTGCCCGCGGTGGCGCTGAGCCAGGGGTTCCACCGCATGGAGCAGGGAGAGCGCAGCCTCGCGGGAGAGGGGTTGGAGCTGATGGATATCGCCCTGCTCCCGAGTGTCCTGCCCCTGGAAGCGCACCTTGCCGTTCGGCTCGAGCAGTCGATAGGCGAGGAGCCATCCGCCCTTAGGGGTGCGCTGCAGTTCGGAAATCAGCACCAGATCGGCGCCGAGCCTGCGCTGCAGCCGCTGAACTTCATCCGTAGAAGGAGGCGCGTCCGGGGCGAGTCCCATGGCCGCAATCGCCTCCATGGGGAATACGCGCAGCTTGGAGCTGCTGCGCAGGCCGGAACCCAGCAGGTCCGGGATGATCCAGCGGAGGTGGGGGAGCAGGGTGGGATCCCCCGTGCGGTTGATCGCCGGCAGCACGGCGATGCCGACGGGGCGCTCGCGGGTGAGGTCTGCGATCACACCGCGCCCGAGGAGCAGGTAGCCGGTGAGCCCCAGCACCACCGTGGCTGCGGCGCTCAGGCCTGCCACCACATAGAATCCCAGAGGGCGGAAGAGCCTCCTGATTTCATGGCTCACTTCCGTGGCCGTGAGGCGATCCTTGGGGCGGGTTGCGAGCATACCGTTGAGGAGCGCACTCAGGCGCCGGGAATCACCCTTGACCTTCAGGGGCCGCCGCTGGTTGGCGACCACCGCCTCGAAGCGTGCGCGACCCTCGCCCGGGAAGGGGTGTTCGCCCGCCACCAGTTCCCAGAGCAGGATCCCCAGGGCGAAGACATCACTGGGGGCTCCCGCCGGATTTCCCCGGATCTGCTCCGGCGAGGCGTAGCGGGGACTGCCCATGAAGAACCCCTGCTGGGTCAAGGGATCGGCCAGGCGGGAAGAACTGGAAGAGGACTTCCCGAGGGTCCGGGTGAGTCCCGTCGCAAGCTCGCTCTCATCCAGGGGGCGGTCAGTTCCGCAGGACTCCGGGGAGCCCGCCGCCTGCTTGTCCAGGTGAGGATCCGTCTGCTCCCCGCGATGCCGCGCCAACCCGAAATCCAGGATCTTCGCGTGGCCTTCGTGATCGACCATGATGTTGCTGGGTTTCAGATCCCGGTGGACGATGCCCTTGGCGTGGGCCGCGGAGAGGCCCTCCGCCACTTCCTGGAGCAGCCGGAGCTTGCCGCGGCGGTCCAGACGGGCGGCTGCGGCATCGAGGGTCTCTCCCTCCAGCCATTCCATGGCGATGAAGGTTCCCGCCTCGGAAGTGACCAGGTCATGGACATGGCAGACGTGGGGATGATTCAGCTGGGCCAGGGCCAAGGCTTCGCGGCGAAAACGCTCGAGATTCTCCTCGGGCGCCTCTCGGCAGGGACGCACGGCCTTGAGTGCGACATGGCGTTCCAGCAGCGGATCCCAGGCCTGGTAGACCTCGCCCATTCCGCCCATCCCCGCCAACTTCTGGATGTGAAAGCGCCCAATCACCCGGCCCGGCTCCAGGAGTTCCTGGGCGGGGGCGGCGGGGAGGGTGGGGCCGGAAATGGAGTCCGGAGAGGGTGGGTTCATGGGAGGCTCGGCCTGGGCCGGAAATAGGCTCCTTCATGATCGCTGAGATTGCGCGGGGGCGCAGCCATTGAATCCGCGGGCCAAACCCTATGCTAAGCTCATCGCACCTCGGGCGGGTTTCTCCTGGGGGCGACGGGGAGGATTCCGGCTATGCAACTGCAAGACGCCCTCGGTACCGCCATCGAGTACGAACACCGCGTGAGGGACCACTACGCGAACGCCGCTCGGAAGGCCACGGATCCCGTGGCGCAGAGGGTCTTCGCCATCCTGGCTCGCGAGGAGCAGGGCCATGTGGAATATCTGGAGGCCCGACGGGAGGAGTGGAAGGCCACAGGCATGGTTCAGATCGCTGAACTCAAGAGCCTGCTGCCCGCCGCAGCCCAGGTCCAGGAGGCCGCCCAGAAGGCCACCAGAGACTCAAAGCCCAGCCCCATCGCCAAGGCCGAGATCGACTTCCTCAAGGAGGCCCTCGAGCTGGAGCGCAAGACCAGCGCCTTCTACAAGGATCTCGTGGCCAAGCTCGAACCCAAGCACCGCGAACTCTTCGCGCGCTTCCTGGAAATCGAGGAAGGACACGTGACCATCGTGCAGGCCGAGATCGACGCGGTGGCAGGCCACGGCCACTGGTTCGACTTCATGGAGTTCAGCCTGGAGAAGTAGGCGTGCCAAGTCTGAAACGCAGTAAGGGCCCCGTTTTTCGGGGCCCTTACTGTATGGAGCGAAACGAGTTCAGATGCGGTCGAGGGCCTGCTGGAGGTCGGCGATCAGATCATCCACGTCTTCCAGACCCACGCTGATGCGGATCATGTTTTCGGTGATGCCCGCGTGGGCCTTCTCGGCGGGGCTCATGTCCGAGTGGGTCATAGAGCTGGGGTGCTGGATCAGGCTCTCCACGCCGCCCAGACTCACCGCCAGCTTCATGTGGTGGATGGCGTCCAGCACCCGGAAGGCCTCGGCTTCGCCGCCCTTGACTTTGAGGGTGATGAGGCTGCCAGTGCCGGTGCACTGCTTCTTCCAGAGTTCCAGCTGGCGGGCGCCCATCTGGGGCAGACCGGGATAGGAGAGTTCGTACACCTTGGGGTGCTTGAGGAGGAAGTCCACCATCTTCACGGCGCTCTCCTGCTGCTTTTCCATGCGGATCTGGAGGGTGGCCAGAGAGCGCTGGATGAGCCAGGTTGTGTCGGGGTCGGAGATGGAGCCGAGGATCGTGCGGAAGACCTTGACCTGGCCCATGAGGGCCTTGGAGCCCATGGTGATGCCCGCCACGAGATCCGAATGGCCACCGAAGAACTTGGTGGCGGAGTAGAGCACCAGGTCCGCACCGAGGGCGAGCGGACTGGAGAAGATCGGACCCATGAAGGTGTTGTCCGCCATCACCAGGATCTTCCGGTCCCCGCTGGAATACTGGTCGGCGATTTCCCGGGCGGCGCCGATGTCGGAGAGCATCATCGTGGGGTTGGCCGGGGATTCGATGAAGATCACCTTCACCGTGGGATCGTCCTTCACCAGGGCTTCCATCTCAGCCTTGGTGGCGCCCGCCGGGAAATGCTTCGTCTTGATGCCGAAGAGCGGCAGCATGTGGCGGAAGAAATACTCCGAGCCGCCGTAGACCGGATCGCTGAATACCAGGGTGTCGCCAGGCCTCAGGAAGGCCAGGCAGGTGCTGCTGATGGCGCCCATCCCGCTGGCGAAGATGGCGGCTTCTTCCGCGCCATCCCAGCCGGTGACCTTGTTCTCCAGGATCTCGCTATTGGGGTTGTTGACCCGGGTGTAGATGAGGGCGGGGCTTTCCCCTTCCTTCATGGGCGACAGGCCGTAGGCGATCTCGAAGGCCCGCTTGCCCTCTTCGGCGGTCTTGAAGAGGAAGGTGCTGGTGCGGAAGACCGGGGGGATGGCGGCGCCTTCGGAACGCTGGGGGTCGTAGCCCTTGGAGAAGATCGAGGTCTGGGGCTTCACGGGGTGCTGGGTCAAGAGAACCTCCACAGGCGCGCCAAAGGGCAGCTGCTTGAAGGTAGGATTGGGATAGATTCGATGCCATCGAATCCTGTTCGGGGGAATCCCATGAAATGGAACCTAGATCGCATCGATCACGAAATTTTGATCCAGTTACAGAATAATGCCCGGTTGTCGAACAAGGAGCTGGCCGCTGCCATCGGGTTGGCGCCCTCCAGTTGTGCCTCCCGGGTGCAGCGCCTCCGCGCCGAGGGCATCCTGGGCGCCGCCCACACCTGGGTGGCGCCCGAAGCCATGGGGATCGGTCTCCAGGCGCTCGTGGCCGTGCGCCTGCGCCAGCACAGCCGCAAGCACGTGAAGGATTTCTGGAAGCACGCCCTGTCTCTGCGGGAGGTTCTGGCCGTTTTTCATCTTTCGGGAGGCCAGGATTTTCTCGTGCACGTGGCCGTCCGCGACACCGCCCACCTTCGGGATCTGGCCCTGGATGCCTTCACCGCCCGCCCGGAAGTGGCCCAGATCGAAACCAGCCTGCTCTTCGATCACGCAGTGAAGGCCGCGCTGCCGAATCTGAACGCCGAGTAGAGCCCCGTGGCTGTCAACTCATGGGTCGGTTGCCCTCCCAGGTGGTGAGCATCTGACCGACCAGGGGCTGAATGCGGAGCAGGGCCTCGTCGATGTCGTCGGGCCTCAGGTCGCGATGGGTGAGGAGGCGCAGGGCCGAGCCCACGGGCAGGGCCCTCACGCCGACATCCTCCATCAGGCTGAGGGAAAGGGGGATGTCCACCACGGGCAGCAGCAGGATATTTGTTTCGGGCTCGGCCACGTTGAAGCCCATGCCCCGCAGGCCTGCGGCCAGGCGCGTAGCCTTGGCGTGGTCCTCGGGGATCCGGGGCAGGTAATCCAGGGCGACGAGGCCCGCCGCCGCCATTACGCCCCCCTGGCGCACACCGCCCCCCAGCATCTTTCGCACACGCCGGGCCTTTTCGATCAGGGCCGCGGTGCCGCAGAGTACGGAGCCCATGGGAGCGCCCAGGCCCTTGGAGAGGCACACGTTCACGGTATCGGCGCCCCAGGCCAGCTCGGCCAGGGAGGCCCCGGTGGCGGCGGCGGCATGCCAGATGCGGGCCCCATCCAGATGGACCTTCAGCCCCTTGAGCTGGGCCGTTTCCACCAGAGCTCGGTGCTCCGCGGCGTTCATGCAAGTGCCGCCCGCAAAGTTGTGGGTGTTCTCCAGGCAGAGCAGGGTGGTGCGCATGGCGTAGTAGTGCCCCGGCGTAACGCCATGCCGGGCAACCTGCATGGGCGTGAGCTTGCCGGGGCCGCCCTCCCAGGGCAGCACTTCGGGCATGCCCCCCGCGAGCCATGCGGGCGTACCGAGCTCCTGTCCCATGACATGGGCCAGGGCCGGGGTCAGGAAGCGGTCCCCGCGCTCCAGGTGACACATCAGGGCCACCGCATTGGCCATGCAGCCCGTGGGCGTCCAGAGCCCTGCCTCCATGTTCAGCAGCTCCGCGACGCGCCGTTCCAGGCGGTCCATGGTGGGATCCCGCTCCAGCACATCATCGGCTACTTCTGCGGCCGCCATCGCTGCCCGCATCTCGGGAGAGGGCCGGGTCACCGTATCGGAGCGGAAATCAAGCAGGCGCATGGGAACTCCCGGGAAGGTGCGGATTTCCTGGTCATTGAAACACGGCGGCAAGCGTAGTGGCGTGCAGAACAAGTTTGCAGTTCAAACCCGTTTTGGTTGAATGAAGAGAACGGCATGAACTCCGCCGATGACCTGGATCTGGGGCACACGGCTCGCATGACCCGGGACTGCGGGCGGAGATACTGAATCGCTGCCCAAGGCTGTGCAGCCCATGGGCGAAGGCCCGCCCCGGATGCGCACGGTGATCGTCTTCGGCTGAACCTGGGGCATTACCTGGCCTCGGGTGACCGCCGGACATCTCATGCTCTTTCTGGCCCGCACCCGGGAGGCCCTCCCGGGGTGGATCCTGGCGCCGACTTTCGTTTGGTTACCTGTAGTCCGGCCCCTGGTGGTGGGTCGATCCGCTGCGTTTCGGAGCGGTGGACTCAGCCTTTTGTTACGGCAATATTGCTGCAGCACCGGGTGTTTATAAGTGTGGTATGATGATTTAATCACGCCAACCTGCCAACTCGTTTCCTTCCATAAGGATTTCGCAATGCTGCTGCCCAACACCCTTCCTCTCGCGCTCTGTCTCTGGCTCACGGGGCAGGGGCTCCTGGCTCAGGACTTTGATCGGAATCGCCTCAACGGTTCGGGGACCGTGGTGGTGGAAGGATCTTCGGGCAGCACCGGTGGCCTAGGGGGTGGTGCTGCGCACCATCCGTCTCCGTACGATAGTCAAGCGTCAGAAAACGAAGGAACGGGAAGCGGTGGAGGCCAATCGCCAAAGAGAGCCGCCCTGACCCCCCAAGCCCAGCTCGATTGCCTGAAAGCCATCCTTGCCGCCCTGGCGGTGGCCCGGGATGGCGGCACCGTGGGCTCGCCCGCCGGGATGGACGCGGCCCGGGCCGTGGAATCCAGCAACCAGATGGCCATCGACGCCCTGATCACGAATGTAGCTGCCCGAGCTGATGAATTGAGGAGCGCCCTGGCCCGACAGGTGGCGCACTCATCGTTCAATTGGGCACCCGCGGGAAACGTGCCTACCGGGTTGTTAATCGAGGTTCCCGAAGGAGTCGGCGGAGGCCCCTTGCTGTTCGATGCTCAGACCAATGGCTCGCTGGCCTGGGTCGCAACCATATCTGCGATTGAATTGGCCAAGCTCCGCGGAGATGGCACCATGGGACCCTTCGTGGCCGCCATCCTGGCCAAGAAGCCCGCGACTTACCAGACCTTCGTGCGCTGCCTGCTGGGGGATAAAATGATCGACGCGCTGCAATGGGATGAAGGGGCATGTAAGACCTTCGTAATCAATCACGAGCGAGCCCACGCCATTCTGAATGACACGAGCACATGCACTTTGACGGGGGAGGCGCGGGCGGAAAAGATGTTTGATCGCAAAAAGGACGGGAAAGCGAACCTGGATGGACTGGCACTCACCATGACGCTGGCGGATCTGGGCAAATCCCAGCATGAGGAACTGGCCCGGATCGCAGCGGCGCTAGGCGGTACAATCGGTGAATCGCTGAGTCTGGCGGCCGAAAAAAACCTGTGCTGAGCGACAATCGAACCATGAGCAAGCCCTTCTCGATCTTGACCTGTTTCGCCCTCTGGCTTCCATTGATCGCCCAGATCCCGCCCCGTTCTACTCCTGCCAAGGTGCAATCCCCCACTCCCGTCCTGCGCCCGCCCACTCCTTTCGAGTCCTTTCTGGGGCAAATACGGGCCGAACAAACCATTTCGAAAAAGGCCCTGCCTCGACCTGGGGGCGGGGGTTTGCGGGCCTACCGGAAGACCGAATGGGGCTTCACCTTCGCCCCAGGGGAGACCCTGGAGCTGCGCTTTGAATCTTTGGAGGGCGATCCCCTCCTCTGGGAGGAAAAGGACGCCAAGGGCGAAACAGACCTGTACCGCCGCCCGACCCGAAGGAATCGCATCTGCATCAAGGACACCCATGGGGACTGGCGAGTGCTCTTCTCCCTGGAATCCACCTGGATTTCTCAGGATCAAGTGCCCCCAGGAATCACTGAAGGTTTCAAGCACAGCATGAGCAAGGCCCTCTATGGGAGGGAAGGGGAACCGTTCAAGGCCCTGGAGGACATGAAACCCATGTCCTCCAAAGGGACCTTTCGTGCTTCCCCACCGACCTGGGTATTCCCTGGGCATCAGGATCTTTTTGACGCCATTTACCAGGAAAATGCGCTCCAACCCCGGCCCTGGATCAGCGGTCTCAGTCTTACGACCTTTCAGGCTGTGGGTTTGCTTGAACCCTCTGGCCTCCAATGGGCCAGGGTGGATGCCCTGGGCGGACCTTACTCCGCTGATGTGACTGTGGCGGAGATGATGGCCCTAGCTGCAACGCCGCAGCAGATGGAGGCGATGCAGGTCTATCAGAAAATGCCCGGTGTGGGGTCTCCAACGATGCGCGCCATTTTGCCTCAGACACATGGAGCAAACGTGCATGCCTTTGTGGAGAAGAACCATCTACAAGGCGGTCATTTCGTTTCAAATCCAGAAGGTTGGCCTCCTCTGGTTGCTTCCAAACCTCAACTGCAAATTCTTGATTACCCCCAGCGCGTGCGCCTGGCCCCATGGAACTTCATCGGAGCCGGAGAGGATACCCAGGGGCGCCGCTTCCTTGCCCTCGATATGGAAGAACCTTTACTCAGTGGCCTGGGTTCCGCAGAGGTTCATGTCGTAAAATACGAGCATGAGGCCAGGCCCCGGATAACACTCTCCTTTCGGGATGTGATCGGCCAATTTCGGGGGAACAACCTTCAGTGGATGCGGGTGAACCCGGACTTGATTCGAGCTTTCCTCCAATCTGGGCACGAACCTTATATGGACGTTCGCGGTCCTCTGAACAGTGCCTTTTGGTTGCTCCGCTTGGCGGAGGAGAATTCCCTTCCAGTGCTAGTGCCTCTGAACGACAGCAGTTTTCAGGTGGTTCGAGAGGAATGGGATGATCCTTCAGTCAAGGGCGAGGTGCAAAAGGTCACCCGCACTTGCCCCAGTGCGGTGAATGGCAGGCGGGTGCCGTAGGGTAGATCCATGCCCATTCGGAACATCCTGGCCTTAGCCCTTTGCCTGCCGATCCTCGGTCAGATCGCAACGGGCAAGCCTAAAAAGGCTCCAACTACCGTCCTGCGCCCCCCCACGGCCTTCGAGTCCTTCCTGGGCCAAATACGGGCCGAACATACCGTCACAAAAAAGGCCCTGCCCCGACCTGGAGGGGATGAGGGGATGCGCGCCTACCAGAAGGCTGAATGGGGCTTCACCTTCGCCCCAGGAGAGACCCTGGAGCTGCGCTTTGAGGAGCTGGAGGGCGATCCCCTCCTCTGGGAGGAGAAGGACGCCAAGGGTGAAACAGACCTGTATCGCCGCCCCACACGGCAGAACCGCATCTGCATCAAGGACTCCCATGGGGACTGGCGGGTGCTCTTCTCCCTGGAGTCCACGTGGATTTCCCAGGACCAGGTACCTCCCGGAATCACCGAAGGTTTCAAGCACAGCATGAGCAAGGCCCTCTACGGGAGGGAGGGGGAGCCCTTCCAGGCCCTGGAGGACATGAAGCCCATGTCACCCCAAGGGACCTTTCGGGCTTCCCCGCCCACCTGGGTTTTCCCGGGGCATCAGGATCTTTTCGATGCCATCTACCAGGAGAACGCGCTCCAGCCTCAGCCCTGGATCAGCGGCATCAATTTCGCGAGTTTTCTGGCTCTGGGTTTGCTCGACGCATCCAGCCTCCAATGGGCCCGGGTGAATGCCCTGGGTGGACCCTACCCCACCGATTTGACGGTGGCGGAGATGATGACCCTTACCGCGACGACGGAACAGATGGAGGCGATGGAGGCCTATCAGGAAAGGCCCGGTGTAGGGTGTCCATCGATGCGCGCCATTCTGCCTCAGACGCGTGGAGCAAGCGTGCATGCCTTTGTGGAAAAGAATCATCTACAAGGCAGCCATTCGGTGTCGAATCCAAAAGGTTGGCCTCTTCTGGCTGTTTCCAAGCCTCAACTGCAAATGCTCGATTACCCTCAGCGGGTGCGCTTGGCGCCCTGGAACTATATCGGAGCCGGAGAGGATACCCAGGGGCGCCGCTTCCTGGCCCTGGATGTGGAAGAGCCTATGTCCAACGCCCGCGGCTCTGCGGAGGTTCATGTCGTGAAGTACGAGCATGAGGCCAGACCCCGGGTAACACTTTCCTTCCGGGATGTGATCGGCCAATTGCGGGGAAACAGCCTTCAATGGATGCGGGTGAACCCGGCCTTGATCCAGGCCTTCCTCCAATCTGGGCACGAACCCTATATGGATGTTGCTGGGCCTCTGAACAGCGCCTTCTGGTTGCTCCGCTTGGCGGAGGAAAAGTCCATTCCAGTGCTGGTGCCCCTGAACGACAGCAGTTTTCAGGTGGTTCGAGAAGAATGGGATGATCCGTCGGTCAAGGGCGAGGTGCGAAAATTCACCCGCACCTGTCCCAGCGCGGTGAACGGTCGGCGGGTCCCGTAGGATGGGGCCATGTTGATGGGGAACATCCTGGCCCTGGCCTGTTGCCTGCCGCTCCTCGGTCAGGTCGGAATGGCCAAGCCCGAGAAAGCCCCAACCCCCGTCCTGCGCCCCCCCACGCCTTTCGAAGCCTTCCTGGGGCAGGTACGGGCCGAGCAGACCTTCACGAAAAAGGCCCTGCCTCGACCTGGGGGGGGCGGTTTGCGCGCCTACCGGAAGACCGAATGGGGCTTCACCTTCGCCCCAGGGGAGACTCTGGATCTTCGTTTCGAATCTTTGGAGGGCGATTCCCTCCTCTGGGAGGAAAGGGACGCTAAGGGCGAAGTCGACATCTACCGCCGCCCGACCCGGCGCAATCGCATCTGCATCAAGGACTCCCTGGGGGACTGGCGCGTGCTCTTCTCCCTGGAATCCACCTGGATTTCCCAGGACCAGGTGCCCCCCGGAATCACGGAAGGTTTCAAGCACAGCATGAGCAAGGCCCTCTACGGGAGGGAGGGGGAGCCCTTCCAGGCCCTGGAGGACATGAAGCCCATGTCACCCCAAGGGACCTTTCGGGCTTCCCCGCCCACCTGGGTTTTTCCGGGGCATCAGGAGCTTTTCGATGCCATCTATCAGGAGAACGCTCTCCGACACCGGCCCTGGATTAGCGGAATCAGTCTCGCGGCCTTTCAGGCTTCGGGTTTGCTCGAGGCATCCGGCCTCCAATGGGCCCGGGTGAATTCCCTGGGCGGACCCTATCCCACCGATGTGACGGTGGCGGAGATGATGTCCCCCGCCGCAACGCCGGAGCAGATGGAGGCGATGCAAGTCCACCAGAAATCGCCGGGGGTGGGGTCTCCCAAGTTGCGCGCCGTTCTGCCCCAGACGCTCGGGGCAAGCGTGCATGCCTTTGTGGAAAAGAATCATCTTCAAGGCAGTAATTCCGTGTCGACTCCCGAAGACTGGCCATTTTTGGCTGCTTCCAAGCCTCAACTGCAAATTCTCGATTATCCCCAGCGTGTGCGCCTAGCGCCCTGGAACTTCATCGGGGCCGGAGAGGATACTCAGGGGCGCCGCTTTCTTGCTTTAGACCTGAAAGATCCTTTGAATTATGCCCAAAGCTCTGCGCAAGTTCACGTTGTGAAGTACGAACACGAGGCAACCCCTCGGGTGACCCTTTCCTTTCGGGATGTGATCGGCCAATTGCGCGGGAACAGCCTTCAGTGGCAACGCGTGAACGCGGCTTTGATTCAAGCCTTCCTCCAATCAGGGCACGAGCCCTATGCCGATGTACCCGGTCCTTTGAACAGTTGCTTCTGGTTGCTCCATGTCGCAGCGGAGAAGAATCTCCCCGTTCTCGTTCCCCTGAACGACAGCAGTTTTCAGGTGGTTCGAGAGGAATGGGATGACCCTTCGGTCAAGGGCGAGGTGCGAAAGTTCACCCGCACCTGTCCCAGCGCGGTGAACGGTCGGCGGGTGCCGTAGGGGCCATGCGTATGCGGAACATCCTGGCCCTAGCCTGTTGCCTACCACTCCTCGGCCAGGTCGCAGCGGCTAGGCCTGAGAAAGCTCCGACGCCGGTCCTGCGGCCCCCCACGGCCTTCGAGTCCTTCCTGGGCCAGATACGGGCCGAACACACCTTCACGAAGAAGGCCTTGCCCCGACCCGGCGGTGTGGGAACACGCGCCTATCAGAAGGTGGAATGGAGCTTCAGTTTCACTCCTGGGGAAACACTTAACGTCCGTTTTGAGAAACGAGAGGGGGAAACCCTGCTGTGGGAGGGAAAGGACTCCCATGGCGAACCCGACATGTTCCACAGACCCACTCAGGAGAATCGAATTTGCATCAAGGACCCTAGCGGAAACTGGCGGGTGCTGTTCTCGTTGGAGTCAACCTGGATCACCCAGGACCAGGTTCCTCCAGGTGTCACGGACGGGTGGAAATACAGCGTGAGCAAGGCGCTTTACGGCCGTGGAGCGGAACCATTCAAGGCTTTGGAAGACATGACGTCTTCCCCCAAGCCAACATTCCGCCCCTCTCCCCCAACTTGGGTGTTTCCGGGGCATCAGGATCTCCTTGATGCGATCTATCAGGAAAATGCGCTTCAGCCACGCCCCTGGATCAGCGGCATCAGCTTGGCCTGTTTTCAAATCCTGGGACTTGTTGAGTCTTCAAGGCTGCAGTGGGCGCGAGTCGACATGCTAGGAGGACCCTATCCCATTGATGTGACCGTGACGGATATGCTTCCCTTAAGCGCGACGCGGGAGGCGGTGGATGCACTGCAGGCCTATCAGGGAACGCCGGGAGTGGGATCCCCCAAGATGGGGGCGGTGTTGCCTCAGACTGCTGGGTTATCCATGTATAGTTTCGTCGCAAAACATGAAATTGGAGCTTGGGGAGCTGTTTCTGTGCCAGATATTTGGCTAAATCGAAGTAATGATAAGCCCCAGACGAGGATTCTAGATTTTCCGCAGCGGGTTCGTCTAGCGCCCTGGAATTTCATTGGTGCTGGTGAGGATGCACAAGGTCGACGGTTTCTGGCGATGGAGATAGAAGATCCGCTAGATACCATGAAACGATCTGCCCGGGTTTTTGTCGTGAAGTACGAGCATGAGGCGCAACCACGAATAGCACTCTCTCATCGGGATATCGTTGGTCAATTTCGCGGGAATAGCGCTAATTGGCAAAGACTTAATCCCGCTCTTATGAAGGCCTTCCTTCAGTCAGGACACGAACCCTATGCAGATGTTTCCGGTCCTCTGAATAGTTGTTTTTGGTTGCTTAACGTGGCAGAAGCTAATTCCTTGCCCGTGCTGTTATCCCTGAACGACAGCAGTTTTCAGGTGGTTCGAGAAGAATGGGATGATCCTTCGGTCAAGGGCGAGGTGCGAAAATTCACCCGAACCTGTCCCAGCGCGGTGAACGGCCGGCGGGTCCCGTAGGGGCCATGCGTATGCGGAACATCCTGGCCCTAGCCTTTTGCCTGCCGATCCCCGGCCAGGTCGCAACGGCCGAGGCCGAGAAAGCTCCAGCGCCCGTCCTTCGCCCCCCAACCCCTTTCGAAGCCTTCCTGGGGCAGGTGCGGGCCGAGCAGACCTTCACGAAGAAGGCGCTGCCTCGACCTGGGGATGAGGTGCGCGCCTACCGGAAGACCGAATGGGGCTTCACCTTCGCCCCAGGGGAGACTCTGGATCTTCGCTTCGAATCTTTGGAGGGCGATACCCTCCTCTGGCAGGAGAAGGACGCCAAGGGCGAAACAGACCTGTATCGCCGCCCCACACGGCGGAACCGCATCTGCATCAAGGACTCCCATGGGACTTGGCGGGTGCTCTTCTCCCTGGAATCCACCTGGATTTCCCAGGACCAGGTGCCCCCCGGAATCACGGAAGGTTTCAAGCACAGCATGAGCAAGGCCCTCTATGGGAGGGAGGGGGAGCCCTTCCAGGCCCTGGAGGACATGAAGCCCATGTCACCCCAAGGGACCTTTCGGGCTTCACCGCCCACCTGGGTTTTCCCGGGGCATCAGGATCTTTTCGATGCCATCTACCAGGAGAACGCGCTCCAACACCGCCCATGGATCTGCGGAAGCACTCTCGCCAGCTTCCAGGTACAAGATCTTTTGGAGCCTTCCATCTTACAGTGGGCGCGAGTAAATATGCTCGGAGGCATCTACGTCACGGATGTTACGGTTGCGAACCTACTTTCACCGGTGGCCACTCAATCGGAAATCGACGCCTTAAATTCCCACCAAAAACAGCCAGGATTTGGTTCTCCACAGATGCTATCGGTACTGCCCCAGACTGGGGGATTCACCATGCAGGCCTTTGTCACCATGCATCAAATCCAGGCTCGCGGCGCAGTGTCTGCCCCTGAAAGCTGGCCAATCCTCGGGAGCCGTAAATTACAAACTCAGATCCTGAACTATCCTCTGCGTGTCCGCCTGTCCTCCTGGAATTTTGTCGGAGCCGGGGAGGATGCACAAGGTCGACGGTTTCTGGCAATGGAGATAGAAGACCCATTGGACAAAATGCATCGCTCTGCTCGAATTTATGTCGTGAAGTACGAGCATGAGGCCAGACCCCGGGTAACACTTTCCTTCCGGGATGTGATCGGCCAATTGCGGGGAAACAGCCTTCAATGGATGCGGGTGAATCCGGCACTGATCCAGGCCTTCCTCCAATCAGGGCACGAACCCTATGCAGATGTTTCCGGCCCTCTGAATAGTTGCTTCTGGCTGCTTCATGTGGCGGAGGAGAAGTCCCTTCCAGCGCTGGTGCCCCTGAACGACAGCAGTTTTCAGGTGGTTCGAGAAGAATGGGATGATCCGTCGGTCAAGGGCGAGGTGCGAAAATTCACCCGCACCTGTCCCAGCGCGGTGAATGGTCGGCGGGTGCCGTAGGATGGGTCCATGCTCATGCGGAACATCCTGGCCCTGGCCTGTTGCCTGCCACTCCTCGGTCAGGTCGGAATGGCCAAGCCCGAGAAAGCCCCAACCCCCGTCCTGCGCCCCCCCACGCCTTTCGAAGCCTTCCTGGGGCAGGTACGGGCCGAGCAGACCTTCACGAAAAAGGCCCTGCCTCGACCTGGGGGTGGAGGTTTGCGCGCCTACCGGAAGACCGAATGGGGCTTCACCTTCGCCCCAGGGGAGACTCTGGATCTTCGTTTCGAATCTTTGGAGGGCGATACCCTCCTCTGGCAGGAAAGGGACGCTAAGGGCGAAGTCGACATCTACCGCCGCCCGACCCGGCGCAATCGCATCTGCATCAAGGACTCCCTGGGGGACTGGCGCGTGCTCTTCTCCTTGGAATCCACCTGGATTGCCCAGGACCAGGTGCCCCCAGGAATTACGGAAGGTTTCAAGCACAGCATGAGCAAGGCTCTCTTTGGAAGGGATGGGGAACCCTTCAAGGCTTTGGAGGACATGAAGCCCATGTCATCCAAAGGGACTTTTCGGGCTTCCCCACCGACCTGGGTATTCCCAGGGCATCAGGACCTATTCAATGCCATCTACCAGGAAAATGCGCTCCAACCTCGGCCCTGGGTTACCGGTATCAGTCTCGCCAGTTTCCAGGCTCTGGGTTTGCTTGAACCCTCTGGTCTCCAATGGGCCCGGATAACGTCCATAGGTGGGCCCTATCCCACTGATGTGACGGTGGCGGAGATGATGCCTCTTTCTGCGACGCCGGAACAGATGGAGGCGGTGGAGATCGATCAGGGAAAACCGGGGGTGGGGTCCCCAACGATGCGCGCCGTGCTGCCTCAGACACTCGGTAAAAACGTGCATACCTTTGTCGAGAAGAATCATTTACAAGGCCGAAATTCAGTGTCGATACCAGAGGATTGGCCTTCTTTGCCTATTCCCAAGCCTCAACTGCAAATTCTCGATTACCCCCAGCGCGTGCGCCTAGCCCCCTGGAACTTCATCGGAGCCGGAGAGGATACCCAGGGGCGCCGCTTCATTGCTTTAGAGGTGGAAGATCCCCTGTGTAGTCTCAAACGCTCCGCGCGGGTTCACGTTGTGAAGTACGAACACGAGGCCATGCCTCGGGTGACGCTTTCCTTCCGGGATGTGATCGGCCAGATGCAGGGAAACAGCCTTCAGTGGCAGCGGGTGAACCCAACTTTAATTCAAGCCTTCCTGCAATCCGGACACGAATCCTATGCAGAGGTGCCCGGCCCTCTTAACAGCGCCTTCTGGTTACTCCACCTGGCAGAGGCAAATTCCTTGCCCGTACTGGTGCCACTGAATGACAGCAGTTTTCAGGTGGTCCGAGAAGAATGGGATGACCCCTCAGTCAAGGGCGAGGTGCGAAAGTTTACGCGCACCTGCCCCAGCGCGGTAAATGGCCGGCGGGTGCCGTAGGATAGGTCCATGCCGATGCGGAACATCCTGGCTCTAGCCTTTTGCCTGCCGATCCTCGGCCAGGTTCCAGCGGGCAAGCCTGAAAAGGCTCCCACTCCCGTCCTGCGCCCCCCTACTCCTTTCGAGTCCTTTCTGGGGCAAATACGGGCCGAACACACCTTTACGGAAAAGGCCCTACCCCGGCCTGGGGAGGAGGGTTTGCGCGCCTACCGGAAGATTGAATGGGGCTTCACCTTCGCCCCCGGGGAAACTCTGGAGCTTCGCTTCGAATCTTTGGAGGGCGATTCCCTTCTCTGGAAGGAAAGGGACGCCAAAGGCGAAGTGGACATCTATAATCGCCCCACTCGGCGGAATCGCATCTGCATCAAGGACCCCCAGGGGATCTGGCGGGTGCTTTTTTCCCTGGAATCCACCTGGATTTCTCAGGACCAGGTGCCCCCAGGACTCACGGAAGGTTTCAAGCACAGCATGAGCAAAGCCCTCTACGGGAGGGAGGGGGAACCCTTCAAGGCCCTGGAGGACATGAAGCCCATGTCACCCCAAGGGACCTTTCGGGCTTCCCCGCCTACCTGGGTTTTTCCGGGGCATCAGGATCTTTTTAGCGCCATCTATCAGGAGAACGCGCTACAGACCCGGCCCTGGATTAACGGCCTCAGTCTCGCGACCTTTCAAGCTTCGGATTTGCTCGAAAAATCCGGCCTCCAATGGGCCCGGGTGGATGCCATTGGTGGACCGTATTCCACCGATGTGACGGTGGCGGAGATGATGTCCCTAGCCGCGACGCCAGAACAGATGGAGGCGTTGGATATCGATCAGGAAAAACCGGGGGTGGGGTCTCCAACGATGCGCGCCGTTCTGCCTCAGACACTCGGTAAAAACGTGCATACCTTTGTCGGAGAGAACCATCTACAAGGCAGTCATTCGGTGTCGAACCCAGAAGGTTGGCCTCTTCTTACTGCTTCCAAACCTCAACTGCAAATACTCGATTACCCCCAGCGCGTGCGCCTGGCCCCATGGAACTTTATCGGAGCCGGAGAGGATACCCAGGGGCGCCGTTTCCTTGCCCTATTTGTCGCACCAAATGTATCCAACGGCCGAGGCTCCGCACAAGTTCATGTCGTAAAGTACGAGCATGAGGCCAGACCCCGGGTAACACTCTCCTTCCGGGATGTGATCGGACAATTGCGGGGGAACAACCTTGAGTGGATGCGGGTGAACCCGGACTTGATCCAAGCCTTCCTCCAATCAGGCCACGAGCCTTATTCCAATGCTCCTGGCCCCCTGAATTGCTCCTTTTGGTTGCTTCATTTGGCGGAGGAGAAGTCCTTGCCGGTGCTGGTGCCCCTGAACGACAGCAGTTTTCAGGTGGCTCGAGAGGAATGGGATGACCCTTCGGTCAAGGGCGAGGTGCGGAAATTCACCCGAACCTGTCCCAGCGCGGTGAACGGCCGGCGGGTCCCGTAGGGGCCATGCGTATGCGGAACATCCTGGCCCTAGCCTTTTGCCTGCCGATCCCCGGCCAGGTCGCAACGGCCGAGGCCGAGAAAGCTCCAGCGCCCGTCCTTCGCCCCCCAACCCCTTTCGAAGCCTTCCTGGGGCAGGTGCGGGCCGAGCAGACCTTCACGAAGAAGGCGCTGCCTCGACCTGGGGATGAGGTGCGCGCCTACCGGAAGACCGAATGGGGCTTCACCTTCGCACCTGGAGAGACTCTGGATCTCCGCTTCGAATCTTTGGAGGGCGATACCCTCCTCTGGGAGGAGAAGGACGCCAAGGGCGAAGTCGACATCTACCGCCGCCCGACCCGGCGGAACCGCATCTGCATCAAGGACTCCCATGGACCCTGGCGGGTGCTCTTCTCCCTGGAATCCACCTGGATTTCCCAGGACCAGGTACCTCCCGGAATCACGGAAGGCTTCAAGCACAGCATGAGCAAGGCCATCTATGGGAGGGAGGGAGAACCCTTCAAGGCCCTGGAGGACATGAAGCCCATGTCACCCCAAGGGACCTTTCGGGCTTCCCCGCCTACCTGGGTTTTTCCGGGGCATCAGGATCTTTTTAGCGCCATCTATCAGGAGAACGCGCTCCAGTCCCGCCCATGGATCTGTGGAAGCACTCTCGCCAGCTTCCAGGCCCTTGACATGCTCATAGGCTCTTCTCTCCAGTGGGCACGAGTCGATATGTTCGGAGGCCCTTACCCCATAGATGTGACAGTGGCCGCCATGCTGCCCAGTACAGCGACTCGAGAGGAGGTGGAAGAGCTGCAGGCATATCAGAAGAAAGCAGGTGTCGGGTCCCCCAAACTGGTGGCTGTGCTGCCTCAGACTGGTGGCCAACCCTTGAATGCCTTCGTGGCAAAACACGAGATCAGGGCCTGGGGATGTGTGTCGGCGCTTGGTGAATGGCAAAATTTAGCAGTTAGTAAACCCCAGACACGAATCTTGGATTTTCCACAGAGCGTGCGCCTGTCCTCCTGGAATTTTGTCGGCGCCGGGGAGGATGCACAAGGTCGACGGTTTCTGGCGACTGAGATAGAAGATCCAACGGACAAAATGCAACGCTCTGCTCGAATTTATGTCGTGAAGTACGAACACGAGGCCAGACCCCGGGTAACGCTTTCCTTCCGGGATGTGATCGGCCAATTGCGGGGAAACAGCCTTCAATGGATGCGGGTGAATCCGGCACTGATCCAGGCCTTCCTCCAATCAGGGCACGAACCCTATGCAGATGTTTCCGGCCCTCTGAATAGTTGCTTCTGGCTGCTTCATGTGGCGGAGGAGAAGTCCCTTCCAGCGCTGGTGCCCCTGAACGACAGCAGTTTTCAGGTGGTTCGAGAAGAATGGGATGATCCGTCGGTCAAGGGCGAGGTGCGAAAATTCACCCGCACCTGTCCCAGCGCGGTGAATGGTCGGCGGGTGCCGTAGGATGGGTCCATGCTCATGCGGAACATCCTGGCCCTAGCCTGTTGCCTACCGGTCTTCGGTCAGGTCGCAACGGGCAGGCTTGAGAAAGCCCCAACGCCCGTCCTCCGCCCCCCCACGGCCTTCGAGTCCTTTCTCGGTCAGATACGGGCCGAACAGACCTTCACGAAAAAGGCTCTGCCCCGACCTGGCGGCGTGGGCATCCGCGCCTACCAGAAGGCCGAATGGGGCTTCACCTTCGCCCCAGGGGAGACTCTGGATCTTCGTTTCGAATCTTTGGAGGGCGATTCCCTCCTCTGGGAGGAAAGGGACGCTAAGGGCGAAGTCGACATCTACCGCCGCCCGACCCGGCGCAATCGCATCTGCATCAAGGACTCCCTGGGGGACTGGCGAGTGCTCTTCTCCCTGGAATCCACCTGGATTGCCCAGGACCAGGTACCTCCCGGAGTCACGGAAGGTTTCAAGCACAGCATGAGCAAGGCCCTCTACGGGAGGGAGGGGGAAACCTTCAAGGCTCTGGAGGAAATGAACCCCATGTCACCCCAAGGGACCTTTCGGGCCTCCCCGCCCACCTGGGTTTTTCCAGGGCATCAGGAGCTTTTCGATGCCATTTATCAGGAGAACGCGCTCCAGCCTCAGCCCTGGATCAGCGGCATCAATTTCGCGAGTTTTCTGGCTCTGGGTTTGCTCGTCGCATCCAGCCTCCAATGGGCCCGGGTGAATGCCCTGGGTGGACCCTACCCCACCGATTTGACGGTGGCGGAGATGATGACCCTTACCGCGACGACGGAACAGATGGAGGCGATGGAGGCCTATCAGGAAAGGCCCGGTGTAGGGTCTCCAACGATGCGCGCCGTTCTGCCTCAGACGCGTGGGGCAAGCGTGCATGGGGCTGTGGCCTCCATTGGCGTATGCGCAGCTGGACATTCAAGCGGCCTATTGCCCAGCCAGCAAGGTTCGGTGGCTATTTCCCCACGAGTACGAAGTAGTCGTTGAAGTTCACTTCAAAGCCAGGCCAGGGCTAATTGAATGCCTTCAATTGCTTTCTATTCCGCTCGATCTTGTCCTCGTAGCTCAATTTACCGCTCAGGAAGATGTTGTTCGGGAAGCCGGGGTTGGAGATCCCATTTTTGTGGCTTTTGCGTTCTTTGTGGCAGCCGTTTTTTCCTGATGCTGGCCCTGATCGCGGCCTGCCTTCTGGGGTGGGGCGGTCAGGCCGAAGCCTTGATCTGATCGCCGCAAAGAACGCAAAACACGCAAAGCGCCTTTGGAAAGGGCTGAGGCACTGGGTCGGTGCGAGGCGTTCGATTGAAACAGAGATGGTCGCCCCGCCTCTGGCACACTGTCCTTTTGAACCGGAGCGCGAATGAATCTGCTGCACGCAATCTTGCTGGGACTTGTCCAGGGGCTCACGGAGTTCCTGCCGGTTTCTTCCACGGCCCATCTCACGCTGGTGGAAAACCTGATGCTGGGGCGCAGCATGCCGCTGGCCTTCGATGTGCTCCTGCATGTGGGCACCCTGGTGGCCCTCTGCGTGTATTTCCGCCGAGAGATCGGCCAGGTGGTGCGGGGAATCTTCGGAGGGGATCCCGAGGGGCGGCGCCTGGCGATCTGGCTCTTCATCGCGATGATCCCCACGGGTATTTTTGCCATGGGCACCCGCCATCTCAAGGAGGTGGCCAAGGAACACATCTGGATCTACGGCGCCTGCCTGCTGTTGACCGCCGGGATGCTCTTCGCGGCTAACGCGTTGGCCAAGCGCCGGGAAGGGCGGGCTGTCACCGGGATGAACGCCTGGGATGCCCTGGCGGTGGGCACCATCCAGGGCATCGGCGGCGGCTTCGGTCTCTCCCGCAGTGGCTCCACCATTTCCATGGGGGTCTATCGGGGGCTGAGTCTGCCCGCCTCGGCCCGGTTCAGCTTTCTGCTGGGCATTCCCACCATCGCGGGCGCCGCCGTGGTCGAAGGCCGGAAGCTCGTGAAACCCCTCTTGCTGGGGGAAGCCCTTCCGCCCGACATGGCGTTTCCGGCGGGTTCCTCCCATCCGGCACTGCTCTGCATCGCAGGGGTGGTGGTTGCGGCCGTCGCCGGGTATGCGGCCATCGGTCTGCTGGATCGCTTCACACGCAAGCCCAGGCTGGCGGGTTTCGCGGTGTATTGCCTCGGCGCCGGAGCCCTGTTGCTCTTCCTCGGGTTCCGCTGAGCCCCCTCGGTTGCACCATTCGACCGTTCCTGGGTTCGGCTAAGCCGGACTCTGGGAAGGATGGGGCATCGCCCCGCTAGACTTCACGGGTTCAACCGGCACCACGGACACAATGGCGACTCAATCAGGATTCCATTCATTGAAGGAGGCGGGCATGATCCAGCTCACGGACGTGCACAAAACGTTCACGGTCAAGGACAAGCGGACCCGGACCAAGAAGCGTATCGAGGCCGTCAAGGGCCTCTCCCTCACGGTCAAGCCGGGGGAAATCTATGGCCTGCTCGGGCCCAATGGCGCCGGCAAGTCCACCACGCTGCGGATGATCGCGGGCCTCATGCAGGCGGACCAGGGACAGATTGAAATCTGCGGCATCGACAACCGCCAGCAGCCTGAAAAGGCGCGGGGCCTGGTGGGCTACCTGTCCACGGATCTCAATGTCTACGGACGGTTCACGCCCCGGGAACTGCTACGGCTCTTCGGCGAGTTCCAGGGGGTGGATGTGAAGGTGGCCGAGCGCCGGGGCATGCACTTGCTGGAGAAGCTGCAGCTCGTGGAGTTCGCCGATGTGAAGATGGAGGGCTTCTCCAGTGGTCAGAAGCAGAAGGTCTCCATTGCCCGGGCGCTGCTGCACGATCCCAAGGTGGTGATCTTCGACGAGCCCACCACGGGGCTGGATGTGCTCACCGCCAAGACGGTGCTGGACCTGCTGCGTATCATGCGCTCCGAGGGCCGCTCCGTGATCGTGTCCACCCACGTGATGCCCATGGTCGATGAGATCTGCGATCGGGTGGGCATCATCTTTGACGGTGGCCTGCATGGAGACGCAGCACCCAAAGAGATTCTGGAGTCATGGGGCGTGAAGACCCTCGACGAGGTCTTCTTCAAGCTGGCCGCGCAGAGCGCGGTGGAGGTGTAGGATGCGCGGCGCCTTTCTCGTTTGCAAAAAGGAGTTCATGGAGCTTTCGAAGGATCGGAAGACCATGTTCTTCACCTTCCTGATGCCCCTGATCCTCTATCCGCTGATCTTCACCATGATGAGCAAGCTGAGCCAGAACGATAAGGCCAGCCGCACCGGCAAGGCCAGCCGCATCCTGCTGGTGGACACCTCTCAGGCCATTGCGCCGCTTCTCAAGGCCGACACAAAGACCTTCGAGATCGTGCCCGCTCCCCAGGGGGACGTGAAGCAGGCCATCCGGGATCAGAAGCTGGAAATGCTGCTGGAAGTGGACGCCGAGGCCGCGGCCAAGGTGGAGCGCCACCAGACCTTCAGTCTCAAGGCCACCTACGACAAGAGTGACGATTCCTCCAAGCTCGCCCTCACCCGCCTCAAGGAGGCCATGCAGAAGCAGGACAAGCAGTGGGTCCAGGCCCGCCTGCAAAGCCTGGGTGCCTCGGCGGATCTGGCCGTGCCCAGCAAGATCGAGACCGTGGATGCGGGCGATGCGGGCCTCTTCTTCGGCAAGATCCTGGGCGGCTTCCTTCCCTACATTCTCATGCTCATGATGTTCGCGGGGTCCATGCAGCACGGCATCTACGCCACTGCGGGGGAAAAGGAGCGGGGCACGCTGCTGAGCCTCCTGTCCACGAGCCTGCCCCGCAACCAGATCATCCTGGGCAAGCTGTTCTATGTGTTCGCCATCGGCATCATCAGCGCGCTCATCAATCTGCTGAGCATGGGCCTTTCCATGGGCCAGATCTTCGCCTCCGAAGCCACCACGAGCGCCGCCGCGGCCGCAACGGCAGGGGGCGCCCCGGGGATGGGGAGTCTCGCCGCCCTGGCCAGCCCCATGATCCTGAGCCTCACCTTTCTGTTGATGGTCCCCCTGGGGCTGCTCTTCGCCAATTTCATCGTGATGATGGGAATCCAGGCCAAGAACACCGTGGAGGCGGGCACCGCCGTCATGCCGGGCTTCATGGTCGTGATGGTGATGGCCGTGTTCTCCATGGCGCCGGGCATCGAAAAACTAGCCTTCCTGCCCTACGTGCCCATCCTGAATGTGAGCCTCGCCATCCGAAAACTCTTCAGCCAACAGGGGAACCCCGTGGAATACACCATTGCCCTGGTGATGACGGTGGGCCTGGCGGCGGCCTTGACTTGGCTTTCGACTCGGCTGCTGAACCGCGAATCGGCCCTTTTCAAGGTATAGTTGGGGAGCACGAGAACAGAGGGATAGCATGGCAACGAAAGCAAAGTCCTCCGCGACCACAAGCTCCGCTTCGGTGAAGGGGCAGGAGAATCCGCTGAGCGGCAAGCTGGCCGAGGCTCTGGAGTTGGTGAACGGCAAGAAGCTGAAAGAGGCGGGAACCGCCCTGACGGCCCTTCTCGCCGAGGCGCGCGAGGCCGGGCAGTTCGGCATGATCCGCACCATCCAGACCACACTCGCGGCCCTCGAAGCCAGGGGCGCCAAGGCTGAATCCGGCAAGGATTCGCCCAGCCTGGATGCCTCCGTGCTGCTCAATGACAAGAAGCCCGAGGCGGCGCTGGAAGTGCTGGAAAAGGCCCTCAAGGCCGATGCCGCCAATCCTCGCCTCCATTTTCTGAAGGCCACGGCCCTTGCCCAGTTGGGCAAGTCCGAAGAATCCGCCGAGGCCCTGGGCAAGTCCATTGCCGCCGATCCCGGCATTCAGGTGCTCTTCCGCCTGGAACATGACTTCGACGAGGTGCGCTACGATTCCGCCTTCGCCGACTTCGAGCGGGACTAGGTTTCGACGCTTGTGATCGGTCCCCGCGGACTCCACGCGGATCAGCCTCTGCGGGTGGCAGCCATCGGGGGAGGCACGGGGCTTGCCGCCCTGCTTCGGGCGCTCAAGCCCGAGGCGGGGCGCAGCCGCGACCCCTGGCGCCTTACGGGCATCGTTACGGTCTCCGATAATGGGGGCAGTTCGGGCCGCCTTAGGGCCGAACTCGGGGGCATCCCGCCCGGCGATCTGCGTAACTGTCTCTCGGCGCTGACCCACGATGAATCGGTGCTCTCCGAGCTCCTGAACTACCGCTTCGGGGGAGAGGGCTCACTGGCGGGGCATTCCCTGGGCAACCTGATGCTGCTGGCCCTGGCGGATATCTCAGGCGATTGGGTGCGGGCCGTCCGCCAGCTTTCTGGGGTGCTGGTGACGGCGGGAAGGCTCTTTCCCTCTACCGTTGTGCCCGTGACCCTCTGTGCCGAGGATTTGGAAGGCCGCCGATACGTGGGCGAAACCGAGGTCAATGCCTCGCGTCCCCCCCTGTCCAGGCTCTGGTTGGAGCCCCGGGATGCAGAGCCCCTGCCCGAGGCCGTGCTGGCCATCCTCCAGGCGGATCTCATCCTTTTGGCCCCGGGAAGTCTCTATACCTCCACGCTCCCCAATCTGCTCATCCCCGAGTTCCAGCAGGCCCTGGCCCGCTCCGAGGCGCCCATCGTCTACGTGGCCAACCTGATGACGGAGCCGGGCGAGACCTCTGGGCTGAATCTCGAGGCCCATGTGGCCAGCATTCAGGCCTTCGGAGGGCTGGGCATGTCGGCGGTGATCGCCAACAATGCGGAGTTGCCGGAGCCGGTGCTCCACCGCTACCGGGAAGAAGGTGGCGCGCCGCTGATACCTGAGGGCACGGAAATCTGCGGGGTGCCGCTGTTTGCCCGCCCCCTCCTGGATCCCGAGGATCAGGTGGCCCGCCATCATCCCACGATGCTGAACCAGGCCCTTCGGGATGTCATTGAGTCCTTATGAGTTGCCACGGACTGTCTCATCTTCAGCGGTGGCAGGGCCTTGCCGATGAGTCTATCCTGCCCATTAGGAGATCCCGGAGCTCAAGGTCCGGACACATGATGCGAGCGGAAGCGGGGGACCCTGAATGGGATTGAAAGGCGATCTGGCCACGATGGGACTGGAGGATATCTTCCAGTGGCTCGCTGTGGGCAAAAAGACCGGGATCCTGGAGCTCCAGGGCTTCCTGCACACCAAGCGCATCGCCTTTCACGAAGGCCGGATCTCCGGGGTATGGTCATCGGATCCTCGGGAATACCTCGGACAGTACCTGCTCGCCTTCAATCGGATCACGGAGGAGCAGCTCCGGGAGGCCCTGGCCACGCAGGAGGATGAGAACCAGCTCCTGGGGCGCATCCTGGTGAGTCGCCAGCTCATCACGGAGGCAGAGATCCGCCGCATCGTGCAGCTCAAGGTGGAAGAATCCATCTTCGATGCCTTCCTGTGGGAGATCGGCAATTTCGAATTCCATGACGGCGCGCCACCCCCGCAGAAGTCCGTTCTGCTGCAGCTGGACGTCACCGGCATCGTGCTCGAAGGCGCTCGGCGAGTGGATGAGTGGAAGCGCATCAAGCGGGTGATCAAGGGCGGGGATGCCATCCTTGATGCCATCTCCGAGACCATCGCGGAAATGCTGCCCCTAGCCGCCGATGACGCCGATTTGCTGGCCCGGCTCGATGGCCGCAAATCCATTGACCAGCTGGTCATAGAGATGCGCGCCACGGATTTCAAGGTCAACAAGCTGCTCTTCGATCTCCACGAAAAGGGCATGGTCCGCATCGTGCATCCCGGCGGCAAACTGGGGGAGCGCAGCAGTCTCCAGCTTCAGCGGGCCCGCCAGCTGGTGGAAAAACAGAAGCTGCAGGAGGCCCAGTCGGAGCTCAAGAACCTCCTCGAGGAGCAGCCCAGGCTCAGTGAGGCCACCCGGATGCTCGAGGTGGTCGAGCATCTTCTGGATGATGCGACCATCGATGAGACCCAGGTGCCCGAACTGGCCGTCAGCATCGAAGAACTGATGCAGGCCCAGTTGGGCCCCAACGAGGCCTTCCTGGCGACCCGGGTGAATGGCGTGTGGAGCATCAAGGACATCATCTCCATCTCGCCCTTTGCCACGGAAGAATGCCTGGCCATCTTTGCGAAGCTCCTGAAGCGTGGGATTCTGAAGGTTCAGAAGGCTGGAGGAACCCAGCTCGGCGCAAGGCGCTTCTAGGTTCCTCTCTTCCGAACGGAGGGAACTGTGCACGCTTCTGCTTCCTGGATTCTCGCTCTGACCATCGCCCTGGCCCCCGTTGCGGGGAACGCGGCGCCCAAGCCCAAGGCGCCCGCCGCCAACCAGCTCCAGGCCCAGCTCCAGGCCCAGCTCAAGAAGCTCACGGCGGAGCGGGATGAGTTGAAGACGCGCCTAGCTGCTACCGAGAGCCTTCAGCAGGATCTTGCCGAGGCCAAGAAGGGCCGGGAACTGGCGCGCCAGGAGGCCCAGGCCTGCCAGAAGGAATTGGAAGAGCTGAAGGCCTCCTTCTCCGAAAATCAGCAGAGTGGCGATTCCATCCTCCAGGAGCTTCAGAAGGCCAAGGCCGATGCCGCCGCTCTCACGGGCGAAACCGCCCAGCTCCGCAAACAGATGGCGGACCTGGAGGCCCGACAGAAGGCCGGCGCCGGCGAAGGTACGCTGGTGCCCAACACTCCGGAGATCGAGCCCGCGCGCCCCATCAACCTCAACCGGGTGACCCCCAAGGCCAAGAAGGTGGACCGGGGTGTGGTGGTGGTCAATGTCCTGGTCAGCGAGAACGGCGAAGTGCTGGCCACGCGCCTGCTTCAGGGCCTGCCCGGCAACGATGAGTGGATCCAGAAGGCCAACGAGGCCTGCGTGGAGGCCGCCAAGCGCCTCGTCTTCGACCCCGCTCGCACCGCCGACAAGACCAAGGTGCGGGTCTGGCAGGGTGTGGGGTTCCTGATCGACTGAATCCGCGAAGGGCCGCGAAGACTGATTATCAATCCTTCGCGGTGCTTTCCCTTTGCGCGGAGCGCCTTGGCGGCCCTTCGCGGGGATTCCAGGGGGCCGCTACTCCACCTTGCAGCAGACCTCGCCCCTGGCCCAGGCCTGACAGGCTAGGCGCTGATTGGGTTCGGCTTTGAGGATCTTGAGGATGCGGGCTTCCGCGGCTCCGGGCTCCGAGAGCTGCTCGGCGCCTTCGACCACGGTGAGCTTGCAGGTGCCGCAGCGGGCGTGGCCACCGCAGCGGTGGTTGAGCCCCGCGCCCCCCTTGTTGGCGGCGCTCAGGAGCGTGGACTCCTGCTCCATCTGGACTTCGGTGGTGGCTTTTCCGTGAAAGGTGATCTTGAACATGATGTCCCTTGGATGAAAGCGGCGGCGCTCCGGTTCCCCAAGTCTATCCCGTGATTTAGCAGGCTCGCGCGGGTACTCTGGACTGGCCCCTGCGCCGGGCCCCACCCGGTACCCCATGCGGGACGAGGAGACGCGGATGTGGCACGCCCAACACACCCTGGAGACCACCACCAGCCCTGAATCCATCTGGCGGCGCTGGGTGGATGTCCAAGGCTGGCCGGATTGGGATGATGGCGTGGAGTGGGCGACCCTCCAGGGGCCCCTGGCCGTGGGCACCTCCGGCGTCATCAAGTGCTGGGGGGAACGGCTCGCCTTCCGGGTGACCGAATTCGCCGAAGGTCGCAGTTTTACCTTCCGGGGTCGCAGGCTGGGCACCGATTTCGCGTTCGTCCATCGCCTGGAACCATGCAGTCTAGGGACCAAGCTCACCCATCGCGTGGAAGCCACGGGGCCGCTGGCATGGCTGCTGGGGCTGACCCTCGGGCGCCGGATCCGGGAGAGCCTGCCGAAGGCCGCCCGAAAGCTCGCCCATCTCGCCGAGCGATCCTGATTCGGAGGGCGCATGTCTGTGGTTCACTGCCTCTGTCTGGGCTTCCTGCTTCTGAACGAGAGCTGGGCCCAGGTTCCACCTCCCGCAGTGTCTGCTGCTCAGGCTCCTGGACTCCGCCCCTGCGATGATTGTGTGCCCGGCATCATCAATTTCGCCAAGGTGGATGAAGCCCTCTGGCGCGGCGGCCAGCCTACCGCCGAGGGTTTCCAGAACCTTGAGAAGCTCGGCGTCCGGACCATCGTGAGCTTTCGCCACGACCACGACGATCTGCCCCTGCTCCAGGGCACGAAACTGAAATACCTCCGCATTCCCTCCCGGGCCTTCCGGCCCAAGGACGCCAACATTGTCCGCTTCCTGAAGCTGATGCAGGAGCCCGCGAACTGGCCCGTATTCATCCACTGCGCCCAGGGCCGGGACCGAACCGGCTACAACGCGGCCGCCTATCGCATGGTGTACCAGGGCTGGAAGGCCGAAGATGCCGTCGCCGAGATGAAGACCTTCCGTTTCAACCGGGTCTGGCTGACAAATCCCGGCTACCTGCGGGATCTGGACGTGGAGGGGATGAAGCAGCGGATGGCCGTCACTCCGGCCCCTCAGCCGATAGCAGTCAACACTTCCTCCGCCGCGCGAAGGCCGTGATCCTGGGCCTCTTCGAAGAGGGCGAAGCCCGAGAGATCCGAGTGGGCAAAGTGGATGCCCTGGAAGGGCTGGCGGGCCAGTTCCAGTTCGGGACTGAAGAGTAGGCCCGGTCTGGGGCGGATCATGGCGTGGCCCCAGCGCATGACATCCAGGCGGGCGATGTGGGCCTCGATCTCGGGATGGGCCTGCTTCAGATCGTCCACGATGAGCGCGGCGCAGGCCCGCCAGTCCATGGCGGCGAGCTTCAGCCAATCGGCCTTGGGATCGGGTCCCGCAAAGGCGTGATAGTAGGTCCACACGCTGGGGCCGTGATCCCGCAGGCTCTGGTGGGTGGCCACCACGTAGCCCAGGCCCTCGCTGTGGCGGATGACGTTGTCCCAGGCCAGAGGAAAGCCATGCTCCTTGGGGCGGTCGCGCAGGGTGAGGTTTGCCACGAGCCAGGGAGTGGCGGGGAAGGCCTCGAAGAAGGCCTTCCCCCGGGCCTTCTGGAGTTCTGGAATGAGGCGGCCTGACATCTGCACGGGCCCCGCGAAGATCACCCGCTGGGCCTGAAAGCCCACGGCGCGGTTTTCACGGGTGTTCCAGGCGGAAACGCGCACGGTGCCATCGGTCTGGGGTTCGATCCCAGTGACGGCGTGCCCGGTGCGGACCCGCTCCTGGCAGCTTTTCAGGAGATGCTGAACGAGAAAACCGTTGCCCTCGGGCCAGGTGAGCAGGGGGCGGCTCTCCTCGCCCGGGCCCTGCTTGCGGGCGGCGAAGTAGAAGAGCCCGGCCCAGGCGCTGGTGGTGTCGAGCCGCGAGCCGAAATCATCCCGCACGGCGTAGTCCAGGAGCCAGAGCAGGCGCTCGGAGGTGAGGCCGCGTGCCTCCAGCCAGGCCTTGAAACTGAGGCCATCCAGGGCGCGAACCTCGGGAGCATCGGAGCCCTGGGAGCGGGGCAGGGCGAAGGCCTTGCGCCCCTGGGCATCCCGCCAGGACACCCAGCGATCGATCTCCTGGAAGAAGGCCCGGTATTGACGAACATCCTCTTCGCGCTCCCCTGCGTGAAGGTAGAGGCCTTCCCACCACTGGCCATGGAAGAAGATTCGCTCGTCGGGGCTGCGCACCAGGTGCTGCTCGCCGTAGATGGGTTCGCCCTTGGCGTCGTAGCCCTCGATGACGCCGCATTCGTCCAGCAGCTTCACCAGGGCGCCAACCTCCTTGGGGGGGGCGGGCACGTAGTGGGCCGCCAGGGGATAGGCGCTCACACCGTTGCGCCCACTGCGGGAGGTGCCACCCACCTCGCGTTCCAGCTCCAGCAGTCGGTAGTCCCGGAATCCCTTGCCCTCGAAATGCCAGGCCGCCGAGAGCCCCGCGATCCCGCCCCCCACGATCAGTGCCCCGATGGGCTCGAACCGCTCCGGTACCGGCAGCGCCCGATCCCGCACCAGATGGCCCAGCTCCAGCGAAGGCCCCAGCACCTCGCCCCCAAAGGGGAAGTGGCGCAGACGCCTGCAGGCGAGCCCCGCCAGGGGTAGCGCAGCGGCGGCGGAAAGGAGGGTTCGGCGTTTCACGACCACCGCTTCCATTCGCGGGTGTAGAGGTGCACTAGCACTTGGTTATCCAGGCGATTCACTTCGGCGGGGACGCGGTCCATGTCCCGGGGAAAGGCGAACATGGCGGCCATGGAGGCGTCGGAGAGATGGCGGAGATTCGGCAGGGTCTTCTGGGGGATTTCGAAGGGCTGGGGACTGGCGAGCACGAAGCCCCACACGGCGAAACTGGGCACGGCCAGGTGGTAGGGGCGCGTCTGGAAGCCTGCGGATTCCACCGTGGCGTTGATGCACCAGAAGGATTGACGCGCCATCAGCGGTGAGGTGCTCTGGATGCTTACGGCAGCATCAGGCGTCAATCTGCGCTTCAGCAGCTTGTAGAAGCGCGTGGTGTAGAGCTTGCCCAGGGCGTAGGCGTTGGGATCCGGGAAGTCCACCAGGGCGATGTCGAAGGGACGTTCGGTGCGATCCTCGGCGATCCACACCATGGCATCGGCGTTCACGACCTTGACCCGGGGGTCGAGCAGGGCGCGCTCATTGAGGTCGCGCATCATGGGCATCTGGGTGGCCATGGTGGTCATGGCGGGGTCCAGATCCACGAGCACCACGTGTTCCACGCCGGGGTGCTTGAGGATTTCCCGCACCGCCAGGCCATCGCCGCCTCCGCAGACCAGGATGCGCTTGGCGCCGGGCTTCAGGGCGAAGGCTGGATGCACCAGGGCCTCGTGGTAGCGGTATTCGTCCGCGCTGGAAAACTGGAGGTTGCCGTTGAGGAAGAGCTGGAAGCTGCCCCGGCCCCGGGTCATCACGATGCGCTGATAGGCGCTGTCCTTGGCGTAAACGATCTCATCGGAAAATATTTCTTCCTCCACCGCCAGGGTGAACCGATGGGCGCCCACCAGGCCGAGGCCCAACAGGGCCAGGACGACGGCGCAGCGCAGGCGGACCAGGCGCAGGGGACCCATCTGGGATCTGAGCAGGAAGGTCGACCAGAGGCCCACTCCGGCATTGAGGAGACCAAACACGAGGCTGGTGCGCACCAGGCCGAGCTTGGGCATGAGGAGCAGGGGAAAGAGCAGGGACGCGGCCAGGGCGCCGATGTAGTCGAGGGTCAGGACCTGGGCCACGAGATCCTTGAACTTAATCTGGTGGCGCAGGATGCGCATCAGGATGGGAATCTCCAGGCCCACCAGGGTGCCCACCGCCATGACGATCACGTAGAGCGCAGGACGAAAGGCATGGGTGTGGGCGAAGGCCTGGAACAGGATGGGCGCGGAGAAACCGCCCACCAGCGCCACGGCGAGTTCCAGGTCCACGAACCGCTGGGCTAGGCCCCGCTGGATGAACTTGGACAGGTAGGAACCCAGGCCCATGGCGCTGAGGTACACGCCGATGACCGTGGAGAACTGGAGCACCGAATCGCCCAGCAGGTAGCTGGCCAGGGTGCCCGCCACCAGCTCGTACACGAGCCCGCAGGCGGCGATCAGGAAGACACTCAGGAAGAGCAGCGAAGCGTTGAGGGGTGTGCCTTCCGCCGCGCCGGGACCCGGCGCGACGGAGTCCTGATCATCCATGGATGGCTGCCGCGATGATGATGCTGATGCCCAGGATCAGGCTGCCCAGCACGATGCCCAGGGAGGTGTTCTGGTCCACCTCGATTTCCTTGCGCAGGGAGAAGGGCAGCACCTTTACCAGCACGGCCCACACCAGGGCCAGAATGCCCAGGCCCAGGAAACAGAAGATCGCGGCCGTCTTAAGGTGGCCCAACAGATCGTAGCCGTTCATCACTTGCCTCCTCGAAAACCATGGTTGAGCATGAAGGTGCGGTAGCCGCCGGGGGTCCCCCGAACGCTGGGCGGGATCTCGGCGCGGCGGCGGGAACCGAAGAACTCCTTGCCGAGAAAGCCATTGGCGCCCACGAGACCGAAGCCGCCGAGCAGCACGAGCAGGTAGAAGATGCGCATCAGTCGTCTCCCTCCGAAGCCTGGTTGGGGGCGTACATGCTTTCCTGCCAGCGGCGACTCTCGAAGGCCAGGGCGCGGACCATCGCCACGATGGGTACCAGCAGGATGCCCAACAGAGCGAGCCCCGGGTACAGCCACCGCAGCACCCCCGACCGCAGTTCCACGATGAAGCTGGGCACGGCGGGCTTCGGCCCTTCCCACTGGGGCGAGATGGCCAGCACGTAGTCGCCCTTGGGAAGGGAGGACAGGTAGATGGTTTCGCTCTGGCCCCCCTCGCTCCAGGGCCCATCGCCATCGGAGCCGTGGTAGTAGCTGGTGGTCAGTTCGAAGAGCTCCGCAACGCCCGTGGCCTGGTTCACCAGGGAACCCTCCACGCCGAGCCAGTTGTTGACCACGGGGGCCTGGAGCTTGACCTCCAGATTCTTGCTGTCGTCCTCGATGCGGAAGGGCTGGGTGAAGAAGATCGGATCCTGGCCTGCCTCGGCGTTCGGCACGAGCCCCGCAGAGGCTGGAACCCGCTCCGCCAGGGTGTAGGTCTCCCGGTAGAGCAGCTTCTCCTTGTGGGTGAAGCCCTCGAAGATGAGGATGACCACCAGGAGCGCCAGGGCCGCGATCATCCAGAGGCCCAGTTGTCGGGCCTTGGACCAATGGGGGTTGGGCTGGTTGGAGGCGATGCCCTGGGGCACGGGCGGCGCGCCCTTCAGGGCAAAGGCCTTCCAGATTTCGCTGCCTTCCGTGTAGGTGCTGCAGGACCAGTTCACCTCTTCACCGCCCCCGGGATGGCGCTGGATCTCTTCGGCAAGGCTGAGGGGGGCTTTCACGAACTCGGCCACCTGCACCCGCTCGTTCTGCTCCACCTTCCAGTAGAACTCGCCGTAGACGCCCTCGACGAAGGCTTCCACATCCTGGAAGCGCTTGTGGACCTCGCCCCGGTACATGATCGCCTTGCCGTCGGCACCGGTGCGCTTCAGCTCCGCCGGGGGGACATTCTCCGCCAGGTTCCAGTGGCCATCGCTCTCCACCAGCCAGTGGAAGCCGTGCTTGGGGTCCATGAGCAGGTATTCGCCCCAGTCGTATTTGACCCCTTCGACAATGCAGGCCCGGCGCAGGTAGCCCACGCAAATCAGCGGCATGCCGCCGAGACGGCCCTCGGTGCCCAGGGGGATCCACATGCGCGCATCGGGCTGTTTCAGGGACTTCAGGTAGGTGAGCTTGCCTTGGCTGGCATCCAGCAGACTGCCGCAGCTGGGGCAGCCCACCCGCTGAGTCTCATCCGGGGCCCGCAGCGCCAGGGGGGCGGCGCAGTGGGGGCAGGGCAGGCTCAGGGCCTTCTTCTTCTCGGTGGGTGCGGCGGCGCCGCCGGTGAGCTTGAGCTGCTCCAGGTCCACCTGGCGGCCCGGGAAGAAGATCGGCGGATCCTCGGAGAAATCGAGGGTGGCGAAAGCGCCATCGGCCCCGCTGAGATCTGCAAAGCGATAAGTGCCGCCCAGTTCCACCGCCCAAGGGATTTCGCCTTCGGCGGAATGGAAGGCCCCCTCGCTGATCTCGCCCACGACCCAGCGCCCCTGGGCGCCGAGTTCCAGTTCCATCCCGGCCCGCAGCGTTTCCGGCAGGGGCACCGCCTGGCGGAGATCCTGCCGGAAGGTCAGGTAGGTTCGGCCCTGGGCCTCCGCCAGCCAGCCCCAGCGGCCATCCTCGAAGGCGAGGTACCACTCGTTCCAGAAGCCCCCCAGGGGATGCTTGAGCTGGGTGCGGCCCACCAGCGCAAAGCCGTGGCCTGCACAGTGGCCTCGCATGCCCAGCCGCAGGGGCGAGTTGGAGTCCACCAGGGCGCCGACCTTCCCGATGAGTTGGGGATCCCGGTCCGTGCGGGCCGAGAGCGCCTTGCAGTATTCGCAGACCGCCACCATCGTGCCGGGCCGAAAGGAGAGCGGCGCGCCGCAGGAGGGACAATTGGCCTGATAAGGCATGGCGAGCATCCAGGTATCTACCGCGATGATGAGACCAGGGTCCGAGTGAGACAAGGGGAAGGGTGGTCTAGATTTTTGGGAGCATCCGTCCCAGCCCCTCTCGGAATTCCGCTTCCGGAGTCAGCAGGCTCAGCACCAGGAAGGCCTCCGAAGGCAGATCGAAGAAGTGCCCAGGCTGCACCAGCACACGGGCCTCGCGGAGCAGGCGCAGGGCGCAGGTCTCGGCGGAATCCAGGGCGGGGCGCCGGAGCATCACCGACCAGCCGCCCTCCACGGGCAGGCGCGAGAGGTGGGGGAAGGGCTTCAGTGCTTCGTCGAGGTGGCGAAGATTGGTCCTCAGGCGGTTTCGGATCTGCTGCTGTAGCGCGGGTGCCAGACCCAGGATGGCCGGGGCGGCGGCCTGGGCCGGGCTGGACACCGAGAGGAACTGGTCCGCGATGAAGGCGAGGGGTTCTATCAGGGCCTTGGCGGAACCGCGGGCGATGATCCAGCCCAGCTTGATCTGGGGCAGGGCGGCCACCTTCGAGAGGCCCGAAAGCACGAACACGGGGCAGGGCGGATCGGCGTCCTCCAGAGCCGTGGGCAGGCGATCCGGCGCGGGTTCCTGGGGATAGTCCGCGAAGACTTCATCCACGATCAAGGCCATTCCCTTATGTGCGCACAGGGCCGTGAGTCCCGCCCACTCCCCCCGGGAGAGGAAATGCCCCGTGGGATTGTTGGGGTTCACCACCACGATGGCCCGGGTGCGGGGCCCACAGGCGGCCTCCAGGGCGCCCAGGTCCAGGTGCCAGCGATCGGCGAAATAAGCGGGGATGGAAATGGCGCTGAGGCCCTCCAGTCGCGCCAGCCACTCGAAGAGCGGGTAGCTGGGGGAGGGCACCAGCACCTCGTCGCCGGGGTCTCCCAGCAGTTTGAAGAGCCAGGAATAGGCCTCCGAGGTGGAGGCGGTGAGCAGCAGATCGTCGGCATGGACCCCTTGCCCATGCCAGGCGGCGATGGCCTCCCGCGCCGTTTGCGCGCCCTGGGCATCGGGCTCGTAGCGGAGCGTTTCTGCAGCGGATAGCGCCTCCCGGATTGTCGCCTCGGGATACGCGAAGCCGCAACGGGTGGGATTGGAGATCGTCAGATCCGCCCACAAAACACCCGCCTCCCGCAGCGCTTCCAGTTCCGCCGTGAGGGCGTTGGGCTGGAAATGCTGAGGAAGGCGGGTGGAGGTGCGCACTGGACTAGGATGCCAGCGCGGTTGGGCTCAGGGGTTGTAAACGTGGATGCCGAGCACGTTTGTGCCGCTCGTGGCGGTATCGACATCGGTGTAGAGAACCTGGGTCCACTCGCCGACAGTGAAGGCAGCATTGGGGGTCTTAATGGTAACTCCACGCACCCAGGCTGTGTCCTTGCCCAGCTGTGTGCCGGTGGCTGGATCCCAGGTGGCTACATCACCGATAACATCGGTGCGGGCGTTGTAGCCCGTGATCGTGGCATCGTTCAGGGGCGTCAGATACATGATGTCGTTGCCGTTGAAGGATACGACTCCGGTGGCTGTTGCAGATGTCGGATCCACTACGACATCCCCAAAAGTCATCGCATTTGTTGGAGCTGCCGCCTGAGTGTGACGGAACAGTTTCGAGGCTCCTGGGGCCAAGGTGCCTGGGACTTCCATGACCCGATAGATGTTGGTGGTCGAGGTACGGGGGTTGTTCCATTGGCCGAGATAGACGGGAGAAACAGAGGCATCATAGCTACCCCCACCCACGTTGGTGATTTCGATCCACTTGTTGTTTGATGTTCCCTCGTAGTACTGACTGATGATCAACACGGCGGGGGAAGCCGCTCCAACAGTGAGACTGAATGTGCCGGTTTTGATCTTGCCGCCCCCGTCGGTGACGGTGATGGTGATGGTCGTTGAACCACTAAGGCCGGTTCCGGGCGTCAGTTGAAGGCTGCACGCACCGTTCGTATTCGTGACGGTGAGCGTTCCGGGGATTAGTGTCGTGTCGCTGGAGGCGGCAGTGACGGTCAGGGAACCCGCGGCGGTCTCGGTATCACTGACAGTGAAGTCCACGGTGAGAGGGGTGTCCACCGGAGTGGCCTTGCTGGAGAGCCCGGTAATGACTGGGGCGGCGTTGCCATCGGAGACGGTTAACGTGAAGGTGGTAGCCGCGCTGGCAGAGCTGGCATCCGTGACGCGCACCGTGACCGTGGCGGAACCAACGGTGCCCGTCCCGGTGAGCTGGAGACTCCCAATGCCTGTGGTGGCGTCGGCGGGAGTCACGATGATTTTGGTGTCCTGAAGCACCGCCTGGTTGCTGGACGAGGCGGTGACGACCAGTGCCTCCTTGGCCGTGGTGTCGTCGCTGACGATGAAGGGCACGTTGATCGGGTTGGCCAGAACCGCAGCCTGGGGCCCGATGGCGACGATCGTCGGTGGGGCGTTGCCGCTGATTACGGTGACGACGCGGGTGATGGTGTTGGTGACCGCGTTGCTGTCGGTCACCGCGAAACTCACGGTGACGGGACCTGCAGTGTTGAAGGTGTGGGGCGTTTGATAGCCGTTGTAGGTGCCTTCGGTGCCGAAGGTCCAAGTGGGATTGCTCACAGTGCCCGTCGAGCTGGAGGCCGATCCCAGGAAGTTCACTGTGGTGCCCGCAGGAACCGTGATATCCCAGCTGGGTTCGATCATGTGGACATTGGGTGCGGAGGTTGTCTCGAAGGGGCTGCCCCACCCTCGGACGTCGACGGTGCTCTTGAAATCCTGAATCTCGGTGGCGGTTCCCGGCAGGCTTGGGAAGAAATCCAGCTTGGCCAGGCTCTCGATTTGGGCGATAGAGCTGACGTATTTCCAAAGAGTATTGGTGGCGGGAGTGGGCTGATGGGGCGTCAGGATGGCGAGCGCCCGGGGCACACCAGGGGCGGTTTCCCGCACGATGATCTTGTAGAAGGCAGAGGGGATGGCAATGCTTGCACCGCTATCCACACCTGTGATGCGTGTCGGGGAAGCCGAAAAGATCGGTCCGGTGTAGATCCAAGTGCGGCCGAAGGTCATGGCGAGACTGGTGGTGGGGCCATCGACCAGCTGTTCGAAGGAATTCCAGATGTTGTTGTTGTGGGTATCAACCTGGGGCGCAATGTTGGACATGTAGCAGGTGTCATCTGCAGCCTGCTGACCATACCGGGTGCCAAGGTTGGACATGGGAACCTGGTGGCCCCGGGTCATCGTGGTGGTGGCGTAGTTGAAATCGTTGTCCATCACTCGCGGCATCGCGAGGCGGTCATCAGCCAAAAATGTCCGGTTGTTGGTATCTACCGTCATCTTGGTGACGAAGCGGAAATTCGCATAGGCCGTCCAGACGGGGTTCTTCAGGGTTTCGTCGTAGCCGAAGCGGAAGGAGCCATTGGGAAATGCTGGGGCCAAATGATAGGAATGGTTGACTGTGAGGGGGCGGTTCGGTACGGCAACAGGATCTCCCGCGTAGGTGGGTTCCGGGGCCGTGACCGTGAGGGTGGCGTTCTCACTGGTGACAGTGGCGTTGTTGGAATCGGTCACGACCACGCTGTACTGGCCAGTGGTTTCATTGAGATCTGTAGCTTCGATAGCGTAGCTCGCCGAATCGGTGCCTACGTTGGACCCATTTTTCTTCCACTGATAGCGGAGCGTCCCGGTTCCGTGGGCCGTGACTGAAAAAGTGGTTCCGCTCGGTGCTACTAGGGTTTTGCTTTGGGGCTGTACATCAATGACCGGGGCGGGCAGGGGCGTTACCGTGATCACTGCGCCATCACTGGTGGTCTGTTCGCTGGTGCCGTTCAGGGTGTTTGTGACCACCACGGTGTAGGTGCCGGCATCCGTCAGGGCCACGGGGTTGAGGCTGAGGCTGGCGGAGTTGGTGCCGACGTTGGTAGTGCCTCGTTTCCACTGGTAGCTGAGGATGCCGCCATCGGGGCTGCTGGCCGTCACGGTGAGGGTGGCGCTGCCGCCTTCCAGAACCGTGGTGGTCGGCGCGGGTTGCACACCGATGGTGGGGGCGGTGGCCCGGGGGAGAACGGTCAGCACGCCAGGATGGCTGGTGGCGCTGTCGGTCTGGCCGTTCAGGGTGTTGGTGACCACCACGGTGTAGGTGCCAGCGTCCGCGACAGCAACGGGAGTAAACGTTAGGCTGGACGAATTAGTGCCGACATTGGCCGCGTTCTTCTTCCACTGGTAGCTCAGGGTGCCGTTGCTGGCGGTGGCCGTCACGCTGAGGGTGACGTTGTTGCCTTCCACTGCACTCTGGGTGAGAGGGTGAACACTGATGGTGGGGGTGACGGGCAGGGCGTTCACGTTCAGAACGGCGGCACTGCTCGTGAGCTCGGCGGTGGTGCCGTTCAGGGTATTCGTGACCACCACGGTGTAGGTCCCGGCGTCCGTCAGGTGCACGGGGTTGATGCTGAGGCTGGCGGAGTTGGTGCCGACGTTGGTGGTGCCTCGTTTCCACTGGTAGCTAAGGGTGCCGTCATCGGGGCTGGTGGCCGTCACGGTGAGGGTGGCGTTGCCGCCTTCCAGAACCGTGGTGGTTGCCACAGGCTGCACGTCGATGGTGGGGGCGATGGCCCGGGGCAGGACGTTTAGCACCGCAGGATCGCTGGTGACGGTGCCCGCCGAGTTGGTGACGGTGACGGTGTAGGTGCCGGCATCGCCTACCTCGGGGGAAGCCAGGGTGTAGGTGGCCGTCGTTCCGCCCGTGGCGACGGCGGTGCCGCCTTTCTTCCACTGATACGTGGGGGCCGGAGTGCCAGTCGCCACTACGGCGAAGGAGACACTGGTCCCCGCCGTGACTGTCCGGGTGGGAGTCGGCTGGGTGGTGATGGTGGGGGCCACAGGTGTTGCGGGAGGGGTGTCGCTGCCACCGCCTCCACATCCCGGCGCCATTGCCAGAATTCCAGCCAAAAGCATACAACTGGCCCATCGGGCCGCAGTTTTACTCCAATTCATGGGGTTCCTCCCAGACATTCTTCTATGCACACAATCGGTCATTGTCTCGGTGGCACGCCTCCCGGACAACCGGTAATTTGTGACAATCTGGTGATATATCGTTTTTTGACAATACGACATCTGTGTCTGTGGCCTCATACTGCATCCCACCTGTTTCTTGGGGAGATCGCCATGGCGCACAAGGCTAAAATTGCCGTTCTGCTGGCGGGTTCTGGGCATCTGGATGGTGCGGAGATCCGCGAGGCGGTATTTGCGCTCCTGGCCTTGGATCAGCGGGGAGCCGAAGTTCAGTGCCTAGCACCCAATGCGCCCCAGGCCCACGTGGTGAACCACACGAACGGGCAAGTGGTAGAGGGTGTGACGCACAACATCCTAGAGGAAGCCAGTCGCATCGCCCGGGTGGGCAAGTGCCTGGATCTCGCCCAGGCCAAGGCCTCGGATTACGACGCGCTGGTGTTGCCAGGGGGCTTCGGCGTGGCCAAGAATCTCTGCGATTTCGCCTTCAAGGGCGCCGCAGGTGCGGTGCGGCCCGACGTGGCGGCCTTCATCCAGGCATTCTTCGAGGCCGGGAAACCTGTGGGTGCCATCTGCATCTCGCCTGCCCTGGTGGGGCTCTGCCTTGCGGCCGCAGGCAAGCGTGCCCGCCTCACCCTGGGCGATGGTCGGGACATCCAGGCGGCCATGGAAAAGCTGGGGCATGACTATCAGAGTGTGCCCACGCCTCGGGAAATCGTCATTGATGAGGGCCTGAAGCTTGTGACCACCCCGGCCTACATGTTCGACGATGCCAGGCTCAGCGATGTGTGGGTGGGCATCGACAGGTGCATCGAGGCTGTGCTGGCGCGTTGCTGAAGGTGTTTTGTGCTCTTTGTGGCGGTCAGTTTTTTTGATTACGAATTCCTGGGAGCCCCTAGATGTGCATGGGCTTGAGTGTGCTTGGGAACGACAGGTACCCCTGGCTCGTATCTTGTGGGGAAAAGCTCCACGCGGAGGTTGCGGAGAACGACCGAAGGGCGCGGAGAGAAGACTGAAAGTCGGCGGAGCATGGCAAACTCTCCGGCCCATTCCCGTTTCCTGATCACCACTAGAACTCAGATGGAATCAGGGCTCGTGCCATCGAAGAGAAGCTCAGGCCACAAAGCCACACGAAGAAATTCGGGAGTGCCTAGTTCCAGGTCATCCAGGGCCTCACCTCCATCCGCGTTTGCGCGAATGCCTTCGCGACAGTCCTTTCAAGGGATGCGCCCAGTCACCGATCCCATGGCGAATTGCGAATTCTTTCTTATTCGCGGTTTCAGTCTTCGGGCTCTCCCCCCGGCAGCGCCCAGGCCCGGGTCATTCTCCGCAAGGGCGGATGGGCCATGCGGGCGGCGGCGACGAGGCGGTCCTCCTCTGGAAGGGCCTTGATCCAGGGAGCGGCGTGGCCCAGCACCAGGAAACACTCCGGGCCGCGGAAGGTCTGGTCCATGGCCCAGAGCACCTGGTGGGCCACGGGGATGATCTCGCGCCAGCGGGAGCGCACCAGGGTTTCGGCATGCTCCGGCAGCAGGGGCGGCTGAATGAGGGCCACCAGAACCTCCGGCCCCAGTTTGGGATGTTGGAGAAAGCTGGCGATCACTCGGGCATCCCGCACCTTCCAGATCCGCTCCCAGAGGGGTTTGGGGGCATGCAGGGCGAAGGTGCGGCGCTCGCCGGTGGTGATGGAATTCCAGACCAGCTGCAGCCTTTCAATGGCCATGGCTCGGGCCTGGGGATGGGCCGAGGCATCGCCTGCGATTTCGCTTAAGGCCCGCCACGGCAGGCGGGGCAGCAGGCTTGCCCGCAGGTGGGCCGAGGCCTTGCGGTGCTGGGCGATCCAGCGCAGAAGGGCCGGGCGCCTCTGCACGTCTGGGATCTCGGCGGCGCCCTCCAGCCAGCCCTTGGGGGGCGTGGGATGCCTCAGCAGCCTCAGGAACTGAGGCCAGGGTAGCTGGGGAGGCAGGGACCATTCCACGGGGCCATTGTCGCCCATCTGCGTCACACTCGTTCCATGGCCGTTCAATTCTCCATTCTCGGGCGCGGGCGCGTGGGGCGGGCCCTGGGGGCCGCCTGGGGGGAGCGCGTGGCGCTGCTTTCCCACGAGGCCCGGCCCGAGGGCTGGGTGCTGCTGGCGGTTCCCGATGCCGCTATCGCCGAACTCGCCGAAACCTTTTCGGGGCGCTGCGTGCACCTGAGCGGCAGCCTCGACCTGCCGCAGGTGCCCTGCGCTCACCCCCTCACCAGCTTCGACGGCGAGATTCGCGACTGGCGGGGGACGCCCCTGGCTGTGACGGGTGGGGTGCCGCTGGGAATCCGTGAAGCCTTTGAAATCCTTGGTTTTGAGCCCTTCGCCCTAGCTCCAGAGCAGAAGGCCCTGTATCACGCCTGCGCGGTGCTCACCTCGGGCCATGCGGCTTCCCTGTGGCTAGGGGCGCAACGGCTCCTGGAGCAGGAGGGTCTGCACCTGCCGGGGCGGGGCTTGGTGCCCCTGATGGAGGCTACCCTGCGCAACGTAGCTGAACATGGCGCGGAAGGCCGCACTGGGCCCTTCGTACGGGGGGACGAAGCAACCATCACCCGGGATGCGGAGGCCCTCGGGCCAGATTGGCGGGAGATCTTTCTCAAGCTCGGGCGGCTTCCCTGACGGCCCTTGGCTTGGCCTGGGGGCCCTGCCGTGAAAAGCTGAACCTTGGAGATGCCCTTCATGCCCGTTCCCCAGGCCCTGGATCCCATCCACGCCACCCTTCGCCCTCTGAGCCTCGCTCAGCATGAGTTGGAGGTGGAACTGGCCCTGCCTGCGGAGCTGACGGCCCAGGGGCCCGTGATGGCGCTTCCAGCCTGGACGCCTGGCTCGTACTTGGTGCGGGACTACGCCCGGTTCCTGGACAGGCTCTGTCTGGTGGACGCCAAGGGTGTGAGCCATCCCGTGGAAAAGCTCGACAAGCAGCGGTGGAAGTTGCCGGTGCTCAAGGGCGGCGCACGGCTCCGCTACCGCCTGTTCTGCAATGAACTCACGGTGCGCACCAACCACATGGATGCCACCCACGCCCACCTGGTTGGCGCCGCCACGTTCCTGTACCCCGAAGCGGAGCCCGAAAGGCCCTTTCGCGTGGGCTTCGAGGGCTTCCCCAAGGGCTGGAAAACCGCCAGTTCCCTGCCCAAATCCGGCAAATGCTACTGCGCCAAAAACCACGACACCCTGGTGGATTCGCCCTTCGAGCTGGGCACCTTCAGGCTCCACACCTGGCGCTCCGGCGGGGCGGATTTCGCCTTCGCCATCACAGGGGAGCATCCCGGCGATGAGGCCCGCATCGTAGAAGCCACGGCGCACATGGTGGAAACCTGTCGGGGGATTTTCGGGGACTTTCCCTTCGACCGCTATCTCTTCCTTCTGACCTTCAGTCCGGGGCTTCGCGGCGGTCTGGAGCATCGGGACTGCACTTCCCTCCTCGCGGATCCCTTCCGACTGGACACACCGGATGGCTACGGAGAGCTGTACCTCCTCATCGCCCACGAGTTCTTCCATGTCTGGAACGTCAAGCGCCTGCGGGCACCAGAGCTCGGTCCCTTCGACTATTCGAGAGAAAACTGTACTCGCCTGCTCTGGTTCCACGAGGGTTTCACCAGCTTCATGCAGTACGTCATCGCCCTGAAGACAGGCGTAGTGACCTGGCCCTGGGTGGCGGGGAAGCTCGGGGCGGCCTGGACGGACAACACGACCCGAGCCGGGCGCCTGGAACAGAGCTTGGAAACCTCCAGCTGGGACGCCTGGATCCGCCACTACAAGCCCACCGAGTTCAGCGCCAACAGTACCGTGAGCTACTACGAGAAGGGCGCCCTGATCGCCTGGATGATGGACGCGCGGATTCGCCTGGGAAGCCGCGGCAAGCATGGCCTGGAGAGTCTCTTCGCGCGGTTGTGGAAGCGGGTGGGCGATGGCTTCGTCACCGATGTCATGCTTCGTGAGACCTTTGAGGCCCTGTCGGGCGAGGCGCCCGAGGGCTTCTGGGGCCCCTGGATCCAGGGCGTGGAAGAACTGGATGCCTCCTCTATCGAGCGGGCCTACGGACTCCATTTCGAAACCAGGGCACCCTGGGAGCGCCTCTCCGAGGAGGATGCCCAGAACCCGGTGACCCTGGCTCGGGCCAAGGGGTATTCAGGGCTCAGTTTCGGCAATGGGTCGCCTTCGATTCAGAATGTGGTCCCCGACTCGCCAGCGGCGGAGGCGGGGCTCAGCTACGGTCATGAGATCCTCGCGGTGAATGGCTGGCGCACCTCGACCGCCATCGAAGTCCAGAAGCGCCTGGGAGAAGTGGGCGTGGACGGAGAGGCCGAGGTGCTGGCCGCGGATCGGGGGCGGGTGCGAACCCATCGATTCCGTTTCGTGGAGAATCCCACACGGTCGGTGCGCATCATCCTGGATCCCAAGGCCAAGGCCTCCCAGCGGGCGGCCTTCCGGATGCTTACAGGAACCAAGCATACCGCTGCGCAAAGGAAGGCACGATGAACCCCCGCATCGAAGTCATTGTGCCTGCCCACGACGAGGCTGGAACCATCGCTGAGGTGGTGCGCCAACTCAAGGTCTTTCCCGAGGTGACCCGTATCCTGGTGGTGGATGACGCCTCTAGCGACGGCACCGGGGACTTGGCCCGGTCGGCAGGGGCCGAGGTGCTGCGTTTGGAGCCGGGCCAGGGTGGGGGCAAGGGCCAGGCCATGCGGGCGGGCATCGACGCCCTGCGGAGCGATGACTTCGACTTCTACCTCTTTATCGATGGGGATGGTCAGCACGCTCCGGCGGATCTCGCAGGCTTCTTGACTCATCTGGAGGCTCATCCCGGGACGGACTTTCTCATTGGCAGCCGGAAGGCTCAGCAGCATTTGATCCCGAGGCATCGATGGATCACGAACATGCTGGGGAGCTGGACGCTCACCCGCATCGCGGGCGTGCACTGGGAGGACACCCAGAGCGGCTTCCGGATGATCCGTAAGCGGATCCTGGATCGTCTGGAACTGAGCGGCATCGGCTTTTCCATCGAGATGGAGATCGCGTTGAAGGCCGCCCACCACAAGCTCGAATGGGCCCACATCCCCATCCAGGCCATCTATCATCCCGGCTGCCCCAGCCATTTCCAGGGCGCCCTGGATGTCTGGCGGATCATGCTCTTCTCGCTGAGGTGCTGACATGGCGGGCAAGGGTGTAAATCCCCTCGACTGGGATCTCGGCAATGTTCCTCCTGGCATCGCCTGGGGTGGGGTGGACGAAGCGGGGCGGGGCGCCTGGGCGGGACCTGTGGTGGCGGCCTGTGCCGTGCTAGACCCTGCGGCGGTGCAGCGCTGGGGCCATGTGTTGCGCGGGGCCCGGGATAGCAAGAAACTCTCACCGGAGCGCCGTGAGGCCCTCGCCTCGGAGCTGAAGCTCGTGCTTCCCGCCTGGTCCGTGGCCGTGGTCGACAACCTGGCCATCGACCGGGAGAACATCCTTCAGGCCACCCTTGAGGCCATGCGACAGGCGGTGTCCAGTCTCTCCCTTCGCCCCAGAATGCTCTTTGTGGACGGAGACCGCGCCCCGCGCACGGGGCTTCCGGAGCGCCTGCTCGTGGAGGGCGATGCCATCAGCTGCGCCGTGGCCTGCGCCTCGATTCTTGCCAAGACCCATCGGGATGGGCTCATGCGCGAACTGGAAGGCGACCATCCCGGCTACGGCTTCGCCCAACACAAGGGCTATGGAACCCCCGAGCATCAGCGAGCGCTCAAGGAGCGGGGAGCCTGCGCGATCCATCGCCTGAGCTACGCCCCTGTGGCCGCCCTGCAGCGAACGGATCCGGAGCTTCGGGAAGCCCTGATGCAGTCCCTGGAAGGCTGTTCGGATGTGGCGCAGATGCAGACCTGGGTGGAATCGGCCCTGCGCCCCGCCTACGGCCACCTCGATCCGAGGTGGGTCGAGGCGCTGCGCAATCGCTATGCCGATAAGCTCGCCGCCGCCCTCGAAGGCCTTCAGGAATGATGACCATCGAGGCCTCCGTGGCGCTGATCGCCCGTGAGGGCCGCTGGTTCCTCCAGCGCAGGAATCTCACCGCAACCATGCTGCCCGGGCTCTGGGAATTCCCCGGCGGCAAGCTGGAGCCCCACGAGGCGCCAATTGCGGCCATGCGGCGAGAGCTCCTGGAGGAACTGGCCTGGGCGCCCTGCCACCTCGAAGCCCTGCCCGCACTTCGCGATGTGAATGCCCAGCGGGAACTCTGTCTCCACCCATTCCGCGCCGAAGGCCCTTCCAGGCTGAGTACCGCGTTGGCCTGGGGCTGGTTCACGGCGGAAGAAATTCGGAGGCTTCCCATTCCACCGGCGAATGCAGGACTCCTCGGGTTTCTCGGCTGATCCATGACTGACGAGAAAAAGCAAAAGGGCGAGACAGGCCGCTGCGCCTGATAGGATATAACTCGAATTCCTCGCAGGAGTGCCCATGAATCGATGGATGCTAGGTCTGCTGCTGGCCCTTTCACCCTTCCTCCGGGCCCAGGCGCCCACTCAGGAAGTCGTGCTGAGTGCCTCGGCCGGATCCAAGCTCGGTATCGCGGTGCCGGTGCCGCAGGTCGCAAATGTGCCCGAAGAGCAGGTCCGGAAGGCTTTTCACGAAGTGCTGCTGCGGGATCTGGAGGAAGCCGGACCCTTCGCGGTGTTGAAGAATCTTCCGGCTGGGACGGTCGATGCCAAGAACATGAAGGCCTGGCTGGAGACCGGCACGGACTGGTTGGTGAGTCTGCGGATTGGTCGCCCCGTCTCGGAAGGCGTGGACAAGGCCGCTCGGCCCGTTCCGGATGAAGTCGAAGTCGTTGCCCAGGTCTCGGATGTCAAATCCTCCAAGGCCGTCTTCACCAAGAAATACCGGGGGAAAGAAGCGGCACTCCGGCGCATGGCCCACGCCCTTTCCGATGATCTGGTGGCGAGACTCACGGGCGAAAAGGGCGTGGCAGGTACGCGGATTGTCTTCGTTCGCCAGCTCTCGCCCCTCATCAAGGAAATCTTCCAGGCCGACAGCGACGGTTCGAACGTGGTGCAGGTGACCCATCACCAGAGCCTGACGCTTTCCCCCACCGTGGCGGCCGATGGGCGCATCGCCTACATGACCTACAAGGGGGGGCCGCCGGAAATCTGGGGGCAGCGCAAGGCCGGGGGTGCCTTCGAGCGCCTCTTCCCCACCATGCAGGGTCCTCAGGGCCCCTGCATGTCTCCGGCTTGGTCGCCAGATGGCAAGCGTCTCGTTTTTGTTCAGGGCGACCGGCGCGGCAACACCGACATCATGGTGCTCGACGTGCAGACCGGCCGGGCGAGGCGCATCACCGACAGCAACTGCATCAACACGGAACCTACCTGGAACCCTGCCGGAACGCAGATCGCCTTTACCTCGGACCGGGATGGCACACCCCAGGTCTACCTCATGCAGGATGATGGCTCCAATGTGCGCCGCCTGACCGCAGAAGGCGCCTACAATGCCAGCCCCACCTGGAGTCCCACCGGCGCGATGATCGCCTACGTCTCCCGCTTCGAGGGGAAGTTCGATCTCTTCGTCTACAAACTGGGTGAAGGCAAGTCCTATCAGATCACGACGGGCGTCGCGAGCAGCGAATCCCCCGACTGGTCCCCCGATGAGCGCCGTCTGGTCTTTTCTAGCGGCAGCCGCGGGGGCATGCAGCTCTATTCCACAGACCTTTCCGGCAACACTCTACGGCGTCTCACGGAGTTCGCCGGGTGCCAGAGCCCCAAGTGGACCCGTTCACGGTGAAAAAAATGCTTCCCGGGTGTCCGGGAGCGCTAAACTCTTCTCATCTCGGAGGAAATACAACATGCGATACGCTTCCTACATCATCCCGGCCACGGCCATCGTTGTGATCGGGTCTGGTCTGGCCTGCAAGCCCCCCAAGACTCAGGAGCAGATCCAGCAGGAGACTCAGGCCGCCTTCGCCGAGGGCGCTCAGGCATTCAAGGATGGCAAGGCTCGCGACACCAACCCCTATGTGAACGACAAGGAAAACCCCCACAAGGCCCAGGGCTGGTTCGACGGTTGGGACAAGGCCAAGGCCGACAAGGAAGCCGCTGATCGCAAGGCCGCCGAAGACCAGGCCGCTGCGGATCGCAAGGCCGCCGAAGATGCCGCTCGCAGGAAGGCCGAAGAGGCCGCCGAGGCTGCCCGCAAGGCCGAGGCCGAGAAGCTGGCTGCCTACAAGATGGCTGCCGAGGCCGCCCTCAAGGACATCAACTTCGCCCTGGACAAGTCCGCGATCCGCGACACCGACAAGCCCAAGCTCCAGGCCGTTGCCGACTTCCTGAAGGCCTTCCCCCAGGCCAAGCTGCAGGTCGAAGGCCACTGCGATGAGCGCGGCACCACCGAGTACAACCTTGCGCTGGGCGAGCGTCGTGCCCATGCCGCCAAGAGCTACCTGGCGGGTCTGGGTGTGGCCGAGGATCGTCTCTCCACCATCAGCTATGGCAAGGAGCGTCCCAAGGTCCAGGGCAAGGACGAGGCCTCCTGGCTCGTCAATCGCCGTGCCGAGTTCAAGCTCCAGTAGGATTTGCGCAGAGTGACGAAAAGAGCGGAGGCCTACCTCCGCTCTTTTCGTAGCATGTGATCGACAAAGGAGGTGTCATGCGAATTCAACCCGTCATCGCGGCTGCGGCCCTCTCCGGTCTCTTCCTCACGGTGGGATGCAATACCGGTGAGCAGATCCGAAAGGTCGAACAAGAGGTGGGCGATCTCAAGCTCGAGGTCTTCAAACTCCGGCAGCAGACGGAGGAGGCCAACAAGCGTGCCGAGGCGGATCGCGCCGCCTCCACCGAGTCGCGCACCATGGATCGCCGCTTCCAGGCGGATCTCCAGGAGACCCTGCGGCAGCTGCAGGACAGTACCCGAATCCTGAATGCCCGGCTGAGCGACCCCGTGCGAACGCCGCGAGCGGGGCGGCCCGCCGAGCCCGCCGCCCAGGTGGCCACCAGCGAGGACGACAAGGCCTACGCCGCGGCCGTGCTCGACTACAACCGAGGCAACTACCAGATCGCCGCGGACAGCCTCGAGCTCTTCCTCAAGGGCAATCCGTCGAGCCCCAAGCGGCCGGACGCCTGGTTCTTCCTGGGGCTCTCGTACTACAACCAGAAGGTGTACGACAAGGCTCAGAGCGCCTTCGACCACATCCTGAAGGAGCATTCCAGTTCGAGCCAGTTCCTGCCCGCGAAGCTGAAGCGGGCTCAGTCCCTGCTGAAGATGGGGCTGAAGCCCGCCGCAGTGAAGGCCTTCAAGGAGATCTCCGAAGGCTTCCAAGGCTCCCCGGAGGCCCGTACGGCCCAGCAGGAACTCTCCGACCTCGGGTTCTGAGTTCAGACCTGTAGCCGTCGAAGAAGCCCCGCCACCGGCGGGGCTTCTTCGACAAGGAGGGGCGGCGCGGAGATGAGTTCCCGAAGGCGCTGATCCCTGCGGCCCATGGGGACGGTGGCCAGTTGGGCCGAATCGATCCAGGTCATGGCCAGGGGGGCCGGGAAGGGCGCCTCCAGGGTCAGTGCAAGGGGATGTACCCGTTCGCGCCGATGGGAATACACCTGCACCCAGGAGGACCAGCTGCGTGTGGCGAGAAGGCCGAAGGGTATGGCCTCCTCGGCGGCACCCTCCATCGCGTCCTCGATTTCGAGGGCGGGCCAGCGCCAGAGTCCCGCCAGGAGTCCGCGTTGGGCGGGAGGGTGGAGCAGCCATTGGTTCTGGCAGGAGATGGCCGGGAGCCAGAGTTCCACTTCCCGGGGCGCCGGACGGAGCTGGCGCGGGGGAATGCGGTCGGTAGCGCCCCGCAGTCGAGCCTCGCAGCGATCGTTCAGGGGGCAGTGCTCACAGCGTGGCGAAGGGGTGCAGAGGGTGGCCCCCAGTTCCATGATGGCCTGAGTCAGACGGGAGGGGCCGTGGACCTCCAGGGCGCCCTGCAGCCAGACACGCAGGGCGGGAGCCGCCGGGCGGGGATCGGTTTCGATGCCCAGGACTCGGGCGAGCACCCGGAAGGCGTTGCCGTCCAGGGCGGCCTCGGGAAGCTGGAAGGCGATGGAGGCCACCGCCGCGGCGGTGTACGGGCCGAGTCCCGGCAGCTCCAGCAGGCCTTGGAGATTCCTGGGCCAGCCCTCGGCTGCGATCCTCTGCGCTGCGGCCTGGAGGAGGCGCGCGCGGCGATAGTAGCCCAGGCCCTCCCACAACTTGTGGATCTCGTCTTCGCTTGCTGTGGCCAGACTCACCGGGTCCGGGAACCGTTCCATCCACCGCTTGAAGAATGGGATCACCGTGGTCACCTGAGTCTGCTGAAGCATCAACTCCGAGACCAGCACCCCATAGGGGTCCGGATGGGGCCCATCCAGGTTCTCCGCGCGCCAGGGCATTTCCCGCCGTGCGCCCTCGAACCAAGGGGCGAGCGGTGCAAGCAGAGTGCTGGCGTTGGGCCAGGACATGACGATGCTCCAATACAAAAATGAGGAGCGCGGTTGCGCTCCTCATCGTCTGGTGCCCGCGAGCAGACTCGAACTGCTACGGCTTGTGGCCACCACCCCCTCAAGATGGCGTGTCTACCAATTTCACCACGCGGGCCAGGTCGAAAAGAAAGAATGCCACGGCGGCAAGCCGCCGTCAATCCTCACTTTGAGGTTGGAGCCTGAGCCGGGGCAGGAGTCGTCGCGGGGGCCTGGGGTGCGGAGCTCGCAGGGGCGAGCTTCTGCACTGGCTGCTTGTCCAGTACGGAACGGTTGTCCTTCACGATCTTCACTTCGATGGCGAGGGAAGTGAGCATGAAGCCCGCCGCCAGCCAATAGGTGAGCTTGGCCAGAAAGGGCGCAGCGCCCCGAGCGCCGAAGGCCGAATTGGCGCCGCCGCCGCCGAAGGAGGCTCCCAGGCCCCCGCCCTTGGCTCCGGGCTGAAGCAGAATGCCGCCTACCAGGAGGATGGCCACGATGACATGAAGGGTGACGAGTAGTGCGCTCATGCAAACTCCGAACCTGCCATTGTAGCAGGCCTGGCGCGGATTCCCACGCTGGAATTGAGGATCAGACCTGGGTTCCCTCGGGGCTGCCTTCGTGATCGAGCCAGAGCAGGATCGTCTCTTCGGCGAGGCCGAGCTTGAGGAGATGCTCCATGGCCATCTTCATGCTCTGGCCTTCATCTCGGCAGAGCAGGAGGCGGCGCTTCCAAGCCTTGATGGCCTCGTCCTTGAGTTCGGGCTCACCGGCGCCCATGCGCTTTTCCAGGGCGAAGCCAAGGTTGTTGGCGGCCTTGCGGTGCATGGGGGACAGCTCCAGGGCCTTCTCGTATGCCTCAGTGGCTTCCCTGAGTTGACTGCTCACTTCGAAGGCCACACCCAGGGCATTCCAGACATCCGGATCCTCCGGCGCGAGCTTCATGGCCTCCTGCACCACTCGGAGCTGATCCTCTTGGCGGTTCGTCATCCGGTAGCATTCCGAAAGGCCTAGATATGCGCTGTACTCGCCGGGGTCAGCCTCCAAGGCGGAGAGGAAGCAGCTCTCACTCTCGGCATGCTGCCCCATGTTGAAGAGCACGTAGCCGAGTTGCACTTGGATATCGGCGGCCTCGGGATCCCGGGCCAGGGCTTCGCGGTAGCAGCGCAGGGCATCGTCCCAGCGCTCATCTTCACGGGCCAGATCGCCCAGGGCCGACCAGGGGTTGGGGCTCTCGGGATCGGTTTCGGCCGCCAGGGTGAAATAGGCCGTGGCCCCCTCGCGGTCACCGAGATCGTGGCGGATCTCGCCGAGCAGCGAATAGGCCTCAGCCAGGGCGGGAATCTGAGGCGCGAGGAGCATCAGCTGGTGCAACTCTGCCTGGGCCATTTCCAGGTGACCCTGTTCCGAGAACAGCTCGGCCAGGATGAAGTAGCTGGCGGACTCGCGGGCATGCAGGCTGCGGGCGCGGTGGATGCAGCGGAGGCCGTCCTCCATCTCGCCCCGGTTCAAGAGCAGCTCACCGAGGCTGTGCCAGCCCCAAAAATAGTGGGGATCCACTTCGAGCGCCGCCACGAACTGGGCCTCGGCGGATTTGAGATCTCCCAACTGCTCGCAGGCCATGCCCAGCAGGCGCAGGCTGCGCGGGTCCTTGGGCTGCAGGCTGAGGGCCTTCAGGAACCAGTTTTTCGCCTCGGCTGCGTTGTCCCGCTGCAGGCAGAGAAGGCCCAGCAGTTCCAGGGTGCGGGGGTCGACACCGTTCCGTTCAAGCGCCTGGCGAAGGGCCCGCTCCGCATCATCGGGACGCTGCTGCAGGATGCGCAGATAGCCCAGGTTGCGACGGGGCACGGCATCCTCCGCGTGTTCGTCCCGGATGGATTCCAGATCCCGGTGCAGCGCCTCGAGATCTTCCACGCCTCCGCCATCGCCCTCGGCGATGATCCGCTCGAACCAGGCCTCGCCGTGGGCGCGGTCCTCGGTCAGCAACTGGTCCAGGAGTGTTCGCGCCTCGGCGTGGTGGCAGCGGGCATTCAGGGCGCGGGCCAGACTCAGCCGGGCCTCGAAGGATGCACCGGAAACCTGTCGGCGTCCGTGAAGATCGGGGTCGAGCAACTGAAGCCAGGGACGGGACATTGGATTACCTCAAGGAGAGTTCCAATCTTAGCAGACGTGGTGTCCATGCTTAGCCTGGACACCATGTCGAAGTCAGAGGAGCAGAGGGCCCCAGTCCTGGCAACAATGCCTTACAAGGCTTCGGCGACCCCTTCGCAGAGCAGCCTGGCCATGGCATCGCGGGTTTCCACCGTAGCCGATCCCAAGTGGGGCAGCAGCACGGTATTGGGGGTGCCAAACCAGGCTGGATCGAGCCTGGGCTCGCCATCGTAGACATCCAGGCCGACTCCCCCCAGGGCGCCTGAGTGGAGTTTTTCCATGAGGGCGCTCTCGTCCACGATGCCCCCCCGGGCGGTGTTGATCAGCACCGCCTGACGAGGCAGCAGGCCCAGCCGAGTGCGATCCAGCAGGTTGCGGGTCTCCTCGGTGAGCGGGCAGTGCAGTGATAGCACGGCGCTCTGGGGCAGCAGTTCGTTCAAGGGCAGGCGGCGGGCGATGCCGGCGCCGAAATCCACGGGATGATGGGTGCCTTCCCGATCCCAGAAAATGGGCTTCATGCCCAGGGCCCAGACCCTTCGGGCAAAGGCGCGGCCGATGGGGCCGGAGCCGAGAATGCCGCAGGTCTTTCCCGTCAGGCCGATTCCCAGCAGCTGATCCGGGGCCCAGCCCTTCCAGTTGCCCGAGCGCAGCAGGGCCTCGCCTTCCGCCACCCGGCGGGTGAGAGCCAGCAGGAGGGCCAGGGCCAGGTCCGCGGTGGCATCCGTGAGGACGCCCGGCGTGTTGACGATGCGGATGCCCCGCTCCTGGCAGGCCTTCAAAGGTAGATGATTCATGCCCACGGAGTACGTTCCGATCACCTTGAGGCGCGGGGCAAGCTCCAGATCACCCTCGGTCAGGGGCTCCGAGAGCAGCACGATCATGGCCTCGGCGCTGGCCATGGCCATCTTCCAGGCGATGGATCGGTAGGGCGCGATGATCATCTCCGGGAAGCGCTCGCCCAGGGTCGCGAGGTGTCTTCCCACGAGGGGGGTGGTGGAGAGGATGCGGATGCTCATCGCTGAAGGGCCCTCAGGGCAAGGCGGATCGCTTCGGAAAGGGGGGCCTTCTGGAGCTTCAACTCCGCGACCACGGGGAGCACAGCATCTTCCCGGAAACCCAGGTTGGTGAGGGCGGAGCGCAGGTCCGATTCCCAGCGGTCCTGGGGCTCGGAACTGCCGCCCAGGCCCTCCAGGCCGCTGGCGCCTCCGAGTTTTTCGGAAAGCTCAAAGCAGATCTTCTCGGCGCTCTTCTTGCCCACACCGGGAATCCGGACGAGGGTCTTAACATCTCGCGCACGAATGGCGCGGACGAGTTCCTCCAGGGGCAGGGCGCCCAGGGCCGCCAGGGCCAGCTTGGGGCCGATCCCATCCACCTTCACGAGCAGGCGGTAGAGCTCCCGCTCGGCCGGGGTAGCAAACCCCAGCAGGCTGAGTTCGTTTTCCCGCAGGAGCGTTTCCACTTGGAGCACCACTTCGACGCCGGGTTCGGGCAGCAACCCGTAGGTGCCGAGAGAGATGGCGCAGACATAGCCCACGCCGCCGCACTCCACCAGGGCCTGGCCCGGCTGTTTCTGGATGAGGAGACCTCTGAGGCGACCGATCATGGCACCAGGATAGCGGAGGGGGGACAACGGCGGTTCTCCCTCATCCTCCGGAAACGCCCTCCCGCCGGATGAGGTGCGCTATTGGGGCCTTTGCACGGCCTCTTCGATGCGGTGGCTGAGTCTTTCGGCGGCTCGTCGGGGATCGGGCGCGGCGCAGAGGGCCGAGACCACGGCGATGCCCTCGGCCCCCGCACGGACCACGTCACCGATGTTGGTCTCGTTGAGGCCGCCGATGGCCACCAGAGGGTGGCGGCTGAAGGCCCGGATGCGAGCCAGGCCCTCCAGGCCCCAGGCGCCCCGGGTATCGGTCTTGGTGGGGGTGGCGAAGATGGGACTTACCCCCAGGTAGTCCACGGGCTGGTCCTGGGCCCGCACCACGTCCTCCCAGCATTCCACCGAGAGGCCGATGAGGGCGGTGGGCCCCAGGAGTTGTCTCGCAGTCTCGCAGGGCATGTCGTCCTGACCCACGTGGACCCCGTCCGCACCCATGGCCAGGGCCACATCCACCCGGTCGTTGATGATGAGGGGAATCCCGAAGGGAGCCACCAGGGCCTTGAGGCGGGCGGCTGTTTCCACGAAGGCGCGGGTGGCCAGGTGCTTCTCCCGGAGTTGCACGGAGGTGACGCCGCCTCGAACGGCTGCCAGCACGACATCCTCCAGGGGACGCGCCCCGCAGAGATCACGGTCCGTGACGAGGCAGAGGCCCTTCATGTCAGACGCAGGCGGGCCAAGTCGCCTTCCGTCATGCGGTAGAGGGCGTCCAGGAAGTGCAGCTGCAGGGTGCCTGGACCCTCCGCTTTTTCTGCCGCCAACTCGCCTGCGATGCCCATGACGGCCATGGCCTGGGCCGCGGCCAGGGCGGGATCGGGTGTTACGGCGGCAAAGGCGCCGCAGAGGGCCGTGGCCGTGCAGCCCAGGCCGGTTACCCGGGTCATCATGGGGTGGCCGTTGGCGACCCGATAGGTTTCTGGGCCGCCCACGATGTAGTCCGTGGCGCCACTGATGCAGATGATGGAACCGAGGCTCTGGTGCAGCTCCTGGGCGGCCGCCAGGGCATCCCGGGAGGCTTCTGTGCTGTCGACGCCCTTGGTCCCGGCTCCTTCCCCGCAGAGGGCCATGATCTCCGAGGCATTGCCGCGGATGAGGGTGGGCGGGGTGGCGGCCACCAATTCCCGGACGGTCTGCGTCCGGTACGGTGTGGCACCGGCGCCTACAGGATCGAGCACGATGGGAATGCCGCGCTTTACCGCACGTTCTGCCGCCAGGAACATGGCCCTGATCCATGGCTTACTCAGGGTGCCGATGTTGAGCACCAGGGCGGAGGCGATGGCCACCATGTCCGCCATTTCCTCCTCGGCATGGGCCATCACCGGCGACGCGCCGAGTGCCAGCAACGCGTTGGCCGTGGTGTTCATGACCACGTAGTTCGTGATGTTGTGAACCACTGGCCCCCGTTGCCGGATGGCCTGCACCGCAGCCCAGGCATTCAGGGGATTCTGTTGGGACATGGGACATCCTAAGAAGGGCAGGAACCGCCATCTCTTCGAGGATCTCATACCCGGTACGAGACGCTCCTTCCCTTCCTGTGGAATATTGAATCTGCGCTGTCACTGAAAGGAACCCCATGTCTGCTGCGCTCCGCATCGTGATCGTTGGTGGTGTGGCCGGAGGTGCCAGCGCGGCGGCCCGGGGCCGGCGGCTCTCGGAAACTGCCAGCATTGTTGTGTTCGAGCGGGGCCCCGATGTCTCCTTCGCCAACTGCGGACTGCCCTACCACATCGGCGGCGTGATCGAGGAGCGGAAGCGCCTGCTGGTGCAGACTCCCGCGAGCCTCAATGCCCGCTTCGATCTGGATGTTCGGGTGAACACCGAGGTCGTTTCCATTGATTCCGCCAAGCGGGTGGTGGTGGCCAGGAATGTGAAAACCGGCCGGGAGACTCACGAACCCTACGATGCACTGGTGCTGAGCCCCGGTGCGGAACCCATCCGGCCTGGGATTCCGGGCGCTCAGGAAGAGGGCGTCTTCACCCTGAGGAACATGGCGGACATGGACGCCATCCTGGCCGCCGTGTCGAGGCCTGGCCTCACCCGGGCCCTGGTGGTGGGGGCGGGCTACATCGGGCTGGAGTTGGCGGAACAGCTCCAGCACCGGGGCCTGCCGGTCTCCCTCGTGGAAAGGCTCGACCATGTGCTGGGGGTGGCGGATAGGGAAATGGCCTATCCACTTCACGAGGAGCTGGTTCGCCAGGGCGTGGATCTCCGCCTGGGGCGCTCGGTGACGGCCTTCGAGAAACAGGGGAAGGGGCTGGTTGCCACACTGGACGATGGCGCGCGCATCGCCTGTGACTTGGCGGTCCTGAGTGTGGGAGTGCGACCCGAAACGCGCCTAGCGCGGGAGGCGGGACTGGCCCTCGGACCCACTGGCGGCATCCAGGTGGACGACCAGATGCGCACCAGCGATCCCCACATCTTTGCAGTGGGGGATGCGGTGGAGGTGCGGGATTTCGTCAGCGGCGATCCCGCCGTGATTCCCTTGGCGGGCCCCGCCAATCGCCAGGGTCGCATCGCCGCGGAGGTGATCCTGGGGCGGGACAGCCGCTACAAGGCCACCCAGGGAACGAGCATCTGCAAGGTCTTCGATCTGAGCTTTGCCATGACCGGGCTCTCGGAAGCCGCCCTCCAGCGCAAGGGCATGGCCTATCGCCGGATCTATGTGCATCCGGCGGATCACGCCACTTACTACCCCGGTGCCCACCCCATCTCCATGAAGCTGCTGTTCACGGAAGAAGGAAAGATCCTGGGGTCCCAGGCCGTGGGCGTGGCGGGGGTGGACAAGCGCATCGACGTGATCGCCGTAGCTCAGCGGGCGGGCCTCACGGTCTTCGAACTGGAGGAGCTGGAACTCTGCTACGCGCCGCCCTTCGGCAGCGCCAAGGACGCCGTGAACATGGCGGGCTTCGTGGCTTCCAACGTGCTTCGGGGCGATGTGGTCCTCTGGGAGCCCGAGGAATTGGCCACGCTCACCCCGGAACAGATGCTGGTGGATGTGCGGACCTTCGACGAATTCAGGCTCGGCAGTATCCCCGGCGCCACCTGTGTGCCCGTGGACGAGCTGCGGGACCGCCTGGAGGATCTGCCCCGGGAGCGGGAGTTGCTGGTCTTCTGCCAGGTGGGATTGCGGGGCTATGTGGCCGCTCGGCAGTTATCCCAGTTGGGCTTCCGGGTTCGCAATCTTTCCGGCGGCTATCGGCGCTATGCCATGTGGAAGGGCACGCCCATTGTGCCTTTGGCCTGTGAAACACCCATGAGGGACGAGGACGGAAAGTAGGCGCTTGCTCTCTGCCATGAAAGGGGGGACCGCCTGCTCCCTGCGGTCGCGATGTCCCCCCTTTGACCCCCAGGTGATGTCCAGGCAAAGCCCGGACATCACGTCTGTGCGCATGGGGTTCCGAAGCGATTCCTGGGGCGCCAAAAGCGGGATCAAAGGTCGGCGGCCAGCTCTAGGGTGGCCTTCAGAAAGGCAGAAGAAGGCTATCTCGCGAAGGCAAACCCCGACTTGTTTCGTTTCGCTTCGTACATGGCACCGTCGGCCTGGTTGATCAAGGCTTCGGCAGTGGTGCCATGGTTCGGGAACAGCGAGATGCCGATGCTGGCATGGATGCTTTGACTGATGGTACGGCCGTCCACCACTAGGCGGCAGGGCGCCTGGATCGCCTCAATCAGCTTGCTCGCGATGATCACGACATCCCGTTCATCCTTGATCTCCATCAGCAGGTATAGGAATTCATCGCCGCCATGGCGGCTGACGGTGTCGTCGGTGCGTGTGCTTGCCCGCAGGCGGTTCGCGATGATCCGAAGCACGGCGTCGCCTGCATCGTGTCCAAACGTGTCGTTTATGGTTTTGAACTCATCCAGATCCAAGAACATCACGGCCAGGGTCCAGCCATGTCGTTGAGCCTGGGCCAGGCCATGATCCAGGCGATCATTGAACAAGGCGCGGTTGGGCAGACCCGTCAGCAGGTCGTGGAGGGATGCATGGCGATCCGCTTCCCCCTGTTCCTTGACGGTCGCCAGTTCATCCTCCAGTTCGCTTCGCTCTTTGACTTCATCTTTCAAGGCCTGGTTCACGTCCGATAATTTCTCGGATGCCTCCAGTACTTTTCCCTCTGCAGCCTCGCTTTTCTCGAGGGCGGACTCTATTCCAGGGCCCGTATTGCCATCCTTGAGTTCCTGCTTCAGGGCTTCGTTGACCGAGGCCAAGTCCTCGGCACTTGTTGCCATCAATCCCTCGACGTGTTCGCTCTGCCCGAGCACTTGATTCAGTGAATTGGCCAGTCTGGTGCTTGCGGGTGCCGGCGTCATCGGGTCAGTAGCCATTGGATCCTTGCCTGATTCCAGGAGGGGTTCCGGGGGCACAACACCCCCTGGGGTGGCGTTGCGGACCGTTTGGGGTTCTCCAGATAGCTTCAGGGTTGACTGTCCCCTTGGGACAGATCTATGGGTGCAAGCCGCGGTCCAATCGTTAACCATAATAAAATCAACTTCTATAGCAGTCTTGTGGTGAGCGGAAGGGGCATGCGCCGATCAAAATGAACCGCCTAGTTGTCAATTTGAAGGAACCCGGGGTCCAGAGCAGAGGTCCGTGTTGGCCTGGGTAGAATACACCCATGGAATGTTGCGGAAAGACTACCCAGGTTGGGAGATGAAGGGGCTCCTGGAGCGCCTTCGCGGGGCCCTGGAGCCCGGGGCGGGTCTGGTGCTGGTGGGGGGAGCCGTTCGGGATCGCCTGATGGGAAGGCCCGAGGGGGATTGGGATCTGGCGACGGCGCTGCTCCCCCAGGAGGTCATGGCGCGGGCGAAGGCCGCAGGCCTTCGGGTGATTCCCACCGGGCTTCAGCACGGCACGGTGACGGTGATGCTCGATGGTCGTCCGGCGGAGATCACGACCTATCGGGGCGATGATGCCTACTTGGATGGTCGCCGCCCGGTTTCGGTGCGCCTGGGGGTGGCCCTGGTCGAGGATCTCGCGCGGCGGGATTTCACGGTGAACGCCATGGCCCTGCCCGTGGAGGCCCTGGAGGCCGAGGATTGGCAAAACCGAGTGGTGGATCCCTTCGGGGGCCGGGCGGACATGGAGGCAGGCCGGCTGCGGGCGGTGGGTGATCCCCTGCAGCGCTTCGCCGAGGATGGGTTGCGCCCCCTGAGGGCCTGTCGCTTCGCCGCGCAGCTGGGTTTCTCGGTGGAACCCGCGACCCTCGCCGCCATCCCCGAGCGCCTGGAGGTGGCCCGGAAGGTCGCGGTGGAGCGGGTCTTCCAGGAACTGGAAAAGCTGCTCTGCGCCCGCCACGCTGCGGCAGGACTGCGGCTGTTGGAGGGCTCGGGTCTGCTGGATCTGTGGCTTCCCGAGCTGCGTCCCCTGGTGGGGTTGGACCAGAACCACTACCACGATCTGGACGCCTGGGAGCACACACTGGCGGTGGTGGATGGGTGCCCCGCCGAACCTACCCTGCGTTGGGCCGCGCTGCTGCATGATCTGGGCAAAGCCCGCACCCGAAGCCTCGGCCAAGATGGTCTGGTGCATTTCTACGGCCACGAGGAACACTCCGGTCGATTGGCGGCAGAGCTGTTCAACCGCCTGAAGGCCAGCCGGGCCCTCGTGGACTCCGTACTGGCCCTGGTGCGCCACCACGGCCAGCGCCCCACCCCAGAATGGAGCGATGCCGCCTGTCGCCGCCTGCTGGCGCGCCTGGAAGGGGATCGTGTGTCGCTGGACGCCTGGGCCGCCCTGCGCCGAGCGGATCTTGGCGGCAGGACGAACCCCATGCCCGAGGCCTTGGAGGCCTTCTCTGTTCAACTCGAACGCCTGCGGGGGCTTGCACAGGCCAAGCCCCCTCTCGCCATCCGGGATCTGGCCCTGAACGGGCGTGACCTGATGACACGCCTCCACCGCTCCGGCGGGCCCTGGCTGGGTGAACTTCAGGCTCACCTTTTGGGCCAGGTGCTGGACGACCCCACCCTCAACACGCCCGAGGCCCTGGAGGGCCTGGCCCGAGCCTGGATGAACTCCCAGCCCAGTCGCTGAGTCCAAGGAACTCTGCTCATGGAATCGACGGGCCGCTACTGGAGTTCCGTCTCCGATTCGATCAGCACCACGGCCTGGGCGGCCAGGCCTTCGCCACGGCCCGTGAAGCCCAGCTTCTCGGTGGTGGTGGCCTTCACGTTGAGACAGTCGGGCACGACTCCCAGCAGGGGGGCGATGCGCTCGCGCATGGCTTCCCGGTAGGGGCCGATCTTGGGGCGCTCGCCGATGAGCAGCACGTCGGCATTCACCACCCGCCAACCGCGCTCGCGGAGCGTGGTCATGACCTGCTCGAGCAGTGCCGTAGAGTCAGCGCCCTTGTAAGCAGAATCCGTATCGGGAAAGTGCTGGCCGATGTCGCCCAGGCCCGCGGCCCCGAGCAGGGCGTCCATGAGGGCATGCACCATCACATCCGCATCGCTGTGGCCGGCCAGCCCGCGGTCGTGGGGGATCGTCAGGCCCATCAGCACGAGGGGACGACTCGCCTCGGATTCGGCGAAACGATGCACATCGAAGCCCTGACCGATGCGGATCATCGGAGCTCGGTGCCCAGGACGCGCACGCGGTCGGTGGTGTGCTCCTTGGCGGGCCGGGCGTAGTTCTCGGGGATCAGCACCGTAACGCAGGTGCCTGCACCTTCCTCGCTGACCACCTCCAGGGAACCGCCGTGTTCCTCGATGATCTTCTTGACCGTGGCCATGCCCAGGCCCGTGCCCTTGGTTTTTCCATGACTGAAGAAGGGCTCGAAGATGCGCCGTTGGATCTTGCGGGGAATGCCTTTCCCGTTGTCCTGCACCATGATGCGCAGCTCGCCCTTGCCGGAGGACCAGCGGACCAGCACCTCGCCATCAGTGCGCTCGTTGAGGGCATCGAGGCTGTTGGCCAGGAGATTTTCGAGGACCCGGGCGAAGCGGTAGCGGTCGAGGTTGGCCTTGCAGGCCGGGCCTTCGCAGCGGATGGAGGCGCCCAGCTCCTCGGCCCGCCCCATCAGAGGTTCCACCAGCTCGTTGAGGTATTCGTGCAGGTCCACTTCCTCGCGCTTGGGTTCCCGCACCTTGGAATAGTCCACCACATCGCCGCTGAGCTGGGTAAGGCGATCCACTGCCCCCATGATCTGCGCCAGGTGATGGTGGGATTTTTCGTCCTGGGTGGACGCCTGCATCATCTGGGCGTGGCCGGCCACCACGAAGAGGGCGTTCTTGAAATCATGGACGATGGAACTGGCCACCTGGCCCACGGTAGCCAGCACCTGGTTGCGCAGATTGTCCTCCGCCAGCCGCGTGCGCTCGATGGCGATGGCGCAGAGCGAAACGATGGCCTCGAAGGTGGAGCGGTCCACGGGTTCGGTCACGATGCGCCGACTGTCCAGGTAGGCCACGCCGATGCAGGTGGCCTGCACCACCAGGGGCAGGCAGAGGATGGTCTTGAGCTGCAGATCCATGATCGACTGCTGGGCCATCAGCTTTTCGTCCGAGGCCACGTTGTGGATCCAGATGGGTTCACCCTTCTCGAATACCCGGCGCACGCTGGACATGGACAGATGGATATCGCGTTCCAGGTGAGGGCTCAGGTTGCGGGCCACCTTGACCGCGAGATCGCCGTCCTCGGGCAGCATGATGAAGCCGCGGTCGGTGTTGGAAAGACTGAGGAGGCGGTCCAGGGTCTGCTCCAGCAGATCGTCGAGTTCCACCTGTCCCGTGAGCAGGTGGGCGGTCTGGAGAATGGCCTGCAGGTTGACTTCCGGCGCCAGGGCGGCCTCGGAGCGGAGGGTCAGATAGTAGGCGCCATCGGCCAGACGCACGGTGGTACCGGGCTCCCACTTGATGCGGGCGAGGCGCTCATCCCTGAAATAGCTGCCGTGGGAGGAGCCGAGATCCTCCACCCACCATTCGCCCTCCACCTGCTCGATGCGGAGGTGATTGCGGCTGACCATGCTGTCGGAAAGCACGATGTCGCACTGGCTCTGGCGCCCCAGGGTCACGGAGCGGCTGACGGGAATGGTGCGCTCGAAGCCGTGGCGATCCCGGATCGAGATGGAGTACCGCTCAGCCACGGGGAACACCCTGGCACAGCACGTGATCCTGATTTTGGCCTGTCTCGATTCCCATGGATTCCTGAACCTGTCTACCAAGGTAGCCTGTCCAGGGCTGGACACAAGGCCATCCTCCGTGCGGCAATGAAGCAGGAGCAACGCCAATCGCATGGAATATCAACGCAATCCCGATCTGGACCCTGCCGAGAGGGAGGAAACCTTTGAATACTCGCTGAGGCCCCAGCACCTTGGGGAGTACATCGGCCAGGAGAAGGTGAAGGCCCGCCTGGAGATCGCGCTAAAGGCTGCGCTGAAGCGGGGCGAGGTGCTGGATCATGTGCTCTTCTTCGGCCCTCCCGGCCTGGGCAAGACCACTCTGGCCCATGTGCTGGCCAATGAGATGGGTGCTCCTTGCAAGGTGATTCAAGCACCTGCTTTGGATAAAAAGGGTGATCTGGCGGCCATTCTGACGAATTTGGACGAGGGCGAGTTTCTGTTCATTGACGAAATCCATCGCTTGGCGCCCGCCATTGAGGAGATGCTCTACGCCGCCATGGAGGATCGCAAGCTCGATATCCTCATCGGCCAGGGGCCCAGCGCCCAGACCCTGAAGGTGGATCTGCGGGCCTTCACCCTGGTGGGCGCCACCACCCGAGCGGGGCTCATCACCAAGCCCTTGCACGATCGCTTCGGCATGGTGCATCGCCTGGACTACTACACCCGGGCCGAGCTTGCCATCATCGCCACCCGCAGTGCCCGGGTGCTAGGGGTGGAGATGGTGCCCGAAGGCGCGGAGGCCATTGCCCGCCGCAGTCGGGGCACGCCGCGCATCGTGAATCGCCTGCTGCGCCGCTGCCGCGACTATGCCGAAGTGAAGGGCGAGGGCATCATCACCACCGGAATCGCGGAAGCCTGTTTGCATCTCCATGAGGTGGATGATCTGGGCCTGGATGGCCTCGACCGAGCCTATCTGGAGGCTCTGTGCACCAAGTTCAAGGGCGGTCCCGTGGGCGTTCGCACCCTTGCCGCGGCCCTGGGTGAGGTGGAAGGCGATGCCCTGGAGGATCTGGTGGAACCCTACCTCATGCAGATCGGATTCCTGGACCGCACACCCCAAGGGAGAAGGGCGACAGATGCCGCCTACAACTATCTGGGCGTGAAACCTAGCGCAGGGCCTCTTTTCGCCTGAATGCAGGCGAGGAACCTCAGTGGGCGCCAGCGCCTGCCTTGGCGTGCCAGATGCGGGTCATGATGTAGGCGCCGATGAGACTGAAGGGGATGATGCAGCCCACCCAGACCCAGGCATGGGCCGGGACGTGGCCGTGGGTGGCGACGCCATCCCATCCGTAGTTCTTGAATACCCAGCCAAGACCAAACCCCGTGAGTCCACTGCCCACGTACTGGATGCCATCCAGGGCACCCGTCACAGTGGCTGCGGCCTTGCGTCCCCCGAAATCCATGCTGGCAGTGCCACTCAGCATGCCGTGGACGCCGAAGATGAACATGGCCGTGAGGCCCAGCAGCACGATGGCCCAGACTTGGCCACCGAAGCTGTCTCTCCCAAAGGAGAAGCCCAGGAGGATGAGCATCATGACCTGGATCAGGTAGAACAGAAAGGCCACGGGCGGTCGCCGGGACTGGAAGAGCTTGTCGCTCATCCACCCGCAGAGCAGGCCACCGAGAATGCCTCCCACCATGAAGGCGATCCCCGTGGCCCAGAAGAGCGAAGGCTGCCAACCCAGGATGTTGAGCTTGGGCAGGATCTTGGTGACGCCGTACACCTCGCTCAAATACTCCGTGAAATACAACATCACGCCCTGGCGCACGAAGCCGGTGCAGAATTCGGCGAAGATGAGCGCCACGACTACGGGATTGTGAAAGACCTTGCGCATGAGGTCACCCCAGGGAAGGGGTTCATCCTCGGCGTGGTGGGCGTTACTGCCGTCGCCGGTGTCGAAATCCGGATGCCCTGCATGGCTGGGGCGATTGCGCACCAGGAAATAGTCCACCACGAACATTACGGCCATGGCCGCCGCGGGCACGATCCAGATCATCGTCCAGTGGAAGCGGGACAGGATCCATGCGCCGATGGTGGTGGCCAGGAAATAGCCGCTCGAAATCATGATGCCGAAGATGCCACCGAAAATTCCCCGCTCTCGCACATGGAACCAGGTGCTGTTCACCTTCACCACGCTGAGGGCGCCAAAACTCTGGAAATACATATTTCCGCTCCAGAGCAGGCTCATGGAGAGCAGGAGCTGGGTGGTATGGCCGTTGAGGAACATCAGGCCGATGAGGAGATTGACGATCGCGGCGCCCGCAGCTCCGACCAGGATGGCCTTCCGCCCCCCGAAGCGGTCCGCGAGAGGTCCGTTGAGGGCGACGGCCAGGCCATAGGTCCAGAAACCTGCCGTGGCGATCCACCCCATCTGCAGCTTGTCCAGGTGGTACCAAGCCCCGATATCGTTCTTCACCACGTTGAAGTTGTAGCGGCCCATGTAGAGAGTCGCGTAGGTGAGTCCCAAGGGGAACCAGTTCAGGAATCGACGAAAGCGAAAGGCGGGGCTGTGGTCCACGGCGGCTCCAAGGGGCGCTGTTCTCTACCAGCCTAGACTACAGATCCGTGCCACTCCAGCAACGAGGCTGTGACGGCGGATCAGGTGTTCTAGAGAGCGCTGCGGATTTCGCCTTCTGTGAGAATCCTGTGGCTCTGCTTGGCCAGGGCCAGGATGCGCTCGATGCGCTCGACTGTGGGGTCGTAGCCGTTCATCTCGAGCCAGAAGACGACATTGCTGTGGCCCGCCACGGGGCCAATCTCGATCTCCTGGCGGCGATCCACCAGGGCGGCGGGGACGCCGGAGTAGACCGCGTCTGCCAGTTCCACATCGCCGCGGCGTAGGGCCTTCACGATGGCGGCGGCGTGCACGCCCGTGCCCGTGCGGAAGGCGTCCCGGCCCAACATCGGGTAGTTGGCGGGAATCTGGATGCCACAGAGGTCCGCCACGCGGTTCGCGAGGGCTGGGAGATCAGTGAGATTGCCTTGCCACAGCCCCAGGAGCAGGAAGTTCATCATCAACTGGTCCAGCGCCACATTGCCGCAGCGCTCGCCGATGCCTAGGATGGTGCCGTGCAGGCGGTCGGCCCCGGCCCTGTAGGCCGCCACGGCATTGGCCACACCGAGGCCCCGGTCATTGTGGCCGTGCCATTCCATTTCCACGGGGCGTCCCTGAAGGATCTCCTCCTTCACGAATCGGACCAGATTGGCGGTGCCTTCGGGGGTGGCGTGGCCGCAGGTGTCCGAGAGGCAGATGGCATGGGCGCCTTCGTCCAGGGCGGCGCCGTAGATGGCCTTCAGATGCTCGGGGCGACTGCGGGTGGTGTCCTCGGTCACGAAGATCACCCGCACGTTGTTGCGCCGACAAAAGGCCACGGCGTGGCGGGTGAGGGTCACCAGATAGTCCAGATCCCAGCCTTCCACATCCATGCGGATGGGACTCGAACCCAGGAAGGTGCTGGCCTGGAGGGGCAGGCCCACCCGCTGCTGGATCTCGGCGATCTGGGCCAGTTCCACTTCCACCGTGCGCACGGCGGCGCTGGGCTGGAGGCGCAGCCGATGATCGCGGATCTCGATCATCAGGGCCTTCACCGCGGCCATGGCCTTGGGCCCGGCGCTGGGCATGCCCAGGTCGATGGCATCGACGCCAAGCCGGGCCAAGCGGTGCAGCAGATCGCGCTTGGCGGGCAGGTCCGGATCCGTGACGGAGGGGCTCTGGAGGCCATCCCGCAGGGTCTCGTCGTGGAACAGGGGCCGTCGAGGGGAGGCTACGGCACCCTCGGTATTCCAGTCGTGGATGAGATCCTGGAGGCTCATCCGACGGGCACCACTTTTACGGGGCGGTCGAGGATGCGGAAGAGGAGTTTTCCCTTGTCCTGGAGGGCCTCCAGTTCCGGGCGAAGATCGCCCGCGCCGTGGACCAGCAGTCGGGCCTCGTCGGCATCGACCTCCAGACGCACGTCCCGCACGAGTTGTCGGCGCCTGCGATCCAGCGCATCGGCTACCCGCACAATGGCGGCCAGCTTCTCCACCACCTGCCGGTGCCAGGGCGCCAGCAGGGCGAAGGCCTCGTGCTTGCGCATATCCGGCGCCTTGCCCCGATGAAAGCGCACGATCTGGCTGATGATTTCCCCTTCCTTGGGCCAGAACCCCGGCAGGCTCGCGTTCTGGATCAGGTAGGCGCCGTGCTTCTGGTGGCTCTTTTCGGCGATGCTCAGCCCCACATCGTGGAGTCGAGCCGCGTAGCCGAGGAGTTCGCGTTCGGTTTCCCCCAGCTCGAAGGAAGGGCGGAGATCCAGGAAGAGTCGATCCGCCAGGGTCTGCACATGGCGGCTGTGGCCGGGATCGGGGTCCAGACGCTCGGCGAAGGTTTCCACCGATTGCCGCCGCCGCTCGGGCAGGGCGGGCAGGGCCACGCCACCATGGCGCAAGGCCTCCCAGATCATGCCCTCCCGCAGACCCACCGGAAGACAGCGCACTTGGGTGGCCTCGAGCCAGCGCAGCAGACCCAGGGCCCAGGTCGCGCCCACGTGCAGCACCTCGGCCCGCTTGGGGTCGACGCCCAGGGTCGCGGCCCGCTCCTGGGCCGTGGTGCGCCAGAGCTTCCGCTCGAAGCGCAGGAGCTCTTCCCGGGTGAAGGCCGAATCTCCACTGGAACCCTTGGCCAGATCCGTGAGGGTACCCGAGGTGCCGAGCACCAGCACCGTGGCTGGGAGGTCCGTGGGCAGTCCCTTGCTGGCCTTCTTGAGCACCTTGCGGATGAACTTCCCCAGCCGGACCAAGTCCTCGGGGGTGGGTGGATTGGCCGTGGGCACCGCATCCGCCAGGCGCTGGAGGCCCCAGGGCAGGCTGATGCTGGCGGGCACGCGCTCGCCATGCACCCAGGTCAGCTCGGTGCTGCCGCCACCGATATCCATGAGTACGGCGGGTTCGTCGGGAAAGGGGATGGCTCGGCTCACGGCGAGATGGATGAGCCGAGCCTCCTCCTCACCGGAGATCACTCGGATGGGGATGCCCAGCTTCCCGGCCTCGGAAATGAAGAGCGGCGCATTGGCAGCCTCCCGCAGGGCCGCCGTGCCGCAGGCCATGAGAGTGTCGCACTGGAAGCCGCGGATCACCTCCGCCATCAGGGCGAGCGTCTCCAGGCCCGCCTGGAAGGCCTCGGGGGCGATCTCGCCGGTTTTGGCAATGCCCCGGGCCAGCTTCACCATGGTCTTCTCACGGGTAAGCACCCGCTGGTTGCCCACGGGATCCGCCTCCACGATCACCAAGTGGATGGAGTTGGAACCAACGTCGATGGCCGCGATTTTCATGGTGAGGTTCCCTGGGAACATCCTGGCAAGATCTCGCTCGGATTGATAGGTTGGAAAGGCGCATCTGCGGAGGATCCAATGCCCGTCGTCAAGCCGGCCCAATACATCAAGCTCCTGGAAAAGGCCAAGCAGGAGAAATTCGCCCTTCCTGCCTTCAACGTGACCTCCACCGAGACCACCAATGCGGTGCTGCTGGGGCTCAAGACGGCGGGTGCGGACGGCATCATCCAGGTTTCCACCGGCGGCGCTGAGTTCATGAGCGGTCTGGGCGTGAAGGACATGGCCAAGGGCGCCATTGCCCTGGCCAACTACGTTCACTACATGGCCGAGCACTACGACGTGAACGTGGCCCTGCACACGGACCACTGCCATCCCAAGTACCTCGAGGGTTTCATACTGCCCCTCATTGCCGAGACCGAGCGCCGCCGGGCTGCGGGCCAGGGCAATCTCTTCAACGCCCACATGTTCGATGGCAGTGAACTGCCCCTGACGGAGAACATCGCCAAGTCGGCGGAGCTGCTCAAGCGCTGCGCCGCCGCGGAGATCATCCTCGAGGTGGAAATCGGGGTCGTGGGTGGCGAGGAAGACGGCCACGACACCTCCGGTGTGGCCAAGGACAAGCTCTACACCACGCCCCAGGACATGGTGGCCACCCAGCAGGCCCTGGCGCCCCTGGGCTGCTACATGCTGGCAGCCACCTTCGGCAACGTGCACGGGGTCTACAAGCCCGGCAACGTGAAGCTGAAGCCCACCATCCTGCGGGATGGCCAGCAGGCCATCGCCAAGGCCTGCGGCGGGAGCTCCGCCATGCTGGTCTTCCACGGCGGTTCGGGATCGAGCCTCGAGGAGATCCACGAGACCCTCGACTATGGCGTGATCAAGATGAACATCGACACGGACACCCAGTACGCCTTCACCCGGGCCATCGCCGATCACATGTTCAAGAACTACGATGGCGTGCTCAAGGTCGATGGCGAAGTGGGCAACAAGAAGGTCTTCGACCCCAGGCCCTACATGAAAAAGGCCGAACAGAGCATGGCCGATCGTGTGGTGCAGGCCTGCAGCGATCTGCGCTGCGCCGGCAAGAGCATGGGACGCTTCTGATTTTCTGCAAACAGGGGCGCAGACATGATGTCCGGGCTCTGCCTGGACATCATGTGGGGGTTAAAGGGGGGACATCGCGAACCGTAGGGAGCAGGCGGTCCCCCCTCTGCATCAGAAGAGCAGCCTCGCCCGTTTCTCGATGCCGCGCACCACTTCGTGGATGCCGCGCACCTGCTCCACCATCCGCAGAAAATCCGAGGGCAGCAGGGCCTGGGGGCCGTCGCTAAGGGCCCGGTCGGGCTGGCAGTGGGTCTCCACCAGCAGACCATCGGCCCCGGCGGCCACGGCGGCCCGGGCGCAGGGGATGACGAGATCGCGGCGCCCGGCCGCATGACTGGGGTCCGCCATGACTGGCAGGTGAGTGAGGGCCTTGGCCGCCGGGATCACACTTACATCCAGAGTGTTGCGGGCGTGGTCGGCCCAGGTGCGGATGCCCCGCTCGCAGAGGATCACATTGCGGTTGCCCTCGGACAACACATATTCGGCGGCGAAGAGCCATTCCTCCAGGGTGGCGGCGGGGCCGCGTTTCAGGAGAATGGGTTTCTCCGAGCGCCCGGCGCGGCGGAGCAGGGCGAAATTCTGCATATTGCGAGCGCCGATCTGCACCAGATCCGCCACCCGCTCCACCTCATCGAAGGTCTCCACCTCGGTGGCCTCGGTTACGATCCCCAGGTCGAAGGTGGCCCTCACGTCCTCCAGCAGTCGCAGGGCCTCGAGCCCCAGTCCCTGAAAGGCGTAGGGGCTAGTGCGGGGCTTGTAGGCACCGGCCCGCAGCAATCTCACGCCGCTCTCGGCCACGTACCGCGCCACGGTGAAGAGCTGCTCGCGACTCTCCACGCCGCAGGGGCCCGCCACGATGGCCAAGTCCTCGCCGCCGATCTGAACCCCTCGAACCTCCACGAGGGTGCGCCCCGCCGCTACGTCGGTGCCCGCCAGCTTGTAGGGCGAAGTGATGGGCACCACCTTGGCCACGCCGCCCATGGGCTCGAGGCGATCCGGCTTCAGGGCCTGGGAGGCATGGGGCGCCAGGATGCTGAGGGCCTCCGGGCTTTCCTGGAGGTGAGCCCGCACACCAGCGCCCTCGAGCAGTTCGAGGACGGCCTGGACCTGCTGAGGCGTGGCGCCCCGTTCCATCAGGATGAGCATTGGGTTTCTCCCCTTTGAGCATGGTACGCCGTGGCCCAGATTTCTGGCACGGCCCTTGAGATGCTTTCTGGAAGGGTTGCAACCTGTTCCCGGGTCCAGGCGGTTAGGATGCTTCTTGAATCGTTTCGCCGCCTGCTTGTTGCCCAAGCCGATCGAGTCATGCGAGGTGCCCCATGAAACGCCTGTTCGCCACGCTCCCCGTGATCCTCCTGCTGGCCTGTCAACGCCCAGAGGTGGAGGCCTTCAAGCGCAACCCCGCCCCGATCACCGTGACCTTCGCCATCCCCAAGGACATTCCCCAGGGCGAGGATGTGAAGCGAGAGTATTCCGCCGCCCTCCGAGCCAAGCTCGCCACCCGCACCATGGTGGTGCCGGAAGGCGTCAAGGCACCGGAGAATGCCGCGGAACTGCGGGTGACCATTACGGAGATGCGGGCGGCTCGCCAGTCGGACCCCTCACCCGCCGCAGTGGGCGTGGTGACCGGCGTGGCCGTGGGCACCCTCAGCGCCCTCGCGGGCAACCGGGATGCGATCTTCGACGGTTTCTTCTGGGGCCTCTGGGCCGGGGGAAATGCCTCGGCGAGTCGGCGGAATGATGTGGCTCGATTGGGCTACCGGCCTCAGCAGATGGAAGCTCAGGTGGGCCTGTACCGGGCCGGTGATCCGGAGCCCCTGGATACCTTCGCCATCGAGCCCTTGGAGGTGATCGACGCCATGGATCCCCTCCGCGACGCGGACAAGGAAGACGAATTCCGCATCCGGGAAGAGGAGGCCAAGGCCTTCGCGCGGGTGGTGGTCTTCAAGATCCAGGAGCGATTCAAGTGGCTGCCCCTGGCCAAGCCGAGCTGGTACGGCGTGAGGGGGGGCCTTCGCGAGGAGGACGAGATGCCCACCACGCCCAAAATCGAAGAGCCCAAGGCAGAAGAAACGCCCAAGGTCCCGGAACCCCCTCCGGTGCCCGAGTCCGAGAAGGACTGATCCATGGAGGCGGCCGCCCTTCGCTGCCCTTCCTGCGGCGCGGCCGTGGTCGAGGAAGATGTCCAGTGCCCCTATTGTCGTTCCCAGTTGGCGACGGTCGCGTGTCCCAACTGCTTCGGGCTGGTCTCCCTGCGGGCGCGGCACTGTTCCCACTGCGGCACGGCGATCCAGACTCTGGAACATGCCCCTTCCGACCACGGCTGTCCGGATTGCCGCATTCCTCTGGCGGCGACCCAGGTGGGTGGTCTGGAGGTTGAACAATGTCATCGCTGCGGAGGCCTGTGGCTGCCCCTCGAGCTCTTTGAGCGCATCGCGGCGGATCGGGAAACCCGGGGCGGTGTGCTCGGGGCCCTGCCGGGTGGCCTGGACAAAGGCGAGATCCGGGAAACCGCGGTGCGCTACCGTCCCTGTCCCCAGTGCGGCAATCTGATGAACCGCACCAACTACGGCCGGATCTCCGGTGTGGTGCTCGACGCCTGCAAGCACCATGGACTCTGGTTTGACCGCGATGAACTGCGGCGGGTACTGGCCTTCATCGAGGGCGGTGGTCTGGACCGATCCCGGGAGCGACAAATCAAGGAACTGGAAGAGAAGAAACGTCAGGCCAACCTTGCGCCGCCACCGGCCATCGCCGGCTGGACTGAGGTTCCGACCCGGTCCAGTGGGCCCGGCCTGCTCGATCTGCTGGACGCGGTGGAAGGGCTGATTCAGCGGGTGCGGCGGTAGGGTACCTGGAACCGTTCAGCATTCTGAAAAGGATTGGTTCTTCGCGCATTTGCGGGAAGGCCTCCAGCACTGGCCCATCGCCCCGTATACCGCGCCCAAAAGCTCAGGCCACGAAGTCACACGAAGAAATCCGGGAGTGCTCGGTCCCAGGTCATCCAGGGCTTTGCCCTCCATCCGCGTTTGCGCGGATGGCTTCGCGGGCGGTGGCCCGGTCGGCTTCCAGGGGCCGAATGTGCCACCGCTCGCGAAGGGATGACCGTCGTTGTGCCGAGACCCCTTCGCGTGTCTTCGTGCCCGCCCACAGGGCGGCTTCGCGTGCCTTCGTGGCAATCTTTGATCCTTTCGAAGGATGTGCCCTAATCCGTGAAGAACCGATCTTTTATGGCACTTCAAGGCTGCGATTATCCGACCCTGAAGGCGGCATGGCTGCCGCCGGGGCCTGGGATGACCTCTAGGCGGGCGGGGATGCGGGCCTTGACCTCCTCGAGGTGGGAGATGAGGCCCACCAGACGGCCTCCCTGTTTGAGCTCTTCCAGGGTGCGCAGCGCCAGATCCAGGGATTCCTGATCCAGGCTGCCGAAGCCTTCGTCGATGAAGACCGTGTCCAGGCGAATGCCCCCCGCGTTGCGCTGCACCACGTCCGAGAGCCCCAGGGCCAGGGCGAGGCTCGCCAGGAATCCCTCGCCGCCGGAGAGCGTGCTCACGGCCCGGGCGCGGCCCGTATGGGTATCCGTGACCTCGAGATCGAGGCCTCCGGCCTTGCGGAGATCGCCGCTGCCCAGGGCTCGGCGCAGGGCATAGCGCTGTTTGCTCATCTTGCGCAGGCGTTCGCTGGCGGACACCAGCACCTCGTCCAGGATGGTGGCCTGCACGTAGCGCTCGAAGGAGATGCGGGCGCCATCCTCGCCCTTGGCGGCCTTGGCCAGCCTGCCCAACACGCGGTAGCGGCGGTCCAGGGTGGCGATTTCGCGGTCCTTGTCCTCCAGGGTCTTCTTGACGCGAAGGAAACTGGCCAGCTCGGCCTGGGCCTGTCCCAGATCCTCTCCCACCTTGGAGAGCCGGGCCTGGGCCTCGTCCACCAAGCCCTGGAGGCGCTCCAGGTTGGGAGCGGCGATGCCCTCGGCCTGGGCCTCGGCCCGCTGCAGGCGATCCTGGGCGGACTGGAGGGCCGAGGCGAAACGCTCGAGTTCCTGGGCCAGGAGCTCCTGGGCCTCGGCGGGGCGCTGGGCCAACTCGAAATCCGAGCGGTCCCGGAACCGCCCGGCGGCGATGGCCTCGTCCAGCTCACGCTCACAGGCGGCAATCTCGGCGAGCCCGTCGCGCATGCGCTCCCGGTGAGCGTCCAGGCGGGCCTTCGCGCCCTGGACTTCCGTCTGGGCGGCATCCCGCTGGGCTCGGGCCGCCTGGAGTTCCCTCTCGGATTCTTCCAGATCCCGCTCGGCCTGTTCCAGGCGGGTGGACAGGGCCCCGGGGGCGCGGAGCTCGGAGAGGAGGCTCTCTTCCAAGAAGCGCACCCTGGCCTTGGCCTCGGTTTCCCGGGTGTGGAGCTCCTGCTGCCGGGCCTGGCTGGCCTCGAGCGTCTGGTCGGCGACGGTCTTGCGTTCCTCCGCGGCGAGAACATCCAGTTCCACGCTGGGAAGGCGCGTGGCCGCGGCCCGGCTGCGTTCCAGATCGGCCCGGCGCTCGGCCTCCTGGCTGGCGAAGGCCTCGGCGGGCTGCTGGGCCAGCTCCCCCAGGGCATCCAGCAGGGCGTCGGTGCGGGCCCGCAGGCCCTCGTAGGCGATCCGTCGCTGGGTGGCGTTCTCCTGGGCCTGGGCGAGGGAGGCCTCGGCCAGATCGAAGCGGTCCTGGGCCCCATGGATGGCGTCTTCGTCCGGCAGATCCGCCGCGTTGTGGGCGGGCAGGGGATGCTCGAGGCTGCCACAGACAGGGCAGGGCGATCCGGTTTCCAGATGGCGGGCCAGGGCGGCCGCCTGGGCGTCCTGCCGCCGGGTGAGGATGGCCTGCAGGGCGCTCTGGGCCGCGGTACGCTCATCCTTGGCGGCCCACAGGGTGCCTTCGGCGTCATCCAGCGCCTCCTTGGCATCCTTGCCCTGCATCCAGAAGCGCTCCAGTTCGTCCCGCTGGCTCCGCTGCTTCTTCACGAGGTAGAGCAGGTGCTCGCGACTATCGGCGTGGCCGACCTCGACCCGGAGATCCTGCAGGACCGTCTGGAGCCGGGTGCAATCCTGGGTGGCGCGCTCCGCCCGGTGCCGGTGGCCGGAAACCTCGTCATCCAGGCGGCCCCGCTCCAGGGCACAGGTGCGAACCTCGCGGCGTGCTTCTTCCAGGGCGGCGAGTTTGGGCTCCAGTTCCTTCAGCCGGGCGATGCTGCGGCGCAATTCCTCCCGGCGGATCTCCTGGCCTTCCCCCTGGGCGAGCCTCCCTTCGGCGGCGGCGAAGGCTCCGAGGCTGGTTTCCGCGGCCGTGGCCAATCGGACCTCTTCTTCGCGCAGATCCCGGGTGCGTTCCTGGGCTTCCTGAAGACGGCGAGCCGCGGGCAGGACCGCTTCGGCCCTGCGGGCACGCTCCAGTTCCGTGCGGCGCACGTCCATGACCTGGGCCCTGGAGGCCAGGGTTTCCCGCTCGGTTCGGGCGGCATCCCGCTCCGTGACGAGGGTGGAGGCCCGCAGCCCCTCCTGCAGCGATGCGGCGGCGGTGGCGGCGGCCGTGGTGACGTTTTCTTGATCCTGTTTGAGCTGGTTTTCCCGGCGCTCGGATTCCTTGATGAGCCCCGGCAGATCCTCGACGGAGCCCACGCCCACCTGCTCCAACAACTGCTGGGACTCCGCCAGGGTGGCGCGCATGGTGTCCTTGAGGGTCTTTTCCTCATCGGCGAGGGCCTGGGCGATGCGGGCGTAGCGTTCGGTCTGGAAGAGCACCTGGAGGATGGCCTGGCGCTCGGCGGAACCCGCCAGCATGAATTCCTGGAAGCGCCCCTGGGGCAGCAGCACCACCTGACGGAACTGACTGGCCTTGAAGCCCATGAGCTGGATGACTCTGGCATCGATGGCCGAGGGCTTTTCCGTGGCCAGGGGGCTCGCCTCACCTGCCTCCAGCTCCCACAGATTGGCGGTGTAGGTCTGCTTCTTCTGCCCGCCACCGCGCTGCTTGGGGACCATTTGCTCGGGGCAGCGGTCCACCCGGTAGAGGTGCTCACCGAGCTGGAATTCGAAGCGCACGCGGGTTTCTAGGGCGGGATCCGCGAAGTGGCTGCGCATGTCCCGGGCTTCCCGCAGGCCGCCGCTGGTTTCACCGTAGAGCGCATAGCTGATGCCATCGAGGATGCTGGTTTTGCCCGCGCCAGTGGGTCCGTGGATCAGGAAGAAATCCTGGCCCTGGAGATCGGCGAAATCCAGCTCTTGCCGCGCGGCATAGGGGCCGAAGGCCTGGAGGACGAGGCGGAGGGGTTTCACGCGGCGCCTCCTGCGCCGCACCCTTCGGGCTTCGCCTTCGGCAAAGTGGCGCTCCGCTCCTGCTTCGCGCTCATGCGGCACCACCCAACGCGGAACCCTTCGGGCCTGGCTCGGGCTCCGCCCTCGGGCCTTCGGCCCCGCAATCGGCTTCGCCGATTCGGCCCGATTCCGCCTAGGCTTCGCGGAGGCGGAATGGTCGCCTTCGGCAAAGTGGCGCTCCACCTATCGGGCGCAGTGCGCCCTCCCGCTCGCCGGGGCTCGCGGAGATGGAGCCTCTGCTCCTGCTCCGCGCTCACGAGGACACCTGATTCCCGCGAAGGACCGCGAAGCGTTGCTGCGCAACGGATGAAAGGGCTACAAAGAAAAAACCAGATAAACGCGAGGGAGCTGTTTCTTTTCCTTCGCGGTCCTTTCCCTTAGCGCAGTGCCTTCGCGGCCCTTCGCGGAAAGTCTGAGTCCCGGCGCTCATTCGCTCCCCCGATTCAGCAGCGCCTTGCCCGCCACTTCGTGGAAGATGAGGCTTTCTTCTTCGGTGAGTTCTTGGCCGGTGCTCTCCTTGATGAAGGCCTGGAAGAGGCTTTCGGGGTCCAGGTTGCGGGGGTCGGAGCGCAGGGGGGCGGGGGCTTCGGCGTTGGATTCCAGGGCGGTCTGGATGCCCAGGATGTTGGGGTAGAGGCGGCGCAGGCGGGCCATGGCGTCGAGCACGGGGCCGCTGTCGGTGAGTTCGACGAACAGGTAGTCCTCGCGGTTGCCCGTGGGCTCCTGCAACAGGGTCTCGAAGGCGCCTCGCAGGCGGCGGAGATCCCGCCGAGGGGTGAAGGGCATGGGTTCGGTGCGGGCCTTGCCCTTGGCGGGCAGTTCCACCAGGGTGATGGCCTTCACGTGACTGGCCTCGGAGGCGGAGTACTTGAGCAGGCTGCCGGAATAGCGCACGTGGGCGAAGCCCGCATCCTGGGGGCGGTGCAAGTGGCCCAGGGCGGCATAGTCGGCGGGCTCGAAGAGCTTGGCGTCCACTTCGCCGCTGCCACCCACGGCGAGGCCCAGTTCGGATTCGGAGGAGAGTCCTCCGGCCACGAAGGCATGGGCCACCGCCACGAAGCGCTTGCTCTGGGGATGGTGGCCCCAGGCCCGGGAGAGCTGGGCGTTAAGGACATCCTGGTGGCTGCGGAGGCTCTCATCCTGGAAGGCGAAGCGGGCGGATGCGGGATCGGTGTAGGGCATCAGGTGGAAGGCTGCCTCGCCAATGACCACGGGCTGGGGTTCCGCCACCAGGGGACCCGCCATGTGGAGCCCCTGGGGTTCCAGGAAATCTGCAGCGAAGCCCAGGCGCTCGGGGCTGTCATGGTTGCCGGCGATCATCAGCACGGGCACCTTGAGCTCGCCCACAATCTTCCCCAGGAATTCATTGAGGAGCGCCACGGCCTCCTTGGGGGGCACGGCGCGGTCGTAGATATCTCCGGCGATGACGAAGGCCGCAGGCTTGGCATCCTTCACCATGGCGTAGGCCTGATCCAGGGCGTGGGCCTGGTCCTCCAGCAGGTTCGCATTGCAGAGGGTCTTGCCCAGATGCCAGTCGGAGGTGTGGAGGAAGCGCATGGAAGTCCGGAAAAGGGGAACCTTCCCATGCTACTGGAGCCGCCCAGTCCGCGGGCTAAAAGGAGCGGGTGGTCTGGAATGGATGCGCCGAAAGTTATGTTTTCCAAGGCGTTTCACGATTGTTACAGGGAGAAGACACACTTGATCGCGTCCGCTCATAACCCGCATGGGAGGCCCCTTGATGCAGCTTTCACCTCGGGACATCTGCCACGCGCCGAAGCATACGGTGGCGGTGATCCTTGCCGGGGGACGGGGCTCGCGGCTGCGGGACCTGACCCGGGAACTCTCCAAGCCGGGCCTCGATTTCGGGGGGAAGTACCGGATCATCGATTTCGCCATGTCGAACTGCGTTAATTCGGCCTTTCGGCGGATCGTCGTGCTCACCCAGTACAACTCGCATCAGCTGCTCGAGCACCTGCAGTACGGCTGGACCTTCCTGCCGGCCATCCTCGATGAGTTCGTACATGTGCTCCCGGCCCAGCAGAACCAGGAGCGGGACGTCTGGTACAGCGGCACGGCGGACGCCGTCTTCCAGAACATCCAGAACATCCGCTCCCACGATCCCGACAACGTGCTGATCCTGGCGGGGGATCATGTCTACAAGATGGACTACCGCATTTTCCTGGAGGATCACCTGCGCATGGAGGCCGATATGACGGTGGCCTGCCTGGAGGTGCCCCAGGCCACCGCCAAGGAGTTCGGCGTGGCGAAGGTCGATGAAAAGGGAAGGATCGTCGAGTTCGTGGAAAAGCCCGAGGCGCCCCCCTGCATTCCAGGGAAACCGGGTGTCTGCCTGGCTTCCATGGGCATCTATCTGTTCAAGGCGGATTTCCTGTTCCGCGAATTGACCCGCGACGCGGAGGATCCACACTCCAGCCACGACTTTGGAAAGGACCTCATCCCCTACCTGCTGGACAAGGCCCGGGTGTACGCCCACCGCTTCGAGAAGAGCTGTATTCCCAACTTGGACAAACCACCGTACTGGCGGGACGTGGGGACCGTGGACGCCTACTGGGAAGCCAACATGGATCTCACCTACGTGGACCCCGCCCTGAATCTCTATGATCGCGATTGGCCCATCTTCACGCACCAGCAGCAGCTCCCCGGCGCCAAGTTCGTGCACAGCGGGCCCCACCGGAATGGCCTCGCCATCAGCAGCGTGCTCAGCGGCGGCTGCATCGTTTCCGGCGCTACGGTCTACCAGTCTTTGCTCTCATCCCAGGTCCGGGTCCACTCCCACGCCCACATCCAGGAGACCGTGGTGCTGCCGGATGCCGACATCGGCCAGCATTCCAGGCTGCGCCGGGCGGTGATCGCCCGGGGCACCCGGGTACCCGCCGGGTTGGTGGTGGGCGAGGATCCCGAGGCCGACGCCAAGCGGTTCTACCGCACCTCGAAGGGGGTGACGCTGGTTTCCCAGCGGATGCTGGATCGCCTATCGTGAAGGAATGCGAGTCCTTCATGCAGCTGCGGAAATCTACCCTTGGGTGAAGGTCGGAGGACTGGGTGATGTCATCGGCGCCCTGCCGCCCGCCCAGCGCCTGGCGGGGGTCCGGGCCAGGGTATTGATCCCGGCCTACCCGGCGATCAGGACGGCCTTTCCGGATGCGTACCCCGTGGGCGGACTGGATGACCTGCTGGGCACGGGCCCGGCGCGCTTTCTTCTGGCGAGAACCCCGGAGGATGTGCCCATCTACCTGCTGGATGCGCCGAGCCTCTTCGACCGGCCGGGCGGTCCCTATGACGAAGCCGGAGACAGCCATCGGCGCTTCGGCGCCCTCTCCTTCGCGGCGGCCTGGTTGGCCAAGCATGGGGATGCCCAGGACTGGCGGCCCGATATCCTCCACTGCCACGACTGGCAGACGGCCTTGGCGCCAGCCCACTTGGCCCTTTGGAATGGGGAACGGCCCGCCACGGTGATGACCGTCCACAACCTGGCCTACCAGGGGATCTACGGGAAGGAGGTGCTCGCCGAGCTGGGGCTGCCCCCCGTCGCCTTCCAGATGGATGGCGTGGAGTTCCATGGGAACCTGAGCTTCCTGAAGGGCGGGCTCCACTTTGCCGATCGCATCACCACCGTGAGCCCAACCTATGCCCAGGAAATCCAGCAGCCCCTCCTGGGTGAGGGCCTGGACGGGCTTCTGGCTCACCGCCAGCGGGATCTGGTGGGCATCCTGAACGGGGTGGATGGACGGGTCTGGAATCCCTCCAGCAGCCCTCAGGTTCCCGCCCACTTCGATGCCCAGCACCGTTCGGGGAAGAAGGTCTGCAAGAACCTGCTCCAGCGGGAGCTGCATCTTTTCGAGGAGCCGGGGGCCCCGGTGTTCGGTGTCGTGAGCCGCCTCGCGACCCAGAAGGGGCTGGACCTCGTCCTGGCCAACGTGGAGCATCTGATCTCCCTGGGGGCGCAGGTGGCCCTGCTGGGTTCGGGCGATCCCGTGCTCGAACAGGGCTTCAAGGGGGCCGCCCAGCACCATCGGGGTCGGGTGGCGGTGCGGATCGGCTATGACGAGGCCCTGGCCCATCGCCTGATCGCGGGGTCTGATGGACTGCTGGTTCCCAGCCGCTTCGAACCCTGCGGGCTCACCCAGCTCTATGCCCTGAAATACGGAACCCTGCCTATCGTTCGGCGCACGGGCGGTCTGGCGGATACCGTGGTGGACACGAACGCCGCGACCCTGGCCGAGGGGACGGCCACGGGCTTCGCCTTCGAAGCGGTGGATCGCCTGGCGCTGGGGGAGGCCCTGACTCGGGCCTGCGAATGCTACTTTCACCAGCCCAAGGCCTGGGACCAGATCCAACATACGGCCATGAAACAGGACTTCAGTTGGCGCGCCTCGGCCAAGTGCTATTCGGAGCTCTACCGGGGCCTGATGGCTTGAGTCACAGGGGGTTCGGGCCTCAGTCCTCGCCTTCGAGCAGGCGTGTGGTGCCGCAGACGAAGCGGGGCTCGTTGTCCTCGAGGAGCGTGGATATATCCGATTCCACGCGCCGGATGCCGCCATCTCGGTGGATGACCCGATATCGGTAGGTATTCCTGCCACCGGCCCAGACCGCCCGCATGAAGGAACCCTCCACGAGGTCGATATCCTCCGGGTGGAGGGACTCCCTCCAGATCTTGGACTCGTACCAGGCTTCCACGGGGTAGCCGAAGAGGCTCTCCACTTTCTTCCCGATGAAGGTGTACCGGCCTTCGGCAAGATCCCATTCCCATGGAACGGCGTTGAGGTTGTCGAGAATGCGAGGCTCGTTCCCGTAGGGCAGGGGCGCCTCGGAGGACTTCTGGGATTCAGTGTGTCCCTTCGCCCCTCGGGCTTGGATCCAGTGTCGGACTAACCATGCCCCGGCGAGCAAGGCGATGGCCAGCAAAAGGATTGGGATCACCACAGAGACCAGCATGGAGGGCGGAACATCCGAAACAGTTTCTCGATTCTACACCTAGCGGTGGGCCCGCCCTCTGAGTTGGGGGGGCTGCCCGAAGCAACGTGTACGGTGACCCTGAGAGGGATAGGCGTCCAAGAATTCCGGAAGGGTCGAAGTCCTTATTTAATATTTCGATATTTTCCGATGTATCTATACTGGTCTTTGCGCGAGGGTTCCGGCACTCGCGGTCAAATCAATCGAAGGTGCGGGAGGATGGCGGCATGACCCAGGATTTGCGTTCACTGGTAGAGCGGTTGAAGGCTGCATCTCATCCCTTGCGTCTGCGTGTGTTGGCGCTTCTTGGTTCGGGTGAACTCTGCGTCTGCCAGGTGGCCGAAGTGCTCCAGGTGCCCCAGTCCTCCGTTTCGGAAGCCCTGCGGGAGCTGCGCCGGGCGGGCTTCGTGCAGGAGCGCAAGGAAGGCCGCTGGGTCTTCGTCTCCCTGGTGCCCCAGTCGGAGGTCTCGCCGGTGCTCAAGGGCATCCTGGCCGAAGCCATGCCCTTGGCGGAGGTTCAGAGGGACCGTGATCGCGCTGCTGAAGTGAAGACCCTCAGCATTCCGGCAGTGTGCTGCAAGGTTCAGCAATCGGCCAAGGCGGAGGTTTCCCATGTCTGAGAATCCCGGGGGCGAATGCGCCTGCCCATCCCCGAAGTCTGAAGCGTCCGGCCCTTCCTTCTTGCGTCGCGGTGGCTGGGTCCTGTTGGCGCTGCCCCTCTGGATTCTGCTTTACGCGGTGAACCACCGGGTTTCGGAGTGGATTGCCTTCGGGCTCCTGAGGCTCATGCCCAAGTCCCACCTGGGCGAGGCCGTGGCCTTCTTCTTCTTCGATGTGCCCAAGGTGCTCCTGCTGCTCACGCTGATCGTCTTCATCGTCACCTTCCTGCAGACCTTCGTGAGCCCCACCAAGGTGCGCGATGCCCTCGCACGGCGGGCTCCCGGCATCGGCAATGCCCTGGGTTCGGTGTTCGGCATCATCACGCCCTTTTGCTCCTGTTCGGCGGTGCCCCTCTTCATCGGCTTCCTGCGGGCGGGGGTGCCCCTGGGGGTCACCTTCAGCTTTCTGGTGGCCGCACCCATGATCAACGAGGTGGCGCTGGGGATGCTCTTCGCCATGTTCGGCTGGAAGATCGCGCTGCTCTACGCCGGAACGGGCCTCGCCATCGCCTTCACCTCGGGCCTCGTGCTGGGTCGCATGAACATGGAACGCCATCTGGAGGGCTGGGTGCAGGACGCGCTGAAGGCGCCCTCCCTGGGTGAAGGTGAAGCGGCGCGGATCACTCTGCCCATGCGCATCGACCAGGCCCTCCAGGGCGTGAAAGACATTGTCGGCAAGGTGTGGCCCTACATCCTGGTGGGCATCCTGGTAGGCGCCTTCATCCATGGCTATGTGCCCGAAGCCTTCATGGCGGGCCTGCTGGGCAAGCAGGCCTGGTACAGCGTTCCCCTGGCCGTGCTCGTGGGCGTGCCCCTCTACTCCAACGCGGCGGGCGTCATGCCCATCGTGGAGGCCCTGCTGGGCAAGGGCGCGGCGCTGGGTTCCACGCTGGCCTTCATGATGGCCGTCATTGGCCTTTCGCTGCCGGAAACCGTGATCCTCCGCAAGGTCATGCGCCCGAAACTCATCGCCGCCTTCGTCGGTGTCGTAGCCCTCGGCATCCTGCTGGTGGGGTATCTCTTCAACGCGGTGCTCTAGTCCCATGGCGATAAGAATCGGTCACCTGCTGTTCACGCTCGGTTGTCTGGCGCTACTCATCCCGCGCTGGATCAAGCGGAGCGGATCCTGGCGTCAGGACCTGGGCTTCGGTCCTCATCCCCGCAAGGTGCAGGACTTCCTCATGGGTTGTCTTTTCGGCACCCTGGCGATGCTCTTCGTCTTCGGGATCGAATGGCTTTGCGGCTGGCTGCGTCCGGGCCCCTTCAACAGGGCCGGTTGGGCTGGCCTGGACATCCTGCCTCCCTTGATGCTCATGGCCCTGTGGGAGGAATTCCGTTTTCGCGGGATCGAACTCTCTGGGCTGCGGACGATCCTGCCCTCCTGGGGTGCCTGGGTCCTGTCCTCCGTGGTCTTCGGGGCGGCCCATTGCCTGAACGCCAATGCCAGTGGGCTTTCGATCCTGGGGAACATGCTGGGCGGTTTCGTATACGGCTACGCCTTCTTGGCGAGCGGCGCCATCTGGCTTCCCTTCGGCCTGCACGCGGCCTGGAATATGGTCCAAGGCCCCATTCTCGGCCTGCCCATCAGCGGGTATCTGGAAGGAGGGCTCTGGAACCCCACTGTTTCCGGACCGGAGTCCCTCACCGGCGGCAATTACGGCCCCGAGGCCGGGCTCGTGGGGTTGGCCGCTCACCTCCTTATCCTGGCCCTGCTCTGGGCCTACCAACGAAAGCAACGCCCGGAATCCACCGGCGAACTAACCCCCAAGGAGCTCCCATGTTGATTGAAGTCTTCGGCCCCGGCTGTGCCAAGTGCGAGACCCTGCTCAAGCACGCGAAACATGCCGCGGAGCAATCCGGCGGCGAGCACCAGGTAGTCAAAGTGTCCGACTATGGGGTCATGGCCGCCCGCGGCGTGCTCAGCACCCCGGCCCTGGCCTTGGATGGCCAGCTCAAGTCCCAGGGCAAGGTGGTGAGCTCGGACGAGATCCTGGCCCTCCTGAAGGCCTGATTCACCAGGCATTCACCTGCCATCCATCCCCTTCCTTCCTTTGGAGGTTTCATGTTCATGCCGCGCCTCAGCGCTTTATTGGTGGCCACCTCGGCCATGCTTTCGGCCCAGGGTACCGTGCCCGCCCTCGACCCTCCGGGGCTCGCCCAGGTCCTGAAGTCCGGCACGTGGACGGTGATTGAATTCGGCGGTCCCACCTGCGTTCCTTGCAAGAAGATGCAGCCGATTCTGGCGGAGCTGCAGCAGCAGTTCGGCAACCGCGCCCAGGTGCGGAATTTCTATATCACCCAGTACGCCAAGGAGGCTAAGCCCTACAAGGTGATGGCCATGCCCACCCAGGTGATCTTCGATCCCAGCGGCAAGGAGGTGGCTCGCCACATCGGCTACTGGGACAAGGCCGACTTCCTGGCCGCCCTCGCCAAGGCCGGTCTGAAATGACGGAATGGCTTCAAAGCCTAGCCGAGATGATGGCCAATGCTTCGGCGGCCAAGCAGCTCGGCATCGTGTTCCTGGGAGGACTGCTCACCTCCATGAATCCCTGCGTCCTGGTCGCCGCGCCGCTGGTGGTGGGTTTCGCTGGGGGCACCCGGGAGGGGCGTCATCACCCCATGCTGCTTTCCGGTGTCTTCGTGTTGGGGCTCGCCGCGGCCTTTACTATCCTCGGCCTGGTGGCGGCCCTGACGGGTTCGTTGCTCGGTGACATCGGCTGGGGCTGGAAGGCGCTGTTGGGGCTGATCCTGCTGGCCGTGGGGCTCCATCTGTTGGGCGTCTTCAGCCTGCCCACACCTTCCCATGGCTGGCTCGCCCGCTTCCAGGGCGCGGGCCTGATCGGGGCCTTCATCATGGGCGCCCTCACGGGAACCCTCAGCGCCCCTTGCGCCACGCCCGCCCTGGCGGCAGTCCTCACCGTGGTCGCGCTGCAGAAGAAGATCCTGTGGGGCGGCGTGCTGCTCTTCGTCTACGCCATCGGCCATGTGATCCTGCTCTTCCTCGCGGGCGCATCCTCTGGCTGGGCCAGCAAGTATGCCGAGAGCCATTTTTCGAAGGTCGTGGGCCGCTGGCTGCCCAGAGTCATGGGTGTACTGCTGCTGGGCTGCGCTCTGTGGGTCTTCTGGATGGCCTGGCAGGCCAGGGTCGCCGGGTGACGACCTCCCGACCATGTGGGTCGCGAAGCAGGCTCCAGTGGAGCGTGCGCAGCGGGGCCCCACAGGGAGGGAATCAGCCTCGGGATACCGAAACGCCGCCTTGCGGCGGCGTTCTTTGGTGGAGCTGATCAGGATCGAACTGACGACCTCTGCAGTGCGATTGCAGCGCTCTCCCAGCTGAGCTACAGCCCCAAGGGGAATTACCAGTCTATCGGAGCGGGGCCGGGCGTCAACGGTGCATCCTGGCGAGTCCCGTTGGGCCTTGTTTTCAAGACGACTGGACCCGATCCTTGAGACATGAAAACGCCCATGTGTCTGACCGCATTGTTCCCAATTCTCCTGGCAGGGCAGGCGCTGCAAGCCGAGCCCCAGGGGGAATCGCTCCCAAGGACCAGACCCGAGGAGGCGGTCCTTCAGCAGTCCTCGAATCGGGACTTGCTGCTCGTGTTGCCTGCGCCGGATTTCCTCAGCGGCGCATGGCAGGATTGGGTCGCCTCGGCGAAGCTGCCGAAGCGCACGGCCCGAACCCGGGCGATGCCGGGCGCCACGGTGGAGGTGGTGGACTGGTTTGTGGACGCCCAGAAGGAGCGGGTGCTCGAACTCAACGCCGCCTGGGCGCCGGTGCTGGCGCGCTCATTCCAGATGGGCTGGCGCAGCCCCTACACGGCCCAAATGCTCTCCGAGTTCATGAGCATGCACGGGGCCGATTTTCGCCCCCCGAGCATTCCCAGCGTGTTCTACAACGGCCTCATCCCCTATTGGGTGCAGCAGGGGTGGGGGTCTGCGGCGGGTGCCTCCAGCATCCACGTGAACGTGAATGCGGAGCCCCGGCACATGATGCTTTATCCGGGGCGCCGCTGAAGGCTGACATGAACGAGTGGGGACCGCCCGCTCCCTACCGTCGCTCTGCGTCCCCCCTCGTGGTGTCCGGACAAAGTCCGGCCACCACGTCTGGTTACATGAGCTCGTCCATGCAGGCCCGCAGGGCTTCAGGGCCGGGCTTGACGGCGCTCTGAGGCATATGGGCCAGGGGCGCGTCCACCATGTGCACGTAATCGTGGAGCGTGGGACGGTCGGGCTGGAGATAGAGGATGCCGGTGAGGAATTCTCCTGAGGCGTGGGCCTCGTGGATGGCGCGCATGGCGCCGAAGCGGTCCATCGGATCGTAGTCTTCCCGCAGGGCTCGAAGAGTCAGGCGGCTGCCATCGGGGAAGGCCACTTCCTTGGCTTCTCCAGCGGGAATTTCCACGGACTCCAGCTCGTAGTAGGGCACGAAGCCCAGCTCCTGGAGGGGGATCTCCTTGTCCTTGGCCACCTTGTAGGAGCGGGTGCTGCCCTCGTGGTTGTTGAAGGTGACGCAAGGGCTGATGACATCGATGAGGGCCGTGCCCCTATGGGCGAAGGCGGCCTTCAGGATGGTGTTGAGCTGCTTGGGATTGCCGCTAAAGCCCCGGGCCACGAATCCGCAGCCCAGTTCCATGGCCAAGGTGCAGGGATCGATGGGGGTGAGTTCGTTCACGTCGCCCTTCTTGAGCACAGACCCCACATCGGCGGTGGCGGAGAACTGCCCCTTGGTGAGCCCGTAGACCCCGTTGTCCTCCAGGATGTAAACCACCGGCACATTGCGACGGATCATGTGGGTGAACTGGCCCATGCCGATGGACATGGAGTCGCCATCGCCACTGGCGATGATGTTGGTGAGCTGGCGGTTGGCCAGGGTCACGCCGGTGCACACGGCGGCGGCGCGGCCATGGACGGAGTTGAAGCCCCAGGCCTGGTTCAGGAAGTACGTTGGCGTTTTGCTGGAGCAGCCGATGCCCGAGAGCTTGGCCACCATGTGGGGCTTCAGGCTCATCTCGAAGGCCGACTGGATGATCTGGGCGGTGATGGCGTCGTGGCCGCAGCCCGGGCAGAGGGTGGACTTGGCGCCCACGTAGTCCTGCTTGGTGAGGCCGAGCTGGTTGGTGGCAGCGGTGGGAGTGGGAGTCGAGGTCGCGGACATGGGCAGGCTCACTTCTCGAAAGCGTTGATCTGGTCGACGAGGGTCTGGGCGTTGATGGCCGTGCTGTCGTAGTGGCGCACCTTGCGGATCTTCTGGGACAACTCGGGGAAGAATTCCCGCAGCAGGTTGGCCATCTGGCCATCGCGGTTCTGGTCTACCACGTAGACCACGTCCATCCGCTCCAGGAAGGCCTCTACCTCCTGGGTGAAGGGCAGGGCCCGCACCCGCAGATAGTCCACGGCCTTGCCGTGGGTCTCCTGGAGGATGTCCAGGGCCTCGACCACAGCGGAATCGCTGGAGCCATAAGCTAGGAGGCCCCGCTTGGAGTTGGCGCTGCGAAGGATGGGGGCCGGCACCGAGGCGCGGGCTGTATCGAATTTTTTCCGTAAACGGTCGATGTTGGACTTCCAGTCCTCGGGTTTCTCGGAGTACAGGGCATGGACACTGTGGCCCGTGCCCCGGGTGAAGTAGGCGCCCTTCCCGCCGGGCGTGCCGGGCAGGGTGCGCCAGCAGACCCCATCGCCATCCACATCCTTGTAGCGGCCCCAGTCCTGAATGCCCTTGAGCTGAGCCTCGTCGAGAACCTTGCCGCGATCGAATTTCCCCTCGGGGTAATCGAAGGGCTTGGTGGCCCAGTTCTGCATGCCAAGATCCAGATCCGTCACCACGAAGACCGGGGTCTGGTAGCGCTCCGCGAGATCAAAGGCTTCGTAGGTGAAGCGGAAGCACTCCTCCATGTTTCCGGGGTAGAGGCAAATGTGGTAGGTGTCGCCATGACTGCACTTGGCGCACATTTCTATATCGCCCTGACTAGTGCGTGTGGGCAGGCCCGTGGAGGGCCCCATGCGCGTCACGTCCACGAAGACACAAGGGGTCTCCGCGAAGTAGGCCAAGCCAATGAACTCCGACATCAGCGAAATGCCGGGGCCCGACGTGGCGGTCATGGAGCGGGCGCCCGCCCAGCCCGCGCCAATGATCACGCCCGCGCTGGCAAGCTCATCCTCCATCTGCACAATGGCCACATTGGTCTTGCCGGTGGCGGGATCGATCCGGTATTCCTTGGCATATTCCGCCAGGGTCTCCACCAGGCTCGAACTGGGGGTGATGGGGTACCAGGCCACCACTGTGACCCCTGCGAACATGGCACCCAGGGCGCAGGCGGAGTTGCCATCGATGATGAGCTGGCCCTGGGTCTTGGTGTCCCGCACAATCTTGAGCCGGTCCTGGTCGGCGAGATGCTGGTCCGCCCAGTCATAGCCTGCCTGGGCCGCGTCTGAATTGAGCTCCACGGCCTTCTGCTTGCCCTTGAGCTGCCGGGCAATGGCCTTGCGGACCTCGTCCATGTCCAGGCCGATCATGCGGGCGGCGACCCCTACGTAGATCATGTTCTTCACGAGTTTGTGGAGCTTGGGTTCCGGGCAGGAGGCGGTCACGATCTGCTGGAAGGGAACCGGGAGGAACGTGAGATCGGTGCGAAGCGCATCCAGCTTCAGGGGCTCGTCGTATAGGCAGAGGGCGCCCGGCTTGAGTTTGGCCACATCCTCCCGGGCCGTTTCTGCGTTCATGCAGATCATCAGATCCACATCGTGCTTGCGGGCGCTGTAGCCCCGATGGTTGGCGCGGATCTGGAACCAGGTGGGAAGCCCGGCGATGTTGGAGGGAAACAGGTTCTTGCCGCTCACGGGCACGCCCATCTGGAAGATGGAGCGCATCAGCACGTTGTTGGCCGTCTGGCTACCGGATCCGTTGACCGTAGCGACTTCTATTGAAAAATCATTAATCAGAGTTTTCGTGTTTTCGGTCACGGCAGGAACCTCTTGGGTGGAAGGCATGATTCTCCTCTCGGAAGGGCACGACCCGAAATGGGGATCGCTAGGAACCAAGACTGGGGCCCAGATCGGGGGATGCCAATTCGGTATTGAATTTGTTGAACGCTGAGGGGGTTCCGTGACGATCGGCTAAAAAAAGCGAAAAAAAAGGATTGACCAGATCGCCTGCATTGCCTAACTTTGGATGCATGAAATCCTCGAATCTTACCAAACGACAACTGGCCGTTCTTCAGTTCATACGGACCTTCCTCGAGGAGGAGGAGCGCAGCCCTACATTGAAGGAAATCGCCGACGGCGTGGGTTCCAGCGCCGTGAGCACCATCCACAAGCACGTGCAGCATCTGATGGAAAAGGGCTTCCTGGACCGCAGCCACGGGGCGGGCAACAACATCGTCGTCAAGGTCGAGGAGGCTCCTGGCCCCGCCCGGGTGCGTCCCCAGGGGCTGGGGCGAATGTTACCTTTCTGTGGGGATGTGGCGGCGGGTTCGCCCCTCATCCCCGAAACAAGGGCCATACCCATCGAGGTACCCAACGCCATCCATCGGGATCGTGACGATCTTTTCGTGCTGCGGGTGCGCGGGGATTCGATGGTCGAGGATTCCATCCTGGATGGTGACCTGGTGGTGCTTCAACGGCGCGGAGACTACCGGAACGGGGATCGGGTCGTGGTGCTCATCGATGGAGAAGAAGTCACCCTGAAGGAATTTCGCCGCGATCCAGAGGGGGTTTGGCTGATTCCCCACAATCCCAATCTCGGTCCGCGGTGCTATGCGCCCGATCGCATTCTGGTACAGGGGCTGCTCGTGGGTGTGATGCGGAGCTGCTAGCGCGTCTTCTGCATCGCCTGCACGTTTTCCAGGATGGCCCTTCCCATCTGGCGACAGGTCAGTTGTCCTCCCAGATCCTGGGTGCTCCTTCCGCTTTCCAGCACCGCGCAAACCCCGTCCTCGATGCTCTGAGCCTCAGGCTCCCAGCCTGCTCGGCGGAAGAGCATGGCGGCGCTGAGGATCATTCCAATGGGGTTGGCCACATCCTGCCCGGCGAGGTCCGGGGCGGAGCCGTGCACGGGTTCATAGAGCGCCCGGCATCGATACTCGGGGCTCGGGTTGTACGAGGCCGAAGCGGCCAGTCCCATTCCGCCCTGGAAGGCCGCGAGGAGATCGCTCACCAGGTCGCCGATGAAATTGTCCGCTGCGATGACCCCGAAGGGCCGAGGGTTCTGAACCAGGGCACAGAGGAGCGCATCGGCATGGATGGCACGGGCGTCCACCTCGGGAAACTCGGTCTTGAGACGTTCGTAGACCTGCAGCCATAGGCCATGGCCGTGTTTCAACACATTGGCCTTGTGGGCCAGGTGGAGGCTGCAATGCCTAGCGGCGGCGCACTCGAAGGCCTCCCGCAGGAGAATCGTCACGGCCTCTTCGGTGTGGATGGCGAAGTCGACCGCCCGCCCGAAGCCCGCTTCACCGCGCATGCAATAGGGGCCTTCGGTGTTCTCCCGGAGCACATCGATCCGGATCTCCGAGGCCGCCACCTGCTTCAGGGGGACCAGGCGGTCCAGCATCGGATAGCAGGGACGATGGTTTACCCCCAGGTGGAGGTCGCGCCGCAGGCGGAGCAGGATCTCCTCGGCGTGCTTACCGCTGGGAACCCGCGGATCGCCGATGGCGCCGAAGAGGATGGCGTCGTGGTCGTCCCGCAGATGGGCGAATTCCTCGTCGAGGAGGGTGAGACCTTCCGTCAGGAAGCGTTCGGCGCCATAGGGATAGGTCGTCCAGGTCAGGGCGCGGCCCCGGGACTGGGCCCAGGCCAGGAAGGGCAGGGCCTGGTCCATCACGTCAGGGCCGATGCCGTCACCAGGGATCACCGCGATCTGTAACATCTGTGGTTCCGCCTCATCCCATGGACACGGCCCAGGGAGGGCCCGCTTCTCGTCATTTCAACAGAATCTGGAGGTTCCATGTCCATTCATCGCGCCCTCATCGCAGGAATCCTTTCCGTGACAGGCTTTTCCCAGGCCGCGGACCTGACGGAAGGGGCCAAGGCGCCCTATTTCGAGGCCCTGGACCAGAGCGGGAAAACCGTGCGGCTGACGGATTTCGCGGGCAAGGCGAACGTCGTGCTCTATTTCTACCCCAAGGACGATACCCCAGGATGCACGGCCCAGGCCTGCTCCCTGCGGGATGGCTTCGTCGCGATCCAGGCCGCCGGGGCCGTGATCCTGGGCGTCAGTGCCGATGACGCGGACAGCCACCTCGCCTTCTCCAAGAAATTCTCTCTACCCTTTTCGCTCCTGGCGGACCCGAAGCGGACGCTGATCGAGGCGTACGGCGTGAAGATGCCCGTGGTGGGGATGGCCAGGCGAGTCACCTTCATCATCGACAAGCAGGGCGTGATCCGGCGCATCCTGCGGGAGATCGATACCAAGGGCCACGATCGGCAGGTCCTGGAGGTGCTCAAGGGGCTGGGCTGATTGGAAAATACCGAAGATCAACACTGGAGCCACAGGGAGCTTCGCGCTACACTGCCGTGACATCCGGGGAATCCACGCATGGTGTTTTTCAACCACGCCACTCGCCAAATGACGGCGAAGATCGTCTACTACGGCCCCGGCCTGTGTGGCAAGACTACCAATCTCAACACCATCTACGGCAAGACTTCCCAGAAGGCCCGGGGTGAGATGGTCTCGCTGAACACCGAGACGGACCGCACCCTCTTCTTCGATCTCTTGCCCCTGGATGTGGGCGTGGTTGGGGGGTTCAAGACCAAGCTGCAGCTTTACACAGTGCCCGGCCAGGTCTTCTACAACTCCACCCGCAAGTTGGTGCTCAAGGGGGTGGATGGCATCGTCTTCGTGGCCGACAGTCAGATGCCCATGCTGGATGCCAACAAGGAGAGCCTGCAGAACCTGGACGACAACCTGCGGGAATTGGGGCTGGACATCCGCCAGATCCCTATGATCTTCCAGTGGAACAAGCGGGATCTGAAAAATGTCGTCCCCATCGAGCAGATGGAGTCCGAACTCAATCCCCGCAGGCAGCCCAGCTTTCAGAGTGTTGCTTCGGATGGCACCGGCGTCTTCGAGACCCTCCGTGGCATCACCAAGCTCGCCCTGGGGCACATCAAGGTGCACCATTTCGCGGATACCGACAAGGAAGAGGCTCCTGCCCCTGTCTCCACGCCTGCCCCTGTGGCTGCGACCCCGGTCCCAGAGGTCCACGTCGCGCCACCGCCGCCACCCCCCGCGCCGCCCGCCAATCATCCGGAAGTGCTCACCCTCTCGGATTTGCCCTCCGTGGGAGAACTGCTCGACGACGAGGCCTATGCGCCCCCGCCGGTGGTGCCCCGGCCCCAGCTTCCCGCCCCGGCCACGCCCCGGATGGCGCCCCCTCTTCGTCCGGCCGCCGCGCCCCTCAAGCCCATGCTCCCCTCGGCATCGCCAGCCCGCGGCCTCTCGCCCCTGAAACCCGTGGCGCCCAAGCTGGTGGCCTTGGCTCCTCCCATGGCGGCCAAGCCTCGGCCCGTGGCTGGGCTGAAGGTGCCCCTGGCCCCTGTGCTCGGCGACTTCACCCACCCGGGGGGGATGTCCTCGGTCCTCAAGCTGGATCTTCCCGCCAACCTGGACGGGCACGATCTGGAGATCATCGTGCAGGTGCGGCAGAGCGGTCATGTGGTGACCGAAGGCATGCTCAAGAAGAGTTCACCCGGTGCAGGTGCCACCTCCAAGTTCAGCGTTGAACTCAAGCGGAGCTGAAGTCTTGCGCTGGCCTCTCTTCCTGGTTCTGGGCGGCGCCGCCCTGTCCGCTCAGGGGTTGCCCGCATGGTGGCAAGCCCTGCCGGACCTGCCTCGGCTGGAAAGCAATTTCGTGCAGGAATCCGAGAGCGCGGTCTTCGGCAAGCTCCGCAAGGAAGGGCGCCTTCAGCTCTCGAAGGGCGGCCGGATCCGCGTGGCTTACTCGGGAGGCCTGGTCATCGTTTCCGATGGAAAGAGCCTGGTCCAGTACGATCCTTCGGTGCGCACGGCCCAGCGTCTGGATCTTCGGACTGCGGCCTCGGACATGCCGCTGCTCAACGTCTTCCTGAATCCCCGCGCCCTGGATTCCGTCTATCGGGCCCAGGTGCAGGCCTCGGGCACCGTAGTGCTGGAGCCGCGCCGACCCGGGTTGCTCCGGGTCGAACTGGAAGGCAAGGGCACCTTTCTCCATCGGGTGACCTGGACCGATGCCACAGGCGCCAGGCAGGTGCTGGAACTGGTGAATCCTCGCATTCCCCCGGCCCTGCCCGAAGCCACGTACAAACTGCGAGTCCCCGAAGGGACCCGCTGGATCGAGCTCCGCTGACAGCGGGATAGCTACTGAACTTCCTTGGCTTCCTTGATGAGGATCACCGTGACGGGCACATCCTTCATGTCCTTCACGGTGGTGGTTTTCACCGCCTTGATCTTGTCGATGACCTCCATGCCCTGAATCACTTTGCCGAAGGCCGTGTAGCCGTAATCGGTCATGTTCTTGGCCTTGAAGTTCAGGTTGGGATTGTCCTTCACGTTGATGAAGAACTGGGCCGTGGCGCCGAAGGGATTGCCCACGGGTAGGGCCATGGCCAGGGTGCCGCGCTTGTTGGTCATGCCCTTCGCCTTGGCGATATCGGCCTCAGGCGGCACTGGGGCCTCGGTAGGCTTCTTGGTGAGGTCCGGCAAGTGGCCGCCGCCCTGCACCATGAAGGAAGGCATCACGCGGTGGAAGATGGTGCCGTTGTAGTGGCCCTTGCGTACGTATTTGAGAAAATTCTCCACGGTCTTGGGGGCCGCCTCGGGTTCGAGCTGAACCGTGAAGGAGCCCATGGACGTGACGAACTGGACCTTGGGCTTGGGCCCCGCCAGCAAGGGGAGAGCGAGAAACAGGGCGAGGAGGGCTGGGCGCACGGAGGACTCCAGAGCAGGGAAGCCCCGATTATCCCCGAGAAACCCGTCCCCGCCACCCACTGAAAACCCGGACCACCTGTGGCTAGAATGGAAACGGCCCTATAGCTCAGCGGTCAGAGCTGGCGGCTCATAACCGCTTGGTCCTCGGTTCGAATCCGGGTGGGGCCACCAAAGAAGCGTTGAGTCGAGATTCGGATTCGGACCGAGGATCGCGGAGGCGCGCCGGAAGGGCCAGCGTAGGGACGCATGCGTCCCGAAGCGGTGCGGCGAAGCCGCAGGCCCGGGCGCAGCCTCCGCGCGGCGGGACGGAGGTTCGAATCCGGGTGGGGCCACCAATTTCCAGCCACAGCCTTGCATTGTCTCCATGCCGTGAATGCCCCAGGATGGATTCATCCATTGTGGGAGATCGGCATGAATCAAGCGCAGACCGTGGACGCGAGTGCGGCCCCCCTCCGGCATCCAGCTGGACTCTGGGTGCTGATTTTTACGGAAACCTGGGAGCGATTCAGCCACTACGGCATGCGCGCCCTGCTGATCCTTTACCTTACGGCGCCCGTTGCCATGGGAGGCATGGGTCTCGACAAGGCGCGCGCTGGCGGCCTGTTGGGCGGCTATCTGCTCTCCATCTATTTGTTCAGCATCAACGGGGGCCAGATTGCGGATCGCTTCCTGGGGGCCAAGCGCACCATTGTGCTCGGCGGCCTTTTCATTGCTGCAGGCCAGCTGCTGCTTCAGATCAAGAGCATGAACGGGCTGGTGGCCAGCCTGGTGCTGATCGCTATCGGAACCTGCCTGCTCAAGCCCAATATCAGCGCCTCTGTAGGACGCCTATATACCAAAGAAGATCCTCGCCGGGATGGGGCCTTCACCATCGAGTACATGGGCATAAACATCGGCGCCACGGTGGCGCCTCTCATTTGCGGCTTCATGGCGGAAGGAGCCAGCTTTCACCGCTTCTTGAACAGCCTAGGCCTCAACTCTTCCGCTGGCTGGTCCTGGGCCTTCGGCGTTTCGGGCTTTGGCATGTTGCTGGGCCTTTTGAATTTCGTGCTTCGTCGCCGACACATCAAGGATGTGAGCCAGCCGGAAGGCACCGTTGAAGCCAAGCCCGTGAGCCTGCCCTTCGTGGCTGCCCTGATCGCCATCCTCCTGGGGCTTGCCTGGATCGTGGTTTCGGGCAAGAACTGGCCCACCCAGCTCATCTTCGGGGCCGTGGCTGCGGGAGCGCTGATGACCGTGGTGCAGATGATGGTGAACCGGGGCATGGTGAAAATCCGTGCACAGGCTGCGGCAACGCTGGGTGCTCCAGTTGAGCATCCTAAGCTGACTACGGAAGAGTTGAACCGCCTGATGGTGGTGTTCATGATGCTGCTCTTCAGCATCTCCTTCTGGTTCGTGTTCCAGCAGGCGGGCAGTACCCTCACCCTCTTCGCCAAGGAATACACGAACCGTGTCCTGTTCGGCTTCGAGATTCCGGCAAGCTGGTTCCAGACCGTTAACGCCTTCCTCATCGTGGGACTTGGGCCGGTCTTCGTATGGATTTGGACCAAGCGCGCAGGGAAGTTCCCCAGCAGCCCCGTGAAGTTCGCCCTGGGTCTGCTCTTTGCAGCCCTGGGTTTCTTCCTCCTGGCCCCAGCCGCATGGATGGCCCGGCCAACGCCCGCGGATCCCATCGCCAAAGTGAACATGAGCTGGCTCATGGGTGTCTATCTCCTGCACACCATCGGCGAACTCTGCATCAGCCCGGTAGGCTTGAGCTACGTATCCCGGCTGGCCCCCAAGCACCTCACGAGCCAGATGATGGGTGCATGGTTCTTCAGCCTCGGCATCGGCGCCTACCTCGCTGGTAAGGCCGCGGGCTTCATGGATAGTGTGCCCCTCTACCAGGTATTCCTTTATGCCGCCCTGATCGCCCTGGGGATGTCCCTGCTGCTCTGGCTTGTGGTCAGCCGCATCATCCACAAGCTCATGGGCGGACACAGCTAGGCTGGTCACATCTGGATTCCCAACAAGCCAGGGCTCCACTCGGAGCCCTGGCTTGTTATTGGGATTCTTCAGAGCGAGAGTTCCTGAAGGACCGCCGCTGCGTCCGGATGGCCTGCTTCGGCGGCCTTCTGGTACCAGCGACGGGCCGCATTCGGATCCATCGGCACTCCGGCACCGCCGAGGTAACGCCCGGCTATGCCCATCATGGCCTGGGGATCCCCATGTTCGGCGGCCTTGAGGGTCCATCGGGCCCGGGCCTCCTCCATGGAGCCGGGTTCGTCGCCGGGGCGAAGCACTCGGACCAGTTCCATCATCGCGGCGGTGCTGCCGTTCTCGGCCTCGCGACGCAGGCGCACAAGCCGTTCGGCATGATCCGCTGGGGAAAGATTGTCCAGACCGAAACGCCTCAGGTGTTCAGTGGGTGAGATGACTGGCGGTGGTGGGGGCGCCGGAATCTGGGCCCGAATGATTCCGGAATCGAGATCCAGGGCCAAGGCCTGCTGGCCAGGAGAGACGACCCAGAGTGCCTCAGCACTCAGAGAAACCTGAATGGGATGGCCCCAGGGGAATTCCCGCCACCGTCGCTGGGGCGGAAAGCCGGCATTCTTCACTTCCCAGAGGAGGCGATTGGCCACCCAAGACACCGTTACATTCATGGTTCCCAGGGCGAGATCGACTTCGGGTTCTCGAGCCGACCAGGGCATCCACCCCTTGGGGGCCTCGGGAGCGCTGCGAGGCGCGAAGCCTGCCCGCACTTGGTCCCAGGCCCAGCGGAAACCATCCATCTGGCCCCGGGCGAAGGCCGCAGATGACGTTGCCCCCACCCGCCTGATCTCGAGCCCCGTCTCAGGGTCCACTTCCAGTCTCGGGGTGGGAACGAGTGGGGCGACCTCCTCGGGCAGTTGGCTGCGGAGGCGAGGTGTTTCGACCTCGGTGCTGAACACGGGCAGGTAGGGGCGCAGGCCCTGCTGCTGGGCTTCCTGCACCATCTTGACGCCGTTGAGGAAGCCCTCCTGATACTGAGCCCGCGCCTCAGGCTGGAGGTCCTGGGAGCGGGCACCTATCTGCGCCGAGGCCCCCTCATGCCATCGCTGGGGCACAGGCGCGGGCCTGCCGCAGGCCATGAGGAGCAGCACCAGCACTGCTCCTGTCTGGGGCCCAACTGTGGGTCGCCGCATGGCCCGCTCCTTTGAAGTCTCGTCCTACAGGTTCTTCTTCAAGAACTCCCAGGTCTTCCAGTACCTGAACCACACCTGCTCCGGGGTGCGGGGGCCGTGGCCGCTGCCGGGGAGCAGCACCAGCTCGTGGTCCTTGCCGGACTGCTGGAGGGCATCAATGAACTGGATCATGTTCTGGGGATGCACATTGTCGTCCAGGGTGCCGTGGAAGAGCAGCATGTGGCCTTCCAGGTTCTTGGCGGCCTTCATCAGGCTCGTGCCGTCGTAGCCCGCGGGGTTGTCCTTGGGCAGGCCCATGAAGCGCTCGGTGTAGATGCTGTCGTACAGGCGGTAGTCGGTGACGGGGGCGCCCACGATGCCCACCTTCCAGGCCTTGCTATGGGTCAGGGCGTAGGCGCTCATGAAGCCACCGTAGCTCCAGCCGTCGATGGCGATGCGGCTCATGTCGGCCCAGCCCTGTTGCTTCAGCCAGGCGAGGCCATCCAACTGATCCTCCAGCTCGGTCTGGCCCAGGCGCTTGTAGGCACCGTAGGCGCTGGCGGGGCCCTTGTTGGAGGCGCTGCGGTGATCGCAGATCCACACCACGTAGCCCTGCTGGGCCAGGAACTGCCACCAGAGATTGTAACGGCCGAAGGCATCGCGCACGGTGGGCGTGTGAGGGCCGCCGTAAATGTCTTCGAAGACCGGATACTTTTTGGCGGGATCGAAGCCCGGCGGCAGGATCAGCATGGTCTCCATGGGAAAGCCATCCCGGGTGGGCACCTGCTGGAGTTTCACCGCGCCCAGCTTCAGGGCCTTGAATTGATCGGTGGTGGTGTCGTCGATGAGTCGCAGGGCCTTGCCGGTGCCCTCGCAGAGCCATTGCTGAGAGGGCGTGGTGGCATCGCTCCAGCGATCCAGAAAAGCCGTGAAGGTGGCGTTGAACTGGACGCCATGGGTGCCGCGCTTTTCCGTGAGGCGGGTGAGCTGGGCGTTGGGGGCCTTGCCCGTGAGCGAGACGGCATAGGCATCCAGGCCCACGGCGCTGCGTTCGGTGCCGCTGAAGTAGATGCGGCCCTTCTTCTCATCGATCCCGTGCACTTCCCGCAGGTCCCAGCGACCTTCCGTGATGGCTCGCAGCACCTTGCCTTCTGCGTCGCAGTGGTAGAGATGGCGGAAGCCGGTGCGGTCGGACTGCCAGAGGAAGGTGCCGTCCTTGAGGAAGCGCGGCAGCGGCAGGCGCTCCTGCCAGGCGGGGCTCGTTTCGCGGATGATCACGCGGCTGGTGGTGCCCTCGAAGCGACGCAACTCCAGCCAGGTCTGGATACGGTCCTGGTAGCTGGCCAGCAGTCGCCCTTGGGGATCCCAGCCCACCTGCACCAACAGGTGCTCTTCGAGATGGGGTGTGGCCATCCATGTGGTGGTGCCCGCGAGATCCACTACGCCCAGCTTGACTTCGGCATTGGGCTCCCCGGCCTTGGGGTAGCGCATGGGGAGCTGCTTCTGAGGATGGGCGCGGTCATCCAGCAACATGTGCACGGGCACTTTGCTCACATCGGAGCAGAGATAGGCCAAGCGCGTGGAATCCGGCGACCACCAGAAGGCCTTCCTGCTGCCCCGGCCGTAGACTTCCTCGTCGTAGACCCAGTCCAGGCGACCGTTTAACAAGGTTTCGCCGCCGCCCTGGGTGAGGCGGGTTTCCTTGGCGGTGGTGATCTCCAGGGTGTAGAGATCGTTCCCCTTGAGGTAGGCGAGTCGGCTGCCATCGGGGCTGAAGGTGGGCACTTCCCGAAGGGCGCCATCAGAGCTGAGGCGGCGGGTGACGAGACCCGCCAGCTTCACGTGATAGAAATCCTTGCCCACGACCACCAGGAAGGCGTCCATGCCCTCGGTCCACTGGAACTGGCCTCGCTCCGCAGATGCCTGGGCGGCGGCTTCCGCGGCTCCGGCCTTCACCAGGGAGTCCTTGAGGGCCCCCGCGGACAGGAAGGGTTCTGTCTTCCATGTCTTGGGATCGATTCGGGAGAGCTGTCCCTTGCGGTTCTCCAGCAGATTGCCATCGGGCAGCCAGGAGAGACGGAAGGCGGGCGTCGCCAGGTAGTTCACCCGCTGTTTGGGATGGAAGAGCTTCTCCAGGCTGAGTTGGCTGGCCTCCTGGGCCACCAGGGGGAAAGCCACCAGGGCGGGAACCAGACAGGCCAGGGAAGGGGAGAGGCGCATGGAAACTCCGAAGGGGCACTCACTCGTCCCGGAAGCCGGGGGTGAGTCGTTGGCAATCTTAGCGAGGGGGCAGTCCGTCCCGGATCCTTTCGCTGAAGGAGGCTGGGGGGGCCGTCAGGGCCTTGGTGTTGATGATGGCCGCCTGGCGGAGTGCCGCGAAGGGCAGATCGCGACGCACGATGCCGCGGGCGTAGAGAAGTTCATCGACATGGCCGCTGGCGATGAGCTTCCAGCTCCAGGGCGTGCGGCTGGAACGCCGGCGGACCGGGCCGATCATCGCGGTGGTGCAGTTGTCGGTGAGGGCGTTGTACCACTCCGGATGCTGGGTCAGATGGTTGATCCGATCCACATAGTCGATCAGGATTCTCCGGGCTACATCGGGTGGCGTGTTCAGCCGGTATAGTCTGACCGTTTCACCCCGGAAAGGGGTCCGGACCCGGATCAGATCCCGCTCGAATCCGGCGACCACGCAGAGCTCGTACTCCCGGAAGAACCCCCGCAGGGCCGAATAGGATTCCCCCTTCTCCTTGCGCGTCTCGATGGAGAAGGCGAGGTGCTCGCCCTCGCCGAAATCGAAGGAGAGGATGGTGTGGGCGATGTGGCGAGGCCCCCAGGAGGCGAGGAAGAGGTCGATGCCCCGCAGGCGGTCGAGGTCGTAGGTGTGATCGACGAAACGGACCTCGTAGTCGGCCTCGGTTCGGTACGCGCAGTCCCGGATGTTCCTCACCGTGAGGTGATTCCCCTCCAGGTGCCCCGTCGGGATTTTCGCCACCTCTGGCATCCAGTCCCGGGCGTTGGAGGGACGAAGGGCCAGGAAACCCGCCAGGACCAACGCGAAGAGGCCGCCGAAGGCCAGGGCCCCTCGGTGACCCGGAATTAGGGCGAAGGCAGAGAGGGCCGTGAACGGGAGGAAGATCCCCAGAATCGTTGCGACCACCGCTGGGCCGGGCAGGCGGAGGGCGATCACCAGCCCCATCCAGGCGGCCAGGGGCAGGGCCAGAAGGATCCAGCCCCACCGCCTTCGGATGTGGCCAGCCATCATTCCGGCAGGTGCTTGCGGGTGAAGTTCCGGGGCGCGCCTTCGGTGACGAGCACATCGTCTTCGATGCGAATACCGCCGAACTCGCTCAGTTCATCAATGAGCTTCCAGTCGAAGCGGGCCGCGAACTCACCCTCCCGGAAGGGTCTCAGCAGCATGGGAATGAAGTAGATGCCCGGCTCGATGGTGAGCACCTGGCGGGGTTCCAGGGTGCGGGTGGTGCGCAGGTTGGGATACTCCGGAGGCGGCGCCTGGAAGGTGCCATCGGGGCCCGCCAGCTTGCCGCCCACATCATGCACCTGGATGCCCAGGTGGTGGCCCAGGCCGTGGGGCAGGAAGGGGCGGGTGAAGCCCTTGGTCACCGCCTCTTCGACGCTGGCCTTGAGGATGCCGGACTCGTGGAGGAGCGCCGCCACCTTCTGGTGGGTCTGGTGATGGAGGACGCCGAAGGGCAGACCCGGCTTCACGGCGGCGCAGAGCTCCAGCTGGAGCTTTTCCACGCCCTTTACCAGGGCCTTGAAGCGCGCATCGCAGGCGGGGGCCGTCACCGTGCGGGTGATATCGGAGGCATAGTCCAGCACCCGGGCGCCGCAATCCAGGATCATGGTCTTGCCATTGCGCAGGGTGCGCTTGTTCTCGTAGTGCAGGGTGGCGCCCTTCTCGTTGAGGGCCACGATGGAGGAGAAGGCCAGTTCGTGGTCCAGGCAGCCCACGCCCTGGGCGAAGGCTTGGTGGATCTCCAGCTCTGAAGCGCCCGCCAGGAAGGCCTTGCGGCCCGCCAGATGGCCCTTGGCACCGAGGATGGTGGCTTCTTCCATGCAGTGGATTTCGTAATCGCTCTTGTAGGCTCGGCCCCAGTCCAGGTAGGCCGTCAGGCCCGCAGGATTGAGCGCCAGTCCAGCGGCTTCGGCGCGCTCGGTCTCGTTGCCGATGTAGCCGCCGTTGACGGGCTTGCCCACCGCCTCCCAGACCGCATCCAGGCTCGGTGCCTCGACCAGCTCGAAGCCTTCGGCCCAGAAGGGCGTGCCGCCCCAGATGGCCTCCAGGCTCAACTGCTCGTACCAGAAATCCTCGGGGGCGTAGCGCACCAGCAGGGGCTTGCGGCCGGGGCGGATCACCAGGGCGTGGTGGGGCCCGGTCAGGGGGCAGTAGTGGCGGAAGTGGGGCGTGGGTCGGAAGGGGGCGTCCTGGTCATCGGCGAAGTGCGTGTAGGCGGCACCGCTGGAGATGACGAGGGCGTCCAGCGCATTGGCGACCAGGGCCTTCTCGGCATAGGCGAGCCGCTCGCGGAGGTGGGTGTTGAAGAGCGTCTTGAGGTCCATGGAGTCTCCAGGGGGATGGCTGCCTCGATTATGGGGGCAATTCCACCCTCCATGGGAAGGGCTGCACCCGGAGGCGGTTTCTCGGCAATTCAAGGTCACCCACCTGCGATTCATCTTTCTCGCGAGCCCTTGGGCGAATGGGGCCGTCTACTGGTGTGCAGCGGGACTCCCCCGGATTGCACTTCAGGAGGCAACCATGTTCATTCGAAGCGCCCTCACCCTTGCCCTGGTGGCCTTGTTCGCCGCCCCTCTCGCCGCCCAGGGCCATCCCCGTGGCGGAGGCCAGGGCATGAAGCACCACGGCCCCCAGGGTGGCCCCATGATGATGAGGGGCCTGGACCTGACGGAGGCCCAGAAGACCAGTCTGAAGGCCATCGCCGACAAGCATCGGGAGGCCACGAAGGCCAAGCACGAGGCCGCGATGGCCGCCCGCAAGGCCTACCAAGCGGCCATGATCGATCCCGCGACGCCTGCGGACCAGCTCAAGGCCCTGCACGAAAAGGTGTCCCAGGCCCAGTTCGAGCTGGCCCTGGATCGCCGCGCCATGATGCAGGAATCCATGACCATCCTGACCCCCGAGCAGAAGGCCAAGGCCGAGCAGCTCCGCGCCGAGCGCGGCGGCAAGCGAGGCGGAGGCCGGGGCGAGTGCCCGGTGCCTGCCTTGCAGTAGGGCTAGACTGAAGCCTCATGCGCATCTCTGAACTCCCAGGCACGACCTGGAAAAGGATCCGGCGCCCCGCCACCTGGGGCGCCATCCTGGCCTTTGGGCTGCTCTGGAACCTCATGCGCTGGGGCTTCGGGGTTACCTCCGACCATTGGCTGGAGTGGGTCTATCCCTTCGTGCTGCCCTTCGCCTACCTGGCGCTTTCGCCGGTGCCCTGGCAGTGGACCGGCGATGACCGCCCACTGACCCCCGCGCCCCGAGGGCTGTTGCAGGCAATCCCCTGGAACTTTCTCTGGATCCTGGGACTGTCGATCATCCTGGAACTGGGCGGGCATGGCGCCGAGCGAGGCTACGGGCGGCGAGGCGGAGGCCCCAGAGGTGGACATGGCCCCCGGGCGGAGCGGGTGGAACCCCCCTTGATCGACCGGCTCACGCACCCCCGTGTGATAACCGTGGGCGTGGTCAACCTCTCCTTCATGCTGCTCCTGGGCTGGATCCTCGCCGACAAGGAGCGGGCCGAGCGCCGGGAATCCGATGCCGTGAGAGCCGCCGCCGCTGCCCAGGCGCGGGCCCTGCAGTCCCAGATGAATCCCCACGTGCTCTTCAATGCCATTGGTGGCCTCACGGAATTGGTGCGGGAGGATGCCAAGGCCGCAGAAGACGCCCTGGTGAGTCTGGCCGGGTTGCTCCGGGGCCTCCTGGAGAACAGCTCCCGGCCTCTCGCACCCCTCGCCACCGAACGTACCCTCATCGAGCAGTACCTCGATCTCGAGCGCATTCGCCTGGGCTCCCGCCTGCGGGTGACCTGGGAATGGGATCGCGGCCTCGAGGTTCAGGAGCTTCCACCCCTGTTGTTGCAACCCCTGGTGGAGAACGCCATCAAGCACGGCATCGCCCCCAACCGGGGCGGGGGCGATCTGCGGATCTTTCTCCATGCCGAAGGCGAGCGTCTGCGTCTGGGCGTGGCCAACACGGGCCAGCCGCTGCTCGAGAACCGAGCGGAGGGTATCGGTATTAGAAACCTGCGGGAGCGACTCACCCTGCTGGGCCAGGCCCCCGATGCTTTGCAACTGCGGCGGGAAGGTACCTGGACCGTGGCCGAACTGCTGCTCAACGTGAGGGTGAAACCATGAGCGCAAGCCTGCGGGTGCTGGTGGCCGAGGACGAGCCGTACAACCGCAAGCGCCTAGTGCGGCTGCTGGGGGAGGCGGGCTGCGAGGTGGTGGCCGAGCTAGAGGATGGTCCCTCGGTGCTGGAGTGGCTGGAGAAGGGGGGCGAGGCCGATGCCCTCTTCCTGGATATCCAGATGCCCGGCCTGACGGGGCTGGATGTGGTGGAGGACATGCCCCGGCCCATCCCCATCGTGTTTGTCACCGCCTATGCCGAGCATGCCGTCCGGGCCTTCGAGCAGGCCGTGGTGGACTATCTCCTGAAGCCCGTCACTGCCGAGCGTTTGGAGAAGACCCTCCAGCGCCTTCGAACCCATGGGGAAACCCACGGTCACCCCGAGGCCCCGCCCAAGCCCCTCGGCCCCTTCCGTTATCCCGCCAAGGCCGGCGAGGGGGTCATTTTCCTGGATCTGGCCAAGACCACCCATTTCGTGTTCGAAGATGGCAACGTGTGGGCCCACGCGGGCGAGCGCTTCCGCACCCTCTGGAAGAGCCTCGCCGAGGCGGAGATCGCCCTGGAGGGCCGCGGCTTGATCCGTGGCCACCGTCATCTCCTCCTGCGCCCCGAGGCCGTCATGGGCGTGCGCCCCGGCGAATTCGGCCGCCTCATGGCCCGCATCGCCGGAGGTCAGGAGTTGGAAATCAGTCGAGGTGCCGCACCTATCCTAAAGAAGAGGTTAGGCTTAGGGTGATCAGTGGCACCCGCAGCCCCCGCTGAAGTCGGGGCGGCGGGCGGCGCGGATGCCTTCGATGCCCTCCCGGGCGATGAGCAGGGTGAGGGCGAGGCCTGCCGCGGCATCGACCCACCAGAGGGCGGGCATCGCCCAGTAGAGCAGGCTGCCCACAAAGAGCACGGTGCTGAGCTGGATGCAGGCCAGGCTACAGGCGGCGTCCGAGGCCAGGGCGGAGCTGTCCAGGGCCTTCGCGACCCGCAGCTTGGCGCGCCAGAGGAAAACCATAAAGGAGAGGGACAGGGCCGAAATCACGAGGCCTGGCAGGGTAGTGCCTGGATGCTCCCGGTGGATGAGCTGCCAGCCTGAACTCCAGGCGATGGCGGCCCCCAGCACCAGGAAGAGCCCGCCGATGAGGAGGGTGGCGCGGCGCTCCCGTTCCGTGGCCCGGCCCCGGAGATCCCGCAGGCGCCAGAGAACAATCAGGGCCGAAGCCACTTCCACCAGGCTGTCGAAGCCGAAGCCCCACAGGGCCACGGAATCCTCCGCCACGCCGAAGGCGATGGAGACGCCGCCCTCGATCAGGTTGTAGGCCACGGTGAGCCAGGCCAGGAGCAGGGCCCGGCGATGCCAGCGAGGATCGATGGCGGGGGAGCAGCTCACAGGAACCTGAGGGGTCGGCTTTCGGGCGCAAAGCCCTGCCGAACGGCCTTTTCATAGAAGAGGGCCAGGCTCTTCTGTTCGGCCTCGCCCAGGTGGTAGCTGATGTTTTCCGTGAGGTACTCCCGCAGCTCCAGCTTGGTCCAGCCGATGGCGTGCCAGGCCTCGTCGATGATGGCGGTGAGGTTCTGCTGGCCCATCTCCAGGCTCTTGTGGAAGAAGGGGGCCACGCCGCCGGGGACCGCCAGGGCGGGCGCACCTTCCCGCACCATCCAGAGGGCGAAGACGAAGGGCAGGCCCGTCCAGGCGTGCCATTCCTCGGCCAGATCCAGCACGATCAGCCCCTCCTTCTTGGCCCGCATGGCGGGATCGCCGATGACCAGGGCGGCGTCGTGGGCCTCCAGCATGGCGCCAAGATCGGGCCCCATGGTGTGGGTTTCCGGGCTGGCGCCGTAGCGTTCCCGCAGCAGGATCTGCCCCAGCACCACGGAGCTTCGGCTGGAGGTATCCAGGGCCAGGCTGCGGATCTGCTCCGGGGGCACCTTGGACAGGATCACCACGCTGCGCACCCGCTTGGGCGAGGCGATGCAGAGCCCCGGCACGATGCACAGCTCGGGGATGCGCAGGAACTCGATGGAGCTGATGAGCCCAGCGTCCACCTCGCCGGAGCGGAGCTGATCCGCGCACACCGAGGGCACCTGGAACTTCAGGTGGAAATGCTCGTACCCCAGGCCCCGCTTGAAGCCATCGTTGAGGGGCGCCGAATTCAGGTAGTCGATGATGGAGAGGCGAAAGGGATGGTCGGCCATAGGGGAAGTGTACCGCCACACGCCTCGTGATCAGTGGCATCATGGCCCCATGGCACTGTGGTACTACGAGGTCGAGACCCCGCTGGGCTCCATGAAGGCCGCCTTCGATGAGCGGGGCAGGTTGCGTGAGCTGGGTTTTGGTGGCCTCGACCCCCGGGCCACGGCGCCCCTGGCGCCCAAGGCCCAGCGGGAGGCCTACCGGTTCCTGGTCAAGCAGCTCGAGGCCTACTTCATCATGAACCTACGGACATTCACCGTGCCTCTGGAGCCCCAGGGCACGGAGTTCCAGCAGCGGGTGTGGGATGTGCTCCTGCACATCCCCTACGGCGAGACCCTCAGCTACCTCGAAGTGGCTCGCAACCTCGGGGACGAGCATGCCGTGCGGGCCGTGGGCGCCGCCATCGGCGCCAATCCCATTGCCATTCTCATCCCCTGCCACCGCGTCATCGGTTCCGATGGCAGCCTCACGGGCTATGCCGGTGGGCTGGACAAGAAGGAAGCCCTGCTGAAGATGGAAGGCGCCATTCCCAATCCGCCGATGCTGCCTTTCTAAAGCCACGGCCTGCGCCGCCGGAATTCCAGCGGGAGAATCCGGAGGACGGAAGGGGCAGCGGGTTCCTACCATGGCTCATGCGTTGGACTCACGCCTTCATGTACGACCGAGCGGTGGCCAAGGATCGGGCCTACGATGGGCGCTTCTACACGGCCGTCACAACGACGGGGATCTACTGTCTGCCCTCCTGTCCGGCCCGCAAGCCCAAGGCGGAGAACACTCGCTTTTTCGCTTCGGAACCGGAGGCGCTGGACGCGGGCTTCCGGGCCTGCCATCGCTGCCGCCCGGATCGATTCCAGGCGGGCGGGAATGCGAATTTGGAGCTGCTGGAGACGCTAATCGCTCGGGTCCATGGGGCTCCTGATTGTTTTCGGACGGTGGAGGATCTCACCTCCGAGAGTGGCTGGGGCGCCACGCGACTGGCGGAGCTCTTTCGGGAACATCTCCACCTGACGCCACTGGCCTTCCTGCAGCGAACGCGAATACGGGAAGCGCAGTGCCTTCTCGGGGCGACCTCACGCTCGGTTTCTGACGTGGCCCTCGAGGCGGGCTTCGAGAGCCCGTCTGTCTTTCACGCCCAGTTCCGGAAGCAGGCGGCCCTGACCCCTGGGGAGTATCGGAAGCTGTCCCGGGGCGAAAGCTTCGCGTTGGCCTTGCCCTTGCCCCGTGATTTCCGGGTCGAGGATGTGCTCGCCTACCACGGGCGGGATCCCCAGAGCCTCTGCGAGCGCGTCGAGGGGCGGAGGCTCTTCAAGGCCATCGGTGAGGGCGTGCTGGAGATCCGATTCGAGGGGTCGAAGGCCCATTGCCACCTGCACGACGCTCCAGAGGATGGTCCCGCCAGGATCGCCCTGCATCGCTGCGCGCTGCGGATGCTGGGCCTCCACCAGGATCCGACGGCCTTCGAGCGGAGCCTGGTCCGCCATCCCGCCTTCCAAGCGCTGGTGATGGCTCGGCGCGGGCTTCGAGTCCCCCTCACCGCCAACGTCTGGGAGGCTCTGGTCTGGGCCATCCTCGGCCAGCAGGTGAATCTGACCTTTGCCTACACGCTGCGGCGGGCGCTGGTGGCGCGGCTGGGGCAGCCTCGGCCCTTGGGCCTGCGCAGCCATCCCGGGCCCGAGGCACTGGCTGGGGTAAACCTGGAGGATCTTCTGGAACTGCGCCTTTCCAGGGCCAAGGCCGAATGCCTGCTTCGGGTGGCCCAGGCTGCAGTCTCAGGTGCGCTGAATCTGGAGGCCTTTCCGGATCGGCCCGCAACCCGTGCTTCGGCCCACCTGCTGGCCATCAAGGGCATCGGTCCCTGGACCGCCCAGTATGTGCTGATGCGCGGCTGCGGCTTCGGAGACTGCGTGCCCATCGGTGACGCGGGGCTCACCCTGGCGCTGCAGCGGCACCATGGGCTCGACCACCGGCCCGGTCCCTCGGAGACGCTCGAATTGCTCGCACCCTTCGCCCCCCATCGCAGCCTGGCCGTCTTCCACCTCTGGGCCAGCCTGAAAGGAGTCCCCGCATGAAGCCTTGGCTGCACTCTCTCGGAAGCCCCCTGGGAACCTTGCTTGCCGCCGCCAACCACGAGGGCGCCCTGGTCTATCTAGGCTTCGCGGAGCACGAGCCCCGACAGGCGCTCATCCTTGGCCTCGAAGCCACCCAGGAGACCTTGACCCGGGATCCCTCGGCGCTGGGCCTCCTGCGGGACCAACTCGACGCCTACTTCCGAGGCTCGCGCCAGCGATTCGAGGTGCCCCTGGAACTGCGCGGCACGGCCTTTCGCCGCCGAGTCTGGGAAGAACTGCAGCGCATCCCCTTCGGGGTGACCCTGTCCTATGGCGAACTGGCCAAGCGGCTGGGCGATTCCAAACTCAGCCGCGCGGTGGGCGCCGCCAACGGTGCGAATCCCGTGTCGATCCTCGTTCCCTGCCACCGCGTCATCGGCGCCGATGGCCGCCTCACGGGATATGCGGGCGGGCTCGGTAACAAGGAGGCGCTGCTGAGCCTGGAACTCGCCTTCAGCGCCAGGTAAACACCGCTTCCCGGTTATCGGTGTGACTCAGCTACGAAGGGAAAAGCGCCTTGAAACCGCGAATGGCCGCGAATGCCCCAATCCAGGCCCGCCTGGCCTTTCAATCGGGCCTATGAGGGCTGGGCGATACGCCGATTGAGAGGAGGCGGGGCGGTGGTTGTAGGCCATTCGCGCGCCGGCAAGGGCGTATTCGCGAAATTCGGGGTTCAGTCTTTTTGGCGGAGTTTGGCCGATAATAGGGCACCGTTTTTACCCCTGCCGTCGTGTGACTTCGCGGCATGAGCTTTTGGCGGATCAAGGCAGGCAACCAGGAAGGTGTTCCCCGGAAATCCGTGAGGACCGGAAAAACCACGAGCTATACGTTCAACCCATGGAAAGACTCGATTCGAGCCCCAGCCCCTCTCCCCGGCTGATTTCCCGGGTGCTGATTTCCTGGGCACCCAGGGCACAGCGCAGCGTTTCCATGGCTCTGGCCTGGTCCACCCGGTCGCTGCAGGTGAAATAGTCCAGGGCGGCGAAGCCGAACTCGGGCCAGGTATGAATGGCCAGATGGCTCTCGGACACGATGACCACGCCGCTGATGCCCAGGGGCGAAAAGTGATGGAAGCTCTGGGTCACCACCGTGGCACCGCTATCCCGAGCGGCCTGGAGCATGGCGTTGCGGACGAGGTCCAGGTCCGAGAGGTGCGCGGGATCGCAGCCTCGCAGATCGGCCAGCAGGTGATGTCCGAGTGCATGCATGAGCAAAAGCTATCAGGAAAGGGCAGCCGCTGGGCGCAGCAGTCCCACGAACTCCGCGTGGGCCGTGAGGGGGAAGAGATCCAGCACGGTCAACTGCGCCAACTGCCACTCCGGGGCCAGCCGCTTGATGTCGCGGCAGAAAGCCGCCCCATCGCAGCCCACAAGCACCAGCGTCCCGGCCTTGGCGCTCTTCAGCTTTTCGACGAAGGCCGGGGCTAGGCCCACCCGGGGAGGATCCACCAGGATCGTATCGCCGGGTTCGCCGAGGGCGTCGGTGATCCAGTCCGCCGCGTCCGTGGCGTGGCACTCGGCGGGGAGCTTCATGGCTTCCAGGTTCTTCTTGGCCCAGGCCACGGCATTGGGTTCGGATTCCACCAGCACGAAACGCTGGAAACGCTCCCGCAGCAGGGCCGAAAAGAGTCCCACGCCGCCGTAGAGATCGAAGAGGGTGCCGCCCCGCACATCCCAGCCCTCAAGCACGGAGGCAAAGGCCTCCATGGCCCAGGGGGCGCAGACCTGGAAGAAGCCACCGGCCCGATGGCGGAGCACCGCGCCCTGGTAGCGATGGAGCACAGAATCCTGGGTGGCGTGCCAGCCGTCGGGCTCCAGATGCCAGGCGCGGCCGTCCTCGAGACTGGCGAAGACTTCGCCAGCGGGAGTGCCAGTGGCCAGTTCCCACCGCTGGGGGCGGGAGGGCAGGGCCCCTTCGGCCAGGGCCTCCAATAGTCGGGGAATGGCGTCCGAAATGGCCTGAGCAGCCACGGGGCACTGGGTGACGGGCACGATGGAGTGGCTGCGGCGGCGGTGGAAGCCTAATTGTTTTCCGGCCCAGTGGAGCTGGATGCGGTGGCGGCGGGCTTCTAGAGGCGCGGGCCGCCAGTCCCACTCGCCCAGCTCGGGCAGCTGGCGGCGGAGCAGATCCTCGACCATCATGCGCTTGAGTTCGGCCACCCGCGGGCCCGCTTCCCACAGTTCGCAGCCACCGCAGAGCTTGGCCACGGGGCATCCGGCGTGACTGCGTCGGGGATCTGGCTTGAGCCAGCGGAGCACATCGCCTTCGCCGTGGCGCGCCTTCCAGCGCACCTCGGCCTCCACTTCCTCGCCGGGGAAGAGCGCCATGGGCGCCGAGAGCAACAGGAGCCGACCGTCGGCTTCCCGACCCACGCCCATGCCACCCCAGGCCAGGCGCTCGACCTTGCCGATCCATTTCACCTTCGGGTTCACCGGGGCTGGGTAGACTGATTTTCGTTCCTTAACCACTGGCCTGGAGCCGACCTTGCGCTTCACTGTCGCCCTCCCCTCAATTCACCGTAGCAGCCTCGAGGCCCGCCTGGGCAGAGAGCTGGTGCGGGCACTGCAATGGGTGGACGCGGCTCCGGCGGATGTGGTGGTGGGCCTCGAGGGCGAAGGCAACCTTGCGGACTGTGCGGTGTGGCCCGGAGAAGAAGCCGCCCTGGCGCTCCTGGTGGCGGGCTTCGAACGACTCAAGGACCGACGGGACATGGAGCGCCTCCACGACGTGGGGCGGGCCCTGGCCTCGGAACAGGATCTGGATCGCCTGTTGGATCTCATCCTGGTGCAGGCCCGGCAGCTGTTGTCGGCGGAGGCCGGGTCCATCTACCTGGTGGTGGGGGAAGGCGAAGGCCGTGAGTTGCTCTTCGCCCACACCCAGAACGCCCGCCTGAGCCTGCCCTACCATCGCTTTCATCTGCCCATCTCCAAGACCTCCATGGCCGGTTTCGCCGCCGAAACGGGGCAGAGCCTCTCCATCGTGGATGTCTATCGCATCCCCGAGGATGCCCCCTATCGCTTCAACGACAGCTTCGACCGACAGGCGAGCTATCGCACCGTGTCCATGCTCTGCGTGCCCCTCCATGACCGGGAAGGCGAAGTGCTCGGCGTGCTCCAGCTCATCAACCGAATGGACGAGGACGAAGACGACCGCCCCATCGTGCCGTTCCGCGCCAGTGACCTGAGACTGGCGGAGAGCCTGGCGGGGCAGGCGGGGGTCGCGGTGAAGAACGCTCGGCTGCGGCTGGAGATCGAAAACCTCTTCGAGAGCTTCGTGAATGCCTCCGTGCTGGCCATCGAGCAGCGGGACCCGGTCACCAGCGGCCACTCGGGCCGGGTGGCTGCCCTCACCGTGGGGCTGGCGGAAGCCATCAATGCCACCCCCAACGGGGCCTACGGACAGGTGATGTTCAGCGATCACCAGATTCGCGAGATCCGCTATGCCAGCCTGCTCCATGACTTCGGCAAGGTGGGCGTGCGGGAACAGGTGCTCGTGAAGGCCAAGAAACTGGAACCCACCCGTCTGGAGATGGTGCTCCAGCGGATCCGGCAGCGCCAGGAAGAGCGCATGCGCCAGCAGCTCCAGGCGGACTGGCAGGCCGGTCGACCCTTCGATCCCGTCCGCTGGGAGCGGCTCCAGCAGGAGCTTCAGGAGGAGGCGGATCGACTCATCGCTCTCGTGGTGCAGGCCAATGAGCCCTCCGTGCTGCCTCGGGAGGTCATGGGTGATCTGGACCGCCTGGCCGCGCTGGACTATCGCCACTGGAATGGCCAGACCGAGAGCCTCGTCACTGAGGGTGACTTGGCGGCGCTGCGGATCCCCAAGGGCAGCCTCTCCGAGGATGAGCGCCAGGAAATCGAAAGCCACGTTACCCACACCTACCAGTTCTTGAGCCAGATTCCCTGGACTCGGGACCTGGCCGCGGTGCCTGAGATCGCCTTTGCCCATCACGAACGGATGAACGGCCGCGGGTATCCGCGCCGCCTGGGCGCTCCGGAGATCCCCCTGCAAAGCCGGGCCATGGCCATCTCAGATGTGTTCGACGCCCTCACCGCCCAGGACCGCCCCTACAAGTCCGCCGTGCCCCTGGAACGCAGCCTGGGCATCCTCGAGGCCGATGCCAAGGCCGGGCACTTGGATGCCGACCTGCTGAGGCTCTTCATCGAGGCAAGGGTATACGAGCGCACTGCTCGCTGATAGGAATAGTGCCCCTGATCTCAGCCGAACGTTCTGCCCCACCCGGAACCTGATCCAACTGCGATCTGTCCTCTTTTCATCCTGTCTATCCTGTTCATCCTGGCTGATTCCTTTTTAGAGCCAGGATAAACAGGATGCACAGGATGAAGATCGAAAACGGGACTCGTGCTTGGCTCCCGCAGAGTCAGTCTGGAGGACTTGTCTTGAAGGCCACGAATCCCTTCCTGCCTTGTTTCTTCCTGCCGACCCGTGGCGATCGGTGGTTTTTCCGCAGGCCGTGGTCGGAACCTCCCCACGGGACAAGGGCCTTCGGCTGTGAGAGAATGACCGTTCTGGAGTTTTTTCATGTCCGATCCGAACGCCAAGACCATTGATATCCAGGGGATCATGGATCTTCTGCCCCATCGGTTCCCCATCCTGCTGGTGGACCGGGTGCTGGACTACGAACAGGGCCAGTGGATTCGGGGCATCAAGAACATCACCATGGGCGATCCCATCTTCCAGGGCCATTTCCCCAAGCAGCCGGTGTTCCCCGGCGTGCTCATTGTGGAAGCCATGGCCCAGACCGGTGGCTGCCTGATCATGCAGCAATTCGAGGACCGCGCGCGAAAGGTCATCTACTTCATGGCCATCGACGCCGTGAAGTTCCGCAAGCCCGTGGTGCCGGGCGACCAGATGGTGATGGAAGTCAAGGTCATCCAGAACAAGGGCAAGATCTGCAAGATGCGGGGAGAGGCCTTCGTCGAGGGCCAGAAGGTGGCCGAGGCGGAATTCATGTCCATGCTCATCGATCTCCCGGAGGGGAATTAACCATGGCCGCGCAGATCCATCCCTCCTCCGTGATCAGTGCCGAGGCTCAGATCGCCGATGGCGCCATCATTGGCCCCTTCTGCGTAGTGGAAGGCAACGCCAAGATCGGCGCCCGCACCCTGCTTCGCAGCCATGTGGTGATCGGTCCCCATACGGAGCTGGGTGAGGACAACGAGGTCTATCCCCACGCAACTCTGGGCATGGGGCCCCAGGATCTCAAATTCAAGGGGGCTCCCACTCGTTTGGTCATCGGGAACGGCAACGTGTTCCGCGAAGGCTGCACCATGCACCGCGGCACCGAGGGCGGCGGCGGCATCACCACCATCGCCGACGAGAACTTCTTCATGACGGGTTCCCATGTGGCCCACGACTGCCATGTGGGCAGCCGCAACATCTTCGCCAATAACGGCACTCTGGCGGGACACGTGGAAGTGGGCGACGGCTGCACCATCGGAGCCTTCTCGGCGGTACATCAGTTCTGCCGTGTGGGGGACCACGCCTTCATGGGCGGGTTCACCGTGGCCACCCTGGATGTGCTGCCCTTCATGAAGACCGTGGGGGCCCGCGACACCAAGAGCTACGGCGTAAATGCCATCGGCCTGCGCCGCAAGGGCTTTCCAGAAGAGGTGGTCTCGGGCCTCATGAAGGCCCATCGCATCCTTTTCCACAGCGGGCTCCTCAAGGAAGAGGCCTTGGCCCAGACCGAGGCCGAACTCGGGCACATCGCCGAGGTGGCCTACCTCTTGAAGTTCATGCGTGCAGCCAAGCGAGGCATCCATCGTGGCTGACACTCGGCGTTTCGCCACGGTGGCCCTGGTGGGCATCCCCAATTCAGGCAAATCCACGCTGCTCAATGCCCTGGTGGGTGAGAAATTGGCGGCCGTGAGCCAGACGCCCCAGACCACCCGGGGCAAGATCATGGGTGTGGTGAATCGCGGCGAGACCCAGTTCGCCTTCCTGGATACGCCGGGCGTTCACCAGCCCCAGCACGCCCTCAATCAGCGCATGTTGCAGCACGTGGAACTGGCCCTCTCCGAGGCCGATCTGCTGGTGTGGGTGGTGGATGCCGATGGCTTCCTGGGCCCCGGTGAGCGTGAGCTGGCCAAGCGGCTCAAGGCCGCCCAGCAGCCGGTCTACCTCGTGCTCAACAAGCTCGATCTCCTTTCCAAGGGGCGCCTGCTGGAGAAGATCGTCGAGTACAAGGATCTGATGACCTACCGGGAGATCATCCCCGTGGGGGCCAAGCTGGGGCAGAACCTCGAACCCCTCTGGGCCGTCTTCGAGCGCGATGCACCCCAGGGTGAATGGGCCTTCGACGGCGAGACCTTCACCGACCAGACCGAGCGCGGCATGGCCGCCGAATTCATCCGCGAAAAAGTGCTGCGCAAGACCCGGGAAGAGGTTCCCCACGGCGTGGCCGTGGTCATTCGCCGCTGGATCGAAACGGGCCAGCAGGACTTCCCCGAGGATCTCGCCGAGGAGGGCGCGTACCTGGAAGTAGAGATCCTTGTGGACCGCGACAGCCACCGCAAGATCCTCCTGGGTTCGGGTGGCGAAAAGATCCGGGACATCCGCCTGAGCGCCCAGCGCGAGCTGAAGAAACTCCTGCAGCGCCCTGTGCGCCTGGATCTCCATGTCAAGGTGGAGGAAGGCTGGCGGGATCGCCCGGACAAGCTGGATCAACTGAATCTCTGAGGTCTGATTCCCTCGATTCAGCAGGCGAGTCACACGGGGTCCGTTCTTGTCCCCTTCATCCCATCCCTGTTCCACGTGTTTTCAACAGGGATAAAGGTGATGAAGGGGATAACGGCAATGCCGATTCGGGTCGCCCGCCTATGATGAGCAAACCCTGCCGCTCCCTTGCGCCTCGATGCCGATTTTAAATTCACGAAAAGGGTAAGTGGTACAAGTCGCTGAATGGTTGAAAAACGGTTGCAAAAAGGTTCCTTGGCCTGGAGCTTCAGCGGTGGCAATCTAGGGCGCCGCTCCCTGGGGTGGTTGTTCCCTGGGGTCGTAAAATTTTTGTGCATTTTTCAATGTTGCTGCACTTGACCGCTTTTTATCAGGAGGGCTCATGCCTCTGTTTGCCACCCGAAATTCTCGCCTACTTCCGCTGATCGTCGTCAGCGCCCTTCCCATGCTCGCCCAGGGTGTTTCGACCCAGCTCAGTGGTGTCGTGACGAGCAGGGATGGTTCCCCAGTTGAGGGTGCCGCCGTTCAGGTTCGAAATACCGAAACGGGTTTCTCCCGCGTGGTTCGCACGGACGCCAAGGGTCGCTACCTAGCCTCCATTTTGCCGGTGGGCCCCTATTCCGTCACTGTCACCAAGGAAGGGTTCCAGGCGGCTTCCAATCTTAAGATGAATTTAAACCTGGGCGACGCTGCCCCTCTTAATGTCAGGCTGGCTGCTGTTGCGAGTGCTGTTGTGGAAGTGACTGCGGTTGCGGCTCAGGTGGATTCGGAGCGCGCCAGCACGGCTGCTTTCATTTCCACCGACACGCTTACCAACGTGCCGGTCTTCAATCGGAGCTTCACCACCCTGGCCACCCTGACGCCCCAGGTCGTTGTTGATTCTTCCCGCAAGAACTTGGCCATTGCGGGCCAGCGGGGAGTGAACTCCTCAATCAATATCGATGGCGGCGACAACAATGAGCCATTCTTTGGTGGGGCAATTGGCGGAGGGGAGGGGAAAACCCCCTTCACAATCTCGATCGAGGCCATCCGCGAGTACCAGGTTGTCACCGATGGGGCCAGTGCCGAATTCGGTCGCATGGGTGGCGGCTACGTCAACGCCATCACCAAGAATGGGACCAATGATCTGTCCGGCAGCCTCTTCTACTACACCCGGCCGCAGAGCCTTGTGGCCCGGCAACCGAATTTGAATGGCATTCCCGACAGCAACAAGGTTGGTGACTTCAAACAAGAACAACGGGGATTCTCCGTGGGAGGGCCCATTGTCAAGGATAAGCTCTTCTACTTTGTGACTTATGACAGTCAGCGGAAGACGACCCCCAACAACATGGTTTGGGGTGGCAACTCACCTGTTACTCTAGATCCCACAAACCCTCTTTGGACGAATGATGCTGTCCTCGTAAGCAAGGCTGGAAGCTACAACAGCAAGGAAGATTCTGATGCGCTCTTCCTCCGCCTTGATTGGAACCTCAGCCTGGATCATATGATTCAGTTCCGAGTCAATCACTCGAAATTCAAAGGCGATGTTGGTGCCGGGATCACAGCCGCCCAGGAAAACCTGGCTTCCGATGACATCACGACGGATTCCTATGTCCTTCAGTGGGTTTGGTCCATCAATGCCAATTGGTTGAACGAAGCGCGGGTTAATTACACCAAGGATGATATGCCCAGGGTGCCCAACTCCACCCTGCCTGAAGTCAGCATCTCTAATGTTGGCTATTACGGCGCGTATCCATTTGATCGCACCTATAGCACCAAGCGGCTTCAGATCCAGGAGAACCTGACCTATGTGACTCCGGTTTTCCAGGTCAAGGGTGGCATCGACTACAACGCCTTGGACATCTCGGAGTTCTTCGCTGGGAGTTGGCGCGGAATCTACATGTTTGACAACCTTGACAAGTTTAGGACAGGCGAGTGGACAACCTATCGTCAGAACTTTGGGTTAAGTTCGCCGGTGTCCGAGGCTGGACAATTCTCCGCCAAGGAAAAGCAATTGGCGGCGTTCATCCAGGCTGATTGGCGGGTCTCGGATTCTCTCAAGATCGGGCTTGGCGTCAGGTGGGATCGTCAGGAGAATCCTGACTTCGCGACCCTCGATACGACCAATCCGGGCTTAGTGGATCCATTGCTGCCCGCCACCGATCCGCTAAAAACCCCTCTTCTGACTTCCAGGATCCCCAACGATTCCCAGTTCTCGCCCCGCCTCTCCCTGGTCTGGACACCCGCCTTCGACCACGGGAAGACCGTCGTGCGGGGCAACCTGGGGCGCTACGTGAGCACCACCCCTTCCGTGTTCTTCTATCAGGTTTATGCCGCCAATAGCCAGCGCACGGGTTCCAAGGATTTCAAGGCGGCGGACTCCGTGACCTTCAATATCCCTCGTGGTGGCACCGGTGGCGTTGCCTTTACGGGCGGTGGTCCCTTCGATGCGGCCAACCCCTACTGGATTCCTTCTTATCCCACTGGCACCACCAAGGCCACAGTCGATATTTTCTCCTTTGATCCTAATTTCAAGAACCCCTACACCGACCGGGTCAACCTTGGTGCCGAGCGTTCCTTTGATGCCCTCGTGCTGGGTCTCTCTGCGACCTATGCCAAGGGCAATCAACTGGAGCGGACCCAGGATCTCAACATTGGTGCGCCTATCACGCCCAACGTGAATCCCCAGGGGCGCATCATGTATACCGCGACTCGCCCCAACGCGAATTACCTCCGGATCGTCCAGTACAAGTCGGATGCCACCAGCCTCTATCACGCCTACACTCTGAGCGCAAAGTATCACAAGGAGGGCAGCGACTTCGACGGCCAGCTCTTCTACACCTATGCCATCAACAAGGATTCGGATTCCAACGAACGAAACTACGCAGGCGTCTCTGTCCAGGACACTGCTTTGTTGGGTAATGAATGGTCCTACGCCGACACCGATCGTCGCCATATCCTGACAGGACACGTGAGCTACCGGGAATCTCGCTGGACCGGGATCCTGACTTCCCTCTCCTTCCGCTACCAGTCGGGCTCGCCTTACACCCTGCGGTATTCCAAGGATGTAAACGGGGATCTCAACACGGGCAATGATCGCTTCTACACCAACAGGATTGACTCTGGTCGAAATTCTGAGCGTGTTGCGTCCAATACGACAATGGATCTTGGGTTGCGCAAGGAATTCAAGTTCTTCCGCAAGGTTGGTCTCACCCTTTCTGCGGACGTCTTCAATCTGCTGAATCGTCAAGATACCTATTCTCAGCTCTTTGTTTCTAATTCCAACTCAACAGGCGGTGTAAGTTCGGATGCTAACCCAATTCTGGGTACCCGAAATGCTGTTGTTTCGGAGGCCCGTCAGGTTCAGTTGGGTGCTCGCATCTCCTTCTAAACCTGGGATGCGGTAGTTAATGAAAAGGCCCTGGATTTCCGGGGCCTTTTCATGTCAAAAATTGGTTCTTTGTGCATCTATGGGAAGGCGCGCAATCTTGGCCCGCTGCCGCGTCCATCGCAACGAAAAGGCTCAACGCCGAAATTGCGTAGACTTGAGGAGGGTCGCGGAGAGAAAAGCTGGATGGGCCGGAGTATTTCTTCTTTTCTCCGCGAGCCTCTGTATTCCTCCGTACCTCCGCGTGGAGTTTTTCGGTTCAAGATCCGAGCCAGGGGTGCCGGTCGATCCCAACCACCCTCAAGCCCGCAGACATCAAGGGTTTCCTCGGAATTCCGTGAGGAGCCCTTTTCTCACGGCAAATACGCCCCCTGGGGCTGCGTCATCCCTCCCAGGTGCCAATCCTTGGCTTCGCGGTCGGCGATGCGGAGGTGGTCCAGGGTCTGGGACAGGTTTTCGCCGCCGGGCACCACGGGGACGCCGAGTTGGTCCTGGAGCTGGGCCAGGGTCATGTCGTCCAGGAACATGGTCTCGGGGCGCACTTCGTCGGCGCCTGCCAGGGTGTACTGGTCCGTGGGGCCCATGTGGGTGCGTAGCGAGGCGCTGGGGATCACGATGGCATCCACCCAGCGGGGATCGCCGCCGTGGGCCTGGCGGTCCGCGTGGGCGGCGTACAGCAAATCCTTGCCGCAGAGGAGCCCGGCTACGGTGACGGTGGAGCCGAAGGAGAAGTTCTCCACGGAGGCGGCCCGGAGCTGGCTGCCGGTGGCACGGTTGAGCTGGGCCAGAGTGCGGTTGAGGGTGGGGGCGAAGCTGGCGCCGGTGAGGGCCAGGGCCCGCCGCCCGGCAAAGCCCTTGGCCTTGGGGCTGCGGATGAAGCGCCCGGAATGCTCCAGGAAACGCCGCACCAGGCCCACGCCGTTTTCCAGCTGGGCCCAACTGCGGGAATAGAAGCCCCGCCCAGGCACTTCCACCCCGGCCCGGGTGAACCACTCGTCCGCCAGCAATAGCCATGGCTCGCCATCGTTCTCCAGGGCGCATTTTCGCACCCGCGGCACCCAGGTCTTCACCCAGGCCCGGGCGAATTCGGGGTCCACGTCGGGAATGTCGGGAAGGTTCTGGCGATGGGCGGTGAGGCCCACGGGCACGCAGGAGAGCGAGAGCACGCCGCCCTTGCCCGCCCAGGGACCGGTGGTCTGGAAAGCTCGGCGCTCCCAGAGTTCGCGTACGGTCTTCTCCCAGATGGCGCCATCGTTCAGGCCGGGCACCACCACGGCCTGGGTGTGGACGTGGACGCCCCCCTCCAGCAGCTTGTCGATCTTGCGCAGGATGTGGCCCTCGCGAGGGTTGCCCACCAGCTTCACCCGCAGTTCGGGGTCTGTGGCATGCACGGACACATGGATGGGGCTGAGGCGCTCCCGGATGACCCGATCCAGTTCGGCGTCATCGCTGGAGCTGAGGGTGCTGAAGTGGCCGTACAGGAAGGACAGGCGGATGTCCTCGTCCTTGAGGTAGAGGGATTTGCGGAAGCCCTTGGGCATCTGGTGCACGAAGCAGAACACGCAGTTCTGCTTGCAGACCTTCACATCGTCCTGGGCCAGATCCACCCCCAGGGCATCGCCGCCGTTTTCCAGCACCACCGTGTCGATTTCGGTGCCGCTCTTAAATTCCACCTCGGTCTCGTCCCCTTGGCTCACCAGAAACTGGTAGCTGAGCTGATCCAGCACGGGCTCGCCATTGATGCGGAGAATCCAGTCACCGGGGCGGATCCCGGCCATGTCCGCGAGACTCTCGGGCACCACCGAGATGACCTGAACGCCTTTCTGCTTCATCTGCACTCCGAGTTACCAGTGTCCGTGGCCCGCCCGTGCCTCACAAGGACTAGAAGGGCATGGAATATGCAAAAATTTATAAATATGCGCAATTTTTGTGCATAATGCTTCAAACAGGGGGCTCCATGGCAGTCGAAACACAGCACCGCTTCAACGAATTGGCTCGGCTGGTGGGCAACACGCCCCTGTTGGCCATCGAATTCACCTTTCGCGGTTCCGTGCGGCGCATCTTCGCCAAGGCTGAGAATTTCAACTTCACCGGCAGCATCAAGGACCGCATGGCCCTGCACATCCTCCGCACGGCCACGGAGAGCGGTCAGCTCAGGGCCGGGGCGCCCATCGCCGAAGCCACCAGCGGCAACACGGGCATCGCCTTTTCGGCGCTGGGAATGGCTTTGGGTCATCCGGTCACGATCTTCATGCCCGACTGGATGAGCCAGGAGCGCAAGGATCTCATCCGCTCCTTTGGCGCGGAGACGCGCCTCGTCAGCGCCGCCGAGGGCGGCTTCCTGGGTTCCATCCGCATGAGCGAGGAGTGGGCGGCGCGCACCCAGGACGGTTTCCTTCCCTGCCAGTTCACCAACGAGGCCAACGTGGAGGCCCACCGTCAGACCACGGGCCCAGAAATCTGGAGCCAGCTCCAGGCGAGGGGCCTGAAGCCCGATGCCTTCGTGGCGGGCGTGGGCACGGGCGGCACCGTAATGGGGGTCGGCAAGTTCCTGAAGGAGGTGGTTCCGAAGGTAAAGATCCACCCCATGGAACCGGCCAATTCACCCACGCTGCGCACCGGCTGCAAGATCGGCAAGCACCGGATCCAGGGCATCTCCGATGAATTTATTCCCGCCATCGTCAAGCTGGATCAGCTGGACGAGATCATCAGCGTGGATGACGGCGATGCCATCCTGATGGCCCAGAAACTGGCCCGGCTGGGACTGGGCGTGGGCATCAGCTCCGGCGCCAACTTCATCGCGGCCCTCATGGCCCAGGAGAAGCTGGGGCCCGAGGCCGTGGTGGTGACGATCTTCAGCGACGACAACAAGAAGTACCTGAGCACCGATCTGATGCGGGAAGAACCCGTGAAACCGGGCTTCCTGAGCCCTGATGTCGAACTGGTGGGCTTCGACTCCGCCAATCGCGTCTGCGGAATCTGCCAGAAGATCGACGCGGGGGCAGGCTGCACAGCGTGCTAGCCGGGGCTCAACGGGAAAAGGCCGAATCCACCGTCGATGCACGCCGGTAATCACTGATAAGTCAGGTCGGAACCGGCGCCCTGGCTGTGCGGGAAAATGGGTTCATCGCAGAATTTCGGGGAGCCCCTGATGTGCACGGACTTGAGAGTGGTTGGGATCGACAGGAATCCCTGGCTCGGATCTTGAGGCAAAAGCTCCACGCAGAGGCACGGAGGAAGACAGAGGCTCGCGGAGGCAAGACGAAAACCGGCGGAGCATGCCTGATTGCCTTATCCGGCTCTTCCCTCCGCGAGCCTCCTCGGTTCTCTGCGCCCTCGGCGTGGAACTTTTTCGTCGCGGTACGCGCGGCGAAGGGCCTATGCTGCACGCTTTCCAGTAGGTGCGCGAAGAACCAATTTTTTCCCCGGAGTCACCGTCCGTAGGTGCCCATCCACTGCGCCTCGGCGAGGATCTTGCCATTCAGGGCTTCATCTACCTGCTGACGAGTCGCGCCGGCTTCCAACTCGAGGGGATGGGCCAGGGCATAAAGCCGGAAGAAATAGCGATGGGGTTTGCCCGGGGGCGGCGCGGGGCCGTTGTAGCCCATTCGGCCCCAGGTGTTCTTGCCCTGGCGGGAGCCATCGGAAAGGGTGGGCGCCTTGGGGCGATTTTCGTCCAGGGAACGGGTACCGGGGGGCAGGTTGTAGAGGGTCCAATGGGTCCAGAGGCCCACCGGGGCATCGGGATCGTCCATGATCAGCGCGAAGGCCTGGGTTCGGGGCGGCGCTCCTTCCCAGTTCAGGGCCGGCGAATGATCGGCGCCATCGGCGGTGAAGGCGCTGGGAATGCTGCCCTGCTGGGGGAAGGCGGTGATGCGTAGTTCCATGGCTGCCTCCGGGCCTATTGAGTATCCCTAGCTCATTCGGACTTGAGGGATCGTTTCATCAGCCGTTCGACCGCCTCCTGGGGATCGGCACCCTGGATGAGGCGCGCAACCTCGGCGGTGATGGGGAGTTCCAGCCCGAAGTCCTGGGCAAGGGAGAGGGCCGCCTGGGTGGTGAAGGCACCTTCCACGACCTGTTCGCCCATGGCCGCCGCCGCCTCGGTGGGGCTGATGCCGTGGCCGATCATTTCGCCAAAGCGGCGATTGCGGCTCTGAGGCCCCGTGGCGGTGAGGAGCAAGTCACCCATCCCCGCCAGGCCCATCACGGTTTCCGGCCGCCCGCCCAGTTTCTCCACGAGCCGGGCCATCTCGGCCAGACCCCGGGTGAGCAGGGCCGCCCGGGCGTTGTTCCCGAGCCCAAGGGCCTCCACCAGACCCGCGGCGATGGCCAGGGTGTTCTTGAGGGCGCCGCAGAGTTCCACGCCCACGATGTCCCGGCTCAGGTAGAGCCGCAGGCGTGGGGTGGAGAGGAGGGCCTGGAGCTCCCGGGCGCGGGGATCCTCGAGCTCCGGGGGCAGGGCCAGCACCACGGTGGTGGGGAGGTTGCGCGCCACCTCGTCGGCGAAGGAAGGGCCCGAGAGGACGCCGATGGGGAGCTTCAGGATGGGTTTCAGGGCCTCCGAGAGTCGCTGATGCTGTTTCTGGAGCAGGCCCTTGCTTACGTGGATAAGGGCCTCGGGGCGCTCCGCCGTGCTTCCCGCCAGGCGCTCCCAAACATCTGGGGAGATCTGAGTGGGCAGGGCGCTGATCCAGAGGGGGGCACGGAAGGCGGCTTCGGGATCGGAATGGGGGGTCACCTGGGGTGGGAGTTCCGCCTCCGCTAGTCGTGGATGCCTGCGGGTGGAGGCCAGTTCGCGCACGGCTTCGGGAGGATGTCCCCAGAGTGCTACGTGGGCGCCTTCCCGGGCCCAGGCGATGGCCAGGGCCGTGCCCCAGGCGCCCGAACCGAAGATGGCCAGATCGGGCTTGCGGCTAGGCATTCTTGGGCTCCTTGGCATTGCCCCAGAGCTTGGACTCCGTGCCGTTCAACAGCCGTTGGATGTTGGCCCCGTGGCGGCGCACCACCAGCATGGGCAGGAGGATCCAGGCGAGCACACCGTAACGGGCCAGGTCCTCCAGCAAAAAGGGCAGGCAGGCCCAGGCCCCAATGAACCCCATGGCCGAGGGAATGACGAGCAGGGCGGCGACGATGCTGCCCAGGCTCACGTAGCGGAAGAGCCCCAGGCAGAGGGCGAAGCCCGCCAGGCTGGGCAGCGCCATGGCCGGATGGTAGCCCAGGATGGCGCCCAGGGCCGTGGCCACGCCCTTGCCGCCCTGGAATTTCAGCCAGGGGGAATAGATGTGGCCCGCCGTGGCCGCGAGGGCCACCCAGCTCATGGCCTCGGCGGGAAAGCCGTAGCGCTTGGCCAAAAAGACCGGCGCGAAACCCTTGGCGGCATCCAGCACCAGGGTGAGGATGCCCAGGGCCTTGCCCCCGGTGCGCAGCACATTAGTGGCGCCAATGTTGCCCGAACCCTGGGTTCGCACATCGCCTTTCCCGGCCAGCTTCACCAGGATCAATCCAAAGGGGATGCTCCCGGCCAGATAGGCCCCGAGGCACCAGAGAAGGAAGGTGTTCAGGCTGGGTGTCTGCATGCATGAACTTTAACGCAGGGGCGGCTCGGCGCGAAATAAGACGTGGTTGCCGGGCTCATGCCCCCGAGGGGCACCACATGACATGAACGTGATCCACGACTTGGCTTTCGAGAACGGTCTTCTTTGCCTTTCAAGGATTCGTGGCCTGAAAGACGATTCCTCCAGACCGACCCTGTGGGAGCCAAGCATGAGTCCCGTTTTTGATCCTCATCCTGTGCATCCTTTTGATCCTGGCTCGAACGCGAAAAGAACCAGCCAGGATGAATAGGATGGACGGGATAAAAAGGAGACCCGATTATCGGCCAAACTCCGCCAAAAAGACTTAACCGCGAATTTCGCGAATACGCCCTTGCGGGCGCGCGAATGGCATTCGACCGCCGTCCCGCCTCCTTTCAATCGGTGTATCGCCCAGCTCTTGGAGGCCGGGCGGAACGCCGATTGAAAGGCCAGCCGCGCACGCGCGACTGTGGGCCGCAGGCCCAGGTGGGCCTGGGTTGGGGCATTCGCGGCCATTCGCGTTCATTCGCGGTTTCAAGGAGATTTTCCCTTCGTGGCTGAGTCAGGCCGATAACCAGGGAGGAGAAAAGACCGCAGTTGGATCATGTTTTGGCACCATGGACTATCGGCGCACCACGCGGCATGAGAGCGTCTCACCACACCACCCGATGGTTTCAACAACTTCCGGATCACTTTCAGATCAAAGTCGTCGCCGCAGATAGTCCAGGGCGAAGGTGGCGGCGCGGATCTGGATGTCCTGGCGATCCCCGGGGAAATTCATCGACTGAGCCACGGTGCCCTCGGCGCCCGCCACCGCCATAAAGAAGGTGCCCACCGGGGCCGGGCCGTCCTTGTCCTCGGTCGGCCCCGCGTTGCCCGTGACCGCTAGTCCCCAATCGGCGCCGAGCCGGGCGCGAATGCCTTCGGCCAGGGCGCGGGTGACGGCTTCGGAAACCGTGCCGTGTTCGCGGATGAAGCCCTCGGAAAGGCCCGTGAGCCCAGTCTTGGCCCGGGGCGAATAGACCACCACGCCGCCCAGGAATGCCTGGCTGGAGCCTGGGACACCCGTGAGCACCGAAGCGATGCGTCCGCCCGTCATGCTTTCGGCCAGGGCCAGGCTCTGCCCCCGTGCCCTGAGCAGGTCGATCACGGTGGACTCCAGGCTTCCCGGCCCGGTGCAGACCCGATCGGCCCCCAATTCGGCCTCGAAATCCTGCTGGGCCAATTCCAGGGCTGCCTGGTCCGCACTGCGGGCCACCAGTTCCACCTGGCCCAGGCTGGCCAGGATGGTCCAGTCCAGATCGCCGTGTTTTTCCCGCAGGGGATTCGTGCGCTGCTCCAGGGCGCTCTCGCCCACGGAACCCACGAGCATTCGCAGGGTGTGGGTGGGCCTGCCCGCCAGGGCTCGGAGGCGCGGCTCGACGTGGTCTTCCCACATTCGCTTCATCTCCCGGGGCACGCCCGGCAGCAGTACCAGGCGAGTCTCGGGAAACCCCTGCGGGCGCTCCCAATAGATTCCGGGAGCCGTTCCGACGGGATTGAGAAGGGCCTCGGCGCCAACAGGGACGAGGGCCTGCTTGAAGTTGCTGGGGGGGCAGGGGCGGTTGCGGCTCGTGAAGAAGCCTTCGATGGTCGCGCGGATGGCGAGGTCTTCCACCAAGGGCGCCCCCAGCACTTCGGCCCACAGCTCCTTGGTGAAATCGTCGAAGGTGGGCCCCAGCCCGCCCGTGCAGATGATGAGATCCGAGCGGTCCAGGGCCTCCAGGAACAGCTCCCGAAGATCCTCCCGGCTGTCTCCCACTGCGGTCTTGCGATGGAAGCCCAGCCCTAGATCCGCCAGCCGATGGGCGATCCACACCGAATTTGTGTCCACCCGCGAGGTGGTGAGCAGTTCCGTTCCAATGGCGATGGCTTCGATACGCATGGGTCCAGCATAGCCCGTACGCAGAGCGCCCCGGCGAACCGGGGCGCTCTGTTCCGTTCCGGCAGGGCCGGGGCTATTTGTTCAGGGGTGCCGTGATCTGCATGACGCAATCGCAGGAGGTGATGACAAGGTCACCGGTATTGGGGTTCACGGCAAGGCCCTGGTTGGTCAGCGTCGAGAAGGTAAGGCTGCCAGCCAAGGTTTCATACCCAACGAAGGCCGGTTCAAGCCTTCCGGGCAGGATGCCGTAGAGAGCCGCAGTGTAGGCGGGAGAACCCGGGACGCTGCTGCTGACAGTGGTGACACCATTCCAGCGGCCGATCAAGGTCGAGACATCATTGGTTCCGGTGAGCGTGATCTTCCGGATCGCGGAGTTCCTGGCATCGACCACATATAGGTAGCCGGTGGTGGTTGCTGCATCGTAGTAGTAACCAAGGCATCCCGGCTGGTAGAACGCAGCGCTAGTGCCGACAGCGTTGTCGATGAAGGCGTTGGCTGTGCTGTATGTAGCGGAGTTATTTCCCGCGATGGCAGTGACTGTTGTTGCTGCGAAGGAGGCCAGAGAACTGATCTGAGAGCCTTCCGAAATCAGGATGGATCCATCCTGGGCCACGGCAACACCGAACAGTCCGCTACCCGTGGTCGTGGTGTATCCGGTGGCAATTACGCCGGTGGCGAGATCGATCCGCTTGAGGCCCTTGGTGGTGGTGCCATCGACAAAGTAGATGTATTCGTCGGTTCCACTCTTGGAGTAGACGGCCTGCTTGACCGAGGTTCCGAGCGTAGTGGCCGTGCCGGTCGTCGTGGTCAGGCTGATCGTGGTGGGAGTGGAGCTGCCAGGAGCGAACTTCTTGATGGAGCCTGCTGCGCTCTCAAGCACGTAGACCGTGGGCGTTGCGGAACCATCAGGTACTGCAGCCAGAGGCGTGGACCAAGTCGTGGTATCCGTGGGCCAGTTCGTGGTCGTGCCATCCGGTGTGATCGTGACGATGCGCGCGTTGCCGATATCGACAAGGTAATTGGTGCCGTTGGCATCCACGGCAATGTGACCGGGAGTCTTGAATCGAGCCGCGGCACCCGTAGAGGTGCCGGTGGCCGGAACCTTCGCGCTATAGATGGCAGCACGGTTGGCGCCAGCGAAGGTGCTCACCGTCATGCCCGCGTTTCCACTGGCCGAGGTCGCAGCCGCGATGGCCCGAATATCATTTGTGTAGATGTTGGGGGTGGAACTCCACTGGTAGGAACCCTCGGCGACGTAAAGAGTGGAGCCGCCAATTGCGAGTCCCTGGGGGCCGCTAAACGTTGCGATATCCCCAGTGCCATCCACGAATCCTGCGGTAGCGGTTCCGACAACAACAGGAGCTCCAGCGGCAAGGGTCGGAGCTGAAGTTGGGACAGTGCTGAGATCCACGTTGTAGCGAGCGACGAAATGCTTGTCGGCTACGAACAGGGTGGCGGTATTGCCACTAACGGACACCGCGACTGCGGTGGGGGATACCCAGGTTGGGGTTGAGGGCGTGACATCCGCGACCTGAGGATTACCGCTGTCATCCAGGTAGCAAGCCTTGATTTTTTTATTAACAGAGTCGGGCACAAAGGCCACCAACTTGGCCGCTGTGGGGTCCATTGCAATGCTATTGAGACTGTTGGCAGTAGCAGTGGCTGTGCCATTCACGATGAACGTTTTTTCGACTGTGGCGGCCGGCGCGGTATCGAGATTTGAAATAGAGAGCCTGAATACCTGCCCGGTCTTGAAGTCGGCCACATAACCCACACAGGTGGTACCGTCGTTGCTGACAACCGTAAATCCGTTCGGACTGTTGGACGCGCCTCCCCAGCCCGCAACGGTGAGCACGCTGTTGTATGGAGTGACGACGCGGAGTTTTCCATTGCTGGAATCGGATACCCAGATGTAGCCCCTGTCGTCGACGTTTACAGCACGGGGTGTGTTGAACGTTGCGACTAATGGATGACCCAGTGTGTTATCGGTGCTTCCAGGAATACCCGCAGATCCGGCGACCGTAGTCACCTGCTTGGAAGTGAGGTCGATCTTGCGGATGATGTGGTTATAAGCATCGGCCACATACAGGAAATTGCCGGAAACGCACATGTTCTGCGGGCGCTGGAAGGAGGCCAAGGTGCCCACGCCATCGCGCATGCCGGTGCCGCCCATACTGCCAGCCAGGAGATCTAAGCCACGCAGACCAGCCGTGACGCTCTTGGTGTCTCCTAGGGGATTACCGTCGTTGCTTGCCTTGAGGGTGTACGTCTGACGGTTCTTCGGGTAGACCGTCGTGGAGGTGCCACTGATGTTGGCTTCATTCAGGGTCAAGGACGTGGGCGGATCGCCTGCCAGGGTCCAGGCCAGGGTGCTCGTGGCTGTGCTGGGGGACTGAGCCTGCAGACTTGCCGCGTCAATGGTTTGGATACTGGGGGTCGCGGTGAAGGTGCTGATGGTCGCAGGATTGCTGGTGGTCACGCCGACCTGGAAATCCGTTGAGTAGGTGTAGGTTGGAGTCGACCCCGTAACCGTGGCGCGGTAGGTGCTTGTCACCAGCGGTCCCAGATTGAAGCTACCGGTCTTGGTGGTCGTGGTGTCTCGTGTGCCAACGAGAGTGCTCGAGGTCAGGTTGGTCAGGGAGAACCCAGTCACCGTCGAGTCCACCGTGTAGTTTGCCGTGGCGGACTCACCCGAATGGATGGCATACACGGTCTTGTCGAAGGCGATCGGGGCGAAGATCTGGAAGGACTTGCTAAGGGTGGTGACCACGGGAATCGTGGTGCCAGGCAAGGCCGGATCGGTCACAACGCATGAAAGACCAACGGACTTGGTGGTGTCCAAGCCTGCGGTATAAGTGATCTGGTTGGCGGTGTCATCCCCGCTGGTGAGAGTGCCGTTCGTCACGGTCCACTTGAAAGTCCGTCCCTGGGCAATGGGAACCGAGGCCGTGAGGCCTGTGCTGCCCGCGATGGCCTTTCCCAGAGCATCGAGAGAAGTGGTCATGGCGATGACGTTGACCGTTGTGGTTGCGGTGGCGATTTTTCCCGCCCCGCTGGTTACAGTGAGTGTGTAGGTCGTTGTTGTAGCGGGGGGCGGAACATTCACACCCACATTGCTTGCGATGGCAATATTTCCGGGCGTAATGACCGCAGAGCCGTCCTTCACACCAAAGTTCGCCTTGAAGGTAATGGGTGCAGTGGAGCCCGCTTGTACGTTCTCGGGCGTGACTGTGAACGAGGAAATGCTGGGAGCCGGGTCGTCGTATTCCTTGGTATTTGAACTGCAGCCAATCTGAAGGGCCAAGATCCCGGCGGGAAGGCCCATGCAGAGGGCAGCCGTCATCGAGGCTGCGCCTTTGCGTGTGAAACGAGTGAACATTTTTCCTCCTGGATATTCTGAATTGGAGAGAGATCGGGGCGCGGTGGATGCGGATTAGAAGCGGACCTTGAGGGTGAACTGAGCCTCACGGCTGCGGGTATCCGGGTTGTCAATGAACCCGAAAGCAGGATTGAGGCCTCCGCCGGAAAGCGTGTACTGCGTCTGGCGGGTGTACTGGTTCGCCCAGTTGAAGGCGTTGTACACGTCCAGAATGCCTTCGAGGGCAACCCGCTTGGTGATATGGAAGTCATAGGCAATGCGGAGATCGAAGGTCTTGGCACTGGGCTGCCGGTAGGCGTTTCGGCCCCCAACGGAATCGATGAATTTCCCGTCCCCGTTCTTGTCGTCGTAATACACGGCATTCCAGGGGCGCCCCGTCGTAAAGGTGGTGATGCCGGAGATCTTGATGCCGTAGATGTGGGGCGCATACCAGGCCAGGGTGGCCCGGAACTTGTGGTCGTTATCGCTCAGGGCGTACGAAGCGAGGGGATCCGCCGGGTTCTCCGTCAGGGCGTTGGTGGAGGTCAGGGTCGCGCGTTCGTTGGAGTTGTTGTCTTCGGCCTTGGCAAAGGTGGCATTGGCCCGGAAACCCCAGGAATCCCTCCCTCCGCGACGGGAAGCCTCCAGGACAAGGCTTCGGTAGCGCCCTTCGCCGTCGTACTTGGAGAGGATGACATCACCGAAACCGCTGAGATCCAACTGGCGACCCCGCACGATGGCCCGTCCGGGGCGATTGTTTTTGAAGAAAACGTTCTGTTTTGTGGGATACCCATCGTTATAAATTGCCGTGGGATCTAGGGTGGAGGTGCCAAAGGCCGCCTGTCCCAGGTTGATGTTGACGGCGTACTGGAGGTTGCGGAACTGCTTGTAGGTGGCCTTGATCCCTGCGGTGTAGCCGTTGCCGAAATCATGCTCCACACCCAAAGAGGTGGCTCGGGCCTGGGTCATCTTCGCGTCGGGATCGATGATGGTCGGGGTGATGGTGTCGATCCTGAACCTGGAATCCGTGAGCAGTGCGGAAGTCGGTATGGCGGTCAACGAACCAGGCAGGTTCGTGGAGCCGCTGCTCCATCGGGAGGCCGCCGAAAGATAGGCGGGACGGACGTTATCAGATACCCAAAGGGAGGCGAGATCCGGATTGGTTGCCGCATTTGCGGCCATGTAGTAAGAGACGAGATTGATCCCGTTGTTCATGATGGCGCCCGAGGCCGTCTGGCCAGGGTTGCTGACGCTGAACCAGCCATAGCCGCCGCGGATCACGGTCTTGGAGTTGCCAAAGAGGTCGAGGCTGAATCCGAAGCGGGGATCCAGGGCGCTGTCGTTGGGCGCACGATCCAGTCCCTGGAGTTTGGGATTGGGATTGGGATTGCCGTCCCAGATCTCTGTTGTGTAGCGCAGCCCAAGGCTGAGCAGGAGGCGCTTGCTGAAGAGCCCCCCGTATTGGGCCTGAAGATATCCGGCCAGGTACTTTTCGCTGAAGTCGCTCACTCCATCCAGGGGCGAGTACCCCTGGGTGTAGGACACGCCGCTGAGGCTTGTGGGATCGGCACCTGTAAACCACGATTGGGCCAGGGTGTAGCTGGGGAAGGTCCAGTTCCCATTGGCACTGGGCAGGTAGCGGTTTTTCATGTTGATGAACTGCAGGTCGGCGCCGCCCTTGAACGTCCAATCATCGCTCATAAGGGTAACGTTGTCCTGGAACTGCGTTGTAGTCTCGTCCGTGGTGCGGGGGTCGATGTAGTACTGACCCGCATTGACGTCATAACTTGAGCCGACCTTGTTGAGGCGAAGGGGCGAGCAGATCGTGGAGTTGGGCGTGGAGGGACGTTTCTCGTTGGCGATCTGCAGGCGTGCTTCATTCATCAGGTACGGGGTAAGGACGGACTGGAATTCCAGCACTGAGGAGAGGCTCTTGAACTCGTTGGTGGAATTGCCAGATTCTGCGGTGCTGTAGTTCTTTGAACCCGCGTAGATGTCATTCAGCCCCTTGTAGTTCTGGGAGTTCACTCGGAAGGTGGCCCGGTGATTGGCGTTGATGGTCCAATCCAGGCGGGCAGTGACGACGAGATTCTTCTGCTCGTCAGTCCACGCCCTGCCGTTTTCCTGGGCCAGGGTGCGCCCCGGCATGGTGACCAACAGGGAACCCATGCCGCCCGTGCCGAAAAACACGTCTGCGCCGGCACCGCCGAATACAGGGGTGCTCTCCTGTCGTGACCGGGCCATCTCCACGTTGACGAAATAATGCAGCTTGTCCTTGATAATGGGGCCGCCCAGGTTGAATCCGAACTGGAGCATTTCGTAGCGACGGGTGCGGGCCTGGATGTTATTCACCCCATTGGGCGCCGCGGGATCGTAAGGGACTTCCTTGACGTTGGCCACCAGAGCATTGGGGCGGAAGAGCGAGAATACAATTCCACTCGTCTCATTGGTGCCGCTCTTGGTGACGGCATTGATCACTGCACCCACGGCATCCCCGTACTGGGCATCGAAGGTGTTGGTTATGACCTGGAGTTCCTTGATGGAATCCTGGCCAAAGGTGAAGGGGATGCGGGTGCCACCGCGCTGTTCACTATTAAAGCGGGAGTTGTAGCTGGCGCCATCGATCTGGAGATTGTTCTGAATGCCCCGGGCGCCTTCCACGGAGGTGTAGTAGCTGGTGCCGCCCACGGCGGCACCAGGGGTGAGCTGGACAAGATCCGTGAAGTTGCGGCCGTTAATAGGCACGGCATCCACGAGCTCCTGGGTGATGGATGTCTGGGTGTTGATCTGGGCGGTGTCCACGCCGGTGCTGTCGGCGATGACCTCTACCACGGCAGCGGCTTCGGCGCTGTCGAGGCCGAAATTCTGAGTTGTGGTCTGGCCGAGGCTCACACGCACGGAGCCGTCCTTCGCCGCCTTCAATCCAGGCGAGGTGACCGTCAGCTCATAGGTGCCGATGGGCAGGAAGGCGAACTGGTAGTTGCCGCGCGCATCGGTGGTATTGGTCTTGGCGAAGCCTGTCTCCAGGTTGCGCAGGATGACCGAAGCCCCAGCGACCACGCCTCCCTTCTTGGAGTGCACGTTGCCGCGGATGGCGCCGGAGGTGGTGCTGGTCTGGCTGTAGGCAGCTACGGCGCAGGCGAGGGAGGTGAGGAGGGTAATGCCCGTAGTGCGTGTATTCATTCAGGACTCCTTGCCCGATGGGCACAAGCATTGGCAGGTGAACGGAGGTTCACCGAAGGACTGTGGACTGGAATTGAGAAAGGGAAATCAGGGTGTGTGCAAACGCTTCAATCTACTCCAAGGTTCGATCGGGGCGGAGTGATATTTTTTATCGCAGCGTAGGATTTTTATATCGTTTCCAAACAAGGGCTCGGAATGTAAAAAAGCGGGGGCCGAAGCCCCCGCTAGGCAAAACTTGATCGGTTTTAAGCGTGGTGCTCGAGCGACTTCTTGCGGGCCTCGACGATCTTGTCGGCATCTCGGCCTTCCAGCTCGGAGAGATGATCGAAGGCCCAGGTGAAGAAGCCCACGCCCATGGTCTGGGAGCGGATCTCGATGATGAGATCGTTCATCTCGCTCTGGGGCAGGTAGGCATCCACCACGTCCCAGCCCGGCCAGTCGGCCTTGGCGTCGAAGCCCAGGATCTGTCCGGCGCGGTGGCCGGTCACCATGCGCTGCGCCTTGGAGGTGTGCTCGCTGGGCACGCTGATCTGCACCTTGAGGATGGGTTCCAGCAGGGTGGGGCTGCATTTGGCGAGGCCATCGGTCATGCCGATGCGGGCCGCGGTCTTGAAGGCCATGTCGGAGCTGTCCACATCGTGATAGCTGCCGAAGAACAGGCACACGCTGAGATCCACCACGGGGAAGCCCAGGGGGCCCTGTTTGCAGTAGTCGTGGACGCCCTCTTCCACCGCAGGAATGTAATTGCGGGGCACGACGCCGCCGACGATCTCCTCGGTGAACACCACGCCTTCGCCCCGAGCCAGGGGCTTGATGCGGAAGTGGACGTCCCCGAACTGGCCGTGGCCGCCGGTCTGGCGCTTGTGGCGCCCCTGGATCTCGCAGCCCTTCTTGATGGTTTCGCGATAGGGCACCAGGGGCTTTTCGGCGGCCACTTCCACGTTGTACTTGGCCTTGAGGCGCTGGACGGCGTTCTTGAGATGGATCTCGCCCTGGCCCCAGAGGATGCGCTCCTGGGTTTCGGCATTCTGCTCGAGGATGAAGGAGAGATCCTCTTCGATGAGCTTGGCGATGGCGCTGGAGAGCTTCACTTCTTCGCCGCTCTTGGTGGCCTTGAGGGAGATGGGCAGCACGGGCTGGGGCGAGGCGGGCCAGGGCATTTCGAGGACCTGGGGCTGGGTGGTGAGTCCGTGGCCCGTCTTGATGGGATCCATGCGGCCCAGGGCCACGATCTCGCCCGCCACGGCCTTGGTCACCTTGTCCTGCTTCTGGCCGAAGAGTTTGTTCATGCCCGACACCCGCACACCCGCAAGGGTGGCGCCATCGGCGATCTCGCCCTTCCACACGCGAATGTAGTTCTGCTTGCCGATATGCATGGCGTGGACGGTCTTCCAGACCTGCGCCAGGGGTGCGTCCGCGGGGATTTCGTTGCGAGTGGCCGTGGTGCTGAACTCCGGAGCCTCATGGCGCAGAAGCTTGAGGATGCGGCGCACGCCGCCATCCCGTTCCGCGCTGCCGAAGAGCACGGGTACCAGCTTGGCGTCCTGGAAGCCGCCGCGCATGACCTTGAAGACTTCCTCCATGCCCGGCAGACGCTCTTCCAGCAGCATGGCCATGAGGTCGTCGTCCAAGGCGCAGATCTTCTCCAGCATCTCCATGCGGGCCGCGGCGACCTCGTCCTTGAGGTTCGCGGGGATCTCGATGCGGGTGGATTCCTGATGGGGGTTGTAGCGGAAGGCGCGCTCGAAGGAGAGATCGATGTAGCCGTTCAGCGCGTCGCCTTCGATGATGGGGCACTGGCGCAGCACCAGCGGGCTGGCGGTCCAGGTCTGGAGCGCCTCGACGGTGGCACCTAGGTACTTGGCGGCCTCGGCGCCATCCATCTTGTTGACGAAGATGAGGTGGGGAATCTTGTGGGTGTCCAGGAACTTCAGGATGGGGGCGGCCATCATGGCGCGGTTGGGATCGGGCTCCACCACGACCACGGCCGCATCGGCCACCATCAGGGCGCCGATCATTTCCTGCTGGAATTCCACCGAACCCGGGCAGGTGATGAAGGTCCAGGACTCATCCAGATAGGTGGTGGTGGCCACGTCCGCATCCAGACTCATCTGGCGGGCGCGAGCCTCCGGGGAGAAATCCCCCACGGAGTTCCCTTCCTTGACGGAACCCTTGCGTGCAAGAGCACCGGAAGCAAAGAGCAGGCTTTCCAGCAGCGTGGTCTTCCCGGACATGAAAGGGCCGACGATGGCTGCGACCCGTGGTGCGGAGAGGGACTTGGGCACGACTTTTCTCCTTAGCGTTCCAGAAGGTTTCAGGACAGCTGTTTCGGATGCTTCTGCACAGTTTTACCCCCTGTCCTCGATCTGGCAACAGGAAGGAAACAAGACTGTAACGGCGCTACTCCGCGCGGGTCACCAGATCGTGGATTTCGGGATCGCTCAGTTGGTCTTTGAACCAGGCGTCCAGCGAAGGAATATCCTCGAACAGGATTTCCGCGCCGCCCTCGGTGAGTTCTTCCCGGGTGCCGAATCCCCAGGTGACTCCCAAGGGCAGAAGCTGGAATTTCCGGGCGGCCCTCATGTCATCGCCACGGTCCCCGACCAGGATCCCCCCCTGGCAAAGGGCGCCGCCCTGGCAGATCGAAGCCATGAATTCCACTTTGCCGGGCCAGACATCTGCTGGCGCGGGGCCGAAAACGTCATCGACGATCAGGTTGAGATCGAGATGATGCACCACGCGGCGGGCGAAGGTGGCGGGCTTGGCGGTGACGATGAAGATCCGGTGATCCTGCCGCTTCAGGCGGCCGAGCATCAGTTGGACGCCGTCGTAGATCTGGTGCTCGAAGATGCCCTCTTCGCCGAAGACCTCCCAGTAGGAGGCCATCACCTTGTCCAGCTCTCCGACACGGGGCCCCAGGAGCCGGGCCAGGAGGCCCCTCACGCTGGGGCCGATGAAGGGCCGGATCTCGGCTTCGGTGGGGCAGGGAAGGTTATGGGCGCCACAGGTTTCCCGCAGGCAGTGGCTCACCGCAGGGAGGGGGTTCACCAGCGTTCCGTCGAGGTCGAAGCAGATCACGCCCATGGGTACACCTCGGAAAACCGGAGAAGCATACTGCTAAAAAAAAGGGGGCGAACCCCCTTTTTTTTAGTGGCGATAGGCGTTGATGGATTCGTTGATGATGTCCATGGCCTGGGCCAGGCCCACCCAACCCTCGCTTTGAACGTCCTTGGCTTCCAGGTTCTTGTAGGTGAGGAAGAAATGCTCCACCTCGCGCAGGAGATGGGGGGCGAGATCCTTCAATTCGTGGACATGGGCGAAATTGGGGTCATTGATGGCCACGCTCATGATCTTGTCGTCCTGGCCCTTGTCGTCGCGCATCTTGAGGGCGCCGATGGGGCGGGCTTCGATCACCACCCCAGGGTAGGTCGCGCCCTGGATGAGCACGAGGATGTCGAGGGGATCGCCATCATCGGCCAGGGTGTGGGGGATGTAGCCGTACTCAGCGGGGTAGTGGATGGGCGAATAGAGCACGCGGTCGACCTTGACCAGATTGGTCACGTGGTCGATTTCGTACTTGATGCGGGAGCCGAAGGGAATCTCTACGACGGCGTTGACGATTTCCGGGGCCTTTTTTCCAGGCCCGATCATATGCAGGGACATGCGTTTCCTCCAATTCGGGGTCAGTGAATCTGACGCCCGGGGTGCTTCAATTGTTCCCGCCAATCAAGTATTGGCGCAGTACGGCGCGAACATCCTCGTGGGGTTCACCGTCCATGGCCAGGGCGATGGCCTCTCTCGCTTCGCGGGTATTGATCGCCGAGAGAGACTTGGCCGCCGCGAGGCGCATGGCCGTGCTCTCGCGCCCCCCCAGGATGCCCTTTTTGCGGAAGACGTCCTGAAGGACGGGAACGGCGTCGGCAGAACCAATGACTCCCAGCGTTTCCAGGGCGCGCAGGCGGATGCGTGCGGCCTCTTCGCCGGAGCCCTTGGCGTTCACCAGAAGTTCGGCGATGGCCGACACGGCGCTGGAGTTCTTCAGTTCGGAGAGGACCGCGAGGATCTCGAGCTGGAGCCCCGGCTCAGAGCGGCCCAAGGCCGCCGCGAGGGCCTGGGCGGCCTGGGAACCCTCGCCCAGTACGGCCACCGCCGCCACTGCCGCCCGACGCACCGGCAGATCGCGGTGCTCCAGGGCCAGGGCCACGTCCGGAAAGGCGGGTTTGTGGCCGATTTCTCCCAGCAGGAGCAGGGCGTTGCGCACATGGGAGGGATTCGGGGAAGCCAAGGCCTCCTTGAGGGGAGGCACGGCGTTGCGGCCGATGGCGCGAAGGGCGTCCATCAGGCTGCCGCGGCGCCCCGCGTCTTCCTCCACTTCCAGACACATGGTCAGGTGCTGGGCGGCGGGCCGCCCGAGCAGGGCCAGGAGGGAGTGGAGCTGCCCCATGGAAATCTGAGTGTCGGGATGATGGAGCAGATTCGTGAGGGTGGCCATGTTGCCGGGGCTGGCGATGCGGAAGAGCAGATCGCGCACGGCCTGGGCCTTCCACTCCGGCGTGCCCGACTTGGCCAAGGCTAGCTCACCCAGGGCGAGCATTTCGCGGTAGACCCCGTCGAAATTGGATTTGCGCAGCCAGTGGCCCAGCAGGGCCTCCATGGACTGGCAGCTCCAGAGGCCGGACTGCGGGTCGCCCTCCTGGAGGATGTGCTCGTGCAGGGTGCGCTGCAGGCTCAGGATGTTCTCGGCGGTGAGGGCGGGTTCATCCAGGCACTCCGCAAGATCGGCGACGATCTCCGAGGCCAGGCGACGGCGACGCACCTCCGGGCTGGCGAACCCCCCTTGGAGCTGATTGAGAAGATCCTTGAGGCCTTCGCCCCGCTTGCCGCGCACCAACTGGCGCAGGAGGATCGTGACCTGGTGGGCGTCCAGTTCGAACACGCCCCGGTCCATGAGGCTCATGCGGAGTTTCGTGTCCGTGCCGTGGCATTCCCAGAGGATGGCGTCCTTCAGCGCGTCTACATCCTGGATGGTCCAACCCTCGAACTGCAGGCGCCCCCGAATGGCGTCCAGAGAGAGTTCCCGATCCTTGACGCACTGGAGGAGGGCCGCCACCAGGAGGGCGAGGGTGAACCGTGAGGGCGTCAGGCGAATGTGAACATCGGCGACCGCCGTGGCCAGCAGCTCGGGCCCAAGGTAGTCCAGGGCTCGCCGAAGGGCCTGTTCTTCAGAAGGGAAGGCGGGAACCCCCAGCAGGATGTTTCCCTGGGTCATCGGCTCCAGGCCGGAAAGCGCGTTGCGCAGCGTGTCCCGCAGGGTGACGGGATCCATGCGGCCCAAACCCAGTTGGGCGCTCGTGCCTGCGATGGAACTGAAATCCGGCTGAAGAAAGCCGCACTCCTTGAGCACTTCCCGCTGCTCGGAGGCCCAGGGGGAATCAATGGAGGGTCTCACGGGCATGGCCGTCATCTGCACCACGGCGCCGAAGAGGCTCCGGAGATCCGCCGCCAGGGCCGCCGGAGAGGGAGGCTCATCCACGGGCGGCGGTGGCGGAGGTTGCGGCGGCGGAGGTGCCGGTGGAGGTGGTGGCGGCACGGCCTTCACCGGGGCCGGAACCGAGGGCGCCTCGCCGGGGAAGGTACCGGACCAGACATCATCCAGGGGGATGATGGGAATGGCTCCGGTGGCGCTGGAGGTAGTCCGGGGACCCGCAGGGATGTGAGCTGGACCGCCGCCCACGGTGGGAGGCAGGGGTTCCTCGGTGTCGTCCTGGGTGGGCTCCAGGAGAAGCGCCCGCAGATTGCTGCCTTCGGGGAAGAGGCTGTCGGGGCCGCCCATTTCCTGAAGGCGCTGGGGCCTGAGCTGGAGACCGAAGAACAGGAGCTGCAGTTCGTCAGTATCGAGCCCGGCATGGAATACCAGGCCACCGATGCCGCGAATTTCCATTTCTTTGACCAGGGCCTGGGTCGCGTTGGGCGAGCCTTCGATCAATCGCCCCAGGCACCAGAGCTTGTTCCGCGAGCAGGTGAGGATGAGCGGGCTGTCCTTCTGCAGGATCGCTCTCAGGCAGCCATGGACCGCCTCCACGGTCTGAACGGCCTGGGGATGGTCCTGGGCATAGTGAGACTGGGCCTTGAGGGCCCGATGGAGCAGCTCAGCGAGGGTGGTCAGTGCCTTGGGATCGATCATGCACTTCCCATCCTAGTGCCCCTTGCCCGAAATACCAGGACCAAAGGCACCTGAGTCGAGCCTTCCAGGGCCCGAACCCCTGCCAACAGGTCGGTTTTCAATCCACAGAGGGCAGCCGGAGGTGGACCTTGGTGCCCCGGTCCACTTGGCTCTCCAGGTGGAGGAGGCCGCCGTGGGCCACGAGAATCCGGTGGCTCACCGCCAGCCCCAGGCCGGTGCCACCGCCGAAAGTGCTGAAGAAGGGATCGAAGATGCGGGCCAGGGTTTCCTGGGGCACCCCGCAGCCGTTGTCTTCCAGGATCAGGTGCCAGTGGGGCACACCATCCACCTTCTCCTGGGCGGCGCTCAGGGTGAGGCTGGGGGAAACCCGATCCTCCATGGCCCGGGCGGCGTTCTGCAGGAGATTCACCGCGACTTGGCGCATCAGGTCCGGATCCGCATTCCACTTGGCCTGGGGAGGGACTCCGTTGTGCCACTGGATGGCCTCGGGGAGCCCGGAGGAGAGCTTCACGTCCTCCCAGAAGGCCGCGAGGGGCAGGGGCGCGAGCCGGGGCGTGAGATCCCGGCTGAAGGTCAGCGTGTTCGAGACCAGGGTGTTCATCCGCTGCACGCTCTCCTGCAGCCGGTGGGCCAGTTCCAGCTGAGGCGGCTGCTCCTGCAGATCCTCCACCAGCATTCCCGCGAACAAGGCGAGGCTGCCCAGCGGGTTGCGGATCTCGTGGGCCAGCTCAGCGGCCATAAGGCCCATGGCCTGGAGGCGCTCCTCTCGGGTGGCCTGCTGCGCCCGGAGGTGGGCCTCGGTGACATCCCGCAGGGTGATGATGTGCCCGGACTTGGTGGGGCGGCTCTCCTGTTCGAAGAACCGTTCGCGGCCTTCGGGATCCTTGAAGTGGCGCAGGCCCGCAGGGGCCCCCGATTGCCAGGGGGGAGGGCCATCCTGGAAGCTGCCGGGCATGCCTTCGGGGCGGTTGGAGAAGCGCAACTCGCCCTCCTCCCCCAGCACCCAGAGGGCGAAGGGGACCGCTTCGATCACGGTTTCCAGTTCGCTCTGGAGGCGGCCAAGCTGGCCCTGGAGGGCTTCGTAACGCTCCTGGAGTTGCTCGCTGGCGGCGGTGAAGGCCTCGAAGGCCTCCAACAACTGGCGGGATTCGGGGGCAGTGGGCATGGGCCTTCAGGCCTTGTGCAGGTCGAGGATGCGCTGGAGGGCATCCCGATCCTGGTTGCGGGGTTCATCGGCCACTACCTGCCGGAGTCCGGCTTCTGCCTGGGGAGTGGCGATGAGCAGCAGGGCACGGGCCGCGGCCATCCGGATTTCCGTGCCCTCCGCGCTGGTGAAGATCCGGCCCCGGCGCTTAAGAAGCTCCAGGAGCCACGGCACGGCGGCGGGGGAGGCCACTTGCCCCAGGGTCTCGATGGCCTTGATGCGGATGCGCTCGGGCGTGCCGGAATGCTTCGCCAGTTCCGCCACCGCTGGAACGGCATCAATAGCCTGAATCTGCCCCAGTCCAAAGAGGATCTCCATCTGGGTTTCGGGATCGGTGGCCGCCAGACAGGTAATGAGGGCGGGGGCGGCCGCGGGGCCTCCAAGCTTCCACATGGCTCGCACCGCCGACCGTCGCACCCGACCATCACCGTGCCGAAGGCAGGCCTCGATATCCGCGAGAAGCCCGGCATCGCCCATGTCCGCCAGGAGATTGAGGGTGTTCCGCACGAAGTACCAGGTGGAGGAGTGGAGACCCTCCTGGAGTGCCGGAATGGCGATGGGGCCCATCACGCGGATCACATCCAGCAGGCGCCCCCGGCGCTTGCGATCAGGCTCCTCGCCCAGAATGGTGACCAGGTACCGGGCCGCGGGCTCACCCAGGAATTCGAAATAGGGTATGGCCGTGGTCAGCACGACTTCGGCCTCTTCGGTGTGCAGGCGCTCCACCACGGTGTAGAGCAGATCCTCCGCGCAGAGTCGGCCCTTGAGCTTGGCGAGGCCCAGGCCTCGCCATTCCTGGTGATCGTCCAGGAAGGCACAGAGCCCTTCCAGATCCTGGATGATCCCCTGGGCCTGGGTCATTTCGCCACGGCCCACCAGGTTCGCCAGGATGCCTTCCAGGGTCTCGGTGGTGGTGCGATGGATGGCGGCGAGAGGTTCCCAGCCGAAGTGCGCCACTAGCCCCTGGATGAGCGGCCCCTCGGCCTCCAGGGGCAGCCCGGGGCTGATCATCCACTGGGAAACCGCCAACAGGGCCTTGGCGGCACTGTCCCGACGGTAGGCATCCTCGACGGAGAGCTGTTCCAGGAAGAGTTCGAGCACCTGGAGGAACTGCTCCGTGCGGCCCAGTTCCAGTAGCTCTCGCAACAGCGAGAGTCGCTGGTCAGGGCTCAGATTCCAGAGGGCCGATTCCGTGGTGGCCCGCCGCACTTTCTCGTCAAGACTCTGGCTGTCCCAGTCGAGCTGGTGGAGCAGGCCCTGCATGTGCCCAGCCTCCAGGCCCTGTTTCTGGAACTGCGCCTCCAGGGCGCCGAGCATCGCTTCCTTCTGGGGCGATGCGTGGATCAGGTCGAACAGGGAATCCTTGAGTCCGCTCCAGGGCATTCCCTCCTGAAGCATTCCCGTGGCTGCGTGGCCGAGCAGTTCCGGAGCCAGCGCGTTGACGGCCAGGCTGAGGGAGGACGGCGCAGCGGGCAATCGGTCGAGCCCGCCCAGCAGGGTGAAGAGGGTCTGGCCCGGCAAAGACTGAAGGGCCTGACGTAGGGCCTCGATCTGGGGTGCCGCGGGAAAACCGCTGCCCCAGCCCATCTCCTCCGCCACTGGACCGAGGAACGCGAGATCCAAAGGCAGAGATTCCTCCTGCGGGGTTCCCCGGCCGACTCCGGCCCTGGCGGCGGGCTCGGGGAGGCCCGAGCCAAGGGCCTCCTGCCAGCGCTGGAGCATGGCGGAGACGTTCGCCAGCATGGGAGCGGCGGCCTGCAGCTGGGCCGCCAGGGCCTGGGTGGTCTCGCTCCCGCTGGTTTCACGGGTTTCTCCAGGATCTTCACCACCCTCGCGGACTTCCCGGTACTGAGTCTGGCTGAGGGTGATGCGGCGGAGTTTCTGGTCGACCATGACCTTGGCCACGCCGCCCATCTCCTCCAGCTTGGCTGGCTTCAGGATGAGGATCTTCAGCATGCCCAGGAGCTCACCGGGCTCCACGCCCCGCTGGATGACGAAACCGGCGATCTGGCGTTCGGAGAGCTGACGGGCCAGGGCCGCCGTGTGCAGGCTTTGCCCTTCGGCGGGAGCCCCGTCCAGGAAGAGCTTTCCACCCGAGGTCGCAATGTGCAGAGCGGGTTTGTCCTTCAGCCACGCCTCGATGCCCTGGCCCAGGGCCTGGAGGGCCTCCTGGGAACGGGGATGGGTGTCCGTGTACATCAGCAGGGCCTTGACGGCCATCTGGAGGGCTTGCACCAGTTCGAGAAAGGTCACGGCTGGCTCTCCTGCATGGGCTCGCTCCACTCGCGCCGGAGCTGCACGTAGTGCCGAAGGAGGAACTGGTAGCGAAGCTCACCCTCGGTGCGGGCGGCTTCCGTGTTCAGGCTGTCCACGATGCTCCGGGCCAGCGTGAGCCAACGTTCGCCCCGCTCCAGGATGTGCTCGGTGTCGACGGGCTCGAACCCTCCGCTGATGCAGCCGAAGTGGATCAGGCTCGCGGCGCCGATCTTGCTCAGCTTGTCGGCGTCCCACAGGCAGGCTGTTTCAACGGGTTCGAGGCGGTGGCTCAGGCGCAGGCCCACGTGGTGCAGAATGGCCTGCTTCACCGCCGGGATCTTCTCAAACGGGAAGTCGGACCCTTCGAGAATGGCATCCACCGCCTGGGCCGCGTCTCGGGCGTGAGTGTCCTTGCCTCCCGGGTCATTGAGCTGCTTGCGGCAATCGTGAAGCCAGGCCGCGCACTCCACGATGTCGGAGTCGGCCTTGGCCAGGGGGGCGAGCCAGCGGGCGAGTTTCACTACACCGAGGGTGTGTTCCAGGCGGTAGTTGAAGATGGCCCTGGGAGTGCCATCGGTATCGTGGGAAACCCGCCAGAAGCGAATAGAATCCGCCTCGGAGTGGGCTCGAAGATCCGCCTCGCACGCGAAACGCCATGGCTTCCGTGAATCACTCACTTGGGGCAACCTCCGGAGATGTCCCGGTCATTGTAGTGCAGACCCTATGCGTTCTTCCGGGCGAGGCCACCAACTGCCTGGTTTTCGTCACCAATTGGACTTTTCCAGAATCTGGCGAAGGGCCTCCTGGTCGCCGTTCCGCGGGGCCGCCTGAACCGCCTCGGTCAGCACTCTCATGGCTTCGGGGCTGCCGATGGCCTTCAGGGCCTTGGCGGTGGCCAGGCGAACCTCGGCGGGCTCGGCGGTCTTCAGGATCCGGCCCTTCCGCTCGAGAAAGGGCGCCAGGGTGGGAACGGCCTGGGCCTGACCGAGCAGGGCCAAGGCCTCGATGGCCCTCACCCGCATCTCGGTCGATTCCACGGCGAGGCGAGCGATGGGCACCACGGAGCCCCTCCCTTTGAGCTGCCCCAGACCGACCAGGATTTCCTCCTGGATCTCCGGAACGCTCCTGGGCAGCAGATCCACCAGGTAGGATTCGGCACGGAGACCACCGGTCTTCCAGAAGGCCCGCACGGCGGCCCGGCGGATGCGCACATCAGGGTCTTCCAGGAAACGGCTGATGGCCTCGAAGGCCTCGGGATCCCCGAGTTCGCCCAGCAGGTTCAGCGCATTGCGCACTAGGTACCAGGCCTCCGCCCGGAGGGACTCCTTGATCGGTTCGAGGCTCTGAGGGGCCAGGGCCTTGAGGATTTCCAGGATGCGACCCCGCCGTTGACGGTTTTCCTCTTCCTCCAACTGGCGAACCAGGCCTCGCCCGCCATCGGCTCCGGCGAACCGGAAGAATGGCAGCACTCGTGAATCCAGCACTCCTCGGCCCTCGCGGAAGAATAGGCGCAGGGGGCTCGTGGGCAGCAATTTCGAGGATAGGATCTGTTTCCGCAGCGCGGGTCCCTGGGCTCCGGCATCGTGGATCACCCGTGTCAGGTGGGTGCGCGCACCCTCGAGATCGCCGGCAACGCCCAGGGTGCCCAGGATCAGGGCCACGGTATCCACGGCCAGTTCCCGACTTTCCCCCTCGGGTTCCGTCAGCAGGCAGCGCCCCACGGCTCCCAAGAGCATGGCCAGGGTGCCGTGGGGCATCAGGTCCTGGTCCTCCTGACCGGCCATCAGCTGGATGGTTTCCAGAGCCCATCGGCGGGTGGCGAGTTCAGGGGCGTCGAGTCCGGCCATCACCTGCTCGATCCCCTGGGTGAAGGTGGCGAGGTGGCCCCGTTCCAGGAAGCCGTTGAGCAGGCGCTGGCAGGCCTCTGGCGTCATTTCCCGGAGGCGCCCCTCCAGCACAAGGTGTCCCGGGTCTTCAACCTCCAGAGGCGGTGCCGGTGTCGGTGCCGAAGGCGCTGGTGCCTTGGATGAGGCCTTGCGGACTCGCAGCTCCGGGTAGGCATCCCCGGAAATGACACCCCCGCGGCGGAGCGGGTCAACCTCTTCGGGCGGTGCCGTGGGCTTGGAAAACAGGTTCGCCATGGTCGGGCTTTCCTTGGGATGCTTATTTGCTTCCTGGACCTTCATCTTCCACGGTTTTTCCCCTGTGGGTATCCATTTTCATCGTGATCACCGTAAGCTCCGGTGGTACCAGGAAACGGTTGGGGGGGCCCCAGAATCCGGTACCCACGCTGGTGTAGATCCACATGGCGCCGTGCCGGCTCAGTCCCTTTGGGTAGCGGTAGATGGACTGCACCACCAGGTTCCACGGAAAGTACTGACCGGAGTGGGTGTGGCCGCTGAGCTGCAGGTTCACGCCGGCCTTTTCGGCTTCCTCGTAGCCCGTGGGGGGATGAAAGAGCAGGAGCTTGATGGCCTCCGCAGGCGCGCCCGCGAGGGTCTCGGCGAGATTGGGACCACGCCCGGTGCCACGCCTTCCCTCGGCGGTGGGATCGGGCATGCCCGCCACCACGAGGCGAGCGCCCCCTCGCTCAATGACGGCATGTTCATTGTCCAGCAGGCGCCATCCCAGGCTTCGGATTACGGGAATCCACTTGGCCAACCCGGAGTAGTACTCGTGATTGCCCGTGACGAAGTAGACGCCGTGAGGGGCCTTCAGGGCCGCCATGCGCTCGGCCTTGCCCTTGACGCCGTTGGCCTCGCCATCCACCAGATCCCCCGTGATCGCGATGAGATCCGGCCTGAGTTCGTTGGTGCGGGCCACGAGGCGTTCCACCTTGGCGGTGGAGACCAGGGGCCCCAGATGCAGGTCGGAGATCTGCACGATGCGGAACCCTTCCAGCCCTGAGGGCAAGCCCGCCATGGGGACTTCCACCTCCTTCACCCCGGGCTGGCGGATCGCCATCACCCACCCGATCAGAACCGAGAGCACCGCCCCGACCAAGGCGGCACGGAAGGCCCAGAGCCCCACGACCTGGGGGGCATGGGCCAGGCGCCGCAGGAGAAACTGGCCCAGATCCGCCACCGCTAGGTAGACCAGGAAGGTGGACACGAAGCTGAAGAGCCCGTAGCTCAGCCAGTACAGGCCGTCCGCCCGATGATCCGCCAGGCGGTTGACCAGGGGCACCAGGAACAGGAGCCCCAGAAAGAGCCCCAGGAAACCCCACACCAGGGCAGGGTGGCGCGCCAAGGTTGGGCAGAGGCCCATGGAGCGCCGCCCCAGGTAGGCCAGGGTGCTGCCGAGGATGAGGAGCAGAACGCCGAAAAAGAGCACGGTGCGCAGGATCATGGCTCCATGGCAGCACGCCCTCGGGTTGGATGCAACGGAACGGCTTGTTCTTGAGCCCGTCATGGCAGAGTGGAGGTACTCGAATCCATCCATTCCCGGGAGCCTCGATGCCCGAAGCCTTTGATCCTGTGCGCCTCGAACTGGAGCAAGATTCCGAAGTCTGCCGCCTGCTCAGGGTTCACCCTGAGATCGAGGCCTTGCGCTTCAGGGATGGCGAATACCTCGTGCGGGAAAACGAGGATTCCATGGACGTGTTCCTGGTGCTGAAGGGCGCCTTCGTGGTGGAGCGGGCCCCCAACCGGCCGGATCTGCCTCCGGTCATCCTGGCCACGGTGCTCTGCGATCTAGAGAAGCCGGGCATCGTGGGCGAGATGGCCTATCTGGGCAGCCTTCGGCGCTCGGCTTCTGTGCGCAGTTCGGGCGGGAGCTTCGTGCTGCGCCTCAAACCGCCCCACATCGATGCGGTCATCGAGGACTTTCCTGGGCTGACACGAGCCATCTGCGCCCAGTTTTCCTGGCGTCTGAGGGAAACCAGCCGGTCCCTGGCGGAACTTCAGGGGCCCTTCGCCATGAACCCCCAGCAACGCTTGGCCAAACCCGGCGAACGGCTCTTCACCCAGGGCGATCCTGCCGGGACGCTCTTTCAGCTCGTGACGGGGAGCGTGCGCCTGGTGGGAGATTCCAGTGAGGTAGTGGTTCAGCCCGAACAGCTTCTTCAGGGTTTCCTGGAGCCGGAGGCCTTCCTGCGGAATCGCCCCCACAGCGCGACAGCGATTGTCGAAAGCTCTGCTTTCCTGGTGGCCATCGATCGGGAGTTCCTCCAGGCTGTGGTGCGCGGCTACCCCGAACTGGTGATCGGGCTCCTCGAGGGGTGACATCGCGACTACAGGTCGCAAGCGGTCCCCTTTTACCTGCAGATAAATAAAGGTGCTTCATGCATCTGCGAGAAGGTGTGCAGCGATGGACCCATCGCCGCGGATACCGCGCACATAAGCACAACGCGGAGGTTGCGGAGAAACGAGGAGGATCGCGGAGGGAAAAGCTGGAATGGGTCGGAGGGTTTGGCATGCTCCGCCGACTTCTATCTTTCCTCCGCGAGCCTCTGTCTTCCTCCGGACCTCCGCGTGAAGCGTTTCGCCTCAAGAACCGAGCCAGCGGTGCCTGTCGATCCGAACCACTCGCAAGCCCGCGCAGATCGAGGGCTCTCACGGAATTTCGTGGTGAATTGAAATGAAGTCGGACAGGATTCCGGGACAGGAGGGAACTGCAGACCCTTCTATCTACCCCAATGTATCCAGGCCCCTTGAAACGGAATCGGCTGCCCCAGGCCGCCGATTCCATCCTGATCATCCTGCCATCCTGTTAAACAACGGGTTTGTTGCCTAAAGAGTTCCTTCGGGCCCCTCAGCAGCTGGCCGTGTGTTCCCGCAGGGCCTGGAGGGTCTTGTCCATTTCTTCAAACATCACGCGGTCGCTCCAGGGGGCGCAGGCCTTGGCCAGGCGCTCGAAGAGGGGACGGACGCCCGTAGCGGGCTGCAGGCCGATGATGCGGACACCTTCCAGGGCCATGCGGGCCTCGATGGTGAGTACGTGCTCCAGGGCGTCCACGGCCCGGAGCAGCTTGCGGGCGGCGATGGGGCCCATGCTCACGTGGTCTTCCTTGCCGGCGCTGGTGGGAATGGTGTCCACACAGGCGGGATGGGCCAGGCCCTTCATTTCGCTGACCAGGGCCGCGCTGGTGACGTGGGCCATCATGAAGCCGCTCTCCAGGCCCCCCTGCTGGGTGAGAAAGGCGGGCAGGTCGGAGTAGGCCGGGTTCACCATGCGCTCCTGGCGGCGCTCGGAGATGCTGGCCAGATCGCAGACGGCGATGGCGAGCACATCGCAGGCGAAGGCCGGATACTGGCCGTGGAAGTTGCCGCCGCTGCGGCTCTCCTGGGTATCCGTGAAGATCATCGGGTTGTCCGTGGCGCTGTTCAGCTCCCGCTCCAGAATCTCCGCAGTGAATTTCAGCGCGTCCCGTGTCACGCCATGGACTTGGGGAAGGCAGCGCAGAGAGTAGGCATCCTGCACGCGGTTGCAGTCCTTGTGGCTCTCGGCGATCTCGCTGCCTTCCGCCAGCAGGGCGCGCATATTGGCGGCCACTTCGATCTGGCCGGGATGGGGACGGGCGTTGTGGATGCGAGCGTCATAGGCCGCGGTGGTGCCCCGCAGGGCCTCCAGGGACAGGGCGGCGATCTCGTCGGCCAGGGGGATGAGCTTGCGCAACCGGGCCACGGCGAGGTTGCCCAGGCTCGTGATGAGCTGGGTGCCGTTGATGAGGGCCAAGCCCTCCTTGGGCTGGAGCTGGATGGGCTTGAGTCCGGCCTTGGCCAGGGCCTCGCCTCCGGGGATGTGCTTGTCGCCCGACCAGGCCAGGCCCTCACCCACCAGCAGCAGCGCCATGTGGGCCAGGGGCGCGAGATCGCCGGAGGCGCCCACGCTGCCTTGCCCGGGCACCACGGGCAGGACGTTCTTGTTGAGGCAGTCCATCAGGAGCTGGATGGGCTCGGTGCGGATGCCGCTATGGCCCTTGAGCAGGCAGTTGATGCGGGCGGCCATGAGGGCGCGGGTCTGCTCCAGGGTGATGGGGTCGCCCACGCCTGCCGCGTGGCTGCGGATCAGATTGAGCTGAAGCTGGGCCAACTGATCTTCGGGGATGACCACCGTGGCGAACTGGCCGAAGCCCGTATTGATGCCGTAGACCACCCGCTTCTCGGCCAGGATGCGGTCGATGACACCGCGATTCTCCTTCACCAGGGCGAGGGCAGCGGAGTCGAGGCTGACTTCCTCACCCGCTGCAATGGCTGCGAGATGTTGGGCGTTCAGCGTTTTACCGTCGAGTCGGATCATGGGAGCTCCAAAAAAGAAAAGAAAGTCCACGGATACACACGGATGAACACGGATAAAAAAAGAAAACAGCGGAATTTGTTTTTTGCTTTTATCCGTGTGAATCCGTGTTCATCCGTGGACGGAATTCTTTCCTCGGATGCTCCGGATCCTCCGTTTTGAGAATATGCTTGCACGGGATTTCGAACTTGTATAGACAGGTATGAGCAGGTTTCTTTCGGAGCCCCCATGAGCGTCATCATCGATCCCCGTCGCGACGAGAGCCGTGTCATCCGCGCCCCCAAAGGCACGGAGTTGCATTGCAAGAACTGGCTCACCGAGGCCGCCTACCGCATGATCCAGAACAATCTCGACCCCGAGGTGGCTGAGAATCCCAAGAGCCTAGTGGTCTACGGCGGCATCGGCCGCGCCGCCCGCAACTGGGAGTGCTACGACCAGATCCTGGCGAGCCTGCGCGAATTGAACGAGGACGAGACGCTGCTCATCCAGTCCGGCAAGCCCGTGGGGGTGTGGAAGAGCACGCCAGACAGCCCCCGAGTGCTCATCGCCAACTCCAACCTGGTGCCGAAATGGGCCACCTGGGAGCACTTCCACGAGCTCGATCGCAAGGGCCTCTTCATGTATGGCCAGATGACCGCCGGGAGCTGGATCTACATCGGCACCCAGGGCATCGTGCAGGGCACCTATGAGACCTTTGCGGAAGCGGGTCGCCAGCACTGCGGCGGCAGCCTGGCCGGGAAGTGGATCCTCACCGCGGGCCTGGGCGGCATGGGCGGCGCCCAGCCTCTGGCCGCTACTTTCGCGGGTGCGGTCTCTCTGAACATCGAGTGCCAGCAGACCTCCATCGATTTCCGCCTGCGCACCAAGTACGTGGACAAGCAGGCCCGGGATCTCGATCACGCCATCGAACTCATCAAGGAACACACCGCTAAGAAGGAGGCCGTCTCCATCGCCCTGCTGGGCAATGCCGCCGAGGTTCTGCCCGAACTGGTGAAGCGCGCCCAGGGCGGTGAGATCAAGCCCGACATCGTCACGGATCAGACCAGCGCCCATGATCTCGTCAACGGCTACCTGCCCCTGGGCTGGACCGTGGCCCAGTGGAAGGCCGCCCAGTTGGACGAATCCAAGCACGGTTCGCTGAAGGCCGCCGCCGGAAAGAGCTGCGCGGTCCACGTCCAGGCCATGCTGGACTTCCAGAAGCTGGGTTGCGCGGTGGTCGACTACGGCAACAACATCCGCCAGGTGGCCAAGGACAACGGTGTGGCCAATGCCTTCGACTTCCCCGGTTTCGTGCCCGCCTACATCCGGCCCCTCTTCTGCGAAGGGAAGGGCCCCTTCCGCTGGGTGGCCCTCTCCGGCGATCCCGAGGACATCTACAAGACCGACGCCAAGATCAAGGAGCTCTTCCCCGAGAACAAGCACGTGCATCGCTGGCTCGACATGGCCCGGGAGCGCATCGCCTTCCAGGGCCTGCCTGCCCGCATCTGCTGGCTGGGGCTGGGTGAGCGCCACATCGCAGGTCTCGCCTTCAACGAGATGGTGAAGAAGGGCGAGCTGAAGGCGCCCATCGTCATCGGCCGCGATCACTTGGACACCGGCTCCGTGGCCAGCCCCAACCGCGAGACGGAAAGCATGATGGATGGCACCGATGCCGTGTCCGACTGGCCGCTGCTCAACGCCATGCTCAACACCGCCGGCGGCGCCACCTGGGTGAGTCTGCATCACGGTGGTGGCGTGGGCATGGGCTACAGCCAGCATTCCGGCGTGGTCATCGTGGCCGATGGCACGGATGCGGCTGCGAAGCGCCTGGAGCGGGTGCTCTGGAACGACTGCGGCACCGGCGTCATGCGCCATGCCGATGCGGGCTACGAGATCGCGAAGAACACCGCCAAGGCCAAGGGACTCAAGCTGCCGATGATCAAGGACTAAAAGCAATTAGCCACAAAGGACGCAAAGTGCACAAAAAGGAACGGATATCAGGATTTCCCTTCGCGCTTTTTGCCTTCTTTGTGGCTGATTTTTCTGAATTTTTAGCGGTTCGAACCCATCGAATTGGATTCGCCCGGGTGAATTCATGACCAGGGACCAGCGCTCAACACCGGGATTCCCCACGGTTGACATGTCGCCTTGGCAGGGGCGGGTGGATGCGGCGGAAGGCGATCAGGCCCTCCGCTGGCACCAGATCGTGCGACCTATTCGCCCTGATGCCGCTTCCGGCGTGGCCCTGCTGGGCTTCGCCAGCGATGCCGGGGTGCGGCGCAACCAGGGGCGTCCGGGCGCGGTCGAGGGTCCCTACGCACTGCGGCGGATGCTCTCGAATCTCCCGGCGCGCCCTGGGCAAGCTCTCTTCGACGCAGGCACGGTAAGGGTGGAGGGCGACGAGCTCGAAGCGGGGCAGGCGGCCTTCGCCTCGCAAGTGGCGGCACTGCTCGATCAGGGGCTGACCCCGGTGGGGTTGGGGGGCGGGCATGAGATCGCCTTCGCCAGCTTCATGGGCCTGGCGAAACATCTGGAGGGCGCAGGTCCCGCCCCGCGCATCGGCATCCTAAACCTGGATGCGCACTTCGATCTGCGCTCCGCGGAGCGCGCGACCTCGGGCACGCCCTTCCGCCAGATCGCGCGAATCTGCCAGGAAAAGACTTGGCCCTTCCATTACGCGGTGCTGGGCATCAGCGCCTTCGCCAACACCGAGGCGCTCTTCCAGGCGGCTCGGGATCTGGGCGTGGCCTGGCGTCTGGACGAGGCCATGGGCTATTCGGATCTGCCGGATATCAAGGCCTTCGTGGCAGATTTTCTAGCAAAGGTGGATCACCTCTATCTCACCATTTGCCTGGATGTGCTGCCCGCCGCCGATGCGCCCGCCGTGAGCGCGCCTTCGGCCCGGGGCGTGGCGCTGGAGGTAGTGGAGAAGGTGCTCGATGCGGCCTGCGCCAGCGGCAAGCTGAGGGTGGCCGATCTCGCCGAACTGAATCCTTCCCTGGATGAAGACCACCGCACCGCGCGCCTCGCCGCCCGGCTGGTGGGGCGCATCGTGGCCCAGGGCAGCGCGCCCATTCCAACGTCCTGACTCCGGATTTTTTTAAGGACTCCGTCATGCTCACACCCAAGAACCCCGTTCCCGCCGATATCGATATCGCCCGCGAGGCCGATATGCTGCCCATCGAGGAAATCGCCGCGCGGCTCGGCATCCCGGGAGAGGAGCTGGAACCCTATGGCCGCACCAAGGCCAAAGTCTCCCTCGATTGCTATCGCCGGGTGAAGGAGAACGCCCCCGGCAAGCTGGTGCTCGTCACGGCCATCACGCCCACTCCCGCGGGGGAAGGCAAGACCACCACGACGATCGGATTGGGGGACGCGCTCAGCCGCCTGGGCAAGCGGGCCACGATCTGCCTCCGCGAACCCTCGCTGGGGCCCTGCTTCGGCGTCAAGGGCGGTGCTGCGGGCGGTGGCTACAGCCAGGTGGTGCCCATGGAGGACATCAACCTCCACTTCACGGGGGATTTCCACGCCATCGGCGTGGCCCACAACCTCCTCGCTGCGGCCCTGGACAACCACATCAACCACGGCAACACTCTGCGCATCGACCCCACCCGCGTCATCTGGAAGCGCGTGATGGACATGAACGATCGGTCGTTGCGGGAGATCATCGTGGGCCTGGGCGGCACGGCCAACGGCCAGCCCCGGGAGAGTGGCTTCGATATCACGGTGGCCTCGGAGGTCATGGCGGTCTTCTGTCTGTCTGAATCCCTGACGGAGCTCAAGACCCGTCTGGGGAAGATGATCGTGGCCTACTCTTTCGACAAACAGCCCATCACCGCCGCCCAGTTGAAGGTCCACGGCGCCATGGCCGCCCTGCTCAAGGACGCCTTCAAGCCCAACCTCGTGCAGACGCTGGAACACACGCCCGCCTTCGTCCACGGCGGTCCCTTCGCCAACATCGCCCACGGCTGCAACAGCCTGATGGCGACGAAGCTGGCCCTGGGGCTGAGTGAATACACGATCACGGAAGCGGGTTTTGGCGCGGACCTGGGCGCGGAGAAATTCATCGATATCAAGTGCCGTCAGGCGGGCATCTCTCCCGATGCCGTGGTACTGGTGGCCACCGTGCGCGCGCTGAAGATGCACGGCGGCGTGGCCAAGGAAGCCCTGAAAAACCCCGATGTGGCCGCCGTAGAGAAGGGCATGCCCAACCTCCTGAAACACATCGAGAACATCAAGGGCTGGGGCCTGCCGGTGGTGGTGGCCATCAACGCCTTCAAGGACGACACGATGGAAGAGATGGCCGCCATCCAGAAGGCCTGCTGCGCCGTGCACGTGAAGGCCGTCCGCGCCACCCACTGGGCCGAGGGCGGGCAGGGAGCCCTCGAACTGGCCGAGGAGGTCGTCCACCTCACCAGCGGCGCCGGGGCCCAGCTCCAGTTCACCTACGAGGATGAACAGCCCCTCTGGGAGAAGGTGCGCAGCATCGCCGAGCGGATCTACGGCGCCCAGGACATCATGGCGGACCTCAAGATCCGCAAGAAGTTCAAGGCCCTGGAAGAGGCCGGATACGGCCATCTGCCGGTGTGCATCGCCAAGACCCAGTATTCCTTCTCCACGGATCCGGGCCTGCGTGGCCGCCCCAAGCATTTCGACGTGCCCATCCGTGATGTGACGGTCTCCGCGGGGGCGGGCTTCGTGGTGGTCCTGACGGGCGACATCATGACCATGCCGGGCCTGCCCAAGGTGCCCTCCGCCGAGCTCATCGATATCGACGAGAACGGCAACATCACCGGACTGAGCTGATGATGCAGGGGAAGGCTACCGGTCCGGGCCGGGCCTGGATCGCCGCCGCTGCGGTGGCGGTGCATATCTGCCTGGGCAGCGTCTACGCCTGGAGCGTGTTCCTGCCTGCCCTGGCCAGGGAGGCGGGCTGGACCAAGGCTCAGGCCACCTGGGCCTTCTCCCTGGCCATCGCCACCCTCGGATTCACCGCCGCCCTGGCCACGCCCCTCACCCGGCGCCTGGGGCCCCGACGCGCCGTGGCACTCTCGGCGGGACTCTTCGGGCTGGGGGTGGCGGGTGCGGGGCTGGCCGTGCATCTGCGCGCGCTGCCCCTCCTCTACCTGAGCTACGGGCTCGTGGGGGGAATGGGGTTGGGCCTGGGCTACGTGCCCCCCGTGACCACGCTCATGGGCTGGTTCGCCGACCGCAAGGGGCTGGCCACAGGCCTGGCGGTAGGGGGCTTCGGCCTGGGGGCACTCCTGGGCAGCTTCGCGGCGGAGGCCCTCCTGAAACGCTTCGGCTGCGCGCCAGCCTTTGTGATCCTGGGCCTCGTCTACGCCTGCGGGATCTTCCTGGCGTCGCGCCTGCTGCGCCTTCCCGATGATGGGAACCCGACTGCCGAGGTTCCCGCCCGCACGGGTGTCCTGGGGGAGCCGCGCTTCTGGCTCCTCTGGACCCTCTTCTTCCTGAACATCGCCACGGGCATCCTGCTCATCGCCCTGGCGCGCCCCATGCTGGAGGAGGCCGGGGCAGGGCGGGCCGCGCTTCCCGCGGTCACGGCCGTGGCCCTGATGGGCCTCTTCAATGGTCTGGGGCGCTTCGGCTGGGCCAGTCTCTCGGACCGCGTGAGGCGGCTCCGAATCTGGGGTCTGATGTTTATCCTCCAGGGTCTGACCTTCCTCCTGCTGCGGGCGGTGGGCTCGCCCCTCGCGCTGGCGGTGGGGCTTTGGGTCATCGCCAGCTGCTACGGGGGCGGCTTCGCCCTCTGCCCGGCCCTGGTGGCCGATCTCTTCGGGCCCGACCGTGGCCCCAAGGCCTATGGCCTGGCCCTCACCGCCTGGAGTGCCGCCGCGCTCCTCAGCCCGCCTATCGCGGCCCAGCTGCGCGAAATCACGGGCTCCTACACGGTCATCCTCGGCCTCTGCGCCCTGGCCAGCCTCGCCGGACTTGGGCTGGTGGCCCTCCTGGCCCGTGCGTCCTACGGCGCCGCGCTGCGAGAGGGAGCCCTTCGCCCATGAGTGACTCTCTCCCGTCCACCCCACGCTACCAGGCCGTGAAGGCCCACATCCTGGGACGCATCCGCTCCGGGGCCTGGGGGCCGGGCGACCGCATCTCCTCGGAGCACGAGTTGGTGGCCGAACTGGGCCTCTCCCGCATGACCGTGAACCGCGCCCTCCGGGAACTGGCGGAGGAGGGGCTCCTGCTGCGGGTGGCAGGCGTGGGCAGCTTCGTGGCGGAACCCAAAGCCCAGTCCGCCCTCCTGGAAGTCTCCAGCCTCGCGGAGGAGATCCGCGGCCGGGGCCACGATCACCGCTGTGATGTCCTGCGGGTGGCCCGAGAATCGGCCACCCTGGAGGTGGCCACGGCCCTGGGTCTGTCCACGGGCAGCTCGGTCTTCCACGCCCTCTGCGTCCACCGGGAAAACGGCGTGCCCGTGCAGATCGAGGACCGCTACGTGAACCCCCAGGCCGCGCCCGACTTCGCGGACCAGGATTTCCGGGATATCCAGCCCGGGGAGTACCTGCTCCGGGAGGTGCCCCTGGACGAGGTGGAACACGTGGTGGACGCCATGGCCTCCACCCCCGAGGAGGCGGAGCTCCTGGGAATCCGGAGCGGCGCCCCCTGCCTGGTGCTCACCCGCCGCACCTGGTCCGGCGCGCTGCCCGTCACCTTCGTTCGCTGCATCCACCCGGGAACACGCTACCGGCTGGGAACACGCTTCCGCGTGAGCGGCCCCCAGCCCTTCGGCTGAGCCCTCAGCGGGCCCAGTCCAGACTGTCCCGCTTGGCCTGCCAGTGGGCGCCGAGATTCAATTCCATGGCCACCTCGCACAGTTCCAGGGCGCCGTGGAAGTCGCCCAGCTCGCTGTGGGCCTGGACGCCGCGCTCGAGGGCGGTGGTGGCTTCCAGGGTGGTGCGGTACTGGTGGCCCATGGCTTCCTCGAGCGCTGGGAGATTCGCCCGGAATCCGGCTACGGCCTCCTTCACGCCCTCCCAGTCCTGAAGCTGAGCCTTGGCTTCGGCCATGAGGTCGAAGGCCACGGCCTTCACGCCATTGGGCAGGCTCTGCTGGCCCTCCATGGTGCGGTTCAGGTATTTCAGGGCCGAGGCGGGACCGCTGAAGGCCGCCTCCCGGTGGCCGGAGAGCAGATCCTCCAGGATTTCCTTTACGGACTTGTTGATGCGTTCGACGCGTTTCGCCATGACTCCAGTCGAGCATTTCCGTGCCTGCCTGTCCACTTTATGGGAGCGGAATGACACCCACGGAAGGGCGCATTGTGATCCCGAGTACGGTCGCGGGCATGGGAAGATGGACACAGTCAACGGCGAGAGGGCGGGACGCATGACGGGTGGAGTCCGGAAGCAGGTCGACCGCGCGGTACTGGAGCTGTACTTGGCCGGATACCGGACTGCCGCCTGGATCGTAGGTTGTTATTACCTTCTCCTGATACCGGTGCATTTCATCGCCCAGTCCCCGGCAATAGGGCGTCGGATGATCTCCGCAAATCTCGCTACCGCCGCCTTTCTGCTGGGCTCCTGGGTTGGGATCCGGGTCCGGATCATCCGGGCCCGCCACTGGCCCTGGGTCGCCTTCGCCTGCCTGCTGGCCATCCTGGCCAACCACTTGGTGCTGGTCACCTACACAGGTCGGCTCGATCTCACCAGCGATTTCATGCTGATCCTGGTGACAGCCAGTGTCATTTCTCCCCGGATTCGCTGGTACCTGGGTTCCATGGCCTGTTACCTGACGCTGTGGACGCTCTGGATCTGGACCGTGCGCCCCCGTGGCGACTACATCCACTGGGGCGTGGGCGTGGTGAGCGCCACCGTGGTTTCGCTGGTGCTGCACGGGATCGTCAGTCGGCTCTCATGGATGCAGGCCCGCCTGCGCGTCCGGGACAAGCTCCTGGCCGCGCGCCAAAGGCGCTATGCCCGGGAACTCGAGGAAGCCATCGACAACGTGCGGACTCTTCGGGGCCTGATTCCCATCTGCGGCCACTGCAAGAAGATCCGGGACGATGGCGGTTACTGGCAGCGCGTGGAGCGCTACTTCGAGGAACGGTCTGAAGTGGCCTTCACCCACGGCCTGTGCCCCGATTGCGAGGCGGATCTCCGGCACGAGTTCGAACATCTCGTGCCGTCACCCTGGGTGGGCAGATACCTACCGAACGCGGGCCCTGAAGCGCCAGAGGCTCCCCGTACTTAGCAGGGCCACCACACCGCAGCCGCCCCAGAGGATCCCCGGGCCCAGCTTCGCGTAGGCAAGCAGGCCCAACCATGGGCCCAGGGTGAGGGCCAGGGTCCAAGTCATCGAATAGAGCCCCATGTATTCGCCCCGACGATCCGCCGGGGCCAGGGCGGCGGCGGCATCGGTGGAGGCGGGCAGCAGGATCATCTCGCCGATACTCCAGATGATCACACTCAAGGCCAGCAGCGGGAGCGGGCCTGCAAAGGCTGTGAGGCCGAAGCCGAGCGCGATGAGCAGGGCCCCCAGGGCCAATTGATGGCCGTGAGTCCAGAAGGCCATCCGCGTGTTGATGGCCACCTCCAGCAGCAGGATCAGGATGGTGTTGAAGGTGAAGACCAGACCGAACATGCGGGTGCCATGGTGCAGATCCCGACTGATCCACAGGGGCAGGGTGCCATGGATCTGCGTGAAGACCAGGATGGCCGGAAGCAGCCCCAGGAGCAGGCCCAGCAGGCGCCAATCCCGCCAGCCCGAACCACTGGGCGGCCCATCCTGGGAGTCCACCTGGGAGTCTGGCACCCAGGCCAGGAGCACAACCAAGCCTAAGAGGGTCGTGATGCCATCGATCCAGAAGATGGAGGTGTAAGAGTAGTGGGCCAGGAAGCCGCCGAGGGCAGGGCCAACAGCGATGCCCAGGTTGGAGGCCAGACGGTGCAGCACGAAGGCCTGCTTGCGTTGTTCAGGGGTGGCGAGACCCGTGATGAGGGCCATGGAGGCAGGCCAGAAGGCCTGAGTGAGGGCGGACCAAAGGAAGATCAGCGGATAGAGCAGAACCCGGGGACCGGTGTAGGGAATCAGCAGGATCGTCAGAGCCGAGGTAAAGAGGCTCCACGCCAGCAGCCGCCGGTGGCCGATGCGGTCTGCGAGGCGACCAGAGAATGGGCTCGCCACCAGGGCGCCGAGTCCATACACCGCCAAAGCCGTGGCGGCTTCCTCCTCCCGCCAGCCTCGCCCCTGAACGAGGTACAGCGTGAGAAAGAACATCACCATGGTGCCCACGCGGTTGATGAGGGTGCTCAGGGAGAGCATCCAGATGCTGCGGGGAAGGCCTTTGAGGCCCTGCCAGGGGTTCATTCGTATTCGATGGTCGCCGGGGGCTTGGAGGTGATGTCGAAGACCACGCGGTTGATGCCCTTGACCTCGTTGACGATGCGCTGGGCGCAGGTTTCCAGGAGCTCGTGGGGCAGGCGGGCCCAGTCGGCGGTCATGAAATCCTCGCTGGTGACGGCCCGCAGGGCGCACATGTTCTCGTAGGTGCGCTCGTCGCCCATGATGCCCACGGTCTGCACGGGCAGCAGCACGGCGAAGCACTGGCTGGTGAGCTTGTACCAGCCGCTGCGCTTCAGCTCTTCCATGAAGATGGCATCGGCGTTCTGGAGGATCTCCACCCGCTCCGGGGTGATGGGGCCGGGAATGCGCACCGCCAAGCCGGGGCCGGGGAAGGGGTGGCGCCACACCATGTCTTCGGGCAGCCCCAGGGCCAGGCCCGCGCGGCGGACTTCGTCCTTGAAGAGTTCCCGCAGAGGCTCCACCAGCTGCATGTTCATGCGCTCGGGCAGGCCGCCCACGTTGTGGTGGGATTTCACGAGCACGGCGCCGCCAATGCCGCTGGATTCGATGACATCGGGGTACAGGGTGCCCTGGCCCAGGAACTGCGCCTGGGTGGCCTTGGCCTCCTGCTCGAAGACCTCGATGAAGACCCGGCCGATGATCTTGCGCTTCTGCTCGGGATCGCTCACACCCTTCAGTTCGCCCAGGAACTGCTTGGAGGCATCCACCCACTTCACCTGCAGGTCGAAGGGCGCAAAGGCCTCCTGCACGTGCTTCATCTCATCCTTGCGCATCAGGCCCGTGTCCACGAAGACGCAGGTGAGCTGCTTGCCGATGGCCTTGTGCAGGAGCAAGGCGGCCACGCTGGAATCCACGCCGCCGGAGAGGCCCAGCACCACCGTGCCACTGCCGACCTGCTTGCGAATGGTCTCGATCTTCTGTTCGATGAAGTGGCCCGCGTTCCAGTCCAACTTCATGCCGCAGATGTGGAGGAAGTTGAGCAGCAGGGCGTTGCCGTGCTGGGTGTGGGTGACTTCGGGGTGGAACTGGATGCCGAAGCGGCGCAAGCCCCGGTGCTCCATGGCTGCCACGGGCACGCCGGGGGTCTTGGAGGTCACCACATAGCCTTCCGGGGCCTTTTCCACGTGATCGCCGTGGCTCATCCACACGACTTGATCCTTCTCCATGCCGTGGAAGAGCACGCTGTCACCATCCGTCACCTGGATGGTGGCCTTGCCGTATTCCCGCTTGGCGGCTCGGTGGATCTGGCCGCCGAAGTTGCGGGCCATGAGCTGCTGGCCGTAGCAGACCCCCAGTACGGGCACGCCCAGATTGAAGATGGCGGGATCGATATCCGGCGCTCCGGCTTCCAGCACGGAATTGGGACCGCCTGAGAGAATCACGCCCTTGAGGTCCGCGCCGCCGATTTCCGCCGCCGTGGCGTTGGGGCCGTAGACCAGCCCGAAGGCGCCCAGCTCCCGCAGCCGCCGAGTGATCAGCCGGGTGTACTGGCTGCCGTAGTCGAGAATGGCGATGCGCTCATGGTGCATGGGGGACTCCAGACGTTCAGGAATCCTCCAGCTTAACCCAGGGCAGGCCTATCGGCCTCTCGCACGGGTTTGGTTCCCGGAAATGGGCGCAAATCTGATGGCCATTCTGCGAAGGGGCGAGAGGGTTGTGCCACGACTTCTCGGAGCGGCACCTCCGCGGAAAGGGAATAGCCACAAAGAACGCGAAAGGCACAAAACAAAAAAGGCATCAAGGCTTACCCGGATACAGGGCTCCTCACGCAGGCTCCTGTCCATGCGCAGGTGCCCCAGGGCAAGCCAACAGCAAAGAATCGTTTTGGGGAGCGCCTCACTCCGCTTTCTTGAACGCCTCGTCGGTGCCTTGCAGGATCCAGGAACGGCCTTCCTTTCGGTAGATGGCGTGGCGCTCCTTGGTGTCGCCGATCTTGGCGTTATAGAGGGCCTGGAAGATCGGGAAGTACGGGGTGGGATTGGCCAACCGCACCTGGTAGCTGACCTTGGCGCCATCCCGGGTGGGTTCCATTCGGGTGGACCGCACGAACTCGGCCTCGGCGGCCGGGATCTCGACGCCCTTGGGGGCGGTGCGGAAATCCTTGGGGGCCTGGGGCAGGGGCTTGAAATTGAAGCGCTCCCGGTCACCTTCCTCTGTGCGGAAGACTGCGAACCAGCCGTTCTTGATCAAGAGCTCCTGCATCTTGACCAGCCGTGCGTGATCGGGACTTCCTTTGATGGCGCTGGTGCTTTCCTGCACTCGGATGGCCACGGCCACGGGGTAGTCCTTCTTGATATCGGATTCGGCTTCCCGCTTGCTCAAGTTGGAGGAGCCGCAGGCCAGGGTGAGCACCAGGGCTGGGAGGATCAGGAGTCGGCGCATGGGGACCTCGGTGAAGGCTCCCATCCTGCCACGAAATGGCACGGGCGGCCCGGAGACCCCGCCGCGGGCCGGGTCGAGATTGTGACCGCAGCCGCAGCTTCGCCGGGGCCGTGTTGCCGCTGAAAGACGGTAGACTTGGCGCGGGAAACGACTTTCAACCTGAGCGAGGTCCACTGTGAATCCGAAATTCCTGAACCATCTGGCCACCGAGACCCAGTCCCTCAAGGATCAGGGCCTCTACAAGACCGAGCGCACCATCACCTCGCCCCAGCAGCCCCAGATGGTGGCCAACGGCAAGAAGGTGGTGTGCCTCTGCGCCAACAACTACCTTGGCCTGGCCAACAACCCCGAGATCATCCAGGCCGCCAAGAGTGTGATGGATGATCACGGTTTCGGCATGGCCTCCGTGCGCTTCATCTGCGGCAAGCAGGACATCCATGAAGAACTGGAGCGCAAGCTGGCTACCTTCCTGGGGATGGAGGACGCCCAGCTCTACTCCAGCTGCTTCGACGCCAACGGCGCGGTCTTCGAGCCCCTGCTGGGCGAAGAGGACGCCATCATCTCCGATGCCCTGAATCACGCCTCCATCATCGACGGCGTGCGCCTCTGCAAGGCCAAGCGCTTCCGCTACGAGAACAGCGATATGGCGGATCTGGAGGCCAAGCTAAAGGAGGCCACGGCCACCTCCCGCTTCGTGCTGGTGGTCACCGACGGTGTCTTCAGCATGGACGGCTATATCGCCAAGCTGCCCCAGATCTGCGATCTGGCCGAGAAATACGGCGCCATGGTGATGGTGGACGACAGCCATGCCGTGGGCTTCATGGGCGAGCATGGCCGCGGCACCCACGAGCACTGCGGTGTCATGGGCCGGGTGGACATCCTCACCGGCACCTTCGGCAAGGCCATGGGCGGCGCCAGCGGCGGCTACATCGCGGGCAAGAAGGTGGTCATCGACTGGCTGCGCCAGAAGGCCCGGCCCTACCTCTTCTCGAACTCCGTGGCGCCCAGCATCGTGGCGGCCACGCTCAAGACCCTGGAGATCCTGGAGACCAGCGGTGATCTCATCAAGCGCGTCCACGAGAACGGTCGCTACTTCCGCACCAAGATGGAGGCCCTGGGCTTCAAGCTGCAACCCGGCGAGCATCCCATCGTGCCGGTGATGCTCTACGACGCGCCCCTGGCCCAGCAGTTCGCCGCCAAGCTCCTGGACGAAGGTGTCTACGTCATCGGCTTCTTCTTCCCGGTGGTCCCCAAGGGCCAGGCCCGCATCCGCACCCAGATGAGCGCGGCACATACCAAGGAAGACCTCGACCTGGCTGTGGCGGCGTTTGCAAAGGTGGGCCGGGAACTCGGCGTCATTAAGTAAAAGCAGTCCACGGATACACACGGATGGACACGGATAAAAAAGGAAAACAGGAATTCCCTTCTTTCATCCGTGTTTATCTGTGTTCATCCGTGGATAAATTATTTCCCTGAATTCGGAGGAACCATGCGAGCCCTCGTAAAAGCAGAACGCGCCCCCGGCCTAACGATGCTGGATGTTCCGATGCCGGAACTGGGGCCCAACGATGTGCTGATCCGCATCCACAAGTCCGCCATCTGCGGCACGGACATGCACATCTGGAACTGGGACGCATGGGCCCAGAAGACCATTCCCGTGCCCATGCACGTGGGCCACGAGTACGTGGGCGTCATCGAGAAGGTCGGCAGCGCCGTCACGGGCTACAAGGGCGGCGAGCGCGTTACGGGCGAGGGGCACATCGTCTGCGGTCACTGCCGCAACTGCCGCGCCGGCAAGCGGCACCTCTGCCCGAACACCACGGGCGTGGGCGTGAACCGGCCGGGCTCCTTCGCCGAGTATCTGGCCATTCCTGCCGAGAACGTCTTCCCCGTGCCCGCCAGCATCCCCGATGACGTGGTGTCGATCTTCGATCCCTACGGCAACGCCGCCCACACGGCCCTCTCCTACGACATGGTGGGCGAGGATGTGCTCATCACCGGCGCCGGTCCCATCGGCATCATGGCCGTGGCCATTGCCAAGCACGTGGGCGCCCGCAATGTGGTGATCACGGACGTGAACGAGTACCGCCTGGATCTGGCGCGCAAGCTCGGCGCCACCCGGGCGGTGAACGTGGCCAAGGAGGATCTCAAGACCGTCATGCACGATCTGGGCATGACCGAGGGCTTCGACGTGGGCCTGGAGATGTCGGGCAATGCCCACGCCTTCCGCTCCATGATCGACAGCATGTCCAATGGCGCCCGCATCGCCCTGCTGGGCATCTTCGGCGAGGATGCCGCCATCGACTGGGGCAAGGTGATCTTCAAGGGCCTCTTCCTCAAGGGCATCTATGGCCGCGAGATGTACGAGACCTGGTACAAGATGTCCGCCATGATCCAGTCGGGCCTGGACATCAGCCCCGTCATCACCCACCACTTCCCAATCGAAGAGTTCAAGGCCGGTTTCGAGGCCATGAACAGCGGGAAGTCGGGGAAGGTCGTGCTCGACTGGGGCGTCAAGTAGCGCGGAACTCCCACTTGCAAAAACGGCCCGCGTCGCGGGCCGTTTTTGCTTATCGAACCGGCTGGGGCAAGGGGATGGGCGGAAAGGTCTTCTCCTTGTAGAAATCACCGTCGATGGCCAGGGTGTCCTGGGCGAGATCCTCGCCGCCGGGCTGCAGGTCGGTGCCCAGGCAGGTCAGGTGGTAGCTCTCGTAGCGGGTGTTGAAACGCTGGCTCACGCTCCCGCGCCGATCCCGGAGCTCTTCGATGGGATTGGGGACGAAGGGCCGGTAGAGGTAGGGATGCCCCCAGGGGGTTTCGGGCACCAGGTCCAGGTAGTCCGGCACCAGGGCGCTCAGGGTCCAGGGATACTCACCGTGCTTGGTCTTGTAGCGCCCGAGTGCGTCCATGATCCGGTTCATGGAGGCTCGCACGAGCCGGTGCTTCTCCTGCATCTCCCGCTTGAGGGTGGCTTCGATGAGGAAGAGATCGTTGTGGGCCTGCTTGCCCACGGGGGTATCCGGGTAGCGCTGGGTGATGCGCTCCAGCATGCTCTTGGCCTTGAGGGTCTCGCCCTCGCGGCTGAGGCGCTGGGCCTCGTTCAGGAGGTTCTGCGGAAGCCTCGGATCCTCGGAGCTGCAGGACACGGTAAGGAGCAGGAACAGGGAGGAGACGAGGGCGTGTGGGCGGTACATGGCGGAACGATAGCACCAACCCGGACGAGGTTGAAGCGCCTCGGGCCGGATAGGATGAAATGAAGGGGGGTTGTATGCCGGTAAGAAGCTGGCTGATCGGAATCGTAGGGGGCTCGGGCAGCGGCAAGACCTCCGTGGCCCACGAGTTGATCCGCCGCCTGCAGACCGACGAGGCCAAGGTCCTGCTGCTGGACATGGATGCCTACTACGCCCCCCTTGAGGTCGTGAAGCATCGATTCGAGGGGCGCCAGGTCAATTGGGATCATCCCCACGCCTTCGACCTCGAACTCCTGGCGACCCATCTCGCCAGTCTGCGCAAGGGCCTGCCCATCCGGAAACCCATCTACGATTTCAACATTTCCGATCGGGTGGGTTGGGAAGACCCCACCCAACCCGCGGATGTGGTGATTCTGGAGGGGCTCCTCATCTTTGCGCTACCCGAACTCCGGGAGCAGCTGGATGTGAAGATCTTCGTGGACACCGATGCCGATATCCGGATCCTCAGGCGCATTCAGCGGGACACCCGCGAACGGGGGCGCACCGTGGAGAGCGTCATCGAGCAGTACCTCGCCTCGGTTCGCCCCATGCACCTGGAATTCGTGGAACCCAGCAAGCGCTGGGCGGATCTCATCGTGCCCACGGGAGTGGAAAACCAGAAGGCCCTCGACATGATCATGCATCACACCCTCAGCCTTCTCCGCAACCCGCCGGGACGGGGATAGGGCCGTGCGGCTCCTGGCCCAGCATTCTCCCCACTTCGATCCTTCCCAGGCCTGGGAAGGGGAAACCGCCATCCTACGGGGCGAGACACGCCTCTTCCGGCAGATCGGGGTGGTCCGTCGATCCCCCCACACCGGCAGGAGTCACGACTTCACTCGGCTGGAATGTCCGGCCTGGGTGAACGTGGTGGCCTTCACGCCGCTGGCGGAGGGGGGCGAGTTGCTGATCGTCGAGCAATTCCGCCACGGCATTGATGCCTCCACCCTGGAAACCATCGGGGGCGTCTGCGAGCCCGGCGAGGATCCGGCGGAAACGGCCCGGCGGGAGCTGCTGGAGGAAACAGGGCACGTGAGCGATCGCTGGGTTTCCCTGGGCTGGTGCACCCCCAACCCGGCCGTTCAGGACAATCGCTGCCATCTCTTCCTGGCCCTGGACTGCCGTTCGGTGGCGGAGCTCCATCTCGATCCCTCGGAGGAACTGAGGGTCTGGGCGATTGCCTGGCGGGAGTGGCAGACCCTTATGGGCAGCGGCGAGATCCATCATGCCCTCGTGCTCAGTGCCTTCCTCCGCCTCCAAGGTTGGGAGGGGTGGCGGGAGTTCAAGGCGCAACTCGAGTCTCAGTGATGCGCTAAAGTAGGGAGCTCGGGAGGATAACGATGGCAAGCGAATGCTCTTTTGATGTGGTCTCCAAGGTGGACATGGCCGAGGTGAAGAACGCCGTGGCCCAAGCCATGAAGGAGATCACCCAGCGCTACGACTTCAAGGGCTCCACCTCCGATATCGAGCTGAAGGACGATGCGGTGCTCCACCTCAAAAGCGATGACGAGGTCAAGCTCAAGGCCGTCATTGACGTGCTTCAATCCAAGCTCTTCAAGCGGGGCGTGAGCATCAAGAACCTCGAATACGGCAAGGTTGAAGGCGCCACCAAGGGCACCGTGCGCCAAGAGATCAAGCTGCTGCAGGGCATTCCCGGGGAGAAGGCCAAGGGCCTCGTTAAGGTGCTCAAGGATTCCAAAATGAAGGTGCAGGCGGCCATCCAGGGCGATCAGCTGCGGGTTTCGGGCAAGAACAAGGATGACCTCCAGGAGGCCATGGCGCTGATGAAGAGGAACGACCAGGGGCTCGAGTTGCAGTTCACCAATTTCAGGAGCTAGACCCTTGGCCCGGCTGGATCTGCTGCGCTACTTCACGCCCATTGCCGGCAAGCTGTCGGAGGTAGAGCGTGAGCTGGAACGCCTCCTGCAGAGCGATGTCGCGGTGGTGGAAAAACTGGCGGCCCATGTGCGCGGTGGCCAGGGAAAACGCCTCCGTCCCGCGCTGGTGCTGCTCGCGTCCCGGTTTGCGGGCTATGAAGGCACGGAGGATGTCCGCTTCGGCGCCATCTTCGAGCTGATCCACACGGCCACCCTGGTCCACGACGATGTCATCGACCACGCCCAGCTGCGCCGCGGCAAGCCCACCCTGAACCGCCTCTGGGGCAACACCCTCACGGTGCTCTTCGGCGATCTGCTCTACATGCAGGCCATGACCAGTGCCATCCGGGGGCGGAACTGGCGCCTGATGGAGATCCTGGCGGATGTCACCACGCGAATGATCGAGGGCGAGCTCATCCAGAACGACGTGCTCTTCAAGCTGGATACCTCTCGCCGCGATTACTTCGATATCCAGGAGCGCAAGACCGCGCTGCTCTTTGCCGGGTGCACCGAAACCGGCAGCATCCTGGCGGGCCGCAGCGAGGCAGAATGCGACTCCCTGCGGAGCTTCGGCCTGGAGATCGGCCGAGCCTTTCAGCTCACGGACGATCTGCTGGATTTCACCGCCACCAGTGAGCAGCTCGGCAAACCTGCGTTTTCCGATCTGCGGGAAGGCAAGCTGACGCTGCCCATGCTCACCCTCCTGGAACGGGCCCCCGACGAGGTTCGCCCCCTCATCCGCACCATCTGGGACCGGGGCGAGGAAGTGCCCATCCCTGAGGGCGAGGAAGCTCGACTCCGGAGGCTCATCGCCCACCACGACGCCCTCGCCGAAACCAGGGCCCTGGCCCTCAAGGCCAGCGGAGCCGCCTCCGAAGCCATCGCGCGGGTATCCGGAGAGAAGAAGACCCTGAAGCTGCTCCAGGAGATCCCGGAAATCCTGCTGGAGCGCAGCAAATAGGCCAGGAGACCGTCGCTACAGCGGCATCGCCTTCTCTTCACCCCGGGGATCCCAGTTGATGTTGGCGCGCTTGAGGGCGGCCATCAGGCTCTCCTTGTCCGGGCACTTCATATAGGCCTCCATGGGTTCCACGGTGCCGGCCTGCACCAGTTCCACCAGGGCGTCGTTCATGAGCCTCTGGCCGTAGGCACGGCCGGTCTGCATGGCGCTGGGGATCTGGTAGTTCTTGCCCTCGCGGATCAGGTTGGAGATGGCGGGCGTGATGAAGAGGCTCTCGATGGCCGCCACGCGCCCGCCTCCCACCTTTTTTAGCAGGATCTGGCTGATGACGGCCTTGCAGGCATCCGCCAGCATGACGCGGATCTGCTGCTGGCGATCCGCAGGGAACTGATCCACCACGCGGTCGATGGTGCCCACGGCGCTGCTGGTGTGCAGGGTGCCGAAGACGAGATGGCCGGTGACCGCCGTTTCCACGGCGATGGAGATGGTTTCCAGGTCCCGCATCTCGCCCACCAGCACGATATCGGGGTCCTCGCGCAGCGCGGCCCTGAGGCCCGTCTTGAAGTTCGCGGTATGGGTGCCCACTTCCCGCTGGTTCACCAGGCACTTCTTGCGGGGATGGACGAATTCGATGGGGTCCTCGATGGTCAGGATGTGGTCGTTCCGCTTGCGGTTGGCGATGTCCAGGATGGCCGCGAGGGTCGTTGATTTGCCGCTGCCTGTGGGACCGGTCACCAGCACCAGGCCCTTGGCGAGATCCGCCAGGCGCTTGATGGGATCCGCCAGCCCCAGCCTGTCGGGGTCGGGGATCTCGTTGGGGATCACGCGGCAGACGAAGCCGGGCCCCATCCGGTCCATGAAGAAGTTGACCCGCAGGCGGCAGCCTCCCGCCTCGTAGGCGTAGGCGAAATCGGCATCGCTCTTTTCCTGGAACTGGTTCCAGGCCATTGGTGGCGCCAGGGTCTCCATGACTTCCAGGAGCTGCTTGGGCCCCAGGGGGGTGAAATCCTCCAGTTCCCGCAGATCGCCATGCACGCGAACCAGGGGCACTTCGAAGGAGCTGCAGTGGATATCCGAGCCCTTCTGGTTGAGCAGGGCCCTGAAGAGCCGCTCGCCCAGCGGATGGGCCCCAGAGGGTGCCGTTTCCCGTATGGGGGCAGGGCGAGAGGGAGGCGGGGTTGAAAGGGGGGCTGGAATAGGCCTCGGCGCTGGCGGCTCCGACACTCGTTCCATCAGTCCTTCCTCGTGGGTTTCCACCAGGGCGATCCCGATCTCGCCCTCGGGTTCGGCCCGGAGGCTGAGTCCGAGGGCACCCCGAGTCACGGCGATGGTGAAGGTCTGGTCCCCCGCGCGGTAGGAGAAGGTGGCTTCCCCCCCGGCGGCCAGGCTTCCCTCCTGGCTTGGCGGGAGCACTTCCTTCACCAAGTGCTCCAGAAGGGTCGGCGGGACGGGTGTGGGAAGCAGGGGAGTCGAAGTCCCGGTCTGAGATTCCAGCATCGGCTGCTGGTTCGGCTCCATTCGCAGCGCGGCGGCACCTCGTGCGGCCAGATGGGAGAGGAGCCGATCGAGTTGGGCCATGGGATCTCCGGGGGTTACGCATTCTGCCACGAAGAGAAGGGGAGGACAGGAGTCAGGATCCAGAGATAGACTGGCGCTTCGCGTCATCAAAGCCGAAGTTAGCGTCCCCCCTTCTGGGAGTATCGATGAACATCCACGAGTACCAAGCCAAGGAACTTCTGCGCCTGTACCGGGTCGCCACGCCCGACGGGAAGGTGGCCCAGGACGCCGAGGAGGCCCGGCAGGTCGCCAAGGGCTTTGGGGGCCAGGCCATCGTCAAGGCCCAGATCCACGCGGGAGGTCGGGGCAAGGGGGGCGGCGTGAAGTTCGCCAAGGATCCCGATGCCGCCGCCGAGCTCTTCAAGCAGATGCTGGGCATGAACCTGGTGACCAAGCAGACGGGCGCCGAGGGCCGGAAGGTGCAGACCGTCTTCCTGTCGGACCCCCAGGACATCGCCCGGGAACTCTACCTCAGCCTGCTGGTGGACCGGGGCTCCAGCCGGGTGACCGTGCTGGCCTCCACCGAGGGCGGCGTGGAAATCGAGGAGGTGGCCGAGGCCACCCCCGAGAAGATCTTCAAGGTCGTCGTAGATCCGGCCCTGGGGCTGACGGCTTTCCAGGCCCGTCAGATCGCCTTCGCCCTTGGGCTCGAAGGGGACGCATTCAAGAAGAGCCTGACCTTCATGCAGAACCTCTACCGCCTCTTCGTGGAGAAGGACTGCTCCATGGTGGAAATCAATCCCCTGATCATCACCAAACAGGGCGAGGTGGTGGCTCTGGACGCCAAGATGGCCTTCGATGACAACGCGTTAACGCGCCACCCGGACATTCTGGCCTTTCGGGATCTCAACGAGGAGGCCCCGGAGGAGATCGAGGCCTCCAAGTTCAACCTCAACTTCATCAAGCTCGATGGCAACATCGGCTGCATGGTGAACGGCGCCGGACTGGCCATGGCCACCATGGACATCATCAAGTATCACGGCGGCGAACCCGCGAACTTCCTGGATGTGGGGGGTGGCGCCAATGAAGAGGCCGTGAAGAATGCCTTCCGCATCATCCTGCAGGATCCCTCGGTGAAGGCCGTGATGGTTAACATCTTCGGCGGCATCATGCGCTGCGATGTGGTGGCGGCTGGCATCGTGAAGGCCGCCAAGGAGATCGGTATCCAGGTGCCCGTGGTGGTGCGCCTGGAGGGCACCAATGTGGAAGAAGGGAAGCGCATCCTGGCGGACAGCGGGCTCAACCTGCTGGTGGCCAGCAGCCTTGGAGATGCGGCTGAAAAGGCCGTGGCCTCGGTGCGCTAGTCCACGCGGCTCCACACGTATTCCGTAATTCATTGGTGAACGCTTCTTGGGGAAATCGAACATGTCCATCATGGTTGGAACCGATACCAGACTCATCGTGCAGGGCATCACGGGCCGCGAAGGCCTCTACCACGCCAAGGGCTGCCGGGACTATGGCACCAAGGTTGTGGGTGGCGTGACCCCCGGAAAGGGGGGCACGGAGATCGAAGGCTTCCCGGTCTTCAACACCGTGCAGGAGGCCCGCGCGAAGACGGGTGCCAATGCGACCATGATCTTCGTGCCTCCCGTCGCCGCCGCCGACGCGATTCTCGAGGCCCTGGACGCAGGCATCGAGCTGATCGTGTGCATCACGGAAGGCATCCCCGTGCTCGACATGGTGAAGGTCAAGCGGGTGTTGCCGGACTATCCCAATTCTCGCTTGGTAGGTCCGAACTGCCCCGGCGTCATTACCCCCGGCAAGGCCAAGATCGGCATCATGCCCGGTCGCATCCATCTGCCCGGCCACGTGGGGGTGGTTTCCCGCTCCGGCACCCTGACCTACGAGGCCGTGGGTCAACTCACGGCCCTGGGCATTGGCCAGAGCACCTGCATTGGCATCGGGGGCGATCCAGTAAATGGCACCAGTTTCGTGGATGTCCTGGCTCAGTTCCAGGCGGATGTAGAGACCCATGCCGTGATCCTCATCGGCGAGATCGGCGGCGGCGCCGAGGAAGAAGTGGCGACCTTCGTGAAGGCGCACTTCACCAAACCCATCGTGGCCTTCGTCGCGGGACAGACGGCCCCTCCCGGGCGCCGCATGGGCCACGCGGGGGCCATCATCAGCGGCGGCAAGGGGGCCGCCTCCGACAAGATGGCCGCCATGGAGGCCGCCGGCATCACGGTGGTGAAGAGCCCGGCCGATATGGGCAAGGCGCTGGCGGCCCGACTCAGGGCCTGACGGTATCCTGGGAGAATGGAACGACTCGTGAAGGCCCACCTGGACCACCGCCGCCTCTGGCAGGACTTCGACTACTGCTACCCCGTTATCAGCCGTCGCAGCAAGGGCGTGAGCCTGGGCGTGAACCTGAACCCAGACAAGATCTGCAACTTCGACTGCGTGTACTGCGAAGTGGATCGCGTGAATCCCCCCCGGCGAAGGGATGTGGACTTGGATCGGCTCGAGGGCGAGATGGCGGCCCTGCTGGATTTGACTCGCTCGGGCGAGCTTTTCGCCTTCTCGCCCTTCGATTCCGCCCGCCCGGAGCAGCGGCGCCTCAACGACATCGCCTTCAGTGGCGATGGGGAGCCCACCACGGCCCGGGAGTTTCCCGAGGCGGTGGCCCGACTCGCGCGCCTCAAGGCCTCCCGGGGACTCGAGGAGATAAAGCTGGTGCTCATCACGGACTCCAGCCGACTGCAGGCGCCGGATGTGATCCAAGGTCTGGAAACCCTCATGGCCAACAATGGGGAGATCTGGGCCAAGCTGGACGCGGGCACCGAGGCCTACTATCGCGAGATCAATCGCAGCAAGATCCCCTTCGCCCGCATTCTCGAAAACCTCCTGAGTACGGGAAGACGCTGGCCCATCACCATCCAGACCCTGTTCCTGGAATGGAACGGGCAGGGGCCCTCCACCGGTGAGCTCGAGGCATACAAGGCCTGCCTGCAAGCCCTGCTCGAGGGAGGCGCGAACCTTCAGGGCCTCCAGCTCTACACGGTGGCGCGGCCCACGCCGGAGGCTGCGGCTCGGCCCTTGGCCGCTGCGGACCTGGATGCCCTCGCCACGAATCTGTCCGCAGCCTTTCCCAAGATCTCGATAGAGGTCTTTTACGGTCCCGACGGCCAGGCCCATGCCTAGGCGTTTTTGGCTGGCACCGCTGCTGGTTGGGTTGGTGGCCTGCCGAACGCGCAAACCCGAAGCACCTCCTCCGCCTCAGCCCGTGCGGGTGACCCTGGTGGCTGTGGGGGATCTACTCATGCATCAGGACGTGAAACGCGCCGCCCGGGAGAATGCGGGCGGGTTCCAGTCCCTTTGGGGTGACCTGAAACCCCTCTTCCAGGAGGCCGACCTGGTCTTCGGGAACCTCGAGACCCCCATCGCGCCCACCACGGGCGTCTCCGGGCGCCCCTTCGTCTTCAACGCCCCCGCCGAATTACCGGATGCCCTCAAGGCCAGCGGCTTCACGATCCTCTCCACGGCCAACAACCACGCCTACGACCAGGGCAGCAAGGGCGCATTGGAGACTCTGGAGCGCCTCGAGGCCGCAGGGCTGGTGGGGATCGGCGGTGGGCGCGACCAGGCCCAGGCCGAGCGTCCCCGCATCGTGGAGCGCAAGGGAATCAAGGTCGCCTTCCTGGCCTTCACGGATCTCTTCAACATCAACCTGAACCAGGAGGGGAAGGGGCCATGGGTGCGGCCCCTAAATGATTCCGCCCTGGCTGCGGTGAAGGCCGCGCGGTCCCAGGCGGATCTGGTGGTGGTGAGCGTCCACTGGGGCATCGAGTACGAACACCAGCCCCGGCCCCGGCAGCGGGACATGGCCGCCCGGCTCATCGGCGCGGGCGCGGACCTCATTATCGGCCACCACCCCCACGTGCTTCAGCCCCTGGAATGGCTCGAGGCCGACGGTCGCAAGGGTGCCGTGGCCTTTTCCCTGGGCAACTTCATCAGCAATCAGGACCGGAAATACGAAGAACCCATGGCCGTAGCCGAGGGGGACAACCGGGATGGCGCGGCGCTGGTGGCCGTCTTCCAAAAGGATCCCCAGGGCCCGGCTCGCCTCGAATCCGTGCGGGCCGAACCCCTCTGGACCGAAAACAACTGGACCGCCTTCGCGTCGGGACAGGCCACTTGTCGGGAAATCAAGGTGGTACGGGCTTCACCGACCGGCGGACTTCTGGGCAAGCGGCGCGCCCGCATCGAAGAAACGCTTTCCCCGGTCAGGAACGGTATCAGGCCTTGAGGCTCAGCCCTTGGGGGCGGGCTTGGAGAGTCCGAGGATCACGCCCAGCACCAATCCCCAGAAGGCCGCGAGGCCGATCTGGAACTCCTGGGGGAGGCTGAAGGTCAGGGTGTGGGCGGGCACCCAGAACCAGAGCAGGGTCCACCAGGCCCGCTCGATGCCTGCGAAACCCTTTTCGCCCAGGATCAGGTTGTCTTCCAGGCGGTGGAAAGCCATCATCTGGGGGCCAAAAAAGACATTGGTAAGCAACGAGACCGCGAAGGCCTTGCCCACGCCATGAGCCAGGAAGGCCGGCAGCATGGCCTTGTCCAGGAGCGTCTGGGTGAAGCCCTTCATGCCCGCGAATCCGTACTTGATGATGATGCCGAGCAGGGCCCAGGCCAGAGCCTTGGCCGCCAGTCGGGGCCAGCTGCAAGGGGTCGCGAAGCGCCGGTGCCGGGCACTTGCCGCCACGATCTCGCCCAGGGTGCCCAGGAGGGCGAACTGGATCGCGGCGGAAAGGAAGGGGTGGGCCACTACCCACGTGACGTAGACGTGAAGCATGCTGAGCCTCGCAACGAAGAGAGGCCAGGATAGCTACAGTGGGGCGTGCGCCGGATCACTCGTGGGGTTGCAGGTGCCCTCGCTCCACGAGACGGTTCACAAGGCGTTCCGCAATATCGATGGCGTAGTCGATATCGCCATCGCTCAAGGCGCTGCTCCCCGCGGCGGCCATGGAATTCAGCAGGTACAGCGTGTAGTGCTCGACCCTGCGCAGGCCGTGGGCATCAGGCAGAACGGGAATCGCGGGGATGGCGGGATCTGGCATGGTCGAACCTCCTTGGCCTTTGAGGGCAACATAGGCTCTTTGGGGCTCCGATGCCGCTTTAGGTCCGCAGCCTTCGCAACCCGAGGAGGCCGACCCCCAGAAGGGTGATCATCGGCGCGATCACGCCCCAGAAACCCGGAATGTCCCCCGCCCGGGCGGCGCCACTGAAGAGCGTCTGCGCTCCCATGTAGACGAGGCCCGCGACCAGGGCCAGCCCAAGGGCCTGACCCCGTCCCCCGCGAGGACTGGGAAAGGAGAAGGGAAGCATGGCGAAGAGCAGCAGGGGACCCGCCAGCCAGTTCAGCAGACGTCCCCAGAGCATCACGGCCCGCTCGGGATCCGGCGCCCAGCGATGCCAGCTGAACAGGTCGGGCGTGCTGGCCACCAGGGGGTTCACAACCTTGCGAAGGGCCTGATTCGGAAACAGGTCACCGGCGACGGGGCCTGGCAGCCAGGTCATGGCGTTCCAGGGCAGCTGTTCCGACCGTTCCTCCTTCATTTCCCATCGCAGGAGCACCGGCGCGCCTTCGTCCTGGGTCTTGAGGGGAAACCCCCACCGGGTTGGACCGTCCAGGAACCACAGGATCCCCGTCGAACCCAGGTAGAGCCAGGGTTTGACCTGTAAGTGCTTGGTTGGGCGGTTCTTGATTCGGTTCCAGAGGGTGTCGGCCCTGCCCACCATGGTGGGAGCGACGAAGACCTGGAGCAGGAATGTCAACGCCAGCAGGGTTCCCCAGGCCTTGGACCCGGCCAGGGTCCACTGGAAGAGGCTCACGCCACCGGCGCGCAGGGCGACCCACTCCCGTGAGACCGTGGCCTCGGAAAGGGACAGCACGCCCGCCACCAGGAAGGCGAGAGGCAGGACGATGGCCAGGAAGGGGGGCAGATTCGCGACCCAGTATTGGAAAAACACCCAGATCGGCACCTTGTTCTTGGAGAGGTCGCTGGCCACCGTCGCAAAGTCCAGGAGCAGGCTGAGGGTAAGAAAGGTGCCGACCGTCGCCCCCCAATTGCGCCACCAGAGATGACGGGTCCACCGGCCCAGGGTTCCCTGGTCCCGGCGGGAGCGTTTCAACCAGCGGAAGAAGCGAGTCGGATGGGGGAGGGCGCGGCTGATGAATGCAATGGCTCGGGTGGTCAGGGGAACGGCCCCGAGCATGAGTTGTCGCCTTGGCCAGGCCATCATGCGCCGAACGAACCCGGGGGCCGAGTGATGAGGGCGCAGGCGCCGCCGCAGCAGCCAGAACCCGATAACCAGGAAGATCCAGGGGAGCGCCAGCATCCCGACAACCATTCTAGTTTTCCCGCCTAAAACCTGATTACTAAGAAGTTGATCCAAAATGTAATAGAGCAGGATGACGCCGAGGCTCTTGAGAATGGCGCCCCCCTTCTGGAATCGCGGATGCCCCAACCCCAGGGCGATCCCCAACAGCAGTAGGGCACAGGTGGCCACGGGCAGTGAAAAACGGCGGGCCAATTCCACCCTTGCACCCGGATTCGGCTTCTCGAGCAGCATGCCGGTGGAGAGGTACCGTGCGGGGGTGGCCATCAGAACCGGTCGGGTCGCTGCCTCCACAGGAATTGCAAAGGTCAGTGTTTTCTGTTTGATGTGAACAATACTTCCATTGGACTTCTGAAGCAGTGTGCCGTTCAGATCCTGGAATTCGATGTTGATCAGGGAGAGTTGGCCTCCCTTTTCGATCCGGATCCATTCCATGGAGCGGGCCACGAGATGCTGCACACCCTGGGGGCCGGATTCCATGACATGGATTTCCCCGGAGGTGTCGATCCAGAGGGCATTGTTCGGCTTGTTCGGCGGGAAGAAAGGCGGGCTTCCGGGCTTGAGGATCCGGGTCTGGGCATCGTCGATCATGCGGGCCTGGAGAGCCTGATGAATGGTGTTGGTGCGCGGCACCAGAAAATGGGCATTGAGGAAGGTCAGCGCAAGCAGAACCACCGACATGACTGCCCAGGGCTTGAGGATGGAACGGATTCCCACGCCAAGCCCCTGGGAGGCCACCATCTCGGAACCCTCGGAGAGATGCTGACTGCCCAACAGGCCACCGAGGACCGCCGCCATGGGAAAGACCAGGCCGAGGATTTCCGGCACCTGGATGAGCAAGGCTGGAATCAACCAGCGGTAAGAAGCCCCGATCGAGAAGATCTGCTTCGATTGCCCCACCAGCTCGTAGGTAAGGATCAGGCCGCCATAGAAGAACAGGGCCCCCAGAAGGGGCTGCGACCAGCGTTTGAGGAAGTAGCGAGGAAGGATCGAGAGCACCGAATTTGACTTTCGATAATGTATATTATGTAACCTATCAGATTCTGGATCCTAGATGACCTTGGCGGCAAGCAGATCGTGGATGTGAAGAACTCCCTGGACTTGGGCGTCGATTCCAACTACCAGGAAGGTGATCTTTTTCGCCTCCAGCACCTGGGCCGCCTCGATGGCGAGCGCCTCGGGGTCGGCCATGACGGGATGTATGGTCATCACGTCCCGAGCCGCGAGGGTGAGCGGATTGATGCCTGTGGCCTGGGCCCTTTCGAGGGCTCGGCGGATGTCGCCATCGCTGATGACGCCCAAGAGACTGTTTCCGTCGGTGACGGTCGTCATCCCGAGTCGTCCCTGGGTCATCGCGCCAAGGACGCCGACCAGGTCGGTACCCTCGGAGACCCTCGGGAAATCAACGTGCATCAACTCGCTTGTTTTCAGTAGTCTGGCACCAATATTTCCAGCGGGATGAAATTGGGCGAAGGATTCCAAGGTGAATCCTGTTTTGATCATGTGATCGGCGGCGAGGATGTCGCCCCAGACCAGTTGCAGGGTGGTGCTGGCCATGGGGGCAAAATTCAAGGGACAGCCCTCGCCCTGGGGGAGTTCATAGGTGAAGCACCATTTCGCGGCCTGAGCCAGGTGGCTCTGCTTCCGGGCGGTGATCGCACCGATGGCCACGCCCATCCGGACCAGGCTGGGGATCAATCGCAGGACTTCTTCGCTCTCGCCGCTGTTGCTGAGCAGTAGCACCGTGTCCTGGGGGGTGACCATCCCAAGATCCCCATGGAGGGCCTCGGCGGGATGAAGGAAAAAGGAAGGACACCCGGTGGAGGCCAGTGTCGCCGCGATCTTCTGACCGACCAGTCCGGATTTCCCCATCCCGCAAACCACCACCCTGCCCTCGCTGGCGGCCACATGGGCGGTCCAGGATTCCACCACGGCAGGGTCCCAGTTCGTCTGAAGGGACTCCAGCGCCGCCCGTGCGGCGCCCAGCACCGAGTCGGCGGCGCGGGTGCGAGGGGCGCTGCCATTCGATTCTGTGTGTTCCTGCGCCACGGCGACTCCGCAAAGGTTTTCTCACCCATGCTAGCACCGGGCCTGCATCTGGGCGGTAGACTGATAGCTGAACTGCGCCAGAGGCGAGTCCGGGAGCCCCATGTTGAACATTACAGATGTCCGTATCACCCGCATCGAGGGCGATGAGAAGCTGAGAGCCTTCGCGGCCATCGTGCTGGACGAGTGCTTTCTCGTGGGGGATCTGCGGGTGGTGGAGGGCGAGGAAGGCTATTTTGTCGCCATGCCCAGCAAACGCAAGCGGGATGGCTCCTTCAAGGACATCGCCTTCCCCTTGTCCAACGAGACCCGGGAGTACATCGAGCAGAAGGTCCTGGTGGCCTTCGAGGCTGCCACCGGCAACCGCGCCATCTCGCGCCTGGAAACCGGCGAGACTCCGACGGTCCGCCCCGATCTCCTCGGAGTGGAAGAATTCGGCTTTACGCCCAAGACAAATCCCTGACTGGACCGAAACCCGCGCCCACGCTAGACTTTCGAAACCGCTGGGGAGTCGCCAAGTGGTAAGGCAGCAGGTTTTGATCCTGCCATACGAGGGTTCGAATCCTTCCTCCCCAACCAAGATCAGGGCCTCCCGTGGAGGCCCTGATTGCTTTGCCGGCCTTTAGGCGCCGATCGCCACTTCGCCGTAGACGTTGTCTCGCTGCCAGGGCTTGAACCCGGCGGCCCGGATCATGCGGTTCATCTCCTCCCGGTTGACGGAGTAGCAGGTTCCGGCGGCACTGACCACGTTCTCCTCCAGCATCAGGCTGCCCATGTCATCACACCCGTAGCTGAGGGCGAGTTGGCCGGTCTTGCGGCCCATGGTGACCCAGGAACTTTGAATGTGTTTGAAGTTGTCGAGGTAGATTCTCGCAAGGCTGATGGTTCGGAGATATTCGGTATCCGTTGGCTTGGGGATCTTGCCTTCCCAGACGGTATGTCCACTCTGGAAGGGCCAGGCCGCGAAGGCCGTGTGACCGCCCCCGTTGCCGCGGGCAATGGCCCGATCCTGCTGCTCGCGAAGCACCCGGAAATGCTCGATCCGCTCGGCCAAGGTTTCCCCGATACCGAACATCATGGTTCCCGTGGTGCGCAGGCCCACCTCATGGGCGGCTTCCATCACCTCGAGCCAGCGCTCGGGACCACCCTTGAGGGGTGCGATGCGCTTCCGGATCCGATCCACCAGGATTTCCGCGCCGCCTCCGGGGATGCTTCCCAGCCCAGCATCCCGCAAGTCTCGAAGGGTCTTCTGGAGATCCTGCCCGCTCAGCTTGGCCATCATCTGGATCTCCACGGGGGAAAACCCGTGTACCCAGATGCCTAGGTCGTGATGCAGAAAGCGCACAAGATCCAGGTAATAGTCCCAGGGAAGGTCCGGATTGACGCCGCCCTGAAGCAGGAAGCCTGTGCCGCCCACGGCCTTGGTCTCTTCCGCCTTCTTTTGCAACTGCTCCCGCGTAAGAACATAGCCCTTGGAGTCCCCAGGCCGATGGTAGAAGGCGCAGAAGGTGCAGTACACGTTGCAGATATCGGTATAGTTGACGTTCCGATCCACGACATAGCTGACCCGGGATGGATCGTTGTGTCGGTTCCGCACGGCGGTGGCAGCGAGAGAAAGGTCGGCCAAGTCCCCCTGTTCGAAGAGGCACAGGGCCTCCTCCTCCATAACTCGCCCACCGGAGAGCGTCTTTTCCAGAATCGCGCGCAGGGAGTCGTCGCTCACTTGACCTTGTACCCCATCACGATGAGGCAGCGCCGACAGACACATTCCTGGCCCTGGACCCCATGATCGAAGTGGTCCGGCGTGTACTCGTTTCGGCATTTCTCGCAGACCTGCTTGGCGACCTGGACATTCTCGGCGGTGGGTGCGGTTTCGGGCATCATTTCCTCCAGGGTGGAATCAGGTTACCGCGAAAACAGGAGGGGCCTGGACGACCAGGCCCCTCCTGTTTCTGATTCAGTCGATCACTCGGCAGCTTCCACGGGGGCCATGTCCTTGACCCCGGTCTTGAAACCGGCCTGTCGCTTCCCGGCATGCTTGTGAGCCTGGGTTTCGAGCTTGTCGAGGGCCTGGGAGAGGCTCGCGTACATGTCATCGGTCTCAGTGCCCGCCAGGAAATCACCGCCACGCGTCTTGACGGAGACTTCCGCCATGTGCCGGTGTTTCTCCACGCTGAGCGTGACGTGGACGTCGATGATGTCGTCCAGGTAGGGGGTCATTTTCTGGAAACGTTCTTCCGCGAATGCGCGGAGCGCTTCCGAAACCTCTACGTGGCGGCCGGTGAAGTTGACCTTCATCGCGGACTCCTTATGGAAAGGGCCAATGGCCCGGGGGGAACTCGGTAACCCAATCAGGTGCCTTTAGCGTGATTCCGGTTCCTACACTTCATCGGCGCCGCCGCCGCGAAGCTGGAGGAATCTTCATCTCTTCCCGGTATTTGTTGACGGTGCGGCGAGCCACCTTGATGCCGTCCCGCTCGAGCAGTCGGGCGAGGGTCTCATCGCTCAGGGGTTTGGTGGGATCCTCGGCCTGCACGAGGGCCTTGAGCTTGTGCTTCACCACAGTGGCGGAAACATCGTCACCACTGGAAGAACCTAGTGAGGCGCTGAAGAAATAGTTGAGATCGAAGAGTCCCTGAGGCGTGTGGATGGTCTTGGCCTTCACGACACGAGAGATGGTGGATTCGTGGAAGCCCGTCGCTTCGGCCACGTCCCGGAGCACCATGGGGCGCAGCTTGACGACACCCTGATCCAGGAATTCCTGCTGCAACTCCACAATGGACTTGGCGACCCTCAGCACGGTTCGATTGCGATCTTCCACGCCGCGGATGAAATCCCGGGCACTGCGATACTTGTCTTTGATGAATTCCTTGTCAACCTTGGCTTCGGATGAGGCCAGGAAGGTCTTGTAGTCACGATTGACCTTCAGGCGAGGCATGCCCTCGTCGTTCAGATAGATGCGCCAATTGCCATCCTCGCCCTTGAGGACCACCACATCGGGCTTGATGACTCGCTCGGATTCAGGGTCGAAGGCCCTTCCCGGCGCCGGGTGAAGGTGGCGAAGAATGGCCAGTGCCTCGTTCAGCTCATCTTCGGTGCAGCCCAGCGCCTTCCTCAGCTTCTGGTTGTCCCGCTGGGTCAGGAGGTCCGAGTGGGTCTCGATGATCCGCACTGCGAGGTCATCGGGCTCAGCCCCTGCATGTCGAAGCTGCAGGAGCAGGCTTTCCTTCACGGTGAAGCAACCGACTCCCGAGGGGTCGAATTCCTGCAGGATCTCGATGAGTTCACCGAGGGCCGTCACACCGATCCCGATTTCCTCGGCCAACTCTTCAATGGAGGTTTCGACGCCCTGGTCTGGGTCCAGCCTCAGAAAGCCCTTGGCATCCACATGATCGATGAGGCGCTCCAGCATGGGCGCCTTGGGATCTTCCACCTCGAGGGTCTGGTAGAGCTGGCCAAGCAAGTGTTCCTGCAGGGTTTCCGTGCTCGCGAGCCGGTCCTCCCAGCTGGAGCGTTCATCATCGGGAAGGCTGCTGGTCCTTGGGATATCCGCATCCCATGAATTCTCGGCCCCCATATCGGTCTCCTGGACCTGGGCCACGCCTTCCTCGGTAAACCCTTCAAGGTTGGCTTCTGGGTTCATCTCGGCAGCTGCATCGAGCAGGGGGCCGAGGTCGACGGTGTCGACGCCCTCGGGCACTTCCCCTCCTTCGGTGGGGGCGAGCTCCTCGAGCACCTGGGAATCATGGCCTTCCTCGATGGCCTCCAGGCTCGGCGTTTCGTCGCCTTCCACCAGCTCCAGCAAAGGATTCTCCTCCAGCTCCCGCTCGATGGTCTGGCTGAGTTCCAGCAGGTTCATCTGCCAGAGCCTCAGCTTGAGCTGCATGGCCGGTGTCAGGGCCAGGGTCTGGCTCTGGAAGAGGCGCTGGGAAAGATTCGGGCTGAGGTTCGCCATGGTCGCCTAGTCCAACCGGAACCGTTCGCCCAGGTACACCCGACGGATGTCGGGGTCCTCGGCGATTTCCTGCGGCAGGCCGTGTTTCATGATCATCCCGTCCGCCAAGATATAGGCCCGGTCGGCAATCTGCAAGGTCTCGCGGACATTGTGGTCTGTGATGAGCACTCCGATCCCGCGTTTCTTGAGGTCATCGATGAGCCCCTGGATTTCCAGCACGGACTTCGGATCCACACCGGCGAAAGGTTCGTCCAGTAGCATGATCTTGGGGCTGGTGACCAACGCCCGGGCCATCTCGCAGCGCCGCCGCTCTCCACCGGAGAGACTCATCCCCAGTGTGTCGCGAACCTTGTGGAGATGGAATTCCTCCAGCAGCCGTTCACAGCGTTCATGCTGCTCGGATTTCGGGATGGGCTGGAACTCGCCCAGAGCCATGAGGTTTTCCCAGACCGTCAACCCCCTGAAAATGCTGGATTCCTGGGGCAGATAGCCGATGCCCTTGCGGGCCCGGCGGTGCATGGGCATGGCCGTGATGTCCCGGCCCCACCAGTGAATCTCCCCGGCATCCGGGGCTTCCACGCCGACCACCATGTAGAAGGTGGTCGTCTTGCCCGCGCCGTTGGGCCCCAGCAGCCCCACCACTTCCCCTGGCGCGACCTCCAGGGAGACGCCTCGCACCACGGTACGGTCACCATAGGACTTGCAGAGGTTGCGGGCCTCGAGGCGGACTTCCTGGGTTTCCGTCATGGGTTCACCTCGGCCAGCCCTCGCACGCGCCCTTGCCAGCGGACCTTGGGGGAAGCCGGATCGGGGTCCAGTTCTAAAGATTCTCCCCAGCCCTCGCCCATGCGCCCCCTTAGTGTGACGGCCCCCTTGGCGAGGACCTGTTTCACCACGTTCCCTGGGCCCAGCCTTACCGAGATGCGGTCCGCCTGCAAGCGCCAGCCCTGGCCTTGGCACTCCACCCTGCCCACCAACTGCACTTCGGCGCCCTGATATTCCGCCCGATCGGCCCGGACCCGGAAATCCCCATCGAGGGCCGTGAGGGCCCCCGAGATGCCTTCGGGGAAGGCGATCACGCCTCCCTTACGGATGATGCGGGGGCCCGCCAGGCGTTCGCGGATGCGGGTCCAGGTCGCGGGGCTGCCCGTAAAGGTCCAGGTGTCGTTTTCCCAGAAAAGCCGGTTGCCGCGAATGGCGCCCCCCAGGGTGAGGTTGGCCTTCACGGGACCGGTAAATTCCCAACGCCGCGGGGAGCCCTGGCCCGCCCCAGCGCTGAAGGTTCCCTGCTCACTGCGGCCCAGGACCGGCGCCTGGATGCGCCAAGTCCGCTCGGTTCGGCGGGCCTGCATCCTTGGACTGGTGAGGCTCTTCGTCCCCCAGGTGATCACGGGTTGGCCTTCGGCCCAGGCCTCGCCCACGGGCAAAGCCTCTGGAAGATCCGGACCGGGGGCTTCCCGCATCAAGACTCTGGGGGCTCGCAGCGTCAGGCGTTCCCCATCCAAAGGCTGCTCCCAGCGCACATTCCCTTCCACCCGCAACCCCGCGGCCGTCCAGCGCGCACCTTCGGCCCGCAGGCTTTCTGTCCCCCCGTCAACACGCCGGGAGGCCCGGAAGGTGTTCAGCTCGACCCGCTCGATGGGTTTGCCCCCTTCGGGCCGGGGGGCGCGACCGCTCTCCGAGTCTCCGCTCCACCCATCCGCCCGTTCGAAGTGGATGGGGGCCGACCAGCGAATGGATTGTTCTTCCAGGTCGGCGCTGCCCGCGGAGATGGTGCCGCCTTCGAGGGTGGCCTTGACCTGATCGAGGTGGCCCTGGCGAAACCCCAGGGTCAGCCAGAGCCGTTCGGCCTCCAGCCGCTTCACGGCACCCGGGTCGGTGGCGACCCAGATCACAGGCCCCCGTTCCACCACGAAACGGCCATCCAGTTCCCGACGCCATCCCTTGGGCAGGAACCAGCGCCCCCGACCCTGGCCCTCGAGCCCCTCCCATTCCAGGGGGGCCAGCCCCTGCCAGACGCCCTGCTCCCAGAGCAGCGCGGGGCCCTGTTCCCGGATCGTTCCCCGCCCCAGCAGAGGGGAGCCCTGCGAAGGGCTCGCCTCAACGGCCATAGGCCCCTGCAGGGTCCACTTGCCCGCCGTCCGGTGGCCTGAGGGGGAAGTCATTTCCCACCGAGTGTCCGGCTCATCCAAGTGGGCCTTCACATTGGTGAGTTCCAGATCCTCCTGGTCCCCCACGATCCGGTCGTAATCCAGGCGGAAGACCCGGGCCTCGCCCAGCTGCTCGGTGATGGTGCCGAACCTGCCTTCGGTGCCGCGGAATAGATCGCCCTTGGCTCGGGGCGGCAGCGGGCGCGGGCCCAGGGAAATGTAGAGCCCACTCAGGGCCACCACACCGCCCAGGGTCACCCAGCCGAAGTAATTCCAGACCCAGCTCCGGGAACTCAAGAGGCTCCGCATCCTCATGGGGCCTCCTCGCCATTCACCAGGCAATCCACCCGCCAGGAACGGCCCCAGCGCAGGTGGTCCTGGGGTGACACCGCAAGGGCTAGATCCCGACCGATGACGAGCCGTGCCGCCTGGTCCTCGGCGAAGAACCAGGTGAAACCGCTCTCGATGCCTTCCAGGCGGAATTTTCGATGCCCCTGACCAAAGGTGCTGCTGGGCTCTCGCAAACGCCCCTTCACCACCGCCATGGGCTCGGGAAACCCTTGGCCGAAGGGCTCGAGGGTAAGCAGATCCTCCGCACTAGGAATATCCCCAACGCCGGCCCCATCGACAGCCAGCCCAGGCTCGACCCGCGCCTGAGCCTGAGCCTGGGCGCCCCGGATCAATGCCTGGCGCACGAAGGGCAGGCGCGAGGCTTCGAAACTGATACCGGCCGCGGCGCGATGGCCGCCCCCCGAGCGGATGAAGGGCTGGATCGTGGCGACCAGTTCCGTGAGGTCGAAGCCTTCGGGTGCCCGCAGTGAACAGTGTGCAATGCCATCCTGCAGGGTTCCCACCCCCGTGGGGCGGCCGCTTTCCCTCATCCGGCGGGCGGCCACGATGCCCAGTACACCCTTGTGGGCCCCCTCTTCCAGCACGAGGTCGAAGGCCTCGCCGTCCGTGGGAGGCAGGCAGGCCAAGAGCTCCTCCTGCACGGTCTTGCGGGACAGATTGAGGACTTCCACCTGTTCCCCGAGGCGCTGGGCCTCCGCGGTATCCCGGGTCAGCAACAGCCGAACGGCGTCCTCGGCGCCCCCCATCCGGCCCACGGCGTTCAAGCGGGGGGCCACGCCGAAGGCGATTTCCGAGGCCTTGGGCACGCCCTCGATTCGGGCCGCCTTGAAGAGTTCCACGATTCCCGGGCCGTTCGCCCCCCCGAGGGCGCGCAAGCCCCGCTTCACCAGCAGGGCGTTCTCGCCGGTCAGGGGCACCATGTCGGCGACACTGCCGAGGGCCACCAATTTAAGAAGGCCGTCGAGAAAGGGGATGTCCGCAGGCTTCGGGAAGGGCACCGCGTCCAACAGCGCCTGGCCCAGCTTGAAGGCCACTCCGACTCCGGCCAGGGTGCGATTGGGATGTTCCCCCAGGGCGGGATGGAGAACTGCCACCGCCGCAGGGAGGGCGGACCCTACCGCATGGTGGTCCGTAATGATCCAGTCGATGTCCAACGCGGCACTGGCGGCGACTTCTTCCACCGACCGCACGCCGCAGTCCACGGAAATGAAGAGCCCCGGGCCTCCGGCTTCACGCAGCTCACGAATGCAGTCCAGATGCAGGCCGTAGCCATCATTGAAGCGGTTCGGGATGAAGAATTCCGGTCGTCCGCCCAGTTTTTCCAGCACTCGCACCAGGAGGGCCGTGGCCGTCACACCGTCAGCATCGTAGTCACCGTACACCAGGATCCGCTCGCCTTTGCTCAGGGCCTGCCTGATGCGCGCCACGGCTTGGGCCATGCCCGCCAGCAGGAAGGGATCGTGGGCCTTGGACCAGTCGGGATTCATCCGCCAACCCAGCGCCTCGACGGTATCCTCGCGGCGCATCCAGGCCAGTCGCGCGGCGGCCTGCGACAGGCCATAGGCTTCCTGGAGCGAAGTCCAGGGGGCCTGTCCCGGCGGAATGGCGCGCCGAAGATGCCAAGAGCGAGAACGCATGCGTCTAGGCCGCCCTTCGGATCAACCGGCGCGATGCCGCTTCCGGTGTGGCCGGAAGGCGAAGGCAATGTTTCCCTGGGACTCGTCCAACCATAGCCAGAGTGTATTTCCTCCATCCCCCGCTGAACAGACCCAGGGGCATTATCTGGGAGGGTCTGGCCCGGCAGGGCCTGGGTTAGAATGGCCGTCGATGGAGTGCCGTGTCCGGGCCCTTCATCGGTACGCTCCAGTCACCCGCATCCCGAGGTCTCGCCATGAATGCATCCCACCACAAGGTCGCCATCATCGGTACCGGCCCCGCGGGCTATACCGCCGCCATCTATGCCTCCCGGGCGAACCTGGCCCCCGTGGTATTTGAAGGCGTCCAGCCCGGCGGCCAGTTGACGATGACCACCGAAGTCGAGAATTTTCCCGGCTTCAAGGAGGGCGTGATGGGGCCCGAGCTCATGGACGAAATGCGCCAGCAGGTGGTGCGTTTCGGCACGGTTCTGAAGAGCGAAACCGTAACGCGGGTGGAGCTGTCCCAGCGGCCCTTCCGGGTGGTCACCGACCAGGCCGAATACACCTGCGACGCACTCATCATCGCCACCGGGGCCTCGGCCAAATGGATGGGGCTCGGCAAGGACGAGCAGCTTTCCCGCAGCGGCGGCGGGGTTTCCGCCTGCGCCACCTGCGATGGATTCTTCTTCCGCGGCAAGGAGATCGCCGTGGTGGGCGGCGGAGATACGGCCCTCGAGGAGGCCGTCTACCTGACGAAATTCGCCTCCAAGGTGAACCTCATCCATCGCCGCGACAAGCTGCGCGCCTCCAAGCCCATGCAGGAACGGGCCATGAAGAACGAGAAGATCACCTTCTGCTGGAACAAGGTGGTGGAAGAGATTCTCACCACGACGCTGGATACGCCCATGGGCGACAAGGTGGAGAAGATCCGCGCCCTGAAGCTGAAAGACACGGTGGATGGGAACCTTTCGGAACTGCCCGTGGATGGACTCTTCGTCGCCATCGGCCACAAGCCCAACACGGAGCTGTTTCAGGGGCAGCTTGCCACAGACGAGAACGGCTATCTCTCAGTCGAAAAGGGGTCTAGCCGCACCTCCATTCCCGGCGTGTTCGCCTGCGGCGACGTGCAGGACCATGTGTACCGCCAGGCCATCACCGCCGCGGGCAGCGGCTGCATGGCTGGCATCGACGCCGAGCGCTGGCTGGGTGAGCAGGGGCTCGCCGAGTAGCCCCTTGGGTTGGGGGGTGACTTAGGGACATTTTTGGGAAAAAAACGGGATAAATGGAGCCTCAAGGATTCATCCAGTTCTTGACGCCGCTTCCGGTTATCCTGCTTCTCACTAGGTGCTCCCACCCACTCTCACATGAACATCCTGGCCATCACGAAGCACGCCGATCTGGTCGAGCGTCTGCGCACTGCCTTCGAGGGGGCCGGCAATCGAGTTCTGCACGTTCAGGACCACCTGGACGCCCTGGCCTCGGAGGCCTGGAGCCAAGCCCAGCTCATCCTCGTGGATGCCGACGGGGATCCCATGGATGGCTTCCGGTTCTGCACCCTGCTTCGGGGCGAATCCCGGATCCTCTTCCAGAATCTCCCCATCTTCCTCATCTTCGAGCAGGCCCCGCTCGAGGACGAGATGCCTAGGGTTCATGCGACCGATGTGGACGGCCACATCCTGGCCACGGACAGTATCCAGCGCCTTCTTAACACTCTGGGACCCGCCGTCGAGGCGGACAGCATTCCCGGGGGGGGCGCCAAGGTTCCCCTCCTAGTGTCGGGGTTGCGCACCGAACTCGTGCAGAGGATTCGGGGGCTCGTTGATCACTTCGGCTTCGAGCTCACAGCCTCGCCCTTGAAGGATCTGTCCTGGATCCAGAGCCAGATCAAGGCGCCTCTGCTGCTCCTGGGCATGGATGCCACAGGCGCTCGGACTCTGACGGCACTCCAGGCCATGCGCGGGCACGGGGAGGCACCGCCCTACGTCATCCTCCTCGGCCAGATCCCCCGCCAGGCCCTTCAACGGCAGTTGCTGCTGGCGGGCGCCATGGACTGGGTGACCCTGCCCCTTTCGGCTCCGCGCCTGCTCCACGCTTGCCGGCGCGGAATCGAATGGATCCACGCCAAGCGGATCCAGCAGGAATTCCAGTTCCAGATCAACGATCTGAGGGAGCGCCGAATCCTCCTGGAGATGGAGACCGCCGCCCTCCGCAACGAGGTGCTGACGGATCCCCTCACGGGTCTGCTCAATCGCCGGGCCTTCGACCAGAACCTGGAAAACGCCTTCAATCAGTGGGAACGCCACCGGCGGACTTTCGTGCTGGTCCTGGGCGATCTGGACTACTTCAAGCTGATCAACGACCGTTTCGGTCATCTGGTGGGCGACGAGGTGCTCCGTGCCCTGGCCCAGCGCATGCGCCACGGCCTGCGCCGCTCCGATCTGGCCTTCCGCATCGGGGGCGAGGAATTCGCGATCTTGCTGACGGAGACCACGCTCCAGGCCGGCGCCGAGGTGGCCGAGAAGCTCCGCCGCAGGATCGACGAGAATCCCATCGCCCTGGAATCCGGCCAGACGGTCTTCCCCACCATGAGCTTTGGAGTGGGCGCCCCGGATGGTTATGGGGTCGGCTCACTCTTCGCCGCCGTGGACCAGGCGCTCTACGTCGCCAAGCACAAAGGGCGGAACCGGATCGAGGTGCTCGAACCGGACTCACCCGGGAACGTGACCGCCGCGGGTTGACCGGAACTGATCTCAACGCAGACGTGATGTCCTGGCTTTGCCTGGACATCACGTGGGTGTCAAAGGGGGGACATCGCGACCTCAGGGAGCAGGCGGTCCCCCCTTTCAACGTAGGCCGAAGGGCCCCCAGTCACCGAATCCCCGCAGGGTAAAGGACAGGTCGATGCGGTCTTCCCGGGTCAGCGCGCCGGGGGCGGTGATGGCCACGTGGCTGTACCGGATCCGGGTAGCCACACAGGGCGTCAGGTAGGCCAGCGCCACCTGGCTATAGGCGAAGCCCTTGCGGTGGAGGTCGTAGTTGGCCTGGAACTCCAGGCGCCACTGGTCGTCGAAGAACCGCTGGATGCCCCCCACCTGGAGTCCCTGCTGCCGTACGAGGAAGCGGTTGATGCCCGTGGAGAAGAAGGCCAGGTTGTACTTGCTGCCCTGGGTCGTGGCGTATTCGGCGGACAGGGCGTTGTCGGCCCCGGCCGAACCGATCTCGGAAGAGCGCCGGAAACTGAGCCGCAGGCGGTCGTTGGGCTCCACATCGATCTCGTTGTCCAGGGAGGCCCAGCCGCGCTTGAATCGCCCATCCGCCAGCAGGATCGGCTGGGAGTGGTAGCGAGTCGCGACCCGCCACCGCACCAGGTCGGTGAACAGCGAGCCGCGCCCGGGCCGCCCCAACAAATGCTGCTTCAACCCGATCTCGACGCTCTGCTCGCCGGCGGCGCTGCCATTCACACCGGGGCGAGAATCCACCTCGTCGAACCGCGGGAGCCTACCTTCCTCGGCGGAGCGGCTGTTCTTGGTGAAGCCGACAAAGGGTTCCAGGACATGCTTGAGATCCCCGGTATAGCCGATCAGGCTCAATTTCTCGAAGGTCCGTCCGAGCTGGGGCCCCGACAGCTGAAGGCGGCCCGATCCCAGCAGCCGCTGCACCGCTTCCGAATCCACCCGGAAGGGGTTGAAGAGGGGATTGGAGGCAGGGTCCAACGAATCTCCGCTGGTGGCACCCGTGGCGTCGAAGACGGATTCGGTCAAGGAGGCGCTGTAGCGGGTGTAGCGAGCGGCAAGCTGAAGATCGGCACGGAAGGGCCCCCATTGGCCCAGGCGACCATGCAGGCGGGTGAACCAATCGTCTCGCGTCCAGGCATAGGAGGCACCACCCTGCCCTTCGCCCAGGTCGAGCCGGTAGACGAAACGACCGACGCGCGCGCCTCCATCCAGGTAGAACCGCCCCAGGGAGATGGGATAGATCCGCGCCTGGAGTTGCGGTAGCGACTGCCTCCGCAGCGAAGAAGGGAAATCCAGGCGGTAGAAGGGATCCTCGGGCTGGAAGAAGGTCCGCTGCTCCGCGGCTGCAAGATTAATTGAGGCCCAGCGCAGGTTCTTTCCCAGGAACACGGAACTGTCGAAGGAGGTGGAACCCAGGCCCCCAGCGGAACCCCCGTAGTCGGATTCCAGAAGGGTGTCGGAGGCCTGGTTCAGATCCGCGGTGAACTGCCAGCCGTCCTCCCGCTGCCACAGTTCCTGGAGTCGGTACCGGTAGCGGGTCTCGTCATTGCTCCGCTGCTTGATGTACTGACCGTGAAAACTCCCGTAATGGGTCAGCTCCGGGTTCCAGCGGAACTCTCCAGCCCAGAGGGCTCCTTCCCGGGTGTAGAACTCCGGGGAGAAGGTGGCATCCATGGTGTTTCCGAACACCTGGTAGTAGGAGAGTCCCAGCAGGGTGCCGAGGCGACTCGAAAAGCCGACCCGCGGGGGCAGCAGGCCCGAGCTGCGTTCAGCCTTCGCAGGATAGGCGGCCCAGGGCAGGTAGAGCACGGGAAGGCCCCCCACCAGAATCCGGGCGTGGCGGAAGGTGGCGAAGCCGTCGAGCTCGAGCCTCATGTTTGAGAGCTTGGCCGACCATCCTGGCTCCACCTGAGGACAGGGGCTGATTTCCACCGAATCGAAATTCCAGGATTTCAACGTGGCGAAGGCCACGTGACCCGATCGCAGCGTCCAGCTTGGGGGAACTTCCAGCTCCAATGCCCAGGCCTCGCCGATCTGCTTCTTCCAGTCCATTTGCAAGCGTTCGCAGCGGAGCCTCAGTCCCGGCCCCTCCAGGCGAATACTGCCCTGGGCCTCGAGCCTGCCGGTCCTGTCATAGGTGATGCGGTCCGCCAACAGGAGCAGACCTTCGGTCTGAATGGCGCCCTTCTCAATGGTCCAGGTGCCCTCGGCCTCTTCGACCCGCTCCCCTCGCCAGCGCAGGTTGGTGCCATCTGCGCTGGCGAGGTCGACTGCGAAGGGGCGCAGAGGAAGCAGTTCACCGAGGGACGGTGCCTCGACGGGGGGTGGCCCGCTGGGAATTCCAGGCAGTCCCTGGGCGAGGGAGAGGCATGGCGCCCCCAGCAGCAGGAGTGCCAGCCGGGAGCGCATGCTTGGGGTCATGGGCGAACCGTTAGGCCTTGGACTTCGGCTTGGCGGCCTTGGGCGCAACCTTGGGCGCAGCCTTGACCTTAGCGGCGGGTGCGGGCTTGGGCACCTTGCGGGCAGGCTCCGTATCGGCGACAGGGCCACTGACCACGGCCTTGGACGCAGCCTTGGGCCGTCCCCGGGTGGGCTTGACGGGGGTTACCGCCTCGTCCTCGGGCTTGGGTTCGGGAGTGGGCACGGCCGCCGCGAGGAGCTTGGGCCGGGCGGTGGGCTTGGTGAGGTCGGCCACCAGGGAGGGATCGAAGACCGGCTTCACGGGCTCCGGTTCGGGTTCGAGGACTCGGGGAGCAGGCACCGGGAAGGTCCGCGGAGCAACAACCTCGGCGATCGGCTCCGCTTCCGGCACGATGACGCTTACTTCGGCCTTGGCGGCGCCCCTGCCGCGTCGGCGTCCCCGACCCTTCTCGGCCTTGGGCTCGGAGGCCTCCTCGGCCGGTTCCTCGATCCCTTCAGCGCCTTCGTCCTGAGGCTTGGCGCTCTCGAAGAGTGCACGCAGGCGTTCCCGCTCGCCCAGGGCTGCGCGCTGGGCATCCCGGCGATCGTACTTGATCTCCGCATCTGCGGGAGGCTGGATGCGCTTGGGCTCCTGGCCCAGCGCCTTCTCGAAGGAGATGGGGGCATCGCCGCCCAGCACTACTGTCTCGTCTTCAAAATCCCGGGGCCGCTCCTGGCGCACGGGCTGGGGCTTCTCCTCGGTCTCTTCTTCGCGGCGCTCGATTTCCGCAGCCATCTCACCATAGGCCGTTTCGGGATCGGCCAGGATCAGGATGCGCGTGTCGTGGGCTTCCTCCATATCCGCAAGATCCTTGCGCTTCTGGTTCAGCACCGCCATGGCCACGCCGGGCGCCAGCTTGACCCGCACTTCGGCGATGCCGTCCTTGCTGAGGATGGACTTGAGACGCCGCACGACGCTGAGAACGAGAGATTCGATGTTCTTGACCTGGCCGGTGCCCTGGCAGGTGGGGCAGGCCTCGTGAGTGACATGCTGAAGGGAGGGACGCAGGCGCTGGCGCGTCATCACAAGCACGCCGAAGCGGTTGATCTTCCCCACTTCCATGCGGGCCTTGTCTTCCTTGAGGCACTCCACCAGCCGCTCCATCACGGCCTTGTTGTGGGATTCCCGCTTCATGTCGATGAAGTCGATCACGATGAGGCCCGCCAGATCCCGCAGGCGCAGCTGCCGCGCAGCCTCTTCGGCGGCCTCCATGTTGGCCTTGAAGGCCATGTCCTCGACTCCCTCGCCACTGGTTTTGCCGGAGTTCACATCCACCGCCACCAGGGCTTCGGTCTGATCGAGCACCAGGGCACCGCCGGAAGGCAGGCTCACGCGGCGGGCGTAGATCCGGTCGATCTGCTCGTCGGTCTGGTACTTGGAGAAAAGGGGCTTCTTGCCGATGTAGTGCTTGAGCACGCCCAGGTGCTGGGGCATCGTGCGCTTGAAGAAACTCTGCGCGGCCTGGAAGGTGTCGAGATCGTCGATGTGGACTTCTTCCATGTCGGCGGAGAAGCCATCGCGCAGGGTGCGCGTGACGACGTCATCCTCCTGCCACACGAGGCCCGCACCGTGCCGATGCTTGTAACGGGTCTGGATCTCCTTGTAGGTGTCGAGCAGATACTCGAGATCCCGCTGGAAATCATCCTTGGTGACCCCGAGCGAAGCCGTGCGCACGATGACCCCGAAGTTCTTGGGGATCTCCAGTTCGTCGATGAGCTTCTTGAAGTATTCCCGCTCTTCTCGGCTCTCGATCTTGCGGCTGATGCCATTGAGGGGATTGCCGGGCGTCAAGACGAGGTAGCGGCCGGGCAGGCTGACCTGGGCCGTCATCATGGCGCCCTTGCTGCCCAGTTCCTCGCGCACGGCCTGGACCATGATCTCCTGGTCCTTGCTGAGGAGATCCTGGATGCGGCCGCGACGGCCATCGCCGCTCACCAGATCCCGGGGCAGTTCCCCGATGGGCAGGAAGCCGTTCTTCTGTCCACCGTAGTGGATGAAGGCGGCCTGGAGGCTCGTATCCACCCGGACCACCTTGGCCTTGTAGATGTTGCCTTTGATTTTTTCGTTATGGACGAACTCGATGTCGAAGTCCGAGAGGACTCCATCCACGAGCGTGGCCACACGGATCTCTTCGGAATCCGTGGCGTTGATGAGCATGAATTTTCTGGTCAATGGAACTCCTGTGATTGGGCCGCGACGCGTGCTCCAACGCAGAGGGGCCTTCAGAATGGACTGTGGGAGATGGGAGGTTGGAACCAGGATTTTCCACGAAGATCCTGGGGCCTTGATTGATTCACCAGCCTGGCGCGGAGATTCGGTCAGCTCTGGCTTTCCAGGATATTGTCACAGGGCAGAGGCGCTGGGGCAAGGCCCGGCACGTCCTGGAAGGTTCCTGGTGTATGCTTTTGCCTCTGCTCGGGGCTCGCCCCTGCCTCAACCCGCTTCGCTTCAGGAGTTCCAATGCCCCATCTCCTCCTGCTGGAAGGCGACGCCGATCTTCGGATGGGGCTGGAACAGCACCTGCGGGGCGAGGGATTCCAGGTCAACGCCTTCGCCACGGGCCGGGAGGCGCTGAAATTCATCGCCCAGCCAGTTCTCGGCACCAAGGAGCGGCTGGATGTCACCGTCCTGGACCTCACCCTGCCGGACATGGACGGCCTGGAGGTCCTGCGGGCTCTCCGCCAGGACCCCCGCACCCGGAGCCTCCCCCTGCTGCTCCTGACGGGCAAGAACGAGGAGATCGACCGGGTGCTGGCCCAGGATCTCTGGGCCGACGACTACGTTTCCAAGCCCCTTTCCATCCGCGAACTGGTGGCCCGGCTTCGGGCCATCCTTCGCCGGGCCACCTTCCTGGAGCAGACCCAACGACCGGATCATTTCTCCTTCGGCCCCATATCGGTGGATCTCGAGGCCCATGTCGCCACAGTCTTCGAGAAACCCATCGACCTGACCCGGCGCGAATTCGAACTATTGGCCTACTTCGTTCAGTCCCCCCAACGGGTTCACAGCCGGGACAAGATCCTGCACCAGGTCTGGGGCCTCGAGTATCTGGGCGAGAGCCGCACCATCGACGCCCACGTGCGCCGGGTCCGAGCCAAACTAGGTGAGGCCGCCAACCTGATCGAGACGATCGTGGGCGTGGGGTACCGCATGGGGGGGGCGGAGAACCGCTGAGCAGGCGCGTGGGTTCGATGGTTTAGCGGCTGTACCTTCTCAGCATCCTCATGTTCCGTCGGTAGGCGGCACCCCGGGTGAAGTTGATGGCCACCTGCTTGGGAAAGCGGGTGATGGAGCCGGCAAGGGTGATGAAGGTCCGCACGGTGGTCGCCGCGTTGCGCCCCTGACGGGCGGCGTTGTCGTAGTAGACCATCAGGGCGCTGCGCATCAGCGACTTGGGCAGGTTGAAAAGGCCGTAGGACTCTAGCACGTCATGGTTGATGCGCCGGGTACCGTCCTGTTCGGTGACGATCAAATCCTCGGGTCTGATTTCCTGACGCATGGCCAACTCCTGACCTCCCCTATCGGCATTTTGGCAGCAGGGATCAAGAAAGAAAGAAGTGCTTATCGAAGGGGGTGCAGCAGGAATTCCAGTCCGGGGCATTTCTCAGTAGTGGTGCGCCTCTGCCAATCATTCTCAAAAAGAATGGCGGGATTACCCTCGCTGTCTTCCACCAGTTCGCCCCAATACTTGCTGGCCTCAGGCCACCCCCCTTGGATCCAACGGGCCATCTGGAAGGTGCGCGGCTCCAGGATGACCGCGCAGGCGTATTCATCCTTGAGCCGGTGCTGGAGCACCTCGAACTGCAAACGCCCCACCGCCCCCAGGATCGGCAGCGGCGCGCCACCCTTGGGCCAGAAGACCTGCACGACACCCTCCTCGGCGATCTGCTGGAGGCCCTTCAGGAAGCCCTTCCGGGCGCCGGGGTCGGCCAGGCGAACGCTGGAGAACTGCTCCGGCGAATAGCGCGGCACCGCATGGAACTCGATGGGCCCCTTGGCGCTGAGCACATCCCCGATGCGGAACACGCCGGGATTGATGAGCCCCAGGATATCCCCGGGAAAGGCCTCATCCACGATCTCCCGCTCCCGCCCGAAGAACATATGAGGGTAGTTGAGCTTGATGGACTTCTGGCCCCGCACGTGGAGGGCATCCATGCCCCGCTCGAAGCGGCCCGACACGATGCGGGCAAAGGCCACGCGGTCCCGGTGAGCCTTGTTCATGTTGGCCTGCACCTTGAACACGAAGGCAGTGAAGGGTTGGTCCGGCTCGATCTCGCCGCCCTCCGCCAGGGGCCGGGCGTGGGGACAGGGCGCCATTTCCAGGAACTCGTCCAGGAACTCGGCCAGGCCAAAGTTGTTGAGGGCGGAGCCAAAGAACATGGGCGACTGCTCACCCCGAAGGAAGGCCTCCTTGTCGAAGGCCGGCAGCACGTGATCCATGAGTTCGACGTCATCCTTGAGCTGCTGAAGCTCCTGGGCGGTGAGTAGGGAGGCGATCTCGGGATCGTCCAGCCCACCCTGCCCGGCGACCCGGGCCTTCTGGCCGGCCTTGGCCCGCTCGAAGACCTGGAGCTGCCCCGTGGCCCGCACATAGACGCCCTTGAAGTCCGGCCCGGAACCGATGGGCCAGGTCATGGGCACCGCATGGAGCCCGAAGAGTTCCTCCACTTCATCAATGAGTTCGATGGGCTCTCGCCCAGGGCGATCCAGCTTGTTCACGAAGGTAAAAATGGGAAGCTGGCGTTCCTTGGCTACGCGAAAGAGCTTCTTGGTCTGCTCTTCCACGCCCTTGGCGCAGTCCAGAAGCATCACTACGCTGTCCGCCGCCGTGAGGGCCCGGTAGGTGTCCTCGCTGAAGTCCTGGTGACCCGGCGTATCCAACAGGTTGATGGCGTAGCCCTTGTAGTCGAACTGCATGGCCGCGCTGGTTACACTGATGCCGCGCTCCTGCTCGATGCTCATCCAGTCCGATTGCGCCATGGCGCCCCGTTCCCGGCCCTTGACGGAACCTGCCCGATCAATGGCGCCGGAATAGAGCAGCAGTTTTTCCGTGAGCGTGGTCTTGCCCGCATCGGGATGAGAGATGATCGCGAAGGTACGGCGGCGCTGAATTTCGTCTGAAAGGGGCATGGGCTCACGCTAATAAAAAGGAGCGGCTGGAAGCCGCTCCTTTTTATGCTACCAGAGGGGTCCCCCTCTGTTCATGGCAGTGCGCCCGTTGGGTCCATGCAGATGGGAGCTACTTGGGGGTTTCGCCCCGTAATCTCGCCAGCGCATCTCTGCCGTTCTTGTTCTCCGGATTGAGCACCAGGGACTTTTTGTAGTTCGCGATGGCCTGGGCCGGATCGCCTGCCCCCAGGTAGGCTTCGGCCAGACTGTCGAAGGCATTCCAGGAGTCGGGGTGGAGCGTGGCATTGGCCCGAAAGATTACCAAAGACTGTCGCGGTTGATTCTGCTGAAGCAGCTCATAGCCCGCGCTATTGAATTCCCCCTCCAGGAAATAGTAGTTCGAGGAACCCCTGCCATGTTCTGCAAGGAGCCCCTGCATGGCCTTCTCCGAGGCCCCCGTTCTCACGAGTTCCAGCAGCTTCTGCGAAGCCGATTTCTTCCCGGTGAGGTCACACCAGATCCCCACGAGGGTGCTGCTGTGGTTCTGGGGCGTAATGCCTGGGCTGTTCACCAGGTGGGGATACTTGGCCCTAAGTGGAAAATCCCGGAACAGGGCTTCCAGAGGTTTGCCGTCCTTCACATGCTGGTTGATGCCTTCCCGGAGGGTCTTGATGTAGGCGCAGCGGTCCTCGAAGCCCTTCAGGGAAAGGGTGCCGTTCCAATGGCCAGGAATCAGTCGTTTGATCTGCTCCTTCTTAGCCAGCAAGGTGTCCCAATTCTTGAGAAGCAGAGGGAAATCGTGGCGGACGCCCGTCCGGACCACAAAGGAGGCAAGACACCCTGGAGTATCTGTCAGCCAGGCATCGGCCATCGTGTCCCCCGTCATCAAGAGTCCGTGTTCAGGGACAAAGATCGAGATATCGCTGGCCGAGTGCATACCCCCTGCGTAGTAGAGCTCGAAGGTGGTGTCTCCCATGTGCAGCGTCAGAGTTTCGCCAAAGGTCCGAGTGGGGTAGGTCAACTTCCTTTGAGAACCCAGGACGCCCTGGTTCAGCTTGTCGAAAATTAATTCCTCTTTGAGTCGGGCCAGGTCAGGCGCATTCGCGGGCCGCTTGGCGATGTCGGCCTCCAGCTCCTGGATTCGAGTGGCGTACCAGTCCAGCACTCGGGTGTCCGCGAGGTTGGCCTTCATCCCGGGGCCACACAGCTCATGGGCCACGATGGCGCAATCCGCGTAGACCTCATTGCCCTGGGTGTGATCGCTGTGTTCGTGGGTATTGATCAAATACCTGAAATCGCTTCTTCCCAACTCCCGGGCGATGACCTTGCGGAGTTCGTGATCGAGGACCGGGATGCCAAGGGTATCGATGACCACGACCCCCTGCTTGGTGCCAAACGCCACTACGGCCGTGGAAGTGAGGTGATCGCCCACCCAGACCCGCACGGTTTTCGGATTGAGTTTCTCCACGTGGAGCGGGAGACCCCCAAGGGTTTCCGCAGAAAGGGAGAGGGCGCTGATCAGCGCCAGGGTGAAGGTGGATATGGCATTGCCTGTTTCCATGGCAGAGCTCCTCCGGAATGTCGCTGAAGTCTACGGAGAAACCCCCACCCAGAACGGGCTCGTGGGGCCAGGGATCGCCAGGGTGGGGCCAGGGTCTTGGGTAATGGGGCCAACCGATCAATAATCCGTGGCCACATCCCCGCTCTTGATGCGCTTCTGGAAGGGTTCAAAAGCTGGCGCGCCAGCTTTTGAAGCGATCCACTCGGCCACGCGAATGCCGTCCACGGCGGCGCTAGTGATGCCCCCCGCGAAACCTGCCCCTTCGCCGCAGGGATAGAGGCCCGCATGGGACGTGGATTGGCCATCCTCGTTCCGCAGGAGCTGGATGGGGCTGCTGGTGCGGCTTTCGATGGCGAGCAGGATGGCCTCGCGGCTGGCGAAGCCCCGGATCTTGCGGTCGAATTCCGGCAGGGCCTCCCGCAGTTGGGCCAGCACGAAGGTCGGCAGGCAGGTGGCGAGATCCGCGGGCACGGCGAAGGGCCGGAAGCTGGTGGGGGGGAGCTGGCCCGTGGCCTTGGTCTTTAGGAAATCGTGGACGCTCATGGCCGGGGCGCCATAGGTTTCACCGGCGGCCCGGAAGCAGACCTGCTCCCAGTGGCGCTGCAGGTGCATGCCCGCCAGCAGATCCTCCGAGCCGAAATCCGCAGTGTTCACCTTGGCCACGAGGCCGGAATTGGAAAACCCAGAGTTGCGCTTGGCGTTGCTCATGCCGTTCACCACCACGCCCCCGGGCTCCGACGCGCACTGGATGACCTCGCCCCCGGGGCACATGCAGAAACTGTAGGCGGCCCGGTTATCCCGAAGGTTGCACACCAGCTTGTAGTCCGCCGGAGCCAGACTGGGGTGGCCGCAGGAGGGCCCGTACTGGGCCTGGTCGATGAGGATCTGGGGATGTTCCACCCGCACGCCCATGGCGAAGGCCTTCTGCCGCATGGCCACCCGGTGGTGTGCCAGCATCTCGAAGGTGTCCCGGGCGCTGTGACCGGGGGCCAGGACCAGGGCATCACAGGGAATGGTTTCACCACTTTCGAGAACCGCCGCGATGACCTTCCCCTCAGCGACCTGGATATCGGCAAGCCTCGCCCTGAACCGATAGGTGGCTCCGCGGCGCTGGGCCTCCTTGCGAATGAGCACCGAGCACTTGCGGATCACATCGGTGCCCACATGGGGCTTGGCCAGGTATAGGATTCGAGGATCGGCGCCGAAACGCACGAATGTTTCGAGTACAAAACGAATGGCGGGGTGTCCGATGCGGGTGGTGAGCTTGCCGTCGCTGAAGGTACCTGCACCCCCCTCGCCAAACTGGGCATTGGCCTGATGATCGAGCACACCCTGGTTCCAGAGGGCGTTCACGCTGCGCACGCGCTCGCTCATGTCCGGGCCCCGCTCCAGAAGGATGGGTTCGATGCCGTAGTCCAGCAGGCGCAGGGCACAGAAGGTTCCCGCCGGGCCCGACCCCACTACCACCACCCGAGGCCTCTGACTCAGGGGCGCGACCTCGAAGGAAACCGGCTCCGGGGCGGCTTCCACCTTGGCCCCGGGAGGCAGGGGCAGCCCCGAGAGCGGGCGTTCCGTCTCGAAGCTCAGGCTCACCAGGAAGCGGATGTTGCCCTTGTGGCGGGCATCCAGGCTGCGGCGCTCCAGGGTCGCCAGGACATAGTCCGAGGGGCTTCCGCCGAGGGTCTGGGCCAGCACCCGCTCCAGGGCGTACGTCTCTTCTCCGAGGTCCATGGGCAGATTGGAGAGCAGGTATCTCATGGGGCCTCGGCGCAGGGATCCGGCCTGGATCAATGCCAGTAATCATCATAGCGGCGCCAGCGTGCCCTTCACGGCAGACCCTCCAAGCCCTCAGAATGATCTGGAGCCTTCCGGTCAGTCCGAGGGCCGGAGATGCGTCCATGTCCTTTTTGCTCAGCGCCTACCGAACCCTTCGTCCCCTGCTCTTCAGGATGGATCCGGAACCGGCCCACGGTCTGGCCTTCGGTCTCGGAAAGGTCGCCCAGCGGGTGCCCGGCGCCATGCCCATTCTGGCTTCGGTGGCGGGCCGACCCGCCCCTGCCCTGGCCCGGGAGGTCTGCGGCCTGCCTTTCGCATCTCCCATCGGCCTCGCCGCAGGCCTCGACAAGGGCGCCGAACTGCTACCCATCTGGAAGGCCCTGGGCTTCGGTTTCGTGGAGATCGGCACCGTCACCCCCCGGCCCCAGCCCGGCAATCCCCAGCCTCGGCTCTTCCGCCTGCCCCAGGAGGGGCTGATCCTCAACCGCATGGGCTTCAATTCCGAGGGCGCCGAGGTGGTGGCCCGTCGGCTGCGCAATCGCCCGGCGGGCCTCATCGTGGGCGGCAATATCGGCAAGAACAAGGTGACCCCCGAGGAACAGGCCCTGGACGACTACCGGGCCGCTTTCCGCCTCATCGCGCCGCAGGTGGATTACACGGCCCTCAACATCAGCTCGCCGAATACGCCGGGCCTCCGCAGGCTCCAGGCACCCGAAGCCCTGAAGCCCCTGCTCGCGGGGATCCTGGAAACCCGGAAAGAACTGGGCCTGGAGGCGCAGCCCCTGTTCGTGAAACTGGCCCCCGACCTTGGTTTCGAGGAGCTGGACGCCATTGTCGAGGTGATCGCCGCCTCCGGCGTTTCGGGCATCATCGCCACCAATACCACCCTGGATCGCGGCATCGTTTCCGAGCTGAACCGTCCCCGGGTCGAAGCCTGGGGCGATGGCGGCCTCTCCGGGCGCGGACTCAAGGTAAAGGCCACCGAGGTTCAGCGCCGCATTCTCCAGCGCCTGCCCCGGGAAATGAAACTCATGGCCTGCGGTGGCCTGGAGAAGGGCGCCGAGGCCCGCTCGGCCCTGGAGGACGGAGCCGCCCTGGTGCAGGTGTACTCCGCCCTGATCTTCCAGGGACCGGGGCTGGTGGCCGCGATGAATCGCGAACTGGCCTAGTTCGTATCCCCATCCACATAGACCCACCGCCCATCCTCGCGGCGGAAGGTGCTGTGTTCGCGGTGGAGCATGCGCTTGCCGTTGATCTGGAGACTGGCGTGGAAAATCACCGTGCCCGTTTCATCCTGGGGACCGCCCGCCTGTCGGCTGAGGATCTTCAGGGAGATGCAGGTGACGGCGCGGCAGTAGCGGCCGAGTTCGTCTTGGTCGAGTTCCGCGCGCTTTTCCGATGCGGTGGTCTCCACTAGATATTCGGGCCGCTTCAGGGCGTAGGCCGTAAACCGGCTGCGCATGAGCTTTTCGGCCGTTTCGGGGAAGGCCTTTCCCGTGAGGTAGGGCTCGCAGCATTTGTCGTAGGAGAGTTTGGACGTGCAAGGGCAGAGGCGGGACATGACAACCTTTCGATGGAGGCGGGCTACTTGCGAAGGCCGACTTGGCTCAGGATCCAGGCGTACTCGAAGGCCTTGTCCTTCAGTGCATCGTAGCGCCCCGAGGCGCCGCCGTGACCCGCGGGCTCCATCTTGCACTTGAGCAGCAGGGGATTCTTGTCGGTCTTCAGGGTGCGGAGCTTCGCCACATATTTGGCGGGTTCCCAGTACATCACTTGACTGTCGTTGTAGCTGGTGGTGACCAGGATCGAGGGGTACTTGCCCTTCTTGAGGTTGTCGTACGGGCTGTAGGACAGCATGTAGTCGAAGGCAGCCTTGTCGTTGGGATTGCCCCACTCCAGGTACTCACCCACGGTCAGGGGCAGGCTGGCGTCCATCATGGTGTTCATCACATCCACAAAGGGCACGGCGGCGTGGAGCGCCTTGAAGAGATCGGGACGGAGGTTGGCTATGGCGCCCACCAACAGCCCGCCCGCGCTGCCGCCTTCCGCCACCAAGCGATCCTTGGCGGTCCACTTGTCCTTGATCAGGAACTCGGCGCTATCGATGAAATCGTAGAAGGTGTTCTTCTTCTTCATCAGCATGCCGTCGTCATGCCAGGCCTCTCCCATTTCGTTGCCGCCCCGGATGTGGGCGATGGCGTACACCATGCCCCGGTCCAGGAGCGACAGCCGCGCGGAGCTGAACGTGGCCGACATTCCGGCCCCATAGCTGCCGTATCCGTACAGGAAGAGGGGAGCCTTGCCGTCTCGCTTGAGACCCTTTCGATACACTACCGAGATGGGGACCTTCGCACCGTCCCGGGCCGTGGCCCAAAGGCGCTCCGATGCGTAGTTCTTGGCATCGTAGCCACCGAGCACTTCCTGCTGCTTGAGGAGCTTGCGTTCCCGGGTGGTGAAGTCGTAGTCGAAGACCGCCGCGGGCGAAACCATAGATTGGTAGCTGAAACGCCACACCTTGCTGCCGTATTCCGGCGTTCCTCCGGGAAAGGCGGAATAGACGGCCTCTGGGAAACCGACCTCGTGCCATCCGCCCGTGGCGAAGTCATGGATGCGGAAGTGGCTCAGCCCTTCGCGCTTCTCCACCACCACGGCGAAGTCCTTGAACAGGTCCATCCCCTGCACCAACACATCGGCCTTGGCGGGAACGAGTTCCTTCCAGTTTTTCGGGGAGGGATCGGTGGCCGGGGCCGTGACGATGCGGAAATTCTTGGCGTCCTTGTTGGTGGTGATGAAGAAGACGCCCTCGCGATGATCCACGGAGTACTTGTGGCCCTTCTCTCGCCCGAGTACGGCCTGGAAGGCGCCCCGGGGCTCGTTCGCAGCCAGGGACCGCGTCTCCCAAGTGTCCGTGCTGTTCATGGTCAGCAGCAGGTAATTCCGGTCACGGGTCATGCTCAGGCCCACGCCGAACATTTCGTCCTTCTCCTCGTACACCAACTCGGCCTTGCCGCCGAGCTCCAGTCGCCAGACCTGGTTGGAGCGCTTGGTGACGGGATCCTCGGTGACATAGAAGAGGGTCTTGTCGTCCTTGGCCCAGGTGACCGAGGTGACCCGTTCTGCCGTGTCCGGCAGGATGCACCCGTCGCGCAGATCCTTGATCTGGAGCCGGTACTGGCGGAACCCGGTGGTATCCGTGGTGAAGGCCATGAGCTGGTTGTTCTCGCTCAGATCCTGATCGCCTAGGGAGATGAATTTCAGGTCCTTGGCCATGGCATTGAGGTCCAGAAGCACCTCTTCAGGAGCCTCCAGGCTGCCCTTCTTGCGGCAGGTGATGCTGTATTGTTTGCCTTCTTCCGTGCGGGAGTAGTAGTAGTAGCCCCGGGAAAAGACCGGAACGCTGAGATCCGTCTGCTTGATGCGCCCAAGCATTTCCTTGTAGAGCGCATCCTGGAAGGGCTTCAGTTCCTGGGTCATGGCCTCCGTGTAGGCGTTCTCGGCCTTCAGGTAGTCCAACACCGGGGTCGTATCCTTCTCCCGCATCCAGAAGTATGGATCCGCGTATTTCTTCCCGTGCCAGACCTGCACATGGTCCGCGCGACGGGCAACGGGGGGTTGAGGGGTGGTGGGGGCTGTAGCCCCCAGGATCGAGATGGCCATGAACAGACTCGCCAATTCTTTGTTTCGGTTCACAAAGTGCTCCTTACGTTCTGCGGCAATTTCACCAGCGGGATCAATCCATGGCAAGGCATTCCAAAAGTGTCACCATCCAGTCACGCGGATTCATTGACTCTCCCCATCGCAGTGCTAGGCTGGGGCCGAGCGATTCCGTGAAATTGACAGTTCTGTCCTGGACCCCAGTAAAGCCTCCTGGGGTCACTCTGCTTACCTTTTTTGAGGAGTCTCCATGCTGCGGAAATGGATCAACGGGCTTGCAAACACACCCCTGAAGCGCAAGCTCTACCTGCTTCTGATGCTGTTCTTCTTTGCCGGCGCCTATGCCATGCAGCCCGGCGGAGCCCCCGCGGCCGCCGGGCATAGTGCGGGTGGATTCCAGTTCTTCGCGCCGTTCCGAAGTGCTGAATTCGGAACTTTCGAACGCGTCTGCCTCCTGGTGATCCTGGGCATTGCCGTGGCGGGCCTCCTGTACGCCCTGATGCTAGTAAAGCAGGTCAAGGCCGCCGATCAAGGCACCCGTAAGATGCAGGAGATCGCCGCCGCCATCCGCGAAGGCGCCAATGCCTACATGGGGGCCCAGTTCAAGAAGATCGGGCCCCTCATCATCATCATCACCCTGGTGCTCTTCTTCACCACCCAGGGCGATGTGGCGGCCTTCAAGTACGGCCGTGCCGGGGCCTTCCTCGTGGGTGCCCTGTTCTCCTGGGCCGTGGGTTTCGTGGGCATGCGCCTCGCGACTTCCGGCAACCTGCGGGTGGCCGCCGCCGCCAAGCGCTCCTACGGTGAGGCCATGCAGCTCGGCTACCGCACGGGCACCATCACCGGCATGCTCACGGATGGTCTCGGCCTCCTGGGGGGCACGCTGATCTTCCTGCTCTACGGCGCGCAGGCCTATGAGGCCCTGCTGGGCTTCGGCTTCGGTGGCACGCTGCTGGCGCTCTTCATGCGCGTGGGCGGTGGCATCTACACCAAGGCCGCCGATGTGGGCGCCGATCTGGTGGGCAAGATCGAGAAGGACATCCCCGAGGACGATCCCCGCAACGCCGCCACCATCGCCGACAACGTAGGCGATAACGTGGGCGACTGCGCCGGCATGGCCGCGGACATCTTCGAGAGCTACGAAGTGACCATCGTGGCCGCCATGATCCTGGGCATGGCCACCTTCGGCCACAAGGGCGTACTCTTCCCGCTCCTGGTGCGCGGCATCGGCGTGCTGGGCTCCATCATCTCCACCTACACCGTGAAGGCCGGGCCCAACGACACCAGCGACACGGCCCTCAAGAGCGTGCACCGCGGCTTCTGGATCGGCTCCATCATCAGTGTGGTGGGCTTCTTCGTCCTGGGCTGGTTCTACCTGCACTTCGACGCCGCCTACCTGGCCTCCAATCCCCTGGCCAAGGCTGGTTTCCCCAATGGCGATCCCACACAGTTGCCTATCTGGGCCACCTTCGGTCAGTCCGGCCTTGATCTGCGCCCGGCCATCACCTGCCTCATCGGCGTGTTCCTGGCCGTGGCCCTCAACAAGGTGACGAGCTACTACACCCACACCAGCCACGCGCCCGTGAAGGGCCTGGCCAAGGCCTGCACCACGGGCCATGCCACCAACATCATCGAAGGCTTCGCCGTGGGCTACGAGTCCACCGTGGTCACCCTGGTGGTCATCGTCATCGCCATCTTCCTCTCCGTCATCGTCTACGCGGGGATGCCCCCCATGTTCATCGCCTACGGCGTGGCCATGGCCGGTATCGGCATGCTGACTCTCACGGGCAACACGATCTCCATGGACGTCTTCGGGCCCGTGGCCGACAACGCCAATGGCATCGGCGAAATGGGCTACGACAAGGAAGAGATGGAGCGCGAAGAGCCTGGTTCCTACAAGCGGGCCCGGCAGATCCTCTCCGACCTCGACGCCGTGGGCAACACCACCAAGGCCGAGACCAAGGGCATCGCCATCGGCTCCGCCGTCATCGCGGCCGTGTCCCTCTTCTCCAGCTTCATCGCGGTGATCGCGGTGGGTAGCGAGGACAAGCTGGCCACGATGACCGGCGAACAGTACGACCACATCAAGGGCATGCTCACCGTGGCCGATCCCCGGGTCTTCATTGGCCTGCTGCTGGGCGGCGCCGTGCCCTTCCTCTTCAGTTCCAGCCTCATCCGCGCCGTGGGTCGGGCGGCCTTCTACATCGTAAAGGAATGCCGCGTCCAGTTCCGGGACGCCGACATCTGGAGCGGCAAGAAGAAGCCCGATTACGGTCGCGTGGTGGACATCTGCACCAAGACCGCCCAGAAGGAACTCATCGGTCCCGGCCTGCTGGCCATCTGCGCCCCTCTCGCCGTGGGCCTCCTCATGGGCCCCTATGCCCTGGGCGGCTTCCTGGCGGGCATGATCGTGGTGGGTCAGCTCCTGGCGGTCTTCATGGCCAATGCGGGCGGTGCCTGGGATAACGCGAAGAAGATGATCGAAGACGGCGTCCATGGCGGCAAGGGTTCCGAGGCCCACAAGGCCGCCGTCACCGGCGACACCGTGGGCGATCCCCTCAAGGACACTGCCGGTCCGGCCATCAATCCCCTGATCAAGGTGATGAACATGGTCAGCCTCCTGCTGCTGGGGGTGGTGATGAAGTATTCCCTCACCGGCGGCACCGACAAGGTTGTCGGCGCCATCATGGCCATCGTCTGCGTGAGCGCCATCGTCTGGGGCGTGCTCCAGAGCAAGAAGGAGACTCCCGGTCTCCTGGACGAAGAACCCGAAAAGTAGTAAATCCCGTTGATACACAAGAAAAGCGCCGTCGGTGACGGCGCTTTTCTTGTAACGGCCGCCATTTCAAGGCGTCCCAAAATAGATCCCACCTTGTAATCTTCACCTTGGCAGAATCGTGGGCGGCTATCCTGACCGCCTTCCAGACCCGTTGAACCGTAGGAGCGCCTATGCCCACCGCCGAACAGACCCTCGCCAGCACCAAGGCCGGATTCCTGGAATCCTCGGTCGGGAAAAAGGTCGTGATGGCCGCGACAGGCACCATCCTCTTCGGCTTCGTCACGGTCCACATGCTGGGCAACATGCAGGCCTACATGGGCCGGGAACCCATGAACCACTATGCGGAATTCCTGCAGACCATGCTCCATGGCGCCGGGATCTGGGTGTTCCGGGCCATCATGCTCACCGCCGTCGTCCTCCACGGCTGGGCCGCCACGAGCCTCACCCTGGACAACTGGAAGGCCCGCCCCAAGGGCTACCGCGCCCAGCAATTGCAGGCCGCCACCTGGTCCTCCCGCACCATGCGCTACACGGGGGTGATCCTGGGCATTTTCATCGTCTACCACCTGCTCCATCTCACCACCGGCCAGATGCACCCTGCCTTCAAGGCTGGGGATGCCTATGGCAATTTCGTCACCGGCTTCCAGCAGGTTGGTGCCAGCGCCTTCTACATCCTGGCCCAGCTCTGCCTGGGGCTGCACCTGTGGCACGGCGTCTGGAGCCTGACCCAGACCTTCGGCTGGGCCCACCCTCGCTACAACAAGCTGCGGCGCACCTTCGCCTCCGTGATCACGGTGGTGATCGTAGGTGGCAACATCTCGTTCCCCCTCGCTGTGCTGGCTGGAATCATTCGCTGACTCTATCCAATTTGGGGGGACCGCCTGCTCACTTTGCTCGCGATGTCCCCCCAGACCCCCACCTCGCGGTCGGGCAAAGCCCGCCGCTCGGTCTAAGAGGATTCAAACATGGAACTCAAATCCAATATCCCCGACGGTCCCCTCGACAAGAAGTGGGAGAAGCACAAGTTCGACATGAAGCTGGTGAACCCGGCCAATAAGCGGAAGTACAAGGTGCTGGTGGTGGGTTCCGGCCTGGCCGGTGGCGCCGCGGCTGCCTCCCTGGCGGAGCTGGGCTACCAGGTGGAGTGTTTCTGCTACAACGACAGCCCTCGTCGGGCCCACTCCATCGCGGCCCAGGGCGGCATCAATGCCGCGAAAAACTACCACAACGATGGCGACAGCGTGCTGCGCCTCTTCTACGACACCATCAAGGGCGGCGATTTCCGCGCCCGGGAAGCCAATGTCTACCGCCTGGCCGAGGTGAGCAACAACATCATCGACCAGTGCGTGGCCCAGGGCGTGCCCTTCGCCCGGGAATACGGCGGCCTGCTGGATAACCGCAGCTTCGGCGGCGCTCTAGTGAGCCGCACCTTCTACGCCCGCGGCCAAACGGGGCAGCAGCTCCTGCTGGGAGCCTACCAGTCCCTGGAGCGCCAGATCGGCCTGGGCGCCGTGAAGATGCATACCCGCAGCGAGATGCTGGAAGTCATCGTCATCGAGGGCGTGGCCAAGGGCATCGTGGTGCGCGACATGGTGAGCGGCGCCATCCAGAGCTACATGGGGGACGCCGTGGTGCTTGCCACCGGCGGCTACGGCAACGTGATGTACCTGGCCACCTACGCCAAGGGCTGCAACGCCTCGGCCATCTGGCGCGCCCACAAGAAGGGCGCCGCCTTTGCCAATCCCTGCTACACCCAGATTCATCCCACCTGCATCCCGGTGACGGGCGATCACCAGTCCAAGCTCACGCTCATGTCGGAATCCCTGCGCAACGATGGGCGCATCTGGGTGCCCAAGAAGAAGGAAGACTGCAAGAAGCCCGTGGAGCAGATCCCCGAGGAAGACCGAGACTACTACCTGGAGCGCAAATACCCCACCTACGGCAATCTTGCCCCCCGGGACGTCTCTAGCCGCGCCGCCAAGCAGGTCTGCGACGAGGGCCGGGGCGTGGGCGAGACTGGGCTCGGCGTCTACCTGGATTTCGAGGCCGCCACCAAGCGTCTGGGCGCCCACAAGATCGAAGAGAAATACGGCAACCTCTTCGAGATGTACGACCGCATCACCGGCGAGGATCCCTACAAGGTGCCCATGCGCATCTATCCAGCGACCCACTACACCATGGGCGGCCTGTGGGTGGACTACAACCTGATGAGCACCATCCCCGGCCTATTCGTGCTGGGCGAGGCCAACTTCAGCGACCACGGCGCCAATCGCCTGGGTGCCTCGGCCCTCATGCAGGGCCTGGCCGATGGCTACTTCGTGGCGCCCTACACCGTGGGCAACTACCTGGCGGGCCTCAAGCCCGGCACCTGCCCTTCGGCGGAGCACCCCGCCGCCAAGGCCGCCGAGGCGGAAGTCAGCAGCCGCATCAATCGCCTCCTCAGCATCGACGGCAAGGAAACGCCAACCTACTTCCACCGGGAACTGGGCAAGATCCTCTGGGAATACTGCGGCATGGCCCGCAACGACGCGGGACTCAAGAAGGCCCTTCAGCTCATTCCCGAGCTGCGCCAGCGCTTCTGGGCCGAGGTCAAGGTGCCGGGCAGCGGTGCGGATGTGAACCAGAGCCTGGAATTGGCCGGTCGTGTGGCGGACTTCATGGAACTGGGCGAACTGATGTGCCTGGATGCCCTGGAGCGCCGCGAAAGCTGCGGCGGCCATTTCCGCGAAGAGTGGCAGTCCCCCGAGGGCGAGGCCCAGCGGGATGACGAGCATTTCTGCCATGTGGCCGCCTGGGAACACCAGGGTGAAGGCCAAACGCCCAAACGCCATGTGGAAGAGCTCCAGTTCGAGAACGTCCACCTCGCCACCCGCAGCTACAAGTAAGGAGACGGGGCATGTCCGAAAAGCACATCAATCTCACGCTGAACGTCTGGCGCCAGAAGAATGCCCAGGATGAGGGCCGCTTCGTTTCCTACGAGGCCAAGGGCGTCAGCACCGAAATGTCCTTCCTCGAAATGCTTGATGTCGTCAACGAGGGCATCATCCGCAAGGGCGAAGAACCCATTGCCATGGATCACGACTGCCGCGAAGGCATCTGCGGCCAGTGCGGCCTGGTTATCAACGGGCGCCCCCACGGCCCCCGGGAGCGCACCACGACCTGCCAGCTCCACATGCGCAGCTTCCAGGATGGCGACACCATCACCATCGAGCCCTTCCGGGGCACGGCCTTCCCCGTCATCAAAGACTTGATGGTGGATCGCGGGGCCTTCGACCGCATCATCGCCGCCGGAGGCTTCGTCAGCGTACCCACGGGTTCTGCCCCCGACGGCAATGCCATCCCCGTGAAGAAGACCTGCGCCGACCTGGCCATGGATGCCGCCGCCTGCATCGGGTGCGGCGCCTGCGTGGCCGCTTGCCCCAACGCCAGCGCCATGCTGTTCGTGTCCGCCAAGATCAGCCAGCTCGCGCTGCTACCCCAGGGCCAGCCCGAGCGCTACACCCGGGTGAAGGACATGGTGGCCCAGATGGACGCCGAGGAATTCGGCACCTGCACCAACCACGGTGAATGCGAAGCCGCCTGCCCCAAGGCCGTCAGCCTCGAGAACATCGCCCGCATGAACCGCGACTTCATCTGGTCCAGCCTCATGCACCGCCCCGAAAGCAATTCCGGCGGAGGCGCCTGAGGCAAGGCTGCGGCAATCCAGGGAAACGGCCCGGCCTCGATCCGGGCCGTTTCCTTAGCTGCGTGTGTGCAATAAAGTGGCATTCCGGGAAAAAACACCGAGGGCAGCGATGGCCCTTTTGAAAACCGAACCCTGGAAACCCAGCCAACCCGATGCCTCATCAAGAAATAACCGATCGCACTGCCACCGCCCTCGGATCCGCAGGCCCTGCCTATGCTGATCCCATGGATCATCCCTTTCCCATCCTGGGTCTCTCCGGCGGCATCGCCTCGGGCAAGAGCTTCGTGGCAGGTTTACTCGCCCAACGGGGGTGGGCCGTCGTCGATGCGGATCACGTGGCCCGGGAGGTAGTGGCGCCGGGCTCTGAGGGGCTGAAGGCGCTGGCCATAACCTTCGGCGAGGCGATCCTGACGCCGGAGGGAAGCCTGGATCGGGCCAAGCTCGGCACCTTGGTCTTTGCCGACCCTGCCCTCCGCACCCGACTTGAGGCGATCCTGCACCCCCTGATCGAGGCGCGAGTCGCCCACCTGCTGGCGGCGCTTCCCGCCCACACGAAGGGCGCCCTGGTGGATGCGGCACTCTGGGTGGAACGCGGGAAGGCCCATGGCTTCGACGCCTTCTGGGTGGTGGATGCACCGGAAGCACTGCGCATTCAGCGCATCATGGCCCGGGACGGACTCGACGAGAGCCAGGCGCGAGCCCGCCTACAGGCCCAGTCCAAGGCCGCTGAAAAGGCGCTCCACGCGGATCTGATCATTCCTAGCGATGGCCGAGATCTCTCATCCCTCCTGGAGAAGGCCGAGGCCCGGCTTCTGGCAAACTGGAGGGTCCGGCGCAGCCGCACCTGGAGAAAGCCCATGCCAGCACCCTTCCAGCCCCAGGAATTCCGTGACGTAATCGAAGCCCTGCTTTCCAGGGGAGGCGACTACGCGGAGCTCTTCGTGGAGCAGCGCCGGGCCTCGGGCCTGGGGATGGATGACGGTCGCATGGAGGATGTGCTGGCCAGCGAGACCTTCGGGGCAAGCCTGCGGCTGATCGAAGGCGAAATCACCCGCTTCGCGGATCTCATCGCGCCTTCCTTCGACGAATTGATGGAGGCCGCCGCCCTGCTGGCCGCCCCGGGAGCTGGAAAAGCCGCCGCAATCGGCGAACTGGAGGCGCTCCGCCACCCGACGCCGAACCCCATCGAGCGAGATCCCGCCACAGTTCCCCTGAGCGAGAAGGTCGCCCTGGTCAAGGGGGCCGAGGTTCTGGCCCGCAGCCATGGAGAGTCCCTGCTGGGAGGCGCCGTGCGCCAGGTGGCCGTGGGGTACGGCGACAGCACCCAGCGGGTGTGGATCGCCTCCGCGGAGCGTAAAGGCGACCAATGGCAGGCGGAGCTTTGCGAGGACTGCCGGATGCAGGGCGTGCTGCGGGTCAATGTGACCGCAGGCTCCGGTGACCAGCTTCAGACGGGCTATCAGGCCCTGGGCGAGGCCCGGGGCTTTGAGCTGTTTTCGGAAGAAGCCGTGGGGCGCACAGTGAAGGAGGCCGTGCGCCTCGCCATCCAGGCCCTTTCGGCCCAACCGGCCCCCGCAGGCACCTTCCCCGTCATCCTCTCCAGCAGCGCCGGGGGCACCATGATCCACGAGGCCTGCGGCCACGGCCTGGAGGCGGATCTGGCCCTGGCGGGCATGAGCGCCTTCGCAGGCAAGCTCGGGGAGCGGGTCGCAGCCGAGGGCGTGACGATCATCGATGATGGCACCCTGCCCCACAAGCGCGGCAGCGCGGCGGTGGATGACGAGGGCCAGGCGCCCCAGCGGGTGGTGCTCATCGAGAATGGCATCCTGAAGCAGTACCTCCAGTCCCGGAAGACGGCCCGCCGCATGGGCGCGGAGGTCACGGGCAATGGCCGCCGGGAGAGCTATCGCCACCTGCCCATTCCCCGGATGCGCAACACCTTCCTGGCCCCTGGCACCGAGGCCCCCGAGGCGATCCTGAAGGACCTGGACCGCGGCCTGCTGGTGACCCACATGGGGGGCGGCCAGGTGGACACCGTCACGGGCAATTTCGTGTTCCAGGTGACCGAGGGCTTCTGGGTGGAGGGCGGCCAGGTCCGCCATCCCATCAAGAACGCCACCCTGAGCGGTTGCGGGCCGGAGGTGCTGAAGCAGCTCACCCGCATCGGCTCGGACCTGCATCATTTCGACATCGGCACCTGTGGCAAGGATGGCCAGGGAGTGCCCGTGTCCGATGCGCTCCCCACCATTCTCTGTCCGGCCTTGGTGGTGGGCGGCACCGCCGAAGCCCTGCCCACCGTGCTCTGATATCCCACCCGCGCCCACTCGAACCCAGGATCAGCCATGACACCCCGAATCCAGCTCCAGTTTGGTGATATCACCGCCATGGAAGTGGACGCCCTGGTGAACTCCACGGGGACCACGCTCCTGGAAGGTGGCCCCGTCCATAAGGCCGTCCATGAGGCCGCGGGCCCCGCCCTGGCCCAGGCCTGTCAGAAACTCGAGTCCTGCGAGCCAGGTGAGGTTCGCATCACGCCGGGCTACCAGCTCAGGGCCCAATCCGTCATCCACACCGTGGCCCCCACCTGGATGGATGGCGCCCATGGTGAGCCCGAAGCCCTGGGAGCCTGCTATACCGAGGCCCTGAAACTCGCCCGCAAGCAGGGCTTTCGCACCCTGGCCTTTCCCAGCCTGGGCAGCGGGCGCCAACCCCAGATTCCCCTGGAGGTCGCGGCCCCCATCGCCATCCACAGCATCCAGGCCTTTCTGGAAGAAAGCCCCATCCCCGAAAAAGTATTCCTGGTCTGTTTCGATACCACCACGTACCAGGCCTACCAGAAGGTTCTCCGCGAGGCCCTACCCTGATGTCCGAATCCGTCTTCCGCTCCTACATCCCCGAATCCCTCGAGCAGCGCCTCCAGGATGGCCTTCGCCATGCCCTCAGCCTGGGCGCCGACGGGGCCGAGGCCTACATTTCCGTTTCCCGCAGCCGCAAGGCCAAGGTGCAGAACGGGGCCCTGGAGGACCTGACCACCAGCAAGCGCGGCGGCCTCGGCGTGCGCGTTCTGCGGGATGGCCGCACGGGTATTGCCACTACTTCCAATTTTTCACATCACAACTTCAACGACTTGTTCGCCCAAGCCTGGGAGCTCTCCGCTCTGGGCGATCCGGATCCCTGGCTCCGACAGGCCGAGCCGTCGGGCGTGGATGATCTGCCTACCCGCTACGATGCCCGGGCCGACGCCTTGACGCCCGAGGATCGCATCGCCCGGGCCATGACCCTCGAGACCGAGGCCCGGAAGGCCTCACCTAAAGTCTCCGCCGTTCGCCAGGCCGCCTGGGCCGATGGGGCAGGCGCCAGCCTGCTTCTCACCCAGAAGGGCGTGAGGACCGCCGACCTGGGCAGCTCCTGCTCCGCCTCCATCGAGCTGGCAATGCAGGAGGGCGAGGATCGCCAATCCGCCTGGCACTGGGACATGGGTCGCCATCCAGAGGCCATCGACCTGGCCGCCATCGGCCGCGAAGCCGCCCTCAAGGGTGAAGGCAAACTGAATCCCAGGCCCCTGCCCGCCGGCAAGTATCCCGTGGTGCTGCATCCCGAAGTGGCCGTGGATCTCCTGGGCCTAGTGGCGGGCATGCTATCGGCCGAAGCAGTGCTCAAGCAGCGCAGCCTCTTCGCGGGCAAGCTGGGTGAAGCCATCGCCTCGCCCCTGCTTACCCTCATCGATGATGGCCGCTTGATTCTGCCCAATGGTCAGGCGGGCCTGGGCAGCGAGCCCTGGGACGGCGAAGGCCTGCCCACCCGGCGCAATGTGCTGCTGGAAAAGGGCGTCCTCCAGACCTACCTGCACACCCTGAAGACCGCCGCCGAGATGGGCTGCGCGCCCACCGCCACCGCGGGGCGAGGCACTGGCAGCAATCCCGGTGTGACGACCTTCAACCTCTTTCCCGAGGCCGGCAGTCAGAGCCCCGAGGCCCTCTACCACCTGGCCGATGGGGGTGTGCTCATCACCGAGATCATGGGCCTGCACACGGTGGATCCCGTCTCCGGCGACCTCAGTGTGGGTGCCTCGGGTCTCCGCATCCGGAACGGCGTCCTCTGCGAAGCCGTGGATCAGCTCACCTTCGCGGGCAATCTGCGCGACTTCCTCACCCGCATCTCGGCCCTGGGCAACGACCTGCGCTGGTACGGCAGTCAGGCCGGGCTCACGATCCTGCTGGAGGAGATGGCGCTGGGCGGAGCCTGAAGCGCCGGACTTTCGGGAGCATCTCCATCTCGTTAGACTTGAGGGTTTGCATTTGCCTGCGCCTTCACTCTCTCGAGGTCCCCATGTCCCTTGCCGCCGCCCGCGAATACCTTGCCTTTCCCCATCTGGAAGCCGATCTCCGGGCCGAACTGGAGCCCCTGGTCGCTTCCGCGGAAGCGGGGGATGCGGCGGCGCTGGCAGAGGTGACGGACCGGTTCTTCGAGCCTCTGGCCTTCGGCACCGGCGGACTGCGGGGGATCATGGCGGCGGGATTGCGGCGCATGAACAAGCCCAATATCCGTCGAGCCACCCTGGCCTTGGCCCAGGTGGCCAAGCGGCGCGCCCCCAACGGCAAGACCGCCATCGTGGGCTATGACACCCGCCTGCAATCGGATGTCTTTGGCCGCGAGGCCGCACGGGTGCTGGCGGATGCGGGCTACACCGTGTACCTGGGCGACCGCCCGCTGCCGACTCCCTTCCTCTGCTACGCCATGCGCAAGCTGGGCACTACCTGCGGCGTGATCGTGACGGCCAGCCACAATCCCAAGATCTATAACGGCTACAAGGCCTACGACGACCAGGGGGGCCAGGTGGTGGCGCCCTGGGACACAGAAGTCGAGGCGACCATGGCCGCCCTGCCCCTGGTGCCGGTGCCCCCCAGCGAGGCCGCCGATGCCCGCATCGTGCCCATCCCCAAGGAGGTCGAAGAGGCCTTCTACGCCATGAGCCTGGGCTTCCTGGCCCGCCCCAAGGTCTTCACGCCCGCCAAGATCCTGTTCACGCCCTTCCACGGCACGGGCATCGCCTTCGTGCCCGAACTCTTCAAGCGCGCGGGCCTGCCCCTGGATGTTTGCGCACGGCAGGCCGTGCAGGACGGCACCTTCCCCACGGCGCCCCGGCCCAACCCCGAGGAGATGGCCGCCTTCACGGTGCCCCTGGAGGACGCCGAGCGGCTGCAGGTAGATGCCATCCTCGCCAACGATCCCGATGCGGATCGCCTGGGGGTGGTGCTCAAGCACAAGGGCCGGTGGATGCAGATGACCGGCAACGATATGGCTGCGCTCACCCTGGATTATCTGGCAACTCAGCATCACACCACGGGCTCGGTGGTGACTACGGTAGTGACCTCCGACTTCCTGGCGGAAACCGCGAAGGCCCACGGCATGCCCACGGTCTGGACGCTCACGGGCTTCAAGAACATCGCAGTCTGCATGCACCGACTCGTGGAAGTGGGCGAGACCTACGCCTTTGGCGCCGAAGAGAGCATCGGCATGTGCCCCTCCAGTGAAATGCGCGACAAGGACGGCGTAACGGCGGCGCTGATCGTGGCGGAGATGGTGGGTCACTACAAGGCCAAGGGCCAGAACCTCATGGAAGCCGTGGAGGAGCTCCAGCAGCGGGTGGGCGTCTTCCACAACCGCCTGGTAAACCTGGAGGATCCCAAGCCCGGCGGTGCCCAGCGCTTTGCCGAGGCCATGACGCGCATCCGCCAAGCGGGCCTGAAGGAATTCGCGGGCGAAAAGGTGGTGAGCTGGGAGGATTTCTCCACGGGCCTGCTGCACCGCATCGATGGCACCTCCGAACCCATCCTGGACCGCCCGGAGCGCCGGGACGTGGCTCTGGAAATGGAAAAGAGCAATGTGCTGAAGTTCCGCTTCGCCTCGGGCGCCTTCGCGGCCTTCCGCCCCAGCGGCACGGAACCCAAGCTTAAGGTCTACCTGCAGAGCCGCAGCACGCCGGAACTTCTGGACCGCATGGAAGCCGAAGCCCGCAAGCTGCTGGGACTGGGTTGACCGCCGGAGTCTCCTCCAGGTGCGGTGAATCCGAGGCCAGCCCGGCCAAACTCTGGGCTGGCCGAAACTTCTGCACCCTCACGGTCGTTCTCCTGCTGGCCGCCATCTCCTGCCAGCACCCGGATGCGGGACCCCGACCCCTTGGAGGGCGCCCCCTGGCGGTCCGCCTGGATTGCCACGGAGGAGATCCGGACCGCGGCATCGATGAGTGTTACGGCGAGGCCTTGAGGAACCGCCTTGCCAACCAGGCCCAGGTCCTGAGCAAGGAACAGACTGACACCGCCGGGTTCGCCTCCCTCGTCGTGCACCTGAGGATCCTGGACAGCCGCGCGAAAGTTGTGGGGAACGCGGCGCTTGATGGATTCACCTCCGGCTTCAGTTCGGGGTGGAAGGCCACGGGAAAGACCGGCAGCGATCCCAAGTCGACCCTCACGGATGCCGCGGCGGGCGTCGTAGTCGGTACGCTTTTCGGGGTGGTGGCGGCTCCGGTGAACGCCGCAACCGCCGAAGCCCGTGCCATCTACCACAACGCGCGCCTTGGGTACAAGCCTCGGCATGTCGTCGTGAAGGTATCCCTCATTCCAGGCCCCGACCAAGCGGAGACGCCCCTCTTCGAGACCACCGCCTTCGAAATCGTGAAGGCCATGCGGCCCATGAAGAATGCCGAGGCCCGGGAGCCGGGCCGACTCATGAAGGAAGAGGCTTACGCCCTGGCCAAGGTGGTCTCGACCCACATGGAACGGGACTTCGCCTGGAAACCAGGACCTCAACCCAGGCGAAACCCCAACGAAGGCGAGAACCCTCTCTAGCTTCCCGCGGGGGGCAGCCTGGGGAAACCATGGGGTGCCGTGGAGGCGGACTGGTCGATGCGCTGCGCCTGGCCTTCGTCCAGCTTGCGGGTGGATTCTGCCGGGGGGAACATCTCCGGGGCCTCCTCCTGGAGAAACCGCTTGGTGCGGGCCATGAGGGCGTCGATCTCCTGGAGGAAGCGCACTCGCTCCAACTTGAGGTTGCGCATGACCCCTTCGATTTCCACCACCCGATGGTGGGCATCGCGGACGATCTCGTCGGCCTTGAAATCGGCCTCCTTTAGAAGCAGGGCCTTTTCGCGGTTGGCCGCATCCAGGAGCTCTTCCTTGGTCTTCTGGGCATGGAGCAGGGTCTCGCGGAAGATGCGGTCCTGATCCTGGTACTGCTGCAGGCGCTCCCGCAGATCCAGCACCTCATCCCGGAGCTTGGAATTCTCGTGCTGAACTTCTTCCCACTCGGCAGCCACCTCGTGGAGGAAGGCCCGAACCTCATTCTCGTCGAGACCGCGAAAGCCCTTCTCGAACTCTCGGCGCTGGATGTCCAGGGGAGTGAACTTCATGGATACCTCAGGAGGCGAAACCGCGCTGGAGCAGGTTTTGGAGAACCCAGAGCACCAGGATGGCGATCATGGGACTGAAGTCCAAGCCGAGGTTCCCCGGCATCAGGGAGCGGATGGGATGCAGCAGGGGATCGACCACCGCATGCAGGCCCCTGACCAGCGGATTCCGAGGGTCGGGGCTGAACCACGACATCAGGCTGGAGGCCACAATCAGCAGGATGAGACCCTGGATCGCGTAGTGGGCAATGAGAACGAGGATCATGGGCACGCCGTGGACATAGAGCCCATCATAGACTTGATCGGCCCGCTTCGGCACCCAGGAGCCTTCCATGCGCATCGGCATTTCCTGTTATTCCACCTTTGGCGGCTCCGGCGTGGTGGCCACGGAAGTCGGAAAGGCCCTGGCGGCGCGGGGTCACGAGGTCCATCTCCTGAGTCCATCGGTGCCTCCCCGGTTGCTGGGTTTCGAGGACCGGGTCTGGTTCCACGAGGTGACGGCCAGCCCCTACCCGCTTTTCGAGGCCGCCCCCTTCTCCATCGCCCTGGCCTCCAAGATGGCCGATGTGGCCGAGCATCACGGCCTGGAGATCCTGCACGCCCACTACGCCATCCCCCACGCCAACGCCGCGCTGCTGGCGCGCATGGCCGTGGGCGGCAACCTGAAGGTGGTCACAACCCTGCACGGAACGGACATCACCGTGGTGGGCGCGGACCCCAGCTACCTCCCCATGGTCCGGCTCGCTATCCGCGAGAGCGATGCCGTCACCGCCGTTTCCGCCTACCTGCGGGATGAGACCTACCGCACCTTCAACGTGGATCGGGCCATCGACGTCATCCCCAATTTCGTGGCCCCTCCCGAAGGCGCCCTCACGGATTGCCGCTCCTGGCTCGCCCCCTGCGACTCCGCAGTGCTCACCCACATCTCCAACTTCCGCCCCGTCAAGCGGGTCATGGACGTGATGAGGGTCTTCGAGCTCGTGCGACGGGAGCACCCCTGCCGCCTCGTTATGGTCGGCGACGGCCCCGATCGCGCCGAGGCCGAGGCCTACGCCCGCCAGCAGGGCTTCGAGGATGAAGTGCGCTTTACCGGCAAGCAGCTCAACATCAGCTCCGTGCTCGCCTGCAGCGATGTCTTTCTTCTGCCCAGCGCCACCGAAAGTTTCGGCCTGGCAGCCCTGGAGGCCATGGCCCATCGCGTGCCCCCTGTGGTCAGCCGAGTGGGTGGCTTGCCCGAAGTGGTGCGCCACGGCGTTGATGGCTTCCTGGAACCCCTGGGCGATGTGGCGGCCATGGCCGAGGATGTGCTAACCCTTCTGCGAGACCCTCGCCTGCGCAAGACCTTCGGCGCAGCGGCCCAGGAGCGCGCTCTCACAACCTTTGCCGAGGATCCCATCATCGACATGTACGAAGCCGCCTACGAATCTGCCCTGTCCGGTGCCAAACGGACCGTGGATTTTGGTTCCGGACCACGGTAGACTAGCCCTTCACGGCTGGGTAGCTCAGTTGGTTAGAGCGAAGGTCTCATAATCCTTAGGTCGGCGGTTCGAATCCGCCTCCAGCCACCACTGAAGCAAAGCCCCGACACCACTAGGTTTCGGGGCTATTTTGATGCCGCAAGTGATCAGCATTTATGAAGACCGAATTTGCCCATTTTTGAGTAGGGGTACACTCTGACGGTACGATTGGACACTACCGAATCATGCTACCTCGCCGGAACGAACTTCAGCGCCTCGAGGACCCGTTCGGGGGTGAATGGCACCTGCGTCACCCGCGCACCGGTGGCGTCGAAAACGGCATTGGCCAGGGCCGCTGCCACCGGCACTACGGGGGGCTCGCCAATGCCCTGGGTGACCGTGGTGGCGTTGTCCGGGAAGACGACCTGGATGCGCGGGATGTCAGAGAATCGCGGCAGTAGGTAGGTGTCGAAGTTCTTGTCGAGGATGCGACCGCCCTTGAAGTGGATTTCCTCACTCAGCGCCTGCCCGATGCACATGGTGATGGCGCCCTCCACTTGCTGGCGTGCCCCATCGGGGTTCACCACGAGGCCCACATCCACGGCCTCGAGGAAACGCTCCACCTTGACCTTTCCGGTGGTCTTGTCCACGGCCACCTGGGCCACAGCCACTACGAGGCCCTGGCGCCAGGCACCGCAGGCCAGTCCGATGCCTCGGCCGGTGGGTCCGGGTGCAGGCTCCCACCCGAAGGTCTCCACGGCCAGGTCCAGAAGGCGCAGGAGACGGGCATCGGTAATGAGACGACGGCGAAGGGTCACTGGATCCACGCCTGCCTTGGCCGCCAGCGCATCCAGTTGGCTCTCCCGCGCGAACGCGTTGGTGTGGGCATTGGGGGCACGCCAGGCGCCGACCTTGAGGGGATGGAGGCCGGGAACGGCCGGGGCCTGATACCGGTTCGCCTGCATCTCGTAGGAGAGCTCGGCCTCCCCTTGGGAGACACCGGCCACGATGCTGTCCCAGAACGTGATGGCGCCCCGCCCGGCATCCAGGCCTGAGCGGATCTTCACCACCGCGGCCGGCCGGTAGGTGTCCAGGAAGAGATCCTCCTCCCGGTTCCAGGCCACCTGGATGGGCACACCGGGAACCTGACGGGCGATGCGCGCGGCCTCGATGGCCTCGGGGCCCACGAGCTTGCCGCCAAAACCGCCCCCTACGAACTGCGCGACGATGTGGACCTTGTCCTGGCCCAGTTTGAGGGCTGTGGCCACTTCATCGCGGAGCACAAAGGGCGACTGGGTGGAGGCCCAAAGCGTCATTCGGCCCTCTTCCCATTTGGCAACACAGGTGTGGGGCTCAAGGGTGGCGTGGCTCTCGTAGGCGTTGCGATATTCACCCTCCACAACGGTGGCGGCCCGCTTTTCACCGGTGGCCAGGTCGCCCCGGGAGATCATCACGCGCTGCCCAGGCGCCGCCTTGTCCAGCAGATACTGGTAGATGCGCACATCGTCCGCATCGGGTTCGGTCCCCTCGAAGGTGCCCTTCACGAGGGCGAGGGCCTTGCGGGCGGTGTCAGGCTGAGGGTGAAGCACGGCCAGGAGGGTGCCTTCCCGCACGATGCGGACCCCAGGAACTCGCTCGGCGGCCGCTGTGTCCGCGGTGGCCAGGTTCAGGCCGTGGGCCGGGGGCCGCAGGACACAGGCGTGGAGGGTTCCGGGAAGACGCAGGTCGCCTACGTACTTGGCGGCTCCGGTGATCTTGGCAAGGGCGTCCTTGCGGGGGACGCGGCGTCCAATCACGGTGCATTCGGAGAGGGGTTTGGGCTTGACCTTACCCAGGTGCCGCTCCATCTTCCGGCCCTTCACCAGCTCGCCGAAGGTGGTGCGGCGCTTGGGAGCGGCCTTCACCCAGATGGCGCCGTCCTTCAGGGCCAGGTCCGAAACTGGGGCGCCCAGGGCCTTGGAAGCCATTCCCAGGAGCACCGCCCTCGCTTCCGCAGCAGCGCCCCGGATGACGGGAGCCGTTTGCCACATGGTGAGCGAGCCGCCGGTGGGCAGGTCCCAGGGGCAGAGGTCCGTGTCTCCCAAAAGCATGTCCACCTGGGCCGGATCCAGCTCCAGTTCCTCCGCGACGAGCATGGCCAGCACCGTCATGGCGCCCTGCCCCAGTTCGGCCTTCCCCACGAAGCAACCCACGCGGCCATCGGCTGAAATCTTCAGGTAGGCGTTGAAATCCTCGGGATAGGCGCCGGGTCGGGTCGGTACGACGGGCGCTGAGCCGGCGGGGCTCGTGAAGAAGAAGGTGAGCGTGCCCGCGGCGGTGGCCTGGAGGAAGGATCGCCTTCTCATCGCACACCTCCCATGACCTTGGCTGCCGATTCGACGGCGTCCAGGATCCTCACGTGGGCCCCGCAGCGGCAGAGGTTCCCCTCCATGGCCTCGATAATCTCGGCCCTGGAAGCCTTTGGCTTCTTCTTCAGGAAGGCCCAGGCGGCCAGGATCATGCCGGATGTGCAATAGCCGCACTGAAAGGCGTGGTGGTCCTGGAAGGCCTTCTGAACGGGATCCAGCTGCCCGTCCACGGCCAGACCCTCGATGGTGAGCACCGCCTTTCCGGCCACGTCGCCTAGCGTCGTGGAGCAGGAAGGCACGGCCTCAAGGTCCACGAGCACGGTGCAGGCCCCGCAGAGCCCGGCCTCGCAGCCGACCTTGGTACCCGTGAGGCCCAGTTCGTCGCGCAGGACCCATACCAGCATGCGATCACGGGGGCTCGCGACGGTAACTGGCTTGCCGTTAAGAATGAACGATACGGTGGCGCTCATTGGGAACCTCCGGGGAAGAGGGCATGGCGGGAGAATGTCACATCATATTCTTGGAACCGAAGATCCACGCTGAGGATAGGAGACTGAAACCTTCCAAGGAAAATCGGCAATGTCGAAATCTTGACTAGAGACGGGTCTAGAATGGAATCCAGTCGTGGGAGTGTAATTTTTTTACCGTATACAACAAAATTATTGCCTTTTTGGTGTGCGTTTCCCTGGGATGATGTGGACACGGAACGTTTGACAGGGATCCTGGAAGGGTCGTCCACATCGGGAACGCGATTTGTTCCCTGAGCCAGGACGCCCATCTTTTGGCTAGGCCGTTTTGAGGCGGAACCAGTCCCTTTTATGTGGGAGTGATTTACATGGATTTCATGCTCAATGGTCAGCCCATGCGTTTCGAGGGAAGCCCCGACCTGACGGTGCTCACCTGGCTTCGCGAAGTGGCGGGGATCATCAGCCCCAAGGATGGCTGCTCAGGCGAAGGCATCTGTGGCTGTTGCACCATCCTGGTGGATGGCAAGGCTCGCATGAGCTGCCGCATGAAGATGAAAGACGTGGAAGGGAAACACCTCACCACGGTGGAAGGCCTTTCATCCGCGGAACGAACCGCCTTCGCCGATGCTTTCGTGGAGAAGGGCGGCGTCCAGTGTGGCTTCTGCACGCCGGGCATCGTGATGAAGGCGAAGGCCATCCTGAACGGGAATCCCAACCCCACGCGCCAGGACATCACGGAAGGCCTCTCGGCGAACCTTTGTCGCTGTACAGGTTACAAGAAGGTGGTGGATTCCATCGAATGCGCGGCGGAGGCTCTCCGCAGCGGAAACCCCGTGCCGGTGCGGATGGGCACCGGGCGCGTGGGAACCCGCCATGGGAAGTACTCGGCCCGGGAGGCCGTGCTGGGCGAGCGCGTCTTCGTGGCGGACATGAAGGAGCCGGACATGCTCCATGGCGCCCTGCTGTTTTCGGAACATCCGAGGGCCAGGGTGCTGCGCATCGATACCTCCGAGGCCCTTCGCGTGCCCGGAGTGGAGCGTATCCTCCTGGCCACGGATGTGCCCGGGCAGCGCTTCATGGGTTCCATCTTCAAGGACTGGCCCGTGCTTGTGGCGGAGGGGGAGACGACCCGCTACATCGGCGATGTTCTAGCCTGCGTGGCCGCCACCACGGAGGAGGCCGCCCGGGAGGCCGTTTCCAGGATCAAGGTGGACTACGAAGTCCTCAGCCCCGTGACGGATATCTTCGAGGCTCTGGCACCCGGCGCGCCCCAGCTCACGGAGAAGGGCAATGTCCTGCACAGCGCGGAAGTGCGGGTGGGTCATGCCGAGGAGGCTCTGAAGCAATCGGCTTTCGTGACTCGGAACCGCTTCACCACCCAGCGCATCGAGCACGCCTTCCTGGAGCCGGAGGCCACCCTTGCCAAACCCTGGACGAAGGACGGGCAGCGGGGCCTCAAGGTCTTCAGCTGCAGTCAGGGCGTCTACGAGGACCGACAACAACTGGCCCTGGTGCTGGACCTGCCCAGGCCCCTCGTGAATGTCGTGCAGGTGCAGAATGGGGGCGGCTTCGGGGGCAAAGAGGATCTGACAACCCAGGCGCACGCCGCCCTGCTCTGCTGGTACACGGACCGGCCCGTGAGGGTTCGGCTCACCCGGAAGGAATCCCTGCGGATGCACCCCAAGCGGCATCCCTTCGTGATGGACTACGCCGTGGGCTGTGACCGGGAAGGCAAGCTCACCGCCATGGTCGTCACCATGCACTCCGATTCGGGCGCCTACGCGAGCGTGGGCTCCGCCGTTCTCGACCGCGCCGTTTCCCATTCGGCCGCAGCCTACACGGTGCCCAACGTGCATGTGAAGGGCACGGCGGTCATCACCAACAATGTCCCCTGCGGCGCCATGCGCGGCTTCGGCGTGAACCAGTCCAATTTCGCCTTCGAGTCCTGCCTGGATGAGCTCTGCCGGATGGGCGGCTTCGACCGCTGGCAGTTCCGTTGGGACAATGCCCTGGTGGATGGCAAGACCACCGCCACGGGTCAGGTCTTGGAATCCGGGGTGGGGGTGCGGAAGTGCCTTGAGGCCCTCAAGGAGCGCTTCCAGCAGGCCAAGTATGCGGGCCTGGCCGCAGGCATGAAGAACACCGGCATCGGCTGTGGCATGGAGGATTTCAGCCACGCCAAGATCGTCGTCAAGAGTGCCCATTGCGTGGAGGTCCATCACGGCTGGTGCGAGATGGGCCAGGGCGCCTTCACCATGGCCGTCCAGACCCTCGTGGAAGAGACGGGCATCGATCCCGCGATCATCGACGTGGTGGTCGAAACCAATGAAGAGGCGGAATCGGGCATGACCACGGGATCCCGAGGCACCTCTCTGCTCGCCAACTCGGTGCGCGTGGCCTGCCAGGACCTGAAACGGGAGCTGGCCTCGGGCAGGCAGATATCCGACCTCATCGGCCGGGAATTCCGGGGGAGCTGGGTCTGCGACTGGACCGTAGCCCCTGGCCAAGAGCCGCCTGCCGGGAAGCCCATCATCACCCACTACTCCTACGGATACGCGGCGCAGCTTGTGGAGCTGGACGAGACAGGCAAGATCACTCGCATCACCGCCGCCCATGATGCGGGCCGCATCATGAATCCCACCCTCTTCGAGGGCCAGATTGAAGGCGCGCTCCACATGGGGCTGGGCTATGCCCTCACCGAGGACTTCCCCTTCAAGGACGGTTATCCGGTCTCCTACAAGATGGCGGATCTGGGAATCATCAGGCCCAAGGACATGCCCCCCGTGGAAGTGATCGGAGTGGAAGTGCCCGACCAGCACGGCCCGTACGGGGCCAAGGGCGTCGGCGAGATTGGTCTGGTACCTACCGCCGCCGCCGTGGCCAATGCCCTCTGCCAGTTCGACGGGGTGCGCCGCACGATACTCCCCCTGCGAGAACCGAAAGCCCTGGGCAAGCAGGCAAAGGAAGGCAAGTGATGGAAAAGGCCTTTCGCCCCCTACCGCTTGCCCGGCTTGCCCGCTGGATCTTCGAGGACCTGGACGCCCGAGGTACGGTGCTGGGAATTCCCAAGGCGAACTTCCAGATTCCCGGCGCGGAACTCGCCACCCAGGTGCTCGGACGGACCTTGGCCGCCCCCCTGGGCGTGGCCGCTGGGCCGCACACCCAGCTTTCCCAGAACATCGTGGCCGCCTGGCTCTGCGGAGCTCGATTCATCGAGCTGAAGACGGTACAGATCCTGGACGAACTCACCGTCAGCCGCCCCTGCATCGATGCGGCTGACGAGACCTTCAACTGCGAATGGAGCCAGGAACTGAAACTGGAGCAGTCCTTCGACGAATACCTGAAGGCCTGGGTGCTCATTCACGCGCTGGCCCACCGTCTGGGACTGAAGACACCCGGGACCCACTTCGCCATGAGCGTGGGCTACAACCTGGAGGGCGTGCAGCACCCCCGAGTCCAGGCCTTCATCGCCGCCATGCGGGATGCCCGGGGTCCCCTGGAGGCCGCGGTTGAAACCGTTGCCAAGGTCTACCCCTCCGTCCGGGAAATCGAGATCCCCACCGAACTCTCCAATCACGTCACCCTTTCCACCATGCACGGCTGTCCTCCTTCGGAGATCGAGCGCATCGCCCTGCACCTGATGACCGAACTGGAGCTTCACACCTGGGTGAAATTGAACCCGACGCTGCTGGGCTCCCAGCGCCTGCGCGGCCTGCTGAACGAGACCTTCGGCTACGGCATCACGGTGCCCGATGCGGCCTTCGAGCACGATCCGACCTTCCCGGACGCCATGGCCATGGTGAAACGCCTTGCCGCCGTGGCGGCGGATCGCCCTCAGCATTTCGGACTGAAGCTGTCCAATACGCTGGAAGTAGAAAACCACCGGGGCATCTTCCCGGCAGCGGAGAAGATGATGTATCTCTCCGGCAAGGCCCTCCATCCCATCACCCTCGCCCTGGCCAACGCCGTGAGGGAGGAGCTGGGGAGCGCCGTGCCCATCAGCTTCTGCGGCGGCGCAGACGCCTTGAACTTCCCCGACCTGGTGGCCGATGGCCTGGGCCCGGTAACGGTGAGTACAGACCTGCTGAAACCGGGGGGCTATGCCCGCCTGCAGCAGTACCTGGTGAATCTGGAATCCGCCATGCGTCGCACGGGCGCCCAGAACCTGGAGGGTTTCATCAAGGCCGCCTCCGGGGGGTTGGGCGCCCGAGCCAGTCTGGCCCGCCATGCGGCGGAAGCCTCACGGGACAAGCGTTTCGCCCGCCGCCCCAAGCCCCTGACCTTCAAGGGCCCGAGGCCCCTGGGCTCCTTCGACTGCGTGGCCGCTCCCTGCCAGGAGGCCTGCCCCGTCCACCAGAACATCCCGGATTACCTGTGGCTCGTGGCCCAGGGTCGCCCCGCCAAGGCCCTGGATGTGATCCTCTGCACCAACCCCCAGCCAGGCGTCACGGGCAGCGTGTGTGAGCACCCCTGCACGGAGCGCTGCGTGCGGAATTTCTACGATGCCCCCCTGGCCATTCGGGAGGTCAAGCGCTTCGCCTTCGAGCAGGGCGGCAGGCCCGTTATTACGGCCGGGAAGCCACTGGGCATCAAGGTGGCCGTGGTGGGGGCCGGTCCGGCGGGGCTCGCGGCGGCCTATCACTTGGCCCGCATGGGCTTCGCTCCGGAAGTATTCGAGGCCCGAGCCGACATGGGCGGAATGGTGCAAGAGGTCATTCCCGGGTACCGGCTGAATGAGAAGGCCCTCGGCAACGACCTGGACCGCCTGCGGGAACTGGGTGTACCTGTGCATCTGGGTACGGCCCTGGGACGAGACATCACGCTCCGTCACCTTCGCGAGTCTTTCGCCCATGTCTTCCTGGGTGTGGGCGCCCAGCGGGGGCGACGCCTCGGCATTGAGGGCGAGGCGGCGGAGGGCGTCATGGATGCCCTCACCTTCCTTCGGGGAGCGGCCACCTGCCCCTCCGGCTCCCTGGGCCGACGCATCCTGGTGATCGGCGGGGGCAATTCGGCCATGGATGCCGCCCGCACGGCCCGTCGCCTGAGCCCCGAGGCCGAGGTCAATTTGGTGTACCGGCGCACCCGCGCCGAGATGCCTGCGGATCCCGAAGAAGTGGAGGCCTGCCTCGCCGAAGGCATTGGCATCCTCGATCTCCTCGCCCCCCTGCGCATTTCCGTGGAGGGCGGACGGGCCGTGGGCCTCCTCTGCCAGCGCATGCGCCTGGGTGCCCCGGACGCCTCCGGGCGCCCTCGACCCGAGCCCATTGAAGGCAGCCAGGAATCGATTCGCGCCGACACCCTCATTTCGGCCCTGGGCCAGGAGCCCGTGCTGGACTTCCTGGATGGCCTCGACCTGGCACTCACCCGCTCCGGAACCCTGCAGATCGATCCGCTGACAGGCGAAACCAGCCTGCCGGGTGTCTACGCCGGTGGCGACGCCGTGCGGGGAGCGGCCTCGGTGGTGCAGGCGCTGGCGGATGGCCTGGCCGCCGCCAACGCCATGGGCCGTATCCATGGCGTGACGCTCCCTCCCGAGCCCCAGGTGTCCAAGGATTTCGGCGCCCCAGAACTCCTGGCGCGCAAGGCTTCCCGCATGGAACCCCAGACCGTTCCGGTGCTCCCGGTCGCCGCCCGAAGCGGCTTCCAAGAAGTGGTCCAGGCCTTCGGCGAAACCGCCGCAAGAGCCGAAGCGGAACGTTGCCTGGCCTGCGATGACCTCTGCAGCCTGTGCGTCACCGTCTGCCCCAACCGCGCCCACCAGGCCTACGCCGTGCCCACGGGAGAACTGGAGCTCCCCGAACTGAAGGCCGTCGGGGGCCGCCTGGAGCGGAGCAAGACCCGGACCTTCCGTGTGACTCAGGAGGTTCAGACCCTGGTGCTCGCGGATCTCTGCAATGCCTGCGGGAATTGCGTGCCCTTCTGCCCCACGGCGGGGTCTCCCTTCCAGGACAAGCCCCGGGTGTGGATGGACGCCGAGGGCTACGCCGAAGACCCCGGGGATGCCTTCCATGTCACCCGCTCCACGGAGGGCCTCGTGATCGAAGCTCATCTGGGCGGGCGCCACCACCGTCTTCTCTGGGGCCCGACCGCCGAGTACCGTTCGGAACAGGTGCGCTTGTCCTTGGACCCTGCCACGGGAATACCCACCGCCTGGGAACCGCTGACCGCCCTTCCAGAAGGTCAGATCCTGGACCTCGCCCCACTCGCCATACTCCTGACCCTGCGCCATGCCGCCGAAATTGGTGCGCTGGCTCACGATCAGGCCTGACGCAGGAAATGCCCGTGATTGGACAATCTTCCATCCGCAAAGAAGGCCGCGCCAAGGTGCTCGGTGCCACCCAGTACACCGCCGATGTGCCCGTCGAAGGCCTGTGGCACGGCGCCACCGTGCGCTCCGATGTTCCTAGGGGCATCCTGCGGGCGATCCATTTCGGGGAGGGCATCCCCTGGAACGAATTCTGCGTCGTCACAGCGGCGGACATCCCCGGGAAGAATCGCGTCGCATCCATCGTCATGGACCAGCCCTTCCTGGTGGCCCTTGGCGAGGAGGTCGCCCACGCGGAGCAACCCGTGGTGTTGCTGGCCCATCCGGACCGCTATCGGCTGGAAGCCGCCCGCCGGGCCGTGCGCCTGGACATTGAACCCCTGCCGGAGGTGCTGGATCTGGAGGCCTCTCTGCGCCATGACCCCATCATCTATGGCAAGGACAACCTGCTGAAGGAAATCCGCATCACTAAGGGGGATCCCGGCTCCGTCTGGAGCGCCGCCACCACCCTCGTCGAAGGAGAATACCGCACGGGCGCCCAGGAACAGATGTATCTGGAGACTCAGGCCATCCTGGCCCAGGCGACCACGGACGAGGCGGGTCTGCATCTCTTCGTGCAGGGGTCGATGCAGTGCCCCTATTACGTGCATGGCGCCCTGGTGGGGCTCTTCGGCCTGCCTGCGGATCGTGTGCGCGTTACGGCCCTGGAAATGGGCGGTGCCTTCGGCGGCAAGGAGGACTATCCCTCGCTCATCGCCGGCCATTCGGCCCTTCTCGCCTGGAAATGCGGCCACCCCGTGCGCATTGTCTATGACCGGGAGGAGGACATGGTCGCCACCACCAAGCGCCATCCCTCCCGCACCCGGATCAAATCGGCCTTCGACGAGGAAGGCCACCTGCTGGCCCTGGAGGTGGATTTCGTGCTGGATGGCGGCGCCTTCGCCACCATGTCTCCGGTGGTGCTCAGCCGAGGCACCCTACACGCCGCGGGCGTCTACCGCTGCCCCCACATCGCGATTCACGGGCGGGCCATGGCCACCAATACCCCCCCCGCCGGCGCCTTCCGAGGTTTTGGCGCTCCCCAGAGCCTCTTCGCCATCGAGCGGCACATGGACCTCTGCGCCCAGCGCCTCGGGTTGACCCCCGTGGAGCTGCGACGGCGCAACTTCCTGCGCATGGGAGACACCATGGCCACCGGCCAGGTGATCCGGGAGGATCTCGATCTGGCGGGCCTCATGGACCGGGCCCTGGCGGAACTGGGCTATGGCGAAAAAGAGGCCCGCTTCGCGGCGGAGAACGCCCAGAGGCCGGAGATTCGCCGAGGCGTGGGCTTCGCGGTCTTCATGCACGGCTGCGGGTTCACCGGCAGCGGCGAAGCCAAGTTGGCCTCGGTCGCGGGACTGGAGGCCCTGCCGGATGGTCGAGTCGCGGTCCTGGCCGCTTCCACGGAGATGGGCCAGGGCAAGCACACGGTCTTCGCCCAGGTGGCAGCCGAGGCCCTGGCCCTGCCCATGGAACTCGTCGAAGTCGCCCCCTCGGACACCTCCCGAGTGCCCAACAGCGGCCCCACCGTGGCCAGCCGCAGCACCATGGTGGTAGGCAAACTCATCCAGGACGCCGCCATCGCCTTCCGCCAGGGACTCCTTCAGCAGGGTTTCCTCCAGGAGCCTTATACCCCCGAAGCCTTCCAGGCTGCGGTGCGCGCCATCCTCGCCCGCAGCGGCACCTACAAGACCTACGCCCAGTTCCACACGCCGCCCCAGCAGCAGTGGGACGATGCCACCTACCGAGGGGATGCCTACCCCACTTTCACCTGGGCCTGCTACGCCGCCCAGGTGGCCGTGGACACCGATACCTGGGAGGTGGCCGTGGAAGACTTCGTGGCGGTCCAGGAGGTCGGCCGCGTGATCAACCCGACCCTGGCCACAGGCCAGGTGCAGGGCGGCGTGGGCCAGGGCATCGGCTTCGGCCTCTGGGAGGAAGTCCGCATGCAGAAGGGACGCATGGCCAACGCCCAGTTCACCAACTACATCATTCCTACCCTGGCCGATCTCCCGAAGATCCGTGTGGTCTTCCTCGAAAACCCCCATCCGGCCGGCCCTGGAGGCGCCAAGGGACTCGGGGAGCTCCCCATGAATGGTCCCGCCCCCGCGCTTCTCAATGCCGTGGATTCCGCCCTTAGGGCCTCCATGGGGGCTCTGCGCCTGGACGAGGCGCCCATGACCCCCGAACGCCTGTTAACCCGTGTCGAGGAGGTGGCCCGTGGCTGACCCGATCACCCTTAGCTTCACCCTCAACGGCACCCCCCAGAGTCTTTCCGTGCATCCCATGACCCGGCTCTTGGACCTGATCCGCGAGGACCTGGGCCTCACGGGCACCAAGGAAGGCTGTGGCGAAGGGGAATGCGGGGCCTGCGCCGTGCTCCTCGATGGCCGGGTGGTGAACAGCTGCCTTGTTCCCGCGATCCAGATCGAGGGGGCCGAACTCGTCACCATCGAAGGACTGGCTACGGCCTCGGGCCTTCATCCCATGCAGGCGGCCCTCCTGACCCACAATGGCGCCCAGTGTGGCTTCTGTTCCCCGGGCATGGCCATCACCGCCTCAGACCTCCTGCGCCGCTGCCCCAACCCGGATCACGGGGCCGTGAAGAACGCCCTCAGCGGGAATCTCTGCCGCTGCACGGGCTACGCCAAGATCGTGGAATCCGTCGAGGACGCAGCAAGGAGCCAGGCATGAGGGGCTTTCTTCCCAGCATGGAATGCCAACGCCCCGCCACCCTGGCGGAAGCCCTGGCCCTGCTTGCCTCCGGAGCCGGGCGCCCCTTCGCGGGGGGCACAGACCTGATGGTGCTGTACAACGCAGGCAAGACCCAGCACACCCGCTTCCTGGACATCTCGCAGTTGTCCGAACTGAAAGGCGTCCGGGAGACGCCTACCCACCTCGACCTGGGCGCCCTGTGCACCTTCACGGAGCTGCTGGAGCACCCGGCCATCCACCGCCACATGCCCAATCTGGTGAAGAGCGCCCGGGCCACGGGCGCCCTGGCCATCCAGAACCGCGGCACCCTGGGTGGCAATATCGCCAACGCCAGCCCAGCCGGGGACACGCCCCCCTGCCTGCTGGCCTATGAGGCCGAGCTGGAGCTGGTCTCGGCGCGGGGCACGCGAACGGTGCCCTACGAGGCCTTCCATCGGGGCTACAAGCTCATAGACCTGGCTCCGGATGAACTGGTGGCCCGCATCCGCCTCCCCAAGCCGGTGGGAACCCACGTCCACTACTTCCGCAAGGTGGGCACACGGCAGGCCCAGGCCATCGCCAAGCTGAGCCTCGCCTGCGTGGCCCAGATCGCCGAGGGACGAATCGCGAAGGTGCGCATCGGTCTCGGTGCCGTGGCCCCTGCCCCGGTGCGAGCCCCTCATGCCGAGGCGGCTCTATGCGGTCAGCCGCTGGATGCCCTGCCGGTGGACGCGGTCCTTCAGGCCCTGGAGGCCGACATGAGCCCCATCGACGACATCCGCTCCACGGCCCACTACCGCAGCATCGTCATGGGGAACATCCTGGGGCAGGCCCTGCGGATCCTCTCCGCAACCCGGAGTTGACGAGATGCTTCATGGATTCCGGGGAGCCCTGCTCCACTTCCACGACGACCCCTTCCAGAACGCACGGGAGATGGATGCCTGCACCTTCATCCCGGACGGCCTTCTCCTGGTAGCAGAGGGGAAAGTGGTGGGGATCGGCCCCTACAAGGAGATGCGCGGGACCGCCGGGAACGCCCCCGTGCGTGACCATCGGGGATGTCTCCTCATGCCGGGCTTCGTGGATACCCATATCCACTACTCTCAGACCGGGATGATCGCCTCCTATGGCGAGCAACTCCTCTCGTGGCTGGAGACCTATACCTTTCCCGCGGAGGCATGTTTCAGCGATGCGGCCCATGCCCGGCTCCTGGCGGACCGCTGCCTGGACGAGCTGCTCCGGAATGGCACCACCACGGCCATGGTCTTCGGAACGGTGCACCCGGAATCCGTGGATGCCTTCTTTGAGGCCTCGGAGGCCCGCCGCCTGCGCATGATCGCGGGCAAGGTCCTCATGGATCGCCATGCCCCGTCCAACCTCCTGGATACCCCCGAGCGGGCCTGGGCGGAATCGTCGGCCCTCATCGACCGCTGGCACGGTCGAGGCCGGGCGCGTTACGCCGTCACGCCCCGCTTCGCGCCGACTTCCTCGGATGCGCAATTCCAGGTCGCTCGCCGACTCCTGGAAGACCATCCTGGCGTCTACCTCCAGACCCATCTGGCAGAGAACCGACACGAGGTGGCCTGGGTGGAAGCCCTGTTCGCCCATCTCCCCCCGCCCCCCGGCAAGACCCACTGCGGATACCTGGATGTGTACGACCACTTCGGCCTGGTGGGCCCGCGTTCGGTCTTCGCTCACGCCATCCACCTCGACGCCCGCGACTTCCAACGGCTTTCCCAGCGGGGCGCTGGCATTGCCTCCTGCCCGACCTCCAACCTCTTCCTCGGCAGTGGCCTATTCCCTTTCGCCCAGGCCACGGGACCGGACCATCCCGTGCGGCTCGGTCTGGGGACCGACGTGGGGGCGGGCACGAGTTTCGGCATGCTCCAGACCCTCAACGAGGCCTATAAAGTGGCCCAGATGGGTGGCCAGCGCCTTTCACCGCTGCAGGCCTTCTATCTGGCCACCCTGGGCGGCGCCCGCACACTGGACCTGGAAGACTGCATCGGCAGCTTCCAGCCGGGCCGCGAGGCGGATCTGGTCGTGCTGGACCCTCAGGCGACGCCCCTTCTGGCGAACCGCATGGCCTCCGCGCACACACTGGCGGAGCGACTCTTCCTCTTTCAGATGCTCGGGGATGACCGAGCCGTTAAGGCCACCTACATCCTGGGCGAACCCGCGTTCATTCCCCACAAGGCGAGCCAAGGGGGCGACATCCTGGGATGGGCCGATCTGGAATGAACATATTTTTTACTGCTATGGTTAATTTTTTGTTTGGGTGTACGATGCCCCCAAACGCCTACGCCCCTCTGGGCGTTTCGACCCGAAAGGATGGCTCCCGTGAGTGACCTCTACCAACGCATCCAAGACCGAGCCAAGGCCCTCGAGTCCGACACCACTCGCTTTCTCATGGATATGGTCCGCGTGCCCTCCTTCAGCGGGAAAGAAGAGGAGGTCATCCAGGTCATCAAGGCCGAGATGGAAAAGGTGGGCTTCGACGAAGTGCGCATTGACGGCCTGGGCAACGTCATCGGCCGCATCGGCAACGGCCCGCGGGTCATCGCCTTCGACGCCCACATCGACACCGTGTATCCCGGCGATCTGAGCCTCTGGGACTTCGACCCATTCACCCCCAAGATCGAGGACGGGAAGGTTTGGGGCCGCGGCACCGTGGACCAGGAGGGCGGCATGGCCTCCATGGTGACCGCCGGCAAGATCATCAAGGAGATGGGCCTGAACGACCAGTTCACCATTCTCTTCACGGGCACCGTGATGGAGGAGGACTGCGACGGTCTCTGCTGGACCTACCTCATCAAGGAAGAAAAGATTCGCCCCGAGTTGGTGGTGATCACCGAGCCCACCAACATGAACATCTACCGGGGCCACCGTGGGCGTATGGAGATGCAGGTCAAGGTCAAGGGCCTCAGCTGCCATGGCAGCGCGCCGGAACGGGGCGATAACGCCATCTACAAGATCAGCCGCATCGCCTTGGAGATTGAGAAGCTTCACGAGCGCTTGGCTAACGATCCCTTCCTCGGCAAGGGCAGTATCTGTGTGAGCCAAGTCTTCTTCACGGGCCCCAGCCAGTGCGCCGTGCCCGATAGCGCGACCCTGAGCCTGGATCGCCGCCTCACCTGGGGCGAGACCAAGGAGAGCGCCGTGGCGGAAGTGAAGGACGCCGCCGCCCGGGCCGGTTATGCCGACGCCGAAGTGACGATTCTCGAGTACCGCGAGCCCGCCTACACGGGCCTCGTCTATCCCATGGAGAAGTACTACCCCACCTGGGTGCTCGCCGAGGACAGCCCCTGGCTGAAGGAGGCCGTGGCCGCCTACGAGCAGGCGCTCGGCAAGCAGCCCCTGGTGGACAAGTGGACCTTCAGCACCAACGGCATCGCCATCGCGGGCCTCGAAGGCATCCCCTGCATCGGCCTCGGTCCTGGCAACGAAGTGCTCGCCCACTTCCCCAACGAGCACTGCCCCCTGGAGCACCTCTCGGGCGCCTCAGCCTTCTACGCCGCGCTTGTGGCGAAACTGAACGGAAAAAATTAATCCACGGATGCACACGGATGAACACAGATATAAAAATGACCGCGCGGAGATCCAGTCAATGGGGGTGGTCCCCTGTGACCTCCTGCTTTTATCCGTGTGTATCCGTGTTCATCCGTGGACCAAAAATATTTCCCTCCCTGGTGTTCCATGGCTGATTTCATCTACCGCTGCACGAAATGCGGCCGCGAGTATTCGCGGGATGAGGTGCGCTACCTCTGCCCGGAGTGCGGAAAGGCCTACCATCCGGGGATTCCCCTCGTGGGCGTCCTGGAGGCGGTCTTCGATTACGAGGCGATCGGGTCCAGATTCGACAGGAACTGTCCCGACTGGAACCTGTTCTGTGCGGTGGAGCCTCAGTTCCATCCCCCGCTCGCCGTGGGCAATACGCCTCTGACGAAGGCGGACCGGCTCGGGGCCCAGCTGGGGCTCTCCAATCTCTGGGTGAAAAATGACGGACTGAACCCCAGCGGCAGCCTCAAGGACCGCGCCTCCTTCCTGGTGGTAGCCGAGGCCCTGCGGGTGGGTGAGAAGCGCATCGTGGCAGCTTCCACGGGCAACGCCGCCTCGGCGCTCGCCGCAGTTTGCGCCAGCACCGACCGGGAAGCACTGATCTTCGTACCCGAGAAGGCGCCCAAGGCCAAGCTTGTGCAGATGGTGCTCTACGGCGCCAAGGTCGTTCCCGTGAAGGGCACCTACGATGATGCCTTCCGCCTTTCCCTGGAATTCACTTCGAAGCGCGGCGGGCTGAACCGCAACACGGCCTACCACCCCCTCACCATCGAAGGCAAGAAGACCGCAGGCCTGGAGATCTGGGCCCAACTGGGCTTCCAGGTGCCCGATGCCATCCTCGTCTCCGTGGGGGATGGCGTCATCCTGGCGGGCCTGCACAAGGCCTTCCTGGACCTCCAGCGGGCGGGCCTCATCGAGAGACTCCCCAGGCTCATCTGCGTCCAGGCCGAGACCTCGGATTCCATCCATAACTACATCCAGACCGGGTGCTATGCAGATGCGGCAAACCCCACCACTCGGGCGGATTCCATCTCGGTGTCCTGTCCCAGCAACGCCCACTGGGCCCGCCGCGCCGTGGTGGAGAGCGGCGGATGCTCGCTGCTCGTCAGTGATACCGAGATCTTGGAGGCCCAGGCCCAGATGGCGCGCACCACGGGCATCTTCGGGGAGCCCGCCGCCGCCACGGCAGCCGCGGGTCTCGTGAAACTCCAGGCTGGCAGCTCACGACTGGCTTCCGATGCCAGGGTCGTGATCCTGGCGACGGGGCATGGCCTGAAGGACGTGGAGGCTCCTCTTTCCCGCGTCTCCATCCCCCAGGCCATCGACCCCTGCCTGGAGGCCGTCCGCGCATGAGGACGCTGATTCGGAATGGTCGCCTGGTGCTCGAGGATCGCATCGAGCCTGGGGAAGTCCTGATCGAGGACGGGCGCATCTCGGCCCTAGGGGCATCCCTGGGTGCGGCCCCGGACCGCGTCATCGATGCGGCGGGTGGCTACGTTCTGCCGGGCTTCATCGATTTTCATGTCCATGTGGATGACCGCATCGGGCCCTTCTACCTGGCCGACACCTATGAGAGCGGATCCCGGGTGGCCGTGCAGAACGGCATCACGACCCTCTGCAGTTTCGTTACGCAGTGGCCTTCGGAAACGCTGATCCAGGCCCTGAACACCGCCAGGGCCAAGGCCGAGGGCAGAACCCACGCCGATATTCTCTGGCACCTCACGCCCACGCGCTTCGAGACTGCGGACTGGACTGCCATCGAAGCACTCGTGGCCGCAGGATACAGGACGCTCAAGTTCTACACGACCTACCGGCCCGCCGGGCTCTTCGCCCCCCCGGAGCGCCTGGACGAAATCTTCCAACGCCTGAGCCCCCTGGGGGCGCGCTTCCTCGTCCACTGCGAGGACGATGGCCTGATGGCCTCGGTGGACTGCGGAGACTTGGATCTCTCCCGACCCTGCTCCCATGGCACGCTTCGCCCCGAGCAGGCGGAACTCCTGGCGGTGGAGGCCCTGCTGGAATTGGCCGCCCGCCACAAGGCGCCTCTGCATGTGGTCCACGTCTCCACCCCCGCTGCGGCGGAAGCGCTGCTGCGTGCCCGTGGCACGCTCGATATCAGCTGCGAGACATGCCCCCAGTATCTCTGGCTGAATGACACCTGGCTGGATCGGGAGGATGGCCATCGCTGGCTCTGCTCGCCACCTCTCCGTGGGGGCCGAGGGGCCTTTCGCGATCTGGCCCGCTCCGGGGCCTTCGATGTGTTGGCCACGGACCACTGTGCCTTCCTCGCGCGGGACAAGGACGCCTGGGATCATCGCGATATCCGCACCATCGCCAACGGTCTCGCGGGTCTGGGCGCCCTGCCCCATCTCGCCTGGAGGCTCTGGGAGGATGACCCGGACCTGGCCGCCCTGGAACTGGCGCGCCGCCTAAGCCGCAATCCCGCGTTTCGCGCCGGGCTCGGGAGCCGCAAGGGCGCGATCCGCCCGGGACTGGATGCGGACCTGGTCGTGCTGGATCCCTACGGTCCCGAAGCCCCCCTGGTCTCCACCCTGGCGGACGCCTTCGAGACCTATCCCGGTTTCACCTCCCGGCTGGCCTTCCGCCATGTCCTGCTCCGGGGCGAGCCGGTGTCGGCCAACGGTCGGCTGCTTCACCCCGGATCCCCCGGGGGAGCCCTTCTCCAGCCTCAACCCTGAATTACACCCATCCACTTAGGAGTCACCCGTGTCCATCCGCGAACAGCTCGCCGCCTTCCAGTCCCTGAAGACGGACCTCTTCCACAAGGATTTCCTGCTCACCTGGGAACATCCCACGGAGGAGATCAAGGCCATCCTGACCCTGGCCGAGACCCTCAAGCAGCTTCACCAGGCGGGCCAGTCCTACCGCGCCTTCGATACGGGCCTGGCCATTTCCATCTTCCGGGACAACTCCACTCGCACTCGGTTCTCCTATGCCTCTGCCGCCAGTGCCATGGGCTTCACCCTCTCGGAACTTGACGAGCAGAAGAGCCAGGTGGCCCACGGCGAGACCGTGCGCGAGACCGCGAACATGATCAGCTTCCTCACGGAAGTGATCGGCATCCGCGACGATATGTTCCTGGGCGAGGGCAACAAGTACATGCGCGAAGTGGGCGACGCGCTCACGGACGGGACGAAGCAGGGCGTGCTACACCGCCGCCCCAGCCTCATCAACCTGCAGTGCGACATCGACCATCCCACCCAGTCCCTGGCCGATTTGGCCTGGCTCAAGAAGCACTTCGGCAGCCTGGAGAACCTGAAGGGCAAGAAGATCGCCATGACCTGGGCCTACAGCCCCAGCTACGGCAAGCCGTTGTCCGTGCCCCAGGGCATCATCGGCCTGATGACCCGCTTCGGCATGAACGTGAGCCTAGCCCATCCCGAAGGCTACGGGCTCATTCCAGAGGTGGTGGAACGCGCCGGGAAACAGGCCAAGGAGAGCGGCGGCAGCTTCGAGACCGTAAACAGCATGGAAGCCGCCTTCGAAGGCGCACACATCGTCTATCCCAAGTCCTGGGCTCCGTACCATGTCATGCAGCAGCGCACGGCCCTGCTGCAGAAATCCGACAAGGAAGGCCTCAAGGATCTGGAGAAGGCCTGCCTCGCCAACAACGCCAAGTTCCAGAACTGGGAATGCGACCGCACCAAGATGAACCTGACCGCCGACAAGAAAGCCCTCTACATGCACTGCCTGCCTGCGGATATCACGGATGTCAGCTGCAAGGCGGGAGAAGTCAGCGCCGAGGTCTTCGAGCAGTACCGCATCCCCACCTACCACGAGGCCAGCTACAAGCCCTTCGTCATCAGCGCCCTCATGTTCCTCACCCGCCTGCAGAACCCTGGCGCCAAGCTCGAGGAAATCGTCAATCGCGCCAAGGGACTCAGTATTTAAAAACAATTCCACGGATACACACGGATGAACACAGATAAAAGCTGAAGTTCCCCTGTTCTTCATCCGTGTTTATCCGTGTTCATCCGTGGACCCAATCTTTTCTCTGGAGCCTCCCCATGTCCCGAATCGTGAAAGCCCTCAATCCTGAAGTCATCAAGCGCACGGCCAAGCGCTGCCGCGAGCGGGGCATCGTGATTCCCACCTTCGCCCAGATGCGGAATCCGGAAAGCATCCCCGCCAGCCAGAAGGCCAAGCTCAAGGGCGTCGGCCTCTGGGATGTGGACCCTGCCAATCTCTTTCGCATTACCTGGAAGAACGATGTGGAGACTGGCCTCTTCGGCGGTCCCAACTTCCTGGAGATTCCCAAGGAAATCACGGGCATCAAGGCCCGAGTCATCGGTCTGGTGGGGAAGTTCTTCCCCACGGGCGCCCACAAAGTCGGCGCCGCCTTCTCCTGTTTGGTGCCGCGGCTGGTGAGCGGCGAATTCGATCCAGACAAGCACAAGGCCGTCTGGCCCAGCACAGGGAACTACTGCCGGGGCGGCGCCTTCGATAGCGCCATCCTGGGCTGCACCGCCGTTGCCATCCTGCCCGAGAACATGTCCAAGGAGCGCTTCACGTGGCTCGGCGAGATCGGCGCCGAGGTGATCGCCACCCCTGGCTGCGAATCCAATGTGAAGGAAATCTACGACAAGTGCTGGGAGCTCAAGAACGATCCCATTCACATGGTCTTCAACCAGTTCGAGGAATTCGGGAATCCCATCTGGCACTACAACGTGACCGGGCCCGCCATAGAGGAAGTCTTCAACGGCCTGAAGTCCGAGAAGACTCGCTTCGCGGGTTACGTGAGCGCCACAGGCAGCGCGGGCACCATCGGCGCCGGTGACTACCTCAAGAAGCAGTTCCCCGGCCTGAAGATCATCGCCACCGAGGCACTGCAGTGCCCGACGCTGCTAAACAACGGGTTTGGGGATCACCGCATCGAGGGCATCGGCGACAAGCACGTTCCCTGGGTACACAACGTCCGCAACACCGATGCCGTGGCCGCCATCGACGACGAGGACTGCATGCGCCTCCTGCGGCTCTTCAACGAACCCGATGGGAAGAAGTTCCTGGCGGCTTCAGGCGTGGACACCCCCACGATCGAAAACCTGGGTCTGCTCGGCATCAGCGGCATCTGCAACCTGCTGGCCGCCATCAAGGCCGCCAAGTATTGGGAACTGGACGAGAACGACGTGGTGTTCACCATCTTCACGGACAGCGTGGAGATGTATCGTTCCAGGCTCGAAGAACTCACCGCCGAGCGCGGCGCCTTCACGCCGGTGGAGGCCGCCAAGGCCCATACAGGCAGCCTCGAGCGCCAGGCCGTGGATAACTTCAAGGAACTCACCCATCAGGATCGCAAGGCCATCCACAACCTGAAGTACTACACTTGGGTGGAACAGCAAGGGAAGACTTACGAGGAGATCAACGCTCAGTGGAATCCCGAGTACTGGCGCGAACTCTTCGAGGAAGAAGTCATCCACTTCGATAAGCTCATCACCGACTTCAATGGCGAAGTGGGCTTGTAAAGGGGATACCGCCCCATGCGCATTCTCATCCAGAACGGCACGATTCTCACCTTCGGCAAGCCCTGTCGGGTGCTGGAGGGCCACGCCCTGCTCCTCGAGAACGGGGAGATCGCCCGGATCGCCCAGAAGATCGAGGGGCCCTTCGATCGCGTGATCGACGCCAAGGGCAAGATCGTCATGCCGGGGTTCGTGAATGCCCACATGCATTTCTATTCGACCCTGGTGCGCGGCCTCGGCAAGGCCGCGCCCAGCGGCAATTTCCAGGAGGTGCTGCAGAACCTATGGTGGCGCCTGGACCGCCAACTGAGCCTGGACGATGTGGAGGTTTCGACGGAGGTCATCCTCTTCGACGCCATTCGCAAGGGCACCACCACTCTGGTGGATCACCACGCCAGTCCCGGCGCCGTGCGGGGGTCTCTGGACCGCATCGCCGCTGCCGTGAAACGGATGGGTCTGAGAGCCTGCCTCTGCTACGAACTCTCGGACCGGGATGGCGAGGCCGTCCTGGAGGCGGGGCTGGAGGAGAACGCCGCCTTCATCGACCGCTGCGCCAGGGAACAGGATCCCCAGCTGCGCGCGCTCTTCGGACTCCACGCAGCCTTCACCCTCTCGGACCATAGCCTCGCCCGCGCCAAGGAAATGAGCCGGGAGACAGGCTTCCACGTCCATGTGGCCGAGGCGGCCTCCGATGTCCGCTTCAATCTCGATCATTTCGGACGCACCCCCGTGGCACGCCTGGCGGAGCAAGGAATCCTGGGCCCCAGAACCCTCGCGGGCCATGCGGTGCATGTGAGCGAGGCGGACATGGACATCCTGGCCCACACTGGCACTTTCGTGGTCCATAACCCCCAGTCCAACCTCAATAACGCCGTGGGAATCGCCGACGTGGTGGGGCTGGCGAGACACGGCGTGCGGGTGGGATTGGGCACGGATGCCATGACCGTGGCCATGCTGGAGGAGCTCCGGGTGGGCCTCTGGGCCCAGCATCTGCGCCAGGACAATCCATCCTGCGGTTTCATGGAACTCACGGATGCTCTCCTGGTGCGGAACCCCGAACTGGCCACCAACCTTTGGGGCTTCCCCCTGGGTCTTCTTCAGGAGGGTGCCGCCGCGGATGTGATTCTCGTGGACTACGCGCCACCCACCCCCCTCCGGGAAGATACCGTCCTGGGCCACCTGATCTTTGGCCTCTCCCAGGCTCCCGTGGACACCACCATCGCCGGAGGCCGCGTGCTCATGGAGGGCCGCCGCATGGCCCCCGAACTGGACGAGGAATCCGTGGCCGCACGGTCACGGAGCCTGGCCGAAAGCCTATGGGCACGATTCTAGATAGAATGGCGCCATGACAATGGCACACCCGTCACCCTTCCCGGAAATCCAGGTCCGTTTGGCGCAGGCATACCCTGACCTGCCGCCGGGCCAGCGGAGCATCGTGGACCGCCTCACGGAGGATCCATTCCTGGGCGCCATGTGGGGCGTGGAGGCGATGGCGGATCAGGCCAACGTGAGCGTTGGAACGGTTCTGCGCCTCGCCAAGCGCCTGGGCTACCCGAGTTTCATGGAATTCAGGAACGCCCTGCGCTCGGCCTGCAATGAGCGGAATGCGGCGCAGGTCGCCGAGGCCGAGGCCCCCCCAAGGGATATCCACGGCACCCTGGCGGAGGTGACCCACCGGGATGGAATCTGCTTCCAGCGCCTCATGCAGGAGGTGGACGGGCCCCTTCTCGAGGAGGCCACCCGTATGCTGGTGGAGGCCCGCCACCGCGTCATTCTGGGCCGCGGCGTGTCCCACATGATGTGCCTGATCCTGGCCTTCTATCTCACCCAGGCGGGTCTACCCTCCATCGCCGCCATCCCCTCGGACTACGCCACTCAGGTGGCGAATCTGGGCCCCGGCGATCTACTGGTGGCCGCCAGCTTTCCCCCTTACAGCCGGGAAACGGTGGACGCCATGGCCTTCGCCCGGGAGAACGGCGTGAAGATCCTGGCCTTTTCGGATCGCAAGGACTCACCCCTGGCGCTCTACGCGGATCTCCTCATCCCCGTGCCCAGCGAGGATCTGCTCTACAGTCACAGCCTCACCACCTTTGCCGCCCTCGCCCATGCCTTCGCCATTGTGGTCGCAGGCCTGGACCAGGTCGGTACGCTCAAGCGGCTCAAGGCGGCAGGCCAGGTGGCCCAGCCGCTCTTTGTGGACTACTGGCTCCCCCCTCATCCCCAGCCCGTGAGGATGAAAAACCCACCCATCCACTCCCGACCATGATCTGTGTTCCAGGAGCCCCGCTGACGGCGGGGCTGCCTTGATGGAATGGGAACTATGCTGACCCTGCTCGAAGACATCCTCCAATCCCAATCCCCCAGGGTGCTAGCCACCCTGGTCCAGGTGAAAGGAAGTTCCTACCGTCGGCCGGGGGCACGAATGCTCATGGACCTCGAAGGTATTCGAGGGGGCGTAATCAGCGCCGGGTGCATGGAGTCTGATCTGGCGGGCAGAGTGGCGGCCACCCTTGCCCAGGGCACGCCCCAACTCGTCAAGTACGACATGGGCAGCGAGCTGGACCGCATCTGGGGCACAGGCATGGGCTGCCAAGGCCAAGCGGACATCCTCCTGACGCCCCTGACGGAGGCCTACGATGCCACCTGGGCCCGGATGGCCCGGGAGGCTCTGCGCCAGCGCCGACCAGGCATCCTCCTCACAGTCTTCGCGTCTCCCGAAACCAGCCAGGTGGGTCGCACTCAGTGGTGGGATCCCACTTGCCCGGAGGACACTCTGGACGCACCCCAACGGACAGCAGCCCAGAAAGCACTCAATTCAGAGAAGCCCATCACCCTGGTGCTGGAGGGTGTGTCGATCCTGGTGGAACCAGTGCTTCCTCCCGTCGCGCTCTGGATCTACGGGGCCGGAGAGAATGCCCGCCCCTTGGCGACCTTGGCGATTCAGTTGGGCTGGGAGGTGGGCATGCTGGACCACCGCCCTGCCCTGGCCGCGCCCGGGCGTTTCCCCGGTGCACGACAGGTAATGTCGGGTTCGCAGGAGACCCTTGCCGCCGCCCTTACAGAAGACGCCCGAAGTGCAGGTGTCGTCATGAGCCATGTCTTCGATCCCGACAAGGCCATGCTGCGGCACATGCTCGCCAGTTCCATTCCCTACGTTGGTCTCCAGGGAAACCGCCTGCGCAGCTCCAAGCTCCTGAAGGAGCTCCACCAGGAGGGCTTCCCCTTGACGGAGGCGCAGCAACATCGTCTCCACGCGCCCATGGGACTGAACCTGGGGGCTGAATCCCCCGAAATTATTGCCCTGGCCGTGCTCGCGGAGATCCAGGCCACCCTGAATGGCCACGCCCCTCTTCCCCTCCGGGAGCTCGAGGGCTCCATCCACGGATGAGCCTTCCCGCCATCATCCTGGCAGCGGGGGCCTCCCGGCGTTTGGGATGGCCCAAACAGAGCGTGGAAGTGGATGGAGAGTCCCTGGTTCACCGCGCTGCCCGGGCTGCCCTGGAGGCGGGCTTGGACCCCGTATTCATCGTCCTGGGAGCGGGAGCGGAAGCCCTGCAGCCCCTCGTCGCGGACCTCCCGGTAGAGATCGTACCGAATCGCCACTGGGAAGAGGGCATGTCCTCCTCCATCCGGGTGGGCCTCGAAGCCCTCCCCCCCGCGGCCCGCGCCGTCGTCCTCATGGTCTGCGATCAGATCCACCTGGAGGCCACCGTGTTGGAGCGCCTCATCCAAGCCTTCCAGGCATCCCCGACCCACCCCGCCGCCTGCCTCTACGAGGGCAACCTGGGGGTCCCTGCCATCTTCCCGCGCTCCGCCTTCGCCGAGCTTGCAGCCCTGCGCGGGGACAAAGGCGCCCGCCTCCTGCTGCAGCAACCAGGCGTCACCCCTGTGGCCTGGCCCGAGGGGAGGCTAGATCTTGATGATGCGAACGCCGTTTCGAAAATCGAAAAACCGAAATGAAGGAGTCTGAATGATTCAGAGAACGGTGGTTGCCATCCTGCTGGCCCTTGGGGTGCTGGGATCCACGGGGTGTCGAAGGCGCAGGTCGCCGGAGCCTCCGGTGATCGCCGCCGCTGCGGACCTCCGGTTTGCGCTGGAGGCAATCGCGCAGGACTTCAAGCAGGAGACTGGCTTGAGTGTGCGACTTACCTTCGGGAGTTCCGGCAACCTGGCCCGTCAGATCGAGCAGGGCGCTCCTTATCAGGTCTTTCTGTCTGCAGACGAAGACTTTATCTCACGCCTTCAGCGCGCAGGAAGGACGGAAGACGGCGGTGTTCGGTACGGTATCGGCCGCATCGGCTGGTTCATCCCGAAGGGCAGCCCGGTCGCGCCGGCCGGTGGTCCTGCGGCGATCTCATCGGCCCTGAAGGAAGGGCATCTAAGGGCCTTTGCTCTCGCCAACCCCGATCACGCCCCCTACGGAATGCGCGGGCGGGAAGCCTTGCGACATGCCGGTCTCTGGGAACCCTTGAAGCCCCATCTTGTGCTGGGAGAAAACATCGCCCAGGCGGCCCAGTTCACACTCACGGGCGAGGCTCAGGCGGGCATCATCGCATACAGCTTGGCCCTGGCACCCACGTTTCGGGACCGGGGACATTTCGAACTGATCCCGGAGACTTGGCATCAGCCCCTCGCCCAGCGCATGGTCCTGATCAGGGGCGCAGGTCCGGACGCCCGGCGCTTCTTTGCATTCCTCCAGGAATCCCAGGCTCGGGCCACCCTGCGCCGATTTGGCTTCGTGCTGCCGGGAGATGGACCCGCATGAACCTGTCGGCCTTCCGGCTCTCCTTCGAATTGGCGCTGTGGACCCTGCTCATCTTGGGCCCCCTGGCCCTCTTCGGAGGGCGCGCCCTGGCCCGAAGTCGCTTCCGTGGGCGCAGCCTGGTGGAAGCGCTGGTGGCTCTACCGCTGGTGCTGCCCCCGACAGTCCTCGGCTACTACTTGCTGGTGGGCTTCAGCCAGCAGAGCCCCCTGGGCGCCCTTTATGCCGGTGTCATGGGTCAGCCCCTCGCGTTCACCTTTCAAGGACTGGTCCTCGCGTCTGTGATCTTCAACCTCCCCTTCGCGCTTCAGCCCATGCAGCGGGCCTTCGAAGCCATCCCACTAGAGGTCCTGGAGGCCGCAGACTGCTGCGGCCTTACCCCGTGGCGGAAGCTCTGGCGCATCGAACTGCCCCTGGCCTGGACGGGCGTTGTGAGCGGTCTGGTGTTGACCTTCGTCCATACCTTAGGCGAGTTCGGTGTGGTCCTGATGATCGGCGGAAACATCCCAGGGGAGACCCAGACGGTGGCCATCGCCATCTATGATCGCGTTCAGGCCTTCGATCAGGCTGGCGCGGGGAGCATGGCCATCGTGTTGCTGGTCCTGAGTCTCGGGGCAATCACCCTCTCCTATGCCCTTTCTCGGAGACGCCATGAGTGAGGGCGGCCTTCGGCTTCGCGTAATCCAGGACCGACCGATGGCATTGCACGCCACGCTGCACTGCCAGCCGGGGCAAGTCCTGGCGCTCGTCGGTCCCTCCGGCGCCGGCAAGTCCTCGCTGCTGCGCATCATCGCCGGGCTCCTGCATCCTGCGGAGGGGATGGTGCATTGTGGAGGCCAGATGTGGCTGGACACGGCCCGAGGCTTGGCGCTTCCGGCACGGCATCGACGCGTAGGATTCGTGTTTCAACACCACGCCCTCTTCCCGCACCTGACGGCTTTGGAAAACGTTATGGAGGCACTGACGGGACCGGACAGGCGAACCCGCGCCAGGGCGTGGCTAAGACGCGTACATCTGGGGGGCATGGAGGAACGGAGGCCCTGCCAGATGAGCGGTGGCCAACAGCAGCGAGTCGGGGTAGCCCGCGCCCTCGCCCGCGAACCGAAGGTGCTCCTCCTGGACGAGCCCTTTTCCTCCGTGGACCGTGTGACGCGGGAAAAACTCCACCTTGAGGTGGCAGAGATCTTGGCTTCCCTGGCCATTCCGGTGGTGCTGGTCACCCACGATCTTGACGAAGCAGCCATGCTCGCCCACCGAATGGTGGTTCTCTCCCGTGGTCAGACCCTCCAGGAGGGAACTCCGGAGGAGGTGACGCGCGTCCCGGAGAATCTCGAAGTCGCCCGCCTTGTGGGGCATCGCAACATTCTCTCGGGGTTCGCGCTGGGGGTAGAATCGGCCCCTTGCGTGGATTGGGAGGGGGTTTCAGTGCAGGTGCATCCTGCTACATCCTGGAGTCCCGGCACCAAACTCTCTTGGGTCATCTCCCCAGGAGATCTGCGACTGAGGCCCCTGGACGACCCCATGGACCGTCCGGGCCACACCTACCTACGGGGTTGCGTAATTTCCGTCATCCGACAAGGTGATCTCGTCAGGGGCGTGATGAACGTGAATGGGCACAGTGATCTCCGCCTCCACTTCGCCTGCGCTCGCCATTTGGCGGACCGAAGTCAAGCCGTGCCTGGCGCTCCCATCCTCGTGGCCCTACCTGCGGATCGGATTCGATTGTTCAACGAGATGGGTGCTGCCCAGAAGTAGTTTGTAAGACACTGGGGTGCCATCAGATCCGCCTCCAGCTACCAATGGAGAAAAGCCCCGAAACCAATAGGTCTCGGGGCTTCCCGTTCTCTGGGTGCCCTTGAATCAAGCCCCGTTCTCTCTCGGACTCACCCCAGTTTTACCAGCACATCCTCCAAGGCCTGCTGGGCGTCTGCGGGAAGCTTGTCGGAACCTCCCAGTTCTGTTTCGCGCGCCTTCACGAAGGCAAGGCGATCCGCCATGCGCTTCTTGAATTCGGTGCGGTAGGCCTGATCCGCGAGGTCCGCGGGGAACCCAGGCCACTCCAAGATCTTGAGGTCCTCGAAGGGCTGCCAGGCCTTGAACTCCGCCTTGCCTTCGACGATGGCTTCGAGAATGCCCAGGGTATCGGCAGGTTGCACCTTCTTGCCCATGAAGGAGCCGGTGTTCAGCACGTAGCAGGCCACGCCATCGGCGATGAGGGTCTTGAAGCGGTCGTAGTCCAGGGCGAGCTTGTAGGTGCGGAAGGGATTGGCGTAGGGCTCCACCACCAGGGCATTGGGGTCCACGCCGGGAGCCAGGCGTTCAGCGGAGGTGCGCTTGGTGGCGAGGGTGGCCCCGAACACGGAGCCCAGGCTGGGTCCTTCGAGCTTCAGCACGGGCGGTAGGGTTTCGTCCTTCATCAGCCAGAAAATGGCGTTGATGGGCTCATCGATGCGGTCCACGCGGTTGGGGCTCCAGAGCTTGGATTTCACGGCGCGGCCATTGCCATTGCGCAGATCTTCGCTCACCACCCGCAGCTTGCCATCGGGATAACGCGTGGCGCCGTTGTTCTGCAGCGTGAGGATGAATTTGTTGTCCTCGCAGTCCATTGGGTAGTCCTGGGTCTTGTCGAAGTACGCAGGCTCCAGGGCGATGGAGTATTTCTCCTTCACGTTGATGATGAAGGCGTCGTCGTGAACCACAGTGATGTCGTATTTCTCGCCGTGGCGGGCATGGGTGATGGTGGACTTGCCAGACCCCGAAAGGCCGAAGACCGCCGCCACGTAGCTCTTGCCGCCGGGAAGGCTGTACCGCTTCATGCCACCGTGGCAGGATGCGTAACCATGGCGCGCCGCAATGTGCCAGGCCAGGGTCAGGGTGCCCTTCTTGTGCTCACCGAAGTAGCGCATGCCCAGAAGGGCCAGGGTGTTGTGTTCGCTGTCGAAGAAACTGAGGCCCATGGGGTGATCGGGATGGCTCCAGTCCGGATCGGAGAACACCAGGATGTCGCCCTCAGGGTAGGGTCGGGACTCGGTGTACCGGGCCGCATAGACATCATTGATCCACTGGAAGTTCAGCATCCAGCTGTAGAGAGTGTTGGCGTGCTCCTCGGGGATCACCAGGCGGGCCTTCACCATGAAGTCCTCGTCCAGGCCCACCACAGTCTGGGCCGTGACCATGCGGCGCTTGCGACACTGATAGATGGCTTCCACCACCTTGTTGTAGAGATCGCCCTTGTTCACTCCCGGGCACCCCAGGATCTGGCGGGCGGCGGCGGCGCGACCGGACACGGCACCGTCGTTCATCAGGAGCGCCTTGGCATCCTCGGGAAGCCCGAGCACTTCGGGCTTATAAACGGGCATGCCATCCAGCACGACCGTACCTGGCGCCTTCTCTGCCAGACGGTAGGCCTCGACCACGGTGGAAATGGAATGAACGTTGTTGCCGTAGAAGGCCGTCTCCACCGTGGTGCGGATCTGCGAGGCGATCTGCTTGAATCCGTCCTTGCCGGGGTAGGCGCCAATGGTTGCCACGAAAGACTCCTTTGCTGGGTCTGAGGGCCGCGAGCGGATGACGCTGCGGGAAAATGGACCGGGTTATCGAGGGTTCAAACGGCCATCATAGTAGGTCCTGACCGCATTTCCGCCTTCCGTTTTGTCCAGACCGAAGGGGAAATCCCACCTGCGAGGCATCGAGATCCGGGAGCCTTACCCGGCATTCATTCGCGGTGCCGCAAGTGCCTCTTGGCAGTTTCGAGGAAGCGGGCCCTCGCGGCGCCGTGTTCCACGATGGGATCAGGGTAGGCGAGGTTTTTCCGGCACTCATCCGGGGCTTCCCAGGGGCGGTGGATCCATTTCGCGGGAACGCCTTCCAGTTCGGGAAGCCAGCGTTTCACGTAGAGGCCCTCAGGATCGAAACGTTCCCCCTGGGCGACGGGATTGAAGATCCGGAACCAGGGTTGGGCATCCACGCCACAGCCCGCACTCCACTGCCAGCCCAGGTTGTTGTTGGCCCAATCTCCATCCACCAGCCATTGCAGGTAGTGAGCCTCTCCCCTGCGGTAATCCAGGAGCAGGTGCTTGGTCAGGAAGCTGGCTGCCACCATGCGGGCCCGATTGTGAACGTAGCCCTCGGACAGCAACTGTCGCGCCGCGGCGTCCACCACCGGGAAACCGGTCAGGCCCAGCTTCCAGGCTTCCCAGGCCTCCTCATCCTCTCGCCAAGGGAAGTCCTTGAACCCTGGCCGAAAGGGTTGGGTCAGCAGGCTCGCGTCCTCCGCCAGCAGGTGGTGGGCGAATTCCCGCCACAGAAGCTCATTGAGAAAGCAGGAGATATCCTCTTGGGCGCCCCCTGAACCTTCGGAGATCCCGTGCCAGACCCTGCGGATGGAGAGGGTCCCAAAGTGAAGGTCACTGGCGAGCCGCGAGGTCCCGGACTCTGCCATGCGATCCCTGGCCAGGCAATAGCCATGCAAGCCATCCTGTCGGAAGGCCGCGAGTCGCTGGAGTCCTTCGATTTCGCCCCCCTTGAGTAGATGGGGATTGCGACGAATCCCAAGGCTTTCCAGACTTGGAATCTTTGCCATATTCCCTTCGATGGACGGCAGCGGCGGCAAGGATTCAGGGGCGGGCAGGGATTTTCCGGGCCATCCCTGGCGCGCAAAGGCTCGGGCGAAGGGGGTGAAGACATGGAACATGGAACCGCTCCCCGTCACCACGGAGCCTGGCGGCGACAGCGTTTCGCCTTCGTGGAGGAGAAACCGTATACCGACCTTCTGCAAGTCGGTGTGGATGCGCTCATCCCGCTGAACGCCGAAGGGCTCGCTCCAGCGGTGGGCCAGCACCTGATCCACCTTCCACCGCAGGGCGAGTTCGGGCAGCAGATCCGTGCTCCGCCCCTCGACCAGAACCAGCCGTGAGCCCAGGTCGGCGATTCGCTGTTCCAGGACCCGGAGGGATTCCAGGAGAAACTGCATCCGGTGCGGCAGGGCGGTGGCTCTCTCGGGTGTGAAGAAGTAAGGATCCAGCACGAAAAGCGGGATCACCTCGCCCTCGGACAGTGCCTGACGCAGGGGGCCGTGATCCTCCACCCGGAGATCCTTGCCACGGAACCAGACGATGCTGCGCATACAGCAGCCTAACCCGCCGTCACAAACGTGGCGGTAGGAAATTGGCGATGCCCGTGGCAGAATCAGGACCGCCCGAAGGGCGAGGGGAGTGGCTTTGGCTACGACTGATCCATGCGCGATCTTCACCACCTGTGGCAGCGAGGAGACGGCTCTCACCATCGCGGCGGCTCTCGTGGACCAGGGCTTTGCGGCCTGCGTGAACATCCTGCCGGGTCTCAAGAGCTACTACTACTACCAGGGCGGTACGCACCTGGACGAAGAGGTGATGCTCATCATCAAGACCACCCGCGCCCAGTTCGAAATGGTCACCCAGGTCATCTCCGAGCTCCACACCTACGAAGTTCCTGAGATCCTGCTGTTCCCCGTGGAGGCCGGCTCCGTGTCCTTCCTGGAGTGGATCCAGCAGGCCGTCACCCGCCAGGGCTGAAGTCTTCGTCGCCTCGCAGAAAAGGCCGAGAGCACGAACGCTGATTTCAGATACATCGACCGGATCGCTGCGTGGGCGTCGAAGATGCGCGAAGGGTGCGTTGCGGGGTCGTTCCCACCCCGTCACCAAATCGTTTCGCATCCGTCTCGGAACCGAAAGGATAATGAGACGCGAGGGACCGCCATGTCACGAATCCTTGTCATCGAGGACGAACCCGATCTGCAAAAGATCCTCGCCTACAACCTTCGAAAGGAAGGCTACGAGGTGCTTCAGGCTCTTGATGGCTCGGAAGGGCTGCGCGTTGCGAAGGCCCAGAAGCCCGACATGGTGCTGCTCGACCTCATGCTTCCCGACCTACCCGGGACGGAGGTCTGCAAGGCCCTCAAGGCCGAGGCCGCAACCCGGGATATTCCCATCCTCATGCTGACCGCCAAGGGCGAGGAGATAGACCGGGTGCTGGGCTTCGAGCTGGGGGCCGAGGACTATGTCGTCAAACCCTTCAGCGTCCGTGAACTGCTGCTACGAGTCCAGGCGATCCTCCGGCGAGTCCTGAGCGCGAAATCACCGGTCACCGAGGACGCAGTGACCTTCGGCCGCCTGCGGATCGATACGGCTGCCCATCGCATCTGGGTGGACGGGCAGGAGACGCAGCTCACCTCCATCGAGTTCCGCCTTCTGGTGATGCTGTACGAGCGCCGCAATCGGGTTCAGACGCGGGCCTCCCTTCTCGAGGACGTATGGGGTCTCCAGGCGGACACGGAGACGCGCACCGTGGATACCCACGTGAAGCGGCTTCGGGAAAAACTGGGCGCGGCCGAGGCTTACATCGAGACCGTTCGGGGGGTCGGCTACCGCTTCGCGGCTAGCCCTGAGGAGGTCCATCCGTGAAATTCGGAATACGGGGAAAGCTCGTCCTCATTTCCATGGGTGTGATCGCAGTGGCCCTGCTCATCTCGGATCTTGTCCTTACTTCCTCCCTGGACAAGGCCATGACGGCCCAGACTCGCGGGGACCTGATGATCCGCACCCAGATGGCCGAACGGGAAGCCACTCGGCTGGCGGAGGCCACCCAGTCTACGGCCCATGAGACTTGGCAACCCGTCGCCAGCGAACTCGGCACCCGCGCCAAGGCCCGGGTGACGCTCATCGCCCTTGACGGAGCAGTGCTCGGCGACTCAAGTCTGGGGGCGGAAGAAATCCTCCGTGTTGAAAACCACCACGAGCGCCCCGAAGTGATGGAAGCCCTGACTCAGGGGAATGGCGCCAGCGTGCGCTACAGCAGCACGGTGGCGCAGCGAATGATGTACGTCGCGGTCCCCTTTCATCGCCAGGGTCAGATCGCCGGGGTCGTGCGCATGGCCCTGCCCTTGTCCCAGGTGGATCAGGCCATCGCCCGGCTGCGGATGCTGCTCCTGGGCGCATCCCTGCTGGCCCTGGTCCTGGCGGGCCTGGTCTCGAACCTCGCCACCCGAAGGATTTCCCGCACCCTTCGGCAGCTCGCCGAATCCGCCGGGCGCATGGTGGAGGGTGACCTAAAAGAACGAACCCGCACCCCAGGGCACGACGAAATCGCCACCCTGGGCAAGAGCCTGGACCGTCTCGCGGAGAATCTTTCCGGCGCCCTCCGCCAGCTCAAGACCGAGCGGGATCTCCTGGGCGGGATCCTCGCGGGCATGCAGGAGGGAGTCCTGGTGGTGGATCGGGATGCCCGCGTGATTCATGCCAACCCCGCCCTCCGGGCCATGCTGCTGCTGGGTTCCAAATGCATGGGGAAACCTCTGCTGGATGTGATCCGCAATGCCGACCTTCTGGAGATCCTGCGGCAGGGGCAGCATTCGGCCTCCGTGACTTCGGGTGAAATCGAACTCGCGGGGATCAAGCCGCGGCGCCTGATGGCCCACGTAAGCCCTCTCCAGGACGAATCTGGCGATCTCCTGGTGGTGCTGGTGGATGTGACTCAGCTGCGCCAGCTCGAATCCATCCGCAAGGATTTCGTGGCCAATGCCTCCCACGAACTGCGCACGCCGGTGGCCTCCATGCGTTCGGCTGCGGAGACACTGCGCGGCGCCATGGCGGACCCCGAGGCGGCCCTTTCCTTTCTGGAAATCATCGAGCGGAATGCCAGCAGGCTGCACCATCTGGTGGAGGATCTGCTGGATCTGTCCAGGATCGAATCCCGGGAATTCCGTCTGCAGTTAGAACCCCTGGACTTGGGCGCCTTCGCTGAATTGATGGTCAAGAGCTACAGTCGCCTGGCCCAGGACAAGGGCATCCGCCTGGAGGTCGATGCCGCCGCCCGGGGCATTCTCGCCCTGGCGGATCGCCGCGCCATGGAACAGGTATTAGGCAATCTCCTGGACAATGCCATCAAATATTGTCCCGGAGGCGCCTCCGTACAGCTCCGCCCCGAGATCCAAGGCGACAAGATCCGGATGACCGTGAGTGATACCGGTCCGGGCATTCCATCGCAGCATCTGCCGCGGCTCTTCGAGCGCTTCTACCGGGTGGATGCGGGCCGTTCGCGGGAATTGGGTGGCACGGGACTCGGGCTCGCCATTGTGAAGCACCTCGTGGAAGCCATGGGCGGCACCGTGAGCGTGGAAAGTGAGGCCGGCCTCGGCGCCATCTTCTCCTTCACCCTCCCGAGGCCATAGCAGCAACCCGGTCTATTTGGAACGCCTCGGCTTGGCCTCAGGCTTTACCGCCGGTGGAACAGCCACGGGCGCCGGTTCGAAGAGCGGATCGGGAAGCCGGGAGAAATCCGGCGCCGTGCTGTGGTCCCCTTCGAGCGAGATGCCCAATTCCTTGCTGATCGTCGTGCCCCCATCCACCGGGGAGACCATGCGCAGGGCGAAGGCCTGACGGTCACGGGTGATGGGGTCCTTGGCGATGCGGACATCCGACGGTTGGAGGCTGGCCAGCCCCAGATTGAGTGAGGCCCGGGAACGGGGCACGTACGTCAGGATGGGAATCAGCAGGAGAAGCCCCACCAGCGGCCAGAACCAGGCCGATGGCCCGGTGGGTTCAACGGGCTCCCGGTGGATTTCCGTCTGCAGGTTCCAGGCAGGAGTGACGGGCTTCCCACGCTCCTGGGAAATCTCCAGGAGCCCTTTCTCCAGAAGCTCCGCGATGATCTTGCAGGTGTCGAGTTCGTCGTAGCGTGTGATCTGGAGAATGCCATTGATGCTCTGGGGTTCACTCACGTAGGTGAGTACGGTTTCCTGTTCGTGGGTGAGACCGGAGCGTTCGGAATGGTAGGTGCCCCGCCCCTCGAGCACGGAGGAAAGCTCCTGATCGATATCGAGCTTGAGGGACATGGCGTACGTGGTCTTCTGCAGGGGGATCGTGTTGTCCGGTAGCCTGCGCTGCACCTCGGGCCACTCATCCATGATCCGCGCGGCTTCCATGAGCACGGTGTCTACGGGGATCGCGGGGAAATGTTCCCGGTCGAGATCCTGGGGCAGCATGGAATCGAAGCGGTAATCACCTTCGATCCACCGGAAGGTGCGGTAGATGATGGACATCGCCTGGTTGAAGAGGGCGTCCTGGAGATCCTGGCTGGAGACTTTGCCTGATTCCAGCAGCAGGGTGCCCATGCGCTTGAGGGTCTGGCGCTGCTTCTGGATCATGCCCAGGAGTTCGTCCCCGGAGAGCCGACCGAGGCGCACGAGCATGGCGCCGACCCGATCCTCCATGCGCACCTGGTTCGAGTCACATCCTACGATGTCGCCCTGGTCGAAGAAGACCTTGACGAACTCCTGCCCCCGGGAAAGCACCAGCGTGCCGCTCTTTCCCTGAGTCTTGATCATGTTGAAGAGTGAGAAGAGATCAAAGTCCCGGAGTGAGCCTTCTAGAGCCATGTTTCCACCTCAGGAACGACGGCGTGGCAGGAGCTTGAGCCACGAACGGAGGAACAGGATGGTGAGCAGGATGAGCCCGAGGGGAAGCCACGTTGAGGTGGGGTCCGCGAGGATTTCGCCGGGGTAGCGCACGCTGCGCCCCGTGGCGAAGACGATCCCCAGCGCGAAGCTCAGGAAGAGGAGCTCCACGAAACCCTGGCCGGTGCGCCCCAGAAAACACAGATCGCAGCCAGGGGCCAGGACCACCAGAACCCGGTGGATCCAGCGCTGGGCTCCCTGATGGGCTGCAATTTCCTCGACCTTACGTTTTCGACTCTCGCCGTGGAGCCCGTCCTTGACCACGAACAGATGGTGGCACCTCGAGCAGACCTCCACATCAGGGCTGTCCGTGGTGTGGAAGGGCTCCCCGCAACGCACGCACTGGGTCGGATGGGCCTGTTTAATGCTGCGGGCTAGGCGAACCATGAATCCAATAAGGGCGAGCAGGGGAAGGGCGAAGCCGAATATGAGAATGGGCGTCTGGGGGCGCTGAACGAGGGGAGCCTCAACGGAAAGCCCCGCCTTCAGAGCCTCGGTGCGCTGGGGGGAGTCCGGAAGCGGCAGGGGAAAGGCCCACTGCTCCGTTCCCGCCTGGCTGGCATTCTTCAGCCCATCGTAGATGTCCGGCGCGACCCGCCGGGCCTCGTCCTGCTTGGCGATGCCGGTGGGGCTGTCGAGCTTCTTGAAGGCAATCACGCTCTGGTTGATGAGGATCTGGGGGTTGCTGGGTGCCAGCCGGAAGGCGTTCTCGAAATCCGTCTCGGCCTCCCCGTGCCTGCCCTGGTGGAACTTGGCGGCGCCGAGGTTGTTGAGCACCTCGGCCCGGTCGGGGTGCCTGTCGACCAGGACCGCAAAGGTACCCTCGGCCCCGGCCCAGTCATGGGCCCTCAATTGCTCCCAGCCCCGGAGGAAGGCCTGATCCTGTGGTGAAAGCGCGCGCAGCACGGAATCATCGAGGCCCTTGATCTGGGGCTGGATTTGCAGGGTCACGATGCTGGGTTCAGGGACCTGCTGTGCCTTGGGTTCGAGCATGGCCAGGGCCGGGTGAACTAACTGGAGTGCAATGACTAGGTAGGTCGCCTTCACCTCCTGAGTGTGGAAGTACGGGGCCAGCAGCCAGATCCAGAGGAGGGCCGCCACGCTCGGGTCGAACCCCAGGATCACGGGGAAGGTAAGCAGGAAAGCGCCGATCAAGGCCAGGGGGAAGGGCCCCACCCCGCGCTTGGCCAGCGGTTCTTCCCATAGATATCGCAATACCCGCCGGTACCTGAGCGCCAGGGCCAGGGCCCATCCCCAGAGCATTACCGTGGCCATCATCCGGACCCAGGCGGCGTGCTGAACGATCCAGAGCCAGCGATGATGGGCGTGTCCGAGGCGCAGTTGTGCCAGTTCCGCAACATAGGGAAGGCTCAGAATGTATCCTCGAAGCCCCTGCTGCCTCAGCAGCATGATCCGGGTTCCCAGCAGCGTGGGATTCCGTGGCGACCAATTGTGCTGTTCCACAACGCTCACCGTCCGGAGACCGAGGTCGACATTCCCTTGGTTGCCGACCGCCTGGGCCCAGATCGCCATGGCGTCCACCAGGGGGCTGACATCGAGGGTGCCGTAGTTGCGGCGAAGGAGTTCCACTTCGTGGGCCGCGTTCTCCACCGCAGCCGCATCTCCGGACCGGAGGGCCGCCTTGAGCCGCTCGGCCCGGTGGGCGAGCGCCACGCTCGGGGCCGTCTCCAAGGGAGCAGCAGCCATCCCCGCGGTCTGCGAAAACAGACACACTGCGATGAATGCGAGCAAGGCGAGGATAATCCGAGGCGCCTTCATGGTGGGGCTCCTTTTGTCCCTGAAATTGATGGAAGCGTATCACAGCTTTGAACTTGAATGGCTGCCACTTCTCAATGAACCCGATCGATGGCACGATGGAAGGCTGAAAAGGAGGGCATATGAATCGGATTGTTCCGGCCATTATTGCGGCAAGCCTGGGCCTAAGCCTGGCTGCGCAGACCACGGGATCCATCCAGGGGAAGGTGTTGGACTCCAAGGGCAAGCCCGTTCCCAAATGCAAGGTCGTGGTGAGCAAGATCGGCATCAATTGGGTCAAGGAACTGAGGGTTTCTGCGGAAGGCAAGTTCTTTCAGGTCGGGTTTTCTCCCGGCGATTATCTAATTTCCGTATCCGCTCCCGGTTATGTTGAAATCCAGGGGCAGGAACATGTTGGAGTGGGCCTTGTGCTTCAGAAGGATTACGTCCTGCTGACTCCTTCTGAGGCTCCGAGGACCGGGAACCAAGCCGCTAAACCCGATCCATCCGCCGACGCAGAGACAAAAGGCCTTGAGTCCTATAATCAGGCGGTAGGTCTCTTCAATCAGAAGAACTTTTCCGAAGCCCTACCGCTGTTCGAAGCCGCGGCCCTGAGCCTCAATGAATCCATTGCGAAGGCAACGGATGCCGCGGTCAAGACGGAGCTGGAAAAGAAGTTGGCTACCACCGAGAGGCCCTACGCCTTCAGCCTCATGGAGGTCGGCAAGGCTGATGAACAGAAGCGGACGGAGCTCTTTGCCAAGGCCGAACCGATGCTGGCCAAGGCCTATGAATCGAATCCCAAGGACCAGAATACCGTGGTCTACCTACTGGATATCGCCACCGCCAAGCAGGATGCGGAGGGTATCAAGAAATACCAGGCGGCCCTGGATGTGATTCTCGGCCCTCGCCCCGAACTCGCCTACAACCAGGGTGTGGAACTCTTCAACTCCGGCAAGTTGGCCCAGGCCAAGCCGCATTTCTTGAAGTCCATCGAGGTCAAGGCCGATTTTGCGGAGGCATATTATCTGTTGGCCATGTGCGAGTTCTCGGACAACAACCTCAAGGGCACCAAGATCAATCTCCAGAAGTACATTGAGCTGGCACCCACGGGTAAGCATGCCGGCGAGGTCAAGGCCATGCTCGCGGATCCGAGCCTAAAAAATATCAAGTAGGCCGATCCAATCCTATGAAACGAGGGCCCGAAAGGGCCCTCGTTTCATAGGTACTATGCCGAATCAGACAAGTTCCAGACTCACCGGGCAGTGATCCGAACCCATGGCCTCGGCGTGGATGTCCACCTGCTTGACGCGATCCAGCAGGCCCGTGCTCACCAGGAAGTGGTCGATCCGCCAGCCCACGTTCCTGGCTCGGGCGCCGCCCCGCTGGGTCCACCAGGTGTAGAGTCCCGGCGTATCGGGGTTCCGTTCCCGCAGCACATCGTGCAAGCCCGCGGCCAGGTAGAGCTTGAAATCCGCCCGCTCCTCGTCGGTGAAGCCGGGGTTCATGCGGTTGTCCTTGGGGCGGGCCAGATCGATCTCCTCCGGCGCCACGTTCATGTCGCCGGTGACGATGACCTGCTTGCCTTGGTCATGGAGCGCCTGCACATGGTCCGCAAGATGCCGGGCGAAGGCCCGCTTGTAGTCCAGGCGCACGAGACCCGCCGAGGCGTTGGGAAAGTAGCCGCCGATGAAGACCAGATCGCCCAAGGTGCTCTGGAGCACCCTGCCCTCCTGATCGTAGGCCTCGATGCCCAGGCCCTGGGCATGGGTGAAGCCCAGTTCCTTCTTACTGAGGGTCGCCGCGCCCGAGTACCCCTTCTTGCTGCGGGCCGGGAACCAGCTCACCTCGAAGGCACTCTCCAATTGGCGTCGCACCCCCAGATCGATCTCCTCCCACTCGCAGCGGATCTCCTGGAGGGAGATGACATCAGGATCCGCTACCTCCAGCCAATCCATGAAGCCCTTCTTCAGGGCCGAGCGAAAGCCGTTCACGTTCCAGGTGTAGAAGCGCATGGTCACCCCTTCAACATGCGATAGGCGGCTTCATCGAAGCCGATGATGACGCCCTTGGCATGGACCAGGATCGGACGCTTGAGAAGGTTGTTGTCCTCCACCATCAAGGCGATGGCCTCGGCCTTAGTCAGATTCCGGTCCTTCAACCCCAGCTCCCTAAACTTCGGGCTCTTGGCGCCGAGCATGGGAGTGGGGTCCGAGGGCAAGAGCTGTTCCAGTTCCGCAGCGGTGAGTGGCTGTTTCCAGTAGTCGCGGATCGTGGCTTCGATCCCGAGTTCACCCAGAAGGGCCTTGGTCTTGCGGCAGGTGGTGCAGGAGGATTTCATCCAGAGGACCGGCTTCACAGGGACTCCACGAAACGTTCCCACATTCGATGCGAACGAACCCGCCACCATCCCATCAGAAAGAGGACCGGCCACCCGCTGAACTCCGCCCGGTGGATGAGCAGCAGGCGACTCCCTTCGGGTCGAAGGAGAAACTCACCTCGCTCCTCGACCCCCAGGCAGGGATTCAGGGCGTAGTGTGCCTCGAACCGACCCGGCTCGGCGCATCGGACCTGGATCTCGACTTCCCTCAGCCTGGGATGCCACCGATGGAAACTTGCCCCGTCCGCCAAGAGGGAGGCAACCGCCTCGAGAGGCGCGTTGGTGTCGCGGATGAGTTCGAGGGACCAGACGGGGCGGGTCACCTCACGACGAAGCCTGGCTTGGCATCTTCTTCGCCCTGCGGGCTCAGGCCCGGGGCTGCCAGAGAGGACGCTGATTGAAGGTTCCGATCAGCGTTCATCTGACCACGAAGCCCGGCTTCGCATCCTCTGGCGGCGCGATGAGGTAGGGCTTGGAGTTGTTGTCCGAGGCGCAGAGCAGCATGCCATGGCTCTCGATGCCCATGAGGGCCCGAGGTGCAAGGTTGGCCACCACCACCACGCGACGGCCCACGAGGTCGGCGGGGCTGTAGGCCTCCTTGATGCCACCCAGAATCGTGCGCTGCTCGAAACCCAGGTCGATCTTCATCTTGATGAGCTTCTTGCTCTTGGGGACTTCCTCGGCCTCCAGCACCAGGCCCACCCGGAGATCCGTCTTGGCGAAGGTATCGTAGTCGATGTTCTCCTTCACGGGAGGCACGTCGAGGGACTGCTCGACGACAGCGGGTGCAGGCGCAGCTTCGGCGCGGATGGCTTCAATCTCGGTCATGGCGGCTTCCTTGTCGATGCGGGCGAAGAGGGGTTTGGGATCGGAGACGGGACCGGGCGCGGGAGCCTCAATATCCAGATCCGCAAAGCGCAGATCCGTCACCTTGCCGGTGAGCCCGAGGCTCTCCCAGAGTTGCTGGCAGAGTTCCGGCATGACCGGCGCGGCCAGCACCGCCGTTAGGCGGAGCGCCCGGTAGAGCTGGGCCAGCACCGTGTCGAGCTTGGCGGCATTGGCCTCGTCCTTGGCCAGCTTCCAGGGTTCTGCCTTCACAATGTAGCCGTCCAGGTGGCGGAGGAAGGCCCAGAGATCATCCAGGGCGCCGTTGAAGTCGTGCCGGGAGGCCCGCTCCAGATAGTTCGGCGCCACCTGCAGCATCTGGGCGCGCACGTCCGCATCCAATTCATCCATTTTTTCGGGTATCGGCACGATCCCCGAACGATAGCGCTGCAGCATGCTGATGCTGCGGGCAGCGAGGTTGCCCAGGCCATTGGCCAAGTCAGCATTGAGTCGATCCATGAAAGCCTCGAAGGTGAACGCGCGGTCGTGGCCGACCTGCATATCCCGCAACAGGAAGAAGCGGGCAGCGTCGGTGCCAAAGTGGAGCAGTTCCTTTGGGCGGATGATGTTGCCCAGGGACTTGCTCATCTTGGTATCTCCCATGAGCCACCAGCCGTGGGCCAGGATGGTCTTGGGCAGCTGTTCGCGGATGCGCGCCGGAAGCGCGCCCTTGAGATCGTCGCCTTCCTGGCGGTACATGGCCATGAGGAAGGCAGGCCAGTAGACCGCGTGGAAGCGCAGGATGTCCTTGCCCACCAATTGCGCCGTGGGGGGCCAGTGCCCTTCCTTGCAAGCGCTGAGGTAGTTCAGCAAGGCGTCGAACCAGACGTACACCACATGCTTTTCGTCCTTGGGCACCGGAATGCCCCAGATGATGGAGGTGCGGCTGATGCTGAGATCCTGCAGATTGCCGCGCTCACCGCCAGGGCTCACGAACTGCTTCACTTCGTTGAGGCGGAATTCCGGCTGCACGAATTCGGGATAGCGCTCGTAGAGCTGGATGAGCCAGTTCTCGTAGGCCGAAAGCCGGAAGAAATAGCTCTCCTCTTCCAGCTCCACGAGCTGGTGGGCTAGGCCCTGGGCCTGCAACTCTTTGGCCTGGATTTCCGTGACATATGCCTCGTCCGACACGCTGTACAGACCCTTGTAGGTGGCCTTGTAGATGTCGCCCTTGGCGAGGAGTTCCGTGAAGCGGGCCTGCACCGTGGCCTTGTGCTGGGCGTGGGTGGTGCGCACGAAGTAATCCACCGTGAGCCCCATCTGCTTCCAGAGGTTCTCGAAGTTGGGGGCGACTTCATCCACCAACTGCTGGGGCGTGATGCCCCGGGTGGCGGCGGTCTTCTCGATCTTCTGCCCGTGTTCGTCGGTGCCGGTCAGGAAGTAGACATCCTCCCCCAGCATCCGGTGATGCCGCGCCAGCACATCGGCCAGTACCGTGGTGTAGGTGTGGCCGATATGGGGCTTGTCGTTCACATAGTAGATGGGCGTGGTGACGTAGAAGGGCTTGGACACGTGGAACTCCGTAGCCCTTCAGTGTATCTCAGCAGCCTCTGGGGGCACCCGAGAGATCCCGGCCAATGGCCCGCGCAATGCCTTCCAGTTCCCGCACGAGCTGACTGAGCTGCTCGGGATAGAGGGCCTGGGGACCATCGGACAAAGCCTCCTCGGGACAGGTGTGGAATTCCACCATGGCCCCATCGGCCCCGGCGGCGATGCCCGCCCGGGCCAAGGGGATCACCTTGTCCCGCACACCGATGGCATGGCTGGGATCCACGATGATGGGCAGATGGGTGAGCTCCCGCAGCACCGGCACCGCACTCACATCGAAGGTGTTGCGGGTGGCGGTCTCGAAGGTGCGGATGCCGCGTTCGCAGAGGATTACCTGGTCGTTGCCGCCTGCCATCACGTACTCCGCCGCCATCAGCCACTCCTGCAGGGTGGCGCTGAGGCCGCGCTTGATGAGCACGGGCTTCTGGAGCTTGCCCAGCGCGGCCAACAGCGAGAAATTCTGCATGTTGCGGGCCCCCACTTGGATCAGGTCCACATGCTCAACCATGGCCGGAATCTGGCTGGCATCCATGACCTCGCTGACCACCGCCAGACCATGGGCCTCCCCCGCTTCACGCAGAAAAACCAGGCCCTCCTCGCCCAACCCCTGAAAGGCATAGGGGCTGGTGCGAGGCTTGTAGGCGCCCCCCCGCAGGATGGGGATGCCCGCCTGTTGCACCAGCCGGGCCATCTCGGAGATGTGGGCACGGCTCTCCACGGCGCAGGGCCCCGCCATCATCACCACCGCGCGGCCCCCGACCTCGGCGCTGCCCACGCGCACCGTAGTGGGCTGGGGATGGAAGGCGCGGCTGGCCAGGCGGTAGGGCTCGGCGATGGGCACCAGTTTGCGCACACCGGGCAGTGAAGCCAGTTCAGCGCGGGTCTTCCCATCCACGGTCTCCACTAGCCCGATGGCGGCCCCATCATGGCCTGCCGCATGGGGCACGAATCCCATACGAGCGAGGCGACCCCTCAACGCCTCGATGATCTCCGGGGGAGCCTGGGGATCCAGAATCAACAGCATGAAGCCTCCACGGCATCGAGGGCCGCCCGAAAGGGCGACAGGAATGTGCGGGCGGCACGCGGAAGATCCTTTGAATCCGCAGCGTTCAGCGCCCGGACCAGGGCACTGCCCAGGATCAGGCCATCGCAAGCAGTGGCAAGGGCATGCACCTGCTCGGGCCTGGACAGGCCGAAACCCGCAAGCACCGACAGCCCCGAGCGTTTCCGTGCGCGTGCCAGAAAGGCGGGCACATTGGTGCCCAAGGACTCGCGCGTCCCCGTCACCCCCAGCACCGACACCGCGTAGATGAAGGGCGCCTTCAAGCCCCCCAATGCTTCCAAGCGGGTGTCCGGCGTATTGGGAGCCGCAAAGGGGATGAGGGGCGGCAACCCGGCCTCCTGCACTAGCGCCCAGTTCTCGGGGGGAAGATCGGGAATCAGCAGCCCCGCGATGCCCGCGTCCTGGGCACGGGACGCAAAGGATTGCCTGCCCATGGCGAGGATCGGATTCGCGTACCCCATCAACACCAAGGGAACCTCTGGTCGACGCCGGGAAAAGGCCTTGGCGATGTCCAGGGTCCCTTTCAATGTCATTCCGGCTCGCAGAGCCCGCTGGGATGCGGCCTGGAGCACCGGGCCATCCGCCAGAGGATCCGAGAAGGGCACGCCCAGTTCGATGAGATCCGCGCCAGCGTCCGCCAAGGCTTCCAACAAGGGCAGCGTGGCCGAGGGCTCGGGGAACCCCGAACAGAGGTAGGGGGCCAGGAGCTTGCGCCCCGTGGTCACCCGCTCAGAGATGAAGGCCGACAAGTTCATGGCGTGGTTCCTTTCCGGTGCGCAGCAGGTATTCGTCGAGATCCTTGTCCCCGCGCCCCGAGAGGCACAGCACCACGGAGGCCTGGGGGAGGTTTCCGGCCTGGCGCAGCAACCAGGCGAGGGCATGGGAACTCTCAAAGGCCGGGATGATGCCCTCCAGTTCACTCAGCAATTCAAAGGCCCGCAGGGCTTCCTCGTCGGTGGCGTTCTCATAGCACACTCGCCCCGAATCCTTCAGGAAGGCGTGCTCCGGACCCACGCCGGGGTAGTCGAGCCCTGCGGAAATGGAGTGGGCCTCTACCACCTGGCCATCGCCATCCTGCAGCAGGTAGCTCAGGGCGCCGTGGAGCACACCGGGTTTCCCAAGGGTCAGCGTCGCCGCGTGCAGGCCCGAATCCAGGCCCTTCCCGGCTGCTTCAACGCCCACGAGTTGAACATCGTGATCCCCGAGAAAGGGATGGAAGAGGCCCATGGCGTTGCTGCCGCCTCCCACGCAGGCGATGGCGAGTGCGGGCAGACGCCCAGAAACCTCAAGGCATTGCTCTCGGGCTTCTCGGCCGATCACCGACTGGAAGTCTCGCACCATGGCCGGATAGGGATGGGGCCCCACCACGCTTCCGATGAGATAGAAGGTATCTTCCACGTTGGCCACCCAGTCGCGGATGGCCTCATTGGTGGCGTCTTTCAGGGTGCGCGAGCCCGAGCGCGAGGGAATCACCTTGGCCCCCATGAGCTCCATGCGGCGCACGTTGAGCTGCTGGCGGCGGATATCCTCCTCGCCCATGTGCACCTCACAGCGCAACCCCAGCCGGGCCGCGGCCGCTGCCGTGGCCACACCGTGCTGGCCCGCGCCGGTTTCGGCGATCACCCGCGTCTTGCCCATGCGCTTGGCCAGGATCATTTGCCCCAGAGTGTTGTTGATCTTGTGGGCGCCGGTGTGGTTAAGATCCTCGCGCTTGAGCAGCACCGGCGCACCGACCCGCTCGGAGAATCGCCGGGCCGGATAGAGCGGCGTGGGACGGCAAGTGAAGGTGCGCAGTGCCACGCGGAATTCCGCCTCGAAGGCGGGATCGCGCTGGGCCTCGGCGTAGGCGGCTTCCAGCTCATCAAGGGCGGGCCGAAGCGTTTCCGGCACGAAGCGCCCCCCGAAGGGGCCGAAGAAACCGCTCGCATCCGGCAGCTCCGTTTCATTCAGAACAGACATGGTCGTTCTCCTACCTGGGGGAATTGAAGAAAGAGGCGCCGCAGCCGCGCGGGATCCTTCTGTCCTGGCGCGGCTTCCAGCCCACTGCTGAGGTCCAGCGCCCGGGGTCTGACGGCATCGAAGGCGTGGCGCGCATTGTCGGGATGGAGCCCCCCGGCCAAAATCAGCGGATGCTGAGTGGCCAGTTTCCGGGCGAGGTTCCAATCTGCGCACAGCCCCGTACCCCCGGCCAGGGTGGGATGGGAGGCATCCAGTAGGAAGGCCGCCACGCGGTATTCCCGCAGACGAACCTCGTCGGCATCCTCCGCCCGGAGGGCTTTGATGACCGGCACCTGGAAGCGCGCCGCGATCTCCGGCGTTTCGCAACCGTGCAACTGAACGGCGGAGAGGCTCACCGCTGCCACCGTGTCCTCGATCTCCTCCGCACTGCGATCCACAAAGACTCCAATGCACACGGCTTCGCCCGGCAGTTCCGCCCGGATGAGGGCGGCCTCGCGAACCGTGACGGCCCTGGGGCTGGCGGCATGAAACACAAAGCCCAGGGCCGCGGCCCCCAGTTCCCAGGCCAGGCGACCATCTTCGGCGCGGGTGATCCCACAGACCTTAATGGCGGCCATGGAGTTCCTCCAGCAGCCGCGCCAGGCCAGCACCAGGATCCGGGAGGGACATGAAGGCCGTGCCCACGAGCACCGCGTGGTACCCCAGCGCGGCCATGCGGCGGACATCCGCCGCAGACCTCAGACCGCTCTCCGCCACGCGACACCGGCTCGCAGGAAGCCTGGGGGCCAGCCCCGCGCTGGGGTTCGCGTCCAGCTCAAGGGTTTCGAGATTGCGGTGGTTGACGCCCAGCAGATCCGGTTCCAGACCTTCGATCTTGACCAGGTCAGCCTCGTCGTGGAGTTCCAGAAGTGTGGCCAGCCCGAGTTCACGGGCGGTTTTCAGCATCTGCTCCAGTTCTCCCCGAGCGAGGGCACGGGCGATCAGCAGTGCGGCATCGGCACCCGCCGCACGAACCGCCAGCAGATCATAGGGTTCCAGGAAGAAGCCCTTGGCCAGCAAAGGCAGGGGGCATGACTTTCGCGCCCGCCCCAGGAAAGCCAGTTCTCCACCGAAGCCCTGCACATCCACCAGCACAGAGAGGGCGGCGGCCCCGGCGCGATGGTAGCCCTCGGCCACGAATTCCACATCGCTGTGGCTCCGCAGCGCACCGCGGGAAGGCGACCGGAACTTGATCTCCGCGATAACTGCGGGGCGCTCCGCGGGGCCCGTCAGGGCAAAGGGGCGGACAGGGGGGAGTCCGTCGATCCGAGCCCTGAGTTCGGCTTCAGAGACCTTTCGCCGGGCCTCGGCGGTTTCCGCGCGGCACAGGATCAGGTGCTCAGACAGCCACGTCACGGCTCGCCTCCTGCGAAAAGGCGCGCAGCACCGTGAGCTTCGCCAGGGCATTGCCCGACTGGATGGAGGCCTGGGCCTGGGCAAAGCCCTCCCGCAGATCCACCGCCGCCCCGGCGATCCACAGCGCACAGGCGGCGTTGGCGCAAATGGCTGCGGCAAGATCGCTAGACTCACCCTGCAGAACCGCGAGAATCCGCTTCGCGTTGAAGGCGGGGTCGCCCCCCTTCAGGGCGGCAGGTTCCACGTAACCCGCGCCAAACCTACCGGGGGGGATCTCCAGGCTCGCCAGGCTTCCATCGACCAGATGCCTGGCCTGGGTCGGCGCCGTCAGGCTCACTTCGTCGTAGGGTCCGGGCGTGTGGACCACCAGGGCTCGCTCGGCGCCCAGGTGCAGGAGCACCAGGGCCAGGGATTCCATGGCGGCTAAGCTCGGCACGCCGATGACCTGGCGCCGCACCCTAGCCGGATTGCAGACAGGGCCCAGCAGGTTGAAGGCCGTGCGAAAACCCAACTGGCGCCGCACGGGGCCGATGCGGGCAAAGAGCGGATGATGGGCCGGGGCGTAGATGAAGGCGAGGCCGAATTCACGGAGGGAGCGGGTGGCCAAGGCGGGATCCCGCAGTGCGGGAATGCCCAGAGCGCCGAGCACATCCACGCTACCCGTCGGACTCGAAACGCCATGGTTGCCGTGCTTGGCCACCTTCACGCCCGTGCCCGCCACCACGAAGGCCGCCGCGGTGGAGAGGTTCACGGTCCCCTGCCCGTCGCCCCCGGTGCCGCAGAGATCCACGGCTTCCAAGCCTTCGGCCTCCACGGGGATCATGTGCTCGCGCAGCACATCCACGAAACCTAGCAGCGCGGGAACGCTCTCGCCCCGGATCCTCAGGGCTGTGAGGGCTGCGGCCAGAAGCTCGGGGCCGACTTCCCCCTGGGCGAAGGCCCGCAGCAATTCGGCGGCCTGCTCGCGACTGACGGGCTCGCCCGTGACTGCATTCTGAAGAAGCTGCACGGTCATGCCAGCACCGCCTTTCGCCGGAACACCCGCAGGAAATTCCTAAGGAGTTGGCCGCCCTGGGGTGTCAACACGGATTCAGGGTGGAACTGCACGCCCACGATGGGTAGCTCCCGATGGACCGCCGCCATTAATACGCCGTCGGCGCTGTGGGCCAGGGGCGTGAAGCAGTCCGGTAGCGTATTCGGATCCACGGCCAGGGAGTGATAACGACCCGCTTCCAGGGGATTGGGCAGCCCCGCGAAGATGCCCTCGCCCGTGTGATAGATCGGGCTCGCCTTCCCGTGGACCAGGCTCGGCGCTGGTATTACGTGGCCTCCGAAGGCCTGAACGATGGCCTGGTGCCCCAGACAGACGCCCAGGGTGGGGATGCGGGGCGCACACTCACGCACGATATCGAGCAGGAAACCCGCCGCGCTGGGCTCACCGGGACCTGGTGAAAGCACTAGGTAGTCAGGGTCCAGCGCCAGGATCTGCTCCGGGCAGAGCGCATCGTTGCGCACCACCTGAATCTCGCCGTGCAGGCTGCCCAGCATCTGCACTAGGTTGTAGGTGAAGGAATCGTAGTTGTCGATGACGAGGATCATGGGTTCACCCTTGAAGCGCCGCGACCATGGGCGCGAGCTTGTGACGGCATTCGTCGAACTCCCGATCGGCCACGGAATCGGCCACGATCCCGGCCCCGGCCTGGAGCTGAACGCGACCTTCTTTGATGACCGCCGTGCGGATGGCGATGCAGGTGTCGAGGTTGCCCCGGTAGTCGAAGTAGCCCACGGCGCCGCTGTACACGCCCCGGCCCGGCCCTTCCAGTCCGTGGATGAGCTCCATGGCCCGGAGCTTGGGCGCGCCGCTCACGGTGCCTGCGGGAAACCCCGCGAAGAGGGCGTCTACCGGGTGGGCGTCGGGCCGCAGGGTGCCCGTCACGCTGCTCACCAGATGGAGCACATGGCTGTAGGCCTCCACCTGCCGGAAGGAGGCCACCCGCACGCTGCCGAAAGCGCAGACCCGGCCCACATCGTTGCGGCCCAGATCCACCAGCATCACGTGCTCGGCGGCCTCCTTGGGATCTTCGAGGAGTTCCTTCCGCAGCGCCTCGTCGGCTTCCAGTGTGGCCCCTCGGGGCCTAGTTCCGGCGATGGGGCGCACTTCCATCTGCCCTTCCTCGACTCGGACGAGCATCTCCGGCGAGGCGCCCAGGATCACGGCCTCGGGCTGGTCCAGAAAGAAGTGATAGGGCGAGGGATTGGCCATCCGCAGCCGCCGGTAGACATCCAAGGGATCGCCCGAAAAGTCCAGGATCTCCTGGCGCGAGAGCACCACCTGAAAGATGTCTCCGGCCTTGATGTGGGCCTGGGCGGTGGCCACGCTTCCCGCGTAGGCAACTCGTCCCGAAAGCTCCAGACCCCCCGAGGAATTCACGGCGGTCTCAAGGGGCGCGGCAGAAGTGGCGAGCACCAGCCCCGCGAGCCTCTCCAGCCGAGCCTCCGCATCCCGGCGCGCCGCATCTTCCGAGGCGTGCGCCTCCAGGTCGGCATTGGCGAGGATGGTCACCTGGCTGCGGACGTGGTCGTAGACCAGCAGATCGTCGAAGCGTTCGAGGATGGCCTCCGGGAGCCCGAAGGGATCGACCTTCACGGGGAGTTTTTCCACGGCGGCGGCGCAGGCATAGCCAAGGTAGCCCACGTAGCCACCCGCGAAGCGGGGCAAGCCAGGGACCTCCGCGACCCGGCATGCGGCGAGTCGAGCCTTGAGGATCTCCGGGAGCGTGCCTTCCTGGGCCTGCTCGGGGCACCCCTTCGTCTGGGTGAACACGCAACCACCACGGGCCACCAAACGCTCCCGCGGCTCGAAGCCCAGGATGCTGTAGCGGGCCAAATGGCGGCCTCCTTCCACGCTCTCCAGCAGGAAGCCCTTCAAGCCCATTCGGCGGGCGGCCACCAGGATGCCCACGGGCGTGAGGGTATCCGCCGCCAGGGTCCGGTGGAGGGGGATCAGGTTCGGGAATCCGCTCGGGAGCGGGATCAAGGCTGGGGGCATGGTGGACTCCGGAAAAATGGGTTTCGGGCAAACGCAAAAAGGCCCGCCGTGGGTGCCGGCGGGCCTCGAATTGCGCTTCTGCGTAGTCTAGGTACTAGCCTCGCAAGACACACTTCGCCCGTCGGGGGTCATTTGCCACCACCACGCCTGACGGTTGAAGAGAATGCGGGACACGAACTTCCTTTGAAGAGCTCAACTGTGGGAGAAGGTTTCCTCCCTTGTCAAGCGGCTCAGGCTTCGGTGATCGTCGCCTTGAGGATCTGATCGTTGGCGCGGATGGCCTGAACCACCTTGATGTCCTCTGGGGACACGCACTTGCCGAACACGGTGTGGACGCCATCCAGGTGCTGGACGTTGCGCCGGTCCCCGTTCACCACGAAGAACTGGCTGCCGCCCGTGTCCTTGCCTGCGTGGGCCATGGAGACGGCGCCCAGCTCATGCTTGTGGGGGTTGCCCACGGTCTCGCACTTGATGCGCCAGCCGGGACCGCCGGTGCCGGGAGCGCCCGAGGCCCCTTCCCGAGTGTTGGGGCAGCCGCCCTGGATGACGAAATCCGGGATCACGCGATGGAAGCGCAGGCCGTCGTAGAAGCCGGCTTCGATGAGCTTCACGAAATTGGCCACCGTGGCTGGGGCCTCCGCGGGGAACAGCTCGAGATTGATATCGCCTTTGTCGGTCTGGAATAGTGCTCGGGTCATCTTCGGCTCCGAATTCCGCATCCTGCGGATCATCCAGGATAGCCGGATGAACCTTCGCGGCGCAGTCGGCACTGGAAGATGTCCTTCCCCAGTGGTCAGAAGCCGCGGGAAAGGCTAGTCTCAAGAGGAATCGGAGGTCTCATGCGGAGTTCCCTGAAGTCGGCCGTGCTCATCACCGCCCTGGCGCTGATGGCGGGAGTGGCCTGCTCCAAGAAGGTTGCCACCAAGCCCACCAAGCCCGTTCCGGCTGGCACCGCACTCTTCCAGTTCACCCGCAAGGTGCAGGGCCCCGTTGATCTGACCCTCGACGGTGTGCGGATCCCCGTGGAGGCCCTCAAGAAGAACAAGAAGGCCCGGCGGCTCGTGGTCACCGGCATTCCCGCAGGCAAGCATCGATTCTTTCTTTACAGCCCTCGCGATGCCTTCGGAGCGGATCAGGGGGAATTCGAGATTGCTGGCACCCAGGGCGTGTATCTCGTGACCTTCGCCCAATCCTTCAACGCCGTGCTCTATGGAAAACCGGAGCCCTTGCCAGCGGCGGAAGGGATTTCAGGCATCAGGGCTCGCCTCGAGCCCTAGCGTTCCGTGAAGCCTGCGCACCTCCGCCGCGGCCTCATCGGGAGTGCTGCCTGCGGCCTTGCCGCCCTGAGTATATTCATCGGCTGGAAGAGTCGGTCCGTCGCTCAGGAACTCACTGACCCGCCCTTCTATCATCCTCAGCCCCTATCGCGGGTCCAGGCTACTTATGCCGACTTGGCCAAGGGGGATGCGGTCGATCCTGGTGGAGCCTGGCGCTTGGAGGAGGTCGGAGGGCTTCAGCTCTGGACGCTACAACGGAAAGTTCCGGCCAGAGGAATGGTTCTGCTCCTGCATGGCTTCGGGGATGATCGCTGGGGCACCAGCCCTGCTCTGCGGTGGTTCCCCGACCTCGATGCCAGCATTTTCACGTACCTGCGCCGCGATGATGCCCTAAGGGCCGGAGGTCCTGCTCCCTTCGTCACCTTCGGCGCCCAGGAATCCGAGGATGTCGTTTGCATCGTGCACCACCTGGAGGCCACAGGCACGCCGCGCAGCCGGATCATCCTCATGGGGCGCAGCCTCGGCGCCAGCGTGGGACTGCTGGCCCTGGCCCGTCTCGAGGCCGAGGGGCGCGGTCCCCTGGCTGGAATCATCTGGGAAGGCGCGCCGAGCTCCAGCCGCGACTTCGGAGAGCGCCTGGTCCGCGGGAGCAAGGACCGCCTCTGGCATTCACTCATGGCGCCCCTCATTGGCGATCTGGGCAGCCGATGGGCGGCCCAGCGAGGTCGCTATCGCCGGGAAGACACGGATCTTGAAAAAATTCTGCATGGCCGCCGTTTCGCCACGCCGAGTCTCTGCTTCCTGGCGACACAAGACCGCTTGGCACCGCCCCTGAAACAACGATCCATCGCTTCCCGCTTCAAGCGGATCGAAACCCTGGAAGTTCCCACCTGGCACCTGCACTGCGCCGAGATCCTCGGTCCCCGCTATGCCGAAGCCATACGTGCATCCACGAACGCTTGGCTGCCTTAAACCAAAGGGGCCTCGCGGCCCCTTTGGTGGCAACAAGAATGCAGCTGCCTATTCCTCGGCGCCTTCCTGGGTGATGATGCGCACCATCTTGGGCGCCACGCGCTGGATGATGGGTTCGAAGACCTTGTTGACCAGTTCCTCGTCGTATTCGACCTCGGCGCCGGTACCCGCGACCTTCACGCTGGTGTCGTTGACCTTGTCCTCGTCCTTCCAGGTGCCCAGGATCTCACCGGTTTCTACTTCGATCAGACGCAGATCCAGGCGGCCGGTGAAGGAGGCCTTCTTGACGTTCACGCTACCCGCGACGGCACCGGCCATGCCGTCACCCGTCAGTTTGCCGACCAGGGCGCCCACGCCCCAACCAGTCTTGAAGCCGCCTTCCTTGTAGGCGAAGCGGGTCACCTTGCCGGTCACCATGTACTTCACGCCCAGCAGCTTGCCGACCTTCTGCACGGTGTTGGTGTCGACCTCACCACTCTGCTGGAAGGCCAGTTCGCCGCGGATCTCTTCCAGCCGCTCGCGCTCGACCATCCGGAACTTGCCGCGCCCCTTCTGGGTGAGTTCCGTGACCAACATGTCCCGAAGCTGATTCGAGATGGTGCCCATGCTGTTGCCCCAGCCGCCGTGATGCCAGCCGTGCCAGCAGTCCGGGGCGGCCTTGAACTCGATGATGGCGACGCGCGGAAGCTTGGCCTTCTCTTCCTTGCTCAGCTTCTGGGCGGACAGCGGTGCCGCCGCGAGAATGCCCGCCAACAAGGCGACGATGATCCTGCCCAATCGCATCCTGACCTCCGATCGGGGCGGAATGCCCCGCAAGTGAAGCAAGCCCCTAGTCTTCGATGAGCTTGCTACGCAGTTCCTTGCCGAGCTTGAAATACACCACCCGCTTGGGCGGTACCTTGATGGACTGCCCGCTCCGGGGATTCCGCCCCTGCCGGGCCTTGCGATCCCGCAGCCGGAAGCTGCCGAAGCCGCGGAGCTCCACGCCCTCGCCCCGATGCAGGGAATCCACGATGCACTGGAGGAAGGTGTTGACCAGGAGATCCGCATCCTTCTTGGCGAACTCCAGGTTCTCCATCAGGTGCTTGGAAAGATCGGCCTTGGTCAGGGTCTCCATCGCTTCCATGGGGGGCTCCAGCGCGGTTTGGTGGTGAGTGACCCTATGAGAGCCCTATCCGCTCCGAAGGTCAAGGGGTTGCAGCGAATGTTCACAGAAAAAACGGGGGCATCGCCCCCGTTTTCTTAAAAGAAGAGGGCTGCCTCAGGACATCAGCCACTCCAGGAGCCAGCGGGGGCCTTCGCCGCTGGCGCCATAGGTGCGGTAGTCCCGCTCCGTGCTGGACCAGCCGCCGGAGAGATCCACGTGGGCCCAGGAGCCATGGTCCACGAAATCCCTAAGGAACATGGCCGCGCTGATGGCGCCACCCCAGCGGGTACCGCTGATGTTCTTGATGTCGGCCACGTGGCTCTTGAGGGCATCGCGATATTCTGGCACCAAGGGAAGCTGCCAGAGGTGTTCTCCCGTGGCCTTCCCGGCATCCAGCAAGCGCTCCACCAGCTTCTGATCCTCGCCGAAGACGCCAGAGACACCATCACCCAGGGCGATCATGCAGGCACCGGTGAGGGTGGCCAGATCCACGACGTGATCGGCCTCCATCTCCGAGGCGTAATGGAGCAGGTCGGCCAGTACCAGCCGACCTTCCGCATCGGTATTGAGCACTTCGATGGTCTTGCCGCTGCGACTGCGCAGCACATCACCGGGCTTGTAGCTCGAACCCGAGGGCATGTTCTCGGCCAGACCGATGAGCCCCGTCACCTGGACCGGTGCCTGCAGTTCCGCACAGGCAGCGAGGGTCGCCAGTACGATGGCGGCCCCGGCCATATCGTCCTTCATGGTTTCCATGCCCGAGGCGTCCTTGAGGGAAAGGCCGCCCGAATCGAAACAGACGCCCTTGCCCACCAGCACGATGTGCTTCTTGGGCTTCTCCTTGGGCTTGTACTCCAGCTTGACCACTCGGGGAGCCTTGGAAGAGCCCTGCCCCACCGCCAGCACACAGTTGAAGCCGCCCTTGGCCAGGGCCTCGGCATCCAGGACCTCGACCCCGAGCTTGTGGTGCTTGGCCAGCTTGTGCGCCAGTTCTGCGAAGGCCTCCGGATAGAGATCACCCCCAGGCGTGTTGGCCAGATCCCGCACGCGATGGCAGGCATTCACGCCGGCCTCGATCTGGGGCAGGTGGCGGCGCGCCTTGCGGGTGTCATCCCCGTTGGTGAAGAGTTCGATGCGCTCGAAGCGCTTGGGTTCGGGCTTGCCCTTGAATTTCACGAAATCGTAGTCGGCCAGCAGCACACCTTCGAGCACCGCGATCTGGACCTCATCGTGATCCAGGATGGACGTGGAGGGAGAAATCACACCCAGGGCCTTCCAGCCCTTTTTTAGACAGAACCGCGCCGCCGCGCCCGAGGCCTTCCGAATCTTGTTGTGGGTTACGGATTCCTCATCGCCAAGGCCCACCAGCAGCATCCAGCGACTATCCTTCACGCCATTGGGGTGATGCAGGGGTACAAGTTCAAGATAGTCGGCCTTGAAGTCACTCTCGTCCATCACTTGTCGGGCCACCTTGCTGATGGCAAGGGGCAGCCTGTGGCGCTCGCGACCAGAGAACACAGGTACGATGAGAACATCACCTGAAAAATCCTTGCCCGGATGGGAACTAATATCAATGTTGGCCATAGATTTCCTCCAGAAGGCCTCCATTGTATCGATGCTGGTCAAGCAGAGGATGAATTTTCATGATTATGGATATCGAATCATGAAATTATTTCGGGAACTTTTATTACGATCCTGGTTCACAAAGGCTGGAAACGGGGTTTTCTGTCGGACCCACGGACAATTCTTCGGGCATGGATTCCACCCGGATCAGCTTTTCACCGAGGATCCGGCTGCGCTCCGAAACCGTGCCCAGGCGCGTCTTGGCCTCGTCAAGCTTGCGATCCACGGCCTGGAGGGATTCGCCGAACTTGCCGAACTCCACTTTGACGGTCCCCAGCAGTTTCCAGACCTCGCTGCTCCGCTTGGTGATCGCCAAGGTCCGGAACCCCACCTGCAGGCTGTTCAGAAACGCCGTGAGCGTCGTGGGCCCGAGGATCGTCACCCGGCACTCCCGCTGCAGCCGCTCCAGTAGCCCCGGCCTTCTCAGGGCCTCGGCGTAAAGTCCCTCGAAGGGGAGGAACATCAGCGCAAAATCCGTGGTGTGGGGGGGCGCCAGGTATTTGTCGCGCACCTCCCGCGCCTGCCCCAGGAGACGCTGTTCCAGAGCCTTTCCGTTCGCCTCCACCGCCAGGGGATCCCCGGCCTCGTAGGCCTCGCAAAGCCGCTGGTAGTCCTCCAAGGGGAACTTGGCATCGATGGGCAGCCAGACATGTTCCCCCTCCTGGGTGCCCGGCAGCTTCACCGCATACTCCACCATTTCCCCGCTGCGTGGCCGAACCTTCACGTTGGCCTCGTACTGACCCCGGGCGAGAAACTGCTCCAGCAGCGCGCCGAGCTGGGCCTCGCCCAAAACTCCGCGGCTCTTCACGTTGGTAAGGGCCCGCTTCAATCCACCCACATCCTGCGCCAGGGCCTGCATCTCGCCGAGACCCCGCTGCACCTGCTCCAGGCGATCGCCCACCAAGCGGAAGCTCTCCCCCAGGCGCTGTTCCAGGGTAACCTGCAGCCGCTCGTCCACCGTGCGGCGCATCTCTTCCAAGCGTGCCTCGTTGGCGCTGCTCATTCGCTCCAGACGCTCCTGGACCTTTCCCTGGAGGGATTCCAGCCGCGCCCCCTGATCCAGGCGGGCGGAACGCAATTCCTCCCGGATGGACTGGAGCTGGGTCGAGAGGAGGTGCTGGAATTCCGTGCGGCTGCGACTGGCGGCCTCTTCCATGCGCCTGGAGATCAGCTCCCCTTCGGATCGGGGCCGCCAGGCGCCCAAAGCGGCCAGGAGGGCGAGCAGTGTGGCAAGGGTGAGCAGGATCAGTTCGGGACTCATCCCATTATGATGCGGCACCGGGCTGGACAGCCAGTGTCCATTCCCCTTCCCGCCCCTCTCCGCAGGGCGTCAGCGTCATTTCCGCCACCCAGGGGGTGGGCCAGGGCCCGCTGTTTCCGGCCCATTCCACCACGAGGTAGTCCGAAGGCAGCACCTGTTCCTCCAGGCCCAGGGACCAGCTCCCGCTCCCCCCAAGGCGGTAGAGATCCAGGTGGAAGACCCTGTGACCACCGGCCTCGTAGCGGTGCAGCACGGCGTAGGTGGGCGAGGCCACCTGCTCGGGATCGCCGCCCAGGCCCTCGACGAAGCCGCGCACCCAGGTGGTCTTCCCCGCACCCAACTCTCCCCGCAGCAGCCAGGTCCCCCCGGGCGGGGTCAGGCGCGCCAGCTCGGCACCCAGGGCCTCGGTGGCCCCCTCATCGGCCAGGAATCTCTGTTCAGTCCGCATGCAATTCCCTCAGCAGTCCAGCAAGGCTCTCACCCAGTTCCCGCACCAGCAAGGGGCCCTTTCCCAGGCGATCCGCGGCGGCACCGTGCAGCCAGACCGCCTCGGCCACGGCGACCCTCAGATCCGCCAGATTTCCACCCGAGCGCTTCTGCCACATCCCCACCTGGGCCACCACCATGCCCGCCAGGAAATCGCCCGTTCCCCCGGTGGAGAGCCCGGAATGTCCCGTGGGGTTCACCCAAAGCCGATCGGAGGCGCCCCCCGTCACCAAACTCTGTGCACCCTTGAGCACCAGGATGCCGGGCCCTCCGGCCACCTTCCAGACCGAGGAAAGGCGCTCCGAGGTTTCCGATCCCATGGGTTGGTTCAAGCCGAAGAGGCGGGCGAATTCACCGAGATGGGGGGTAATGACGGTTCGGGGGCGCTGCATCCATTGCGCGCCCTCCCCGGGCCTCAGCGCGGAGGCGTCCAGCACCAGGGGGCCATCCCACTCGGGAATTTCGCTCACACCGCCGGGCCCCACCAGGAGAGCATCGATGCCCTCGGGAACCCGGCCTTCCCAGGTGTTGACCATGGCCTCCGGCACTTGGGCGGCGATTTCGGCCCGCACTTCGGTGGAGGTCAGCACCGTGACCAGGCCCGCCCCCATTCGCAGGGCCCCCAGGGCAGCCAGCACCGCCGCACCGCTCATGCCGGAGCTTCCCGCGCGGATCGCCACATGGCCGAAGTCCCGCTTGTGGCTGGACCAGGCTTTCAGGACGGGCTTCTCCGGTTTTTCCAGCAAGGCAACCTTGGACTGAGCCTCTTCGCGCAGAGGGATGGGAATGACCGAGATCGATCCGCAGTGGTCCCGGGCGGGTCGCAGGCCGTGACAAACCTTCAGGTGGCCGAAACAGGCGGTGCGATCCGCCGCCAGCACGGGGCCCGAAACCTCCGGGCTGCTGGGATCCAGGCCCGTGGGGAGATCCAGAGCTAGAATCCGCAAGTGCGTCTCGGGTCGATTTCCCAAAGCGATCACCCAGGCTTCGGCCAACGCCCCCAGGGGTAGACGAACCCCCAAGCCGAAGAGGCCATCCACCACCCAACCCCGGAACCCATCGATCACCGAAGCCGGGGTCTGGGTGAATCGGTAGTCGCCGCCGAGCCCTTCCCACAGGGCGGCCTGGAGCGCCGCATCCCCTTGCCAGGAGGGAGATGCCTCGAGGGTCCAGACCTCGACCTCTTCGCCCCGTAAGCGGGCGAGTCGGGCCAGGGCCAGAGCATCGCCGCCATTGTTGCCGGGGCCCGCCAGCACCTGGATCTTCTCCCCATGTGGAAGGAGGGCCAGGGCGCCCAGGGCAGCGTGTTCCTGGAGGAGCAGCGAAGGGATGCCCCAGGCGACGATGGCATCCTGCTCCACGCGCCTCATCTCCGCTGCATCAAGAAGGGGGATCATGGGGGCCTCCCGGAGCGCTGCTTTCGCCTTTCGTAGTATGCCTTCAGGCCGGGGGAATCCGTTCCCGCAACACCCGGAGTACGTCCGGCATGCAGACGCGGCATCTTTCCAGGATCTCCGCCAACTCGGCACTCTCGCCTTCCCGGGCCAGGCGCTCGAGGCGGGCAGCATCGGTGGAGATCCTGAGCACCCCCAGCGTGGCCGCGTTGGATTTCAGGTCATGGGCCAAGTGGGCCAGGGCGTTCAGATCGCCCAGCTCGAGGGCCTCCTGCAGGTGCTCCAGCCGCCCGAATACGTCGCGGTCGAAATCCTCCACCAATTCAGCGATGGCCCCGGTCCCGGAGACCGATTCCAGGTACGCCAAGCCTTCCCAGGTATGGGCGTCCAGCTGGATGGGTTCCTCCTCCGGCAAGGCCTGGGGAGTGGCTTGGCCCAGCAGCCAGCGGCTGATGACCGCGTTCAGCACTTCTCGGCGGAGAGGCTTGGAAAGATAGCCATCCATGCCGGCTGCGGCGCAGCGCTCGCGGGCGCCCTCCACCGAATGCGCCGTAAGGGCCAGCACGATCTGGTGAGTTCCCGGCGCCTCCCGGGCCCGGATCCGACGGGTGGCCTCGAAACCATCGATGCCCGGCATCTCGCAATCCATCAGCACGACCTCGAAGGTCTCGGCCTCCAGGATACGAAGGGCCTCCTCCGCCCCACTGGCGAGGCGACAGCCGAAGCCCAGGGCCTGCAAGTGCAGTTCCGCCACCTTGCGATTGGTGGCGTTGTCGTCCACCACCAGCACTCGGGCCCGCTGCCCCAGCACCTCGGCCTCGCGGGTCGCCGGGTCCAGACACTCCCGGAGGACTTGGCGTAGCCGCGAGCGACGCACCGGCTTGGTCAGATAGGAAGCCAGGCCCCGGGCCCGGAGGCGCTCCGCGCCGGCAATGGCCGACACGCCCACCAGCAGTGCCACGGGAACCCCGGCCTGGTCCACGTGTCCGAGCATTCGATCCGGTGCCGAATCTTGGGGGGAGAGCCCCAGCAGGATCGCATCGAGGCCGCCCTGAGCCATCAGCCGGGCCAGGGTCGGCCCCAGCTCCACTTCGCTCTCCACCACTTCCGGGCAGGCCTTCCACTCCCGCAGCATCTCTAGGATGGCCTCCCGCACCGTGGCATTGGGTTCGAAAAGCAGCACCCGGATTCCCTCGGGCAGAGGCTCCCAGGAGCTGGTCTGATTCGGGTCCTCCTTGAATGGCACCTCGCAGCAGAAGCGGCTTCCCCGACCGACCTCACTCTCCACGGTTATGCTTCCGCCCATGTATTCCGCGATGCGTTTGCAGATGGCGAGTCCGAGCCCAGTTCCACCGTACCGGCGGGTCGTTGATCGTTCCGCCTGGGTGAAGGGATTGAAGAGGCGTTCGAGGGAATCGGAGGCGATCCCGATCCCGGTGTCCCGGACCTCCAGCCCGAGGCGGAGCGTTCCCTCCGTGGGCGCGGCCAGGGGCCGGAGCCAAAGGCAGATCTCCCCCTCCAGGGTGAACTTCACCGCATTGCCCACCAGATTCGCGGCCAGTTGCCGGAACCGCGCGGGATCACCGACCACCCGGAGCGGCAGCTCTGGATCGAAGCGTCCGACCAGTTCAAGCCCCTTGCGCTGGGCGACTTCCGCGAAAAGCCCCAGACAGTCCTCCATCTCCGCACTGGGATCGAAGGAGATCTCCTCCAGTTCCAGGCGCCCGGATTCCACTTTCGAGAAATCCAGGATCCCATTGAGGATCGACAGCAGGTTTTCGCTGGAACCGTGGATGGTGTCGGCAAAGTCGCGCTGGGTGGGGTTCAGCGAGGTGTCCAGCAGGGCGCTGGACATGCCAATGATGCCATTCAACGGCGTGCGGATCTCGTGACTCATGGTGGCCAGGAAGAAGGACTTGGCCTGGTTCGCCTGGGTGGCTTCCTCCCGCGCGATTTCCAACTCGCCCAAGGCCCCTGCCAGCGCTCTAGTCCGCTCCTGGACTCTTCCTTCCAGTGCGCGGTTCCGGGCCCTGAGCAGCCGCATCCGAGTCCAGGCCATGGCTGCCAGCAGGCTGGCGCCCGCCAGGATGTAGAGGATCCAGGCCCACCAGCTCGCCCAGGGGGGAGTCAGCACCCGGAAGGAAATGGAGAGGGGTCCGCTAGCGTTGCCCACCGCATCCAGGGCCCAGGCCTTGAAGGTGTAATCCCCCGGAGGCAGCGAGGGGAATTCCCGCTTGCCCTCCGAAGTCCAGGGCGTGGCCTCGGCCTCCAGGCCCTCGAGCTGGGAGCGGTAGCGGGTGTCCTCCTCCCGGTAGAAACTCAGCAGCGCGAACTCGAAGACGGCCCGCGGCCGCCGCCAGCCCACCTCGAAGGGGTGCAGATCCTGCAAGGACTGGGTTCCACCCTCGATGCGCTCAAAGTGGAAGGGCTTGGGTTGCCGGTCGGCGGCCTCCTCCGCGGGATCGAACATCGCGGCCCCGGCCACGGTTCCGGTCCAGATCCGACCCTTGCTGTCCTGAATGGCGGATTTCTGGGTGCAGCCATTGCTGGGCAACCCGTCGCCAATGGTGAAGGTGCGGAGGCGGAAGGGCCTTGGGTTGTCCCGGGTTAGCGTCCTGGGGGTGAGTTGGCAGACGCCGCGATGGGTGAAAACGTACGTGCGCCCCCCGCGGTCTGCGGCCATGGAATAGATGACCTGACTCGGCAGGTCATCCACCGGCTCCCAGGGCGCTTCTCGGCGATCCAGGCGCCGTCGGCACAGGCCATTCAGGCTGCCCACCCAGAGCCAAGGAACCCGATCACCGTCGACCTGAATATGCAGGGTCATCAGCCGGTCATCCAGCAGGCCATCCTGGGTGGTGAACTGGGTCCAGCGCTCGCCCTCCCGGAGGTAGAGCCCGTTGCCCCGGGTGGCCACCCATACGCCTTCGCCACCCCCCGGCGCTGGGCCCGCCTTGATGCCCATCACCGTGCCCCAGGAGAGCTGGGCGGCTCCCTCGGGCCATTCCCACCGTCCTTCCCGCCAACGGGCGATCCCCCGGCGGGTTCCGGCCCAGATTTCTTTCTGCCCTCCGAGGCCCGGCACCTCCGCCAGCTCGTAGACCCAGGAATCCGGAAGCCCGTCTCCGGTCTGGAACCGCGTGGCCCTGCCCTCCTCCACCCTCAGGACCCCCTGCCGACTGCCCACCCAGAGCACCGGTTTACCCTGCTCGGAGGCTGTCTCTATCAGGGCCATGATATGGCGGTCCGGGATCAGCGACGTGGGCCCGAAAGATGACCACCGCCCCTGCTGGAACCGCGTCAGCCCACCGCCATGGGTTCCCACCCAGAACCCGGTGCCCAGACGGCTCTCCATCAACGCGAAGACGGCATCCTCCGGCAGCCCCACCCGACGGTCGAAGGCGGTCCAGCCACCCTTCGCATGGCGCACTAGCCCCCCGAAGGTGCCCGCCCAGACGGTGCGATGGCCACCGGGCAGCGTCTCCACCCAGAGGCTGCGCACCAACTGGTTGGGGAAACCCAGGGTGCCGCCCAGGTTCTGCCAGTGCCCGCCCTCGCGAAAGAAGAGCCCCCCGTCCATGGCCAGCCAGAGGGTCCGCCCCCCGGTGGGCGAGGTGGATTCGAACATCTGATTCACCGTATTGGCGGGCAGCCCTTCTCTGCGGCCCACTCCCTCCAGACGGTGCCCATCCCAGCGCGCCAGGCCGCGGGCGGTGCCAATCCAAAGGACCGTGCCCGCCTCGGGTTCCCGCGTTTCCAGAAGGCTCCAGACCTCGCTCGAAGGCAGCCCCTCCCGGGCAGTGAACCAACGCCATCCTCCGGTTGGTAGCACCTCGGCCAACCCCTTCTCCGTGCCGAGCCACAGCACCGGAGGCTTCCCTGGCTCCATGACTTCCCGCACCGAGAGGACCACGCCGGTCTTGCGGCCGCCCGGATCGACCAGGGGGGTCCAGGCCCGCCCATCCCACTGGAATACCCCCCGGTCCGTCCCGGCGATGACGTGCCCGTTTCGCCGTTCTGCCAGGCAGCGGACCTGACCCGAGGACACGCCCTCGGCGACCTCGTGGTGTTCCCAGCTACCGTTCCTCAGCACGAACAGGCCTCCCAGGACCTGCCCGAACCAGATGCTCCCATCCGAGGCGGCCAGGAGGGACCGCACCCAGCGGCTATTGGCACGCCCCGGGAGCGGTACCGGCGTCCAGGTGCGACCGTTATAGCGCGCCGCCCCATCCTGGGTGCCCGCCCACAGATAGCCCCGGGCATCCATGGCCAGACATTCCACGGAGTTCTGGGGGAGCCCATCCTGGTCCGTGAACACCCGGATGGCGGGCCGTCCCATGGCTGAAATATCCGCCTGGGCCGCGAGGAAGGCCCCGCAAAACAGGGCATTCACCAGGACGAGCCCGGTGAGATGCCTCAGGAAGGATGATCGGGGTGCCACGAAAAGGCCTCGCCTTCTCTTTCGGGAGCTGTGTCTGTTTCCCCCAGTTCGGGACGTAAACCTCGGGGAAAAGGGATTCAGGCCATCCTGCCGCCCATGGGCGTGCCTCCCAGCAGATGAAAGTGGAGGTGGAAGACCGTCTGCCCGGCATCGGCCCCGCAGTTCGCCACCAGACGATAGCCCGAAGCGGCCACCCCCAGGTCCCCGGCCAGTTTCTGGGCCACCAGGGCGATGTGTCCCACCAGTTCCTTGTGCTCAGGCCCCAGGCCATCCAGGCCCGAGACATGGAGCCTGGGCACGATCAGCACATGCACCGGCACCTGGGGGGCGATGTCCTTGAAGGCCACCACGTGTTCATCCTCGTACAGGATGCTGGCAGGGATCTGTCGGGACAGGATCTTGCAAAAGAGACAGTTCGGATCGGACATCGGAACCTCCGGATGGCGCTCTCAATCTTGCCTCCTTTCGGGCAAACGGAAGTCGGGATTCGGACGCAGACCCGGTTCAGACGCAGCGGGGGCCCCTTGGCACAGGGTGTGACAAAGCCAGCCGTGAAACCACTCGGCCCCCAGATCGCGCAAACATGTTGAAAACCGCCATCTTCCCCGGAAACACTGGACCCATGGCCTTTCACATCATCCTGCACCAACCCGAGATCCCCCAGAACACGGGCAGCATCGGCCGCCTGTGCGTCTGCACCGATTCCAAGCTGCACCTGATCCATCCCCTGGGCTTCGACACCTCCGACTACTACCTGCGCCGCGCCGGGCTCGACTACTGGGAGAAGCTGGCGCCCACCCACTACGAGAACTGGGCCGACTTCCTGATACGCAACCCCGCAAAACGGCTCTGGTTCACCAGCACCAAGGGCGAGCGCATCCATACCCAAATCCCCTTCGAGGATGGCGATGGCATCGTGCTGGGTCAGGAGACCAAGGGCCTACCGGAGGACCTCATCCAGGCCCACAGAGACCAGTTGGTGAAGATCCCCATGCCGGGCGATTTTCATCGCAGCCTGAACCAGGCCCAGGCGGCGGCGGTGGTGCTGTACGAGGCTCTGAGGCAGACGAAGGGCTGGTAGGTTCACCAGGGGCAGTTGCTGGTCACCTGCATGCGGAAGGCGCCACGCTCCACGGTGAGTTCGGCCCGATCGCGCTCCGGGGCGGGTTCGCCGTCCATGTGCCAGGGCATGGGCTGATCCAGGTTCAGAGTGGCGCTCAAGAGGCGGCCCTCCTGGCGCAGGCGGGTGCGGCCGCCTTCCCGAAAGAGGTGGGGCGCCTCGGTCATCACGTCCAAGGGGCCGGGGCGACTGAGTTGCGCCCATTGCAGGATGCCGTCCGTAGGATCGGCGTGGGGCGCGATCCACAGGCCGCTGCCGTACTGGGGCAGGTTGGCGAGGCAGAGGCTCCAGATCCGATCAGGCAGCGGGGGTTCCGAGCCCTGCCAGGCGGCGCGAAGTTTCTCCAGGACCTTGGCAGGTGCCACGGGTTCCGGCTGGATGGCCTCCCAGCGAACGTCCCGCACGGGGTGGTGGCGCCAGAGTCCAAGACAAAGTTTGGCGTAGTTCAGGAAGCCTCTGCCCTGGAGCCCCTCGAAGGCATGAGCCACGGCGGCCTCGAAGCCGGTGCCGCAGACATTGAAGAAGGGCACACCATCGAGCCGAGGCAGATCCATCCGCAGTTCCCGACCGATCAGCAGGTTCGTCACGGCCCCCGCGGGTTCCAGTGGCGTGCGCAGGCCCCGCACCAGCCCGTTGCCGCTGCCACCTGGAATGGCGGCCAGAGCCACGGGACAGCCCGCCGCCACCAGCGCCCGCCCCGCATGATGGATCGTACCGTCCCCGCCCCAGACCAGCAGCGGCCCACCCGCCGCCACGGCCTGGGCGATGAGCGGTGCGAAATCCCAGGGTGGCCCGAAGGGCACGGGTTCAATGCGCTGGCGCAGTTCCTCGGGAAGCCGCGCCATCAGGGCATCGGGATTCTTACCCGAGGGGCCGGATCGAGGATTGAAGACGATGGGGAGTTTCATTCAAACAGTGTAAACGGGGGGCGGCTCAGAGCACCTCGATCCGAACATCATCAAAGCAGGCGGAGCCTGCGCCTGCAGCGAAGCAGAGGAGACTCAGCGCCGTGGCATCCTCGGCCACCGCGCATTCGATCGCGGCCTTCGTCCAGGTCTTGCCGATCTTCTGGCGCCCGCGTGTGTCATCGCTATAGGGTCGTCCCTTCTCCCGGGTCACCCGCACCCTGAGGCTGGCCTGGAAGCCCTTCTCGCCCTCCGCGCGGATCCAGGCCGAAACACGGAGCTTCTTGCCCCTGAAGGGAGTTGCGTCCAGGTGCTGCGTGGCACTGAAGGGGACCCAGGCCTTGGGATCACCTCCGAAGGCGATCTTGAGACAGCGAGCCCCTTCCTTGGGATCTCCGGTTTCGATCCGGGCCGTGTAGCCCAGACTTCCGCCAAGGAGCCAGCCCAGCGGAGGCTTGCCCACTTCGCCTTCCTCAAAGCCGAGATTGACGGCTTTCTGAGTGGAAACCACCTCGGGCACGGGGATCGCGGCCGTGGTGCTGTTGATGAAGAGGAGCGCCCCGAAGCGCGAGGCAACGGAGATTTTGGGGACGTACATGCGGGGATCCACAGGCATATGGAATACGGCGCCGCATCCCAGCATGCCCTGAGGCGCCTCGAACCAGGCCCGCACCGAACCATCAGGGAGCTTCCGGAGATCCAATGCCAGCGCGGGCAAACCCAAGGCGGCCAGGGCCTCGTCCAGGCTGGCCTCCGCAGGGGGCGTCACGTTGAACACTTTCAGGCCGGGTTTCATCGGGTCAGTGTTCTGGGCCTGGAATCCTCCCTCCCGAAAGGCGAACCCGATAGGAAGATAGGCCTCGCCCATAGCTTGGCGTAGATGCCATCCCATGGAACGGAGCCGCGGGTCGGTACCGACGTGGAAATTGTGGGCCCATAGAACGATCTTCTCCCCCGGCTCCTGCGCCTGGATCCAACGCAGATTCGCGGCCATGGCGTCATCCCGCACGGCGAAGATCCGTTGAGGGTCGGCCTCCATCCGGGCGCACTGGACCAGAACGCGCAGGTTCTGCCGCTGGTGTTCGAAGATGGGTGCCTGATCACCCGCTGCCAGGGCCGCTTTCCGCCCATCCAAACGAAGCGCGAGCGCTTCGGTATCATGTGCGATGCCCTCCCAGTCCGCGCTCGCGGGCGCGCTGAAGCCTGCTGCCACTTTGAGGCTATCCTTCAGGCTCTTCGAGAACGACCGACTCTCGCCCTTTTCCATCCGCATGGCGATACGCTTCCCGATCGCGTCCAACTGACGCGCCTCCTCCGGTGCCACCTTCTCCAGCCAGGCCTTGGCCTGGGCCAGGGCGACCCTGTGCTCCTGCATATCCACTCCGTAGAAGCGCAGCTTCTGCGGGTGGCTCGGGTCGGCGTTGTACTTCCGCATCCACAGGATCTGGTCGAGGACTTCCCCTGTGTTCCAGGTCCAGAAGTAGAGGCCCTTGAGCGCCTCGGCGGGATCACCCTGGCCGGTGCGGATGTATTCGTCCACAGCGAAGGCCTCGGGCAGGCTAGCCTCGATGGCGAATACGCGGAAGCCCATCTCCTCTACCAGGAATTCCAGCATGCGGTGCTTGAGCTGGAAGAATTCCTTCGTCCCGTGGGTGGCTTCCCCCAGCCCAACGACCGTGGCTTTGCCCACCAGCGCCTTGAGGGGCTGCAGGTCCTTGAAGCCGGAACCCGCCGCCACCGAGGAGAGAGGAATGGCGTTGCCGCGGATCCAGGCCTGGACCTCTACCGGAGCCTTGGAGACTTCAGGTTTGAACTCTAGCGCGAGTTCCTGTATGTCCTGGCGAACGATCAGAGGGATTCCGGGATAGGTCTGGTTCTTCGTGATGGCCCTCACGGAATAGACGCCCGGCGGCAGTACCGCACTGAAGCAGCCGTGGTCCACGTCCACGCGGATGTCCGCATCATCGTCCTGCACCTGCTTGGTGAAGGAGAGGCGCATGCCTTCCAATACCGGAGAAACCGAACCCTGAATGCGATGACCAGCGATGCCTCGAGAAGCCTCCACAGACCGGGGCAAGGCTGGATCGGGGCTCTGGGCCGTCAATGCAGTCAGAGCGAAGCCCAGAGCGACGAAATGCTTCATCGGGAACTCCTTGAACATCACATGACGATGGAAGCCCGGAGGTTCCGCTTCAATCGCCTCTCAACGCCGAAACCGCCGCGGCTCCGCGATCAGTTCCAGCGCCGCACCCGTGACGGGGTGCTGCAGGGTCAGTTTCCAGGCATGGAGCCAGAGCTGCCCATCCGGTGCGCCACCGTAGAGGCCATCGCCCACCACAGGCGCGCCGAGGTGGGCGAGATGGACCCTGATCTGGTGGGTACGGCCCGTGTGGGGCTCGCAGACCACCCAGGGGCCGGGCACGAGGCCTGCCGTCTCGTCGGGGGTCGCGGGGCGAAAGCGGGTGAGACTCGCCTTGGGTTCCAGCAGATCTCCTTCGCAGCCATAGCGAGCGGGGCTGGAGAGGCGCAATCGTCCGATGGGCAGGTCCACGTCGCAGGCCTCGAGGACCATGGCAACCCTTGCCAGATAGGTCTTCTGCAGGGTGCGGGCCTGGAACTGCCGCCCCAGATCCGCCGCCTTGTCCTTGGCCAACACCAGCACGCCGCTGGTGCCCTGATCCAGGCGATGACACAGAATCAACTTCTGACCGGGGCGCTGACGGGCCAGCAGCGCCATCAGATCGTGCCTGTCGGAGGCCTGGGTGCCCTGGGTGGGCAGACCCGCGGGCTTGTTGAGCACCAGCAGCCAGTCGTCCTCGAAGACCACGGGCAGTTCCATGTCGGGGGGCTGCCCCAGCGAATCATCCACGGCCACCCGGATTTCCATGCCCACCACCACCTGGCGACTGGCCACCCGCACCCGCTTCTGGTCCACCTGCACCCCGCCCAGCTTCAGCGCCTCCCGGGCCGCCCGGCGGCTCAGCCCCGTGCGCTGGGCCACGACCTGGTCGAGCCGCAGCTCCGTATCCGTTGCATCGATGAGGAACTTCCAGTTTCGCAAGGCCATAGAAACAGGCTACCGGGAGTCATCCCCTTCATCTTGGCTGAACCCTGATTTTTCTATGGAAGCCTGGATGGAGAGCATGGGAAGAACCGGCCAGCCGGCATAGGAATGCGGCGCTCTCCACACCGTTCAGTTTCCCGCCGCCTGGGCCTTGGTGCCCGGGAAGGCCCAGTCCTGGTCCTCGCGGCAGACCCGCTTGCGCTCGGCCACGATGGCCAGCAGTTCGTTGTCGCCCTTGATCTGGATCTGGGCGCGCTGGGAGGGCGGCGCATCATCGGGATTGGAAAAGAAGATGTCGATGGTGAAGTTCGCATAGGTGCAGGCCTGGAAGGGATCCAGCCAAGGACTCCCGGAGCCCGTTTCCAACCCATCGGGCACGGAATCCTCGTCGTAGTCGTTGCCGGGGTGAATGTCGGGGTCCACGGTCCCGTCCTTCTTCCAGTAAGGATCCTTGCCGCCGGACCACTGGACCTGATCAAAGAGTTCCTTGTGCTTCAGTTCGTGGCGCACCACCGCAGCCACGGCCTGGATGCCCTTCACCTTTTCGCGGACCAGGTGGTAGGCGTGGGCGCCGTCCTTGGTGCGCAGGTTCACGTCCTGCCCGGGAATGGTGTCGGGAGTGGATTGCGTGACACAGAGGCGCTTGTTCTCCAAGGAATAGCCGCCGCCCATCACGGGATCCTCCGTGAATTCGAAGCGGTCCAGCTCGGGCACCGCGCCCTGCTTCCAGTAAAAGAACCAGTTGGGCGTTCCGGCATCCTGGCCCTGCCCTGCGGGATGATCCTTGCCATCCTGTTCGAAGAACACTTCGAAGGATTTCTGGTCCGTCTGATCGCTCAGGCGGGCCTTCACGTCCTTGCTGCCGAAGGAGGCATTCTGGGCGGGCAGCTGGGCGTAGGTGATCTCGGCCCGCACGTGGCCCGGCTCCACCACCCGGCTCTGCACCTTGCCCTTGACCTCGCCGATGTCGGGGGCCTCCCACTTGACTTCCCGGGCGCGCTCAGGAGGCGAAACCTGCGCTTCGGCCACGACCGTCAGGGTGCCCGAACTGAAGACCACCTGGCGGAGATCGGCGGTCCGGGGGCCCTCCTTCTGCTCCACCTTCGTGATGTGGACCTTGCCGGGCGCGCGGCCCAGGCGCCAGGAAATGGCCGTATTGGTGCCGCCGGGCGCCATCCAGGTTTCGGCAAAGCTCGCGGTGCGATCGCTGATGGGCCTCTGTTCGGCCTGGTAGCTCAGGCGAGGGGCGAACATGAAGGGCGCGCCCTTCTCTGTGGCCATGTGGCCCGAGGCCTGGATGTCGTTGCCGTCAGGCGTGGGTTTGTATTCGTCCGTGATGCGCGATTCCGTGCCTGCAGTGGTGAATTTCTCCCGGATTTCAAAGATCTTGCCGCCCCCCGCCACCCAGCCGCCCTCACCGATGATCGGCTCCTCCTTGGGGCTCACCGCGAGGATCAGGTCGTAGGTGGAATCCGGCGCCTTGTCGTTGGCCAGGTTCAGGGATTCCGGATCCCCCTCTGGGAACTGGACCTTCACCTCGTCGCGGGTCAGCTTGTGGCTGCCGCCTCCGTTCAGGTTGCAGTAGAGGAGGTGGTCCTTGGTCTGGAAGCGGCTGTTGTTGTTGCCCGTCCAGGTGAGGGTGCCTGATTCCACCACGTAGGCCCGCTGCTGGGGATCCCAGACGAGGTTCGCTTCCAGCTGCGCGCGGCAGTTGGAATGGAAGGGCATGGAGGCCGCGATGTCGTTGGCAGGGCTTCTCATCATGGTCCGCATCATTTCGCCGGTGGTCTTGGGAACCTGCGGCGACTTTCCATCGGAAATGCCGCCGAGCATGGTGCCCAGCGAATTGAGGCTCTGCAGCGCCGAGGCCAACGCGGCACCGCCATAGATCGGCGCCGCCAGCATCCCGATGCTGCCGTTGCAGGGGAAGGCCAGGCCGTTGCGCTCGCTGTACGTGAGGCTGAGATGCACCTTCTCTCTGGGAGGCTCCGATTTCTTTTTCGGGGGAGCTCCGAAGCAGGAGAGGGTGGCGAGGAGCAGGAGTGCCGTTCTCATGGCGTGACCTTTCCCGAAGCCTGGCCATCCTTGGGTTTCGGCGGAGGGGGAAGCGGCTTGAGGATCACGTTGACGAAGACTTCCGTGTTCCCTGTGAATGGGTCCGGTCCCGCGTCCACGCGGAGCGTCCAGTCGCCCTTGCGGGCCATGATGCAGCAGTCCTTCTCCAGGGGCGGTCCCGGGAAAGGCAGAATCTCCCATTGCTCCCGGGTGGCGAATTCCATGTAGACGGCCGCGACGCGCTCCGGTGCTTGCGGACAGACAAAGTAGGCCGAGGCGGCGTTCGCGGAAGTGGAGTAGGCCTCCAGGCTCGCTCCGGGCACCCGCGGAATGTCCTTGGGAAAGTCCTTGGGATCCGTGGACCCGCTGGGCCAGGGCACGGGCGTCGTGCCGTAAACAGGGGCGGCGTGCGCTTGGGTTTTGGAATGCGTTTCTGCGGAAGGCTTCGCCTCGCTGCGGGCAGGCTCCCCAGGTTTGGGCATGGGACGCGTTACGATGGGCTTCGCCTGGGGCATGGGAGGCGGCACCTGGGCCAGCAGGGCGGCGCTCAGCGGCCACAAGGCGCATCGCAAGGGGGCGATCCTGGGCATGGGCCTTCTCCGGAAATTCCACCCAGGGTAGCGGCTTTCCCTTTCCGATGCGTTCATCCATCCGAGCCCAGTTCGGTCAGAGTGGATGGAATTTCGAGAAGACCCTTCGGTAAACCGGCCCTTCACTGATAGGATAATTTTTTTCATTCGGGGACCCTATGTCCAAGAAAATCGCCCTCATCGCCATCGGCGGAAACGCGCTCCTCAAGGAAAAGGAGCAGGGGCTCCAGGAGGAACAGCTGGAAAACGCCCGGGAATGTGCCGAGATGTTCGGCAACGTGGTGCAGGCCGGATACAGCCTCTGCGTGGTGCACGGCAACGGGCCGCAGGTGGGCAACATCCTCATCCAGCAGGAAGCCGGGGCCAACAAGATCCCCCCCTACACCCTGGATATCGCGGACGCCATGACCCAGGGGTCCATGGGCTACATCATCGAGCGCACCCTCATCAACCGTCTGAAGTTCATCAAGCACGAGACACCCGTGAGCACGGTGCTCACCGAGGTCGTGGTGGACAAGGATGACCCCGGCTTCCAGAATCCCACCAAGCCCGTGGGGCCCTTCTACGCCGAACACCGCGCCCTGGAGCTGATGAAGCAGAAGGGCTGGCACATGAAGGAGGACGCGGGGCGCGGCTGGCGCAAAGTGGTGCCCTCGCCCAAACCCCTGGAGATCCTCCAGCTCGAGGCGGTCAAGCTTCTGTTGGAGGCCGGGCACTGCGTGATCGCAGGCGGCGGCGGCGGCATTCCCGTGATCCGCGATGGCAGCGGTTTCCTCATCGGAGTCGAGGCCGTCATCGACAAGGATCGCCTCTCCTCCCTGCTGGCCGAGCAACTGGGTGCGGATACCTACGTGATCCTCACCGGTGTGCCCAAGGTGGCCATCGACTTCGGCAAACCCACCCAGAAATGGGTGGATCGCATGACGGTAACCGAGGCCCGCAAGCACATGGCGGACGGCCAGTTCCCGGCGGGTTCCATGGGCCCCAAGATCGAATCCGCCATCGCCTTCATCGTGGCCGGTGGCCACGAGGTGCTGATCACCAGCCCCGAGGCCCTGGGCAAGGAAGCCTACGAGACCGTCGGCACGCGCATCGTACGGGACTAGGGCTTTCAGGTTTTCACAGAAAAGGAGCGCGATTTCCGCGCTCCTTTTCTGTGAAATGGGAAACTACAGGGAAAGGAGCACCCATGTACGCCATCGCAATCGTCCGGTATCGCAGGTCTCTGGAGGAAGTGCTCGAGCATATCGAACCCCATCGCGCCTACCTGGGCAAGCTCAAGGCTCAGGGGCGATTGCTGGCCTCGGGGCCGCTGGAGCCACGCAATGGCGGCGCGTTGCTGCTGCGGGTACCCGATGAGAACGCCCTCGCCCACCTGGACCAGATTCGGGACGGCGACCCCTTCATTCAGCAAGGCGTGGCCCAGTACGAGCTGCTGCCTTGGCGGCCCACCATCGGCGTCACGGAGCTGGACCGCCTGTAATTGAAACTATTTTTTCAGCTCGCCCTCCCGGGCAGTCTGGACCCTGCGGCGAGCCGCTTCCTTTTCCGCCGTGCTGGGGGTGCCCCATACGGCGCGGTTGGGCTTGGCCTTGAGGAGTTCCAGCAATTCTTCTGAGCTCTCCAGGTTTCGCCGCAGAGCCTTGAGGGTGGCGTCGATCTCGGGGCCTTCGGTCTTCAGGAGGGTGCGGGTTTCCGCGCTGAGGCCATTGAGCTGCTGGAGCACTTCCGCCAGGTTCAACACGATGGTGTCGATCTCCCCGGAGCGAGTCTCCAGAACATTCTGAAGAATGCCGAGGCTCTTCTCCAGACTTGCCAGGTTGCGGCCCAGGGCCACATCGCCATGCCTGACCGCCTTCTGTCCATCCTGGATGAGCGCCCGGGCATCCAGCAGGGTTGCGTCCAGATCCTTCAGCGCCTTCTTCAATTCGGGATATTCCAACAGCGCGCCGACACCCTTCTGCCTGAACTCGCCGCGCACATCGATGAGCGCGCCGTTGAGGTTGATCACGAAATCCTGCATCTCGTCAATGAGCGAGGCCAGGGATGCGGCGGTGCCTCCCTCCAGCAGGGCGCCGGGTTGCAGGATTTCCCGGCGGGCACCCACCTCGGGAAGCTGGAGATCCACGAACGCGCCACCGAACACCTTGGCCACCACCACGGCCTTGGTGCCTTTCCAGAGCAGGATGTTGGGCTGCAGCCCGAGGGAGGCGACAAAGTGGTATTGCACGCCTTCACGCTCCAGATCCACGCGGTCTACCCGCCCTACGCGCCAGCCCTGCAGCTGCACTTCCGTGCCTACCGTGAGGTCTCCAGCGTTTTCAAGGCGCACCTTGATGATCGTCTCTTTCTTGAATAAGGCACTCAGGCTGCGCTGGAAGAGGAGGCCACCGAAGACCGCCACCGCCACAAGCACCAGCACACCGACCTTGGCATCGTCTCGCGCAAACCGCATCACAGGCCTCCGGGGACGAGCCGTCCCTGTTCCAGGTGAATTTCCTCGTTCACGATGCCGGGCCAGGCCTGGCTCCCGGCCGTCAGGATTGTCGTGGTCATATTTCCGGCGGCTTCCTGGAGAAGCGCAACTGCACGACGCTGCCCCTCACCTTCCAGGCCTCCGGGGGGATGATCCAGCATCCAGAGTTCAGGGGCCATCACCGCCGCCCGCGCCAGGGCGCCCAGCCAACGGTCCCGGGGTTCCAGGGCATGGGGTCGGCGCTCCGCCTGCAGCCCCAGTCCCAGGCGTTCCAGCTGCTCCTGGGCGATCTCCTCGGCCCTGCTTTGCGGCTGGCCCCGCAGGAACCGCAATGGCAGGGCCACATTGGCGCGAAGGGTCAGGTTCACCAGCAGGCCGCCCTCCGTCGGCACCCAGCCGATGCCCCCTCGCTTCAGGAAAGGATGGTCGAAGGTGTAGGGCCCCAGGGGCTGCCCCCCGAGGATCACCCGGCCCGCCTGGGGGTGCGCCAAGCCTGCGCAGAGGCGGAGCAAGGTCGTGGTGCCCGCGCCGGCCACCCCGTCGACCCGGACGCGGTCGCCCACGGCGAGGCTCCAGTCCAGGCCCTCGAAGACCACCCGGTCCTCCTGGTTCCGCAGCGTCACACCCTCCAGGCGCAGGAGCTCAGCCATAGATCAGCACCGAGAGGAAGGCGCCCAGGAGGAAGACGGCCACCAGGCTTGCAACCGCGGCGGCGGTAACGGCCTGAGGTATCTCGGTACTGCTTCGACGCACCCGCAGTCCGGTGGAAGCGCAAACCACCGGGATCATGGCGCCGAAGACCATCGCCTTGGCGAAGGTGATGGCCAGTTCCCGCCAGCCGATGGTCTCGCCCAGGGCGTGCATGAAGAAGCCGGGCGAGAGGGGCAGCCGGGACCAGGCCACCAGGAACCCGCCCAGCAGGGCGGCAGCGTCGAAAATGACGATGAGCGTGAAGACGGAGATCATGCCGCCGAGGATTCTCGGCAGCAGCAGGTACTGGATTGGATTGAGGCCCGTGGCCCAAAGGGCGTCCACTTCCAGATTCAACTTGATGGAGGCCATCTCCGCGGCGATCGCCGTGCCGCTGCGCCCGATGACGATGACGCCGATGAGCAGCGGACCCAGCTCCCGGATGACCAATTGCGCCAGGAGCTGGCTGAGGTAGGCCTCGGCACCGAAGCCCGACATCTGGGCGTAGACCTGGATGAGGGTGATGCCGCCCAGCAACAGGGCCGCCAGCAGAGCCAGGGGCAGCGCGTCGAGGGCCGTGAACCGCACCTGCAGCTTGGTCTGGTCGAAGATCACGCCGAGCTGATCCGCCCGCAGCCTCAGCAGCTGGCGGAAACAGGTCCACCCCAGCCAGGCCACGCTGCCCAGCCGCGCCAGCCCGTTCCGCAGACCTCCGCCCAGCGGCGCAGCATAGCGCCCCAGGCCGGTGGGAGCGGTTTCCAGTTCGGGGGACATGGAATCCAAGGTACCCCGAAGGCCATCGGGACCACAATTCCTCTTCCGGCTTCCGTGGGAACTCGCAGCCCTCTGAATCAGGAAGGGGCCTCATCGGCCTGATCCGACAGCGACAATGGCCTGCTTGACTGGAGGATGAGCCGACCTTCCTGCACCGCTTGCGGGATCTCTGCAGCCAGGGTGGTGAGGTCCTGGCCAGGATTCAAGGTGAGGCCAGCGCTGAAACCGATCCAACCATTGCGACCGTTGCCTTTAACAAGGTACAGACCGTGGTCCGCCAGGTCCACGATTTTTTCCCAGGAGGCCCACAAGGGAAATTGCTCCAAAAAGGGATAAGGGGCGAACCCGATGGAGCAGGTGCACCGGAGCACGAGGTCGTCGTTGATGAGAAAGGGGTGTGCTTCCACGGCTGCCCGCACCCGCTCAGCCACGCGCATGGCCTCGGTGCGTGTCGTGTCCCGGGCGAGCAGGACAAATTCCTCGCCGCCCCACCGAACGATCGTGTCCGAATCCCGCATGGCTCCCCGGAGGACCTCCGCCATCTGAGTCAGGACTGCGTCCCCGGCCTGGTGACCATAGGTGTCGTTGACGGTCTTGAACTTGTCCAGGTCGACAATGAAGAACACGAGATCGACGTTCTCCCCCGGTTCACTTGGTTTATGCTGCCGACTCATGCGCAGGGTGCGAGCCAGGTCTTCCTGGATGCCGATGGAAAGGAAACGCCGGTTTCGCAGGCCCGTGAGCGGATCCGTAAGGCTTTGTTCCTCCAGGGCAAGATTGGAGTCGGCCAGCGCCTGATTGGCTTTTTCCAGCTCAAGGGTGCGTTCGGCAACGAGGGCGGCCAGGGCGGTCTTGGCGGCCTGGAGATGCCGCACCCGCCAGCGCACGAGAATGGCCACCAGCCCGACGAACCCCAGCGATTCAAGGCCGTAGAACCACCAGGTGCGCCACCAGGCTGGCAGGATCTCAAAATCCACTGCAGTCGCGGGTCCGAAGGGCGAACCGGCTCGGGCGACCCGGACCTCGAAACGGTAATGCCCGCCCTGCAGGGCTGGGTAGCGCACCTGCCGGATTTCGGTGGGATGCCAGGCCTCTTCGAGGCCGAGGAGGCGCACTTCGTAGCGGAGGTTGCGTTCGTCCTGATAGGTGGGGGTGGAGAAGCGGAATTCAAGGGAAGCGGAAGCGTGAGGAACGGGTGGAATGGTCCCAAAGGGCGCCAAATGCGCCCCCTTGCCATCGTCATAGCGCAGGATCCGAGGTGCGGGCACCGGCCCCAGCTCCGGCAACTGGTCGGCCCGGATGCGGGAGATGCCGTTGGAAGTGCCCACCCAGACGCCACCGTCCCGATCCACGGCGAGGGCGTTCAGATTGCAATCCTCCGTCAGTAACCCTTCCTCGACCCCGAATCGCCGAATCTTGCCGTCCTTCACCTGGTTGACGCCCCGGTCCGTGGTGACCCATAAGGAACGGTCCTTGCCCTGGCTAACGGCGTAGACGAGGTTCGAGGCAAGGCCGGTGGTGGGGTCCAGGTGGCCGAGCACCACCAACCGTCCATCCTTCCAGCCAAGGTGGGTCATTCCATGGGGCTCCACGTACCAAGCCCAGGCGGTCCCGTCCTCCATGAGGGCCAGCCCGCGCACCTTGGCGTTCTGCAGGCCTCCATCCGCGCCAAGAAGCTGCCAGTGAGCGCCTTCACGACAGGCGACCCCGAGCGTTCCCGCCACCCAAATGCGCCCTTTGGGGTCGGCGTAGAGGGCCCGGGGCACGATGGCCTCCACCTCCGGATATACCGTCGCGATGGGGGTGAGGCGATGCGTCTGGGGGTCGTAGCGCACCGTGTTCTGGCCACCAAGCATGCTGAACCAAACGCTGCCGTCTCCATTCGAGGAAACACGCATGGCACGGCCTGAGACGCCCGAGCCTTCAAGGGTCGAGAACCTTCCGTCCGCACTGAGAACGGCCGGGGAACCGTTGAGGTTGGCGAGCCACAGGTTTCCTGCCGGGTCCTGGTCGATGGAGAGGATATTCATCCCCTCGCTGCCCCGGATCCGCTCCCAACCCTTGGGGCCCAGGCGGGCGAGCCCATCGCCGGTGCCCGCCCAGAGCGTTCCCCTTCGATCCTGGAAGAGGGACCACACCACCTCGCTGGGAAGGCCTTCCTGCTGGGTGTAGGCCGAGACGCACCCCTGTCCCAGTTGGCGATGGAGGGAGGAAGCAAAGAGCCAGACGTTTTTTTCGCGATCCTGGAAGATCCCATGGACAGAACGGGACGGCAGTCCCTCCCGGGAGCCAGACACATCATGAGAGGCGCCTCGGACTCGCAAGGCTCCTTCCAATGTGGGGATCCACACATAGCCTTCCCGGTCCGCGGAGGTAGCCGCCCCCCCATAAAAGGCCCCGGGCATCCAGGCCGAGCGGTCCTCGAAACGGTCCTTTCCGACCGGCTTCAGCGCCAGATGACGCCCGTTGACCACCCAGAGATTGCCTTCGCCATCCTCGCGAAGTGGGCCCGGGGGGAAAACAAGGCCCTCCTCTTTCCCGTACCGAATCCAACTGCCGTCAGGGCGACGTTCATGGATGAACAGATTGCTGGCGATGAAAAGGCTTCCGGCCCGAGTGACCTGGACCTGACTGATGGGCCCCGGGGGGCATCCGGGAAGGGGGGCCAGGTCGGTGGCCGAAGCCTGGTGAAGCACGGTGCCCTTCCCGACGACCACCAACCGTCGATCCCCGTCCAGGTCCAGGGACGAAATGTGGTCTTTCCATGGCTGGCCTTCGATGGTCACGGGAGTGGCGACTCCATTGTGGAACCGGGCAAGCCCCTGCGAGGTTCCCACCCAGAGTCCTCCTTCGGGATGGGGGAGAAGGCGAACCACCCAGTCGGAGGGAAGGCCATCTGCCGTCCCCCATCGCGTCGTGGCATTGCCGTCGTAGCGGAAGAGCCCGTTTTCGGTGCCCATCCATAGAAACCCGTCGTCGTCCTGGATGAGCGCGTGGATGGCCGAACTTGGGAAACCCTGGTCCCGGCCATAGGTCCTGAAAACAGAGCGCCCCGGGTGGGGCCTCCCCTGCGATTCCGAGAGGCTCCCATTCCGAACATCCGGGGGTGCCGCAGCGGCGCACCAAACCACGGCGAGGACGAATGGGAGAATGGAGCTACGAACTTTCATCAGGCACCAGGGGACACGCTATTCCATCGTCCGCTTTGAGCAAGGGTTGAGCCGGGAACATTACTTGCCCGGATATCCGAGCGGACCCCCAACTCAACCGCCCAGAGCTGGGCGTTGGCTCTCCACCCTATTCTTCGATCCAGCCCGCGAAGAACAGGATTTCGGGATCGATTGCGGCTGCCGTCGAGCCCACATCCCGCCCTCCAGACCGCGAATAGGGTCGGTGGTTCATCCACGAGGACCCCCTTCGAGCCTTTTTGATCGGACACATCGAATTCGCTGCAGAATCCCGATAGAATCTAGCTTTTATGCGGGTTCCCATGCACGTTCAAGAATTGATCCTCCGCCTCCAGCGCTACTGGGCCGATCGCGGCTGCCTGGTGGGCCAGCCCTACGACATCGAGAAAGGCGCGGGCACCATGAATCCGCTGACCTTCTTCGGGGCCCTGGGGCCGAAACCCTGGAACGTGGGCTACGTGGAACCCAGCCGCCGCCCCGGTGACGGCCGCTACGGCGAGAATCCCTTCCGCCTCTACAAGCACCACCAATTCCAGGTAATCCTCAAGCCCTCGCCCGCCAAGGTGCAGGAGATGTACATCGAATCCCTGGAAGCCCTGGGCATCGATATGCGCAAACACGATCTCCGCTTCGAGGAGGACAACTGGGAGAGTCCCACGCTGGGCGCCTGGGGCGTGGGCTGGCAGGTGGTGTTGGATGGCATGGAGATCAGCCAGTTCACCTACTTCCAGCAAGTGGCGGGCATCGACTGTCGGCCCGTCTCGGCCGAGCTCACCTACGGCATCGAGCGCATCTGCATGTTCCTCACGGGCATCGACAACATCTTCGATCTCACCTGGGGTGATATCACCACCGACCAGGGCACCTTCCCCGTGAAATACGGCGAGGTGCGCCACCGGGAGGAATTCGAGCTCAGCGCTTACAGCTTCGAGCACGCCAACCTGGAGCTGCATCAGATGCTCTTCACCGAATACGAAAAGGAAGGTTGGCGCATGGTCAAGGACCACGGCCACTTCCTCGCCGCCTACGATCAGGCCCTCAAGATGAGCCACACCTTCAACGTGCTGGATGCCCGAGGCGCCGTGAGCACCACCGAGCGCCCCGGCATCATCAAGCGGGTGCGCGATCTGGCCTGCGCATGCGCCCGGGCCTACCTGGAGCACGAGACCACGAAACTCGAAGCCACCCAGGAGGTGAAGTGATGGAGACCCGCACCCTCCTGCTGGAACTGCACTGCGAGGAGATTCCCGCACGTTTTCTCAAATCCCTTTCCGGCGAGTTCGCGGAGGCCTTCAAAGTCTGGGCCACGGAACAAAAACTGGATGAGCAGCGCACGGAATTCTTCTACAGCCCCCGCAAGCTGGCTTGGCGCATCTCAGGACTGCCTCTGGCCCAAGCCGACCAGACGGAAACCCAGGTGGGCCCGCCTCAGCGCATGTGCGTGGACGAAAGCGGCGCACCGACCCAGACAGGCCTGAAGTTTGCCGAGAAGTGGGGCCTGCCCTTCAGTGCCGTGCGCTTCGAGCAGCCTGCGGGCAAGAAGGAACCCTGCGCCACCATCACGATCTCGAGGAAGGGACAGCCCACGCTGCAACTCCTCACCGAGGCCCTGCCCCGGCTCGTGGCAAACCTCCACGTGCCCAAGGCCATGCGCTGGGGTCACAGCGAATTCCAGTTCGTGCGCCCCATCCGCAACATCCTGTGCCTCTTTGACAGCGAAGTCGTGCCCATCGAGCTCGATGGCGTGAAGGCCTGCGCCACCACCTGGGGCCACCGCCTGTATCACCTGGATCATCCGGCCCCGATGAGTGTCTCCAAGCCCGAGGCCTACGAGGCGGCCCTGGAATCCGCGGGCATCATCGCGGCCTTTGGCAAGCGCCGCCACCGGATGGACGACCAGATCAAGGCGTTGGCGGCCGAGGTCGGCGGGCGGGTGGTGGAGGATGAGGACCTTCTGGATACGCTGGCGGAGATCGTGGAATGTCCGACCATCCTGCGGGGCGAGTTCCCCACCTCCTTCCTGGATCTGCCCAAGGAAGTGCTGGTCACGAGCCTCAAGGAACACCAGAAATCCTTCTGCATTGAGAACGCCAAGGGCGAACTGCTGCCCTACTTCCTCGCCGCCGCCAACCGTGCGGATGATCCCGAGGGTTTCGTGAAGGGCGGCAACGAGTGGGTGCTCAAGGCACGCCTCTATGATGCGCGTTTCTTCTTCGCCGAGGACCGCAGACAGCCCCTTTCCACGCGCCTGGAGAAACTCAAGGCGCTCACCTTTCATCGGGAGCTGGGCAGCTACGTGGAGAAAACCGAGCGCATCGCTCGCCTCGCCGAGGCACTGGCCCCCGCGCTGGGCCTCGATCCTGCCCAGGCCCGCCAGGCCGCGCAGCTCTGCAAGGCGGATCTCGTCACGCTGATGGTGGGGGAGTTCCCTGAGTTGCAAGGCGTCATGGGGGGCGAATACCTCAAGCACGAAGGTGCGCCCGAACCCGTCTGGATGGCCGTGAAGGAACATTACCAGCCCCTGGGCGCCGAGGCCCCCATCCCCGCCACGCGCCTGGGCGGCCTGCTCGCGGTGGCCGATAAGCTGGATACGGTGGTCGGTTGCTTCGCCATCGGCCAGATCCCCAGCGGCAGCAAGGATCCGCTCGCCCTGCGGCGCGCGGGCCAGGGAATCGTGCGCATCGCCTGGGAACAGGGCTGGAACAGCGACCTCGCCAACCTCATCGATCAGGGGCTGGAGGCCGTGGCCTCCCGGGCCACCAAACCTCAGGCCGAATCCCGGGAAGCGCTGCTGGGCTTCTTCAAGGACCGCGTGGCCTACCAACTGGAGCTCGCCGGATTCGCGGGGGCCGTGCGCCGCGCCGCCCTTCCTGCCGGCTGGTCCTCCTTGCTCAAACTCCGTGCCCGCTGCGAAGCCCTCTCCACCTTTGCCGATGATCCCCGCTTCGCAAGCCTGGCTCAGAGCGCCAAGCGCATCGGCAACATCCTGAAGGATGAAACCCCGGACGACGCCTTCGATCCCGCCCATCTCCAGCAGGAGGAGGAGAAACGGCTGGCCGCGCGCCTCGACACCTTGAAGGCCACTTCCGATCAAGGCGCCATGCTCACGGCCCTCGCGGAACTGGCCGAGCCCCTGGAGACCTTCTTCAGCGGGGTCATGGTGAAGTGCGAAGATGCCCCGCTCCGGGCCGCACGGCTCTCGCTGCTGCATCAGCTGCGCCAGGCCTTCCTGCGCATCGCCGATTTCAGCCAGTGGCAGTAGGCTGTTTGCATCCTCATGCCCGACCTTCCCCCTGAGCTCCCTGGAGCGCCACCGCATCGCCGGTGGTGGGGCCGTTTACGCCAGTATTGGATCCTAGGTCTGTCGCTCCTCGCGCTGCTCTCCGCAGGAATGACCGTCCGGCATCTCCTTGCCTCCAATCGTCCCAGAGCTCCCCTCCGGGTCATGGTGGTGCGCGCTCCTGCGGATCCCGGATCTGGCCTCAGTGAAGTCGAGGCCCAGACACTGTCCAACCTCCTGGAGGATGTCTTGGAAGGGTTCGGCAACTATGCCGTCTCCAGGGCAGAAACACTGCCAGATGCCGAGGCGTGGAATGATCCGGTGCCAGAGGGACTCGTGATCAGGCTCCACCCCCGCAAGGTGGGCGGCCTCCTGGCGTTGGATTACGAGCTGGCTTCTCCGGATCGCATCCAGCGTCGCCAGCCCCTGCTCTGGCGAACCATGACGCCAACCTCGCCGGTTGGGGCATTTCGAGGTCTGGTCCAGGGCCTTCCCGCTGAAATCATCGAGGATCGATTCGAGACCCTGATCCCGGAGAAGCCGGAAGCATTCTGGCCGTTGCTCACAGCCCTAAGTGCGGACCCGACTCAGCAGGCCCTTGAGGCAGCCGAGCTGGCCCGGCAACATGCCCCTGGCTGCGCAGGCCCGGATTTCGTGCTGGGGCATCTGCATTACCAGCGCGCAGGCTTTCCCACTGGAAAGCTCGAGGACCTTCAACGGGCCCAGCAGCACTTCCAGGAAGCCCTGAGGATCACGGCCAACTATCCCAGTGGCTTGTATGACCTGACCCGCCTGCAATCGGATACGGGTTCGGCCCAGGCGGCCCTCGGGACGATTGTCAAGCTCCGCAAATCCAGGCCCCACGGGCGGGCGCTGCTGGGCGCGCTGGCCTATTCCGCCCGGTTTTCGGGCATGTTGGATCTCGCGGTTCGGGCCCACGCTCGCGCTCACGCGCTGGAAATCAACCCCAAGGCTCCACCCCGATTGCAACTGGCCCTCTTCTACCAAGGGAACCTGACCGATTTCGAGCGGAGCCTATACCTCCGCCCCGGAAGCTATTCCAACAATCTCGTGCAGTTCTACATGGGCCGCCTGGCCCTCCACCGAGGTGAGACAGCGCGGGCCATCGCGCACCTGGAAGAGGGGGAAAACGGATCCGGTGGAAATCCGAAAGTGGCGCGCCTGTGCCGCTGCTTCCGCCTGATCCTCCAAGGCCAATTATCCAGTGCCCGCACCGACCTCGTGCGCGTGAGGGCGGACCTGGACGCCGCCCTGGTTCCCGATGGCGAGCTGACCCTGAGCGTGGCGGAGGCCTACCTCCTGATGGGCGAGCCGAATCCGGCCATGGATCTGGTGGAGCAGTCGGTTCGACAGGGTTTTCAATGCACGCCCTGGTTCGAGCAGAACCCCCTGCTCGCCCCCCTCCGAGAAACCTCCCGCTGGCAGGAGCTGCACCGACACCTGTTGGACCAGCAGGCGAGTGTCTATGCCAAATTCCCGGAGACTGACTGGGGGCTTTGAACTGGCTCAGAGGACCTTGTACGAATACGCACCACGGTATCAACGAGCAGACATGCGATTCAGGATCGCGGGCCGCTTTCCGGAAGCCAGGGGCGGGATATCGGAAACGCACTCAACGGTGATTTCGGCCCTGGACCCCAGCACGGCCCGCACCCGCTCGATCACTCGCCCTTCCTGGTCGAAGCCCGGGAACACCACGCAACGCACGATGTAGCCCGTGGGCCCAACCTGCACAAGCTGGAAGCGAATGAGTTTGTCGATGCCTCCGAAGACATCGAACAACCCCAGATTGCTCATGCGATTCCCCTCGGCATCGAAGATCACATCGGTCTGCCTTCCCTCCAGGCACTCCAGAACCGGTAGCCGCGAGCCTGAGGCTGGGCGATCCGAAAGCATGCCCAGATCGCCGGTGTCGTAGCGAATGAGTGGCAGGGCGTGTGAATAGAGATCAGTAACCACCAGCCGCCCCAGTTGCCCCTTCGGAGCGGGAGCATCGCAATCCAGACAGAGCACCTCGTGCACTTGGCTGCAGGCGTTCAGAACATGCCGTCCGGGTTCATTCAGGGGTTCCTGGCCAATGACCCCCAGCTCATTGGCGGCATACCGACTCCGCACCGGGCAGCCAAAGGTTTCCTCCATGACCCTTCGCGCGTTGGGAGTCAGCGTCTCCCCGCCCAGGCAGGCCCCGAGGAGCCGGAAGGAATCCGGGCCATCACCCTGGTCCCGGCAATATTCGGAGAGGGCATGGATGGCCGAAGGGTAGCCCATGAGGAACCGGATGCCGGAGTCCCTGAGCAGGGTTCGCCCGCGCCGATACCAGTCGGGGGTCATGTGTGTCGGATCCACCACTTCTTCGTTGTGGATCAACCGCCGGAGGCGGCTGGGGTTCCGGGCGCGGACCTGGAGGTACCGCATCCCCACCTTCCAGCCGATCCACCCGGTGAAATGGAGCAGCTCCGCCAGTTGGCGAGCCCGCTTGTCTCGGGACAGCGGAAAGACCAGCGGCGTGCCGTACGAGCCCGAAGTGGATGCGGAGGTGGGTTCCTCCGGGGCAAAGGCGGTGGAGCGAAACTCATCGTAGCCTTCCCGGATCTCAGCCTTCTGCAGAACCGGGAAATCTTCCAGCCGTTGAGTCCCCTGGAATCGGGCATAGTGCGCGGTAGTGGTCGTCGCATGGCCCAGAAAGGCCCCCAGGCGTACCCCCAGCATTTCCTCGCGTCGATCCGGTTCGCGCGACAGGTTCTGGATATCCGCCAAGTGATGCCGGATGGCAGAACGGTGGAGCCGATCCATCCCCCAGAACCCCACTTCTCGAAAGGCTTGCCCGATTCCCATGCTGCCCCTCCCCGCGCTGGCCATTCGCCGCCCGGACTTGCGGAGCAGCGAATGGCGGTCAACCATCACCCCTAAAGGAGATGAAGACCAGAGCAGCTTGATCGCCATTGAGTAAAAAAAGACACATGTAAGTCATGCTGCCGAAACAATCCGATCAAGACGGATGTGACGGCCTCATGACTACGCCTTCGATCCTTCGCTGTCAATCGGAGATCATTCCAGAGGTGGCAATCCCCTCCGAGGCTCGGGCCCCGAGTAGGCGGGGTTAACCTGAGACGGCCGGGCTAGGCGGTGCGGGCCTCCCTCAGGACTGCCTCCACCCGATCGGCGATCTCCGCAGGGCCCAGATCCTGGATGGCCGTCCGGGGCAGGTGGCAGAGGAGCCGCCCATCCTGGAATAGCGCCACATTGGGTGAGGAGGGTGCCGCGTCGCCGAAGTGCTTGCGTGCCTGGCTGACGGCCTCGGTCTCCATGCCCGCAAAGACCGTGACGAGGTGGTCGAAAGCCAGCCCTCGGCCCTTCACCGCCTCGATCACTCCGGGCCGCAGATTGCCCGCCGCGCAGCCACAGACCGAATTCAGCACCAGGAGGGTCGTACCTGACTGGGCCAGGGCCGTATCCACCGCCTCGGGCGTAAACAACTGCGTGAAGCCAGCCTGTACGAGTTCCTCCCGCATCGGCGCCACCATGTGTTCCGGGTAATTCCCCATCTAGTCCTCCAATGGCTAAAAGCATACCAACTCAGTCAAGTATTGGTGGTGCCTAAAAAAATCCGAGGGCGCGCCCTCGGATTTTTTTAGGCGGGCCAGGAACGGGATCAGCGCGCTTCCAGGGGCACGTAGGGAGTGATCGTAGGCCCCTGGTAGATCTGGCGCGGACGGTAGATGCGGCTGTCGGCGGATTCCAGCACCTCCTTGTAGTTGGCGATCCAGCCGGGCATGCGGCCGATGGCGAAGATCACCGTGAACATCTCGGTGGGGATGCCGATGGCCTTCAGGATGATCCCGCTGTAGAAATCCACGTTGGGATACAGCTTCCGCTCGATGAAATAGGGATCCTTGAGGGCCGTCTCCTCGAGCTTCTTGGCGATATCGAGCAGCGGGTCGTGAACCCCCATCTTGTTCAGCATGTCGTCACAGGCCTTCTTGATGATCTGGGCGCGGGGATCGAAGTTCTTGTAAACCCGGTGACCAAAGCCCATGAGCTTGGCGTGGCCATCCTTTTGCTTCACCCGCTCCAGGAAGCGACTACCATCGTCGCCCTGGATCTGGATTTCTTCGAGCATCTCGATGACCGCCTGATTGGCACCCCCATGGAGCGGCCCCCACAGGGCGCAGACCCCCGCCGCCGCGCTGGCGAAGAGATTGGCCCGGCTGGAAGCCACCATGCGCACGGTGGACGTGGAGCAGTTCTGCTCGTGGTCCGCGTGCAGCAGGAAGATCAAGTCGAGGGCATCCACCACCACAGGGTTGAGGTGGTAGTCCTCATCGGGATCCGAGAACATCATGTGCAGGAAATTCTCCGTGTACCAGTACTTGCGCTTGGGGTAGATGCTGGGCAACCCCAGGGACTTGCGGTAGGCATAGGCCGCAATGGTGCGCACCTGGGAGATGAGGCGGGCCGCCTGCTGCTCGAAGGCCGCAGGGTCGTAGCGGGCCGTCAATTCGGGAATGAAGCAGCCCGCGGCATTGATCATGGCGGAGAGCATGGCCATGGGATGAGCCCCCGAGGGGAAGCCCTCGAAGTGGAATTTCATGTCCTCGTGGATCATCTGGTACTTGGTGAGCAAATCCGAGAACCTCTGGCGTTCGACCTCCGTGGGCAGCTTGCCGAAGATCAGCAGGTAGGCTGACTGGACGAAGGTGGAACCCTGGGCCAATTCCTCGATGGGAATGCCCCGGTAGCGCAGGATGCCCTTTTCCCCGTCGATGAAGGTGATCTTGCTCTGGCAGCTACCGGTGTTGCCATAGGCCTCGTCGTAGGTGATGTAGCCGGTGCGGGCACGGAGATCGCGCACATCGATCCCCAATTCCCCTTCCGTGCCCTCGATCACGGGGAACTCGTGAATCTTGCCCTCGAGTTCCAGCTTGGCGGTCTTGCCCATGGGTGCCTCCAGTGTGCGGGGTACAGGAACTACTGCATCGCCTTGATGATTTCCGAGCCGAATTCAGAGCACTTCACTTCCCGCACATCGGTGCGGCCCTCTTCGCGCATGAGTCTGGCCAGATCGTAGGTCACGGTTCCCGTGGCGATGGCCTTCTCAAGGCCCTGCTCGATGAGGCGGGCGGCCTCGGTCCAGCCCAGGTAGTCGAGCATCATCACGCCGGACAGGATCACCGAGCCGGGGTTCACCTTGTCCTGGCCCGCGTACTTGGGCGCGGTGCCATGGGTGGCCTCGAAGCAGGCGTGGCCCGTGGCGTAGTTGATGTTGGCTCCGGGCGCGATACCCAGGCCGCCGACCTGGGCTGCCAGGGCGTCGGAGATGTAGTCGCCGTTCAGGTTCGTGGTGGCCACCACGTCGTATTCCGCCGGGCGCGTAAGGATCTGCTGCAGGAAGTTGTCGGCGATGGCGTCCTTCACCAGCAGCTTGCCCGCGGGGGCATTGCCGCCGCAGTCGTCCCAGGCCATGGTCTGATCCGGGAATTCGGCCTTGGCCACCTCGTAGCCCCACTTGCGGAAGCCGCCCTCGGTGAACTTCATGATATTGCCCTTGTGGACGATGGTGAGGTTCCGCCGCTTGTGTTCCAGGGCGAACTCGATGGCCGCCCGCACCAGCCGATACGTGCCCTCCTCACTGATGGGCTTCACGCCGATACCTGATGTCTGGGGGAAGCGGATCTTGGTGACGCCCATTTCCTTCTGGAGGAACTCAATCACCTTGGCCACTTCCGGCGTGCCCTTTTCCCACTCAATGCCCGAATAGATATCCTCCGTGTTCTCGCGGAAGATCACCATGTCGATGAGGTGGGGCTTCTTCACGGGTGAGGGCACCCCCTGATACCACTTCACCGGACGCTGACAGACATAGAGGTCGAGCATCTGCCGCAGGGCCACGTTGATGGAGCGGAAGCCCCCGCCGATGGGCGTGGTGAGCGGCCCCTTGATGCCCACCAGATACTCGCGAAAGGCCGCCAGGGTGTCATCGTGCAGCCAGGTATTGGGGCCGTAGACGGTGTTGCACTTTTCCCCCGCGAAGACCTCTAACCACTCAATTTTTTTCTTCCCGCCATAGGCCTTGGCCACCGCCGCATCAAAGACCCGCACCGAGGCGGCCCAGAGATCCGGCCCCGTACCGTCGCCCTCGATGAAGAGCAGGATCGGGTTGTCCGGCACCCGGAGCTTGCCATCGGGGCCCATGGTGATCCTCTGGCCCTGGGTGGGTGCGGTCAGTTTCGCGTAGCTCATGGTCCTGTCTCCTCGTGCCGGCGGATCCCCCACCGGGCTTGGATTGAATCACTCGGCTCCCAGCGCGTTGAGCGCGGAGCCCGCCTGGAACCACTGGATCTGCTTGTCCGTGAGGCTGTGCTTGGCCTGGATGGCAACCACGCGGCCATCGGCCTTGCGCAACCGAACCTCCACGGCCTTGCCGGGGGCCAGCGCCGCCAGCCCCACCACACTGATGCGGTCGCTCTGCTCGACCTTCGCCCAATCTGCGGGATCGACGAAGACCAGGGGCAGGATGCCCTGCTTCTTCAGATTGGTCTCGTGGATGCGGGCGAAGCTGCGCACCAGCACCAACTTTACGCCCAGGTGCCGGGGCGACATGGCCGCGTGTTCTCGGCTGCTGCCTTCCCCATAGTTTTCATCGCCCACCACCGCGCAGCTCAGGCCCTGGGCCTTGTACTGCCGAGCGATCTGAGGGAAGGTCAGGCCGTCCTCGGCGGTGAGCACGTTGACGCCCTTCCCCGCCTCGCCCGTGAAGGCGTTCACCGCCCCCAGGAACATGTTGTCGCTGATGCGGTCCAAGTGGCCCCGGAAGCGCAGCCACTTGCCTGCGGGGCTGATGTGGTCCGTGGTGGTCTTGCCCTGAGTCTTCACCAGCAGGGGCAGGTCCAGGAAGTCCCGGCCATCCCATTTCGGGAAAGGCGCCAGCAGGCTGAGGCGCTCGCTGCCGGGGGCCACCTCCACCGTGATGCCGTCACCATTTTCCGCCGGGGCCTGGTAGCCGTCATCGCCCTCGGCGAAGCCCTTGGGGGGCAGTTCATCCCCCTGGGGCGCCTGGAAGCGAAAGCCGCCTTCCAAGGCCCCGTGGATGGGATCCAGGGCGAAAGTCCCACTGAAGGCATAGGCCATCACCACCTCGGGGCCAGCCAGGAAGGAGTGGGTCTCCATCACCCCATCGTTGCGGCCGGGAAAGTTGCGATTGAAGGTGCTGAGGATGGAATCCGCCCGCCCCGGCACGGCATCGCTGCGGTGCCACTGGCCGATGCAGGGGCCGCAGGCGTTGGTGAGCACGATGGCCCCCATCTGCTGAAAGGTCTCCAGGAAACCGTCCCGGGCGATGGTGCGGTACACCCGCTCGGAGCCGGGGGAAATGAAGAGGGGCACCTTGGCCTTCAGTCCCGCCGCCAGGGCCTGTCGGGCCAGGCTCGCGGCGCGGCTGATGTCCTCGTACGAGGAGTTGGTGCAACTGCCGATGAGGGCCGCCCGCAGTTCCATGGGATAGCCCTTGGCCTGGGCCTCCGCCGCCATGGCCGACACGGGGCGCGTGAGATCGGGCGTGTGCGGCCCCACCACCTGGGGCTCCAGGGCGGAGAGATCGATCTCCACCACCTCGTCGAAATACTTCGCGGGATCGGCGAGCACCTCGGGATCGGCCTTCAGCAGCGCGGCATGGGCCGCCGCCAGTTCGGCCACGTCGGCGCGGTGGGTGCCCTTCAGGTAGGCCGCCATCTTGGCGTCGAAGGGGAAAATCGAACTGGTGGCCCCCAGCTCGGCGCCCATGTTGCAGATGGTGGCCTTCCCGGTACAGCTCAGGCTCTCGGCGCCCTCGCCGAAATACTCCACGATCTTGTTGGTGCCGCCCTTCACCGTGAGCAGCCCGCAGAGCTTGAGGATCACATCCTTGGCCGAGGCCCAGCCACTGAGCCGGCCCGTGAGCTTCACGCCGATGAGCTTGGGGTGCAGCACTTCCCAGGCCAGCCCCGCCATCACCTCGCCCGCATCCGCGCCGCCCACGCCCACGCCCATGAAGCCCAGGCCACCGGAATTGGGCGTGTGGCTGTCCGTGCCGATCATCAGGCCGCCCGGAAAGGCGTAGTTTTCCAGTACCACCTGGTGGATGATGCCCGCGCCGGGCTTCCAGAAGCCGATGCCGTACTTCCGGCCCGCCGAGGCGAGAAAGGCGAAGACCTCGGCGTTCTCCTCCAACCCCCGGGGCAGATCCTTGGCGGCACCATCCCGGCCCAGGATCAGGTGATCGCAGTGGATGGAACTGGGCACCGCCACCCGCTTGCGGCCGGACTGCATGAACTGGAGCAGGGCCATCTGGGCGGTGGCATCCTGCATGGCCACCCGATCGGGGCGAAGCACCAGCATGGCCTTGCCCCGCTCCCAGACCTGGCTGCCGAAATCGTCGGCGTGGGACACCAGGATCTTCTCCGCCAGGGTCAGAGGCCGCCCGAAAGTCGCACGCGCCGCAGGCACGGCCTGCCCCATCCGCTCGTAGAGGGTCTTCGCGAGTTCGAGGGTCATCTGATCTCCCGGAAAAGGGTTCTGGATCATTGGAGGATGAGATGGGGCCCGCTGTTCCCTCCCGTCCTGAATCGGATGGGAGTTCACCATGAAAGCCGGAACAAGCCATTGAGTTGGAAGAGTAGGAGCCATTCCATGCCTGGGGCGGAGGGATGTCAAGGCGGAAAGGGGCCAAGGAATCTTCTCGCTCGGGTCCCGGGGCTCCGGCGCAGGTATGGGAGAATCCCCATTCCGGCAAGGGGCTCGCCTTGTGCCCACCCGCACCCTCTCCCACCTTCCCCACCTGAGAACCGAGGCCCACGAATGCCCTCAGGCCCCGACCTCCGCCCCGCCCTCCGACGGGCCTCTGGCCGCTACCGCACCCTGCGCAGGCCCGGTTCGCTGTGGCTGTGGGGGTATGCCTGGAGCAAGTTCCGGATGGATCCGGCCTACCTCCAGGTGGCCGCGCTCATTGGACCCCAGAGTCTCACCCTGGATCTCGGCAGCGGGCTGGCCCTGCTCCCGGCCCTGCTGGTGGAGATGGGGGAGGGTCGAAGGGCGATCGGTCTGGAATGGGACGGCACTAAGGTCGAGGCGGCCCGGAGGGCCCTGGGCGATCACCCCGAGCTTCGGATCGAACAGGCCGACGCCTTCGAGGCCGAATTCCCCACCTGCGACGCCGTGGTGCTCATGGACGTCCTCCACTATTTCCCGGAACACCTCCAGGATCGCCTCCTCCAGAAGGCCAGCACCGCCCTTCGTCCCGGCGGCAGACTGATCCTCCGCGAAACCGAAGCCCAGCGAGGCGGCGGGCGGGCCTTCACCCGTGGGCTCGAATGGTTCGCCATCCACTGTGGCTGGAATCGAGGCCCCGAGCTGCACTACCGCTCCCGATCCCAGTGGCTGGCAGCCCTGGAGGCCCTCGGAATCAAGCGAGTCGAAAGCCTCGAATCCTCGCGGTTCACCCCCGGCAACATCCTGATCCATGGCATCAAGGAGGAAGCTTCATGATCATTCCCGATATCGACGACCTGATCCTGGAGCACGACGATGAATCAGGCCTGGAGGAGCTGGGCCGCAGGGTGCTCAGCCGGGGGCCCTGGACCTCGGTGGCCTTTCTGGTGAAGACCCGCAACGGCCCCGAGGGCGCCTGGGAAGGCCCCTTCCTCTGGCTGCACCGCTATCAGAAGGTGGCCCAGGGCTACAAACTCGTGAGCCGTTTCCACACCACGGAAACCGAACAGCTGGATGGCCTGCTCGAGGCCCTGAAGGACTGGGGCCTGACGGAGCAGGGTTGATGCGCCGAGGCGCCCCAGTCACCCTCGAGGCATGCGCATCCTGAGATTCCTCTTCCTCCTGACCGCAACGCTGCTGCTGCAGGCGGGCCCCGTCCTTGTCCTCAGCTTCGATGGCCTAGGGGCGGATCGGTTTTCCCAGGCGACCATGCCCCAGGTCTGGGCCATCGCCCAGGAAGGCCTGCGGGGTCGGGGTATCCCGCCCTTCCCCGCCACCACCTTCAACGGCCACGCCACCCTGGCCACGGGCTGCCTGCCGGGTCATCACGGCATCGTGGCCAATGGCTTCTTCGATCCCGCCCTCGGCATGGTAGGGCACAGCGCCCGAACCACCTATCTGCAGCGGGAACCCCTCTGGATCGCCGCCACCCGCAGTGGCCTCAAGGCCGCCGTCACCGGTTGGCCCTGTGGCGATGGTCCCTGGCAGGGTGAATCCCCCTGGCGTCTAGTGCCCTTCGGCGCGGACCACACGGATGCGAAGGCCCTCGACTTCGCCGATCGGGCCCTGGCGGACGGCGCCGATCTGGTGATGACCTACCTCTCCGGCGTGGATACCGAGGGCCACCAGCACGGCCCCACCAGCCCCGTGGTTCTGGCCAAGCTGCGCGCCATCGACGCCCAGATGGCGCCCTGGCTCCACCAGCAACAAGCCCGCCATCCCGATCTCCAGATCTGGCTCCTGGCCGATCATGGCATGGCCACCATGAAGCGCCGCATCCACGTCCCCAGCCTGCTGGAAGGCCTCCCCACAAGAGTCGTGGCCCATGGCGGCAGCGCCTATGTCTACCTGAACCGCCCTAGTGATCTCCTGGTGGCCAAGGCCCGGCTGCGTCGCGCGGGCCTGAAGGTCTGGACCCGCTCCGAGCTGCCCGCCCGCTTCGGCCTTTCTGGCACCCTGCGCACCGGCGATTTGACCCTGCTGGCGCCTCCGGGTGCATGGCTCTCCCAGGCCCTCACCCCCGAGCAGGATGCCGCCGAGCGCTCAGGGCGCAGCGGCGCCCATGCTTTTCAAGGCCAGGATCCCGGCATGGCCACCTGGTTCGTGGTGCTGGGCACCGGGCGACGTGGCACAGTGGCGGATATCCCCCTGACCTCCGTGGCCCCCACCGTGGCAGAAGAACTGGGCATCCGTTGGCAGGCTGCGCCGGATGGTCCCGTGCGGAATGATCTGCGTTCATCCAAGCGCCCCGCGCAACGACTCGGCCCGCCGAAAAGATGAACTGACTTTCCACCCCACCCACGCTTCCTTTGTGTCTTTTGCGTTCTTTGTGGCGATTGAACAGGAATTCGGCCTCGTAGCCTCAGCTCGGAAGGCAGCCAAAAGGCCAAGGCAAACACGACCAAACTGAGATTGGCCACAAAGAACGCAAAAGGATCGAATCGCCAATATCTATAGGCAGGCTCTTCGCCCAGGAGGGGCACATCGCCAAGCACTAAAGGTTGAGCCCTGCCATCGCAGGTCCGGCTGGAGTCCTGGCGCCCAAGACCTACATCCATTCCCCTAGAGAAGAACCCGGATGCGGCTTTTCTCCCTTCCCGTGGGAAACTGGAGGGCTAGGAGTTTCCATGCCCATTGCCCTCAGCCTGGTCAAGGTGAGCAAGCGCTACGGCGCCCAGCCCATCCTGGAGGACCTCTCCTTCGGCCTCATGCAGGGCGAAAAGGTCGGCCTCATTGGCCGCAACGGCACGGGCAAATCCACCCTGTTCAAGCTGCTCTCCCACGAGGAAACCCCGGACTCTGGCGAGGTGGTCACCACCCAGGGGCTGCGGGTGGCGCGGCTGGCCCAGGATCCCCACTTCGCCCCCGAGGCCACTATCCGCCAGGCCCTGGAAACGGCCCTGGCCGATCACGCTGCCCTCATCCGCCGCCATGGCGAGATTCACGAGGCCCTGCACCAGCGCGGCGCGCAGGATCGCAGCCTCGAAGAGAAACTGCACCTCGAGCTGGAACTGGTGGAGCATCACCTCGCCCACATGGGCTGGGATCTGGAGCCCAGACTCAAGGAGGCCCAGACCACCTGGGGCCTGGTGGATCTGGATGTGCAAGTGGAATCGCTCTCCGGGGGCTGGCGCAAGCGCGTGGCCCTGGCCAGGCCTGGCTCAAGGATCCCGATGTGCTGGTGCTCGACGAACCCACCAACCACCTGGACCCCGAGCAGGTGGAGAAGCTCGAGGCCTGGCTCCAGGGCTTCGAGGGTGCGCTGCTGCTCATCACCCACGACCGCCACCTGCTGGATGGCGTAGTGGATCGTATGCTCGAACTGGAAGAAGGCAGGATCTCCAGCTACGAAGGCAGCTACAGCGACTACCTGCTGGAGAAATCCGACCGGGAATTCCGCGAGGCGCGTCTTACGGACCACATGCAGAACCGCCTGCGCCGGGAGATGGCCTGGTTGCGACGCGGCGCCAAGGCTCGCACCCGCAAGAGCAAGCTGCGCATCCAGGATGTGTTGGATCTGAAGGACGAAGTGGGCGAGCGCACCCGCGAAGAGACTCGCCAGGCCATCACCTTCCGGGGCGGCGACAACCGCAGCGACGCCCTGCTCCACGTCAAGAAGGTGGCCTTCGCCTACGAGGGCGGGCCCGAACTCATGGGCGGCCTGGATCTGGTGCTACAGCGCGGCATGCGTGTGGCCCTCCTGGGCCCCAACGGCTGCGGGAAATCCACCTTCCTCAAGCTGATCCTCGGCGATCTCCAGCCCACCCAGGGCGAGGTGAGCCGTCACCCCAAGCTCAGCCTCTCGGCCATCTCCCAGGGTCGAGGTGAGCTGGACGGCGACCTCAGCATCCAGGACAATCTGGCGGATCGGGTGGCCGTGGTGAAGCTCCAGGATTCCGTGATTCACACCCATGTCTATCTCACCCGCTTCGGCTTTCCCGTGGAACAGCAGGGGCGCCTGGCCTCGACGCTTTCCGGTGGCGAGCGCAACCGCCTGCTCCTGGCCAAGGCCATGCTGCACCCCTCCGATCTGCTGGTGCTGGACGAACCCACCAACGATCTGGATATCGCCACCCTCCAGAACCTGGAAGAGGCGCTGCTGGAGTACCCCGGTACCCTGCTGCTGGTGAGCCATGACCGCTTCTTCCTGGATCAGGTCGCCACCCACACCCTGGCCTTCAACCCCGAAGGCACGCCCCGCTGGGAGTTGTACGAGGGGAATCCCGCCACGGTGAAGAGCCTGCGCACCGAGCGCCTTTCCCTGGAAGCCGCCGCCAAGGCCCCCGCAGCCAAGACCGCGCCCCGGAGCGAGAGCAGCCGGGCCAAGAAGCCGGGCCTGAGCCAGAAGGAGCAGCGTCGCTTCGAGGAAGTGGAAGCAGCCATGGGCGCCCTGCAGGTCCGCATCGCCGCACTGGACGAACTCACCGCCGCCCCCGGCGCCTTCGCCACCGCCGAGGCTCCCGGTCATCAGGCCCTGAGGGACCGGGACACCGCCAAGGCCGATCTGGACGGCCTGGAACTAGAGTGGCTGGAGCTGGAAGAGAAGCGGCAGGGTTGAGGGTTCCGGCCCTGCACGCGAATCGGCACTACCTCGGGTCATGCGTTTGCATTCAGGGCAATAGATGAACCACCGAGGCCGCAGAAGAAAAGTCCCCTATTATCAGTTTCTTTTCTCTGTGCCCTCGGTCTTTACTCTGCGCCCTCGGCGGTTCAGCAGTTCCTTCCTTGCCGGTACATTCCGGGATTACTCCAGATTCGCCCCCTGCTCCCGGATCTGATCCAGCACGCCCTTGGCCTCCATGACGGCCCGAGTCATGGCCAGCCGCTTGCACTTCGAGCCGCAGGTGTTGAGTTCCCTCAGAACTTCCTGGCTCCAGACATCCAGGGCCTTGCCGCCCAGGCGCCCCTTATCCAGCCGCTCCTCGAAGTCATCCAGATGGGCGCTGAGTCTTACCAACTCCTCCCGCACATCCTGACGCTCCGCCAGGGCGCCAGCCTCGGCGACGAGACGCTCCGCCGGGAGCTGCCCCTGGAGCTGGGCATCCTTCAAAAGCTGCTCGAGTTTCTGTGTGTATTGTCCTGGCAGTTCGGCCATTTGAAGATCAGCTTCGGCCTGGATCAGGCCTCGCAGTTGCTGCAGGCGCTCCAGAGACTCCCGGAAGAAGGGTTCGAGACGCCGGGCTTCTCGGGTTCGCCCCTCATTCCACCGCTTCAACAGTTCGTCCAGCCCACCCAGCACCGAATTTTCCAACCGTTCCGCCAGATCCGAGGTGGGCGGCAGCCAGGCCCCGGGCAGGCGGAAGAAGGCCTCGGCACTCAGGGGTGGCAGACTGAGCCATTCGGCATCCTCCTGCCAGGCCTTGGCCACGCTGCGCAGGAGGGGGCGGTTGATCTGGGGTTCCAGCCCGGGCTCATCCTGAACCTCCAAGGTTAGATCCAGCTTGCCCCGGCTCGCCGCCTCGCGAATGGCGGCCCTCAGGGCGTTTTCCAGAGGAAAGAGCGCCGGGTGGATGCGGACGCTCAATTCCAGCCCCTTGTGGTTGACGCTGCGCAGGGTGAGCCGCAACTGTCCCTTCTCCAGGGGGCAAACCATCTCGGCGTAGGCGGTCATGGAACGCATGCAGTTCTCCTAGTCCCCAGTCATTTCATCGAGCTTGGCATTCAACCATTCCTTGCCCCGCAAGCGCTCCACGCTGCGCTCCAGGATGAGGCTCAGGCCCTTGCCGCCTTCCAGCCCCATGCGTGGCACGGCGGCCCGCTCGAAGCCCAGGCGGGCCCCCTCCTGGATGCGCAGGGGAAGCTGGGCCACGGGACGCACCTCCCCTGTGAGTCCCACCTCGCCCATGAAGAGGCATTTGTCGGCCAGGATCCGGCCGGTGGCGCTGCTGGTGAGGGCGGCGATCACCGCGAGATCGGCGGCGGGATCCTCCACCTCCAACCCTCCCGCCACGTTCACATAGACATCCCGATCATGAAGCTGCACGCCGCCCCGGCGTTCGGCCACGGCACAGAGCATGGACAGCCGCTGTCCGTCGATCCCCAGGGCCGTGCGCCGGGGAATGCCGAGGCCCGCAGAAGCCACCAGGGCCTGGATCTCCACCACCATGGGCCGCGTACCGGAGAGGACCACGGTTGCCGCGCAGCCGGGCCTGGGCTCCGCATCCAGGAAGAAGGGGTTGCCCTCCGCGGGCACGAGGCCCTTGCCGGTCATGGCGAAGACCCCCAGCTCGAAGGCCGCGCCGAAGCGGTTCTTCAGGGCCCGCAGGAGGCGGTGGTGATGGTGTCGATCCCCCTCGAAGGCCAGTACCGTGTCCACCAGATGTTCGAGCACCTTGGGCCCCGCGAGGCTGCCGTCCTTGGTGACATGGCCCACAAGCACCAGGGGCGTGCCGCTGGCCTTGGCCCAGCGGGCCAGCAGGGTCGCACAGCCCCGCACCTGACTGACGCTCCCCGCACTGGATTCGAAATCCGGATCGAAGAGCGTCTGGATGGAATCCACCAGCAGCAGAGACGGCTTCATCTGTTCCGCCACTTCCAGGATCCGGCGCACATCCGTCTCGGCAAAGAGCAGGATGTCAGGGCTTTCGGCCCCCAGGCGCTGGGCACGGAGCTTGATCTGCCGCTCGCTCTCTTCGCCGCTGGCGTACAGGACAGTTCCTGTCGAGGTGGCCGCCCATTGCAGCACCAGTGTGGATTTGCCGATGCCCGGCTCACCGCCCAGCAGCACCACCATGCCCGGCACCACGCCGCCGCCCAGCACGCGGTCCAGTTCGGTCAGGCCCGTGGGCACCCGCTCCGCTTCGCTAATTTCCACCTCAGTGATGGGCACCGGACCGGAATACTGGCTCTGGGCGAAGGCGCTACGCACTCGGCTCAGATCCTTGCGGAGCGCCCCCTTGACCTCCTCAATGCTGTCAAAAGCCCCGCAGGCCCCACACTTGCCCATGCCTCTCGGGTAGCGAGCGCCGCAGGCTGTGCATTCGAAAACGGGAGATGTCTTGGCCATGGGTCCAGCCTAGCCCGAAATCCCCCCAAACCGCGCGCCCGCCCCCAGGGGGCGTTGCAGAACCGATTCATTCCCCAATCTAGGGTTATGCGGAAAACCTCGCGGATTTCGCCCCTCGGAGTCCCCTAAAGTCCTTCAGTTCTTTCACTTCAGCGCATGGCGCTCAACTCTGCATACTAATCCATCTTGCTGATGTATATGGCTTTACCAAAAACAGAGCCTCATCCGAAGAGAATTTGCACTCGGGAGGGTTTTCCACAATTTCCCATTACTTTCGTGTTGACATCCCGAATGGGCCCTTTGATGGGGGTGACATGATCGTGACGAAGGCGCGAAAGATTGTTTCCAGTTCGCCTCAAACCAGCTGTTCGGCATCTCGCAGCTGCACACTCACGAGGCGACTGATGCCCCTCTCTTCCATCGTCACGCCGTACAGCGTATCTGCTGCAACCATTGTAGGTTTTTGGTGAGTGATGACGATGAATTGAGTATCAGCTTTCATTTTCTGCACCAGTTTGGCGAAACGGGCCACATTGGCTTCATCCAGGGGCGCGTCCACCTCGTCCAACACGCAGAAGGGACTGGGCTTGTACTGGAAGATGGCGAAGAGCAGGGAGATGGCCGTGAGGGCCTTCTCGCCACCGCTCAACAGCGTGAGGGCCTTGGCGCTCTTGCCCGGCGGCTGGGCCGTGATCTCGATGCCGCACTCCAGCAGATCCTTGGGATCCTGCAGGGAGAGGTGCGCGGAGCCGCCGCCGAAGACTTCGCGGAAGACCTCGGAAAACCGGGCGTTGATGAAGTCGAAGGCCTCGCGGAACCGCTCCTCGCTGGTGGCGTTGATCTCCTTGATAGTGGCCTCGAGGTTATCGATGGCCTCCATGACATCGCCCCGCTGCTGGTTCATGAAGGAGAGCCGGGATTCGGCCTCTTCCAGCTCCTGGATGGCCAGGGGATTGACGCTGCCCAGATCCAGCCTGCGGCCCTGCAGTTCGCCGAAGGCGGTCTGGTGTACCAGTTCCCCCTGATCCCAGGCCTCCCGCTCTTCGTCCGTGATGGAAGCGAGGAAATCCGGGACCGTGAGGGAGAGGGCCAACTCGATTTCCTTGGCCATGGCCTCGGTGCTGCCCTGCACCTGGGCCGCCGATATCAGGGCCTCCTGGTGCAACTGGCGAGCGTTTTCCAGGGCCTGCTGGAGCTCCCGGGCCATGCGCTCGTGCACACGAAGGGCTTCGGCTGTGTGTTCGATCTCCGGCTGGGCCTCGCCTTGCTGCGCCACCAGGGCCTGGCGTTCCTCCAGCCGCTGCTGGGTTTCGCCTTCCAGCTCCTGGATGCGCTGGGTGGCCTGCTGGGCGCGCTGCTCCGCCTGCTGGATGTCCTCCTGGACCCGCTTCTTCTCGGCCTCCAGGTCGTAGGCGCCCCGCTGGATCTGGAGCACCTGGCGCTGAAGGCTATCGCGTTCCGCCCACACGGAAGCGCGCATCTGGGTGGCCTCCATGAGGATCTGGCGGCGGCGCTCCAGCTCAGCCTGGGCCTCCTGCTGGCGCCCTTCGGCCTCGTGGATGGATTCCGTGATGACCGCCGATTCCGGATTCTCCTCGGGCGCTTCGAGATCCCGTAGCTGCCCGCGCAGGGCGGCGATTTCCTTCTCGAGCTGCTCCCACTGCTGATCCGCCCGCTCCTGCGCCTCCTGGATCTCCCTCAACTGCCCCCGCACTGAGGCGTGGCGACCCTTCAGGTCCTCCAGGCTCCGGCGACAGGCCAGGCGATCCTCTTCCATCTCGCGGGAGCGCTCCGTGCTTTCCTGAAGGCGCCGCTGGCGGTCCTTGGCCTCGGTCTCCAGGGCTTCCACCCGATCCAGCAGTTCCTCCCGGAGCCTGCGGCAGGCCTCCAGTTCGCCCCGCAGCTTCAGGGGCGAAGCGGCGGGCGCATGGACGCCCACCTGAACGGGGCCGTAGGGCAGGCGCACGAGGCCTGGCGAAACAAAACCCAGGCCGGGATGCAGGGCCGAAAGCCCTGGGAGGTTCGCATCCGAACAGCGGAAGGTCCGGGCCAACAGGCTCTCCAGGGGCCGGGGCTTGCCCGCGCGCCAGCGCAAATGGGGGGCCAGGGCCTCGCAGCCCTCGGGTGTCTCTGGGACTTCAGAGGCACCCGGGACCGCCACGTAGAGCTGTCCCGGAGCCGCACCCAGCTGAGTCAGGGCCACCTCACCCAGGGCGACGGACTGGGTCCAGACCCCCAGGAGCCGTTCCACATCGGCCAGGGTTTCCTCGTCCACCGAGAGCCCTTCCGGCAGGGAGAAGCCCTCCTGGCCCAACTCCTTCAGCCAGGCCAGGCCCTTCTGCACCTCTTCAGACCCCGTGGCCTGACGCAGGATATCCCCGACCTGCTTGAGTCTGCGCTCCTCCGCATCGAGGGCCCCTTCGCTCTCTCGCAGCGCCGCCGCGGCTTTCCGCTGGGCCTCCTGGGCTTCGGCATGGAGGCGCGACTGCACCTGGACGGCCTCTTCCACCTGTTCGGCCCGGCTCTCGGCTCCCTCGAATTCGCGGGCAAGGCGCAGATCTTCGGCCTGGAGACCCTCCAGCCGGGGGGAACGCACGGACTCCTCGTGGTTGAGGGCATCCAGACGCCCCTCGGCCTGGGCCACCTGCTGGTGGAGGGCCTGACGCTGGCGCTGGATGGCGATGGCGGCGCGCTCGGCCTCGGCCCGACGGGCCCGGAGCTCCCGCAGTTCGCCCTCGATGCGCCGCAGGGCGCCGGAGGCCATGGCCACGGCCTCGTCGGCCTCGGAAACGAGGGTCTCTCGGCCCTCGAGGGCCTTCTTGGCCACCTCGAGGGAGGCCTGCAGCTTGGTCGCCTCGGCCACGGAATCCCCGGTGCGATGGGAGAGTTCCTCCAGGCGGGCGGCCAGCACGGCTCCCTGCTCCCGGGCCTCGCGGATGCGCTCCTCCTGGAAACCGCGATCCTGGTCGGCCAGACTGAGCCGCTGATCCAGGGCCAGGATGGCCCGGCCCCGCTTGTCCTGGGCGTGATTCAGCTCGTCGAGGGCATGGCGCTGCTGCTCCACCTCGCTGCCCTTTTCCGAGGCCTGGGCCGTGAGGGCGGCGATCTGGCGCTCGAGGGTATCGAGCTGCTCGATGACGCGATCCTTGGCGGCCTCCAGTTCCATGGCCTTGCCCGCCAGCAGGATGCGCTGGGTGGCCCGGATGGCGGCGTCCAGCTCCTGGGCACGGCGCGCCTTGGCGGCCTGGCGCTTCAACGATTCCTGCTGCTTGCCCAACTCGTGAAGGATGTCATCGAGGCGCAGGAGATTGGCGCGGGTCTCGTCCAGGCGCCGCTCCGCCTCGGTGCGGCGCAGCTTGTAGCGGGTGATCCCGGCGGCTTCCTCCAGCAACGAACGGCGATCCTTGGGCTTGGTGGAAAGGATCAGATCGATCTGGCCCTGCTGGATGAAGCTGTAGGCCCGGGTGCCCATGCCCGTGTCCATCAGCAGATCCTGGATGTCCTTGAGGCGCGTCTCCCGGCCGTTGATGCGGTACTCGCCGCCGGTGTCCCGGTAGAGACGGCGGGAAATGACCACCTCCTTGGTGGTGCCCGGCAAGGCCGCATCGGGCATCTCCAGGGTGAGCTTGACCTCGGAGAGGCCCATGGGTTTGCGCTGGCTGGTGCCCGCGAAGATCACATCGGACATCTCGTTGCCCCGGAGCAGGGTCGCCCGCTGCTCCCCCAGCACCCAGGCCAGGGCATCGGAAATATTGGATTTGCCGCAGCCGTTGGGCCCCACCACGGCGGTCATTCCCCCCGGGAACACGAGCTTCTGGGGGTCGGCAAAGGATTTGAAGCCGTGTAATTCAAGGGCGATGAGGCGCAAGCCGATTCTCCGACGGGAACTTAATACCCGATATTTCCATGACAGATTCGAACGGTGGGCCTTGGGATCGGCCCGTCCAGGACGATAGACTGTTATTTTCCCTGTTTCCGGAGTTCCCGTGACCCCCATTCCAATGATTTTGCACTCGGCCGAGGTATCGCCCTACGGTCAGTGCCTTTGCGGGGGATCCATATGAGCCGATTGAGCTTCAAGGCCCCTCCCGCCTCAGTGGTCTGGCTGGAGCCCCACCGGCTCCTCGGGGGCGGCAGGTCATCTGCCCTGGAGGGTCTTCCCGAAAATGACCGCCTCGGCCCCCTCCTGGCCGCCCTGCCCCAGGGGCCGACGGCCTGGATCGTGGATGACCTCTGGGCCCCCTCCATCCTGTTGCGGGATGTGGTGACCCTTCCCGCGGGTGCGGAGGCCCGGGAATCCTTCTTCAAGTGGAAGTTCACCCAGAGCCTGGCCCTGGAGGCGCCCCATTCCGTACAGGCCCTCGACCTGGGGGAGGGCACCTGGCTCCTGACGGGCATCCCTGAGGCGCTCCGTGAGCAGTGGCTCCAGACGGCCATGCGCCTGAGCCGCCCCATCCACAGCCTGCGGCCTCGCTGGCTCTACCTCTATAATCGCCTTGCCCCCACCCGGGAATTGCCCGGCATGGTGCTCTCCCTCTGCCCCCATCCCGAGGGCGGCTTCACCGGCAGCCTGGCGGCCTGGGGAAGAACCCTCACGCTCCTGCGACAGTGGAATGAACCCGCGCCACCAGAGATCTGGCAGCGAGAACGGGTCGCCCCCACCACCGCCTATCTCCAGCGGGACTCGCGCCCACCTCAGGAACTCTGGGTGTGGGGTACCGACCATTGGCCCGAGGCAGGCTTGCCCATCCACCTCATCCAACCCGAGATTCCGGTCCAGGAGGCCGTCTGATGGCCATTCCGGTTCTCAAGCTGAACCTCGCCCCACCACCCTCCCTCTGGCGCCGCCAACACGCCCTGCTGAGCTGGTCGGTCCTGGGCCTCGGCGCGCTGGCCCTCGGGCTCGCGGTCACCTCCACCGTCGCCGCCTATCGCCAAACCAGCCGAATGGGGCTGGAGGCCACTCGATTGAGCCGCCAGACCCAGGAGGCCAGGGCCAAGCAGGGCAATGTGCTGGCGGAACTGCGGGCCATCGACGTTCCCAAGGAGCTCCCTCGCTGGAAACTCGCAGAACGGATCCTGGGCGAGCGCAGCAGCCCCTGGTCCAGACTTACAGCCGAACTGGAGCGCAGCCTGGTGCAGGATGTCCGGATCCGCTCCCTCCAGCGCAGCCGCGGCTCCGACCAGACCGTGCTTGTGAAGCTCAAGGGCGAGGCCCGCACCCGGGAGGCCGAGGCCGCCTTCGTGGCCTCCATCGAAAAAAACTCATTCTTTTCCCAGATGATCCTGGAGCGGGAATCCGAACGCCAAGGCGGGGGCATCGATTTCGAATACACCCTGCCCCTGGCTGCAGTCCCGCCCCCCTACGTGGCACTGCCCAAGTACGGTGCGGCGCGCACATCGCCCGTTGTGAAAGTCGCCCAGCCCCTGCCCGAAAAAATCGTCGCGCCCGCCCTCAAGGCCTCCAAGCCCCCCGCGGCCAGCGCTCCCGCTCCCAAGCCCGCGCATTCCCTCACACTGCGGCCTTCCATCGCCGCCGCCCAGAATCCTGCGGGTGGCGATGCCGCCGGTGAACGCCCCCTGCGAGGAATCAGCAGGCCCCAACGGGGGAATCCCGGAGGGCCTCGCCGTACCGCTGAGCCCGAACGGCCCATTCGGGGGATGCAGCCATGAACCACAATCTTCGCATGAGCATGATCCGCCTCCTGGCCGGATTCGCGTTGATGCTGGCGGCGCTGGCGGTGACGTTCTTCGTCCTCCCAGACGCCAGCCAGAAGCGCGTTCGCCAGGAGAAGGCCCTGGCCGATACCCGCGCCCAGTTGACCACCCAGGAGGGCGAGCTGGGAAAACTCAAGGCCCGGGCCGAGAATCTGCGCCTCGGCCGCAAACGCATGGAAGAGGTGCTGGCCCGGATGCCCCAGGAAAACGAGGGACAGCTGAAATGGAAACTCAGCCAGACGCTGTATGCGCTGGCGGCCAAACATGGCGCCCGGGTCCAGACCGTCAAGTACGGTGCCCCCACGCGTGAGGGCGCCAAGGGCACGGATCTCGAGGCCATCGACGTGGAGTTCGTCGCCTCGGGGCTGTACCAGAATCTCAAGGCCTTCATGCTCGCCTTTGAAAGCAGCGAACTTCCCTTCGGACTGGCCAATGCCAAGCTCGATGAGACCCCCGAGGGGGTCCGCCTCACGATCAGCGTGCGGGCCTTCCGGCGCACGGGCCTGGTCAAGGGCGATGTCAGTGGGGAGGAAGCATGAGCGGCGCCCATGGCGACAAGGCCATCCAGGCCCGGGAATGGCTCGAAGAGCTGAAGACCAATCGGCGCACCCAGGGGGGCCTGGCGCTCTTCGCCCTGGCGCTGGCCTTCATGGTCTACATGCTCTGGCCCGATGCCCCCAAGCGCCGCCCCGGCAAGGTGTTCGCCGCCATCAGCACCGCGGGCGATGACCGTACCCTGCTGGCCCTGGACAAGCTGCCCGACCTGGCCAAACTCGGGAAAGCAGGCGAGCTCCCCAGCGAAGACCGGATGTACCGAGATCTCATCCTCTTCGATGCCCCACCGCCCCCGCCTCAACCGCCGCCGCCGCCGCCACCGCCGCCCCCCCCTCCCACCGAGGAGCAGCTCCGGGCCATCGCCCTGCAGCAGGCCAAGGATTCCGAATTCGCCTCCCGTCCCCAGGACCTGCGCTACCTGGGCTACATGGAGCGCAAGTCCGTGGGGCGCATCGGCGCCTTCATGAAGGGGGAACTCCCCGTGCCCATCAAGCAGGGTGAGACCCTGGGCGGCCAATGGAAACTCATCACGGTCACCAGCACCAACGCGGAATTCCAGAACCTCAAATACCCAGAGCTGCGCCACCGCATCGCCGCGGTCGACGGCGCCGCTGGACCCCGCGGTGCGGGCGCAACGAACGAATTCTGAATCGGATGGACGCAATGATGAAACCCACCCCCATGCCTCACCCGCTGTTTCGCACCGCCGCGGTGGCCGCTTTGCTCATCTTGACCCTCGGCTGCAGCCTGCATCGGGCCCGCAAGGCCTTCGACGAAGGCCGCTACGACGAGGCCGTCAAGAGCTACCGCGACATCATCCAGAATTCCCCGAACAACGTGAGCGCCAAGATGGGGTATCACCGGGCCGCCGCCCGGGCCGCCGAGGCCCATCTCGCCAAGGCCAGGGAGGCCGAGAAGCGGGGCCAGAGCGATCAGGTCTACCTGGAGGTTCGCAAGGCCGCGGTCCTCGACCCCTCCAATGCCGTGGCCGCCGAATGGATTATAAACCTGGAGACCGCGGCCCAGCGCAAGAAGCTCCAACTGGATGCCGAGGAAAGCCTTGAAACCCAGCGAGACCGAGCCGATTCGCGCCCTGCCGTGATGCTCAATCCCCGCTCCGTTGAAGGCATGGATCTCAATTTCGTCCGGAAGACCTCGCTCAAGGAGATCTTCGCCAATCTCAGCCAGAACTCCGGCGTAAACATCATCCTTCATTCCTCATTCCAGGATTCATCGGTCTCGGCGGATCTCCGGGGCCTCGGCTTCCAGCGGATCCTGGACACGCTGATGCTTCAGAACGACCTGTTCTACAAGGTGCTGGACGTCAACACCATCATGGTGTTCAAGAGCACCCCACAGAACAAGGAGCAGTTCGAGAACCAGAGCATCAAGACCTTCTATCTCTCCAATGCCGAACCCAACGACGTGCGCTCCATCTTTCAGCAGCTCATGCCGCAGCTGAAGGTATTCACGGATAAGCGCCTGAACGCAGTCACCATCAAGGCCAAGCCCCAGGAGTTGACCATCGCTCGGCGCATCGTGAGCCAGCTCGACAAGGCCAAAGCCGAGGTGATGATCTATCTCGAGCTCATGGAAGTGACCGAGAACAGTGCGGAAACAGTTGGCCTGCTCCCGGTGCTGACTCCCTTTGACACCTCAGGGGTGTACCGCTTGGGCGCCACCACCACAGATATCGGGTTGGGTGGCAATAACCAGAACAAGGGCGGCATCCGCATCTCGAAATCTGATATCCGGTTCCTGTTCCCAAGCCTGGCCCTGGACGCCCTAAAAAGTAGCGGGGACGCCAAGCTCGTTGCCAGCCCCAATATCCGCGTCATTTCAGGCGAGAAGGGCGAGATCAACATCGGCGACAAGGTGTCTACCACCCAGTCCCAGCTAGGCATTCCGGGACAGTCAGGCTCATCTGCATCCTCCACCAGCAGCCTCGCAAGTAGCTATCTGGGCGCAGCAACCCAACAGACCCAATACGCTTACGAAGATGTGGGCGTGAAGATCATCCTGGAACCCCGAGTCCACTTCAACGACGACATCACCATCAAGATCGAGTCGGAAGTGAAGACTCAGAAGAGTGGCTCCACTCCTGGCCGCCCCGACTTGGGGCAGCGCATCATCAAGACCTGGGCCCGCCTGCGAGACGGGGAGACCGCAGTGTTCGCCGGATTGCTCAAGGAAGAAGAACAAAAGAGTCTGCAGGGCATCTGGGGCCTCTCCGATATTCCCGTAATTGGCAAGCTGTTGGGCAGCAACAAGAACGCCCGGGCCAAGACCGATGTGCTCCTCACCATCCGCGCCGTCGTGGTGCGCAAACCCGAGATCCAGGCCGAAGACTGGGAGGCCTTCGACCCGGATCTCGCCACCACCAACACGGGACACTTCGCCCCCAAGGTGAGCCCCAAGGCCATTCCACCTGCGGCCCCGGAGGCCCCGACGGGCGCCAAGCCCGAGGCCAAGCTCATCACCGGGGTTCCCCATCAGCCCGGCGAACCTAAGGCCATCACCCCCAAGCCCGAAGGCGAAGCAGGCAAGCCCAAGGTCGAGCTGGCGGAGGCCGCCCCGGATCCCGAAGAAAGTGGGCTGGTGCTCTTTCTCGCTCCCGTCTTCACGCCCCTCACCAAGGGCGAGCGGGTGCAGCTCAACCTCCTGGTGAGCAACGGCAAGGGGCTGACCAGCGGCACCATGGATGTGCGCATCGATCCCAAGCTGAAACTGGTGTCGGTGATGGCTGGAGACTTCCTCACCAATGAATCCGGCACCCTGGAACAGACCCCGCCCAAGGATGGCGTGCTGAAGCTGGCCTTCAAGCGCAGCAACAGCGCCTCCGACAGCGGCACCCTGGCCACCCTGGAGTTCGAGGGCGTCACCGCCGGCAACGCTCCCGTGCTCATCCAGGGCGGCAAGTATCTGATGGGGGCCAACCCGACGTCGGCACGGGTGGTCAATTCCCTGGTCACCGTGGAATAGCCCATGCGATTCAGGCAGCGCGGCTTCACCCTTCTGGAGATGGCGGTCACCGCAACGGTGCTCCTGATCATTTCTTCTGCCGCCATCCCCATGGTGAAGAACGGGCTGCGCCGCCAGAAGGAACTGGAACTGCGCCGCTCCCTGCGCGAAATGCGCATGGCCATCGACTCCTACGAACAGATGGCCAAGCAGCAGAAGATCAAGGCCCCGCCCCCGGAAAACAACGGCTATCCCGAGTCCCTGGAAATCCTGGTGGAAGGAGTCGCCACCAGCAAGGCCTCGGTGAAGATCCGTTTCCTGCGCCGCATCCCCATCGACCCCTTCACCGGCAAGGCGGAGTGGGGCCTGCGCTCCATCTCCGACGATCCCACCAGTTCCAGCTGGGGGGGCGGCAGCGTCTACGACGTCTACAGCAACGCCACGGGCACGGGCTCCAACGGCGTGCCCTATCGCGAATGGTGAGGGTACGCCCTGCTTTTTCCTCTTGAAGAATGGGCCGTGCCGCGCTAGTCTTACTTTTCCCGTGATTGGCTTCCTGAGGGATCCAAGGGTTCTTTGCGGATATGGCGGAATTGGTAGACGCGCTAGTTTCAGGTACTAGTGATCTCACGGTCGTGGGGGTTCGAGTCCCTCTATCCGCACCACCTTCAAACGGCACTTCGGTGCCGTTTGAACTTGATAAGGGCGTCCGGCCCCTTCCGGACTACGACCACCATGCGGCACGGGGCTGCGCGGAGGGTGACGGGCGAACACCCGAAAAGGAGCCGACCATGGCCCTGAACACCGAACAGAAGACCATCATCATCGAGGACTACAAGACCCACGCGACGGACACGGGCTCGCCCGAGGTGCAGGTGGCCCTGATCACCAAGCGCATCAACGACCTCACCGAGCACTTCAAGGTCCACGCCAAGGATTACCACAGCCGCCGCGGCCTCATGATCCTCGTGGGCCAGCGTCGTCGCCTGCTCGACTACCTGAAGCGCAAGGACAAAGCCCGCTACGCCTCCCTCATCGAGCGCCTCGGCCTGCGCCGCTAGTCGCCTTTCAACTTCCGAAACGCCCGCATCCGCGGGCGTTTTTCGTTAGGGTAAAAGCATGTCCACGCTGCCTCCCCTGCCCGATCCCGAGCATCCCAACCCCTACACCGTGACCCGCCGCGAACTGCTCTTCGATTCGCCATGGATCCGGCTGCGGGAGGACCGCTTCCGCCACCGCAAGGGCGTCGAAGGCCGCTATCCCATCTGCGGATTCCGACGCACCGCCTGCGGCGTGCTGGCCCTGGACGACCAGGATCGCGTGGTGCTGGTGGGCCAGTGGCGCTACCCGCTGGAGCAGTATTCCTGGGAGATCGTGGAAGGGGGCGGCGAAGAATCGGAATCCCCCTTCGAGTGCATCCAGCGGGAGCTGGGCGAGGAGGCCAATCTGCGGGCCGGTGTGTGGGAGCCCCTGGCCTACAGCAACCTCAGCAACTCCTCCACGGATGAGGAGGCCTTCCTCTTTCTCGCCTCGGATCTCTCCGAGGTCCATGGCCACGAGCCCGACGAGGAAGAAGAACTCTGCGTGCACCGGGAGCCCTTCGAGACCTGCTTGCGCCGGGTGCTCGCGGGCGAGATCGCCGATGGCCTCACGGTCATCGCCATCCTGGCCCTCCAGGCCCGCCGGAGCGGCATTTCCGAGCCCCTGGCACCCACGCTCACGGAGCGGTTCTTCCAGCGCCCCGCCGAGCGGCCCAGCGCCGGGAGGGCCCGCTGGAGTAAGCTGGAAACGCCATGATCGTCACCCTGCACCCCGAGACCCCCCAGCAGCGCCACCTCGAGCGCATCGCCGAAATCCTCCAGAAGGACGGCATCATCGCCTATCCCACGGACACCCTCTTCGGCCTGGGTTGCCTGGTGTCGCGCAAGAAGGCCGTGGACCGCATCCAGGAACTCAAGGGGCGCGATCCCAAGAAACCCATGTCCATTCTCTGCGCCGATCTTTCGATGCTCTGCCGCTACACGCAGCATCTAGAGACGGCCACCTTCCGCATTCTCAAGCAGATGTTTCCCGGCCCTTACACTGCAGTGCTCCCCGCCAGCCGAGAGGTGCCGCGCCATCTCCAGAACAAGCAGACCGTGGGCCTGCGCATCCCCGATCACGCCTTCTGCATGGCCATCACCCGCCTGGTGGGCGAACCCATCATCACCACCAGCTGCAATCGCGCAGGCGAAGAGCCCATGACCAGCGCCTGGGAGATCCAGGAAGAACTGGGTCACTTGTTGGATCTCGTCGTGGATTGCGGCGACCCCGCTGGCCTCGCCAGCACCGTGGTCGATCTGACCAAGGAAGAACCCATCCTGCTCCGCCAGGGCGCCGGAGTGTGGCCGCTCTGAGATTCAGTCGGGATCAATCCGCCCGGTAGTGACACCCTCGGCTCTCAGGATTCAGGAGGGCCGCCTTCTCGGTATCGCATACGCGATACACGAGACAACCCCAGCCTGGGTTCGTCAATCCGCCCGGTAGTGACATCCTCGGCTCTCAGGATTCAGGAGGGCCGCCTTGAGGATCAATCGGGCGCAGATGATGCCGCTGCGGAGTTCCAGGATGGAGCGGGAGAGGGGCGCCTTGCGGTAGAAGGCCTCCAGGCGATGGTAGAGATGCCCCATGTCGCCCCGGGCGCGATCGAGGCGCTCCGTGGTGCGCACGATGCCCGCGTAGTTCCAGAGGGTCGTGCGGATATTGGTCCAGTCCTGCTCGATGAGCAGGGGATCCGCTTCCGCCGGATCGCTGGCGGGAATCCAGGGTTTGATGGAATCGGCCGTGGGCGGTACCGCCTGGGGACAATCCGCCACGGCTGCCTCCGCCGCGTGGTAGCCCCACACCAGCCCTTCCAGCAGGGAGGTGGAGGCCAGACGATTCGCCCCATGCAGGCCCGTGCAGGCCACCTCGCCCACGGCGAAAAGACCCGGCAGACTGGTGCGCCCATCGAGGTCCACGGCCACGCCTCCGCAGAAATAGTGGGCCGCGGGGACCACGGGAATAGGCTGGCGCAGGGGCTCAATGCCCTCCGCCCGGCAGGCGGCCAGCACCTTGGGGAAGCGGGCCTCCAAGTCCAGACGCGCCGCGACGGGGGCGAGATCCAGGAAGACGCACACATCGCCGGTGGTGGCGATCTCCTGGAAGATGGCCCGGCTCACCACATCGCGAGGGGCCAGTTCCATCTGGGCCGGAGCGTACTTGGCCATGAACCGCTCGCCCTTGCGGTTGCGGAGGTGGGCACCTTCGCCCCGCAGGGCCTCCGTGAGCAGGGTCCGGGGCTTGTGGGGCACATACAGGGTCGTGGGATGAAACTGGATGTACTCACAGTTCACGATGCGCGCCGTGGCGCGATAGGCCGCCGCGAGGCCATCTCCGGTGGCTCCCGGGGGATTGCTGGTGTGGAGATAGAGGTACCCCAGCCCACCCGTGGCCAACACCGTACGCTTGGCCAGGGCCATTTCCATACGCCGGGAGGATTCTTCCAGCAGATAGGCGCCCCAGACGTGGATGGGGTCGTAGACGCCCCGGGGATCCCGGCCGTGGTGGGGGGTGGTGAGGAGATCCGCCAGGGTCAGACCCTCGAAGATGCGGATGCGGGGATGATTGCGTACCGCCTCCGTAAGGGCGGATTGGATGGCCAGTCCCGTCGAGTCCTTGACGTGGTAGATGCGTCGGGCCGAATGGGCCGCCTCGGCCGTGGGTTCCAGTTCGCCCTCAGCCCCCAGATCGAAGGGCACGCCCAGACGCTTGGCGAGAAAGTCCAGACAGAGGGTTGGCCCCTGCTGGGCCAGCATCTGTACGGCCTCGGGTCGACAAAGCCCGGCCCCGGCGGCCTCGATGTCCGCCGCCAGCAGCGCCGGGGAATCGCCGAAAGATTCCGGCGGAAGGCCGACGATGCCCCCCTGGGCCCAGGAGGTATTCGACTCGCCCAGGGCGTCCTTGGCCACCAGCGCCACATCGGCACCGAGCTCAGCGGCTCGCAGGGCCGCCGTGCAGCCCGCAATTCCAGCCCCCAGAACAAGAACGTCACACAGGATCATTTGAGCTTCCATTCCGGCCTGGGCAGATCCCAGAGCCCATCGAGTTCGGCGTCGGTGTCCAGTGCTCGAAGCCAGGCGATCCGCTGTTCCATCGCCTCCAGGCTCTCGCTGAAGTCCACGGTGCCCCAGGGCGTGAGCAGTTCGCCCTCGAAGGGCTCCAGCGCCGCGAGCGCATCCTTCCACAGGCTGATCATGCCCAAGGCATCGTGGTTCTGCTGATGATAGAAGCCTGCCGCCGTGAGGATCAGGCCCTGGAGCCCCTTCTTGAGGTCCCCCGAGGCCTGGATCCAGTGGCTCTCCAGAGCATCGTGGCTCTCGTGGAAGAGGGCCGAATTGAACAGCGTGACCCCCGAGGCCAGGCGGTAGCGTTCATCCTCGGGCTGCCCCGTGAGGGCCAGCAGGATCACGCCGCAGCGCAGGCTGAGCTGGGCCGAGAGGGGATCCCAGATGCGCTGGGGCAGCCAGCCTGTGGCGCCCTTGTCCGCCGTGTCGGGAAAGCCCCCCAGAGCCTTTCTCCAGGCCTCCCCCGGATCGGTCACCCCCAGCGCCGCGAGCATCCGGCCCGCCTGAGTGAGCAGAACTTCCTCGGGAATCCCCTCGGGATGGGCTTCCCGCACGCGAGGCGCGCCGAGAATCGTGGGCCAGACGAGCAAAGGTCGCTCTTCGGGGTCGTTCAGAGCGGTTTCGAGGCGAACCCGCACGAAACGCTGGAGGGGCAAGGGCAGTCGCTGCTGACGCGCCCAGAAGGCCGGTGCCGTGGCGCAGGTCATGGTCGCTCCCCAGGGAAAAACACGAACGGCTCGGAGGATTCCACGGTGCCCATGCCCCTAGTCTGCCCGGATTTGCACATTGGCGCGGAGCCAGTCCTCGATGGGCACGAGCTGGATGCCCTTCAGGAGGCGCCGCAGGCGGGCCTGGAAGCCCTTGAGCCCGGCTCCGTGGGCGAAGCGATGCCCCCGGGAAACGCCTTGGAGGGTGGGCTGCTCGGCATCCAGCTCCCAGGGATGGATCGTCAGGGGCGAACCGGCATCGAAGGCGGCCAGCCAGCGCAGGCGCCGCGCCAACCAGAACTCGGGCAGCACGCGGAGCCCCCAGCCCCAGAGGGGAACCCTCCAGAGTCCAAGGCTCGCCACCGGGGGCGGGAATTCCCAGAGCCCGTTCGCCGTAGGATAGGGGCGCTGCGGCCAGCGTGGATCACCCAATACCGCCAGCGGCGCACGGCTGGAATCGAACGTGAAACCCAGACCCGCCAGCTCCTGCAGGTAGTCTTCGGCTCCGTGTCTCAGGCTCCATTCGGGGGCGCGGAAGCCCTGCACTTCCACCCCTGCCAAATCTTCCAGGCGTGCCTTGCCCTCGGCCACCCAGGCCCGAAAGGCGGCCCGGTCCATGGTGAAGGCCCGCCGATGGTCCAGGCCATGCAGGGCGATCCGGTGCCCTTCATCCAGGATCTGCCGCAGCAGCTCCGGGTGCCGCTCGGCCTGATCCACCAGGCAGAACCAGGTGCCCCGGGCACCCAGCTCCCGGCAGAGCCCCAGGGCCAGCTCGGTCCCGCGCTCCAGGCGATCCTCGTAGCGATCCAGGGCATCCGGCCCATCGAAGGGCGGGCAGCAGAGCTGGAACCAGTCTTCCCAGTCGAAGGACAGGGGCAGGCGCGGCACTCCGCCAGCGGGCGGTCTCTCCTGGTTCAGGTCAGACGAGGTGGCCTGCCTCGGCCCGGCAGCCTCGTGGGGGAGCACGAGGGGGGACGAAGAGTGAGCTCCGCGAGCGTGCGGTCCCCCTTCGTTCATGTCAGGTGAAGTTGCGTTCGGAGAGACTGATGAATTCCAGCGAGAAATCATCCAGCTCCGTCTGCCACTGCTTGAGCTGCCCCTGGAAGAAGTTGTAGGCCATCAGCGCCGGGATGGCCGCCACCAGTCCCAGGGCCGTGGCCACCAGGGCCTCGGAAATGGGAACGGCTACGGTGGCCAGGCTGGCATTGCCCGTGGCGCCGATGCCCTGAAAGGCGTCGATGATGCCCCAGACCGTGCCGAAGAGCCCCACGAAGGGACTCACGGCGGCGATGGTGGCCAGGATGCCCAGGCCATTCTCCATGCGGCCCATTTCCACCACGGAGGCCCGCTGAAGGCTGCGTTCCACGGCCTCCATGCTCTTGATCTGAGCCTTGCCACCCGCGGGGTTGGCCCGGAGCTGATAGGTGACTTCCGTATAGCCCGCATTGAAGAGGCCCATGAGCGGGCTCAGGGTGAAGTTGGTGGCCGTCTGCTTGAGTTCGCGCCAGTCTGTGGAACGGCGGAACGCGTTCCGGAAGTGCTCGCTGGCCTTGCCGCTGCGGCGCAGGAGGACGCCCTTCTGGAGGATGATCACCCAGCTCAGGATGCTGAAGACTCCCAGCAGCACCATCACGACCTTCGCCACCGTGCCACCGTGGCGCACCACTTCCCAGAGACTGACGCCCTGGCCCTCCATCATCACTGCGAGCATGAGCCCTCCAACCCCTTGATCTTAGCAAGGGTCGCGCCCCCCGAGGCGCCCGGGTACACTGGCTCCCGGCAGCGCGCCTGGGGATTGCCGCCGCGAAGCCGCGCAACGAGGGAGTCTCTATGCAGGTTCTGGTCATCGGTTCGGGATACGTGGGGCTCGTGGCCGCCGCTGGTTTCGCGGATTCCGGCCATCGCGTGATTGGCGTGGATGTGGACGCAGTCAAGATCGAGAAGCTGCGCAAGGGCATCAGCCCCATCTACGAACCCGGCCTGGATGAACTCCTGAAGAAATACCAGGACACCGGTTCCCTTTCCTTCACGCTGGATCTGAAGGAAGGCATCGCCGAGGCCGACGCGGCATTCATCTGCGTGGGCACACCCCAGAGTGAGGACGGCAGCGCCGATCTCCAGTATGTGCTCACCGTAGCCCGGGAACTCGGCAAGGCCATGGCCTGCCGCGCCCAGGACGCCAAGCCCCTGATCGTGGTGGACAAGAGTACTGTGCCCGTGGGCACGGCGGCCCGGGTGCATGCCGCCATCGCCGCCCAGACCGACCGTGCCTTCGAGGTGGTGAGCAACCCGGAATTCCTACGGGAAGGCTGCGCCATCGATGATTTCCTCTTCCCCGATCGCGTGGTCATCGGCTGCCGCACGGATTTCGCAGAAGGTGTGATGAAGGGCCTCTACGAGAAGAAACTCGCCGCGGCCAAGGCCCGCAATCCCCAAGGGGGTCAGTGGTTCCGCATGGACCCCCCCAGCGCCGAGATGACCAAGTACGCCGCCAACGCCATGCTGGCCACCCGCATCAGCTTCATGAACGAGATCGCCGCCCTGTGCGAAAAGGTCGGGGCCGATGTGGACTTCGTGAAGGTAGGCATCGGTAGCGATCACCGCATTGGGAAGTATTTCCTGAACCCCGGCCCCGGCTTTGGAGGTTCCTGCTTCCCCAAGGATCTCCAGGCCCTGCTGAAGGTGGGCCGGGAGAACGGCCAGCCCCTGCGCTGCCTGGAAGCCACCGTGGAGGCCAACCGCCACCAGAAGCAGGTGCTCGCCCGCAAGGTGCGGGCCCACTACGGCTGCGAGGGCAGCACTCCCGCGCCGCTCGCGGGTCGCCGCTTCGCCCTGTGGGGTCTGGCCTTCAAGGCCCACACCGATGACATCCGCGATGCCATGGCCCTGGAGCTCATCGACAACCTCACGGGCCAGGGGGCGGAGATCGTGGTGCACGACTTCGAGGCCATGCCCAACGTGAAGGCCAAGATTGGGGATCGGGTGCGCTATGCGGAGGATCCCCTGGCCGCCTGCGAAGGCGCCGACGCCCTGATCATCGCCACGGAATGGCCCCAATACGCCAAGGCCGACCTGGAGCAGGTGGCAGGCCACCTCAAGGCCAAGGTCATCTTCGATGGGCGTAATCTGTTCCGCCCCGAGGCCATGAAGGCCCTGGGCTGGACCTACCATTCCATCGGCCGCCTGCCTGTGGCCGGGTGAACTGGAACCCCCTGCCCCTTTCCGGCGTCATACTCAGGAACTGATTCGACCTCTGCGGAGCAACACCATGGGAAATCTTGGCCTCACTGAAATGCTGTTGATCGGCATCGCGCTGCTGATCTTCTTCGGCCCCTCGCGGCTGCCCGAGCTGGGCAAGGCCCTCGGTAAGGGCATCCAGGAGTTCAAGAAGGCCAGCAAGGAGATCACGGACTCGGTCAAAGAGGATGTCAGCGCCGAGAAGAAGTGAGCACACCCGACACGCCTCCCAACCAGATGACCTTCTGGGAGCACCTGCAGGAACTGCGGGTGCGGTTGGTGCGTTCGATCCTGATCGTGGTGGGGGCCTTCCTCTTCACCTACAGCTTTCCCTTTGGGTTGCAAGACAAGTTCCGGATCCTCCACGGCATGCCCGCCATGCGCTTCCAGATCTGGGACTGGGTGCAGAGGCCCTTCCTGGAGGCCATGGCCCGGCAGACCCACAAGCCCATCGCGGAGCTCCAGCCCTGGGCCTTCACGGATCTCTCCGAGCCCTTCTTCAGCCTCATGCGGCTGAGCTTCTGGGCCGCGGCCTTCCTGGCAGCGCCCTTCCTCTTCTACCAGCTCTGGGCCTTCATCCGGCCGGGTCTGTACGAACGCGAACGTCGCCTCGTGCTGCCCTTCGTGGGCATCACCAGCGGGATGTTCATCGGCGGCGCCCTCTTCGCCTACTTCCAGGCCTTCAAGATCCTGGGTGACATCCTGTTCCAGGAGGCCCGAGACGCGGGACTCCGCGCCAATCTCCACATCGACAGCTACCTGGATCTCTTTCTCTACACCCTGCTGCTCACGGGCATCATGTTCGAGTTGCCGGTGCTCTTCTATTTCCTGGCCCGCTTCCGGGTGGTGACCTCCCGCTGGATGCTGAAGTTCTGGCGCCATGCCGCCATTCTGATCTTCGTGGTGTCGGCCTTCCTGACGCCCGGCGATGTGGTGGTCACCACCGTGTTCTTCAGCGCGATCCTGCTGGCGCTCTATTTCGTATCGGTGCTCGTGGCTTGGCTGGCGGAGCCCAGAGCTAAGGTGGGCTAGTCCTTCCCGACTCCCCATTTCCCCGCGCCGCCCAGACCACAGGCCAGGGTGGTCAGCAGCCGGAACAGCGCGTTGGGCTGCCCCAGCACAGGAGCGCCATGGAGCCAGCCGTGGATGAGGGGCCAGCTCACCAGCGCCAGGATGCCCAGCACCGCGGGAATCATCCAGAGCCCCACCAGGATCAGGGCGCCACAGAGAACCTCCAGCAGCGCGTAGCCAAGCTGGAGGGCGTTGCCCAGGGTCACGGCGCCCCTGGCGTGCAGCAGGGGCTGAAGGCCATGGTGGATGGCCAGGCCGCCGACTCCCGCTCTCAGAAACAGCAGGGCCCAGTCGATGCGGTTCTTGGAAGCGGCCATGGGGACTCCGGAAAAGGACACGAAGCTCCAGCGTAGAATGGTCCTTCCCTCTGGAGGAACCATGAACATTCGCACCATCGGCGTGGCCGGTACCGGTCAGATGGGCTGCGGCATCGCCCATGTGTTCGCCCTGGCCGGATTCCAGGTGCTCCTTCAGGACCTTTCCCAGGATTCCCTGGCCAAGGCCCAACTCTCCATCGATCAGAGCCTCCAGCGGGGCGTCGGAAAGGGCAAGCTCACCCTGGAGGAAAAGGCGGCCACCCTCGCCCGCATCCACACCACCGTGTCCCTGGGCGATTTCAAGGAGGCGGATTTCGTGGTCGAGGCCGGACCCGAGCACTGGGAGACCAAGAAACAGATCTTCGAGACCCTGGATGTGCTCTGCCCCCCGGGCATCATCCTGGCCACCAGTACTGGCACCCTCTCAGTCACTCGTTTGGCCTCCCTCACCAAGCGCCCCGGCCTCGTCATCGGCATGCATTTCATGCACCCAGTGCCAGTGATGCCCCTGGTGGAAGTGGTGCGGGGCCTGGCCACCACCGATGAGACCTGCGAGCGCGTGAGCTTTCTCTCCGAGCGCCTGGACAAGACCCCCGTGCAATGCAACGACAGTCCCGGCTTCATCAGCAATCGCCTGCTCCTGCCCATGATCAACGAGGCCATCTTCGCCCTTCAGGAAGGCGTGGCCGAGGTCCAGGCCATCGACGAGATCATGAAGCTGGGCATGAACCATCCCATGGGCCCCCTGGCCCTGGCCGATCTCCTGGGCCTGGATGCCTGCCTGGCCAACCTGCAGATGCTCCACAGCGAATTCGGCGATCCCAAGTACCGCCCCTGCCCCCTGCTGGGTCGCTACGTGGCCGCCGGCTGGCTGGGCAAACGCTCGGGCCGAGGCTTCTACGACTACGGCTCCGGAGCCCAGTAGCCCCCCTCAACGAAGAAGCGCCCCGACGGGGCGCTTCTTCGTTGAGGCCGGAAGAGATCAGAAGGCAACCTGGAAGGCCACCACCAGGCTGTCGCCGCCCTGCTCACCTGTCTGGACGGTGGGCGCGGACCGGGGCACCAGGAAGTTCTTGCTGCGCAGGATGTAGTTCACCTTGATGTTGGCGGCCTTCACGCTCTCAGGCTTGAAGGCGTAGGTGTAGCCCAGGGAGATTTCCGTGAACTTGGGGGAGTAGTCCACGGGAGCCCCATTCACCAGTCGGGGAGTGCCCACGGCGGTCTCGGTGTAGGGGTTGTAGGGCGTGTACCAGTCGTCGCCCTGGTTGTAGTTCATCATGTCGTAGCGGGCCACAAAGGTGTGGTTGGCCAGGGTGTAGGCGAGGGTGCCCACATAGCCCATGAACTTCTGGTCCAGGTGTTGGCGCCCCACGGCAGTCGCACCAAGATTCGGGAAACGGCGGCCCAGCAGACCCGTGATGGCTTCAAAGGAAGCATGCCATTCCGAATTGCTGAACTTGTAGAAGACGCCGAGATTGCTCGTCTTGTCCTTGTTGTCGTAGACCTCGGCCTGAGTGGGCCAGCCGGCGGGGGGCACGGGAGTGCTGGCGACACCCGTGGTGTCCTTGACGCTGGTGCTGCCCTGCAGCGTATAGACACCAAAAACGTGCTCCAGGCCCACGTTCATATCGAGGCGGGCCACAACATCCTTCTGGGCATTGGTGTCGTTGGCCTTGCCGCTGCCGTTGAACACGCCCAGGTGGAGCTTGGCGCCGAATTCCTTGGGATCGCCGAAACCGAAGCTGAGCACGCCGCCGCGGTTGCGATCATCGCCGAAGGTGCGACCGAGCTGGGAGCGCTCCGCCAACAAGATTTCCGAGGAGGAAGCACTGCCTTCCAGGGTCTGGAGGTTCTTGAACTGGCCCACCTTGATCTCGGCATTGAAGGGGAGCTTGTACTTGATGGCGGCATCCTGCAGGATGCTCCCTGAGCTGATGGACGGATCGATCATCGCCTCGTAGGAGACCTCATCCGTGATCTTGCCATCGACCTTCAGCTCTACCCGGCGAATGGCGAAGGTGTTTTCCTGGAATTCGCTGCGGAGATTGTAGTACTTGGGGCTCGAGGTGCTGGTGCTGTTCAGCCGCAGATTGTTGTCCAGCATCTGGGTGTACCAAACCTGGGCGAGGCCACTCAGCTTGGGGGCCTGGGCCTGGGCGGTGGTGAGGCCGGCCAGCGCGATGGCGGTACCGGCGAGCAGACGAAGACTACGGGACATGTGTCCTCCGTGAAAATTCCGGATGTGGCCGGAATGGGCATTGCGGTGGGAAACGGGATGGAGTCGCGGGCAATCAGCCTTCTGATGCCGCAGCCATATCCTCTCGGGCCCGTGTGAAAACCGCGTGGAAGTTCCGGATCATGTTCGGAACGCTTCCGTGTCGATTGGATGGCATTCGGTTAGTTCGCGTCTCCAGGCTCCACGCCCTGGCTCTCCGGATGCCGGATATCCGTGCCCTTGGCCAGGAATACGACCATCTCGGCCAGGTTGGTGGCGTGGTCGCCGATGCGCTCCAGGTATTTAGCGATGGACTGCACGCCCATGCCCCGCTGGATGGCGGTGCGATCCTCCATCATCACCAGGAGCACCTGGTGAAAGAGCTCGGCATAGTTGGCGTCCACGCTGCGGTCCCGCTCGATCACCCACTGGGCCTTGGCGGAATCCGCCGCCACGAAAGCATCGAGGGCATCCCGCACCATGCTCTGCACGGTATCCGCCATCTTGAGGATATCGGGCCAGGGGCGACGCGGCGGATCCATGGACATGTCCAGCACCCGCTCGCTGATGTTCACCGCCAGATCCCCGATGCGCTCGAGGTCCGTGACCAATTTCAGGGCCGTGGTGATGAAACGCAGATCCGACGCCACCGGCTGGCGTCGCGCCAGGATGCTCAGGCAGAAACCATCGATGTCCACCTCGAGCCGATTGATGTCGTGATCAAACTCGATGGTGCGGTGGGCCAGTTCGTTGTCGTTGGTATCAAAGGCCCGCACACTGGTGGCCACCATGGTTTCCACCTTGGCGCCCATGAGCAGGATCTTTTCCCGGAGCTTGGCCAGCTCGTTTTCGAATTCTCGATCGGTATGCAAGGTCATGTCGTCCTGTCCTCATTCGAGCGGCCCACGCCTCAGCCTGGGAGGCCCCAACCTTACACTAGAGACCCCATGTGTCGTTTCCGTGACGGAGGCACGACGTTTCAGGGAAAAGCTATTCCGCGCGATCGGGGAACAGGAGCAGGCCCAGGACCGCTCCCAGCAGGATGAGCAGCAGGTCCAGCACCCGCGAGACTCGCCGGAATCCGGCATAGCCCAAGCGTGGAGACGGTATCAGGGAAATGTGGCTGCCCATGGCTCCCTCCCTGGGGTTGCCCCGAACAGAATGTACGGCTTCATTGTTTCGGCTTGGTGACAGTCACGAAAAATCACGCCTGTCCAGGCGGACAGGCGTGATGGCAGGGACAATCAGGCTAGGGGTGCAGACTCGGGGGTGCGGGTGACACGTGGGTCTGGACGATTCTCGGATTCGTCTTAAGGCTCGGGGAGAAGTAAACGATGCCCTTGTAGAAGCTCGCCGCCAGCATGGCGCTCACGGGAATGGTGAGCAGCCAGGCCACGAAGATGTTGCCCGCCAAGCCCCACCGCACCGCGCTGGGGTTCATGCTCGTGCCCACGCCCATGATGGCGCCGCTGATGGAGTGAGTGGTGGAAACGGGGATGCCGAAGTGCGCAGTGGTGAAGAGTACAATGGCGGCGGCGGTCTCGGCTGCAAATCCATGAATGGGCTTGAGTTTTGCGATCTTGTGCCCCAGGGTCTTGATGATCTTCCAGCCACCTCCAGCCGTGCCCGCAGCCATCATGAGGGCGCTGCCGATCTTCACCCACAGAGGGACGGCCACATTGGCACCGGGTACGGAGTGGAGGAATCCATAGGTGATGAGCCCCAGACAGATGATGCCCATGGCCTTCTGGGCGTCGTTCTGGCCGTGGGTGAAGGCCATGGCCGCGGCGGAGAGGAGCTGCAGCTTGCGGAAGGCGACATTCACCTTGCGCACGCTCATGCGCCGCACGATCCACAGGATGGCGATGATGAGAGTGGCCGACACGATGAAACCCAGCGCGGGCGAGATGACGATGAAGGCGGCGATTTCCCGCAGTTTCTTCCAGTGAAGCGCCTGGGTCCCCGCGTGGGCGATCACGGCACCGGCCAGGCCGCCCATGAGGGTGTGGCTGGTGCTGCTGGGAATGCCGAACCACCAGGTGAGCAGATCCCAGAGAATGGCCGCCAGCAGGGCGGCGATGATCACGGCTGGCACCATCTGCGCGCCGTCCGCCAGCCCCTTGGCGATGGTGGTCGCCACGGAGGTGCCCACGAGGGCCCCCGCGAAATTGAGGATCGCGGCCATCACGATGGCGTACTTGGCCGGCAGGACTCCGGTGGAAACCACGGTAGCGATGGCATTGGCCGTGTCGTGGAAGCCGTTGATATAGTCAATGCACCAGGAGAAGAGGACGATTGTTATCAGTGCCAGTGGGACGTATTCAAGCATGGTCCCTGGTCCTCAGGCGTTCTTCATGACGGTGGAACCCACCACCTTGGCAGCGTGGTCGATGCGATCCACGGCGGCCTCAAGGGTATCCAGCAGTTCCTTCCACTTGATGAGCTCGATGGGATCCTTCAGCTCTGCGAAGAGGCCTGCCAACTCGGTGTGGTAGACCGAATCCACTTTGTTCTCGAGCTCGTTGATGACCCGGATGTGCTGCCGGATGTCATCGGGGTTCGACATGTTGCGGAGCGCCCGGATCAGGAAGAGCAGCTCCTCGGAGCCGAGTACCGTGAGCGAGGCGATCTCCTTGAAGGCCGGGCGGATCTCCTTCACGGAATAGAGGATCATGCGGTCGGCGATGGCATCGAGATCATCCAGCACATCGTCCAGCGCATGGGCCAGGGACAGGATGTCCTCCCGCTCCAGGGGCGTAACGAAGGTCTTGTCCAGCCGCTCGATGATCTCGTGGGTGACTTCGTCGCCCTTGTGTTCCAGGACCTTCATCTTCAAGCGAAAGTCGTTCCACTCCGTGCGCTTGGCGCCCATCTCCTGATCGAAATACCGCGCAGCCTCCAGCACATTCAGGGCAGAGGATTCCAGCAGATCGAAGAAAACCTGCTCGCGGGGCTTGAGCCATCGGATGAGGGAATTCAGGGACATACGGCCTCCAAGGGGCAGAAATCGTCTTGATCGATTATGGGGCAGTCACGTGTCGTTTACGTGACGAAGACTCAAGACGTGGACTTGGTCACGTCCTGAATGGCCGTGAACGCTACATTCGATCCGTATCATTCGCGTGACGAGGGCATCCACCCAACAAAAGATCCCGCTCGGTCAGCGGGCCAGCTCCGAGGCCGGCACGAACCGCACTTCGCCGTGGCTGCGGGGAACCAGCTTCTCCAGCGCCTCCACCGTCTCGGGGTAGATGTGGCCGATGACGAGCACCTGCCCTTCCTTCTGGGCGATGGCCAGAGCCCGCTGCCACTGCTTGGCGATCTCCTCGAAAGACTTGTCGTCATCCAGGAAGACCTTGCGCTGGACCGAAGGTATCTGGAGCGAGACCGCCACATCGAAGGCTACCGATTCTTTTTCCGTGCGGCTGTCCACGAAAAAGCAGCCCGCGCGCTTGATCTCCTGGAGAATCCAGGTCATGCGTTTCTTGTCCGGCGTGATGCGGCTGCCCATGTGGTTGTTCACGCCCTTGCGCCAGGGCACCCCCAGGAGGGCCTTGCGCACCCTTGCCCTCACTTCGGTTTCCGAAAGGTCGTACATCACGGCTTCGGGGCCTGGATCCTTGCCCGGCCCCGGATAGCCCAGGGGTTCCATGGGCAGGTGCAGCATGATCTCCTTGCGGGCCTCGTGGAGGATCTGGGCGCTCTGCTGGGTATAGTCCTGGAAGGGCAGCACCGCCGCCGAGAACGGGATGGGCTGGGCGCAGAGCCGCCGCACGAGCTCCGGAGCCGCGTAGCCGAAATCGTCGATGACGATGGCCATGCGGGGAAGCTCGACCTTGGGCTCGACCTTTTCCGGCTCGGCCTTCGCCTTGCCTTCAGGCGAGGTCGATTCTATCGGAGTGGGGCGAGTTGCCTTTCGCTCCTTCCGAGGCGAGGGGTCGGCCTTGGGCGCCTGCTTCTCAACGGATCTGGACCGGCTTCTGCCGCAGCCTTGATTGCTCAGGAGCAGGCCGAGGCCCAACCCCAGGCACAGCATGGCCGCCCCCCAAAAGGCCAACATGGGCGTGGAAAGGCGGCCACCGCCGCGCCTGCGCGCCATGAGGCTAGGTGATCTCTCGACCTGCCGCTTCCGGGCGAGGGCCCGGGGTAGGCCGCGGCGCCAGACCTGCCTTCAGCAGGGCCTTGGTTTCAACCTTTGCCTCGGGTTTCTTGTCCAGCTGTTCGAGGATCTTGGGCAGCGGGTCATCCTCGGTCGCCGCCGCACCTCGCTCGGGACGTGGGCTGCGCAGAATGAAATCGGGAGCCAGTCCCTGGCGGTCCAGTTTTTCGCCCCCGGCCCCCAGCCAGCGCTTGTTCACGATCTCCGCGACTCCGCCCTGCCGGAGGGGGAAGCGAGTGCGCTCCACGCCCATGCCCGCCGTGCGTTCACCGAACACCGGCAGCGACTGTTTCTTGAGGGCGGCCGTAAGGGCCTCGGCGGGGCCCACGGTACCGAGCCCCGCGAGCAGGGCAACCTTCGCGAAAACGGGTCCCTTGTCGCCCCCCGCCTCCAGCACGAGATCGGCCTTACCGGCTTCCTGGAGGGTAATGAAGGGAGCCTTGCCCACGAAGAATCCTGCGATCTTCGCCGACTCCGTCAGGTTCCCCCCCGCGCAGCGCCGTAGATCCAGGACCAGGGGCAACTTGGGATCGCAGGCCCGCAGCAGGGCGAGGAGTTCATCGGCCCGTCCTGGGCTCAGGTCCGTCGGGGCCAGCACGGTGGCCTTGGGATCCTTGCGGACGGAGATGGGGGTGCGCTGGGGCTTCTCCCGCTTGACCGTGACCTTTTTAGTGGTGCCCACCGAACCGTCGTACCAGAGGAAGCTCACCTCGCTGCCCTCGGCCCCCCGCAGTTGTCTGTCCAGGGACCAGGAACTCAGGGCGCCGATGCTCTGCCCATCCACCTTGCGGATCACGTCCCCCACGTGGATGCCCGCCTTCTCGGCCGGACCATTGGCCGCCACGGCGATGACCTGGGCGTAGATCTGGCTCTTCCGCAGGGAAAGCCCAGGATCGGCGGGGCCGGGATCGGGAAGACGCAATTCCTCGGGGCTGATGAACGCATTGAGGGGATGGACCCGCTCCAACGCACCTTGGATCCCGCCGGAAAGCACCTTCTCCATGTTGGGGGGATCCACGTAGTTGTCCCGCACCAAGGCCAGGACATCCTGGATGTCCGAGAGCCCTGCGAGGGGATCCTGGGTGGCGGGACGCGTCTCGGTCCGCGGGGGCTCCGAGCGGCGCACCAGCACCGGGTAGGTGAAGGTGGCGACCAAGGGAAAGGTGATGAGGGAGAGCCAGGTGCGCTGGTGCATGGGACCAGTGTACGCGAAGCGGGTGACCCTCAGCCGACCTGGCGTGCGAGATCCCCCAGGCAGAGTTCGATGGCGCGATTGGGCTCGGCCCTGGAAAGGGCCTGGCGGGGGATCGGGCTGCCCATCAGCCGCGCAGCCTCCCCCAGCAGACGCTCGGCAAAGGTCGCGCCCTGCTCCACGACGACGGCCTGCCCATCGGCCTCCATGGCCCGGGCATTCATGCGCTGATGGTCCCCTGCACTGGCGGGAAAGGGCACCAGGATGGCGGGCCGCCCGCAGACCTTGAGCTCGGCGCAGGTGCTGGCACCCGAGCGGGAAATCACCAGGCTGGCCCCTTCCAGGGCCTGGTCCACCGCGTCGATGAAGGGCGCCAGGTGGTGGCGGGGATGGCGATTCTGGCGCGCCAATTCCTCCGCATCCCTTCCGCCCACTTGATGCAGGATTTCCCAGTCCGGGAACAGCTCCAACAGGCTGGGGGCCATGGCCAGAATGGCCTCGTTCAGCACCCGGGCGCCGCCGCTGCCACCCAGCACTAGGAGGCGATGGGGAGGGCGAAGGGCTTCAGGCGCCTCGAAAGGCCTCAGGAAGGCCTCCCGTACCGGCGTGCCGACCAATCGGCAGTTCGCATTGGGCAGCCTGGCTTCGACGGCTCGCATGCCACACCACACGCTGTCGGCCCCCAGGGCCAGCAGGCGGATGAGGCGACCGGGCTCGGCATTGGATTCGTGCAGGAAATAGGGGATGCCCAGGGAGCGGGCCGCGAAGAGGGCGGGAGCCGCCCCGTAGCCCCCCGTGGCCACGACGACCTTTGGCCGATGCTGCTTCCATTGGGCCTTGAGGATCCGCCAGGCCCGGAACAGTTTCCACAGGCTGCCCACGAGCCTGAGGGGAGAACGGCCCACGAGACCTTCCACATCCAACAGCAGATGAGGCCATGGACTTTCAGGCAGGAGTCTCGCTTCGATGCCGCGCTTGGCGCCGACAAAGACAACGGGCACCTGGGGCCAGCGGGTGCGCACCCCTTCGGCCAGCGCCACGGCGGGGAAGAAGTGGCCGCCGGTGCCACCTCCGGTAAAGACGATGGCGTTCGAGAATTCCGGATCGATAGTACCCATGCCTCCAGGCTACTCCCCGCGCCCTTCCTGCGGAATCCGCACTTCGGGCGTTGGCCTCGCTGCGATAGAATGTTTGGCTACCCCGCCCCCACGGGCGGTCCCGAACTGGAGTGACCATGAAGATTCTCGTCGCCCTCAAGCAGGTGCCGGACACCGAGACCAAGATCAAGGTGGGCCCCGATGGCCGCAGCCTGGACCCTGCGGACGTCAAGTGGATCACCAGCCCCTACGACGAATACGGCCTCGAGGAAGCTCTCCGGCTCAAGGAAGCCAAGGGTGCCGAGGTGACCGCGGTTTCCGTGGGCGAGGAGAAGGCCAAGGACGTGCTGCGCAACGCCCTGGCCCTGGGCGCCGATGCGGCCGTGCTGCTCAAGTCCACCGAGACCGGCGATCCCCTGGCCGTGGCCAAGACCCTGGCCGCCTATGCCGAGGGCAAGGGCTTCGAGCTGTTCCTCTTCGGCAACAAGGGCTTCGGCAGCGACAACGGCGCCGTGGGCGCCATGGTTGCCGAACTGCTGGGCCTCTCCCAGGCCAATCTCGTCACCAAGCTTGAACTGAACGAGGGCACTTTCCGCGCCGAGCGCGAAGGCGATGGCGGCACCGAAGTGGTCGAGGGCAGCCTGCCTGCCGTCATCACCGCCCAGCGCGGCCTCAACGAACCCCGCTACGCCAGCCTGAAGGGCATCATGGCCGCCAAGAAGAAGACCATCGAAGAAGTGGATGGCGCCTCGGTCACCCCCGCCCTGGCCGTAAGTGCCCTGGCCCTGCCCCCTTCGCGCCCGGAAGGCCGGAAGCTTGACGGCGATGCGGCGACCCAGGCCTCGGCGCTGCTGGGACTGCTGCGCAACGAAGCGAAGGTGCTGTAGTTTTCGATCCAGGCCAATTTGAACTGAGGGGATGACGATGATTCTGGTTTTCTGCGAATTGAAAGATGGCAAGATCCGCAAGGCGAGCCTGGAGGCCCTCTCCGAGGCCCGTCGGCTGGCCGCTGACAATCAGGTGGGCGCCCTCTTCGCGGGCGCTTCCTGCGCCGGTGCCGAAGAGGCCGCCAAGTTCGGTGCGGATGTAATTTTCAAGGCTGAGGCCCCTGCCCTGGGCGCCTATTCCAGCGATCTCTTCGCCGCGGTCATCGCCGATGCGGTGAAGGCCAAGGGCGCCACGGCCCTGCTGGGTGCCGCGACTCCGCTAGGCAAGGATGTGCTGCCGCGCGTGGCCGCCAAGCTCGGCGCGGGCTACGCCGCCGAGGTGACCGGCCTCTCCATGAACGGCGGCAAGCTCCAGGCAATCCGCCCCGTCTACGCCGGCAAGGCCTTCGCCACCGTGGATTTCAGCAGCGCGATCCAGGTGGCCAGCACCCGACCCAATGTCTTCGCCGCCACCGAGTGCCCCAAGGGTGGCGCCGTAGAAGCCCTTCCGGCCCCTGCCCTGGATTTCAAGGCCATCGTGAAGGAGATCCTGGCCAAGGGCGGCGGCAAGCAGGACCTGACCGAAGCCGACGTGATCGTCTCCGGCGGCCGCGGCATGAAGGAAGGCGCCAACTTCAAGCTGCTGGAAGACCTCGCCGAGGCCATCGGCGGCGTGGTGGGCGCCTCCCGTGCCGCCGTGGACGCGGGCTGGGGCATCCCCCACAGCATGCAGGTGGGCCAGACGGGCAAGGTTGTCAGCCCCACCCTCTACATCGCCTGCGGCATCAGTGGCGCCATCCAGCATGTCGCTGGAATGAGCGGCTCCAAGGTCATCGTGGCCATCAACAAGGATCCTGAAGCGCCGATCTTCAAGCTGGCGAACTACGGGATCGTCGGCGATCTCTTCGAGGTCGTGCCTGAATTGACCAAGGCCGCGAAAGCCCTCAAGGCATAGTCACGATCCACGATCCCCCTCCATCTATCTCGGCCTCCACGGGAGGCCGCTCCTGCTCCCCGACTACGCCGGATCGCAGAGAACGAGCCTCTCCCACAGCGCCCGGCATTCGCCGGGCGCTTCCCGTTCAGGCTGCGCCTTCACGGGCGGGGCTATCCTCCGTCTATCGGGCTGTCCACCGGACAGCGCTCCCGCGCGCTCCACTTGCAGAGACGGGGCCTCCGTCGGCGACCTGTTCGAAGTGGTGCCTGAACTCACGAAAGCGGCGAAGGCCCTCAAGGGCTGAAAGTCAGTACTCAACGTAAGCGCTTGGCCCCCGCCGGGCGCTTTCCCGTTTAGGCTCGCCCCAACAGGCGCCGTTCCAGCAGGGTCTGGAAATCGCGGCGGCCATCGGCCACCACCAGCAGGAAGACCTGCTTGCCGAGGACGCGGTAGATCATGCGGTAGGGCGGGAATTGCGCATGCCGGAAGTCACAGATGCCCAGGGCCAGGAATTCCCGCGAGTGGGCGCCACGCTCGGAGTAATGGGAAAGCAGAGCGGCCGTGTCGAGCAGGCCTTCCAGGATCCGTTCGGCCAATTCCACACCCCTGCGCTTGGTCAGATCCCCCTCAACCCCGCCCCGATGCGGTCGCCCAGCAGGAACTTGTGGTCTCGCGGCCATTGGTTGAGGATCGGCAGGTACCACCGCACAAGGTCGTAAGCCTTCTGCTGAACCGAAAGATCAGGTACGGGCTGCACGGTCATCCCCGGTGGTGGTGGAAAAGCTCAAGGGGTTCTGGGCGAGGCCAACACCACCCGGAACCCGGTGACGTCGTTGCGGTACGACGGGAAATTGCGGGCGCGGCGCGCCGAGCGCTGGAGGCCGTCGCTGCCTTCCCAACTACCCCCGCGCAGCAGGCGATGGTCACCCCGCGGGCTGTCCACCCAGGCCCGTCCATCGCTGGGCGCCCCCCCGTAGGAACCGTGCCAGTCGTCCTCACACCACTCGCATACATTCCCGCCCATGTCATAGAGGCCAAAGGCGTGGGGGGTCTTCTGGCCCACGGGATGGGTGGTGTTCCCGGAGTTGGTGTAATACCACGCATAGCTCCCGATCTGGCTGTAGCTAGGGTCATCCCCCCAATAGAACCGGGTCGTGGTCGTGCCCCGGGCCGCGTACTCCCATTCGGCTTCTGTGGGCAGGCGGAAGACCAGACCCGTGCCCTCACGGGCCGCCGCCGTGGCGGCGTTCAACCACCACAGGAAGTCGCCCGTCTCGTTCCAGCTCACCTGCTCTACCGGGCGGTTCAGATCACCCGTGAAGTGGCTCGGATTGCTGCCCATCAGCGCCACCCACTGCGCCTGCGTCACCTCGAACTTTCCCATGGCGAAGGGGCTGATCTTTACCGCGTGCTGCGGATCTTCATCGGAAGAGGAATGCTGCTCGCCTGCGTACCGCCCCATCAGGAAGGTGCCGCCAGGGATGGAAACCATGTCGAGGGTCACGCCGCGGGGAAGAGTGAAGGAGAGGGTGCCCGTGCTCACGGTGAGCGTCGCGACCTGGCTATTGGCCGGGCTGCCCACGCCATTGGTGGCGACCATGCGGAACTTGGCACCGTTGTCCCCGGTCTGGGCGGTGAAGCTGTAGGTGGCGTCCGTCGCGCCCACCACCTCCGTCCAGGTGGTGCCATCACTGCTGCGCTGCCACTGGTAGGTGGGAGCAGGGTTGCCCGTGGCCACCACGCTGAAGGTGGCCGTGTTCCCGGCCACCACGGGCTGATTGGCGGGCTGAGTGGTGATGGTGGGCGCTGTGGCCTGGGGCGCCTCGCTGCCGCCCCCTCCGCCGCAGGCATTCATTACCGCCAGGAAGATCAGGGCCGCACCGGCCAATGTGACTTTCAGGAAGTGCTTCCATCGAACCTTGGCTGGGCGGTCAATCAGTGTGTGTGAATGCATCGTTTACCCCAGGAATCGGGTTCCATATTCCCATAGGACAATTCATAAAAAAATCACAACTTAGACCCGGGAGCCCACCATTGGGTGGAGATACCCTGGGCACTCTCAGAGGAATTGCCAGAAACGCCAGAGACGTTTACGCGGCGATCAGCCGGAATACCGACCTATCCCACCGGCTCGAACCCCTCCGAATACAGGAAGTCCCGGGCATCCTCGGGGTCGCCGAAGCGGGCGATGACCTCCACGCCCTCGCGGGCATCGCCGTCGGCCACGTCCAGACTGGAGATGCCTTCCCGGATGATGCAGGAGCCACCGATCTCGTCGAGCCCGAGCTGCACCAGTTCCCAGGTAACGCCGTGTTCATCGCGCCAGGTTTCGATATGAACCTTGGACATGGGAGCCTCCCGAGGGGAAGTTAGGTCTTCTTCGCCGCCGGACCAGCGGGCTGGATCTGCCGATCAGGCGCAGTGACCAGGCTTAACCTGGCCACCTCGTGCAAGTCAGTTGGGCTTTTCGAAGAAGAGCACCACCATGCCAAAACCCACCCGGTCGCCGGGTTTCAGTTCCCGCGCATCGCCGGAGGCCAGGCGATCGCCCTTGATGTAGGTGCCGTTGGCGACGCCGTGCTCTTCCACCAGGAAGTACCGGTTGTGCTCGCAGAGCACCCGGGCGTGGCGGCGGCTCACACTCAGCTGGGGATCCTCATCCGTGAGGTCGATGTCGGGATGGATGCCCGTGTTGGGATCGAAGCGCCCCACCAGGGCTCCGTGGGAAGTGATGGTGTATTTCTTGCCGGAAATGACGGAGACCAGGGCCGCGCTCTGCAGGGCGGCGCGGGAGCGGGAGCGCCCGCCTTCGCTGTCCACCCGGCTGCCCAGTTCCCGATTCCGCTGGGCCAGGCGCTGCATCATCTTTACGGAGACTTCGGGGTTCTGGCGGATCATCCGCAGGAAGGTGCCCCGGGAGATGGCGATGAGCTCGGTATCCTCCAGCGCCACGGCGGTATTGCCCCTGGGGATGGGCTCCAGCAGGCTGGCCTCGCCGAAGAAATCGCCCTTGGCCAGCTCCTCGGACCAGTCGCCCACGGGCTCATGGCCCACGTAGAGGCGGACCTTGCCCGACAGGATGATGTACATCTGCTGGGCCGTGTCCCCCTTGCGGTAGACCACCTCGCCCTCGTTGAAGCGAAGTTTGCTCTGCTCGATGAAACTCGAATCCGTCATGTGGGGGAATCCGTATCTAGCCTTAACGATACCCTGGACCGCACCGGGAAGAAACGAAGGGATCGCCGCCTTTTTTACCCCTCGGATCGCGCCAGCCCATCTTGAACGCCCCCGGCTATCCTCGGAGGATGCGCCTTCTCCGCTGGATGCTCGCCCCCCTTTCACCGCTCTACGGCGTGGTCGTGGGGGCGCGCAATCGCGCCTTCGACCAGCATCCAGAGCGTGCAACTGCGTTACCGGCACCCGTCATCTCCATCGGCAACCTCTCGAGCGGCGGCACCGGCAAGACCCCGCTCACCCTTTTCCTCGCGGAAAAGTTGCAGGAATGTGGCTGGCCCAACGCCATTCTCTCCCGTGGCTACGGAGGTCGCCGCCCGGTCGATCCCATGGATGTGAACCCGGATTCGGATCCGGCCCTGACCGGGGACGAGCCGCTGATGATGGCCCAGCGCCTGGGGCCGGGACGAGTCGTGGTGGGGCGCAAAAGGATTTCGGCGGGCCTGCGGGCTCTATCCGGAATCCCTCAACCTCGTCTCCTCCTGCTCGATGACGGCTTCCAGCACCGAGCCCTGGCCCGCGACCTGGATCTGCTGCTCCTGGATGGCGTGCGCCGCTGGGGAAAGGGTCGCATGCTCCCCCTGGGCGATCTGCGAGAGCCCGAGGCTTCGGCGGCCCGCGCCCACGCCCTGGTGGTCACTCGCGGGGCCCGGGCGCCCCGGGAGGAAATCCAGGCCTGGTGGGCGCGCAATGGGTCGGGAGGCCCCATCTTCTGGGTGGATTTCACCATTGGTGGCCTTCGCACCCTGGACGGCTCTGAGCGCCTCGCGCTTCCAGGGGCCGCTCCGGGTCCCCTCTTCGCCTTCTGCGCACTTGGACATCCCGAGGCCTTCTACGCCGATCTCATGCTGGCGGGCCTGCCCTGGGTGGGCTACCGCAGCTTCCGGGACCACCAGGTCATCGGCGAAGGCGACCTGCGCGCCCTGGCCCGGGCGGCGCGGGAGGCGGGCGCGGCGGCCCTGGTCTGCACGGAAAAGGACGCCGTGAAGCTGGATCCTCGGAAGGCCCTGGAACTCGGCATCCCCATCTGGGTGGCCGAACAGCGGGTCCGGGGCGCCGAGGATCTGCTCGACTACGTCTGCGGGACGATCGCCGCGCTCAAGGCTCCTTGATCGAGGAAGAAGTCTGCGGTTCCGGCTTCAGGTTGGCACCGGCCTTTTCGAGACGCTTCTCGGAGGAATCCCGCTGAATGGCGATCTGCTCGCTGTCGTCGATCAGCGTGGGCGTGATGAAGATGGCCAGCTCCGTGTGAGTCTTCGTCTTTTCCTTCTTGGTGAAGAAATTCCCCAGGAAGGGAATCTTGCGGATCCAGGGCACACCCCGATCATCCACCCCTTCCTTGCTGCGGATGATGCCCGCGAGCACCAGGGTTTCGCCACTCTTCAGGCGCACCACCGCATCGAGATCCCGGCGATCCACCACGGGGAGGGTAGCGGAAGCGCCCCCGGAATTGCCCACGCCCTGAACCACCAGACTGCGCACAGCCACGATCTCGGAGATGCTCGGATTCACCGCGAGGGTCACCGTATTGTCGTCGGCGATCTGGGGCAGGATATCCAGCACGATGCCCACGGGCACCACCATGGGCGTGATGCTGACGGTGGTCGAAAACCCGCCGAGGCCGCCCGAACCGGTGGTCTGACTGTTCTGGAGGAAGAATGCTTCCTCCCTTACCACCCGGAGGATGGCCTTTTGGTTGTTCAGGGTGGAGATCCGGGGAGAACTGAGCACCTGCAGGCGCCCCTCGCGCGCCAGGGCCGAGAGCGTAGCCGTGATGCGGGCATTCTGCACCACGAGCTTGGCCAGCCCTTCGGTGGCCGCATCCAGATTGGTATTGCTGGTGGCCCCCGTGGCAAAGGTGCCGCGAATATCCGTGCCCGCGCTTCCCGAAGCGGCCCCGGCGCTGAGCAGGCCGTTCCAGTCCACGCCAATCTGGCTGTCGTTGCCCAGGGTCACTTCCACGATCCGTGCCTCCAGCAGCACCTGGCGCCGGTTGCGCCGACGAAGCTCCTGCAGGTAGGCGTCCACCCGCTTGTGGGTGCCTGGATCGGCCCCCAGCACCACCAGTCCGGAGTCGGGATGGATCATCAGCGTCTTGCCGTTGCGGGCGAAGGAGAGGGAGCTGGGCCCAGCCACCTGGCCCCCGGTGGTGGAGGCGCTATCACCGCTGATCGGTTCGCCGAAAACGAGGGTGGTCAGGCCCGATCGAATCTCGTCCCAGGGGTCGAAGCCATTGCCGGTGTTCAGGCTGGAGGTGTAGGCCGAGGAACTGCCACTGCCCTGCCCGCCTCCGGAGTCTCCCCCGGTACCACCGGAGCCACCGCTGGCCCCACCGCTGCCCCCCGTGGATTGAATCAACTGGCCCGAGGCGTTCACCATGAAGGCCTTGGTGCCGAGACGCCGCATGGCCAGATGATCCACCTGGTAGAAGCGAAGGCCGCCTTCGGACTTCTGGATGTGGATGGTGCGCCCGGTCCTGACATAGCCCATGCCGAGGTTCGGCAGGATCTGGTCGAGGATCTCCTGAAGCGTGACGCCCTTGAGATCCAGCCCCTTGATGCGGGTTTCGATATCCGCCTCGAAGGTGATGTTCAGGTTCGTGTCTTCCGCCGCGGCCCGCAGGAGATCCTTCAAGTCGGCATCGCGCACCGAAAGGGAGATCCGCCGCGGTTCCGCGCCCTGGGTCGACTGGGAGGCCAAGGGCACCGCACAGAGCAGCGGGAACAGAACGGTCGCGAATGATTTCACGGGGCCTCCACGGCGGGCCGAGCCGAAGGCTCGGGGGGATGGAGCGGGTTGGTCGAAAGGATCGCCCGGGTCTTGCCCGAGGGGCCCTTCAACTCGACGGAAGTGGATCGGATGGGCCCCACCGAGAGCAGGTTCCCCTCGAGGACCTGACCGGAGCGATAGCCCTTGCCCTCGAGCCAGGCCCGGGAGCCCGAAGCGCCGTGGATCAGGAAATCCAGCTCGGGCACCTGGGGCTCTGGGAGGCTCCCCTTCGCACCTTTTTTGTCGGCGGCCTCCACCGGCGACAGCGGTTCTCGCACACCGGTGGGAACGGTCAGGTATTTGGGTTGCGGCTGATCCAGGATCGCCTCCTGCGCGGACCGGCGAGCCAGATCCCGGAAGGTGTTTTCATCGGCCAGATAGGGAGGCGGCACCGCCATGCCCCTAAGATCCGCCCAGATATCCAGACCGGTATCGCCCTCCGACCGGGGTGGGGCGGGCGCTGGGAGCCCCGCCGGAGACACCATTTCGGGGGCGGGCACCTCGGCGCCGGGGGCGGGCGAAGCAGCGGCATCGGTTGAGGGCTGAGGGGGTGGCGTGGGCGAGGCCGACATCGTGCGGATGTTCATGTAGACCACTGCCACCGCCCCCACGGCGAGCAGGGGAAGCAACCAGGCCTTGTTCTTTTCCACAAAGGACACGCTCACCTCAGGGCACGAGGACCAGGTTTCTTAGCAGGAGGTACTGTCGCAGGCCCTTCTCGTCGGCCTCCCAGCGGAATCCCACCGGCTCCAGCAGCGGCTCGATGCGGGGCAGGCCGTCCAGGGTCCGGAAGAGCTGGGGAGTGGGTCCATCGACGCGGGCCTCCAGCACCCAGGCCTGGAGCTGCCCCAGGGTGCTCGCCTCCTGACCCGAAGGCAGGCCCTGGGACAGGGTGGTAGGCAGCGTGAAGCTGCCCCGGATGGGATCCCAGGTGGAACGAACGCCCGCCAGATCGATTCCGGATTGGCGGCAGGTCTGCTGAAGCTCCGTCACCACCCGGTGGTAGTGCCCGAGACGCTCACCGTCATTGGCCACCCGGGGGATGCGACGGCGCCAGGGAGCGGATGGAATCTCCAGAACCTTGCGCTCCTCGGCGTTCAGAGGCTGCACGGCGGGGAGTTCGGAAAGGCGCTGGTCCGCGGCCCGCTGGCGCTCGATATAGACCCGGTCCCGCTTGAAGCAGGGCAGGAGCACGAACACCACGAAGATTGCGGGAAGCACGCCAAAGACCGTAAAGAGGATGGCCCATTCCCGGGAGCGGCTGTTCTTCTTCATGGCGCGGTCCCCTGCAGCGTGAAGCGCGTCACGGCACGCTGGGTGGGCTTGTCTGAATCCTGCTCCACGCGATCAGAAACGCTGATCTCCGTGACCGGCGCCAGGGCGACCCCGGGCTCCCGGGCAATGGCCTGGAGATACTGTGCCAGGGGCCCCACCGAAAAACCGCTTTCCGTGAAGGCGAGGCCGGTGACCGTAAAGCGGTGACCCATCTTGTCCCCGGGGATCTCGAAGACCTCCACCTTCTCCAGCTGGATTTCCGCCGGAGCCTTCAATAGCAGCCCGCCCAGCCGGGAGAGCGTGGCTGCGGCCTGGGCCTGGCGCTTTTCCGCCGCCCGCAGCCGCAGGAGCGGCAGCCGTGCCTGGATGATGCGCCCCTCCTCGCTGGTGCGAGTCTCCCGCTCCGCGAGCCGCTGCTCGGCCGCCTCGGCGGCTTGCTTGAAACCCTTCTCCTGGGCCAGCAGGAAGATCCCGCCTGCCAGCATGAGCACCACCATCACACTAGCCGCCACCCAGACCGCAGCCCGGAATAGGCGCAGGCGGATGGCGTCCTGGATTTCCTGGGGGACCAGGTTCAAGCCATTCCGTCGCCCCCGTTCCTGGAGAATGCCCCGCTGGAGGAGGGGCCAGAGCTCCGGTGCCGCCACGTCCACGGCCAGGCGCAGATTGTTCTGGATGCGTTTGCCGAGGGCCTCACTGAGATCAGGCGTGCCCACCACGAAGAGCTTCTCGAAGGTCGCGCCGCGCTGTTTCTGCTTGTAGAACTGCAGGAGGCGGCTGACTTCTTCGAAGATCTGCTCGTCGGCCTCATCCCCCAGTTCCGGCAGGCGGAAATTCCGCACCAGTACCAGCGAGCGCCCCCGGAAGATGAAGATGTGGCCCTCTACCCCCGCATTGAGGGCGAGCACGAGACGCCCCTGGGGCAGGCTGGCGCTGTGTTCCAGACCGCAGAGAAGGGCCCGCTGAAAGGGAATGGCATAGACCAACGAGAACCCAGCGCCCTCGATGGCACCCACCCAGTCGTAGAGATCCTCTTGGGGCACCGTGGCCACCCACAGGGAGTGACCACTCTCGGCACTGAGATCCTGATCCAGGGTGGCGGCAAAGGAAAGGGCTCGGCCTCCCCCCTCGGCGGCGGCGATGCGGGCCCCCACCTCCTGTTGCTCGTGATGGGTCAGGTAGGGCGCATCCTGGCATTCCACCGAGACGCTGAGCTGCCCCAGCAGCAGCTGCACCTCGCTGCCCGGCAGGGCGAGCTGCCGCAGTTCTCCGGCCCAGGTGGCACGGCGCCCAGGTCCATGGGGCAGTTCCGAAAGACTACCCAGCGCCCGGCCATCTGGCGCCCGCAGTATGGCCCCCCGATCATCGATCTGGAGGGTGAGGGTGGATTTGGGGGGGCGCGGGGTCATGAGCTAGTTGACCTGGAAATTCATGACAATCGTTCGCTGCTCGCTCGGGGATAAATTGACGACCTGGGTGACAGGATTTGGTGAGGCAAGCCCCGCATTTTTAATGTCAACCGTCACCTGGAAGGGACCGGCAGGAAGGTTCGGAAAATCACAGTTGGCAATACTTACTACCACCGGCCCTCTCTGATTAGGATTTCGCCCAGTAGCTGGCCAGAGCGCCGTGATCCGGCTGGCAGCATCAATAGTTTGGGGAATGGCTATTCCGGCGACGAGCTTGTAGACCTGGACATCAACCTTAACCCTGGCGTCTGAATTGGCGAGAACAAGAGGCGCCGTGGGGTACACAAGATCGTCTCCAGTATTCAGCGTTCCATCAGGCCCAGAGCTTCTCAACTGGTAACCACCGCTGACCACCCCGAGGGTGATCAACCTTCCCCAGGCATCGATTGGAAGGCCGCCTGTTCCAACCTGCGTCCTGATGGAGCCCGTCCAGTAGGGACCGTTCCATCCCCAGTTGAACTGGGTTCCTCCAGTCGATCCCCAAAGGGCAAGATTCGCGGGTGTCCGCGTCGTCATTCGCCGCAGATCTGCAAGCGGACCTCTGGGATCGAAGCCAAAATCGGATCGCATGTTTGCGACCTGCCGCTCCCGACTCCCAAACATCGCCTCGAAGGCGATCTTCAACCCATCCCGGGTCGTCCGCTCCCGCTGCTGATTCAGCGCCTTCATGACCAGGGGGGCGGCGGCGCTGGCGAGGATCGCGATGATGCCCACGGCCACCGCCGCCTCGATGAGGGTGAACCCCTGGGGCCTGCTAGCTTGGCTGCGCATTGACGCTCCCAATCAGGGTATAGATCGGCAGGAGGATGGCCACGGCTATAAAAACGATCACCGCAGCCAACACCACCAGGATGATGGGTTCCAGGAGCTGGAAGAAGCGCTTAATGCCTGAGCGCACCTCGGCGTCGAAATAGGTGCTGACCTTGCCGAGGGTCGCCTCGAGATTGCCCGCCTCTTCGCCGATGGCCAACATGCGCACCACCAGGGCCGGGAAATACCCCACCGAGGCCGCCATCACCGCCAGGCGTTCGCCGGATTCCACCCCTTCGCGAATGCGGCGCACGCAGTACCCCAGACGCGCATTGCCGGTCACCTCCTGGCACTCCCGCAGCACCTGCACGATGGGAATGCCCGCCCGGTACTGCCCGGCGAAGAAGGTCGCGAAGCGGGACAGCCCCATGCGGGTGACGAGCGCCCCCAGCAGCGGCATGTGCAGCACGCGCGTGTCCCACCAGAGGCGCACATCTGGCTTGCGCAGCGCCGCCTTGAAGGCGAAATACCCTCCGATGACCAGCAGCGCCACCAGCCAGCCCCAGGTGGCGACCACCTGCCCCAGCAGGAGGAAGATCCGCGTGGGCAGCGGCATGGGCACGTTCAGCTCCTGGAGCATCTTGAGGATCACCGGCAGGGCGAAGGTGCTGACCACCAGGATCACCAGCGACACGAGCCCCAGCACGATCATGGGATAGGTGGCGGCCTGCTTGACCTGGCTGGTGAAGTCTTCTTCCCACTCCACCAGGCGGATGACCTCGCGGATGGATTCGTCCATGCGGCCACTGGCCTCGCCGGCGCGGATCATGCTCACCTGCAGGGGCTTGAACATGCTGGGATAGACATCCAGCGCCTCGGAGAGCGTGGACCCGCCCTCGATGCGGCGCCTAATGTCCTGCAGGGCCTTGTCCACCTCGGGCTTCTCTTCCACCCGGTAGTCTTCCAGGGCCGCCAGCAGCGGCACGCCCGCTTCGACGTACGACCCCAGATGCATGAAGAAGGCGATGAGTTCCTTGCGCTTGACCTTGGGGCCCCTAAAGCCTGTGGCGGCACCGACCTCCCGGACCAGCTCCGCCTTGACCAGGAAGGCCCCGGTCTGGGCCAGTTCCCGGGCCAGGACGGCCTGATCGGACGCCACCTGGATCCCGCGGATCACCTTGCCACCGGGGCCGCGCGCATGGTACGCGAAGGCGGGCATCTAGGCGTCTCCCCGTGGGCTCATGCTTCGTCCGCCATGGTGGCGAGCAGGGATTCTTCAAGGGTGGTCAGCCCCTGCTGGGCGAGGTGGAGGGCGTGCTCGAAGAGACTGGTCTTGCCCTCTTTGCGCGCCAAGGCCTCGATTTCGCTCAGGCCTGCGCCCTGGGCGATGAGTTCGCGGATGGCCGGGCTCACGAACAGGAGATCGTGAATGGGGCGCCGCCCCCGGATGCCGGTATGGCCGCAGAGCTCACAGCCCTTGCCCTTCTCCCACTTGCCCTGGCGCTGGTGGGGCTTGAGGCGAGCCAGGGATTCGGGATCGGGCTCGTAGGGCTGGGAGCAGGCCTGGCAGTTCACCCGCAGCAGGCGCTGGGCCAGGATACCCTGCAGGGCCGCCGCCAGCTCGAGCCGAGAGAGCCCCATGTCCTGGAGCCGGGGAATGCTGGCCACGGGATCATTGGTGTGCAGGGTGGAGAGCACCATGTGCCCCGTCATGGCCGCCCGCACGGCGATGGAAGCCGTTTCGCCGTCGCGGATCTCACCGATGAGGATGATGTCGGGATCCTGGCGCAGGATGGAGCGCAACCCCGCCGCGAAAGTCAGGCCCGACTTCACATTGACCTGCACCTGGGTGATGAGGGGCAGTTCGTATTCGACGGGATCCTCGATGGTGACGATGCACCGGTCGGAGCCGTTGATGCTGTTGAGGGCCGAATAGAGGGTGGTGGTCTTGCCGCTGCCGGTGGGACCGGTCACCAGGATCACGCCGTGGGGGCGGGTGAGCAGGATCTGGAACTGGTTGAAGACCCACTCAGGCATGCCGAGCTGATCCAGGCCCAGCACCAGCTTGGTCTTGTCCAGCAGGCGCAGCACCACCTTCTCGCCGTGGGTGTTGGGCAGGAAGCTGGCGCGCACATCAAAGCGCCGCTTGCCGAACGCGTACTGGAACTTGCCGTCCTGGGGCAGGCGCGTTTCGGCAATGTTCACTTCGGCCAGGATCTTGAGTCGCGCGGTGACGGCGGCCTGCACGGCTTTGGGCAGCGTGGGCCCCTGCACCAGCGTGCCGTCCACGCGAAAGCGGGTGAGCACCGTGCGCTCCACCGGCTGCACGTGGAGATCCGTGGCCCGGTCCCGGGCGGCCTTGAGTAGCAATTGATCCACGAGGCGCACCACCGGCAGCTCAGCCTGGGCATCCTTGCTGTCGCCCACCGCGGCCTGGATGGCCTCCTCGATGACCTCCTCGATGGTCTTGCGCTCGCCGTAGGCCTCATTGATCTTGGTCTGGATATCGTCTTCGGCGGCACCCTTCACCTTCACCCGCAGGCGAGTGAGGCTCTCCAGCTCGGAGATGGCTTCAATGTCGTAGATGTTGCCCATGGCCACGAGCAGTTCGCCATTGTCCTGGGAGAGCGGCAGCACCGAGAGCCGCCGGGCAACGGACTCGTGGACCAGGGAAAGCACGCTCGGGTCGATGTCGATCTCCGAGAGCTCTACATAGGAAACGCCACCCTGCTCCGCCAGCACCGCCGAGAGGGTCTGGGCGGTCAGAAGGCCAAGCTGGGTGAGGATCTCCCCCAACATGGCGCCCGTGCGCTTCTGCTCGCGCACCGCGAGTTCCAGCTGGCGTTCCGTGAGAACGCCCCGCTCGACAAGGCGCTCACCCAGCATCCTGCGGGGGGCTTCGGCCATCAATGGACTCCTGGATATGCCCCAAGATACACCAAAGGCCCGCAGTGCGGGCCTTTGGTACCGGGAGACAGGGCTCAGTTCACCCGCACCACGATATCGTCCCGGGAATCCCCGGTGGCGCTCGCAGTGTTCTGGTTCCAGATCGCCGGGTAGCCGGTGGCGCCATGGGTTGCGTTGGCGGGCAGCACAGTGTGATCGGGGCCGCCGCTGACTACCCAGATGGGAGAGGTAGAGATCAGCTGATCGGCGGCGTTGTAGCCCAGAATCACGTAGCTGCGTCCCCAGGGATCGGTTTTCTGGGCGACATCATTGGCCATGTAGGGCCCCTTGTAGGCGAATTCCGCCGTCGGGAGGGTCGCGGCCGGATATCCGAACAGGGTCTGGGTCGCGGCCACGGTGCCCAGGCGCGTGAAGAGTGCAGTGAAGCTATTCGCCGCCGCCACAGCCACGCCGGTGGGGGCCTGGGTTGCAGGCGTGACCCCAGAACCCCAGGCCACGGTGCCCAGGCCGATACCCGCGGTCGGGCGAGACCCCGTATCCTTCAGCTGGCTGGCGATGGCGGCTGCGATCACCTGGACATCGTTCCGGGCGCGGGCCACGCGGGCGTCGTTCAGGTTCTTGACCACCAGAGGAACGATGATGCCCGAGAGGATGGCGACGACTGCGATAGCCACGGCGGCCTCGATCAGCGTGAAGCCCTGGGTTCGGTTTCGACAAGTCATAGGAATCTCCCAAGAGGACGGTAGCGTCTCGGATACCAAAGCCATCGGGATAAGGGGCGAAAACCTTGAGGAATTTGATCGACCTCCCTGGAGCCCGCCCCTGGATTAATCTCGAAGATCCCGGTATCATTGCCCCTGCGATCCACCGCGGGCGTAGTTCAGTGGTAGAACGTCAGCTTCCCAAGCTGAATGTCGACGGTTCAATCCCGTTCGCCCGCTCCAAAATGAGGCCCCCGATTCGGGGGCCTTCGCAATTTAGGGCGAACGGGATTGAATCACTGAAAGACTGATGGCTAGGCGCCCGCGGGAGCCGTCCAGTGGACGGTTCGCACGGACCAGCGCCGCCCCAGCCTTTCGCGTGGCCCGCAGGGAATCCCGTTCGCCCGCTCCAAAAGACCAAGGCCCCCGAAATCGGGGGCCTTGGTCTTTTGGAGTTAGGATCGGCGCTCTATTCCGCCTTGGGCTGACCTTCCAGGGGCACCAGGCTGAGCATGGGGCTGTTGATCTCCAGGTTGATGCCCTCTTCCACATGGACCCGGACCACCTTGGCGTTCATGGGGGCCACGTACTCATTCTGCATCTTCATGGCCTCGAGGATCAGCACGGGCTGGCCTTCTTCCACGGTCTCGCCCTCTTCGACGAAGAGCTTGACTACCTTGCCGGGCATGAGGGCCTTCATCAGGCCGTCGCCGGCCTGCTTGGCCCTAGCCATGGCGGAGGCGAGCAGCGTCTTATGGGGGTCTTGGAGGGTGAAGTCGTAGGCGCCGTCGTACAGGCTGGCCCGAAAACCGTGGAGGTCGGGATCCATGGTGCGAAGCCGGTCGATGTTCACGCCCACCGAGTGCCCCTCCATGATGATCGAATAGCTGGTGGGTTCGACCTTCACCAGGTCCAGGGGAATGTCCTCGCCATCCCAGACCATGACCAACTTGCCATGGTGGCGATGGATTTCGAGTTCGTGGGTTTCATCGCCAATCGTCAGTGTGCGTTTCATCGTTCTATCCTGCCTGAGTCATCGGGTGTCAGATGCGGTTGAACTTGTCGTGGCGCTTCCAGGATTCGCCTGGACCGTCGGCCCCGACGGGCTGCTGGGCCCGGCGCTCCTCCATTTCCAGTTCCTCGAAGAGGGCTGCCGCCACGGCGAACTTCAGGTTGGGCCCCAGCCCTTTCTGCTTCCACCAGGCATGGTCGAGCAGACTGGTGGAGTAGTCTCCCTTGAGGAAGGCCTTGTGCTCCGTGAGGGCCTTGTGGAAAGCCACGTTGTTGCGCACACCGCCAATCCGGTATTCCGAGAGCCCGGCATGCATCCGGGCAATGGCCAGATCCCGGTTGGGCCCCCAGGTACTCAGCTTGGAGATCAGCGGCGCATAGAAGGGCGAAAGCTCCCAGCCGTAGTAGATGCCTGTGTCATCCCGGAGATTGCGGCCCGCAGGGGTGCGGAGGTAGTTGATCCGTCCGGCGCTGGGGGCGAAGTCCCGGTTGGGGTCCTCGGCATTGATGCGGCACTGGATGGCATGTCCCCAGAGGGGAATCTCTTCCTGTTTTAGCGGCAGGGTTTCGCCCCGGGCGACCCGGATCTGCCAGCGGACCAGATCCTCGCCGGTGATCCACTCGGTGACGGCGTGGCCACCCTGGATGCGGCAGGTCATCTCCAGGAAGTAGAAATTCTGGTTGTCATCCACCAGGAACTCCACCGTTCCGGCGCCCACGTAGCCCGCCTCACGGGCGATGGCGATGGCCGCCTCGCCCAGCCGGGTACGCAGTTCGGGGGTGACGAAGGGCGAAGGAGCCTCCTCGGCCACCTGCTGAAAACGGCGTTGCACCGAGCTGTCCCGCTCCCATAGGTAGACGAAGTTGCCATGGGTGTCGCCCACGATCTGCACATCGATGTGGCGCGGGCGCACCAGGGCCTTTTCCACGTAGACCCGTTCATCCCAGAAGCTGAAGATGGCATCCCCCTTGACCCTGGGCAGGGCACGGCGCAGTTCGCCGGGCGACTTCACCAGCCGCATACCTTTGCCGTCTCGGCCCAGCACGGGCTTGACCATGAGGGGATAGCCCAATTCGCCGGCCTTGGCCACCAGGCTTTCGTCGTCCAGCGTCTCGGCGATGGCGGGCAACACGGGCACGCCGACCTTCTGAGCAATCGCCCGGGCCCGCACCTTGTCGCCCATCTTTTCCAGGGCCTCGGGGCCAGGCCCCACCCAGGTGAGACCCGCTTCGATGACTTTGCGGGCGGCCTCGGGGTCCTCGCTGAAGAAACCGTAGCCAGGGTGGATGGCATCGGCCCCGGAGAGCTTGGCCACCTCGATCATCTTGTCCACCCGCATGTAGCTCTCGCGGCTGGGGGTGGGACCGATGGGATAGGAGCCCACCGCGAGGCGCACGTGCATGGAACCGCGGTCCGAATCTGAATAGACGGCGACGGTGGGGATTTCCATCTCCCGGCAGGTTCGCATGACCCGACAGGCGATTTCGCCCCGGTTGGCAATGAGCAGCTTGGTGACGGGCATGGTTCCATCCTTCACGAACTTCAACATCATCCAGGAGGGATGCAATGGGGCATCATAGGACGGTGCGAACTCCCAGCCTACCAAAGCCAGCCCTCGCCTTCCTAGTTTCGATCCCGCTGGGGCTCGGTGGCGCGGCCTGCGCGAGGAAGGGCGACCCCATCCCCAGGCCCCGAAGCGAGGCCCAGGCCTGCCAAGTGCGATGGAAGCGCCCTCGCCTTTTGGAAATCACCCTTCCCCGCCGGGACATCAAGGAAAACGATCTGGTGGGCCTTGAAACCGTCCGGGTCTACCACCTCGCGCTGGGAAGCGCACGACCCACCCCGGCCGAAGTGCTGACCAGGGGCGAAGTGGTGCTCGAGCAGCGACGCCCCGATCTCCCCTCCCCGGGCCAGCGCTTCGAGATGGATCTCAAGGGCATCGGCCGACCGCCCGGCTGGATTGTGGTGGCCGCCGTTCGCGTGGGCGAAGTGGTGGGCGTTCCCAGCGAGACCCTGCCCTGGCTCCATCCCGCGCTCTAGCGAGCCTGAAGAAAATCCCCCAGCCAGGCCACCACGGCCTGGGCCAAGCGATCCTTGGGCAGGGGACCGATGGGAGCTCCAGGCCCCTGCACCGTCACCGGCGTAAGGGTATTCGCCTGGGCCCCGAAGCCGCGCCCGACTGAAATATCATTCACCAGCACCGCATCCAGTTTTTTCTTCTGCAGCTTGCTGGCGGCGTTGCCCAGATGATCCTCGCTTTCCGCGGCGAACCCCAGCACCCACTGTTCCGAGCGCCGTTTCCTAGCCAGGGTGGCGAGGATGTCCGGCGTCCGAACCAGAGTCAGCGTCTCGGCGCCTTCCTGCTTCTTGACCTTCTGAGTGGCAGTCGCCTCCGGCCTCTGATCGGCCACCGCCGCTGCCGCCACCAGGCCATCCATTTGGGGCCAAAGGGCGGCGCAGGCTTCCAGCATTTCCTGGGCACTGCGCACCCGGGTCGTGCGAAGGCCTCGGGGCGCGGGCAGGTCTCCCCCCAGGACCAGCTCCACTTGGGCCCCGGCAACCCTCAAGGCCCGGGCCAGTTCGATCCCCATGGAACCGCTGGAACGATTGGTGAGGGTCCGCACGGGATCCAGGTCCTCCCGGGTCGGGCCCGCCGTCACTAGCACCCGCACCCCATCCAAGGCCGGGAGACGAGGGCCGAAGGCCACTTCGATGGCCTCGAGGATCTCCTCGATTTCTGCCAGCTTACCGGTGCCTTCTTCCCCGCAGGCCAGCATGCCTTCGGCGGGTTCCACCAGGAGATGGCCGAAGCTCCGCAGGGTTTGGACATTGGCCTGGACCGCGGGATGGGCCCACATGGCCTTGTTCATGGCCGGGGCCCAGAGCACCTTGGCCGTGGTGGCCAGGAGGATCGTGGAGAGCAGATCGTTGGCGAGTCCATTGGCGGTCTTGCCGATGATATCGGCCGTGGCCGGAACCACCGCCACGAGATCCGCCCAGCGGGCCAGATCCACATGCTCGACCTTGGGATTGGGCCGCCATTCGTGGTACTCGGGATTGGCCCCGAAACAGGGTTCGCCCGTCAGGGTCGCCAGGGTCAGGGGCGTGATGAAGCGGCTCCCGGCATCCGTGAGGCAGCAGCGCACTTGATGCCCGCGCTTGACCAGCAGCCGCGCCAGGTCCGCAGCCTTGTAGGCCGCGATGCCACCCGTCACGCCCAGCAGGATCTTCATGGCTCCCTCCCGATTCCCGACCATGGTACTCGGCCGCGGCGGCCTGCACCCTTTCCCATGTAAGTACGCGGATCTCCATGCTAGACTGACCAGCTTCGAGGACCGTCCATGACCCAGCGACCTGTCGTTCACATTCCAGAAGAGATTGGCAACAAGTACCGCTTCGTCATGGTGGCGGGCAAGCGCTGCGAACAGCTCCAGCGCGGCGCCTACCCCAAGGTCGAAGTGATCGTGCCCGTGAACAAGCTGGGCCAGGCCCAGGATGCCCCCAAGCTGGCCTCTTTCTGGTCCCAGTTCGCCGTGAAAGAGGTCGAAGAGAGCCGCATCGCCTTCGAGACCCCCGAGATCACCATCTACGACTACACCACCGAGGTTCCCATCTCGGTCGAATAAGGCCAATTCAGTCCAAACGCGAAGAGAGCCCTGCGGGGCTTTTTTCGCATCTGGGGATTAATTCAACAAGCGATGAAATAGATCTTGCCTCGGAGAATGGAATGCCCCAGTATTCAACAGTCGTTGAAATTGGAGCCCCCTTGCCCCATCCCGCTCCCTCCCGCCCCCGAGGCCCCAAGGCCACCAAGGTCGACCCCTCCCACCTGCTGGATGCCGCCCAGGCGGTCTTCGCCCGGGAAGGGGTGCAGGGCGCCAGCATCCGGGCCATGGCCCGGGAGGCCGGCTGTGACCCTTCCCTGCTCTACTACCACTTCGAGAGCAAGGAACGGATGTTCGCGGCCCTGCTGGAGCGCAAGTTCAGCAGCCTGACCCCGGCGCTCCTGGAGGTGGTCGAGCGCCCGCTTCCCCTCCGCGAAAAACTCTGGAGCGTGCTCGGAGTCATCGGGGGCCATGTGAAGAATGACGCAGGTTTCCGGGCGGTGGTGCGGGGCCAGATCGTGAGCGGCACCGAATCCGTTCGGGCGACCTTGGCCACTCGCCTGAAGGGCATACAGCAGATCCTCGCGCGCCTTTTCGCCCAGGGCATTGCATCAGGAGAGCTGCGACCGGACCTGGTCATACCGGTGATCACCTTCCTCTTCGCCCGCACGTACATGGAGATCCAGGATCTGATCCCCATCCTCTCTGAGCGCATGGCCCGGATTCCCCCCGCCCAGGCCCTGGCCATGGCCGAACTGGAATGGTTCAACCTCTTCTGGCGCGGCATCGCCGCCGACCCCCTGGCCCCCTGCCCACCCCTGCCATTCCCGAAGGAGATTCACCCATGATCCGAAGACTGCTTGTCCCCGCTTTAGCGCTGGTGGTGGGAACCGGAGGCTTCCTCGCCTGCAGTCGGGGCGGCGCCGCCCGCAGCCTGAAGCTCTCCGGCAACATTGAGGTGATCAAGGTGGAAGTGGCCTTCCGCGTGGCAGGCAAGGTGCTGGAGCGGCCGGTGGACGAGGGCCAGCTCGTGCAGGAAGGCCAGCTCCTGGCCCGTCTCGACGCCAAGGACCTGGAGCAGCAGCTGGCCATTCGCGCGGCGGAAGCGACCGTGGCGGAAGCGGCCCTCCGCGCGGCCTTAAGGGGTTCCCGCACGGAAGAGATCGAGGCCTCCCGCAACAACCTGGAGCAGGCCCGGGCCGATCTCCGGCGCCTGGAGCCCGACGAGGCCCGCCTGCGGGATCTGCGCGAGAAGGGCATCGTCTCCCAGCGGGACTATGAATCGATCCGCGCCGCCCTGGAGGCTGCCCGGGCCAAGGCGGGTCAGGCCGAGCAGCAGTTCGCCCTGGTCAAGAAAGGACCCCGCCAGGAGGATCTGGATCAGATCCGTGCCCGGGCCGAGCAGGCCCATCAGGCCATGGCCCTCGCCAAGACCCAACTGGGGTACGGCACGGTGCTCGCGCCCTGCCCCGGAGTAGTGCTTTCCAAGAACGTCGAACCCAACGAATACGTGGCGCCCGGCACCTCGGTGGTGACCCTGGCGGATCTCAAGAAGGTGTGGCTGCGGGCCTACATCGAGGAATCCGAGCTGGGCCGGGTCAAGGTGGGCCAGCGGGCCTGGATCACCTCCGACAGCTTTCCCGGCAAGAAGTTCGAGGGGCGCGTGGCCTTCGTGGCCTCGGAGGCCGAATTCACCCCCAAGAGCGTGCAGACCCGCAAGGAGCGCGTGAAGCTGGTCTACCGCATCAAGATCGACCTCCCCAACCCCACCATGGAACTCAAGCCCGGTATGCCCGTGGACGGAGAAATCGAGCTGGAAAGTCGCTGATGGCCGCCATCCGCACCGAAGGACTCACCCGCAGCTTCGGCGATCGGACCGCCGTGGATCACCTTTCCCTTTCCGTGGAGGAAGGCGAGATCTTTGGATTGGTGGGCCCGGATGGCGCCGGCAAGACCACCACCATGCGCCTGCTCACGGCCATTCTGGCGCCCTCCTCCGGCGAGGCTTGGGTGGATGGGCTGCACGTGGTGCGCGAAGCCGAGGCCCTGAAGGATCGCATCGGATACATGAGCCAGCGCTTCGGCCTCTACCCCGATCTCACGGTGCTGGAAAACATCGAGTTCTACGCGGAGCTCTACGGCGTGCCCAAGGAGGGGCGCGGCCCCCGGCTCGAGGAACTGCTGGCCTTCAGCAACCTCACGCCCTTCAAGCGGCGCCGGGCCGGGAATCTGTCCGGAGGGATGAAACAGAAGCTGGGCCTGGCCTGCGCCCTCATTCACACCCCCCGGGTGCTCTTTTTGGACGAGCCCACCAACGGCGTGGACCCGGTCTCCCGGCGGGATTTCTGGCGCATCCTCTACCAACTGCTGAAGGAACGCGTGACGATCTTCGTGTCCACGGCCTATCTGGATGAGGCCGAACGCTGCAACCGCATCGGCCTGATGCACGAAGGGCGCCTCCTGGCCTGCGATTCGGTGGATGGGGTGAAGGCACTCCTGCGGGGCGCCCTACTGGAGCTGCGCTGCCAGCACCCACGGGAGGCCGCCAAGATTCTGAAGGCCGCGGGCATGGCCAAGGTGACGCTCTTCGGCGACCGCCTCCACATCGGGGTCGATGAGGCCGATCAGGGGCGCCTGGCCATCGAGAAGATCCTCCGCGGCACAGGCTCCGACAACCTCGACCTGCGGGTGATCGAGCCCTCCCTGGAGGATGTCTTCACCTCCGTAGTGGGAGGGCAGTCATGAAGGAAACCGCCCCCTTCGCCGTCACCCTGCGCGACCTCGAGCGTCGCTTCGGGGACTTCATCGCGGTCAATCGCATCAGCCTGGATGTTTCCAAAGGCGAGATCTTCGGCTTTCTGGGGCCCAACGGCGCCGGGAAATCCACCACCATCCGCATGCTCTGCGGCCTGCTGGAACCCACCGGCGGCAGCGGCACCGTGGCGGGCTTCGACATCCTCACCCAGCGGGAAGCCATCAAGCACAGCATCGGCTACATGAGCCAGAGGTTCTCCCTCTACGAAGACCTCACGGTGGAAGAGAATATCGACTTCTACAGCGGCATCTACCGCATCCCCAAGGAGAAGAAAGCCGAGCGCAAGGCCTGGGTGTTGGAGATGGCGGGCCTGACGGATCATCGCCGGGAGCTCACCCAGCGGCTGCCGGGTGGATGGAAGCAGCGCCTCTCCCTGGGGTGTGCCCTGCTCCATGAGCCGCCGGTGCTCTTCCTGGATGAGCCCACTTCTGGCGTGGATCCCCTCAGTCGGCGCACCTTCTGGGAGGTCATCTACGAGCTGGCGAGCCAGGGCATCACCATCTTCGTCACCACCCACTACATGGAAGAGGCCGAGTACTGCGACCGCCTGGCCCTCATCTACCGGGGAGAACTGGTGGCCTTGGGCACCCCGAGCGAACTCAAGGGTCACCTGATGACCGACCAGGTGATGCTCCTCGCCTGTGAACGGCCACAGGAAGCTTTGGCTTTAATCTCGAGCCTGGAAGGTGTGCGGGATGCGGCCCTCTTCGGCCGGGATATCCACCTGATGACGGCGGACGCCGAGGACCTGGCGCCTCGCATTCGCCGTGCCCTGGAAGAGGCGGCCTTCTCCATGAAGACCCTGGAGCGCATCACGCCTTCCCTGGAGGATGTCTTCGTCTCCCTCATCGAGGCGCGGGATCGGATTGAAGGCGCGCAGAAGGAGTTCAGCGCATGAGCGCGGAGCAGGAGCGGAGCGCCACCGTGCGCCAGCATGACCCCGAAGGGGCGAGGCCCAGGATGGGCCGAGTGAACATCATCAATGTGCGCCGCCTCATCGCCGTGGCCCACAAGGAATTCCTTCATGTGCTGAGGGATCCCAGAGCCCTGGGCATCGCCATCGTGCTGCCCATGGTCATGCTCATGATCTTCGGCTACGCCCTGACCCTGGATCTGGATCGGGTGCCCGTGATGGTCTGGGACCAGAGCCGCACGCCCCAGAGTCGGGAACTGGTCGAGCGCTTCGAGGGCTCGCGCTATTTCTCGCTGGTGCAGCCGGCCCGCAACTACGCGGATATCGAAAGGGCCGTGGACCGCGGCCAGGCCATGTTGGCCCTGGTGATTCCCCAGGACTTCGGCGGACGGGTGGCTTCGGAGCGCAACACCCAGGTGCAGGTCTTGGTGGACGGCGTCGATGCTAACTCCGCCACCCTGGCCCTGGCCTACGCCGAATCCACCGTGCGCGGCTACTCCCAGGAGATCCTGGTCAAGAAGGTCAAGCGCATGACCGGCCGGGTGCCTGCCACGCCTCTGGAACTGCGCCCGCGGGTGTGGTTCAACACGGACATGGAATCCCGGATCTTCATCGTGCCCGGCCTCATCGCTGTAATCATGATGTTGATTTCCGCGCTGCTCACCTCGCTCACGGTGGCTCGGGAATGGGAAACGGGCACCATGGAGCAGCTCATCTCCACGCCGGTGCGAGGGCCTGAGCTGATTCTCGGCAAGCTCGCGCCCTACTTCGTGATCGGCATGGTGGACATGCTGCTGTCGGTCCTGGCGGGACGCTATCTGTTCGACGTGCCCATGCGGGGCAGCATCCTGCTGCTTTTCGTCATATCCGCCATCTACCTGGTGGGCGCCCTCGCCCTGGGGATCTTCATCAGCACCCGCGCCAAGAACCAGCTCCTGGCCAGCCAGGCGGCCTTCGTGGCCACCTTTCTGCCTGCCTTCCTGCTCTCGGGCTTCATGTTCGATATCGGCAACATGCCAAGGGCCATGCAGGTGGTCACCTATTTCGTGCCCGCCCGGTACTTTGTCACCTTCCTGCGGGGGCTCTACCTCAAGGGGGCCGGTATCCAAGAGCTCTGGCTGGAATGCCTGCTGATGGTGGCCTTCGGCGCCCTCATGCTCCTGCTCGCCATCCGCAGTTTCAAGAAGCGTCTGGAGTAGCCCATGTTCGAGCGCCTCTATCACATGCTCGTGAAGGAGTTCATCCAGGTGCTCCGGAACCCCCGAATGCGGGCGGTCATCTTCATCGTCCCCGTGGTGCAGGTGCTCATCATCGGCTACGCGGTGAGTACGGACGTGCGCCACATCGCCACAGCGGTGTACGACCTGGACAACACGCCCGCCAGTCGCGATCTGGTGACCCGCTTCTCGGGCTCCGGCTGCTTCGACATCACCCGCCGGATCCAGAGTGAGGCGGACGTGCAGCAGGCCATGGACTCGGGCGAGATCAAGGCCCTGCTGCGCCTGAACCGGGGCTTCGGAGAGGAACTCGCAGGCGGGCGCACCGCCCAGGCCCAACTCCTGCTGGACGGTTCCGACTCCAACACCGCCAGCGTGGTGATGGGCTATGCCTCCCGCATCGCGGCGGACTTCAATCGCGCCCAGATGGCGGAGCGCCTCGGCCGCTCCATGGGGGCGCGCCTCACCGAGGATCCCGTCACCCTGGTTTCCCGGGCCTGGTTCAACCCCAACCTCGACAGCCGCAATTTCTTTGTGCCCGGGGTGCTGGCCATGCTGGTGGCCGTGGTCTCCATCATCCTCTCCAGCATGGCCATCGTGCGGGAGCGGGAGATCGGCACCATGGAGCAGATCATGGTGACCCCCATCGGTCGCCTGGAGTTCATCCTGGGCAAGACCATCCCCTTTGCGCTCATCGGCTTCATCGACGTGATCCTCATCAGCCTCATCGCCGTGTTCTGGTTCAGGGTGCCCATGCTCGGCAATCCCCTGGTGCTCCTCCTGGGCACGGGGCTGTACCTGCTCAGCACGCTGGGGGTGGGTCTCTTCATCTCCACGGTGAGTTCCACCCAGCAGCAGGCCATGATGACGGCCTTCTTCTTCATGCTCCCGGCCTTCATGCTTTCGGGCTTTACCTATCCCATCGCCAACATGCCGGAGGTCGTAAAGGTGCTCACCTACCTGAACCCCTTGCGGTACTACCTGGTGATCATCCGGGGTGTCTACCTGAAGGGACTCGGTTTCCAGGTGCTCTGGCCCCAGATGGCGGCGCTCGCCCTGCTCGGCGCGAGCCTGCTCGCCCTGGCCGCCGGGCGTTTCCGCAAGACGATGGCATAAAAGGAGCCGCAGATATGCGGCTCCTTTTAGATGGCGAGGAATGGTCAGTTGAACAAATTGATGCAGTAGGCGTCGAGCCTGCCCGTTCCATCGGGAATGCCGTAGACCCTCACCCTTGCGCCGTTCACCAGCTTGGTGGCCCACTGGCTCTCGGTGGTGAGCGGGGTCACGCTCACGATCATTCCGGTCTTGGAGAACTCGGTCACCAGCGGCATGGAGCCCGGTGTGGTGTTCAGCTTCACCGTGAGGGAGACCGGACCGGAGGAACCCTCGGGCGTGTAGCTGACGGACATCGTGCCGCTGCCATAGGCCCCATCGAGGGTCTGCATGCCCGTGGAGAGCTGGCTGGGCAGGAAGACCGCCACCTTAGCGGCCCAGTTGCCGTTCACCCAATTGAGGGTGCTCATGGCCCGGGCGCGGGGACCCGAGGCAGGCGTGGCCTTGGCGATGAAGGCCGCCTGGTCGGTGGAAGCCATGGTCGGGAAGGTGAAGTCCCACCAGGAGAAGGCCGCATCGTAGCCCACGGTATGGGTATCCACCGTGCTGTCCGTCCCGAAGGCCTTGGTGTAAGTGAAGGTGCTTGTGTCCGCCGCCGTGATATCGCCCTCGAAGCTCCCGCGGTGGATGTCCACCGAGGCCGCATGCATCGGCGTGGCCAGAGGATCCACAACGGTCACATCCACCTTGAAACCCCGGGCCATGTGGGCCAGGAAGGAAGTCCCCGTGCCGATGGGCGTGGTGCCGCCCTGGAAGAAGAACTGGGTACCGGAGTCGATCTGGACCGTGGCCGGGATGCCGTTCTCGCGCAGCACCCGGATCTGGTTCAGCACCGGGTCGACGCCTACCACGTGGCCTTCGGGGCTCCAGCGCGGCAGCTTGGTGGCATCACTGGTGTACCAGACCCGCACGGCCGTGAGGCTTCCATCGCTCTGGAAGCGGGCCGTGGCCCGCACATACTTGGTGGCCGTCAAGGTGGCGGGAACGGTATAGGAAGCCACAGGGCTCACGGGGGCCACATCCAGGTCATAGAACAGAGACTGGTTGGCTGCATCCACCCGAAGCGTCTTGTCCTTGCCGCGATTGGTGCGCAGGACGAAGGACTTCGAATCCGTGGCCACCGAGTTCACCTGGCCTCGCAGATGGCGTAGATAGATTCGGTTCAGTGCCACGTGGGGCTTGTGGCGCACCTGGAGATTGAGGGTGTAGACGGTGGTGCCGCCCAGGTTGTGGGCAACCACAAAGAGGGGGTGCCCCAGATCGAAATCCACCTGCACCGCGTTGGGCTGATCGGCGACCACCACCAGCGGCGCGGAGAGGGTCACAGGCAGGGTGACCAGCTTGGTGACCGGGTCGGCGCCCCGCACGATGATCTGGTCCGCGGGAATCTGGGCACTGCCATCCGCCGGAATGAGTTCGATGTTGGAGGAATTCCCATCCACCTGGAGGACAAGGCGATCGTAGGTCCCCGCCGGGATCTGTGCGGTGCCCAGCAGTTCGGAGAGCTCATCCAGATCCACCAGGTTCAACGAGGTGGTATCTCCGCTGCCATCGTAGACCGTCACCCCCTGGGCCAGGGTGGCTCCCACAGGAATGAGCGTGGCCTTGCGGATGATGACCCCGATATTGGACCAGTCATCCGTGGGCGCATCCGTCACCAGGAAGGTGACCGGCGCGGGGGGAGCGGAGGTCTGGGCAAGGGAGGCCTGCGTGCCACCGCCCCCACAGGCCAGGATCAGCGCCAGGGAGCCGATGCCGGCGGTCCCCAGGGCAAGAGAAGAAAGGGAAGCAAACCTGCGGCTCATGGGTGTCTCCTGTGGGCCCATTCCGACCCCGGAAAGAGGCCGAATGTCTCTTGGACGTGGAATAGAGCCCTGGTCACCGGCAAGGGTTTAACGCTGTCACAAAAATGTGTGCTGGCCCGCGAGGGAGGGCAAAAGGCGCCGAGCGGACGGCAGAGTACACTGGCCGAGGAGAACTCCATGCCCGGCCTGAATCTGCCCCTGCAGCGCTACCTCACCGACCCTCGCCTGCTGCCCATCTGCGACAAGGTGCTTCGCAACGAGCGCCTCAGCTTCGACGATGGTCTTCTGCTCTATGAAACGCCGGATCTCGCAGGCGTGGGCGCCATGGCGCACCACATTCGGCTTCAGAAGCACGGCCTCAAGTCCTATTACGTGGTGAGCCGTCGCCTCTCGTACACCAACGTCTGCTACACCCACTGCCAGTTCTGCGCCTTCCAGGCTAAGCCCGGCGATCCAAGGGCCTATTCCCTCAGCGCCGAAGACATCATCCGCGAGCTGGAGAAGCCCGAAAACACGGGCATCCGCGAACTGCACATGACCTCGGGCCACAACCCCAAGCTCAAGATCGAGTACTTCGAGCACCTGTTCCGCGCCATCAAGGCCCGCTTCCCTCAGATCCACCTCAAGGTCTTCACCATGATCGAGATGGACTACTACGCGCGGATTTCCGGCCTGACGGTGGAAGCCTTTCTCGATCGCTGCGTGGCCGCAGGCCTGGAGAGCTGCCCTGGGGGCGGCGCCGAAATATTTGACGAAGGCATCCGCGAGCAGATCTGCATCGGCAAGAAGGAGGCCGATGTCTGGCTGCGGGTGGCCGAGGTCTGTCATCGCCGGGGCATCCCCACCAACTGCACCATGCTCTACGGCCACATCGAGGAACCCAAACACCGCGTGGATCACCTGCTGCGCCTGCGGGAGCTACAGGACCGCACCCAGGGTTTCCTGGCCTTCATTCCCCTGGCCTACCAGAACGAGGACAACGAACTCAGCCGCACCCACGTTATCCATGAAACCACGGGCACCCAGGATCTCCGGGAGATCGCCGTGGCGCGGCTGCTGCTCGACAACATTCCACACATCAAGGCCTACTGGGTGATGATCAGCGAAGGCCTGGCCCAGGTAGGCCTCAACTACGGGGCCAATGATCTGGATGGCACCGTGATCGCCGAGGAAATTGCCCACCTGGCGGGCGCCAAATCCCCCCAGGGCCTCACCCAGGGCGCCCTGGAGCGCCTGATCCGCGAGGCGGGCTTCGAGCCTCTGGAGCGGGATAATCTCTACCAGACCTACCCGGCGTAACCTCGATGACTGAGCGATATTCAGCGATTCGTCCCCTCGCGAGGCTCCTGCTGGCCGCAGGCCTCACAGCCCTGATGGCAGGCCCCTTCGCCTGGGCTGCACCAGTTCCTCGCGCCTCCATCGCCGGGGTCGAGGCTCGGCTCAAGGGCCGGATCGGCGTGTTCGCCCTGAGAGGTTCCGCCACAGTCGAGCATCGGGCTGACGAGCGTTTCGCCTACTGCTCCACCTTCAAGTGGGTGCTGGGCGCAGCCGTGCTGAAGCGCGTCGAGGAAGGGAAGTTGGACCTCGCGCACAAAGTCACGTACGGCGAAAAGGACCTGCTCGAACCCTGCGCCCTGACTCGGGCCCACTTGCGGGAGGGCATGAGCATCGGCGAACTCTGCGCCGCCACCATCACCACCAGCGACAACGCCGCCGCGAATCTGCTGGAACCCCTGGTGGGTGGCCCGTCCGGGATGCAGGCCTTCGTCCGCAGCCTCGGCGATTCCGTAATGCGCTTCGACCGCCTGGAGCCGGACCTCAACAGCAACCTCCCAGGTGATCTCCGGGACACCACCACGCCCGAGGCCATGGCCCGCCTGCTGCGCACCGCCCTGGAGACCGGAGCGCTCACGAAGGCCTCGCGGGAGCAGCTCCTGGGTTGGATGAAGGCCACCATCACCGGCAAGAACCGCATCCGCGCAGGCGTGCCCCAGGGGTGGGTCGTGGCGAACAAGACGGGCACCGGCAGCAATGGCGTCGCCAACGATGTGGCCGTGATCTACCCACCTCAGGGCACTCCCATCTTTCTGTGCATCTTCACCGAGAGCCGCAAGGCCGAACCCCAGGCCCGGGAGGCGGCCATCGCCGAGGTGACGCGGCTCGCTCTGGAAGAGCTGAAATAGCCGCTACCGCTCGGCCTTGGCGAGCTTAAGCTCCTCCACCAGCGCGGGGACGAGCCGGTTCACGTCCGTCACGATGCCCAGATCGGCGTACTCGAAAATGGGCGCGTCGGCCTTCTTGTTCACGGCCACGATGAACTCCGATTCCTCCATGCCCGCAATGTGCTGGATCATGCCAGAGATTCCGCAGGCGATGTAGAGATCGGGGCGCACGGTCTTACCCGTCTGCCCCACCTGGCTCTCCTGCCCCACCCAGCCGGCATCCACCGCAGCCCGGGAGGCCGCCACCATGCCGCCCAGCTCCGAGGCCAGACCCTGCAAGCGACCAAAGTTCTCCGGGGTACCCACGCCCCGACCGCCTGCCACCAGCACATGGGCCTCCTCGATGTTCTTGAGGGTGGCCTGCTCGGTGACCACTTCCAGGACTTCCACATTCAGGTCATTAGGCCCCAGGTCCACGTTGAAGGGAATGACTTCGCCCGTGCGGCGCTCATCCCGTTCCAGCTTGCGCATCACGCCGGGCCGCACCGTGGACATCTGGGGGCGATGCTCGGGGCAGATGATGGTGGCCATGATGTTGCCGCCGAAGGCGGGGCGCGTCATCAGCAGGTTGCGCGAACCGTCCTCGATTTCCAGGGTGGTGCAATCCGCCGTGAGGCCCGTCTTCACTCGTGCGGACACCCGGGGCGCGAGATCCCGGCCCAGGGTAGTGGCGCCCACGAAACCGATGCCGGGCTTGAAGGTCTCGATGACCTGAGCCAGGGCCTTGGTGTAGGGCTCCGTGCGGTAGACGGTGAGATCAGGATGGTCCACCACGATGACCTTGTCGGCGCCCTGGGCGATGAGATCCGCCGCATGCGCCGCCGTCAAGCCGCCGCCGATGAGCACGGCCATCAGGGGTTCTTCGAGCTTGTCCGCGATCTCGCGGCCAATGCCCAGCAGCTCGTTCACCACCTTCTGGATCTGGCCGTTCCGCTGCTCCGCGAATACCAGGACGCCGTGATAGCTCGAAATATCCATGGTCCGCTCCACCCTCAGATGATGAATTTCTCTTTCAGTTTTTCGATGATGATGCGGGCGCCTTCGCGGGGTTCCACCTCGTAGACCTTGCCTGCGGACTTGGTGCCCTTGGTGTAGGACTTCTTCACCCGGGTGGGTGAGCCCTTCAGGCCGATCTGGGTGCGGTCCACGTCGAGATCCTCTACGGTCCACACCGGAATCTCCTTGCGGAAGGCGTCGAACACGCCCCCCACAGCCATGTAGCGGGGCTCGTTCATGTCCTTCAGCACCGTGATGAGGCAGGGCAGCTGGGCCTTGATGCGGTGGTAGCCATCCTCGAACATTCGCTTGACCAGGATGTGCTGCCCAGCCAGTTCCAGCTCGTTCACGTAGCTCACATGGGGGATGTCCAGGTGCTCGGCGATCTGCGGGCCCACCTGGGCCGTATCGCCATCGATGGCCTGACGACCACAGATGATGAGGTCGAAGCCGAGCTTGCGCAGGGCCGAGGCCAGGGTGATGGAGGTGGCCCAGGTGTCGGCGCCGCCGAAGCGCTTGTCCGATACCAAAATCGCCTCATCGGCGCCCATGGCGAGGGCCTCCCGCAGGGCCAGCTCCGCCTGGGGCGGCCCCATGGTGAGCACCGTGACCGTGGCGCCCACCTGATCCTTCAGCACCAGGGCGGCTTCGAGCCCGCTCTTGTCATCGGGATTGATGATGCTGGGAATGCCTTCGCGGATCAGGGTGCCCGTGGCGGGATCGATGCGCACTTCCGTGGTGTCGGGCACCTGTTTCATGCAAACGACGATTTTCATCTTTCTGCCACCCATCAGCGGAGCATGTTTGCGGAAATGACCATGCGTTGGACTTCCGAAGTCCCTTCGTAGATCTCGGTGATCTTCGCGTCGCGCATCATGCGCTCCACGGGATACTCGCGGGTGTAACCGTAGCCGCCGTGGAGCTGCACGGCCTTGGTCGTCACCTCCATGGCGGTCTCGGAGGCGAAGAGCTTGGCCATGGCGGCTTCCACGCTGTACGGCAGCTTGGCATCCTTGTGGCTGGCGGCGCGGTAGACCAGCAGCCGCGCGGCATCCGTGCGCGTCTGCATATCCGCCAACTGGAACTGGGAATTCTGGAAGGCCGAAATGGGCTTGCCGAACTGCTTGCGCTCCTTGGTGTAGGCCACGGTCTCGTCGATGGCGCCCTGGGCCAGCCCCAGCGCCTGGGCCGCGATGCCGATGCGCCCGCCGTCCAGGGTCTTCATGGCGATGCCGAAGCCGCCACCTTCCTTGCCCAGGAGATTCTCCACGGGCACCTTCACGTTCTCGAAGATCAGCTCGCAGGTGGCCGAGCCGCGGATGCCCATCTTTTCTTCCTTCTTCCCCACCCGAAACCCTGGCATCCCCTTTTCCAGGATGAAGGCCGAGATGCCCCGAGTGCCCTTGGCCTTGTCGGTCATGGCGAACACGATGTAGAGGTCCGCGTAGTCCGCGTTGGTGATGAAGATCTTGCTGCCGTTCACCAGGTAGTGATCGCCCTGGAGCTCGGCGGTGGTCTGCTGTCCGGCGGCGTCCGTGCCCGCGTTGGGCTCCGTGAGGGCGAAGGCCCCCAGCTGCTCGCCCTTGGCCAGGGGCACCAGGTATTTCTGTTTCTGCGCCTCGGTGCCGAATTCGTAGATGGGCGCGGCGCACAGCGACGTATGGGCCGAGACGATCACACCCGTGGTGCCGCAGACCTTCGAGAGTTCCTCCACGGCCATGGCGTAGGCCAGGTTGTCGCCGCCCTGGCCCCCGTAGGCCTTGGGAAAGGGAATGCCCATGAAACCGAAGCGGGCCATCTTCCGCACCGTCTCCACAGGAAAGGCCTCTTTCTCGTCGACTTCCTTGGCCAAGGGGCGCACCTCGGTGCGGGCGAAGGCCTGGTACATCTGCGCCAGGAGGCGATGTTCGCGATCAAGCTGAAAGTGCATTCTCAACCCCATTGGCTTGCATGGTCGGCCAGGCGCCCTTGCGCTGCTTGGCCTTGGGCACGACACAGGTGCCCACGGCCCGGCAAACCACGACGGGCTCGACCAGCGCATCGGCGGCGGATTCGTTGATGTCGGCCCGGGGCACGATCACCTTGCGTGCCTCGAAGACCATCTTCCGGGAGGAATTGCCGGTCTTGATGATCTCGCCGGAGGCCTCGATGTAGTCCCCGGCAAACACCGGCGCCAGGAATTCCACCTGCTCGTAGGCCGCGAAGAGGCCCTCATCGCCATCGTGGCGAATGAGCAGCTCCGTGGCCACATCCCCGAACAACTGGAGCATCCGGGCTCCATCCACGAGGTTGCCCCCGTAGTGGGCGTCGTGGGCGCTCATCCTGAGCCGGATCAGTGAACTGGAAGACGACATGGGATCCCCTCCGTTTTTATGAACAGCTCCGCCAAGGCGGGTCTGGACCGCCTCGAACCCAGCTCCCTCGCGCAACCCATCCGCGAAGGGTATCGAGCCATTAGTCTCGATAAAAAATTATCGATTGGCTTCCCAAATCGGTCAACCCCATCGTTGCCAACTCCGTCACAGTTCCGACGGGTATTGCGGGCCAACGATGGCTCTGGTCTGCTGGAAACCATGGAAACCAAGGCCGAATTCCGAGCGCATTTCCGGGCCCTGCGGGATGGTGCCTCGGCGGCAGACCGCGCCGCCTGGTCCGAACAGATCTGTGCCCGCATTGCGGCCTTCTGCCTGAGCCGCCGCATCCGCCGCGTCGGCGCCTTCTGGCCCCTGGGCTCGGAGATCGATCTTCGCCCCTTGGTCCAGGGCCACCCGGACTGGGTGTTCGTGTTCCCCCGGATCTCCTCCACGAATCCGCCCCGACTGATCTGGGGCCCCGAGCCCCTGGAAAAGGGACTCTTCGGCCTCATGGAGCCCATCCACGCCCAGCACTTCCTTCCCCCGGTGCAGCTCCTGCTGGTGCCGGGCCTCGCCTTCGACGCCCAGGGCTTCCGCCTGGGCTACGGCAAGGGCTTCTATGACGCGCTGCTGGGGCGGTTGCCCGAGGACGTGATCACCCTGGGAGTCGGCTTCACCCTTCAGCAGACGCCGCGCCTGCCCATCTCGCCCCAGGATCTACCGGTGCAAGGGCTGATGACGGAGGCGGGGCTCGAGTTGTACGTCAGCTCAGTTTGAGAATGCTGCTGCCGTCTGGATAGTCCTCCACCGGCGCCTCGCGCATTTTCTGGAGCACCTGCATCAGGCCGCGGATGCGCTCGACCATTTCGCCGACCTTGCCGAGCTTGGGCTCGTCCGGATACTTCCGCTCCAGCAGCTCCACCTGCATGGAGATGATGGCCAGCGGGTTGTTGATCTCGTGCTTGAGGGTGCCCGCCATCTGCCGGAAGGAGTCCAGACGCTCCGCGATCAGGGCCTTGCGCTGCAGCTCGTCATGGCCCTTCAGCACCTGCAGGCGATGATGCAGGGTTTCCCAGCGGAAGCCCTCGGGCAGCCAGTCTGTGGCCCCTGCGGCCAGCAGCGTGGCAAAGAGATCCTCGGGCGCCCGCACCACCAGGATCGGCGCCGTGGCGAAATTGGGATGGCGACGATAGGCCTGGATGCACTTGGCGACATCCTGCACCCCGAGGGCATCGATCACCAGGTAGCGGAAATGCGGCAGCGGCGGCAGCGGCGGATCCTCTTCCAGGGGGAAGATGGCCAGCTGGCCAGCTTCGGCCACGCTTTGGAAGAGGCCCATCAGCTCCATTTCCTCGGTGACGAGGCCCAGCAGGGGCAGCGGCGGGGCCTCGGGAACGGTGTCGATGCCCCGGGGGAAGGTGATGGACAGGCTCTGGTCCGACCAGCGCCAAACGATGCCAGTGTTGAGCAGGCTCTGCAGGGTCCAGGAATCCGGGGCCGGGCCGTGACCGCCCATGGGGAAGGCCAGGCGAAGCACCCAGTTGCCGCCCTCCTCCTGCCAGCGCCCTCGAACCGTCTGGGTTTCCCCCACCGCCATGAGCATCGGTTCCACCAGGCCCGACACCGCCTGGGACGCCAGGGTACCCGCCATCCAGATGGTGCCCGGGGGCACGGGATCCAGGGTCAGCTCCGCGCCCCGGACCTTGACCAGGCTCTGCCAGGATGGCTCGACGGCGGCCTGGAGCGCCTCCAGGCTGGAGGAGTAGGAGGTCTCGCGGGGCATCTCCAGCAGCGTTTCCTGCACGGCGGCTTCCACCAGGTAGCGCAGGCGGTCCACCTGATGGCGCAGGGATTCAGAGGTCTCGCCGTGGAGCTTTTCGCCGTAGCTCTGGAGCCACCGGAGGGAGGATTCCATGGCGGCCAGGATCTCCCCTGTGCGCGTGATCACCCGCTCGTTGAGGGAACGCAAGCGGAGGATCTCCCCCTGCAATTCCGCCTGTCCCAGGGCCTTCTGGGCCAGCTGCGCGTGGCGCAGGGCGACGGTCCCCTGGCGCACGAAGGCCTGCACCAGGGCCAGATCGAACCGCTTGAAGGGCCGCCCATCGCTCATCCGATCCAGGTAGAGCAGTCCCTTGACCTCGCCCTCGATCTCCATGGGCGCACAGATCAAGGCCCCCCGGTGCAGCTCCACCAGACTGGCGCCGCCGAACCGTGGATCGGCCATGGGTGCGTTGGAGAGCACGCCCGTGCGATGGGCGACGGCGTAGTGGATCACCGAGTGGGAGAGTCCGGTCCGATCCTGCACATCCCCGATCCGGTGCACGGTCTGCCAGTTGCCTTCGCCATCCACCATGACCACAAAGCCCCGTTCCGCCGCCAGGAGCTTGATGGCTTCGCTCAACAGGCTCTTGATGAGGGCGGAGGAGGAGCTCTCCATCAGGAGAGCTTCCGTGGAGCGGTGCAGCAGTTCGAGGCCCCGAACCAGGATCAGGGCCTGGGAAGGTTCGGATTCGACTTCAGAGAAGAGATCGCACACGCCCTCGATGAAGAGGGCCGGATCGAGCCCTGGAAACCCATGAGTAAAGTGGATGCGCTGATCACCGAGCAGGATCTCGTCGCCATCATTAAGGGGGCTGCCGGAGGGCGAGTCGAGGGGAAGGCCATTCAGGCGGGTGCCGTTCTTAGAGCCCAGATCCCGCAGCCACCAGGCCTCCCCGATGCGAGCAATCTCCGCGTGGCGCCTGGAGACACTGGCCTCCGCTGGAAAGCTCAGGTCACAGTCCTCCGGCTCCCGCCCCAGCATGCAATCCCCCTCGAGGGCATGACGCTGAAGCAGTTCGCCCTGGAACCATGAAAGATAGGACACACGGCCTCCCTGAGAGGCTTATCGGACGATCTGGCCTAGGGTAAAGGGTAGGCGGAGGGTTTATTGCGGCTGGCGCGATAAACCAGGATCGTGTGCCCGATGGTCCAGACGTGCTGGAGCCCTTCCACCCTGCGGGTCAGGGCCTCCACGACGGTATTCCGATCCTCGAAGGTGTTCTGATTGAGTTTCAGCTTCATGAGTTCGAGACTCTCGATCATGGCGTCCAACTCCTGGGCCAGGGCATCGGTGACCCCGGCCTTGCCGATATGCACTGCGGGCTTCAGGACATGGGCCTGGGCCTTCAAGAACTGCCGCTGTTTGGGCGTGAGCATGCTGCCTCCGGACCCACCATTGTCCCACGACGAGGAGGGCGCTGTATTCTTCCTAGGAGCTCGTCCAAGTATTATGCGGGGCCGCGCTGGGGTGCCAGCCGAGCGAGGCAAGGAAGGCGACGAAGGCCCTCTCGGTATCGGCTTCGCCGATACGCGAGACAAGTTGAAATCTGGTGGACCCAAGGACGAGGAGCCTGACGCAGCATCGCGACGGCTGGCGCCCCAGCCCGAAGGGTTGAGCGCAAAGGGCTCGCTGGCTGTGTCGGCACGTTCGGACGATGGACCCGCATCGCCTCTCACGCGCCTTCGTGCCATCCAGCCCTTTGCACTCAACGCGGCTCCCGGAGAATACTTGGACGAGCTCCTCGAGGTGCCCCATGAATACGCTCCGGTTCCTTTGCCTGGCCCTGGCGACCGTCCTGCTGTCCGCTGCCCCGCCCCGGACCCTGCGGGTGGACTACTACCACACGGGCACGGCCACCACCGAAGTCTTCAGCCTGGACCGGATTGCCCAGGAGCCCCTGCCCTGGCCCGGAAACCCCACCCAGAATCTGGATGACTCCAATCTCGGCAAGTACTACTTCGAGGTGGTGGATCGAGCCTCCAACAAGGTGCTCTACTCCCGGGGCTTCTGCAGCATCTATGGCGAATGGGAGGGCACGGACGAGGCCAAGAAGCAGGCCCGCACCTTCTCCGAATCCCTGCGCTTTCCCGAACCCACCGCGCCGGTGCAGATCAACCTGAAGAAGCGCGATGCCACCAACGCCTTCAAGGAAATCTGGTCCTTCACCCTGAACCCCAAGGACATGTTCATCGACCGCAGCCTGCCCCAGGCTCCCGGCAGGCTCATCGCATTACAGCAGAGTGGAGACCCCACGGAGAAGGTCGACTTTCTGATCCTCGGGGACGGCTACACCCAGGCCGAGCTGCCCAAGTTCGAGAAGGACGCCCGGCGCCTCATGGCGCAGTTCTTCGCCACCTCGCCCTACAAGGAGCATCGCTCGAATTTCAATGTCTGGGGCCTCTGCCCTGCGGCGCGGGAATCCGGCATCGCGCGCCCCTCCACGGGCATCCAGCGCCGCTCGCCCCTGGGCTGCACCTATGATGCCTTCGGCAGCGAACGCTATGTCCTCACCTTCGAGAATCGCGCCTTCCGGGACGTGGCCGCCTTCGCGCCCTACGAATTCGTGGAGATCCTGGTGAATGGGCAGACCTACGGCGGCGGAGGCATCTTCGGGCTCTACGGCACCGTGGCCTCGGACAACGCCTTCAGCCCCTATATCTTCGTCCATGAATTCGGCCATCACTTCGCGGGCCTGGCGGACGAGTACTACACCTCCGATGTGGCCTACGAGACCGGCAAGGAACGCCTCGAACCCTGGGAACTCAATGCCACCGCCGACTTCAAGAGCCCCAAGTGGAGAGCCCTGCTCACCCCTGGCATTCCCCTGCCCACCCCCTGGAAGAAGCAGGTCTTCGAGAAGGCCAGCTACGCTAGTCAGAAAGAGCGCCAGCAGATCCGTGCCGAGAACCGCCCGGAGCGCGAGATGGAGGCGCTCATGCTGCGGGTGAAGGCCAGTGAGAGTGAACTGCTGGGCAAGGATCTCTGGTCCGGCAAAGTCGGCGCCTTCGAGGGCGCCGCCTACGAGGCCACGGGCTACTACCGCGCCCAGGAGGACTGCATCATGTTCTCCCGCAATGACGTGCCCTTCTGCGCCGCGTGTCAGGGAGCCATCGCGCGGGTGATTCGGATGTACAGCCGCTGATCAGACCACCCCGGTGAGCCGTTCCCGCCGCAGGTGCAGGATGCGATCCCGCAGCGCGGCGGCTTCCTCGAACTCCATGCGGTCGGCGAGGGTTTGCATCTTCTTCTCCAGCTTGCCGAGCTCCTTCTCGAACCCGGCATCATCCAGGTAGAGGATGGGCTCCTCAGCGGCCTGGTCCTTGGGCACGCCGACGAACTCGCGCGCCAGGGCGTCGCCCAGCACATCGTCGATGTTCTTCCGAATGGTTTCCGGCGTGATCCCGTGGGCGGCGTTGTGGTCCACCTGCTTCTGGCGGCGGCGGCTGGTTTCGCCAATGGCGGCCTCCATGGAGCCGGTCATCCGATCTGCATAGAGGATGGCCCTGCCATTCACATTGCGGGCCGCGCGACCGATGGTCTGGATCAGGCTGCGGGTGTTGCGGAGGAAGCCCTCCTTGTCCGCGTCCAGAATGGCGATGAGCGAGACCTCCGGCAGATCCAGCCCCTCCCGCAGCAGGTTGATGCCGATGAGCACATCGAAGACGCCCCGGCGCAGGCCCTTCAGGAGCTCCACCCGCTCCAGGGTCTCGATCTCGCTGTGGAGGTATTCCGCCTTCACCCCCACCTCGCGGTAGTAGGCCGTGAGCTGCTCCGCGAGTTTCTTGGTGAGCACGGTGATGAGCACTCGCTCATCCCTGGCCACCACCTTGCGGATCTCCTCCAGCAGGTCGTCCACCTGGGTGCCCACGGGGCGCACCTCGATCTGCGGGTCCACAAGGCCCGTGGGGCGCACCACCTGTTCCACGATGACCCCGCCGCTCTGCTGCAGTTCGTAGTCACCGGGCGTAGCGCTCACGAAAACCACCTGCTTCACGCGGCTCTCGAATTCCTCGAATTTGAGCGGGCGATTGTCCAGGGCGGCCGGTAGACGAAATCCGTAATCGACCAGCGTCGTCTTACGGCTGCGATCCCCGTTGTACATGCCGTGGAGCTGGCCCGTGGCCACGTGGCTCTCGTCCATGAAGAGCACGAAGTCGTCGGGGAAGTAGTCCAGCAGGGTGTGGGGTGGCTCGCCGGGCTTGCGATCGTCGAGGAAGCGGCTGTAGTTCTCGATGCCCGAGCAGTAGCCCATCTCCTTCATCATCTCGATGTCGTAGATGGTGCGCTGATGGAGTCGTTGCAGCTCGACGATCTTCCCTTCGGCCCGGAATAAGTTCTCGCGCTCTTCCAACTCCGCCTTGATCTCGCGGATGGCCTTCTCCAGCTTGTCTTCGGGCGTCACGTAGTGGGTCTTGGGCCAGATGGTGAGGGTGTCGAGCTTCTCGATCACAACGCCCCGCAGGGGATCGATCTTCGAGAGACGCTCGATCTCGTCGCCAAAGAGTTCGATGCGGTAGGCCACATCCTCGTAAGCCGGATAGACCTCCACCACATCGCCGCGAACCCGGAAAACACCGGGCTCGAAGCTCATCTGATTGCGGGCGTATTGGATGGCCACCAGATCCCGGAGCAACATGGCGCGGTCCCGGGTGCCCCCCACGTTCAGGGTCACCGACAGGTTCAGGTAGCTGCTCGGATCGCCCAGGCCGTAGATGCAGCTGACGGAGGCCACCACGATGGTGTCGCGACGCTCCAGCAGGCAGCGAGTGGCCGAGAGCCGCAGCTTCTCCAGCTCCGCGTTGACCTGCGCATCCTTATCGATGAAGAGATCCCGCTCGGGCACGTAGGCCTCGGGCTGGTAGTAGTCGTAGTAGCTGACGAAGTACTCGACCGCATTCTCGGGGAAGAACTGCTTGAACTCGCTGAAGAGCTGGGCCGCCAGGGTCTTGTTGGGCGCAAAGATCAGTGCCGGTCGGTTGACCCGGGCAATGGTGCTCGCAATGGTGTAGGTCTTGCCGCTTCCGGTGACCCCCAGGAGGGTCTGGCAGCGCTCGCCAGCCTCGATGCCCGCCACTAGTTGGGCGATGGCCTCGGGCTGATCCCCGGCGGGGGAATAGGGTGCGACGAGTTTGAAGGGCGCGGCCTTGGGCATGGGAACCATTGTCCCAGGCTTGAACGGGTCAGCGAATTAAAACCGAAGGCCTTCTTCAGAAAGTGATCACCAGGCTGGTGGTGAACGTGGTGTCGGTCTTCTTGGCTGAGATCGACACGCTCCCGAGACTCACGGGAGGCAGCGCGGTGGTGAATACTTCCACGGGAATGAGGTTCGGCTTGTTCTTGTAGGCAATGTCATAACCGACCTTCAGGGCCAGGGACTTGTTGATGGCGACGCTGAAGCCTTGGCGCAGCACCCCCTGATAATCCCGGCTATCGGACAGATTGTCGGTAATGGCCAGGTCCATGGTGTAGAGACTGTTGGCGCCGACCTTCTGGCTGAGCTGGGAGGTGAAGTTGACGGTGCCGTAGTTGGCCTTGAAACCCGCCGGCTCGACCAGGGGCTGTTCGTGGGTGTAGCCGACGCCTAAGTCCGTGCGGAACTTGGTGCGATCCAGGTCGGCCCAGATGCGGCCAACGCCCGTGGTGGCGCTGTATTTGTTATCCAGTCCCGCCGGTCGGTTCTTTTCCCAGCCAGCCCCGCCGTACCAGTACCAGCGGTCATTGTCCTTCAGGCGGTGATCGAAGCGCCCGTTCAGGCCATAGGCCTCGGCCGTGGTGGTGGAGGCGCGGCTCTCCGCCAGCGCGTAGTCCTCCAGCGAAGTGCCCGTGGCGGAGCGCGTCACCACAGTCGTGTTGACGCGGATGGCCGTGGCCTTCAGGGAGAAGGTCGACCGCTCCCACTTGTAGAGGTAGTCGTTCCCGAAGCCCACGGTCTGCCCCTGGGCATTGCCGCTGGTGACCACGCCGGACAGGGTGGTCACATTGCTCCAGGCCCTGGGCGCAGGTTTCGGGACCTCGGGCGCGGGAGTCTGGGCGACCAGGGACAGGCCAATCAGGGACAGGAGAAGGGGCTTCATGACGCCTCCGAGAAGAAAGGTTCCGGGCAGAATACGACAAGCGCCGGTGAGTTCAGATCCGGCGCAGGATCACGCAAGCGTTGGTGCCACCGAATCCGAAGTTGTTGTTCAGGATGTACTCGGCGTCGAAGCTGCCGATCTTGTTGGCCGTCACATCCAGGTTGCAATCCGGATCCTGGTTTTCCACGTTGATGGTTCCGGGGATCTTGCCGGTCTTGGCGACCATGGCGCAGACGATGGTCTCGAGACCACCGGCGGCCCCCAGTAGATGCCCGTGCATGGACTTCGTGGAGGAGACCTTGACCTTCTCCGCCGCGGCTCCGAAGGCCTTCCGAATCGCGAGGCACTCGATGCGGTCCCCCGCAGGCGTGGAGGTACCGTGAGCGTTGACGTAACCAATCTGCTCGGGCCGGATGCCCGCATCCTTGATGGCGGCCATCATCACGCGGCTGGGGCCATCCCCATCCTCGCTGGGGCTGGTCATGTGGTAGGCGTCGCCCGACATGCCATAGCCCACAACCTCGGCATGGATCTTGGCGCCACGAGCCTTCGCCATCTCGTATTCCTCGAGCACCACAATGCCCGCGCCCTCGGCCATGACGAAGCCGTCGCGATCCTTGTCGAAGGGGCGACTGGCTTTCTCGGGGGCATCGTTCCGGGTGGAGAGGGCACGCATAGCGGCGAAGCCGCCCACACCCAGCTCGTTGACCACGGAGTCGGAACCACCCGCCACCATGCGGTCGGCATAGCCGTGCATGATGAGCCGCGTCGCATCCCCGATGGAGTGCGTGCCCGTGGCACAGGCCGTGGCCACGGCGCTGTTGGGGCCCTGGAGGCCGTACTTGATGCTGACATTGCCGCCCGCCAGGTTGATGATCAGGCTCGGAATGAAGAAGGGGCTCGTGCGGCGGGGACCGCGGTAACCATTGGCTTCCTGCCAGATGGTGCCAAGACCGCCGATGCCGGAGCCAATGCACACGCCAAACATCTCGCGCTCGGCCTTGGTGAGCTCGTACTCGGCCAATCCGGCATCGATCATGGCCTCATGGGTGGCCGCCATGGCGAACTGGATGAAGACATCCATCTTCTTCTGTTCTTTCTTGTCGATGAACAGGTCGGGATTGAAGCTCTTGACCTGACCGCCGATCTTGCAGGCGAAGTCAGTGGTATCGAAGCGATCGATGAGGCCGATGCCGCTCTTGCCCGCGAGCAGGCTCTCCCAGGTCTCGGGCACCGTATTGCCACACGGGTTGACCGTGCCCATGCCCGTAATGACCACGCGTCGACGCTGCATGGAAGTCATATCTTCACCTCGTTTCAGAACCAAAATGCCGTAAACAGGCCACCGGCCGGACAGCCCTCATCTCGGCTGCCCGGCTCGGAAGTCGATGCTCAGGCAGGGAGGCCGCATGAGCCGGGATTTCCCGACGCCAGATAATCGCGGCCTGCCGATCAGGCCTTGGAGTTCTTCTCGATGTAGCCGATGGCATCGCCAACGGTCCGGATCTTTTCCTGCTCACTCTCGGGGATCTCCAGGCCGAAAGCCTCTTCGATCGCCATGATGATCTCGACAGTATCAAGACTGTCGGCACCCAGATCATCCACGAAGTGGCTGCTCTCGGTGATGGAATCCTCGGGCTTCGCCAGCTGCTCGGCGATGATGGCGATAACCTTTTTGCGAATTTCAGCCATGGGCTCTCCTTGAAACTTTGCGAGGCTATCATGGCCCGGCAGGAATGCCAAGCGCCCCTTCTGCACAAGGACCCTCTGGCGGCGCGGTTGAGGCCCCTTTTTTCCTCGCGGAAGCCCGTGTCTTGTTAGCTTCTTTCTCTGCATCCCCTGTTCGCTGGGCTTTCCCAGGATTCGAGCACTTTCTGTCCCACTCCGAGAAAAGACCCCATGCCCCAGCCCTCCGAGAACGACTCCCTCGCGCCGCCCGAAGCACTGGCTTGGACCCGGTGCCTCCGAGAATTCGAAACCCATCTGGCGGTGGAGCGAGGGCTTTCCCAGAACACCACGGCGGGTTATCGCTCGGACCTGCGCCTCGTCGCAGCCTGGGCCACGGAGCGCGGCCTAGATCCCACGGGTCTGGATCGCGATGGCATCACGGCCTTCCTAGTGGCCCAGCACGCCGAGGGAAAGGCCGCCCGCAGCATCGCCCGCCTGTCCTCCGCCCTCCGCCAGTTCCTGGGCTTCCTTCGCATGGAGGGTGAGGGCTCCGCAGGCCCCGAAGCCGTCGTGCGTCCCCCAAGGCCCCCGCGCATCCTTCCCAAGACCCTCACCGAAGGGCAGATCGAGGCCCTGCTGGCCGCCCCCGACGTGGCGACTCCCCTGGGCGTGCGGGACCGGGCCTGGATGGAACTGCTCTATGCCTCAGGTCTGCGGGTATCGGAGCTGGCGCTGATACCTGCCCTTTCCGTGTTCCTGGACGAAGGGTTCCTCAAGGTCCTGGGCAAGGGCCGCAAGGAGCGGCTGATCCCTTTTGGCGAGGGGGCCGAACACTGGATCCGTGCCTGGCTCACCCATCGCTCCGGCTTCAAACCCCACACCGATGCCCTTTTCGTGGGACGGGGCGGCGAGCCCCTCACCCGCCAGCACCTCTGGCGGCTCCTGAAGGGCTACGCCGTGAAGGCCGGCATCCGCCGCGAGTCCGTGAGCCCCCATGTGCTGCGCCACGCCTTTGCCACCCATCTCCTTGATCACGGAGCCGATCTGCGGGCCGTCCAGGCCATGCTCGGGCATGCCGACATCAGCACCACCCAGATCTACACCCATGTCCATCAGGCCCGCCTGCGATCTCTCTACGATCGTATGCATCCCCGGGCGGAGTCAGCTTCCTCCTCACAGGCCCGATGACTCGCTCCCTGTGGGTGCCCCACAGGTGAGGCTCCACTGGAGCCTCACCTGTGACCCACATGGTCGCGACCACCCAGATCTACACCCATGTCCACCAGGCCCGCCTGCGATCTCTCTACGATCGTATGCATCCCCGAAGCGGGGCACCTGCCTGAATCAGCGGACACGCACCTGAGCTGCGATGGCGCGCACATGGCCCTCGGCATCGTTGAAGTTCCGGACCTGCTGATAATCCGGTGATTTCTGGAACATCCGACTCATGGATTCGCCCTGGCCGAGGCCCGTTTCGCAGGCCACCCAGCCCCCGGGCCGCACGAAGCGCGGAGCCTCCTTCACCAGGCGCGCCAGGAGCTTGATGCCCAGCGGGCCCCCGTCGAAGGCCGCCCGCGGCTCGAAGTCGACGATTTCGTGGGCCATGGTCTCCACCCGAGCCGTGGAGATGTAGGGAGGATTGCAGGTGAGCAGATCCACGGCCCCCAGGAATTCCTCCGTCTCGAAGGAGGCCAGGAAATCGCCGGTGCGGTAGCTGGCACGATCCGCGAGCCCCAGGAACTGGGCGTTGCGACCGGCCAATCGAACCGCCTCTTCCGAGATGTCGCCGCCAAAGATCCGGCAGGCGGGCACACAGGTGGCCAGGGCCAACCCCATGTTTCCCGAGCCCGAACAAAGATCCACCACCAGGGCTGATCCCTTTTCGGCTACCAGCACCTTGAGGACCTCCAGGGCCGCATAGCCCAGGATCTCCGATTCCTTGCGGGGAATCATGGCCTCGGGACTGGACAGGAATTCGATCCCCATGAAGGTCTGCCGACCGATCAGGTAGGAGAGGGGCTCGCCCGCCAGACGCCGATCCAGGAGAGTCCTCAACCGCGCCACGCTCGACTCGTCCACCGCAATCGCGGAGCCATCCCGCGCGGGGAGACCCGCGAGAACCCAGAGTGCCTCCAGGGTGCTCTCGGGGGTTTCATCGGGTTTGTCGGCCAAGCCCCGCCAGGAGTCCCGAAGCCGGGCCATCAGTTCACGGTGCAGTTTCATGGGATCCATGACGGTATTTTACATTCGGTTGCCGGACGCCACCGCCAAATCCCGACGAATCTAGGCACAAAAAATGGATCTTGATTTTTCGTATTTTTTTCGCCATAATTCAATCCTTTTGAGGGGTGTCCGGTGCTGGCGATGTGGGTTCCTGAACTGCCCTTCCAATTAGCCTGCGGGCGGGAGGGTGGATTGGAGGGACGGCCCCTGGCCTTCCTGAATCCCGAACAGCCCCGCACGCCCACCCTCTGGTTCGTGAACCGGTTGGCGAAGGCCGAGGGCCTGAAGGCAGGAGACCCCATGGACCAGGCCCTGCGGCGCCTGCCGGGCCTCCGCGTGCTGGATCCCGCGCCCCAGACCTGGTGGGAGGCCCACGCCAGCATGGCGGATTTCCTGGTGCGCTGGACGCCCCAGGGGCAGTTGGGCCGCATGGGGGAGGCCCTGGTGGAACTGCACGGCACCGAAGGGCTCTATGGCCCCGCCCGGGACGCGGCCTGGCGCATCCGCCGCGAACTCCAGGGTGCCCACGGATGGCTGAGCCATGGCGGGCTCTCAGAAAGCGCCACGGCGGCCCAGCTCGCCGCCCACCAGGAACACGAACTGGAGCTGGTACCCCAGGGGGCCGAGGCGGGCTTCCTGGCACCCCAGCCCCTGAAGAGCCTCACGGACCTGGCTCCCCGGCTCCAGGCCCGCTTCCGCCGCCTGGGCCTGTGCTCCTTCGGAGATGTGCAGCCCCTGGCCCTCTCCCTCTGGCAGGAACTGGTCCCCGCACCCCTGGCCCCCAAGCTCCGCGCCCAGGCCCGAGGCGAGGACCACGTCAAGCTGCCCCTGCTCACCGAGCGCCCCGGCAGCTCCCGCCACAGTTGGCGCCTGGAGCCCCCGCGCCTGCCCGAAGAAGTCGAGCTGGCGGCCTGGACCCTGAACCGCCTCTGGTCCGACCCCCGCAGCCCCCGCAGCCTCTCCCTGCGCTGGTGGGACGTGGACGGCGAGCCCCATTTCTGGAAGGCACCGGAAACGGCCTTGGCCGCGCCCCCCCTGGATGTGGCCCGCACCCTGGAAGCCGCCTTCCGCAAGGACGCCACCCGCCGGATCCTGGTGCGCCAGGTGGAACTGCGCATCGCCTGGGGCCTGGGCCGCCCCCGCACCCTCTTCCCGGAGCCCCGGATCACCAAGCTGGACCGCCTCGAGCCCGCCCTGGCGAGCCTGCGCAAGCGCTATCCCGAGAGCCCCGTGCTCCCAGGGTGGGTGGCGGCGGTTTGATTTTCAGCCTTTGACGAAACCCTTAAATGTTCACCCTCGGCATTTCTGATTTTTCCCTTGGTGAGGGCATCTACCCTGCCGAGGTGCTGCTGCGGCTGGCTCGCACCCTGGGCTACCGGGATCTCGTCATCTGGGACCGGAGCCTTGCCGGATACCCGAAACTACGGGAGAAACTGGAATGGCCCCGCAAGGCCCGAGAATTGGCTGGAGAACCGCCGGACCCCACGGACGACTTCCGCATCCACCTCGGTTGCCGCTTTGCCTGGCATGGCCACGACTACGGCGCCCTGCCCTTCACGGACGGGGGCTACGCCGCCCTGAACAAGCTGCTCACGGACCAGGCCCACGGCCGGGGTGATGGCGAGCCGCCCCGGAGCTGCGTGCTGCTGGCCGAGGATCTCGCGGGCCTGGAGGTGCTGCTGAAGGAAGGCCTCCAGGCCACGCTCCTGGCCCATCCGCGCCGGGCCCAGGAGACCCGCCGCGCCCTGGAGCGAGGCCTTCCCGTGGCGGCCCCCCAGGTGCTGCGCTTCCGCACGGCCGCAGGGCTGGAGCTGCACCGCCTCAAGGGTGCCATCCACACCCAGAGCACCGTGGCCCGCGCCGAATCCCTGTGGGATGGCCGGGATGGGGCCGTCCCCAGACAGGCCTGGGAAGGCCGCTTCCCCGCAGGCGAACCGGCGGTGGCGCGCGAGACCGCCGCCATCCTGGAGCGAGTCGCCGCCTGGTCGCTCCACTGGGGGCAATGGGTGGAGACGGGCCCCTTGGGGCTTGAGGGTCAGGATCTGGATGCCATCCTGCGGGAGCGGGTGCAGGCGGGCATCCACAAGCGTTTCACCACACTCACCGGCGAACTGGAGAGCCGGATGGAGAGGGAGCTGGAGCTCATCCGCGAAAAGCACTTCGCGGGGTACTTCCTGCTGGTGCAGGATCTCGTGCAGCCCGGCGGTTCCAGGCGCACCTGCGGGCGCGGCAGCGGTGCGGCCTCCCTGGTGAGCTACGCGCTGGAACTCAGCAATGTGGACCCTGTGGCCACGAACCTGATGTTCGAGCGTTTCCTCACCAAGGAGCGCACCGATCCGCCGGACATGGATATCGACTTCGCCTGGGACGAGCGCAACGAGGTCATTCAGAGAGCCTTCGAGCGCTACGGACGGGACCGGGTGGCCATGGTCTCCAACCATGTCTACTACAAGCCCCGGGCCGCCCTGCGGGCCGTGGCCATGGCCTTCGGGCGGCCCGAGACTGAGCTGAAGCAACTGGCTCGCTACGTGCGCCACTGGGACGGTGGCCTGGAACGCGCGGCGCAGAACCCCGCCTGGGACGAGGTGCTGCGCTGGTCCACGGCCCTCACCGGCCATTTCTGCCAGTTCTCCGTGCATCCCGGCGGCACGGTCATCGCGCCGGGGCCACTCTGGCAGCACGCCGCCTTCCAGCCCGCCCCCGCCAAGGAGGGCGTCTCCATCACCCAGTGGGACAAGGATGGCGTGGAGAACTACGGCCTGGTGAAGATCGATCTGCTGGGCAACCGCAGCCTCGCGGTGATCCGGGATGCCTACGAGGTACTGGGGGATCGCGTGGCCAAGGAACCCGGCACCCATGCCCGCCAGGATCTCCCCACCCAACAGCTCCTGGCGGCGGGGGACAGCATCGGTGTCTTCTACGTGGAGAGCCCCGCCACGCGCCAGCTCCAGCAGCGCGTCCACACGGGCGATTTCGAGACCCTGGTCATCCATTCCAGCCTCATCCGCCCGGCGGCCTCGCGCTGGATCGACCGCTACGTGAAGCGCGTGCGGGGCGAAGAGGCCTTCGAGCCTTCCGATCCTGTTTTCGCCCGCCTCTTATCCGAGAGTTTCGGCGTGCTGGTGTACCAGGAGGATGTCATCACGGTCTGCGTGGAGCTGGCGGGCTGGAGCCACTTCGAGGCAGACCAGCTCCGCAAGCTCCTGGGCAGGAACGATTGCGAAACCAAGCTGCCCATCTTCGAGGGGCGCTTCCGCAGTGGCTGCGCCGCCAAGGGCATCCGACAGGCCGTGGTGGACGAGGCCTGGGACATGATTCGCACCTTCCAGGGCTATTCCTTCTGCAAGCCCCATTCGGCCAGCTACGCCCAGGTGAGTTTCGAGAGTGCCTGGATCAAGACCCACCATCCGGCGGTCTTCTTCGCCTCCGTCATCACCAACCAGGGCGGCTTCTACCCGGCCATCGCCTACCTCGGCGATGCCCGTCGCCACCGCCTCGTGGTGCGCGGCCCCGATGCCAATGCCTCGCAGCGGCACTACACCGCCGAGGGCGAGCAGGGGCTGCGGGTGGGCCTCATGCAGGTGGGAGGCGCCCCCAGGAAGGAAACCGAGGCCCTGGTCGCCGAGCGCGAACAGAATGGCCCCTTCGCGGATCTGGATGATCTGCTGGATCGCGTCAAGCTGAGCCTGCCCGCAGTCGAGGCCCTCTGTGCCGCCGGCGCCTTCGATCGCTGGGCCCCGGACGGCGATCGCACCCGCCTACTGTGGACGCGCCTCGGGGGCATTCCTCCCGGCGTGCGACCCCGCCCCACGGATCCCTTCGACCGAGCGGACCTGGAGATGGAAATCCTGGGCATGACCCTGGAACTGCATCCGGCGGCCCTCAAGCGGTACCGCCACGGCGGTGGCCCACAGCGGGTGAGCGATGTCCAGAAGCCCGGCCGCTCCCTGCGGTTCTGGGCCCTCGTGGTGGCCGAGAAGGTGGTGCCGACGGAAAAGGGCGACCGCATGCAGTTCGTCACCCTGGAAGACGAGACGGGTCTGGCCGAAGCCGTCGCCTTCCCCGAGACCTTTCACAAGCGCGGTCGTCCCTACCAGGTGGGGGAGATTCTCCCCCTGCAAGGGCGAAGCGTCAGGCAGGACGGCTTGGCCATTCTCGAATTGGCCTGAATGGCGCCCGCCTACCACCCTTTTGCCGATTGTCCCCCCACTGCAAAGACCCGATCTTGTGTCGGGTTCTCTCACGCAGGAGGTCTCATGGCGACGGGAAATTTGAAAACCTATTTGAATAACCAAGGGGTGAAGTTCACCACCATCAATCACCCCACGGCTTATACGGCCATGGAGGTGGCCCAGTTGGCCCACGTCAAGGGCAAGGACATGGCCAAATCCGTGGTCATCAGGGTCGATGGGAGGCTGGCCATGGCCGTGCTGCCCGCCAACCAACGGGTACACGTCCGACGTCTGCGGAAGGCCACCGGCGCCACTAGGGTAGAAATTGCCCGTGAGCATGATTTTGAAGGGGACTTCCCGGACTGCGAACTGGGCGCCATGCCCCCCTTCGGAAACCTATACGGCATGGAAGTCTACGTCGATCCCCACCTGGCGGAGGATGACGAGATCACCTTCAACGCGGGCTCCCACACGGAGCTCGTGAAGGTCCACTACCGCGATTTCGAAAGGTTGGCCAAACCGAAGCCCCTTCCGATGTAGGGCGAATGAGGACTCACCTCAGTCGTGTAATCCAGAGTCGGGCCGCTTGAGGCCCTCCAGCTTTCGGCGCTTGGCTTCTTCCTCCTCGGCCTGGGAGGCGAATTCCTGCCTCCCGAGGGGCCAGGCATCGTACCAGCGCTCCAAGCGAATCCACTCCGGTCGATAGCGGTCCGGCTGCTCGGGGCGCTCCAGGGGATAGCCGATGGGAATCAGGGCGAAGGGTTCCACATCCTCGGGCAGATGCACCGCCTTGGACAGAATGGCCATGCGATCCCGCCGGGGGTAGAGGCCTACCCAGAGGGAGCCAAGGCCCTGCATGTGGGCGGCCAGCATGAGGTTTTCGGTGGCCGCAGCGCAATCCACGGCCCAGAAATCGGGATGGGGCAGATCCCGGGTGGCGGCGCAAACCAGGATGGCCAGGGGGCAGGAGTCTGCGGCAGAAGCATAGGGGTGGTCCTCGGAGATCCCCCGCAGGACCGCACGATCCTGGATCAGCACGAAGCGCCAGGGCTGCTGGTTGCCCGCCGAGGGCGCATGCATGGCCGCCTCGATGACCGATCGAATAATCTCAGGCTCTACGGGCTCCGGGCGAAAAAGCCGAATACTCCTGCGGGTCAGGAGTGCTTTCATTCCATCCATGGGGCCTCCAGAAATCAGCGAGAAAGTTGCACCGGAATCGTAGCAGGTGGAACGCACGGGCGGGCTATTCCCTGCCATGACTCCAGGGCTCGAACCAGTGTTCCGAGCGGATCCATTCCGCATGGTAACGCTCAGGCTTTCCGGGCCTTTCCCCAGGGTACCCAAGGGGAACCAGGGCGAAGGGCTCCACCATCTCGGGAAGCTGTACCAAACGGCTCAGGATCTCCATGCGATCCGGGCGGGGATGGAGCCCCACCCACACGGAGCCCAGCCCCAAGGCATGGGCCGTGAGCATGAGGTTCTGGGTCGCTGCGGCGCAGTCATCGGCCCAGAAATCAGGGTGGGCAAGTTCCCGGGTGGCGCCGCAGACCAGGATCGCCACCGGCGCCTGCTCCAGCACCGCGGCGTAGGGATGTTCCTGGGCGATGGCTTGGAGCGTGACGCGATCCTGGATCACCACGAAACGCCAGGGCTGCTGATTGCCCGCAGAGGCCGCGTGCATGGCCCCTTCGAGAATGGTTCGAATGGCATCGGGATCCACGGGATCCGGGCGAAAGGCCCGGATGCTCCGGCGGGTAAAGATGGCGTTCAGGGCATCCATGAAGTCCTCCAGAGGCTTTGTTCGAGGATGGCGCTGTTTTGTGACAGGCTGGGCCTAGGAGCCCGCCCACTTCAGACGGGAACCCCCGCCACAGCATCCAAGGTTCAAGCGGTTCGCACGGAAAGGCTCATGAACGACCTGACGGGAAAACGCATCATCATCGCGGGCGGCACGGGGCTGGTGGGAACCCACCTCACCAAGACCCTCCGGGGATCCGGCGCCGAGGTCCAGGTGCTGAGCCGGAATGCCCATAGCTCGGGGACCTGCGCCTGGGAGGCCCTGCCCGAAATCCTGGAGGGCAGCCACGCCATCATCAACCTGGCGGGGGCGGGCATCGCCGATGAGCGGTGGAACCCCGCTCGCAAGGCCGTGCTGCGGCAGAGTCGACTCGAACCCACCGAGCGCATCCTGCAGGCCCTCGCGTCCTGCACCGTGCGCCCAGGTGTGCTCGTGAACGCCAGCGCCGTAGGCATCTACGGTTACCAGCGGGAGGAACTCCTGGACGAAACCCAGCCGCCGGGGGACGACTTTATGGCGGAGCTCTGTCGCGATTGGGAAGCCGCCGCAGACCGGGCCGGAGTCCTGGGCCTGCGGGTCGTCAAACTGCGCCTCGGCGTGGTGCTGGCCCGAGACGGGGGCGCCTTGCCCCGGATCGCCCAACCCGTGAGGCTTTTCGCGGGCGCCATCCTGGGTTCGGGCCGTCAGGGCTTCAGTTGGATCCACATCGAGGACCTGGTGGGCCTGACCCTGGAAGCCCTGAGGAATCCCGCATTCGAAGGCGCCTTCAATGCCACCGCGCCCCTGCCCTGCACCCATGGGGCCTTCACGCGGATGCTCGCCCAGCGCCTCCACCGGCCCATCTGGCCCGTGCCGGCCCTTTTCACGCGCACCGCCTTGAAGCTGCTGGTGGGGGAAATGGCCGAGCCAATGCTGCTGGGCGGTGTATTCGCAAGCCCACGAAAGGCCCTGGAACTGGGCTTCACCTTCCGCTTTCCCAATGCCGAGAAGGCCCTGGAGAATCTGCTCTGATGCACGGAGAACAACGCTGAACCCGGATCATGCGTCTGGATTCAGGGCAAAAGGTGAACCGCTGAGGCCACAGAGGAAAAAAGAGAGGACACAGAGAAGAAAAGTCCGCTCTTGCCAGCGTCTTTTCTCTGCGCGCCCTGTATTCCTCTGCGCCCTCGGTGGTTTCGCCGTTTGCTGCGAAAATCGAAACGCAAAATTCAGGCTGAACGCAACCTCGTGTCAGACCAGCTCCGCCCCCAGGAAATGGGGCCCGGCGTGGGTGATGCGGGCGCGGGTCAGGCTGCCGAAGGACAGCTGCCGCCCCTCGCCCACCCTCAGGTGGACGTTCTGCCAGTGACCCGTGCGGGCCATCCAGTGGCCGTGGTCCGTGGGGCCTTGGCTCTCGATGCGCACATCCACTTCGTGGCCCAGCCAGCGGCGATGGCTCTCGAGGGTCAGCTCCGTCTGGCGTTTCTGCAAGCGCGTCAGCCGCGCCAGCTTCACCGGGGCCGGGATATCGTCCTTCAGCCGCAGGGCAGGCGTGCCGGGGCGCGGGCTGTAGAGGAAGCTGAAGGAGGTGTCGTACTTCACCGTCTCCAGCGCCTGCATGGTGGCCTCGAAATCCTCGTCGCTTTCGCCCGGAAAGCCCACGATGAAATCCGTGGAGATGGCAAAGCGCGAGCGGCCCTCACCCAGGTAGCCCAGCCGTTCCAAATACTGCTCCACCGTGTATTCCCGCAGCATGCGGCGCAGCACGGCATTGCTGCCGCTCTGCAATGGCAGGTGAAGGAAGGGCGCCACCTTGGGATTGGTGACCAGCACCCGGGCCAACTCCGGGGTGAAGTTCATGGGATGGCTGGTGGTGAAGCGGATCCATTCGACCCCATCCACCTCGGCCACCCGCTCCAGGAGTTCGGCAAAGCTGCTGCCGCCGTGGTAGCTGTTCACGTTCTGCCCCAGCAGCTCAATCTCGCGGAAACCCCCCTCCACCATCATTCGCACTTCCGCCAGGATGTCGGCCACGGGACGACTGCGCTCGGCTCCGCGGGTATTGGGCACCACGCAGTAGGTGCAGGCGTGGTTGCAGCCCTCCATGATTGTCACCAGGGCCTTGGCCGTGCTGCGCCGCTGGGTCACTTCCGGGGGAAAGAGGTGGTTGTCCGGGTATTCCTCGGTGTCGATGGCGCGCCCCTGACCGGATTGGGCCTCCCTCACGAGCCTCGGCAACTGCTGGAGGGCCATGGTGCCCAGCACGAAATCGATGTGGGGCGCCCGCTTGAAGAGCGCTTCCTTTTCCTGCTGGGCCAGACAACCCACCACGCCCACGAGCAGGGGCCGCTGTTCCTTGATCTCCCGCAAGCGCCCTAGTTCCGTGTGGACCTTGTGGACCGCCTTCTCGCGGATGGAGCAGGTGTTCAACAGCACTAGTTCGGCCTCCTCCACGGAAGCCACGGCCTCGAAGCCCTCCCGCAACAGCAGCCCCGACAGCTTCTCGCTGTCGTGGTCATTCATCTGGCAACCCCATGTCTGGATGTGGAACTTCATGCGTTGCAACTCCCTTGATCGTGATTCGCTTCCTGCGGGGGCCCCGCGCGCAAGGCTCCACTGGAGCCTCGCTTGCGACCCGCATGGTCGCGATCCCATGTCTGGATGTGGAACTTCATGCGCTGCAACTCCCTTGATCGTGATTCACTTCCCGCGCGAACACGCGCAGAGAGATATCCAGTCTAACGGGTGCCACGCTGGGCCACGTAGAAGGCGGCGGAGCGGGCATCCAGCTCCTCGGTGGCGCCGAAGAGATCCTGGGGGATGCCTCCGGGCGTCCAGGGTACCCCATCCAGCAGAGCCGCCAACCGAAGCAGGTCTAGGCCCGCCTCTCGCCCGTAAGTGGCCATGCGGCTCTCCTCCAGCGTGAAGGTAGCCGACTGTAGCCCACGGAAGAAATTCACCAGCTCTCCAACGCCTTCGAAAGGGCCCGCCGAGAGATGCACAAAATTGCTGGTGATATCCACCCGGGTCAGGCCCAGGGTCTCTTTCTGTTCCAGCAGCCGCCGCCGAATGGAACCCGCCAGGGCCTTGTCGGGATAGGTATCCCCCAGCATCTCCCGGCGCAGCGCCCGCCAGGGCAGATCCGAATGCAGCAGCATCAGCACCACGCGGTGCCCCGGGGCGGTGAAATGCTGGGCCTGGGCGGGATAGAAGCCGTTCACCAGCAGGCAGGGCTGGCCCTGGCTCTCGAAGGGCACGCAATAGAACCCGCTCCGCAATTTCTTGGGGCCCTTAGCGAACCAGGCCGCGTCCAGGGCTTCTGGGGTCAGGCGGGGGTTCAGGGCCAGCCATTCGTGTCCGCCCAACACGGACACATCGCCTTCCAGACTGCACAACGCCTTCATCCGCTGACAATCTTCGCCACTCACCAGCCGCGAGGCGCCCCGGGACAACTCGCTGGCCTGCCGGTAGTGGCGGTCGATGGTGCCCAGGTGCTCCAGCACGGGCCCCTCCAGGCTCAGGGCTCCGGCCACCTGGGCACCGAAGGTCTCGAGCCCCTGGAACACGATCTCTAAGGCCCCCGACGTCGCGGCCTCGCCGTCCAGGAAGCACTCAGGCTTGAGCATGAGAAGCCCCTGGTTCTGCCGCCGGGTGCTTGGTTCCAGGGCCTGCAGAAGAATTTCACCCGATGGATTCTTCAAGCTTTCGAGAATTGCCTGTTGCACATGGGCCATGGAACCTCCGGATGATTTCCATCAGTTGGACTGACCGATGAGGCTGTCTGTCACAACCAGAAAAGGGCCCCGCATGCGCGGGGCCCTTTTCTTCCAGTTCAGGCTGCGGAGCAGTCTGAACCTTAGTACATGTCTTCCATGCCACCCATGCCGCCGGGGCCACCGCCCATGGGGGCAGCGGACTTGGGCTCGGGGATCTCGGTGATGATCGCCTCGGTGGTGAGCATCATCGCGGCCACGGAGGCGGCGTTGAAGAGGGCGGTCTTGGTGACCTTGGCGGGATCGATGACACCGAACTTCACCATGTCGCCGAACTCGCCGGTGGCAGCGTTGTAGCCGGTGTTGCCCTTCTCTTCGGCCACGCGGTTCACGATCACAGAACCTTCCACGCCCGCGTTGTTGGCGATCTGACGGAGGGGCTCAGCGAGGGCCTTCTTCACGATCTCGACGCCAGTGGCCTGGTCGCCCGTCAGCTTGAGGGCGGCGAGCTTGGGCAGGGCGCGAATCAGGGCCACACCGCCGCCGGGGACGATGCCGTCCTCGACTGCCGCCTTGGTAGCGTGCATGGCGTCCTCGACGCGGGCCTTCTTTTCCTTCATCTCGGTCTCGGAGGCCGCGCCCACCTTGATGACGGCGACGCCACCCACGAGCTTGGCCAGACGCTCCTGGAGCTTTTCCTTGTCGTAGTCGGAGGAGCTCTGCTCGATCTGGTTGCGGATCTGCTTCACGCGACCCTGGATGGCTTCGTGAGCGCCGGCGCCCTCGATGATGGTGGTGTTTTCCTTGTCGATGACGATCTTCTTGGCGGTGCCAAGGTCTTCCAGCTTGAGGTTCTCGAGCTTGAGGCCGAGATCCTCGGTGATGGCCTTGCCGCCCGTCAGGATGGCGATGTCTTCCAGCATGGCCTTGCGGCGGTCGCCGAAGCCGGGGGCCTTCACGGCGGCCACGTTGATGGTGCCGCGGATCTTGTTGACCACCAGGGTGGCCAGGGCCTCACCGTCCACATCCTCGGCGATGATCACCAGGGGGCGGCGGCTGTTGACGACCTGCTCCAGGATGGGCAGGAGGTCGCGCATGTTGGAGATCTTCTTTTCGTAGGCCAGGATGTAGGGGCTGTCCATCTCGACCTTCATCTGGTCGGGATTGGTGACGAAGTAAGGGCTCAGGTAGCCGCGGTCGAACTGCATGCCCTCGACCACATCCATGGTGGTCTCGCGGCCCTTGGCCTCTTCCACGGTGATGACGCCGTCCTTGCCGACCTTGGCCATGGCATCGGCGATGGTCTTGCCGATCTCTTCGTCGCCGTTGGCGGAGATGGTGCCGACCTGGGCGATGGCATTGCCTTCCACGGGCTTCTTGATCTCGTCGATGGCCTTCACGACCTCGGCCACGGCCAGATCGATGCCCTTCTTGATCTCCATGGTGTTGGCACCGGAGACCACGGCCTTGATGCCTTCCTTGTAGATGGCGCGGGCCAGCACGGTGGCGGTGGTGGTGCCGTCGCCGGCGATGTCGGAGGTCTTGGAGGCGACTTCACGGACCAGGGCGGCGCCCATGTTCTCGTGCTTGTCCTTGAGCTCGATCTCCTTGGCGACGGTGACGCCGTCCTTGGTCATCAGGGGGGAGCCGAACTTCTTCTCGATCAGGACGTTGCGGCCTTTGGGGCCCAGGGTCACCTGGACGGCATCGGCGAGCTTGTTCACGCCGCGCAGGATCGCTTGGCGGGCATCTTCGGCATAGACAATGGATTTTGCGGACATTCTGAATCTCCTTTGAAGGTTCGATGCTTACTTGACGATCGCCAGGATCTCGTCCTCGCGCACGATGACGTGGTCGATGCCGTCGATCTTGACCTCGGTGCCGGTGTACTTGCCGATGAGCACCTTGTCGCCGGCCTTAACAGACATGGGCACGCGCTTGCCGTTGTCGTCGAACTTGCCTTCACCCACGGCCACGACTTCGGCCTCCATGGGCTTTTCCTTGGCGGTATCGGGGATGATGATGCCGCCCTTGACGGTTTCGGCAGCTTCGACGCGCTTCAGAACAACGCGGTCATAAAGGGGTGTGATGGACATGAATACCTCCACGGTAAAGGGTCCCCCATCGGGGCCGCTGTTAGCACTCACTACCAGCGAGTGCTAATCTAGCGCGCCCAATTCCCTTGTCAAGCAGATTCTGTCTAGGTGTTCCGTTTTTTGAGTCTTGTATTGTCATATTTTCTTCTATTTTTGAAAGATCAGGCGAGAACCGAATTGGCCCCAGCCCAAATCCACCGGCGGGTTTACGCTGAAAGCATGAATGTGCTCCCTACCCTCCTGGAACTGCAAGGCCTCCACGAAAACCTGAAGGTGATTCAGCGCGATCTGACCGCCTTTCCCCCGGATATGGCCAGGCTCGACACCGAATTGAAGGCGATCATCAAGCGTCAGGAGGCTGCCGCCAAGGAACTGGCGGATGCCACCGCCAAGTCCGGGTCGCTGGGCGGAGAACTGAAGCTGGCGGAGAAGCTGGAAGAACACGCCAAGGCCGCCCTCAAGCAATCCACCCACAAGGTGCAGTACACCGCAGCCATCCGGGAACTGGACGAGCGGGAGCGGCAGAAGGCCGCCGTAACGCGACCACTGAAAGAGACCGACGCGAAAATCCAGGCCCTCGGTAAGGAGCTGACCGAACTGGAAGCCCGCCGATCCCAGGTCCAGGCCCAATTTGACGAACTCCACCAGATCTTCCTGTCGGAGCACGAGAACCAAGTGGCGGCCCGGGATCTCCACCAGACCCGCCGCGCTGAACTGGAAGCCATCCTCGACCCCCCGGCGCTTTCCCGCTTCAACAAGCTCATCCTGCAACGCCAAGGGCGGGCCGTGGTGCCCGTGGAGAACGGCAACTGCACCGGCTGTCGCACCAAGGTGCGAATTCCCTTGCTCTCCCAGCTTCGCGAGCAGGGCACCCTTCCCTGCGAATTCTGCCAGCGGATTCTCTACATCCCACCCAAGCAATGACCGGATTGATCGACCACATCCATGAGATCCGAACCCGCGTAAGGGTCGCCTGCGAGGCCTGCGGCCGTTCGCCGGAGACCGTGGAGATCCTGCCCATCTCCAAACGCCAGCCCGTGAGCCTCATCCGCGAGGCGGGCGAGCTGGGGTTTGACCGTTTCGGCGAAAACTACGTACAGGAGGGCAGCGCCAAGGCCCGGGAGCTTCCCCACCTGAGCTTTGCGCTGACCGGCCCCCTCCAGCGCAACAAGGCCAAGCCCGCCCTCCAGGCCTTCCAGGAAATCTACAGCCTGGATCGCCCTGAACTGGCCACCCGCCTGCGCCACCTGGCCGAGGAACTGGATCTGGTGCGAAAGGTGTGGATCCAGGTCGACCTCTGGGGAGAGGCCACCAAGATGGGGGGATGCCTCGAGGAGGATCTCCCGGAGTTAGTGGCCGCCCTCGGCGAAGATCCCCGCCTGCCCCTCCAGGGTTTCATGGCCATTCCCCCTCCGGGAATGCCCCAGGCCTTCGTGGCGGTGACGCGTCTTCGAGAGGCCTGGCGGGACCGCCTGGGCCTTCCTCTCAGGATCAGCATGGGCATGAGCGACGACCTCGAAGCCGCCATCGCCGCGGGCAGCGACCAGGTGCGCATCGGCACCGCTTTTTTCGGATCCCGCCCCATGACCCCCTAGGTTTTGGGAAATAGCGGACCCGTCCAGAGCCCCGAAGCCCAATGATGCCCGGCCCGGACCCCTAAAGCTCGAACCAACCAATATTCAGCCTCCAGCCCCTTTACGTCGATAGCAGAACACGGTCCCACGTTTTCGTTCGAGGAGCCCCACATGGAATTCTGGAAGCGTCTCAACATCCGCAAGAAGCTTCTCTACTCGATCCTCGCCCTCACGGCCCTGCTGGCCTTGACGGCGGGTCTCTTCGCAGGGTGGACCCTGAAGTCCGTCCAGACCGATGCCCAATGGCAGAAGGGCCTCAGCCTTGCGTCCATGACCGGGGAGAACATCAAGGCCTTCCTCCAGATCGATCAGAGCGATTCCATGGTCAAGGGCATGGAGAGCCTCGGCAAGGATCCGGATGTTTCCCTGGGCATGGTGGTGGGCGTCGATGACAAGAAGGTCGCCACCGTGAAGGCCGCCAAGAAGTTCGGCAAGGGGGAGGGCCTCGAGCCCAAGGACTTCATCAAGGAAGTGGGCGAGGGCAGCCTCAGATACGAAAAGAACGGCTACCGCATCGTCGTTTCCCATTTGACGGATGGCGCCAACGAAGTCGATAACGCCATGGACCCAGGCAAGAAGTGGTACCAGGTGGTGGTCATGAACACGGCGGCCATCGACAAGGAGATCACCAAGGGCATCGTGATGATGTTCGTGCTCGGGCTGGTCATGCTGGCCCTGGGCCTGGGCGCGGCCCTGCTGCTGGGGAACGCCATCGTCAAGCCCCTGGAAGTCATCCAGAAGAGCATGCGCGATATCTCCGAGGGCGAAGGCGACCTCACCGCGCGCCTCGAAGTCAACGGCGAAGACGAAATCGCCCAGCTGTCCAAGCACTTCAACCATTTCGTGGGCAACATCCAGAGCATCGTCCAGCAGGTCATTGCCATCTCCACCAACATCGCCTCCGGTTCTCTTCAGATGACTGCGGGGATGTCCGAGATGGCCTCCACCGCCGATGCCATCGCCCACACCGCGGAGAATCAGAAGTCCAGTGTCGGACAGGCCACCGATAGCGTAGGAACCATCGCCAGTTCGTCCAAGATGATCTACTCCACGGTCTCCGATGCCCTCAAGGTGTTTGACCAGGCCCAGAGCGCTGGAACGAAAGGTGGCACAGCCGTGGATGCAGCCGTCACGGGCATGCAGGCCATCAACCAGAACTCAAAGCAGATCGGCAACATCCTCACGGTCATCACCGAGATCGCCAATCAGACCAACCTGCTCTCTCTCAACGCCGCCATCGAAGCCGCCAAGGCCGGCGACCACGGCAAAGGCTTCGCCGTGGTGGCCGAGGAAGTCCGCAAGCTGGCCGAGCGCAGCGCCCAGGCCGCCAAGGAAATCACCGCCCTCATCCAGACCAGCAGCAAGAACATCGAGGATGGCACCAGCATGGTGAATACGGCGGGCACCGCCCTCCTGAACATCCAGGAGGCCATCACCGCCAGCGCTGAACGCATGAAAGCCATTGGCAGCCAGAGCCAGACCCAGAGCCAGGACAGCTCCAAGGTCGTGGGCGCCATGGGCGAACTCTCCGGTATCGCCGAGCAGAACGCCGCCGCCACAGAGCAGATGGCCGCGACCATCCGCGAGACCACCCGCACCGTGGACGAGCTCAGCAAGCTGGCCGAGAGCCTGAACACCCTGGTCTCGAGGTTCAAGGTCTGAGGCCCTTCCCAGAACAATCGAAGGAACCCCGCAGGCCAGGCTGGCTGCGGGGTTTCCTTTTCAGCCCTTTTTCAGACTCACCACCAACTTGGCATCCCCGCCATCCTCTCCTCCCAGTTCCGGATTCTGGGCCGTGCGGGTCCGGGCCAACAGCGAACCCACGCGGATCAGGTCCATGGCACGAACCGCATGGGCCTGGCTGAGCTCACCATCCACCTTGAGGAAGACCTTGCGTCCGTTGAGGGGCTGGAGCATCAGCGCGGGTGCGAGGCACTCGGGCAGGGCCTCCCAGGGAATCTGTTCCTGCTGCAAATACAGTTTGCCCTCCCCGTCGAGACTCACCACCAGGGGCGTGGGCGCCTTGGGCCCCCGATCCTCGGCGATACGGGGCAGCACAGCCTTCGTCACCTTGCCCAAGGCGGGCACCATCACGATGAAGATGATCAGCAGCACGAGCACGATATCGATGAGCGGCGTGATGTTGATATCCGACTTGTGGCTGTGAGTGTTCATGGGCGCCCTCCTCTTGGGAAAGTGGGCAGGCCGAAGGCCTGCCGGTGAAATCCGTGCCGGGATTTGAAAGGACCGGGGCTCAGCCCCCGGTCTGGATACGACAAGAGGCTGGCCCCCTGTGGGTTCCAGCCTCGCTCATGCCTAGCAAAGATCGTTTGGTAAAACGTTGGTCCCCAGCCCATGCGGGTCAAGGTGGGCGCAGAGAACTTACAGAACGCTGATACTTTGGCCCCAGCACAACAGATTCGTCATCCGAGGGCCTTTTCAGGCCGTGCCTGCCCTCCCGTGTCACAGGAGCCTCACCGATCGGGCATGTTTACCCCACGTGGTGCCCGAGGAAAGCCGGGACACCACCTCTGTTCAGATACACGAGGGGCCGCAGGAATCTGCGGCCCCTCGTGTTCAACAGCCTGCGTGCAATCAGGGATTGCGCTTCTTCACCGAGGTTGCGATCTTGATGTCGCCGCCGTCCAGCCCACCCCATTCGGGTTTGGCTGCGGTTTCCTTCTTCGCGCGATTCGAGGCCTGACGGACCTGATCGAGCACGTTGACCACGGCCTGGTAGGGCACTTCCTCGTCGATCTTGACGAAGACCTTGCGCATGCCAGCAGGCTGCAGTTGCACAACAGGGGTGAGCCGGTTGGCGAGCTCGTTCAGTTCCATGGCTTCGCTCTGGAACTTGAAGATGTAGGCCTTGTTGTCAGCCGTGGGATCGACTTCCACCACCAGGGGCGGATTCTTGGGATCCGGCGGTGTGGGCTTGTCCATCTTCACCACCTGGGGCACCACCACCGGCATGGACTTGGACATGCCAGGCACCATCACGATGAAGATGATGAGGAGCACCAGCACGATGTCGATCAGCGGCGTAACGTTGATGTCGGACTTCGCGTGACCGCCGCTCATTTCGTCTCCTCCTTGGCCTTGTCCTCACTGGTGACGATGGAGGCCTCGTCGGCCCCACCCTCACGGCAGATCTGGAAGAGCTTGTCCACGTGCTTGTAGGGCAGGTCCGCATCCGCCTTGACGAATACGCGCTTGTCCGACAGGTAATCCGTGGAGGCCTTGATGAACCGGACCAGGGAGGCGCGACCCTCGTCCGTGGTCATGTCCCAGCCCTTGACGCCCTTGCCTTCGCGCTTGGCGTTCTCGTCGTCCAACTGCACGAAACCGGGAACGAGTTCGCCCGTCTTGGCGAATTTTTCATTGTCGCGACCGAGCATCAGGTTCAGGTACTTGGCGCCCTGTTCGGTCTGGGGCTTTTCAGAATGCTTGGCAAGAGGCAGCTTCACAGCAGCGTTCACAGCGGGCGTGATCACGATGAAGATGATCAGCAGCACCAACACGATGTCCACAAGGGGCGTAACGTTGATGTCCGACTTTACGCCACCGCCCTTACCGCCAACGTCCATACCCATAGGTATCTCCTTTGAGTTGGGCGCGGGGGGTTTTGATCACCCCCCGCGCGGGGTGGAAGGGAAACTAGTTCTGGCTCTCCCGACGGATGAACTCGTCGATCATCTGGGAAGCGGCATTGTTGATGTTGGTGATGGTCTTGTCCTGCAGGTTGGTGAAGTAGTTGAAGATCCACACGGCGGGGATGGCGACGATCAGACCGAGGGCGGTGGTGCCGAGGGCCTCACCGATGGAGCCGGCCAGCGCGTTGATGTCGCCAGCGCCCTTCTCCTTCAGGGTGGAGAACACGGCGATGATGCCCCACACGGTGCCGAGCAGGCCGATGAAGGGGGAGGCGGAAGCGATGGTGGCCAGGGTGCCCATGCCCTTCTTGAGGAGCTCGGTCACTTCGGCGGTGCCGCGGATGATGGCGCGCTCAACGGGCTGGATCACGTCGTGGTTCTCGTGGAGGGCCTTGAGCTGCTTCTCGTACTGGAAGATGTCGAGGCCGTGCTTGAGCACCAGGGCGATGTGGCTCTTGTTGTGGGTGGTGGCGGCGCGACGAGCGGCCTCGAAATCACCGCGACGGAGGGTGTCCATGAAGAGCTTCAGGAACTTGCGGGAAGCGGCGCCGCTCTGGGCATACATGATGCCGCGCTCGACAGCCATATAGACCTGGAGGGCCAACAGGAAGAGCAGGACGGTGATAATGCCCTTGTTGAAAGGCGTGGCGGCAGCCCAGATTTCCTTGGGGCCGAAAGCGCTGCCGGACAGCAGGCCGAAGTTGACGGTATCGAGGAGGAAGTTCATTGGGTTTCCTTATGGAAAGGGAAGGAGAAGAAGGTTAGACGAAGAAGAATCGGTTCAGATCTACGACTAGCGCAGGCGGAAAGGCATCGTCAGCTTAAACTTGGCGGTCTGGGGCACGCCGTTCAGCATGGCCGGCTCGAACTTCCAGGACATGGCGTAGTTCTCAGCGGCCGGGCGCAACTGAGGCGGGCCGTCCAAAGCCTGGGCCTTGATGGGCACACCATCGATGCCGATGGTGATCTCCACCACCACCGTGCCCTGGATCTTGGCGATCTTGGCGAGAGGGGGATAGGGCGGCGCAGGGGGCTGGTACTTGATCTTGATCTGGCTGAAGTCGAAGTCCACCACCTTGGTGGTGCTACCGGAACCGGCCACGGCCATACCCGTGCCACCAACACCACCGCCGGCCACGGCGGGGCCGCTGCCACCGGGCTGACCGCCCTGGTTGGCATAGGCCATGGAGAGATCCTGCTTGGGGAGCTCGCGGGGCGCGATTTCAGGCACGATGTCCTGGTTGGTGAGTGGAGGCGGCGGCGGGGCATCCTTCGTCTCGACCCGGGGAGCCGCAGGGCGCGCAGCGGGAGCCGGCGGCGGCGGCGGGGGAGGCGGTGGAGGCGGCGCGTCTTCCTGCTCCTGAAGATCGATGCCCACAGTGGCCTTGACCACCTGCTTGCCCACGGAAGTCTGGGTGGCCAAGAACCAGGCCAAGCCACCGAAGACGGCATAGCTGGCCAGGGTCAGGGGAACGGTGACCAGGGGATTCGCGCGCTGGAGGGAACCATTTCCCTCCGAGAGCGAGGCCCGGTAGACCTGATCCTCCAGATTCGCTGGAGTTGCCCCTTTCGGAGGCGGGTTGGGGTTGGGGTCTTTGCTCATGCGACTCCCGTAGAAAACATGAATGTTGAAAAAAAATTGGAGCCGAACCCGCTTGTCGACTGGTTCGGCTCAAGAACTAACAAGGAAAGAACTGGGGCGTGCCCAGCGGCTAAGATGACAAGCGGAGCCGGGCCCGTCAAGACCCCAGTCCTTTCTGGATGCAGAATTGGCGCCCTTTTCCGCACTTTTTCCATCGGCGTGACACAGCTCCCTCATCCCGCCTTTTTTTCGTGACCCTGCCCCAGGAATCTTTGGAATCGTCATGCCTCTGTCACAACCCTTTCGTTTTCACCGTGAGTCCTCCTCCGCCGAAGGCGCACCGGAGGCCCGTGCGGGCAGCTTTTCCACTCGTCATGGCATTGTCGCCACCCCGGCCTTCATGCCCGTGGGCACTCAGGGAACGGTAAAGGGAGTGACCCCTGCCCAACTCATGGAAATCGGCCCCCAGGTGATCCTGGGCAACACCTATCACCTGGGGCTGCGCCCCGGCGATGAGCTGGTGGCCAGACTCGGCGGCCTTCACGTCTTCATGGGGTGGCATGGGCCGATCCTCACGGACTCCGGCGGCTTCCAGGTCTTTTCGCTCTCCTCCATGCGCAAGATCACCGAAGAAGGCGTGGCCTTCCAGAGCCACATCGATGGCTCCCGCCATTTCCTGAGCCCCGAACGGAGCATGGAGATCCAGCGCAACCTGGGTTCGGATATCGTCATGGCCCTGGACGAATGCCCGGCGGGCCGTCTGGAGCGCTCCAAGCTCGAGGCCTCCATGGCCCGCACCACCCGCTGGCTGAAGCGCTCCCGCGATTACCCTCTGGCGGAGCACCAAGGCCTCTTCGCCATCAACCAGGGCGGCACCCACCTGGATCTGCGCCAACGCCACCTCCAGGAAATCCTCGACCTGGATGCACAAACGCCCTTCCAGGGTTTCGCCGTGGGGGGCCTTAGCGTGGGCGAGCCCAAGGAGGAGATGAACGCCACTCTGGCGCAGTTCGTCCGTGCCCTGCCCGCGGACCGCCCTCGTTACCTAATGGGTGTGGGCACGCCAGAGGATCTCCTCTTCGGCATCGAACAGGGTGTCGACCTCTTCGACTGCGTGCTGCCCACCCGGGAGGCCCGCCACGGCCGCCTGCTCACCTCCAGGGGCCGGATCAATATCAAGAACGCCCGCCACAAGGAAAGTGCCGAGCCCTTAGACCCCGAATGCAGTTGCTACACCTGCCGGACTTTTTCCCGGGCCTACCTGCATCACCTGCTCCGGGCCGGGGAGCTTTTGGCATCCACACTCAACAGCATCCACAACCTGAGCTACACTGTGGGGCTCACCCGCGCCGCAAGGCTGGCTTTGCTGGAGAACCGATTTCCGGACTTCGCACGCCGCACACGGGAAAACTGGCAAACCGAGGAGCCCTGAATGTTCGTAGCCCTTCTTCAAACCCCCGGCGGAAACCCCATGCTCATGCAGCTCCTGCTCATCGGCGGCATGGGCGCCCTCTTCTACTTCCTGCTGATCCGGCCCCAGAACAAGGCCCGGAAGGCGATGGAAGAGCGCCTCTCCAAGCTCAAGGCCGGTGACGAAGTGCTGCTGGGTTCGGGCTTCTACGCCACCATCGACCGAGTCGAGGACAAGTTCATCTACCTGAAGCTCGGCACCTCCGTGGTCAAGGCCCGCCGCCAGGCCGTCGTGGCCCTGGCTGGGGAAGCCGCCCCCGAGCAGAACTGATCAGCATGACTTCTGGAACGGCGCGGGGAGCTTCCCCGCGCCTCCTCTGTTGGAGCACCCCGTGACCAAGCGGAGTTTTTGGCGCCTTTTCGCAACGCTCGCCATTTGTGGCGTCTGTGCGTTCTTCTTCATTCCGACCTCCAAGATCCGGCTGGGCCTGGATCTCAAGGGCGGAGTCCATTTCGAGCTGGAAGTCCAGAGCCAGGAGGCCCTGGAAGCGGATCTACGGGATACCCGGGACCAGGTACAGCTCGCCCTCCAGCAGGAGAAGGATCTTCCCGCCCTCGCCGTCAAACTGAACGGTGACGTGCTGGAAGTCCCGGATGTTCCGGCCGAGATGAAGGACAGGGTCGAAAAGCTCATCAAGAAGCACAGCCGGGGCTATTCCATCTCATCCTCCGGCAATGGGCTCACGCTGTCCCAGACGTCCTCCTTGCAGAGTGAACTGAAGGAAAGCGCCAGCGCGCGCGCCCTCCAGATCATCGACAAGCGCATCAATTCCTTCGGCGTGGCCGAACCCGAAATCACCCGCACCGGCGCCGAGCGCAACCGCATCGTGGTGGAGCTCCCAGGTGTGGGCGAGGCCGAGCGCGAGCGCATCAAGAACCTGCTCTCGACTCCCGGCAACCTCGAAAAGCGCCTGATCGCCAAGCAGAGCACCCCCCGGGGATACGCCACCCGCGAGCAGGCCCTGGCGGAGTTCGGCGGGCAGTTGCCGCCCAACACGGAGCTGCTGCCGGAGCCCGTCAATGAACTCGAAAGCAAGGCGGGCGCTCCCAAGGCCGAGAAGAAACCGGATCACCCCGCACAGGAGGTGATCGGCCGGTGGTACCTCGTCGAATCCCGGGTGTACGTGAACGGCGCCCACATCAAGCGGGCCTATCCCGGTGCGCGGCAGAACACCGATGCCATCGCCATCCACTTCGAGATGGATTCCAAGGGCGGGGATGACTTCTACGAGCTCTCCCGCATCGCCTCGGAAGAGCAGCGCTCCATCGTGATCTCCCTGGATCGCAAGGTGGTCAGCGTGCTGCGTTGCGAAAAGCCCATCCCCGGCGGCTCCGTGGAGATCTCCAGCGGCAGCCCCGGCGGGTTCTCCAAGGAATACGCCGAGGACTTCTCCAAGAAGCTGGAGAGCGGCGCCATGCGCGCCTCCATGAAGTTCCTGGAAGAGCGTTCCATGGGCCCCAGCCTGGGGGCGGACTCGATCAGATCGGGTGTTTTGGCTGCCTTCCTCGGCTTCGGCACCATCATCATCTTCATGCTCTTCTACTACAGGTGGTCGGGTCTGAACGCCATTGCGGCCCTGACGGTGAATCTCATCGTGATGCTCGGCTTGATGGGCTCCTTCAATGCCGTGATCACCCTGCCTGGCATCGCGGGCTTCGCCCTCACCTTGGGCATGGCCGTGGACGCGAACATCCTCATCTTCGAGCGCATTCGCGAGGAATTGAAGAACGGCAAGAGTGTGCCGGGCGCCATTCAGGCGGGCTTCGACAAGGTGTTCTGGACCATCGTGGACAGCCACGTCACCCAGCTCTTTTCCGCCATGCTGCTCTTCATCTTCGGAACCGGCCCCGTGAAGGGCTTTGCGGTCACCCTCACCGTGGGCGTGGTGGCTTCACTCTTCACCAGCATCTACATCAGCCGCTTCATCTACGACTGGATCCTGGAACGTCATCCAGGAACCAAGACCCTCTCCGTCTGATAGGCCGATCCCATGCGTATTCTCTTCGCATCGCTCCGCGATACTCAGGCCTTCCCACCCACTCGTCCGACCTCCCTGTTGTCCCTCGGCTCATCCTTCGTGGCGGCATGACCATGCGTATTTTTGACAACCTCCCCCACATCGACTTCATGAAATATAAGGCCATCGCCTTGTCCATTTCCTGGGGCATCATCATCATCTGCCTCCTGGCGGCCCAGCCGTGGAAGGGCACTGCCGGCCGCGTGAAGCTCGGCATGCAGTTCACCGGCGGCATCGATATGCAGGTCCGCTTCAAGGGCGACATGCAGCAGGACACTGTTCGTGCCGCGCTGGGCAAGGGCGGCTTCGCGGATGCCGCGGTGGTGTCCTACGAGGCCCCCACTGGTTTCAAGGACTATTCCATCAAGGTCAAGGCCCGCAAGGGTCAGGACGAGAAGGATTCCACGGCCCAGATCAACCAGATCCGCGAGATCCTGCGGGCCCTGGATCACACGACGGCCGGAGACGCCCGCCTGGACCTGAACACGGAATCGGCGCTGGCGCTCACGGATCAGTGGATGAAATCCAATCCCATGGGTGTTCAGGGGGACGAAACGGCTCTCCGCACGGCCTACGAGCCTCTGGTCAAGAAGATCGTGGATGCCCGCGACAAGGCGGCGCTCCTCACCAGCTACGGTCAGCTGCCTTCGGACTTGCCCAAAGTGCTGGTGGATCAGGTCCAGAAGGACTATCGCCTGGGCGGCCTCGCCTTCCAGAAGCAGGAAAGCTTCTCTCCCAGCATTTCCGGCGAGTGGACCCGCAAGACCCTGACCGCCGTGGCCTGGGCCCTGGGCGCCATCATGCTCTACGTGATGCTTCGCTTCACCTGGAGCTTCTCCGTCGGCGGCATCGTCTCCCTCATTCACGACATCCTCATGGCCGTCGGAATCTTCACCCTCTTTGGCTTTGAATACTCCGTGCCGGTGGTGGCGAGCTTCCTCATCCTGATCGGCTACTCCATGGCCGACACCATCGTGGTCTTCGACCGCATCCGCGAGAACAGCCACAAGCCCGAGTACCGCCGGACGACCATCAGCCAGCTGGTGAACGATTCCATCAACCAGACTTTGAGCCGGACCATCCTGACGTCCATGTCCGTGCTCTTCGTGGCGGTCTGCCTCTTCGTCTGGGGTGGCCCTGCCCTGCGGGACCTGAGCTTCCCTCTAGTCATCGGCGTCATCACGGGCACCTACAGCTCCATCTACATCGCCAGCCCGGTGGTGGTCTACTGGGAGAAGTGGTTTCCCAGACACGACAGTCTCAAGCAAAAGCACGCCTAAGAAAAACGGCCCGAAAGGGCCGTTTTTCTTACTTCAGATGCTTGGCCAGGAAGTCGTAGATCTCTTGGCGGGATTCCTTGGCCAGGGCGGTGTCGATGCGGTTGAAGGAATGGCCGCCGGGCGCATCCGGGTAGATCTTGGACTGGATCGCCTTGCCTTCGGCCTTCAGGGCGCGGAGGAGCTGCTCGACTTCCGCCACGTTCACATCCCGGTCATTGGTGCTGCTGTGCACCAAGAGCGGCGTCTTGAGCCGGTGGACATTCCACACGGGGCTGCGCTTGCGCAGAAGATCCACATCCTCCGTGGCGGTCTTGCCGAAGAGCCCGCGAATCACCCGCTCGTCCTTGTACTCGCCGCCTGCATACCCGAGCCGCGCCAGGAGATCAGACACGGGCACGCCCGCGTAGGCGGCCTTGAACTTTTCCGGATGATCGAAGACCGCCATCATGGCGATCAGCCCGCCATGACTCCAGCCCACCATGGCGCAGCGCCCGCCATCCACGAAGGGGAGGTTCTCCACCGCCCAGTCGCGTCCCGCGACCACATCCGCGATCTCCAGGCCGCCATAGTCGGCCGCATCGTAGAACGTCTTGCCATAGCCCGTAGAGCCTCGATAGTCGGGGGCCACCACCACGTAGCCGCGCTCCACCATTTCCCGCACGATGTGCACATGGTAGGTGCCGAAGTCAGCGTGGGTACCGCCGTGGGGCAGCACGATGAGCGGATGCTTCTTGGCGCGGTCCAACTTGCGGGGTACGAAGACGTACTGGTAGATCTTCATGGGGTGCCGCTCGTTCTTGATGCCGTAGGTTTCCTCGGCCTTGGGATTGGGTGGCCCCACATAGGTCACCTTGTCCACCTCGGCGATATCCGAGAGGCGCTGGAACCACAGGATGTCGTCCGTGGCCTTCTGCAGGGCGCTCAGCTCCCATTGGGTCGCCTGAAGTTCGGCCTCCATCCGCTTGATGCGTGACTCGGCAGGCTCCTGGGCCATCAGTGTCGGCAGGCAGATCAGAGCGGCCCCTGCGACAGAAAAACAGCGACGATCCATGGTGAAACCTCCCAGACAGAGCAGTCCGATCTCAGGAAAGAGTATCGCGCGCGCCCTCGGGTTAAGATGGAGGCATTCACCTCAGCGATAAGGAACGAGCCATGCAGAGACTCCAGGGCAAAGCCGTGGTCGCCCAAGGGGGGGGACCGACCTCCGTGATCAACCAGAGCCTGGTGGGCGTCGTCCTGGAGGCCCGAAAGTACCCTGACATCACGCAGGTATACGGCGCCCGGTACGGCGTGCGCGGCATCATCAACGAGGACTTCGTGGACCTCTCCCAGGCCACCACCCACAACATGGAAATGGTGGCCATCACGCCCTCCTCTGCCCTGGGCTCCACCCGGGACAAGCCCGACGAGGAATACTGCCACCGCATGGTGGAGGTATTCCAGAAACACGATGTCCGCTACTTCTTCTACATCGGCGGCAACGACTCCGCCGAGACCTGCCGCATCGTCTCCAGCTATGCCGAAGAGCAGGGCTACGACCTACGAGTCATCCACATCCCCAAGACCATCGACAATGATCTCCTGGTGACGGACCACTGCCCGGGCTTCGGCAGTGCCGCCAAGTTCGTGGTGAGCGCCTTCGCAGGCCTGGACCTGGACAACTTCGCCATCCCCGGCGTATTCGTGGGCGTGGTCATGGGTCGCAGCGCGGGTTTCCTCACCGCCTCCTCCGTCTTTGCCCGGCGCTGGCCTCACGACGGCCCCCACCTCATCTATGTGCCAGAGGCCCCCTTCGAGGTGGAACGGTTTCTGGGGGACGTGGACCGTGTCTTCAAGGAGCACGGCCGCTGCGTGGTGGCGGTGTGCGAAGGCATCGTGGCCCCCGATGGAGAGCCCATGCTCTTGAAGCTGAGCGGGGACGAGGAACGGGATTCCTTCGGCAACGTGCAGCTCTCCGGCCGCAGCACCCTGGGCGACGCCCTCTCGGATGCCATCAAGAGCCGTCTCAAGATCAAGCGCGTGCGCTGCGACACCTTCGGGTACCTGCAGCGCTCCTTCCTCGGCGTGATCTCAGACGTGGATTCCAGCGAGGCCCGGGACGTGGGAGAAACGGCAGTGCACTTCGCCATGCACCGGGGACAGAACGGCTCCGTGGCCATCCGCCGCACCGGGGACTACTCCGTGGACTACTTCGTGACGCCTCTGGAGACGGTGGCCGCCCACACGAAGGCCCTGCCCCAGCGATTCCTGAAGAACGGCAACGACATCAGCGAATCCTTCAAAGACTACTGCCGCCCCCTCATGGGGCCCCTGCCCCACTTCGACCGACTCATCGCACCGACGGTTAATACGAAGAAGTAGCAAATTCACCACGGAGACACCGAGAACACGGAGTTAAGGCATGCTCTCTGTTTTTCTCCGTGCCCTCCGTGGTGAGTTTCCTTTTCTCCTTACACCCAGGCGCACTCGCAGGTGAAGTGCCGCAGGAACTTGGGCTGCTTGGTGATCTTCACGCCGCGGATGTGCTTGGCGTTGGCCTTGGCATCGGCGATGACCTCGGCGGCGAGATCGAAGTGGGACTGGGTGTACATCCGGCGGGGGAAGGCCAGGCGCACCAGTTCCATGCTGTGGTAGGTCTCCGTGCCGTCCTCCAGACGCTTGCCGAACATCACGGAGCCGATCTCCACGCCCCGGATGCCGCCCTCCAGGTAGAGCGCGTTGCAGAGGGCCCAGGCGGGGTACTGCTCCACGGGCATGTCGGGCAGCACGGTTTTGGCATCGATGTAGACGGCGTGACCGCCCGTGGGCTTCACGAAGCCCACGCCCGCGGCCTCCAGCTTCTCGCCCAGATATTCAGCGGTACGCAGGCGGTAACGCAAGTAGCTCTCCTCCATGCCCTCCTCCAGGCCCACGGCCAGGGCCTCCAGGTCGCGCCCGGCCAGACCGCCGTAAGTGAGGAAGCCCTCCATCATGATCAGCATGTTGTTCACCGCATCGAGCCACTCCTCAGAGCGGAGCACGATGAAGCCGCCGATGTTCACCATGCCGTCCTTCTTGGCGCTCATAGTGGCGCCATCGGCATAGCTGAACATCTCCTGGACGATCTCCTTGATCGTCTTGTTCTCGTAGCCCTTCTCCCGCATCTTGATGAACATGGCGTTCTCGCTGAAGCGGCACACGTCCATAACGAGCTTCTTGCCGTATTTCCGGAGCAGCGCGCTGTACTCGCGGATGTTCTGCATGGACACCGGCTGTCCACCGCCCGTGTTGTTCGTCACGGTGATCATGCCGAAGGGAATGCGGTGGCCCTCCTTCTTGAGGACCTCCTCCACGCGATCGAGGTCGATGTTGCCCTTGAAGGGGTGGATCAGGGCGGGCTGCAGGCCCTCCTTGATGACGAGATCCACGGCCTCGACGCCGATGAACTCCAGGTTGCCGCGGGTGGTGTCGAAGTGGCAGTTGTTGGGCACCAGGTCGCCAGCCTTGCAGACGGCGCCGAAGAGCACCTTCTCGGCGGCGCGCCCCTGGTGCGTCGGTACGAAGTGCTCCATGCCGGTGATGTCCTGGATGACCTTCTGCAGGCGGTAGAAGCTCTTGGCACCCGCGTAGCTCTCGTCGCCCACCATGATGGCGCCCCACTGGGCACTGCTCATGGCACCGGTGCCGGAGTCGGTGAGCCAGTCGATGAGTACGTCCTCGGCGCGGAGTTTGAAGACGTTGAGCTTGGCTGCCTCCAGCAGCTTCACACGCTCCTCGCGGGTGGTCATGCGGATGGGCTCGACGGACTTGATGCGGAAGGGTTCGATGAGGGTCTTGGTCATGGGATGGCCTCGTTCATGGATGCGAAGGGATGGGAGAAAACAGGAATTCAACGCCGAGCCGCGCGGAAAGGTCGCCCTTTCCCGCGGCTCGTGGAATCTGCGTTTTCTGCGCAGGCAGACCTCGCCTCGTGCTCGGCGCGGCGGCACATCCTGCGGCCTCCCGGGGCCGTTTCGAATCGATCCAGAGCCATCTGTTCCGATGGTACCCGACTATTCGGCCAGTTTCGCAAGCCCCAGGAGTGCCCGTTCCATGGTGGCGAATACCGGCAGGCCCGCCTTCATCAGGGCGACGCGGTACGGATCGTAGTCGAAGCCCGCATCCACGGCGATGCCGATGCGGGTGCCCGTGCGGCGGGCGATGGCCATGAGGGCCTGCGCAAAGGCATCCATCTTCTCCGGATCCGCGGTGTTCAACCGCTGGGTGAGGGGCACGAGGCCCACCACCACGCTATCCGCCTCCCCCTTGGCGATGAGTTCGGTGCCTTCCAGGTAGGGCGCCTCCCCGGCCATGGGCGTGAGATCCAAGGGCAGATGAGCCCCCACCAGGCCCGAGAGACCATGCTTCTCGATGAGCGCGGCCAGTTCCGTCTTCTCAGCGTCCATCAGATGAGCGGCTTCCAGGTTGCCCTCCACCAGATCCGCGCTCACGACGCTCTCGAAGCCCGCGTTGGTGATGACGGCGGTCTTCTTCGGTTTGCCCTCCGGGAAGGAAGCCAGCCAGAAGATCACGGCATCGAAGTCCGCAAGACTTTCGCACACGATCACCCCCGCACGCTGCAGTAGTGCCTTCTGCAGCTCCCAGTCACCGGCCAGGGCGCCCGTGTGGCTGCTGGCGGCGGCCATGCCCGCGGCACTGCGCCCCCCCTTGTAGAGCACCACCTTGCGACCCCGGGCGACAAGATCCTGGGCCGTGGTGGCGAAATCGATCAGATCCCCGGGAGCGAAGCCTTCCACGTAGGTGGCCAGCACCTTCAGCTCCGGATCGGCCCCCAGCGCCTTCAGGAAGCCCGAGAGGCCCAGGTCCATCTGGTTGCCGATGGAGCAGGCGTAGCGCATGGGAAGGAAGGGACAGGCGGAAAGGCGGCTCACCAGGAAGGCCCCGGACTGGCTCACCAGCGCGAGGGGGCCGCCAGGCAGGTTCGCGGGGAGCTTCGCCGTAGGGATGAAAAGAGAATTCAGGTGCTTGTCGGCGCTAAGAAAGCCCAGGCCGTTGGGCCCGATGATGAGGGGGGTCCAGAGGCCCTTGGTGCGGCGTTCCGCGAGGAGGTTCTGGATGCGCGGGCCGAAGCCGGACTTGTCTGCGCCATCCCCGATTCCGCCGGAAACGAGGTAGAGGACCTCCGCGCCGCCACCCTGCGCACAGAGCTGCTCGATGGTCTCCACGGCCACGGGCGCGGGCAGGCTCACGATGAGGATGTCCACGGGCTTCGCCAGCAGATCCTTCACGCTCTCCAGGCAGGGCAGGCCATCGATCTCGGCGGTGCCGGGCTTGATGGGAATGAGGCCCTCCCGCGCCATGTCGCCCTGGAGCAGGTTGTCCAGAATGATGCGGCCCGGATTGCCGGGCTTGTTCGAGATGCCAGCCAGAGCGATGGTGCGGGGGCGCAGGAGGATCTCCTGGATTCGGGCCGGGTCGAAGGTGGCCTTCAGAACTCGGTGCGCCGGGGCTTCACAGGTTCCCACGCCATCCAGGGCGATGGGTCGCCCCGTCTCATCCAGGACGATGGGATTCATCTCCAGCAGCGTCGCGCCTTCCGCCTCCAGCAGCTCCACCAGCTTCCAGAGCCCCTGGAAGAAGGTCATCAACCGGCCGTCATCGGTGAGGCTCTTGCCCTGCCGCATGGTGCCCAGCCAGGTGCGGCCGAGCCAATGGGCCTTGAACTCCGCCAGGGCCTGCTCGGGAGTGGTGAGGGCCACGGGCCAGAGCAGCGGCCGGATTTCCTCGCCCCAGGCATTGGTAAGCACCCCGCCAATGCCCACCACGATGGTCCAGCCCGCGTCAGGGGCCTTGCGCAAGGCCACGAGGGCCTCGCAGGGCATCCCCGAAACCTTCTGGAAATCCACCATTCGCGCCACGAGGGTTCCTACATATTCGCCATGAGTTGCGCCCACAGCCTTCATCCGCAGGTGGTGCTCCAACACCTTCGCGACATCGAAGCCTTCGAAGGCCACCAGGCCCAGATCGGACTTGTGCCAGACATCCACTGCGGTTCCCTTGACCACAACCTTCTGTCCTGCCTGGAACCCAAGTCTGGAAACATCTTCCTGGTTCCTGATAACCCCCCATTGGTCGATGGCGAGACCCACCTGTTCCAGCAGTTCGTAAGCACGGATCTCGTGGATGAAACGAGTGGTCATGAGGACTCCTTGTCGAATCCCAGGAGGGGAGCAGGGACTCCTGGAAGTATCAGGGCCGAGGCGTGTGGTGCGGATCACAGGCCCACTCCTCGATTGGAGAGCCTGTGTCAAAGATCACAACACCTAAGCAATCACCAAATTTACATGTGGTTACGTCAAGAACAGCGTTCCTGGATGCGCATGAATCCTAGTGATTTTCCGGCAACACCTTGTTCGGCCGGAATCGCCGCCGATGAGAACCATGGACCAAATTTCCTTGGAGGAGTCCCCTTGCGCAAGCTCATCTTTACCGCCTTTGTCGCCACTCTCGGCTTGAACCTTTCCGCGGCCGAACTCCCTGTCGAGATGGCAGCCAAGCTCGTCAAGGTGGTCGTAAGCGGAACCGGCGGCAAGATCACCTGCCGGGATGGGGCCATGAAGACTGCTCTGGAATCCAACGGGGTTCTGGTTGATTCGAGCGCCAACATCATATGGAGTTCCAGCCCTGCCGAAATCAAGATGCTCAAATCCAAGGGCAAACTCATCATCACCAGCCGCCCAGAGCAGCTTGGTATGGGAGCCGCCATTGCCATCGCCGAGGACGGGGGCAGGCCCAAGATCTACCTCCACCCGGCCAACCTGGCGGCCAGTGGCATCTCCCTTCCCGATGCCGTTCTCAAGATCGGCGAGAAGATCTGAAGAATTGGACCAATGGCCCTGGCGCTGCGCGAATGCGCGGCGCCGTTTTCGTTACCCGGTTCCATTGGGTGAACCTCTCTGCCGCGTAGGATTCCCGCTGCCAATGAAGATCTGACTGTCCTGGCAAATACACATCTCAAGGTACAGCCTGAAAAAACCGAAAACACAGTTATGCAGGAGGAAGTCCCATGAAGCTGAAGATCGCGGTCCTGGCCCTCATTCTCGGAAGTTTCTCGACTTGGGCACCCGCCGGGGATCTGCCTCCCGAAATCGCCGCCAAGCTCATCAAGATCATTGCCACCGCCACCGGAGGCAAGGTTTCCTGCCGGGATGCCGCCATGAAAACGGCCCTAGAAGGAGCTGGCATCACGGTCGACGGCGATTCCAAGATCGTCTGGGCCACCAACCCCGTCGAGATCAAGATGCTGCGCAGCCAGAACCGCCTGGTCATCACCGGCAACAAAAATTTCCTCGCAAGCGGTGCAGGCATCGCCATCGTCGAGGATGGCGGCAAGCCCAAGATCTTCATCCACCAGCCGAATATCGCCGCCAGCGGCGTGGCACTCTCGGATGCCATCTACAAGGTGGGTGAGAAGTAGCTCCTATCCCCAGCTCACCCAGCCCGCCCTGCCTACGATCTCCCGCCGCGTGATCTCCCGCGTCGGGAGATCGGCTTTTCGCAACTCCGGCAGCCAGTCGGCATGGGTCAGGATTCGTATCTCTCGGTCCTTCAGCCCCGCCAGATAAGCATCGAAGACCGGCGCCAGGGCGCCCCCTTCCACTTCCGTATGCAGGGCGTAGACGTTCAGCGCATCCTCGCGAACGAGGTCCCAAAGGCGGGCGTTTACTTCATGGCCGCCCATGCCCTCCAGACCGAGGAGTTCATCCATGGTCGGCAGGGTCGTGGGGATCTGGAGCGTCTTGAGGGTTCGGCCCTTCACCACGGGGTAAAAGGGCTCGGTGCCGCGACAATCCCCGGCGTAATCCAGGCCAAAGGCTTCCTGGATTTCCAGGGTGGCCTCGTTGCATCGCCAGGCCGGGCTCACGGCACCCCGGGCGGATTCACCAAAGACCTCGGCGAAGGCCCCATGGGCCCGATCGAACCAGTCCTGAAGCCAGGCCCGGGATTTCCGGTCCAGCAGATCGTGATACTGCACGTGGTCCCAACCGTGGATGGCCACTTCGTGGCCGGCTTCCCGCGCGGCACGCATCACCTCTGCGGCACGCTTATGGATGATCGGAGCGGGCAGCAGCACGCCGTACATCATCGTCTTGAAGCCATAGAGCTTCCCGGCGTTGGTGCGGCGCATCTTCGCCAGGAACCCCTTGCGGAAGATCCTCCGAATGGCCTTGCCGGAATTATCAGGCCCCAGACTGAAGTAGAAGCTGGCACGCATGTCGTGGCGGTCGAGCATCCGCAGCAGGGTCGGAATGCCTTTGAGGGAACCCTCCAGGGTGTCCACGTCGACGCGAAGCGAGAGACTCTTCATGGGCTAGGATCCACTCCGCAGATTCTCAGAACGGTCCGTCCTCCGAGCCTGGATGAATCGGCGCAAGGCTTCCCGATCCCGCTCGGTCATGCACCCCAGGACAAGCCCCAGGCGGGTGGGCAGTGGATCCTCGTCGAGCCATTCGAGATGCCGCACGTTGCCCGTGGTGCGGATGCGAATCCCTCCGGGCAGGTCCGTTTCCACCTCGACCTGAGCGTGGAGATCCACCAGCAGTTTTTCGGTCAACCCAAGGCCCAGGCCCGTTTCCGTCAGGTTGAGCAGCTTGGCGGTGTAGACCTTTTCCTTGAATTCGAGCTTCGCCGTGAGCGGCGGAAGGTCCGGCGTCGCCACCCGCACGTCTCCCCTGTGGTGCACCTCCATCTGCGTCTGGGGCCATTCGACCCTCAGGACCGGCGGGAAGAGGGTGTCGGACTCGTCCGCCAGGATGGGGTCCAGGAGCCGGGTCTGAATGGAAAAGATCTCTTCCCCGAGGAGGAGGGAGACCGCCACCAGGGTGCCCTTGGCCGGCAGCTGATCGCGGCGCTTGGCCCCGCTGAGCTGCACCGAGGCGCCGACCTCGAAGCCACTGATGCGGAGATCCCCCAGCAGACGCACGCTGCCCACGGCCCGGATGCTTGCGGGAGCCCGGGACTCGCGCGCGCGCTGGAGAAGGTTCTCCAGTTCCTTGGGGCTCATGTTCCTGGACTCGGACATGTCACTTCCTTTCAGATTCCGTGATAGAGACGTTCGGCCAGGTTCGGATGGAGACCCGCGGCCCGGATGCATTTGGCGGCCCCGGCGAAGTCGTATTCCATCCGGTGCAGGCGCAGCCGCTTCCGCCGGGGGTCGTAGCTCACGAAGCTCAGGCGGTTGTCGCGATCCCTGGGTTGGCCTACGGAACCGGGGTTGATCAGGTAGCGGCAACCTTCCCGCAGCAGGAACCACTCGCCCGGGACCAGGGGCACCCAGGCCAGGGAACCTCGAGCCTCATCCAGCTCGAAGCCGCCCGGAAGATGGGTGTGGCCGAAGAAACAGAGTTGGGAGGAGAAACCCTCGAAGGCCCGGAGGGCCTCCCTCGGGTGCAGCAGGTAGGCATCCTCATCCAGGGGTGAGCCGTGGGCCACCTCGTAATCATCCCCGACCCAGGCGGGGCCCTCGGGGATCTCTTGGAGAAAGCGGAGGTGTTCCCGCGTCAGCCGTTCGCGGGTCCAGGTGGCGGCCATCCTCGCGGGAAGACTGAAGTTGGCATCTTCGTCAATCCAGGCGCAGGCTCGGTCGTGGTTTCCCCGCACCAGGATGCGGGGCTTGAGCTCCAGAACGCGATCCAGCACCTGGTTGGGCTGCGCTCCATACCCCACGAGATCGCCCAGGATCACGAAGCGGGAGACCGCACGGCGCTTGGCATAGCGAAGCACCACGCGCAGCGCGTGCAGATTGGCGTGAATGTCGGAGAGGATGAGGTCCATGGGGGATTTTGGAAGAGTGTCGCACAAACCCATCCTGGGGCGGCATTCCATTGCCTGTGCAGACTTCCCGGTGCGGCTCCGGGAATGGGTGGAAGGGATATCGAATTCTAGCCGGGGCCATGGGAGCCCTCGTCATATCCGGGGAAAATCCACCCATTCGCCCTGCATTTCCGCGGGCCCAGGGTCCGAAGGGTTCAGGGCGCCAGCATTCGGTTGGCGAGTTCCTCCGGGGTTCGCCCCAGGGGCAACACCATCGAGGCCTTCCCCCAGTGAGCCATGCGCACCCGCCAGCGGCCCATGAACAGGACCCGGTCCCCCGCCAGGGGCCTGCCTGGATCCTGGGCCACTCGCGCCCAGGCCACCGCAGGGTTTTCGGCGAGCCAGAGCGCTCGATGATCCGAGGCTCCCAGCCGCTCCCGGATCGTGGGACTCTCGAAGGCCCCACCACCAAGGGCCAGCACGCACGGCGAACCCAGTGATTCCGAGAGCAGGTCTTCCTCGAGGCGACGGAAGGCAGCCTCCCCATCCTCGGCAAAGATCCTGGAGATCGACCTGCCAACCCGCCGTTCCACGAGCTCGTCGAGATCCCTCACGGGCAGGGCGAGCCTTGCCCCAAGGGCCTGGGCGAGCTTGGATTTCCCGCTGCCGCTGCCCCCGATGAGGGCCACGCCCTGTCCCCCTGGAAGCACGGGGCGCACCTGCCAACGGGCCAGCTGAGCCTCCCAGAGCAGCGCCTCGGGGCGTTCGGCCCGGGCGATCTCGCCCACCATGGCCAGGCTCTCGGCCCCCGCCCGGAAGCAGTCTTCCGCATCGGCGAAGGTCAGGCCACCAATGGCCACGGGGGCCAGCCCCTGTTCCCGCAGAGCCGCACACCCCCGGCGGAGCCCTGCCAGGCCGATGGGCGCGGCGTGATCGCCCTTGGTGACCGTGGCGCGAAAGGGCCCCAGACCCGCATGGTCGCAGGCTCCGTCCACCCTGCCCCATTCAGCTGCTTCATGGGTAGAAGTCCCCAGATGCGCCTCCCCCAGCCCCGGCAAGCGCCGGGCCTCGGAGGGCGGCAGATCATCCTGCCCCAGATGGAGCCCCCAGGGTTCAAGGCCCTGGCGGGCCGCCAGCACCGCGAGATCGGCCCGATCGTTGACGCAGATCATGGGCCAGCCGCCGTTGTCCCGAGCCTCCCGAAGCGCCAGCCGAAGCTGAAGCCACTGTTCCTGGGGATCCAGCGGCTTGCCTCGAAACTGCACTAAGGGAAATCCGGCCGCACCCAGGCGCCGCACTTGCTCCGCCAAGGCCAGGGGATTCCGGGCATCGGTGATGGGATAGAGCGGCGGCAGGGACAGCACGGTGCCGTCTCGCCTAGCGGGGAATCGTGCCTGTGCGCTCCCAGCGAGTGCGCGTGAAGAAGTGTCGCGCACCATCGAAGAAGTTCTTGCCCACATCCCCCGGCCCGCCCGGCACCGTGGCGGGGAGATCGTCGTGGCCGCCTTCCTGGAAGCTCCACCAGACGATGAAGGGGCGTCCCCGCAGATGGTCCAGGGGCACGAAGCCCCAGTAGCGGCTATCGGCGCTGTTATCCCGGTTATCTCCCATGGCCATCAGGTGCCCCTCGGGCACAACGAAGGACCCGAGGTCATCCCGGAAGGCACCGGCATCGCCCGGGGTCATCCCCTGGCGGTTCAGCTTGAGGGATTCGGGGTCCAGGAAGGGCCAGACACCGCTCTGGGTGGGGAGATGCCCGCCGCCACTGCCTGCGGATTGTTCGGCGATGGTCTTCCCGGCATCCCGGGTGAGGGGCCAGGGGCCGGACTCGGGCGCGTACTTGTAGATCGGGTTTTCGTTCACATAGCTGGCGACTTCATCACTCTGGCGATGGTGTTCGAAGGGTCCCGTGATCAGCTTGCCGTTCACATAGAGACGTTTTTGCTTAATCTCCACCCGGTCGCCAGGCAGGGCCACGCAGCGCTTCACGTAGTCCTGATCGCGGTTCAAGGGGAAGCGGAACACGATGATGTCGCCCCGCTCCACCTTCCGCATGGGGAAGAGCTTCTCCTCCCAGCTCCACTGGGGCACGGCGAAGAGGAACTTGTTGGCCAGCAGATGATCCCCGATCATCAGCGTGTTGCGCATGGAGGCTGAAGGGATCGTGAACTGCTGCCCCACGAAGGTCTTGAAGAACATGATCAGGAGCACCGCGAAGCAGATCACCTCGAGGTTGTCCCGGATCGCTCCCTTGGCCACGCCGGGAGGCAGTGCGGCTTCGGTCTTTTCATCGCTCATCATCAGACTCCGGGACGGGGATCAGAGTGGGGCATTGGCGGTTGGGGCATCGGTGAAACCTCGCGAGACCAGGCGGCTGGTGCAGACCCAGGCGCCCTCCCGCCAGACCAGCGTTTCGGCCTCGCCGATATCCGGCAGCAGAAAGGCCCGCTGTCGCTGACCCTTGGGCGATTCGGATTCCACCCACACGCCCACCGTATCGGCGGTATCGGGCAGCTTCAGCCCGGGAAGGTTCATGGCGGCCCGCCCCAGCACTCGGTACTTGGTCTCCCGCACCGTCCAGTGGGTGACGCGATCGGGGAAACCTGCGGGATAGACCATGGTTCCCGGCTTGCTGCTGTCCTGGATGAGCGAGATGCCGCCGTCCTTCTGGAGGTAGAGGACCGAGAGTTCACCTTGGAGCGAGGTATAGGTGATCCGCACCATTCGCCCCCCAGGGGTGTCCTTGGTGGCGGCCACGCGCATCTGGATCCGCTCGTTGGCCCGGGCCTCGGGTGCTAGCTGGGGGTTTTCGTAATGCAGGGTGAGACCCGCCTCGTGGGCGCCGTAGACCCTTTCCCGGGACGGCATCCCCGGCCACCGGCAGCCGGTGCTCAGGAGTACCATGCCCAGGCAGGCGACCCGCACGGGTTTCATCGGATGCCCTTGTTGAAGCGGGCCAGCAGGTCATCCATGCTCGCGCCCTTGACCTCGGGCTTGCGCGGCGGCTCGGACTTGTGTTCCATCCGGCGCGGTTCCTCGCTCCGGGGCCGGGGCTTGTGGCCACCTTCGGGCCGGGGCCGCTGGCCTTCGGGCCGCGGAGGACGAGCCCCCTCGGGCCTGCGGGCCGGACGATCCTGGGCGGGGCGGGGCTCAGGTCGGGGTTGGGACTGACGCTGAGGCGCCCCGGGCAGCAGCGCCTTGATGGAAAGCCCAATGCGCTTGGATTTGAGATCCACCGCGAGCACCTTGACCTTCACGGCCTGGCCCACACTGAGGGCCTGGGAAGGATTCTTGACGAAGGTGTGGCTGATCTCCGAGAGGTGCACGAGGCCGTCCTGGTGTACACCCACATCCACGAAGGCGCCGAAATCCGTCACGTTGGTCACGATGCCCTGGAGTTCCATGCCGATTTCCAGATCCTCGGGCTTGTGGACGCCTTCCTTGAACTGCACGGCCTCGAAGCGCTGGCGGGGATCGCGGCCGGGCTTCTTGAGCTCGGCGAGGATATCGCCCACGGTCTCGATGCCGAAGCGCTCGTCCACGAAGAGCTTGGGGTCCAGCCCGTCCAGGACGGCTTCGTTGCCCACGAGCTCGCTGACGGTCTTACCGGTGAGCTGGCAGATGCGCTGCACCACCGGATAGGCCTCGGGATGCACGGCACTGGCATCAAGCGGATTCTCGCCCTCACGGATGCGCAGGAAGCCCGCGGACTGGAGGAAGGCCTTCTCGCCGAAGCGGGGCACCTCCATCAGCTGCTCGCGTTGTTTGAAGGCGCCGTGCTCGTAGCGGAAGGCCACGATGTTCTTGGCCAGGGTCTCGCCGATGCCCGCCACGTAGCTCAGCAGGCGATAAGAGGCGGTGTTGAGATCCACGCCCACCCGGTTCACGCAGGATTCCACCACATCATCCAGACCCTTCTTGAGGGCGGTCTGGTTCACGTCGTGCTGGTATTGGCCCACGCCGATGGACTTGGGCTCCACCTTCACCAGTTCGGACAGGGGATCCTGGAAGCGCCGGGCGATGCTGACGGCGCCGCGCACCGTGAGATCGTGATCCGGGAATTCCTCTCGGGCGATGTCGGAGGCGCTGTAGACCGAAGCCCCAGCCTCACTCACCGTGATGCACACCACGCCCTGGCGATCCGTGTCCTTGAGCCACTGGCGGATGAAGGCCTCGACCTCGCGACCACCGGTGCCGTTGCCGATGGCGATGGCCTCCAGGGGGAACTTGGTGGCCAGGGCTTCCAGTACGGCCCGGCTGCCCTCGATGTCGCGCTTGGGTTCCAGGGGATAGATGACCGCCGTTTCCATGAACTGGCCCAGGCGGTTGATGATCGCCAGCTTGCAGCCGGTGCGGATACCAGGGTCCACCCCCAGGGTGGCCATCTGGCCCGCGGGCGGCGCCAGCAGCAGGTGATCCAGGTTGGTCTGGAAGACATGGATGGCTTCCAGGTCGGCCTTCTTCTTGGCCTCCATGCGCACATCGGTCTCCAGGGTGGGCGCCAGCAGACGGTCGAAGGCGTCCTCGCAGACCGCATGAAGGAAGGGGCGATAGCCGCTCTTGGGGTTCACCTCCACCTTGGAGACCAGCTGGGTGACCAGGGATTCCCGGTCCACCAGCAGCTTCACGGTGAGGATCTCTTCCTTCTCCCCGCGCCGTAGGGCCAGCACACGGTGGCCGGGCATCTTCTTCAGGGGTTCCTTGAAGTCCCAGTAGGGCTTGAAGCGCAGCGCCTCCTGGCCGTCCTTCTTCTCTTCGCGGAGGGTGGACTGGAGGGTGCCGCCCTCGAAGAAGGCCGTTCGCAGCCAGGCGCGCACATCGGCGCTCTCCGCCAAACGCTCCGCCAGGATGTGGCCCGCACCCTCCACGCAGGCGCTGGGGGTCTGGGTGCCTTCTTGATCTTCCTTTGTGAAGGGCGCCGCCAGCATCAGCGGATCGGCGCCGCTCTCATCCGAAAGCAGGGAATCCAGCAGGGGTTCGAGTCCGCGTTCCTTGGCATCCGTGGCCTTGGTGCGCTTCTTGGGCTTGTAGGGCAGGTAGAGATCCTCGAGCTCGGTCTTGGACCAGGCCGATTCGATGCGCGCCCGCAGTTCGGGCGTGAGCTTGGCCTGCTTGTCGATGGTCTTGAGCACCGTTTCCCGGCGGTCCAGGAGTTCCTTGTAATAGGCGACCCGGTCCTCGATGGCGCGGATGGCCACTTCATCCAAGGATCCCGTGACCTCCTTCCGGTAGCGGGCGATGAAGGGAACCGTGTTCCCCTCGTTCAACAGAGCCACCACAGCCGCCACCCGAACACGGGGCAGTGAGAGTTCCTGGCAGATGCGATCGACGACAAGCTCCACGGCACTTCCTTTCATTCCACCCGGGGGTGAAGGGCCATCTTACCCCAGGCCCTGTTTCTGCGCCTCCACGGGGAAGGTCGGCCAAGGCCTCAGTGAGGAAATCATTGAAACAGAATCGAAAAAATACCGGTGTGCCCCGCCACTGACTGGGCCAGAAGCCCCGCCTTCACTTCCGCCGGGCCCTGGGATGGGCGGAGTCGTACGTCTTCGCCAGCTGTTCCAGGTTCAGGTGTGTGTATCGCTGGGTCGTACTGAGGCTGGCGTGGCCCAGCAGTTCCTGGATGGCGCGGAGATCCATGCCGCGATTCAGCAGGTGGGTCGCGAAACTATGGCGCAGGGCGTGGGGACTGATCCGGGCCCGCAGGGCGAGGGTTTCCAGGGTAGTGCCCAGAAAGGTCCTCACGCTGGTGGGCGTAAGGCGGCCCCCGCGCTGGTTCAGGAAGATGGCGGCCGTGGGCGGCAGGGCCTTTTCGGCCAGAAAGGCGCCGCGAAAGGCCAGATAGGTGTCCAGAATTTCTCCCGCTCCCTCGTGGAAGGGCACGAGGCGCTCCTTGTTGCCCTTGCCCAGTACCCGTAATGTGCGCTCCGAACGGATCACATCCTGGAGATCCAACCCCGTCAGCTCGGAAACCCGTAGCCCAGAGGCGTAGAGGAACTCCAGCAGGCAGCGCAGGCGCGCGGTGGGAAAATCCACAGGGGCCGGCAGCTCCAACAGGGTGTGACTCTCGTCCTCCGTCAGGAATGCGGGGAGTTTCTGGGCCTGCTTGGGATTCCGCAGCCCCGTGGCCGGGTTGCTGGCGAGGCGCTGGGTCTCGAAGAGCCATCGGTAGAAGGCTCGGGTGGTGCTCAGGATGCGCGCCTGACTCGCAGGGTCCAGGCCCCGCTCGCCCAGTTCCAGCGCGAAGCGCCGCAGGGTTCTCGGGGTTACGCTCCAGGCAGCCCAGCGCTCCTGGGCGGCGTGGGCGAGCAGTTTCTCCAGATCGCCCCGTTGGGCCCGGGCGGTGTGCGGAGAAACGCCCCGGGCGCGCTGTTCGAGGTGGAAGGCCTGGATCGCCCCGGCGAGCCCTTGCGTAGATTCCATCCTGCTACCATGCCACCATTCCAACTCCAACGGAGCCGCCCTCTTGGCCCACACCATCGCCGACATCTTCTACGAAGCCCTTCGCCTGGATCTCCCGGAGGCCTTCGCGGCCAAGTCTGAGGGTGCGTTCAAGCCCATCTCCCACCAGGAGCTGCACGAACGAGTGGACCGCCTGGCCCTGGCTCTCCGCGCCCGCGGCCTGAAGCCTGGCGACCGCTTGGCCCTCCTCTCCGAAAACCGCCCCGAGTGGGCCATCACGGACTTCGCCTGCGCCCTCTCGGGCCTGGTTTCCGTCCCCATCTATCAGACCCTCAACGCCGAGCAGACCGCCTGGATTGTGCGCCACAGCGGCGCCCGCTGGATCCTCTGCTCCACCCCGGCGCAACTGAACAAGATCAAGGCCTTCGAGCACGACCTGCCGGAGCTCGAGACCGTGATCCTAATTAATGGCGAGGCGCCCGCGGATTTCGAGGGCACGCTCCTGCGCTGGGATCAGCTTCAGGCCGAAGGCGCAGCCATGGACGCGCAACGCCCGGAAGTGCGACGGTGGGCCTCGGAACGAACGCCCAAGGATCTGTTGACCATCATCTACACCTCGGGCACCACCGGTGATCCCAAGGGCGCCATGCTGAGCCACGGCAACGTGGCCGAGAACATCACCGCCGCCGTGGAAATCGCCCTGCCCGCCCTGCGCCCGGAGCGCGGGGACCGATGCCTCAGCGTGCTGCCCCTGTCCCATATCTTCGAGCGGACGGGGGGTCACTACGCCATGTTCTATCTCGGCGTGGCAATCTTCTACTGCGAGAGCCTCATCGCCCTGCCCCAGAACCTCGTGGAAGTCCGCCCCACGGTGCTCATGGCCGTGCCCCGCATCTTCGAAAAGGTCTACGGCAAGGTGCGGGATGCCGCCACCGGCGGCGGTTTCCTGAAAAGGCTGGTCTTCGGCTGGGCCGTGGATATCTGCCATCGCGTGGTGCGTCATCTCTACCTGGATCGCCGCCCGCCCCTGTTCCTACGGATTCCCTGGCGCATCGCGGATCGCCTGCTGCTCTCCAAGGTTCGGGAAAAGACCGGGGGGCGCCTGCGCTTCAGCATCTCGGGAGGCGCCGCCCTGAGCCCCGGGGTGATGGAATTCTTCTGGGCCATGGGCATCCCCATTTTCGAGGGCTACGGACTCACTGAGACCAGCCCCATCCTGACCCTCAATCGCCAGGGAAAGGTGCGCCCCGGCTACGTGGGGCAAGCCATCCTGCGGACCTGGAACGACAAGCCCTTCCTCAAGCTCGCGCCCGACGGAGAGATCCTGGCCTACGGGCCCAACATCATGCAGGGCTACTGGAACAACGAGGAGGCCACCCGTGAGGCCTTCGATGCCGAGGGCTATTTCTGCACCGGCGATGTGGGCGAAATGGATCCCCAGGGCCGCGTGAAAATCACGGACCGCAAGAAGGAGATCATCGTCACCAACGGCGGCAAGAACGTGGCCCCCCAGCCGGTGGAGAACATGCTCAAGGCCGATCCCTACATCGAGCAGGCGGTACTCATCGGCGATCACCGCAACCACATCACCGCCCTCATCGTGCCCCACTTTCCGGCGTTGAAGGACTGGTGCCACCGCAAGCACCTGCACTTCGAATCTGACGCTGAGATGGTGGCCCACACCAAGGTCTACGCCAAGCTCATGAAGCACGTGAACCAGGTTAATACCCATCTCTCCAACTACGAGAAGGTGCGGAAGATCGCCATCCTTGAGAAAGAGATGACCTTCGAGAACGGTCAATTGACCCCTTCGCTGAAAGTGAAGCGCCGCGTGGTCACCGAAGTCTACGCGGACGTGATCGAGAAGCTCTACGCGAGCAGCAGCGCGAGCACCAAGAACCCCACCCTGCCGGTCAGGTAGCATGGGAGCCATGCCACGTCGCCTGGACCAGCTCCGAGAACTGCTCGACATGATCAATTTCGAAGACAAAAATGCCTTCCATGTCCATGTTGTATTTTAAGCCTTTTATTCTCTTATTTTGAATCACATTTCAATTGCTTTCATTCCCTTTCACCCCGTTCATTCCATTCACATAAGTTCAATAGATTTCATCTCCTTTCGGTTCCGGTTCGCATATGGTTCGCACAGATCAAAGACTCTGATTCCCTAATCAATGCGGTCCAAACCAATGGCCCTCAAGGCTCCAACGCTTTCGAACTCTAGGGTCTGCCACCCCAACGCCTCCTTCTGCCAAGGTCCAATCAAAGCTCTCTATTGAGCATTCACCAGGGGCGGAATTCCAAGGCAGGGTCGACCATCAGTGGCTCGGACAAGGGTCATGTGAGCGTTTTCAAGACCCTAGAGAATGCTCCGCCCCCTATCCATTAGGTCAGGCATTGTCCAATCAACCGATTTAGGCTCACAACCACCAAGGTTTTGACCAAGATGGGCCTCAATACTGCCTAATAATGGATCACCTCAGCGTTTTTGATCTCCACCTGCTCCACTAGCCACCTGCTCAACGCTGAACTCTTCCGCCACCCCCCCTCCCCCTCCCGGTTGTCCATGCTGCGCCTCGAAGAAATCAACCCCGGTCAGGCCCTTCAGGGCCTAGAGCCAAGCCTCGTGGTATCTGTCGTAGCTGTAGTTCCTTTGTCGCCGGACTCAATCCAGGTGATCTACCGACCTCCCGAGGGCGGGGTCAAGGAATGCAACCTGACCCGCGCCAGCGAGGCAGGCCTGAGCATTGCAACGGTCGAACGTCCCTGGTCCTTTGACGGCGACGGAGACGCTTTCAAACTCACCGTGGAAGCCAAACGCATCGACCTGGCCTTCCTGTTTGATCCAATGATGGCGGTCCACACAAGCAACGTAGACCCGCTGCCCCACCAGATCACGGCTGTATATGAGTCGATGCTGCCTCGCCAGCCATTGCGCTACGTTCTGGCGGATGATCCAGGTGCTGGAAAGACGATCATGGCGGGCCTCTATATCCGTGAACTACTGATGCGAGCGGATTCCAAGCGCATCCTCATCGTTTCGCCCGGCAGTCTGGTGGAGCAGTGGCGGGACGAACTCTTCGAGAAATTCGGGCTGGAATTCCGGGTCTACAGCGGCGAACTGGACCTGGCATCCCCAAGTGCCAACGCCTTCGAGGACCACCACCAACTGATCGTTCGCCTCGACCAGATGAGCCGCAACGAGGAGCTTCAGGAGAAGCTCTGCGCCGCAGGCTGGGACCTGGTTGTTTTCGACGAAGCCCACAAGCTCTCGGCCCACTTCGCAGGCCAGAAACTGGCCAAGACTCAGCGCTTCGAGCTTGCCGAGAAGCTTGGTGCACAGACTCGTCACCTCCTCCTGATGACGGCCACGCCCCACAACGGCAAGGAAGAGGACTTCCAGCTTTTCATGTCCCTGCTGGATTCCGACCGTTTCTACGGCAAGTTCCGAGACGGTGTCCACAAGGTCGATGTCACCGACCTCATGCGCCGAATGGTGAAGGAAGAACTCGTCAAGTTCGATGGCACCCCGCTGTTCCCGAAGCGCCTGGCCTACAGTGGTGTCTCCATTGGTTTGAGCAGTTCGGATGGAAATCAGGAGAATTTGGACAAGCGGATGTTTTGGCACGGGCAAAGGCTACCAGCGTGGATGGCCTTGCCCGCGCTGGGGTGATTGAAGCCGGTGGTGGTTCAGTCCGTTTATTGAAGTATGCGGAATACCCAGCAAACTGGGATCCAACAACGGACACTCGGCTACCCATCTGGGAGGCCTTGCACCACCTGATTAGAGGTCTAAAGAGTGGTGGCGAGACGGCAGCAGGTGCCATGTCAGCGGCCATTCCTGGAAAACTAGAGGCCGTTCGCCAACTCGCTTATCGCCTTTTCACTCTCTGTGAACGTCAAGGTTGGTCAGAGGATGCCCGAGCCTACAACGAACTGATCACCTCCTGGAGCGGCATCGAATCAGCCGCCTCCAACGCCCAGCCTGCTCAACGTGGCCTATTCGATTGATTTCTTAGGATTGCCCATGAAACCCTGGCGTGAAATTGCAGTTCCCCACCGCGATGTCCTTGAAGGCACTTTCCAGCAAGCGGAGTTTGCTGCCGACCTGATGGCCGTGCATGAAGGTAGGGCCAACATCACCTACCAGGATCCTACGGCCTTTTTCCAGCGCACTTTCGTTACCGAGGGCATGCGGATGCTGTTGACCTCCGTGGCCCAGCGGCTCAATGGCCAAGGCGGCGATCCCGTCATGCAGCTTCAAACCGCCTTCGGAGGCGGCAAGACCCACACCATGCTGGCGGTGTACCACCTGGCGAAGGGTGGCTACGTCATCAAGGACCTCGCCGGAATCTCCTCCCTACTGGAACAGGCAGGCCTGGATGCCATCCCGGTCTCCAAACTAGCTGTCTTGGATGGGAACCACCTTGCACCCGGACAGGTGCGAGATCACGGAGGACTGAAGGTCCGCACCCTATGGGGTGAATTGGCCTGGCAACTCGGCAAGGAGGAAGGCTTCGCCATGGTGAAGGAGGCCGATGCCAACGGCACGTCCCCTGGGAAGGAAATCCTTCAGCCGCTGCTCGCCCGGTATGCCCCCTGCGTGGTTCTGATGGATGAATTGGTGGCATACGTCCGCCAGTTTGAAGACAGCAAGGCCCTCTCCGGGGGAACCTACGACAGCAACATGAGTTTCCTCCAGGCTCTGACCGAATCCGTGAAGCAAGTCCCCAATGCCATCCTGTTGGCCTCTCTGCCTGAATCTGAGGTCGAGGCTGGCAGTCAGAAGGGTGTGGCGGCCCTCAAGGCCTTAGAGAAGACCTTTGGCCGCGTTCAGGCCCTATGGAAGCCCGTTGCGACCGAGGAGGCCTTCGAGATCGTTCGTCGTCGTCTGTTCGAGACCACCACGGATCTGGCAAGCCGTGACACCGTGTGCCGGGCCTTTGCCGACGCATACAAGCAGGAAGGCACCAAGCTGCCCAGCAAGACCCAGGAGGCCCGTTACTACGATCGGCTGGTGCAGGCCTACCCCATTCACCCGGAGGTGTTCGACCGGCTTTACGAGGACTGGTCCAGCATTGAAGGTTTCCAGCGCACCAGGGGCGTGCTGAAGCTGATGGCCAAGGTCATCCACCGTCTCTGGAAGGACCAGAACCAGGACTTGATGATCCTCCCCGGCAGTCTTCCGCTGTATGACAGTTCCGTCCGGAACGAGTTGGTCTACTACCTCCAGACTGGTTGGGATCCCGTCCTGGATCGGGATATCGACGGGGACAGGGCTGAGCCGACCCAACTAGAGACAAAGGAACCACGCTTTGGAGCGATCCAGGCGGCCAGGCGGGTCACCCGGACGATCTTCTTTGGCACAGCCCCAGCGGCTGCCGCCACCAGGAAGCAACTCACCCAGGGAATGGACCGCGCCCACATCATGCTGGGGTGCCTGCAACCCGGCCAGGTGCTTTCCACCTATTCAGATGCCCTGAATCGCGTATTCGCCGCGACCCACCATCTGCATACCAGCGGAGAGATGACCCACGACGCCACCCGGTTCTGGTTCGACACCCGAGCGGGCCTTCGCCGTGAGATGGAGGACCGGAAACGGCGGTTCAACGACCTTCAGGACCTTCGTCCCAGGCTGGCAACCGTAGTTCGCAAGATGGCCGAAGGCCAGACCCTGTTCGGGGGAGTTCACGTCTTCACGCCCCATGGGGATGTTCCGGATGATTCGGCTCTGCGCCTGGTGGTGCTGACTACGGACAAATTCTATAGCCGCCAGGAAGCTCGATTCGCCTATGAGGAAGCCCTGGAGTTCACCAAGAACAACGGTACGAAGCCTCGCCACAAGGCCAATCGGCTGATTTTCCTGGCTGCGGATCACGACTCCCTGGTGCGCGTGAACGATGCCCTGAGGACAGCGCTGGCCTGGAAGTCCATCGTGGATGACGTGGAGGCCCACCGGCTCAACCTCGACCAGTTGCAGTTCAAGCAGGCCAAGAAGGACCTTCAGACCGCTGAGGAGGTCCTGCCTCGTGTGGTCCGCGAGTGTTTCAAGTGGCTCCTCTGCCCCGTTCAGCACACGCCGCAGGGCAAGCCCGATGTGGAAGCCTTCCCTCTGAACACCAGCGGTTCGACCATGGGCAGCGAACTTGAGCGGGTCTGCCAGGAGAACGAACTGGTGATCGGTGCATGGTCCCCCATTCACCTTCGCACCGCACTGATGGGCTCCTACTGGAAGCCGGACCGACCTGCGGTCAGCGCCATGGCTTTCTGGGAAGATTCCCAGAAATACCTCTACCTCCCGAGACTCAAGGAGCGTCGGGTGCTGGAGCAGGCCATCTATGAGGGGACCAAGACCAAGGACTTCTTTGGGACTGCCTTCGGGGAATCCACTGGAAAGTTTGAAGGCTTCCAGTTGGGCACCGGCACGGCACAGTTCGACGACACGCTGCTTCTTATCGAGCCCGAGGTAGCTCGGATAGGCCCATTCTGTGGCCTGAGCAGGTGCAGGAATTCCTCTCGAACGTGGAAAAGTCCACGGAGAGTCGAATCATTCGCCTCAGCATTTTCATGCAGATTGGCCTGGGTTTGCGGGAATCCGAAACGGCCACTGCGAATTGGCGCTGGTTCAAGCGTCGCAACGCCATCTTCGAACCCAGTATTACCAAAAATCGGAAGATCCGCGCCATTCCTGTCCCGGCTTGGTTGAACAACCTTCTTATTGAGGAATGGGAGCGCCAGGGCAAACCATCCGCCGGGTTGATTCTCCCGTACGGAGGCCTGGATCAGCAGGTTTACCGTGGTTTCACGAAGAATGCCATTGCCTCGGCTGGAAAGAAAATGGGGGTGGACGGTCTCCACCCCCACCGGCTCAGGGCCACATTCTGCACGGCCCACTTCGAGGCTGGAACGACCATCAATACCATCATGATCATGGTTGGACACAAGCACCAGGCAACCACTATGCGTTATATCGAAACGAGGTCGAAGGACGCCCGTGAGGCCCAAGATGAAGTGGCTGTCGCCATGGGATTCAGGAGTTCGACGAAGACCACCACCTGAATTCTTTGCCAAACCACAGCACTTAGCCCCGGTGTCGATTTCGAAGCCGGGGCTTTTAATTTAGCAAGGATCCATATTCCATTAGACCGTGTTCTCCTAGCTTATTGATGAGGACGAGTGCACGTTCCCGAAGTTCGTGGTCTCCAGCATTCATAGCCAAACTGAGGATTGGTGCAACTTCATCAAAGGGAAGGTATCCATGCCCAGTAACCAGTTCCCTGCCAATTAAAATTTCGGAAATAGATAATGCCCCTCCTGGATCAGTCGAAGCTATTTCGGAGAGGCGGTCCCAGAACAATCCATGGGTGTAATCCTCCCCTTGGCTTATTTCTAGATTTCGGAGCCCTAGGCGGATGGCATCATTTACCGGTATTTCCGGGGTCCTGAGCATCCACAACAATCCCCCTGCCTCGGCCTTCTTTTCGGGCGTTGCCGGGGATGTTTCCAGCACCGAGAGCCTCCAATCCCATAATGCGGTAGCAGACCTTGCGAACCCGGCCTGGATCTCGGGTTCCTCCGGTGCCATTCCTTGAGAGGCCCACCAGTAGCAATGGCTTCGTTCCTCGATTGACATGCAATCGAACGTTGACTCGATCAGGTGATCCGAATCTCCGATAGCGCAGTGCCCGTAAAGCATCATCCCAACCACGTGCTTGCCAAGAGCACCTGTTATTGACCATTCCTCGCGGGGTCGGAATGGATCACCCGAGGCATAGCGAACTGTGGTCCGGACATAAATATGTCGAAGTGCATGGAATAATTCAGGATATATTTGACCCGTGGTCAGAAACGCACCCCACAGCGGGTGCTGATCTGGATCCTCAACGCCATCAAGGCAGAGTTCATCAATGTTTTCATGAAACCAAGACGGAGATAGGTACCATACGAAGGGAAGCTCTTGCCCAATTACTGCGGATACGCCCTGCTTATCATTGGCACTTTGGCTGATCACCACTTGTAACAAGGGTAGCAATTTCGGCCAGACGATTTCATTGGCTTCAATAACACCGATCGGATTTTCCTTCGCGTTCGTGAGGGCCCTATGATGCCATCGGGCGATATCAAACAACGTATCCGTGCATTCGCCACCGAGGGTATTGATCGCTCGGTGCAACAATTCCTTGAACTCCACTTCTTCAGCTTCTTCCCGGGGATTAACCCAGGTCTTTGGATCCTTTATGGCTGACTCAATGATCCCCCAAACTTGTTCCTGACACTGAATCCTAAACAGATCCTTCTTACAACCCAGCCGAAGCTGGTCCAAACAAGCACGGTGAAGGGTCCTAAGTTCGTTCAATTCAGAGGAGTCTGGATTTTCCCGATCTGACGATGAACCGAGGTGGGGCGTCAGGCTGACGGCCTTCGCCAGAAGATTCAGCCCCTCTTCAACGGCGCTGGCTGAGGTCCCCTCGACTCCTTTAGTGATGCCCGCGATTAGAGCCTCAAGATATCCGGGGTGTACCCCCCGACTAATTCCAAGCAAACCAATTTGGATAGCCCCCGCGAAGTTTGATTTCGCGAATTCCGAAAGTTCTCGCTTGAGCCCGTGTGTGGTTGGGCCTTCATGGAATCGAGAAGGTTGTCCTTGACTCGATGGCGCCCATGCGAGGAGGAAAGAAACCACTTCGTCAAGGGACATCCCAGCCAATTGCTCGGTCGATTTCGGACTACGTTCTCCCCGCCAGGTTCCACCGGTGGAGTAACGTCCTATTTCATCCAGAGCCCTCTGTTCCTCGGATGGCATTGATGGGGAGACACCAAGCCGTACGGATATATCCAAAAGTTCGGGCGGGATTTTCTCTTGAAACCACCTAAGCCTTCGTTGCTGCCATTCGGTGTTCAATTCCATCAATAGGCCCGGAGATGGGTAGCCAGATGGTTCCAGAGTTTCTTCTCCACCTGCAAAACCATTGTTGATGGCGCTTGTTCCATATCTAACCAGTTCCGATGGATCCAGCCCCCTTTCAAGAGCGTGCTTGAAGAGGAACCTAGCACTAGTGGATGCATTGGAAAATTGGGCACGAAGCAATTGAGCAGCTTCTTTGTATCGAAATGGCGGAGAAAGCAATCGCCCATCGGATATCACAAGATCAAGATGGTCTTGAAGGAAAGGCCCAGCATCAGCAAGTACAAGGTAGCGAATTCGCTCAAAAATCGGATGCTCTCTTCGTGCCAGTAGTCTCCAAACCTCCCTGGCGGAGGTTTCGTCAGCCAAAGCAATTTGACGGGCAATTCTGCACGCATGGACGACAAGGGGTGCCCGGATATCCCCGTTTGGATCAGCGGATTCAAGGGATTCACACCACCGTTGACAATCCTTGGAAGCCTCTTGGTAGTCAACCGCCGCAGATTTATCTGGGACAAGAGCCCTCTGGATTCGTTTCAGAAGGAATTCCAAGGTTTTCATTCCATCTAGTTGCTCAAGCGCAGGTACACCCTTTTCGACGAATCTTTGCATATGGTGGCTATCTAGGTACCTCCAGATACCTTCATGTCGGCGGCCTGAAATCCGGAATGGCTTGGAGGCCCCCTCTTCTTGAAGAGTGCCAATCTCCGGGCCAGCAGTGTGGGTCAGAATCAAGGCCAATTTGAATGCAGCACTTTGCCCCGCGCTGGCCCAATACTCGATGAGATCTATAACCTGGCTTGCGATGAACCAGGGAGGGCATACAAGAAATCCATTCTTGAAGAGACCGATTATGGAAGAAGCAAACGATTGAGGTAACTGTATTGCGATGTTTAGGACAGCCTGCCAAACCAAGGGATTCTGATTTTCTGGTGAGATCCCCTTGATGATTTCTAGGACTTGATCAGGATGGTGCTTCGCCATTCTGATTATGTAATGGGCCTCGTACCATGGTACCGGCGAGGTCAGCCCCCCATCCTGTTGCCGAAGTCCCGGTGTAGGCTGCAAAAACCTGGCATTCATCAGAGGTTGCAGCCAAGCAGGATGTTGAAGATCTGAATAGAAGGATTTGCGTTGCTGCGGATGGATGAGCAGGGTTCTTAGCCGTTCTAGTTGCTCTGGTACTGGGCTTGGAATCTCCATCAGTTTTCTTAATTCGGCGTGGTTGGGGAAGAAAGGCGAAACTCGCCCCTTCAGCATCTGGGTGAAGAGAGTGAACGCCACTAGCAACCCCTCCCGTTTGGGCCCAGGCGACTGAAAGTGGGATGAGGCCGTGAATATCTCAACGCAGCGAAACCACTCCCGCACCAAGGGGTGGTCTAGTGGCGCCTGAAACGCACCTGCAATGCTCAGTCGATTCCTCTCGTTCTCAATCTCCGCATCACGATCATCGAATGGTAAGGAAAGGCCACCGCCATTCAGGGCACGTATCAAACCTCTAGATAGTTCTCGACCTATGTGACCAATCAAAAAGGGCACACCTGGGGAATCGATCTGCCTGATCAGACGGACACCTAGGATGTACAACCCGGCTAGTTGGGGATCGAACTGCGTCAATCCCTGCGAGACCTCTCGCTCGTCGAGGCTCAAGGAGAGGCCTAGATTGGCTTCCAGGGCTTGAGAAGGGTCAATCCCGGTGATGGGAATTCGGGCTGGCCTACTAGAAGAGAGGGGGCCCAGGCGGTCACCAAACGGGAACTGGGTTTGATCAGGCATTCACTCGACCCTTTTCGGACAATGAGGAAGCACAACAATTGCCGAGGCTGACTGTGTACGGAGACATCCCAACCATTTCATCCGATCATGAAAGGCGATGAACGACCAACGCATTCCCTCAGACCCCGAAACACCTCTACCTGAGTTCTCCAAAGAGAGCCCTAGCCCGGACATAGAAACGCCCGTCGGTTCGCATATGGTTCGCACGGAAAATTTAACGATTCCAAATACCTCTACTTTCAATAACTTGCGCGAACTTCTGGACATGATCAAATTCGAGCACACGATCTTCGCGCTGCCCTTTGCCTTTCTCGGCGTGCTGGCGGCCTCGCCCACCCTGCCGGGCTGGCGCACGCTGGGCTGGGTGCTGGCCGCCATGGTGGGCGCTCGCACGGCAGCGATGACCTTCAACCGGTTGGTGGATGCGGATCTGGACGGGGAGAACCCTCGCACCCGGGACCGCGCCCTTCCCGCGGGTCGCGTCAGCCGTGGGGGTGCCATGCTGCTCCTCGGCGTTTCCATCACGCTCTTCGGGTTCGCCGCCGGAATGCTGGGGCCCCTGCCCTGGCAGTTGGCGCCGCTCGCCCTTCTGATCATCCTCGGCTATTCCCTTTGCAAGCGCTTCACGAGCCTCGCCCACACCATCCTGGGCCTAGCCCTGGCGGGCGCGCCTCTGGGCGGCTGGATCGTCGTTGCGGGGCGCGTGGACCCTCCGGCCTGGTTCCTGGCCCTGGGCGTGCTCACCTGGACCGCAGGCTTCGACATTCTCTACGCCCTTCAGGATGAACACTTCGATCGGGCCCGAGGGCTACGCTCCATCCCAGCATGGCTTGGAACCACGCGGTCCCTCTGGGTTTCCCGGACTCTTCATGTGACCGCCCTTGGAGCCTGGGCTACTTTTAACGGGCTCCTGGGCTGCCACCTTTTCCCCTGGGTGGCCTGGGCCGGAGTCGCCCTCATCCTCGCTCGGGAGCACTGGGTGCTGCGGGATGGCAACCTCGACCTGATCGACCATGCCTTCTTCACGCTGAACAGCCTAGTGGGGCCGCTCTTCTTCCTGGGGCATCTGGTGGAATGGCTGCTGGTGCGGTCCTCCGTGTGATTGGAAAAATTCGGCCTCGACAGGCTGAATCTTCCCACGTAATTTGAAGCAATGACCCAGCCACCGACTCAGCGAAGGGGCCTCAGGCTCAGCCGACCGGATCAGGAACAATTCTTCACTGTGATGGTGGTCTTCAGCCACCGGACCTTCCGCTGGACCATGGCCCGCAAGATGCTCATCCGGGGCTCGGCCATCATTCTGGGCATCTGGGCCCTGGCCATGATCGGGTCGGCCTATGGTTTCTGGGCCACCAAGCGGATCATGAGCTTTTCCCACCTCCAGCGAGAAACGGCCGAACAGGAACGCCAGCTCCGCGAGAGCCTGAATCAGGCCCAGGGCCTGGAGGGCGAGATCACCACCCTGCGGAAGCAGGTCACTGATCTCCTGACCCTGCTCAACCCCAAGGCCCCGGGCACCGACCTCGTGCCCGTCCCGACCCAGGGCGGCGCCCCCCCGCCGAGCCCCGAGGACGCCAAGGTCAGCAAGCTGAAGGAGGATCTGGACCGCTCCAGCACCCAGGCCCGAATGATCCGGGCCCGCATGGAACCCCTGATCAACCGGTGGAACCACACTCCCTCCATTCCCCCGACCGCCGGGTACTTCAGCTCGGGTTTCGGCATCCGAATCAGCCCCTTCTCCAGAGCCAACGAGGCCGGAGACGGCCTCCTTGGATTCCATAGCGGCATCGACATCTCCAATGCCGATGGCACTCCCATTCAGGCGACTGCGGATGGCGTCGTTGAGACCGCTGGCTGGATGGAAGGGTACGGGTGGGCGGTTCTCGTCCGCCATTCCGATGAGTTGGAAACCCTCTACGCCCACCATTCCCGATTGAACGTGAAGGCAGGACAGAAGGTTCTCCGGGGCGATATCCTGGGATTCATGGGGCGATCCGGATCTGCCACTGGCGTGCACCTCCATTACGAAGTCCGCCGTGGGGGCCGCGCCGTCAACCCCAACCCATACATGCGGCTTCAGCGTGAGTGGTTGTCATCTTTCAGATAACAGACAGGTGCCTCGATGTCGGTATTCAGCCCCTCCAGCGGAAACGGAACCAAGAAAGGGCCGAGTCCGACCCAGGCCATTCACACCCTGCTCGGAAAGGGCACCCTCTGGAAGGGTGAGATCCACGCCGGGGCGAATAGTCTGAGGGTGGAAGGCTCCATTGAAGGCACCGTCCACAGCGAGGGCGAAGTGACCATTGCCCCCACGGGTGTGGTCAACGGCACCATCCACGCCAAGCACCTAATTGTTACTGGACGTGTGGAGGGCATCTTCAAGATTGCGGAATGCCTGGAGATCCACGGCACGGGATGGGTCGAGGGCGAAGTGGAGGTCGGCTCCCTGGTGGTGGACGAGGGTGGCACACTGCTGGGCACCTGCACGCGCCGAGGCGCTAAGGAAACGACCACTCCCTCGAAGGGGAAGGCGGACGATCACCGCCCCCTGGACCGGTCGGCACCGATCAATGGGATGCCCGCAGCAGTCGAGCCCCCCCCTTACGCCAAGGCCTTCGACAAGAAGCCCTGACTCAAACCATTCTTCCGGAAACGACGAAGCCCCCGATGACCGGGGGCTTCGTCGTTTCTGGAAAACGCGATCAGCGCTTGGCGCCCGTGAGATTCGTGCTGTCCAGGTTGGCATCCGTCAGGTTGGCCTCGCGGAGATCCGCGCCTCCAAGATTGGCGCCGCTGAGCTTGGCGTGGCTCATGTTGGCGCGATTGAGATTGGCGCCCGAGAGATTGGTCCACACCAGGTTGGCGCCGCTCAGGTTGGCACCGGAGAGATTCGCGCCGTCCATGGCGGCGTCGATGAGGTTCGTATGCCTCAGGTCCGCGCCCGACAGGTTGGTGCCGCTGAGGTTGGCGCCCGACAAATTGGCCCCATCCAGGTAGGCATCCTTCAGGATCGTCTCCCGCAGATCGGCGCCGCACAGGTTGGCGCCATCAAGATTGGCTTCCTTGAGATTCGTCTCCCGCAGGTTGGTCTGCCGAAGGTCCACTCCCCGCAGGTCCGCCCACACGAGGATGGCGCCGCTGAGATCCGCATTGACGAAGTTCGCCTCGTTCAGGTTGGCCTGGTAGAGATCGGCCTCGGTGAGATTCGCGCCGCGCAGATTGGCCTTGCTGAGGTTGGTGCGGTACTCGCCCCAGGACTCGGTGGGGAGCGAGGCCAACTTGGCCCCGTGCAGGTTGGCCCCCTCGAGGTTCGCACTGAAGAGATTGGCCCCGCGCAGCTCGGCGCCGCTGAGATCCGCCGAAGCCAGATTGCAGAGGCTGAAATCCGCACCCACGGCCCGGGCAGCTCGGAGAATGGCGCCGCGAAGGTTCGTGCCGTTGAGGTTGGCCCCGTCGAGGATCGCATGATTGAGGTCCATGCCCTCGAGGGTGAAACCCGTGAGATCCGTGCCGCTCAGGTTGACCCCGGAGAGCATCGCCCGATCCAGACTGGCACCGCTGAGGCTGGCACCGCTGAGGTTCGCGCCCTGAAGATTGGCGCTGAGAATCACCCCTTCCAGATTGGCGGACGTGAGATTGGCCTCGGTGAGATTGGCGCCGCAGAGATTCGCGCTGCGCAGATCATCGCCCATGAGCTGGGCGTTTTGAAGGTTGGCGCCACCGAGGTGCGTATCCGAGAGATTCGCGCCGGTGAAAATGGCTCCGGCGAGATCCGCGCCGTCCAGATTGGCCTGGGAGAGATCGGCGTTGCCCAGGTTCGCCCCCCGGAGATTCTTTTCGGAAAAGTCCACGCGCTTGAGATTGGCGCCCACCAGCACCGTGCCCGCGAGAACGGCACCGTCGAGCAGCGCGCCAGAGAGACTGGCCCCGGAGAGCACAGCATTGGACAGATTGGCGCCGCTGAGATTGATCTCGCTCAGGTCGGCACCGGTGAGATCCGCGCTGCGCAGATCCGCACCACTCAGCACGGCACCGCCCAGGAGCGCGCCGCTGAGATTGGCGCCGACGAGCACGGCGCCACTGAGATTGGCACCGGAGAGATCCACGCCCTTGAGATTGGCCTCGGAGAGATTGGCGCCTTCCAGGCTCGCATGCCTGAGTACCGCCGATTCCAGATCGGCCTTGCTCAGGTTGGAGCGGCTGAGATCGATCCCGCGCAGGTTGGTGGCGGAGAGATTCGTTCCGCTCAGATTGGCGCCGGCCAGATTGGGGATGTCGTTCTTGTCGTACTGCAGGATGTCCAGGTAGCGCAGGTCCGCGCCCACAAGGTTCGCGCCGCTCAGATTGGCGCCCTTGAGATTGGCGCGACTCAGGTTGGCCCCTTCCAGATTGGCCTCGGCCAGGCTGGCCCAATGCAGATCCGCATCCGAGAAATTGGCCCCGGCGAGGTTGGCGCGATTGAGCGCCGCTCCCCCAAGCACCGCACCGGTCAGGTTCGCGCCCACCAGATTGGCGTTCCCCAAGGCCGCCCCAAGAAGACTCGCCTTGGCGAGGGTCGCACCCTCGAGATTGGCGCCCTCGAGCACCGTCTGACGAAGATCCGCACCGCTCAGATCGGCCCCCCGGAGATCCTTCCCGCTCAGGTCCAGGCCCCCGAGGTTCACACCACTCAACACCGCACCGCTCAGCACCGCACCGCGGAGATTGGGAATAGTCGCGGGCTCGTACTGCTGGATATCGAAATGGCTGAGATCCGCCTTGGCCAGATTCACCCCGGCAAGGTTGGCACCCGCGAGCTTGGCACGGCTGAGGTTGGCCCCCTCCAGATCCGCCTCATCCAGATTGGCAAGGCGAAGATCGGCCCCCGCCAGATTCGCGCCGCGCAGCATCGCCTGGTTGATCACGGCGCCTGCGAGATTGGCCTCCGAGAGGTTGGCCCCGGACAGGTCAAAGCCCCGGAGGTCCAGCCCGCTTAGGTCGGCGCGGTGGAAATCCTTCCCCGACTTGAGGATGAAAACCACTTCCTTGCGTGTCAGTTCGCTCATGGAGCTTCCTTTGTGTCTCGGGCTTTCAACGCATTTTTTACTTGGCTCTGAGTGTACCCATTGCCCCGCGGGCCCATCAACATGATTTATCAGCCCCTTCCAGCGCGGAACGCCCGTTGGCGCTGGATCGGGAAACCATGTTCAGGAACGGGCCATCCCTTGACGAAAAACTGGAAAAAACCGCCCACCCCCTGGACAACGCTTCCCCCCAGCTTCTCCTTCCCAAAAACCCGCACCTGCGAAGACACAATCCGAGTCACGAACAGGCCTGGACATCCCGACCGGATCCGCTACACTGGGAGACCCGCGTGGACTTTCGCGAGGGAGGTTGATGGAGACCGTCGCCACCAACCCCGTGTCACCCAAGCCGAACCCAAGACCCATCGGTGACGGAAACACGGTCCCGTAGCTCAGCTGGATAGAGCATCAGACTACGAATCTGAGGGTCGGGCGTTCGAATCGCTCCGGGACCACCAATCAATACAACACTTACGGCCACCTTCGGGTGGCCGTTTTGCGTAGTAGGTGCACCCTAGTGCACTCCAAATTTGGCATTGCGCAGAGCTTTCACCCAGCAGCTTCAATTCCGCGCCCTCTAGATGGTCAACAAGGAGTTGGTGAACACCCGCCAATCCAAAGGACCCTCTCCAGCCACGGTGAGATTCTGGCGTCTGATGCATCCAAGCCGGATAGGGTCCTACCATGGATCCCAAGTAAAGGTTCAATATGCATGCCCACGGACCAGCCTATCCTCTAACTCCCGCCTCCTTGACTTTTGGCCTCATCCACCTGGCTGCCATGGCCGTGTTTTTCGTGCCTTTCACCCCAGTGCTGGCCTGGATGGCCTTGGGACTCTATGGGGTGAGAATGTTCGGGGTCACCGCGGGCTACCATCGCTACTTCAGCCACCGCGCCTACAAGCTGGGCCGGATGCCCCAGTTCCTCCTGGCCTTCCTGGCCCAATCGTCCGGTCAGAAGGGCGTGCTTTGGTGGGCGGCGCTCCACCGGGACCACCACCGCCATGCCGATGGCCCAGAGGATATCCATAGCCCCGTGCATGATTCCCTGTGGTGGAGCCATGTGGGCTGGATTCTCGCGGACCGCTACGATCACCCGGATTTGATTAAGGTCCAGGATTTCACCCGCTTCCCTGAACTGCGCTGGCTCAGTGCCCACCACTGGGTGCCTGCCCTGCTGCTGGTGCTGAGTGTCGCGTTCTGGGGGCATCTCACAGGGGTGGGCATCGCCTCCGCCCTCGCTTGGTGGGCCCTTTCTACGGTAGTGCTCTATCACGCCACTTTTTGCATCAACAGCCTGGCCCACGTGTGGGGCACTCGGCGCTTCGATACACCGGACCGCAGCCGCAACAACGCTTTGTTGGCCCTGTTCACCTTAGGGGAAGGTTGGCATAACAATCACCACGCCTTCCCGGGCGCCTCCCGGCAAGGATTGCTTTGGTGGGAAATGGATCTCACTCAAGGGGGTCTGCGGATTCTCTCCTGGCTGCGGGTGGTCAAGGATCTCCGGTCCCATCCCAAGGGAGCGCGCCCATGAAGATCGCCATCATCGGCGCCGGGATCTCCGGATTGGGGGCCGCCTATGCCTTGCGGGCCCACGACGTGCACGTCTTTGAAAAAGAGCCCCGCCTAGGTGGCCACACCAACACCGTGATCTTGGAGGATGGCACGGCGGTGGATACCGGTTTCATCGTGCACAACCGGCCGAACTACCCGAACTTTGTGCGACTGATAGAGGACCTGGGCGTACCCACCTGCGCCTCGGACATGAGCTTCGCCTTCGACGGGCCTGAGCTCCCCTGGTGCAGCCGCGGCCTCAACGGCCTCCTGACCAGGCGAAGTCATCTCTTCAGGCCCCGGTTCTGGAGGCTTTGGGGGGAGGTGGCTCGATTCAACACCTGGGCCAGGACACAGGCTCTCTCCGAAGTCACAGAGACCCCGCTGGGAGAGGCACTGGACCGTGCGGGTTTCAGCGTTGATTTTCGGCGCCACTACCTCTATCCCATGGCAGGCGCCGTCTGGTCAACGCCCCTCGACGAGATGACCGCCTTTCCAGCCTTGGCTCTGATGCACTTCTTTCACCACCACGGCATGCTGGGTTTTGCCACCCAATTTCCCTGGCGCACCATCCCGGGCGGCACGTCGCGATACCTCGAACCCCTCTCACGTCCTTTCCGGGAGCGGCTTCGCCTAGGGACCCAGGTACATCGCGTCATTCGAGAGCCCGGGGCTGCGGTACTGGAAGTGGCCGAGGAGGGCCGCCTGACCTTTGATCAGGTGATCTTCGCCTGCCACGGCGACCAGGTGCTGCCGCTGCTCGGGGATCCCACCCCGCTAGAGCAGGAAATCCTGGGGGCCTTCCAAGCCAACCAGAGTCCCACCTGGCTGCACACCGACACCATGATCCTGCCCAAACAGCGGCGGGCCTGGGCGAGCTGGAACTACCGCCGCACCCTGGACGACCGCCTGCTGTTGACCTACCACATGAACCGCCTCCAGCCCCTTGCGACCCAGCAGGACCTCCTGGTCACGCTCCATGGCGAGGGCGCAGTGGATGAAGCCAAGGTGCTGCGCAAGCTCCACTACGAGCACCCCCGCTTCGATCTGGGCGCCCTGCAGGCCCAAGCGCGATGGCAGGAGATCAGCGGCCACCATCGCACCCACTTCGCCGGGGCCTACTGGTCGAGCGGGTTTCATGAGCACGGATTGGTGAGCGGTTATCGGGTCGCGAAGGTATTGTTGGGTGCAGCCCCATGACCTGCACCGACTCCGAAGCATATCGGTCACCTTCCTCTAAGCCCCTGTGGAAACTCTCCCCATGCCCCCCACTTCTCTGACGGATCGCTCCGATGCCGATCTGCTGGGCCTTGTGGCCCAGGGGGAGCCGGCGGCTCTCGCCGAACTTTTCCAGCGCTACGGAGGTCGGGTGCTGGCCTACGTCCGGGCCATGGCGGGGCCCCGCTTCCCAGCCGAGGACGCGGTGCAGGAGATCTTCCTGACCCTCTGGCAAAAGGCGGGGCTGTACGCGCCGGAGGGAGGCGAAGCCGCGGGATGGATTTTTACCATTACCCGCCATAAAGTTTTCGACATCCAACGGAGCCTGGGGCGCGTTAGGGAAACTGGTAGCCCCGATCTTGAGCTGCTATCCCCCGGGGAGGACCCGGTGGACTTTTCTCTGGCACCTTCCCTCCACAAGGCCCTGTCCATGTTGCCCCCCGAGCAGGCCCAGCCCATTCGTCTGGCGTACTACGGCGATCTTACCTACGACGAGACCGCGCAGCGGCTGGGCATCCCCCTGGGCACCCTGAAGACTCGGATTCGCACCGGACTTGCCACCCTTCGCAGGCTGATCACGCCATGACTCCCGCCCTTCATCCCGCCAAAGACCTCTGGTTCGACTTTGCTGCCGGCCAGGTGGATCCTGCCACCCGCACACTGCTGGAGGCTCACTTCGCCTATTGCGAACCCTGTCGAAGGATTGCCTCCGATGCCGCTGCCACCGGTGCGCTCACGTTGCGGGAGGGTTCCCCCTCCGAAGCGCCCATGGGCCTGCTGGCGGGCATCCTGGCCCGCCTGAAGGCTCCCGAGCCTCCGCAGGTGGGGAGCGAAGTGCTGCCCTTGCCGCGTGCCCTGTGGTCCCTGCTGCCGGATCTCCGTGCTACCACCTGGCGTGGGGCCCTTACTCCGGGGTTCCGCTTCCTCCAAGTACCCCAACTGGGCGGCCCCGACCTCTTCCTGGTGCACATGAAGGCTGGGCGTAATTTTCCCCGCCACGGCCATGCGGGTCTCGAGCGAAGCCTCGTCTTGTCGGGTGGGCTTCGCACCGAGGAGGGTGTGATGGAAGCGGGCGATTTCGAGGAGGCCGCACCGGGTCATATCCACGCGCCTGTGGCCCTACCCGATGAGGACTGCTGGCTGCTGGCCAGCCTGGAGGGCGGCATTCTATTCCAGGGTTGGCGCGGCCTGCTGCAGCGCATCGCCGGGTAGCCGCCCTTGGGTAGTAGGCCTTGCGAACCCTCCTGTGGTTCAGGGGCCGGGACTTTCGGCTGGAGGATCAGCCGGCGTTGGCCGCCGCGGTGGAAACCGAGGCGTTGATTCCGGTGGTGGTGCTGGATCCGCGCCGGAATGAGATGCCTTTTCGAGGTACCTTCCAGGATGCCTCACTGAGCTGCCTGGGTGTGGGTTTGCGCCCCCGAGGCTCCCGGCTGATTGGTTGGAGGGATGCGGAATCCCTGGTGATGTATGCGGTTCAGCGGTGGGGCGTGGACCGCGTGGCTCACCGTTTCCGTCTGCACATCGGGGACACCCTCAGCATTCAAGGAGCCGCGCGCACTCGCAGCGGCACCCATCTCGCGGTCTTCACGCCCTTCGCCCGCGCCTTCGCTCACTAGGTGGATGTGCCACAACCACTGACGGCGCCAAAGACCATTTCGCCCTTGCCGCCGGAGTTGGGCCATCTACCCCATTGGACAGGGACTGGCCCATTCGAATCCCCGGAGGCTCGCTGCGCCTCCGTCCCTGCTTGTCGCCTGGGGGCTATGTTCGCCGCTGGGTGTCGGAATTGCGCAACATGCCCGACTGCTCCCCGCTCACCCCCCACCCCTGGAGCCAACCCTCGGACTATCCCGCGCCCATCGGGGACCACGCCGTGTCACGCGCACAGTTCCTGGCAGTGGCGAAGGCCCATCTGAGCAAAATCCCCCCCACCAGTAGCCGTTTTGCTTCGCCAGCCTGTTCGCTCCCGCGCAAGCCTTCCACAGGAATTCAGAAAGATCTTTTCATGGTTCCCATCCAAAACCTGTGGCCCTGCGTTTAGGAAGTAACCCCAGCCAAGGGGCCCCATAAGGAGCTCGATCATGAATCGCATTACGCTTGCGCTAGCCCTGTCCGTGCCAGCCCTCCTGGCCCATGCCTCGGAACCCTCAACCGTTCGCCCCCAGACCAAAGCGGACCTTGTAGATACCGCGGTGGCTGAAGGCAACTTCAAGACCCTGACTGCAGCCCTGAAGGCTGCGGGACTGGTGGACACCCTGAAAGGCCCCGGCCCTTTTACGGTCTTTGCCCCGACCGACGAGGCATTCGCCAAGCTCCCTGCGGGCACGGTGGAGGCGCTCCTTAATGACATCCCCAGGCTGCGCGCCATCCTCACCTACCACGTGGTGGCCGGGAATGTGTCCTCGGCCCAGGTCGTGAAAGTGCCTGGCGCGCGGACCTTGCAGGGTCAGGACCTAGCCATCAGCACTACCAATGGTGTGAAGGTGGGCCAGGCTTCGGTGACCAAGACCGACATCACTGCCAGCAATGGCGTCATTCACGTCATCGACACCGTCCTCATCCCTCTCCCCCTCTAATCCACACAAACGCCAGGAGCCAACCGTGATTAAGCCCCCGCATTTCGCCTTTGCCCTTGCTTCGCTCGCCCTCGGGCTTGCCTGCAGCAGCAGCAACGATACTCCGGAACCCGTACCGAAGGCCCAGGTTCGTGTCGTGCACGCCAGCCCCGATGCGCCTGCTGTGGATGTCTTCGTCAACGGAAGCCAAGTTGCAGCCAACGCTCCCTACAAGGCCGCCACCACGTTTGCCAGCGTCAATGCTGGAATGGCGGATGTTCGAGTCAACGTGGCAGGCACCAACACGCTGGCTCTGTCGGCAGGACCGACCTTCGTGGCGGAGAAATACTACACCGTGATGGCCGTCAATTCCGTGTCCGCGCTGGAGCCTCTCGTTATCGAAGAGGACGGCTTGGCTCCGGCCAGTGGCAAGCTGAAGCTTCGCGTGGTCCACGCCGCTCCAAAGGCACCGGCCGTGGATGTCTATGTGACAGCCCCGGCCGCCGACCTCGCTGCCGCGATGCCGACCCTTACCAATGTTCCGTTCAAGGCCTTCTCCGGTGCACTCGAGATTCCCGCGGCCACCTACCAGGTGCGAGTCACCCCTACCGGGTCAAAGATTCCCGTTTATGATTCCGGCTCCGTTTCCCTGGCCGCCGGGGCGAACCTGGTGCTGGCAGCGGTCGAGCGGATCGAAGGCGCGTCGCCCATCACCCTCCTGGGCCTCACCCGCGAGGCTGCCACGCCCAAGCTGGAGATCACCGACTCCCGCGCGCTGGTGCGGGTCATCCACGCGTCGCCGGACGCACCGGCCGTGGACGTCCTGGTAAACGGCCAGACCGCCCTGAGCAGCGTGCCCTTCCCCGTGGCCAGTTCCTACCTCCCGCTGGAGGGTGGTGTCACTAACCTGAAGGTCAATGTTGCTGGCACCGCCATCACTGTAATTAATGCGGACGTGAACCTGCTGGCCCTCAAGGCCTCCAGTGTGTTTGCCGTGGACCTCGTAAGCCGAATCCAGGCCCTGGTGGTGGAGGATGACCTGATGTCCCCCTCGACCGGCAAGGCCAAGCTTCGCGCCATTCATCTGAGCCCCGATGCCCCTAACGTCGACATCTGGGTGAATGGTGCAAAGGTGCTCACGAACGTTCCTTTCATGGCTGCCTCGCCCTACCTCGAAGTGCCGGCGGGTGTGACGGATGTGAAGGTGGCTGTCACGGGAACCATGAACATCGTCCTCCAGGCCACTCCCAACTTGATCGCGGGAAGTATCTATACCGCCGCTGCCACCGGGACCGTGGGAACCGTGCCCACCAAGCCGCTCACTTTGAATCTCTTGACCGACAAGTAGACACGGTATCCCTTGGAACGAGGGTCCCTGCGGGGGCCCTCGATTTGTGCAGGCTGCCAGGGGCCCCGGAGAACCCCTGTTCCAGCGGGACAAGAGGTGATCGCAAACCCCCTCCACATTCACCGCAGCGGCAGGCAGCCACGCTCCTAGAACCCATGTCAGCCTTAGCTGACCCGAGTCCCGCGTTGGCCGAGTGTCTGACTGTTCACCCTATCCATTTTCGGCCCTTAATATTCCCTATCCACCAGCAGGCATGCAGCTTCCAACGGCCTCATCCACGTGATCGAGACCGTGCTCATCCCCGAGTAGGGGTTAGAAATTGAGGCAGCAAGAGCGCCAGGAAAGGCTCTCTTCCGCTATGTACGACCAGGGTATCGGTCTTCAGGGAGGCGGAACGGAATGGCCACTGGCGAAGGTGGGGCCTGCCTCCGCCGCGCGAGCGAGGTGGCGGAGCATGCCCGCGAAGACGGCCTGATGCAGAGGCCAGATGGCGTACCAGTAGATGAGTCCCAGAAGGCCGACAGGATCAAAGATGGCGCTTTGGCGGAGGATGCACCCGGAGGCATCTTTTTCCACCTGGAACTCCAGCCAAGCCCGGCCCGGCAGCTTCATCTCGGCCTGCAAGAGCAGCAGGCGGGGATGCTCATAGCGTTCCACGCGCCAGAAATCCAGGGCATCCCCCACTTGGAGGGTTTCGGGATTTCGCCTGCCACGGCGAAGACCGACCCCTCCCACCAGCAGATCGAAAAACCCACGCAGGGACCATAGGGCATTGGCGTAGTACCACCCGGTAGTCCCCCCGATGCGCCGGATCGGGGCAAAGGCCGCCTCCGGATCCACCGAAACCTTGACCGTGCGCGAGTCCACAAGGCGCGAACCGAAGCGGACGCCACCCCAAGCCTGGGTTTTCCCGCTCGAAGAGAGGGCATCCGACCAGCGCGTCTGGGCAAAGGTGCCGTCCTCGAAAACCAGAGCCCGTGCGACCGCCTCGGCCACGCCCCTGGGACGCAGGTCGAAGGTCTGTAGCGCCAATTCGTTGGACACCACAGTGGGATTGCGAAGGCTCTCCACCAACTTGCGGCCCACCCTCGCATAGAGGGGGGTGACTAGGCCCAGCCACAGACTGGAGAGCCTCGGTGTCAGCCCGGGAACGGGGATCATCCACCGTCGAAGCCCACGTTGCCGCGCATATTCCCCCATGAGGTCACCGTAGGAGACGCAATCCGGGCCGCCAATCTCGAAGATTCGGGAGGGTCCGTCGGGCAGCTTGGCGGCTTCCATTAAGTAGGTCAGCAGGTCCTCCACAGCGATGGGCTGGGCGAGGACCCGCACCCAGCGGGGGCAGATCATCACCGGAAGGCGCTCCACCAGGGCCCGAAGCATCTCGAAGGAGAGGCTGCCCGAACCGATAACGATGGACGCGCGGAACTCCAGCACTTGGGGGTGGTGGGCGCGGAGTTGCGCTCCGGTTTCCTGACGGCTGCGCAGGTGTTGCGAAAGCGCCTCGTCAGGGTTCCCCAGCCCTCCAAGGTAGATGATCCTCCGCACGCCCTCCGATCGTGCGGCCTCGGCGAAGTGGCCCGCAGCCTCCCGGTCCTGGGCCTCGAAGTCCCCGGAGGAGCCCAAGGCATGCACCAGGTAGTATGCGGTGTCGATTCCCTCGAAGGCGCCCGCCAAGGAGCCCGGCACCAGGACATCCCCTTGCACGATCTCACAGGTAGCGCCGATGCGCCCCCGCAAGGCCTCCGGCCGCCGGGTCAGGCAGCGTACCCTGTGCCCCGCTGCTTCGAGTCGCACAAGCAGACGGCCTCCGACATAGCCAGTGGCACCCGTCAGGAGCGTCCGTCCGTCGTGCATGATTACCCCATTTAAAGGAAGAAGGGCGAGGAATCCACCCTTTGCCTCCGCAACCTTTGGATGCCCACCGAAGGGAACATCCGCCGGGTAATTCTCCGCGTTAAGGAATGAGGAGCTTGCCCATGCGCTTAATGCCCTTTTTCCTCTCCCTCGCCCTCACCCATGGAGGTGGCCTCATGGCCGCAGAACGCCCGTCCTTTGCCGTGGAACGCCGCCTGTCCGGCCTGGAGATCCGCCAGTACCGGCCCTACGTCGTGGCCCAGACGGAAGTGGAAGGCCCGCTGGAATCCGCGGGCAACGAAGGTTTTCGCCGCCTTGCGGGCTACATCTTCGGGGGCAATGGCACCGGGCAGAAGATCGCCATGACCGCCCCGGTGGCCATGACTCCCCTGCCGGAGGAGACGCGACTCACCCCCAAGGGCAGCGGCTTCGTGGTGCAGTTCATGATGCCCTCGAGCTTCGCCCTGTCCTCCCTGCCACCGCCGCAGGACGGCCGCGTGACCTTCGCCGAGGTGCCCACCCGTCGAATGGCTGCCCTGGCTTACCGGGGGAACTGGTCCGAGGCGCGCTACGAGGCGCATCTGGAGAAGCTGCGCGCAGCCCTGGCAAAGGAGGGGCTCAAGACCGTTGGAAAGCCCGTCTGGGCTAGGTACGACCCGCCCTTCATGCCGACCTTCCTGCGTACCAACGAGATCTTGGTAGAGGTGCAGGTGCCATGAAACCCATCACCGGCGTGACCTTCCTCCTGCTCACCGCTTCGTTCCTCGGCCTCGTGGGCTGCGCTCGGCCTCGCCTCGCGCCGCTGCGCACGGAGCGCCGGGTGGACCTGGAAGCCTTCATGGGGGACTGGTACGTAATCGCCAGCATTCCCACCTTCCTGGAGAAGGGTGCCCACAATGCGGTGGAGTCCTATCGGCTTGAACCGAATGGCACCATCGCCACCACTTTCACCTTCCGGAAGGGCGCTTTCCACGGCCCACTGAAACGTTTTGAACCCCGGGGCTTTGTGCTGGATCGAGCCAGCAACGCCGTGTGGGGCATGCGCTTCGTGTGGCCCATCAAGGCCGATTATCGCATCGTGCATCTCTCAGAGGATGCTGCCGTCACGGTCATTGGCCGCGAGAAGCGGGACTTCGTCTGGATCATGGCTCGCCGCCCTGGGATTCCCGAGCCCCAGTACCATGGCCTTTTGCGGATGCTGCAAGGGCAAGGTTACGGAATTGGCCGCATCCAAAAGGTGCCCCAGCAATGGCCCTGACCCAAACCTTCAGCACCACCACGGACCTGCCCCTGCCCCGGGAGGCGGTCTTTGCCTTCTTCTCGGATCCTCGAAACCTGGAGCGTCTGACCCCTGCCTGGCTGGGTTTTCGCATCCTAACGCCAGAGCCCCTGCCCGTGGGTGAAGGGGCTTGCTATGACTACCGCCTGAGCCTCCATGGCCTACCCCTTCGCTGGCGCACCCTCGTTTTTGCCTGGGAAGATGGCTGCCACTTCGAGGACCTCCAGATCAAGGGACCCTATGCTCTCTGGCACCACGTTCACACCTTCGAGGACACACCCGGTGGCGGCACTCGCATGACGGATGAGGTGCGCTACCGGTTACCTTTCGGCAGACTTGGGGCGCTGGCGCTGCCATTCGTGAAGCAGGATGTGGCGAGGATCTTCAAGTATCGGCAAGAGGTTCTGAGGTCGTGGGCCGCGATCAGGAAGGAAGTAGGGAACGGTTCCTGATCCGAGAGTCCCTTGGCGGCTGCAGGAACACCTTGGCGGGAACGGCTCCTATTTCTTTCCACCCCCACTCTCAAGCGACCGCCGTCTTGGGACATCCAAGTGGCCTCCACGGGCGTTAGGGTGGCAAGGAGAGTTCCGATGATCGGATGGTTTCGCTTGAGCCTGTCTGCCATGGTCGCGGGCCTGACCCTTTCAGCCCAAACCGAGGTGAACCTGGAAGCCACGGCGTGGAACACACGCCTGAACGAGGTCCGCAAGCCCGCCGTGGGGGGGACAACGTTCTCCTTCCCGGCGCTGCTGGGCATTGGGCCCACGTGGGCGTATCGGCTGGATGCCCGTTGGCAACTGAACCCGCGTCACGGCCTGCGGGTGCTTCTGGCACCGTTCGAGGTGTCGGGAACGGGTTCCTTCCCCTCCCCGGTGACCTTCCAGGGACGCCTCTTCCGCCCGGGGGAGCCCACCCGCGGTCTCTACCGCTTCAACAGTTGGCGGGCTACCTGGCGCTACACCCTGCGGGAAGACGAGGGCTGGACGGTGTGCCTGGGTGCCACGGCCAAGATTCGTGATGCCAAGGTGCAGCTCGAACAGAATGGCGAAGTCACCTCCACCAGCAACCTGGGGTTCGTGCCTTTGATTCACCTGAGCGCGGAACGCCGGTTCTCTCCAGGATGGAGCGCCGTGTTCGAGACCGATGCACTGGGGGCCAAACAAGGGCGAGCCATTGATGCGGCTCTGTTGGTGCGCTGGCAGGCCACGCGGCGCTTCCATGCCGATCTAGGCTATCGCCTGCTGGAAGGCGGCGCCGATAACGACGAGATCTACACCTGGGCCCGCCTGGATGGCTGGCGCCTGGGAGTGGGTATGCAATTCTGAGATCCTGGGGGCAAGGACCAGGTGGTAGGGAACTGTTGTCCCTGTTGCAGGATGCTTTGCTGCGGGGGGTGGCCGTGCGCATCGTGGTGGACCATCTGGGAAGCTGGGGCGCCCCGGAGGTGGCTGGCCAATGCCGGGCTCAACCTGCGCTTCTTCCACCCCATCGGATAGCATTTGCCCTGGCGCCTTTGGCACCGGCGCAATCACCGCAAGCTGTTCCTGGCCGATGGCCAGCGGGCCGTGGTGGGGAGTGCCAATTGGAGCGACGCCTACAACTGCGACTTGAACCAGAGCTGCTAACGGGATCTGGGGGTGCTGATCCAGGGACCAGTCTTACCCCACTGGGAAGTGGATTTCCGAGAGTCCTAGCGCCGCGCAAGGGGCCTGGACTTCACCCTCGCTGCGGCTCACGAACCGCCCGAACCCCTTATGAAGGCCCTCTCCGGGGTCGATGTCCAGGTCGTTTCCAGCCTGGGCGAGTGAGGCAGGCTACTACGGCACTGCCGGCTCTTGTGGCTGCGCCATCGGGCCCTCATCGCCAACACCTACTTCATCCCAGATTCAAGTCTCATTCGCTTGCGTCAGCGATCGCAAGGCGAGGCATCGAGGTGGACATCCTGGTGCCTGGCAGTTCGGACCATGCCTTCGTCCAAGCGGCCTGCCGCGCCGCCTTTGGAGCTCTACTGAAGGCAAGGGTCCGGGTGTGGGAACGCCAGGACGTCATGCTGGACACCAAGACCGCCGCAATGGATGAGAACCTGCGGGTGTTGGGCAGCGCCAACCTGGATACCCACAGTTTCCGCCATAACCTGGAACTCAACCTGGTGCTCCGCCACGCGGCATTAGCTCGAAAAATGAGGCCCTCCTGGCCCGCGATCGCGATTTAAGCACCCCCATCACGGAGGCCACCTACGCCGGGAGCCCCCTTCTGCAAAGGCTTTCCCAATCCTTCGCTTACGCCTTCTGGTGGTGGCTGTAGGATTACCCATCCAAATCGCGAAACCCAACGTTGTTCTTCCTGAGCCCCGGATTGTTCCCCGGCATCCAACCATTCAAGGAGAATTTCATGTCCGCCCTCTACACCGGAACCGTGAGGCACCGGCGCTTTGCGCCGACGACCCATGGGTTCACGTACCCGGTGTTCATGGCGCTCCTGGACCTGGACCAGCTGCGGGAATCCATGGCCGTGTCCCAGCTGCTGGGTTTCAACCGCTTTGCCTGGGCGGGCTATGACGACCGTGATCACCTTGGCGACCCATCTTTGCCTTTGAAAGCCCGCTTCAGGGCGGATGCAGAAGCCAAAGGGTTCGTGTTTCCCGAAGGCAGCGTCCTGCTGTTGGCCAACCTGCGGTTCTGGGGTTACTGCTTCAATCCGGTCAGCTACGTCTACGCCTACGACACGGAAAATCGCCTTGCCCTCATCGGCGCGGAGGTCTGCAACACCCCGTGGAAGGAGCGAATCGTCTACTGGATGAAGCCCCAGGCCGACTCAATCAAGACTTGGTCATTCGATGTGGCCAAGGCCATGCACGTCTCCCCCTTCATGCCCATGAGCCTTCGCTACCGCTGGACCTTCAGCCCGCCGGAATCCGCGTTGAAGGTTCGCATGGCCCTTTTTGACAGCGAGGCACTGGTCTTCGATGCGGATCTTGACCTGGAGCGCAGAGACTGGTCTCCCTCGGCCATCCGACTCACCCTCCTTGCCTTTCCCTTTCACACCCTCAAGGTCATTACCGCCATCCACTGGGAGGCTCTGAAGTTATGGCTCAAGCACGTACCGATCTTCACGCATCCCGCGAAGGCGTAGCGCCGCGTCCGGGCATTGTGGCTCGCGCCGCCCAGCTTCTGATGCATCAAGCCCTCCAGGGACTCCAGGGAGGCACCCTGGAACTCACTGACAGCGAAGGGCGCCACACCTTCGGCAAGGGGGAGGGCCTCCATGCCGCGGCTTTCATCCAGGACCCCCGCACCTACACCCTTGGCGCCCTGCGGGGTGAGGTGGGACTGGGAGAGGCCTATGTGGAGGGTGCCTGGACGAGCCCCGATCCCGTGGCTGTGGTGCGTCTCGCGTTAAGGAACATGGCGGCCCTGGACCACGGCGCCGGTCCCCTGGCTTGGCTGGGCAAGAGCTTGACCCGCCTGCGGCACCTGGGAAGGAACAACACCCGTGCCGGTTCGAAGCGCAACATCGCCGCCCACTACGACCTGGGAAACCCCTTCTACCGGCTCTGGCTGGACGAGACCATGGCCTACAGCTCTGGTTTCTTCCTCACGGCGGATGCGACCCTGGAAGCAGCCCAGATCGCCAAGTACGACCGAATCTGTCGGCGATTGCGGCTTTCTGCCGAGGATCACCTGCTGGAGATCGGAACCGGTTGGGGCGGCTTTGCGATCCATGCGGCCCGCACCGCGGGTTGCCGCATCACCACTACCACCCTCAGCCAGGAGCAGTTCGACCTTGCCACGGAGCGCATCCGAAAGGCCGGACTGGAGGAACGCATCACAGTGTTGTTACTGGACTACCGGGATCTGACCGGCACTTACGACAAGGCCGTGAGCATCGAGATGTTCGAGGCCGTGGGACACAAGCATTACGACACCTATTTCGCTGTCGTGGACCGCCTGCTCAAGCCTGGCGGGAGTTTTCTGCTCCAGACCATCACCATGAACGAGCGACGCTTTCCGGAATACATTCGCAGTACCGATTGGATCCAGCAGTACGTCTTCCCTGGCGCCGAGCTGGCGAGCCTAGCTGAAATCCACAGGAGCCTTGCCCGGGCGACCACCATGGGGGTCTTTTTCTGCGAGGACTTTGGTCAGCACTACGCCCGTACCCTGCAGGCTTGGCGTCAGCGCTTCCACACCGGCATCGACGACGTCCAAGCCCTGGGCTACGATGCCCGCTTTCAGCGCCTCTGGGACTACTACCTCGCCACCTGCGAGGGCGCCTTCCGCGAGCGCCATATCGGCGTGGTGCAGATGCTGATCGCCAAGCAACAAACGGATCGGCCCCTATTGGATGAGCCCTGGGGCAACCCGTGAAACTCGCCCTGGTGAGCTGGTGCATCCTCGTGCTCCTGGCGATGCTGGGCGTAACGTCATGGGCGTCGCTGCACGAGAACGCCGTGGCGGCCTTCCTTCGCTTGGCCCGGGATCCCTGGGGACTGGCGACCCTTTTTGACGCCTATTTCGCCTTCCTGGCGGTGTGGTTCTGGATTGCCTGGCGGGAGCGCAGCGCGCTGAGTTACGGGATCTGGTTGGTGGCCATTCTTCTACTTGGCAACTTCGCCATCGCCACCTACATGCTGCTCGCGGTCTGGCGCGAGGGCAACATCGATGGACTTTTCCGCAAGCGGTTAGGCCATGTCTGAGCTGTTGACAATTATCGGCTGGATCCTTTCCATTGCCATGGGACTTCCATTTCTGGCCTGGCTGGTTTTCCTCACCACGGATCGCGCGGATTGGATCGACGTGGCCTGGGCTTTCAGCCTTGGGGGCCTCGCGGTGCTCTTTGCGGTCCTGGGGCCTGGGGATCCGGCCCGGCGCCTGTTGACGGGCCTCGTCGGCGGGCTCTGGGGTCTGCGCCTGGGCCTGCATCTGGGGTTTCGCGTCGCGGGCCATGGCCAGGAGGATGGCCGCTACACCCAGCTGAGAGCTGACTGGGGCGGAAACATTCAGATCAAGTTCCTGGGCTTCTTCCTCTTCCAGGGCGTGCTCAATCTGCTCATCTGCCTGCCCTTCCTCTTTGCGACCTTCTCTCCGGCACCCGGCATTCCCTGGTGGGCCTGGGCGGGAACGGCCATTACGCTGGCCGCCATAGCGGGGGAAGGGCTGGCGGATAACCAGTTGCGAGCCTTCAAGGCCGATGAGCGCCACCGCGGCCAGGTGTGCCGTCGGGGGCTCTGGGGCTGGAGCCGACATCCCAACTACTTCTTCGAGTGGCTCGTGTGGATTGGGTTTGCCCTCGCCGCCCAGGGTTCCCCATGGGCCCTGCTGGCCTTTGCGGCTCCAGCCCTCATCCTACATTTCCTGCTGCGGGTCACGGGCATTCCCGCCACCGAAGCCCAATCCCTCCGCAGCAAGGGAGACGCCTACCGCCACTATCAGCGCGAAGTGAGCGCCTTCGTTCCCCTGCCACCCCAACGTCAGGAGCTTTCATGAGCGCCTCCCGAGCTCCTTCCCTGCTGGATACCCTCGTGGATGGCGGCCTGCTGCCGGATGCCCTGATCCGGATGGGCATTCGACGACTCCTGCGCCAGCGCCTCGCGGACGAAAACGCGGGCGGCCCGGACGCCACCTGGGAGCGGCAGCGTGCGCTCTGGGCGCGAATGGAGGCAAGCCCCATCGCCGAGCAGACCTCGGCGGCCAACGAGCAGCACTACGAAGTACCTCCGGCCTTTTTCGAGCAGGTGCTGGGACCTCATCTGAAATACAGCTGCGGATGGTGGGACCCAGGCGTCACGGACCTCGCGACGTCTGAAGCCGCCATGCTGGCCCTGACCGCGGCGCGGGCCGAACTGGCGGACGGTCAGCGCATCCTGGAGTTGGGCTGCGGCTGGGGCAGCCTCACCCTGTGGATGGCTAAGCATTTCCCGGCCGCACGCATCACGGCAGTGTCCAATTCCCGGGATCAGCGGACCTTCATCCTGGAACGTGCCCGGGCGGGGAACCTGGCCAACCTGGAGGTGATCACAGCGGACATGAATGGGTTCGAGCCCGCGGAGATAGGCTTCGACCGAGTGGTGAGCGTGGAAATGTTCGAACACATGCGCAACCATCGGGCGCTGATGGCCCGCATCGCGAACTGGCTCGCACCCGGCGGAAAGCTCTTTGTGCACATCTTCACGCACCGGGAGCTCACCTACCTCTTCGAGGCCAAGGATCCCAACGACTGGATGAGCCGGGAGTTCTTCAGCGGCGGCGTGATGCCTGCCGATGCCCTGCTGCTGCGCCATCAGGGGCACCTGCGCCTCGAAGACCACTGGCGCGTATCCGGCACTCACTATGCCAAGACTTCCGAAGCCTGGCTCGAGCGGCAGGATGCCCAACGCGAGGCGATCCTCGCGCTCTTTCGCTCCGCCTATGGAGCCGAGGCCACCACAAGATTCCACCGTTGGCGCGTCTTCTTCATGGCATGTGCGGAGTTGTGGAACTTCCGCCAGGGCACCGAGTGGTTCGTGAGCCACTACCGATTCGGGAAGATGTAAACCCATGCTGATCCTAAAACCTTCGGCATCATTGCAAATCAGATCTATTTCGCCGTCTCTGCCGCCATCTTCGATCCCCTCAGTCGACCCAACCGGGCTGTTGTGATTCCCTGGATCCTTGCTTGATGTAAGCGGTCTCTAGCATGCAATTAGCGCAAGGCCGTCTGCTTGGTTTTACAGGGCAATTGGGCAGCAGGCTGCTGCCCAATTGGAAATCGGGACAACGCTCGGCGAGACTGTGCCGTGTTTTTTGCACTCCCTCGCCACGGCTGTGTCCGACACCCCGAGTTTCTTGGCGATGGCAGTGACGGGCATCTCATCGACCATCCGCTGCAACGTTTCCTTGTCGGGGTAGCGACTGGCCCGCTGGGGCCTGTGCGCTCCTGGCGACCTTGGCGCTATTCACCTGGTAGAAGCGCTGCGTGATGATTTCTTCCGAATGCTCGGTAAGGTCCCAGGCGACTTTCGGCTGGATTCCAGCCTCCAATGCCTCGATGGCATAGTGGTGGCGAAGGTCGTGCTTGCTGAGGTTCGAAAGGCCTGCGGTCTTGAAAAGGACCGTCCAGCGGCGTTTGATGTTCTCAAGGTGGCTGGACTTCGTTTCAGCCGGGAACACCCAAGGACACCCGCTACTTCGCCATGCGGGACGAGGCGGGCGCCTACCTCGACACTCTGGAAGTGACCCAGGATCTAACGCGACTGCGGGCCCTCGAAGGGGATCGCCGCCTGCTCCAGTACGATGAGGCCTGAGATGGAGATCACACCCCACACCAAGGTCGGTGCGCTGCTGGATGCCCGCCCCGAACTGAAAGACGTGCTGATCAAGGCTGTCCCCACCTTCGTGAAGCTCTAGAACCCCATCCTCCGCGCCACGGTGGCCAGCCGCCCCGACGCCTGCTTCGGCAGCGTCCAGGGCCCCATCGGCGCGATGCAGGAAGAACACGAGCAGGCGGGCGAAATCCTCCGCAGCCTGAAGGCGCTCACCAGCGACTACACCCCACCCGAGGATGCCTGCGGCAGCTACCGCTCGCTGTACATGGGACTCCAGGCCCTGGAGGAGGATCTCCACCTCCACATCTACCTGGAAAGTCACCTGCTCTTCCCCAGAGCGATCGCCCTGGAGGCGACCATCCCCTAAAACTGAGGCGTTCCCCCTTCATCGCTGCTCGGGCCCTCGCCCGAGCAGCGATGAAGGTGTTGACAGTGACTGACGGATCGCTCGGGGTAGGATGAAGTTTTCCCGGGTGTGTCTTGGCCTTTGCTCCGTTCGATGGTGTGCTCCTCGATGACTCCCGGGATCCGATCCCGGGAGTGGTGGCCATCCAGCTTCATGTTCAGGTGGATCGGCTGCTCGCCGCACGGGAACGCCGTCCGGCCCGAAAGGCCGCAGCGATTCAGGAGCGGGCTGCGGCGTGCCAGGCCCTGCTGGGCCAGGGACTGCTTCCGGCCCAGGTAAGGGAGCTGGAACGCTTCGGCCTGGATCTGGGCAATCCCCTGAATCCCCTGAGTCTGGCCTCCCTGGTGCGTCACCTGGAAACCTACCTGGAGCTGGTGGAAGGTTCGGGGTACCTGGAGCCTTCCGCTGCCCTCTGGCAGGGCGCGGCGCGGCAGGCCGACGGGGAACGTGGGTTCTGGATGGAGCGTCATCCGGAAGAAGGCCCCCTGGAGGCCGGAATCCGGGACCTTGCCCCGCCCCGGCTCCGGGCCCTCTGCGCCCTTCCCGAGCTCGGCTCCGTCCGCTTTCGTCTGGCTACAAGGCGCGGCGCGGGTCGGGCGGGCCTCTTCGTGGGCACGGAGCCCCACCTCGTGCGCCTGCTGCTGCCCACACTGGAAAGCCTGGCGGCGGAGCGCGGGCTCGAGCACCTGGAATTGGACCAGCCCGAGGGCTGGGCCGAGAACCCCTGGGGCGAGGCCCTGGATCACCTCTTTGCCGGGCCCCTGCGCCTGGATGAAGCGGGACGCGCCGCCCTGCGGCGCCGGGAGTTGCCCACGGAGGCGGCCGTCTGGCGGGCCGCCCTCGAGCAGGTCCGGACCTGGGTGGAGGCGGGCATCCCCCCCTCGGAGATCACCCTGGTCCACCCCGACGCCCCGCGCCTGGGCCCCCTGCTCGGCCCCCTGTTCGCCGCGGAAGGGTTGCCCTTCCTGGGCGGAAGCGGCCCCAGTCTGGCCGAGGCCCGCACCTGGGGTCCCCTGTGGAGCCTGCTCACCGGCCTGCGGGATGCCGACCCCGCCTCCCTGGCGGCGGGCCTCGGAGCCTCGGTCCATGCCACCGCGCTCGGACGGGCCCTGCGCGCCCTGGCGGACCGGCTCGACCGCACCGATCAGGCGGGCGAGGCGGCCCTGGACCAGGCCTTTGAGGCCCTCCAGGAGGGCGACCGGGCCTGGGTGAAGGAGCGCTGGGCCCTCCTGCGGGAACTCCCCACCCGCACCCAGGCTCCGCTGCTCTGGCTTCGGGATCTGGAAGCCCTGGCCCAGCGCCTCGACCTGATGCACGGTCCGACCTTCTACCCCGCCTTTGGGCTCCTGCAGGAAGCCTGGTCCAGGGATTCCGCGCCCCTCCCCTTCGGGGCCTTCCTGGAGGCCCTGGCCTGTGCCCTGGAGGCCATGCGTGCGCCGGACCCGCCCTCCCCGCACGGGGGAGTCCGGCTGGTGGGGCCCGAGGCCCTGGAATCCACCTGGAACGGTGCCCGCGCCACGCTCCTGCTGGATCTCGGCGAAGGGGTCTGGCCGCCGACTCCAACTCAGAACGCCGAACTGGACTGGCCGCGCCGGGTCGCCATCAACACGGCCCTTCGCGCCCAGAGCGCCTCCGGCGGCGGCGCCCGGGACTTTCCGCCCCACCTCCAGGCCTTTCCCCTGCCCCTCAGCGAGGAGGGCGAGGTGCTCCCCCGGGCCTTCCACCGCGCCGCCTTCGCCTTCAACCGCGTCCTCGCCTTGACCCGGGAATCCCTGGTGGCCCTCAGCGCCGAGCGGGATGCGGAGGGGCGCCGACGTTCCCAGGGGCCCTTCTGGAGCGCCCTGGAAGGCGCGGGCACCTGGGCACCGTCACCCACTGAGGCCGCCAGTGAGCTGCGCTGGCGCTGGGATTCGCCCAAGGCGGATGACCTGGCCCAGGCCCGCCAGGCCGCCATGAAAGCCATGGAAGCGCCGCTCCTGGACCAAGTGCCCGGCCTCTGGCGACATGGCCAATCCGCCGAAACCCCGCTCTCTCCGACCCGCCTCGAGGGCCTGGCCCGCTGTCCCTTCCGGGTCTTCGCCGAGCGCCACCTGCGCCTGCCCTCCTGGGAGGCCGGGGATCGCCATCCCCTGAACCTGGGCAGCCTCGCCCACCGGCTGATGGAAGATCTCCTGGGCGGGCTCGAGGACCAACCTCATTGGCCCACTGCCTTCCTGGAGAAGCACGGCCTCGCAGCCCCCACCAGCGCGGAGCTGCTGGCCCTGCTCAAGACCCGCTGGCTGCTCCAGGCCGCCTCCTGGATTGCGGAGCTTAAGGATGTGAGCGCTTCCGAAATCCAGCGATTGCGGCTGGCCCTGGAAGACCTCCTGCCCTCCATGGCCGAACTCCTGGCGGGCGATCTCGCCGAGGGCGGTCCCACCCAAGGGGAGCTCGAGGCCCTGAATCTGCCGTCCGAGGGCCACTGGCAGCGGCAGCTGCTGGGGCTGGAGTACGCCCTGACGCCCCGGGAAGTCGCCCTTCCAGAGGGCGACTCCTGCTGGATCCAGGGCACCATCGATCGCCTGGAACGACTCTCCTGCGGCGACACCCAATTTCTCCGGATCGTGGACTACAAGAGCAGCGCCCGCGCCACCCTGAAGGCCTACCAGGAGAACGAGGGCGCCTTCGGGGCGCACCTGCAGCTGCCCCTCTACCAAGCCATGCTGGAAGTGGAAACGGGACTGCCCGCCACCGCCCTGCTGGTATCCCTCAAGGAGGGCTGGAATCCGCTGCCCATGATGCTGCACGGCGAGCACCAGACGCGCCTGCTGGCCAATGTCGGCGGCCTGCTCGCCCGGGCCCGCAGGGGCAGCTTCCCCGCGATTCCCGGCGAACACTGCGCCACCTGCGGCCTGGCCTCGCTCTGCGCGCGCCCCGTGGACATCGACACACCTGCGGAAGGGGAGGAAGCCCCGTGAGCCTGCCTGCCCTGGAACTCCAGGATCCCGCCCTCGCCGCCCGGATCGCCGAACGCTCCCTGGTGATCTCCGCCAGCGCGGGATCCGGCAAGACCTTCGCCCTGGTGGCTCTCGTGCTGGGCGATCTGGGCCGGGGCGGTCGCCCCCAGCACATCGTGGCCACCACCTTCGGCCGGGAGGCCGCCGCCGATCTGCGCGCCCGGATCCTCCTGCCCCTGGATCAACTCGCCGCCTGGGATATCCCCACCTGGCACCAAGCCCTCGGCGCCCTCCACCAGGGCTTCCCCGCCTGGGATGCCTGGCTCGCCACCCTGGAACCCAGGGTCCGTCCCGAACTCGGCGTCGCCGCCCGGCAGTGGCTAGCGGGCGAGGAACCCCAATGGCTGGGCTCCGCCCGCCAGGCCCGGGAACACTGGATCCGAGTGCGGCGCGAAGCCGAACTGCTCCAGGCCACCACCGTGCACTCCCTGGCCCTGGCCCTCCTGCGAAGGCGGGGCCTCGGTTTCGAGGAGGTGCTGGAGGCCGAGGATCCCAGCCTGCTGCGCCTGCTGCGCCGGGCCGGGCGGGAGGTGCTGGATCTTCCACAAACGGACCCCGATGCCCCCGCCGCCCGCCGCCTCTGGGCCTGGTGCGAAGGCTTCGAGGAGGGCCGCGACCGCTGGAGCGCCCTGGGGGCGGCCTTCGACGGTCACCTGGACGCCCTCGGCACCTGGCGCGGCGCCACGGATGCGACTCAGCCTCGCGGCGAGCTGTTGAGAGAGGGCCACCGCCTCCTCGCCGCCTACGCGCCCTTCGCCCAGCACCCAGCCCGCGCGGCCCAGCTCACCAAGCAGGGCAAGGTCCACGGGAGTTTCACCCGTTTTGGTCTGGCCAAGGTGCAGCCCGAACCCGAAGGCCCGCCCATGCCGATCCTGCTGGAAAGCCTGGAGCGCATGGCGGGACGCTTCCTCAAGGATTCTGACGGGCTGGTCCCCACGTATTTCGCGGATGAGTTCCAGGAGTCCCTGGAACCGCTGACCCAGGCCTTGCCCACCGCCCTGGAGGCCTGGATGACCCTCCTGCTGGAGCGCGTCTTCCAGCGTTTCCGAGATCTCAAGGCGGAGCGCGGCCTGCGGAGCTATGGCGATCTGGTGCGCCAGGCTTGGGAGACTCTGGGGGAGCACCCGGAGACTCAGCCCCCCGCCCTGCTGCTCATCGATGAGTACCAGGACGTGAACCCCGTGCAGCAGGCCTTCCTCGAGGCCCTGGGGGCCCAGCGCATGGTGCGGGTGGGCGATCCCAAGCAGGCCATCTACGGCTTCCGGGGCGGCGTTCCCGAACTGCTCCGCCAACAGCTGCACCAGGCCTCCCAGCGGGGCGAAGCCTATCGCCTAGGCGCCAACCACCGCTCCAGTGCGCCGGTGGTGGAACTGGCCAACCGCTTCGTGGAAGACCTGGTGCCCGCGCTGGATGAGGCCTCCTTCGACCCCGATGGCGTGCAAACCTACGGCGCGCGCGGCCTGGGCGAGCCTCGGGTGGGGCTGGTGGTCGTTCCCACTTCTAAAATCCGGGGGGGTGATCTCCCGGCGGCCTCGCCCTGGATCGGCGCCCTCGCCCGGGATGCAGGCTGGGTCGCGGCGGGATTCGCGGCCCCGGAGGCCGGTCCCCGTAGGCGAGCCTTGCTGCTGCCCCGCCGCACGGGCCTGCCCGCCCTGCGCCGGGCCCTGCAGGCCGCCCAGATCGAGCCCCTGGTGCAGAGCCGCGAAGGCTTCTGGGCCAGCCCCGGCGTTCGCCTGCTGATGGCCCTGCTGGAGACCATCGCCAGGCCCGAGGCCCCGGGTCCTCGCCTGGCGGTCCTGCGCTCGCCCTGGGTGGGCGCCACGGATGGTGAGCTGGCGGCCTTCCGGGAGGACTCCCCCTTACTCTGCCCCAGCCTCGAAGCGGGTCTGGCCTGGCTGGAGGGCCTAGCGGACCTGGATACCCAGGGGATCGTGGCTTCGGGACTCGCCCGGCCGGGCCTCCTGGAACTGATCGCCGCCACGGCGGTGCACGGGGCCCTCGAACCCGCCCGGGCCCGACGCAACCTGGAGCATTTCCTGGGTTGGGTGCCAGCCCTGCCGGCGGTCCCGGCCATGGCTTGGGCCCGCCTGCGCCAGCGGCGCGCCTTCGAGGATCCCGGCGATGCCCCCGCCGAAGCGGCCGCCGCGGATCTCGTGGTGCAGACCATCCACGGCGCCAAGGGCCTCGAGTACGAGGATGTGATCCTGCCCATGCTGGCGGATTCGGTGAAGGGCGTGCGCAAGGGCACGGTGCGCCAGCGGCCCGGCCAGGGCCAGGAACTGTGGATGGGCTGGAAGCTGGGTCGAGCCCGGGGTCCGGCCCTCCAGGAGCTTCGCGCCGAAGAAGAACGCCGCACCTTCCGCGAAGGGCTCAACCTGCTGTACGTGGGCCTCACCCGAGCCCGGGACCGGCTGCTGCTGATCCAGCAGTGGTCTCAGAAAGAGGGTGTCCCCGAGGCCCCGCCGGGGGCCGTGGATCGCCGGAATGAGGGCAAGAGCGTCTACTGGCAGCACGTGGCCACCGAACTCGCCGCAATTTGCCCCGAGGTATTTCGGATCGAAGGCCCTCCGCCCATGCCCCGGAATGCGGAGCCCGTCACGATTCCACCCCTGGCGCCGCCTGGGGAAAGCGTGGCCCTGCCGCCCCTCGGTCCAGGGATCGGCCCGGAGGCCCCGGAAAGAGTCCGCAAAGGCATCCAGATCCATGCCCTGTTGCGGGAAGTCCTGGTGCGGGAGGGCATCGATCCTCAGCAGGCGAGGGCCTATCTCGCCCAGCACCCCCTCGTTCAGGCCTGGCCGAAGGCCGAATCGATGGTGGTCGCCTTCCTGAACGAACTGCAGGAGCGAGGCTGGGCCGCCCTGCCCCGGCGCACCGAATTCGAACTGGAGCACGCGGGCAAGTCCGGCGGCCAGGGCCGCGCCGACCTCGTGATCTGGGAGCCCCTGCGCCAGGCTCCCACCCGAATCCGGGTGGTGGACTTCAAGCTCGCGGCATCGTTTTCAGAGGAGACCCTGGGGCTGCACCGCCAACAGCTCGGCGCCTACCGTCAGGTTCTGGCCCTGCAGTTCCCCCAGGCCGAGATCGAGGCCTGGGTCGTGGGCCTGGAGGGCGGCCTTTGGGTGAATCTGTTCCCGGAATGAAATTGGTCAGTATCGTTTTTTTCTGATGCCCACACAGAGTCTGGGCGCCGGACGGGAACTCCGGTAAACTCGGCGCCACTTGATCCGTATCCGAACCTGTCTGGCGTGATCCAGGAGAAAGGGGGCTTCCATGGGGAACATCGGTGTCCAATTGGATCAGCACACCCTCGACCGCCTGGATGCGCTGGTCCTGCTGCTCAAGGAAATCGACCCGGGCTGCCGCTGCGACCGCAGCGAGGCCCTCCGCCTATCGGTGGACGTGGGGCTGAAGATGCTGCTGGGAGAGCTGCTGGCGCGGGGCCGCAGCGAGACACACCCCGCGCGGTTCGCCTTCCCGGTGCACAAGGGGCTGGAAGTCTAGACCTCCAGGATCGGGTGGTGCAGTGCGATGCCGCTGAGCACCCGGCCCTCCCGATGGGGCGGATCATCCAGGCAGAAGCGAAGGAGCGCCTCGGCCACCTTGGCCCCCTCGATGGGCGCGTATTTCCACACCACCGGAGAGTGGGGCGCAAAGGTCCTCGCGAGGGCGAGAAAGGGTTTGGCCAGGAGCATCAGGGCTAGTTTTTCGGCCAGCCGGAATTCCTCTCGCTCGCCCATGAGCAGCGAGGGCCGCACGATGACACAGGGCAGGCCGGAATCCATCAGCACTTTTTCCACTTCGGCCTTGGTCTGGAGATAGAGCCCTCGGGGTTTTCCAGCCCCTGTAGAGCTGACGAGACCGAACACCGGCTTGGCTTCAAGGGCGGCCAAGCGCTGGATGAACCTGCGGGGCAACTCCAGATCCACCTTCCGAAAGGCCTCGGGGCTGCCGGCCTTCTTCAAGGTGGTGCCGAGGGCACAGAGCAGCACATCGCAGGGAATCTCCGTGCCCAGGCGCTGGTACGAGGCAGGATCCTCGAAATCGAAGGGCACTTCCTTCACCCGGTCCGAGAGGTTGCGCAGGATGCCCTCCCGCCGCACCAGGGCCGTGAAGGCAAGCTCGGGTCGGTCGTGCAGTTGGCGAACCAGCTCGCGCCCTACGAGGCCCGTGGCCCCCACGATGACGACCTGTTTCAGAACGGGCCTTTCCATCTATTCACTCGCTTCCTTGCTCACGGCGAGCAGCAGTCCCAGGGTGGCCAGGGAGGCCATGAGGCTCGTACCGCCGTAGCTGATGAAGGGCAGCGGGATGCCCTTGTTGGGCGCGATGCTCAGCACCACGCTCATGTTCATGAAGGCCTGCACGACCAGCAGCAGGGTGAACCCCATGGCGCAGAGCCGCAGGAAACTGTCCCGCACCCGGCGGGTGATGCGGTAGCCCCGCCACAGGATTGCGGTGAAGAGCACCAGCACGGCGGTGGTGCCGATCAGGCCGGCCTCCTCGGCGATCACGGCGAAGATGAAATCGTTGTGGGCCTCGGGCAGGTAGAACAGCTTCTGCATGCTGTTGCCCACGCCCACCCCGAACACGCCCCCATTGCCCACGGCGATGAGGCTCTGGAGGGCCTGGTGACCCTTGCCCAGAGGATCCGCCTCGGGGTTGCGAAAGCTCATCACCCGCGCCAGCCGGTAGGGGCTGGCGATCACCGCCATCACCCCGCCGAGCAGCAGGGTTCCGCCCACGCCCGTCAGCAAGGCCCTGTGCACGCCCCCGAGGAACACCATCACGAAGACCACCAGGGCCACCAGGGCCGTGGTGCCGAAATCCGGCTCGAAGAGGATGAGCCCCAGCGGCAATCCGATGACCAGCATGAGCAGCACCAGGCGAGAGAGGGAATCCTGCAGGCGCGTCCACACGTCCTGGTACCGCACCATCCACCAAGCCGTGATCAGCACCGCCAGCGGCTTGAAGAATTCCGAGGGCTGGAAGCGCTGCCCCCCAAGGCGAATCCAGCGGTGCGCGCCCTTCACATCCGGGAAGAAGAACACGGCCACCAGGAACACTACGCTGATCACGTAGACCACCTGGAGCGGTCGGGGCCGCTCCCGCAGGGCCCGCAGATCCACCTGGCTCAGCCCCAGCATCAACGCGATGCCGATGGCCCCCGCCACCATCTGCTGCGCGAGAAACGTCGTGGCAACGCTGCTCTTCAGCCCCGAGGCCGAGTACACCCACACCATTCCCACCGCCACAAGCAGGAGGGCGAAGAGCAGCAGCCAGCGGTCAATGGGACGTCGAACATCAGGGGCCATGGGTCTCTCGAGCCTAGATCCTAGCAGGCCCGCCGACGTTCCCGCCCCTACTCGTCGAAGATCAGGACGGGTTCCTTCAGCCCCGCAAGGCGGTGGAAATTGCGCATCTTTTCCAGATGGGTCCGGCCGATCACGGTATTGCGGGGCAGTACCAGCCAGGCCTCTAGCGTTTCGACGTTCTCGGCCAGCCGCTGCCCCACCTGGAGATCCTGAAATGCCACGGCGCGGGTGGGCGGCTGGGTATCGATGTCCTCCCGGCGGGCGATGATCTCCCGCAGGACCTGAATCACCTTGGGGTCGTACCAGGCCAGACGGGTGGACATCGTCTGGATCGCGGTCGTGGAGGAGTCCTTCTGGGTCACCAGGGTCACGAAATCCGAGGCCACCCGCAGGATGCGCGCCCCCTCCGGGAGGAGATCCCCCTTGACGTCGTCCGGGGGGAAACCCGTTCCGTTGTAGTTCTTCTGGGCGTAGTAGACGATGCTGGCCACGTCATCCAGGCGAGGGATGCAGCGGATGAGATTGGCCCCGATCTCGGGAATGCGATGGCACATCTCCCGTTCCACACCCCCGAGGAAGGCGCCGCTCTGGAGCTTGGCCAGCACGGTGGGAGGCAGGGTGTGGATGCCGATGTGCGCCAGGATAGCGGCCACCTCCATCATCCAGGGATGCTCCATGGCCATTTCGACGGCGATGCGCCGAGCCAGATCGGCCACCTGCTGGGAGCGGCCGAACGAGGCGGGATCCAGCATGGACAGCAGTTCGCCTAGCATGAGGATGGCGCCCTTGAGGGTGCGTTCCAGGAGATCCTTCTCCACGGTGAGCAGGCGATGCTGTTCCAGGGCGGCCGTCAGGGCTCGGGCCAGATCCTCGGTCTCACAGGGCTTGGTGAGGAACCGAAAGATGGCGCCCTTATTCACGGCCTCCATTGCGGTCTGTTGGTCCGAATTTCCAGTGAGCATGAGGCGGACCGTGTCCGGTGAGCAGCGCCTGACCTCTTCCAGGAGCTGCACACCATCCATGCCCGGCATCCGCATATCGGTGATGAGAACGCCGTACGGTCCTTCGTTCTTCAGCCGGTAGAGCGCCTCGGCGCCGCCCAGGGCCGTGTCCATCTGGAAGCGTTTCCGGAGGCTGCGGGCGTAGGCCAGCAGAATGTTCTCCTCGTCATCCACGAACAGGATCTTAGGGGTCATGGCAGCTCCATTCAGGCCCCCAACACATAGGCCGGATCATCCAGCCCCAGCAGTTCTGCCATATCCCGGATCAGCATGATGTGGGGCGGACTCAGGCGGGTTCCAGCAAAGATAATGGTCCTGCCAGTCCTGGTCTTCAGGTCAGCCGCGAGACACATGCCCGCTTCCAGGGACCGGCTGGGATAGGCTGAAACCTTGTCCGGCGGCTTGGAGCCCCCGGGAAGCGGCATGAGGCAATGCTCGATGGCGGCCAGTACCTTCGGGTCGTACCAGCTGGCGTGGCGTTTCAGTTCCTCCATAGCGACCGCCAGGTTCTTGCGGGTGCGCTCGATCTCGGTGAAATGCTGGAGGGGCATCAGGATGCGCGCGCCCCAGGGAATCTCCTCTCCGGCCAGCGCACCCGGGGGAAATCCCTCTCCGTTGTAGCGTTTGCCCTGGTAGCGGATGATCTCCACGGCCTCTTCCAGGCGGGGAATGGAGGCCAGCAGCCTGGCACCCGTCTCTGGCGCACGCTCCAGGAGCTGGAGTTCCTGAACCGTCATAGAGTTCCCGGCTCGGGCCCGGGCCTCCAGCCCCGCAGGGAGCGTCAGCTTGCCGATGGGGGCGAGGAGGGCCGCGATCTCAAGGTTCCAGACCTTGGGGTAGCCAAGGTGGAGGGCCACCCGGCCGGCACGCTCCCGGATGATCTGGGCCAACCCGAAGGCTTCGGGGTCGAGCAGGGAGAGCAGGTCCGTCAAGACCTGAAGACTGCCGGTGAGGGTCTTTTCCAACAGGACTCGCTCGGCTTCCTGAAGGTGGAACTGGCGGAGGGCCGCCTCCATGGCCAGGGCGAGTTCCTCCGGGGGACAGGGCTTGTTCAGAAAGCGAAACACCTGGCCGTGGTTCACCGCATCCACGGCGGTGTTCTGATCCGCATTCCCAGTGAGCATCACCCGGATCATGCCGGGCCAACGGTGGCGGGCCACCTCCAGCAGTTCCAGCCCCGACATCCCGGGCATTCGCATATCCGCCACCAGCACGGCGTAAGGGCCGTTGTCCTCTAGGAGCTGGATGGCATGGGCGCCCAGGGAGGCCACCTCCAGATCGAAGCGGCGATGAAGGTTCCGCTGGTAGCCCTGAAGGATGTTTTCGTCGTCATCCACGAGCAGGATCTTCGGGGACATGGTTCCTCCGGGGCTCAATCGAGCGTGTTTTCAGAAAAACAAGCGCGCCACCGCTCCAGGTACGGGCTGAAGCCCTGTTCTTCCAGCATCTTGATATCCAGAGTGCTCCTCTCCAGCAGGGGATGCCCCTGATTCATCCCACTGAAGGCATCCGCCAGATGCACGGCGAGCAGAGGGGAGAACGCGCTGTCCCCGGCCGCTCTGGGGCGATGATGAAGGCTGACCACCTTGAGGATGGGCGCCGGAATACCCCAGAGGCCAAGCAGGTAGGCGCCGATTTCCGCGTGGGTCACGCCAAATTCCCACTGTTCGGCCGTGGGGATGCTGATGTGCTCAGCCTGAACCACCTCGATCACCCGCTCGTACTGAGCCGGGAAATGGGTGGCCAGAACCAGCACGCCGATGTCGTGGAGAACGCCCCCGACAAAGGCCTCCTCCTGAAGGCTCCGGCTCAATCCTTCTTCCTTTGTCAGTTTCTTGGCGCCTTCTGCCACCTTCAGGCTGTGATGCCAAAGATCATTGAGCGAAAAAGCCTTCACGGACAGGGCATGGGTGTTCTCGAAGATGCCGTTGACCAACACGAGGCCCTTGATCGTATCGACTCCCAGGAAGGCGAGGGCTTCGTGAACACTCTCGATGGTGCGCCGCAGGCCGAAAAAAGGGCTGTTCACCAGTTTCAGCACCTTAGCGGTCATGCCCATGTCCTGCTGGATGATGTCGCCCAGTGTCTGCATGGAGACATCCTCGGACTTCAGGGCCTTTTCCAGTGCCACGAAAAGAACCGGGGCGCTGGGCAGGCTCTCGATGGAGCCCACAATGCGCTTGACCCCCTCGTCCACCAGTTTGCCGCCCAGGGAGGTGGCGTTCTGGATCAGGGATTTCAGCTGCCCCGGATCGCAGGGCTTGGAGATGTACTGGTGGGCGACCCCCACGCACTGGTTCACCAGTTCCCGGTCCGCATGGCCCGAGAGCACAATCCGCACCGTGGCCGGGTAGCGTTTCATGGCCTCCCGCAGCAACTGGGCCCCATTCATCTCCGGCATCCGCATATCGGAAACGATCACATCGAAGGATCCCTGCGCCATGGCCTCCAGGGCCTTGGCGCCGCTTTCCGCGAACACCATGTCCCACTCTTCCCGCATGGGGCGCAGCATGCGCTGCAGGCCACTCAGGACATTCGGTTCATCGTCCACGAAGAGGATGCGCTGTCTCATGGGAGCTCCCCGAGGGGCAGCCGAAGGATGAAGGTGGTGCCTTTGCCAGGTTCGCTGAGGAGATCGATGGTCCCGCCGTGCTTGTCCACGATCACCGCCCGGGCAATGGAGAGCCCCTGCCCTGTGCCCTTCCCCACCGGTTTGGTGGTGAAGAAAGGATCGAAAACCCGAGAGCGGATGGCCTCCGGAATGCCCGCCCCCGTATCCGAGATTCGAATCTCCACGGAATCATCCATCCGGCGAGTGCTCACCCGGATCTGGCCCATGGAACCGGAGGGTTTCGAGGCGTTGGCCTCCTCGATCGCATGGGCGGCGTTCACCAGGAGGTTCAGAATCACCTGGTTGAATTCCCCGGGGAAACAGGGCACCAGGGGCAGCGCCGAATCAAAATCGGTCTCGAGGGTGGCGGCGTATTTCCAAACGTTGCGGGAAACGGTGATGGTGCTCTCGATGGCCCGGTTGAGGTCCACTCGCTCACGGGCCGCACCTCCTGGGTGGGAAAAGTCCTTCATGGCCGAAACGATCTTGGCCACCCGGCCCACGCCTTCCAGGCTCTGCTGGATGGCCTTTGGAATCTCCACCTGGAGATAGTCCAGATCCAGGGCCTGGACCTTTTCCTTCCAGTCGCCGGTGAGTTCGCCGACCTCGATCTTCTCCTGGAGGAGCGCGAGGAAGTCCAGCACATCCTGAAAGGCATCCTGAAGGAAGACGGCGTTGTCCCCGACGTACTGGATGGGGGTATTGATCTCGTGGGCGATGCCCGCGGCAAGCTGGCCGATGGCCTCCAGTTTCTGGGAATGACGCAGCTGCACTTCCATCTGCTGCCGCTCGGTGATGTCCCGGGCCACGATCAGGGCGCGAGGCGGGGTGCCGGGAGCGTCGGGAATGACCACGCCGTAGGATTCGAAATCCCGGTACTGCCCATCCTTGCGCCGCAAACGATAGCTCAGATCATTCATCCCCCTTGCGGAAAAAAGCCCCTCCAGGGCTCCGACCACGCGGCTCCTGTCCTCTGGGTGCAGCAGCTCCGTGTTTGGAAAGGCCTCCAGTTCCTCCGGACCATAGCCCAGCTGGCGCAAATAGGAAGGACTGGTAAAGATGCGACGGCCGGAAGCATCGACAATCGCCATCAGATCCACCACATTCTGGGTTATCAGGGTGAACAGATCCTCGGAACTCTTGAGCTGGACTTCCAGCGTCTTGCGCTCGGTGATATCGATGTGGGAAATGACCAGATGGGCGTTTCCCATCTCGCTGAAACGCTCCACGCTCAGCTCGTACCAGACTCGCTCAGCCCCTGAGGGGGCGGAGTAGTCCATGCTGAACCGATCCCGGTGCCCCGCAAGAACCTGCAGCAGCCCCGTGACTTCCGTGGGATTGGTGACTTCAGGGTCCACCACCTGCCAGAACTGCTCGACGAGGCGCCGGTAGTCGGTGCCCTCCCCGCAACCGTGAATCAGGGGATTGGCAGGGTTGGAATAGGCGCGCCAGCGGGAATTGGTGATTCGCACGAGGCCAGAGGGATCCAGGATCGCGATGCAGGCGGGCAGCGCATCCATGCTGCCGCTCAGCAGGGCCCTGAACTCCCGCAGCGCCCGCCCCGCGGCGTGTCGTTCCAAGGCATACCTCGCCACTCGCCGCAGGGCGTCTGGGGACAGGTGCCCCTTGACCAGGTAGTCGTGGGCCCCCTCCCGCATGGCCTGGAGGGCCTTTTCCTCGTCCACCTCCCCAGTCATCACCAGGACCTGAGCCCCCTTGGCAAGGGGCAAGACCCGAGAGAGGGTCACCAGCCCGCGGGAGTCCGGCAGGTTCAAATCCAGGAAAACCAGCCCGAATGCCTGGGTACTCAGGTATTCGAGGGCTTCGCTCAGGGAACGGGCGAGGGAGACCTTGGGAAATCCATGCCGAGCGGAAAGAATGCGCCCCATCAGCTCGGAGAAATGGGGATCGTCCTCCACCACCAGGATGGGCGGAAGATCCTGGTTGAGGTCCGGTGCCAATGATTCCGAGTCGAATGAATCCACCCTTTGCCTCCCAGCAATCGGACAGAACTTGGCCGTGACAGGTCTTAAGCTCCTTTTCGACTCCGAAGAGGCTTTGATGAGTCTTGTCTCGAGCCACCTATAGCGGGCGCGAACCCAAGAATGCCCTGGGCTACCAGTTGGAAGTGTTCAGCACCCGCCGCCAACCCGGAAGGTGGTCCACGAGACCCAGCGCGATGAGGGTCCGGTGATCCAGCCCTGGACGCTCGAAGAGGACATGGTGACCCTGGGCGCCGCAGAGGTCATCGGCCAGATGGATGGCCAGCACCGGGTTGAACGAGGAGGCCCTGAGCAGCCCCGGCGTGTGGTGCAGACTGACGGCCTTGAGCACGGCCGGCTGGATGCCCCAGAGCCCCAGCAGGTAGGCACCCACCTCCGCATGGCTTACTCCGAATTCTCTTTTTTCGAATCCAGAAATCGGAAGCCGCTCTGCGGCGGCGTGCTTGAGCACCAGGTCATAGCGCTCGGGGAAATGCTGGGCCAGCACCAGGATGCCCACATCGTGCAGCAGCCCCCCCATGAATGCCTCGGCCATGAGGTGGCGGGAGAGCCCCTCCATGGCTGCCAAGGCCCGAGCGCCGCGGGCGACGCTCAGGCTGTGGCGCCAGACATCCTCCAGCGCGAGGGCCTCCGTGCCCAAGGCACTCACCTGATCGAACAGGCCGTGAACCAGCACCAGGGCCTGGATCGTTTCCGTGCCCAGGAAGGCCACCGCCTCCTGGGGGCTTTCCACCGTGCGCCGCAACCCAAAGAAAGCACTGTTGACGAGATTCAGGATGCGGGCGGTCATGGCCACGTCCTGGCGGATGATCTCGCCCACCGCCTTCACCGTGACCTCCTCGGCCTCCAGGGCCGTGCGGAGATCCTGGTAGAGCCGGGGAACCACGGGCAGGTGGTCAACGCGGCCGATCACCCAGCGCACGCCTTCATCAACCTGCTGACTGCCCACCAGACAGGCGTTCCCCACCAGGGCCGTCAGATCCTCGAAGGAGCAGGGCCTGGGCAGAGCCTGGTGGACCAGCCCGATGCTTTGGGCGAGCAGGTGCTCGTCCTTCCTCCCGGAGAAGGCCACTCGGATCGTGGCGGGGCGGATGGCCAGCACCTGTTCCAGAACCTGGCGCCCGTCGATCTCCGGCATCTCCAGAGTAGTGACCACCACCTCGAAGACGGATTTCCGAATCAGCTCCATGGCCTCAGCCCCTCCCGAGGCGAAGGACAGGGTCCACTCCCGGGCCATGGGGCTCACCAGCGCCTTCAGGGCGCTCAAGGCCTGGGGATCGTCATCGACAAACAGGATGCGCTTTTTCATGGGTACCCGCCGGGTGGGGACCGTGGCCTCGAGCTCAGGTAGCTCCATCGACCGGGGGCTGGGAGGTCTTTAATCAGCTCCTTACGGATCTGCAGAAAATTCCAGGTCGGCATCGACTCTCGGTCGACCGTTAACCGCGAATGGGGCGAACACGCTCTTGCAGGCGCGCGAATGGGGAGCGATCGGCGTTTCGCCCTGCGACCGGCGGCTTGGCGACTCCTTCGAAAGGATTGCCACGAAGGCACGCGAAGCCTCCCTGCGGGCGGGCACGAATACACACGAAGGGGCCTCGGCAATGGTGGTCATCCCTTCGCGAGCGGTGGCACATCCGGCCCCTGGCAGCCGAATGGGCCACCGCCCGCGAAGCCATCCGCGCAAACGCGGATGGAGGGCGAAGCCCTGGATGACCTGGAACCAGGCACTCCCGGATTTCTTCGTGTGCCTTCGTGTGACTTCGTGGCCCGAGCTTTTGCCGGATTGAGGCTGACACTCAGAAAGGTGTCTCCCCGGAAACCCCTGAGGAAACCTTTTATCGAGAATCCGTGAGAATCCAATCCCCGTCATTCCCCGTCGAAGGCCTTCAGCAGCGCCTGGGCCGCACTAGCCGCAGGGAGCCGCCCCTCCATGACGGCCACCTCGAGCTGGGGGAAAAGGGCCTGGACTCGGGGTTCCCGCAGGAAACGCTCCCGCAGGGCTTCTTCCACCAGGGCGCGCATCCAGTCGCGTTCCTGCTCCCTACGTCGCTGGGCAAACACGCCATTGCCCCGGGTAAGCTCCACAAAGCGCTGGATGGTCTCCCAGAGCTCGGGCAACCCCTCGCCGGACATAGCCGAGGCCGCCAGGGCCGGGGTCTGCCAGCCCTCGGTGGCCGGTTGAAGGTAGTGGAGGGCACGCTCGTACTCCCCTCGACTGGCCAGGGCGAGCATTCGGCTGGCCCCATCGGCCTTGTTGATGAGCACGGCGTCAGCCAGTTCCACCACGCCCTTCTTGATGCCCTGCAGTTCGTCCCCCGCGCCGGGCGCAAGCACCAGCAGGAAGAAATCCACCATGCTGCGCACGGAGACTTCGCTCTGCCCCACGCCCACGGTTTCCACCAGCACCACGTCGTAGCCCGCGGCCTCGAAGAGCAGCGTGGTTTCCCGGGTCTTGCGGGCCACGCCCCCCAGAGTGCCGCCGGAAGGACTGGGACGGATGAAGGCCGCGGGCTGGGCGCTGAGGCGCTCCATGCGGGTCTTGTCGCCCAGGATCGAGCCGCCGGTGATGGTGCTGGAGGGATCCACCGCCGTGATGCCCAACTTCATCCCACGTTCGAGCAGGAAGAGCCCCAGGGCCTCGATGAGGGTGCTCTTCCCGGCGCCGGGCACGCCCGTGATACCGATGCGGATCGCGCCGCCCGTGCGGGGCAGCACTTCGGTCAGAAGGGCCTGAGCCTGGGCGAAATGGGCCGGGGCATTGCTTTCCACCAGGGTAATGGCCCGAGCCAGCTTGACGCGGTCCCCGGACAGCACCCCTTCCACCAGCTCCGGCACCGACAGCGCCCGCCGCCGATGATGGGCCGCCAGGGGCGTGGGAACCTGCGGGATGCCCGGAATCCCGTCATGCCCCCCTTCCACCCCCGCCATGACGTGGAGCGTATTGCGGGGTTCGTCTTTGGGCCGAGGATTCATGGAGCGATTCTACCGATCAGCTGCGTCTAAGACTCACCACGGAGACACTGAGAACAAGGAGAAAGGCCTTAAACTGCGGAGTCCCGCCTTTCGCTGTGTTCTCCCGATCATTTCTCTGCGTCCTCTGTGGTGAATCTTTTTTTCCGGACGACTAGGAACTGCCTACGAGAACAGCCCCAGCCCCAACCGACGATCCAGTTCCTTCAGGATCACGGTGGCGCTGTGGGGGATGTTGGTGCCGGGGCCGAAGATGGCGGCGGCACCGTTCTCGCGAAGCATGGCGTAGTCCTGGGCGGGAATCACTCCGCCGCAGATGACCATGATGTCCTCGCGCCCCAGGGCCTTCAGTTCACTCATGAGCTGGGGCAGCAGGGTCTTGTGTCCGGCGGCGAGGCTGGACATGGCCACCACGTGCACATCGTTCTCCACGGCCATGCGAGCGGCCTCTTCCGGGGTCTGGAAGAGGGGCCCCATGTCCACGTCAAAGCCCAGATCGGCGTAGGCGGTACTGACCACCTTGGCGCCGCGGTCATGGCCGTCCTGGCCCAACTTGGCCACAAGGATGCGCGGACGGCGGCCTTCGGCCTTCTCGAAGGTGGCGGCCAGATTTCGCACGGCCTTCACCGCATCCTGATCGCGGTACTCGCTGGAATAGACACCTGAAATCATGCGGATCTCCGCCTTGTGACGGCCCCAGACCTGCTCCAGGGCCGAACTGATCTCGCCGAGAGTGGCCCGGAGCTGGGCCGCTTCCACGCTGAGTTCCAGCAGGTTGCCTTCGCCCGTCTCGGCGCAGCGAGTGAGGGCCTGGAGGGCCTTCGCCACGGCGGCGTTATTGCGCTCGGCCTTGAGGGTGGCCAGGCGCTCCAACTGCTGGCGGCGCACTTCCACGTTGTCCACATCGAGGATCTCGATGGGATCCTCCTTGGCGAGACGATACTTGTTCACGCCCACGATGGTTTCAAAGCCGCTGTCGATCTTGGCCTGACGCCGGGCCGAGGCCTCCTCGATGCGCAGCTTGGGCAGGCCCGTTTCGGCGGCGACGGCCATGCCACCGAGGGCTTCCACTTCCTGGATGTGCTTCCAACCCAGGTGAGCCAGTTGGTGGGTGAGGCTCTCCAGGTAGTACGAGCCGCCCCAGGGATCCACCACCCGGCAGATGCCCGTCTCGTCCTGGAGGAAGAGCTGGGTGTTGCGGGCGATGCGGGCGCTGAAGTCCGTGGGCAGGGCGATGGCCTCATCCAACGCATTGGTGTGCAGGCTCTGGGTGTGCCCCAGGGCCGCCGCCATGCCTTCCAGGCAAGTGCGCACCACGTTGTTGAAGGGATCCTGCTCGGCCAGGGACCAGCCGGAAGTCTGACTGTGGGTGCGCAGGGCCATGGACTTGCTGTCCTTGGGCTCGAACTGCTTCATGAGCTTGGCCCAGAGCAGGCGCCCGGCGCGGAGCTTGGCCACTTCCATGAAGTAGTTCATGCCCTCGGCCCAGAAGAAGCTCAGGCGCGGCGCGAACTCGTCCACCTTGAGGCCCGCCTGGAGTCCCGCACGGACATATTCCAGGCCGTCCGCCAGGGTGTAGGCCATCTCCAGATCCGCCGTGGCTCCCGCCTCCTGCATGTGATAGCCGGAGATGGAGATGGAGTTGAACTTGGGCATGTTCTTGGAGGTGTAGGCAATGATGTCCGCGATCACCCGCATGGACGGCTTGGGCGGGTAGATGTAGGTGTTGCGGACCATGAACTCCTTCAGGATGTCGTTCTGGATGGTGCCGCTGAGCTGGGACAGTTTCACCCCCTGCTCCAGCCCCGACACGATGTAGAAGGCCAGGATGGGCAGCACGGCGCCGTTCATGGTCATGGACACGCTCATGGTGTCCAGGGGGATCTGGTCGAAGAGGATTTTCATGTCCAGGATGGAATCGATGGCGACGCCCGCCTTGCCCACGTCGCCCACCACCCGGGGATGGTCGCTGTCGTAGCCCCGGTGCGTCGCCAGATCGAAGGCCACGCTGAGGCCCTTCTGACCGGCGGCCAGGTTGCGGCGGTAGAAGGCGTTGGATTCCGTGGCAGTGGAGAAGCCCGCGTACTGCCGCACCGTCCAGGGGCGGATCACGTACATCGAGGCGTAGGGCCCCCGCAGGAAGGGTGGAATGCCCGCCAGGTAAGGCAGATGCTCCACCTTTTCGAGATCCTGCTCCGTGTACACCGGCTTCACGGGAATGAGTTCATTGGTCATCCAGGTGAGGGCGGAGGTGTCGCCCGCCTCGGCCTGCCAGCCCTCAACGGAGCCGGTGGCCGCCACATCCAGGGCCACGTGGGTGAAATCCGGAATGCGGCTCATCAAAACACCTCCAGCGTCTGCGCCAGCCCCGAGAGCACGGCATGCACATCGCTTTTCACATGGATGAACTCGTCCACGCCCGCGGCCTTGAAGACCTCGGCATGGTCCTTCAGGAGACCGGCCACCAGCACCACCGGCGCCTTGGGTGAAGCCTTGAGGGCCTTCGCCACGACCGGCGCCTGGGCCACATAGGTGTCGTCCAGGCCGACGATTACCACCACACCGGCCCCACTGGCCAGGGCGGCGGCGGTAGCCTCTTCCGGCGTATTGAAGGAGGCCTGATCGGCCACATGGAAGCCGCCCACCTGGAAGAAGCCCCGGGTGAAGTCCAGCCGCGGCATGTAGGCGCCCACGGGGCCCAGGTTGGCCAGGAAGACCTGCGGGCCCTGGTACTTGGCCCGATAGACGAGCACGGCCTTGCGCAGGGTCTCGAACACCTCAGCGGCGCGATGGGCCTGCAGTGGCGTCACCTTGATACCGTTGCCCCGGCCCAGCATGGACACCAGCTGTCCAAGGGTGGCCGTGGGCGCAGCCTTCAGCAGCTCCGCGAAGGTCTTGCCGGTGGAGACAGCGCCCCGGCGGGCGGCAGCCTTGGGGCCCAGCTCCGCCTGCAGGGCGGCGTGATTGGTAGCCTTCGTCTCCGGCATGGCCTCCAGGGCGTTGGCGTACTGGTTGGTGCCGACGATGACATCCTGGCGCTGCACGATGGCCTTGCGCCGGGCCGCGGCCACTTCGGCGATCTTGGCCTGCACGAAGCCCGCTTCCAGGGCCTTGGCGAGCCCGCCCTGGCCTTCCACTTCCTGGAAGAGCTTCCAGGCCGCCTGGGCCACCTCATGGGTGAGGCGCTCGATGTACCAGCTGCCGCCCCCCAGATCCACCACATGATCCAGCTTGGATTCCTCTCGGAGCATGAGCTGGGTGTTGCGGGCGATGCGGCGCCCCAGATCGCTGGGCGCACCCCCCAGCACCTCGTCGAAGCTGGCCACGTGCAGGCTGTCGGCGCCGCCCACCACGGCGGAGAAGGCTTCCGTGGTGTTGCGCAGCAGGTTCACGTGGGGGTCGAACTGGGTCTTGTTGAAGCGACCGCTACGGGCGTGCAGGGCCATCTTGGCGGAGCTCAGCTTGCCGCCGGAGGCCTTCACCACCTGGGCCCAGAGGAGCCGCGCGGCGCGGAGCTTGGCGATCTCCATGAAGAACTGCCCGCCCACGCTGAAGCGGAACTGGATGCGGGGCGCCACGGCGTCCACGTCCAGACCGCGAACCTCCATGGCCCGCAGCAGCGCCACGACATCCGCCAGACTGAAGGCCAGTTCCTGCACGGCGTTGGCCCCCGCCTCGTGATAGGGATGACCGCACACGTTCATCGTGCGGCTGAGGGGCGATTCCGCCATGGCGAAACGGGTGAGTTCCGCCAGTTCGTCATAGGCCTGTTCCAACGGCATGGGCAGGCTGCCCTTGCCTGCCAGGGAACCCAAGGGATCGAAGCCGAGGCTGAGGGACAGGGTCTTCAGATCCTGACCGGAAGCCTTCAGATGCGAAACCACCAGGGCCGCCGCCGCCAGGGCACTGCTGCCGCTGGCCAAGTAGAGAGGCGCGGCCTGGAGGTCCACGCCCTGCAGGGCCGCGGCCACATCGGCCACGCTTGAGATCGAAGTTCCACCCGACCCCACCTGGGAAGCCTCGGCCTGATCGGGGTCCAACCCGGCCATGGAGGCGGCATCCAGCACCAGGTTCACGGCGGTCTGGCCGCGCTCCAGGTCGTGTTTCAGGGCCTTGTTGAATTCACTGGCCTTGGGATAGGGCAGTTCCTGGGCCACCAGCCAACCGGCCATGCGCTTGCCCAGGGCCTCGTTGCCCCGCACGAAGGGGAAGGCGCCGGGTACTCCGCCCAGATGGGGCAGGCCCTTCACGTCTTCCGGCGTGTAGATGGGCTGGAGGGTGATGCCCTCGTAGGTCTGGGTGAGCATCTTCTTGTCGAAGGGCGCGCCCTTGAGCAGGCGGATCACCTCTTCGCGCCACTGTTCCAGGTTGGGGGCCGGGAAATCGGCGAAGAGCCGCTCCGTCTCCGCACAGGTTGCCGTCTTGGTGTCGACCATGGTCATTCCCTTTTTCATCAACCGCGTTGGCGAAATACCTCACAAAACAGGAAGGACCATCATAGCCCGACCCTTGGGCGGGCCCGCCGAGCCAACTTCGTCACTTAGCACTCTGGGGGATAGACTTTGTGATTACTCCCAGGTGATCCCATGCTGCTGGCCCCGCCTCCGCCTCCACCCTCGGTCGTCATTCTTGCCGGGGCCGAACTCTGGCAGGACGACGGCACCCAGGGCCGCGCCATCTCTGGGCAGGCGCTGGCCATCAAGGGCGCCAAGATCGCGGCCATCGGGCCGCAAGCCGCTCTCACCAAGCGCTTCCCCTCGGCCCCGGTGGTGACACTGGAAGGCGGCACTCTGCTGCCGGGCTTCATCGAGGGACACTGTCATGTGGAGAGCCTCGGCAAGCTGGCCGCCAACACCGATCTGCGCAACTGCCAGGATCTCGACGAGGCCTTGGCCCGAGTGCGCGCCTGGGCCAGGGCCAACCCCGAAGGGTGGATCCAGGGGCGAGGCTGGGACCAGAATCTCTGGCCCGCCAAGGTCTTTCCCAGAGCCGCGGATCTGGATGGCACCACCGGCTCCCGGCCTGCCGTGCTGCGCCGGGTGGACGGCCACGCCCTGTGGGTGAACTCCGCGGCCCTCCAGGCCGCCGGAATCACGGACGCCACCCCCGATCCCACCGGCGGCCAGATCCAGCGGGACGCCCAGGGCCACGCCACGGGCATCCTGCTGGAGAATGCCATGGCCCTGGTGGAAGCCAAGATTCCGGCGCCTGTCCCAGCTCAGCGAGAGGCGTGGATCCGCCAGGGCCTGCTGGCCCTCCAGGCGCTAGGTTTCACCTCGGCCTGCGACATGGGCGGCGATGCCCTGACTCTCGAGATCTACCGGAAACTGGCGGCCTCCAACACCCTGCCCATCCGGGTCTTCACCTACTTCGACCATGAGCCCAGGCTCATGCTCCGGGAGTTGAGTCAGCCCAGGGCTCCCCAGCTCTCGTTCTTCCAGGTGCAGGGTGTCAAGTTCTACTTCGATGGCGCTCTGGGCAGCCGGGGCGCCAAGATGCTGGAACCTTACGCCGATGCGCCCAGCTCCGGGCTCTGGGTGCTGGATCCCGAAACCATCGGAAAGAACGCCCGCATCGTGCTGAAGGCCGGGTACCAGCCCGCCGCCCATGCCATCGGGGATGCCGCCAACCGCGCCGCCCTGGAGGTGCTGGCCAAGGCCCAGCGCGGGGGCGTCGCCCTGCGTCCCCGGGTGGAGCACGCCCAGATCGTGGCCCCGGAGGATGCCCTGGCCTTCGGCAAGGCGGGATTGGTGGCCTCGGTGCAACCCATGCACCTGGCCGATGACCATGCCTGGACCCCCAGCCGCCTCGGACCTCAGCGCCTGGAACGGGCCTTTCCCTGGCGCACTCTCCTCAACGGCGGCGCGCCCCTGGTCTTCGGCAGCGACGCGCCCATCGCCGATGCCAACCCCTTCCTGGCCATGGCAGCCGCCGAGACCCGCCAGGATGCGGCGGGAAACCCGTCTGGAGGCTTCCTGCCGGCCCACAAGTTGACCCGCGCGGAGGGCATCCGGGCCTACACCCGAACCACCGGCCAGGTGCTGGGGCACAAGGGCCTCGGCGTGCTCAAGGTGGGGGCCGTGGCGGACCTGCTGTGGGTACAGGCCCCCCTCGCGACCCTGAGCGCCGCCGAATTGGGTCGGCTCAAGCCGGGACGGATGTGGGTCAACGGGGTGCCGGTTCTCGGATCCGAAAAACCTCGCTAGAGTGAGCCCATGTCCCTGCGCCCCGCCGAACCCCTCCTGGCCCCTTCCATCCTCTCCGCGGATTTCGCGCGCCTCGCCGAGGCGCTGAAGCTGTTGGAGCAGGCCGGAGGCTGCGTGGTGCATGTGGACGTGATGGACGGGCGCTTCGTGCCCAACATCACCCTGGGCATGCCCGTGGTGGCCTCCCTGCGCAAGGAGACCAAGCTCCCCCTGGACTGCCACCTGATGATCGTGGAGCCCCTGAAATACGCCACGGAATTCGTGAAATCCGGGGCCGATTGGGTGAGCGTACACCAGGAGGCCGACCCCCATCTGCACCGCACCCTGTCCGCCATCCGCGCCGCCGGAGCCAAGGCGGGGGTGGTGCTCAACCCCGCCACGCCAGTGGAAACCTTGGTGGATCTGGTGGGCGATTTCGATTTCGTGCTGCTCATGAGCGTGAATCCCGGCTTCGGGGGGCAGAGTTTCATTCCCCGGGTGCTGGACAAGGTTCGGCGCCTGGATGCCCTGCGTACCGAGCGTCAGACCCCCTTCTTCATCCAGGTGGATGGGGGCGTGGGCCTGGACAACGCCCAGGAACTGGTGCGGGCCGGGGCCGATGTCCTGGTGGCGGGCAATGCCGTCTTCAAGGCCCCCGATCCCCTGCGCGCCATCCGGGATTTGCTCGCGGAGATGCGCAAGGGCAGGCCGTAAACCGGCCGCTTCCTCAGCGGTGCTCGATGACCTCTTCCCGGGGAAAGCGCACCTTGGGCACCTCGGCGTACTTGTCATCGGCGGCCCGGTACCCCGCAGGGCAGGCGCAGAGGGTGGCCCAGCCGCTGCCCTCCAGTCCGAGAATCTCGTCGTACTGGGCGGGCACCAGGCCCTCCATGGGGCAGGTGTCCACCCCCAGCACCGCAGCGGCAGTCATGAAGTTGCCCAGGGCGATGTAGACCTGCCGGGCCGCCCACTCATTGATGACCTTGGCGCGGGGCCCCTCCGCCAGATCGCCCACCATGTAGCCCCGGTATCCCGCCAGGGATTCCCGGGAAACGCCCCGCACCTCGGCGATCCGGTCCACGAAGTGCTCGATCTCTGGCAGTCCCGGATCCTTCTTCACCAGGAAGACCACGTGATGGGAGCAATCCTCCACCTGGGCCTGGTTCCAGGAAGCGACCCGCAGCTTGGCCTTGAGGGCGGGATCGGTCACCACCAGGAACTTCCAGGGCTGCAGTCCGTAGGAACTGGGTGAGAGGACCAGGGCCTCCTCCAGGGCGGACCAGGTGGCGGGGTCGATTCGTTTGGTGGAATCGAATTTCTTGGTGGCATAGCGCCACTTCAATTGCTGGATGAGTGCAGATCCGGTCATGGGGGTCACAGGCTCCTCGATGGATGAAGGTGGGCCTCAAAGCGCACCCAGGCCGCAGAAGCCGGGATGGCGGAAGACCCGCGCAATGGTTTCGATGCCGGGGAAGCGTCAAAGGTGGCGCAGAAATCGAGTTGCTGGCTGACAACCGGTCGCCACCGAAAGAGAAACCGACGATCCGCAGGAGGCGCCTTCACCGGAAAAAGATCAAATTGTTCAACCAGGTCCGTCAGACATGCCGAACCTCGTGCATCACCGTTCATCACCGTTTATCACTGGTTAAAAAGAACAAAAACCGGTGATGAACGGTGATGAAAAGCCTGAATCGGAGCTTCAAAAACGCTTGGTGGGACTTGATTTTGAACCTAGGGTTCGAGGGGCTCGACGAGCAGATCCAGAGTCCCGCCGGGTACGGCGAATCGCTCCCGGAAGGTGGTGCCGCTCGTCAGGGCCCGGGCCGTGGCTCGGGTCAAGGCCACGGAGAGCCCAGCATCGATGGGCAGCAGGCCGTGATGGCTCTGGTCGTCGTAGGCGAAGCGGTCGCCCAGGGCATAGGGCATGGCCTCGCCCTCGATGGCCACCACCGTGGCCAAGGCGCAGCGCCTTCCGCGCTCCAGTTGCTGGCTGCAGAAATGGATCCAGGGCGCCAGCCGACCGGGCGTGATGGGCTCCAGCAGGATTTCCGCCGGACCAGAGCCAGACTCCTGGGTGACGAGGCAGGCCTCGCCTGTGGCCTGAACCTGGCGAACCCCGGCTGGGAACTCCTGGCCCGCTTCGTCCACCAGCCACCTCGCCCCCAGCCGATCGCCCCCCACCGCCGTGGCCAGGACCGCGGGCCGCTGGAGGTCCTTGAGTGCCCTGAAACTTTCCCTGGAGCCCGTCATGCCCACCTCGCGCGAATGTCGAGGGTAGCCTCCGGCCTTCGAGAAGGAAACCGCTCCGTTCTGGCACAACCATCGCACGGATGCGCTGCCCCTGTCGGGAGACCGTCGTGCTTCGAAAAACCGTGTTTTGCCTTGGAATCCTTGTGGTGTGTGGCTTTGGGCTGTCCGCCCAGACCCCCCCGCCCAGCCCCTCCGAGAAGGAATTGCAGCAGCCCCTGGTCCTGGATGACGTTAAACCGACGCAGGGGCAGCCCCTTCCCTCCCAGCCCTCAGGTTGGCGAGCCTTCGGCTCCACCCTCCTGGTGATCGGACTGGCGGGGGGCGGTCTGTGGGCCTTTCGCAAGTACGGCATGAAGAAGTTCCCCGGCAGCGGGGGCGGCCGCCTGAAGGTGGAAGAGACCCTGGCCCTGGGCGATCGCCGCTTCGTGTCCATCCTTCGGGCCGATGACGAGCGCTTTCTCATCGCCCTGGCCCCCCAGGGGATCACCCTGCTGGCACGAATGGACGGAGTCGAACAGGAACCCCCCGAGAATTTCAACGCGGCCCTGGAGCACCACGTCGAGCTCACCCGCCCAACTTCCGTGCGGGAGGTGGAAGCCATGATGAAGGGGGACCAGCCATGAAGCGGTTGCTGCGTTTCCTTCCGGTTCTGCTGCTCCTGCTGGCGGGCGCGGCCCTGCAGGCCCAGCAGGCGCCCTCGGGCCTCCCCACGGTCACCATCGATTTCGGCAAGACGCCCCAGGGGCCCGCCCTCAGTTCCACCCTCCAGGCCATGCTGCTGCTCACCGTCCTGAGCCTCGCCCCGGCCATTCTCATGACCACCACCTGCTTCACCCGCATCGTGGTGGTGCTGGGCTTCCTGCGCCAGGGCATGGGCACCCTGAACACCCCCTCCAACCAGGTGCTCATCAGCCTCTCCCTGGTATTGACCTTCTTCGTCATGGCCCCCGTGGGCCGCGAGATCAACCAGACCGTGCTGCAGCCCCTGAGCCGCAGCGAAATCACTACGGAACAGGCCATGGAGCGCACCGCGGCGCCCCTCAAGGTCTTCATGCTGAAGCACACCCGCAAGCGGGACATCCAGCTCTTCCTCTCCATCGCCAAGGCCCCCGCCCCCCAGACCAAGGCCGATGTGCCCCTGGAAGTGCTCGTGCCCGCCTTCCTCATCAGTGAGCTGAAGACCGCCTTCGAGATCGGCTTCATGATCTTCCTGCCCTTCCTCATCGTGGACATGGTGGTGGCCTCGATCCTACTGAGCATGGGCATGATGATGCTGCCCCCGGTGGTGATCTCCCTGCCCTTCAAGATCCTGCTGTTCGTGATGGTCGACGGCTGGTTCCTCATCATTGGCAGCCTCGTGCGGGGGTATACAGGATGAACGGTCGACCATCACTCGCGGCTCGATGGCCGGAACGCGATGCTCACCCGTGCGGGGGCCCCGCTCGGGACGCTGCACTGCAGCGTCCACTCGCGACCCGCATCGGGTTCGCGGTCGACGGTTGGTTCCTCATCATCGGAAGCCTTGTGCGGGGGTACACCGGATGAACGAGCTCATCATTGTCCAGATCGCCCGGGAGGCCCTGAAGACGGCCATCTACGTGGCGGGCCCGGCGTTGATCGTCTCCATGGTGGTGGGTTTGGCCATCTCCATCTTCCAGGTGGTCACCAGCCTCCAGGATCAGACCGTGGCATTCGTGCCCAAGGTCATCGCGGTGATGCTCGTGGTGGTCATCAGCTTTCCATGGATGGTGCGGGTCCTCGTGCAGTTCACCACCAAGATGTTCACGGAATTCAACGGCGTGGTCAGGCAATTGCCGTGAACCAGGCCCGCTGAGATGCCCACCCTGCTTGCCAACCCCGCCCTCATGACCCTGACCCAGGGCAAGGCGCTGGTGTGGCTGCTGGTGCTCGTGCGGTTGACGGGACTCATGGCGACGCTGCCGGGCCTCGGCCAGGAGCGGATCCCCGTGCAGATCCGAGTCGCCATGGTGGTGCTGCTGGCGATCATCATCGCCCCGGTGGTACCGAGCCCGAAGGTTCTGCCCATCGACATGTGGCAGATGGCGGCGGTCGTTGCCGTGGAGCTGGCGGCGGGTCTGCTCCTGGGTCTCTTCGTGGCCTGGATCATCGAGGCGGTCTCCTTCGCGGGCCACCTCATGGACATGCAGATGGGGTTCTCCTTCGTGCAGTTCATCGACCCCGCCAGTGCCCGTCCCACCTCGATCTCCGGGGCCGTGCTGACCCAGCTCGCCCTGCTCTTCATCCTGATCTCCGGCCTGCACTACCAGATGATCATCGCCCTCGTGGAGAGCTATCGCATCGTCCCCATCGGCGCGGGGCTGCCCGGCGATCCCCAGCGGATCGTGGCCACGGTGGGCCTGCTGCTGGCCCGGGGCCTGCAATTGTCCTTTCCCGTGATGCTCACCCTCCTCTTCGCGGATATCCTCGCGGGCATCAGCGCCCGCTTCATGCCCCAGCTCCAGCTCATGCAGCTCATCTTTCCCCTCAAGATCGCCATCGGGCTGATGGTGCTCGGGCTCCTGCTGAGGGAATTCCCGGTCTGGCTGCGCCCCCTTCTCGAGGCCGCTCCCCGGGAAGCCCTGCGGTTCCTGAGGTAGACCATGGCCCAGGATCCTTCACGAACGGAGAAGGCAACCCCCAAACGGCGCGAAAAAGCCCGGGAGGATGGCTCCGTCCTGCGCCTGCAGGATCTCGATTCCAGCGTGATGCTCTGGGGCAACCTGTTCCTCTTCGGCGCCGTCTGGGGCAGCACCTTCCTGTTGATGACACAGCAGGTGGCCTACTTCCTGCGCCGGGCCACCGAGCGGGGCGTGCTCTCCCAGGACAACCTCCAGCCCCTCGCCATGGATCTGCTGGGGATCGTGCTGCGCATCCTGCTGCCCTTCCTGGGCGTCAATCTCTTGCTGGCCCTGGGCAACCAGTTCCTGCAGCATGGCTTCAAGCCCACCCCCGGGGCCCTCAAACTCAAATTCGAAAAGCTCAACCCCGCCCCGGGCTTCAAGCGCCTAGTATCGTTCCGCTCCATCGTCGAGACCCTCAAGAGCCTGCTGAAGTTCCTCATCCTGGCCTGGATGGCCTATGCCGTCCTCGGTCCCCGCATGCCCATCGTGATGAGCACCCTCAAGATGTCCCTGGGCCAGAGCCTGCAATTCATGCAGGAGACCCTCTTTCTCCTGTACCGCAACATCATGCTCGGCATGCTCTTCCTGGCCGTGGCCGATTATCTCTACCAGCGTCAAGAGTTCGAAAAGGGCATGCGGATGACCAAGCAGGAGGTCAAGGACGAGGCCAAGGATTCCGAGGGCAACCCGGAGATCAAGGGGAGGCAGAAGCAGATGATGTTCTCCTCGGTCATGCGCCGGATCCAGAGCCAGGTACCCAAGGCCGCCGTAGTCATCACCAACCCCACCCACTTCGCCGTGGCGCTGAAGTATGACCCCGAGACCGCGGCACCCATCTGCGTGGCCAAAGGCATCGATCATCTGGCCCTGAAGATCAAGGAGCGGGCCAAGACTTCAGGCGTCCCGATTGTAGAAAACCGGGCGCTGGCCCGGGCCCTCTACCGCAGCGTGGAGCTGGACCGCCCCATTCCTCCCGAGCTCTATCAGGCCGTGGCCCAGGTGCTGGCCTTCGTCTACCGCCTTCGCGGCGCCGCCTGACATGAACGAGGGGGGACCGCCTACTCTCCTTTGGTTCGCGATGTCCCCCCTCGTGCTCCCCCACGCGGTGTCCGGGCCAAGCCCGGACGCCGCGTCTGATACTCGATCGTCACGGTTCGATGAATTCTGAGTGCTTGAACGGGAAAATGAATCCCGCAGACTATGGTTTCCCGGTCCATCGGCCGAAAGGATATGGATTCACTCCAGCCAAGGTCACCCTTTGTCCCCTGTCATCCCCCCCTCCCAACCTTCCCACCGGCTGCTGCTGGTCGATGATGATCCAGTCCTGCTGGAGACCCTGACGGACCTGCTTCGGCACGAGGGATTCACCGTCACCACCGCCGAATCCGGCGAGGGCGCCGAACGCCTCCTGGGGGCGGCGCATCCCCCTTTCGATCTGGTGCTCACCGACCTCGTGATGCCCGGCAAGTCGGGTATGGACGTGCTTCGCAAGGCGCTCCAGGTCAATCCGAGCTGCACCGTGCTCATCCTCAGCGGTTTCGGCACCGTGCGGGAGGCCACCGAGGCCATGGATCTGGGGGCTTACGGCATGGTCACCAAGCCCCTCCACCTGGATCAGTTCCGCAACATGCTCCGCCGCCTGCTCGAGCGCATCCATTTGATGCACGAGCGGGACCAGCTCCGGCAGCAGGTGGCCGAACTCCAGGCCAGAGTCGAATCCCTGGAGGCCACCAAGGGCCGCATGGAGATGCTGGCCAACCGCATCAACCCCTCCGCGGACACGGGCTCCGAGGCCCTGGGCGACCTGGAGCGCCTCGCCGGCCTCAAGGCCCGCGGCATGCTCTCCGAAGAACAGTTCGAGGCTGGTAAAAAGGCGCTTATTTCCAGATGGCTGTCATGAGGAGCCCCGTCCACACCCCGCCTCAACGCGACCTGACTTGCGTCTCGCGAATCGGCGCAGCCGATTCCGAGAGAAAGGCGCTGATCTCGAGGTGGCTGAGTTGAGGCGATCCATCCTCGGAGCGGCCCTGGCCCTCCCCGCCCTGGTCTTTCCCCTCTGCGCCTCCGAGACTAAGGCCCCGGCCAAGGGCGCTCAGGATGACGCCCTGGTGGCCCTGGTCCAGAAGGCCATGACGGGGGCCGACCCCGCCGCCCAGAAGGCGGCCCTGAAGGCCCTCCAGAACCATCGCTTCCACTCCACTCGGGCCCCCCAGCGGGAGTACGCCCTCTTCGCCCAGGGCGTCCTGGAGGACCGCTTTGAAACTACGGCCAAGGCCGCGGTGTCCCTGCGGAAACTGGAGCGGGCCTGGCCTAAATCGGTATACCTGCCCGAGGCCCAGACCATCCTAGGTGCCGAGGCCGCGGAACACCGGCGGTTCAAGGAGGCGGAGACACGCCTGCGAAGGGTGCTTGCGGCCGAGATTCCCGTGGAAGGCAAGCGGCGAGCCCAGGAGCTGCTGCTCTGGGTCTTCGTCGAACAGGGTCAGCCCGCGAAGGGACTGCCCGTGATGGAGACCCTCTTCCCCCTGGGAACCGAAAAGCCATCCGAGCGGGGCCTCGTGGCCATGACCGAGGTTCTGGCCACCGCCAAGCAGAAGGATCAGGCGGAAGCCGTGCGCAAGGACTACCACACCCTCTACCCCGGAGGAGCCTACGGCCCCCGGGTCGAGCTCGCCTGCGCCCGGATGCTCGGCGCCCTGGGGGATGCCAAGGGCAGCGCGGGCATCCTGCACAAACTCCTTCTGGACACCCCGGACGCCCCCGAGGCCGACGAGGCCCGCCTCGCCCTGGCCACCCTGCTGAGCGAAGGCAAGCTGGACCCCCAGGACGCCCAGACCTTTCCGCCCCCCGAAAAACTGCTTTCGGAAATCCGCAAACCCGAACAGAAGGTCGACCTGGGTCGCCGGGCCCTGCTGGTGAGACTGCGCATGAGCGTGAAGGCCTCCCGCTGGAAGGAGGCCATCGATACGGCGGCCCTGATCCGCGCCAAGACCCCCACGGAGGAAGAAGCCGCCGCAGTCACCAGCCTCCGCGCCGGCGCCTTCCGGGCCTGGGCCCAGGAACTCCTGGACAAGCAGCAGGTGGATCCCCTGCTGCCCCATCTGGATCGGGAAGGCATCCAGTCCCTGGACGCCGGTCAGCGCGGCCTCCTGGCGGAGCGCCTGTCCAAAGTCGGACTGTCGGCCGCAGCCCTCACCCTGACGAACCTGGCCCCGCCGGGGGAGCAGCCAGCCCTGCGGCGCAGGATCCTGGCCAATACCCAGGCTGAACTAAATCCCGCCGATGCCCTCAAGGCCATGCCCGGCAAGGGTGAATCCCCCGTCGAATCCCTGAAGCGCGCCCAGGCTGCCCTGGCCCTGAAGGACTGGAAGGCCGCCCGCATCGCCCTGGCCCGAGCCAAGGCTGGCCCCGAGCGCGGCGAGGCCCTCGCCACCTACCTGCGCCGCCCCCTCGACCCTTCCGAAACCGAGACGGAACGCCTCAAGGAGGCCGAAGGCTGGCTGGTGCGGGCGGGGGAGAAGGGCCCCGACCGCGAAGGCCTGGTGCTGCTGGTGGCCGACCTTCGGGCCAAGGCGGGCGATTGGCGGGGCGCCCTGCAGCTCTACCCAGCCCAACCCACCAAGGAACAGCGTGGCTGGGTCGCCCTGATGCGAGCCACCTGCCAGCACAAACTGGGTCAGGGGGACGCCGCCCGAGCCACCCTCAAGCAGGCCGCGGACGAACCGGGCTTCCGCATGGAACGGGAAAGCCTGGCGCGACGGCTTGCAACGCCCTGATACGATTTGGCGCTCTGTAAAACTGATTCACCACCAAGGTCGCTTCACGGCTTCTTGGTCCCCTCGCTGATACCTTGGACGGGTCGCCGCTGCTGCGCCCTGGAGGTTCCTTGCCTTTCCGCTTCGCCCAGGCCCTTTCCCCCCGAAAGCGGGGCGCGCTCTATGTCGCCGCCGCCGGCGTGCTCTGGAGCACCAGCGGCCTCTTCATCAAGGCCCTGCCCCTGGGGCCCTTTCCCATCGCCCTCTGGCGCTCGCTGGTGGCCGCGCTGACCATGCTCACGATCCTGCGCCTGCGGGGCCAATCCAACGGAGTCGCCTTCAAGCCCATCGATCTGGCCTGCGCCCTGAGCTATGCCGGCGTGCTCATCTCCTTCGTGGTGGCCACCAAGCTGACCACCGCCGCCAATGCCATCTTTCTCCAGTTCTCCGCCCCCATCTACCTGCTCTTCCTCGAACCCTGGGCCTTCAAGCGCCCCATGCACCGGCAGGATCTCTGGGCCGTGGTCGCCTGCCTCGCAGGCATGGCCCTCTTCTTCGGGGGCCGCATGGAGCGGGGCGGCATGATCGGGAATCTGCTGGGCATCTTCTCCGGGCTTTGCCTCGCGGCCTTCACCCTGCTCCTCAAGTGGAAGCGGGAGCACGAGCCCGGGCGCAACCCCGCCGGAGCCATCATCCTGGGCAACTTCGCCGTGGCCCTCATCTGCCTGCCCCTGGCCCTGCCCCTGGCACCGCTGAGCCCCGGCCAGATCGCCTCCCTGCTCTTCCTCGGCATCTTCCAGCTGGGCCTGGCCTACCTCCTTTTCTCGGCGGGCATGCGCTACATCTCGGCCACCACGGCCATGATCATCAGCATGCTCGAGGCCGTCTTCAACCCCGTGTGGGTCTTCCTGGGGGTGGGCGAGCGCCCCAGTCCCACGGCCCTGGCGGGTGCCACCGTGATCCTGGCGGTCATCCTCTGGTACAGCCTGAAAAACCCCGCCCCGGAAACCCCCATCGCCGCAGGGTGAAAGGCACGAGGGGGGACCAGCCAAAGCCTGGCCCTCCCGTCAGAATCCGCCAGGAACTGTCCAACCGGATGATCTTGGTCACAACCCATAAAACCCTGGAACCGCCCATCGGTTCCGGCTAGGATGGCTCCATCCCAATCCACAATCCCGCAACCGGATCGCCCTGCTGATCGTCTCTCTCGACACGCAAGCGGCCATCCCACCCCAAGCCCCCCGTGACCCCCGGTCCGTTCATGGCCGGAACGAAAGGAGACAGGCATGGCCAAGGTCCTGATCGTTGACGATGACCCCGATATCGTCGAAGCGAGCCAACTCTTCCTGGAAAAGGAAGGCCACCAGATCGAAACCGCCAGCAGCCGCCGGGAAGGCATGCTGAAGGTGGACTCCTTCAAGCCCGATCTGCTGATCCTGGACGTGATGATGGAACAGCCCGATGACGGCTTCGTCATGGCCCAGGATCTTCGCCGCCAGGGCAAGACCTTCCCCATCCTCATGCTGACGAGCGTCGCCTCGGCCTCCGGCCTTGCCTTCGACAAGGATTCGGAAATGGTTCCCGTGGACGACTTCCAGGCCAAGCCCGTGGAACCCGCCATCCTCGTAAAGAAGGTGGCGGAGCTCCTCAAGCGATAGGAGCCCCCATGCTGATGACGGAACGCGACCGCGTGGCGGGCGAGATCAAGACCCTCGCCGATAAGTTGGGCCACAACCGCACGTCCATGGTGCCCATCCTCCAGGACGTCAAACGCAAGTACCACCGCATCGATAGCTTCGCGATGCAGGTCATCGCCGACGAACTGGGTATCCACCCCGTGGAGGTCTATAGCGTCGCCTCCTTCTACGCCTTCCTCGGCGAGCACATCCAGGGCAAGTTCGTGATCCGGCTCTGCCGGACCATCTCCTGCGATATGCAGGACAAGGATCGGGTCGCCCGTCAGCTCGAGAACGATCTCGGTATCGCTTTCGGCGAGACCACGCCCGACGGCAAGTTCACCCTGGAATGGGCCAACTGCATGGGCCTCTGCGACCAGGGCCCGGCCATGCTCGTCAACGACAGGGTCTTCACCAGGGTCACGCCCGAGCGGGTCCACGAAATCCTCCAGGAGTGCCGCAGCGCCTTCGGCCAGCACGCCGTGGAGCGGAAGGAGGTCCATCTCGTATGAACACCATCCCGACTTTCTCAGACATGAAGCCCGAGGCCGGCCTGGACAAGGCCCTGGCCATGCCTCGCCCCGACATCATCGCCGAGATCAGCGCCTCCGGCCTCAAGGGTCGTGGTGGCGCGGGTTTCCCCACCGGCGTGAAATGGAACTTCGCCGCCTCCGCCAAGGCCGACCGCAAATACATCATCTGCAATGCGGATGAAGGCGAACCCGGCACCTTCAAGGACCGCGTGATCCTGCAGGAATACGCCGACCTGGTCTTCGAAGGCATGACCATCGCCGCCAAGGCCGTGGGCGCCAAGGAGGGCATCCTCTTCCTGCGGGGCGAGTACACCTATCTCCGCCCCCATCTGGAGGCGGTCCTGGAGCGCCGCCGGGAAAAGAAGCTACTGGGCAAGACGGTGCTCGGCCTCGATTTCGCCTTCGATATCCGCATCTTCATGGGCGCCGGGGCCTACATCTGCGGCGAAGAAACCGCCCTCATCGAATGCCTCGAAGGCTTCCGGGGTGAGCCCCGCAACCGCCCGCCCTTCCCCGTCAACACCGGTTTCCTGAATCGCCCGTCCGTGGTGAACAACGTGGAGACCCTGGCCTGGGCCGCTTGCATCCTGCAGAAGGGCGCCGACTGGTTCAAGAGCAAGGGCACCGAGAAATCCACCGGCATCAAGATCTTCAGTGTATCCGGCGACTGCAAGCGCCCCGGCGTCTACGAATTCCCCCTGGGGATCAGCGTGGCCGAACTCCTCAAGCAGGTGGGCGGCGAGAAGGCCCGGGCTGTCCAGATCGGCGGCGCCTCCGGCCAGTGCATCCCGGCCTCCGAATTCAAGCGCAGCATTGCCTTCGAGGACATCCCCACGGGCGGCTCCGTCATCGTCTTCGGGCCCCAGCGCGACATGCTCGATGTGCTGCACAACTTCCTGGAGTTCTTCGTGGATGAGAGCTGCGGCCAGTGCACCCCCTGTCGCCTAGGCAACCGCAAGCTGCTGGAAGGCGTGGAAATGCTGAAGGCCGGCACCTGTTCCATGGCCTACCTTCAGGAGCTTTGCGCGCTGGGCGAGACCATGCAGCTCTCCTCCAAGTGCGGCCTCGGCCAGAGCAGCCCCTCGGCCTTCCTGTCGGTGGTCAAACACTTCCAGGACGAGCTCATGGGCCGCACCAACAACCTGACCCACGCCTGAGCCGAGGAGCCGAACATGTCCGATAACACCACCCTCGAAACCTCGCGCCGGGCCCCGGCCAGCCAACAGAACCAGTCCATCGCCCCCCCCGCCAACGCCCAGGCCATCGGTGGTCAGGTCACCCTCACCATCGATGGCCAGGAAGTGAAGGTGCCGCTGGGCACCACGATCCTGGATGCCGCCCGCAAGATCGGCGCCCACATCCCCACCCTCTGCCATCACCCGGATCTGTGTGTGGCGGGCGTCTGCCGTGTCTGTTCCGTGGAAGTGGAAGGCATGCGCACCCTTCAGGCCGCCTGCGCCTTCCCCGTCACCGCCCCCATCAAGGTCAAGACCCATACCCAGAAAGTACGCCTGGCCCGGCGCCACATCGTGGATCTCCTGCTCTCCGACCACTACGGCGAGTGCTACACCTGCCGCCGCAACAACAACTGCGAGCTGCAAGCCCTGGCCAAGGAGCATGGCGTCGATTTCTTCCGTTTCGGGCATCCCGAAAAGCCGGCCCATGCCATCGATACCTCCAGCTATTCCGTGGTGCGCGACCTCAACAAGTGCGTGCTCTGCCGCCGCTGTGTGCGCACCTGCATCGACCTGCAGGAGGTAGGCACCATCGAAGTGGTGGGCCGCAGCGACAGCAGCCACATCAAGCCCTTCCTGGACAAGCCCCTGGGGGAGGTGGTCTGCATCAACTGCGGCCAGTGCATCAACCGCTGCCCCACCGGCGCCCTGCACGCCCACGACGACACCGATGAAGTCTGGGCCGCCATCGACAATCCCAAGAAGCATGTGGTCATCCAGACCGCCCCCAGCCCCCGGGCCGCCATCGGCGAGTGCTTCGGCCTGCCCCCGGGCAAGGCGCTCACCTACGAGCTCAACACAGCCCTGCGCCGGGCGGGCTTCGATCGGGTCTTCGATACCAACTTCACCGCCGATCTCACCATCATCGAGGAAGGCACCGAGCTGCTGCTCCGCCTCAAGAGTGCCCTGCTGCTCCGGGAGCCCGCCGCCTTCCCGCAGTTCACCAGCTGCAGCCCCGGCTGGGTGAAGTACCTGGAGCACTTCTACCCCGAGTACATCCCCAACCTCAGCACCGCCAAGAGTCCTCAGCAGATGTTTGGCGCGGTCATCAAGACCTACTACGCCGAGAAGCACGGCATCGACCCCAAGGACATCGTCACCGTCGCCCTGATGCCCTGCTCCGCCAAGAAGTTCGAGTGCAACCGCCCCGAGATGGACGACAGCGGCTTCAAGGATGTGGACTACGGCCTCACCACCCGGGAACTGGCCAAGATGATCCGGGAATCCGGCATCCATCTGCCCGATATGCCGAAATCCGATTTCGATCGCCCCTTCGGCACCGCCACCGGCTCCGGCGTGATCTTCGGCGCCACCGGCGGCGTGATGGAAGCGGCGCTGCGCACAGTCATCGAACTGGTCTGCGGCATCAAGGTAGAGGATCTCTTCGAGCACGCGAACATCAAGCCCGTGCGCGGTTTCGAGGGCGTCCGCTACGTCGAGCTACCCATCACGGCCGTGGGCCCCGTCCCCGACATGCTCAAGCACCTCTTCCCCCACTGGAACTTCCTCAAGGGCCAGACCCTCAAGGTCGCCGTGGCCCACGGCACCGCCAATGCCAAGAAGGTGATGGAAGACATCAAGAAGGGCGGGCAGTTCAGCAAGTGCCACTTCATTGAATTCATGGGCTGCCCCGGCGGCTGCCTGGGCGGTGGCGGCCAACCCATCCCCACCAGCCCCGAGATCCGCACCGCCCGCGCCGAGGCCATCTACGCCGAGGATTCCGCCTACGAGGTGCGCAAGTCCCACGAGAATCCCGATGTGGCCACGATCTATGGCGAATTCCTCACCGATGGCCCCTGCGGCCACAAGAGCCACGAGCTGCTGCACACCCACTACACCGCCCGCGGCAAGTACATCGACTAAGCTTTCGACGAGTTCACGAATCGCGCGAGCCCCGGCTCGCGCGATTCGTGATGAGATGAAGGAATCCACCTCCGGACTTTCACATGGTCGAGCTGAATCCCAACCTTCACTTCCTCAGCACCTTTGCGGGTGCCGAGGAGGAACATTTTCCCGAAGAAGAACAGGCCATTCTCGACAACGTGAACGACAAGGTGGCCGCCCAGGCCTCCTTGGGCGAACTCATGGAATTCCTCTTCGGGGCCGTGCAGGAGCTCTATCCCTGCGACCGCATCGGCTTGGCCTTTCTGGACGACGAGGGCCGGCGCATCATCGCCCACTGGACCAAGGCCCTCTACGAACCCCTGCTGCTGAAGGAGGGCTACGGCGAGGATCTGGCCCATAGCTCCCTGCGCACGGTCATCGATTCGGCCTGCGCCCGCATCATCTACGACCTGCCCCGCTACGAAGAAGAACACCCCATGAGCGCCTCCACCCGCCTCCTAGTGCGCGAGGGCGTGCGCAGCAGCATGACCTGCCCGCTCATGGTGGAAGACCGGGCCCTGGGCGTGCTATTCCTCAGCGCCCGGGAGCCCAAGGTATACACCCCCTACCACGCCCGGCTCTGGCGCGCCCTGGCGGAGCGCATCTCCCAGGCCGTGGAAAAGGCCTGGCGCATCGAGCAGCTCACGGCGGCCAACCAGGCCTACAACGAAGTGCTGGCCTTCGTCAGCCACGAATTGAAGAACCCCGTTGCCTCCATGATGACCGACGCCCGGGTGCTGGCCGATGGCTACCTGGGCCCCCTGGAGACCAAGCAGATCCAGAAGCTCGAGCGCCTCATCAAGAAGGGCGACTACCTGCTGGATCTCATCCGGGAGTACCTGGATCTGGCCCGCATGGAAGGCGGCAGCCTGCGCCTGAACGCGACTCCCATCCCCCTGGTCGCCGAGGTCCTCGAGCCCTCCATCGATATCATCCAACCCCAGATGCAGGACCGGGGCATGCGCCTCGAACGCATCTATCCCCAGAGCCCCGATCCCATCACCTGCGACCCCTCCCTGCTCAAGATCGTGGTGGTCAACCTGCTGGGCAACGCCGTCAAGTACGGCCAGGAGGGCGGCCTGATCCGCCTGCGCTACGACCACCTGCCCTACAGCTTCGTGGTGTCGGTCTGGAACGAAGGCCCAGGATTTGCCGCCGAAGAACGCTCGCGCCTCTTCCGCAAATTCAGCCGCCTCCAGGCCCCCGAGCTCAAGGCCCGCAAGGGCACCGGCGTGGGCCTCTACACCGCCTGGCGCATCGCCCACATCCACGGCGGACGCATGGACGCCACCTCCAAACACGGCAGCTGGGCCGAGTTCCGCATCGAAGTCCCCCAGCCTCTGCCTGGGCCCACGAGCGAGTAGGAACAAAGTTTCCGTTGAGTCCCGGGAAAGGATTCACCACGAAGCAAACCAGCCGCCTGCGCGAGGTTGCTCTGCGGTGCATTCTTCTTTCCCGATTATCCGCCAGACTCCGTCAAAACGACTTAACCGCGAATATCGCGAATACGCCCTTGCGGGCGCGCGAATGGCCTACAACCGCCGCCCCGCCTCCTTTCAATCAGCGTATCGCCCAGCCTTTGGAGGCCGGGCGGAACGCCGATTGAAAGGCCAGCCGCGCACGCGCGACTGGGGGCCGCAGGCCCAGGCGGACCTGGATTGGGGCATTCGCGTTCATTCGCGGTTTCAAGGCGCTTTTTCCTTCGTGGCTGAGTCAGGCCGATAATCTGGTCTTCTTTTTGGCCACCGAGCCCTATTGAGACTCCTAAATCCTTCCGGTTTAAATTCCGGGTTCCTTACTCGGGATTCCGATGTTCCCGCAGCGCCTCGATCTCCGCGATCAGCTCATGGGGATCGTTCCGCTCATTGAGTCGCTGCCGAAACTTGGCGCCGCCGGGAATCCCCTTGGTGAACCAGGCGCCGATCTTCTTGATCTTGTGCAGGGCCTCCCGCTCATCCAGCAACTCCAGCATGAGCCGGAAGAAGCGCAGGGTGATATCGATGCGCATCTCCGTCGTCACGGCAAACATCGGCTCGAGCACCTGACGAAAGAGGAAGGGATTGTACAGGGCCCCGCGGCCGATCATCACCCCTTGGCACCCGGTCTCCCGCACCATGCGATGCGCGTCCTCCGCCTCCACCACATCCCCGTTGCCGATGATGGGGAAGGACGTGCCCGCCTCCACGGCCCGGGCGATCAGGTTCCAGTCCGCATGCCCCTCGTACTGCTGGGCCCGGGTGCGGGGATGGATGGTCAGCCCCTGGATGCCCACCGCCTCGAACATCCGGAGAAAATCCCGGTAGTCCTCCCGCTGCTTCTGGCTATCGTCCCAGCCCGCCCGCATCTTCACCGTGACGGGAATCTTCACCGCCTGCACCATGGCCTTCACGCAGGCCTCGGCCAAACGGATATCCCGCAGCAGCGCGCTGCCTGCGCCCCCCTTGGTCACATTGCTGGCGGGGCAGCCCATGTTCAGGTCCACCAGATCGGCCCCCGCGGCCTCGCAGAGCTTGGCGCATTCCGCCAGATGCTCCGGGTCCGACCCCGCCAACTGCATGGCGTAGGGTCGCTCCCCCTCGCTAGCCATCATCCGTTCAGCCTTGCGGGCGTGGCGCACCAAGGCCTCGCTGCTGATCATCTCCGAAACCGTGAGCCCCACCCCGCCCACCTCCCGGATCATGCGGCGAAAGGGCTGGTCCGTGATCTCGTGGAGCGGCGCCATGATCAGGGGCGGGTGGACCCGCACAGGGCCAATATGAAGGGCTTCGCAAGGAAAGGGCACGCGGTCGATCTCCAGTCCCTTTGAGTGTACCGGCAGCCCGCACCGGGGGACGCCCCAGAACGCCACCGCTCCAATTCGCCCCCACAAGACGAAAGCGAATCGGGCTGCCGAAGAACCCGCCCTGCGGGCGCGCGGATGGGGAGCAATCGGCCTTTCGCCCAACGACCGGCGGCTGGGCGCATCTGTCGGAAATGATTATGGACTGCCGCAAGGCACGCGAAGGGGCCTCGACCCAACGGCGGTCGTCCCTTCGCGAGCGGCGGCGCAAACGGCGTCTAGCAGCCGACTGGGCCACCGCCCGCGAAGCCATCCGCGCAGGCGCGGATGAAGGGCGAAGCCCTGGACGACCTGGGACTGGGAACTCCCGGACATCTTCGTGTGCCATCGCGTGGCTTCGGGGTCTGAGGTTCTCTCGGGAAACCCGAGCCATGATTCCGTCTGAATGCTGGTGGTGATCAAGCAGCCGGAATGGGCCGAAGGGTCAGGCATGCTCCGCCGTTTTTTTTCTCTGCAACCTCCGCGTGGCGTTTTTCGCTTCAAGAGCCGAGCCGGGCTCCTGCTCCCCCCATTCCGCGCGTCTTGGTTCCCGCAGATCCCTGAAGCGCCTCAAATCTGGTCCAGCGGGCTCCGCACCCCACGGCCGCTGCGGTTCAGCACATGGGTGTAGATCATGGTCGTCTCCACATCCCGATGCCCCAGCAGCTCCTGCACGGTGCGGATGTCGTAGCCCGTCTGCAGCAGGTGGGTCGCGAAGGAGTGCCGCAACACGTGGGGCGTGACAGGCTTGGCCAGCTCCGCGGCCTGGGCCGCCGCGCGCACCGCGCGCTGGATGGTCTCCGCGTGAAGATGGTGCCTGCGCTCTGCGCCGCTGCGGGGATCCACGGAACGCAGGGCCGAGGGAAAGACCCACTGCCAACCCCAGGCCTTCGAAGCACTGGGAAACTTCATCACCAGCGCATCTGGCAGGTAAACGTCCCCGAACCCCTCGGCCAAGTCGGCCTCATGCAGGGCCCGCACCTTCTTGAGGTGCGCCTTGAGGGCCCCCCCCAGCGCCTCCGGTAGCATCGTGACCCGGTCCTTCTTCCCCTTCCCCTCCCGCACGATCACCTCGAAGCGATCGAAGTCCACGTCCTTCACCCGCAGCCGCAGCCCCTCCATCAGCCGCATGCCCGTACCATAGAGCAGGCTGGCCAGCAGCCCCGCGGTGCCCCGCATCTGGTCCAGGAGCTTGCGCGCCTCGCCGGGGCTCAGCACCACCGGCAGGCGCCGAGAGTGTTTGGCCTGGACCACTTCATCCAGCCAGGGCAGTTCCTCCCGCAGCACGAACTTGTACAGAAAAAGTAGAGCCGCCTTCGCCTGGTTCTGGGTGGAGGCCGACACATTGCGCTCCAGCGCCAGATTGGACAAAAATCCCTCGACCTCGCCCACCCCCAGCTGAGAAGGATGCCGCTTGCCATGGAAGAGGATGAATCGTTTCACCCAGTCCGCGTACGCCACCTCCGTGCGCAGACTGTAGTGGCGAACCCGGATCTCTGTGCGGAGCCGATCCAGGAGGCGCGGCGACTCGCCCTCTCCTTTCCCATCGGGGCCCTCTTGCCATTGGTTCGCTTCCACCATGTTCCCCCCGCCCCCCAAGGTCGCCTATACAGGGCCAGCGCGTCACTTCCTTTGGGTCGCCTCGTCAGGCATTCGTTAATATATCTCCTTTTTTCCTCTCGTCAACCCGCCAGAATCGCCGCCAATTCAGGTCGCGACTCAGGGCTCAGCCTGTCCCACCCCACAGCCACCCCCATGCCAAACACAACACAAGTCTTTTTATATATACATCTACAACCAAACATCATCGAGTCCCATCTCCCCCCAGAGCCACCCAAACCACCACCTTCCCCACACCCGAATCCAAGCGTATGATTCATAGACACACCACTCCCCATCCGGAAAAATTTGGGCCGCATATTCCGAAGCGAACACAACCCTCCCGTTGACACCTAATCAGGTTCGGACACCCCCTCAGCCCATTTTCCAATTTCACGGATCTAACTTATTATGAACATTTGCAACTCCCACATCGTGCAGACCATGTCGCCTAATCAGACGAAACCATACATCTCCGCATGCCGCATTTACCGGTCTGTTACCCATTTAGGCGTCAGGTTCCACACCTCCCCGCTGACGCCTAATACTTAGTTAGGCCTCCAGATGAAACCCATCGCAATCCTATTTCTCGCATGCTCAATCTTGTTGGGAGCCGAGAACTGGAAATACGTCAAAGAACAGGGCGGCCTCAGGTATTTCGCCAACGCAGAAATTTCTATCGTCAACCTAAGCAGCGAGAGGGTTGTCCAAATCCAAAGCAAAGTCGTATTCCCTCGCGGTGGGATTACCCTGTCGAGTCACTATTGGCGAAAATATAACAATCGCTGGGAAGCAGCGATGAAAACAACCGATCTTTTGCGAGTCAACGGAAGTCTTCGCTCTCATCAAGTTGTCAATGACTCAAAACTGGCATGGGTTGTCGCTGAGAACCCCACCGATGAAACGTGGGTTGCAATATTGAATAGTGCCGCCGATCTACTTCAGGCGTCAAAGTGATGTCAGGCCTCTGACCATGTACAATCTCGTTCGATCTGCATTTCTTCTCGGTCTGATCATGATTGGGATTGGTGTCTACTTTGCGATTGGACTCCGCCCAAAGGACTACCTTGAACGCAGAATCAAGGCAGAGCAATCTAAGCGGTCGCGTATCTTCGAAATTTTCCTGGGCATCACCATCGCTGGGGTTGGAGCGATCTTTGTCTTCGTCTCCAGCCAATATCCATGAGCGGCCTAACCAATCGTTCAACCCGGACGCTGCAGCCACTTCCCACTTCCTCCCCCATGCATCCTGATTTCTCGTCTCCTTCCATCGCCCGGCTGGCTGCACCGCCGGTTAACTCCATACGTTAGGCCGCACCATGTTCCCAGCAAGGCAACGACAATCGACTCAAGCGTCCACCGCTTGGAGCATTATTTGGTTCATCGTATTTCTGCTCCAGCTCTGTGTTAGGTTCAAATTCACCACAAATACATCAATCCGCGTTATTGCCAATTTCGGTCCAATTATTGTATTTTCAATTTTTATTCTCACAAGGCGATCTAAAATTAGACCAAATATCGATTATTTTAAACATCCAATAAGTTTATTTAAATACTATTTTATCAAAACATCAATAATAGCCATAAGCATACTTTTTGCTATAACATTAGGCTATATTTCACTCAAAACAATCAATGTAACTTTACCAAATCTAGAGGATCGGCTGTTTTTTATCGCTCATGGTATTGGTTTTTTGTTGTCGTTCTTTGTTTCGATCTTTTTAGGCGAACACCTACTTGCTTACATTTTCAACAGGATTGATAGTGATTAGCTTATCCCATGCCCATTCACTGCCTAACCCATCGTTCAACCCGGACGCTGCCTCTGCGAGTCACCGTCCGATCCTTCCGCGCCGCTACGGCAGCGCCGGTTAACTCCAATCGTTAGGCATCTCCTTGGCGCACTCACTCCCAACAGCTCTGATCATCCTCAGCCTCGCTGGCATTTCTGGTTGTAACCACAAAAGCAGATCCGATACGGCACCACAGCCAACACTGATTCATCCCCAACAAAAGGATTTGAAACAAGAACCTATGATTGTGGTTTTTGGCGACGACAAGGTTCGCATTCGTTTCCAGCCACCTCCACCGCCATATCCCCCAGAGGCACGGAAACAAAAAATCGAAGGCGTTGTTTCCCTTCGCTTGCATATCTCAAGGGCTGGAAAGGTCACCCGCGTCGAAATCCTTTCTGGTCCCAAAGAACTCTGGTCGGCAGCAGAATCCCACGCAAAGGGTTATGAATTCACCACAGATCCTGGCGCGTTCTCACCATCCACCGGCGAGGCTCAATTCACTTTAAGTTGCAGGTTCCAACTGAAAGGTGAAAAATTACATAATGATTAACCTCCAGCATTCATCACATGCCTAACCAATCGTTCAACCCGGACGCTGCCTCTGCGAGTCACCGTCCGACCCGTCGCGCCGCTTTCGGCAGCGCCGGTTAACTCCATACGTTAGGCGCACCATGAAACGCCTCGCCACTTACATCGCCCTCACCATCGGCACATTCGCATGTGTTTGGCTAGTCGCCATCATGCTCATGGTTATTGGAGTAAACCGGCTCCCCGCAATGGCTGCATCAGTATTGAGTCCGTTCATCGCTTGGTGTATGTTTCCAGCCATCTGCTGGCGCCCCATTTCAAAGCGCAAACTCGCATATTCAGTCTGCTGCCTTCTCATCGCGTATCTCGCCGCAGGACTTGTCGTAGAATCAAAGTTCCGAATTTGGCCCGATTATTATGGAATCTACCACTTCATCCTTTTCTTCTCAATTGCAGCGGCATTATCCTTCGAGGCTTTCACCCGATTTGCCATGAAAGGCCAAAGCAGTGCAAGCGCCTAACCCATCGTTCAACCCGGACGCTGCCTCTGCGAGTCACCGTCCGATCCTTCCGCGCCGCTACGGCAGCGCCGGTTAACTCCATACGTTAGGCCGCTCATGTCCAACGCATCCATTAAGGAAAGAATCTCTCAAGACATCGATCTTCTCGATGCTGATTCCTCCTTTTGCGTGACCTTCTCCAAACGCCTAGAATTGAACATCAGCGCTCTGGAGCAAATGCCGTATAACCTAATTTCTGTCGGAAATACTTTGGCAAGAGATGTCCTACAAGCTGGGTGGGCCATCGAAGAAAATTGCTCGCCAAATATTGCCCCAGTTGTGATCCAACTCCGAGAATGGCTTGCCTATATTCCAGACTGATGGCCAAACTTTCCCAAACCAAGTCCGGCGCGGCCTAACCCATCGTTCAACACGGACGCTGCAGCCACGAGCACTTTTCTCCCGCCTGCGTTCGGATTTCTCGTCCCCTTCCATCGTCCGGTTGGCTGCACCGCCGGTTAACTCCATACGTTAGGCGTGCCCATGATCGGTTCCAAAATTTTTCGAGTCATCTTTTTCATAGCAATAAGCCTATCGCCATTACTTGCCGATGGTTTTTTGTTCAAGGATGGTCGACTACAGTATCAAAAAGTTGTCACAATAACCTTAACAACTGCACAAATGAAGAATATTGAACATGGATTCAAGCCTGGCTACGTTCTCATTCTTACGAAGGCGCAGCAGGATCGGATTAAAAAAATCGCCAAACTCAAGGAAGCTCCAACAAAAATCGAGCTATTCCGGTCCTCCGACCTTGAGGGTGACTGTTCATGTGGCATGTTTAACTTAGGCATTCTCTTCAAACCCAGCCAGGTGGAGATCCCTATTGCTTTTACCGCCTCCGATTCGCGTGCTGCGCAAGGTCCCGGCGATGACTGAAGCCAGCCACTCGGCGCGCCTAACCCATCGTTCAACTCGGACGCTGCAGCCACGAGCACTTTTCTCCCGCCTGCGTTCGGATTCCTCGTCCCCTTTCAACGCCCGGTTGGCTGCATCGCCGGTTAACTCCATTCGTTAGGCCCCACGATCTGCCAGGAGCAGGCATGAACCTTCCAAAAAATGTTGAGCTCACACACGATGAGGATTGTGGGTGGCATCAGAGCCAACTACTCAAACTCGAAATTCTAAACGGTTCAGAATGCAGAATAATCGTTGAAGGCTATGAAGAAGATCCTAATAAATCGGATCTTCACGCAGCGATCTCGAATTTCATTTCAAGTCCATTTTCTGTATTGGCAAAAGCCGAATCATACATCTTCAAGTATTACAAAGACATAAAGTCAAACTGGCCTCCATCTTTTGGTGAACTCCCAACCATCGAGGCTCCGAACGGAGTCTGGAAATTCATTCAATTCGGAAGTGAGGCCTTTGTCCTGCGACGTCAGAAGGACAACGCAGTGTACATTTCTCTTGAATGTAATTGCGATTGGGAACAAGAACACGGTCTACTTATTGTTTTCAAGAATGGCCAAGACGTTTCCAAGGTCGGTCCATTTGATGGACACCTAACAAATTCAGATGCATATGCAGATCCTAGTCTCGAAAATGTTGTGTACAGATAGGCCTAACCAATCGTTCAACCCGGACGCTACCTCTGCGAGTCACTTTCCCCACCAACCTTACTGATTCCTCGTCTCCCACCACCGCGCCGCTTCGGTAGCGCCGGTTAACTCCATACGTTAGGCCGCATAGGAGATCCTCTATGGCTGAGAAACAAGAAATCTCCAACCCGCTTGCCTTCTGGATCGCAATTGGCCTTGCCATCGGGGCAGGCATTGGCGTAGCCATCCAGAACATCGCGATTGGCATAGGCATTGGGCTCGCCATGGGTGCGGCAATTGGCGCTGCGCAACACAAAAAAGCCAAAAAGAATCCCGATGTTGCGCCCTAACCCATGTGGAACCAAATCAAAGCAGGCTTGGCTGCATCTCTGTTGATCCTCACACTTTTGGCTTTATACCTTTTCACCAGCTTCGCAATTTCAAAGGCGTTCCCAAAGGGTGACCAAATCCTCAAAACAATCATTCAGCTTGGTTTCTGCATCGTTTTTTTTGTTTCGTTTAAACCATGGCTCCGGCTTTGGGGTGTAAAGCAATGACTACCGCCCAGCCAGGCCTAACCCATCGTTCAACCCGGACGCTGCCTCTGCGAGTCAACGTCCGATCCTTCCGCGCCGCTACGGCAGCGCCGGTTAACTCCATACGTTAGGCCGCAGGAAAACCGCTCTGGTTCTCATCGCGCCGAGATACGAACTCTCCGTTCAAGGTTTTCTTCCAGCTATCGAGCAAGGCCAACTTAATCGGTTCATTCGCTGTCATCATTTCGAGTACGCTCCAGCATTTCCGCCACGTCCCACGCTCTTCGCCCTTTCCCTTTCAACGCCACGCCTCCTTTCAACTGCGGCAATCCATGAAATCCGTTCAGCTCCAAGGTTTTCAAAACCAGTCGCGCCGCGAGTTTTCAACGGGCTCAGTCCAGCGCGCCCTAACCCATCGTTCAACTCGGACGCTGCCTCTACGAGTTACTTTCCTCCACCAGCCTTCGGATTTCTCATCTCTCACCTTCCGCGCCGCATCGGCAGCGCCGGTTAACTCCATACGTTAGACCGCACGAGGCCTCAATGCCTTCCATCCATCTGATTGAGCGCATGAACAACCTTCACCGGATTCAAGGCTGCGAAGATGAATGGGAATGCGGCTATTGGGCACTTTCGTTAGACACGGCGACATCCCTCGTTGGCGGAAATTTATATCTTCATAGCCGCCAGACCGACCCATCTCATTTCGGCGGTCAGATCATTTCGTTTCGCACACAAGCGGACGGCGAATATCATGGACGTATTATTTTTAGATTCCGGTTTACGCACGCGCACAAAGGGGTCAAAACGGCCAAATCAGGGTGGGGAAATGAAAAAAAGCTCGAACCCTAGCCAGGGCGGTCTAACCCATCGTTCAACCCGGACGCTGCCTCTGCGAGTCAACGTCCGATCCTTCCGCGCCGCTACGGCAGCGCCGGTTAACTCCATACGTTAGGCCGCAGGAAAACCGCTCTGGTTCTCATCGCGCCGAGAAACGAATTCTCCGTTCAAGGTTTCCTTCCAGCTATCGAGCAAGGCCAACTTAATCGGTTCATTCGCTGTCATCATTTCGAGTACGCTCCAGCATTTCCGCCACGTCCCACGCTCGTCGGCCTTTCCCTTTCAACGCCACGCATCCTTTCCACTGCGGCAATCCATGAAATCCGCTCAGCTCCAAGGCTTTCAAAACCAGTCGCGCCGCGTGCTTTCATCGGGCTCAGTCCAGCGCGCCCTAACCCATCGTTCAACTCGGACGCTGCAGCCACGAGCACTTTCCTCCCGTCTGCGTTCGGATTTCTCGTCCCCTTTCATCGTCCGGTCGGCTGCATCGCCGGTTAACTCCATACGTTAGGCCGCAGGAAAACCGCTCTGGTTCTCGCCGCGCCGAGGAACGAATTCTCCGTTCAAGGTTTTCTTCCAGCTATCGAGCAAGGCCAACTTAATCGGTTCATTCGCTGTCATCATTTCGAGTACGCTCCAAAGTCCAAACCACGTCAAACGCTCATCGCCCTTTCCATTTCAACGCCACGTCCCTTTTCTACCGCGCCAACCCATGAAATCCGTTCGCCTCCAAGGCTTTCAAAACCAGTCGCGCCGCGAGCTTTCAGCGGGCTCAGTCCAGCGCGCCCTAACCCATCGTTCAACTCGGACGCTGCAGCCACGAGCACTTTCCTCCCGCCTGCATTCGGATTTCTCGTCCCCTTTCATCGTCCGGTTGGCTGCACCGCCGGTTAACTCCATACGTTAGGCCGCAGGAAAACCGCTCTGGTTCTCATCGCGCCGAAACACGAATTCTCCGTTCAAGGTTTCCTTCCAGCTATCGAGCAAGGCCAACTTAATCAGTTCATTCGCTGTCATCATTTCGAGTACGCTCCAGCATTTCCGCCACGTCCCACGCTCGTCGGCCTTTCCCTTTCAACGCCACGCCTCCTTTCAACTGCGGCAATCCATGAGATCCGTTCAGCTCCAAGGTTTTCAAAACCAGTCGCGCCGCGAGCTTTCAGCGGGCTCAGTCCAGCGCGCCCTAACCCATCGTTCAACCCCGACGCTGCCTCTGCGAGTCACTTTCCGCCACAAGCGTTCGGATTTCTCGTCTCTCACCTTCCGCGCCGCTTCGGCAGCGCCGGTTAACTCCATACGTTAGGCCGCAGGAAAACCGCTCTGGTTCTCATCGCGCCGAGAAACGAACTCTCCGTTCAAGGTTTCCTTCCAGCTATCGAGCAAGGCCAACTTAATCGGTTCATTCGCTGTCATCATTTCGAGTACGCTCCAGCATTTCCGCCACGTCGCACGCTCGTCGGCCTTTCCCTTTCAACGCCACGCCTCCTTTCAACTGCGGCAATCCATGAAATCGGTTCAGCTCCAAGGTTTTCAAAACCAGTCGCGCCGCGAACTTTCAACGGGCTCAGTCCAGCGCGCCCTAACCCATCGTTCAACTCCGACGCTGCCTCTGCGAGTCACTTTCCGCCACAAGCGTTCGGATTTCTCGTCTCTCACCTTCCGCGCCGCTTCGGCAGCGCCGGTTAACTCCATACGTTAGGCACCACATGAGTCTTTTTGGAAATCCGCCAAAAAATTCCGACCCAAAAACGCAGCCTCCAGGGTTCTGGATTGCCATCGGCGTGTCAATCGGCGCTGGATTAGGCGTTGCCATCAATAACATCGCCCTCGGAGTCGGCCTTGGTGTGGCTTTTGGCGCTTTGATCGGGTTCCTCCAGCAGCGCAAGAACAAGAAAGGCCCCAATGGTGCTGCCTAACCCTCCGCTCAACCCGGACGCTGCCTCTGCGAGGCACCGTCCTCTCCGTTCTTTCTGGATTTCTCATCCCCAACCACCGCGCCGCTTCGGCAGCGCCGGTTAGCTTTGATCGTTAGGCCGCCCATGATTCGCTTTGGGATTACCACTACGCTTATCGCAGCCAGCTTCCTGGCCTGCTCGTCAGTCAATCGCCTTCCAAAGCCCACAGCACCGATCGTAAATGAATATTACGCTTGCCCTAAATGCGGCAGCCTGCACGGCGGCATTTATGGGAAAGGCCCAATTCTCTTCCTCCAAAGCCCTTCCGCTTCCACCTGCCGACACGATTGGAAACTGATCACCCAAACGGATTTCCAACACCAGGCACAGGCTCGTTTTCCACAACAATGGAGTCAGGCTCTTCCATTCTTCAAAAGCGAGCAACACCAATGAGCATTACCCGGGTCCGCCTAACCCATCGTTCAACCCGGACGCTGCAGCCACGAGCACTTTCCTCCCGCCTGCGTTCGGATTCCTCGTCCCCTTTCATCGTCCGGTTGGCTGCACCGCCGGTTAACTCCATACGTTAGGCCCACCATGTTCCCCCGTAATAGATACTCTCCTGAATCCTTGCTCGCGGAATTTATCCAAGCACCACTTTTGGGTGAACCTGGTGATTTCTTTATTGCCATTAACTCAGAATTTGGCGAAATCGAAATTCGCATTCCTGCTTCCGATCATGAAACGGCGAAATCTGCCGCCAAGTCGGTCCTTCACCAAATCCAAGAACTGGATAACCAAGTTCAGCAATCGTGTGAACAAGATTCGGGAAAGTCCAATTTGGATTCCTCCAACTTTGAGCTGGCATTGGGCTCTATCACGATTGACACCAACGAACTCACGCTTGGCTATTTTGGAATTCAAGTGAATACCGAATGGGATGCCAAGTTCAAACTTGTTGATTCTCAATGGCAAAAGCAAAACTTCTAAACATGCTCAATCGGGGCCTAACCCTTCGCTCAACCATGACGCTGCCTCTGCGAGCCGCTCTCTCCGCTGATCTTTCTGGAATTCTCGTCCCCAACCATTGCACCGCTTCGGCAGCGCCGGTTATCTTCATTCGTTAGGCGCCAACCATGCCCGGTTCCCTCACAACCCAAACAGCCGCCCGAGTCGGTGAGAATCTCCACCTGCTCGTCATATATGTAGTTGGCATTGTAATCATTTCAAAACATCGCACCAACAACCGTAGCGCATTCAAGGCTGTATTAATTGGTCTATCCCTTCTTGTTGCAGCATTATTTATCTCAGGTTTCAGGTCGGCTTGGAATGACCTGCATAGTTTCGTAGATGCATACAACGCCAAGGACTTTTCCCAAACCATGCCATACATTCTTTCTGGCGGAATTGCTTTTGTTTCCAACATTACGGCTTGGATTTTTCTACTCTTTGGCATATCCAAGGCGCTAAAAAACTCATCTTCTCAGCCCAGCGCCTAACCGGGCGCTCAACCCGGACGCTGCCTCTGCGGCCCGCTGGCCACTCCGTTCTTTCCGATTTCTCATCCCCAACCACCGCGCCGCTTCGGCAGCGCCGGTTAGCTTGATTCGTTAGGCCGCAGGAAAAACCGCTCTGGTTCTCGTCGCGCCGAACACCGAATTCTCCGTTCAAGGTTTCCTTCCAGCTATCGAGCAAGGCAAACTTAATCGGTTCATTCGCTGTCATCATTTCGAGTACGCTCCAGCATTTCCGCCACGTCCAACGCTCGTCGACCTTTCCCTTTCAACGCCACGCCTCCTTTCAACTGCGGCAATCCATGAAATCCGCTCAGCTCCAAGGCTTTCAAAACCAGTCGCGCCGCGAGCTTTCAACGGGCTCAGTCCAGCGCGCCCTAACCCATCGTTCAACTCCGACGCTGCCTCTGCGAGTCACCGGCCTCCACCAGCATTCGGATTTCTCGTCTCTCACCTTCCGCGCCGCTTCGGCAGCGCCGGTTAACTCCATACGTTAGGCGCAGGAAAAACCGCTCTGGTTCTCGTCGCGCCGAACACCGAATTCTCCGTTCAAGGTTTCCTTCCAGCTATCGAGCAAGGCCAACTTCACCGCCGCTCTCGCTGTCATCATTTCGAGTACGCTCCAAAGTCCAAACCACGCCACACGCTCTTTGGCCTTTCCCTTTCAACGCCACGTCTCCTTTCAACTGCGGCAATCCATGAAATCCGTTCAGTTCCAAGGTTTTCAAATCCAGTCGCGCCGCGAGCTTTCAACAGGCTCAGTCCAGCGCGCCCTAACCCATCGTTCAACTCCGACGCTGCCTCTGCGAGTCACTTTCCTCCACAAGCGTTCGGATTTCTCGTCTCTCACCTTCCGCGCCGCTTCGGCAGCGCCGGTTAACTCCATACGTTAGGCCGCAAAGGATTTTCGCATGCTCAACTGGTTTAAGAAAAAACCTAACGGTCCCGACTTCTCAAACATAGATTCCAGAGAGAAAGCAGAAGAGCTGTTCAAGCAAGGCATTCTTGGCAAATTGTTTTTAATGCCATTAGAGTTTGGCGGCCAGGACATTCCACCAAATTTTGTCTATGTTCCTCATTTTGTGATTGATCTGAAAAGAGACATTGACTTCAACATAGTCAAGCCACTTGTCGCCGAGGGAAAAGCCCGTCACTATTCGGCAGCTCCGAAATATCAAGGCAAATCCTTCATTCCTTCCTCGATTCTAGTTTCCGCATCTGAACCAGGGTCTTTTTCGTCAACGATTGCAATCTGGGGTGACGCACTCAAAGGCGAATAGTTTCTGGACTCGCTTGCGGCCTAACCAATCGTTCAACCCGGACGTTGCCTCTGTGAGCCACTTCCCCCACAACCATTCTGGAATTCTCGTCCCCTCTCACCGCGCCGCCTCGGCAACGCCGGTTAACTCCATACGTTAGGCGCAACACCATGACGTCCAGATATCTCCACGCATTGAAGCTCCTGGCCTTGCCAGCATTTTTTGGTGCATGCACGCTGTTTGCTCAGGCCGATTCAATGCGGCGGTTGACCTATGTTTCTGTTCCTACAGGTTCACTCAAGTCGATAAAAGAAAAAAGGCGCGCCGATTTTCATTCTTACGATCTTTTCTATGGGAAAAATGGACATATACGGGTTGGATGTATTGGTGACAAAGAACTAAAACCACCGTCCGACACCAAATCTTGCACTATCAAAGTAGGCGATGAACTAATCTTTGGGTTGGGTAAATATAGAAAATATTACCATTTCGACAGAAAAACGAATCATGTAAAAATGATCACCTTCCAATCCACCGATGGGCGCGAGCAGGTTTGCACCATTCTAATTCTCAACGGCCCACCTCCTCAAATGTTCAAGGTCGCCGATGCGATTCATCCAAATTAGCCTCGGCCAGCGCCTAACCCATCGTTCAACCCGGACGCTGCCTCTGCGAGTCATCGTCCAATCCTTCCGCGCCGCTACGGCAGCGCCGGTTAACTCCATACGTTAGGTGATTCCACCAATGCCCTCCAACCCAACAGAAGAATTTGATTGGAGCAACTATAACCGTCGCAGGCGAAGGTGTGGGCTTTGTCTCTGGCTAACTCCTGTCTGTATCATTATTAGTGCAATTGGCGTTTTCAACGATACTCATTGGTATCTCGTTCCCATTATATTTTTGATTTTCATTTCAGGAATTTGCTTTAACCAGCTCAATAGCTTTCGATGTCCAAGCTGTCATATGCCATTTTCAAACCAAGATAGCCTCTTGGTTGATCGTGAGGCCACATTCAAAATTTTTGATACCGCGCAATGCTCATACTGTGGATTAAAACGGGGTGCAAAACGATGAGTTTTCCAGATCACCTAACCCATCGTTCAACCCGGACGCTGCCTCTGCGAGTCACCGTCCGATCCTTCCGCGCCGCTGCGGCAGCGCCGGTTAACTCCATACGTTAGGTTGCTTCACCGCTGAGGCCCAATGAACCTGAAACCCACCTTTCTCGCCTACCTGCTCGGCCTAAGTGGCCTCATCGATTTTGTTCTTATTGCCCTGATCGTCTCTAGCGCTATGGCACACGGCATCAGTCGGAATCCCATCGCGATCTCTCTATTTGGCTTCACAATCTCCCTGCTTCTTCTCTCAGCAATTTCCGCTTTAAAAATGGCTTTTCGGGGACAGGGCTTCCCTTTCACCAAACCCGTACTAGTCGTTGCATCCATTGTTCACGTCGTTCTTGGGCTTCTCATTCAGCTCGGCCCAGGCGCTCTGTACCAAATCTCGGCATTCGTTTTTGTTGGTACAGTCTACTTTCTATCTTCCTTCAAAGTTCCAAAGCCGCATGTCCAGGCAACCTAACCCATCGTTCAACCCGGACGCTGCCTCTGCGAGTCACCGTCCGATCCTTCCGCGCCGCTACGGCAGCGCCGGTTAACTCCATACGTTAGGAGCCTACTCTATGAGCCCAAGAAGATTCAGAGTTATTGCTGTTAGCGTATTCATTATTTCTCTATTCGCCTGTGATAGAGACTTTATCTATCATGGTGACCCCGACAATATGCCAAGCAGATCTTATATTTCAAGAATTGGAGAGAAGGAAATTCAATTCGGACTTACAGACGCTGAAATTTCAAAACTTCCCACATGGTCACCCAATCAGGCTCCTCCAATTGCACTAGCGCAAGTAATTGAAATCGCCGAAAGGGAGCTTCCGAAATTCACACATGGCAGCACTGGGTGGTACGTAAAGGGTATTTCTATCGAACAGATCAAACGATCTTCGGATGGTAATGACAAATGGATCTACCTCGTTAACTTTGGGAGCAGAGGCGATCATGATTATCTCCAAATCCCTGTAACATTTTCTGGTTTGGCAGTTAAAGGTGTAGAACATCCATTATCTAAAGATCACCGATAGTAATGTAAACTAGGCTCCTAACCCATCGTTCAACTCGGACGCTACCTCTGCGAGTCACTTTCCCCGCCAAGCGTTTCGATTCCTCGTCTCCCACCATCGCGCCGCTTCGGTAGCGCCGGTTAACTCCATACGTTAGGCCGCAGGAAAACCGCTCTGGTTCTCATCGCGCCGAGAAACGAACTCTCCGTTCAAGGTTTCCTTCCAGCTATCGAGCAAGGCCAACTTAATCGGTCCATTCGCTGTCATCATTTCGAGTACGCTCCAAAGTCCAAACCACGTCCCACGCTCGTCGGCCCTTCCCTTTCAACGCCACGCCTCCTTTCAATTGCGCCAATCCATGAAATCCGCTCAGCTCCAAGGTTTTCAAAACCAGTCGCGCCGCGAACTTTCAACGGGCTCAGTCCAGCGCGCCCTAACCCATCGTTCAACTCGGACGCTGCCTCTGCGAGTCAACGTCCGATCCTTCCGCGCCGCTACGGCAGCGCCGGTTAACTCCATACGTTAGGCGCCCTATTCCTGTCACCCAAAGAAGGCATCTCCATGAACACGCATATTTCATTGGTTCTAACCTTTTGTGCAATCTCAAACCTCCAGGCTGATGTTCCGTCTGGGGAATTGATTTTATTCCGATCAGCTGACCTCAAGCAATTGATCAGGACATACGGAACCTTTTCATCCATACCAAGACAAAAATACCCAGAGAAAGAACTTGTTTCTGTCGATGCCGTTTCTCTAAACTCTTTTTCATTTTCAAGTCAAGCTTGTCGTTTTTCTTTTAAGCCCACAAGCCCACTTGCACGTATTCAACCAATTAATCAGATATACCCAGAATACAAAATTCAATATACTTCGAATGCGAAGGTCAAAGAATCCATCACCTTTGTATGTAAAATCATTCGCACAAACCTAAACCTTGAACCAATCAACAAGGAAGATCCCATACAGGGAAACAGGGTTGTCCATGCTTCTAAGGATTGGCAGCAACAAGAATTTGTAATTATACTTATTTACGAGAACCTTAAAAGGTAAAATCATTCAACATAGTTCTTGAACATTCCTGCGCCTAACCAATCGTTCAACCCGGACGCTACCTCTGCGAGTCACTTTCCCCGCCATGCATTCCGATTCCTCGTCTCCCACCACCGCTCCGCTTCGGTAGCGCCGGTTAACTCCATACGTTAGGCCGCAGGAAAACCGCTCTGGTTCTCATCGCGCCGAGAAACGAACTCTCCGCTCAAGGTTTCCTTCCAGCTATCGAGCAAGGCCAACTTAATCGGTTCATTCGCTGTCATCATTTCGAGTACGCTCCAGCATTTCCGCCACGTCCCGCGCTCTTCGCCCTTTCCCTTTCAACGCCACGCCTCCTTTCAACTGCGGCAATCCATGAAATCCGCTCAGCTTCAAGGTTTTCAAAACCAGTCGCGCCGCGAGCTTTCAGCGGGCTCAGTCCAGCGCGCCCTAACCCATCGTTCAACTCGGACGCTGCAGCCACGAGCACTTTCCTCCCGCCTGCATTCGGATTTCTCGTCCCCTTTCATCGTCCGGTTGGCTGCACCGCCGGTTAACTCCATTCGTTAGGCCCACTCGTCATTTCCCGTTCTTTCGGTCTTTCGTTTGCCTTCCCGTTATCAGCTCCACGGTTCTCGCTTCGCTACCGATTGGCGTTATTGCTTGTGGTTTCACAAACGGCCCATGGATTTCTGCGATCATGGAGCTGACTCCAACGCTCGTTCCTTTCCGCTCACGCAATAACTCCAAAGCCTTTTCCTTTTCGGCCTGGTTCATGGACTTCCAAACCCCCACAAACGCCCCTGAAACCGTGCATTCCGCGTGCTCGGGCGGTCAATTCCGGCTGGTGGTCCTAACCGGTCGTTCAACCCGGACGCTGCCTCTGCGAGTCAACGTCCGAACCGTCGCGCCGCTTTCGGCAGCGCCGGTTAACTCCATACGTTAGGCCGCATCCATGGAACCTCACAAAACTCTTCGAATCTTTGCAGATCACTACCAATTCTTTGTGTACGACCAAGGATGCAATCCGTTCGATCCTCTACCTGATTACACCGAACAATCCATTGAGCAAGGTTGGACCCGCAGTCCTGGTGGAATCTCATTTAGCACGCGGGCACATCGAAACGATCACCGGCTGGATGTGTTCATCTGCCAAACCCTTCCTTCGCTTCAGGGGTTCGATAGAGCTACAATCCATCCTTTCGATCTACAGTCTGGTTGTTTGGCGCTCCACGACGTCAAAGAAATCATTCTTGCTGAACTACCTATAGGTCGATATTCAGTTGTTCTTGCGGCATATAACCTTGGGGACGAGCAAGATCATCACGAAGAAGACCTTTCAGACTCAGCATTCCTGGAAAACACGCAATGGGAACGCTACGAAATCTATATCTGCCCCTCAACGGTAAGCCCGGAAGGCGCGTACCCAGCGGCCTAACCAATCGTTCAACCCGGACGCTACCTCTTCCGGTCACTTTCACCACCGTAACGCGCCGCTTCGGTAGCGCCGGTTAACTCCATCGTTAGGCAGCCACCATGTATCCATTCGATTCTGCAAAGGCTTGGGCCATTCTGGGCTTCTTAGTAATGGCATCACTATTCCTTTTATGCGTTTTCTGCGCTGGGGCAGGTCACGGCACGTATCTTCCTGCCGAGATTTTCTTTCCGCTCGCTATGATTCCAGCCAATTTCCAAGAAAAGATCACAGTTGTTCCCGGCCTGCTGTCCCTACTTTATTATCCGGTGATCGCCTTCACGCTTGGCCATGTAAGGACATCACCAAACTTTCCTAAATACCGCAATGCTGCAATCACCTTGCACACCACGCTTGTGGTTATCGCCCTAGTTACTTACTACAAGTTCCGACAATGACACCCGGCTGCCTAACCAATCGTTCAACTCGGACGCTGCAGCCACGAGCCCTTTCCTCCCGCCTGCATTCGGATTTCTCGTCCCCTTTCATCGTCCGGTTGGCTGCACCGCCGGTTAACTCCATACGTTAGGCCGCAGGAAAACCGCTCTGGTTCTCATCGCGCCGAGAAACGAACTCTCCGTTCAAGGTTTCCTTCCAGCTATCGAGCAAAGCCAACTTAATCGGTTCATTCGCTGTCATCATTTCGATTACGCTCCAGCTTTTCCGCCACGCTCCACGCTCATCGGCCTTTCCCTTTCAACGCCACGCCTCCTTTCAACTGCGGCAATCCATGAAATCTGCTCAGCTCCAAGGTTTTCAAAACCAGTCGCGCCGCGAGCATTCAACGGGCTCAGTCCAGCGGGCCCTAACCCATCGTTCAACTCCGACGCTGCCTCTGCGAGTCACCAGCCGCCACCAACGTTCGGATTTCTCGTCTCTCACCTTCCGCGCCGCTTCGGCAGCGCCGGTTAACTCCATACGTTAGGCCGCAGGAAAACCGCTCTGGTTCTCATCGCGCCGAACTCCGAATTCTCCGTTCAAGGTTTCCTTTTCAACTGCGGCTATCCATGAAATCCGTCCAGCTTCAAGGCTTTCAAAACCATTCGCGCCGCGAGCTTTCAACGAGCTCAGTCCAGCGCGCCCTAACCCATCGTTCAACTCGGACGCTGCCTCCGCGAGTCACTTTCACCACCGCAACGCGCCGCATCGGCAGCGCCGGTTAACTCCATTCGTTAGGCCGCAGGAAAACCGCTCTGGTTCTCATCGCGCCGAACACCAAATTCTCCGTTCAAGGTTTCCTTCCAGCTATCGAGCAAGGCCAACTTAATCGGTTCATTCGCTGTCATCATTTCGAGTACGCTCCAGCATTTCCGCCACGTCCCACGCTCGTCGGCCTTTCCCTTTCAACGCCACGCCTTCTTTCAACTGCGGCAATCCATGAAATCCGCTCAGCTCCAAGGCTTTCAAAACCAGTCGCGCCGCGTGCTTTCATCGGGCTCAGTCCAGCGCGCCCTAACCCATCGTTCAACTCGGACGCTGCAGCCACGAGCCCTTTCCTCCCGCCTGCATTCGGATTTCTCGTCCCCTTTCATCGTCCGGTTGGCTGCACCGCCGGTTAACTCCATTCGTTAGGCGCCACGCGTGGTTCTCAAAATCCTCACATCCGGATTAATCCTTGCCTGGGGCTTCTTGTTCCTTTTCGCCGCGGCATGGGACTTCCTCGACCGTCCTCGGCTTCTTTTGGGTGTTGGGTTCGTTCTTGCAATGCTCATTTGGACCTGGGTGAAATATCTTCGCCACATCCTGTTTCTTGCAGTCTGGGGCGTCGGCCTCGCCATCGGTGCTGTGTACATGTTCAGTTTTTCCAATGAGCCAATTTTTAGAATTCTAGAAATCATTACGACCGGCTTACTTTTCATTGCTCTCTTCAAGCATCTCAAACGCGCCTAACCCATCGTTCAACTCTGACGCTGCAGCCACGGGTTGATTCCTCCCTCAAACACTCGGATTTCTCGCCCCCTTCCATCGTCCGGTTGGCTGCAGCGCCGGTTAACTCCATACGTTAGGCCGCCACACCGCGAGAACGGATTCATCACCACCAACGCTCTCGCCAATGTCATGCTTATCGTCAACACCGTTTCGCATTTCAAAGCACCGCACCAACCTTGATCTTTTCCAATTCCAAGGCCTTCCTTCTCCGTTCTCTCGTTGGGCGGAGCCAGGCGGTCTAACCCATCGTTCAACTCGGACGCTACCTCTGCGAGTCGCTTTCCCCGCCAAGCGTTCCGATTTCTCGTCTCCCACCACCGCGCCGCTTCGGTAGCGCCGGTTAACTCCATACGTTAGGCCCACCAGGAGTTCAAATGACCCTCGAGCGTTTTGAAGCACTTCTTCTCGGTGATGAACCAACCAAAGAAGATTATTTCCTTTTCCTCGCATTGGTTGAGCATTGTGGCATTGATGTTATTTGGACCATCCTCCACAGATATCCAAACTTGAACTGGATGCTTCGTTCTGCTGCAAACAAGTGCCTCCAAGAAAAGGCAAAATCAGAAATAACCGACGACATGCTGCACGGCATCCTTGAACGCCTCAAATCCCGCGATTTTCCATTCTCAGAGCCGAATGTCGAACAGGCCTAACCCATCGTTCAACCCGGACGCTGCCTCTGCGAGTCACCGTCCGATCCTTCCGCGCCGCTACGGCAGCGCCGGTTAACTCCAATCGTTAGGCCGCACACATGACGCTCGCATACTTGCTCCTACTCTTGCCAATCTTTCTAGCTCTTCAGGCTGGCTATAAATGTATCCAATGGCTTCGTAGTGGAACTGCAGGCATTGCTGGATACGAATACACAAGATCCGAAGATCCTTTCTGGTTCTATATCATTATTGGATCGGCCCTTTTTATGGTGCTGTTCTATCTAATCTCAGGCCTATTCCTCTACCTATTCCTGCATGCGAGTGGTGGCAGATTCCACACGATCTGGACCTGGCTATATTTGGTTCTGGCCATTTCTCAAACCATTGGCCTCCACAAAAAAGACCTATCCCAGGCGGCCTAACCCATCGTTCAACTCTGACGCTGCAGCCACGGGTTGATTCCTCCCACAAACGCTCGGATTTCTCGTCCCCTTCCATCGTCCGGTTGGCTGCAGCGCCGGTTAACTCCATACGTTAGGCCGCATAAGCCCAACACAACCATTAATACAAGGACATATCCATGGCAAAAAAACCTCAATACATCAAATCAACACTTGCAATAATCATTTTAATTGCAACAATTGCCTGTGGTGGAGCACATTCAAAAAACATACAACAAAATATCACTCAAATAACAGGAACATGGGTATACAAAAAAGATCTAGAAGAATTAACAATAAACATAACAAATGATTCCAAATTATCATGGAATGGCATAACGGGGTCATTCACAAGCACGGGCAATTCGTTAATTGATTTACAAACAGGACGGTTTTTGATTGAGCCAATATACACATATAATTCAACTTGGATTAAAATCCGCATGGAAGGAATTGCACAAATTGGCCCAACCGACAATGATTTAACAATGACAGGTACACAAATAGTATTGGACCACTCCCCAGATATAACGATATCTAAAGATTCTGTAAATTTTAATATTGTATTTGCAAAATCCACACCGCCAAATGCTAACCAAAATGTTCAAACCAGATCAGATACTGAACCAGCGTATTGCAATGAATTTAAATTTTTTAATATCACAAATAAATACAATTGAATTCATTTACCAAATAACCACAATAGGCCTAACCCATCGTTCAACTCCGACGCTGCCTCTGCGAGTCACTTCCCTCCACAAGCGTTCGGATTTCTCGTCTCTCACCTTCCGCGCCGCTTCGGCAGCGCCGGTTAACTCCATACGTTAGGCGCATCCATGTCCTTAATGTCGATACAACCAGCAATCCTCATCGCAACGATTCTTTTGGGCGCTCCGACTGCTCCCGGTGAAATCGATGTTCTTGACGTTCAAGAAGTTGTCTTTAAATACATGTTCGAGCACAACGGGTCGGAGATCCGTGGAAAAGCGTCAGGCCACTTCATTTCTATTAGCGGCAAAAACCCATCGCCCCTGTTGCTTTCACGTTTTCGTTTGGAGCAAACACCCGTTAAGTCTATTTCTAAGTCTATTATCTCAAAAGGGTATTTGTCTCCAGTGCTTGACAAGACAACTCACAAAGAGGGTCTTCGGTTTGACATCTCAAGTTTAAAGTGGGTTGCGCAAGACGCATGCATGGTTGTGGCTAGCTACTTTCACCATGGCCGCGCCTCAGCTAACTATTGCTTTACCGTGTGCAAGAGAAAAGACAAGTGGGTTGTATGCAAAGAAGAGATCACTATGGTTTCCTAGCGCCTAACCCATCGTTCAACCCGGACGCTACCTCTGCGAGTCACTTTCCCCACCAAGCATTCCGATTCCTCGTCTCCCATCAACGCGCCGCTTCGGTAGCGCCCGGTTAACTCCATACGTTAGGCCGCCATGTTGCAGTCAGAGAAACCAACAATCGCAGCCACCATCACCTTCTTGCGCGAAAGTGAGGGTGGTCGAACGCTGCCGCCACGCAATAGCAATCTATATCGCCCTCATTTAGTCATTGGTGATGTAAACCAACGAGTTCCTCTTACTGCCGACGATGGTAGAACTCTTCTAGAAAGTTATTTGGGTGTTTGCTTTACCGGGTTCGGCGAGCCATTCGAACCCGGTCTCAATTACGACGTATCTCTACAGCTCGCTTACTACCCTGAGGTCAACTACGATCAACTTCAATCTGGAGTCACCTTCACAATTAGAGAGGGCGGCAAAATTGTGGGTCACGGCGTTGTCAAAGGCTGGATCTGCAAAGAATCGTGCTGGCCGGCCTAACCTATCGTTCAACCCGGACGTTGCCTCTGTGAGCCACTTCCCCCACGATTATTCTGGAATTCTCGTCTCCTTCCACCGCGCCGCTTCGGCAACGCCGGTTAACTCCTCTCGTTAGGCGCCACAATGCTCCGAAAACCATCCCGATTTTTGCCTATCACAACAATCCTATTCTGTATTGCATGCAAACAACCGAACTACTCGGGTCTTTACCATCTATCACTTCCCAATGAAGCTCAGAGCATTGCTACTGTTCGTCACCATGAAGATAGCCTTCTTGAATTCGGCGTGGAAATAATTCCAAAGAGCGGGCAATCTCGCGGGGGTGGTGGCAATTGGCTAAAAGTCGACAAAGGTAAGTATTATTTCAGCGATTCACTGGACACATCCCAATCATGTAAATTTGAGATTATCTTCCACAAGGATTCACTCGAAATTCGTGAAATCCAAGGCAGACCAAGATGCAAAATAGCCCCCTATTCCAATCTCACTTTAGGCACCTACAAACTTCTCACCAGAACTCTACCGGTATTCAAAGAATGAGTCAGCCCCGCCTAACCCATCGTTCAACCCGGACGCTGCAGCCACTTCCAGCTTCCTCCCCCATGCCTCGTGATTTCTCGTCCCCTTCCATCGTCCGGTTGGCTGCACCGCCGGTTAACTCCATACGTTAGGCCTCTTCACCTCAAGGGGACAAATGCCAGTTCATCGCATTCTCATCATTTTATTTACGATGGTTATCTTGCCACCACTCGTCACTTGGATTTATCGTGATTCCAATAGATTTCCCACCTACGGCAAACGTTTTTGCATTGCGTTCGCCATTAGCCTTTGCCTAGCAGGCCTTCAATATCTTGTTTACTCAGCAAAAGGGCCCTGGGCTGAAACAATCAAGTCAATTACACTCATCCCCATGTTTCTTATTGCTGCTTTTGCCCCAAAGGTTTTTCAAGGCTCCCAAAATGATTCCGGGTCGGCCTAACCCATCGTTCAACCCGGACGCTGCCTCTGCGAGTCACCGTCCGATCCTTCCGCGCCGCCACGGCAGCGCCGGTTAACTCCATACGTTAGGCCGCAGGAAAACCGCTCTGGATCTCATCGCGCCGAGAAACGAACACTCCGTTCAAGGTTTCCTTCCAGCTATCGAGCAAGGCTAACTTAATCGGTTCATTCGCTGTCATCATTTCGAGTACGCTCCAGCTTTTCCGCCACGCTCCACGCTCATCGGCCTTTCCCTTTCAACGCCACGTCTCCTTTCAACTGCGCCAATCCATGAAATCCGTTCAGCTCCAAGGCTTTCAAAACCAATCGCGTCGCGTGCTTTCATCGGGCTCAGTCCAGCGCGCCCTAACCCATCGTTCAACTCCGACGCTGCCTCTGCGAGTCACCAGCCGCCACCAGCGTTCGGATTTCTCGTCTCTCACCTTCCGCGCCGCTTCGGCAGCGCCGGTTAACTCCATTCGTTAGGCATCTCTTTTGGAGCCAGTTATGATTTTTCTAATTTCATTCATCTACTTCATTACCATCTACGGAATATTTTGGATTATCCCCATCGTGATCGGAATGTTTGCCGTTCGCTCACGCAACTTACCTCCACTTCTTGGACTCCTTCCAGCAATTCCGGTGGTCGGTTGGGCTGCCTGCATTATTTTGTTCACATTGCCTCAACACACCAACTGCGAGGTTTGCGGTGAGCATATCTACAAGTCAGCACGAAAATGCAAACATTGTCATTCTTGGTTCGATGCCTAACCATCCGCTCAACTCGGACGCTGCCTCAGCGAGGCACCGCCCTCGACCATCGTTCGGATTTCCCGTCTCTCTCGCTCCGCGCCGCTTCGGCAGCGCCGGTTAGCTTTGCTCGTTAGGCCTCTACATATCCCAAGAGGTGAAACACCATGATGTTCTTCCTTAATGCGTGTCTTATTTGGTCAGAGGATGGATCCAAGAATTCCGGAATGAATCCCGCTATTTGGGTCGCCGTCTTCCTTCCAATTTTTGTTGCGATTGTGGCAGCAAGAAAAAAGAAGTCCGACCAAGAGAAAAAATGACAATCCTCGGCCTAACCCATCGTTCAACCCGGACGCTGCCTCTGCGAGTCAATGTCCGGTCCCTCCGCGCCGCCACGGCAGCGCCGGTTAACTCCATACGTTAGGCCGCACCAATGCCCACATGGATTTCATCAAGCCCAACATTGAGTCCAAGAGAATCAAGATTTTTGGGCTTTCTAATGATCCTTGGAACAATTGCAGCCTTCCTTCTCCTTATTTCACTTTCGAAATACCTTTGGCGTCACATACTCACCAAAGGCCCTCACATATCATATTGGGATGAGTGTAAGTATCTTTTCTGGCGAATCTTCAGATGCCCCTAATCAACTCAAATCCAGTCGCTCCGCCAACTCCAGCAAGCCAAGTCCAGGGCGGCCTAACCCATCGTTCAACTCTGACGCTGCAGCCACGAGTCGGTTTCTCCTTCAAACGCTGGGATTTCTCGTCTCCTTCCATCGTCCGGCTGGCTGCAGCGCCGGTTAACTCCATACGTTAGGCGCACCATGAAACGCCTCGCCACTTACATCGCTCTCACCCTCGGCGCATACGTGTGTGTGTGGATTGTCATCATTTTGCTAATGGTTTTTGGAGTTAATCGAATACCTGCAATCGCTTCGTCCATTTTGAGTCCGATTATTGCTTGGAGCATGTTTCCTGCAATCTGCTGGCGCCCCATTTCGAAGCGCAAACTCGCATATTCGGTCTGCTGCCTTCTCATAGCATATCTCGCATCGGGACTTGCCCTAGAGTCCAAGCTCCGACTTTGGTCTGACTCTTACGGGATTTATCACTTCGTCCTTTTCTTCTCCGTTGCAGCGGCATTGTCTTTCGAAGCCATCTCCCGGTTTGTCATAAAAGGCCAGAGCCGCGCAAGCGCCTAACCCATCGTTCAACTCCGACGCTGCCTCTGCGGGTCACCAGCCGCTACCAGCGTTCGGATTTCTCGTATCTCACCTTCCGCGCCGCTTCGGCAGCGCCGGTTAACTCCAATCGTTAGGCCGCAAAGGATTTTTGCATGCTCAACTGGTTTAAGAAAAAACCTAACGGTCCCGACTTCTCAAACATAGATTCCAGAGAGAAAGCAGAAGAGCTGTTCAAGCAAGGCATTCTTGGCAAATTGTTTTTAATGCCATTAGAGTTTGGCGGCCAGGACATTCCACCAAATTTTGTCTTTGTTCCTCATTTTGTGATTGATCTGAAAAGAGACATTGACTTCAACATAGTCAAGCCACTTGTCGCCGAGGGAAAAGCCCGTCACTATTCGGCAGCTCCGAAATATCAAGGCAAATCCTTCATTCCTTCCTCGATTCTAGTTTCCGCATCTGAACCAGGGTCTTTTTCGTCAACGATTGCAATCTGGGGTGACGCACTCAAAGGCGAATAGTTTCTGGACTCGCTTGCGGCCTAACCAATCGTTCAACCCGGACGCAACCTCCGCGAGTCACTTTCCCCACCAAATGTTTCGATTTCTCGTCTCCCCTCAACGCGCCGCTTCGGTAGCGCCGGTTAACTTCTTTCGTTAGGCCGCAGGAAAACCGCTCTGGTTCTCATCGCGCCGAAACACGAATTCTCCGTTCAAGGTTTCCTTCCAGCTATCGAGCAAGGCCAACTTAATCAGTTCATTCGCTGTCATCGTTTCGAGTACGCTCCAAAGTCCAAACCACGTCACACGCTCGTCGGCCTTTCCCTTTCAACGCCACGCCTCCTTTCAACTGCGGCAATCCATGAAATCCGTTCAGCTCCAAGGTTTTCAAATCCAGTCGCGCCGCGGGCTTTCAACGGGCTCAGTCCAGCGCGCCCTAACCCATCGTTCAACTCCGACGCTGCCTCTGCGAGTCACTTTCCGCCACAAGCGTTCGGATTTCTCGTCTCTCACCTTCCGCGCCGCTTCGGCAGCGCCGGTTAACTCCATTCGTTAGGCCGCACCACATGAACAATCGTGAGCAGTTCCTCGAATCCCTCAAACAAGCCGGTGAACAAGCGGTTCGCGAGAAGTTCAACCTCGGCGGCTACGGAGAGAAACGGCTGATTATTCAGGAGTTTCTTCGAAAATTCGATGACGCTCGACAATCTGAGTCCGAGAATCGAACAATCGAGACTGCAGACAAGAATCTCCAAATTGCGAATAGTGCAAAAAACGCTGCCTGGGTAGCTGCCGGCGCTGCCTTTCTCGCTTTCATCATTTCCATCATCGCATTGCTAAAATGACCATCGGCGCCCTAACCCATCGTTCAACCCGGACGCTGCCTCTGCGAGTCACTGTCCGATCCTTCCGCGCCGCTACGGCAGCGCCGGTTAACTCCAATCGTTAGGCCGCAACCACGATGTCCAACGACAAACACAAATCTAGGGTTTCAACAATCCTCTCCATAGCATCGATTGCTGCACCACTCCTCTCTGTCGGTCTTGTTGTCCTTATTCAGGAAATTTCCAATTCCTCATTCTGGAACTATGTTCGCAAAGACGAGGCGCATATTGCGGGACTAATGGCTTGGACCGAGATCATCCAACTCGGTTTTGGACTGGCTATTGGTTGTCTCCTCGGTATCCTTCTCGGAATTCTCAGTATCAAGTTCAGGAAACGCATTATCAGTTTTGGCCTAGTGGCACTCGTTTTCAATTCCATCCCATTCTTACTTTTGCTTGCTTTGTGGGGCATTCAGCTTTACAAAACCCACAATGACCATCCGCGCCCTAACCAATCGTTCAACTCGGACGCTACCTCTGCGAGTCACTTTCTCCACCAAACGTTCCGATTCCTCGTCTCCCCTCAATGCGCCGCTTCGGTAGCGCCGGTTAACTCCATACGTTAGGCGCTACATGTGGATTGCCCTACCAGCCCTTTTCTTGGCCTTGCCTCTATGCCAAGTCGAGACACAAGCCTGGACCCCAATCCAAGGCAAGGTCTCGTATTCCGACATTCACGATTTGGTCCCGCCATTGGCCAAGATCGGCATGTCGGGAATCACCATCGAATTCGAGGCAACAATCTTCAAACAGCGCTTCTGCAATATAAAAGTGACCAAGGTTCCAGACTTTGCAGATGCGCCCAAGTGGCTGCCTAAAATAATCGAAAAAATTCTACTGACAGAACCAGACTCATCAAAAACACGCCTGTACAGATACACATTTGGCGGCAAAATTGAACATAACCTATATGTACAGCAATAGTTTTTCCAGGAGATCGCGCCTAACCAATCGTTCAACCCGGACGCTGCCTCTTCGAGTCAACGTCCTCGACCACCGCTCTGATTCCCTTTTCTCTCACCACCGCGCCGCCGTCGGCAGCGCCGGTTAACTCAGTCGTTAGGCCGCCACACCGCGAGAACGGTTTTCTCAGCTTCAGCGCTTCGACAATGTCATGCTTATCGGCAACACCGTTTCGATTTTCAAAGCACCGCAGCTCCTTGATCTTTTCCAATCCCAAGGCCTTCTTGCTCCGTTCTCGCGTTGGGCGGAGCAAGGCGGTCTAACCCATCGTTCAACTCGGACGCTGCAGCCACGGGCACTTTTCTCCCGCCTGCGTTCGGATTTCTCGTCCCCTTCCATCGCCCGGTTGGCTGCACCGCCGGTTAACTCCATACGTTAGGCCGCACAACCATGGACTACTTCGCACCTAACAACTGGCACATCTCGATTGACGAGCTGTTTTCCTCTGTGCAATTGGAGCAAATCCAGTCATATCTCAATCACACCGGATGTATTGTCGTACTTCACAGCCATTTTTGCGGTGCGTGCTGTGCCACTCCAAGCGCCTTCGACGATTTCGATGACTTCAAAGAATATCTCCTGTCAAATGGCCGTCCAGGCGACATTGTCCGAGTTTGGGCGTTTCCAGCCGGAGAACCAATGTTCAAAGGGAAGCTACCAAACGAAAATGGTGAAGTGCCTAAGATCGGAGCGTACTAATGGTGCGCCCTAACCAATCGTTCAACCCGGACGCTGCCTCTGCGAGTCACCGTCCGATCCTTCCGCGCCGCTACGGCAGCGCCGGTTAACTCCATACGTTAGGCCGCATCCACATGAAGAAGCTGTTTTTGTCCCTGATCGTGGCCGCTTTCCATATTGCAATCACGATCATTCTCTATCGCGAACGAGCCCTGCATCGTCGGGTAGAAAGCGATGTGGTTCTACTCCTGCTCCCGTTCATTGCGGCTTCGGTAGGGTATTTCCTGGTTCTCACCTTCAAGGGATCCTTGAAACTTCGTCTTGTTGGGCTTCTCGGCGCACCCGCTTGCGCACTCCTTTCACTTTGGGCAGCGATGCTCTACACCCTAAATACCTATGGTTCCTAAATTCCCATTCCCAATCGGCGGCCTAACCAATCGTTCAACTCGGACGCTGCAGCCACGAGCACTTTCCTCCCGTCTGCGTTCGGATTTCTCGTCCCCTTTCATCGTCCGGTTGGCTGCACCGCCGGTTAACTCCAATCGTTAGGCCGCAGGAAAACCGCTCTGGTTCTCATCGCGCCAAACATCGAATTCTCCCCTCAAGGTTTTCTTCCAGCTATCGAGCAAGGCCAACTTCACCGCCATTCTCGCTGTCATCATTTCGAGTACGCTCCAGCATTTCCGCCACGTCCCACGCTCATCGGCCTTTCCCTTTCAACGCCACGCCTCCTTTCAACTGCGGCAATCCATGAAAACCGTTCCGCTTCAAGGCTTTCAAAACCAGTCGCGCCGCGAACTTTCAACGGGCTCAGTCCAGCGCGCCCTAACCCATCGTTCAACTCGGACGCTGCCTCCGCGAGTCACTTTCACCACCGCAACGCGCCGCTACGGCAGCGCCGGTTAACTCCATACGTTAGGCCGCAGGAAAACCGCTCTGGTTCTAGCCGCGCCGAACACCAGCTCCTCCGTTCAAGGTTTCCTTCCAGCTATCGAGCAAGGCCAACTTAATCGGTTCATTCGCTGTCATCATTTCGAGTACGCTCCGGCATTTCCGCCACGTCCCACGCTCTTCGCCCTTCCCCTTTCAACGCCACGCATCCTTTCAACTGCGGCAATCCATGAAATCCGCTCAGCTCCAAGGCTTTCAAAACCAGTCGCGCCGCGAGCTTTCAACGGGCTCAGTCCAGCGCGCCCTAACCCATCGTTCAACTCCGACGCTGCCTCTGCGAGTCACCAGCCTCCACCAGCGTTCGGATTTCTCGTCACCCACTTTCCGCGCCGCTTCGGCAGCGCCGGTTAACTCCATACGTTAGGCGTTTCCACATTTTCAATCCAGGAGTCACAGAATGACCGAAATGCTTAGGTCTCTTCTTTCCGCAATCGGCGCTGTCACTATTACGAGGCTGGCCTATTGGTTTTTCCATTTCAAGCCATCCGACCATTTTTCAACAGGTATTGCAATATTGATTGATTTGGTTATTTTTACATTCGCATATGCGTTAAGCTTTTTTATTGTTTCTATGTTTTTCAAAAAGAAAAGTCCAACAAACGCCTAACCCATCGTTCAACCCGGACGCTGCCTCTGCGAGTCACCGTCCAATCCTTCCGCGCCGCTACGGCAGCGCCGGTTAACTCCATACGTTAGGCCCACCAGGAGCAGCAATGACCAAGATACTTTCTCAGGCTTTCGGCGTTGCGTGTGGCTCACTTATTTATGACTTGATTGCCAAACCAGACTGGCGCTCAGTTGATTACAAAAAGGCTGCTTTCATTTTTCTTTTTTCGTGGCTCGCTTTTTGGCTCATAGCGAAAAGAACCACTACCAAGAACGTTCAACCAAAATCTGTATAAACTTCTAACTCCATCGAGCAAAGTCCAGCTCGGCCTAACCCATCGTTCAACTCGGACGCTGCAGCCACGATCTACTTTCTCCCACCTGCGTTCGGATTTCTCATCCCCTTTCATCGTCCGGTTGGCTGCACCGCCGGTTAACTCCATACGTTAGGGCGCTTCATGTCCCGAATTCCAAGATCAATCATCATTGCCACAGCCATTTGTGGATCTTTCATTTCTTCTTTTGGTCAACAACCGCCAACCAATCCACCCACCCCAGAAGATATGGAATTGCCTGCGCCCCCGAACGTGCTTTGGGTCAAGCCCGAAGGCGGCCTCCCGCCAGGTTTCTTCTGGAAAACCCATGATGGACCTGATTTTTTTGTATATTACGGCTTTCCACCAAAAGGGAATTCATCAACTGTTGGCGTTTATGTCGGTCTTCACCCAAATTTCAAGGTGCCTCTGGGAGCAAAGGCAAAAGAAGGGATGATTGCCGGGGTTCCTGTAACTTGGAATGTCACCAAACGAGGTAAGCACGCCTTTTCAGCAACCACGCTAATTCGGTCATTCCCTGCAAAGACATCATCGGCCAATGACGTTCCCATTTCGCTACATATCTGGGTGAATACCAAAACAGAATCCGAATTACTCGGGCTCCTTTCCACTTTAGAATCTCTTAAGCTTCCCCTAATGAGGGCCATTCCCGGCGCGCCCTAACCCATCGTTCAACTCGGACGCTGCAGCCACGAGCAGTTTCCTCCCGCCTGCATTCGGATTTCTCGTCCCCTTTCATCGTCCGGTTGGCTGCACCGCCGGTTAACTCCATTCGTTAGGCCTCTACTCCAGAACCGAAGTATTTTTCATTCGATCCTCGATCTCCTCCTGATTCGGAATCATTGGGCTTACCTGAAAACCCACACCCCTAAGTACGATGAAATATGTTTTCCCAGGTTCTGCCTGAACCGCTAGATTGTTGAAGACTGAACCAATTGAATGCAACCCGATTGGAACAACTATTTCTAATCTTTTGCTACGTCGAATTGCAGCTATCTTCTTACCATCAAGTACAACTTCCCAGGCAACAGCAGCTCCCATCTCCGTCTGCTCACGAAAAATTATTACCTTTGCAGATGGACCTTCAGCTTTCACAGGATAAGCTTGGAATTTGACATTCGAACAGGCCAAGGACAGCAATAAAGTGCAGACGGCAGCAACACGCATGAGACCTCCATTTGGATTTGTCAAACCCGTAGAATTATTCTAATCCTAGTCTATGCTGAACCTCTTCACGCAAGAAACCAAAATCCCGTCCATCGGCCTAACCAATCGTTCAACCCGGACGCTGCCTCTGTGAGCCACTTCTCCCGCAATCAATCTGGAATTCTCGTCTCCTCCCGTCGCGCCGCTTTCGGCAGCGCCGGTTAACTCCATACGTTAGGCCGCAGGAAAACCGCTCTGGTTCTCATCGCGCCGAGATACGAACTCTCCGTCCAAGGTTTCCTTCCAGCTATCGAGCAAGGCCAACTTAATCGGTTCATTCGCTGTCATCATTTCTAGTACGCTCCAGCATTTCCGCCACGTCCCCCGCTCTTCGCCCTTTCCCTTTCAACGCCACGCCTCCTTTCAACTGCGGCAATCCATGAAATCCGTTCAGTTCCAAGGCTTTCAAAACCAGTCGCGCCGCGAGCTTTCAACGGGCTCAGTCCAGCGCGCCCTAACCCATCGTTCAACTCGGACGCTGCAGCCACGAGCACTTTTCTCCCGCCTGCGTTCGGATTTCTCGTCCCCTTTCATCGTCCGGTTGGCTGCACCGCCGGTTAACTCCATACGTTAGGCCCTACATCAACCACCGGAGGTTCCAATGCCCGTTATCAATGAATTCCCACGCCCCGGCGTTTCTCACTATTGCGTACGAAAGCCTGGTCAGTCTCAGATGATCATCTCGGTTGAAGCTGGTAGATTCTCCGCGTCAGGAGAACCAATCACCCTTGTTTCGCTTGGTTCGGCAACTCACGAATTTCTGGATTCAACCCAAGCTGATGATTTCGCACGAATTGTCGCAGGTGTCCTTGATCAGCTGCCAGGGATCAATCAGAGCCAATGCGCCGGAGAAGCCTGGACTGTTGGCATTGCCTCCTTGCAAGGTCGGGCCTAACCAATCGTTCAACCCGGACGCTGCCTCCACTGGCAACTTCCTCCTCCACTCGGTCGGATTTCTCGTCTCCCTCCAGCGCGCCGCAGTCGGCACCGCCGGTTAACTCCATACGTTAGGGCAACCCTTCACGTGCGAAAACTTTTTCTAGCATGGACTGACCTTCTGCGCTCTCTACCGCCACTGGTAGCCTCTTTTGCCTTCATAATTTCTGTTCAGTCCATTTTTATGTTGCTCGGACTGATACTGCTTATGGTCAGTGCAATGACGCCAGTTGATCCAATGCGATGCAGCGCTGATTGGGGACTTCCCTATATTGCAGGGGCACTGGCAGTTCTCGTCGCTGGTTTCCCAACAAACCTCGCGCTTTACTATTTGCTTCCGAAGATCTCATTTTTCGGCCTCAGCCTCAATGAAACGACTCGGATTGTTTTGTCAGGTTTCGCACCGATCATTTTGCATTGGTCTTTTGTCGCGGTCGTCCGTTGTATCCAAGCAAAGAAACACCATAATGCCTAAACTGTTGCCCTAACCCATCGTTCAACGCCGACGCTGCCTCTGCGAGTCACCGGCCACCATCAGCGTTCGGATTTCTCATCTCTCACCTTCCGCGCCGCTTCGGCAGCGCCGGTTAACTCCATACGTTAGGCCGCAGGAAAACCGCTCTGGTTCTCATCGCGCCGAGAAACGAACTCTCCGTTCAAGGTTTCCTTCCAGCTATCGAGCAAGGCCAACTTCACCGCCGCTCTCGCTGTCATCATTTCGATTACGCTCCAGCATTTCCGCCACGTCATACGCTCGTCGGCCTTTCCCTCTCAACGCCACGCCTCCTTTCAACTGCGGCAATCCATGAAATCCGCTCAGCTCCAAGGCTTTCAAATCCAGTCGCGCCGCGAGCTTTCAACGGGCTCAGTCCAGCGCGCCCTAACCCATCGTTCAACTCGGACGCTGCAGCCACGAGCACTTTCCTCCCGCCTGCATTCGGATTTCTCGTCCCCTTTCATCGTCCGGTTGGCTGCACCGCCGGTTAACTCCATACGTTAGGCCAACTCCATCGTTTCTTCCTTCTAGCACTGCAACGCCCTGCCCTGCGTTTTCCTTCCAGCCATCCAGCAAGGCCAACTTCACCGTCCTTCCCGCTGTCATCATTACGAGTACGCTCCTTCGCATCGTTCACGCGCCACGCTCAAAGCCCTCAGGCCTTCAGCCTCGCGTCTTCGCCCAGCCCGGCAGGTTCACTTTGTCCATGAACACCCAAAGGCCCATTCTTCTGCCCAACGGTTCGCACCAGCGCACCGCAGCCCGCACAGGCGCACGTCTGGGCCTAACCATCCGCTCAACTCGGACGCTGCCTCTGCGAGGCATCGTCCTCGACGATCATTCGGATATCCCGTCTCTTTTTCTAATTTCGCTATCGGCCGCGCCGGTTAGCTTTGCTCGTTAGGCCGCATCTACCGAGTCCGAGAGAATCCGGAATCGCTTGTTCAGAGGTACGCAATAATGGGGGAGTTGAACCTTTTCACTTTTTCGCATCTTCATTCTAGGGGACTTACCCTTGGGTTCCACCCCCGAAAACCTCATCTCCCCCGTTACTGCGTACCCCAAACGCGTACTCCCAGTACGCCCAATCCTTAGTTAGGCACAAGGATCTCGACCATGATCATCCCCATTAATCAAAGATTTCAAATTGGCCAAATTCGTCCCACGCTAGTCAGCACATTGCGCAAATGTGATAACTCTATTCTTTTTCACGAAAATTATGATGCCAGGCACCCATTAGGGTCCTATAACCTGTCGCTTGACAAAATATGCAAACGAGCCAATGTCCTGCTAGACGTTTTGGACAACTTGAAACGGGAAACAATCAACGATGATTTTAAATCTCCACAATATCAACCACTATTGGAAGCCACAGACCACCTTCTTGACGCGCTCATGGAGCACCTTGACGATTGCAATGGCATCCATCGCAGCTTTTTCGCAGATAGTGAATCGCGACAATTCAAAAAAAGCCATAGCATTCTCAAACGAGGTTTGGAACCATATCGTGCCCATATCGGCAACATTGTTAATTATTTAAAACACAACCAGGGCAATCTTCGATTTTTAGTGTTTTATTGGCCCGGAATGATGGTCCCAGGTTATTACATTGAGGGCCCGATGTCTGGTGGCGGACTTGGGCCAACCAAGTCAATCCATTCCGACGGAAATTCAGGATTCTCCTTCTACCGCGACCTTCCTTTCCACATCTGTAGCATTTTCGCTATTTCAAATGTCCTGTCTGAACGATTGCACAATATCAATCCAGGTTTAGAACATTTGTCAGAGAAAGACTACCCGCAAGATTCACATTCCGAATGGCATAACCTCTTTTCAAGAACGGCAGCGCTACCAAAATTCTATTTCCCCGATGAAATATATAAGCCTCAGCCCGAGGTTTTACTTTCCGATTCTGAGGCCAGCCTCCTATTCCCTCACAACCCCGTTGCTGCCCAGCCAATTCCAAATGGGGCCCGAATAACCTCCGTTATGGCCGGTGATGGCGTAACGCGAACTTTTAAACTCCCATATTGGACTCCGACCGGTGCCTAACCAATCGTTCAACCCGGACGCTACCTCTGCGAGTCACATTCCCCGCCAAGCGTTCCGATTCCTCGTCTCCCACCACCGCGCCGCTTCGGTAGCGCCGGTTAACTCCATACGTTAGGCCGCTCTACATGACACTCCAAGGCCAATCCCGCGCCACGAATCGGAACCTAGCAGTTCTGGCTGTGGCCCTATTTGGTCCCATTTTATTGATGGTATTATCTGCCTGGACTGCTGCACATTTCCAGTTACTGAATCACCCGGCATTCATCCTTGCCATACTTGCCATAGCCACAGGTATTGGTGGATTCCTTTTCTCCAAGTTCCTCAAAAATTGGCCGACTCTTGAAAGTCTGTCTATCCTCTACTGGTTTGCTATGCCCATTGCATTGGCCATAACAAGTTTCGTTATTTATGTTTACATTTCTGGCGATGGCCCTTAACAACGGCGGCCTAACCAATCGTTCAACCCGGACGCTGCCTCTGCGAGTCAACGTCCGATCCTTCCGCGCCGCCGCGGCAGCGCCGGTTAACTCCATACGTTAGGCCGCAACCACGATGTCCAACGACAAACACAAATCTAGGGTTTCAACAATCCTCGCCATAGCGTCGATTGCTGCACCACTCCTCTCTGTCGGTCTTGTTGTCCTTATTCAGGAAATTTCCAATTCCTCATTCTGGAACTATGTTCGCAAAGACGAGGCGCATATTGCGGGACTAATGGCTTGGACCGAGATCATCCAACTCGGTTTTGGACTGGCTATTGGTTGTCTCCTCGGTGTCCTTCTCGGAATTCTCAGTATCAAGTTCAGGAAACGCATCATCAGTTTTGGCCTAGTGGCACTCGTTTTCAATTCCATCCCATTCTTACTTTTGCTTGCTTTGTGGGGCATTCAGCTTTACAAAACCCACAATGACCATCCGCGCCCTAACCAATCGTTCAACTCGGACGCTACCTCTGCGAGTCACTTTCTCCACCAAACGTTCCGATTCCTCGTCTCCCCTCAATGCGCCGCTTCGGTAGCGCCGGTTAACTCCATACGTTAGGCAACTCTGATGCGTCTCTACCGAAAACAACTCGCCTGCATGCTTTCGGTCTCTGTCGGTGTCATTGCTTTCTGTCAAACGCCGAAGGAGCAATGGACTCGCTTTCCTGTTGCCCTACCAAAGAAAGCCCAATACCCACAACTTCTCCGCGTGCTGGATGGAACGGTCTCCATCCGCTTTCGCGCTAGCGTAAAGAATCGTCATTTCGACAATATTCTTTGCATGGATAGCAGCGAAATAGCCAAGGGCTTCGACGAATGGTTCGTGCCAAACATTCTGCAAAAAGCTACGATCAATCAAGCACTTAGTTCCCCATCCACATACGAAATGCGTGTCTGCAATTGCGCCTGCGGCCCAACCAATCCGCGCGGATATAGTTTTTGGAAATTACGATAATGCAGCCGACCAACGGTTGCCTAACCGCTCGCTCAACCCGGACGCAACCTCTGCGATCTGACTCCATCAACCACCGCGCCGCCAAGGTTGCGCCGGTTAGCTCCAATCGTTAGGCATCTCGAGTTCCTCATGCGCAGAAACAGCCAAAGTCATGGAGTAATATCAGCTGCAGCCATTCTTGGCTTTTGTCCCTTCGTTTGCGTAGGCGCTTGGGGCCAAGGCTCCGCCAAAATTGCTCCTTCCTCCATCCACACCATTCGAATTTGTCCAGCTCCGATGAAGGAAGGTGCAATCGATATTTGGGACCCTCCACCGCTGATCAAAGTCAACCGCGATGGCACAGTTAATTTTATGGGGGATCCCCTTCCGCTTTCCAAATTTGCCAAAACAGCCACACCATTCGTTCTGCTTCAACCGGTCGACATGAGAGGTTTCTCCCTATTTGTCGATCCAGAAACCCCACTAAGAGCTGTTTTGAAGGTTGTTGATGCTATTAATACTCTTACGCCAACAATCCAGCAATATAGTCTTAAACATTTTGGTATCCCTGGTGGTCCGGTAAGGCCTTTCATCTGGTACTACCCTGACACTCACAAACCTGTCTTACCGCTGCCACCGCCTCCACCACCCATTGAACTGCGTCATCGCCCGCCCAAACCTCCGGCCCCGCCGAGTTAAGCGACAACCGAACCATGATCTGCCTAACCAATCGTTCAACTCGGACGCTACCTCTGCGGGTCACTTTCCCAGCCAAGCCTTCCGATTCCTCGTCTCCCACCACCGCGCCGCTTCGGTAGCGCCCGGTTAACTCCATACGTTAGGCATCTCTATGAACGCTGAGCCAACAGTTAACGACATGATGAGCGCATACGCAGAAGATGCAGTCGAGGTCGCTCTGCAAGGCTTTGGTGTGAAACTCGACTACTCGGAATCAAGCATTGAATTGGTCGAGCAGATATTAGGTATGTACTATCAAACAATTCCAAAAGGATTTTTCGCTCGGCTGTTCAAATCAAAGCCGTCCACTGAAGAACTAAGTCAAGTATCAAAGAAGTTTGGCGGATACATTGGCGAAGTTTTTCGTCGCTCACACGGGGGAGAATGGGGGTTTAACCACGAGATATCTCCGGGATCGATCATTATTTCTCTCTGCAAAGATGATTTACAGATTTTCCCTCCTACTAAAGTATACAAGCGATTAACCAACGGCCCCGAAGACAATGTTTGGTCATATTTTAGAGTAATTCAGCAACAAGCACTTACCACTCCCGCCCAAGATGCCTAACCCATCGTTCAACCCGGACGCTACCTCTGCGAGTCACTTTCCCCACCAAACCTTCCGATTTCTCGTCTCCCACCACCGCGCCGCTTCGGTAGCGCCGGTTAACTCCATACGTTAGGCCGCACCATGTTCCCAGCAAGGCAACGACAATCGACTCAAGCGTCCACCGCTTGGAGCATTATTTGGTTCATCGTATTTCTGCTCCAGCTCTGTGTTAGGTTCAAATTCACCACAAATACATCAATCCGCGTTATTGCCAATTTCGGTCCAATTATTGTATTTTCAATTTTTATTCTCACAAGGCGATCTAAAATTAGACCAAATATCGATTATTTTAAACATCCAATAAGTTTATTTAAATACTATTTTATCAAAACATCAATAATAGCCATAAGCATACTTTTTGCTATAACATTAGGCTATATTTCACTCAAAACAATCAATGTAACTTTACCAAATCTAGAGGATCGGCTGTTTTTTATCGCTCATGGTATTGGTTTTTTGTTGTCGTTCTTTGTTTCGATCTTTTTAGGCGAACACCTACTTGCTTACATTTTCAACAGGATTGATAGTGATTAGCTTATCCCATGCCCATTCACTGCCTAACCCATCGTTCAACCCGGACGCTGCCTCTGCGAGTCACCGTCCGATCCTTCCGCGCCGCTACGGCAGCGCCGGTTAACTCCAATCGTTAGGCTTCCGATGACTCCAAACACTTCAACCGCTTTTGGCCCAAGAACTTCGCCGAATCTTCATCCGCCTCCAACGCGGATTACCGCCATATTCACATCGGTCATAATAATTGTCGGAGTTGTTAAACTTGGGAAATTAATATACAAACGATTTCGAAATAAGCCTAATGCCATCCAGATTAGCCTTAACCCTGCATGGTTCTGTTTATTACTCGGGTTTACGTCCGGGCTGATACAGATCTACGATCTGCTTGTAGTGGTTCGCCGCCTCGGCATTTCGGATTTCACATTGGTATCCGGGTCTTTGTCCGAGGCCTTGGTTCCAATGATTTGGGGATCTTCAGCGGCTCTAATTTGGTTTTTTATTTTTTGGACCTTCAAAATAATCAACTCCAATCCAAGGTCAGCCTAACCAATCGTTCAACCCGGACGCTACCTCTGCGAGTCACTTTCCACACCATGCTTTCCGATTTCTCGTCTCCCCTCAACGCGCCGCTTCGGTAGCGCCGGTTAACTCCATACGTTAGGCCTCCCATGAAACTTGCCTTCATTCTTGCTTTCCTAATCGCCTCACCAAATTACGCACAAGAATCGTCGTGGAAGTATTGTGGCCAAAGTGCAAACCCAGCCAATAATGGCATGCTGTTTTTTTATGACAGCGCAACTGTTAAAAAAACATCCAATAAACACTATACATTACAAACTTTCACATGTTTTATTGAAGACATTCACAACTATATTACAACAAACGCGCACAATAATCCTTACAATTTAAATACATATAAAACAAGGCTTCAGAAAAAAATCATATCAGGCTATATTCCACCTTTTGCCACATTAAACAAATACGATAAAAGTCAAATTATCACTATTGTTGGATATGAAGAATATGCTAACTTAAACCACACTCCACCTGGAACGCTATTATGTTTGGATATCGATTTTTCTACTAATACATGTCGATCAATTGCCATAGAAAAACGATTACGTTCAGTATCCGATTTTCCAGAGTTCAAAAATTCCACACAAGTAGAGCCATTTAAAGCGAAATCTGTTCTTCCTGTTATATTTAAACTCATAAATCAACAGACAAAATAATGCAAACAAGAAACCTTGAACCAGTTCACGGCCTAACCCTCCGCTCAACTCGGACGCTGCCTCTGCGAGGCACCGTCCTCGACCGTCGTTCGGATTTCCCGTCACTCTCGCACCGCGCCGCTTCGGCAGCGCCGGTTAGCTTTGATCGTTAGGCCATTCTCCAGCAGGGCTTATACACCATGAATCCTCAAGAAGACAAAAACTCACCAATAGACCGAGAATTCAAACTTCTCGAACATGTCTATATCACCTATTCAACCGCTAAGGCCGCCGAGTCAAACAGACACTCTCTTGGTGACCCAAACAGGATCGAAGCAGATCTTCGAGAAGTAGAAAAAGCCCACCTCAATCTTCTCCAAAGCAAATTAAACGCTATGATCGCAAAAGAAATTTTGCGCGGCATGGACAAGTCTTCAACTTCTAATACACGCTTTAGCAGAATGCTCTTCGCACTAAACATAGTGATTGCCGCAGCAACTGTGTTTTACACCTGGATCACCTGGCAGTCAGTTAAAACAATGCGTGAAGGCAACGATATCCAAATGCAAGTTCTCAAAGCGCAAAGCTCAAGCCAAAAGACTAACCCGAAATGAACATCTCCCATGGCCTAACCAATCGTTCAACTCGGACGCTACCTCTGCGAGTCACTTTCTCCACCAGGCGTTCCGATTCCTCGTCTCCGCTCAACGCGCCGCTTCGGTAGCGCCGGTTAACTCCATTCGTTAGGCCTTACCTTGGAGACAGTGATATGAAAGCAGCAATCACGGCAACAATCGCCCTTATGACTATGGTTGCCTGCAGCAATGTAGACACGAATCAAGGCAAAGCCAATAGTGAATTATTTGACAGACTTCCCATTACTGATGATACTCATGTAAAACCAACACACATTCCACAACAACCATATTATCCAACATACGCACTAATGAATCAGGCTCAAGGCGATATCGAAATGGAGATCATTGTTAATGAAATTGGCGTTCCAATTCTTACAAAAATCATTTCAGGACGTCACGAACTTTACCAAGCAGCCAAGGAATATGCTTTAAATTTTCGATTTGAACCAATATTCCGCGATGGTAAACCTACAATTTTTAAAATTCATTTCACTTGTCAATTTCGACTGCGATAGCAATCCACAATCATTTTGAATATCACATAAACATTCTGCACTCGTCGGACCTTCTTCGTCTACTCCACGACACTTTCAATAACGGTCATCCATGGAAACCAGTCGTGCCGCCAACTCCAGCATCAAAGTCCAGCGCGGCCTAACCCATCGTTCAACCCGGACGCTCCCTCTGCGAGTCACTTCCCCGCCAAGCACCCCGATTCCTCGTCTCCCACCAACGCGCCGCTTCGGCAGCGCCGGTTAACTCCATACGTTAGGCGCTACCCATGTCTCTAGCCATTCCTACCGCCGACAGCCTGGCGACCCAATCCGAGCAAACTCCCGCGTGTCTCAAGGACCGCGTCTTTTCTCTGGGCGTCATCCTGGGCTCATTGGTGCTTGCCGGTTTCATTTTCTACATTTGTGATCCTGATTTTAAAATTCCAGAATTCCTCAGAGCTCCGGCACCTCCACCAAAAAGAGCTTTCTTTCCAGCATATAGAAACCCGGATCAGGTCCCCGGTGAGATCATGTTCTACCTCATAGGAATTGCCTCTCCTATCTTCCTATTCCATTTGTTGACAAACAAGAAATGGGCTTATGTGCTCGGAGGCTCATTGATCATTGCGCCAATTTTGGTTCTAATCGTTATGTTGCTTTTTTATGGCAGCATCCTTGGAGCAGTGTATTGTTTGTTTTTTGCTCTGTTTTTCACCTTCATAAGCGTTGGTCTTTATAGGCTGAGCAGAAGGTTCGCAATTATGCGCACCCATGGAGTGGTCGGGCTTTTAAAATCACCGACAAGCCCATATGAACGCGCCTAACCCATCGTTCAACCCGGACGCTGCCTCTGCGAGTCAACGTCCGATCCTTCCGCGCCGCTACGGCAGCGCCGGTTAACTCCATTCGTTAGGCCTCTTCACCTCAAGGGGACAAATGCCAGTTCATCGCATTCTCATCATTTTATTTACGGTGGTTATCTTGCCACCACTCGTCACTTGGATTTATCGTGATTCCAATAGATTTCCCACCTACGGCAAACGTTTTTGCATTGCGTTCGCCATTAGCCTTTGCCTAGCAGGCCTTCAATATCTCGTTTACTCAGCAAAAGGGCCCTGGGCTGAAACAATCAAGTCAATTACACTCATCCCCATGTTTCTTATTGCAGCTTTTGCCCCAAAGGTTTTTCAAGGCTCCCAAAATGATTCCGGGTCGGCCTAACCCATCGTTCAACCCGGACGCTGCCTCTGCGAGTCATCGTCCGATCCTTCCGCGCCGCTACGGCAGCGCCGGTTAACTCCATGCGTTAGGCGTCACATCATTGGGAACTCATGAGCGATCTTGAACGACAGATACTCCAGCTCTGGGATTTCGGGTGGTGCGATCACGATTCGGTATCTGTCCCTTTGATCACCAACACTGAGGATGTGATCGGCCACTACATGCGAAGCGAAGCCTTCAGCACCAGCTTCGTCGGACCCAAGCATGACTTCACTCCTGAACTTCATGGCCCCTTTCTGAAAACCGCCCTCTCCGACTCTGATTTCGAGTTGGTATCTACTGAAGAATTTCATTCCCTCATCGAAGCAATTCGAAAACCTGACGAGTTCTCTTCAGCGGCAACTGATGACCAATGGCAGCCTGTTAAGCAACTCGCTGCCGAAGTTGCTGCACGAAATCAATGGTGTTTTGTGCTTCGCCCTAATGAAAACGATTTCGACCGATTCCATGATTGGGGCTCTGTTCTAGAAGTCTTCAGAGAATTCGTGTTCGCCAACCCTGGTTCAGAAACAATAGAGAGGTTGGTCTTTGGTTATGACTGAATCTCTTCTGCCTAACCCTCGGTTCAACTCGGACCCCGCCCGCATTGTCTGCTTTCCTCTTTCTTGTCCCGTCTTCCTCGGCTTCGTTCAGCATTCATCTGCGGGCGTGGCCGGTTAACCTTCTCCGTTAGGCTTCCCGAGGCTCTCTTGACCGAAAACGAGTTCATCAACGAAATCGATGCCCGCTTTCCCCATTGGGATAAGGTTAATGCGCATGGACTGATTCGCTTGGGTGCCTCAATATCTCCAAATGCTGCATACATGGTTCTATACGAGCTTTGCACTCCACCAATCAAACCGAAAGTCAGGCCATATATCTCCCAGAAATATATCGAATTCTGGTCTGAGCATTTCGACCATCCCCTAAACTCAATCGTGGTGCCCATTGCTCATAGAATTGTCCGCCACAAGCCTGTCTCTCGACTCAAAGTTCTGAAGGCTCTCAATCTCATCTCAGCACACAACGGCCTATACAACGCTATGAACATCGTTCTATGCGCCGCCGATGACACCGATGAATCCATTGAGTCTTTATCTAAGCAAATCGTTTCCAATTGGAAATCAGCCTAACCATCAGTTCAACTCGGACCCAACCGGCACGATCCGCTTCCATGTCTCACGCTCTCGATTTCTCGTCTTCGTTCATCGTCCGGCCGCCGGTCGGGCCGGTTAACATCTTTCGTTAGGCGTTCACGATGCCTTTCCCCACAACCCAACCATTCGTGTCGATCCTGATCGCATCAACCATTCTCATGGGTTGCAACAAACCTATATCAGTTCCCAAGGGAGCAATCGAAACAGAGGTCCCACAATCAGAACTGGGAAAAGTCATTTTTCGGGAAATGATCGATCTGCCTCCCATTGGGCTTGAAGCTGATCGGTACTATCAGGCCTGGAATTCATTCAAATCGCAAATCAAGCCTAAGGACCATCTGTATACCTGGGCAGTCCCAGGCACCCAGCAAAATGGGGCACTCCTTCGTCGAGGCGGTCGCATTATCGCGGTTTTCAATTCCACATACCGCCGTCAACCAGTTCAGCCTCCCATCGCTTGGATTGAGTAGTGACATGCTTCCACGCCTAACCCATCGTTCAACCCGGACGCTGCCTCTGCGAGTCACCGTCCGATCCTTCCGCGCCGCTACGGCAGCGCCGGTTAACTCCATACGTTAGGCCCACTCGGCATTTCCCGTTCTTTCGGTCTTTCCTTTGCCTTCCCGTTATCAACTCCACGGTTCTCGCTTCGCTACCGATTGGCGTTATTGCTTGTGGTTTCACAAACGACCCATGGATTTCTGCGATCATGGAGCGGACTCCAACGCTCGTTCCTTTCCGCTCACGCAATAACTCCAAAGCCTTTTCCTTTTCGGCCTGGTTCATGGACTTCCAAACCCGCACAAACGCCCCTGAAACCTTGCATTCCGCGTGCTCGGGCGGTCGATTCCGGCTGGTGGTCCTAACCGGTCGTTCAACCCGGACGCTGCCTCTGCGAGTCAAAGTCCGACCCTTCCGCGCCGCTACGGCAGCGCCGGTTAACTCCATACGTTAGGCCGCAGCAAAACCGCTCTGGCATTAGTCGCGCCGAAAATCGAATTCTCCGCTCAGCGTTCTCTTCCATCTATCCAGCAACGCCAACTTCATCGCCATTCTCGCTGTCATCATTTCGAGTACGCTCCAGCATTTCTGCCACGTTCCACGCTCGTCGGCCTTTCCCTTTCAACCTCACGGCCTCTTTCATCTGCGACCATCCATGAAATCCGTTCAATCCCAAGGCTTTCAAAACCAGTCGCGCCGCACGTTCGCAGCAAGCTTGATCCAAGGCGGCCTAACCCATCGTTCAACCCGGACGCTGCCTCTTCGAGTCATCGTCCGCACCGTCGCGCCGCTTTCGGCAGCGCCGGTTAACTCAAATCGTTAGGCCGCAGGAAAAACCGCTCTGGTTCTCGTCGCGCCGAACACCGAACTCTCCATTCAAGGTTTCCTTCCAGCTATCGAGCAAGGCCAACTTAATCGATTCATTCGCTGTCATCATTTCGAGTACGCTCCAGCATTTCCGCCACGTCCCACGCTCGTCGACCTTTCCCTTTCAACGCCACGTCCCTTTTCTACCGCGCCAAGCCATGAAATCCGCTCAGCTCCAAGGTTTTCAAAACCAGTCGCGCCGCGAGCTTTCAGCGGGCCCAGTTCAGCGCGCCCTAACCCATCGTTCAACTCCGACGCTGCCTCTGCGAATCACTTTCCGCCACAAGCGTTCGGATTTCTCGTCTCTCACCTTCCGCGCCGCTTCGGCAGCGCCGGTTAACTCCATACGTTAGGCTTCGCTTTCAAAATCCGTTTTTGGGTCTTCTACATTCGAGTCATTCTCGCCCTTTCGCAGTACCTTCAAGATTGGCCTGGGCCAACTTTCTCGCTCTTTCCCACTCACAGGTTTTTGCAGCAGCCATCGCTTGTCCGTCTTCAATCAATGGCTCTGCCTAACCGTCCGCTCAACCCAGACGCTGCCTCTGCGAGTCACCGTCCTCGACCGTCGTTCGGATTTCTCGTCACTCTCGCGCCGCGCCGCCACGGCAGCGCCGGTTAGCTTCGTTCGTTAGGCTTCACTTCTTCTCGCAGGTTTTTTGATCCTGCGAACCGATCAATTCGGCTCAAACCAGCGATATAATTCATGCATCCGCTTCAACTCGATTCCTTCTCAAACCAAGGCTGCGCCAGCGTTCAAGGACAAGCAACAGCTCTTCCCCACACTGGGCTCAGCCTAACCGGTCGCTCAACCTTGACGCTGCCTCTGCGAGTCGCTTTCTCCGCTGATCTTTTTGGAATTCTCGTCCCCAACCACCGCGCCGCTTCGGCAGCGCCGGTTATCTCTGATCGTTAGGCCGTCCCAACGCAGGGTCACCAGTCTGATAGAATAGTGAATCACACATAGCCGCAATGGCTCTGATCCGGAAAAATTTAGTCTGCCTATTTCCATTCCCGTTTTTCTAGCTCTACGGTTCCGTCAACACTTACATTCTTCTCAAACCTGTTTAGGCGAACTACACCAAGCTTCGTAGAGTTCGCCCAATTCAAAGTTAGGCGTTTCTTTCACGTCCGGAACATTCAATAGGAGCTCTTCTTGCGAAATCGAAACTACATCTTGGCTTGGGGCGTTTTTTTCTTGTTGGTCACAATCTTTCAATTCATTTACTACTATTTTTTGGTTCGGTTTTGGCCATCGATCCTTTCGGCTTCCCATATTAATCCTGAACTTTCAGGAAGAGCCTTTTGGCTAATTCACGCGGTCCCAAATATGGTTGTGTCCTTCTTTAGCTATAAATGGACAACACAAAAATTCATCACAAACGCCTAACCCTCCGCTCAACCCGGACGCTGCCTCTGCGAGGCACCGTCCTCGACCGTCGTTCGGATTTCTCGTCACTCTCGCGCCGCGCCGCTTCGGCAGCGCCGGTTAGCTTTGATCGTTAGGCCGCTCCCATGATCTTTCCGTCGAAATCGACTATTTTCATAAAAATTATGGCTGTAGGTTGTATTTCCTTATCCGCACAGCAACCAGTGCGAATCATCAATACAAGTACATCTGTCCAATTATATCTTCAAGGTAAGAAAATAAATTTTGATTCCTTGTACACACCAACCAAGGATGAAGCAAGTCTCCCACCCACAACTTTCGCGGCTTTCCTGCGCGATGAAATCAAGCGAGAATTAAAACCCCACAGAAAGGAAAGGCTTACATCAATAGCAAAAAACATTGCTCAGTACGATTGGTTCGTATGTGGATTCATTAAAAATGGCGACAAATATTTGTTTTGCTATTTCACAAGATTCCTTCGAGAACCATTTGGAATTGATGGTCCGTCCGGGCAATTCCCGGTGATCAAGGACGGTGGAACAGGGGTTTGTCAATGCGTCTTCCGAGTCAAAGATGCTAGGTTCACACTTCTTCGCTGGAATGGCGTCGCGTAATGTCCCGGCCTAACCCTGCGCTCAACCCGGACGCTGCCTCTGCGAGTCACCGTTCTCTCCGATCTTTCCGATTCCTCGTCCCCAACTTGCCGCGCCGCCTCGGCAGCGCCGGTTAGCTTTGATCGTTAGGCCACCACCAGGACTCACCGATGCCAATCACGATGGATGATCTCACTGTCAAGTTCTCGCACTTGGATCGATCCTCTCTGCTTGAGGATTGGCGATGGTTGGTTGGTGAGACAAAACAACCAATTTTGATTGCCGCAATCGGGAATGCATTTCTAGAAGACGAGATCGATGGTTCTATTCATATCCTCGATGTCGGCCCCGGTGAGCTCCGTCCCATTGCATCATCAGTCGATGAATTCAGAGAACTACTCACTCAACGAAACTTCGTCATGGATGAACTTTGCGTCGAGATCATCGACAAGCTAATTCAAATGGGCCGAAAGCTTGCCCCGGGTCAGGTCTATGGGTTTGTAAAACCACCTTCACTCGGCGGGGCGTACGCGCCCGAAAACCATGAACCCACCGACATTGAAGTTCATTTCTCGTTGCTTGGTCAAGTTCATCGCCAGACACACGCTCTTCCTCCAGGAACACCAATTAGACAGGTTTCCATTGAGTAATTCCCGCTCAGGCCTAACCAATCGTTCAACCCGGACGCTGCCTCTGCGAGTCACCTTCCCCGCCAAGCACTCCGATTCCTCGTATCCCCTCAACGCGCCGCTTCGGTAGCGCCGGTTAACTCCAATCGTTAGGCCGCAGGAAAACCGCTCTGGTTCTCATCGCGCCGAAAACCGAATTCTCCGTTCAAGGTTTCCTTCCAGCTATCGAGCAGGGCCAACTTAATCGGTTCATTCGCTGTCATCATTTCGAGTACGCTCCAGCATTTCGGCCACGTTCCACGCTCATCGGCCCTTCCCTTTCAACGCCACGTCCCTTTTCAACTGCGGCAATCCATGAAATCCGCTCAGCTCCAAGGCTTTCAAAACCAGTCGCGCCGCGTGCTTTCATCGGGCTCAGTCCAGCGCGCCCTAACCCATCGTTCAACTCGGACGCTGCAGCCACGAGCCCTTTCCTCCCGCCTGCATTCGGATTTCTCGTCCCCTTTCATCGTCCGGTTGGCTGCACCGCCGGTTAACTCCATTCGTTAGGCCGCATCCCAAACGCATAGGTAAGCCATGAGCCAAAATCAACAGATTGATAACGAGCCGTCCAGACTTCCGCCTTCACTTTCTAGGATCTTTCTTGGTCAAGTCTTTGATGCTCTGATTATAATCTTGGTAATGTTGCCACTCGCAGTTGTTGTCCCGATCACGGTTGATCGAACTTGGCCTAGCGTCAGCCAAGGCACACTCGGCGTAATCGCGTTCCTATCAATTTCAACAGGGCTTCTAACAGGCCTCGGCGTTGTGCGTTTTCTAGCTGCGCGCAAAGCCAAAAGCCGTTCCCATGCGGCCTAACCCATCGTTCAACCCGGACGCTGCCTCTGCGAGTCACCGTCCAATCCTTCCGCGCCGCTACGGCAGCGCCGGTTAACTCCATACGTTAGGCCGCACGACATCCCGGAGATCGCCATGGACCAAGCTCAGGTTCGAAGCCATAGCAATGTGAACTTCTGGATCGCTGCCATTGGCTTGGGTTTGGTGGGCTATTTCATTAAGCCACCGAATAGCTACCTGATATTTCTAGGCGCAATATTCTTTATCTGTTGGGAGATATCTGATCGGCTAAGAGAGCAGTATTATTTGCACCAAGCAAACAAAGAACTCCTCGAGCGCATTTCAGGGCAACTAGAAAGACAAGAGCGTTCAATTGACTAGCGGCCTAACCCATCGTTCAACCCGGACGCTACCTCTGCCGCTTACTTCCACCACCGCAACGCGCCGCTTCGGTAGCGCCGGTTAACTCCATACGTTAGGCCGCACGAAACCCATGAGCATCGTCTACCGAATCACATACCCAAACGGAAAGATCTACATAGGCCAAGATCGGACTGACAGCATCAATTACTTCGGGAGTGCAAACAGCGAGCTAATCTCCAAAGATTTCAATACAGAAGAACGCAAATCCTTCACCATCACACGCGATATTCTATGGCAGTCCGATTCCGCTTCGCCTGCTGAGCTTTCTCAAAAGGAAATCGAATTCATCAAGGCATTTCGCTCCAATGATCCAGCGATTGGATATAACCAATGGCCAAAATTCAAAACATGAGCAGCGGCCTAACCCATCGTTCAACTCGGACGCTACCTCTGCGAGTCACTTTCCCCGCCAAGCGTTCCGATTCCTCGTCCCCAACCACCGCGCCGCTTCGGCAGCGCCGGTTAACTCTAATCGTTAGGCGTCCGCATGTTCAATGACCTTTTCCATTTCAACCGGTGCAAATCCTTTCACCGAAAGAAGCCAAGGGGCGTTGATCGAATGGCTTCGGCCATTCTTCGGAAAGCACTTCAATTCGACCGCAAACTAGATCACGAGGATAGCTTCTACTTCAATCACTGGCACCTAGATTGGGATGGCATTGGCGATTTCAATTCACGAATTCGACAAGAAACAATTAAAGCTCATGTTATGGTGTTCGGCGCCCTGGCAAAAGAAGCTCCGAACATGGGTAAACCATTCCAACTTTTTCTTTCGTTTTTTCGAAAGGATGCGGGCCAAGACGCTGTCTACATCCACACCCAAAACCCAAACTCTGAATTCCCGGCTGAATTTGATGAGTTTCAATGGGGCGTCCCCGCACTGGAGGCACACCTTTCGAAACTTTTGCCTCAATATCAGTTTATCGCCGGCAAACGGGACCAAAGCTATGTGGTATTCGCAAAGGGTGTTGGAGTCCCCCTCTCCAAATCCATCAACGCCTAACCCATCGTTCAACCCGGACGCTGCCTCTGCGAGTCAACGTCCGATCCTTCCGCGCCGCTACGGCAGCGCCGGTTAACTCCATACGTTAGGCCAACCATGTTCCCAGCAAAGCAACGGCAATCGACTCAAGCGTTCAGCGCTTGGACCATTGCTTGGATCATCATATTCTTATTACAGCTCTGCGTTAGATTTAAATTCACAACAAACACATCGATTCGGGTTGTTGGCAATTTGGGGCCGTTTATTGTATCCTCACTTTTTATCCTGACAAGGCGATCTACCATTAGGCCAAATATTGATTATTTTAAATACCCAATTAGTTCATTTAAATACTATTCAATTAAAACATCAACAATAACCATAAGTATGCTTATTGCAGTGTTTCTATGTTTTATTTCGTTCACAATTATAAATATCAATTTGCCAAATCTAGAAGATCGCCTATTTTTTGCCGTTCACGGGACTGGATTTTTGCTGTCTTTTTTTGTTTCGGTATTTTTGGGTGAGCACTTACTTGCTTACATTTTCAACAAAATTGATAATGGTTAACTAACCTCATGCCAATTCATGGCCTAACCTTTCGCTCAACTCGGACGCTGCCTCTGCGAGGCACCGTCCTCGACCGTCGTTCGGATTTCCCGTCTCTCTCGCTCCGCGCCGCTTCGGCAGCGCCGGTTAGCTTTGCTCGTTAGGCCCACTGTCATGGCTGCTCATCCCAACACTTCTTTTCTTCTGGCGATAGTTTGCGCAGTCTCTATTTCCTGCGCTCCTAAACCCGTTCCATTTTTCGAGCCTTCACCAACGAAAGCGCTTCTGTATTACCCACCTATTGGCTCTCAATGGCTGAGGAATTTCCCGCACAATTCGCTATACCGCCCAACAACAATCGAAGAGTGTGAAGGGGAGCATTGGTATAAGAATCGTTCCGGCGACTTCGACAAGGCATACACCAAGTTCAAGAGCCTTATACAACCCGGAGATGTCGTTTGGTTTTGGAGCGGTCCCAACGGGGGCATGTTCAATACCTATCGAGGCATTGATGTACCAGAAGGGGTTTGCCTCCTCCGACAAAACAAAGTTGTTGCTGTCCTAATGACCCACATGGCTAGCAATTTTGAATAGCCTTGTACCAATGTTCCTCTCGGGCCTAACCAATCGTTCAACCCGGACGCTACCTCTTCCGGTCACTTCCACCACCGCAACGCGCCGCTTCGGTAGCGCCGGTTAACTCAGTCGTTAGGAGCTGCAATGGCCCCCAGATTCCTTACCTTGCTCTTCGGCACACTTGCTTGCCTGAGTTCGTCATTTTGTTTGGCACAAACCAGCCCAGTCAATCAACAACACAAGGAAACAGCATCCAAGTCACTACCGATTAAGATATTCAGCCTCCCACCCCCACCCCCGATGTCGGACACACTATCGATTCCAAATGGCAAAATTTTGATATCTATTTGCATTGATACATCCGGAAATGTCACCGAGTCAAAACGAACTGAAGGTTCAGCGTGGGTTTACAATAAATTCAAAGATTATATAAGAAAGACAATATTTACTCCGACACAAAGCGAATGCAAAGGACCATGGGAAGCAAATATGGAACTTGATTTCCAATCTAGTGGCGCAAGAGGTGAGTCTAATACAAAATTCAAATTCAACATCCTTTCAGCAAAATGCAAAAATACAACTCATCAGTGCCCCTTTGGCTCCTAACCCATCGTTCAACTCGGACGCTGCAGCCACGAGCACTTTCCTCCCGCCTGCATTCGGATTTCTCGTCCCCTTTCATCGTCCGGTTGGCTGCAGCGCCGGTTAACTCCATACGTTAGGCCGCCCGAGGCTCAGGCCATCAAAACCTGATGCCTCCGAAATGGACCCCTTCAAAAAAGGCCTCCCATCCGTCAAAATTTAGGTCGTCTAATCAGGTCAGCCTCCAACCTAGTTCTACTGTTCCGTCAACACTTACGTTTTTCTCAACCCGAATAGGCGGCTCTACGAAAACCTTCGTTGGTGTCGTCTAAATCTAGTTAGGCGCCCAACACACATGAAGCCCTTCCTCAGACATCTCAGAACCGCGCTTATCTGTCTTGCCTTCGGATTCGCAGCATCCTCCTTCTGGGGCGGGTTCTCCTGCGACACCACGATCAAGACCATGGGAGATCGAATCCAACTTGGTCTGATCTGGATTGCCTTGAGCGTCGCCAAACTCGGGCGAATCACCACAAACCCACTGCGTACAAATGTCTACAACGCCTGGCCGCTCGCACTGATTGTTGGCTTCGTCCTATTTGCCTTGGTTTATTCGTTCCAGCGCTACAAAAAACGCAACCATGCTAACCCTGGCGCCTAACCTTTCGTTCAACTCGGACGCTGCCTCTGCGAGGCACCGTCCGCCCTTCCGCGCCGCTCAGGCAGCGCCGGTTAACTCCCATCGTTAGGCCGCAGGAAAACCGCTCTGGTTCTCATCGCGCCGAGAAACGAATTCTCCGTTCAAGGTTTTCTTCCAGCTATCGAGCAAGGCCAACTTAATCGGTTCATTCGCTGTCATCATTTCGAACACGCTCCAGCATTTCCGCCACGTCCCACGCTCATCGGCCTTTCCCTTTCAACGCCACGCCTCCTTTCAACTGCGGCAATCCATGAAATCCGCTCAGCTCCAAGGCTTTCAAAACCTGTCGCGCCGCGAGCTTTCAACGGGCTCAGTCCAGCGCGCCCTAACCCATCGTTCAACTCGGACGCTGCAGCCACGAGCACTTTCCTCCCGCCTGCATTCGGATTTCTCGTCCCCTTCCATCGTCCGACTGGCTGCATCGCCGGTTAACTCCATACGTTAGGCCGCACCACATTTCCCAACCAAAGGAGCAATCGTGATCCATTCCGATTTCGCGACTTTCTATCGCTCAGTTGTGTTGCCACTCCGGACGAAAAACCCAGCCCAGAAACGACTTGATGGGCAGTCTTCTGGCGGTTCACGTGAGTCTGCTGGGCAGTTCCATTATCTAAACAGAGTGTGGACTGTCCACATGGACACGCACTTTGAACCGTTGCAAATCGCATTCGATGCGTCCGAGCAAGGATTGGATCCATTTCGACTTCAAGAAACGGCTCGTGGCCTTGCTCTTGCCTTAACGCCAAGTCTCAAAGCCAAACAGTCCACCATCTACAAGCACCTCTACATTTATTCGTGGTAGCAAGCGGCCTAACCCATCGTTCAACTCGGACGCTGCAGCCACGAGCACTTTTCTCCCGCCTGCGTTCGGATTTCTCGTCCCCTTTCATCGTCCGGTTGGCTGCACCGCCGGTTAACTCCATACGTTAGGGCTCCCTCAAATGCCACCGCTTCTCACAGACAAACCACACCATCCAACCACCAAGACAGCTCGAAATTTCGGTTTGTTAGCCGTTCTTTCTCCGATTATCTTGCCAGCTATCGGTGCTTTGGCCTCTGGAGTTAACGTACTTCGAAAACCTGATGACTTCACCTTGCTTGCACAGGGTGCAATTTTCTTCGGTTGTTCGTCTGTTTTGGGGGTTTTCATTTTCCCAGTATTATTTGGAATAATAGCTTTGGCCTATCATCACAGATCAACCAAACAACACCAGAGCGATTCTAGTGCATATGCCAATCCATCCCGGACACCCCAAGTTCTTGGAATTATTGGCATTTCCATACCTCTACTACTAATATTGACGTTTTTCTTGTCTGCCCTAAGAGGTCTTCGTTGAAATCAGCCTGACTTTCAGCGTATCCCGCGTATCGCCCTAACCAATCGTTCAACTCGGACGCTACCTCTGCGAGTCACTAGCACCGCCAATCGTTCCGATTCCTCGTCTCCTCTCGCCGCGTCGCTTCGGTAGCGCCGGTTAACTCCAATCGTTAGGCCTATGAGCGACCTTCCTCTTATCAGAGATCTCCGAGAACAGCCCTGGCTTCTCGCCATCTTCCTATTCGGCTTCATTGCATTCGGGTATCAACTCGTCGTTTCCCTTCGCCAAGGTTTTGCCTTTGATGGGGCTTACGTTTTTGATCGAAATAAGAGCCCGTTCTTCTTTTGGATGTACATTGCCTTCATTGGCATGTTCGCCATTGTCTGTGTCGTTATAATTTCCTTGTTTTCACTCTCATACGTTCTATGAACCCTGGCCTAACCATCCGCTCAACTCGGACGCTGCCTCTGCGAGGCACCGTCCTCGACCGTCGTTCAGATTTCCCGTCTCTCTCGCACCGCGCCGCCTCGGCAGCGCCGGTTAGCTTTGTTCGTTAGGCCGCAGGAAAACCGCTCTGGTTCTCATCGCGCCGAGAAACGAATTCTCCGTTCAAGGTTTCCTTCCAGCTATCGAGCAAGGCCAACTTAATCGGTTCATTCGCTGTCATCATTTCGAGTACGCTCCAGCATTTCCGCCACGTCCCACGCTCGTCGGCCTTTCCCTTTCAACGCCACGCATCCTTTCCACTGCGGCAATCCATGAAATCCGCTCAGCTCCAAGGCTTTCAAAACCAGTCGCGCCGCGTGCTTTCATCGGGCTCAGTCCAGCGCGCCCTAACCCTTCGTTCAACTCGGACGCTGCAGCCACGAGCACTTTCCTCCCGTCTGCGTTCGGATTTCTCGTCCCCTTTCATCGTCCGGTCGGCTGCATCGCCGGTTAACTCCATACGTTAGGCGCCACATGACTCAACGCCGTCACAGATGGGTATCCGTTGGAGGACTTGCCCTATTTGCAGGTTTTTTGGTTTTGAATATTCTTGTGCGTGTGACATATGCGCTTTTTACACGTAACAGTTCACCCACAACAATCGCAATGGTTTTACCTTGTGCTGTTTTTTTGTTTTTCATCTTATATTTTGGATTAGTTCGTCCAATTCTTTTACAAAAACTCTGGCGAATTCCACGATCATGGTTTGAATGTTTTTTTGGATTAGCAGCATACCATCTTCTGATTGCGTTCTATGTGTTTATAACCGGAATGACTCCAACAAAATTTAACAGCCAACCAATGCCAAGAACCGGTGGAGTGCGTTGGGTATATATTTCAATAACATGCGCCACTATTGCTCTTCCTTTCTATATTTATGACAAACGCCGTAGCGCCTAACCAATCGTTCAACTCGGACGCTACCTCTGCGAGTCACCTTCACCGCCAAGCATCCCGATTCCTCGTCTCCCCTTCAACGCGCCGCTTCGGTAGCGCCGGTTAACTCCAATCGTTAGGCGTCTACATTGCTCTCCAGAATATTCGTTTCTTCCCTATTCACGTTCAGCCTCCTCTCAAAAGAGGTCCCTCCTCCGCCGCTACCGGCAGCTCCAATTGGCTCAGCCAAGATTGGGGCTAGGCTCATACAGAAACTAGCGAATTCAGGAAATGGTGCTGATAGGCTCGTCATTTCTCCGATCTCTGCCAGCATGGCCGTTCTTCCAGGTGGTCAATTTATACCAGTTCAACCAACAGTTATTCACGACAAGATAGTTGTTCAGCATTTTTTCTATCTACTCAAGATTTCTAAGCCCGTCTGGTATGCAGAACATTGCGGTTGTGAAGGCGATTACACGATTAAGGCTTTCAAAGGCACTCGTCTATTGCTATCCCTGGTCATTGCCCATTCGGAAACAATCAAATTGCCAAATGTAAATGGCGAAATCGAACTGAAGGATTCCGATAAATGGCTCCAATGGATGAAATCCAATGACTTACTTCATACAGAAAACTAATTTGTCCCCTCGGCGCCTAACCCTCCGCTCAACTCGGACGCTGCCTCTGCAAGGCATCGTCCGGCCCGTCGCGCCGCTACAGGCAGCGCCGGTTAGCTTCCTTCGTTAGGCCGCAGGAAAACCGCTCTGGTTCTCATCGCGCCGAGAAACAAACTCTCCGTTCAAGGTTTCCTTCCAGCTATCGAGCAAGGCCAACTTAATCGGTTCATTCGCTGTCATCATTTCGAGTACGCTCCAAAGTCCAAACCACGCCACACGCTCGTCGGCCTTTCCCTTTCAACGCCACGCCTCCTTTCAACTGCGGCAATCCATGAAATCCGTTCAGCTCCAAGGTTTTCAAATCCAGTCGCGCCGCAAGCTTTCAACGGGCTCAGTCCAGCGCGCCCTAACCCATCGTTCAACTCAGACGCTGCCTCTGCGAGTCACTTCACTCCACAAGCGTTCGGATTTCTCGTCTCTCACCTTCCGCGCCGCTTCGGCAGCGCCGGTTAACTCCATTCGTTAGGCCACCCATTCCGGACAACAACTGAGTCGAGTCGCCCGTGCCTCAATCCATCACATTCTCGGAGCTTCAAGAGTTCTACGATGAGCTCGATTTAGGCATCTCCCGTAATGTCTCTATCGAAATCCATTTCTCATCCAATCCACCCCACCCGTCTTCGGATCTTTGGAAACGACTTGGGCAGTGCAAGGGATGGAGCCAGATGGTTGCTATCGACTTCATGCTGAGTCGACCCGAAATCACGCCCCCGTTTGAATCCATTCAAGCGATTTCCATGCTGGGCCCAATAATTTCAAACTTCATCCGATTTCCAAAATACAGAAAATACAAACTGACCACTCAACAACAGAAGACTGGCAAAGATCGCAAAATACTATTACAACCAAAATGAATACGCAGCCCGCCTGGCCTAACCCATCGTTCAACTCGGACGCTGCAGCCACGAGCACTTTCCTCCCGCCTGCATTCGGATTTCTCGTCCCCTTTCATCGTCCGGTTGGCTGCATCGCCGGTTAACTCCATACGTTAGGCCGCATGATTGTAGGAGCCTCCAAGTGTTTCAAATATTCCCCGTAATACTAATCGCACTGTTCACGAATTCATATCAATCTGATGTCCCTCCAACAAAAACCACCGGAGTCCCAAAACCCTTGACCATTCGGCTTGAAAATGGTGAATTTTCTATCGGCCAAACTTTGCTAACTGCCAATGCTTCACTCCAAGACATCACCCAAGCTTTAGGCCCCGCCACTCGAAGGATTACACGTCCAAGTCCTGCGAACACAATCCATGCCTGGGATAACGATGGCCTCATTGCGTATGAATCCAATGAGACTCATCTAATTACATGTGTTTCCATATGCTTTGCAAAGTACGAGCTTAATTTCGATCCAATTACTGCTTATGAGTTTGATTTCAAAACCACCTTCAAAGGTGATCTATTACTTAACGGTTACTCGGTGAGTTCGCAGGACAAGCTTACTAATATTACAAGTAGTGTCCCAAATATTAAATGTATTAACGGCTTACCCTTAGGTGTTTACACATATCTTGTATCGAACCACCACATAACCATTAGGCAAATCAATTCACCCAAAATACATAGCATTGAAATTTCTACTGCTTATAAGCAATAGCACGGCCTAACCCATCGTTCAACCCGGACGCTACCTCTGCGAGTCACTTTCCCCACCAAGCATTCCGATTCCTCGTCTCCCACCTACGCGCCGCTTCGGTAGCGCCCGGTTAACTCCATACGTTAGGCCTCTCTCAATGCAGCAAGCTCGCCCATCTCGAACAAGGATCATCGCAGAGTCGATAGGTGTTGCAGTTTTGTGCGCTGTTCTATTCTTTTCCATCGGATTCGCCTGGGCTATTCACAGTGAAGCCAAGTCAGGTATTGATGCAGGAAACGCGCCTGGCTGCTTTCTTGTGGTCGGCCTTCTTGCAGGCGTTATTCTGGCTCCGATATATGCACTCATTCGTTCACGTAGATCGGCCTAACCTTTCGTTCAACCCGGACACTGCCTCTGCGAGGCACCGTCCGATCCTTCCGCGCCGCTTCGGCAGCGCCGGTTAACTCCAATCGTTAGGCCGCTCATGAAACTCCCGCTAGCCATCATTCCAATCGCGCTTCTTGCCTGTAAACCATCAGGCGAGCAGATCAATTCGATCAACCATCCAGCAATTCAAGCCTACCTGCGCTCAACCAGCTTCCTACCAAGGTGGAGTCCCGACGTCTACCCCGCTGTCCACCAATGGGATCAAACAATCCAACTCGCAAACGGACTATCACTTCGCGTAACCGCAACCGGCTGGATTTCTGGACAGTTCCTCGGACAATACTCAGATCAGTCCTCGCCAGTAATTATTGGTCGGCCAGGTGATTATGTGTACCCTTGCGACTTACGATTTGATCCTAATACCCAAATGCTATACGCCAAGGCGACAGGTTTAGCTGGTGATATCACAAAAGCAACGATTTTGTATGAATTTGACACTTGTCAAAGAAAACAAAAATCGATTAATTACATCAATCCGGATCTGCTTCCAAATAACCCTGCACCATCCACGCCGCGGCCTAACCAATCGTTCAACCCGGACGCTACCTCTGCGAGTCCCTCCTCCGTCAAACATTCCGATTCCTCGTCTCCCACCACCGCGCCGCTTCGGTAGCGCCGGTTAACTCCATACGTTAGGCGCAACACCATGACGTCCAGGTATCTCCACGCATTGAAGCTCCTGGCCTTGCCAGCATTTTTTGGTGCATGCACGCTGTTTGCTCAGGCCAATTCAATGCGGCGGTTGACCTATGTTTCTGTTCCTACAGGTTCACTCAAGTCGGTAAAAGAAAAAAGGCGCGCCGATGTTCATTCTTACGATCTTTTCTATGGGAAAAATGGACATATACGGGTTGGATGTTTTGGCGACAAAGAACTAAAACCACCGTCCGACACCAAATCATGCACTATCAAAGTAGGCGATGAACTAATCTTTGGATTGGGTAAGTATAGAAAATATTACCATTTCGACATAAAAACGAATCATGTAAAAATGATCACCTTCCAATCCACCGATGGGCGCGAGCAGGTTTGCACCATTCTAATTCTCAACGGCCCACTTCCTCAAATATTCAAGGTCGCCGATGCGATTCATCCAAATTAGCCTCGGCCAGCGCCTAACCCATCGTTCAACCCGGACGCTGCCTCTGCGAGTCACCGTCCAATCCTTCCGCGCCGCTACGGCAGCGCCGGTTAACTCCATACGTTAGGCCAACTCCATCGTTTCTTCCTTCTAGCACAGCAATGCCCTGCCCTGCGTTTCCTTCCAGCTATCCAGCAAGGCCAACTTCACCGCTCTTCCCGCTGTCATCATTGCGAGTACGCCCCATCGCTTCACCCACGCCCCTGGCTCATCGCCCTCTGGTTCTCAGCCTCGCGTCTTCGCTCAACCCGGCAGGTTCGCTTTGTTCATGAACATCGAAACGCCCATTCTTCTGCCCAACGGCTCGCACCAGCGCACCGCGGCCCGCACAAGCTCGCGTCGGGGCCTAACCATCCGCTCAACTCGGACGCTGCCTCTGCGAGGCACCGTCCTCGATCAGCGTTCGGATTTCCCGTCCCTCGCGAACCGCGCCGCCTCGGCAACGCCGGTTAGCTTTGATCGTTAGGATTCCAGTGAGCGCCCTTTCAAGATATTTCGGACTTAAGCCAAAATACAGGATCGGCGTGAATTTTTTAATTTCCGTTTTACCGACACTACTTGCAATGTACATTATTGACATATCTCGTTTTTCATTTATTCGAGAAAGGATTGGCCAGTCTGATCCCGCAAACAACCACCACATTGAATTTGTATTTTTCGGAATAACAACACCAATGTATTTTCGGTTTTTTTATCCTATATTGCTATATTTGCTCTTTTTTATGGTCTTTGAAATATTTTCGCGCAAGAATTTCGGCAATGAATCCTAACCCATCGTTCAACCCGGACGCTGCCTCTGCGAGTCACCGTCCGATCCTTCCGCGCCGCTACGGCAGCGCCGGTTAACTCCATACGTTAGGCCGCAGGAAAACCGCTCTGGTTCTCGTCGCGCCGAACACCGAATTCTCCGTTCAAGGTTTCCTTCCAGCTATCGAGCAAGGCCAACTTAATCGGTTCATTCGCTGTCATCATTTCGAGTACGCTCCAGCATTTCCGCCACGTCCAGCGCTCGTCGGCCTTTCCCTTTCAACGCCACGCCTCCTTTCAACTGCGGCAATCCATGAAATCCTTTCAGCTCCAAGGTTTTCAAAACCAGTCGCGCCGCGAGCTTTCAACGGGCTCAGTCCAGCGCGCCCTAACCCATCGTTCAACTCCGACGCTGCCTCTGCGAGTCACTAGCCGCCACCAGCGTTCGGATTTCTCGTCTCTCACCTTCCGCGCCGCCTCGGCAGCGCCGGTTAACTCCATACGTTAGGCCGCCACACCGCGAGAACGGTTTTCTCAGTTTCAGCGCTTCGACAATGTCATGCTTATCGGCAACACCGTTTCGCTTTTCCAAAGCATTCCACCACTATTGTTCTTTCCCAATCCCAAGGCCTTCTTTCTCCGTTCTCACGTTGGGCGGAGCCAGGCGGTCTAACCCATCGTTCAACTCCGACGCTGCCTCTGCGAGTCACCAGCCGCCACCAGCGTTCGGATTTCTCGTCTCTCACCTTCCGCGCCGCTTCGGCAGCGCCGGTTAACTCCATACGTTAGGCGTCACGTGACCTCCTCTCCACGACACAAGACCTTTGGTACGCCAATAGAAGAATGGATTTCTCTCGTACCAAACGAATTGAACGAGGATGCAATCGGTCTGTGGCAAATCGTCCCCTGCTTTCGTTATGACTTCGGTTTAGAGGGCAAAGATCTCGAGAATTATGTTCGTCAGTGCATCGCGCTTTTGCTCGAGAGAGGCGCCGTTCCTGTATATGGCACTGAGAACAAAGATGGGTGGCGAATCTGGACAAGCCTATCTTCTGGTTCCAGTTCTACACTCGATCAAGTAATGACCTACTGGCAGACACTTGGTCGTGATCCCGATTTTGGTGATCTCTGGTTTGCCTTACCAAAGACCCTCCAGTGATATCGACCCGCCTAACCAATCGTTCAACCCGGACGCTGCCTCTGCGAGTCACCGTCCGATCCTTCCGCGCCGCCTCGGCAGCGCCGGTTAACTCCATTCGTTAGGCCCACTCGGCATTTCCTGTTCTTTTCCTCTTTGCCTTGCCTTTGCACGCTCGATCTTTGCGGTTCTCGCTTCGCTACGGATTGGCGTTATTGTTTGTGGTTTCACAAACGGCCCATGGATTTCTGCGATCATGGTACTGATTCCAACGCCCGTTCCTTTCCGCTCACGCAATAACTCCCAAGCCTTTCACTTTTGGATTCGGTTCATGGATTTCCAACCACGCACATTCGCCCCTGAAACCATGCATTCCGCGTGCTCCGGCGGTCGATTCCGGCTGGTGGTCCTAACCGGTCGTTCAACCCGGACGCTGCCTCTGCGAGTCACCGTCCGATCCTTCCGCGCCGCCGCGGCAGCGCCGGTTAACTCCATACGTTAGGCTGCTTTCCAATGACCCCGAAAAAAGCCAAACTCATCCAATCACTTGTTGCCGGTTTGATGGCTTGCATTTCTCTGTTTGTGTGGCGCTATTTCTTTGGAGTGGAAGTCTTACGAAAATCGAATGTGGCCGGGCAAGGGTTTCCGCTGCCTCAGTCTGAGCACCGCGGTATCGCTGCGATCGCCTTTGTTTTCTTCTCCCTACTTAGTGTTTACCTGACTCTTCGGGCGCATTTCCTAGCGAAACCACCGGCTGCCTAACCATTCGTTCAACCCGGACCCAACCGTGACCACTCGCTTCCCCAACTCGTTTCCTCCGGCCCACGGTTGGGCCGGTTAACTCTGTCGTTAGGTTGCTTCACCGCAGAGGCCCAATGAACCTGAAACCCACCTTTCTCGCTTACCTGCTCGGCCTAAGTGGCCTCATCGATTTTGTTCTTGTTGCCCTGATCGTCTCTAGCGCTGCGGCACACGGCATCAGTCGGCATCCCATCGCGATCTCTCTATTTGGCTTCACAATCTCCCTGCTTCTCCTCTCAGCAATTTTCGCTTTAAAAATGGCTTTCCGTGGACAGGGCTTCCCTTTCACCAAACCCGTACTAGTCGTTGCATCCATTGTTCACGTCGTTCTTGGGCTTCTCATTCAGCTCGGCCCAGGCGCTCTGTACCAAATCTCGGCATTCATTTTTGTTGGTACAGTCTACTTTCTGTCTTCCTTCAAAGTTCCAAAGCCGCATGTCCAGGCAACCTAACCCATCGTTCAACCCGGACGCTGCCTCTGCGAGTCACCGTCCGATCCTTCCGCGCCGCTACGGCAGCGCCGGTTAACTCTAATCGTTAGGCGATATCCATGCACATTTCCAAGATTCCAGAAAAAACAGCATTGCTTAGGATGTTTCAACAGGTAATTTTCAAGGCCACTAAGCTTTGCCTTCTCGGGTCGATTGCCATTATTCTAGGTTGTCACTCCAAGGAGAACCTTGAACTTAGTAAGGCCTGTTTTGAAGGAAACATGCAGAACGCACGGCTGGCTCTTGGTAAGGGAGCTGATCCAAATGCCCGAATATCCTCATCAAAAATGACTCCTTTAATGATTGCTGGATGCGGCATCGAAGCAGTTCAAGCATTGGATTCAAAAACAGACACATCAAAGCTTCTGGCAGGTATCAGATCTGACCCAACCGGCAGAGTGGAGATCATTAGACTATTACTTTCGCTGGGCGCTGATGCCAAGGCAACTAATTCAGGGGGATATGGGACTCTCTTTTATGCAATCACAGGTGATCTCCCATTAGGTTGCCGGCTTCTTATCGAAGCTGGGGCTAATCCGACACTGGTAGAAAGATCCGGGTTTTCGCCACTGCATTTTGCCTGCATTACAGGCAAGGCAGAATGTCTTGAGTTGCTAGTTCAAGGACTTCCTCCAAAGGCAGTCGATGTATGGTGTGCACCTATTAAGGACGGATCCAGCGGGCTAACTCCACTGATGCAGGCTGCCGATCATGGTTATGTCAAATGTGTTGATGTTCTTCTCAAGGCGGGAGCCACTGTTAATCTGTCAGACGACAAAATTGGCACGGCACTTACCTTTGCCTCGATGCGTGGGCATTTAGAAGTAGTTCAACTGCTTTTAAAGGCAGGCGCTGACCTTGAGGAACCTGCCATTAATGGATCCACACCATTAAAAAAAGCATCTTACGGCGGTCACGAGAAGTTAGTTACGTTCCTAATTTCGATCGGAGCAAATGTGAACGCCAAAGACAAACATGGCCGAACGCCATTAATGGAAGCATCATTCAAGGGACATATAAATATTGTTAAATTACTATTAACCGCTAAAGCCATCGTTGATATTGCTGATAATAAGGGACAAACAGCAATGTCCTTGGCAAAATCCTCAGGGCAATCCGAAATTGCACAACTTATTCAAAATTGGCGGTAAGCAGATCGCCTAACCCATCGTTCAACTCGGACGCTGCCTCTGCGAGTCACTGGCCTCGGTAAGCGTTTGGATTTCTCGTCTCTCACCTTCCGCGCCGCTACGGCAGCGCCGGTTAACTCCATACGTTAGGCCGCAGGAAAACCGCTTTGGTTCTCATCGCGCCGAAAAACCGAATTCTCCGTTCAAGGTTTCCTTCCAGCTATCGAGCAAGGCCAACTTCACCGCCGCTCTCGCTGTCATCATTCCGTGTACGCCCCAGCATTTCAGCCACGCTTCACGCTCTTTGGCCTTTCCCTTTCAATGCCACGTCTCATTTCAACTGCGGCAATCCATGAAATCCGTTTGGCTCCAAGGCTTTCAAATCCAGTCGCGCCGAGAGCTTTCAGCGGGCTCAGTCCAGCGCGCCCTAACCCATCGTTCAACTCCGACGCTGCCTCTGCGAGTCACCAGCCTCCACCAACGTTCGGATTTCTCGTCTCTCACCTTCCGCGCCGCTTCGGCAGCGCCGGTTAACTCCATACGTTAGGCGTCACCATGCCTCCTGAAATTCGGATTTCGAACAGGGTCATAGTTCGACCAATGATTCCCCTTGGACTGCTGGTAATCCTTATCTACGTTTTGGTCTCGCCGGGCTTGCCGGTTTTCTCGTCCGTTAAAACAATCGAAGTAATACTCATCAGTGATTGGCACATCAAGGCCGAAAAACAACAGCTGCTTAGCTACAAATCGGACTCTCCCGATTTGCCGGAATACCAAGCGCTGCCAGGCGCTCCTGCCGACATGAATGTCTATCATTTTGGCTGCAGCGGTTGTGACCACATTTTTGTCGAGTCTGATCCCAATAGAGCTCTTCAGTTTTACTGGTCTGAGTTATCTGCGACTGATCGCTCGAGCTTATTGACTCGCCTCGGCTATCCAGCCGACGCTGAATTCACACGGCTGCTTCATGGTCCATTTCCCAAAGCACCCTGGGCCTATCAACATGGCTATCTGCCATCACCGCCTAACCCATCGTTCAACCCGGACGCTGCCTCTGCGAGTCACCGTCCGATCCTTCCGCGCCGCTACGGCAGCGCCGGTTAACTCCATACGTTAGGCCGCAGGAAAACCGCTCTGGTTCTCTTCGCGCCGAGAAACGAACTCTCCGTTCAAGGTTTCCTTCCAGCTATCGAGCAAGGCCAACTTAATCGGTTCATTCGCTGTCATCATTTCGAGTACGCTCCAAAGTCCAAACCACGTCACAGGCTCGTCGGCCTTTCCCTTTCAACGCCACGCCTCCTTTCAATTGCGGCAATCCATGAAATCCGCTCAGCTCCAAGGCTTTCAAAACCAGTCGCGCCGCGAGCTTTCAGCGGGCTCAGTCCAGCGCGCCCTAACCCATCGTTCAACTCGGACGCTGCCTCTGCGAGTCACTTTCCTCCACAAGCGTTCGGATTTCTCGTCTCTCACCTTCCGCGCCGCTTCGGCAGCGCCGGTTAACTCCATTCGTTAGGCGTTTACAATCTGGGTGGCGCTCCAACCCAAAAAACAGCGGCGACAAGCAATGACCATCACATCACCAGATCCCTTAAAATTCTTCCTCCCGATTGCCTCGGCTCTCACTTTTGCCATCGGCTATACCTGCTGGGACAACCCGAGCATGATTCTGTCCATCTTCAGCAACATTCCGAAATTCGAAAACCACATAAACACCAATCAGAAAACTATTCACACCCTTACGAAATTCATCGGTTTTGTGCTTCTGTGCGCTGCATTTATTGGCGCTGGCTTATGGGCTTACATTTTCTTGCACCGATCCGCACCATGAATACACGACCCTACACCAAACGCCTAACCCATCGTTCAACCCGGACGCTGCCTCTGCGAGTCATCGCCCGATCCTTCCGCGCCGCTACGGCAGCGCCGGTTAACTCCATACGTTAGGCCTCATTCAAAGGAGCCATCATGTCATTTCGCGCACTGACAATGGCAGCAATAGCGGTGATAAACCTTTGCTTTGCATCTGCTGCTGAGCAGAAGACTCCCGGAGCAAAGCACACAAAGCCGTTCAAAACCTCCGCGAGCGTGGAGGCAGAAAAGCAAAAGGTCATTGCACAAAAAGATCAAGCCGAAGCCGATCTAGCAAAGATCAAGGCTGGTATGGCCAAAAGAAAATCGAATCCTTCGCAACCTAAGCAAAATTCAAAGTAGCTTTTCCATGTCTAAAGAGTCCGGCCTCGGCCTAACCCGGCGCTCAACTCGGACGCTGCCTCTGCGAGTCACCGCCCTCTCCGATCTTTCTAGATTTCTCGTCCCCAACCACCGCGCCGCTTCGGCAGCGCCGGTTAGCTTTGATCGTTAGGCCGCAGGAAAACCGCTCTGGTCTTGATCGCGCCGCATGTTCGCTTCTCCGCGTTTCCTTCCAGCTATCCAGAAACGCCAACTTAATCGATTCATTCGCTGTCATCATTTCGAGTACGCTCCAGCATTTCCGCCACGTTCCACGCTCGTCGGCCTTTCCCTTTCAACGCCACGGCTCCATTCATCTGCGGCCATCCATGAAATCCGTTCAGTACCAAGGCTTTCAAAACCAGTTGCGCCGCGCGTTTGCGGCAAACAAGGTTCAGGGCGACCTAACCCATCGTTCAACTCGGACGCTGCCTCTGCGAGTCACCGTCCGGCCCGTCGCGCCGCTTTCGGCAGCGCCGGTTAACTCCATACGTTAGGCCTCACATGAATTCACTACCTTCACGTATCGACGGATTTTTAAAATGTTTGTCTGCGATTTCTAATGGTCAATACGATCAAGGAGGCCTTTCTGTAAAATTTCCAGCCTCTTTTGATCGAAACAATTTAGAAACGATCTGGCATTGTCCTGCAGCAGGCACCACTCGTTCCGGGGGTCGATTCGAAATCGTTGGTCCAGATCGCGTTGCCGAGTTCTTTGATTGTGCGATTTGGGACCCAAATCATCCTTACAAAGAAACAAGAGTAGAGCTATCAAATGTTTTCATTGCTTTACTCGAACAAGAATTTAGCACATCTGATTTAGAAATTTGGTACAACAATGACGCAATGAACGCAACTCTATCTATTTGTATTGGTCCAGGCGACAAGGAGATGTGGCTTGAGCTGTTTTGGAGTGTTGATTAATGCCACTCAAATCAGACCCTTCGGCCTAACCCATCGTTCAACCCGGACGCAACCTCTTGGAGTCAGTATCATAACAAACGCTTTGCCAACCTTCCTCTCCCGATCGCGCCGCTTCGGTTGCGCCGGTTAACTCCACCGTTAGGCCGCACCCATGTTCGATCTCATTGAGGCAATTCTCGCAGTCATGCCGATTGAGTCCTGGCTCAGTCGTCGGGTCATTTTCCCCGTTTTCGGTTCAATCCTTATCGCGATTCTCTATAATCTATTTTTGCCATGGCATCCTCAGGCAGTTCCCATTTTGATTGTCTTCTGCGGATTCATTCTTGGACTCACTTGGAATTTCCGATTCCTTCGAAAGCAGGCCTGCAACCGTGCGGTCTAACCCATCGTTCAACCCGGACGCTGCCTCTGCGAGTCACCGTCCGATCCTTCCGCGCCGCTACGGCAGCGCCGGTTAACTCCATACGTTAGGCCGCAGGAAAACCGCTCTGGTTCTCGCCGCGCCGAGGAACGAATTCTCCGTTCAAGGTTTTCTTCCAGCTATCGAGCAAGGCCAACTTAATCGGTTCATTCGCTGTCATCATTTCGAGTACGCTCCAAAGTCCAAACCACGTCAAACGCTCATCGCCCTTTCCATTTCAACGCCACGTCCCTTTTCTACCGCGCCAACCCATGAAATCCGTTCGCCTCCAAGGCTTTCAAAACCAGTCGCGCCGCGAGCTTTCAGCGGGCTCAGTCCAGCGCGCCCTAACCCATCGTTCAACTCGGACGCTGCAGCCACGAGCACTTTCCTCCCGCCTGCATTCGGATTTCTCGTCCCCTTTCATCGTCCGGTTGGCTGCACCGCCGGTTAACTCCATACGTTAGGCCGCAGGAAAACCGCTCTGGTTCTCATCGCGCCGAAAACCAAATTCTCCTTTCAAGGTTTCCTTCCAGCTATCGAGCAAGGCCAACTTGATCGGTTCATTCGCTGTCATCATTTCGAATACGCTCCAGCTTTACCGCCACGTTCCACGCTCATCGGCCTTTCCCTTTCAACGCCACGCCTCCTTTCAACTGCGGCAATCCATGAGATCCGTTCAGCTCCAAGGTTTTCAAAACCAGTCGCGCCGCAAGCTTTCAACGGGCCCAGTTCAGCGCGCCCTAACCCATCGTTCAACTCGGACGCTGCCTCTGCGAGTCATCGTCCGATCCTTCCGCGCCGCTACGGCAGCGCCGGTTAACTCCATACGTTAGGCCGCAGGAAAAACCGCTCTGGTTCTCGTCGCGCCGAACACCGAATTCTCCGTTCAAGGTTTCCTTCCAGCTATCGAGCAAGGCCAACTTAATCAATTCATTCGCTGTCATCATTTCGAGTACGTTCCAAAGTCCAAACCACGTCACACGCTCGTCGGCCTTTCCCTTCCAACGCCACGCATCCTTTCAACTGCGGCAATCTATGAATTCCGTTCAGATCCAAGGCTTTCAAAACCAGTCGCGCCGCGAGCTTTCAACGGGCTCAGTCCAGCGCGCCCTAACCCATCGTTCAACTCCGACGCTGCCTCTGCGAGTCACTTTCCGCCACCAGCGTTCGGATTTCTCGTCTCTCACCTTCCGCGCCGCTTCGGCAGCGCCGGTTAACTCCAATCGTTAGGCCGCATCAGGATTCGCCATGCCACCAACTACTCTCAAGCTTTGCGCAATCATATTTCTACTACTCGGCATATTCATCGCCGTTTTGGGGATTTCTCTACCCGTTTCCTTATTCATTCGATTTTCATTTTTCATCTGTGCTTTCATGGCTGTAATTTCAGCAAGATACCTTCTAAGAATTGCCAAAAATGGCCGTGCTGCCTAACCAATCGTTCAACTCGGACGCTACCTCTGCGAGTCACTTTCCCCTCCAAGCGTTCCGATTTCTCATCTCCTTCCACCGCGCCGCTTCGGTAGCGCCGGTTAACTCAGTCGTTAGGCGCTCTCCAAAGCGAACTCCATGACTCTCGCCGAACTCCTATATTCTCTGCCAAACGGGCTCCACGATTCTCAGCTTCGAGAACTGACCTTTAATCTCGTCAATCAGGAAGTGAGGCTAGTCCTGGATATTTGGATCGGGGACTTGGGCTCCAAGGAACACGATGAAAGAGAGAAATACCAGCGCGCCGAGGTACGACTCATTAACCTCGGGTATTGGATTTCTCAGGCAACTGATCCAAGTGAATTCCCACTTACCAAGGAGTCATTGTGCATCGATGTCAGGAAACTTCCTGAAGATTACAATCCCGGCATTCCTCTCCCAGAATCAAGCCCAGAGAATCCTACCTATTGCCTTTACAGCACCGATATCAACACCTGTTTCTTCTTCGCCTGTGAATCAGCGGCATTGCAATGGCTTTAAAATCGGCCCAGCGCCTAACCATCCGCTCAACTCGGACGCTGCCTCTGCGAGGCACCGTCCTCGACCGTCGCCCGGATTTCTCGTCTCTTACGCGCCGCGCCGCTTCGGCAGCGCCGGTTAGCTTTATTCGTTAGGCCGCCCATGATTCGCTTTGGGATTACTACTACGCTTATCGCAGCCCACTTCCTGGCCTGCTCGTCAGTCAATCGCCTTCCAAAGCCCACAGCACCGATCGTAAATGAATATTACGCTTGCCCTAAATGCGGCAGCCTGCACGGCGGCATTTATGGGAAAGGCCCAATTCTCTTCCTCCAAAGCCCTTCCGCTTCCACCTGCCGACACGATTGGAAACTGATCACCCAAACGGATTTCCAACACCAGGCACAGGCTCGTTTCCCGCAACAATGGAGTCAGGCTCTTCCATTCTTCAAAAGCGAGCAACACCAATGAGCATTGCCCGGGTCCGCCTAACCCATCGTTCAACCCGGACGCTGCCTCTGCGAGTCACCGTCCGATCCTTCCGCGCCGCTACGGCAGCGCCGGTTAACTCCATACGTTAGGCCTCACTATGCGCTGGTCGTCAACACTAAGCATATTTTTATTCATTAGCGTCATTAACATATCCTGCAACAAACCTGTGTTTAACTTAACGCCTAAGGACAAAGTCAGTCAGGCTGGAAATCTCGCCATTCGCGTGATTAATAACTCCAATAATACCCCATTCAAGGACGTCGAAGTACTGATCCAATTTCACCCAAACAGAGGGTTCCCTGCTACGACCTGGACGCACAAGACGAACTCCATGGGCGAATTTCGCCAAAGATTTTTACCATTTGGTTCCTACAGGTTGAATCAGAGTCATTCCGATTCCGAAACCTGTAAATTTCGTAATACATGTAAAGCATGCATCATGATAAAACGATTTCCAAACATGCATAACGATTCAACGATACGAATCGAAAAGACAGAAATTTTCAAATTCGAATCCCATACGCTTTTTATTGTTCGTATTTCAACCTTCACTCCCATTCATGAAATCTAAAACGCTTGCAATGATCAAACCTGGCCTAACCCATCGTTCAACTCGGACGCTGCAGCCACGAGCACTTTCCTCCCGCCTGCGTTCGGATTTCTCGTCCCCTTTCATCGTCCGGTTGGCTGCATCGCCGGTTAACTCCATTCGTTAGGCCGCAGGAAAACCGCTCTGTTTCTGGCCGCGCCGAACACCAGATTCTCCGTTCAAGGTTTCCTTCCAGCTATCGAGCAAGGCCAACTTAATCGGTTCATTCGCTGTCATCATTTCGAGTACGCTCCAAAGTCCAAACCACGCCACACGCTCGTCGGCCTTTCCCTTTCAACGCCACGCATCCTTTCAACTGCGGCAATCCATGAAATCGGCTCAGCTCCAAGGCTTTCAAAACCAGTCGCGCCGCAAACCTTCAACGGGCTCAGTCCAGCGCGCCCTAACCCATCGTTCAACCCGGACGCTGCCTCTGCGAGTCAACGTCCGATCCTTCCGCGCCGCTACGGCAGCGCCGGTTAACTCCATACGTTAGGCGTCGCTTCTCAAATCCGTTTTTGGCTCTTCTACATTCGCGTCATTCACGCCCTTTCGCAGTACCTTCAAGATTGGCCTGGGCCAACTTTCTTGCTCTTTCACACTCACAGGTTCGGCAGCATCCATCGTTTGGCCGTCTCCAAACAGTGGCTCTGCCTAACCATCCGCTCAACTCGGACGCTGCCTCTGCGAGGCACCGTCCTCGACCGTCGTTCGGATTTCTCTTCACTCACGCGCCGCGCCGCTTCGGCAGCGCCGGTTAGCTTTGATCGTTAGGCGTCACGTGACCTCGCAGAAACTACTGAACAGCGTTGCCCACAACATTGCGCATCACGCGGTCAGCGGGCTTTCATATGTTCATCCCCATTTGAAGCAGGCAGTTGAAACCCAAGGAGTTGATTCTCTCGCTATCAACCTGCTTTGCGAAAATCCGTGTCCTCCTTTATTCCGATCAGCCGAACCTCTTCAATTGGCATTGCTTGCCCTGAAAGACAAGTTCGCACAAATCCTTAAATCTGAAGGCCTTTCAGTCTCTGATCTCCATTCTGCCGACTTGCTCTTTGAGTTCCCGTCCAACTATCCAGACGACTATTGCAGCGATTGCCATGCTGTCCTGGTCTCCGTCTCCGGTAAAACCTTCCGCCAATCCGTCAACTACCTTGGGCAGTCCATCGCGCCTAACCTATCGTTCAACCCGGACGCTGCAGCCACTTCCCGCTTCCTCCCTCGTGCATTCTGATTTCTCGTCTCCTCCCATCATCCGGCTGGCTGCACCGCCGGTTAACTCCGATCGTTAGGCGTCGCATTCCAGCTCTCTGTTTTGGTCTTCTACATTCGTTTCAACTCGAAATGCTTCGGCAGTACCTTCAAGATTGGCCTGGGCCAACTTTCTCGCTCTTTCACACACACGGGTTTCGCAACATCCATCGCTTGGCCATCTCCAAACCATGGCTCTGCCTAACCATCCGCTCAACTCGGACGCTGCCTCTGCGAGGCACCGTCCTCGACCGTCGTTCGGATTTCTCGTCACTCACGCGCCGCGCCGCTTCGGCAGCGCCGGTTAGCTTTGCTCGTTAGGCGCTTTGATCACCACTAGTGGACCAACTCATGCTCGACTTCGTTCTAGACAACTGGTCAACAATTCACCTAGCTTGCATGTTTGCAATCGGGGCTGCTCTTCTATTACTTCCCAGGAGAATACTGAGAAGCTATACAGACTCTGGCTATTTCAAAGGCAGGTTTCCTGGGCTCACTGACCGAGGCAGAATTTTTCTTTGCAAAGGGCTCGGATTGTTTATTTCCATTTTTTCAATCTGTTTATTTGTTTGTTGTGTTCACAAACCTCAATGAGATCCAACGCGCGCCTAACCCTTCGCTCAACTCGGACGCTGCCTCTGCGAGGCACCGTCCTCGATCAGCGCTTGGATTTCACGTCACTCACGAACCGCGCCGCCTCGGCAGCGCTGGTTAGCTTTGATCGTTAGGCCGCAGGAAAACCGCTCTGGTTCTCATCGCGCCGAACACCGATTTCTCCGTTCAAGGTTTCCTTCCAGCTATCGAGCAAGGCCAACTTAATCAGTTCATTCGCTGTCATCATTTCGAGTACGCTCCAAAGTCCAAACCACGTCACACGCTCTTTGCCCTTTCCCTTTCAACGCCACGCCTCCTTTCAACTGCGCCAATCCATGAAATCCGCTCAGCTCCAAGGTTTTCAAATCCAGTCGCGCCGCGAACTTTCAGCGGGCTCAGTCCAGCGCGCCCTAACCCATCGTTCAACTCGGACGCTGCCTCTGCGAGTCACTGGCCTCGGTAAGCGTTTGGATTTCTCGTCTCTCACCTTCCGCGCCGCTACGGCAGCGCCGGTTAACTCCATACGTTAGGCGTTTCTTTCACGTCCGGAACATTCAATAGGAGCTCTTCTTGCGAAATCGAAACTACATCTTGGCTTGGGGCGTTTTTTTCTTGTTGGTCACAATCTTTCAATTCATTTACTACTATTTTTTGGTTCGGTTTTGGCCATCGATCCTTTCGGCTTCCCATATTAATCCTGAACTTTCAGGAAGAGCCTTTTGGCTAATTCACGCGGTCCCAAATATGGTTGTGTCCTTCTTTAGCTATAAATGGACAACACAAAAATTCATCACAAACGCCTAACCCTCCGCTCAACCCGGACGCTGCCTCTGCGAGGCACCGTCCTCGACCGTCGTTCGGATTTCTCGTCACTCTCGCGCCGCGCCGCTTCGGCAGCGCCGGTTAGCTTTGATCGTTAGGCATCCCAACATGCGCCAATTCATTCGCCAGGTTTGCACTGCGGCCCTCATCTGTTCTGCGGCCTGGGCTGAATCTCCAGCGCGGAAATCAACGCCAGAACCGATTCAGACATTCATTCCTTACTACCCAACCTCTGCATATTCGGATGGAACACAGGGAACGGTTGTGGTTCGTTTTCAAGTCAGTGCGGGCAACGGTAGCCCAAGCAAAATTCACATCGTTTCTGGCTCAGAACCCTTCTCCAGTGAAACCTTGAAATCGGTGAAACGTTGGCAGTTTCGTGGGCACGGAGAAATGACTCTGAAATTTGAATTCCGACTCATCGAAAGAAACAGCAAAGACAGTCCATCGATCAGAATCATCCCTTGGAAGCGAATAATAGTTGAGGGCTTCCGACTTTCACCTTTCCTTGAAAGCCATCCAATACCCGCCTCTGATCCACCCGAATTGCCCAAGTCGTCAAACCCTAAAAAGCCCAGCCATGAAGCGTCTGCCTAACCCATCGTTCAACCCGGACGCTGCCTCTGCGAGTCATCGTCCGACCCGTCGCGCCGCTTTCGGCAGCGCCGGTTAACTCCATACGTTAGGCCGCAGGAAAACCGCTCTGGTTCTCATCGCGCCGAGAAACGAACTCTCCGTTCAAGGTTTCCTTCCAGCTGTCGAGCAAGGCCAACTTAATCGATTCATTCGCTGTCGTCATTTCGAGTACGCTCCAAAGTCCAAACCACGTCTCACGCTCGTCGGCCTTTCCCTTTCAACGCCACATCTCCTTTCAACTGCGGCAATCCATGAAATCCGCTCAGCTCCAAGGTTTTCAAAACCAGTCGCGCCGCGAGCTTTCAGCGGGCTCAGTCCAGCGCGCCCTAACCCATCGTTCAACTCGGACGCTGCAGCCACGGGCACTTTTCTCCCGTCTGCATTCGGATTTCTCGTCCCCTTTCATCGTCCGGTTGGCTGCACCGCCGGTTAACTCCATACGTTAGGCCTCAAACAAGGAAAGCATCCAATGGTCGAAGTTAAAATAATCTTAACATTTGTCATATTTTTGTTATATGCAGGATGCCATAACCCACACCACTACCCCAAACTATCGAACGAATTTTTGCAACAAAAATCATATTGCCCAAACATGCCTATCATAGATCCGGGTTATTTTATTCCCAGCATCTACGACATAGAAAAGGGATATTTTTTTGATAGGGAAAAAATCAGTGGAGACTTGCTTTATGAATTATGCCTCAACGAAAAGGGAGAACCATTTCACGTAGAGCAAATATGGGGGCAACAAATCATAGGAGATTATTTTAAACGGCGCATTTTTACCAGCCGATATGAGAACGGGCATAACGCAGCAAGGCTGCCCGCACGTACATATATAGGTATTCGTATCCGGGATATCGATAATGACAAATACCATTTTCTTTCAGACAATTTTTATAAAAATATCAAATATCAGAGTCACCGCTATCCTTTAGGCACCCTTGCTACTGCGATTTTCAGCTTTGAAAAGATGCTTCAAGAAAAAAATTTTTCGGATATAGCTTCAATATCCCATCTACCAGTTAGAATCAAAAATTCCAAGAAATCAATAAATGCCAAGGAGCTAGAATCCCTTATTGCTGAGTATACATCTAGCATGGATAACCCGGCCACACACCACTATAATCATCCTATAAAACATGGAAATAATTATCATCTCGTCATGCAATCAAAGAATCGATCACTCACACTCATTTTTTCATCCTCATGTTTGACAGGTGGTTATAAAATAACTGACATTTTGTTAAATTAGTGCAAAACCTCTAATGCCTTGCGCATTACGGATCGCGTTATGGACTTTCGGCCTAACCAATCGTTCAACCCGGACGCTGCCTCTGCGAGTCAACGTCCGATCCTTCCGCGCCGCTACGGCAGCGCCGGTTAACTCCATACGTTAGGCGCTCCATCATGATCGACACCAGATTCCTCTCGCCGATTGTTCTCACAGCGTGTTGTGTGTCTTGCGTTGCGCCGACTGCTAACACATCTTCAGCCGCTAGAGCTGCGAAATGGTTATACACCGCTCCCGAGGACTGGATAACTCTGAACCAATTTCGTCATAATGCTCTAAATGAACCTACAACTTTTGAACTTGAAGAACAACGAAATCGAGTTCCACTTCAAAATCATCCTGCCCGAAATGATTACCTAAAATTCAAACTCATCTTCCAGCCTGATGACCAATTATATACATGGGAAAATGCCGTACCCTATCCCACGAAAAATCCTAATGGCCTTCATACAACGGCGATAGGGCTTTGCATAATCAGGCATAACAAAATACATTCCATCCTCGTTACTGGTGGGTGGTCGGTTCTTGAATGTGAACTCAAATGATTGATTCCAAAGTTTACTTTCCCGAAGCGCGCCTAACCTTTCGTTCAACTCGGACGCTGCCTCTGCGAGGCACCGTCCGATCCTTCCGCGCCGCTACAGGCAGCGCCGGTTAACTCCCATCGTTAGGCATGCCCATGAGATCTATCTCTCCTCCAGCAGTTTTCTTGGTTCTCGCCTCGTGCGCTTGCTACGCACATCAAGATTCCGTCATCGAAATTAAAAATGATGGAACGCTTGTTGGCCTTCCATCACAATTTCTACCTAGCATTTTAAAAATTCAGTTCAATTCCAAAGAAAACACAAAACACCCTATTGAATCCGTTTCGCTCACCATTGGTAATAGAATTCTCATTCTACCAAAGAAAGTAGTGAGCCTACTCAGATCGAAAAATTTGTCGTCCGTCTCTGTTACATCCTCTTGGTACCACGAGCCCTCACTGCTTCCACCCTACTTGATCATTGAGTTTCAAGATTCCAATTTCTTGAAAGATCAAAAAGGGATTTCGGGCTATCGAATGATGTTCAATCTCAATACATGCAAGCTAATCTCGCTGGCGAGTATCTTTGTCATAGAGCCAGATTCGTCCTGGCAACACCGTCCAATGGACTTGTCCACACTTTTTACTCCGTCTGAATTGGCTCAAATCTATGCACCGATCAAATTTAAATAGCGAACCCGAATGTGGGCCAGGCATGCCTAACCAATCGTTCAACCCGGACGCTGCCTCTGCGAGTCACCGTCCAACCCGTCGCGCCGCTTTCGGCAGCGCCGGTTAACTCCATACGTTAGGCCGCAGGAAAACCGCTCTGGTTCTCATCGCGCCGAACACCAAATTCTCCGTTCAAGGTTTCCTTCCAGCTATCGAGCAGGGCCAACTTAATCGGTTCATTCGCTGTCATCATTTCGAGTACGCTCCAGCATTTCGGCCACGTTCCACGCTCATCGGCCCTTCCCTTTCAACGCCACGTCCCTTTTCAACTGCGGCAATCCATGAAATCCGCTCAGCTCCAAGGCTTTCAAAACCAGTCGCGCCGCGTGCTTTCATCGGGCTCAGTCCAGCGCGCCCTAACCCATCGTTCAACTCGGACGCTGCAGCCACGAGCCCTTTCCTCCCGCCTGCATTCGGATTTCTCGTCCCCTTTCATCGTCCGGTTGGCTGCACCGCCGGTTAACTCCATTCGTTAGGCCGCCAAAATGGACAATGAATTTATCCTTCAGTACAACAAGCAATTAAGCCGCAAGTCAGTGTTTGCTTTCTGGCGCAAGACCGTCGGAGTCCGATTTCCCGCCGTTCTCGCCATAACAGCTGCTATCTGGCTTTGGTTGATCCGATCCGGTGAACGAACAATATTCGTTGGTGTAATCGGGGCCTCGTTGTTTTTCGGGGTGGTCTTCGTGATTGCCATTTACTTTATCCATTACTCAAACTCAATCAAGAAACTCCGACAGATGATTCCCCCCGAGGCCAGAGTTCAACTTTCTGATTCAGGAATCTCGGTCACCTCGTCACTTGGTTCAGCGCAACTCCCTTGGTCTTCCTTTTGCGAGCTAGCTCAATACCCAACTTTTTGGATATTGTTCCTTTCCAAATCCCAGTACATGGTCCTACCAATTGATTCCCTCCCAACTGACGCACTCGACTTTATCAAAAAACAGATAACCCCTTCTAACACCGTGGCGGCCTAACCAATCGTTCAACTCGGACGCTACCTCTGCGAGTCACTTTCCCCGCCAAGCTTACTGATTCCTCGTCTCCCACCAACGCGCCGCTTCGGTAGCGCCCGGTTAACTCCAATCGTTAGGCAGCTCCACATGCGCTCAGAAATCGAACAGCTATCCAAGATCGGAACCCTTCCTCCCGAAGACTCCGCATCGATTGAACTCCTCGAGAAAATCCAAACGTCTATCCAAGCAATCAAGCCACCTATCACCAACGAAGAAGCTCAAATTCTCGTTTCTCTGTTCGGCCCAGAAGATAGTTGCTACGGGCTTGCCTGGTCGCTTGTTCACCTCATTGAATCAACGCCTGGTTGGCCGATCGCGGATTGCATTTCGAACCCCAAGAATGAATGGACCCGCCTTCTCCGTGACAGAGTTCGTGCAGGTCAAAAAAAATGACTTTAAACGGCTGGCATCGCTGCCTAACCCATCGTTCAACCCGGACGCTGCCTCTGCGAGTCACCGTCCAACCCGTCGCGCCGCTTTCGGCAGCGCCGGTTAACTCCATACGTTAGGCCACCACCAGGACTCACCGATGCCAATCACGATGGATGATCTCACTGTCAAGTTCTCGCACTTGGATCGATCCTCTCTGCTTGAGGATTGGCGATGGTTGGTTTCCCTTTCAACGCCACGTCTCCTTTCAACTGCGGCAATCCATGAAATCCGCTCAGCTCCAAGGTTTTCAAAACCAGTCGCGCCGCGAGCTTTCAACGGGCTCAGTCCAGCGCGCCCTAACCCATCGTTCAACTCGGACGCTGCAGCCACGAGCACTTTCCTCCCGCCTGCATTCGGATTACTCGTCCCCTTTCATCGTCCGGTTGGCTGCATCGCCGGTTAACTCCATTCGTTAGGCCGCAGGAAAACCGCTCTGGTTCTCATCGCGCCGAACACAAAATTCTCCATTCAAGGTTTCCTTCCAGCTATCCAGCAAGGCCAACTTAATCGGTTCATTCGCTGTCATCATTTCGAGTACGCTCCAGCATTTCCGCCACGTCACACGCTCGTCGACCTTTCCCTTTCAACGCCACGCCTCCTTCCAACTGCGGCAATCCATGAAATCCGCTCAGCTCCAAGGTTTTCAAAACCAGTCGCGCCGCGAGCTTTCAACGGGCTCAGTTCAGCGCGCCCTAACCCATCGTTCAACTCCGACGCTGCAGCCACGAGTCGGTTTCTCCCTCAAGCGCTGGGATTTCTCGTCCCCTTCCATCGTCCGGCTGGCTGCAGCGCCGGTTAACTCCATACGTTAGGCCGCAGGAAAACCGCTCTGGTTCTCATCGCGCCGAGAAACGAATTCTCCGTTCAAGGTTTCCTTCCAGCTATCGAGCAAGGCCAACTTAATCGGTTCATTCGCTGTCATCATTTCGAGTACGCTCCAGCATTTCCGCCACGTCCCACGCTCGTCGGCCTTTCCCTTTCAACGCCACGCATCCTTTCCACTGCGGCAATCCATGAAATCCGCTCAGCTCCAAGGCTTTCAAAACCAGTCGCGCCGCGTGCTTTCATCGGGCTCAGTCCAGCGCGCCCTAACCCATCGTTCAACTCGGACGCTGCAGCCACGAGCACTTTCCTCCCGTCTGCGTTCGGATTTCTCGTCCCCTTTCATCGTCCGGTCGGCTGCATCGCCGGTTAACTCCATACGTTAGGCCGCAGGAAAACCGCTCTGGTTCTCATCGCGCCGAGAAACGAACTCTCCGTTCAAGGTTTCCTTCCAGCTATCGAGCAAGGCCAACTTAATCGGTTCATTCGCTGTCATCCTTTCGAGTACGCTCCAAAGTCCAAACCACGTCACACGCTCGTCGGCCTTTCCCTTTCAACGCCACGCCTCCTTTCAACTGCGGCAATCCATGAAATCCGCTCAGCTCCAAGGTTTTCAAAACCAGTCGCGCCGCGAGCTTTCAACGGGCTCAGTCCAGCGCGCCCTAACCCATCGTTCAACTCCGACGCTGCCTCTGCGGGTCACCAGCCGCTACCAGCGTTCGGATTTCTCGTATCTCACCTTCCGCGCCGCTTCGGCAGCGCCGGTTAACTCCAATCGTTAGGCCGCAGGAAAACCGCTCTGGTTCTCATCGCGCCGAAACACGAATTCTCCGTTCAAGGTTTCCTTCCAGCTATCGAGCAAGGCCAACTTAATCAGTTCATTCGCTGTCATCGTTTCGAGTACGCTCCAAAGTCCAAACCACGTCACACGCTCGTCGGCCTTTCCCTTTCAACGCCACGCCTCCTTTCAACTGCGGCAATCCATGAAATCCGTTCAGCTCCAAGGTTTTCAAATCCAGTCGCGCCGCGGGCTTTCAACGGGCTCAGTCCAGCGCGCCCTAACCCATCGTTCAACTCCGACGCTGCCTCTGCGAGTCACTTTCCGCCACAAGCGTTCGGATTTCTCGTCTCTCACCTTCCGCGCCGCTTCGGCAGCGCCGGTTAACCCATCGTTCAACTCGGACGCTGCAGCCACGAGCACTTTCCTCCCGCCTGCCTTCCGATTTCTCGTCCCCTTTCATCGTCCGGTTGGCTGCATCGCCGGTTAACTCCATTCGTTAGGCGCCCCCATGCTTAAGCGCGCTCTCATACTTCCACTCCTGTTCCCTGTCTTCCTGTCTGCCCAAACAGCGGTTGGGAAATCAATTGGTTCAAATCCTGGTTCTATTGTTGTTCCTAAATACCCAACGCTGGCAAAAATCGGACGCGTTGAAGGTAAGGTGAAGGCGAGAATAAAATTTGATAAGCACGGGAAGGCCAAGGATACGGGGATAGAATGTGATAAAAATTTGCTAATGCTCGCCAAATCAGTCATGGATTCCATCAGCAAGTGGCGATTGCCTTCAGAGGCTGGTAAAACAATACACATATTATTTGAATTTAAATTGCTGCCGTATAATTCAAAAGATTTTGAACTCGAAACAGAGATCAGTCTATATAGCAGAATTGTCATCCATGATCGCCTATCACCCCCTGTCGAAAACGGCATCATCAACGATCCGAGTCCAGAAAAGTAAGATGCGCCAGCGCCTAACCCATCGTTCAACCCGGACGCTGCCTCTGCGAGTCACCGTCCGATCCTTCCGCGCCGCCACGGCAGCGCCGGTTAACTCCATACGTTAGGCGCTTCCAATGGGTCGATTCGAAAAAATACGCCAGTGTGTTCCGAAGGGCACCATCCTCCCTGAAGAGCTTCAATCCGTTTGCGATTACCTTGATCAGACTGGGTATCCGATTAGCGGTTGCATGAAAATCCGCCCTGATGACTTTGGCGGTCTGATCGCGTGGTTCGACAAAGACGAAGTGATGGCCTCCAACTTCGCCTACTTTGGAGCTGGCCCAGATGGCTCCATCTTGGCTTTATGGCTTATCAACGGGCTGGATGCACGGCATGCGCCAGTGATCCACCTCGGATCTGAGGGGTCCGATAACAAGGTGTTGGCCGATTCGTTCAGGTCTTTTCTGAGTCTGTTTGGTATCGGCTATGACGAACTCGGGTTCGATGATTTGTCAGCGCCACCAGCAGAGCCAGACTCAGCAGCTGCGCTCCGGATCTGGTTAGAACAAAAGCTTGGAATCATCTGTCCTGCTACTGGGCAAGCAATCGTTCAATCTGCAGCCTTGTCCTGTCCAAATATCCAAGAATTCATTGACTCATGGTTCGCCAAACGCTTCGGAGAGCGCCCCTAACCAATCGTTCAACCCGGACGTTGCCTCTGTGAGCCACCTCTCCCACGATCATTTTAGAATTCTCGTCTCCTTCCACCGCGCCGCTTCGGCAACGCCGGTTAACTCCAAACGTTAGGCGCTTCCAATGGGTCGATTCGAAAAAATACGCCAGTGTGTTCCGAAGGGCACCATCCTCCCTGAAGAGCTTCAATCCGTTTGCGATTACCTTGATCAGACTGGGTATCCGATTAGCGGTTGCATGAAAATCCGCCCTGATGACTTTGGCGGTCTGATCGCGTGGTTCGACAAAGACGAAGTGATGGCCTCCAACTTCGCCTACTTTGGAGCTGGCCCAGATGGCTCCATCTTGGCTTTATGGCTTATCAACGGGCTGGATGCACGGCATGCGCCAGTGATCCACCTCGGATCTGAGGGGTCCGATAACAAGGTGTTGGCCGATTCGTTCAGGTCTTTTCTGAGTCTGTTTGGTATCGGCTATGACGAACTCGGGTTCGATGATTTGTCAGCGCCACCAGCAGAGCCAGACTCAGCAGCTGCGCTCCGGATCTGGTTAGAACAAAAGCTTGGAATCATCTGTCCTGCTACTGGGCAAGCAATCGTTCAATCTGCAGCCTTGTCCTGTCCAAATATCCAAGAATTCATTGACTCATGGTTCGCCAAACGCTTCGGAGAGCGCCCCTAACCAATCGTTCAACCCGGACGTTGCCTCTGTGAGCCACCTCTCCCACGATCATTTTAGAATTCTCGTCTCCTTCCACCGCGCCGCTTCGGCAACGCCGGTTAACTCCAAACGTTAGGCCCACCATGAACCTCGACGAATTGCTCGATCATCCAAATGGGACCTTTCACGACTCAACGATTGAGCGAATCGAGATCGACTACTTAGCCAAAACCGCCAAATTGCAGATCCAAGTTTCAACTGGCGATCCTGAGGCAACAGACCCTGAGCTTCGCGAAAGCACAAAACCAGGCCAGCTCCTCATTTCTGGAATGCTCTTCCTGGTGATCGATCCTCCAGATGAAAATTACCCTTACCAATCTGCCAATGGGCTATGGGTTAGCGAACGAGAATTCATCCCAGGCGAATTACCAGGTACCTCGGCACTACCAAAGAACCTTCCGCCAAATGCATTTGCCCACCTTTTCTTTGTCCGTGAATGGAATAGTTGTATCTATATTGCCGCTACCCATGCTGAGTTTGTATGGCTATGAGCGCCTGCCATGGCCTAACAAATCGTTCAACCCGGACGCTGCAGCCACTTCCCACTTCCTCCCCCATGCATCCTGATTTCTCGTCTCCTCCCCTCGTCCGGTTGGCTGCACCGCCGGTTAACTCCATACGTTAGGCCGCAGGAAAACCGCTCTGGTTCTCATCGCGCCGAAACACGAATTCTCCGTTCAAGGTTTCCTTCCAGCTATCGAGCAAGGCCAACTTAATCAGTTCATTCGCTGTCATCGTTTCGAGTACGCTCCAAAGTCCAAACCACGTCACACGCTCGTCGGCCTTTCCCTTTCAACGCCACGCCTCCTTTCAACTGCGGCAATCCATGAAATCCGTTCAGCTCCAAGGTTTTCAAATCCAGTCGCGCCGCGGGCTTTCAACGGGCTCAGTCCAGCGCGCCCTAACCCATCGTTCAACTCCGACGCTGCCTCTGCGAGTCACTTTCCGCCACAAGCGTTCGGATTTCTCGTCTCTCACCTTCCGCGCCGCTTCGGCAGCGCCGGTTAACTCCATACGTTAGGCCGCATCCCAATGTTGAAAGAATTCCTAAAAAAACGAGCGAACAAGGATGTCTTTGATCTTCCTGATTGGGTCACCTACACCTACTTGCTGAGTTGCTGTGCTGTCTCGATTTTGGTGGTGTATTTCGTTGCCGATCATCTTCCAGCCAAAATTGGGGTCATGAGTCTATTGTCTGCTTTGGTGTGTTCTTTCATGGGACTTGGTCTGTTCCTCCACGAATGGGCTACAAACTCACCTCTCAAACGCATCATCCCAATTCTTACCCTCATCCTGTTTATTTCTCTCGGGCTTCTATTCACACAGGTCTTGTGGCTAGGCCCTATCGGTCTTCTAGCCCTTGCATACCAGCGCTTTCGAATTTGGCGCAGTTCAAAAAAGACGTGCACTCCCAATGCGCCCTAACCCGCCGTTCAACCCGGACGCTGCCTATACTGGCAGTTCGCACCCTCTACTGCGTTGAGTCTTCTTCCACTTCCTTCCGCTCTGCCGTCGGCAGCGCCGGTTAACTCGATCGTTAGGCCGCAAGGAATCACCCATTGAACACGATTCACGAATTCACCTGGCTAGCTCGCCAAACGCTCTCAGCCTTCTTTCTCTTCAAGGCCTTCACGATTGCGGCGCTCGTTCTATTACTGGCCTCAATCTTCATCGGCTCACCAATAAAGGATCAGCGAACAAAAGTGCTCGCCCCCTGGTCCATCCTGATGCTCGCCTTCCCCGTGGTATATCTGTGCATCGGCGCATTGTTCCGCCATCAGGCCCATTCCGCAGCTCCCGCGTCGCCAATGTATCTTCTTTATTTCATCTCGGTTATCTGGAGGAGCCTCATTGAGCGATCAAACGGATTCACCCACACCTGCTTCCTCGAAGGAGGTTGCAGATTATCTCGGGACTTCTAGCATTCTCATGTTTGGTGTATTTATTTTATTAATGTGCACGCTGTTATTAGGGCGAACCGGCGGTTGGTCTATTGGATATGGAATTATTCTAATATCATCTGGATTCATAGTTGTTATCGCAGGGCTTGTCCAAGGAGTTCGCGGGATTTTTACCGATTCAAAATCAAATCTCGCAAAAACTGGACTTATATTAAATGGCCTGATTTTTATATTTTGTTTGTTTGCAATGCGATAATAACAAACGAAACGGCCTAACCCATCGTTCAACTCGGACGCTACCTCTGCGAGTCACTTTCCCCGCCAAACGTTCCGATTCCTCGTCTCCCACCACCGCGCCGCTTCGGTAGCGCCGGTTAACTCCATACGTTAGGCATCTCATGTCCGAAATTCCTTCGTCAAGTGATCACTCAATTGCAGAACATTTCATCGCACCTACAACTAAGAGGGATGTGATCGAATCTTGCATCCTCCTCGGATTTTCTGTAGGCCTTGTTGTCTATTCTGTATTACGCGCAAAGACTCTTTCACCTGGCGAAATCATTGTCTTTCTTTGTCTAGCCCTGTACTGGGCTTGGCGGCCTATTATCAATCTGAACAATGCCATCCGTGGGTCATCGCCATTCATCTCAGCTAGAGTTCCCAAAGCCACGATGTTAGTAGCCAAGCAGTCTCGAGACGGTTTTGTTTATTGGGTATTGCCTGATGGATCGAGAGTTTTCAGTGATCCTGCAGATGAACGCCTTGCCTGGGAAAAAACACAAAAGCGATCCTACCCATCTGGGCTTGCCGATGCCTAACCAATCGTTCAACCCGGACGCTGCCTCTGCGAGTCACCGTCCGATCCTTCCGCGCCGCCACGGCAGCGCCGGTTAACTCCATACGTTAGGCCGCACGAAACCCATGAGCATCGTCTACCGAATCACATACCCAAACGGAAAGATCTACATAGGCCAAGATCGGACTGACAGCATCAATTACTTCGGGAGTGCAAACAGCGAGCTAATCTCCAAAGATTTCAATACAGAAGAACGCAAATCCTTCACCATCACACGCGATATTCTATGGCAGTCCGATTCCGCTTCGCCTGCTGAGCTTTCTCAAAAGGAAATCGAATTCATCAAGGCATTTCGCTCCAATGATCCAGCGATTGGATATAACCAATGGCCAAAATTCAAAACATGAGCAGCGGCCTAACCCATCGTTCAACTCGGACGCTACCTCTGCGAGTCACTTTCCCCGCCAAGCGTTCCGATTCCTCGTCCCCAACCACCGCGCCGCTTCGGCAGCGCCGGTTAACTCTAATCGTTAGGCCTGTTTTCATTTCAACCCAAACTCTACCAACCCACACATAAACAATCCAAAGGAGCCAAAAATGATATGCAGCAACTGTCAAAATCCGCTTGTCGGGCATGAAAAATTTTGCTCTAAGTGCGGTCGAATTGTCGATATAGACAAATTCGAAGTACCTCATTTTGAATTATTTCAAGGAAACAACACCGAAAGCCCAATAGACGATTTTCAAGCAGCCAAAGAATCAAAGAAAACACAAATTATAGCAATTGCCATAATATTCATAATATCTATAGGCGGGTATTTATCATTCGACTTTTTCCAGAAACGGCAATCATCAGAAAAAACAGGACAATTGATTAATAAATACGAATCTGTTATCAATAAAATCGAATCGGAATATATAATCCTACAAGGCGCCAAAAACATTGAAGATATAACATCCGGGATGAACAAAATGGCAAGCACAACTATAGATATAACCAATTTGATAAATAACGAAATAACCCCAAATGTCGAATCATTAGCGAAATCAGACAAGTTTATTGAATTACACAAAAAATACATTTTTTTAAATCAAAAAATTACAGCAATGAACGCTGCAAATAATCTCGCAATTCAAGCAGCCGATAAACAGACACAGGATAAAACATTTCCTAACCCATCTCAATCAGATATTGCTGACATCATAAATGAAGCCGAACAACTCCGTTCCACAATTTCATCCCTTCCAAGGGTAGAGCAAGGCGGTGATCCAAGATATAACGACATTGCAATTCAAACCGCGTCTGCTCGTGTTGGCCCAATCGCACAACAATTTAATGCAACATGTGCCCGTTTTCAATCGATGTATGGAGAAGCCAACTTACAATTAGTTGCCAGACAAAATGGATTTAGCGACTTACTCCCAAATATACAAAATTAAAATCATATAAGCATTTTTCCAATTACCCGATTCATCGAAAATATGACACAATTTGCACTTCTCGATATTTGCAATATTAAATACATTAGCCCGACGAATGATAAATATTATTGGCATTTTGTCACAGATGTAGAGCAAGAGATTCGGAATATTTGCACAAAGGAGAATCGTCTGCGATGCGAGTTTCAAATCCAGGACCGCAATGGAAATGAGGTCACATCTTCGGCCTAACCACAATACTGTTCACTTAACAACCGTAAGCATTGAGAACAGGTGATTATAGTGCATTATGCAACCCCTAAGTGAACCGTATTGTGCCTAACCAATCGTTCAACCCGGACGCTGCCTCCATTGGCAACTTCCTCCTCCACTCGTTCGGATTTCTCTTCTCCTCCCAGCGCGCCGTAGTCGGCACCGCCGGTTAACTCCATACGTTAGGCCCACTCGTCATTTCCCGTTCTTTCGGTCTTTCGTTTGACTTCCCGTTATCAGCTCCAAGGTTCTCGCTTCGCTACCGATTGGCGTTATTGCTTGTGGTTTCACAAACGGCCCATGGATTTCTGCGATCATGGAGCTGACTCCAGCGCTCGTTCCTTTCCGCCCACGCAATAACTCCAAAGCCTTTCCCTTTTCGGCCTGGTTCATGGACTTCCAAACCCCCACAAACGCCCCTGAAACCGTCCATTCCGCGTGCTCGGGCGGTCGATTCCGGCTGGTGGTCCTAACCGGTCGTTCAACCCGGACGCTGCCTCTGCGAGTCACCGTCCGACCCGTCGCGCCGCTTTCGGCAGCGCCGGTTAACTCCATACGTTAGGCAACTCAGCATGGCTTCAATTTCCCTTTCCCTAGCGCTGCCACTACTGCTTTGCTTTGCCCAGACTCAGCCAAGCGAGCAGCAAATCCAAATCGAAAGAGTCACGATTCTCACTGGCGCGCAAGCTAAGCAACTTTGCAAAGCCTGGCCGACGACATTCGGATTTCCCAAAAGATCCAAAATCGAAGAACCCAACGCCAGCGAGCTTTCGGAAATGCTTGGTATGCTTCCAATATTTTTAAGACAAGAACGCCCTGATGCTTATAACAAGCTTCCAAATTGTCATCTTCAGATCATTTTCATACTCCAAAAACACGAATCATTCTTTTACATCAGCGCCTTTCCGCAACAGATACTTGACCTATCACCACAATGGAAAACAAAACCCGTGATTGTTGATGACGGCGGGAGTTCTGTATGGCAAGTTCGATATTCTTTAAAAACTAAACAATTTTCTCGGTTGTTTGTGAATGGAGTTGCCTAACCAATCGTTCAACCCGGACGCTACCTCTGCGAGTCACTTTCACCTTCAAATGTTCGGATTTCTCGTCTCCCCTCAACGCGCCGCTTCGGTAGCGCCGGTTAACTCCAATCGTTAGGCCGCAGGAAAACCGCTCTGGTTCTCATCGCGCCGAGAAACGAACTCTCCGTTCAAGGTTTCCTTCCAACTATCGAGCAAGGCCAACTTCACCGCCGCTCTCGCTGTCATCATTTCGAGTACGCTCCAGCATTTCCGCCACGTCCAACGCTCGTCGGCCTTTCCCTCTCAACGCCACGCATCCTTTCAACTGCGGCAATCTATGAAATCCGCTCAGCGCCAAGATTTTCAAATCCAGTCGCGCCGCGAACTTTCAGCGGGCTCAGTCCAGCGCGCCCTATCCTTGGTGACATCCATCAGGTTCTTGTAGGCCGAGATGGCGCATTGCTCTCCGGCGATGTTCTGGTCCAAAAGGGTGCCGACGAAGGGATCCGCCGGCGCATCGTAAGCACAGGGGCACCCAGTGCGATTCGTCCAGCCGCAGGTGGATAGCTGCGGAAAGGGCCTGGGCGTACCCCAGAACCCGCATTACATGGCTCCCGTCGGGAGGCCAGGCCAGTTCGCCATTCGGCCCGGCGATGGCGCCGAAGGGAACCAGATCCACCTTGGTCTCGACACCGGTTTCGGGGTTCCGATGAACGACACGCTGGGTCTCCTTGGGATCGGGCCGGAAGAGCCCTGAGTCCCTCATTCCCAACTTCAACGCCTCGAACGCCTCCCAGGAGGCCAGGGTGACGCCGAGATCCACGTCCGTGGTGGCCCGACCCGGAGCACACCCATGCCCGTAATGCAGCAGGATCTCGCGAGCCATCCCGCCCGCCAGGAGATAGGGGAGTCCCCGCATCCGCATCTGGTCGTCCAGATCCCGAAGCAGGCGGTCCAGATGAGGGTCCAGCGGGTGGCGGAGATCAAGCCAGATAGCGGTCATGAATCACCTTCGCCTGCTCAAGCGTTCGCGGATCCAGGTAAGCTTGCGAAGGTGGAGCAGCACCCTATTGAATAGAGCAAGAGTCCCACGGTTAAGTGGGTCAGATTTTGGAGGAATCCGAATGGGATATGGGCTGGGAGAGACATTTGGTCAACGATCTATTGACTTGGTCCCAAATTGGGACTATCTTTCCGTATGAGGCTGATTGCCCTTTCCACCTTGAAAACATTCTGGGCTCGTCACCCGGATGCTAAGCAGCCGCTCCTGGCTTGGCATGAGGAGGTCAAACACGCGGACTGGCAATCGCCTACCGAAGTAAAAGCCGACTTTGGCAGTGCCAGCATTCTCCAAGATGGGCGCGTGGTCTTTAACATCGCTGGCAACAAATACAGGCTCGTCGCCTGGATCAACTACCCCTACCGTGTGGTCTACATCAGGTTCATCGGTTCCCATCGCCAATACGACCAGATCGACGCCCAGAGCATCTAGGGAGGACCCCATGGACATCAAACCGATTCACACCGAAGCCGACTACCGCGCCACCCTGCGCGAGATCGAGACCCTTATGACCGCCACGGCGGAATCGCCGGAAGGAGATCGTCTGGATGTGCTCGTGACCCTCGTGGAAGCCTACGAGCGAACCCGCTTCCCCATGGACCTTCCCGATCCCATTGAAGCCATCAAGTTCGTGATGGAACAGCGTGGGCTTAGTCCTAAGGATTTGGAACCTGCCATTGGGCGATTGAACCGGGTGTATGAGGTTCTGAATCGAACACGCCCTCTCACGCTCGCCATGATTCGGAATCTTCATGCCTCCTTTGGTATCCCAGCGGAAAGCCTGATCAAACAGAGCGCGTGAGTTAGGTCTGGCATTCAATCCAGAAGGAAAGACCCGCAATTTCCCGGGGTGTTATCCCGAAGCCGCGTCAGGGGCTCTCACGAGCTACACTGAAGGCTGTTCTTTGAAAAGCAAGCTGTGCTTAGGGTTTGCGGCGATAACGCGTAGACCTGCACCCGTGAATCTGGATGAGGAAAATAGATTAGTTTCTGTGACCATTTCCTTGGTCTGTCCTGCATCAAGCGTGAACTCGGCAGGTTCGATGACGATCATGTCGACAATCTGGAGGGTTACTTCCGCAGTGGCGGAGGCATCCGCCACTGCAGTGCCACGCAACTTGAAGGTACCGGCTTTGAGACCGAAGAAGATTCCACCGTTGTTGGCGTTGATGGGACTGCCGCCGAGATTGAGCACGCCCGTTGAAACGGCATGAGGGTCTGGAGTGCCTTGCCAGGCCGTGATGGCATCAAAATTCGAGATACGCCCACAGGATGGATCATCCAGGCTCCAGCGCACCCGTTGATCGGCAGCACCCTTCACGATGCCATTGAACTGAACCGGCACCCCTAGGGGCACCATAACAGTACCGGTTGGGTTCGTTTTCAAGCGTACAGGCACATTGACTTGGGCTCGCCCCACATGACGACCATCACTCTTACTGGTCGCGGAAACCGTGAATGAGCCCGCTGTTTCGGGAGGTTGGAAAGTGCCACTAGTGCTAATCGTGCCACCAGAGGTGGTCCATTCCACATCAGAGGTGGCCAATCCGGTTACCACAGCATTGAAAGCCTTTGACCCGTCGGGTTCCACCAGAGCTGTGGGTGGGTTCACGTAGACAGTCTGTTTCAAAGTAAGGTTCGCGATGGCACTTTGCTCGGGTCGGGCAACACTTGTGGCCCTCACGACGACGAGAGTTCCAAGAGGAAGGGGAGCCACGCCTGCGGCGGTAAAGAGCCCCTCGGGAGTGATGCTGCCCGCTGATTCGGGTTCCACCGTCCAGGCCACCTGTTTATTGACAGCCCCCGAAAGGGTGGCCACAAACGCCCGCTGCTGGAGCGTTCCAATCGTGTAAGTGGAGGGTGTCACCACCAGCGTGAAGGGCACGGTGATCGCAGCAGTCGCCCGATGGATCGTTCCATCGGGATCTGTGGCGCTGGCCTCCACTGTATAGGTTCCGGCCTCCTCGGGAGCTGTGTATTTGCCCGACGAATCGACCGATCCACCATTGGGTTCAATCACTCGCCAGACGGTCGCAGTCCCATCAGGGAAACCCGTGAGCGTAGCAGATATTGAAACATTCCCCAGTGGCTGAAGGCTCAAGCTCGAAGAGGAAAGCACGATGGGTTGCCGAACCAGGACAGATGCCGTTGCAGTTTTAGTGGGGTCCGCCAAGCAACTAGCCTTGACCGTATAGGAGAGGCGCGTCAGCCTGTGGGCTTCAGCGATTCGCGACTTCTGGGCCGGGGTCCACCGTGGACCTCCGCCGCACGGTGATGAGCCAAGCCTCAAGAGCGCCCATCTCGTACAACACGCGCCTCTGCGAAACACGCAGAAATACAGGCCCTTCTCCAGTGATACGCAGGCACTGGAGGTATTGGCGCGAGACTTGAAGGTACTCCGCCGCTTGGGCAGTGGTCAGGAACGGGCTCGCATACTTCCTGACTGGAAGATCGCCCTTTTTTGCTTCGTGATGGATTGGATTGCTGGCAGCCATGTCCGCCTCTCGGGACTGGTGTAGAAGGAGGGCGAGACCGTTGCAGGAATCTCGCGAAGTGTTCCTTCCGTCTTGCGGCTACATGTCCAAGACCCGACAATAGTCGAGCCTCTTGCCGCAAGGCAACGCGGTGCGCCCCCTTCCTCCGGCCTGTCGGCAAACAAGAACCGGAAGAAGGGGGTTCCTTCATCTAGTCCCCCATGGCTCTCAGCGTGTGCCGAGATCCATGGAGGGCTAGGAAGTGTTCTGAAGTTCAAAGATCTATCTAGGATTCTAGGAAAGCAATGCAGGTGGTCAAGATGTAATTTGCTGATTTTGAATGGTTTACACCATAAACCATGGCATCGAAGCACGCTAAATCCTTGCTCTGCAAGACATCCGCAAACATCGCAAAGGCACGCCCCCAGACACTTTTCTCCGAGCCTAGCTTCGAAACCAAACGCCTCCGCCTGGCCCAAAATCTGTAGCTCTTCCGTAGCTAGACGAAAAAGGCCACCCGAGCGGGTGGCCTTAAGTGTTGATTTGATTGGAGGCGCCGATCGGAATCGAACCGATGAATGGCAGATTTGCAGTCTGCGGCCTTACCACTTGGCTACGGCGCCGGGGCTTTAAAATAACACGAGCCGCTTGAAGCGGCTCGGTGTTTGGAGCGGGTGAAGGGATTTGAACCCTCGACTTCAACCTTGGCAAGGTTGCACTCTACCACTGAGTTACACCCGCGTGGAAAGAAAATCCTACCATCCCTGGGGGATTCGTCAAGTCCCGATTTCCAGACTCAGCGTAGATTCGGCAGGAGCTAGCCCATCCTGAGTGTTTCTGCGGGTTTGAAACCCTTGACGGGCGATGCCTGGACAGGCATTCCACTTGGGGCATCCTGGTGCAATGCACCTTGAGCCCCAATCCTCCCGCGTCATGACGGCCTCGGGAGCTCCATTCCTGCCCCTGGCCTTCCGCTTCGCTGCGTCCATCGGACTCGCGGTCCTGCATCTGGCGCTGCCGGGGGATCCCGCTCGTCAGCCCGCAGGGGAAACGCTCTACCTGGTCATTCTCGGAGTTTTTTTTGCGGAGAGCGTCTGGGAGGCTTCTCGCTCGCTATCCCGCCGAGGACAGGCCTTCGCGACCCCCAGCCTGGGATGGATCCGTTTCAATCTGCTGCTGGACATCCTGCTGGTGGCCTTCATCATCTCGTTCCAGGGCGTGGACCAGGAGCGCTTCGCCACGGTCTACATTTTCCCGGTGCTCGCCTCTGCGTTCTATCTGCGGATCCCCGAGATCGTGGGAATCGGTGCTCTGTCGTCGGTGGCGCACATTGCCACGGTGCTGCTCTTCACCTCGGGACTGCTACCCCCGTTCGGGCACTCGGGCGCAGACCTGGATCTGGATGCGACCCAGAGGACCTTTATCCTCGGCTTCGCCTCGCTCCAGATCTATGCCACCACCCTGGTGGTGGTGCTCATCCGAAAGCATCTGGAGACCCTTCGACAGACACTGTCCCAATCCGAAGCCGCGGTGGATGTGCTGTCGAGCCTCTATCGGCGGGTGTTCGAGTCCATGTTCTCGGGCCTCATCACCACGGATCTGGAGGGGCGGATCACCTCGGCCAATCCCGCCGCCGAGATCATTCTTCAGCGCCGCCTGATGACGGGAACGGAGCTGGAGCAGCTCGATATCGTGGATCTGACTCTCCACGGGAATCTGCCCAAGGAGCAGCGCTTCGAGCGTAGCTTCACTTCCCCGGAAGGCCAACGCCGCATCGTGGGAGGAAACGTTGCCCCCTTGCGCGATCCGGCGGGCAACCAGACCGGCCACCTCCTCCTGTTCCAGGACCTCACGGAGCTCAAGGCCCTGGAGGAGAGATCCCGGTTGACGGAGCGACTCGCCGCCGTAGGCGAGCTGTCCTCGGAGTTGGCCCATGAGCTTCGGAACCCCCTCGCCTCCATCATGGGCTGCGTGCAGATCCTGAAGCAGGGCGAACAACCTCCGCCCATGATGCAGCGGGTGCTGGCCATCCTCCATCGCGAGTCGGAACGCGTGAATGACCTGGTTTCCGGCTTCCTGGATTTCAGCAAGCCCCGCCCCGTGAAACTCCAGCTCCTGTGGCTGCCGGCCTTGCTGGAGGAAGCCAAGGCCAGTTTCGAGATCGACCCGCGCAACGAAACCCTCCCGCTGCAAGTCGCCACCGTGCCCGAGGTCTGGGTTCAGGGTGACCCCGTCTGCACCCACCAGGTCATCGGCAACCTCCTGAGCAACGCCCGCAAGGCCCTTCGCGGCCAACCCGCGCCACTCCTGCGGGTAGAGTTTCGACTGGAGCCGTCCTGGGTGGTGGCGGAAATCTCGGATAACGGCTGTGGCATGGAGCCGGAACAGATCCGCTCCATCTTTGTGCCCTTTTCCAGCGGGTTTGATGAGGGCACGGGGCTCGGAATGAGCTTGGTCTTTCAGTTCGTGCAGCGGATGGGCTGGATCATCCACGTGGACAGCGCGCTTCGCCGGGGAACGACCATCCGGCTGCACATCCCCACTCTGCCGCCCCCGGCGGAACCCGAAGGCTGAACAACGTCTGATTCATTTCCACTGAAAGCCTTGCAGATGAAGGAAGAAGGTGGCACCTTTTTCATACTCCACTGCACTCCCAAGGCACTCCGCTCCGGTCGGCCAGGAGCTGCATCCGTTCTTCGCCAGCCTCAGGATTCACCATGAACCGCAAGCTCATTCGTCCGAATTTCGGAGAGATCAAAGAGCAGATGGGGCGCAACCCCAAGCCCCAGGTTCCCCAGGAGCTGCCTTCGGTGACTCAGCCCGCCCCGGAGATCTCCCAGGGGGGAGGGCGGAACGGCGATCCGAACGCCGCCAGCCTGCCCCAGGGCATGGGCAGCCCCCGGCGCAAGATCGCGCCGCCGGAGCAGACCAACGCCGAGAGCTTCTACTACCTGAAGCAGATGCAGTCCAAGACCCCCATGGTGATCGTGCTGCAGAACGACGAGAAGATCCGGGGCGTCATTGAGTGGTACGACAAGCACTGCCTCAAGGTGAACCGGGTGAAGGAGCCCAACCTCCTCGTGCCCAAGCACAACATCAAGTACATCTACAAGCAGGACGAAGAACCCCGCATCCGCCGCAGCCGCACCAGCAAGAAGGACGACACGGCCGCCACCGAGGTGGATCTGCCCCTCTACGACTGAGTCGGGAAGGGATCGGGGCTGATACCCTAGGGACATGGCCCGTCGCCCTCGCATCGTCATCACCCTTGGAGATCCCTGCGGGATCGGCCCCGAGCTCCTGGTGCGGAGCCTGCGGGCCATCAACCGCTGGGCCGAGGTGGTGGTGGTGGGCGCCCGCGCCGGGATGGACCTCATCAGCCCCGAAGCGAATTCCCTAATGCCCGTCTTCTGGCGCTTTCTCCCCGCCACTGGAGAGGAGCCAGAAATCCCCGCGACTCGCCAATGGCATTTTCAGACGAATTCCCAATCCACCTGGGATGACCCTGAGCACAGCCTGACGGCGTCTGCCACCTGGATCGATCCCACCCCCGACACCCTGGCGGCGCACCTGCGACTGGGCCAGGGATCCCCTCAATCGGGTCGCTGTGCCGTGGAAGCCGTTCGCGTGGGGGCCGAACTCGTCATGGCGGGTCGGGCGGATGCCCTGGTCACCCTTCCCCTTTCCAAGAACGCCGCCCACCAGGCCGGGTACGATATCCCCGGCCACACCGAATATCTCCAGCAGCTCTCGGGCTCACCCATCACGCGCATGGCCTTTGTGAGCCCAAGCCTCTCCGTGGTGCTCCACACCGTTCATCAGAGCCTGCGCTCGGTGGTGGAAGAGCTCGATGCCGAGGCCGTTGCCGAGACCCTCGCCTTTGCGGCGGATCGCTTCATCCAGCTCACGGGCCGTCTCGATCTGAGAGTCGCCCTCTGCGCCCTGAATCCCCACGCGGGTGAGGGTGGGGCCTTCGGCGGTGAGGAAAGCATCCTCGAGGAAGCCGTGACCATGGCCGAGGCCTCCTTCCTGAGCTTCGGCGAGGCCCCGGCCCCAAGCCCCTACGCAGGCCTGCCTTCGCCCTTCGCCCCGGGCCCAGTGCCCGAAGGTTGGGAGGTCTTCCCCGCCAAGGCTGGGCTTGGCTTTTCCACTCGCCGGACTCAGGGGGATATCGAAGTCGTCTCCCGAGGCCCCGGCTCCGAAGCCCCCGCTCATCGCCCGATGCCCCGCTTCTTCGGCCCCCTGCCCTCGGATACGGTCTTCCAGCGCGCGGCACGCAAGGAATTCGACCTGGTGGTGGCCCTCTATCACGACCAGGGCCTGATCCCCCTCAAGGTTCTCGAACCCGCCCGCGCGGTCAATCTCACCCTGGGTCTGCCCTTCATCCGCACCTCGCCGGACCACGGTACGGCCTTCGACAAGGCTGGCACCTGGACCGCGGATCCCGCGAACTTCCTCGAGGCCACCGCCCTGGCCGTGAGACTCGCCGGAAGGGCTCACCAGGAGATCTGGCGGGCCGAGGTCACTGATCCGGGGCTGCCCCGATGAATGGGGTCGACACCCCCATCCCCACGAATTTGGAGGTTGCATGACGACAGTGGCCGTAATCATGGCGGCGGGACTGGGCAAGCGCATGAAGTCCGCCCTGCCCAAGGTGCTGCACCCGGTGCTGGGGGATCCCAATCTGCTGTGGGTGCTGCGCGCCCTCCCGGCCACGGTCTCCGCGGCCGTCCTGGTGCTCCACCACGGCAAGGACCAGGTGGAAACGGCCCTTAAGGAGTGGGAACGCAAGGGCCTTCTGCCCTGCCCCGTTCGCACGGTGGATCAGCAGGACCCCCTGGGCACCGGCCATGCCGTGCAGCAGGCCGCCGTCGAACTGGATCGCCTCGCACCCACGCGGGTGGTGATTCTTTCTGGCGATGTGCCCCTGCTCACCCGTGAATCCATTGCACGACTCGCCAGCGCCGAGGCCTGCATCCTGGCCATGGATCTGGAAGACCCCGGGGGCTACGGCCGAGTGACCCAGCACCCGGATGGCACCCTTCGTAGCATCGTGGAGCAGCGGGACGCCTCGCCGGAAGTCCTGGCCCTGCGGCGAGTCAACGGGGGCGCCTACGCCCTGCCCTGGCGGGAGCTGAAACCCGCTCTCGCGGGCCTCACCAATGCCAACGCCCAGCAGGAGTACTACCTTACCGATGCCGTGGTGGCGGTGGCGGCTCGGGTGCCCGTGACCGTCGAACTGTGCGACCCCGCCGAACTCCTGGGGATGAATTCCCGCCTCGACCAGGCGCAGCTGCAGACCCTCGCCCGCCAGCGCATCAACACCCAGTGGATGGAGGCCGGCGTCACCTTTCTCGAGCCCGAGAACACGATCGTGGGCCCGCAGGTGGTGCTCGCCAAGGATGTGCTACTCGAACCCAACGTGCGTCTCGAGGGTCGCGTGGAGGTGGGCGAGGGCGCTCGCATCGGCCAGGGTTCCGTGTTCAGGGATTGCCGCATTGGCGTGAGCGCGGAGATTCGTCCCTACTGCATCGGCCAGGACTCGGTGATCGGGAGCGGAGCCAAGGTCGGGCCCTTCGCCCATCTGCGCGAAGGGACGGTGCTGGATGAAAACGTCCACATGGGCAATTTCGTGGAGACCAAGAAGGCCCATCTCCGCCCCGGCGCCAAGGCCAACCACCTGAGCTACCTTGGCGACTGCGAAGTGGGCGAGCGCACCAACATCGGCGCTGGCTTCATCACCTGCAACTACGATGGTTTCCGCAAGCACCGCACCATGATCGGCAGCGATGTCTTCGTGGGTTCCGACTGTCAGCTCGTCGCCCCCATCAGTCTCGGTAACGGCTGCCTCATCGCGGCGGGAACCACGCTGACCCAGGATGTCCCCGCCGACGCCCTGGCGCTGGCCCGTGCGCCCCAGGTGAACAAGGAGGGCGGCGCCAAGAGATTGAGGGACAGGTTCAAGAGCACCGTAAGCTAGAGTAGAAGCCTGGCCGTGCCTTTCCTGGAAACCTCATGTTGAATTCAGCCCTCGAGCGCCTCGGCACCCATATCCTCCTGTTCCTGGACCAGGCCGGGGACTTTGCGGTGGTTTCGGGGCGGGCCTTCCGGGCCATCTTCAGGCGCCCCTTCGACGGCGCCAGCCTGATGTACCAGTTCCAGGCCGTGGGGGTGAACAGCATTCCCGTCATCATGCTCACCTCCCTCGCCGTCAGCATGGTGTTCGCCGTCCAGCTGACCCACGGCTTCAAACAGTTCCAGGCCGAAGCGCTCGCCTCCCAGGTCAACGGTCTGGCCATCGTGCGCGAGCTGGCCCCAGTCATCACGGGCCTGATGATGGCAGGGCGCGTGGGCAGCGCCATGGCCGCCGAGCTGGGCACCATGCAGGTCACCGAGCAGATCGACGCCCTGGAGTGCCTGGCCACGGACCCCATCCACTACCTGTTCGTGCCTCGGCTCCTGGCCTCGGCGATCATGCTGCCACTCCTGGTCGGCCTCAGCATCTACGTGGGCTACTGGGGCGGCTACCTTTTGCTGGTGGGCGTCGAGGGCCAGAGTGCCTTCGTCTACGCCAATGATTTCTACAAGCTCCTGGCCTTCCGAGATCTCCGCATCGCCCTCTACAAGGCCTTCGTGTTCGGCCTTATCATCGCCCTCGTGGGCTGCTGGCGCGGCTACCGCACCCGAGGCGGCGCCGAGGGCGTGGGCAATGCACCCACCAGCAGCGTGGTGACGAGTTCCCTCTGGATCCTCATCGCCGACTTCTTCCTCACCAAGCTGCTGCTCGTCTGAGGCCCCATGGAACCGGTCATCGATGTCGTCAACGTCTCTAAAGCCTTCGGCCCCAAGGTGGTGCTGTCCAACGTGAACCTCCAGGTGCAGGAGGGCGAGAGCCTCTGCGTGATGGGTGGCTCCGGCACCGGCAAAACGGTGCTGCTGCGCATCATCATGGGCCTCCTGAAACCCGATGCAGGCCATGTGACCGTGGACGGAGAGACCATTCAGGAACTGGACCGGGATGCGCTGTTCGAGGCCCGGAAAAAGATCGGCATGTGCTTCCAGATGGCAGCCCTCTTCGATTCCATGACGGTGGAAGACAATGTCGGCTTCGCCCTGAAGCGCCACACACCCATGACCAAGGCCGAGGTCGCCGACCGAGTGGACGAGTGCCTGAACATGGTGGGCCTCAAGGACAGCAACAAGCTGAAGCCTTCGGAACTCTCCGGTGGCATGAAGCGCCGAGTGGGATTCGCCCGGGCCATCGCCCTGAAACCCAAGATCCTGCTCTTCGACGAACCCACCACGGGTCTGGATCCGGTGATGACCGACGTGATCGGCCGCATCATCCTGGACCTGAAGGCCGAGCTGGGCGTCACCAGCATCACCGTGACTCACGACCTAAAGAGCGCCTTCGAGATCGCGGACCGCATCGCCCTGGTCTTCCGCGGCGAGTGCATCGCCTGCGAACCCCCCGCCGCCTTCAAGGTCAATCCCCATCCCGTGGTCCAGCAGTTCCTGCGCGGGGATGCGGATGGGCCCTTCCTCCAGGATCCGCCACCCCCCAAGCGGGCCCTGGATCGTGCCGTTTACCACCCCGTCCACATCGACTGACCCATTTCGGATATCCCATGAAACTCGAAAGCAAAGTCGGCGCCTTCTTCATCGGTTCGATCGCCATCCTCGGTGTGCTCATCCTGCGCACCGAAAAGCTGGAGATCCTCGGGAAACCCAAGGAACACACCTTCCGCACGGAATTCCTGCAGGTGGCCGGGCTCAATGTCCAGGGGCACGTGCGCATCGCAGGCGTGAAAGTGGGCAGCGTGAAGGCAATCGGCATCGAGAACGGCCGCGCCGTCATCACCTTCAGCGTCGACAAGCAGTTCGCCGTGAACCAGGGCGCCGTGGCCTCTCTCAGCAGCATCGGCATCCTGGGGGAGAAGTACATCGAACTCGATCCCGGCAAGCCCGCCATGGGCACCCTGCCGGATGGGTCGGCGATCCCCAGCAAGACCGGCGTGAGCCTGGACAATCTGATGGAGACCCTGGGCGCCATCGGCACCGACGTGAAGGGCATCACCTACGCCCTGAACCAGTCCATCGGCGGCGAGAACGGCCGGCAGAAGCTCGATGAGATCGTGGACAACATCCGCGTTCTCACGGCGGAATTCCGCGCCATGTCCCAGGAGAACCACGCCGCCATCAACAACACCATGGCCAACGTGGAGAACATCAGCGGCGAGCTGCGGGAGCGCCTGCCCAAGATCGCCAAGCAGTTCGAGGACCTGGGCAAGAACCTAAACGAGATGGTGGATCAGAACAAACCGGAGCTGAAGGGCCTCATGGGGGATGTTCGAAAACTCGCGCAGGGCTTCCAAGCCACCTCGGACAATATCCGCGACATTACAACCAAGATGAACAACGGCGAAGGCACCATCGGCAAGCTGCTCAACGACGACAGCACCGTCAAGAAGCTGAACGCCGCCGTGGACAACGTGAACGAGATGCTGGGCGGCTTCAAGAACATGGAGCTGCGCCTCGACCTGAATGGCGCCCGCTGGACGAGCCGCGGCGACAGCCAGGTGGGCCTCGGCGTGGAGATCGCGCCCCGCAAGGACTACTGGTACTCCCTGGCCGTGAACTCGACCCCCGATGGAAAGATCTCCGACCTCAGCCGCACGATCACCCGGATCGATCCGATCACAGGCCTGCCGGCGGACGTGGTGGAGAAATACCGCACCGTCACCTCCGAACAGGTGGTCACCCTCTCGGCGGAATTCGTGAAGCGCCTCGGCGAGCATTTCGTCTTCCATGCCGGAATCATCGACGGCAAGGGCGGCGCCGGAGCCGAACTGCGCTTCCTGGACGACCGCTTCCGTTTCGGAGGCCTGGCCTACGACTTCACCAAGCGCGAGGACAAGCCCAACCCCCGCTACCGCGTCACCTCCAGCTACCAGTTCTGGAAGGGCTTCTACCTGCAAGCCGGCGGCCAAGATCTCGGCAACAAGGATCTGCGCACCTTCTTCGCCGGCGGTGGCATCCGCTGGAAGGACGAGGATCTTAAGAAGCTCGTGGGCCTCGTCGGAGCAGGCAAGTAGGTCCCCATGGAAACCCGGCCCCTGCCCCCCGAGCGCCCGCGGCTATTCCTGGCCATCCGTCGGGGCATTCCCCTGGGCTTGGCCCTGGCCGGGCTGGTGGCGGCCCTGGTGCAGACCCGGGGCCGAGGCTGGCTGTTGCTTCTGACGGTAGCCTGTCTCGCGGAGGTCGGCCCCACGTTCAAGCGGGGGGAGTCCTACCTCAAGAATCGGCGGGCCATCATCCGGTGGGATGGTATCTGGGTGAAGACCCTTCTGCCCCTGGCCCGGATGATGGGTCGGAGTGAAGCGTGGATCCTCTCCTTCTGTGCCTGGAACAACCAACGGGTGCGGGAGGCATTCACGGCTCGCCCCGCCCGTCGGGCCCTGGTCCTGCTGCCCCACTGCATCCAGATGGCCCGCTGCAAGGCCGAGATCCTGGACGACCTCTCCAACTGCTTCGAGTGCGGTCTCTGTCCGGTGGGAGACTATTTCCAGGCTAGCCTGGAGAGCCGCTGGGATGCCCGGATCACGAACCGCAGCCACAAGGCCTACCGGGAGGCCCGGGAATTTCAGCCCGATCTCATCGTGGCGGTGAGCTGTGCGGATCGCCTGCTGAGGGGCCTGGTCAAGCTGCCAGAGGTACCCGTCTACGCGATTCCTCTGCAACTGCCCCACGGCATGTGCGTGGATACGACCTTCAGCGTGCCCCATCTCAGGGCCGCCATGGAGACTCTGGTGGAACCCAGGGCCGAGGCCTCGGGCAAGGTGCGCCTGCTGCGGCGCGAGGGGATCGCGTGACGGTTCCTGGACTGCGGGTGCGAGCGGGCTTCGAGCGATTCCTCGGCCCCACCCTGATGGCCTATGTGCTTCACCTCCGCCCCCTGGAGTGGCCTATCATGACGGCCCATTTCCTGCTGGGCACCCTGCTCGCCGCGGGTCTTGCCGCGCCCCTGAAGGCGACCACCCTGGGATGGTTCGTGTTCATCGTCCTGATGAATGGTGGGACCCTCGCCATCAATAGCGCCTTCGACCAGGACGAGGGCGACATCGGCTACCTCAAGCAGCCCCCCAAGCCCCCGAAGCATCTCTTCCTGGTTTCCGCAGGCATGCTGCTGCTGAGCCTGGGGCTGGGTTTCCTGCTGCCGCCGGTCTTCGCCTGGAGCAACGCCCTCTGCGTGGTCATGTCCGTGCTCTACTCCATGCCCCCCATTCGCCTGAAGGCGAGGGCGGGCTGGGATCTGCTCATCAACTGCCTGGGCTTTGGCCTGCTCACGCCGCTGGCAGGCTGGGGCCTCACGGGTCGAGCGCCCACGCCTCCGTTCCTGGCCCTCATCCTGGGCTTCGCCTTCCTGTTCGGGGCCCTGTACCCCCTCACGCAGATCTATCAGATCGAGGAGGACCGGGCCCGGGGAGACCGCACGATGGTCATCAAGCTGGGGGAAACCCTCAGCCTGGGATTGGCGCTGGTCCTGGCCATCGTGGCCCACGGATGTTTCGGCTGGGCCCTCTGGGCCTTCCCGGTCTCCAGGATCCACCTGCTGCTGGGGCTGGTCCCTTCCCTGGGCATCTGGGGCGGGGTCCTCATCCCCTGGCTCCTCGATTGGCGGAATTGGAGTGCCGCACGGCACGAGGCCGGGATGTACCGGGCCCTGGTGGCCTGGGCCGTCACGGACCTGAGCCTGCTCTATCTCCTGTGGCCGAAATAGCATGCTCATCCCGGAAGTGCCCACACCCTTTCCCCTGCGCTGGGGTTTCACCACTCGGCTGGACGGTCCCGAGATGGCGCCACCCCTGCGCCTCCACCAGATCCATGGTGCCGAAATCCATGCCGCAAGCACGGAGATTCAAGCCGGAGACGGCCTCTGGACCATGGACCGCGGGAAGGCCATCGGTGTGCGAGTGGCCGATTGCGTACCCGTGCTCCTGGCGGGGAACACTCCGCGGGGACCGTGGATTGCCGCCTTGCATGCGGGCTGGCGCGGAGCCGTGGCGGGGATCCTGCGACGAGGCGTGGCCCAATTCGAAAGCCAGGGCGGAAAGGCCGGGAAACTCACCTGGGCCCTGGGCCCTGGCATTCGCCAATGCCATTTCGAGGTGGGCGCCGAAGTCATCGAGGCCGCTCGCCTAGATCCGGCCTGGGCCGCGGAACTAGCGGAGGCCCGCCCGTGCGGCAAATTCCACTTCGATCTCCACGGTTTTCTCCAGCGTCAGGCGCGCGACCTGGGCCTCGACCCGACCAAGGATGGCTCCGTGTTGCGCTGCACCCTGTGCGAACGGGAGCTGCTTTACAGCTACCGGGGCGGTGACCTGGAAGGGCGCCAGTGGGGCTGGATCGAGATCGCCTGAGGCTGCGGGCGCTACCGCAGCGGGAAGAAGAGATGCACGGCGGTGCCCTCCCCCTCGTTGCGGATATCGATTTCTCCGTGGTAGGCCGCCAGCAGCTGCTTACAGAGCGGCAGCGAGGGGCCGGGACTCCGTATGCCAATGACCGCCTGCTGGTGAAGGTCGCCGAAGGGCTCGAAGGCACCCTCCAGTTCCGTGGGCGGGATGGGTCCACCCTCGTCGACAATTTCCAGGTGGAAGATCTCCTCGACACTCCAGGAGCGCACCCGCAGTTTGGGGGAGGGCGTGGGTCCACTGAAGGCGTGCAGGAGCAGGTTCTGGAGCAGTTTGGCGAAATCGCCGTAGACCCCGTAGGCGCGGGTGTTTCCGGCGGAAAGCTCGGTTCCCACCTCCGTGCGCACCGGAACGACGCCATCCGCACCCAGGAGTTCGAGCTCCTGGAGCAGGAGATCGTGGAGATCCAGCCATTCCGGAGTGGTGGGGCTGTCCTTGTCCACCCGACGCATGAGGGCCTTCAGGAGACCGTCGATCTTGGCGACGGCGCTGCGGATTTCCGCGATGGATTTCGGGGCTTCCTCACAGACATCCACCTCCAGTGAATCCCGGAGGGCAACCAGCTTCTCAAGTTCCTGGCTCTGGTGATTGAGGGTCTGCACGGGCGAGACCAGGCGATGGGTGATCTTGTAGAAGAGGTCTTCCAGTAAGTTCCGGCGATCCTGGCGACTCAACTCCGCCTTGGCGTGCTGGAGATCCTGGTAGGCCACCTCCATGCGCTCATAGCTGGAAGCCAGCGCACGGCTACTTTCATGCAGGCTGTAGATGAGCTCCGCGCTCTCGATGCTCACCTGGGCCAGCCCCGCGTGGAGGGCCATCAGTTCCAGTTCCAGGGAGAGGAAAGGATCGGCGCCATCCCGGGCGAAGGCCCAGAATCCCCAGAGTTCGTTTTCGGTCTGCCGGTCCTTCAGCACCAGAAGGCTGATCTCCGAGGTCGGCCCCCAGAAGCCCAGGGCCAGCCCTTCCTCCCAGATCCGGTGGGCCTTGAGCTGGGCGCCGTGGAGAATGCCACTGTCCACCAGGGGGCGCATGCGTTCGCAGAAGGCATGGCTCCGGGACAGCGTCGGCGCCGCCTCGAAGCGCTCGTGCTGCCATCGGAAACCCTCCCAGTAGCCGCCGCTCGGATGCAGTCGGTAGGCCGCCAGCCCCGAGGCACGCACCATCGACCGGACCTGCTCGAGCACCCGCAGTACGAGGGTGGTGGAATCGTGCTCGCCGAGCAGGGTTTGGCTGAGGCTCAGCAGTTTCGAGAGGCTCTGGTTGCGGTCCTCCAGCTCATGCTGGGTGATCGTCAGCTTCCGGTTGGCCTCCTGGGCCTCCCGCAGTTGGACCTCCAGGTGCTCCAGCATCTGCACATTGAAGCTGCGGAGCACCGGCCCTTCCCGGGATTGCTCCAGGCGCTCCCGCTGCCCACCGAGATAGGCCTCCACCTGGCGCACGAAGGTGAAGGGATCGATGGGTTTGGGGATGAAGCCATCGCAGCCCACCACCAGGGCCGTCTCGCGGTCACTCTTCAGGGTCTTGGCGGTGAGGGCAACGATGGGCGTCTGCTTCAGTTCGGCCTGCTGCCGGAACTTGGTGGCGATCTCGAACCCGGAAAGGCCCGGCAGGTTGATATCCAGAAGCACCAGATCGGGCTTGAGCTCGAGCGCCATCTCGAAGCCCCTGAGGCCCTCCTCCGCCCAGAACATTTCGTAACCGGCCTGGGTCAACAGGCGCTGAACCAGGCGGTAGTTGACCGGATTGTCCTCGATGCACAGAATCTTTGCGCTCATGCCTGCTCCCACGCATGCAGGGGAATCTCGATGGTGAAGGTGCTGCCCTTGCCCTTCCAGCTCTCCACGGTGATGCCCCCTCCCATGAGTCCCATCAGCCGCTGCGATAGGGCCAGCCCCAGGCCCGTGCCGCCAAAACGCCGGGTGATGCTCCCGTCCACCTGCTGGAAGGGTCGGAAGAGGCGGGTCATCTCCTCGGGGTTCATGCCGATGCCCGTGTCCTGGATCGCGATGCGCAGGTGCTTCTGATCCTTCTGGACCGTGACCTTGACCTCGCCGCGCTCCGTGAACTTGATGGCATTGCCCACCAGGTTGGTGAAGACCTGCTTCAAGCGGATGGGATCCCCGAGAACCCGTGCCCTCCAGGGGGGAGGCACATAGGAGAACTGGACCGGACGACCGAGAATCAGCCCGGTGGCCAGCACACGGACCTCCTCCAGAAGCTGCAGGGGATCCACCTCGACCAAATCGATCTCCAGATTTCCGGCCTCGATCTTGGAGAGATCGAGAATGGAATCGATCATCGTCAGTAGGCTGCGCCCATTCTGGAGAATGATCTCCAGGTCGTCCTTCACATCGTCGGGAATGCGGTCCGCGCTCTCCTGCAACAGGAGGCCCGAGAACCCGATCACAGCGTTGAGCGGCGTGCGCAGTTCATGGCTCATGTTGGCGAGGAATTCATCCTTGAGACGATCCACCTGCTGCAGCTTCTGGAAACTGGCCAGCAGGCTCTCGTTCAATTCCATGAGCTCCTGGGTCTTTTCCTTCACCTTCTCCTCGAGGGTCTCCGCCCAGGCATGGAGTTCCGCCCGACTTTCCTCGAGTCCCCGGGTGCGCTCCTGCACCAATTGCTCCAGGTTCGCCCGGATCTCCTCCAGCTCCCAGATGGTCTCCATGAGCTGCCGGGTGCGCTCCTGCACCCGGAATTCCAGCAGGCGGTTCTGGCGCTCGATCTCGTCCCGGGACACCCGCAGCTTGTTGGTCATCAGGTCGAAGCTGCGGCTCAGATCCTCCAGCTCGTCCCGGCTGCGAACCGGCACCGGGGCCACCTCCAGATTGCCCAGGGCCACCTGCTGGGCCCCCGCCGTGAGCTGTTCGATGGGCCGAATGTAGCGCCGTTCCATGAAGGCTGACGCCGCCACCCCGATGGCCAGCAGCAGCCCGCCCACGGCGATGCCCAGCCAGATGTTGTCGTTTACCGTCTTCTGAATGTCCTCGGTAGTGAAGCCGAGCACCAATGCCCCCACCTTGTCCTGATGGGGTTCCCGGAAGAACACTGGCGCCGTGGCCACCAGAATGCCGTCGCTCTTCCGCGTGAAGGCCTGGCTGCGGGCCTGCCGTCGACCATAGTCCCGGGCCCAGGCTGGTGCGGAAGGCGTCGAATCCACCTGATTGCCATGCTCGTCGAAGACCACACTGAAGTGGAAGGCCGGGATGTTCTTGACCCCCTCCAGCACCTTGGCGACGTCCTCCTGGCTGCCACTGGCCAGGGCCGGTCCCAGGGCGTAGCTCGCGGTCTCAGCCACCTGCCGGGCGCTGACCTGGGACTGCTCGCGAATCTGCCGTTCCAGCCGCTTGGGATAGATGAAGGCGATGAAGACGACGAAGCAGGCCACCAGCATTCCGATGACCGCCATGAACTTCATCTTGATGGGGAGGCGCTGCATGGGAAGAGTCTATCCCGCCTGGAAGAAATGGAAGCGGGCGGCCCCGTACCGGCGGGAATCCACCGGCAACCATCCCTCACAGGGGGAAAGCGCCTCCCGCTGCTCCGTTTCCCAGACCAGGATTCCCCCCGGGGCCATCCAGGGCCGGATCCGGGCGGCCATCCGCTGGAACAGAGCGGCGGATTCTCCATAGGGCGGATCGGCAAAAACCAGCGCCAGATCCCGAAAGGCCCCGGCCTCGAGCCGGAGGACATCCGTGTGGAGCACCCGCACCGCAGTGCCCCGGGCGTTCACCTGGGCGAGGCCGCAGGCCTTGGCATCCTTCTCAACGCAGGTGACCGGCGCGAATCCCCGCGACCAGGCCTCCAGCCCCACTGCCCCCGTACCCGCGAACAGGTCCACAAAGGCGCCCTGGGGCCACCCCTGGAGGATGGAGAAGAGGGCTTCCCGTCCCCGATCCGAAGTCGGACGAATGGCCTGCTCCCCCTCGGGGGGCGACTGGAGGCGGCGGCCCTTGATGGCCCCGGCGATGATGCGCATGGAGGAACGCCGCCAGTCCTGGCGAGCGATTCGCTCAGTAGGCCCACTTCAACAGCATCCCGCCCCAGGTGAACCCCGCGCCGAAGGCGGCAAAGACTACGTAGTCGCCCTTCTTCACCCGGCCCGCTTCCAGGGACTGGTGCAGCGCCGTGGGAATGGTGGCCGAGGTGGTGTTGGCGTAGAGCATGATGTTATTGGCCATCCGCTCCAGGGGCAATTCCAGGCGCTTGGCGGCCGCCTCCATGATGCGGTTGTTGGCCTGGTGGGGCACGAAGAGGGTGAGATCCTTGGGATCGATGGCGTTCCGATCGAGCATGAGGCGGCTCACCTCAGCCATTTCCCGCACGGCGTTCTTGTAGACTTCCTGGCCCTGCTGACGGATGTAGTGTTCCTTGGCCGCGACCGTCTCGGCGGAGGCCGGCTTCAACGAACCGCCGGCGGGCATGCACAGGTAGGGCGCACCGCTCCCATCGATGCGGCTTTCAAAATCGAGGATGCCGAACCCATCTTCCACCTCCTCCACGATCACGGCTCCAGCACCATCCCCAAAGAGCACGATGGTATTGCGATCCGTCTTGTCGGCGATGGAGGTCATCACATCGCACCCCACCACGGCGATGCGCTTGTAGGCGCCGGAAGCCACCATGCTGGCGGCCGTGCTGAGACCGAAAAGGAAGCTGGAACAGGCCGCGTTCAGATCGAACCCAAAGGCCTTGGTGGCGCCGATCTTGGTCTGGATGAGGGCCGCAGTGCAGGGGAAGGACATGTCCGGCGTCACGGTGCAGGCGACGATGGCGTCCAGCTCACTGGCCTCCATGCCCCGGTTCTTCAGGGCCATCCGGAGCGCTTCGACACCCAGATCCGAGGCCCCCGTGCCGGGCTCGACCCAGCGACGCTCCTTGATGCCCGTGCGGGAGGTGATCCATTCGTCGGTGGTGTCCACCAACTGGGCCAGATCCTCGTTGCTAACGATGCGCTCGGGATAGAACTGGCCCGTGGCGGTGATGCCCACGGATTTGGTGAAACGACGAGTCAAGGGAGCCTCCTTCGAAGAGGGTCAAACCGACGATTATGCCTGGATCTGCGGCCCGCGTCCACCCTGGAAGCCGCGCCAGATGCGAGGTTGAGCCGCAAGACACCGGCCCTGCTTGGCCTTGCTATGATCAAACCGGCTTCAGACCCGAAGGAATCCCCCATGCGCACCCTGGCCGTTCTCCCCAGCCGCTATGCCGCCAGCCGGTTTCCCGGCAAGCCCCTCGCCCTCATCGCGGGCAAGCCCATGATCCAGTGGGTCTGGGAGGCAGCCTCCCGCGCCGCAGGGGTGGACAGGGTCGTGGTGGCCACCGATGACGAGCGCATCTGCGGGGCTGTGCATGACTTCGACGGCCAGGTGATCATCACCGACCCCGCCCTGCCTTCGGGAACGGATCGCGTGGCGGCGGCCCTGGAGCTGCTCGGAGAAACCTTTGACGTCGTGCTCAACATCCAGGGCGACGAACCCGCCATGCATCCCGACACCATCGCGGCCGTGGTGAAGCTCATGGCCGAGCATCCCGAACTCCCCATGGCCACTGCCGCCTGCCCTTTCGCCCACATGGACGAACTCTTCAATCCCAATGCGGTCAAGGTCGTCACCGATGATCGGGGCCGGGCCCTGTACTTCAGCCGCAGCCCCATTCCCTACCTGCGGAACAGCACCGTTTTCGAGTCCGATTTCAGGCCCTGGATGCAGCCCGCACAGTTGAAGCTCTTCAAACGGCACCTGGGGATCTACGCCTATCGGCCCGAAACCCTGCGGGCCTTCACCCAGCTGCCGCCCCATCCCCTCGAGCAGTTGGAAATGTTGGAACAGCTCCGCGCCCTTGCGGCGGGAATCGCCATCGGCGTGGCCGAGACGCCCCATCTCAGCCTCGGAGTCGACACGCCCGGCGATGTGCCCGCCGCAGAGCAGCTGCTGAAGGAGCGCGGCCTGGCCTGAAGGGAGCACGAGGTTCAACCGGAGTTCCTGTGCCTGACCAACCGACCCTGCGCGAAGCCAAGGCCCTGATCGAGGCCCAGGGGCTGCGCTTTGAACCCGGTTACGAGGAACTCGCCGGTATTTACGAGAACGGCACCCTCGTGGCCTGCGGGGCCCGGGCGGGCTACGTGCTCAAGATGCTCGCCATCACCCCCGACCACCAGGGCAGTGATGCCTTGGGTGCTCTGGTGACCAAGCTCATCCAGTCGAGCCTTGCAGCCGGAGAGGATACCCAGTTCGTCTTCACCCGACCCGAGAGTGTCTCCAGCTTCCAGGCGCTGAACTTTCGCCTGCTGGTGACCCACGGGACGGCGGCCTTGCTGGAACACGGCCCGGGACTGGAGGCCTACCTGACCGCCCATGCCGCCCAGATCACGCCGGGCCGCAATGGCGCCGTCGTGATCAACGGCAATCCCTTCAGCCTGGGCCATCTCCATCTGGTGGAAACTGCCGCGCGCCAGGTAGATCGGCTCTACCTGTTCGTGGTCCGGGAAGACCGCTCCGTGTTCCCCTTCGAGGTCCGACTGCGGTTGGCACAAAAGGCCACGGCGCACCTCCCCAATGTCACCGTCCTGGACACCTCCCGGTACGCCGTGAGCGCGGGCACCTTTCCCTCCTATTTCATGAAACGGATGAATGAGATCGCCGCGGCGCAGATCCAGATCGATCTGCGTCTCTTCGCCCAGCGCATCGCGCCCCGATTCCACATCGCCTGCCGGTTCGTGGGCGAAGAGCCCCTCTGCCCCACCACGGCCGCCTACAATGAAGCCATGGCCGAGATCCTTGCTACGCATGGCATCCAGTGGATTGAAATCCCCCGCATCCAGTGGGAGGCACACCCCATCAGCGCCACGGGGGTGCGACGAGCCTTCGCGAGGGGTGACTTCGCCACCCTGAAGCACCTCGTTCCGCCCTCCACCCTCGCCTTCCTGCAATCCGAGTCCGCGTGTTCCATCGCGGCCCTCCTCGTCCAGAAAGGGGAAGCCTAGCCATGCAGATCCGCCGCAAGGCCAGCGCAGGCACCGTCCAGTCCAGCGATCTCATGGTCGTGGTGGAACCCCTGGACACCCTGGAGATCCTGATCGAATCCACGGTCAAGAAGCAGTTCGAGCACCTGATCCGCCAGCGCATCCAGGCCACCCTCCAGGAGCTGGAAGTGACCTCGGGACGCATTCAGGTATCCGACCGGGGCGCCCTGGACTATGCCATCGCCGCCCGCATTCAGACTGCAATCACCCGCGCCACAGAGGAGTAGCCCATGGAGAAACTCTGGTTCCGGGAGTGCAGCACCGGCCGACGCTTCATCATCAAGCTCGAACCCGGAGCGCGGCTCATCGCGACTCTCCTGGAATTCGCCCACTCGGAGAAACTGTCATTCGCCTCGCTGGTCTCGGCGGTGGGCTCGGTGCGCAATGTTGAATTCACGGGGATCCAGGCCGGGGCCCACCTGCCCATGACTGGACCGCGCACCAAGACCCACCACCTGGATGGGCCCCTGGAGCTGCTGGGCCTCGAAGGCAACATCGCGCCGGACGCCGAGAAGCGCCTCGGGGGCCAGTTCCATATCCTGGGCGCCAAGTCCAACGGCGAGGTCGTAGGGGGTCGTCTGGTGGAGGCGGAAGTCTTCGCCGCCTGCGAGATCGTGCTGGCCGAATACCTGGTGGACGGCGTCGAGCGCCGCCACTCGGTCACCAGTGGCGTGGACACGCTTTACATCGCGGAGCCGAAATGAAACTGCGCCGCTCCCTGCTTTACGTGCCCGGCAACATGCCCGGCATGCTTCAGAACATCCCCGTCTTCGAGGCCGATGGGGTGATGATCGATCTGGAAGACGCCGTGCCTCTCCAGGAGAAGGATGCCGCCCGCCTGCTGACGCGGAATTTCCTCCGCGCCTACCGGCTGCGGAACAAGGAAATGTTCGTGCGGATCAATCCCCTGGATACGCCTTACGGCTACGAGGATCTCCGAGAAGTCCTCCCCGCCCTGCCCGACGGCATCCGCCTGCCCAAGGCCGAAACCCCCGAACTGGTAGAGAAACTGGACACCCTGCTCACGGAGCAGGAAGAACGGCTGCACCTGGAGATCGGCCACTTCAAGATCATCCCCTCCATCGAGAGCGCCCAGGGCGTGCTCAACTGCGTGGAGACGGCCCGGGCCTCCTCCCGCATCGTGGCCCTGGCCTTCGGCGCGGAGGACTACACCGCCTCCATGGAGATCGATCGCACCCGCACCGGCGAGGAACTCTTCTCGGCCCGCACCCAGGTGGTCTGGGCCGCCAAGGCCGCAGGGGTTCAGGCCATCGATACCATTTTCTCCGATGTCAACGACATGGACGCCCTGCGGGCAGAAACCACGCTCATCAAGCGCCTTGGCTTCACCGGAAAATCCCTGGTCAACCCCCGCCAGATCGAAGTGATCCACGAAGTGTTCCGACCCACCCCCGAGGAGATCCAGAACGCCCTGGATGTCATGGAGGCCATCAAGCGGGCGCGGGAGATGGGCACGGGCGTCATTTCCCTTCGCGGCCGGATGGTCGATGCCCCTGTCGTGACTCGGGCCGCGCGCACCCTCCGCACCGCCGTGGCCTTCGGCATGATCGACTACGACCTTTCGGACGAGGTGATCCATGGCAAGAAATAGCCTCGGCCGAGAGATCCCTGCCCAGTGGCGGGGTCGCACCCTGGAGCCGTACCAGGATCCCTGGAGCCGCAAGCCCGAGGTGCTGCGGGCCACCCGCCCCCTGGTACGCCGCAGTCCCGGCGACAGCAAGCTGCTGCCTTCCCTGCGGGCCGCCCTGGAAAAATGCGAACTGCGGGACGGGATGAACATCTCCACCCATCACCACCTGCGCAATGGCGACGTGCTGCTGAACATGCTCGTGAAGGAACTGGACGCCATGGGCCTGAAGGACATGGGCCTGGCCTGCAGTTCCGTGCATGCGGTCCACGCGGAGATCATCCCCTACATCCGCAAGGGCGTGATCACCCGCATCGAAACCGGCGTCAACGGTCTCATCGGCGAGCTGGTGAGCAAGGGGGAACTCACCTGCGACATCATCGTGCGCAGCCACGGCGGCCGAGCCCGCTCACTGGTCACCGGCGAAGTGGAAGTGGACGCCGCCTTCATTGCCGCACCATGCTGCGATATCACGGGCAATATCAACGGCGTGCAGGGTCCATCGGCCTGCGGGTCCCTGGGCTATGCGTACACCGATGCCCGCTACGCCAAGAAGGTCATCGCCGTCACCGATAACCTGGTGCGCTACCCCGCCGCCCCCATCAGTATTTCCCAAAGCGATGTGGACTACGTGGTGCAGATCGAATCCCTGGGTGATCCCAAGAAGATCGTCTCCACCACCACCCGCATCACCCGGGATCCCGCAGGGCTCCTCATAGCCAAGTACGCCGCGGAGGTCATCGATGCCTCGGGGCTCCTCAAGGATGGTTTCTCCTTCCAGACCGGGGCCGGGGGCACCTCCCTGGCCGTGGCCGACAACGTGCGCCGCAAGATGGCCGCGGGCAAGGTGAAGGGCAGTTTCGGCTGCGGCGGCATCACCGGCTATTTCGTGGACATGCTGGAAGAGGGCTACTTCGAGACCCTGTTCGATGTGCAGTGTTTCGATCTGCGGGCGGTGGAATCCATCGCCCGCAATGCGGGGCATCGCGAGATCAGCGCCGATCTCTACGCCAGCCCCTTCAACCGCGGTTCCGTCGTCAACATGCTCGACTGCGTGATCCTGGGGGCCACGGAAGTGGATGTGGACTTCAATGTGAACGTGAACACCGAGTCCAGTGGCTACCTGCTGCACAACACCGGCGGGCACTGCGACACGGCGGCAGGCGCCAAGCTGGCCATCGTGGTGGCGCCCTCCATTCGAGGCCGACTCCCCATCGTCCGAGAGTCCGTGACCACCGTGACGACCCCCGGCGAAACCGTGGATGTCATCGTGACGGAGCGGGGCATCTGCATCGCCGACAAACATGCCGATCTGAAGAGGGAACTGCTACGGCGCAACCTGCCAGTCAAGGACATCCACCAATTCCACGAGGAGATCACCGGGATCACCGGCATTCCTCGCCCCGTGGAATTCGAGGACGATATCGTGGCCCTCATCGAGTACCGCGACGGTTCCATCATCGATGTGGTCCGCCGCGTCCGCGAATGATCCCGGCCTGATGACCCTTCCCCTCGAAGCCATGTATCTGGAAACCCGGGACGAACGCCAACGCAAGCTCCAGAGGGCCTTCAATCAAACCGTCGCCGGGAACGAGACCTCCTTCGTCGTGGTCTCCACCAACGTGCCCGGGAGTCCCAAACTCCTGCTGGGGCTCTCACGCAGGGTCCAACAGACCGTGGAAACGCTCCGTCGGTGGCCGGGATTCCAGATGCTTCACGCGGGCCCGGATGCCCTCGGCCCCTTCTATGTGGCGCGCTGCCATCTCACGCCCCAGGAGGCCAAGAGCCGGGCCGTGGACCTCGAGCAGGAAAGCCCCTGCGCCCGACTCCTGGACCTGGATATTTACACCTCCCATGGAAGGCAGCTCGGTCGCGCGGAGCTGGGGCTGCCGCCCCGCGCATGTCTGCTCTGCGAAGAGCCCGCCGGTGAGTGCATCCGCCTTCGCCGGCATCCGCAAATGGAACTAAGAACCCGCGCCGAGGAACTGCTGAAGCCCGTTGCGATTCCAGGGCCGCAGGACCTGGCCGAGAGCCTGGTCTTCGGTGCCCGCAGGGAACTGCACCTCACGCCGAAACCTGGGCTGGTGGACCGTCGCGACCAGGGCTCCCATCCCGATCTCTCCTATGAATCCATGCAGGCCTCCATTGATCTCCTGCCCCACTATTTCGAGACACTCCTCCAGGGCATCCAGGAAGGCCACCCGCTGAGCCGCTGCGTCCAGCATGGGATCGACGCGGGAAACCGCATGCACACCAAGATCCAAGCCAACGCGCACAGGGGCTACATCTTCCTCTCGGGGCTCCTGCTCCTGGCCGCCGCCCAGGCCGGTGGCGAGATGGCGGCTCTGCGGCGAGCCATCGCGGAACTAGCCGTCGCGTTTTTCTCCGCCTTCGAGCCTCGAGACACCCCTGGCGCCTCCATCCGCGCGCATGGCGGCCTGGGGGGTATTCGCGCCGAAGCGGAACGGGGCCTGCCTGCCATCTTCGAACATGGCTGGCCCGCCTACCGGGCGGCCATCGACGCTGACTGGAGCCCAGATGACGCGGGGTTCTACCTCATGGCGGTACTCATGCAGCGGGTGGAAGACACCACGGCGATCCGACGCTGCGGTCCCGAGGGCCTCAGCCGCCTGCGCCAGGACGGAGCGCACCTGCAGCGCCTGCTGGAACGACGCGAGAACCCGCTCCCTGCGCTGCAGTCCCTCAACGAGGACTATTGTCGACTCGGCCTCACCATGGGCGGTGTGGCCGACTGCATGGCCCTTACCTTCGCTCTCGACCTTTGCGCCGCCAAAGGTGAGTCAGTTTCCCTCTCCTGAACACCACACCTTGGCCAGCGCCTCGAAGTGTTCGCCCCGGTGCTCGAAATTCTTGAACTGATCAAAGCTAGCGCAGGCGGGGCTCAGCAGCACCTGATCACCGGCCTGGGCGGTGGCAAAGGCCCTCTGGACCGCCTCGTCGAAGGCCCAGATGGAGACGTGGGGAAGCTCCCCCAGATCCCGCTCCAACTGGGGAATGGCATCCCCCAGGAAGACCAGTTGTCGCAGCTTGCCTGTAAGGGCTTCCTTCAGCGGGAGGTAGCTCGTGCCCTTGTCTTCCCCGCCCAGCAGGAGCACCAGGGGGCCCGGAAGGGCGCGGATGGCCGTCAGCGTTGCATCCACGTTGGTGCCCTTGGAATCGTTGAAGGCGCGCACTCCGCCACGCTCGCCACAGAAGGCGATGCGGTGGGCCAGCCCGGGATAGGTGCTCAAGCCCTCGCGCAGGGCCTCGATCCCGGCGCCCCCGTGATGGGCCAGTACCGCGGCGGCCAGGGCATTCTCCACGTTGTGATCCCCTGGAATACGGAGTTGAGTGCGATGGATCAGTTCGTGACACCGGCCCTCGCGATCGCGTAGCTGCAGGTATCCTTTTCCATCGCACCAGGCGCCCTGGACTCCGGGATCGGTCCAACCGAAGAAAGCCTCCCTGCCCTGGCCCGAGACCCTGGGCCGGAAGGCCTCCGCCGCAGGCAGCAGCCGCAGATCGCCCGGTTCCTGCCGTTCGAAAATCCGCAGCTTGGCATCGAGGTAGCGATCCATGTTCCCGTGGCGGGCCAAGTGATCGGGGGTGAGATTGAGCAGCACGGCACCTTCGGCATGGAAGGTGCGGACAGTCTCCAACTGGTAGCTCGAGCACTCCAGGGCGAATCGCGTTTCGGGCAGCGCACCATCCAGGGCTTCGATCAGAGGGATGCCGAGGTTTCCGCAGGCCACGGTGGGCAGGCCCGCGGCCTTCAGCAGGTGGGCCGTGAGGTCCGTGGTGGTGCTCTTGCCATTGGTGCCGGTAATGGCCAGGAGCTGTCCACCATCCTTGCGCTCGCGCAAGACGCGGTGGGCCAGTTCCAGTTCACCGATGACCGAAATGCCCCGGGCCAGGGCCTCTTGTACGAAGGGAAGGCTGGGCGGCACGCCGGGACTCAGCAGAACTTCATCGCAGGCGTCCAGCAGCGCCAAAGGATGATCCCCCCACACGCCGGGGATGTTCAGCTCCGCCAGCCGCGCCACCGTGGCGGCATCCGGCTGGACTCGGCGTTCGTTCATCACCACATCGCGGCCACGCTTCGTCAGGTAGGCGGCGGCAGACAAGCCCGATCGCCCCGCACCGATAACCACGATCCGTCCCATGCCGCCTCCGCAACTGCTCCAGAATGAACCAAACTGTTCTACGATAGCTATCGATGAAAGAGTCTACTATCCACGCCATTCTCAGCGGCGAGCGCGCCGCCGTCACGTATTCCCATTCCATCATCAACCTCAAGACGGGGGAGCTCGCCGCCACGGAACTGCTCACCCGATTCCAGGATTTCGATGGGCAGATGCGAACGGTGGGCAGCCTGCTGGAGGATGTGACCCTTGCCCCGGCCACCCGGGTCCAGCTGGATCTGCTCTGTCTGGGCGCCGTCTTCGACGCCCTGGCGGAAAACCCCATCACCGACCACCTGATCTTCATCAATCTCCACCCGATGACCCTTGACTCGCCGGACTTCTGGCAGAAGATCCGGCCCTGGCTCTGGAATCTCTCCATCCCGCCCCACCGCATCGTCGTGGAGATCACGGAGTCCTACGCAGGCCACGAGATGGACAAGCTGGAGGATTTCGCCCGACGGATCCGCGCGCTGGAGTTCCGTCTCGCGGTGGACGACCTGGGCAGCGGCGTGGCCAGCCTGGCCCACATGGCCCGATTGGCGCCGGATTTCATCAAGGTCGACCGCTCCCTGGTGCACCAGGTGCACCGTCGCCCCTACCAGGCTGCCCTGCTCAACGCCCTCTCCGTCTTCGCGGAGCGGATGAATGTGGGCTACATCGCCGAGGGCATCGAGACCGCCGAAGAACTCCAGACCGTCATCGATGCCGACGTGCCTTGGGGCCAGGGCTTCATCTTTGGCGAACCCGTGCCTCTGAGGCTTGGCGCGAACGGAGTTTGACGAGCGCCTACCGCAACTTCAACGAACTGAGCGCCAGGATGGAACACACGATGGCGGTGATCCAGAGCCGGATCACAACCTTGGTTTCCTTGAGTCCGCCCAGTTCCAGATGGTGATGGAAGGGCGCCATGCGGAAGATCCGCTTGCCGCCCCGCAGCTTGAAGCTGCCCACCTGCAGGATGACGCTCATGGCCTCCCACACGAAGAGCCCGCCGGCGATGAACAGCAAGAGCTCCTGTTTGATCATCAGGGCGACGGTGGCCAGCGCCCCGCCCAGCCCCAGGCTGCCGGTATCGCCCATGAACACTTCCGCCGGATGCGCGTTGAACCAGAGAAAGCCCAGGCTCGCCCCGGCCATGGCCCCCAGGAAGACACTCAATTCCGCGCCCCCCGCCACATGGGGAACATACAGGTACGCGGCCATCTTGGCGTGGCCCGCCACGTAGGCCAGGATTGCGAAGGTGACAGACACGATGAGAATGCCGCCGATGGCCAATCCATCCAGGCCATCCGTGAGATTGACGGCATTGCTGGTGCCCACCATCACCAGCCAGATCCAGGGGACCAGCAGGATGCCCACATCCGGCCGGAAGTTCTTGAAGAAGGGCACCGACAACTGGCTCGTGTTGGTGCCGCGCAGGCCGAAATGCAGAATGAAGAAGGCCACCAGCAGCGAAATGCCCGTGAGTAGCGCCATCTTCTGCCAGCTGCGAAGGCCCAGGTTTTGTTTCTTGAAGAGCTTCTGGGCATCGTCGAAGGCGCCCACGACACCGAAGCCCAGCAGCGCCAGGAGCGCGATCCAGATGGGGCCGCTCTTGAGTTCGCACCAGAGCAACGTGGAGAGCAGGATTACGCCGAGAATGAGGATCCCCCCCATGGTAGGAGTGCCGGCCTTCACTTGATGATGCTCGGGCCCTTCCTCACGAATGTGCTGCCCCATCTTCAGGCGGGTGAGGGTGCGGATCACCAGCGGCCCAAGTAGCAGCGCCAGGATGAAGGCCGTCGCCGCCGCCAGCCCGGTGCGAAAGGTGACGTAGCGGAATACGGAGACGCCAGGAAAGGAATCGCGGAGGGGATGGAAGAGCCAAGGGATCATGGAGTCAGTCCGTAGGTGTTGCTTGCGAAGTGAGATCTTGCAGAGTGCACCGCACCCCTAGATTGCCATCGATACGACTTCATCAGGACGTTGTGCCTTCGTGGTGAATCAATCTTTTCCTCCGATTCCCCGGCGCGCCAAAAGCCACTCCACCACCCGCTCCGCCCGCCAGAATCGGCTTCCCTTGGCCAGGATCCTGGCCCCTTCAGGAATGGCGCCGAGACCCATGGGGTCGTCCCGCAGCGAATCGAAATCAGGAAAGGCCCGCCCGCCCACGCCAAAGCCCTTGGCCAACGTTCCCGCCTGATCCCCGAAGGCCCAGACGCGCTGGATGCCCAAGACACGCAGCGCCTCGCCGGTCTCCCGGTGCAGCCGCTCGGATTCGGGGCCCAGTTCCCGCATGCAGCCCAGCACCGCCACGGGCTCCCCGCCCTGCAACTCCAGCAGCGAAGCCGCACAGGCCAGGATGGAATCCGGGCTGGCGTTGTAGGTCTCGTCCAGCAGCCAGCCGCCCTTCTGGAGCCCGTGCAGACGGCCTCGTCCAGGCTCGGGCTCGACGCGACCAAGCCCTTCGGCGACGGCTTCGGGGGCGAACCCCGCGAGGATCGCCAGCGAACCCGCAAGCGCCGCGTTGCGCACCTGGTGGGCACCGCGCAACCCGAGCGTCACAGGTACCTGTCCCTGAGGGGTCCGCAGGGAGAACCCTTCGCCCCGGGCACCCAGAGACTCCCAGGCCTCCCAGCCGTAGGCACAGCCCTCGCCCACGGCGATGGGTCGGGCGTGGGCCGCCCAGGGCTGGAGACCGATCCATCGGCACCAATCATCGGAGGCCAGATGCACCCAGGGGCTCCCCGGCTTCAGCCCCGCCACCAGCTCGCCCTTGGCCTTGGCAATGCCCTGGGGGCCTTCCGTGAAATTTTCCACGTGGGAACTGCCGACCATCGTGATCAGGCCGAAATCCAGAGGCGCGATTTCAGTGAGCCGCTTGATCTCGCCAGGCGTGCTCATCCCCATTTCCAGCACCACCATTCGGGCTTCTGAGGGCAGCGTGGCCAGGGCCTCCGGCATCCCCAAGGTATTGTTGCGGTTGCCTGGAGTCTTCCAGGCGCCCACCGCCGCCGCGAGCAGTTCCTTGGTGCTGGTCTTGCCCACGGAACCCGTGACACCGAAAACGGCCTTGGGCGCCACCGAGGCTAGGCGCACCTGGCCCCACCGCTGCAGGGCCTCGAGGGTGTCGCCCACGATGAGCTGGGGACAGGCGAGGTCCAGTTCGTGGTCAACCAGCAGACAGGCTGCTCCCTTCGCCACCGCCTGGGCCGCAAATCCATGACCATCCCGCTCGGCCCGGATGGCCACGAAGCAGGCCCCCGCAGGGATCGTGCGGGTGTCCATGGAGAGCGAAACTGGAACCACCGACGGGTCGCCCACGATCCGCCCCCCGAGATGGGGCGCCACCTCCGCCAAGGACCAGAGGGTCATGACCGCACCTCAGGCGAGGTATCGGCCCATGGCCGGGGTACCGTCTCTCCCCGCAGGACGGCTTCCACGGCCTTGCGATCGCTATAGGGATGCTTTACGCCCAGGATGTCCTGGTAGGGTTCATGGCCCTTGCCCGCCAGCAGCAGCAGATCGCCGGGGCGGCAATCCCGAAGGGCCGCCTGCACCGCCAGGGCGCGATCGGCCATGCGGTGGTAGCGGACAGGATCGGCCAGCAGCGAAGCAGGAATGCCCGCGGCGGCATCGTCCAGCATGCGCTCGGGATCCTCGGTGCGGGTGTTGTCGCTGGTGTGCCAGATGACATCGGCCCCGGCCGCCACCGCAGCGGCCATGAGGGGGCGCTTGGTGCGATCCCGGTCGCCGCCGCAGCCGAAGAGCACGTGCAGGCGGCCCCCCGGGGGCAAAAGGTCCTTGCCTGCGGCCAGCAGCTTCTCCAGGGCATCGGGCGTGTGGGCGTAGTCCACCATCACCCCGAAGGGCTGGCCGCAATCCACGCGGTCCAGGCGCCCCGGAGCGCCCTTTACCCGGGGCACCGCCCCGAGCATCGCCCCCAGATCGAAACCGGCCTCGGCGCAGCAGGCGATGGCCGCCAGCAGGTTATAGAGGTTGAACCGCCCCAGGAGTGGGCTCTCCACGGGCCAGGTCCCCTCGGAGGTCTGAAGGTTGAAGACTGTTCCCGTGGGACTCAAACGCACGTCCGTGGCGCGGTAATCGGCGGCTTCGTCCACGGCGTAGGTCCGCACCGTTTGTGATGCAGCGAGGCGACGACCATAGGCGTCGTCCAGGTTGACCAGCACGCGATCCGATTGTTCGAAGAGTCGGCACTTGGCCTCAAAGTAGGCTTCCATTGTGCCGTGGTAGTCCAGATGGTCCTGGGTCAGGTTGGTGAAGAGGCCCAAGCGGAAATGCGCGCCGTGGACCCGGGCCATGCAGAGGGCGTGGCTGGAGACTTCGGTGGCGACGGCCACATCCCCCGCATCGGCGGCCTTGCGCAGCCAGCGAAAGAATACGGGACTCTCCGGCGAGGTGCGCACCGCTTCCAGTTCTTCGGCGCCTGCCGCAATCGAGACGGTGCCGATGAGGCCGCAACCAAGGCCCGCACCTTGCAGCAACTGTCGGATCAGCATGGTGGTGGTGGTCTTGCCATTGGTCCCGGTCACCCCGATGAGCGCCAGGGCCTCGTCTGGCGAGCGATACAGGCGGCGGGCCAGGTGGGCCATGGCTTCCCGCGCCGAGGAGTCGTTATCGGAAAGTTCAAGTCGGGCGGAGGGAATCTCAGCCGGAATCTGGACCGGCGACTGGTGGAAGATGGCCGCCGCCCCCTTCGCCAGCGCCGTCGGCACGAAGGAAGTAGCGTCCACCTTCTCGCCGCGCAGGGCCACAAAGGCCCACCCGGGCTGGATTTCCCGACTATCGCAGGTGAGATGGAGGATCTCCGTTTCTAGGGAACCGCGAACCTCATCGAGGCCTTCCCGTTCCAGGCCCGCGATCAGATCACCGAATTTCATGGTTCCCCCAGTTTGATTCGCACCGGCTCGCCGAATTTCAGCGCGCTTCCGGCGGCGGGGCTCTGACCCTGCACCAGATAGGCTCCCTCGGGACTGGCCCCCAGGCCTTCCACCCGCGGTACACCGCCCGCCATCACCACTCGATGGATGGCCGTTTTCAATGGAAGGCCGCTGAGGTCAGGCACCTTGCCGGTTTCCACGTGCACGGTGGCCTCATCGGTTTCACTCACGGGCCAATCCCGCAGAGACAGTCGCAGATCCGGTTCCTGGTCCGGGCCCCGGCCCGTGGCGCGATAGCGCATGATGGCGTCGCCGATCTTCTTGAAGAGGGGCGCCGCCACATCGCCGCCCGTGAGGCCGCCGGAAGGTTCATCGAGCATGAAGAGCATGCCGTACTGGGGCTTGTCCGCTGGGAAAAAGCCCATGAAAGAGGCGTAGTGACGCTTGGGGTCGTACTTCCCGCCGATGATCTTTCGCGCCGTGCCCGTCTTTCCGAAGGCCTCCACGCCACCGTCCAGTTGGGCCTTGCGGGCCGTGCCCTGGGTGATGACACCCTTGAGGACCTCCCGCATGAGGGCGCTGGTTTCTTCGCTGATTACCTGGCCGCGAATCTTGGGACGGTTCTCCTGGAGCAGTGCACCCTGGTCGTTGAACACCCGCTGCACCAGGTAGGGCTGCATGAGGCGACCGCCATTGGCCAGGGCACAGCCCGCCATGAGGATCTGCAAGGGTGAGGTGGACAGGCCGTAGCCATAGCACATGGTGGGCTGGGTCGTGCCGCTCCACTGATCGGGGCTCAGGAGCCGCCCAGGCGTCTCACCGGGAAAGTTCAAGCCGGTGCGGTCCCCGAAGCCGAATTTCCGCAGGTACTGGTAGTGCACCGCGGGATCCAGGCGCATGCCGATCTTGGCGGTGCCCACATTCGAGCTCTGCCAGAGCACTTCCTCGAAACTCATGACGCCGTTGTGGTGAGTGTCGGTGATCGTAAGCTTGCTCGAGAAGGCCCACCGGCCCCCCTCGCAGTTGATCTTCTCCCCCAGGCGCACCTTGCGCTCCTCCAAGGCAATGGCCGCCGTGAAGATCTTCATGGTGGAGCCCGGTTCGTAGGCGTCTTCCACGGGGTGAACCTTGCGGGCGGCCCTCTGGCGCTCCAGTTCGCGTTTGAATTCTTCCTTTTCCGCCGCCGAAAACTCCGACTCGTTGCGGTTCCGGAACCGCTTCGACACGGGATAGTTGGGGTCGAAGGTCGGCGTGCCCGCCATGGCCAGGATCTCGCCCGTGCTGGGCTCCACCACGACTGCGTAGGCCGTGAGGGGATTGTAGGTTTTCACCCCTTCGTCCAGCGCCTCTTCCACGATGTGCTGGATGGTGGCGTCCAGGGTGAGTTGCAGCGTGGAGCCGTTCACCGGGACCTTGGAGAAGTTCTCCTGAAGGATGAGCAGGCGCCCCTTCGCATCCTTGGGTGCGATCAGCTCGCCGTCCACGCCCGCCAGTTGCTCGTTGAAGCTGTGCTCGATCCCGAGTTGGCCGATGCCATCGATGTTGGTGAAGCCCAGGATCTGGCAGGCCAGACTGTTGCGAGGATACTGACGCTTGCTTTCGGGCAGGAAATCCACCCCATCGAGCTTCAGGGCCCTGATGGCCGCGGCCTTCTCGGGGGGCAGCTGGCGCTCGATGTAGACAAAGGTCTTCTTGCGCAGCAGCTTCTCCAGGATGTTCCGGGTGCTGGACTCCAAGTGTGGCGCCAGGGCCGCGGCCACCTTCTGGGCGCTCTTGCGGTCCGGGTTGCCCCAGACGCTGTCCTGCTCCCCGCGGCCCCCTCGAAAATCGGGATAGAAACTCGTAGGGGTGCAGAAGAGGCTCTCCGCCTTGGTGGAAAGCGCCAGGGAGGTGCCCCGGCGATCCCGCAATTCCCCTCGGATGGAGGGCCTAGGGACCCGGGTCAGGTGCTGATGTTCGGCTCTCTGGCGATAGCGGTCGTGGGAGACGACCTGGAGCCATAGCAGCCGCAGGAGAATCGTCAGGGCCCAGAAGAGCAGGATCCCGAAGACCCACGGCAACCTGGAGGCCGCCAGATCCTGGGCCTCCGGCTTCCCCAGCAGCCGCCGGGGCGGTGCCCCGCCGCTCATCAACCCCACAAATCCCACAGGCCTTCCAATTGGGAGCTACGCCCCACCACCATCCTAGCTTGGTCAGTTCTCGAAGGAGGCCACGGGCCGCAGCTTGGCCATGCGCTGGTCGTCGGCGGTGAAGGAGCGGTGGATCAGGTGGCTCTGCCGACGGGGTTGCATGCCCGTCTGCGCGGCGAAGGACTGGATCTCGTCATCCCTCTGATAACGAGAGCGTTCCAGGAGCAGGCGGCGGGTCAGTTCCTCCTCCTGCTTGATGCGGTCCCGGATATCGCTCATCTCGTAGCTGAGGCGGGTCTGCTGGATCTTCAGGTAGGCCAAGGTGGCCAGGGGCAGAACCAGGGCCAGGGCCAGCAGGACCATGCGGACGACGCCTTCCCCCTCCGCCTGACGGGCGGGCAGCATGGGCGATCGGCGGATTGGGGTCTGAAAGGTGCTCATGGGACCCTCGTGGGTTCGGCCGGCAGGCGCTCGCCGAGACGAAGGCGGGCGGAGCGGGAGGGAGGATTGGCCCGGGTCTCATCCTCCGAAGGGGCAATGCCCCCTCCGTAGATGAGCCGCAGGTGTTTGGGCAGGGGGCTGGGGGGCACCCGCCCCGGACCGTCATGGATGCCCGCGAGGCGGCGCAGGGTCTGCTTGACGATGCGGTCCTCGAGGCTGTGGAAGCTGATGACACCGATGCGCCCGCCGGGCTTGAGGGCCGCGGTGGCCCGCTCGATGGCCGCCGCGAGGCGATCCAGTTCCCCGTTGACCGCGATGCGGATGCCCTGGAAGGTACGCGTGGCGGGATCCGAAAAGCCCTTCCGCTTGGCGGGCTCCCGGGGAATCACGGTGTAGACCGCCGCGGCAAGATCCCGCGTGGTGTTGAGCCTTCCCTCCTGGAGGGCCTTGAGAATGGCCCGGGAGATGGGGCGCGAAGCCCGTTCTTCGCCAAAGCGGTAGATGGCGTCGGCCAAGCTCTCTTCGCTTTGCTCCTGGATCCATTCCAGGGCCGTGGGGCCGTGGGCGGTGTCCATCCGCATGTCCAAGGGGCCTTCTTCCTGGAAGCTGAAGCCCCTGGAGGCGTCCTTCAAGTGCAAGGTGGAGATCCCCAGATCCATAAGGATGGCGTCAAAGCCTTCGGGGGCCTGAAGGTGCCACCAGGCCTGAAAGGAGGGCTCTTCCCACACATCCTCGTAGGTGCCCGCCAGGATGGTGAGGCGGGCATCCGTTCCGAGACGGGCCTTGGCGATCTCCCGGGCCTGGGCATCCCGATCCACTCCCAGATAGCGCGTTCCGCCATCGGCCTGTGCCAGGATCGCCTCGGCGTGACCGCCGAGCCCCAGGGTCAGGTCGAGCACGCGGCCATTGGGCGGCACCGGGAGGTGCACCAGAACTTCGGCCAACAGCACGGGAAAGTGAACAATGTGAGTGGCCATCAGATCCCCAGGTCCGCGAGCTGGGCCAGATCCTCGGTGGTCAGAGGCTCGACCGTCAGGCGACGCTCGAAGTGACCGCGGTTCCAGATGGCCAGATGATCCAACTGCCCGAGAATCGCCACCTCGCCCGTGAGCTGGGCGGCCTCCCGCAGGATGGGAGGAATTACGAAGCGCCCCTGGGCATCGGGCTCGACTTCGCTGCCGTAGTAGGCCGTGAACTCCAGCACCTTGCGGCGGGCCGGATTGGTGCTCGGGAGCTGGGCCAGCCGGGCCTCGAAGGCTTCCCAAACGGGCATGGGGTAGAGCCGGGCGCTCTTGCCGTCCAGCGAGGTCAGGTAATGGCGCACGCCTCCTCGCCCCTCGCCCGTGGCGAGAGTATCGAGGTCGGCTTTGAAGGTGGTCGGGAGCTTGAGGCGCCCTTTCTCATCCACCGTCGCCGGGGAATTCCCGCGGAGACGCAACACCAGTGTTGCCTTTCAAGAATGAAACCCAGGGATCCGGGGGATAGACCTGAACCACTTTGATCCAATTCGATCCACTTTCTGCCACTTGATTCCACATACAAGTCTAGAAATGCATTATTCCGCCACAAGCCAAAACAAAAACGAAATCTCGTATTTCCAGCAATGCTGGGCATCAGGAGGCAAAAACAGGCATCTCAGTGGGAAATGCCCCGCGGGAAGACTCAAAAAAAGCGAATACCCCGTACACGACTCGACCCCGCGCCACCTTGACCTGGAGCGCGGGGTCGAGCCGGTGAAAAATGAGGAAGTTAGGCCTCGGCTGGTTTGTGCCTCAGCAGGGACAGGCCCAGCAGGATCGCGCCAACCACGATGCAGCTATCGGCAATGTTGAAGGTCCAGTAGCGCCAGCCGAAGAAGATGAAATCCAGGAAATCCACCACCTTGCCGTGGACGATGCGATCGAGGCCGTTGCCCATGGCCCCGCCCAGGATGAGTCCGAGGGCGATCCGCTGGCACCTGGAGGTGCCGGGCTTCAGGAACTCGTAGCCGAAATAGCCCAGGGCCCCGACGCCAGCGATCAGGAACAGCGCGTGCCTGAGCGCCTCGGGCGCCGAGGCGAGGAAGCCGAAGATGGCGCCCGAGTTGAAACCCAAGGTTAGATTGAAGAAACCGGGGATGACCGGCAGGATCTCTCCAGGTTGTAGGTGCGTCAGAATCCACTGCTTGCTGCCCCAGTCCAGGAACAGCGCCAGGGCGGGCAGCAGGAGCCACAGGAGGCGCTTCTTCATGCGGAGATCTCCGCACTTACCACGGTCCAGCAGCGGGGGCACAGATCATGTTCCTCGCCTTGTCCGTGGCCACCGAGACGGTTCCAGCAGCGGGGACACTTGGTTCCCCCGTGGGCGGAGACCTGCACGTCCAGCTCTTCGCCATCTTCGATGCGCAGGCCAGAGACGACCAGGAGATCCTCGAGGGATTCCCCGAGCCTTCCCAGCAGAGCCCGATCGGCTTCTCCCAGGGTGATCACCACCTCCGCATCCAGACTGGTGCCGATGGTCTTGGCGGCGCGATGAGGCTCCATGGCCGCCTGCACGGCCTCGCGGATCTCCCAGAAGCGTGCCCAATCGAGGGACACAGGCTGTCCATTCCCTTCGGGGAAGCGCTGCTCGAAGACATGTCCCGTGGACAGGGGAATGTTCTCCCACACTTCATCGGCGGTGAAACTGAGCACCGGCGCCATGAGCACGGCCAAGCCTTCGGCCAGTCTGCGGCAGACGGCTCGACAACTGCGGCGCCGGGGACTCTCCGTGGCATCGCAGTAGAGGCGATCCTTGATGATCTCGAAGTAGCGCCCCGAAAGCTCAAGCTGACAGAAGGAAAGGATCGACTGGGTGGCCGTCAGGAAATCGTAGGAAAGATAGGCCTGGCGCACGTCCTTCGCCAGACGGAGGAAGGCCTCCCAGACCCAATGATCAAGGGTGGTCCAGGTGTCTTCCGAGGGGTTGTCGCGCACGGGATCATAGTCGGCGAGGGTGCCCAGGAGGAACCGCAGCGTGTTGCGGATCTTGCGGTAGGCATCCGCGTTGCGCTCCAGGATGTCCTTGGAGATTCGCACGTCCTCGCTGTAGTCCACGCTGGCGACCCAGAGCCGCAGGATATCAGCGCCTAGGGTCTTCATAATCTCGTCGGGGCTGATCACGTTGTTGAGGGACTTGGACATCTTCTGTCCCTTGCCATCCAGCACGAAGCCGTGGGTTACCACGGTGTTGTAGGGCTTCTCTCCGCTGGCGGCGAGGTTGAAGAGCAGACTGGAGTGGAACCATCCCCGATGCTGATCGGAGCCTTCCAGGTAGATGAAATTGCCGTAGTCCTCGGGAGTCAATTCCGGGCTTGTGTTGCACACCACCGTGGCGGAAACACCGGAGTCGATCCACACATCCAGGATGTCCGTTTCCTTCTGGAAGGTTGCCGCCCCGCACTCGGCGCACACCGCTCCGGCGGGCTTCAGTTGCTCGAGGGGAAGATCCGCCCAGGCCTCGATGCCCGCAGTCTCGATGGCCGCGGCGGCCTTGGTGAAGACATCGGCGTTCACCAGCGGCTCGCCACATTCGGTGCACCGCAACACCGTGATGGGCGTGCCCCAGCTGCGCTGGCGCGAGATGCACCAGTCGGGACGGCCGCTGATCATGGCGTGAATGCGGTTGCGCCCCTGGGCCGGCACCCAGTTCGTGGCGTCCACACCCTCCAGGCCGAGCTCCCGCAGGCTTTTCCCCTTGCCGCTGAGCTCGTCATCCATGGTGATGAACCACTGCTCTGTCGCGCGGAAGAAAATGGGGGTCTTGGTGCGCCAGCAGTGGGGGTAGCTGTGCAGCAGCTTCTCCTCGTGCAGCAGCGCGCCGATGGCCCGAAGCTTCTCCACCACGATGGGGTTGGTGTCGAAGATGTTCTTGCCCTCCAGGTCGGAGTCGTTCACGGCCGGAACAAATCGTCCGTCGGGTCCCACGAGCTGGAGCAGGCCCAGATGATGGGCCAGATTGAAGTCGTCCACACCGTGATCCGGCGCCGTATGCACCAGACCCGTGCCGGTATCCGCGGTCACATAGTCCGCGAGCAGCACCGGAGATTCCCGGTCGATCCAAGCATGACGGGCCTTGAGGCTCTGGAAAGCCAGGCCCTTGCGAATCTCCCGGGTGTGCAGTTCGACCCCGAGGTTCTTCTGGAAGGCCTCCAGCAGCGACACGGCCACCACGTAATGCCGATCCCCAGCCTTGACCACGGCGTACTCCATGTCCGGGTGCATGGCGATGGCCAGGTTGCTCGGCAGGGTCCAGGGCGTGGTGGTCCAGATGGGCAGGAAGAGCGGCGTGGGAAGCTCCAGCCGCTGGGCCTCTTCCTCGGCCACGGGGAAGGCCACGGTGATGGCCGAGCTGGTCTTGTCCGCGTATTCCACCTCGGCCTCGGCCAAGGCGGTGCGGGCTCCGTAGCTCCAATGCACGACCTTCAGCTTCCGGCGCACGGCCCCGTTATCGAAGAGCTGGCCCAGCAGGCGCACCACCGCCGCCTCGTATTTCGGGGCCATGGTGACATAGGGTTCGTCCCAGGCGCCCAGCACGCCGAGGCGCTGGAAACCCGTGCGCTGGGTGTCGATCCACTTGGAGGCATAGGCGCGGCATTTCGCCAGGAACTCGCTGCGGGGCATCTCGCGGCGCTTGGGGCCCAGGTCCTTTTCCACCGCGTGTTCGATGGGCAGGCCGTGGCAGTCCCAGCCCGGCACGTAGGGAGACTCGTAGCCATCGAGCCAGAGCGACTTGACCACGATGTCCTTGAGGATCTTGTTCAGCGCGTGACCGATATGGATCGCACCGTTCGCGTACGGCGGACCATCATGCAGGATGCGGCGCCCCTTGCCCTTGCCTGCCGCATTTTCGGCACGACGGTGGGCCTCGATCCGCTCGTAGAGCTTCTCGCCCCTCCAGCGTTCCAGCCGCTTCGGCTCCCGTTGAGGCAGATCCGCCTTCATGGGGAATTCGGTCCGGGGGAGAAAGACCGAATATTTCTTCTTCGTTGGAGCATCGCTCATGGCGCCCTCGTGCGCTGGGGAGTCCACCCAAGGACTCCGGATGTGATCTTCCAGATTAGCGAAGGAAGGCGGGCTTGCGAAGGGCGAGTGAGCCCTATGCCACGACCGCGAACTCAAATCATCGATTTCCCTGACTACGGCTGGGATTCGCCAGCTTTGGCCGCAGGAGCATCCAGCGTTTCCAGATATTGGATCTTCCCCTCCTCAACCTTCCAAAGACGCCTGTCCGGAGTCCCCACATAGAACGGCGACTTCTCCTGCAGCGACAGGAATACATGGATCTCAATGGGCGTATTCGAGGCGACGTGCGTCATCCAGGTGGCCTCCGCACGTCCTTCGGCTGGACGTTTCAGAGTCAAGCACGAGGCAGAAAGTCGATCCACGCGACGCACCGTCTTCCCATCTTCAGCGATGGACAGCCTGTAATGGCCACCCACCGGAATGGAGTCCATGCTTTCCTTGGGGCGAAGGAGGTAGAACAGAAAACCTCCCCCAGCAGGATCATCAAGAACCACATAGTTGTAGGAGCCCTGATTCAGAGGGCAGATGGGGAATTCACCTCCCATCATCCGCTTCATGGCTGCATCGCGGACACCGCTGCGGGCGGCTTGCCGCGGGGTGATGGACCGATCTTTTGGAATCGTCAGAGTGGGACTCCCCATCAAGGGAAATTGCACGTCGCAGGCCGCTTCAAGGCGATCCCCCGTACGCCGCAGGAAACGAACCATGGGCAGCGGGCCGGACTCGTCGACAACCCACCCCGAAGCCCCCTCGGCCTGGAGTCTTTCCAGCCCGATACGCTCCATGACAATGTCTGTGGCCTGCCAAGCCATCTGGTCGTGGCGAAATATATCGCGCCCCAATCTGGCGAGCGTGTCGAGATCGAATTCCCGAATCGGAGGCAACGAAGCATCCTTGCTCGCGGGCGGGATGGATTGCGCCTTTGGGGCGTCGCCATGCACAAAGGCACAGGTCAGTCCTATACACAGGAACCACATCATCCGCATTGATGCCTCCGTTTGGGATCAAGATTACCGATCCGATCGATATCCTGCTCACAGATAAGGCACACTTCACGGCATGGAATGGTTTGCCCGAGACTTCGACCACCCGCTCTACTTCCAGATCTATCAGAACAAGGAGCATGAAGCGGATGAGGAGGGCCCTGCCCTGGCGGCGATGCTCGGGCTGCCTTCCGGTTCACTCGTGCTTGATCTCCCCTGCGGCTGGGGGCGGCTGCAGCCGGCCCTCGAGGCCAGGGAGCTCCGGGTCGTGGGCGGTGATCTGAGCGCGCTGAACCTGCGCCGCCACGCCGAGGAACACCCGGGGCTGATGGCTCGGCTGGATTTCCGGGCCCTGCCCTTCCGAAACGGTTGCGCGAATGGGGTGTTCTGCGCGTTCACGAGCTGGGGCTACTTCGCTTCGGAAGCCGAGAACCTGCGCCAGCTCACGGAATTCGCACGGGTGCTGAAGCCAGGAGGAGTCCTGCTGCTCGATCTGGTGGGGCGCATCTATCTGGAGAACGCCACGCGGCGCGTGGGCCAGGACTGGTTCTGGGCCGATGGGTATCGTGAGCGCGTCCGCTGGAGTGCGGATCGAAAGCGCATCCTCACGGATCGGATCCTGGAAGGAATCCGCTTCCGCCATGACATCTGGATTCCCACGGACCAGGAAGTATCCGAGTTCCTGGAAGAGGCAGGCTTCGTCATCGATCGAACCTTCGGCGACCTGGGCGGCGGTCCACTTGCACCCGAGGCTGAACGCAGGATCTACCGGGCGCTCAAGTCGTGAGGCCCCGCGTCGCCCCCAGATAGGCTCCGAAGCCCAGCCCCAGGACTCCGAGAGCCCAAGGCAGTCCAAGGCCGTCGATGAGGAAGCCTCCAGCCATGGGCCCAAGAATCATCCCAAGCGAGTAGGCGAGGTTCAGAATGGAAAACCCCGATGCGAAGCTCTGGCTGTCCATGCGCTCGATCTGATCGGCCACCGCCGGACTGCAGGGGCTCACCAGGAAGCTGATATTGAACCCCAGGGCCCCCATGGCCACCGCGACGGCCCAACCGTGGCTCAGGAGTGCCGGAAGGGGCAGCAGGATCATGGAGGCGGCGAGGCCGATCCGCAGCACTCGGGCCCGACCAATGCGGTCAGAGAGCCGCCCCATCCAGGGACTGCTCAGCGTATGTGCGAGGGCGGCCGCGCCGAAGAGCAGGCCGATGCCGAAGGGGCCAAGGCCCAATCGCTGGGAGAAATCCAAAGGAAGTGCGGATTCCATCAGCGTCCAGAACCCCGCGCCAAGGACCATCGCCCCCGCAAAAACGAGCACGACGCGATTCCTCAGCAGCACCTTCCAGGGGATCGGCAGACTCCGGATGGGTGCGGCTTCCTTGAGCAGGAAGGCGCGCCCGAGGGCATCGATCACCACAAGCGCGATTCCGAGATGGAAGGGTGCCATGGGCCCGATGTAATGGTCGAGAAAACCCGACAGGGGAGGACCGATCAAAAGTCCCAGATTGGCGCCCGCGAAGACGATGCCCATGGCACGGCCACGCTCTTCTTTCGGAAAATGATCGGCCACCAGGGCCATGCCGGGCACCCAGGTCGCTGCCCCCGCCACCCCTTGCAAGGCTCGCGCAATCAGGAGAACGCCATAGGTGCGACTGTAGGCAAAAGCCAGTGTGGTGAAGGCGAGCCCGATCAATCCCCACATCATGGGCGCCTTGCGTCCGCAGCGATCCGTCCACCGGGCAATGGGAAAGGTGGCGAGCAGCAGGGCCAGCGCATAACTCCAGAAGAGAACCCCCACTTTGAACTGGGTCAGGTGCAGCTCGGTCGCGTAGCGGGGGAGCAGGGGCACCAGCAGGCAGTACATGAGGGTGTCCACATGGAAGGCCAGGGCCGTGACCAGGAGGACAATGTTCCGAGAATCGAGTCGTCGCATCATTCCAGGGTAAGGGAGGCGACCAGCATCGGCTGCGTTCAAAAACAACGCGGCCCCCTTGCGGGGGCCGTGGTGGACCGGTAAGCCGGATTCTGTCGTGTGACGCCATTCCTCTGGGATTCCCATCACTGGAAACCTCAAGCAACCTACCCGCCGACTCGATCGGGCCAATCCTCGCTTCTTTCGAAGTACGCCGGCCTATTTGGTCTTGCTCCGTGAGGGGTTTACCATGCCCGTCCTGTTGCCAGTCCGGCGGTGGGCTCTTACCCCACCCTTTCACCCTTGCCTGATCCCCCTAGAGGGCCATCGGCGGTCTGCTCTCTGTTGCACTTTCCGTCGGGTCGCCCCGCCCAGGCGTTACCTGGCTCACTGCCCTATGGAGTCCGGACTTTCCTCTGCGGTTGCCCACAGCGGCGCCCTGGTCCACATCCTTAATCTTCGCGCAGATACAGGAACGCCCCCAGGAATTATCTGGGGGCGTTTCATGAAATTAACGTCGCGGCGACCTACTTTTCCACACTTAAAAATGCAGTATCATCGGCCCTCTGGAGCTTAACTGCCGTGTTCGGGATGGGAACGGGTGTGACCTCCAGGGAATAGCCACGACGAAGGGTTGGAAGGGGTTTTTCAAAGGGAGGCGTCTCTAGGGACGCGGATCAGCAGGGATAGACGTTCCGTGCTGTCCGGCAGTCTGCGCCGCTTAGCGCTCCAGTTTTGGCCTTTGGCCAAAGCCTGGATCGCTGCGCTCTACGACTTTCCTACGGAAAGTCTTCGCAGTCTGCACTTCAATGTAATTGATTGATGAAAGGTCAAGCCAATGGACCTATTAGTATCGCTCAGCTGAACGCATTACTGCGCTTGCACATGCGACCTATCAACGTCGTGGTCTTCGACGGGTCTCGTGGGGATATCTCATCTTGAGGCGTGCTTCGCGCTTAGATGCTTTCAGCGCTTATCACTTCCCGACATAGCTACCCAGCATTGCGCCTGGAGGCACAACTGGAACACCAGAGGTCAGTCCATCCCGGTCCTCTCGTACTAAGGACAGCTCCTCTCAAATATCCTACGCCCACACTAGATAGGGACCGAACTGTCTCGCGACGTTCTGAACCCAACTCACGTACCGCTATTGATCGGCGAACAGCCGAACCCTTGGGACCTGCTCCAGCCCCAGGATGCGATGAGTCGACATCGAGGTGCCAAACCTTGCCGTCGATATGAACTCTTGGGCAAGATCAGCCTGTTATCCCCGGCGTACCTTTTATCCGTTGAGCGATGGCCCTTCCATGCGGAACCACCGGATCACTATGACCTGCTTTCGCATCTGCTCGACGTGTGTGTCTCGCAGTTAAGCTCCCTTATACCATTGCGCTCTGCGGCTGATTTCCAAACAGCCTGAGGGAACCTTCGCACGCCTCCGTTACTCTTTAGGAGGCGACCGCCCCAGTCAAACTACCCATCTGACACTGTCTCCCACCCGGATTACGGGCGTGGGTTAGAGATCAGCATTGCGCAGGGTGGTATCTCAACGTCGGCTCCATCGACCCTAACGAGCCAATTTCAAAGCCTCCCACCTATCCTGCACAGCACAATACCAACCTCAATGTCAGAATGTAGTAAAGGTGCACGGGGTCTTTCCGTCTAAGTGCGGGTAACCGGCATCTTCACCGGTGCTACAAGTTCGCTGAGTCTCTGCTGGAGACAGTTTCCAGATCGTTACGCCATTCGTGCAGGTCGGAACTTACCCGACAAGGAATTTCGCTACCTTAGGACCGTTATAGTTACGGCCGCCGTTCACCGGGGCTTAAATTCGCAGCTTCGCTTGCGCTAACCGCTCCTCTTGACCTTCCGGCACCGGGCAGGCGTCAGCCCCTATACCTCCTCTTTGGAGTTTGCAGAGACCTGTGTTTTTGTTAAACAGTCGCCTGGAACATTTATGTGCCACCCCCTCGGGCTATGAACCCTACCGGGGTACCCCTTCTCCCGAAGTTACGGGGTTAATTTGCCGAGTTCCTTCAGCAGAGTTCTCTCAAACGCCTGAGGATTCTCTCCTCGACTACCTGTGTCGGTTTGCGGTACGGTCACAAATAGATCTCCTTAGCAGCTTTTCTCGGCAGTGTAGGATTAGGACTTTTCGTCAGATTTCTTGAGCTCATGTGAACCGGACTTCCCTGGCTCACACCCTTGAAACCTTTCACAGGACATTCCATAGCCCTGCGTCCCTACCTTCCTGCGTCCCTGCATCGTACAAACGATCTATTCATGGTGCGGGAATATTAACCAGCTTTCCATCGCTTACGCCTCTCGGCCTCAGCTTAGGGACCGACTAACCCAACGCGGATTGACCTTGCGTTGGAAACCTTAGTCTTACGGCGGACGGGGTTCTCACCCGTCTTTTCGCTACTTATGCCGACAGAGTCTCTTCCCATGTCTCCAGCTGTCCTTACGGTCAACCTTCGCAGACGTAGGGAATGCTCCCCTACCACGTATACGTTCGCAGCTTCGGTAATCAGCTTAGCCCCGTTGAATTGTCG
>OY760195.1:877500-2650000 GCA_963663375.1 uncultured Holophaga sp.
GGATCACCGCTCACTCAAGCGTGCTGGTGGGCTGAGGGCACTCAAGGCCGCCAAGGGCGGGGCTCACAGAGCCAGGGCCATCGCAGCCTTGGAGGGCCATCTGCAATCCATGGGAGAACCGTCGTGAAGAAGATCCTGATCCCTCTCATATGCCTACTGGCCCTACTAGCCACGGGACTCTGGCTGCTCGTGAGGCGGAGGCCCGTGGAGATTCCCCCTGCGGAGACCCAGGCTGCCTTCCGGACCGAGCCTTCTGGTCCAGGACTCCTGATCCGCTACGACGATGGCCAGACCCCCCTGCGGGCCCTCCACTGGCTCCCTCCCACCCGTGGAGGGATGCAACCAGTTCAGGTACTTACCCAGAGCGATCGCCAACGGTTCCTGCTGTTTCAGAACGGAACCATGATCGTGAACCTCCTGGTGCCTCGCCCCTCAGGAGTGCGGGAAGGGTTTTTCAATTTCGCCGAACTCCGCGATGCCATTGTCGTTCCCGGTGATGTCGCGGTTCTCCTGTACCGTTCCGCCGATGCCTCAACGGCTGAACTGCCGCTGGTCATCGCCCTGGATCTCTCCACCCAGGCGCCCCGCTGGGTTCACCGGGCCCCTGGCGAACGCCTTGCCCTCGGGGGGGATTCCCCGGAGGCCTCCGTGTTTCTTTATGGCTCTGGGAGCCAGGTCCTGCGCCTGCCCATCGCCCTGCGCAAGGGAGAACAGATCGGTTCGACCCCCTTCCGCTCCGGGCTGAAGGCCCTGGAAATGCCGGAAGAGATCAAGGGACTCGACGACTTGCTCCCAACGGGCGCCCAGAGTTTTCTGGCGACCCACACCGGGGGGCTGTCTTCCTATTCAGAGAGCAAGGGATGGAAGCACTGGCAGCCACAGGGAGTGCCATCCCTGCCCTTCCCCGATTTCAGAGCGGTCCTGGGAAGCTCCGGCAGGACGTACTGGTGGCAACCCTTCCCTGGCGTCGTGACCCAGGTCAAAGCGGATGGCACCCCCATCGCGACCTACGACTCGGATGCGCTCGCGCCCCCGGAGCCCTGGGACAAGGACGGCAAGCTACTGAGCCTCAAGGGAGTGGATCCTTCAGGAAACCTCTGGTTCACGCTGGCAATCCCCGCCGAACCTTCTCCCGTGGCCACCCCCGCCGAACCGCCTGCGCAACCCAAGGGAACATCGGAACCCCCAGACGATCCAGGAAAAGCCCCGGTACCCGAGGCCACGCCAACTCCCGAAGAACAGTGGACCGTCTATGCTGCAGCGGGACGCGAACGGCTCTATCGCTGGAATCCCGAGGGGCGGGCCCTGTCGGGAACCACCCTCACGGACTTCTGGACCGCCCTTCCCCTGCCCCAGGGCGTGAATCGATCAAAGGACTTCCCAGCCTTCGCCCCCGAATCGGGTCGCCTGCTGGTGGAATCCGGTTCAACGGCCTGGCTGGTTCCCCTGGAGGCCCTACCACTCAAGCCTGTCGGCCCCACGGGCAAGGTTCAGGCGAGGTAGTTGAACAGGTTCTGTTGATTGGATTTCCCCAGAATGCTCAGCGCAGCCTGCTGGGTGATCTCCTCGCGCTGGTAATCCGTGATGGCCTGGGGAAGATCCACGGACTCGTACGAATTCTGGATGCCCTGGAGAGTCGTGTTGAAATCGGCGACCATCTCCTTCAATTGGCCCAGTGAGGCCTGACGGCCACCCAGTTCCGTGATGGTGCCCTGCATCCGCGTGTAGATGCTCTTGAGATTGTCAAAGGCGGCCTGGACGCCGGGCACGTTGTTGGCAGTCAGGGCATTGCGCAGCGCGGTCACCTGGGTGAACAGGTCTCCGTTCGAGCCGGGGCCCGCGGTCGCCGTCGGGGGGAGGGCTGCGTTCTGGCCGAAGAACACAGTGTCCCCGGGGATGTTGGTGGCCACAGCCGCGCTCACGCTCACGTCGAGCGAGATGGTGTCGTTGTTCCCACTGTAGGTCGCCCCGGTCGCCGAAGCGGCAAAGGGAATCGTGGTGGTGGCGGATCCCGCGAACAGGTATTTGCCCTGCTGCTGGGTATTGGCGAGGGAGATCAGGTTGGTGCGGATTCCATCCACCTCGGGGGCGAGGGCCGCTCTTCCGGCCGCGCCGGTGGAGTTCCCCAGCGCCTGGGAACCCAGTTCCAGCAGGCGAATGACCTCCGTGTTCACACCATCCAGCAGCGCCGATTCCGTGGACTGAAGGAAGGATTCCGCCGACTCCGCCTGCTTCACATACTGCTTGTTCTGCTCGATGGAATTCCGGAAGTCCACGATCAGCGCGGAACCTGTGGGATCGTCTCCGGGCCGGATGATGCGTTTCCCCGTGGCGATCTGTTCCTGGAGGAGCGAGAGGTGTTCCTTCACCCGACGCAGGTCGAGCATCGTTCTCACGTTCATGGAGGGATTGGGTGTTCGGAATGTCATTGTCTACCCCCTGGACCTATCGACCGAACTGGTTCACCAGTTGATCCGTCAGCTGGTTGATCACCGTGATGAAGCGCGCACTCGCCTGGTAGCCCCGCTGGAAGGCCATCATGTTGGTGGCCTCCTCGTCCAGGTCGACGCCGGAAACCCGGTCCCGCTGAGCCTGGAGCGCCGCCAGCAGATTCTCGTCGCCGGTGCTGCGAGTCCTGAACCCTTGCGCCTGAGTGCCGATGGTGTTCACCAGGCTGCCCACAAAGGTGCCGTAGGGCCCGGAGTCTCCGACGCCATCTCCGTTGGTATCCACGGCGCTGGTGCTGGTCTGAAGATTGGCCAGGTTCCGGGCATTCTGGTTGTTGCCAATCGCCCCCGCAGCATCGGCGGCGGCGATGAGACCGGGATTCGAGACCACGGCCGCGTTCACGGAAAGGGCATTCACCATGCCCTGGTAGTTGTTCAGGGCAGATACGGTCGTGGGCAGGCCCGCCACCTGGCCCAGAGGCAGGTTGCTCGCCGCGTAGTTCGCCGCGGTCCCCAGGAAGAAGTCCGTTCCCGTGGTGACTCCATTCAAGGCGAATCCGCCGCGATGCACGAGGTTCACCTGCCCCGCGATGCCGGCGGCCAGTTCATCGAGTTTTTGCTGGTAGCCCAGCAGCACGTTATCCCGAAGATCAAGATTGCCCCCGAGGGCGCCCTCCCGGATGGCACCCGTCACATTGATCGGCGCGCCTGAGGCCAGTACGATATCGACCCGATTGTAGTTGCCGAGACCGGCATCGGCGGTCGCCGTCATCGTGTAGGCCGTGTTACCGCTCACCAGGGCCGCGGCGCCGCTGTCCAAGGTGATCTGGAGCTGTTCCTTGCTGTCCTGGAACACCTGGATGCCCACAAGCCCCGCCAGCCGGTTGGCCAGGCCCTGGCGCTGATCCCGGGCATCGGAATCCGCCCCCTTGGAGGGTTCGGTGGCGATGCGGGTGTTCAGCTTCGCGATCTCCGCCGTGATGGTGTTGATCTCGGTGACCAGGCTCCCGAGGTTGCGATCGGCCTGGCCGCGCTGGTCCGTAAGCAGCTGGTAGCGACTCTTGAGGCCATTCACCAGGCTCTGGGCCTTGCCGATCACGTTGGTTCGCAGGGCTCCGTCCTCGGGTCGCGCGGAGAGATCCTGGAAGCTCTGGAAGAAGCGCTGCACCTGGATGCCCAGGGCGGCCTCGCTACCATCCTCGTTGAAGACCGGGGAAATGCCTTCCACCCCCGCGTAGCGGGCATCGGAGCCGCTCTGTCTCGAGGTGGCCTGGGTGATCTGCATCTCCAGGAACCGGTCCCTTACGCCCAGGATGTTGTTGAGGTTCACCCCAGTTCCGAACTGCATGTTCCCGAAGGTCTGGGAGGCGTTGTTGACCAGGATGGCCCGCTGGCGGCTGTAGTTCGGGGTGTTGACGTTGGAGATGTTGTGGCCGACCACGTTCAGGGCTGACTGGCTCGCCTGAAGGGCGGTGAGACCTATCTGGAGACTGGAGTTGAGACCGGGCATGATCCACCCCCCCTAGATGTGTTCGGAAAAACGCAGGGACACGGGCGCGGGCACGGCCACCATGCCGCCCGCACCGTACCCAGGGGATTCACTCAGGGCCAGCAGGGTGGCCTGGAGAGGCGCCTGCAGGCCATTGATGAGTGCGTGAAGCGACGCGAGACGCTGCTTCATCTGGAGGGCCTCAGTCGAATCCTTGGGCCATCCGGTGAGGTCGGGCCACCGAACCGAGCCCAGCAACGGCAGAGGATCCTCACCCTGGACCAGTCGGTGCTCCAGATCATCCAGCAGGGCAGGCAGCGAGTGCACCATGAAGCACCTCCAGCTGCTTCATTCGCAAGGCCCATACCATTCTGGAGCGCGCGCCCAAAGGCCTCAGGCGAGGAAATCCAGGTGAGAATCGGCACTTTCTGCCGCTTCATCCGCCCCGGACTGGGGCTCGCCCCCATCCTTGGATTCGGGGTGCTGATTGCGGTTCCGCTTCCGCTCCTCGGTGCGGATCTGCTCGGAGGCCGGGATGCCCCTCACCGAGGCCTGCTCCTCCGCGGCATGATCATCCGCCACCTTCTTACGGATCTGCTCCCGCTGAATCTCTTCACTCACCTCGTGGGCCGCGCGCACCGCCTCAATGTTGGCGGTCTGGAACATCTGGCGCTGGGCAAGGGGCGTGATCACGTCTCTCCATCAGGGGTCTCGACGAGGCGGGGTGTGCTCCCTCACCAGACCGTCGGCCACAGCCTCTCCGTCGGGGTTATAGCCATCGGATTCGAGCTTGGCCCGAAGGGCCTCCACCTTGGCCGTGCGGATATCCGGCACTTTCGCCAATCGGGCCCTGGCCACGGCGATGAACTGGGCCGAACCCGAAACGCGAAGCGCGTCGCCCATGGCCGTGGAAACGGCAGACACCCCAGAGGCTGCGCCCGATGCAGGCTTGGCGCCTCCCACATTCTGGGCGGCCCCAACGCTGCTGGACTTGCCGGTGACACGCATGAATTCACCTCGACAATCTTTCTATCGGCATCCCATGAGAATCCTTCAGTGTCTCTTGTCGGGATCTCTTGGCGAAACCTTTTCCTGCTGTCGAGTCCAATCCTGTTCGATCCTTTCAGCCAGCCCCCATCCCCTGCCCCCAGCCATGGCGTGCTCGACCACGGCCTGATCCAATAGATATTCATAGGTCTGCCGAGCCTGCCCGCCATCGCCGAAGAGGCCGGAATGCTGAACGGTCTTGCGAAGGCTCTGGAACATCTGGGCCATGAGCAGGCCCTCGAACTTCTGGGCAGCCTCCTTGGGGTTGGTCTTCCCCGACCCCAGGGAGGACACGTCCGGGCTCAAAAGATCCCGAGGCGCCTGAGCAATCAGGGACGACGTGCCGTCGATCATAGGATTCGCAGCTCCGCGTTGAGGGCGCCCGCGTCCTTGATGGCCTGGAGGATCGCCACCATGTCCCTAGGGGTGACGCCCAGGGCATTCAGCATCTCGGCCAGCTTGCCCACGGAAACGCCGGGTTCCACGGAGAGGGTCTTGGGCTTCTCCTCCACGGCCGTCACATCCTTCTTGGTGGCGGTGACGGTTTTGCCCTGGCTGAAGGGCTTGGGCTGGCTCACCAGGGGCGTGGAGCTCACCACGATGGAGAGGCCGCCCTGCACGATGCTGATGGCCCCCACGCGCACATCTGACCCCAGAATCACGGTGCCCGTCTTCTCGTTGACCACCACCCGGGCCCGAGGTTGCAGCAGCACGTTCAGGTTTTCCAGACGTGCCACAAGTTCCACGGCCCGCCCCTGGAATTCCTTGGGAATGGCTACTTCGATCGTGCGGGAATCCACAGCCTTGGCGACCTGCTCTCCCAGTTCCTCGTTGATGGAATGGACCACCCGTACGGCTGTGGTGAAGTCTTCCTCTTGCAGGCTGTAGCGGAGGTTCGGTCGATCGTTGAAATTGCCTGGGATCTCCCGCTCCACTAGGGCCCCATCGGGAATGCGCCCGGCGGTGGGGTGGTTCTTGGTGACCGAGGCCCCGCCTGCGGAGGCGCTGAAGCCTCCCACCAGGAGCGGGCCCTGGGCCACGGCATAAACCTGGTTATCCGGCCCCTGCAGGGGCGTCATCAGCAGGGTGCCGCCCGCCAGGCTCTTGGCGTCGCCGGTGCTGCTCACGGTGACGTCCATCTTCTGCCCGGCCTTAGAAAAGGCGGGAAGCTCGGCAGTCACGATCACCGCGGCCACGTTCTTTACCTTGACGGCGGTGGGATTGATGCTGATGCCCTGCCGGGCCAGAAGGTTGGTGAGGCTCTGCACCGTGAACTTGGTCTGGTCCTTGTCGCCGGTGCCGTCCAGGCCCACCACCACTCCGTAGCCCATGAGCTGATTGCCGCGCACGCCCTGCAGGCGGGCCACGTCCCGCAGCTTGGCGTCCACCTTCTTGTCGGGAGCACCCGCAAGGGCGAGACAGACCAGGAAAAGTGCTGCGATTCGCATGGTCAGTACCTCAGAAAGGCCAGATGAAATTGAGCAGACGGCTGATGTAGCCCGGCTTGAGGGTTTCGTCCACCACGCCCTGGCCCCCGTAGCCGACCCGCAGTTCGGCCACCTGGCCCGAGGCGATAGTGTTGTTGTTGTCCAGGCGCAGGGGATCGATCATCCCGGCCACGTACAGGCGCTGGGTCTCATTGTTCAGCTGGATGTCGCGGAAACCCTCGAAGATCAGGTTGCCGTTGTTGAGCACCTTGACCACCCGGGCCGTGACCGTGGTGGTAAAGGTGGCGCTGCGGCCCGTGGTGCCCGTTCCGTTGTACTTGTTGGTGTTGCTGGTGCTCTTGGCGTCGGTGTTGCCCGAGGTGATGCCCCAATTACCTAGTCGGGAGAACAGGCTGGGGGCGTTCCAATTGTTGGAACCGTCCCGCTTAGTGGCCACATCCGCCTTGGAGATCGCACTGGTGCTCTCGGTGATCTTGATGGTCACGAGGTCGTTCATGCGCCCCGCCCGGAGATCCCCCACCACGGGCCGATCCTGCCAGAGCGAGGCCTCCGAGAGCGGTTTCTGGGCCGGGGCCTCTTCCACGTAGGGAATCTTGGGCTTCCGCGCCAGATTGGGATCGTGGGTCTTCGGCAGGCTGCACCCCACCACCAGCATTCCGGCAAGGATGGGCAACATTTTCCGCATGACGAACCTCCGCACCTTCCCCGTGCAGAGGCCGTGCCAGGACTCGGACGTGGTGTCCGGGCTTTGCCTGGACACTATGTGGGGAACACGAAGGGAGCGGGCGGTCCCCTCTCGTTTAGGTCAGGCCCCCGATGGCCATCAGCACCCGGTCATGGCCCGCAATGTCCTGGTGAACCCAGACCCGCTTCCAGCCCATGGCCTGGGCCCGTTCTGTCAGGAGAGCGCCCTGCCCCGCGCCGATCTCCAACACGCAGGCCGGAGCCGCCCGCCGCCGCGCCTCGCGGAGCAGTTCGACGCTCAGGGCCAAGCCCTGATCCTCGGCGAAAAGCGCCGAATCGGGTTCCCAGGACAACTCTGGCTGCAGAGACGGACGGTCTGCGGGATCCACGTAGGGCGGATTGGAAACCACCAGGCCCAAGGGGCCCTGCACGGGGTCCAGCAGATGGCCCTGGGCGAACCCCAGCCGAGCCCCCAGGACCGAGGCATTGCGCCGCGCCAGCGCCAAGGCCCCCTCGCTGAGATCGGTGGCCGTGAGTTCCCAGTCGGTTTCCAGGGCCAGAGTGATGCCGAGAATCCCGGTGCCCGTGCCTACATCCACGGCGCGGTTCACGCCCAGGCGCTTCCCGATGTCCAGGGCCGCCTCCAGCACGAGCTCGGTTTCGGGACGCGGGATGAGGGTGGCGGGACCCACCTCGAAGCGCCGCCCACGCCACTCGGCCCAGCCCAGGATGTAGGCCCAGGGCTCGCCAGTTCGCCGACGTCGGAGCCATCCGCTCACCAGGGCCCGGGCCTCCGGTTCAACCTCATCGCCGCCATGGGCCGCCATCCAGCTCCGGCTCCGCCCCAACCCTTCCTCGAACCAACGCACGGCTTCGGCGTTGGCCTCCCGGGGATCCAGAATCTGGGTCAGGGCCGTTGAAAGATCCAAGCGGAGTTGATGGTAGGTCTGCGTCATCCCTTCCAGGTTAACCCATCAGACATGGTGGCCGGGCTTTGCCCGGACACCACGTGGGGGAGCACGAGGGGGGACGCAGAGGGCGCGAAGCGACCGGACGGTCCCCCCTCGTTTATATCAGGGCCTTGGCCCTCGCCTGGCTCGCGGCCAGGACCTCGTCATGCAGGGAGCCGCCGTGGCTGTCCATGGTGACCACCAGGGGGAAGTCCTCCACTTCGATGATCCAGAAGGCTTCGGGGCTGCCGAATTCCTCCAGCATCTTCACATCCACCACCCGCTTGACCCGCTCGGCCAGCAGGGCTCCGGCCCCGCCTGTGGCGTGAAAATAGCAGGCGCCCACCTTCTGCAGCCCGTCGCTGGTTTTCTTGCCCATGCCACCCTTGCCGATGACACCCCGAACACAGTAAGTCTCAAGCACCTCGGCCTGATAGGGTTCCTCCCGAATGCTGGTGGTCGGTCCCGAGGACACGAAACGCCACGTCCCATCGGCGTTCTTGGCCACCACCGGGCCGCAGTGATAGATGACGGCCTCCTCCAGGATGGGCCGCAGCCACTCGGGCTTCTGCTCCACCATGAACTTGTGGCCGATGTCGCGGCTCAGGATGACCTTGCCGCTTAGCAGGACCTCGTCCCCCACCTTGAGGGCACGGATGGCGGTTTCGGTGATGGGTGTGCTGAGACGAATCATGGGATCACCTACTCGAAGGCCGCATGGCCGTTGGATTCGATCCGCAGCTTCATGCGGCGGCTACTCCAGCACATGTAGCTGATGCTCACGAAAAAGCTCGCGGGATGACGCCAGAGTTCTTCCACGAACAGCCCGAGAAGCGTTGTCTTGCCGCCGTATCCCATGGGTCCGATACCCAGCGAGTTGATCTCGGCGAGCAGGCTCTGCTCGAACGCCGCCAGGGTGGGATCGGCATTGCCTTCATCGAGCCTGCGAAGCAGCATTTCCTTGCTGCGCTCGTAACTCACCACGCGGTCGCCGCCGATGCAGACCCCCAGAATGCCCGGCGAGCAGCCCTGACCCTGGGCCTTCACCACCGCATCGATGATGCACTTCCGCACGCCCTTGATGTCCCGGCCGGCGCCGATGGCCACATCCGGCAGGCGATACTGGGCGCCCACATTCTCGCAGCCTCCGCCCTTGAGCATGATCCGGATCTCGATCCCCGGGCGGTCCCACTCCTCGAAATGGATGACGGGATGAGTCTCGCCGAAGGGGTCCAGGTTATTGCCCGGATTCTTACCAGAAAGGGCCGCCACGCAGTTGGGGCGCAGCCAACTGCGCCGAGTGGCCTCTGCCACGGCCTCCCGGATCTGGGCCTTCAGGCGACGCTGGCTCACCCCCAGGGGATGCTGCACCCAGAAGATCACGGTGCCCGTGTCCTGGCAGAGCGGCGCGACGTGGTCATCGGCGAGCACGATGTTCTCCAGCATGGTGTCCAGGGTGTTGGCGCCCCGGCTGGAGGGCTCCTCGGCGTTGCGCCCCGCCACCAACGCCGCGATGACATCCGCAGGAAGTCGCGAGGTGGTGCGGCGAATGAGCTCCAGGAGGGGTTGCTGGAGTTCCAGGTTTTCTGGATGAGAAAGGTCCGCCTTCCAATCCGTGGGCAGGACCGATTTCCCTTCCACTACGGCAAGCGACGTGAGTTTAGGAATCTCGCAGGTGGACATGCTCGACCTCGAAGGATGGGCTACATCATCCTTCGATGCCCGGGATCGTCAAGGGTTCAGCCGGCCCAGGCCCTGGCCATGGAAACCGTAAGGGACATCAAGGGGGTCTGTCCGCCGGAGAGGGCCACGCCCTTGATGTCGAGGTCGGCCTGGTTCACCAGGTGAAGCAGCCTCCCCACGGCCTCCGCCCCGAGGCGATCCAGCACCCGAGCGTAGCCATCCATCAGGAAGCCCTGCTTGGGACTGAGCCCCAGGGCCGTCAACAGCTCCCCGGGCGCCCTGATCCCCGCGGCCCGGGCTTCCGCTAGACGCGCCAGGCGGTCTACCTCTCGGCGGGCCTGTCCCAGCAACATCAAGGGAGCCCCGCTGGGATCGTCTTCCAGGGCGATGCGCAGGGTCGCGAGGGCCTGCGATAATTGCCCCTTCTGCCAGGCCTGGGACCAGGCGAAGGCGTTCTGGTCGCCCAGGCGAAAGGTGGCCTGATCCACCAAGGCCCCATTGACCCGACGGTCCTCCGCCAGGAGATCGAGCACTTCCAGTGCCCGCTTCAGCACACCGGGGTTGCCCCCCATGCGGGCCGCCAGGCGGGCCGCGACGCCGGAATCCAGGCGCAGGCCCAGGTTCTTCGCCTGGGCCTCGACGAAGGCGGGAGCCTCCCGGTCATCCAGGGCGCCCACCTTGAGCACGCGGCCCTCTTTGGCCCAGTCACTGAAAGGCTTGGTGGCCAGCACCCGACCCGGAGCCGCGCTCAGGGCCACGCGGGAGACCAGCAGCAGGCGCGTGCCTTCCATGGGCGAAGTGAGCAGGGCCTTGATGGAAGGCGGAAGCTCCTTGGGCTTCTCCAGGAGGTTCTCCGCCTGGGGCACGATGACCACGCGATCCGTGCCCAGGGGCGCGGACTCTGAAAGCGCGTTCTGAACCTCCGGCCAGGGGCAGCCCTCGGAACAGACCAGGAGCGAAAAGTCCACCCACTCGGGGTCCACATGGACCGCTCGCCAGGCCTCCACCGCCTCCCGGCGGCCATCGCCATCCTCGCCGTGGATCAGGGCATACCTGGCCTTGAGCCAGTCGGAGGGGGCGGCCATCACTCGCTTCCTTCCAGAAGCTGAGTGAGGAAGCTCTCGGCGAAATCGTCCGCCAGGCTTTCCACCACCTGCAGTTCGCGGTTATCGAAACTGGCGAAGTTCTGATCCACCCGGTACTGATTGCTGAAGGTGAGCTTGGGGCGGGAGATGGCCACGGCGCCCGTCTGGCCATCCAGCAGCCGCACCGAGGCCACGATTACGATCTCCAGGCGGCTGGCGGTGCCCGCACTGCCCCGGGTCTGGCCATTGCCCAGGGATAGCCCCAGCGGCCGGAGTTCGTACCGCTCCAGGGTGGCCTGCAGCACCCAGCGCGAACTCCCGCTCTGGGGCAGGAGCTTCCAGGGCGAGGCCGCCACGATGCGGTTTTCCAGGGCCTTCCGGAAGGGCTCCTCGAGCCCCAGGCGGGGCGTGTGATTCCGGAAGCTGGCGATGCGGATGGTCTCGTCCTTGGCCATCCAGGCCGCGGCCCGGGGACGGCGATCCAACCGCTGATAGCCGCAGGCAACGAGCCCCAGCAGAAAGAAAGGAAGGAGAAGCAGGCGTCTTTGCATCAGGCGGGGTTGTAGATCCCGACATAGGGCAGGTTGCGGTACTTGCCGTCCAGATCCAGCCCATAGCCCACCACGAAATGGTCCTCGATGGTGAAGCCCACGTATTCCACGGGCACTTCCACCTTGCGGCGGCTGGGCTTGTCCAGCAGGGAACAGGTCTTGAGGCTGGCGGGCTCGCGATCCAGGAGGAGCTTGCGGACCTTGCTGAGGGTGAGCCCCGTGTCAACGATGTCCTCCACGATGAGGGCATGACGGCCCCGGATGGAGCGATCCAGGTCGCGGAGAATCTTCACCTCGCCCGTGCTCTGGGTGCCCCCACCGTAGCTGGCCACCTGCATGAAGGTCACCTCGAAATCCAGGTCGGTGTGCCGGGTAAGATCAGCGAAGAACTGGTAGACGCCGTTGAGCAGCCCGATCACCACCAGATCCTTTCCGGCGTAGTCCGCGGCCAACTGAGCCCCCAGTTCCGCCGTGCGTTCCTGGATCTGCGCGTAGGTCAGCAGGGGGTAGATGCGGCTGCGAGACATGTCCATGGCGATTCTCCGAATTCCTATTCAACCCGATGCATCCGGGCCGGGTCTACCCGCAAGCGACCGGATGTTCCTTCCGCTTGCCAAAAGTCTTCGAGCCCTCTGATGATAGCCCTGACCCTTCAAGAAACCGTGATGCTCCCTGTTTCCGACTCTCCCTACCATGCGCCGGAAGTCCTAGAATGGGTGGAGGCTGCCCAAGGTGGCGATCAGTTCGCCTTCGGAAAACTGGTGGAGCGGTTCCAGCGGGATGTCTACGGCAAGGCCTTCTCCATCCTGAAGAATCACCTGGATGCCGATGACGTGGTGCAGGAGACCTTTCTCCGGGCCTATCGGGCCCTGCCGGGGTTCCGGTTCGAATCCAGCTTCCGCACCTGGCTCATCACCATCGCCACCCGCCAGGCCCTCAATTTCCTGGATCGCCAGCGCTCCAATCACGAATCCCTGGACCCCCAGGACGAGGGCCCCGAGCATGCTGCCCTCCGCGTTGAGGACAACCAGATGACCGCCCTGCTGGATGAGGAATCCCGCCGCCTTTTGCGGGAAGCCATGCCCAGGCTTCCCAAGCGCCAGAAGCAGGCCCTGCTTCTGAAGATTGAGAACGACTGGAAATATGATCAGATCGCCCAGGAGATGGGCACCAGCGTGGGCAGCGTGAAGGCCCATATCTTCCATGCCATCAAGAATCTCACCCGCTATGTGCAAGGAGCCCGGCCATGAGCGAAGCGCTCCTCCCGATCCCCAATGCCTGCGAGGCCACCCTGGCCGCCATCGAACAGGATCCCCTGACGCTGCCAAGCGAAGCCTTGACCCACCTACGCCAGTGCCCGGCCTGCGCCGAGGCCAGAGTCCAGTGGCTGGCCCTGGAGGAAGTCCCCCATGCCCTCGCTCCGGCGGGCTACTTCGATCACCTTCCCACCCGCATCCAGCGCAAATTACCCGTGAGGGCCGGACTGATGGGGCGCCCCCGCAGGCTGCTCTGGGCCGCGGCGGCGGCGCTCCTGATGGCCGGCATGGGAGTGGGTGGCTTCTGGCTGGGGAAGGCCAATAGAGCCCCCCTGGTGGAGGCCACCCTGCCCCGGAACCCCAGCGAGGTGCAGGAACTGATCGTCGATGCCCCCTTCCAGGAAGACGACGATGCCCTGTCCCAGCTCTCCGCTCTCCCCCAGGAGGAGGCCGAAGCGGTCTTGAAGCAGCTGGAAGCCTCCCCGATGGGGCATCCTTGATCTGAATGGAGTTCCCCATGTTGCGCAAAGCCTTGATCCTGCTCCTCCCGGCTGCCCTGCTCACGGCCCAGGGCAGATTTCGCGCGGAGCGACCCCGCCCCCTGGATCGCCCCCGCGCCGAGGCCCGCAGGGAATTCCGGCGGGACCGCCTGATGGCCAGGATCCACCAGTTGCGCATGGCCCGGATCCAGCTATCCCTGGGCGTTCCCGAGGACAAGGCGAGAACCCTTTCAGATCGGTGGGCGGATTTCGACCTGGATTCCATGGGCCGCAGGCAGGAGATGAAGCGGCTGCGCGAGCGGGTCAACGACATCCTGGTGGGCCCCGGCTCCGAGGAACAGAAGAACACTCAGATCCACCCCATGGTCGAGCAGTTGACCGCGCTTCAACGCCAGCAGCAGGAGGCCAAGCGAGCCTTTGAAGAGGACATCCGCGCCAGCCTGACCCCCGCCCAGCAGGGCCGCTTCATGCTGCTGCAGGAGGAATTCGAAAAATCCCTCCAGGCAGCCATCGCCGAACAGCGCCGAGAAAAACGCTAGCCCGCTGTGGCCTCCAGGATCATGGGCACCACCATGGGGCGGGTTTCCGTGGTCTTGCGGATGATCCGGCGAAGGGTCTGACGCACCAGTTCGATGAGCAGGTCGCGATTCTGCCGGATCTCCAGGGGTGCCTCGTCGAAGGCCTTGCGCACGGTTCCCCGCAGCAAATCCCCGTACGATTCGTCATCGGAAAGCACCACGAAACCACGGGTGAGGATGGCCGGTTCGCCCGCCAATTCGCCGGTACTGGAATCCACCAGCAAGGTAGCGATGACGATGCCGTCCTCCTGCATGATCAGGCGGTCGTGCACTACCCGCGCATCCACCCGGTGGGAAACGCCTTGGTCCACGAAGCACTTGCCGACGGGAACACTCCCCACGCTCTTCGGTTCGGCGCCGTCCAGCCATTGGAGGCACTCGCCCCCTTCGATGAGGAAGACGCGGTTCTTGGGCCACCCGAGGCCCTCCGCGATCCGGCCATGGGCCTGCAGATTCCGGAAGCTGCCGTGCACCGGCACCATGACGCGAGGATTAACGGCGCGGATCATCTGCACCGCATCCTCCCGATAGGCGTGACCCGAGGCGTGGATCGGCCCCAAGCCATCGTTGACGGTCTCTGCCCCCTGCCGCGCCGCCACATCCAACATGCGGGAGATACCCACTTCGTTGCCCGGAATGGACCGGGAGCTGAGCACCAGGCGGTCGCCGGGGGCAATCTTGAGGCCCTTGACCTCCTTGCGGAGCACCCGCGCCAGGGCACTCATCTCCTCGCCTTGGCTCCCCGTGCAAAGCACGAGCACCTGACTGGGTTTGAAGAGGGGGGCCTCATTGGGTTGGATGAAGAGATCGTCCGGCAGCATCAGGCGCTTCAGTTCCCGGGCCACGCCGACATTGCGCTCCAGGCTGCGGCCCAGCACCACGACCTTGCGGCCTTCTTCGTAGGCTAGATTGAGCAGCGTCTGAATGCGGTGGATGTTGGAACTGAACAGCGCGATGAAGAGCTTCCCCTTTGTCTGTTGGAAGGCTTGGCGCAGGCCCACGCGGCAGGTTTCCTCGGAGGGCGCATGGCCGGGTTTCATCACATTGGTGGAATCCGCCAACAGCATGGAAACACCCTTCTTCCCCAGCTCCTTCAGGCGCTTCATCCCGGTCTTCCGCCCATCCGTGGGGGTGAGGTCCAACTTGTAGTCTCCGGAATGGACGATGACGCCCTGGGGCGTGTGGAGAGCCAGCGCGCAGGCATCGGGAATGCTGTGGGTCACGGGGATCCATTCAGCTTCGATTTCCCCCGACCCGATGCGGACCCGGCCGAAATCCTCCACCCGCCGCAGGAGCTTCCGGTCCAGCTCGAATTCCCGCATCTTGCTTTCCAGCAGTCCCAACGTGAAGGCCGTGCCGTAGACCGGCACCGGCCAGCGTTCCAGGAAGTAGGGTAGTGCCCCCAGGTGATCCTCGTGACCGTGGGTGAGCAGCACCGCATCGATCCGATCGGCAAAGGGCTCGAGATAAGCGAAATCGGGAACGATGCTATCAATGCCGGGTTCGTCGTCCGAGGGAAAGAGCTGGCCGCAGTCCACCAGGAAGAGGCTCTTGGCAGTATGAACCACCAGGGCGTTCATCCCGAACTCACCGAGCCCCCCGATGGGGATCAGCCGCAGCTCTCCGTCTGCAGGCGCATCCTGCCAGGATTCAAAAACCGTAAGAGGGTTTTGCATGTTTTCTTTCATGAGATACCTGTTTTTGGGTTTTTATCGCCGTTAATCACTGTTTGTCGTCGGTTTTTATTTTCCCAGCCAGTAATAAATGACAACAAAGGAGCATCATCAATTATCCACGGTTCCCGACTCGTTTCAGCAGTTCGGTCCAGGTTGCCACCGGGATCGCATCCGCCCGCACAAGGCCGGGGAGTTTCAGTGCCGCCAGGATTTCCGCAGTCATCTCGGCCTCCACGAAACCCTGCCAGTTATTGACCAGCGTTTTCCGCCGGTGGGCGAAGCTGCGATGGAGGAGCCCCAACAGGGCCTTCCGGGTGGGGTAATCCGGTGCCTCGGGCAGGGGGTCGAAGCGGAGCACCACCGAATCCACCTTGGGCGCCGGACGGAAGGAGCCAGGCCCCAGCTTCACCAGGCGGGTCACCTTGCAGCAGAGCTGGGAAAGCACTGAGAGCGGCCCGTATTCCTTGGTCCCGGGCTTGCCCAGGATCTTCTGGCCCACCTCTAACTGGAACATGAACACCAGCCGTTCCCAGGGGATGGGTTCCAGCAGGAAGCGCGTGAGGATGGGCGTCGCGGCGTTGTAAGGCAGGTTGCCCACTACGGACCAGGGCCCGCCCTCAGGAAGGGGCGCCAGAACCGCATCCCCCAGGAGGGCCCGGAAGTGGGCGAGCCCCACAAACCGCTGCTCCAGCAGTGCGATGGCCTCGGGATCGAGATCCATGGCCCAGAGATCACGACCGTCCCCCAGCAGCTTCTCCGTGAGCACCCCTGGCCCCGGCCCGATCTCCAACAGGCCCGGCGCTGGGGAAGCCAGGGCGTTGCCGGTGATCACCTGGACGGCCCCCTCGTTCACAAGGAAGTTCTGGCCAAAGGCCTTTTTGGGTCGAAGAGAAGCGGGGGATGCGGGATCGGGCACACCTCAGCGTACACCACCCGCGGCCAAGAGGGGCGAAGGGGCCCTCACGGAACGAGTCGCGGCCGGGTTAGCCCCGGCCGCGACTCTTAATACCAAACGCAGATCAACGAATGGAGCGCCAAACCTTGGGGCCAGCGAAAGCGTTGACCAGGTTGCCCTCGAAGGCCTTGACCTTGAGTTCCGGGTCCTTGGCATTGGTGCCCGAGCCCGTCGAGAGCATGCCGGCCTGCAAGGCGGCCAGAATGCTCTTAGGGGAGAAGCGACTGGCCAGCCCCGTCCAGGTGAACACTTCACCCGAGGCGCACCCCTGAATCATTTTGGTCGGATCCCAATTCGCTCCAACACCCGGGAAGGTCGGCGTCATCACGTTGCAGATCTGTACCGTGCTCGTGGAGCCCGTCCCGGGGTTGCAGGGATTGTTATCCGCGTACCCCAGGGGAGAGAAATAGCTGTACCAGAGTTTCCCCGAGAGCACGATGGGCGTGATCAGCCCCTTGGCCACGTATTTCTGGCCGTCTGTCCGGGCGGGGAAATTGATGTAGTAGCCGTATTTGGAGTTGAGGTAGAAATCCGAACTGCCGGGTTGGATGCTAGTGGCACTTGGATCTGACTGACTGCTCATGTCGGCGAGCTGGGTGGTCTGGATCCCTGCGGCATCCAGGCCTAGCTTGCCGCTATCCTGGCGATCGAACACCACGAAAAGACTGTGCTGACTCGGTTTGGTGGTGGCGGGGGTGGTGCCTGTGTAGAGCTGATCCATGGGGTTGTTGCGGTCCCCGGTCACCAGGGAGATCCCCACGGTTTTAGGCGTCACGAATGGCGCGGTAGTCCTTGGGTAGAAGTTGGAGACCAGGAAGGGCGCCGGAATCGTACTGGTGAACCCGTTGGGAATATCCTGGTGGAACACCGGGCGAGCCGTGCTGGCCCAGCTACCCAGGTTGCTGGAATCGACCCGGAACCCACTGTAATCGCTGCGAGGGTCGGAGTCCGTACTGCCGAGGGCCCAGAGTCCGCCGTAGTAATCCGTGAAATAGGCGCGCTGGGTCAGGCCCGAGTAGGGAATCACCTGCATGGGCATTACGCCTGCGCCCACAGGCCCCACACGGGTGGAGCCACTGAGATCCCAGTAGGCGGCCACGTGGCCCGTATTGACATCCAAGGCGATCACTGATCGACCCAGCCGTGTATTCGCGCCTGCGGTGGGATAGTTCTGCTCGATTTCGGGTAGGCTGAAACCGCCCCCCAGAAACACCACGTCCTTGATAATCTGCGTGGTACCCGTGCCCGTGAACACGCGCCCGACGGTAGGCTGGCAAGTGGACCATCCCATCTTGCTGATGACAGTCTTGTCCTTGGTGGAGGTATCGAAAATGGCGTCGGGATAACTTTCCGCCTCGTCGGGAACCAGGGCCCAGCCTGTGGCGCCGGAACCACCCAATTTCGGAGAGAACGGATCGCGCACATCCAAGGCGTAGTAGCTGCGGCCACCTTTGCCCAGGCCGACGATGAGAGTGGCCCTCTCATTGGTGCCTGCATCCAACATGCCGTTGCCGCTGCGCTTGCCGGAGGCAGGCAAGTCAAGGAAATAGAGGTACGGCGTGCCATCCACACCAAAGTAGTGTGGATCCCCCTCTCGGGTGTAGTGGTCGCAGAACTGGATTATGTCCGTAGGGATGAAGGCCCATAGCTCCTCCACCACGCCGGCCTTGATGGTGACGGCGGAGGCCCCGGTGCCAAGGGTCTTATCCCAGGTCACCTCGCCGAAAGCGTGAAGCACGCCCTGGTTGGTGCCCACGTAGACAACGCGGAAATGCTTGTTGGCATGGGAGCTGTCACTCCAGGCCGTGGCTAAGTTGCCCGACTGAGGGGGATTGGAGTATTCCAGGAAGGAGGGCGCGCTGTTCAGCACGTCGCCCATGATGTTCTTCCGGGTCGGGTAGGGCGAGGCCGTGGTGGTGTCCGCCCCCATCATCCACTGGAGGTTCTTGAGCTTGGCGGCGGCGTCCGCTCCGGGGACGAGGGCAGCCAGGGGCTTCCCGGCGCCGAAATCCGTGGCCGTGATGGAGGTACTGACGGCCAGGAGGGGAGGGTTGGGAACGGCCACGGTGGCCCTGGGCCGGGTGTAAATGGTGCGGGCCTGCCATCCGCGATTAAACAGTGCAGCCTTGGCGGACCACCCGGGGTTGGTCACCTTCATCAAATCCCCGGTGACCTCGGTTCCGTTGGCATCCAGGACCTTGGTCTGGGTCTTGGAACCCGTCTGGGGATCCGTCTCCCGGACATCCTTGGTGGGGAACATCATCAGATCGCCGGACCAGGCGGGTCCGCCCCCCTCGGGGACCGTAAACGCGGCCAGGTAGACCTGACGACTCAGGCCACCGCCGATCCAGGGGATGACCGGCAAGGAGGTGGAGGCGGCCTGCTCGTCTCCCCCCGCCGCCTTGAATGCCTGCTGCAACGCATTGACCAGCGAATCGGGGTCTGGGACATCAAAGAAGTAGACAGAATTACCCGTCTTGGGGCTATTAGGATCGTTGGGGTCCACCTGTGTGAACGCCGTCAGTTTGTTGAGATTCCAGGAGGTCACCTTGGGATCGCCGAAGCAGGCTGCCTGGAAGAGGCGCCGCTTACCGCCGGAAGCGCTCGTAATATCCCCCCCCAGACTGATTCCCACGGTCATCACCTGCACGGGGTGGGGCGCCTTGAAGGTTGTTCCGTTCCGGGAGGTGATGGCGAAGGGGATATAGTCAGAGGGAGCCCCGAAAGCGGGATAGCTCGGTGGGGCAGACCAGAACGTAGTAAATTCCGGGTCGGAAGTGTTGACAGGCCCCACCCCATGGGCGGCAATGGCCGCGAAATTGCTGATGTTCCAGTTGGTGGCATCCCTATCAATGGTATTGCTCTTGCCGCCTGGGGCCCCCATGGCTGCATTGCCCGTGTTGGCTTTGCCTTCCAGCGTCGTGGCGTTGATGTATGGCGAGTTGAGCAGAGTGTCGTTGTTGCTACCTCCTTCGGTATTGGGAATGCCGTCCGTGAAGAGGATCACGCAGTGGTTGCCGCAGTCGTAAACGGCATTGCCGGGGCTATTGTAGAAGTCATTGAATACCGAGTTGGGGTCATTGAACTGGGCCAGGGTATTGGCCAGAGCGTAGGTCAAAGGCGTGTTGCTGCTGGCGAAGAGGGAGGCTATGACCCCCATGCCATTTACGGAATTGCTGGGCCTGGCCTGGGTGTTGTTCAGCATGGTCCACACCCGGCTGCGTCCCTCAACGTAAGTGGTAGTGGGATTGTTGATCCAGGAGGAGTCACTGGTGCTGATGGGATTTCGGCTGTCCCGGTTGATACGATTGGGCGCTGTGGTGTTGGAATTAGCCCCATTTTCGCCGTAGACAGTGCTTGACTGGCCGGGGTTGAGGAAACGGAAGGCCCAAAGGACGGAATCCTGGTATTTCACCCAGGTCTTGATGGCGGCCTCCTTGACCGCCTGCACACGGGTTCGAGCCGGAATCCCGTTGGCGAAGGCCTTGGCCGTGGCCGTGGTCGGCACCGTGGACGGGAAACCACTCTTGGCGTTGAAAATCCAGCTAAGGTAGTCCTGGCGATAATCACAGAAACCGTTGAGTCGCGCACCGTTGCGGTAGGTAATGGTGGTGGACCCAGAGGTGCGGGTGGTATTGGTCTGTGAAGTCACGACGCTCGCGAAGGAAGCCCGGTAGCTTCTGTCCATTTCGATATCTGTTCCAGAACCATAGGTACGGGTGGTTTCATCGGGGTTGGTTACCGTCACCACGGGGTCCGGGCACATATAGGAAGAAAGGGGGTAGCCCGTGCTCGCGGCGTTCATGATCTTCCAGGGAGCCGGCAGGTCAATCTCTCGACCATTGTGGGTAAGGCGGATGTGGGAGCAGGCCATGATCCAGTTGCGCACATCCCCGGAGCGGACATTCTGGCTGTCCTTGAAATCGCCGTAGGTGGTGGCCGTTCCATTGACGTTGGCGGCCGTAACCAGGCTGCCATCGGGACGCACCAAGTTGCTGTCATTGCCGACGAGAACGGAGCCGATAATATCGGTGCCTTGGCCAGAGCTGTTCTTCAGTGGCGTGCCATAGGGAGTGCCCGTGTCTCTGATTAGACTGCCCGTACAGTTGTAGCGACCGGTCGTCGAGTTATAGGAGACCGTGAACTGGATATAGCAGTCGGCCGTAGCGTTATCGCTGAGGTTGTTGTTCTTGTAGTCCTTGTGGAACATCATCACGGCCATGGAGCCCGAAAAATCGAACACCGTGGCGATTTCCGGCTTCACCTTGACGCTGGTGGACCGCTGGTAGAGATCCATGAAATCCGGTGAATTGAGGGTCTGCCACTTAGGGTTGACCTGGGCTAAAAGCGGCGAAGCCGAGACCAGGGTCATCAGGGCCAGGGTGAGGGCGTTCAAGAGGGGCTTGAGACTGCGCATGATGCACCTCGTACAGAGAGGAAAAGGGAATTCGCGAGCTATCAAGAAAGACTTACTGACCCTGGGGCGGTGCCGTCACCCAGGCTTCCCGGATGTGCTGAAAGGTGATCCCACCGGTGCCGTAGCTCATGCTCGCAGTGGACCGCACGGACCAGATGTCAGGCAACATCTCGGTGGGGATCGCCTGGCTCATGCCCCCGGGCCCGGTACTGGGTGCACCTCCGGTGAGATCGATCTGCTGCTTGCCCATGCGAATCAAATCCAACCGAAAGGATCGGGTGGCGCCGTCGGCTTCGGTGCGACTCATGACCCCCGTGGGCGCCACGGGTCGGCTCTCTCCCGAGAGTTCCATGGTTCCGCTCAGCTCCTTGACAGGGGCCGCAAAGGCAGTGGCGGCTGCATCTGGGGCGGCCTTGGTCAGGCCGGCGGTGTCAGGGGTCAGCCAGTAGCAAGACCACTCGAGCCCGCTGTCGGCGACGTTTCGAGCCTCGGCCCCCTGCCGGGCGGTCCCCGAGATGATGACTTCCCGCAGGGAGTTGCGGGACATGGCCACGGCGGAGACCGTCAGCAGGACCAGCAGCATCAGGGCCACCAGGATGGTGACCCCTCCGGCCTGGGGGTTGGAATGATCATGGGCAGGGTTCGTCATGAGGCACCTGAATCAGAACTTAAGACCGAAGTGGCGAGGCAGAAGCACCAGGGACTGGGTGTGCTCCTTGTAAGCGAGCGTGTCCCCGGCCGGGGAGAACTCGGAGCGCGCCTGGGCGGTCCGGGTGGTCACGTTGATGCGCACGAGCACGGGTACGGAGCGGTACCAGTGGGCATTCCCATCGACCGATTTCGAGCCCGGGGCCCCGGAGGCCACTAACTGGGCATTCAGAGCCGTCTTGATCGCATCCCAACTGGCGCCAGTCGCCCAGGTCACACCCCGATCGGCACTAAGGGCTACGGTGAAGCGGCTCACGTTCTCGGCCACGATGGTGGTCTGGGTGGCATCGGGCACGAAGGCCCCCAATCCGGGGTAGGGACCCTGCTCGCGGATGAGACAGGGAACACCGATGCCCGCCGGTTTCTCGGGATCCCAGTTCCGGCTCTGAATTCTGTAGCGGACGTACTGGGCCGGCCGGGCGATCACCATGGACTCGGTCGCCAGGTGCTTCTCGCCGAAGAGCCCATCGACGGTTACCGTGGCGACCTGACCGTTGACACTCGCCGTCACAATATTCTTGTGTTCGTAATTGCCGCGGGTGACGAGCATCATGCCGGGCCTGATCTTCGAGGGTTCCTCCCCGAGTGGAACCTCGATCCCGAATGTGCCGCCGATGGGAGCCGGGAGGCCGGAAGCCACGTAGTAGGCCGTCCCCTGGACATCAACCGTTAGTCTCCCCTCAAAGGGAATCGGATCATCAAAGTAGAAGAGCAGTTCATCCGACACGGCATCCGCAGTGGGGATGTCGGTCCCCGTGAAGGCGACATTGGGATTGATGATGAAACCAGGATTCGTCGGGGTGATGTCATTGGGGGCGGCTTCCAACGTGAGGTACTGCCCGGCCACATTCAGGTCGTCACTGAGGAGATCCATGGCGAGGCGGTTTCGCCGCTGGGAGGAGATAGTCTCCCCCGAGGTGTAGAACGAAGAGAGACTCGCCTTGAAGACCGACGCCATCCCCGCCATCAGGATCATGGTGAACACCAAGGCTACGAGCAGTTCCGCCAGGGAAAAGCCGCGCTGCAAGCCCCTTCGATTACGCATAGGCCACCTGCCTGGAAAGGGTGACCGTCCGCTGGACCGTAGCCGCGGGATTGGCTGGGTTGGGGGTATCTGCAAAGGTCACGACCACGGTGAAATGCTTGGTGCCGCCGGCCGAGCTGAGGGCCACGATATCAACCGGCGTGATCACGACCGTGAAAAAGGCATTGGCCGCAGAGGGAACCAACGATCCATCAAAAGCGTAGTACTCGGTTCTTGCCGCGTCGAAGAAGGTTGTGGCCGGAGCGGTCTCGCCATTTTTGACGAACAGCAACCTCTGGCGTCCTTCAGACTGGATGGACTCGAGCGCACCCTCTCCCACCATGACGGCGGTGTTCAGGGCCCGACTGCCGGTGCTGGCCCTCATGGACATTACCTGGAGCATGGTGAGCCCGAGAATGCCGACGGCCAGGATGAAGGCCGTGAGCAGCATCTCGATGATGCTGAAACCCGACTGCCGGGAACCCCTCCGTATCCGTGGATTTTGGATTTTCACAGCCGCCTCCATTGCGTTTCCCCTGCCCTTTTATAGAACTTGAATACATTTGCCGTATTGCCGGGCACCACGATCACGCCCACGGGACCACCCGCCAGAACCCCGCTATCGGTCATACCGGCGACGAAGATGCAGAACCCGGTATTGAACCGCTTCGTGGTGCCGTTGACCGTGATGGTTGTCTCGGGCCCGGCGCAAAGGTTGTTGCCCAGAGCGCTCAGAAAGGGTTCCGCGTTGCCTGGCGGGACTGCAGCCAATGAGGGCGCCGTCCCAAGGGCGGTGATGTAATCAGCGTCTCTGACGACCCCGGCGAATCGGTGATCCCGCTGCCGATCAACGAAACGGGAGGTAAAGACTTCACTCTCCGACCCCAGACGGGCAGGAAAATTTGCTGGGTCAAACCGGCGACCATCGATCCGGAAAGACCCATCCGTCCAGACGCCGCTGGCCGTAAGGTTGACGTTTGTTCCCGTGGCCACAGCATTGCGCTGGGCGGCTAGAACGACGCCTTCAAGGTCATCCAGGACGCCGCGCACCGCGCCACCCCGGTTGTCCCCCAGAGAGAAGATCGCCACTCCGGCGAGAATGCCCACAATCGTAAGCACCACCAGGAGCTCGACCAACGTAAAGCCTTTTTCTCTTTGGGGCGGGAGGGCCATGGCATGCCTCGACTTGGAAAGGTTCAGCCCTGCAGGGGGGCGGGGGATACGAGAAATTGTGCGAGTTATATCAACACTTCCAGGGAATGCCAAGACATATGGGGAATGTGCGGCTGACTGAATGCTCAAAAAATAGTCACACCCCAAAGCTCTGGGGATCCCGATCCAGTGTGATAGCCCCACCCGGGGGAAGGGGCGCGGCCTGGAGGGCTTCGGTCAAGGGGCCCCGGGTCCAGGCCTTGAGGATCAACTGCATACGGTAGCGGTCCTTGACCTTGGGTATGGGGGCCTCCAAGGGTCCGAGAATCCTCAGACCCGCGATGGTCTGCAGCCGAGCCTTGAGGGTGTGGAGGGGTGCCAGGGCCTCTTCGGGCGTGTCGCCTTCGCTGCGATAGAGGGAGAGGGCCGCGAAGGGTGGATAGGCCATGCCCTGGCGGTAGGGCAGCTCCTCTTCGGCGAAGGCCTCGAAATTCTGGGCCACGGCGTGAATGATGGCCGGGTGATCCGGGCTGTAGGTCTGGAGCAGCACGCGACCAGGCAATTCAGCCCGTCCGGCCCGCCCGGCCACCTGAGTCAGCAAATGGAAGGTGCGTTCGGCGGCCCGAAAATCCGAGACCTTCAGCCCCATATCCGCGTTGAGGATGCCCACCAGCGTGAGCTTGGGAAAGGTATGGCCCTTGGCGAGCATCTGGGTGCCCACCAGGATGTCCACTTCGCCGTGTTCCGCCGCCAGGAGCCCGGCCTCCAGGGAACCCCTCCGCTGGGTCGTGTCCCGATCCAGGCGCAGGATGCGGGCGGTGGGGAAGCGGGCCTGGAGCTGGTCCTCGATCTGCTCGGTGCCTTCGCCCACCCCCCGCAGGTGTTCCGCACCGCAGGCGGGGCAGACCTCGGGAGGCGCGGCTTCGAACCCGCAGAGATGGCAGCGCAGGCGGTACGAGCCTTTGTGGTAGGTAAGGCTGATGGCGCAGTGAGGGCAGTCCAGGGGCTTGCCGCAGGCCCGGCACATCCAGAAGTTCTCGTAGCCTCTGCGGTTCAGCAGGAGCATGGACTGCTGGCCATGCTCCAGTGTTTCCTGGAGTGCCTTGAGCAGCAGGGGCGAGAAGACCACCTTCTTGCGCTCGGTCTTGTAGCACTCCCGCAGATCCACGATCTTCACCGTGGGCAGCGTGCTTCCGGCGGGGCGCTGGGTGAGTTTGAGCAGACGATAGCGACCATTCTGGGCCGCATGCCAGCTCTCCAGGCTTGGCGTGGCGCTGCCCAGGATGACGGGACAATCCTCCAGCTGGGCGCGCTTGATGGCCAGATCCCGGGCATGGATGCGGGGATGTTCTTCGCTCTTGTAGGAGGACTCTTGTTCCTCATCCACCACGATCAGGCCGATGTTGCGCAGGGGCGCCAGCACGGCATTGCGGACGCCCACGAAGATGGGGGCCTCATCGTTGAGCAGGCGCATTACATCCGCCTGCTTTTCGGTCATGTTGAGGCCCGCATGGCCCACGGCGATCTGCCCCGGGAAGCGCCCCTCCAGCCGGGCCAGCAGGCGGGGCGTGAGCCCGATCTCCGGCACGAGCCAGAGCACCCGGCGCCCCTGGGCAAGCACCTTTTCCGCCAGTTCCAGGTAGATTTCCGTTTTCCCCGATCCGGTGACGCCGAAGAGCAGGTAGGCCCCGAACTTCGTCAGATCCACGGCGGCGAAGGCCCGCTGCTGTTCCTCGTTGAGAATCACGTGCCGGGCGGCGGATTCCTCGCGTTTCTGAGAAAGCAGGTCGAGCCGCCGAACCCGCTCGATGAGGCCATTCCGCTCCAGGGTCGCCAGCACCGAGACACCCACCTTGGCGCCCGCAAGCAGTTCATCCTCCCGGGCCGCGCCCCCGCCTTCCTCCAGCGCTGAAAGCACCCGGGCCTGGGTGGGCGTCACCTTCAGCGGATGGGGCTGGGAGGTTCTGCGGACTTCGGTCACCCCCGCCCCCCGCAGGGAGCGCCGGTGGAAGAGCCCCGGAAGGGGCAATCGCCCCTCGTGCCAGGCCTGCCCCAGTGCCTCCAGGGCAGGCCAGGCATTGGCCTCCCGGAGCTCCGAGAAGGAGCGCCCCTCGGGCGAAAGGGTTTCCCAATCCGCCTGGACACCCGCAGGCAGGCAGAGGGCCATCAGATGGGGAAGGCCGCAGCCATAGTAGTTCCCGGCAAAATCCAGCAGGGCCCTGAGCCTGGGAGGAAGCAGGGGAAAGGGATCCACCACGGCTTCGATGGGCCGCAGCCTGACCTGGGGCGGCGCCGGGTCGGGGCCGAGCACCACACCCACCAGGCTGCCGGTGCGCAGTTTGACCTTCACCCGCAGCCCGGCAGGAATACCTTCCGGGGCGAGATAGGTAAGGGGCGGCAGGGGGCGTGCCAGTTCGATGCGAGTGGGAACGAGTCGGGTCATGCTTGAAGTAGACTAATCCAATGTTGGTTCTTGGCCTCGAATCGAGCTGTGATGATTGTTCCGCCGCGGTGGTGGAGGAGACGGCCTCTGGCCCGGTACTCAGGTCCATGGTGCGGAAGAGCCAGGACGAGATTCACGCGCCCTACGGCGGCGTGGTGCCGGAGTTGGCCGCCCGGGAACACCTGCTCCAGCTCCGGAGCGTCATCGGCGAGGCCCTCGCCAAGGCCGAGATCGGCTGGCAGCAGCTCGATCGCATCGCGGTAACCCAGGGCCCAGGCCTCGTGGGCTGCCTGCTCACGACCTTCAGCGCCGCCAAGGCCATCGCCTGGAAGGAGAGTCTCCCCTGGGTGCCCGTCCATCATCTCCTGGGCCACCTGAACGCGGCGCGCTTCGCCGTGCCGGACCTGCCTTTCCCCGCCCTGGTGCTGCTGGTTTCCGGCGGGCACACCCACCTGTACCGGGCCGAATCCTGGACCCACCTCGAGCTGCTGCAGAAGACCCGGGACGATGCTGCGGGCGAGGCCTTCGACAAAACGGCCCGAATGCTGAACCTTGGCTATCCCGGCGGCCCCATCGTGGATGCCTGCGCCCGCAAGGGCGCGGCCTCCGGTGATCCCTTCACGGCGCCCAAGTTCCGGGACGGCAAGGCTGCCTGGAGCTTTTCCGGCCTCAAGACTGCCGTAAAAATGCGCATCGCCGCCCAACCCGGCCTGGAGATCGCCGGACAGGAGGACCCACGAGTCCAAGGGCTCTGCCGCAGCCTTCAGGAAACCATCGCCAAGTGGCTGCTCAAGCCCCTGCCCGAATTCGCCCAGCAGACCGGCGCCCAGAGCCTCATCGTGTCCGGCGGGGTGGCCTGCAACTCCGAACTGCGGGCCCAGGCCAAGGTCATGGCGGAGCGGCTCGGGCTTCGTCTCGCCATCCCCGAGCCACGGTTCTGCACGGATAACGGCGCCATGATCGCCGCCGCAGGCGCCCTGCTGGCCCCGGCCGAGGATCTCCTTCCCGTGAACGCCGACGCCGATCTGAAGCTCTAGGAGCTGCCATGGAAGTCACCCGCGAAGATGTGCTGCGCTGCGCCCGACTCACGGATCTGAACCTGGGGGAGGAGGAAATTGAGCCCCTTCGCCTGGACATGGAGCGCCTGCTGAGCCATGCCGAGAGCCTGGACAGCCTACCCCTCGAAGGGGTGGAGCCCACTTCCCACGGGCCGGGGATCACCTTGACCCGCCGGGAGGATCGCGTGGTCGTAGGCTTCACTCAGGCCGAGGCGCTGGCCAATGCTCCGGACCCGGATCAAGGCCATTTCCGCGTTCCCAAGGTCATCTGATCGAACCACCCTGGGCCCGTTCTCAGCTAAATTGACTGCATGCCGATTGCATACACAGCCAGAACCTAAAACCCCGAACAGGCGGCCGATCCATGAACCCGTACGAAGTCCTCGAAATCACCCCCAACGCCTCCCCCGAAGAGATCAAGGAGGCCTACCACCGCCTCGCTAAGATCTGGCACCCCGACCGATTCATTGGGCCCGAGCACGAGAAGGCCGAACAGCGCTTCCGGGAACTGGCGGAAGCCTTCGCCATGGTGAAGAACGCCGCGCGCCCCATCGCCCTGGCGCCCCATCCCGAGACCACCGCCACGGCCTCTGAGGCTGCGGCCTCCGAGGCCTTTCATTCCGTGCCCCCCGCGGCGAGATCCACCGATGACTGGTACGCCGAAGCCAAGGCCGCCTACGCAGCCAAGGATCCCCATCGGGCCCTGAGCCTGATCCACTACGCTCTCAAGCTGGACGCCGAGCGGGTGGAATTCCACGTGCTCCACGCCCAGATCCTGGATCGCCCGGGCGGGGATGTGCGGAAGCTGATCCAGACCCTGGAAACGGTCCTCCGCCTGAACCCCAAGGAAGTGAATTCTGCCATCCGCCTGGCCGAGCTGTACCAGCACGTGGGGCTCAGCACCAAGGCCACCCGGATGTGGGAGACCGTCCGGCGCATGGCCCCGGGGCACAAGGTGTTCCAGCAGGAGGCCAAGAGTGCCAAGGCCGGCGCCCGGGACCAGGTTCAGAGCCTGGGCGAGCAGTTCACGGTGCTACTGGAGCAGGCCAAGGCCTTCTTCCGGGGCCTCACCAAAAAATAGTCGGGGCTACCAGTCGCCGCCTGAGTCACCGCCGCCGGAATCACCCCAGTCGCCCCCGGAACCGCTGTCGCCGCTGTCGCCACCATCGCCCCAGTCGCCGCCGCTGGAATTGGAATCGCCACCCCCACCGCCCCAGCCCTCGCCATCCTGGTGATGGTGGCTGTTGCCGCCCAGCATGCTGCCCAGCATCATGCCCGTGAGCAGGCCGCCGACGCCACCCATGCCGCCCCCCTGCTGGGAGGGGTAGTAGCCCTGCTGGCCCTGCATCATAGCCTGGCCCCCATCCAACCCCAGGCGCTGTCGGGCGCTGGGGGGGAGTTCTTCGTCCTTCAGCTCCTGGATCTGAACGTTGCCGCAGTAGCCGCAGGTCCAGGTCACCTTGCGCAGGCCATCCCACTGCTGCTTCATTTTGTCGCCCGCCGCCGCACAGTTGGGGCACTTGGGAAAGGGATTGGCGAAGGTGTGGGACTGGAGCGGGGCGCTGTCCATGGGGCGCTTGGAGGCGCCGAGCTGCTCCCGCTTATCCCCGCGCCCCTTCATCACGAAGTAGATCACCGCGCCGATGCCGATCAGCACCAGGAAACAGCCCAGACCTCCGCCACCGCTCTCGTCTCGACGGCGAATCATGGATGAGTGGGAGTGGATGAGCAGCGCTTGCATGGGGGCCTCACGGGACAGGCCTAGCTTACTCCAGGCCCGCGATGGCCGAAACGCGGGATGCCTCAGGCGAGGGCCGAAGGGCCTACTTCCACCGGCCAAAGGCACCCAGCCCTGGCATCATGGGCGGGATGTCCCCAATGCCCATCGCCCTTCCCCCTGGAATCTGGACCGTGCTCGGCCTCATGTCGGGCACCAGCGCCGATGGCACCGATGCGGCCATGATCCGGGTGGATGCCGAGGCCTTCGCCCAGGGCGATCCCTTTCTCGAGTGCCTGGGCCACCACCACCTGCCCTACCCGGCAGACATTCGGGCGAAGGTGCTCGCCGCCGCGGCGGACGAACTGAAACCCTCGGAGCTCTGCATCCTGCAGCGCAGGCTGGGCGAATCCCATGCCGAGGCGGGACTGGCCCTGACCCAGCGGTTGGGCATGAAACCTCACCTCGCCAGCCTCCACGGGCAAACCATCCAGCACCGCCCCGATCATGGGGCCACGCTGCAATTGGCGGATCCCTACCTGCTCGCCGAAGCCCTGGAATGCCCGGTGGTCTGGGATCTGCGGCGGCGGGACATGGCCCTGGGCGGTCAGGGTGCGCCCCTGGTGCCCATGACCGAGCTATGGCTGCACGGTCGCAGCCAGCCCTGGGCGGCCCTGAACCTGGGAGGCATCGCCAACATCACGCTCTGGGACGGAACCCGAGTCCAGGCCTGGGATCTGGGCCCGGCCATGAGCCTGCTGGACCTGGCCGCCACCCGCTGGCTGGGTCTGCCCTTCGATCCCGAGGGCAGACACGCTTCGGGGACGATTGCCGAGGAGCTCCTAGAACGCTGGCTCACCCACTCCTATTTCCGCCTGCCCCCGCCCAAGTCCACGGGTCGGGAGACCTTCGGCTCCGCCTGGCTTCAGGCCGAGACTTTCGCACTGGAGCAGCTTGCCCTGGAGGACCGCCTCGCCACCCTGGCAGCCTTCACTGCCGAGGCCTGCGCTCGAGAACTCAGCGCCTGGGGCAACCCCCTTCCCCCTGGCGCGACGCTCTGGATCTCGGGCGGCGGCAGTCGACATCACCGGGTGCGACAGGAGCTGGCCTCCCGCCTTCCGGCGTTCCGCCTGGAGGAGGATTTCAGTTTCCCTCCCGGATCCCGGGAGGCCATCAGCTGGGCCCTGCTGGGCGCCGCGAGCGCCGCTGGAGTTCCCGGCAATCTCCCCGACGTGACGGGGGCCCTGCGCCCCGCCATCCTCGGGAGCTGGACCTGAACCCGTGAGGCTCGCTCGCTGGATCGACCATCTGCCCCCCTGGATCTCTTTCGGGGCGATCGCGACCACGGGGGTGTTCTCGCCACTGGAAATCACCGCGATGGCCGTCCCCCTGGTGGCGGCGGCGGCTGTGGAAGCGCAACGGTGGGACATGTCCCGGTACCGGCGGGTGCTGGAGATCGCCGCCCTGGTGGCCCTGGCGGGTCAGATATTGCTGAGGATCGGATTGGTCCCCACCACCGTGATCACCCTCTTCGTCCTCTGCGGCATTCGCCTGACGCTGCCCAGGGAGGCGCCCCAGCGCCGCCAGCTCCTACTCATGGGCTTCCTCCTCTTCCTGGTGACCGCCATCGCCACCTTCGAGATGGACTTCCTCTTCTGGGCCCTGGCCTGGACCGCGGGCTCCAGTCTGGTGCTCTTTCATCACGCCTGGGAGGCCTCCGCCGCCCTGCGCAAGAGCCACGCGCAACCGCCGCCCTACCGGTACATCCTGCCCTGGACGGTCGCGGCCCTCGTGCTCGCAAGCCTCTGCTTCGCGGCCATGCCGCGTCAAACCCTCGGGCTCCGCTTCTTCCCCTGGAGCGCCGGGGGCATTTCCGGCAGCGCGGCAGGGCTCAGTGATTCCGTGGATCTCTCGGGCCTGGGACCAATATCGGGCAACCGGGAGGTCGTCCTCCGACTCATCCCTCCCAAGGCGCTGGATGCAGGCCAGAGGCAACGCTACGAAGAGGCCTTCGGGCTCCTCCGGGGCATCACCCTGGAGGGGCTCGAGGGACAGCGCTGGGAGGCCCTCGCGGCAACGCCGCCGCCCCCGCGGAGCCCAGGTACCGATTCCGATTGGGACCGTCTGGTCGATCACCCGAAACGCCTGGGGGCCGAGTTCAGCGTGGCGCCCAATCCCTTCGGCATCATCCCTCTCCCCATGGGCAGCATCATCACCATCGCCCCCCAGGGCATGCCGATTCGCCCGGGCATCGGCGGCAGTACCCGCTGGGCCTTTCCATCGCGGCGCCCGGTGCCCCTCAAGGTCCTGGTCGACCCAGGATCCCCCCAGGTCGAACGCTTGAGCCCCCGGGGATTCGCCCTGCTCACGGCCCCGGGCGAGGGCACCGAGGCCGCTCTGGCCTGGAGCCGTCGGGTGGCGCCCGAGGCGCAATCGGCCACGGCCCTGGCCCAGCGGCTGAGCCACGAACTGGGCTCCTATGCCTACACCACCAGCAATCCCAGCGGAAAAGCGCCCAATCCCCTCCAGGATTTCCTGGAACGCACTCGCGCCGGGCACTGTGAGTACTTCGCCTCGGCCCTGGCGCTGGCCCTGCGCCACCGGGGCGTTGCGGCCAGGGTCGTGAACGGCTACCGCCTGGGGCCCTGGATTGAGGAAGGAGGCTACTGGCTGGTGACCCAGGACCAGGCCCACAGCTGGGTGGAATACTACGACCCCGAAAGCCTCCAATGGCGCGTGGAGGATCCAACGCCCTCGGCGCCCTCCGAGGGTCTCTCCTCGCAGAGCCTCTGGGCCGCGGTGCAGCGGTGGACCGATGCGGTGCGGTTCCGCTGGGACCGCAATGTGGTGCGTTTCTCCGATGAGGACCAGCAGGAGGGCCTCGCCTGGCTTCAGGCCAAGGGCTCGTCACTGCCAAACTGGCGCCCGGATCGAAAGGTCGTCGCCGCGCTGGGAGGCGGTCTGTTGGCCCTGCTCGCCCTGCGTTTCCTGGTGCCCCGATGGCTGCGAGGGTGGACAGGTTCTGGCGTCAAGGGAGGTCCCCAGGGCATTGCCGCCCTCAAACCACTGCTGCGGAAAACAGGGCGGCAGTACCCACCGGAATCCGGCGAAACTGCCCGCACCTGGCTGCTGAGGCTCGCCACAGCCAAACCCGACCTGGAGCACCAGCTGGGTGAACTGGCCGAGGAAACGGATGCCGTGGCCTATGGCGGTCGCGGAGACGCGAGGCTGAAGCCGATGGTCCGCCAGATCGCCCGCCTCCTGGGGCAGCAGAAGCGCTAGTCGCCCAGGCGCTCCAGCATTCCGAAGCGCGCCAGGATGCGCTTCTCGCCCCCCTCGAAGCGCACGGTGTACGTGAGGCCATCGCCACTGCCCGTGGAACCGAGGATCACGCCCCGGCCGAAGCGGGGGCTCTGCACCCGAGTGCCCTTGGGCCAGCCACTCGAAGCCACCGGCGGCGCCCCCGAAGGGCGGCTATCGGAGGGCGCGGCTTCCATTGACCTCGTCTCCGCCCGCTCGTTCTCGAGTCGCGTGCGCTCGAACATGCCTCGGATGCGCTGCAGCTCCGAGGCCACGGAATAGCCACCGCCCCCCTGGGTCGGGCGGGGCGCCGAAAAGGCCCCCTGGCCGCTCTGGTACAGTTCCGTGCCCCACCGGATGGGCGCTTCGAGGGACTCGGAGGGCAGCTCCCGCAGGAAGCGGCTGGGCATGCCCAGCATCTCGCTGCCCATGACCCGCCGCCGTCGGGCCGCCGTGAGATAGAGGCGCCGCTGGGCGCGGGTGATGGCCACGTAGAACAGGCGCCGCTCTTCTTCCAAGCCCTCATCCGTTTCCCGGGCGTTGCGGTTGGGAAAGACGTCCTCCTCCATGCCCACCACGAAGACCACCGGGAATTCCAGCCCCTTGGCGCAGTGGATGGTCATGAGGCTGAGCTGGGCGGCCTCTTCCAGCTGGTCCGTATCCGATGCCAGCGTGACCCGGTCAAGGAATTCGGGCAGCCGCAGCCCCAGGCTCTCCGCATCCGCGGCGGCATTGATGAACTCCTCCATGTTGCGCAGGCGCCCCTCTGATTCCAGGGTGGCTTCATCCTCCAGCATCTGGACATAACCCGATTCCACCAGCATCCACCGCACGAGGCCCGCGAGCCCCGTGGAGGTGATCTCCCCTGCCCCGCGCTTGAACAGATCCAGGAACTTGCCCATCTCCCGCTGGGCCCGGCCCTTCAGCTCGCCCGCCTTCATCAGTGCCCAGGCCCCCTCCAGGGGCGTGCCGCCCTCGGGAATGGCCCCTTCGATGCGCCCCATGGTGGTGGGGCCCACGCCGCGGCTGGGGCTGCTGATGGCCCGCCGGAAGCTCACCAGATCATAGGGATTGGAGAGCAGCCGCAGGTAGGCCAGGAGATCCTTCACTTCCTGACGCTCGTAGAACTTCACACCACCCACGAGCTTGTAGGGCATGTTCACGGCCCGCAGGGCCTCTTCCAATTGCCGGGACTGCCAGTTGGCGCGGTAAAGCACCGCGATCTTGGAATCGGGAAAGCGAGCGCGCTCTTCGCGGATGCGGTCCACCACCCACTCGGCCTCCAGCCGCCCCTCGTCCGTGAGCTTGAAGGTAACGCGTTCCCCTTCGCCCAGGTCCGAGCGAAGCCTGCCCTTGCCCTCCAGGCGCTGGGTGTTGTTGGCGATCACGTCCGAGGCCGCCTCCAGGATCTTCTCCGTGGAGCGGTAGTTCTGCATCAGCTCGATGCGCGTGGCCTCCGGAAAGTCCCGCTGGAAGTCCAGGATGTTGCGGATGTCGGCGCCTCGCCAGCCGTAGATGGATTGGTCTTCATCGCCCACCACACACAGATTGTGATGCTGCTTGGCCAGGTGCTGCACCAGCAGGTACTGGGCCCGATTGGTGTCCTGGTACTCGTCCACCAGCAGGTATTTGAAGCGCTCGGAGTAGACGGACTGGATTCCGGGTTCCCGGAACAACCGCTCCATGTGCAGCAGGAGGTCGTCGAAATCGCAGGCGCGGTGGTTCTTCAGGCCGGTCTGATAGAGGGTGTAGGCGTCCAGGGCCTTGCGGGTCCAGGCGTCCAGGGCTTCCTCCTGGGCTTCCTCCGGCAAAAGGCAACGGTTCTTCCAGTCGCTGATGAGCTCCAGCACCTTCTTGGGGTGGAACTGCTTCTCCGGGAGCTTCAGCTCCGTGAGTACCTGCTTGATCAGGGCCTTCTGGTCGGAAGGATCGAAGATGACAAAGTCTCGGCCCACGGGCGTTCGATCGCCTTCGCGGCGGAGCACCCGCGTGCAGAAGCTGTGGAAGGTGCTGACCCAGAGCTGCTCCGTGGGCACCGAAACCAGTTTCTGCACCCGCTCCCGCATCTCCTCGGCGGCCTTGTTGGTGAAGGTCATGGCCAGGATCGACGCGGGGTGAACCCCCTCCTCCTCGATGAGCCAGGCGATGCGCCGCGTGATCACCGTAGTCTTGCCCGAACCCGCCCCCGCCAGGATCAGCAGCGGCCCCTTCACATGCTGCACCGCCTCCCGCTGGGGGGCGTTCAGGTTGTGCAGCAGAGGATGGTCCAGGGAAGGCGTGGTCATTCTTCGAGTCTAGCAAGCCGAGGGTGTGAGCCCGGCGGGAAGCTACGTCCGGCCACAGAGCGAGAAATCATGGAATGCTAAAGGGGTCCTTTCGAACCTCTGGAGTCTCCATGCGCAAGTTCTCGCTCTCCGTCCTCGGATTGGCCCTCGTCCTGGCCGCCCCTTTGGCTGCCGCGCCAAGGCCAAAACCCTCCCTGCGCGTGGCGGTTTTCAAGGGGCTGGGGGCCGATCCGGAGTGCCTCACCGACGCCCTTGAGTCTCTCAAGATCGACCCCGCCATCCAGCCCGAGATCCTGGGGGCTGCCGAAATCGTCTCGGGGAAGCTGAAGCGCTTTGATGCCCTGGTCTTTCCGGGCGGTGGCGGGCAGCGGCAGATGGGCAATCTGGGCGACCTGGGCAAGCGGGAAATCCTGGACTTCGTGCAGAAGGGCAAGGGCCTCGTGGGCCTCTGCGCGGGGGCCTACATGCTTTCCGATACGCCCGGCTACACCTGCTTTCACTTGGGCGGCTTCGAGGCCATCGACCGGGAGCACGACGAGCGAGGCAACGGCATGGTGCGCTTCTCCTTCACCCCCGCGACCGTAGAGATCTTTCCTGAGTTCAAGGGCCTGAGCGAGGCCTACATGCAGTATTTCGAAGGGCCTGTGCTCATTCCAGCCCAGAGCAGCAAGGGCTCGGCCCTGGCCATCATGGAAAGCGATGTGCATTTGAAGGGGGATGCGCCCGCCAACATGACCAACGGCAAGACCTTCCTGGCCTGGGCGGAGGCGGGTCGGGGGCGGGTCTTCATGGCCGTGGGCCATCCAGAGAACACCCCCGGAATGCGCTGGATGCTGCCCCGTATGGTGCGCTGGACGCTCCGCGAGGAGCTGGTGCCCTATTCACCCGACGTGGTTCGGGTGAAGCGGAACCGCGTGGAATCCCTCTTTGATTCCAAGCAGAAGGCCAAGGAGCGTGCCTGCTTCGAGGAACTGGTGGCGGAAAGCACCAAGGGCGGCGCCCAGAAGAAGTGTGCCGCCATCGCGTCCCTCCTGGAGATGCGCAGCTGGGGCGCCAAGGAGCGCCTGGAAGGCTGCCTGCGGGATCTGGAACCCAGCGTGCGCGTGGCCGCGGCCGAGGCCCTGGTGGACCTGGAGCACACCGCCGCCCGCCGGGACGTGGAAGCTGCCGCGGCCGCGGAAAGGGATCCCGGGACTCGGCATGCCCTCGAAAAATGCGCCAAGGCGCTGGCAGCCATGACCCACGGACGCTAGAGTCCAGGTTAGGCTGGAAGAGCGGCTCGCATGGCGGAATGGCAGACGCCACGGACTTAAAATCCGTTGCCCGCAAGGGCGTGCCGGTTCGAGTCCGGCTGCGAGCACCAATGCAGTAGACAATTCCTCGTGACGTTATGCTCAGCCGTGCGGGGGCCCGACGGCAAGTACCAAAGGCGGATACGACGATCTTGGATGGTTATGCTCAGCCGTGCGGGGGCCCGGCGGCAAGCACCAAAGGCGGATACGACCTTCTTGGATGGTTATGCTCAGCCGTGCGGGGGCCCGGCTGCGAGCACCAATACAAAAGCGGGCCTGAGCCCGCTTTTGTATGTGAAAAGGAAAGCCTCTATGCCTTCCAGCCGGTCAGCACGCGCATGTAGTTGGCGCGCTCGAAGGCGGCAGGGTTGGGGGACTTCATGAGGCTCATGGAACCACGCATCTGATCGATGGATTCGTACTCGTGCGCCTCCATCCAGCTGACCAGCTCCGCCTTTACCTTTCCGATTTGTTCCGGGCCGTGCTTCAGGAGCGCCGAGACCATCTGAACCCCCGTGGCGCCCGCCATGACGGCCTTGATGGCATCCTCGGCGCTGTGGACGCCCCCGCTGGCGGCCATGGGGATCTTGATGTGGCTGTAGAGGATGGCGAGCCAGCGCATGCGCAGCCGGAGGGTGCTGGGGCCACTCAGTTCCAGGCTCGGCACCACGTCCAGGTTCTCGATATCGATATCTGGCTGGTAGAAGCGGTTGAACAGCACCAGCGCATCGGCGCCCGCGCCCTCTACCACCTTGGCGAAGTGGGCCATGGACGAGAAATACGGAGAGAGCTTCACCGCCACCGGCAGGGCGACCGCACTCTTGACCATGCGAATGATCTCCAGGGTGCGCCGCTCGACGGCCTCACTGGTCTCCAGGGGATTGGTGGGCAGGTAGTAGACGTTGAGCTCCAGGGCATCGGCACCCGCCGCCTGGATTTGCTTGGCGTAGTCGAGCCAGCCCTTGGGGGTGGTGCCGTTGAGGCTCGCCACCACGGGGATCTTGACCGCCGCCTTGATTTTGCGGATGGCGTCCAGGTAGTTGTCCGGCCCCGTCTTCATCTCAGCGGCCGTGGGGAAGTACGAGATCGCTTCGGCGAAGGAATCCGCGTGCAGCTCCATGTCCATGATGGTGCCGAACTGTTCGCGGGTGATCTGCTCCTCGAACAGGGACTGCATCACGATGGCAGCGGCGCCGGAATCCTCCAGACGCCGCACCGCGTCCATGTCCCAACAAAGCGGTGAGGCTCCCGCGATGAGCGGGTGGGGAAGGCGAAGGCCGAGGTACGAAACCGTGAGGTCCATGGTGCTCTCCTGGATGGGATGGATCGATTCTAGCCCCGGAAGCGGGTGATGAGTTCGGTATCAAAGCCTTGGATCGCCGCCCGGACCGAAACGTTACGGGGTAACGAATCGAGAGGGCGCCGGTTCCCCTTTCGGGAAAACTCGGCGCCCTCTCGGTGTTCAGGTCGCTGCTATTCGGCGCTCTTCACGGGCATGGTCAGCTTGGCCATGTTCTCGTAAGTGGCGTAGCGGTTGGTAACTTCCCGCTGGGCGGTGGCGAGGAGATGCCGGAAGTGCTCGGGGTTCATCTGCTCGACCATGCGGTAGCGGGTCTCGTTGCGGACGTAGGTGCCCAGCTCGATCTTCGGAGCGGGGCTGTCCAGCTGCAACGGCGCCTCACCCTGCTCGATGCGGCGGGGGTCGTAGCGGAAGAGCGGCCAGTGACCGGAGTCGACGGCCAGCTTCTGCTGCTCGCAGCCCTGGACCAGATCGTAGCCGTGGGCAATGCAGTGGCTGTAGGCCAGGATGATCGAAGGACCATCGAAGGACTCGGCTTCCTGGAAGGCCTTGACCGTCTGGATGTCCTTGGAGCCCATGGCGACCTTGGCCACGTAGACGTTGCCGTAGGCCATGGCGATCATCGCCATGTCCTTCTTGGGCTGGCTCTTGCCCGCCATGGCGAACTTGGCCGAGGCACCGATGGGCGTGGACTTGGAGGCCTGGCCGCCGGTGTTGGAGTAAACCTCGGTATCGAGCACCAGGATGTTCACGTTGCGGCCCTGGGCGATGACGTGGTCGAGACCGCCGTAGCCGATGTCATAGGCCCAGCCATCGCCACCGACGATCCAGAGGCTCTTCTTCACCAGGTAGTCGGCGATGAGTTCGAGCCAGCGGGCCTCGGGAGTCTTGATCGTGGAGAGCTTCTGCTTGAGGGCCGCGACGCGCTCGCGCTGGGCCTTGATGCCGGTTTCCGTGGACTGGTCGGCGTTCACGAGACCAGCCACCAGTTCATCGCCGAGGCTGCTGGCCATGCGGGTGATCATCTCGAGGGCCTGCTCCTGGTTCTTGTCCAGGGAGAGGCGCATGCCAAAGCCGAACTCGGCATTGTCCTCGAAGAGGCTGTTGCACCAGGCGGGGCCACGGCCGTCCTTGTTGGTGGTGTATGGCGTGGTGGGCAGGTTGCCACCATAGATAGAGGAGCAACCCGTGGCATTTGCGATGAGGGCGCGGTCGCCGAAGAGCTGGGTCAGCAGCTTGATGTAGGGCGTCTCGCCGCAGCCGGCGCAGGCGCCGCTGTATTCAAAGAGGGGCTCCATGAACTGGGTGCCCTTCACATCGCCCTTGAGGGTGGTGCGGTCGGCCTCGGGGAGGTTAAGGAAGAACTCGTAGTTCTTGGCCTCGGCCTCGCGCAGGGGAGCCTGGGGCACCATGTCGATGGCCTTGTGCTTGGGGTTGCTCTTGTCCTTGGCGGGGCAGACGCTGACGCAGATGCCGCAGCCGGTGCAATCCTCGGGGGCCACCTGGATGGTGTACTTCATGCCCTTGAACTCGGCGCCCTTGTAGTCGACGGACTTGTAGGTCTCGGGAGCGTTTGCCAAGGCGGCGGGATCGTAGACCTTGGGCCGAATGGCGGCGTGGGGGCAGATCATCGCGCACTTGTTGCACTGGATGCAGATGGAGTTGTCCCAGGTGGGGATTTCCAGCGCGATGTTGCGCTTCTCCCACTTGGTGGTGCCCATGGGCCAAGTGCCGTCCACGGGGAAGGCGCTGACGGGCAGCAGGTCGCCCTGGCCGGCCATCATCACGGCCTGCACCTTTTTGGTGAACTCAGGCGCCGAGTCGGCCACGAAGGGCGGCATGCAGCGGGTCGAGGTGACAGCCGCAGGCACGGCCACTTCGTAGAGGTGGGCCAGGGTGTGATCCACGGCCTGGTAGTTCTTCTCCACCACCGCATCGCCCTTCTTGCTGTAGGACTTCTTGATGGCCTTCTTGATCTGCGTGATGGCTTCGTCCTTGGGCAGCACGCCGGAGATGGCGAAGAAGCAGGTCTGCATGATGGTGTTGATGCGCACACCCATGCCCGTGGCCTTGGCCACTTCGTAGGCGTCGATGACGTAGAACTTCAGCTTCTTGCTGATGATGGATTCCTGCACTTCCTTGGGCAGGGTGTTCCACACCTCGTCCTTGCTGTAGGGGGTGTTCAGCAGGAAGGTCGCGCCCTCGCCGGCGTTGCAGAGCATGTCGTACTTCTCGAGGAAGCTGGTCTGGTGGCAGGCGATGAAGTTGGCCTTGCGGATGAGATAGGCCGAGCGGATCTGCCGGGGGCCGAAGCGCAGATGCGAGATCGTGACCGCACCGGCCTTCTTGGAGTCGTAGACGAAGTAGCCCTGACCGAAGTTCGGAGTCTCCTCGGCGATGATCTTGATGGAGTTCTTGTTGGCGCCCACGGTGCCGTCGGAACCCAGGCCGAAGAACATGGCCCGCTTCACGTCCGCCGCCTCGATGTCGAAGTCCATGTCCACGGGCAGGCTGGTGTGGGTGACATCGTCCACGATGCCCACGGTGAAGTGCTTCTTCGGCGCGTCCTTGGCCAGCTCGTCATAGACGGCCTTGACCATGGCGGGGGTGAACTCCTTGCTGGAGAGGCCGTAGCGGCCCGCGATCACCTTGGGGTTCAGGGTCGTGGTGCCCGCTTCCTGGGCTTCGCGCAGGGCGGTGAGGACGTCCATGTAGAGGGGATCGCCCAGGGCACCGGGCTCCTTGCAGCGGTCCAGGACCGCGATCTTCTTGACGCTCTTGGGCAGAGCGTGGACGAAGTGCTCGATGGAGAAGGGACGGAACAGGCGAACTTTGAGAAGGCCGAGCTTCTCGCCCTTGGCCTGGGCCCACTCCACGTACTCGTGGGCCACGTCGGCACCGGAGCCCATCACGATGATCACGCGCTCGGCATCCGGGGCGCCAAAATATTCAAAGAGCTGGTACTGGCGGCCCGTCATCTTGGCGAACTTGTCCATCTCCTCCTGGACGATGCCGGGAGTGGCGGTATAGAAGCCGTTGCAGGCCTCGCGGGCCTGGAAGAACACATCGGGGTTCTGGGCAGTGCCGCGGATCTGCGGATTGTCCGGTGTGAGGGCCCGCTTCCGGTGGGAGGCGACCATCTCATCCGTGACCATGGCCTTGAGGTCTTCGTCGTTCAGCAGCTCGATCTTGGCGACCTCGTGGGAGGTGCGGAAGCCATCGAAGTAGTGCATGAAGGGAATGCGGCTACGCAGGGTGGCGGCCTGGGAGATGAGCGCGAAGTCGTGGGCCTGCTGGACACTATCAGAGCTCAGCATGGCGAAGCCGGTCTGGCGGCAGCCCATCACATCGCTGTGGTCGCCGAAGATGGACAGGGCGTGGGTGGCAATGGTGCGGGCCGTGACGTGCAGCACGAAGGGCGTCAGCTCACCGGCGATCTTATACATGATCGGGATGAAGAGCAGGAGGCCCTGGGAAGCGGTGAAGGAGGTGGTCAGCGAACCGGCCTGGAGGGCGCCGTGCACGGCCCCGGCGGCACCGGCTTCGGACTGCATCTCCACCACGGAGGGAATGGTGTTCCAGATATTCTTCTTGCCCTGGGAACTCCATTCGTCGGAGAACTCACCCATGTTGGACGAGGGCGTGATCGGGTAGATCGCGATGACTTCGTTGGTGCGATGGGCAACGGAAGCTGTCGCTTCGTTCCCATCCAGGGTGACCATGCGGCGTTGAGCCATGAGTATCCTCCTTCGTGTGCCTACTCGGTTGAAGTCCGGTGGGGGTGAGAATTCGAGATGGGGGGAGACGGCACGATTGCCTCGGCTGGAGCCGTCTCACAAGCGCGAGTCTAGGAGTCACGCGGAAAATTGGCAAGGGCGGGAAGGCTCCGCCGGGGAAGGTGTGCCATTTGTTACAGCTTGTTCACCCTCTGGCCCACCTCGGTTCAAACTGCCCAAGGCACCGCGGGCAGGTGTATTCTCGGGTCAGCCCTCGGTAATTTTCGATTTCATGCGATTCGTTCGCAACAAAGGAGCCCCCATGGACCTCAAACAGTCCCAGACCGCCCAGAATCTGCTCAAGGCCTTCGCGGGTGAAAGCCAGGCACGCAATCGCTACACCTACGCCGCGAATATTGCCCGCACCGAAGGCTTCGAGTACATCGCCTCCATCTTTGAGGAGACGGCCCACAACGAGCAGGAGCACGCCCGCCTCTTCTATGCCCACCTCGCACCCCTGGCGCCCGAGGTCCTCGAGATCACCGCGTCCTATCCTGTGGTGGCAGGGAATACTGCGGCCCAACTCAAGGCCGCGGTATCCGGCGAGAACGAGGAATGGACCCTGCTCTACCCCGCCTTCGCCAAGATCGCCAAGGAAGAGGGCTTCCCCGAGGTCGCCCGCACCTTCGAGTGGGTCGCCAAGGTCGAGAAGGAGCATGAGGGCCGCTACGCGATGCTCCTGAGCCGCGTGGAGGCAGGTACGGTCTTCAAGCGGGACGAAAAGATCTCGTGGAGATGTCTGGAATGCGGACACATCCACGAAGGCACCAGCGCCCCCGGCGCCTGCCCCGTGTGCAAGAAGCCCCAGAGCTGGTTCCAGCCCGTGGCCGAAAAGTTCTGATCTTCAGCTGGTCTCACGAAAGATGGGGCGACGAGGGTCGCCCCATCTTTCGCATAGAGGCTCGCCGTGCGACCATTACCTGCAAGGCTCCGCGATGGCGGACCCCGTTCTTGAGGTTCCGATGCTGACCTTGCCCCTCATGCAGGCCCTGACCTTTGATGACGTGCTCCTCGTACCGGGGCCGTCGGAAGTCCATCCCAATCAAGTGGAACTCGCGACCAAGCTGACGCGAAAGGTCCATCTGCGGATTCCCCTGATTTCCTCGGCCATGGACACGGTGACTGAAGGCCGCCTCGCCATCGCCCTGGCCCAGCAGGGAGGCCTCGGCATCATCCATAAGAACCTCCCCATCGAGCGCCAGGCGGAGGAAGTGGACAAGGTCAAGCGGTCCGAATCCGGCATGATCACGGATCCCATCACCATCCGCCCCGATGCGCCCATCGGGGAAGCCGAGGAGATGATGGCCAAGTTCAAGATCTCCGGGGTGCCCGTGGTGGAAAAGGGCAAGCTGGTGGGCATCCTCACCAACCGCGATCTGCGTTTCGAGACCAACCTGGATCTGCTGGTGAGCGATCGCATGACCAAGCAGCCCCTGGTGACCGTGCCCGTGGGTACCACCCTGGAACAGGCCAAGGTTAAGCTCCAGCAGCACCGCATCGAGAAGCTCCTGGTGGTGGACGACGAGGGCGCCTTGAAGGGCCTCATCACCGTCAAGGACATCGAGAAGTCCATCAACTATCCCAACGCCTGCAAGGACGCCATGGGCCGCCTGAGGGTGGGCGCCGCCGTCGGCGTGGGCCACGATCTGCTCGACCGCGCCACCGCCCTGGTCAAGGCCAAGGTCGACGTGCTCTGCCTGGATTCCAGCCACGGCCACGCCAAGGGTGTTATCGACGCCGTGCGCCTGCTCAAGAAGACCTTCCCCGACACCCAGGTGATCGCGGGCAACGTGGCCACCTACCAAGGCGCCAAGGACCTGATCCTGGCTGGCGCCGACGCCGTCAAGGTAGGCATTGGCCCTGGCTCAATCTGCACCACGCGCATCGTCACCGGCGCGGGTATGCCCCAGATGACCGCCGTGGCGGAAGCCTCCCGGGCCTGTCGCGAACAGGGTGTGCCCTGCATCGCCGATGGGGGCGTGAAGTACTCCGGGGATGTCGCCAAGGCCATTGCCGCCGGGGCGGATTGCGTGATGATCGGCAGCCTCTTCGCGGGCACCGAGGAGGCCCCCGGCGAGACCATCTTCTACCAGGGCCGCACCTTCAAGTCCTACCGGGGCATGGGCTCCATCGGCGCCATGAAGCAGGGTTCCAAGGACCGCTACTTCCAGGAGGGCAAGGACGACACCAAGCTCGTGCCCGAGGGCATCGAGGGTCAGGTTCCCTACAAGGGCCGGGTGGCCGATCTCGTGACCCAGCTCCTGGGTGGCCTGCGGGCGGGCATGGGCCTCGTGGGCGGCAAGGATATCGCCGACTTCCAGGCCAAAGCCACCTTCGTCCAGATCACCGGCGCGGGCCTGCGGGAGAGCCACGCCCACGACGTGATGATCACCAAGGAAGCCCCGAACTACCGGATGGATTGAGTCGGCTCAGCTCTGCGGAACATTTCCTCAGCTCTTGAACCGCACGGCCTGATCACCCCTCACGTCCACGGGGTGTGAGCCGCCGCGGCCCTGGATGCTGATGGTGTGAGCCCCCTTGACGACCCGGATGGGTGTGCCGCCATCGCTCTCCACCGAGGTGGCGAGGCCATCGATGACCACAATCCCGGAGGCCGGGAAGGTCTCCACGGTGATGTTCGCGAGGCCGGGCAGACTGATGGCGCAAGGCTGGTCAGGCTGCACCTGGAGGGTCCGCGTCTCCTTGAAGAAGAATTTCGGGTTGGAGAGTTCCACCTTGTGAGCGCCCGGAGGCAGCTTGATCTTCGTGCCGCTGTCTCCCAGATCCTTGCCATCCAGCCGCACCCGAACACTGAATTCCCCGTTCACCTTCAGGAAGCCCGGCGCATTGGCATCCACCGTGGTGACCTCACCCGTCGTCGTGGCCTCGGTGTGGGACATGAGCACGAAGACCTGCGTACCGGGCGCCTCGCCCTCCTTGAAAGAGGGATTCAGCACCAGATCGCCCTTGCTGAAGGTGACCTCGTGTTTCCGGGACTGGTCCCAGGCCTTGACGGCCAGGGGCGTCACGCCTTCGAGGGGTTTCCCATCCATCACCACCGCCGCCCCCTCCGGGAGCGTGCGCAGGGTTTCATCCGTGATCCTGGGCTTCAGGGCCAACCGGGGGGCCGCATTTTCCCCCTGATAGGTGTATTCCTGGGGCTCGTAGCCATCCCGTCGCAGGGTGACCCGCTCTCCCTTCTTCATGGCCCGGGCGATGCCTGTGGGCCCCACTTCTCGCTCCCCCAGGAAGACGGTGGCAGGCGGGTCCGCGTGCAGCGTGACCGTGGATTCACCCTTGGGAAAGAAGAGATAGGCGCCGACGCCCACCGCCACCAGCGTTACGGCGATGAGGCCGATGCGCAGTCCCAGACTGGATTTCCGCGCCTTGGAGGGGGGAATGAACATCGTCTCCTCGTGGGACCGGGAGAGCAGGGGCGGCGGAGTCGAACCTCCCCCCATCCTCAGCAGGCCGATGATCTCCAGGCGAGTGTCCTTTTCCAGCACCGTGGTGGCATCCAGCAGGTCGCGCACAAAGGCGCCGCAGGTGGGGTACCGTTCATCGGGATTCTTGGCGAGCACCCGGGTGAAGATCCGGTGCCAGCCTTCGGGCAACAGCCCCAGGACAGGCGGTTTGATCTCCAGCGGCGGCTCATTGACAATGCGGTAGAGGATCGTGTTGATGGAGGTGCCGGGAAAGGGGAGCGTTCCCGACAGCATCTCGAAGACCATCACGCCGAAACTGAAGATGTCCGAGCGGGCCGTAGCGTGGCCCTCCTTGATCTGCTCGGGACTCGCGTAGCTCGGGGTGCCCAGGAAGGTGCCGGTCTGGGTAAGGTTTGCATCCTCACGCTTGGCGATGCCGAAGTCCATGAGCTTGGGGCGACCATCCTCCGTGATCATGACATTGCCCGGCTTCACATCCCGATGCACGATGCCATGACTGTGGGCATGGTCCAGGGCGGCGGCGATGCCTGCGGCCATCCGGAGCTTCATGCCCAGATCACCGGCGGGCAGGTCTCCGGACTTGATGAATGCGTCAAGGGATTTCCCCGCCACGAATTCCATGGCCAGGAAGGGGCCAACCTCGCTGTCGCCCACGTCGTAGATGGTCACGATGCCCGGATCGTTCAATACCCCGGAAACTTCGGCTTCCCGCTGAAAGCGGGCCAGGAACTCACTGCGATCATTCTCGTTGCGGATGGCGTCCAGCTTCACGACCTTGATGGCGAGCTTCCGCTTGATCCGGGGATCCTCGGCCAAGTAGACGCTGCCCATGGCTCCGGCCCCCAGCAGACGCTTGATCTCGTAACGCCCGATCACCTTGGGGAGATTGTCGGATTCAGTCATGCGGGCTCACTTGGGAATACTCGAATCCTATCTCGGAAAGACCCGCGAATAGGTAAAAAATCACAAGGGCGCTTTCCACTATTGCTGCCAGAATAAGGCATCGTCCGCAATGACAGCAGGCGATATCGGGGGCCCTAAACCGCCATGGAAATCCTCAAGACGTCCATCCTCGTTCTCTACTTCACCATCCTGACCATCCTCAGTGTGTACGGCGCCCACCGCCTGTACATGCTGATGCTGTATTTCAGGCACAAGAAGGACGTGCCCCAGCCCAAGGGTGGACCCGACTACCGCCCCCACGTCACCGTCCAGCTCGCGGTCTTCAACGAGATGAACGTGATCGAGCGTCTGATGGATTACGTCGTCAAGATGCGCTGGCCCAAGGACAAGCTGGAGATCCAGCTCCTCGACGACTCCACGGACAGCACCGTCAACGTGGCCCAGGCCGTCTGCGACAAGTACCGCGCACTTGGCTTCGACATCTCCTACATCCACCGCGATGACCGCACGGGCTTCAAGGCGGGCGCCCTGAACAACGGCCTGAAGGTCGCCAAGGGCGAATTCGTGGCCATGTTCGATGCCGACTTCCTGCCTACCGAGGATTTCCTCGAGCTGGCCGTGCCCCATTTCGCCGATGACAAGGTGGCCTTCATCCAGGGCTGCTGGGACCATCTCAATCGCGACTTCAATCTCCTGACCCAGGTTCAGGCCATCCTGCTGGACGGCCACTTCGTCTTCGAGCACACGGCCCGCAATCGCTCCAACGCCTTCTTCAATTTCTCAGGCACCGCGGGCATGTGGCGCGTGGCCGCCATCGCCGACGCGGGGGGCTGGGAGCACGACACCATCACCGAGGATGCCGATCTCAGCTACCGCGCTCAGCTCAAGGGCTGGCGTGGCGTGTATCTCAAGGATCTGGTGGTCCCCGCCGAACTCCCCGTGGAAGTGAATGCCTTCAAGAGCCAGCAGCACCGCTGGGCCAAGGGCAATGCCCAGGTCATCCGCAAGCTCCTGAAGACCATCTGGACCAGCAAGGCCAGTCTCCACACCAAGCTCGAGTGCTGGTTCCACCTCTCCGCCAACTGCAACTACCTGCTGATGGTCATCCTCGCCATCATCATGGTGCCCTGCATGATCCTCCGGGCGGGAACGCCCTGGTACGTGCTCCTCGCCACCGATGCCCCCTTCTTCCTGCTGAACGCCGTGAGCGTGGGCCTCTATTTCGGCCTCTCCCAGCGCGAAGTGAAGAACAACAAGAACTGGACCAAGCGGCTGAAGTACGTGCCTGGCCTCATGAGCCTGGGCATTGGCCTGGGGCTCAACCAGGCCAAGGCGGTGCTCGAGGGCTTCTTCACCGACGACATCGAATTCAAGCGCACCCCCAAGCTGGGCGTGGACGAGAACGGGAATGCCACCGCCAGCAAGAAGGCCTACAAGGTGCCCAAGAGCCTCATCACCTTCCTGGACCTCGCCTTCGCCATCTACTACTTCGGGGCGCTGCTGGTGGCCATCTGGTTCCGGAAGTGGGCCTCGGTGCCCTTCCTCTGGCTCTTCTTCAGCGGCTTCGCCTACATCAGCTTCATGTCCCTGGCCGATGTGCAGATCTTCAAGCGCCTGGCCATGGATGAGCTGGAAGACCTGGAAACGGAGCACGACTTCGTCCAGTAGCACCCTTCCGGAGGGGCCATGCCCCGCGTCCGTCGTCCCAGCGCAGTGGCGCTTCGCTACCAACCCGAAGCGCCCTTCCTGGACGCCGCCCCTCGTCTGGTCGCCAAGGGGCAAGGCTTCCTGGCGGATCGCATTCTCGAACTGGCCCGCCAGCACGGCGTTCCCATCCAGCGTGATCCCGATCTGCTAGCCACCCTGGAACCCCTTGACGTGAACAGCCTCATTCCGCCCGATCTCTTTCAGGCCGTAGCGGTGGTGCTTGCGGCCCTCTATCGTGCGAACAAAGGCTCACACTCATGACTCAGGCCCCTGGCCCCGCGATCGACCTCCACTGCCATTCCATCTTCAGCGATGGCACCGATGCGCCGGAAGCCCTGGCCCTTAGGGCCGAGGCTCTCGGGCTCGCGGCCCTGGCCCTCACCGATCACGACACCCTCGACGGGCTGCCGCGTTTCCTCGCGGCCCAGCCTCAGGTGAGCACGCGACTCCTCACGGGCATCGAGCTGAGCTGCCGGTTCATGAATCGGGAACTGCACGTCCTGGGCCTGCTCTTCGATGCCGAGGATGCGGTCTTCCAATCGCGAATCGAGGAGATCCGGGGCGGCCGCCGAAGCCGCAACGACGCGCTCATCGCCCGCCTTCAGGGCCTGGGCATTCCCATCAACCTCCAGGACGTCCAGGCCTTTGCTCCCACCAACCTGATCTCGCGCACCCACTTTGCCAAGCTCCTGGCCGCCATGGGAGTCGTCCCCACCGCCCAGGAGGCCCACCGCAAGCTCATCGGCGAGGGCGGTCCCGCCTTCGTTCCCTTCCAGGAACTGAGCCCGGCCGAGGCCTCGCAATGGATCCATGAGGCCGGAGGTGTCGCCATCGTCGCCCACCCCGGGCGCTTCGCCGGGGGGCGCTTCATCTGGGATGAAGCCATGGCCGATCTCCGCAACATGGGCCTCGATGGCTTCGAGGCGTACTACAGCGAATACGGCCCCACGGAAACGCGGCGCTTCCTCCAACTGGCCGAGCGCCTGGGCATGGTGGCCAGTGGCGGCAGCGACTACCACGGCGCCATGAAGCCGGGCCTTGAACTGGGCCGTGGCCGGGGCAATCTGCACATCCCCGACTCCGTGCTGACGGCGCTCCAAAATTGTCGGCCGCGCCAGACCGCCTGAACCGCTTGCCAGGGTTATGATGGGGACTGCTCCAGAGGAAACGGCATGCCCATCAAGATCCTCCTCGTCGAGGACGACGCTATCAACGTGAAGTTCATGAAGGTCGTCCTGACCCGCAAGGGCGGCTACGAGGTTCTGGTCAGCGAAGATGTGGACGAGATCATCCGGCTGGCCGCGTCGGGCGAAGTTTCGGCCATCGTCATGGATATCAGCCTCTCCCGCTCCACCCACGAGGGGCAGAAGGTCGACGGCGTCTTCATCACCCGGCTTCTCAAGCAGAACCCCGAAACCGCCAAGGTGCCCATCATCCTGGCCACGGCCCACGCCATGTTCGGCGACCGGGAGCGCTTCCTGGCGGAGACCGGCGCCGAGCACTACATCGCCAAACCCATCCACGATCCGGATCACTTTCTGGCGGAAGTCCGGAAAGTGCTGCCCGAATGATGAAGGGCCGCGGCAACGCTGGAGGCGGACGAACGGGCGGTCGAACCGGCAACCGCGAAGGGGGTCGAACAACTACCACCGAGGGCGGTCGGGTCGCCTTCCGCCTGAGGGTGGAATACGACGGTTCCCGCTATCACGGCTGGCAGAAGCAGGGCGAGCGCCAGACCGCCCAGGGCGTCCGCACCGTCACCGGCGCCCTGGAGCGGGTGCTCCAGGAGGCGGGCCTGCGGGTGCTCACCCTGGGGGGCTCCGGGCGTACGGATGCCGGGGTGCACGCCCTGGGGCAGATCGCCCATCTCCACTTGGCCGCTGCCCAGGCACCCCGCCCCCAGGATCTCCAGCGCATCTTCGACGAGGGCCTGCCCTCCGACCTGGCCGTGGCCGCCATCGAACCCTGCCCCCTCGCCTTTCATGCCCGCCACGATGCGGTGGAGCGGAGCTATCTCTACCAGGTGAGCCTCCGGCGCAGCGCCTTCGGGAAGTCCATGCTCTGGTGGGTTAAGGGTCGGTTGGAGGTGCGGCGCCTCGAGGAGGCCTGGTCCCTCTTCGCGGGAAACCACGATGCCAGTGCCTTCACTGATCTGGAGCCCGGCGAGGATCCCCATGTCCAGATAAAAAATTGTGAACTAGTGCAGGAAGGCTCTCTCCTGTTGCTGCGGATAACGGCAGGTTTCTTCCTCCGCCGGCAGGTCCGCCGGATGGTGGGCGCCGCGGTGGCCTGCGCCCTGGGCAAGGAGAAGCTCGAGCACCTCCGGCGGGATCTCGACCACCCCACTCAGGAAGCCACGCTCTATTGGGCGGAAAAGGCGGCTCCCTCCGCAGGGCTATTCCTGGAACGGGTGCGGTACGCCGGAGATCTAGAGGCGCCGCCCCTGCAACCAATCCTGCGAGTTCCCTAGGATGGGCTCCTAGAGCAGTTCCTTCGACCGCACCATCAGGTTGGCCAGCAGCAGCCCCATCAGGATGGCCACGGCGAGGAACACCATCTGGAAGGCCGTATCCAGGCCGGTGAGCATCTGCTTGTTCAGCACATAGTCCAGGCTGCGCAGGCCCACGCTGCCCGGCACCAGGAGCATGATCCCCGGCAGGAGCGTCACCCATGGCGGACGCCCCCGCAACCGGGCGACGAGGTTGCTCCCCGCCCCCAGCACCCAGGCCCCCAGCCCCGCACCAAAGGCACCGCCCAGGAAATGGGTACCCAAGCGCGCGGCTCCGAAGGCGAAGGCGCAGGCCACCAGGATCCACCCCGCGTCATCGGGCATGGCCTGAAAGATCACCAGGAAGGCCATGGCCCAGATCACCAGGGCCGGAATCAGGGCCCACCACGGCACCGCAGCCAGTTCTGGCGCTGCCACGGAGCCCGCCCAGAGCTGGGCGAAGCGCTGCCCCAGGGCCACGCCGAAGGCGAGCTGCAGGAAGATCATCCCGACCCCGGCCAGCCGCGCGGTGCCCGCCACGAGGTTGTTGGTGGCCAACTCGTTCATGGCGATGAGGAATCCCAGGCCCGGCACCAGCACGATCAGTCCCGCCAGCGTGGGCACCGGCGCCGAGAGGGCGGGAATCCAGCGCGCGGCCACGAGCGAGAGGAAGGCGACGAAACCAGCCGCCACGAGATGAAAGAGATAGCCCAGGGTCTTCTTCCGGCGCGCCCGCGCCTCCAGCAGCCCCGTGAACAGTCCCAGCAACAGGGCCAGGGAGGCCTCGCGCCAGCCACCGCCGAAGAACCACACGGCGCTGGCCGAGGCCGCACCGTAGGCCAGGATGCGAGCGGTCTTGCCATAGCGGGGCCGCGCGCCCACCAGGAGCCGCAGGGCCTCCGAGGCCTCCAGGGCGCTCATCCGCCCTTCCAGCACCGCCTCGGTGATCCATTGGAGCTTGGTGAGCTTCTCCAGGTCCATGTCGCCGTTGGGCGCCCGCTCCACGGCGGCGCGGTGGAAATTCTTCCCGGAAATCGAAGCGAGGAAGCCCGTGGGCAGGGCGAAGAACTGGCCCTGGAGGCCGAAGCGACGACAGATGCGGGTGAGGGTCGCCTCAAAGCGATGGGCCGGCGTGCCAAAGGCCTGCAGGCACCTTCCCAGCTCCAGGCAGAACTCGACCTCGGCAGGAATGGTGGATTCGGGCTCGGCGTCCATGGGCGGATTGTAGCGCGGGCGGCCGTGACGCAGATCGAAGCCGGATGCCACTAGACTAGATTCGGAGGCTCAAAGTCTCCAGCGGGAGGGCCCATGGGCATCTTCGATGTGATCGGCCCTGTAATGGTGGGGCCCAGCAGCTCCCACACCGCCGGTGCGGCGCGCATCGGCCTGTTCGCCCGGCGCCTGCTGGGGGCTGAACCCGTGCGCGCCGAAATCGGTCTCCACGGCTCCTTCGCCGCCACCGGTGAGGGGCACGGCACACCGCTGGCGCTGCTGGCAGGGCTGTTGGGGCTGGAACCTGATGATGAGAGGATTCCCCACTCCGACGAACTCGCATCCAAACGGGGACTCGAATACCGATTCGAAACCTTGGACCTGGGCGAGGTGCATCCCAACTCGGTGCAACTGCGCCTCACGGCCCCGGAAACAGCCTTGGGGATCTGCGCCAGCAGCGTGGGCGGAGGTCGCATCAAGGTCTGGGACATCGATGGCTTCAAGGTGAACCTCGATGGCGAATACCCCACCCTGCTCCTGGTGTACCCCGACCGCCCCGGCGCCGTGGCCGTGGTGAGCGCGATTCTCGCCAACGCCGCCATCAACATCGCCACCATCAAGGCCCACCGCACCGAGCGTGGCGGCCAGGCCCTCATGGCGGTCCAGCTCGATGAGATCCCGCCCAGCGGGGTCCTGGATAGCCTGCGACATCTGCCTCACTTCGAGCAGGTGCGCTTCATCCCGGCCCTGGGTTTTGGAGGCTGACATGTCCAACGCGCTGCGCGAAGGTACGCTGGAATTTTTCGTGAAGGCCGCCAACGATCGGGGCATCTCGCTCTCGGAACTCTTCCTGGATCGCGAGGCCCGGTCCACGGGGCGCCCTCGGGAGGAGCTCCGTGAGCTGATGCGGTCCCGGATCGCGGTGATGAGGAATGCCCTCCAGCGGGGCCTCGCAGAGCCCCAGCACTCCCGCAGCGGACTGGTGGACGGAGGCGCCTTCCGGCTTTCGCAGTGGTCCCAGGCGGGGAATTCGCTGCTGGGTTCCGCCTTCTCCAGGATGCTGGCTTCCGCCCTCGCGGTGGCCGAGGTCAATGCCTGCATGGGGCGCATCGTCGCCGCGCCCACGGCGGGTTCCTGCGGCGTGATGCCCGCCGCGATCTTCACCATCGCCGAGGAGCGTGGCGCCGACGACGAGGCCATGGAGCGCGCCTTCTTCACCGCGGGCGGCATCGGCATGGTCATCGAGAAGCTCGCCAGCCTCTCGGGGGCCGAGGGCGGCTGCCAGGCCGAAGTCGGCTCGGCCTCGGCAATGGCCGCAGGGGGCATCGTGGAAATGCTGGGCGGCACCCCGGAGCAGGTCTGCCACGCCGTGTCCTTCGCCCTGGCCAACGTCATGGGCCTCATCTGCGATCCGGTGATGGGTCTCGTGGAGGAACCCTGCGTGCGCCGCAATGCCCTGGGCGCCATCAACGCCGCCGCCTCTGCCGAAATGGCCCTGGCGGGCATTCCTTCCGTGTTCAAGGTCGATGCCGTGATCGAGACCATGGGAAGAGTTGGCCGCAGGCTCCCGGAGGAGTTCCGGGAAACCGCCCGAGGGGGCCTTGCGCTACTCAATCCGGAGCTGGGGGCTACGAACTGTAAAGGCTGCACTCGGCCCACAGGCCCCTGCGAATCCTAGAAACAACGATTATTGCTGCATTTACCGCCTGCGACATTGATCAAGAGATGTCAGCCCTTGGTTGTTGCCCCCGGAAGCGGGATGTACCATCGGGATCGAAGGCACTGCAGGAGTGAACCATGAGCGCCGAAGAGAACGCCAAGAAGGGCAAAGGAACGGTTTTCGTGCGAGTGGAGGTCTGCAAGGGCTGCTCCTACTGCATCGATTTCTGTCCCTCACATGCCCTGGAATTCAGCCGCGAGTTCAACCAGAAGGGGTACCACTTCCCCGTGCTGGGCCGGGAGGAAGACTGCACGGGTTGCGATCTCTGCGGGCTCTATTGCCCCGACTTCGCCATCTTTGGAGCCCGGTGGAAAGAGCTCGAAGAGAAGCGCCAGGCGCCCTCGGCCCCGGTGAAGCCCTGAACCTAGACCAGAATCGCGACGGACGGAGGAGATCTTGAAAGCGGATCCCAAGGGCGTACTTACGGGTGTCCATTTCATCGACGGCGACCACGCCGCCTGTGAAGGGGCACTGGCGGCTGGCTGCCGATTCGTGGCCGGCTATCCCATCACCCCCAGCACGGAAATCGTGGAGCGCTTCGCCGCCCGCATTCCCCTGGTGGGCGGCGTGTTCATCCAGATGGAGGACGAGCTTGCGGCCTCCATCGCCATCCAGGGCGGTGTCTGGGGCGGTCAGAAGGTCATGAACGTGACCTCGGGCCCAGGCCTCAGCCTGATGATGGAACACCTGGGCTACGCGGCCATGACCGAGACCCCCTGCGTGTGGGTGGATGTGCAGCGCGGCGGCCCCTCCACGGGCCTGCCCACCCTGCCCGCCCAGGCCGACATGATGCAGATCAAGTGGGGCAGCCATGGAGACTACGAGATCATCGCGCTCTCGCCTAACTCGCCCCAGGAATGCTTCGATCTCATGATCAAGGCCTTCAATCTCTCCGAGGAATACCGCTGCCCCGTCTTCCTGATGATGGACGAAGTGGTGGGTCACATGACCGAGCGCGTGAACATCCCGCCCGCGGATCAGATCGAGGTCACCGAGCGCAAGTGGACCAAGAAGAAGCCCGGCGAGTACATGGCCTTCGCCACCACGCCTAAGGATCTGGTGCCCGAGATGGTCAAGGCCGGCGATGGCTACCGCATCCACGTCACGGGTCTCACCCACGACGAGCGCGGCTACCCCGCCATGGACGTGCCGAACCAGGCCAAGCTCATTCCCCGCCTGCTGAACAAGATCCGCGACAATGCCCACAAGCTCGTGGATGTCCGCATGGACGGCTGCGAGGATGCCGATGTCATCGTGATGTCCTTCGGCATCACCTCCCGGGTGGCCACCGCCGCCATCGAGGCCGCTCGCGCCAAGGGTCTGAAGGTCGGCCATCTGCGCCTGATCATCTGCTGGCCCTTCCCCGTGGCCCTCATCCAGGAACTCGCTAAGAAGGTGAAGGCTTTCGTGGTGCCCGAACTGAACATGGGCCAGATGGTGCTGGAGGTAAGAAAGGCCGTGGAGGGGAAGGTCAAGGTCATCTCCGTGCCCCACCCCGGCGGCACCGTGCACGAACCCGAGACCATCCTCGAACAGATTGTGGAGGCCGCGCGATGAGCGAATCCCTCGACCTTCACCTGGCCTCCGTGGAGACCTCGCTAGAGAATCCGGTTCTGCCCTACCTGCGCCAGGACCGCATCCCCCACATCTGGTGCCCCGGCTGCGGCATCGGCACGAGCGTGAACTGCTTCTGCCGCGCCCTTACGGACAGCGGCCTGGACCTCGACAAGGTGGCCATCGTCTCCGGAATCGGCTGCACGGGCCGCACGGCGGGCTACCTGAACCTGGATAGCTTCCATACCACCCACGGCCGCGCGATCCCCTTCGCCACGGGCCTGAAGCTCAGCAATCCCGAGCTGAACGTGGTGGTCTACTCCGGCGACGGCGATCTCTTCGCCATCGGCGGCAACCACTTCTTCCATGCCGCCCGCCGCAACATGGACATCCTGGTCATCTGCGTGAACAACTTCACCTACGGCATGACCGGCGGCCAGGTGGCTCCCACCACTCCCGTGGGCCCCACCCAGACCACCATGCCCTACGGCAACTTCGAGAGCCCCTTCAACCTGCCCTTCATCGCCGATGCCTGCGGCGCCACCTACGTCGCGCGCTGGAGCGTCTACCACGTGCGGCAGCTGGCCAAGGCCATGAAGGAGGCCATGGGCAAGAAGGGCTTCCGCTTCATTGAGGTGCTGAGCCCCTGCCCCACCCTCTATTCCCGGCGCAACCGCCTGGGCGACGGCGTGGATCAGGTGAAGTATTACAAAGAGAAGAGCGTCATCAAGAACGGCGTGGACACCAAGGATGTGGGCCTGGGCTTCCAGGGCGATATCGTGGTGGGCAAGTTCGTGGATCGGGAGCGCGCCACCTGGCTCGAGTCCATGAACGAACACTTCAGCCACCACTTCGGCGACGCCTTCCAGCCCTACGGAGTCAAGCATGGCCAAGACTGAGATCCGCGTCGGCGGCCTGGGCGGCCAGGGCGTCATTCTCAACGCCTCCATCCTCGGCAAGGCCGCGAGCATCTACGAGGACAAGCACGCCACCCTCATCCAGGCCTTCGGCCCCGAGGCCCGGGGCAGCGCCTGCAGCGCCCAGGTGACGATCTCCACCGAGGACATCGGCTATCCCTACGTCAAGCATCCCGACGTGCTCGTGCTCATGAGCCAGGACGCCTACAACCAGTTCGCGCCCACCCTGAAGCCCGGCGGCCTGCTGCTCTACGAGGAAGAACTCGTCTCCGTGGACGGTCGCCTGCCCAAGGGCACCCGCGCCATCGGCATTCCCGCCACCCGCTTTGCCGAAGAACTGGGCCGTCGTCTCGTGCTCAACATCGTGATGGTGGGCTTCTTCGCGGGGGTCACGGGGCTGCTTTCCTTCGAATCCGTGGAGAAGGCCGTGAAGGATTCCGTCCCCAAGGGCACCGAGGATCTGAACATGCGCGCCCTCAAGAAGGGCTTCGAGTTCGGCCAGCAGGCCGCCGACAAGTAGGAGAGTCGGGATAGGGGCCTCCGGGCCCAGCGCACCGGCCATTCGCGAGAATGGCCGGTGGTGTGAAAGAATGGTCGATCCAAGCGCACCATTTCCGGGAGCCTGCCATGGGCCTTTCAGTCACCGAACCCATTGAACGGGCCATCGATCGCACCGGGGCCATCCTGTTCAAGCCCTTCCAGGCGGGTAAGTGGTTCGCCCTGGGGTTCTGCGCCTTCCTGGCCCAGCTGGGCAGCAGCTGCGGCAACTTTTCCAATGCCTACAGAGGTCCCGGCGGCAATCCCAACCTGAATGACGATTTCCAGGCCGTCCTGGACCCCATCAAGGAGTGGCTGCTGGCCCACATGGCTCTGGTCGTCGTGGGCGTTGTCCTGCTCCTGCTGGTAGGTCTTGCCCTCGCCTGGGTTCAGGCCCGGGGGCAGTTCATGTTCCTGGATGGGGTCGTCCGCAATCGGGGCGAGATCGCGGCCCCCTGGAAAGAATATGCCCGGGAGGGCAACGGTCTGTTCGTCTTCAACCTCGTATTCGGCCTGCTGGTGCTCCTGGGCCTGGCCCTCATCGCGGGTCTGGGCGTCGCCCTGGCCCTGCCGGACATTCGCACCGGAGAATTCAGCCAGCGGGCCCTCCTCGCACTCCTGGTAGGCATTCCCCTGCTCCTGATCCTGCTGCTCGCCGCCGCCGTCACCGGGGTCGTGCTGAATGATTTCGTCGTGCCCGCCATGTACTCGAGGCGCCAGGGCGTGATGGCGGCCTGGCGCACCGTGCGCAGCGAGGTCCTCGCCGGCCGGGTCGGCACCCTCGCCCTCTACTGCCTGATGAAGATCCTCATCGCCATCGCCATCGGCATCCTGGCCTTCCTGGCCTGCTGCTTCACCTGCTGTCTGGCACTCCTGCCCTACCTCGGCACGGTGATCCTCCTGCCCCTCTTCGTCTTCCAGCGCAGCTATTCCCTCTGCTTCCTCGAGCAGCTCGGCCCGGACTGGAGCTTCTTCCCTGCGGAATCCCTCCCGGAAGCCCAGACACCGGAGGCCGAGGCGTAGGACGCGCCCCCCTCTTCCAAATAATTTCTACCCCGTTTTCAACAAGATTGCGCCGCAGATCCGTGAAGAGTCCTTCTTTGTGCTCTTTGCGTTCTATGAGGCCAATGGCTTTCCTTTGGTGTTAGCCCCGAAGCCAGGAAGACCGGACTTCGCTTAGCAGCTGCCCGGCTGAACCCGAAGTCCAATCGCCGCAAAGAACGCAAAAAACGCAGCCCGATTATCGGTCTGACTCAGCCACGAAGGGAAAATCTCGCTGAAACCGCGAATGAACGCGAATGCCCCAATCCAGGCCCGCCTGGGCCTGCGGCCCCCAGTCGCGCATGCGCGGCTGGCCTTTCAATCGGCGTTCCGCCCGGCCTTCGATGGCTGGGTGATACGCCGATTGAAAGGAGGCGGGGCGGCGGTTGTAGGCCATTCGTGCGCCCGCAAGGGCGTATTCGCGAAATTAGCGGTTCAGTCTTTTTGGCGGAGTTTGACCGATAACCAGGAAACGCAGAAGAGGCGCGGGCCGAGGCCGAGACTCGCCGGGGCTCCGGTCCTCGTATTACGATAGTTCCTTCACCATGGTCTTTCTCTTGGAGTGCGCGATGCCTCGGACGCTGTCTTCCCTCGCCCTCAGTCTCGCGCTGGGCCTTTCCCTCGCCGCAGGGGATGGCTACGTGCGGTTCCCCGCCGTCAAGGGCGAGCAGGTCTTCTTCACCTCCGAGGGGGACATCTGGCGGGCACCCCTGGCGGGCGGCAAGGCCGTGCGGCTCACCACCCACGCCTCCCAGGAGTGGCGGCCCGCCGTCTCCCCGGATGGGGCCTGGCTGGCCTTCTCGGCCTCGTACGAGGGGCCGGTGGACGTCTACGTCATGCCCGTGGACGGTGGCCTGCCCAGGCGCCTCACCTTCGAGGGCACCGGCTGCCAGGTGCTCGGGTGGACGCCCCGGGGTGAGATTCTCTTCACCACCCTGGCACAGACGGGCCCCGCCAGTCGGCGAGTGGTGGCCACGGTGAATCCGCACACGGGCGCCCGGGTGATCCTGCCCCTGGCGGATGCCAACGATGCCTGCCTGGATGATGCAGGCAAGACCCTCTTCTTCACTCGCATGGGCATCGGTACCAACGGCGACAACGCCCGCAACTACCGGGGCGGCCTGGCCGGAGAGCTGTGGCGCTACGACCTGAAGGGCGGCCAAGAGGCCCAGCGAATCGCCTTCGACGCCCCCCTGCGGCGCCCCATGTGGTGGAAGGACCGCCTCTACGTGGTGAGCGACAAGGACGGCTGCGACAACCTGTGGTCCCTGAAGGCCGATGGCAGCGACGCCCAGCAGCTCACCTTCCACAAGGGCTGGGATGTGCGCTCTGCCAGCCTGGGGGATGGCAGGGTGGCCTACCAGCTGGGCGCGGATCTCCGGGTGTTCGACCTCGCCACGAGCAAGGATCGGGCGGTGGAAGTCACGCTCACCTCGGACTTCGACCAGCAGCGGGAGCGCCTGATCAAGAAGCCCTTGGACTTCCTGGACAACGCCGCCTTCGCCCTCAGCGGCGAACGGATCGTCCTCACGGCCCGGGGCCAGGTCGCCGTGGCGGGCCTCAACGGCCTGCGCCGCGTGGAAGTCGCCCTTCCCAAGGGCAGCCGCGCCCGGGAGGCCACCTTGAGCCTGGATGGAAAATCGGTGTACGCCTTCTGCGATGCCACGGGTGAGCAGCAACTCTGGCGCTTCCCCGCCGATGGCGGCCCCGGCGGCAAGCCCCTCACCAGCAACAAGGGCGTGGCCCGAGTCGGCATCTTCCCCGCCCCGGACGGCAAGGCCCTGGCCCACACGGACCGCAGCGGCAACTTGTATCTGCTGACCCTGGCCACCGGCGAAAACAAGTGCATCGATGTGAGCCCCCGGGGCGAATCCCCCGATGTAGTGTGGGCGCCGGATGGCAAGACCTTGGCGATCCTCCGCGCCGACAGCGAGCGCGACCTGCGGCAGATCCTCCTGCACGACCTGGAAAGCGGAAAGCAGGTGGCGGTCACCAGCGACAAGTACGAGTCTCTCGCCCCGGCCTTCAGTCCCGATGGCCGGTGGGTCTACTTCCTCTCCAACCGCAGCTTCCAGGTGGTGAACGGCGCGCCCTGGGGCGACCGCAACATGGGGCCATACTTCGACCGCCGCACCAAGGTCTTCGCCCTGGCATTGCAGGAGGGCCTCAAGTTCCCCTTCCAGCCCAAGACGGAGCTGGACGTGGATGCGAAGGAAGAGAAGGACAGCAAGAATGGCAAGGGCGTCAAGGAGGACAAGGATGCCAAGGCCGAGCGCCCCGCCATCGCCTGGAACGGCCTGGCCGAGCGCCTCTTTGAAGTGCCCCTGCCGGCGGGGAATTTCCAGAACCTGAAGACCGACGGCAAGCGCCTCTACCTGTTGGAACGGGATGGCCGCGTGGGTGCGGTGAAGACCCTGGAGATCGGCAACAACGGTGCCCCGGCGGAAGTCTTCGCGGCGGACGTGGCCAGCTTCGATCTCTCCGCCGATGGCAAGAAGGTGCTGCTCGCCAAACGGGGGCCCCAGGGCCAGTCCTTCTACATCGTGGAAGCCGGGGCCAAGGCTCCCGGCGATCTCGCCAAGGCCGAAGTAAAGATGGGCGACTGGGCCTTCCCGGTGGATCCCAAGGTGGAGTGGCGGCAGATGTTCGTGGATGCCTGGCGCATGCACCGCGACCACTTCTTCGACGCCAAGCTGCGCGGCCTGGACTGGACCGCCATCCGCAGGAAGTACGAACCCCTGGTGGACCGCGTCACGGATCGCGCCGAACTCAACGACCTCCTGGGCCAGATGATGGGAGAGCTGGGCGCCCTGCATTCCCAGACCCGCCCCGGGGATCAGCGCCTGGCCCAGGATGGCTCGGCCCCGGCCTTCCTGGGTGCCGTGCTCTCCCGGGTAGAGCAGGGCTACCGCATCGACCACATCTACCGCACCGAAGCCGAGCTGCCTTCTGAGGCAGGCCCGCTGGCCCAGCCCGGACTCGGCCTCAAGACGGGCGACGTGATCACCTCCGTCAACGGTCGCCCCGCGCTGGAGGCCCGGGATATCTCGGATCTCCTGCGCAACAAGGCGGGCCAGCAGACCCTGCTCACACTGAAGCGGGGCGCCGAAGACCTCAAGCCCGCAGTGGTAACCCCTGTGGACGCCCTGCGCCAGAGCACCCTGCGCTACAGCGACTGGGAAGAAGGACTGCGGCTCCAGGTGGACAAGGCCAGCGGCGGCAGGATCGGCTACCTGCACCTGCGGGCCATGGGCGGTGCCGACATCAACACCTTCGCCCGGGAGTTCTACGCCAACTTCAACCGCGAGGGGCTGATCCTCGATGTGCGCCGCAACAACGGCGGCAACATCGACAGCTGGGTGATCGAAAAGCTGCTGCGCCGCACCTGGGCCTTCTGGACCAACAACCAGGGCCAGTTCCTCGGCACCAACATGCAGCAGGCCTTCCGGGGCCATCTCGTGGTGCTGGTGGATGAGCTGACCTATTCCGATGGCGAGACCTTTGCCGCGGGCATCAAGGCCCTGGGCTTGGGGCCCCTGGTGGGTCGCCGCACCGCTGGGGCGGGCGTATGGCTCACAGACTCCAACACCCTCATCGATGGGGGCCAGGTCCGCGCCGCCGAGTGGCCGCAATACTCCACCAAGGACGGCGCCTGGCTGATCGAAGGCCAGGGTGTCGCCCCCGATGTCGAGGTGGTCAATCCTCCCAAGGAGACCTTCGAGGGCCGGGACCGTCAGCTCGAAACCGCCATCAAGCTGCTGCAGGACAAGCTGGCCAAGGAGCCCATCCAGCCCCTGAAGCCCCAGGGCGTCCCCAGCTTCACCAGCGGCAAGAAGGCGCAGAGCTGAAGCGCTCGGCAGTCAGGAAAAATTCGCGGCGTCCCTCGGGCCTAAAGCTCTCATCTGGCCCGGGAACGAGTCGGCCTAGGGCCCCACTCGTTCCCGGCAGAACCTCCGGCCCACCTTCTTCTCGATGACACCCAGGTGGGCCTCCTCATCCGGACCCACGAGGCTGATGGCCGTGCCGCTCAGGCCTGCCCGGCCCGTGCGGCCGATGCGATGGACATAGTCCCGGGGAGACCGGGGCAGGTCGTAGTTGATGACGCAGGCAAGGCCGTCCACGTCGATGCCGCGGGAAATGAGATCGGTGGCCACCAGCACGCGGAGGCTGCCGCTCCGGAACTGTTCCAGAGCCTCCGTGCGGGCGCTCTGACTCTTGTCCCCGTGCAGGGAGAGGGCCCTGACTCCATTGTTGCCCAGCTTGCGGACGACGTTGTCGGCCCGCCGTCCCGAGGCCACGAACACGAGCACCTGTGCCCACCCCTCCCGGGCCAGCAGTTCCCGCAGGAAGGGACCCTTGGCTTCCTGTCCGACGAGGTAGGCCCTTTCCTCAATGGGGATAGAAAGTTCGAGTCCGACTTCCACCTCGATGACCCTCGGGGCTTTCAGGAAGGACTGGACGACCTCCTGGATGGCCGTATTCATGGTGGCGGAGAAGAGGAGCGTCTGACGCTTCGGGGGCAACAGCTTCAGGATCTCGTTCATCTCCTCGCTGAAGCCCAGCTCCAGGAGCTTGTCGGCTTCGTCGATCACCAGGTGTCGGAGGCCCCCGAGGCTCAGGGCCTTCTGGCGCACCAGATCCAGCAACCGGCCTGGAGTGGCGATGACCAGATCGGCGCCTCCCCGCAGGGCCATCATCTGGGGGTTGATGGAGACGCCACCGAAGGCTGTGCGGATCTTCAGGGGGGCAGCCAGATGCCGGGCCAACTGCGCCGCCCGCTCCCCCACCTGCATCGCCAGTTCCCGGGTAGGGACGAGGACGAGGACCCGTGGCCGCTGGCCCGGGGTCCGTCCAGCAGGATCGTTCGCCAGCAGGTGAAGGAGAGGGGCTAGGAAGGCCACCGTCTTCCCCGAACCGGTCTGGGCCTGCACCGCCAGGTCCTGGCCCGCAAGCACGGCCGGAATCGCCTGTTCCTGCACGGGGAAGGGCCGGGTGTAGCCCAGGGCCTTGAAGGCGAGTGCCAGTTCGGGGCTAAGGGCGAGGTGGGAGAAGGGCATCGTCAGAGCTCCTGGGTAATGAACGCACGATCCACGCCCTCGATAACGCTCAGGCCGCTTCGATATCACCACGCTGCAGATACCGCTCCCACAACCGAGCCGCTTCTTCCTGCCACTCAATGGGCGGAAGCAGCTCGGCGCTGGGCTGGGTCTTGTAGCGGCGGTGCATCCAGAACCAGCGGGCGGGATCGTCGCGGCCCTCCAGTTCGATGCAGCGGGTCATCAACTGGGTGGCGATCCAGATATCGCGTTCGGTGTTCTCGGTAGCGGCCACCCGCAGGGGCGGATGGATTACTACCGTGAGGGTGCCATCGGGGTGTACCCGGTTGAAGATGGGCACGATGGGTAGCCCGTACTTCACCGCCAACAGCCCCGCCGTGGGGTGGGTGGAGGCCCAGCGGCCATGGAAGCGGGTGAAGACTCCGTTCGCCAAGGCGTCCTGGTCCAGCAGGAAGCCCACGGCCTTGCCCGTGCGAAGCACCTTGAGGGTGCCGCGCATGGCGCCCTCCTTGGCGATGACCGTGTTGCCGAAGCGCCCCCGCAGGCCGCTCAGATAGGGCTCCAGCAGCGGATTGTCCAGTTCTCGACCGATCACCGCCAAGGTGCGACCCTCCAGACTCAGGGCCAGGGCCATCAGCTCCCAGTTGCCGAAGTGCCCCGTGAGGCCGATGAAGCCCTTGCCCTCGGCAGTGGCGGCATCGAAGTGTTCCAGGCCTTCGAAATCAACGAGGGCGCGGATCCGCGTTTCGGACATGTGCAGCATCCGCACCGTGGCGAAAAGCAGCGACCCGAAATGGGCGAAGCAGGCCCGGGCCACGCGGCGGATTTCGCCCTCATCCAAGCCCAGATCCGAGGCCCGCAGGTTCTCCCGCACCACCCGGCGATGGCGGGCATCGATCAAGTGATAGAAGCGCCCCACGCCCTTGCCCAGGGCCAGCGCCGCCCGCCAGGGCAGCAGGCGGATCAGCGTCTCCGCGGTGCGGAAGGCCGAGTATTCAAGGCGGTGGCGGAGAGTCGGATTGGGAGTCTTGGTCATGGGGGATTCCGCACCCAGAATACGCGGATCCCAAGTATTGCATGTCGTGGGGGTACCATGATTCCAGCCATCGGAGTCGCCATGCGCCCAGCCCTCGCCCTGCTCAGCCTGCCCCTGCTGGCGGCGCCGCCTACCTTCACGGTGCGCCAGGCCATCCGCGCCGAATGGAATCGCCAGCCGCCAACCTTCAGCGAAACGGAAAAGAACCAACTCCCCGCAGCCGACCGCGCACGCTTGGAGCGGACTCTCGCCCGCATCGGCGCTCCCGGCGCCCCGGCCCTGCTGCCGCCGGAACTCGACAAGCCCACCCTGGAAGTCTGGGAAGCCAAGGCCGCCACCGCCAAGACGCCCCAGGAACGCTTCACCGCCCTCCATTTTTTGAACCGCCTCAAAAGCGCCAAGGCGCTTTCTGCACTGAACGGACTGGAGTCGAAGAATGCGGAGAACTGGCCGAAGCACCTCCATCTCGAGGCCAGCATCGCCACAGCGCGGCTGAATGGAGCCGAAGTCAGTCCCGAACTGCAGGGCTTTCTCGTGGAACTGCAGAAGGCCGGAAAGATCGATCCCGTGAGGGCCCAGGCCGCCCGGCTGCGGCTGGTGATGACGGGGAAGGAAAAGGCACTGCTGCCGCCGGTGCAGGCCACGCCAGGGGCGGTGCTGGCGCTGATGGACGCCTGGAATCGGGCGCCCTGGGAGCAGCGGAAGGACGAACATTTTCGTCTTTGGCAATCGGGAGAATGGAATCAACGGAAGAACGCCATCCTGACGGACGGGAAAGGCATCGCCGAGTGCAGCCTCTACATGCTCGAAGAGAACAAAAGGGGGACCTGGGAGCGCCTGGGGCTATTCCCTCCAACGGTCCGAAGAGAGTGGGGGCAGCGGAAACCCGCCGATGCTCAAGACCGAATCTTCCAGAAGCTAAGCCGGGATCCTGCGCCCCCCTGGAAGCTGGATTTCGATCGCTCCTTCTTCATGCGATGGCTGGAAGGAATGAATGGGCATTTCCGCGACTACGCGGTCTTCAGTTCCGTTTTCCCGGAGAACCTGAAAACGCCCATGGACTGGGTGGGCCGATTGGATGCGCTGGCCAACGTTCCCGATGATCGTTGGGCCGACACGGTGGAACAACTGCTCAAGGAATCACCCTCTACCGTCCACGGGGGAATTCTGTCGGCCTTGCGGAAACGACAATCACCGAAGGCCGATCACCTAAGACAGCGCTTGCTGGGTGGCGCCGATCCCATCGCCCGCGCCGCGGCCATCGATGACCTCACCGAGGCACCCGCCGATTTCGAGGCCCTGATCACCCGCCTCTGGAAGACGGAGGAATACGACGGTGTCCAGATCCTGCTGCAGAGCCTGGAGAAGTGGAAGCTGCCGGAGGATCGCCGGAAGGCCCTGCTGAAGCGCTTCTACGAGCATCCCTGCTGGACGGCGCGGCTGGATGCGTTCACGCAGTTGAAGAAGCTCGACCCCGCTGCTCCTTGGCCCACCGCCCCTGCGCCCACGGCGGAGGACAAGGCGCAGCTCGCCCTGGCGGAGCGCCTCGCGACCCAGGGCAGGCCCGTGCGCCTGCGCCTGCACTTCGCGGGCAGGCGCCAGGTCACGCTGCGCCTGAATCCCGCCAACGCGCCGCTAAATGTGGCCAACCTGGTGCGCCTGGCCCGCAAGGGCTTCTTCAATGGCCGCCTCGTACCTCGGGTGGTGCCGGACTTCGTGGTGCAGATGGGTTCGCCCTGCGACACCATGGACGGCGGACCGGGCTACACCGTGCGCTGCGAGAACAGCCTGGACTGGTACGGCCCCGGCAGCGTGGGCATGGCGCTCTCCGGCAAGGACACCGGCGGCAGCCAGTTCTTCATCACCACCAACGCCACTCCCCATCTCACAGGCAAATACACCCGCGTGGGCGAAGTGGAGAACCTGGAGCAGGCCATGAAGGTCCTGGATGACCTGGAACTGGGCGCCAAGCTCCTGCGGGTCGAAGTACTGGCCCGGTGAACGAGCCGTTCGAGGCCATGCCCTGGATCCCCCCCGCCACGCCGGACCTGGCCCGGCTGGCGTGGGAGGCGGCGGATGCTGCGGGCGTGGCCTCGCTGCGGAAGTGGCCCGTGGTGAAGCAGGCGGGCATCGCCTTCGGCGATCTGCCACCCTTCCTCTGCTGGCGCGTGTTTCAGGGTACTCATCACCTAGTGCTGCTCCAACCTCGGGAGATCGGCGCCCTGGTGGAAGGCGCTCGCCCTTCGTCCCTTCCCCACGATTGGCTGGAGACCTTGGATCTCGGGGCCCTGGCCCGACCCCTCGGCTGCCATCCGGATTTCCCCGGAGGCGCCTCGGTGCATGTGGTTCGTCTCCCCGCACGGGGTCGGATGGAGCTCCGGACCTTCGGTGAAGCCGCCCCCGAGGCGGTATGCACCGTTTTGGAACGCCTCACAGGCATAACCAGATGGATGGCCTGAAGCGGCCCTCTGCGTTCTTTGTGTTCTTTGTGGCTATATCTCTCCCCGTGCGAATCCACAGAAACGAAACGGGCCGCAGAGAGCGCAAAAAGCGCTACCCGATTGTCGGCTTGTCTCCATCAGTGCCGGAGGGCCTGAAATTCAAAGAAGGTCGGCCATCCGAAGGCTGCGACCCAAGGCGCCTGGAAAATTTTTCACGGATGAATACGGATACACACGGATGAGACCTTGCAAAGCTTCTGTGATGACCACCCCCCGGTCACAAGGCTGAACAACCTCGTTGGCAACGACATCCAGCCATGGGACTGAGCTTTGCCGACAGACGGGAAATGCAGAGTAAGGCTATGCGGCGGATTGCGGAAAACCCAGGTCGGAGGGGGCCGCCCTTTCGTAAGATGGAGGGATGCACGATCACGATCCTTCCTCCGACCACGCCTGCTGTCCCTCGCGCAAGACCGGCCATTTGGCCTGTCCCCGCTGCGGGTCCATGGGCAAGCCCGTGCCCCGCGGCACCGTGGCGCGCTTCATCAGCCCCGAAGCCTTGGCTGCCCTGGGCGAGGGAGAGCCACGCTTCTGCCCCCACCCGACCTGCGCCGTGGCCTACTATGCGCCCCTGGGGCAGCCGGTCACCAAGGATCAGCTCTCGGTGGGCCTGGACCTGAAGGATCCCCAGGGCTCGCATCCCATTTGCCATTGTTTCGGCCACACCCGCGAGAGTCTGGCGGCGGAGTGGGCGGAAAAGCACTCAGTCTCCGCCGTGATGGACGTGATGGCCAAGGTGCGGGCGGGCGAATGCCGCTGCGAAGAGCTGAACCCTCAAGGCGTATGCTGCCTGCCGGATCTGCGCCGGGCCGTCTTGGCTCTCCAGGATCTGCCCCTGATGCCCGAGACCGAACCCGAGGATGCCTGTTCGAGTTGCTCGGATACCTCCGGGTGTGCCTCCTGCGGCGGCTGAGGCGCCCATGATCCTCAATGGCCGACGGGGAAAAGTCTGGGCCATGGATGTACTTCGCCACGCCTGGATCGTGATGCTCGAGGCCAGCGGAGCCTTCCGCCGCAATGAGGATTTGCGCCAGGCCTCGTCCCTGGCCTTCACCGCCATGCTGGCGCTCCTCCCCACCATGCTGCTGTTGACGCATTTCCTGGGCGTCGGAGTGGGATCGAGCCGCCTGGCCATGCAGAAGGTAACGGAGTTCGTGGGGGACATCATCCCTCAGTACGGCGACGTGATCCTGCGGGAGGTCAAGAACCTCGCCCAGCACAAACGCAGTGCGGGTCTGCTGAACCTCTTCGCCCTGTTCTGGGCCATCACACCCCTGGTGGCCTACACCCGAGGCATCCTCAACGGCATCTTCCGGGTGATCCCGAAGCGCTCCTTCTGGTCCACCAAGGCCCTGGATTTCGTCATGGCCATGGTTTTCATCACGGGCGTCTCCACCGCTGCGGGCTCGAGCGTGGTCTTTCGCTACCTGAAGATCCTGGACATCGATCTGGCGCCGCCTCCCGGCCTCAAATTCACGGTGCCGTTCCTGGCCACGGTCCTGCTGCTCCTGCTCATGTACGGCGTCTTCGCCCCCCGCACACAAAAGCGCTATCTGCTGGCGGGTGCCCTCACCACTGCGGTGCTGTGGTTCCTGCTGCGCCCCGCCTTCAGTCTCTTCCTGACCTACAATCCCGGCTACGGGGTGGCCTTCGGTTCCCTCAAGTCCATCTTCGTCATCCTCATCTGGATCTACTATTCCCAGGCGGCCTTTCTCTTCGGTGCCGAGGTGGTGGCCACCCTCCACCGCCAGGAGGCGATCCTCATCCAGCGCCTGATGCAGGGCCAGCGGGGACTGCCGATCCTGGGGCGGCGCCACTTGCTGGTGCGCGTCCCCGCGGGCAACGTGTTCTTTCACGAAGGCGACACCAGCGGCGAGATGTATCACCTGCTGAGCGGCTCCGCCTCCATCCGCAAGGGGCAGCGGGAGCTGGCCACCCTCGGCCCGGGACAATTCTTCGGCGAGATGTCCTTCCTGCTGGGCCTGCCTCGCTCGGCCAGCGCCGTGGCCGCAGAGGACTGCGAATGCCTCGTGATCCACGAGAAGAACATCGAATCCCTCACCCGGGAATTCCCGGGGCTGCTGCGGGACATGCTCACCGAGATGGCGCGCAGGCTGAAGCAGACCAGTGAACAAGAGCCTCTCCCGTCTTCTCCCACCGTGGCTCCTGATGGCCGCTGAAGAGCCTCCATCCGCCCCGCCCACCACCACGCGGATGCTCATTTCCAGAGCGCGGAACCGCTACAAGGACATCGACGCCCCCAAGACTTCCGGGGGCCGTTTCTACACCACTTTGGATAGTTGGCTGACCGCGCCGGTCATCACCTTCATCCAGGCCGCCCTGACGGAGGCCCCGAGCTTTCTGGACCCCTTTGCCGGGGCCGGACATCTGCTGGAGGCCTGTGCCACACGCTTTAAGCGACCCGTCGCGGGCCTCGATCTGCATGCGGCACCCTGGCCCACCCACGATTCCCTTCGGGACATCCCTGCCACCTCCGCGATCATCGTCACCAATCCACCCTACCTCGCCAAGCACAGCGCCAGCCGCAAAGGCGTGGCCGAATGGGTGGCCCACTACTACCGGGAGACCGGGCTGGATGATCTCTACCAGATCGCCCTGCACCGCTGCCTCGAGGCCGCCCGCTTCACTGTGGCGATCATTCCAGAGACCTTCCTGAACAGTGGCTTCGACAAACGCTCCCTGGCCCTGGTCTCCGTGCTCCAGCGGAACCCCTTCCAGGACACGGAAAACCCCGTGTGTGTGGCCTGCTTTGACACGCAGATACAGGACGGCGCCCAGGAGGCCCGGCTCTTCGTGGACGACCACTACTGCGGCACCCTTGGAGATATCTTCGGGCTGCGGCACAGCGTGCCCAGGGATGATCGGATCGCCTTCAACGACCCCACGGGAACCATCGCGCTGAGGGCCGTGGACAGCACCGATCCCGGGGCCCCCATCGCCTTTTTGCCCGCCGAACACTTCGCCTACGAGCGCTCCAACATCAAGGTCTCCAGCCGCCTGCTCACGTATCTGAGGGTCCGAGGCCTGCCCGGGAATCGGCGGCTGGCGCTGATCGAACTCGCCAATCTCCGTCTCGCCCAGTTGCGAGAAGCCAGTCACGACCTCGTGCTCTCCCCCTTCAAGGGCAACACCAAGGCCGGAAAGAGGCGCCGCAGGCTGGACTACGCCCTGGCCCGGACGCTTTTGATCGAAGCCTTGGTGGAGTTGGAGCGAGCCTAGCTCCTGCCTTCGATGTGCCGCACCAGCTCCACCAACCGTGCCGCATAGGCGATCTCGTTATCGTGCCAGCCGAAGACCTTGAGGAAGCGCCCACCGAGCACTCGGGTGAGCTCCAGATCCATGACCACGCTCTCTTCCCGCCCGGTGAAATCGCAGCTCACCAGGGGGGCGTCGGCGATGGCCAGGATGCCCTTCAGCTCACCGGCGGCGGCCTCGCGATAGGCGCGGTTCACGTCCTCCACCGAGATGCTCTGTTTCACTGTCGCGGTGAGATCCACGAGGTTCACGCTCAGCGTCGGCACCCGCAGGGCCCACCCGTCGAAGTCGTCCCGCAGCCAGGGCATGGCCTTCTTCAGGGCGCCAAAGGCGCTGCTGGTGGTGGGATGGATGCCCACCATGGCGGCCCGGGCGCGGCGCAGATCCCCGTGGGGCGCGTCCACCAGGCGCTGGTCATTGGTGGCCACGTGCACGGTGCTCATGGTGCTGGCCTGGAGGCCAAAGGCCCGTTCCAGCACCGCCAGCATGGGCGCCGTGGCGTGGGCGGTGCAACTGGCATTGGAGATGATGCGATGCCGCGCCAGATCGAGCTCGCCGCCATTGAGGGGAAAGATCACCGTCAGGTCGGGATCGGGGCTCGGCGCGCTGATGATGACGTGGGTGACACCCCCCCGCAGGTGCCGGGCCGCGTCCCCGCGCCGAGTGAAGCGCCCCGAGGCTTCCACCACGAGGGTGACGGCCGCCGATTCCCAGGGGATCTCCGCGGGATCCTTGGCGTGGAAGAGCGGGATGCGCTGCCCCTCGATCACGAGGAAATCCTGGCCGTTCTGGGTCTCGCCCCGTACTTCCAGATGATCGTGGCTGTGGACGGAATCGTAGCGCAGCAGATGCACGAGGGTGCCCAGCTCCGCCGGGTCGTTGATGGCCCCCAGGAGCCCAGGATTCTGGAGAGCCAGGCTCCTCGCTGCCAGGCGACCGATGCGCCCCAACCCATTGATGCCGATCATGGGCGGCTCCCCAGCAGAAGCAGGGCCAGATCCCGCATGCGCGCCGCATAGCCCCACTCGTTGTCATACCAGCCGTGAACCTTCACCATGGTGCCGTCCATAACCTTGGTGAGGAAGGGATCGAAGAGGCAGCTGGCCTCCTGGCCCACCAGATCGGTGCTGACCAGTTCATCCTGGAGCACCTCCAGGTAGCCACGCAGCGGCCCCAGGGCGGCGGCGCTGAAGGCGGCGTTGACTTCGTCACGGGTGACGGACCGCTTCAGGAGCACCGTGAAATCCGTGAGGCTCACATCCGGGGTGGGCACCCGCACGGCGATGCCATCGATGCGCCCCGCCAGGTGGGGCAGCACGAGATCGATGGCCTGGGCCGCGCCGGTAGTGGTGGGGATCATGCTCATGCTCGCCGCCCTGGCCCGGCGCAGATCCTCGTGGGGGAGATCCAGGATGTTCTGGTCGCTGGTGTAGCTGTGCACCGCCGTCATCAGACCGCAGTCCAGGCCGAAGGCGTCATCCAGCACCTTGGCCATGATCGCCAGGCCATTGGTGGTGCAGCTTGCGGCCGACAGGATCCGGTCCTGGGTCGGGTTGAAGGTGGCCTCGTTCACGCCCATCACCAGCGTGCGGTCGGCCTCCTCCGAGGGCGCGCTGATGAGCACCCGCGCGACGCCCTCCCGCAGATGCGCCGAGGCCGCGGCGCGGGAGGTGCAGCGCCCCGTGCATTCCAGCACCAGCTCCGCACCCAGGGCCCCGAAGGGCAGTGCTGCCGGATCTCCTTGGCGGAACACGGGAATGGGTCGCCCGGCCAGGATCAGCGTCTCGCCTTCGCTGGCCACGGGGAAATCCGCCCGCCCATGCACGGAGTCGAAGCGGATGAGATGGGCCAAGGTCCGGGCATCGGTGAGATCGTTCACGGCCACGATCTCCAGCTCCGGCACCCTCGCCAGGTGGCGCAGCACCAGGCGACCGATGCGGCCGAGACCATTGATGGCGAGCTTCAAGGACAATCCTCCGGCCTCCATCCTCGCATGGGGGAAGGCGTCTTCCCACCTGTGGCCGTGGGTATCCTGGAGACCGAAGCGTGAGCCCATGAACTTCCAAGCCTTGCCCAAAGTCGAACTTCACTTGCACCTGGATTGCTCCCTGAGTCATTCCGCCGCCTCGCGGCTGGCCCCGGGGCTCACCCGAGAGGCCTTCGAGCGCGACTTCATCGCTCCGGCCAAGTGCCGGGATCTGGCGGAATTCCTCACCCGAGCGCCGTCGGGCATCCACCTACTCCAGAGCAGGGAAGCCCTAGCTCTGGCCGTGGAGGATCTCTTCGCCCAGCTGCAGGAAGATGGCGTCATCTATGCGGAGGTTCGCTTCGCGCCTCTGCTCCACCTGGAATATGGTCTTGCTCCCGAGGCCGTGGTGGAAGCGGTGGATCGGGCCATGGAGGCGGCGATCCGCGCCACCGATATCGAGGGCCGCCTGATTCTCTGCACGCTCCGGCACTACACTGAGGCCCAGAGCCTCCAGACCGCGAAACTGGTCGAAGCCTTCAAAGGCAGCCGCGTCGTGGCCCTGGACCTTGCCGCCGATGAGGCGGGCTTCCCCATTGATGCCCATGTTCCAGCGTATCGCTACGCCCAGGAATGGGGTCTGGCGCGCACGGCCCATGCGGGCGAAGCCCGGGGTGCCGAGAGCGTGCGCGAAACGCTGAAGCACCTCCGCCCTTCGCGCTTGGGCCATGGCGTGCGCAGTGTCGAGGATGCCGAACTCCTCCGCCAACTCGTTGACCAGCGGATCCACCTGGAGGTCTGCCCCAGTTGCAACGTGCAGACGGGCGTCTGCGGCACCTATGCCGAACATCCCGTGGACCGGCTCTTCCGCGCCGGGGTCTCGCTCGGCATCAACACCGATACCCGCACCATCACCAACATCACCCTGAGCCAGGAATACCAGCGTTTACACGAAACCTTCGGCTGGGGTCCCGCGCACTTCCAACGCTGCAACCTGGATGCCCTCGAGGCCGCCTTCACGGAACCTGCCGTGCGAACCCGCCTGCGGGAGAAGCTCCTGGCCACAAACGGAGCCAACGCATGATCCGCGTGATCGCCTTCGATGCCGACGATACGCTCTGGCACAACGAGACCTACTACCGGGATGCCGAGGCCACCTTCCGCCGCATGCTCGCGGCCTACCATGACGAAGCCTGGATCCAGGAGCGCCTCTTCGCCACGGAGATGCGCAACCTGGGCCACTTCGGCTACGGCATCAAGAGCTTCGTGCTCTCCATGATCGAGACCGCGGTCGAACTGACGGAGGGCCGGATCACGGGTCGGGAGATCCAGGCCATCGTGGATCTGGGCAGGGAGATGCTGGCCCATCCCGTGGACCTCCTGCCCCAGGTGATGGACACCCTGGCGGCCCTCCAGGGGCACTACCGCCTGATGGTCATCACCAAGGGCGATCTGCTGGATCAGGAGGCGAAGCTGGCCCGCTCGGGCCTGGACGCATTTTTCTCCGCCGTTGAAGTCGTGACCGAGAAGGACGAAGCCATCTACCGCGCCCTTCTCGCCCGCCACGCCATCGATCCGGGCGAATTCCTCATGGTGGGCAATTCGCTGCGGTCCGACATCCTGCCGGTGGTGGCCCTGGGCGCCCAGGCCGTGCACGTGCCCTACGCCACCACCTGGATCCACGAGCATGTGGAGGATGTGGACAGCAGCCGCTTCACGACGCTGGAACACCTGGGGCTGCTGCCGGAGTGGCTGACCGTCCAGTAAACCACCGGAGCAGAATTCTAAAAATTCGAGTTGCGAAAGACCGGTCTGTATTGCAGACTACGCTCATGAACCAGACTCCTGCGCTTCCCATCGATCCAGCCCTCGTTCCTTCACCGGCCCTGGAGCCCAATGCCGTCGACCGCCTGGCGCGGCTCACGCGGGATTACGCGAGACTCTCTGAGGGTCAGGCGGGGCTCTCCAGTGTGTTGGGCGGTGCATTCCTGCTGCTGGTCGCCCTGGCGGAGGTGGCCGGTCATGGCTGGCGCTTCACCTGGGTCGGAGCCTTCGCCCCCCTGCCGCCTGGGGTGGCCCTTACCGTGGCCTTCCTGCCCTTCCTCTGGCTGGGTGCCCGGGCGGGATTGCGACGGTGGGCCTCCCGGCGCTTCGGCCTCGTGGAGCCGGTGCCCAGCCCCCTGAGCCCCAGTCAGCTCCGCGCGACGCGAATCCGCACCCTGGTTGGCCGGTGGGTGATCCCGGGCGCCATGCTTGGGGGACTGATTCCGGTGTGGATGGGTTCCCTGCCGATCCCCCTGCTCCGTTCGCTTCTGTTGGTGGCCCTGGCCGCAACCCTGCCGTTGGTTTTCGCCGACCTGAAGGGGCGCCTAGAGCGCTTCGTGGCCATCCTGCTCTTCATTGGGGCGGCGCTGCTGCTAAGCGGCATCCAGATGGCCGCCGGAGATACCCTGCTGGCTTACCCCTTGGCAGGCACGGCGGCCCTCGCGGTCGGCATCCGGGACCACTGGGCTTTCCTGCGTGTCAGGCGTGAGCTGGAGGGCCTCGCGTGACGGATCGCATCCGCACCCTGCTCGACCTGGACCGCATGGTCCACGAGCCCGCGAGGCTGGCCATCCTCACCGTGCTGGCTTCCGCCGGATCAGTGGAGTTCAAGTTCCTGGAACAGGTGACGCGCCTCAGCAAGGGCAACCTCAACAGCCACGCCACCAAGCTGGAGACTGCCGGGTATCTGGAAGTGCTCAAGGCCTTCCGCGGCAAGGTGCCCGTGACGAGCTTTCGCATCACAGAAACGGGGCGGGAAGCCCTGGCGAATTACTGGAAGAAATTGATGGCGGCGCAAAGCTAGCCGCGGAACAACCCGGCCTCGCGCTGGCCCTGCGGGCCGCGGCGAAGCTCTGCCTGAAAGGCGAACTATGCGAATTCCGCGAACCGTGCCCATGGGGCTCCTTATCAGCCTCCCCATCTTCGGAGCCATGTTCCTGCCGAAGCACTGGAGCCCGCTTGCAGGACTACCTACCTTCACGAAGAGCATGCTGGCCTATGGCCTCGTGATGCTGCTCTCCACGGGAACCATGGCGGTTTTCGGAGAAGGCCATTGGGGGGACTTCGGATTCCAGAGAGCTCAAGGATCCTGGGGGAAGTTCGTGCTTTACGCCCTGCTGCTGGGGGCTGTTTGCACGCTGGCCATCAAGGCGAGCCCGGGCAGGGGTATGGAGGGCGCCATGAAGGGGCTCAAGCCCCTCCAGATCCCGCTGCTGCTCATCATCGCCAGTGCCGCCGAGGAATTCTTAGTCCGAGGTTGGCTCCAGGGTTTCCTCCAGCCCTTGAGCGTCCATAGGGTGAAACTCGGAACCGCCAGGATCAGCGTGCCCGTCCTCACGGGAGCCCTGGCCTTCGGTGCCATGCATCTCCCGGCCGTGATCGAGATCGATGCATGGACGGTGGTATTCATTCTCGCGTTCACCACCTCCCTTGGGCTGTTGGCCGGAATTATCCGGGAGCGCACGGGCAGCCTGCTTCCGGCCATCTGGGTACATCTCGCGGGAAACGCCGGAGGCATCCTGGGGGGTCTGATCTATCTCACTATTCGAAAAATCCAGGGCGGGTTACTGCCTCCCCTTGGGTAAGGGCGTTCACCTTCCAAGGAGACACCATGATCCAGGTTGAGGATCTCGGAAAACAATTTGACGAGCAGGCAGGATCACTCTGATGCGCATGCTCCCGCCAGTGCTGCGGAAGGCTCGCTTGCGAGATTACTCGAGCACAAAGGCGACGGGCGGAAAAACCTTGGCCCCATAAAAGGACGAGGCGCCCAGAAACCTGGGCGCCTCGTTCTTTTCAAACAGGGACTACTGGAACCGCTCGGTCGCGGCTGTGCCACCCCCGCCGGCGATAAGCACGAACCCGGTGCCGGGACCCGTGGGAACCAGGGTTGCGGTGGCGTTGGCCCGGGTCGAGGCCATGCTGGCAGTGGTGGTAAACAGCCCCGAGGCGGGATTGTAGATTTCGGCGCTGGAAAGGTAGACGACAGGACCACCAGGAGCCGTTTCATCCCGGTCGCCCCCGGCGATCAACACCGTACCATCGGCAAGGAGTGACGCTACGTGCCATTCCCTAGGGGAGATCATGGGCGCAACCACGGCAGAGAAAGTCTTCGCCACGGGATCGTAGAGCTCGGCGGCAGCCAGCACGGCGCCGGTGGCCTCTAGACCGTTGCGGCCCCCCGTGAAGAGCACTTTGCCATCGGGCAACAAGGTGGCGGAATGCCCCCAGCGGATCAGACCCATGTCACCAACGGCCGTGAACGTGTTCAGGAGAGGATTGTATATGTCTGCTGTGCCGAATACGGCACCGTTGTATCCCCCGGCAAGGAGAACCGTACCGTCCACGAGCAGCGTGGCCGTATGAGTGGCCCGGGTTCTGGGTGCCGGCCAGGCGTTGGGCCCGGTCAGGGCCGTGAAGGTACCATCCGCCGGATTGAAGAGCTCCGCACCCTTAATGGCTATGTTATCGGTGCCACCCGCGACGAGCACCAGGCCGTTCGACAGAAGCGTGGCGGTATGGTCCATGCGAGCCGTGGTCATGGTTCCAACGGTAGCCGTGAAGGAACCCTCCGCAGGGTTGTAGATTTCAGCGGTGTTAAGCACCTGACCCGAAACACTGTCAAAACCGCCGGTGATGAGGACCTTGCCGTCCCCCAGGCGCGTGGCGGCATGGGAGAATCTGCCGATGCTCATGGGCACTGCTGTTGCTGTGTAGGTTCCACTGGAGTAGACATCTGCGGTTGCAAGAGAGCCACCGCTGCTGCCGCCCACGATGAGGACTGAGTTGTCCACCAGGAGGGTCGCCGTAGGGGCGTATCTGGGGCTGTTCATGGCCCCGGCGCTCGTGAAGGTTCCGCCCACAACATAGACGGTCACGCTCTGGGAAACCGGGTCTTCAGCCCCGTTGGTAACGGTCAGGGTGAAGGTGGTGGTCGCGGTGAGCGCTGCCGTGATGACATCGCCGCCGTTGCTTATGGGCCCCAGGCCCTGGTTCAGAGTTCCGACGCCACCGGCGTACTCAGCGTGTAGGGTAACGGTCGAACCGGGTGCCACGGTGGTGGCACTGGCAGTAAAGGCCGTGATGGTCGCGGCGGGCACCACGGTGATCGTGGCCGTGGCGGTATCGAAATCCCCGGCTGTATTGGTGACGGTGAGGGTGTAGGTGGTATCGGCGGTGGGGGACACATTGGTTGTGCCGCCCGTTGCGACGGCACCGATCGTCTGATCGATGCTGCCGTCACCACCAGAGAATACATAGCTCAGGGTTGTGCCATTGCCATTGGTGATCGTGCTCTTTGCCGCCGCGAAGCTGGTGATGGTGGGAGCGGCCACGACGGTCACCGTGGTGGTGGCACTCTTGGTGGGATCATCCACCGAGGTCGCGGTGATGGTAGCGCTGCCCGCAGTATTAGGAGCGGTCCAGACGTTCCCGGCCCATGTGCCTGCCCCGCCGGAAGACCAGCTGACCGTGTTCAGCGCGCCGCCGGTCACGGAGGCCACGAAAGTGGTAGTGCTGTTCACAGTCTTGGAGGGGGCCGCAGGACTGATGGCGCCCACGGCTACGGTCTGGGGAGTGACCACCACCGAGGTTGTGGCCGGCAAACCTGCGTCATTGGTTACGGTCAGAGTGAACGTACGGGCGCCACTCCAGTTCGCAGTGACATTGACCGTAGCGCCCGTTGCAGGGCAGACCACGCCGTTGTTTATGGCGCCTGTACCATTGGAATAAGTGGGCGTGAGGGTGAAGGTCGCCCCGAAGGCAGGGGTCTGCGTGGAGGCCGCCAGGCTGGTGGCCACGGGCGCAGCCACCACAGTCACGGTGGTCGTGGCAGTCTTGGTGGGATCATCCGCCGAGGTGGCCGTGATGGTGACGCTTCCCGCAGTGTTGGGAGCCGTCCAAACATTCCCAGCCCAGGTGCCCACCCCGCCTGAAGACCAGTTGATCGTGTTCAACGCGCCGCCAGTCACGGTGGTGGTGAAAGTCGTGGTCGTGCCCACGGTACGAGTGACAGCCGCCGGGCTGATGGCGCCCACGGCTACGGTCTGAGGCGTCACGGTCACTGACTTGGTGGCCGTGACCCCGGCGCTGTTGGTCACAGTCAGGGTATAAATCCGCGCCCCCGTCGTCCAGTTTGCGGTAATCGGCGCGGTGGCGACTCCCGTTGCTGGACACGTCACGCCATTGTTGAGGGTGCCCGTCCCTGCGGAGTAGACAGGCGTCAGGGTGAAGGTTCCACCGAATGCGGGTGTCGCATTGGAGGTGGTCAGACTGGTGGCCACCGGGGCGGGAGGTGGGGCTGGAGGGGTACTGCCGCCTCCACCGCAACTCAGCATCAGCGCGGCGAACCCCATGGCTGCCAAGTTAAGGAAGGCGCGCCAAGCGCGTGGGTGATTCATACGAATCCTCCGGGTGATCAGGACTGCGTCACCGACACAGGCCCACCAGCGCCGAGGCGTTGGTTTGGGTGAATTGCATCAATGGTAATCATGAGAGAAGGGAAGTCTACCCAGAGACATTACGGTTGAATATGAAATTATCGATAAATATTTACCAACTGCCACATTTGCTCCACGAACTGCACAACCCATAAAACACAAGGGCCAACCCTGGGGTCGGCCCTTGTGTTTTATGGGTTGTGAAAGCTACTTGCCCATCACCTTGACCATCTCCAGCACCTTGCAGGAGTAGCCCCACTCGTTGTCGTACCAGGACACTACCTTGACGAAGGTGGGGTCCAGGGCCATGCCCGCTTCGGCGTCGAAAACCGAGGTGCAGCTCTCGCCGCGGAAGTCGGTGGAGACGACCTTCTGGTCGGTGTATCCCAGCACGCCTTTCATGGACCCTTCGCTGGCGGCCTTCATGGCGGCGCAGATCTGCTCGTAGGTGGCTTCCTTGTTCAGTTCCACGGTGAGATCCACCACAGAGACATCGGAGGTGGGCACCCGGAAGGCCATGCCCGTGAGCTTCTTGTTGAGCTCAGGAATCACCTTGCCCACGGCCTTGGCCGCGCCGGTGGAGCTGGGAATGATGTTTTCCAGGATGCCGCGACCCCCGCGCCAATCCTTGTTGGAGGGGCCATCCACCGTTTTCTGGGTGGCGGTGGCGGCATGCACGGTGGTCATGAGCCCGCGCTTGATGCCGAAGGTGTCGTGGAGCACCTTGGCGATGGGCGCCAGACAGTTGGTGGTGCAGCTGGCGTTAGAGATGATGGTCTCGCCCTTGTAGGCGGCGTGGTTCACGCCGTAGACGAACATGGGCGTGTCGTCCTTGCTGGGGGCGCTGAGGATGACCTTCTTGGCGCCGGCCTTGAGGTGAGCGGACGCGGATTCCTTGTCCAGGAAGAGGCCCGTGGATTCGACGACGATCTCGGCACCCACCTCGTCCCACTTCAGCTCGGCGGGATTCTTCACAGCGGTGAGACGAATCTTCTTGCCATTGACGATGAGGTTGGAGCCCTCGACCTTGACGTCACCCTTGAACCGGCCATGCACGGAGTCGAACTGGAGCATGTAGGCCAGGTAGTCGGGCTCGAGCAGATCGTTGATGCCCACGACCTCGAGATCGGGGAAGTGCTGAATGGCGGCACGGAACACCATGCGACCGATGCGCCCGAAGCCGTTGATACCGATCTTGGTCATGCAAACCTCCGCTCAATCGCCAGGATTTCCCAGGGCTGGAACGGCTTTCGCGACGGCGCGGGAATCCTCAGCAGGACGCTTCAGGATAGCGCAAAGACGTGATCAGGGGCTCGAGCTTCTTGGACAACGTGTTGCGATGGATGCCCAGGCTGCGGGCGGCGGCACTCTGGTTGCCCGCGTGGGCCTCCACCACCTGCAGCAGGTACGCCCGCTCGAATTCCCGCTTGGCGAGTTCCAGAGGGATCTCCTTGTTCACCATCTCCACGACGAGTTCATGCAGCTGGCGGCGCATCAGGATTCCACTCCAGAAAAAGGTGAGGATCGAAGGTATCACCGATAAAATCGAATGCGAAGGGCGATTTCACGGCACTGTCACCGCCCTCTGTGTGGAAAACCCTGTGGAATACTTGTGGAGAAAGTGGAGGAAATCATGCGCAAGACCAAGCTTGTGGTCACCGTAGGTCCGGCGCTCTGGGGGGACGGCCCGCTCCGGCAGGTTCTTCAGCTTGCCGATGCCGTGCGCATCAACGCCAGCCACTCATCCCTCGACGAGCGCACGCCTCACCTCCGCCTCGTGCGCGAAACCGCCGAGGATCTGGGACGCCGCATTCCCGTCTTCCTGGATCTGCAAGGGCCCAAGTGGCGCGTCGGAAGAATGGACCCCGTGGAACTGGCGGAAGGCAGCATCGGCGCGCTGTATCCCGCCGAAGAATCCACCCCCTCGGGCCATGCCTGGGCCGTGCCCCTGCCCCATCCCGAACTGTTCCGCGGTGCCAAGCCAGGACAGATCTGGATGCTGGACGATGGCAACCTCGTGTTGGAAATCACGGAGGCACGGCAGGGTCAGCTCCTGGCCCGGGTCAAGGTGGGCGGCCTGCTCAAGGCCCGCAAGGGCGTCCATCCCATCGGCCTCGATGTGGCCTTCGATCCCCTCACCCCCAAGGACATCGAGGACATCAAGTGGGGCATCGAGCAGGGCGTGGACTTCTTCGCCCAGAGCTTCGTGCGGCGTGCCGCCGATGTCCAGGCCCTCCAGGCCACCATCCGCGCCTTCGGGGGTGCCCAGCCCATCATCGCCAAGATCGAGCATCCCCAGGCCCTCGATCATCTGGAGGAGATCCTGGATGCCTCCTGGGGCGTGATGGTGGCCCGGGGCGACCTCGGGGTGGAGCTGGGTGTGGAGAAGGTGCCCAGCCTTCAGAAGCGCATCATCCGCATGGCCCGCAAATCCCTGAAGCCCGTCATCACCGCTACCCAGATGCTGGAGAGCATGATTGAGAATCCCCAGCCCACCCGGGCCGAGGCCAGCGATATCGCCAACGCCATCTGGGATGGCACCGATGCGGTGATGCTCAGCGCCGAGAGCGCCGCCGGGAAATACCCGCTGGATGCTGTGCAGTGGCTGGCGCGAATCGCGCAGGACGCCGACGAGAATGCGCCGACGCCCGCCGATCGCCGCGTCGCGAGCGTTCCCGAGCACTACACCGGGCGCACGGATGTCTCCGTCGCCTTCGCCGCCTGTCGGACGGCGGAGGAGCTCAAGGCCAAACTCCTGCTGGTCTTCACCGAAGGGGGCGGCAGCGCCCGCATGGTGAGCCGCCTGGCCGGAAACGTGCCCGTGGTGGGCGCCACCACCGACCTCGGCAACGCCCGGCGAATGGGACTCCTGCGGGGGGTTCGCAGCCTCCTCATCCCCCGGGCCGAGCATCTCTCCCAGATGATCGCCTCCATCGAACCCGTCTTGAAGGCCGAGCATGATCTCCAGGCCGGCGATCGCGTGGTGATGACCCTGGGCCATCCCCTCTGGACCGCCGGGAGCACCAACACCATGCGCGTGCTCACCTACTGAACCCCATGCGCGGCCTCTTCGGCTTCATGGGCCTCACCCTCGGCGGCTGGCTCGGCTGGTGGCTGGGCTCCCTCGTGGGGCTCACCACGGCGGTGGTGCTGAGCAGCGTCCTCAGTGGCGTGGGCCTCTGGGCCGCGAAGTGGGTGGGGCGGGAATACCTGGAATGACCCCCCAAGCGCACCCGGTGGAGGTGCGCTTGGGGGGTGGCAATCACTTGTGGAGTTCGCGCACGGACTGGGGGGTAACCCCATCGTAGGTAAAGGTCAGCCACTCGCCGCTCTTCTCGGTCTTGGCGGTGGGCAGTTTCCACTCCCCCTGAAAGCGTTCGCCTCCCTTGTCTGCCTTGGCCAACAGTTCGATCTTGCGGAGGGCTTCCATCACTTCCTCTCGGGTCGCATTCTTGGCCACGAAGCGCATCTTGCGCTCGCCCTCCTTGGCGGGCCAGTACACGAACTCGATGCTGCGGTTGCGGTATTCGGTCGTGGTCGACTTGGGCTCCTCCGGCGCGGGAGGCGCTGGTACCAGAGGTTGAGCCGGTTGCGCAGGAAGGGTAGGCTCGGCCTTGGGATTCAGCTTGCTGGCCCAGATGCCCTCATTCATCAGATCGGAGGCATAGGCCACCCGCAGAACGCCGTCCTGGATCACGCAGACGAGCCCCTGGGACTTCACGAGGTTTTCGAGGGCCGTGCGCCAAGGGGCGTGACGGAAGACGAAGGGGCCTTCCGTATCGGGAATGCTGCGTCCGATGACCGGATCGAGGCGCCGGGCCTCCGCGAACTTGTGGATGGCCTCCTTCAGGGTTTTGGCCTCGATCTGCACGGGCGTCTTCTCGCCCTTCTCGCCCCAGGGATCCAGCGGAGCCATGGGCGGCGGGGGTGGGAGCGGACGCATCGCCACGGCGCTGGGAGGCGTCGGCGGGGTGGGGGCCGCCACGGGGCTGGGCGCCATGGGGGCTGCAGGTTTCTTGGGAGACTGGGCTAGCAGCGCCGTGGCGCCGAGGGCCGCCAGCGCCACGGCGAGGACGGGCAGCGCGAAGCGGGGCGGCGGCACGGGGGCCAGCAGGCGTTTGATGCGTTCCATGAGGTTGCCTCCTCTGGCCGAGAGGGCCAGGGACAGGGGCCGTCCGCGCTGGGCGTCGAGGCGGCACAGGGTTTCAACGTAGAGGATGGCGTCGCCGCAGGCCATTACGGCATCGACATCACAGCAGCACTCCCGTTCGGTGCGCACGCGGCGGGAGATGAAATGAACGGCGGGGTGAAAGAAGAGCAGCGTCTCGAGCGCACATTGGAGGCCGTTTACCAGCGGATCCAGGCGCCGAAGATGGGCCAGTTCATGGGCCAGCACCGCCTCCGCCCCCGCCTCGTCGACCTGGGCGAAGAAGCCCAATGGCACGAGGATCACGGGTCGAAGGATGCCCAAGGCCATGGGCGTGGGAATACGGGCCGATTGAAGCAGGCGCACGGTGCGGCGGATTCCCGACCGGGCCGCCAGTTCCTGCACCCGCTCCACCCAGCGACCCTCCACCATTTCTGCGCTCCGGCGCAGACGCTGGAGCCAGAACCATCCCCCTACCGCGCGGAGCCCCAAGAACACAAACCCCACCATCCACCCCAGGAGGAGATCGGGCAGCAGAGCGGCCAGCCGGGCTTGCAAGGGAATGTGTCCCGACGCAGTCGGCACGGCCTGCAACGTGCCGGAATCGAGGCCCAGCACCAGGGGAGCGTGGGCCGTGAAGGGCGCGGGACTGGCGGGCGCTACCAGACAGAAAGTGGCCAGGGGGGCCAAGGCGCAGAGGGCCAGGAAGACGCAGGCCACCCCGTACCGAAGCCGCGGACCTCGGCCCCGAAGCACCGCCAGGGTGCCCCAGGCCAGAAGCCCCAGGAGGGCGCCTTGCCAGAGGAAATGCACCAGGCACCAAGCCAGGCGCAACGCGGCGGGTGAACCCAGAAGGCGGATCACGCGCGCTTCTCCTTGGCCTGGGCCAGAAGTTTCCCCACGGCCTCCCGTTCCCGGCCGTCCAGGGCGCGATTCGAAAGGGCCGCGCTCACCAGTTCCAGGGCGCTGCCACCAAAGGCCCGGTCCAGCAGATCATCCACCAGATGCCGAAGCGTGTGCTCACGCGCCTGAGAAGGTCGATACACATGAGAGCGCCCTTCCTCGTCCCGCTTCAGCAACCCCTTGTCCACCATGGTCTGCATCATCTTGAGCACGGCGGTGTAGGCCAGGGGTTCCTCCCGATCCTCGCAGAGCGCCTCGTGGACTTGGCGTACGGTGGCCGGGCCCAGGGTCCACAGGGCGCGCAGGATGGAGAGTTCCACATCGGTGGGGCGATTCAGGGCGTGACGCATGGGTAGGGTTCCTTGGCTACATTCGAAAGCGTACGAATTAAAGTGTATGTGTCAAGACGGAAGTTCCCACCCGATTTTCGGGGCGCCCTCAGAACGCTGGGCCCTCCACGATGAGCCGAGGCTCCGTGAAGCTCTCCATGGCCCAGCGGGGGCCTTCCAGCCCCTGCCCCGAGTGCCCCAGACCGCCGAAGGGGGCGGCATCCAGGCGGAAGGTGGGGGGCAGATTCAGGAGGACACCCCCGGCCCGCAGGGTTTCGGCAGCCCGGCGGAGATGCTGGGCGTCCCGGCTGTAGACGGCGGCCCGCAGGCCGAAGCGCGTAGCCGCGGCCTTCGCCAGGCCTTCCTCGAAGGAGGCGACAGGATTGAGGATGGAGATGGGGGAGAAGCACTCCCCACAGCACAGGTCCTCGTCTTCATCCACATCCAGCAGGATGGCCGGTGGCAGGAGGCGGCCCTGGCGCGGGCCTCGCAGCAGCACCTTCGCCCCCCGGGCCACGGCGGCGTCCAGGACCGCATCCATACGGATCGCCGTGGCCTCGTCGACGAGGGGCCCTACGATCACCGCCGGGTCCCGGGGATCGCCCACGGGCAGGGCCTGCACGGCCTCCAGGAAGGCCGGTACGAAATCGTTCCAGAGTTCCTGATGAACGTAGAAGCGCTGGGCCTTGCAGCAGCTCTGGCCCGCTCCGGCCACCGCCGCCGGGGCGAGTTGCCGGGCGACCCTGGCGGAGTCAATGCCCGCATCCACCACCACGGCGGCATTGCCCCCCAGCTCCAGGGTCAGGGGCTTACCGCCAAGGATGGACTGGAGATGCAGCCCCACCCGCTCGCTGCCGGTGAAGCTCACCACCGCGATACGCGCATCCTGGGCCAGGGCCTCGGTGGCGGCGGGTTCCACCTGCGCCACCTGCAGGAGGTGCTCCGGCGCGCCCGCATCCTGGCGGGCCTGCTCGAAGGATTCAAAGAGGCGCGCCGCCAGCCGGGGCGCCTGGGGACAGGGCTTCCACACCACGCTGCACCCCGCGCCCAGGGCCGGGGCCAGCTTGTGCAGCGCGAGGTTGACGGGGAAGTTGAAGGGCGTGATGGCCAGCACGGGCCCCCGGGGAAAGCGCCGCAGGGTGGCCCGGCACCCCTCGGCCCCTGCCATCAGATCGTAGGGCACGGCTTCTTCGCCGAAGGTGGCGATGGCTTCCACGGTGGCCTGGAGGGTGGCCACCCCGCGCGCGACTTCGCCCTTGGCGAGGGTGATGGGCTTGCCCGTTTCCTCGGTGATGAGGTGGGCCAGTTCCTCCTCAGCGTCACGGTAATGGCCGAGCCAGGCCTCCAGCAGATTGCGGCGGGTCAGTCGCGAGGCGTGACACCAGGCCGCGAAGGCATTCTCTGCGCGTTGCAGGCATTGGTCGTGTTCGAAGCCCATGAATCCCCCTCGTCAGAGCGACTTCAATCCGTCCAGCAGCTCCAGCGCCTGCCGCTCATCCAGGTCGGCCACGCGCAACCACCGGGCTTCGTCCACCCGCAGCCAGAGCGCCTTCTGTTCTGGATGCCACCAGCCCCGGCGCTCGGAAGCCACACCCTGGAAAACCTTGGATTCGCGGAGGAGCGGTTGCGTCGGATGGGTGACCGCCTCCACGGAATGACGCCCCCGCCAGAGCAGGGAGAGCTGCCCTTCAGCCAAGGCCCACTGGGCCCCCGGCAGGCGCAGACCCGTGCCGTCAGGTGCATATACCCGATCCCCCAGGATGCGGATCTCCCGCTCCCAGGCGCCTTTGGGAATCCATTTCCCTTCGCCAAAGCGCGTGGCGGCGGTGTCCCAGCCCACGCTGCCCAGATCGGCCAGGTCCGTGGTGCCCAGTTTCAGGCGCAGGGTCGAGGCGGGAATTTCGTCGAAGGTGGGATCCATGGGAATCCAGCGCCCGGCGATTCTCACCTCAACCCAGAAGTGCAGGCCCACGACATTGCCCATCCCCACCCAGCCCAGGACGCCCCGGGCGGGAACGCCCAGTTTTCGCAGCAGCGCCACCGCGAGTACGCCGTGCTCCGTGCAGTCTCCTTGGGGGCGGCGAGCCACCTCCTGGGCGGAGGCGAAACCCACGGTGTAGTCCTTCTCGGTGATCCACTCGAAGACGAAGCGGTTGACCCGCTGGGCCAGGGCCCAGCGAGAGGCGCCCTTCGGGGCCTGGAGCCGGGCCAGCAGGCCCGTGAAGACCGGATCCTCGAACTGCACCAGGGGCGAGGCCGCCAGGAAGGGCGCCTCGTCGAGGTGCGGTTTTCCCTTCACGGGAGGTTCTGCGGCCTCTTCGGGCGTGGGCGCCTTGGCCCGCTGGAGCTGGATGCGGTAGGGGTCGAGCCGCTTCTGCTGATCGTCCTCCGGCAGAGACTGCGCGTCCTTCCCATCCCACCGCAGGGTGGCACGCAAGAGCCAGGGCAGGAAGGGATGGGGCGGCAGGGTCTTCAGGGTCTTGGCGAAGAAACCCGCCGAGAGTTCCGCCCCCTTGGGCGTGGGCAGCTCGGCGCGCTGCACCAGGATCGGGATGCCGCCCAGGCTGGTGACCGTCTTCAGTTCGCCTGCGGAAGGCGACACCCAGAGTTCCGTTTCGGATTGCATGGGCCCCTCACGGCTCACGCCCTTGAAGCGCACCGCATCGGGAAAGCCCGGCAACGGATCGGGTCCCACCACCTCGAGGTCCAGTTCGGTGGGCTGCTGAAGGGCCGGCACGTAGCCCTTGAGGCGCAGCGGATGGCGCCCCTTCGCTGCCTCCAGGAGTTTGGCGTCCTGAGCCCCGGGCCAGAGCGCCTGCTCCTTGTCCAGCTCCACCCATCGCTCTGGCAGGTGCTTCGATTGGACGCGGAGCCTCAAGGGGTCCGCAGGCTTCCAGGTGGCGCGGCCCTCCATGGGCTCCTGGGCCAGGCGGATGGACCAGATGAATTCCAGGGCGCCTTTGGCATCCCGGAAGGCCTGGAGGTTCACCTTCTGCTCCACCACCATGCCCATGCGCTCGATGCGGACCCATTCTCGAGTCTCGATGGCTTCCCGCGTCTCGTTCTGGGTGTGGAGGGTCTCCCGCCCACCCACCTCCTGCCCGGCCATCCAGAGTCGGAAACGGATCGTGGTCTGGGCGGGCGCCCAGCACACCAATAGAACGAAACAACAGACCAGGCGCAAGGGAAAGGGCATTCGCGGCTCCGCCCTTCAGATTAGCGGGAAGCGAAGAGAGGGCGACGGCGGACCCGCCCTTGAATCACACTGAGTTGGCATGACCATGATCCGCACCCACGCCGCCATCGTGCTGCGCCCCACCCCCTTCCAGGAAGGCAGCCTCATCGTGTCCTTTCTCACGGAGCACGGAGAGCGGCTCACGGGCCTGGCCAAGGGCGCGAAGAAACCCGCGGCCAAGTGGGTGTCCTCCTTCGAGCCTCTGGGGCTGGTGCGAGTCAGCTTCTTCGGCAAGGAGCACGTGGAGATCCGGCGCATCACCCGCTGCGAACTCCAGCACTCGCCCCTCACCCTGGGCCACCTAGAATCCAATCTCGTAGTGGCCTGCCTGGCGGATCTCTTCGACCGTGTGGCCAAGGAGGGCGTCGAGGATGACCGCCTCTTCCGCCTGCTCTCCGCCTGCGGACGGGCCATCAAGACCGAGCCCAACCGGGCCATGGCGGTGCTGGCCTACGCCGAGCACTGGCTGCTCCACTGCCTGGGCCTGCTGCCCCACCCTCGCACCTGCGGCTACTGCGGCGGGGACACGGCACCCCTCGTGATGCTCACGGATGACCATGGCTGGCGCTGCGCCACATGCCTGCCCGTGGACCCCGCCGAAGCCCTGCCCCCAGGCGCCCGGGAACATCTGCGGCGCCTGCGCACCGCCTCGGCGGAAGAGGCCCCGGATCCCGACGAGAGCGACGCCGCCCGCGCCATCACCGATCTCCTCCGCAGCAGGCTCCTCCGGGAACTGGGCGGGCGCGTGGGCAGCTACGAGGTGCTGCATCGGATGCTGGCCTGAGGTTTCCCACCGGAATGTCGAAGAATCAAACCTGGTTTCCGATTATCGGTCTGCCTCAGCCACGAAGGGAAAAGCCTGTTGAAACCGCGAATGAACGCGAATGGGCGCGAATGCCCCAATTCAGGCCCGCCTGGACTTTCAATCGGCGTTCCGCCCGGCCCTTGACGGCTGGGCGATACGCCGATTGAAAGGAGGCGGGGCGGCTGTTGTAGGCCATTCGCGCGCCCGCAAGGGCGTATTCGCGAAATTCGCGGTTCAGTCTTTTTGGCGGAGTTTAGCCGATTATCAGGTCCCGTTTCCGGCTTGGCTCCGCCGAAAAAGCAACGAACCCGCAATCAACAACAGTGGACAAAGAAACGCAGTGCCCAATTTCATCCGTGTGTATCCGTGTTCATCCGTGGACATCTTCCAGACGCCATGGGCCGCGACCACTGGAACCGGCGTAGACAAGCCAACAATCAGGAAATCGATTGTCATTTCCCACCATGACGAATGCCCGCGCGTGACCGGATTCATTGACTCGGCCCCATGACGAAGACGTGAAGAAGGGGCATGAACATCACGCTCCCGTAATATCCCTCCGCACGCCTTGACGCTGCTCCCCCCAGACCGATACCTGGTTCAACACGATCTTTGGGACATCGAGAGCGGGAGCGGAAACCTGAAGGGGCTTTCGCATCTCCTCCGACGCGCGGTGTCCCGGAGCCTTGCGGCCTGCGGGGCACCGGAGGCGGACGGCGCACCCCAGGGATTCGGATGATCCCCAGTGTGCCTCGGTGAACCGGGATCCTCATCATCCTGGAGGTTTCCATGTTTGCGCACGCCCTGCCCCAGGGCAGCCTGCGGCCTGCCGAGGCCCTGCCCCCCACCCTCACCCCCAACGCCATCTTCGCCATGGCACCCCCCGCACCGCGCGCCATGAGCTTCCTGGGGGCCTGCCTGGTCTACGGCGCCTGCGGCGCGGCACTGATGTTTGCGCCCGCCGTGAAGACACAGCTGCAACCGCCACCCACGGTGACCGTGATCCTGCCGGATCCTACGACCGATGTGATGGCACCGACAACAGTGCGAATTGTTCCTCCCACGCCTGCCCCTGGATTGGTGGTCAAGAATGCCCCCGAGCGCCCCAAGGATTGGACCCCTCCCGTGGCCAGCGATGTCGTACCGCTCATCACGCCGACCTCGCTGCCGACCCAGAACCTGATGATGACCAGCACTCGTGCAGAGACTCCGGCAGACGCCCTTCGCCACGCCCTGCCCCCCTCGCAAACCACGGGGACCGGCACGGGTAGCGGATCTGCGGCCACCGTGGTGGAATTCGACTTCCAGCAGATGCGCATCCTCCACCAGGTGGCTCCGGTCTATCCGGCCATGGCGAGACTCGCGAGGATCCAGGGTGACGTGGTACTCCTCATGGCCGTGGATCCCCGGGGTGTGCCCACCGAGGTGAAGGCCCTCTCCGGCCCTCATCCCTCCCTGGAGCAGGAGGCCATGCGCGTGGCCCGCCTCTGGCGCTTCGAGCCCGCCACCCTCAACGGCCAGGCCGTCTCCGCCCAGTTCCGCCTGACCCTTCTCTTCCGCCTCAAATGATCACCGCCGAGTCTCCCGTGCGCCTCCCGCGCTGGTTCCTGGTGCTCTCCATCTCCACCGCCCTGGTGGGGATGGGGCTCTGGATGACCCATCTCCCAACCCTGCAATGAAAGGTCACCATGCCTCCGCTCCTTTCCCGCAAAGGGCTCGCGCTCGCTGGAACAGCACTCATCCTGGTGTTGCTTGCACTCGCCAGCACTCAGGCCTTCCGCAAGGATTCCCAGTTTTCCGCCTCGAAGGTGGTGAAGATGTCCGTGGGAATGGACCTGAGCGAAGCACCGGTCATGCAGTACGCCGCTCCACCACCACCTCCTAGTTCGCCTGTAGCGGATGCTCAACTGGAACTCATCCCCCAGAAACGTATCCGCACTGCCCGCATCAGCCTGGAGGTCAAGGATTTTCCGCGCTTCGAGTCGGCCTGTCGCACCCTGGCGGAACGCCATGGCTACCTCGCCGAACTGAAGACCACCACTGACGATGACGGGCGCAAGCGGGCCGACCTCACCCTGCGCATTCAGGCCGCACGCTTCGATGGCGCCCTGGCGGAGTTCAAGGCCCTGGGCACCGTGAAACACGAAGAAGTCAAGGTGGAGGATGTCACCCGCGCCTACGCCGATCTCGAAGCGCGCCGCGCCAACAAGCGGGCCGCGGCTGTGCGCCTGCGCGAAATCATCGCCACCCGCACCGGCAAGCTCTCCGATGTGATCGAAGCCGAGCAGGCCTTGAGTCAGGTGACGGAGGAACTGGAGAGTATGGAGGCCCAGAAGCGCACCCTGGACAGCCAGATCGCCTACTCCACCCTCCACGCCGATGTCTCCGAACCGCCGCGGCCCGCCAAGTTCCGAGAACCGGCGATGTGGGCCCCCATGGTGGGCGCCCTCAAGGACGGACTTACCGGCCTCATCACCAGCCTCGCCTTCCTGGTGGAAGTGCTCATCGTGCTCTCGCCGTGGATCCTGCTCACGTCGCTGGCAATCTGGTCCATCCGCCGTTGGCGAGCCTCCCATCAACCCGCGGTCCCGGCCACCGAACCCACGGAGCCTTGACCGCCGATAAGGGGCAGGCCGCGAGGAGGTGGCCCGCCCCGGCGGGGCTCGGCCTGGGGGCCGAGCCCCGTTTTTTGGTGAGCTATCGTTCTGCGGCCTGCCTTATCGATCTTCCTGAAAGTCCGCGCCGGATGGGTTAGGCTTTCAGCCTATGGAGACTCGGCGCCCGGTGGTGGTGACAGGCCAGCAGATCGGCGTGGGCTGGACGCCCGCGCTGTCGGTGGTGAAGGCTCTCGCGGCTCTGTCTGTGGCCAGGCGACTGGGCGGCGAGGCCGTCTACTGGCTGGCGGATGAGGATCACGATCGGCTGGAAGTGGCCTCCACCGTGGCCTTTGCCGAGAACCGCCTGGTGCGCCACCGCTTCCGTTTCGAGGCCCCGGCGGGCACGGCCACGGGCTGGCTGCCCTGGACCGAGGCCCACCAGGAGGAAGCCCAGCGCCTCTGGGGTGACCTGCCCAGGCCGGATCGGCCCACCCTACGGGACCATGTGCTGGCCCTCGGCAAGCCCCTCTGGTTCCGGGGCCTGAGATTCTTCTCTCCCACGGAGCGCTCCCTGCGAAATTCCATCCAGGTCGAGCTGGAGCGCTGGCGGGCCCTGGATCTGGAAACCCCGCTGCTGGCCAGGGCCGAGGCCCTGGAGGCCGAAGGCGTTGCACTCCCCTTGGACCCCCGCGAGCAGGCCGCCTGGTTCAGCCTGGATCCCCGCACGGGTCTCCGCCTTCGCCTGGAAAGCGGCCAGCCCTGCCCGCCCGGATGCTGGCTGAGCCCCGGCGCTGCGGTCCGTCCACTCATGCAGTCGCTGATGCTGCCCGCCACCCATGTAATTCTTGGCCCAGGCGAGCGGGCCTACTGGCGCCTCACGGAGCCCCTGTGGCAGCGGGTAGGCCTAGAGCCGCCGCAGATCATCGCCCGTCCCAACGCGTTCATCATGCCCAAGGGCCTGCGCCTGGCCCCCCTGCAATTGGAGGCCCTGCGCGCGGGGTACTGGGAGGCCTTCCTGCCGGATCACCCCGCCCTGCCCAGCCAGGCCCTGACCGTCCAACCCGATCCCGCCTGGGGTCAGGCCCTGGGCCACCGATTTCGTCAGGAACTGGCCCGCACCCGCCACCGCCTGCTGAAGCTGGATCGCCGGATCTTCCGGGACCATGTGGCCCGCCTCATCGGCGAGGATCCAGAGCGCCTCCGCCAGCGCCTCTTCCCCTTCGGCAAGCCCCAGGAACGGGTGATACCGGGTGCCTTCTGGCTCCGGGACGAGGCCCTGCTGGACCGCCTGCTGGAAGCGTTGGGCCACGGCGAGGGAATGGTGATGGTGGAGGAAACGTGAACGAAAATCTGGATCTGCTGGTCGTCGGCGCGCACCCCGATGATGCCGAGGTGCATGCGGGGGGCATGCTGGCCCTCTGCGCCAAGCGCGGGTTGAAGGCCGCCATCCTGGATGCCACCGGCGGGGACCTGGGCACCCGGGGCACCCTGGAGCTGCGCCGGGCCGAGGCCCTGGAGGCCGCGCGCCTTCTGGGGGTGGAACGGATCATCCTGGATTTCCCCGATGCGCGCTTCGATGAATCGGAGACCTACCGCGTGAAGCTCATGGAGGTGCTGCGCCGCACCCGTCCCGAGGTGCTGGTGCTGCCCCATCCCGAGGATCACCACCCGGATCACCGCCGCCTCTACCGCCTAGGGCGCGAGGCCGCCTACTATGCGGGCCTCAAGAACTTTCCCTGCGAGGGCCAGCCCTGGCGCCCCAAGGCCGTGGCCTGGGTGGGCGGCATCAACCCGCCCACGGCGCCGGACGTGGTGGTGGACGTGAGCGAAGTCTGGGACCAGCGCATGGCGGCCTTCGACGCCTTCGGCAGCCAGTTCGGTAAGGGCGAAGGCCAGCCCTGGACCCGCATCGCCCACCCCACCTTCCGCGCCGGCATCGAGGGCCGCGCCATGCACTGGGGCAGCCTGATCATGGCCGCACACGGGGAAGGGCTGTGGTGCGAGAAGCCCGTGGCGCCGGCGCTGATGAGGCTCATCGCGGCCTTGGGCCGGGGAGTGGATTGACCATCCCCCGCAAGGCCACCCATGGTGGAATCGGGGGTCTTTACGGCCGCGTTGTGGGGATCGAGCGGACCGGCTGCCGCTTACAGGATGGCCTTGGGAGGCTATCCCTTCATCAACGCAACTCGACGCGTTAAGAGTTGGCTGGGCGTGGAGAGTAAACCAGGAAGGGATCCAGTTATTCCTTCACCCTTCCGGAAGGGTGAACTCTGAGAGAGGGCCATCAAGCGATAAGGTCGAGGCTGTCACAGGGATGTAAAAGTACGAACGGGTTCGTTGACGTCCTACGAACCCGTTCGTATATTTGACCAACCCGTCCGGAGGCCCTCATGCGCCACCTCGTGCCTTTAGGCACCCTGTTGCTCGTTTTTCTTGCCTGCAAGCCACCCGCATCAACGCCCCATGCGTCGGCCGCTGAAATTTGGGCCTCACAGGTAAAGGAGGCCAGCGCCAAATCTTTCGAGACGAAGCCAGAAAAAGAGCGACTCGAATACGCCCAGGGATTTGAGAATGGCGCCGCCATGGTGAGGAAAGCACTGGATGTGGGGCGACAGCCCTTCGTGCTACTCCCCGAAGACCGCGCCCAAGCCATGACCCCTAAACTCCTAAGCGTCCTTCCAGAGGGCGTTTCGCTCGAAACTGAATCGCTTCAGATTGAAATGGACGCGGCGACGGGGTTGAGAATTTGGAATTGGGGATCCGCCTCTGGCTCGGCCCACTCCCGTGGCCAGAAGGATGGGTTTGCTTGGGCCCTTTCCCATCACGGCAAGTCCTTAGTGAGCCCCCACCAGCGACCGGAATTGCCTAAGCGCTGGCTCTGCTGGCCTCATGATTCCTCTAGCGTGGAGTTAGAGACTGCAACCCGGGAAGTGGAGGTCTGGTGGCGCCAAGACGCCCTTCTCTGGCGGTCCGCCGGGCAAGGCTTCCCCAGCCAGCGGCGGTGGCGTTCCGCAGACCAAGGTTGGAAACCCCGCTTCGTCGCCATTCAGGAGGATGTGATGTGGCTGGACACTGCCGATCATGGCGCCGTGGCCCTGGACTTGGAGACCGGGCTGATCCGCGATCTGCAGCCTTCGCCTAACCCACAGGGGCTTGAGGCCAAGGTCGAGGCTGAAGCCGCCGCAGAGAAGGCCCGCATCGACGCCATGGTGAAAGATTTCGCGCCCGAAACTGCGGGCCAGCGCTGGCGCGAACAGGCCTACGGTCCCGAAGCGATTGCTACACGTCAGAAGCTTCGCAGCGAAGCGGAAAAGGGAATCCCCGAGGCGATGTTCCACCTAGCCCTGAGCCTGGCAGGCCTGGATGAGCCGGAAAACCTGGAGGCCTCCGAATGGTTGCGAAAGGCTGCAGAAAAAGGCTGCGTAGAAGCCATGAGTACCCTGGGGGCCTGGCATTTTGAAGGACGCCATGTCGCTAAATCCGAGGCTCTGGCTCGCCAGTGGTTGGAAAAGGCAGCCAAGGCCGGTGATGCCGATGGCAAGCACATGCTGACATCCCTATTTGAGAATCCCTAAGCGAGCTCAGATGCACCCAGATTGCCAGGAGGCGCCCTTCCCATTACTGTGTGGCGGGAGGGCAGGCTGCCCCTTCCAGGCCCAAAGCAGGTAGCTGCCGAGTAGGACCGCAACCGCGCCGAAGATGCTGGCCTCAGGACCGAAGGCGCCGCCACTCACCCATTCGGGACGGCCCTGAAACGTGGGGTGCAGCCAGCCGTGCCGCGTGGTGCCGCTCACGCTGAAACCCAGAGGAAGGAAGGTGGGGGCGGCCTCCGCCGCCCGGGGATTTCCTAGAACACCTTGATTAACGCAAAGCGGATGCGCATACTTCATGTGCATCGAAATCAAGGAGCCAACATGCACACCGGATACCGGTTGGATGCCCCCAAAAAACCCGTCAACCTAAGCATTAACAGCGACTTGCTGAAGATGGGAAAAGACCTGGGCTTGAACCTCTCCAGCGTGGCAGAGATGGCCTTGGCACAGGCGGTTAAGGATTTTATGGCTGAGCGGTGGTTGAAGGAAAACGTGGACGCCATCCAGGCATACAACAAGCGGGTTGAAGCCCATGGCGTTTTCAGTGATGGCGCTAGGACGTTCTGATGGCTCAATTCTCGATCCACGAAAACCCGAACCCTAGAACCAAAACGGATGTCCCCTTCCTGCTGGATGTGCAGGCGGAGGTTCTCTCCATCCTGGCAACCCGGATGGTCGTGCCTCTCTATCGCTCCGACGCGATCAAATCCAAAGCCATGACCCGATTGACGCCCCTGGTGAAGTTCAAGAACAAGCCTCTGATAGCCATGGTGCCGGAGATGGCAGGGATCCATCAGCGAGAGCTTGGAGCTGTCGTGGGGGACTTGACCACGCTTAGGGCAGACATCATTCAAGCCATCGACCTGCTGATCACGGGGTTTTAACCCATCCACCGTCTTAACCCTGCCCATTCTTTGCGTGCTTCCCAGGTTCCGGCATCTTCCCCGGATGCGTGGCATCGTCATCAAACGCAACGATTCTGAGGGGGTTTGGTGGGCACACGGGCTTGTTGAAGTGCAGGGCAAGCCCGCCGATGTTCCCCCCGCTTTCGGTCCACGCCTGAAACTCCTCCTCGGACCTGACCACGGATCGGGCGAGTCCGGTATGCAGGTGCTTGCCAGCCCGAAATGAGGGGCGCCCCCCCCTCACGACCTCGGCAGACGATCTCACCGCTGATGGGTTCCGTGCCCCATAAACGAGCCTCCGAACCCTTCCGGATGGAGGGAGGCCGCCATGTGTGCTCGGAGGGTCGGCGGCCATCCGAGCACAGGGGATCGGCTACTTCGAGGTCTGCTGCTCCCAGGCCTCGCGGGTGAGACGGGGCAGAGCGGGCTGTCCGGCGGTCTGGAGGGCCTTGTCTAGGGGCTGCAGGTCCTTTTCCAGCAGGGCGGCGTAGCTCTTGCCTGCTTCTGCGATGTCCGTCTGGAGGGCGGCGACGCGGTCGGTCTGGGTCCTGCTAGGCCGACCACGCTCACTGTTGACGGCGGCGAAGACGCTGGCGAGGCGCTCACGTAGCCGTTCCTCGCCCGTGATGCCGACCTTTTCGCTGGTGGGGACGAGCTTGGCGCGTTCGGTATCCAGGGCGTCAGCGAAGGCCCGCAGCCGCTTCGCCAGGTCGGCGTCCTGCACCTTGTCGGCGCTGGAGCGGGCGCCATCGCGCAGGCCGAGTAGCTGGTCCACGGTGAAGGCCATGTCCTCGATCATCCGGAACACGGTCATGGCGCACTGGTAGCGGGTTTCCCGATCGGTCTTTGTGAAGGGGTTGCCGGGATCAGGCGCCAGGGTGATGGCCTGGTCCACGACGGTCTGGTTCTTCGTGAGACGCACAGTGTAGGTGCCTTCCGGAAGCCGCGGGCCCACGAAGCCGGCGTAGCTGATCTGCGTTCCCTTGGCCACCCGCGGCGCCTTGGCGGTGCCGTCCCAAACCAGGAAGTTCAGGCCGCGGCGCTTGCTTGCTGCCACGTTGCGGATGACCCGGCCCTGCGCATCCAGGACCTCGGCCTTGAACTCGCCCATGAGGTGGCGCTTCTTCTGCCAGTAGGCCACCACCACGCCGTTCACGGGTTCCTCTCCGCTGAACTCGCCGTCACCGTCCATCCACCCGTCGCCGCGGGCCTCCACCACCACGCCCGGGCGGGTGGGGAGCAGGGCGAGGTCCTTCTCCAAAGCTTCTCCCACGAGGGCACGCAGGGGCGTGAGGTCGTCGATGATCCACAGGCCGCGGCCGTGGGTCGCCAGCACCAGGTCGTTCTCGCGGGGGTGGATGGCGAGGTCGCGCACGGGGACGCGGGGGAAGTTGCCGCCCTCGAAGCGCACCCAATGGGCCCCGGTGTCGAGGCTGAGGAAGAGGCCGTCCTCGGTGCCGAGATAGAGCAGCTCAGGGCGGACGGGATCCTGTTTCACCACATGGGCGAATCCGTTGATCTCGGGGGTGGCCAGGGCCTTCCAGGTCTGGCCGAAGTCCTCCGTGCGGTAGACGTAGGTCTTCATGTCCCCGGATGCGTGGCCGTCGAAAGTCGCGAAGGCCGTGCCTTCCGCGTGGCTGCTGGCCTCCACCCAGGAGACCCAGGTGCCCTTGGGAAGGCCCGGCACGCTTGGCGAGGTGTTCTGCCAGGTCTTGCCCCCGTCCCGGGTGATCTGAAGATTGCCGTCATCTGTGCCCACCCAGATCACCTGGGCGTTCTTCGGGCTCTCGCTCGTGGTGTAGATGGTGCAGTGGGTCTCGGCGCTGGAGTTGTCCACGGTGAGGCCGCCGGAGTCCTCCTGCTTCTGCTTCTTCTCGTCGTTGGTGGTGAGGTCCGGACTGATGCGCTCCCAGCTGTCGCCCTTGTCGCGGGTGCGGAACAGGTACTGGCATCCGGTGTAGAAGGCACCCTTCTCATTGGCGCTCGGCACGATGGGTGTGTTCCAGTTCCAGCGGTATTTGGCCTCACCGGCGGCCTCCTGGGGCTTCACCACCCGGCTGCTCAGGGTCCGCAGGTTGACCCGCACCATGTCGCCCCCCTGGCTTTCCGCGTAGGCGTAGTCGGGATCCGCGGGATCGGGCTGCACCCAGAAGCCGTCGCCGCCATGCAGGTTGCTCCAGTGTTTGTTACCCAGTTTGAGGGAGCTGAAGCCCATCCAGGAGCTGTTGTCCTGAAGGCCGCCGAAGACCCGGTAGGGGCGCTCCATGTCCAGAGCCACGTGGTAGTACTGCGCCACGGGCAGGTTGGCGTGCATGCGCCACGAGCCGCCCCGGTCGTTGCTCTCGAAGACACCGCCGTCGGTGCCCAGGAAGAGCTGCTCAGGGTTGGAGGGGTTGATCCACAGGGCGTGGTGGTCGGAGTGGGTGGAGCCCGCGATGGGGCTGAAGCTGCTGCCCCCGTCGTCGCTCACGGAAAGCTGCAGCCCGGGCTTGTAGACCCGCTTGGGATCCTTGGGATCGGGCACCAGCAGGGCGAAGTAGAAGGGGCGGATGACGATATTGGCGCTGGAGTTGCCGCGGGTCCATGTCTCGCCGCCATCCTCGCTGCGGAACAGCCCGCCCTTCTGGGCTTCCACCACGGCGTAGACGGTCCTGGTCGCGCCGGGAGCGATGGCGATGGCGATGCGGCCCAGGTCGCCCTCGGGCAGGCCTCGCGTGGGATCTCCCGTGAGCTTCGTCCAGGTGTCGCCGCCATCGGTGCTCTTGTATAGGCCGCTGCCCTTGCCGCCGCTGGAGAAGCTCCACGACTGGCGCCGATGCTGCCACATGGCGGCGAAGAGCACCTTCGGGTTGGCCGGATCCATGGCGATGGACGCACAGCCCGTGTCGTTGTCCACGAACAAGATCTTCTGCCAGGTCTTGCCGCCATCCTTGGTGCGGTATACGCCGCGGTCGGGGCTGGCATTCCAGAGGGCGCCCTGGGCGGCGGCATAGGCGATATCGGGATTGGAGGGATGCACCTCGATGCCGACGATGCGCTCCGTCTCCTTCAGGCCCAGGTGGGTCCAGTTGTCCCCGCCGTCGGTGCTGCGGTAGACGCCGTCCCCGACGGAAACACTGTTGCGCACCCAGCTCTCCCCGGTCCCCACCCAGACGGTACTGGGGGTCTTCGGGTGCACCTTGATGGCGCCGATACACTGGTTGTGTTTGTCGAAGACTGGCTTGTACGTGGTGCCGCCGTTGGTGGTCTTCCATACGCCGCCGCTGGCGGCCCCGACGTAGAGCGTGACACGGCCCTTGTCGAGGTGGCCATCCATGGCGGAGATCCGTCCGCTCATCACGGCGGGGCCGATGTTGCGGGCGCGGAGGCCTTCCAGGGCATCCGCATCCAGGAGGGCTGGCTGGGGCACAGGCGCCTGGGCCACGAGGACTGGAGCCAGGATGAGGGCTAGGGCGAGGTGGCTCAGGCGCATGTCGGTCCTCACTTGGCCGCGGAGGCCTTGGCGGGTTCGGCGGGCTTGGCGGCGGGCTGCTTGAAGCGGGCGTCGTCGATGGCGGCGTTGAAGGTCACTTTCTCGATCACCATCTTCATGCGCGCGGGTGCCCCGGGGGCCTGGATCTCGATGGTGTGGGCCATCAAGAGGCCGTCGACGGCCTTGTAGTCGGACATGAAGCTTTCCGCCGTCTGTTCCTGGTCCCGCACCTTGGTGGTGACCTTCTGCTTCACCTGCAGGAAGGTATCGGCATCGAGGTAGATGACGTAGATGTCACCGTTCTTGTGCATCAGCTTGAGCTTGTGGGCGGGGGCGCCTTCCACCGCTTCGGTGCCCTGGTATTCCACCTTGTGGCCCTTGGCCTTGTAGTCGAAGAGGGGGCCTTCCCAGTCGCGCTGCTGTTCAGCCTGCTTCATCTCCTCCGGAGTCATGGGCTCCGGCTCGGGCTTGCCACCGCCGTAGCCGCCCATGGGGTTGATCTTCCAGCCCTTGGCGCCGTCCACCCCCTGGGTGATGGTCATGCCCTGGATGCTGACATCGACCCGCATCTTGTCGGGGCGCTTGACCTCGACCTCGATGGGGATTTCCATGGGGCCGCCCTGCATCTTCATGGTCATGCGCACAGTCTTGACGGCCTTGAACTTCTCGATGCCGCCCATGGCCTGGTAGTGGTTGGCGATGAGCTGGTCGAGGGAGGGGGCGGGCGCCTGGGCCACAAGGGCGGGGGCGGCGAGGAGGGAGAGGGCAAGCAGTCGGTTCATGGATACCTCGAAAGAGAAGGCCATCCTGCCTCACTTTCGTGCGAGGGAGGGGAAAATGACGCGGGGAGGCTTCAGGGTTCCGGCGAATGGCCCCTGAAAGGGGATGAATGGAATGCGTCCATCAGCGCATGCCTCCCATGGGGCTCCTAGCCATGGCGCGATAGGACGGGTGGAGCCCGAAAAGGCTGGAGAGGGTGAAGCCCGTGACACCGGCGCTGAGGAGGCTCATCGAAGCATTGGGTCGGGAACAGGATTGATCCACACTCCGACCCTATCGATCAGCCGGATGGGCCCCTAGACTTGACCCATGAGCATCCTGATTATCGAAGACCAGCCCAAGACGGCACTTGAACTGCGCACGGGCCTGGAGCGCGGCGGTTTCGAGGCAGTGGTCGCCACCACGGGGGAGGAGGCCCTGATTCTCGCGACCCAGGGCGCCTTCGAGGCCCTGGTGGTGGATGTGATGCTGCCGGGCATCTCGGGGCTGGAAGTGGTGAAACGCCTGAGGGAAGGCGGCGCAAAGGTGCCCGTGCTATTCCTCTCCGCCCGGGGAGGGCTGGAGGATCGCCTTCTCGGCCTCGAGATCGGTGGCGATGACTACCTGGCCAAACCTTACAGCATCCTGGAGGTGGTGGCGAGGTTGCACATCCTCACCCGCCGGAACGCCCGGGAAAGTGAGAGCCGGGTGGAAGTGGCGGATCTGATCTGGGAGCCCGAGGCCCGGCGCATCACCCGCTCCGGTCAGCGCATCGATCTCGGCCCCAAGGAATACGCCATCATGAGCCTGCTGCTCCAGCACCGGGGGAAGGTGGTGCCCCGCAGGCAACTGATCCAGGCGGTCTGGGGCCTGGAGGGCAGCGTGGACACCAATGCGGTGGATGTGCAGATCCTGCGGCTGCGACGGAAGGTGGATGAACCCTTCTCCATCAAGCTGATTCGCACCCTGAAAGGCGTGGGGCTGCTGCTGGACGCCGATGACCACCGATAGGGGCAGCATCCTCTGGAAGCTCCAGGGGGGCTTCGCCCTGGCGGCAATCCTGCTGGCGATCGGCATGTCGATCTTCATGGACAACGCCCTGCAGAGATCGCTGGAGGCGGAGGACGCCCAGGTAATTGATAGCCAAGCCAGGACCATCCTGGAGCAGCTTCGAGGCGGTGGCCCCCTGGATTTCAGGGCCAAACCCCTCCTGGAGAAGGCCGAGTGGAGGCTCGTCGATAACGCAGGGAAGACCCTCCAGCAGAGCCTCGGCATGGCGGTACTCCCTTCCTTCACCTGGCCCCCTCCCGGCCGGAAAATCGAAGTGGAGCTTTCCGGCAGCGGCACGTACTCGCTCATGGCGCAAGCCGTGAAGCTCCCGTCCTCCCCTGGCTCCGCGCCCAAGGAGGGGGTGCTGCTCCTGGCCATGGACCGCACCCACGAGGAGGAGCTGGTGCGGGGCTTCCGGCGCACCCTGGCCTTCGGCGCGGCCACGGCCGCCCTCCTGGCCGCCCTGCTGGGACGCTGGATCGCGGCCTGGGGCCTCGCGCCCCTGCGGCTGATCGCGGGCCAGGCCGCCACCATCAACGATCAGAATCTGGACCATCGCCTCGACGCGGCCCACTTCCCCTCGGAGCTTCAGGAGCTCGTGGCCACGCTGAACGGGGTCCTGGTGCGCCTGGAGGCCTCCTTCCACCGCCTGGAACACCTCGGGGCTGAGCTCGCCCACGAACTGCGAACCCCCCTCCAGAACCTGCGGAGCACCCTCGAGAATGCCCTCCTGTCCCAGGAGCCGCCGACTCCCGCCCTCCTGGGGGGCCTCCTGGAGGATTGCGACCGCCTGGGCGCCCTCATCGAGCAGATCCTGTTCCTGGCCCGCAGGGGGGACGGGCCCGGAGGGCTGGTCCGAGAGGAACTTTCCACCCTGGATCTGCTGGAGGAGACCCGCGCCTTTTTCGAGGCCGCTGCGGAGGAAGCCCGCGTTGCCATGGCACTCGACCCGGGCCCGGATCTGCCCCTCCGGGGCGATCGCCTGCTCCTGCTGCGCGCCCTGCACAACCTGGCCTCCAACGCCCTCAAGCACACTGCGGAAGGGGGACAGATTCGACTGGCTGCCAGCGCGGAGCCCGGCTGGGTGAATCTCTGGGTTCAGGACGACGGGCCTGGCATTCCCCCGGAATGGATTCCCCGCCTGGGCAACCCCTTCGTGCGCGGGCCCAATTCCGCCTCCCGAGAGGGGCTCGGGCTGGGCCTCGCCATCGTGCGTCGCGTGGCCCACATCCACGGGGGCGACATGAGGATCCAGAGCGAAGCCGGCCACGGCACCCGAGTGTTGCTCCGTCTGCCGACCCAGGCCTGAATTCGACGGCGAGAAGCGGAGGGGGAGAACGCGAAATCGGGCCTCATCAGTAAAATGTCATGTTAATGTCATTTTGCTGAAACGGGAGTTCCATGATGACGCGATCCACTCGATTGATTTCTCTCCTGGTGCTGGGCATGCCGGCACTCCTGGCCCAGGGTTCCCAGACGGCCCAGATCACGGGTCGGGTACTGATCCAGGGTCGCCCCCTGGCGGGGGCCATGGTTCGCCTGACCTCCTCCAGCCTGCAAGGCGCAAACGCCTTCGTCACGGATGAGCAGGGCCGTTTCACCGCGCGACTCCTGCCCCCAGGCCTCTACACCGTGGAGGTGGTGAAGGAGGGACACCAGAAACTGGTCTATCAGCAGCGCCTCGGATTGGGCCAGCACTGGTCGCCCTGTTTCAGGGTGGTCCCCACGGGATCCGCAGAGGTCCAGGTCCTGGCGGCTCGTCCCGAGGTGGACAAGACCGAAGTCCAGATCGCCAAGAACATCCGCATGGAGGAGATCAATGTCCTGGCTACCGAGCGAGGCGCCACCGACATCCTTCGACTGAGCCCCGGCGTGCTGGAGCATCCCAATGGCTTCCTGATTCGCGGTGGCCTGAGCACCAGCAATCTCTTCCTGGTGGACGGCCAGAATGTCCAGGACAACATCGGCACCGTGAACGCGGGGCTCGGCTGCACGCTCATCGAGGATTCCATTGAGGAATACCAGATCCTTCGGGGCGCCATCCCCGCCGAGTACGGAGGCATGGACGGCGGGGTGGTCAACACCGTGACCCGGTCCGGCGGCAATGAGTTCACGGCCATCTTCCGCATGGAGCTGAAGAACGACGCCAAGGGCGCCCTGAAGCCCTTTGAAAATGCCGCCGACATCCCCGATGTCTGGCGCAAGGCTTCCTCTCTGGCCGTAGGCGGATATCTCATCAAGGACAGGCTATGGTTCTTCTGCACCGGCTACCACGAGGTCCGCTCGGATCGAGCGGCCATCGATGGGGATGCCCAACCCGGGACCGGAGGCCAAGGCACCACGTACGCCAGCGCCTACCGAGAGAACCGCTTCCAGGGAAAGCTCACCTGGGCGCTCAGCCAGGATCACAGCCTGGTGCTGGCCATGAATCACGACAACCTCAACCAAGGCAACATGAACCCGGGGTTCGCCGCGGGTGAAATCCGGGCCCTGGAGCCCCTCCACTACGAAGATTCCTTCGCGAATCTGACGTGGCGGGCGGTCTGGACGGGCGGATTCGTCACGGAAGCCCGGGTGGGGCGGAAGCATCTCTTCCAGCGCATCGGAGGCGATCCTGGGCTGGGCACCCCCGTTCTGGATGAGAGCAGTCCTGCCGGGTATGTCTATCAGAATGGCCTGTTCAACGCCGCGGACGGCGGGGACACCCGAGACAATCAGACCGCCAACGTCAAGGCATCCCTGGTGTGGGAAGGGCTGGGCCCTCACCAAACGGATGCCGGGGTGGATTTCCTGAAGGAGACCAATCGAGCCCGAAGGGACGGCTCTCCCACGGGACGCATTGCCTATTCGATGTTTCCCACTGATTTCGACCTGGCCGACCGCAGAGCCCACCCCGATTTCATGGCCGTATTCCAGACGGGCGGCGGGGAGGCCTCCATCCAGTTCACCGGGCTCTACGCTCATGACCGCTGGAATCTGAATGACCATCTGGCCGTGCAGGCGGGCCTGCGCTGGGACCGCTACACGGCCCAGAACGAAGGTGGGGCGACCCTCGCCTCCAGCGCCTCCCTTTCACCTCGAGTGGGGATGAAATTCGATTTCTTCGCGGATGCGACCTGGGTGGCCGGGCTGAGCCTGGGACGCTACACGGGAAGAGTCCCCGGCATGGCGCTGTTCAGTGTCACGAACCAGTACAACCCAACGGAGATCCATTACAGCGCCCTGGACCAGACTCAGCTGCTTTCCTTCGAAGCACTGGGAAATCCGGCGAACTACAGCGGCAGCGCCTCAAGCTACAGCTCACCCGCACTGACGCGCATCAATCCGGACCTGAAGGCGCCCCAGGTGGACGAACTCCAAGCCAGCCTGGCCTATTCCTACAAGTCCCCCTTGGGCGAGGGTTTTCTCCGCGCAACCATGGTCGAGAAATCCTGGCACCACATGGTGGACTGGCGCATCGGCAATGATGGCGCGAGTGTCGGGCCGGATGGTCAGACCTATGCCTTGAAATACTGGGACAACAGCTCCCTCGCGAAGCGCGCATACCGGGCCTTGGAGCTGGAGGGAGGACATTCCTGGAAATCCATCACCCTCAGCGGAAGCCTCACTTGGTCCAGCCTGAGGGGGAACTACCAGGGCGAAACCGCCGGGAATCCCGGGAGCGGCGAAGGCCTTCAGAATTTCAGCACCTATCAGGGACAGGCCCTGTACACCCCCGAGGCGCTCCATCCTTACGGCTATCTCCCTGGCCACACTCCTCTGCGGATCCGCCTGCTGGGCAACTGGGTCACCAAGAACATCCTGGGCAAGGCTTCCCTCGGCCTGGTCTACCGATTCAACTCCGGCACCCACTTCGACGAAGTGCGCACCAACGAGGCTGCGGCCCTTTCCGCCGCCCTGCCCGCCCAGTTTGGTTCGACCTTCACGCAGTACCGGGACAATGCCCGAGGGACGGGAGTGTTCAACAGCACCGCGCGTTTTGATCTCGCCATCAACCAGGATTTCGATGTGACCGTCATTCATGGTTGGCCCCTGAGCGCCTTCACCCGACTGCTGGTCGTCAACGTCTTCAATCACCAGCAGATCGAGACCTTCAACACCAACGTGGATCCCGCCGTGGGTTCGCTGAATGCACCCTGGAAGCGGGATGCGGATTATGGCCGCGCCCTTTCCCCGGACAATTTTGTGGAGCCTCGAGGCATTCAGATCCACATCGGTGTTAGGTTCTGATTCCATGAACGCCGCTCACATTCACCTGATGCTCTACCACCTTCCCATCGGGGGGCTGCTCACCGGAGTCGCCCTCCTGGTGGGAGGACGGCTTTCCGGAAACCAGGCCGTGCAGCGAGCGGCGCTGTGCGTCCTGGTGGCCTCTGGACTCCTGGCCCTGCCCGCGCACCTCACCGGGGATCCAGCCTCGGAGCTCGTCTCCAAGCTGCCGGGCATCCGCAAGGAACTCATCGAGGCCCACGAAGCCTGGGGACATTCCGCCCTAGGCGCCTGCCTGGCCACCGGCGCCTGCGCGGCCCTCGGTCTGTGGTTCAGTCGGTCCGGGCGTCTGCTCAATCGGGCCTGGTTCAGCGGCCTTCTCGCACTCGGGCTTCTGTCCATCGGAATCATTGGTGTCGCGGCCTGGCGAGGGGGCAACATCCATCACGCCGAGTTCAGCCGGGTTCCCGCGGAAAATAGCTGACGGCACCCATCGCGACCCGGCCCAGCTCAGGAATTCCGTTAGCCTGGAGCCGGAGGGCCGATGAACCGTTTCGAAGCCAGCACCCTGGACACCATCCGCCGCCGCGGGGATGGTGTCCAGGGTGTCCGAGTGCTGGTGGCCTGTTCGGGAGGCGGTGACTCGGCAGCGCTGCTGATCTTCCTGTGGGCGGTGCGCAGGAGCCTGGACCTGGAGCTGGTGGTGGCCCACGCGGATCATGGCCTGCGGCCCGAGGCCCAGGAGGATGCGGCCTTCGTGCAGGAACTCTGCCGGAGACTGGATCTCGACCTCGTGGAGGCGCGGCTGGATGTGAAGGCCCACGCCGCTGAACAGGGCCTGGGGCTGGAAACGGCCGCCCGGGAGCTGCGCTGGGCGTGGCTGAAGGCCGAGGCGGCCTCGGTGGGGGCCCAGGTGGTGGCCACGGGCCACACCCTGGACGATCACACTGAAACCGTTCTGGTCCGCCTGGGGCGAGGCGGGGGCCTCGGGGCGATCACGCCCCTGCCTGCCCGGCAGGGACTGCGCTGGTCGCCCCTCATCGAGGCGCGGCGGGCCGATCTGCGCGCCTACCTTCAACAAAAGAACGTTCCCTGGCGGGAGGACGCCAGCAACGAGGAAGGCTTCACCCCTCGCAACCGCTGGCGAAAACTCCTGGAGGAGATGCGCCAGGAGGCGCCCGCCCTGGACACCCATCTCTGGGAGACCCACGCCCAGGCCGCCGAGCTGAAGACTTGGCGGGACGCGCAGGTTGCCAGCTGGCGCGGGAGCCGTTGGGAGGTCCAGGACGGGCTGCTCCTGTTGAAGGGCCCCTTCTCGGAGCCGGAGCTGCGCTGGTCCCTGGAGGCCGCCTTCCGGGACCTGGATTGGCTCCGGGAAGCTGAGGCTCTGAGGGGCCTCTCGGCCTGGGCTCTGCCGATCCTGGGCCGGAAGGCACGCAAGCCCAAGCAGTGGGGCGGATGGGCCCTGTGCCCTCGTGAGGGTTTTTTCCCATGGTCCCTCGCCCCCACTGCCCCAACGAAAGGCCGATAAGCGCATCCTAGGGCAGAGGCTGCGCCTTCCTTCCGGGTAGACTGGATGGGAAGACGATCCCGTCGGAGGCTCCTTGAACTCGATGATGAAGAGCGCGCTGGTGTGGGTGGCGATCATCGCCCTGGTCCTGTTGGCGCTGAACAGCATTCCCAAGAACAGTGGAACCCAGGAGATTCCCTTCAGCACCTTCTACACAGAAGGGCTCAGGGGGGACTACAAGACCGTCACCCTGGCTGGCGTGGACATCGAGGGCACCTATAAGAAGCCCGTCCAGAACGCCAAGGGCGAGACCTTCACCAAGTTCAAGACCATCGCACCACCCATGCAGGATCTGGGGGCCAAGATCATGGCCTGGCGCATGGAAGAGCCCCCCAAGCTCGATGAGTTCAAGGCCGCCAAGCCCAGCGAGAACAACCTCACCTTCTACCTGATCTTCTGGGGGCCGCTGCTGGTCTTCGTGGTGCTCTGGTTCGTGTTCATGCGCCAGGCCCAGATGGGCGGCAACAAGGCCCTGAGCTTCGGCAAGGCTCGGGCCCGCGGGCTCGCGGTGGGCGCCAAGCGCGTCACCTTCGCCGATGTGGCGGGCTGCGACGAGGCCAAGGCCGAGCTGCAGGAAGTGGTGGAATTTCTGAAGGACCCCGCCAAGTTCGTGAAGCTGGGCGGCAAGATTCCCCGCGGCCTGCTGCTGATGGGCCCTCCGGGCACCGGCAAGACCCTGCTGGCTCGCGCGATTGCGGGCGAGGCCAAGGTGCAGTTCTTCAGCATCTCGGGCTCTGATTTCGTGGAGATGTTCGTAGGGGTGGGCGCCTCCCGCGTCCGTGACCTCTTCGAACAAGGCAAGAAGAATGCGCCCAGCATCATCTTCATTGATGAAATCGACGCCGTGGGTCGTCACCGAGGCGCAGGCCTCGGCGGAGGTCACGACGAGCGCGAGCAGACCCTCAATCAGCTGCTGGTGGAGATGGATGGCTTCGAGGGCAACGAGGGCGTGATCCTCATCGCCGCCACCAACCGCCCCGATGTGCTGGATCCGGCGCTGCTCCGCCCGGGTCGCTTCGACCGCCGGGTGGTGGTGGATCGCCCCGACCTCAAGGGCCGTACGGAAATCCTGCAGGTCCACACCGCCGACAAGATTCCCCTCTCTCCCGATGTGGATCTGGAAGTCATCGCCCGAGGCACGCCCGGTTTCGCGGGAGCCGACCTGGCCAATTTGTGCAACGAGGCCGCCCTCAACGCCGCCCGGGTGAACAAGAAGTGGGTCGAGATGATCGACTTCGAGAACGCCAAGGATAAGGTCTACATGGGCAGCGAGCGCCGCAGCCTGGTGATGACCGAGGAGGACAAGAAGATCACCGCCTACCACGAAGCGGGCCACACGGTCGTCGCCGCGGTGGTGCCCCACAGCGACCCCATCCACAAGGTGACGATCATTCCCCGGGGCCGCGCCCTAGGCGTCACCTGGCAGCTGCCGGAACGTGACCGCTACAACACCACCAAGGACTACATGGAGAGCCGCATCTCCATCGCCATGGGCGGCCGCATCGCCGAGGAGATCTTCTTCAACCAGCTCTCCACGGGCGCCAGCAACGATATCCAGCAGGCCACGGAAATGGCGCGCTCCATGGTCACGGAGTACGGCATGAGCGAGAAGCTGGGACCGCTGAAATACGGCGGGGGCCATCAGGAAGTCTTCCTGGGCCGCGACTTTGCCCAGCAGCGGGACATCAGCGAGGATACGGCCCGGGTCATCGATGGCGAAGTGCATGCCATCGTGATGTCCAACTACGATCGCGCCAAGCGCATCATCCAGGAGAAGCGCGCCGAACTGGTCGCCATCGCGGAAGCCCTGCTGGTCCGGGAATCCCTGGACGGCAAGGATGTGGCGATCCTGATGGGCGGCGGCATCCTGCCACCCAAGCCTGATGCGCCCACCGTCAGCGCCTCCTCCACCGATGAACCCGAGCCCGATCCGGGCCTGGATCCAGCCCTGAACCCTGCCTAGCCGCCCGATGCTCTGGCACACCTCCAGTGGAAACCTGCCCCTGGACCGACCGGTGTACCTGGGCATCCTCAACATCACGCCGGATTCCTTCAGCGACGGAGGCCGCTTTCGCGAGCCCACGGCGGCCCTGGCCCAGGGACGGAGGCTTCTAGCGGAAGGCGCCACCCTCCTGGATCTCGGTGCCGAGAGCACCCGGCCCGGCGCTCAGCCCGTCGCGGCGATCGAAGAGTGGCACCGCCTCGAGCCCATCATCGATGCCCTCGAAAGGGAGTCTCCCAAGACCCCCCTGAGCCTGGACACCCGCCATGTTGCAGTGGCCCTCAAGGGCCTCGGACGGGGCGTCGCGGTTCTCAACGATGTCTGCGGTTTCTCTGACGATGGCATGTTGGACCTGGCGCGGAACAGTCACTGCGGTCTCATCGCCATGCGCAGTCGGACGGCGGAAGGGCGCCTGCTCATGCCGCCCTACCTCGACCCGACGCCCCGCCAGGCCGACGCCGCCCTGGCAGAACTCCGGGCGATCAAGAATCGGCTGCTCCGGGAGGGCATCGAAGCCGAGCGAATCCTGCTGGATCCGGGGTTCGGCTTCGGTACGACCTACCCCGAGGATCTGGCCCTCTGGGAGGCGCTGCCCCGGCTCTCGGAGGCTCTCGATTGGCCGGTGGAGCGGATCTGCATCGCCATTTCCCGCAAGCGGTTCTTGGCGCTCCGGGCAGGATGTCCGGAACTGCCCCCAGACCAGCGCGACGACCTGACCGAAGCCGCCCACGCTGAGGCCCGCGACCTCGGCTTCAGGGTCTTCCGCACCCACGCCATCCCCGCCCCCCGGGTGAGGGCCGCCCGCCTCGAGGATGCCGCTGCCATCGCCGCCGTGCATGTGGCTTCCTGGCGCCAGGCCTACCGGGGCATGCTGCCGGAAGCCCACCTGGACGGCCTCTCTGTCCCAGATAAGGAAGCCACGACTCAGAACCTGCTGCGGACCCCACCCAGCCCGCACCATCGCCTCCTGGTGTTGGACCGGGGCGGACAGATTCTCGGCTTTGCCGCCACCGGACCCGCTTCCGAGGGCTCGGATGAAACCCAGGGAGAGATCTACGGGATCTACCTGCACCCCTCCATTTGGGGGCGAGGTCTCGGGCGCCTGCTCATGGCCCAGGCCCAGGCCGCCCTCCGGGCGGATGGCTTTCATGAGGCCATCCTCTGGGTGCTCGAACGCAACACGCGGGCACGGAAGTTCTACAACGCCGGAGGCTGGAGCGAGGCTGGAGAAATCCGCACCCAGTGGCATGGAGGCATCGCCATCCGCGAAGTGCGCTACCGTCAAAGCATCCCCTTCACCCCTTCGACCTGATCGATCATTTTCGGGAATCGCCATGGAACTCAAATACTTTGGAACGGACGGCGTACGCGGCAGGGCCCTGGCCTCGCCCTTAACCCTGGAGGAAACCGCCCGCTGGGGCCGCGCCTGGGGCCGGGTGGCCCAGAGCCGCGGCATCCAGGAACTGGTCATCGGCTGGGATCCCCGCACCAGTTCGGAGCCCTTGGCCGAGGCCTTCCTGAAAGGCCTGGATGGCCTCCTGCATCCCGAGGTACTCGGCATGGTTCCCACGCCGGCGGTGGCCTGGGTCACCCAGCGCCGTCCCAATGCCTGGGGCCTCATGATCAGCGCCAGCCATAATCCGCCGGAGGACAACGGGCTGAAGGGCTTCAACAGCGTGGGCGAAAAGCTATCCGAGGAGGAAGAAGCGGCCGTGGAGGCCGCCTTCGAGGCTACGGAGCCCATCGGCCCACATACGGTGGATCTGCGGCCCGACGCGGCGGCCGTGGAGGCCTACTTGACCCACCTGGAAGGCCTGGAACTTCCGAAGGACTTCAAGCTCATCGTAGATTGCGCCCACGGTGCCACGGCCCCCTGGGCGCCGCGACTCCTGCGGGGCGCGGTGGAATGGATGGGCTGCCCGGAGGATGGCAGCCGCATCAATGTGGGCGTGGGTTCCACCCACATGGAAAGGCTCCAGACCGCCGTCCGAGACCGTGGCGCCGCAGCCGGTGTGGCCTTTGATGGTGACGGGGACCGCTGCCTGTTCGTGAACGCCACGGGCGAAGTGGTGGATGGGGATCAGCTGCTCTGGCTCCTGGCCCTGGATCTGCACAGTCAGGGCGAGAAGCTCCCGGGGGTGGTCGGCACTCTGATGACCAACGGCGGCCTGGAGGCGGCCCTGCGCACCCTCGACATTCCCCTGGTGCGCACTCCCGTGGGCGACAAGTTCATGCTGCGGGAACTGGGCATCCGCGGCTGGGATCTGGCCGCCGAGGCCTCGGGACACATAATCCAGAAACATGTGGGACCCTCCGGCGACGGGTTGGCCACCACCCTTTCGGTGCTCCAGGCGCTCCTGCGCCGCAGCCCCGAGCAGCGCTGGGACTGGTGTTTCCGCCCTTGGCCCCTGAAACTGGTCAACCTGGTGGCTGCGGAGCGGCGGCCGGTGGAGGCCTGCGCCCGCCTAAGCGAGACCATGGCGGGCCTGGAGACCCAGCACGGCGAGGCTGTCCGCATGGTGGTGCGGTGGTCCGGCACCGAGCCCAAGCTGCGGCTCATGGTCGAGGCCCGGGAAACGGGACTGATGCTGGATGCCATCGGTCGCCTGGAAAAGGCCGCCCGGATTGATCTCGCGCTCTGACATGAAGGTCCGTCACAGGAACGATTCCTGATAGGATCGGACGGACGGCAAGCCTCGTCTTCATCACGTACAGGGAGCCCTTCAGGTGACGACCCGCCTCGGTGTGAATATCGATCATGTGGCAACGCTCCGGCAGGCGCGCTCGGGTCATGAACCAGAGCCTGTCGCTGCGGCGCTGCTCGCTCAGAGCGCCGGCGCCCACGGCATCACCGTGCACTTGCGGGGGGATCGTCGCCACATCCAGGAGCGGGATGTCCGGCTCCTGCGCGAAGTCCTCGCCGTGCCCCTCAACGTGGAATGCGCCGCCTCACCGGAAGCCATGGCAGCCATCATTCCCCTGAAACCCCACTGGGTGACCCTGGTGCCCGAGACTCGCGAGGAGCTCACGACCCAAGGCGGCCTGGACGTGGTGTTTCTCCAGGGCCACCTGCGCTCGGTGATCCGTGAGCTGCGGACCTCCGATATCCGCGTGAGCCTCTTCATCGATCCCCAGCTCGAACAGGTCAAGATGGCCTCCCGCATCGAGGCCGATGCCGTCGAATTCAACACGGGCGTCTATGCGGATCTGCCCGTGGGCAGCGATCCTGGCCCCGAACTGGAGCGCCTGAGGGAATCGGCACGACTGGCCTCCCGGGTGGGCCTCGGGGTGCTCGCCGGGCACGGCCTGGATCTCCGCAACGTGGGCCCCATCGCGGCTATCCCCGAAATCCACGAGCTCAACATCGGCCACAGCATCATCGGGCGGGCGGTGCTGGTGGGCCTGGAGCGCGCCGTGCAGGAGATGCTGGCCGTCCTCGCAGAGAATCGTGCATGACTCCGGCGGGAAGCGACCTCGCCACGGGGTTCCTGCGAGCCCGGGCGGGAGCCTTCCCTGTGGCTGGGAGGGCCTGAATGTCCAACCTCCGCGGCAACCTCCAGAGCATCTCCCTCACGGACGTGGTGCAACTGCTCAACGTGAACCGCAAGACGGGAAAGCTCTACGTCATCAATGGCAAGCACACCGGCACCCTCTACGTGCTCAACGGCGAAGTGGTGCACGCGGAAACGCCGCAGACGGTTGGCGAGAGCGCCGCCTTCGAGGTGCTGGAGTGGGACAAGGGCGAGTTCGAATTCGCCGCCACCAAGTTCAAGGCCCCCACAAGCATCCGCCGCTCCTCCCAGGATCTGCTGATGGAATCCGCCCGCACCGCCGATTCCCGCAAACGCTTCCGCAGCATCTTCCCCAACCTCCACGCGGTGCCCTGGCCCGTGCTGAAGGAACCCCAACTCACCCAGGGGCTCAAGCTCTTCGCCGAGGATCGCAAGGTGCTGCCATTCCTGGATGGCTACCGAGATTTCTCGGAGGTGGTCTCGGTTTCGGGCATGAGTGAGATCACCGTGCTTCAGACCTGCCTGAGCCTCAAGGAGGCCGGTCGCCTCCAGGTGCTGGAACCCTCGATTACCGTCTCCGCCGCCCCTCTGAAGAGCGGATTCTTCCGCAAGGCCGACCACGTAGAGCTGTCCAAGACCGTCGAATCCGTCTGGAAGATGATGGGGCCCTACCGGACGCAGACCATCCGCAATGTCCGCATCATCTGGCCCGATGGCCCCGCCGTGGAGCCCGTCCAGTTCGTCTCCGGCGTGAACGACCAGAGCCTCAGTGTTCCGAAGGAACTCATGCAAGCGTGGAACCTTCCCGAAGGAATCTTCGTGAGCGTCCGCCCCGCTCCCTGACCCAGGAGATCTACCATGGAAGCCCAGGACCATCCGGAAATCGCGCACGAGGCTCCCGTCGCTCCTGTGGAACCCGAGGGCCTCCTTCGGGAGTTCCGCGAACGCAGCGAGGCCTTGGATACTCGACTGGACGCCCTTCAAGAGATGATCCAGGGAATCCGCAGCGAGATCCAGGACGACTCCGCGCGGGGCCTGCGGCGGCTGGCGGAGGCAGCCTCCGACATGGCCAATGGTCGCGTGTACCAGAAGATCGATCTGGAAGCCAAGGGCGAACTCGGCGCCCTGGTGGAGAGCCTGAACACCACCCTCACAAACCTCCAGCAACTCGACGCCTCTGTGAGACAGCAGAGCACCCAGGTGCCAGAGCTGGCCGCCCAGCTGGACGCCATCACCGCCGATACCGAAACCGCCACCCAGACGGTGATGAACCGCCTGGATGTCCTGATGAATTCCAGCGAAGAGAGCAGCCGGGCCATGACCGCCGCCCTGGACGCGCTCCAGGCCAATCAGGACGCCCAGACCCGCTTCCAGGCCCGCATCGACGAGTACCTCGCCAAGGCCAGCGGCGGCGAGGATCCCACCCGGGTGGCCCAGGAGGTGCTCGAGTTCCTCTTCGAGCACCAGATGACCACCAACCTGCCGCCGGTGGATCTCAGCAAGGTGCAAGAGAATCTCCGAGCCGTTTCCGACGAGGCCTTCGAGATCCTCAACACCCTCCAGTTCCAGGACATCACCCGACAGAAGATCGAGAAGGTCGTCCTCCTGCTCAAGAAGTTCCAGGGCGGGCTCCAACGCCTGCTGCACATCTTCAAGATCGAACCCGATGAGGCCAGCGACCTGGACAAGGCCGTGTTCGAGCACCGCACAATCGCCACCCAGGACAACATCTTCGACACCACCCTGGAGATGGATGACAAGAAGGAATCCGTGGACGACATCATCGCCCAGTTCAAGAAGAAGAACTGAACTGAGGCCGTCGGTCAGAATGAGCCGGCCACGTATCCCGTGCTGAAGGCCGCCTGGAGGTTGTACCCCCCCACGGGCCCGTCGATGTCCAGGAGCTCGCCGCAGACCTGGAGATTCTCCCAACCCTGAACGGCCATGGTGTGCGGATCCACGGCATCCAGACACACGCCACCCGCGGCAACCTCGCCTCGGGTCAGGGGCACTGAGCCGGGTTCACCCAGGGGGAACCCCTGCACCAGGGCCACCAGGCGCAGCCGAGCCGCCCGGGGCAGATCCTTGAAGCGCTGCTCCCCCGGGAGCCCCAGGCGCTCCACGGCGGGGGCACAGAGCCGCTCGGGCAGGTAGCGCTGAAGCCAGGTGCGCAGGGCGAGATGGGGATTCCCCTGCTGGAGGCCCTGTAGCTCCGAATCGAGTGTTTCTTCGCGGGCCGCGGTGAGGGCATAGGCCAGCCAAGCGCCCTGGGACCGCCTCGCCTCCTCCGCCGCTCGGCTCAGTTCCAGCGCCGCGGGGCCACTGATCCCCGTTCGAGTGAAGAGGATATCCCCGGCAAAGGTGGCCAGGCGCTTGCTTTCTGCCCCCGCCCGCAGGTGGAGGGTCCCACCCCGCAGGGCCACGCCCTCCCATTCCGGGTGGGGCTCCCGCAGCGGAATGGGCGCCAGGGCCGGGGCCCAGGGTCGCACGGGGATGCCCAGGCCCTTGAGCATGGCCAGCAAGTCCCCTCGGGTGCCGGTTTCGGGGTAGCTGGCTCCCCCGGTGGCCAGCACGTAGTGGTCCGCCTGCAGCCGTGTGCCGTCCTCCAGGAGCAGGGCCTCCAGGCGCGGCAGGGTGCCCGCCAGCCCCACCACCCGGCTACCGAAGCGCACCTCCACTCCTGCGCGGCGGAGCACGCGCTCCAGGGCCGCTACGACCTCGGCCGCGGAGCCGGGGCGATCCTCGGGAAAGACCCGGCCATTCTCCCGGACGTAGGTTGCCACGCCCTCCCTGCGGAGCAGATCGAGCACATCCTCATTGCTGAAGCAGTGGAAGGCGGGGCGCAGGAAACGAGCCTGTTCCTTGCGGAAGACCGCCAGCAGCTCTTTCAGAGGGCCCGCATGGGTGATGTTGCACTTGCCGCCCCCGCTGATGCGCAGCTTCACCCCCAGGCGCCCGTTGGCCTCCAGCAGCAACACGCTGTGGCCAAGACTCGCGGCCCGCCAGGCGGCGATCATCCCGGCGGCGCCGCCTCCCAGCACCAGAACCCGCATGGCTCAGACCTTGGTAACAGGTTTGGCGTTCTGGAGGGCCTGGGCGAGCCTGCCGAGAATGGCCGTGGCCGAGGTCTTCCGGGGCACCATCATCCCCACCAGGGGGCCACTGAAACCCACCTGGCGAAGGACCTCCATGCGCGCATCGAGCCCTGCCTTGTCGAGGGAAGGCAGCACCATGACGAAGGAGCACGACGCCACCCGGCAGATCGCCTCCCCAGGCAGCAGCGTGGAATTGAGGAGCCTGGCGGTGCGCTCCAGGACCTCCTTGGATTCGCTCCACCCTTGGGCAATGGCTCCACTGCCCGCCGCCACCAGGGCCAGGGGCAGATCCGTTTCCGCGAGCGCCTTCTGGAGCAGTTCCAGGTGGGCCTCCAGGAACGCATCAGTGAAGGCTCCCGTCTGGGGGTCCAGCAGCAGGTGCTTGCCGGTGCCGTAGCGGCTGGCCTCCCGCTCCCGTAGCAGCGCGCCATGACGCAACAGCACCTTCACACGAATGGTCAATTCCGCGGGCTGATAGGGCGTGGTGAGGTAGTCGATGGGCCCCGCCTCGCCGGAATGAATCTCCTTTTCCAGGGTGCTGCGGGCACAGAGGATGAGCACCGGAAGATCGCGGCTGCGGGCATAGTTGCGGAGGTGGGCTGTGAAGGCCGTGCCACTGCCATCCGAGAGCTGATGGTCCATGAGCAGCAGGTCGGGAAGGCCCCCGGCAAGCTTGTGAACGCAGTCCTGAAGCCCTTCGGCACCCACGGCATCGTGGCCCAGGCCCTTGAGTTGTTCCAGGATCGCCTCCCGCAGCTCGGCCTGGGATTCCACCACCAGGATCCGGGCGGGGCGACTCTGTTCCCACTGCCAGTCTCGCTGCTTAGCCTCCATGCGCTGGCGCTCCGCCAGCAGGCTCTTGATGAGCAGGTGGCTGCGGATCCGCGACCGCAGCTCCACGAAGTTGGGGGGCTTGTTCAGGAAATCATCGGCACCGCAGGCGAAGCTTTGCTCCTTGGCCTCACCCTTGAGGGACGTGAGGTGGATCACGGGGATATCATTGGTTTCCAGATTGCCCTTGATGCGTCGGCAAACCTCGAAGCCGTCCATGCGCGGCATCACAATATCTAGCAACACCAGGTCGGGATGCTCCTTCTCCAGCACCTCCATGGCCTCAATGCCGTCGGTGGCGAAGAGCAGCCGACACCCCAGACGCGAGAGTTGGGCATCGAGGTACCGCCGGATCACGGCATCGTCATCCACCACCAGGATGGCCCGCAGAGCCGCATCGTCGGAATCGATGTTCTGGAAAGCCATGCCTCTGATTGTGCTACGCGGGAGGGATGGCGTCCATGGTGGGATTGGGCCACAACTCTCGCCCTTTTTGACGGTGGTTGTTTGAGATCGAGAACGTTGATAATCGGAGAACCGTTTTCCACGAGGTACCGATGACCCCGACCCCTTGATGGCATCCAATCGGTATTCGCTGTGCGGATACGCGAGACCGCTAACTGAATAGAAGTTCCCTGAACATTCTTTGCGAGGCCTTATGACCCCGACCCCCCTTGTTGGCATCCTTATGGGCTCCAAGTCCGACTGGGAGACCATGCAGCACACGGCCCTCACGCTGAAGCAGCTGGGCATTCCCTTCGAGGCCCATGTGGCCAGTGCCCATCGCACCCCGGAAAAGGTCGTAGCCTTCTGTCAGGGCGCGGAAGGCCGGGGCATGAAGGTGATCATCGCCGCCGCGGGTGGCGCGGCCCATCTGGCGGGGGTGTGCGCCAGCAAGACCCACCTGCCCGTGCTGGGCGTCCCCATGAAGGGCTGGGCCACCGAAGGCATGGACGCGCTGCTCTCCACGGTCCAGATGCCCTCCGGCATTCCCGTGGGCACCCTGGCCATCGGCAAGGCCGGTGCCATCAACGCCGCCCTACTGGCGACTTCCATTCTTGCCCTGGGCGACCCCGCCATCCGCGAAACCTACCTCGCCTTCCGCCAGACCCAAACGGAAAAGGCCCTGGCAGAAGACAATCTAGTCATGCCTTGATCGCGCCGTTCAGGGCCGCGTTGAAGGAGTGATCGCATCGAGCTGCACCTTCAGATCCTTCACGCCGAAGGGTTTGGAGAGCAGGGTCACCCCTGAATGCTGTTTGAGGAGATCAAGGGCGACCTGGTCCACCCGCCCCGTGGCGAGCAGGATCGGGAGGACGGGCCGCAGGGCCCGGATCCCCGGCAGGGTACCGCCTCCCCCCAGGCCAGGCATGTTCATGTCCAGGATGACAACATCCGGATGCAGGCCTGCCTCCAGCATGGCCAGCGCCTCCTCGCCCCTGGAAGCCTCGGCGCCACCATGCCCCAGCACCTCCAGAATCGCCAGGATGGAACTCCGAATCATCTCGTCATCATCCACCACCAACACACTCAAACGTCCCACAGGCGCCACAATTTGATCCTCGATGCTTGCCTCACGCACAGGATCCTTTGGCGAGATTGAGGGAAACTGCAGGCTTACGCGGGTTCCTTGCCCCGGTACACTCTGGATCCGCAGCTGCCCACCGTGGGCCTTCACCGTGCTGTAGACGAGGGACAAGCCAAGACCCGTCCCCTTGCCCTGTTCCTTGGTGGTGAAGAAGGGATCCATGGCTTTTTCCAGGACCTCGGGGGACATGCCATGCCCTGAGTCTTCGACCTCGGCCTCGATCCAGCCATTGGCCAGGTTCCGGGTCCGAAGGGTCAGGCGGCCATTTTCAGGCAAGGCATCCACCGCGTTGACGCAGAGGTTCATGAAGGCATGGTTCAGGGCATTCCCGTCTCCCCGCATGGGGCGAAGATCCTCGGCCAGATCCATTTCGAGGCGAATCCTGGATAGGGTCGTGCGCTCCAACAGGCTGACCTCGTCCCGCAGAATCGCGTTCAGATCCAATTCCTGATTTTCCGCGAGACTCTGGCGGGCAAAGCTCAACAGGCTGCGCACCATCTTGCCGCCGCGATCCGAGGCCTTGAGGATGGTGTCGAAGGCACGATAGACGGGGCTGCCCTGGGGTTGCGATTCCAGCTGAGCCGAGGCGATGCCCATGATGGCGCCCAGCACGTTGTTCATGTCGTGGGCCACACCACCGGCCAGGCTGCCCATGCTTTCCATCTTTTGCGCCTGCTGGAGCTGGGCCTCGAGCCGATGTCGTTCCCGCTCCATCCGCCGCAGTTCCGTGATGTCATGGGAGATGCCGACCACCCCGATGAAGCGCCGCTCCGCATCAAACATGGGTGTCTTGAAGGTTTCCAGCAGGGCCTTGCGGCCATCGTCGGCGAAGGTGATGGTTTCCTCGTTTCGAACCAGATGCCCCAGAGCCATGGCCTTCCGGTCCTGTTCGCGGAAGAGATCCGCCAACTCCCTTTCAACGAAATCGTAGTCGGTCTTGCCCACGATCTCCGCCTCCTTGGCGCCAAAAAACCGCTCAAACATGGGATTGCAGAAGAGGTAGACACCTTCCGAATCCTTGAGCCAGACCATGTCGGGAATGGACTGCACCAGGGCGCGCAGGCGGATCTCCTTTTCGGCCAAGGCCTGCTCGGCCCGCTTGCGCTCCGTGATGTCGATGGTGTACCCGGCGAGCAGGATCTTGTTTCCCAGATAAATCGGAAACTTGATGGTGGAGTAGCTCCGACCATCGAGTTCCTCGTCCAGCCGCAGGATCTCCGCGCGGGAGGCAACCATCCAGTCATCCGCCGTGATCTTTTCCGCAAACCCGGGGGGAAAGAGCTCCGTCATCGTCTTGCCGATCATCTCCTGGCCGGGGATGCCGATCATGTCCCGAAAGTTTTCGCTGGCCTGGAGGACTCGGCTCTCCTGAGGCGTGACCTCCTTGATATAGATGTGCACCGGGGAGTGCCGGATGAACTGGGAGAGGATTGCCTCAGTCTGGAGCAGAGCCTCGTGCTCACGCATTCGAATGACATTGCCGGCGAGAACCTTGCCAATGAGGAGCGTGACGAGCGGGTAGGCGATCAGAACGGGCAGCCCCATCCGCTGGATGGTGGAGAGCCCCACCCCGCTGGGTAGGGTGAACATCAACAGCACCATCACGGCGTGAACAGCCAGTCCCAACCCATAGAGCTCCCAGGTGGAAGGCACTCGGTCCGGTTCCTGCCCGCGGACCCGCAGCATCAAGCCAATCGCCCCCGAGGAGAGGATGACCAGCACACCCATGAGGGCACCACCGCCTCCTTGTACCACCCGGCAGGTCACGGCCATGACCCCTGCGATGAGGGTGGCGAGGGGGCCGAAGAAGAGCCCGCAGAGACAAATCATCACGGACCGCCCGTCAAAGATGAGGCCCGGGCCCAGAACCAGGGGGCGCAGCATGGCCAGCACCGCCGAACCGCCAAAGAGCAGCCCTTGCAGCGCCTGCCCCAATCGCCCGTGTTCCCAGCGCTTCCGAATGAAACCCGAGATGATGCTCAAGGCAACCAAGAAGGCCAGGTTGGAGGAAAGCTCGACCAGCAGGGGAAGCAAAGGATCACTCCTGAAAGACCGACTCCGCGGGGTTGTCGCAATTGAAGTCTGATCCTCCATCGGCCGAGCAGGCATCCGGATTGAATCCCGGGAAGGCGGGCTCCGTTTGCAGTGACTCAGCAGAAGGTCGGGTTACGGCCGGTGGTGGCAACGCGCGGTCTGGCAGGCCTTCAACCCGAAAAATCAGCCCCCAAAGGCCTTCTTCGTGCGGTTCTTGAGGCTCGTCCAGAACCCCGGTTCCGGGGCCTTGAGGGTGCGCCTCAGCGGGATGACCCGCGGAGGCAGGTGTTCGCGGGAAAGGGTCGAGTTCCAGGTTTCGTAGCCACTCTTGCGCACCAGGAGCGTGTGCGCCCCTTCCCGGGGCATCTGAAGTTCCGCCAAGGGGGTGAGCCCCATGAAGGAACCGTTCAGGAAGACCTCGGCCCCGGAGGGCTCACTCTTGATCGGGAGCGTCAGCGGCACGGGCGTGAGCCTCAGGTCCACCACCCGATCTTGCCGGTTGAGCGGCTGTTCCAGACTCAGGAAGCCCTGTTTCTCCACACGAAGGCGGCGGGCCTTTCGGGGAATCTTGGCTTCCGAAATCGGTGTGGCGCCCAGCTCGGCCTCGTCCAGAAATACGCGCGCGCCTGCGGGGGAGGAAGTCACCGTTAGGCGCCGGGCGCTGAACAGGCCGCCGAGCCAAGCCCCTGTCAGTGCCACCAACACCAAGGCTCCCACTCCCCAAAGCAGGGTCTTCTGCCTCGACCGGAAACGGCGCACCCCCTCATGGGCGAAGGCCAGGGTGGAGGTGGCCCCCAGCGAGGACGTGACGGGCATCTCCAGGAGGGCCTGACACTGATTCCAGACCTCGGCATCGAGGGGCAACGCTTCCATCAGTTCCCTAAAAAAGGAGCGGAGATCGGGATGGCGATCCTGGGGCCGCTTCTGGAAGGCCCGGGTGAACACCGCCGCCAGTCGAGGTTCCATTCCTGCGGGAAGGGTCGGCGGTTCATGGGCGATCTGGTACAGCAGCCCACTGAGCGAGGCCGATTCGAAGGGCAGTGTCCCCGTTAGGCCATTGAAGACCGTGGCGGCGAAGGCCCAGCCGTCGGAGGCTTCCGAAGGCGCCTGGTGCTCCAGCAATTCCGGCGCCGTGAAGCTGGGGGTGCACATGAGGCTCGTGGTGGTGAGCGGACTCTCGCTCCTCCGGGCGATGCCGAAGTCCATGAGCTTGAGGCTTCCGGCCCGACTCACCATGAAGTTCTCGGGCTTGACGTCCCGGTGGATGATGCCAGCACCGTGGGCAGCCTCCAGGGCATGCACCCCCTGGACCAGCAGCAGCACCGCACGCTCGGGCCTTAGCGGGCCCCGCTGGACTTCCGCCGAAAGGGGCTCGCCCTCGACGTATTCCATGGCCATGAAGGGCCCCAGGCCGGACTCCTCGCCCACATCGAAAACGGTGACGACCCCCGGATGGGAGAGCCGCGCGGAAATCTCGGCCTCCTTCTGGAAGCGCACCAGGGCGTCTCCCTGGGTCGCAGCATCGCCTCGTACCACCTTGATGGCCACACTCCGTTTGAGCAGGGGATCCTCGGCCAGGTACACCACGCCCATAGCGCCCCGGCCAAGTTCGCCGAGGACCTTAAAGCGGCCGATTCTCTCCGGGGTGTGGCTCATGTCCCGACCATTCTGGCAGCGAGGAGCTGGCCGTTCGTCACAGGGGCTTTTCAGATAGGCTTTTTACATGGCCGAAATCGGATTCACCTCCCGCCGCCCCGCCCAGATCCGCCGTCTGGGTCGCGTTTCCTATGAAGCCGGACTGCGGATGCAGAAGGCCCTCGCCCTGGGGGTGCGCGAGGGCAGGCTCCCGGATCAGGTGCTCTTGTTAGAACATCCCCCCGTCTTCACCCTGGGCCGCAACGCCACCCGCCAGGACATCCATGTGAACGACGCCTTTCTCGACGAACGGGGAGTGGAGGTCTTCGAGACCGACCGCGGCGGCCAGGTCACCTATCATGGACCGGGCCAACTGGTGGTCTACCCCATTTGCAACCTGGGCGATGGCCGCAAGGATCTGGGCCGTTTCGTGCGGGGGCTCGAGGAGGCCATGATCCGCACCGCCGGGGATTTCGGCGTGACCGCCGAGCGCCTGGAGGGCTTTCCCGGCATCTGGGTGGATACGCCCCGGGGCTGGGAGAAACTGGGCGCCCTGGGCATCCATCTGCAGCGGTGGATCACGACCCATGGCATCGCCTTCAACGTGGCCACCGAGATGCACCATTTCCGCTGGATCACCCCCTGCGGGATCACGGACAAGGGCGTGTGCAGCCTGGCTTCCCTGCGGGGCGAGGCCGCTCCCACCTGGGAGCAGGCCGCAGAGCGCATGGAGGGCCACCTCACCGAGGTCTTCGGCTTCGAGCTCCTGCCTGTGACGCCGCCTTCCCAGAGTGTCTCCGCCCTGACCTGGCGCCGCGGCCCCCAGGGCCCCGAGGTGCTCGTGATGCTGCGTCAGCCCGACCAGGGCCTCTGGTGGTCCAGCGTGACCGGCATGCTGGAGCCCGGGGAGAGCCTGGAGGCGGCCGCCCACCGGGAACTCAAGGAAGAGGTAGGGCTCACCGGCACCCTGACGCCCCTGGATCTAGTCCACACCTTCTGGGTGGACCCCGCGATTCTCCACCTGCCGGAGGGCGAACCCCGGTTCAACACCGAGACCTGCTTCCACATGGAGGTTCTCGCCGATGCCGAGGTCCGACTCTCTCCCGAGGAACACAGCGAATACCGCTGGTGCAGCCTGGAAGAGGCCCATGCCCTCATGCACTGGGAAGGCTCCAAGGCGGCGGTGAAGCGGCTGGGGCAGCTCCTCGCCTGAATACCTGTCAGCCGCCGCTCACCGGGGGCATCAAGGCCACTTCATCGCCCTCCGAAATCCGGGCATCGCGACCGGCGAAGGCCCGGTTCACGGCCATCAGCGCATCCTGGGGAAGGGCCGCCAGGCGCGGGTCCGCCAGCAGGGCCGCGAGGGTCGGCGGCTCGGGAAGGGGCAGTTCCAGGCACTCGAAACCCAGCAACTCGCGATAGCGGGCGAAGGCGAGAACCTGCACCTTCACTTGGGACTCCAGGTATGGCGAATCTCGCCCGCGGGGTTCAGCCCCGTGGAGCCCGACTGGCTCAAGCCGAGCTGGAAGACCAGGTTGCCGATGCGCCATTCTACCTGACCGCTGAGGGTCGTCACTTCGCCCACGGTCTTGTGGGTGAAGACCAGGGGCAATTGCCACCCGGGAAAGTTCAGCGTCTTGCCCAGGGTCACCATGCTCTCGGAATTGCCCGCACTGCCGGGGCGCCAGGCCACATTCACCCGGTCCAGGTTGAAGGTTCGGCGCACCCGTTCCTGGATGTCCGCCAGGGCCAGAGTGGTCAGCAGGCCGCCACTGGTCTTGGCCATGCCATAAGAGATCGCGGAGGAACTGCCCGAGGTGGACCCGATGGTCGGCGCCAGGGAGGGGTCGATGAGGATGGCGGTGATCTCGTCCCGCCGCAAGGCCGGGGTGGAAGTGGGGCTGAACTCCAGGCTGTCCAGGCTGCCGCGAATCTGGAGGGTGACCACGTAGGGAGACACATCCACCCGGCCGAGGATATCCAGCTGGGGGTTGAACGACTGCCCCAGCTCGCTGAAGGTGATGGAGCCCCGCTCCACCACGATGTCCCCCGCAGGGAGCAGGTTGGTGACCCGCCCCCCGGGAATGAAGTCGATCTTGCCCTGGAGGGTGGGACTCGTGAGCGTCCCCCGTACCTTGAAACGGGTGCCGGGGGCGAGGCGCCCCTGGAGCTTCAGGAGATTCGTGTCGAAGGACCAGGGCTCCGAGAGCCTCAGGTCCAGATCCAGCCCGATGCGCGCCAGGGGATCCTCGGGATCCAGGCCGGAGGATCCGCCCAGGTTCCGCATGGCGTTGGACAAGAGCAGATCGCTCAGGTTGATCTCCGCCCGATAGAGCATGTGGTTGGCCACCAGCGAGCCCGTGAGGGTTCCCCCCTGATCGGTGCCCCGGAGGCGCCCGTTCAGATCCCCCTGCAGTTCGAAACCCTCGGGAATATCCCGGAATTCGAAATCCTTGAGGCTGGCCCGCAGGTCATAGCTCTCGAACCCACCGAAACCCCAGGTGGCCTTGCCCCAGAAGGTGAGATCCCCCTGGGCGAAGAGCCCCCGGGCCGGAGCCTCCTCCGGCAGCAGGATCTCCCGGCCCTTGAAGTGCAGCTTGAAATCCAGATCCTCAATGCTCTGGGGGTAGCCGCGCACCTCCAGGCTGCCCCCCTTCAGGTCGAGGGTGCCATCCACCCTTGGGTCCTCGTAGGATCCCCCCAGGGCCAACTCGAACTTGGCCGCGCCTTGGAATCCGAGATCCCCGAACAGGCTGTAGGAGTCCAACTCCATGAGGTGATCGGCGATGGGTTTCAGCTTCGCCAGTTCGGCGGAGCCCTCCAGTTTCAGGCCCAGGGGGGCCTTCCCGCTGAAGGGAACCTGGCCCGAGGCCCGAAAGGAAGCCAATGATGATCCCTGCTGGGATTGTCCGGTCAGGCGCAAGTTCACGGTGGCGCCATCCACATCGCCCCGCAGGGTCGTCTGTCCTGCTTGAGAAAGGGTGAAGCCATCGAAGGTGCCCACCAGTTCTTGCAGGCCTCCCTTCCATTCGAGGCCCGCTTCGCTCCAGGTGCCCTCGGCGGTGGCCTCCATCCGAAGATCCTGCAGCAGATCCCCGCTGAGACGGGTGGCCAAATGAGCGGTATCCGCCGTTTCGGGGCCTACGTGCAGCTCCATGAGGCCCACCAGCCCCTGGGGCGTATCCCATGCGTTCAGCCCCACTACGGGCTTTTCTTTGCCCGCCATCCCCAGGCTGAGGACCAGGCCGCCCGAACCGTGTTCGAGGCTTGCCTCCAGGCCCTCCAGGCTCTGGCTCCCGAGGAAGATCCGTCCGCCCTGGAGGGTGGCCTGGCCGAGGGGGAGCTGGGTGATCCCCAGGGGCTGAGTCCAGGGGCCTTCGAGGTTGGCCTCGATCCGAGCCTGGAAACGGGGGCCGGTCAGCCCGAGCACCTGGGAATCCACGTCCCCCTTCAGCGAGGCCAGCCAAGTGCGGTGGCCGTAGTCCATGTCCATGGTGCCCTGGAGGGACAGCAGCCCCGCGGGAGGGTCATCGCCCTGGCCGAGGGCCGCGAGGCTTTCGCCCACCCGGAGATCTTGCACCTGGAGGCGCTGCCGCTCGAGGTCCATGCTGAAATCGCCGCTCACGGCAGGGATCTGGAGCCCATAGACCGTGGCATCCTCCGCCTGGGCGGCGCCCTCCAGCCCGAGCCGGTCGTAGGGGCCGTGGATGCGCACCCACCCGCTGCCCACACCATCCACCTGGATGATCTTGGGATCCAGGTCTGCGGCCCTGAGGCCTTCACTCACGGGCAGCCGGAAGGCCCGGTAGCACATGTCGATCTCGTCCCGTCCGGGTGGCAGCTTGCTCATGCTCAGCCAGAGTTCCCCCCAGCCCCGGCCCTCGCCCTTGAAGAGCTCGATCCTCTCCAGCCGGAGTTCGCCCCCCTGGATGGCCACAGGGGTCCGTAGCCGGTCCGCCTGGGCCCCGTGCCAGCGGGGTTCCAGCACTTCACACTCGCCGGAGACCACCAGCCCCTCGGCCGAGTTCCAGCGCGCCTGAGCCTGCACATGGGCCTGCCCCGCCATCTTGAAGGGGTGGACCGCAACCCTGGGGCGTCCCTTCCCGTCCTTGCCCGGCACTTCATCCTTGTCGCCAATGCCCCAGGCGCCGAGCACCTGTGCGACCACGGCGGCATCCGTGTCGGTGGCGCCCTCCCCCGTGATCTCCCGCAGGCCGCGTCGCCCCAGGCTTGCCCGCCCCTGCCCCTGGAAGCGGAATTCAGGCAGGTCGATCCGGAGCGATTCCGCCACCAGACGCCCGTTCTCCAGTTGCACCCTGGCGCCCCCCGCCGGCAGGCCGCCCGAGGAAAGACGGGTCTGGAGATCGAGCCGCACCCGGTCGAGGGGAGGCATCTTCCAGGGGTCCCCGGGGACGAAGGCTTCGCCCTCCAGATCCGCCATGGCCGGTCGCAGGAAATCGGCCTTCGCGAGGTCCGCCAGGGGCCCCAATTCCACCCGACGCCCCTGGACCTGGAGTCGGCTGCCCTCTCCCCGCTTCCAGGTGCCCTGGGCCTCCACGGCGCCGTCGGGCGAGGTCCACGCCACCCGGTGGATGGAGGCGTAGGCGGGCGTACCGCTGGCGCGCAGCTCCAGGGAACCGGGACGAAGCTTGAGGTCGGTGCTTTCGAGCCCGCGCCCCTCGAGGTTGAGCTTCCAGAGAGGCTGCCGGGCCTGTCCCCAGGCCTCGGTCTTGAAATCCACCACGCCCCCGAGCCTTCCCCCCTTGGGGGCCAGCAGTTGCCCGAGCTGGCCCAGGTCCAGGCCGCCACTGGCGGAGGAGGTGAGCTTCTCGGTTTCCGTCTCATAGCGTCCCTGCCAGGCCGCATGGGTCTTGCCCAGCTTCAGCTCGCCCCGGGCGATGGAGATCACGCCATCGTTGAATTCGCCCTGGATGGCCAGGCGCCCCTCGAGCGCGGTGGGGGCCTGCCCTGCCCTCAGGTCCGCCGAGTCTAGGAAGACCTTTACCCGGTTGGTGCCCTGCCCCTGGCCGTGAACGGAAAACGAAGACGTGAAGGTGGGAATGCCCCAGGCGGGCTCCTGCACGGTGATTCGCCCGTCCCGAATGGTGACCTGATCCACCTGCCATTGGGTCTTCGTGGTGCGCGAGGGGCGGGCCTTCAAGCGCAAGCGGGCGAGGCGACCCGCATCCAGGAGCACACTGGGGCGGTCCAGATCCAGGCGACGGATATGCAGATCGCCCGTGAGCAGGGAACCCAGATACACCGAGGCATCCACCCGCTCCGCCTGGAACAGATCCTCACCCAGCGACACTCGGGTGGCGATGACCCGTCCTTCCAGGAGGCGGAGTTCCAGGCCCTCGACCCGCAGCCCCAGGCCCGTTTCATCTCTCAGCGTTTCATCCAGCCGGGCCAAGGCCCACCGGGTGACGAAGGGGCGCTGGAGGGTCCAGGAGGCGACCCCCAGCACCACGGCCCCCGAGACTAGGGTGTAGGTGGTGCGCCGGAACCAGCGGCGCGCCCACATCGCCCCAAGCCCCCGTCGGTCCTGGGCCTCCATCTCAGTTCTTCTCCCCACAACTCGGACAGGTGGCCGCATTGCGCGGCAGGGGCCGGTAGCAGAAGCGACAGAGGCGTGGCTGGGTGTACGTGGATGGGCGCAGCACGGGCACGGGTCCAGAGCTCGTGGTCGTTCGCACGCTGCCCAGGGGCCGGGTGTCCTTGGCGAGGGAATCCCTCAACCGCTTGAGATCGTCCGTCAGTGCCTGGGCCGAGAGATAGCGATCCCCGAGGTTCACAGAGAGAGCCTTCATCACCACTTCGGAACAAGCCTTGGGAGCCCCCTGGTTCCGCAGGTGGGGCGGCACCACCGGCTGCGACTGGAAGGCCTGGGCGATTTTCACGGGATCCGCATCGTAAAAGGGCACCGTCCCCGTGAGCATCTCGTAGAGGGTGATGCCCAGGCTCCAGATGTCGCTCTGGAACACGGCGCGGCCCCGGAAATGCTCGGGCGCCATGTAGGGGGGGCTGCCGATGCGGGTTCGCGCGAAGAGATCCTGGGTCGCCAACAGGCGGGAAGTGCCAAAGTCGGTCACCTTGGCCAGCCCCGTGGCGGTGAGCAGGATATTTGCTGGCCGCAGATCCCGGTGCAGCACCTTGTGGGAGTGCGCAAAACCGATGGCCGAGGCCACGTCGAGGGCAATCTCCAGGGCGCGAGGGGCTGGGAGGCTCCGTTCCCTGCGGATCAGCTTGTCCAGGCTTTCGCCGTCGACGAACTCCATCACCATGAAGAAGGTGTCGTCCTTCTGCTCCACGGTGATCAGCTCGACGATGTTGGGGTGCTTGAGGCCCGCCATGATTCGCGGCTCCTGGAGCATGCCCTGCTCGTCCTGCTGGTGGTGGGGCACCTTGAGGGCCACTCGCCGGTTCAGCAGCCGGTCTTCCGCCAAGTAGACCGTACCGAAGCCCCCAGACCCCAGACGGTCCAGGATCTGGTACTTGCCCAGCATCTGGTCTTTGGAAAGCAAGCCTCACTCCCGCGTTTCCACCAGGATGCCGTGAAAACGCCCTCAGGTGCAGCCCAGGTCAGAAAAATAGAGGATGTGCCCCCGGGAACCCCTTACCTCCCGTGGTTGTCCTCGTCGCGACCCTCTTTCCATCGCTTGTCCTTCTTTTCCTTTTTGAACTTCTTGTGCTCCCGGCGCTCCTCGCCTCGGTAGTCTCCACGCTCGGAGCGACGACCCTCGTGCTCGTCGTCTCTCAGCTTGTGGTGCCAGTTGCGATAGTGGCCGGCGGGAACCTGCACCAGGGCGCGGGGCACTCGCCGTACCTCCACCCACTCGAAGCGGGCCTGGGGCCTGCGGGCCCGGTACCAGCCATTGGGACGACGGCACCAGTACCAGCCATCGCGGAAGAAGACCTCCTCCTGGAAGCCCTCCACCACCTGGATGCCAGGTTGCACCACCACCAATCGCGGGAGGGGGGGCAGACCAATGTCGATGTGGATGTCCACCTGGGCTTGGGCGAAGGAAGGGCTGAGCGCCAGTAGAAGGGCCAGGAAGAGCGTTTGCTTGTTCATGTTGGCGTCCTCGAGGGGAAGGGGAGACCCCCGAGCAGTATGGCCCCCTTGGGACTCGAACGCACCGAGGGGGAAAGACACTCCAAGCGCGAGGCGGATTTCGGGCTTCGCGCCGTGGGCCTCCGCTCCGGTTTCGGGTTCACAGATTGAGCGTCCATTTCGGATAAAGCGACCGCTGGCCAGTTGCGCGATTCAACTCAAATTTGGCGACGGTATGGAGTGGCGAATTCTGTTCGCATCCTGCGGATGCTCACAAATCCGCCGTCCCATTGGAACGCCACTGGCCCGCGGGCTAGCCTAGGAATGCCTTGAGCGTCTTGGAGTAACGCGGGTGGCGGATTTTGCGCAACGCCTTGGACTCTATCTGTCTGATGCGTTCGCGGGTGACGGCAAATTCGCTGCCGACTTCCTCCAGGGTGTGCTCGGAGGCCTCGTCGCCCACGCCGAAGCGCATGCGGAGGACCTTTTCCTCGCGCTCAGTGAGGGTCTGGAGCACGGAGTTGACGGTCTCCTTGAGGCGCTGCTGGACCACCTGCTCCACGGGGGAGGTGACGGTCTTGTCCTCGATGAAGTCCCCGAGATGGGAGTCTTCCTCTTCACCGATGGGCGTTTCGAGACTGATGGGCTCCTGAGCGATCTTCATCACCTTGCGCACCTTGGATACGGGCATGTCCATGGCGTGGGCGATCTCCTCGCTGGAGGGTTCGCGGCCCAGCTTCTGCACCAACTCACGCTGGGTGCGGATGAGCTTGTTGATGGTCTCGATCATGTGTACCGGGATGCGGATGGTGCGGGCCTGGTCCGCGATGGCACGGGTGATGGCCTGGCGGATCCACCAGGTGGCGTAGGTCGAAAACTTGAAGCCGCGGCTGTACTCGAACTTGTCCACGGCCTTCATGAGTCCGATGTTGCCCTCCTGGATGAGATCCAGGAACTGCAGGCCGCGGTTGGTGTAGCGCTTGGCGATGGAAACCACCAGGCGCAGGTTCGCCTCGATGAGTTCGGCCTTGGCGGAACGGCTGATGCTCTCGGCATCCTTCAGGGAGCCGTAGTCCTCATGGAAGCGCTCACTGGTGGCCTCGAACTTGGCGAAGAACCGCGCGAGCTCACTCTCGATCTGGGCGATCTCCTTTTCGTACTTCTCCTTCAGACTCGCGAATGCCGGGTTCTTGAGCCGATCCGTGAGTTCCCGTAAACGACGTTCGCCTTCGCGCACCTGCTTGTGGTTCTGGGTGATCTTGTCGATGAGCCGCGTAACCGCGAGGCTGTTGAGCCCCAGGCGACGCACCTGCCGGGCCACACGGCCCCGCGCCAACAGGATTTCCCTGTCGATCTTCCGCTTCTTGGCCAGAGGCTTGCCGCTGACCTTTAGGGCGATCAGATCCTGAAGGGCCTGCTCGTACGAGAGCAGTTTCTCGAACTGATGGTGGACATGCTGGGTGGCCGAGGTGCTTTCGGCATCCTCATCCTCGTCCACCTCATCGGAGAGACCCACCACTTCGCGGATCTTGCCGGGGTTCTCCTTTAGCATCTTGCCGATTTCAATAAGAAGGTGGGCGGCGAGACGGGAGCGTGAGAGGGCCCGCATGACGCGGCGCACGCCAATTTCGATGCGCTTGGCGATCTCCACTTCGTCTTCGCGCTTGAGGAGGGGCACCGTGCCCATCTCCTTGAGGTACATGCGTACCGGATCATTGAATTTGTCGCTGTCCGGCGAGTCGATGTCGACCTCGAGATCCTTCTCGAGCTTGACCGGCGAGTCGGAACCGTGGACTTCGGGTTCCAGTTGTTCCCGGTTGGCGAGGGCCTCTTCGGCGTTGGCACCCACCCCCACACCGAGCTTGCCAAACATGCCGATGACGTTCTCGACATCGTCTGGCGAAGAGGCAGAATCCGGCAGGAATGAATTGAGCTCATCCACCAGGATGTAGCCACGAGTCCTGCCGAGCGAGATTAGCGCCTTCGTGAGCTGAAAGTAGCTGTCACGGGATGGGGTGGGAACCATCAAGACCTCAAAGAGCCACGGATCAGACGATCCAGGTGAAAGGAACAACAGGGTGGGAATCGGAGGCCGGCCGAAGGGTAGAGAAATCCCATAATGCCAAGGGCGCCCGGAACCTTTCAGTATAGGAGGGTTCCGGAATCCCGCAAGGGCCGAGAATCAAAGTGACGCAAAGCGTCGACGCCGCTGCTGTTTCTGGAGTTCGGACTTGCGGGAGAGAAGACTGAGCAGGCGGGTTTCGAGCTGCCTTCCTAAGATCGCATCGGCCATGGTGGCGGGATCTTGAATCTGGCGATTGAGGGCCTGGATTTCCCGCTGCACGTAGGCGGCCTCGAGCTTCTGCACGGCCCCTTCGGGTGCGAGTTCCGCGTCGTCCTTGGGAGCCCAGGCGGCCTGGGCATGGCGGAGGGCCGCAAGGGCTCCCTCCGGGATGCGATCATCCTCGCCGTCTGCGTCCAGAAGGCACTGCAGCAGGGGAGCCCCAGCTAGGCTCTCCCACCAGGCGGTGGGCACCTCCGCCACCCTGGCCCGCACCTGGGCATCCATACACAGGGCCAGAAAGGGGCGCAACAGATCGTCCACTTCCTCTGGATCTTCCCCAGGTTGGCTGGGGCTTGGGACCGACTCCGAGGTGGCATGAAGGCGGGATTTTTCGAATTCGAGGGAGCGGTTCACCTCGTGGCGCGGGATCTCCAGCTCGTGGGCGATGCTCTGGATCAGGGACCAGTTTTCCGGGGTGCGGGGCAGGTAGACGAAATAGGAAACGAAGGCCTTGAAGACCTCCATCCGCTCCACGGCCTTCTTCATGTCCTTCTCGGCCCGCGCCTGATTGACCACGAAGCTCGTCCAGTCTGGGGCGTTCCGCACCAGTTCCCGGAAGGCCTCGGCCCCGAGCTTCAGGCACCACGTATCGGGATCCTCGCCCTGGGGCAGGAGCAGCAAGCGCACGTCGAATCCCGCGGGCAGGGCCAGCTTCAGGGCCTTTTCCATGGCCCGGACGCCCGCGGCATCGCCATCGAAACAGAGCACTAGGCGCTTGGTGAAGCGCCCCACCATCTGGAGATGATTCTCCGTGAGGGCCGTGCCCAGGGGCGCCACGGCCTGGTTCACACCCTCCTGATGCAGCTGGAGCACATCGAAGTACCCTTCAACAATGAGCGCCCCGTCTCGAAAGCCGCCCTTGGCGCGATTGAAACCGAAGAGCACGGAACCCTTGTTGAAGAGGGGCGTTTCCCGCGTGTTCAGGTATTTCGGCTTGTCGTCCCCGAAGGCCCGACCGCCAAAGGCGATGAGGCGGCCCCGGGCATCGTGGATGGGAATGGTGAGCCTATTGCGGAGAAAGTCGATGAGGGAGCCCCGTTCGCTGCGGGCGGCGAGGCCCGCCTGCTCGGCCACTTCACCCGAGAATCCCGCCTTGCGGAGGTGTCCCACCAGGTTTTCCCAGCCATCCGGCGCAAAGCCGAAACCCGCTTCCAGGGCGAAGGCCTCGCTGATTCCGCGGTTCTTCAGATAGTCCAGGGCCTTGGGCGTTTCCTGGAGCCGGGCCTGGTAGTAGGCCTGGGCAGTGTCGAGGGCCGCCCGCAGCCGCTCCTCCAGATCCATCTCCGCGGCCGATCGCTCCCGCACCTTGGGAAGATCAATGCCTGCCTGACGGGCGAGTTGCTCCAGCGCTTCGGGAAAGGTCAGCCCCTCCCGTTCCTGAAGCCAGGTGAAGGCGTCGCCATGTTTCTGACAGCCGAAACAGTGGTAGAAGCCCCGGTCCCCCACCACCTGGAAGCTGGGGCTGCGCTCGGAATGAAACGGGCAGAGCCCCACCCAGGCGGATCCCTGCTTACGCAGCTTCACCGCTTGGCCCACGAGGGCCACCAGATCGGTCGCGTCTTTCACGCGCTGGACAAGCTCTCGGTCGCGCATTCGGACTCACCAGAATACCTGTCGCGAGGTGGCGGGTCCACGAATGGTCAACGGCCGGAGCCCTGGCGGACCTGGCTCCGGCTCAGAGCATGGCGGGCTGAATGCCGCTCAAGGCCTCGGTCAGCGCGTTTTGGAGCGCCTCCCGCTCGGTCCCCGGAGGTTCGGTGGCCATGGCTTTCGCCAGGGCCTCCTGACCCTCCACGCTCCCCAAGGCGTACAGGGCGCGCAGGGCTGCGATTCGGATGAGAAGAGGTTCCCGGCTGTCGTGGAAGAAGCCCTTGTGCCTCATGAGCAGGTCGGAGAGAACCGGAATGGCCCCGGGGGACCCCAGGTGCCCCAATACCTCCAGAGTCTTTTCCCGCACCCCATCCAGACCGGGACGCGTCTTGCCCTTGGTTGTTTTCAGCAGCTCCAGCAAGGCTGGTACGGCATTCCGGGCCTTGAGCTCATCCAGGATGAAGAGCACTTCGAGTTGAGCCTCGGCATCGGGACGCTGCAGCACACGCAGCAGCGCAGCTTCCGCCCCGCGACCGCCGATCCGCCCAAGAGTGCGCACGGCCGCCAAGCGCACCCGCGCATCCCCATGATCGAGAAAGGGCTCCAGGTCCGGAACCCGCTCGGGACCGGCGACCTCTGCCAGCACGATGAGGGCATTGCGCACCACGAACCACTCGCTGGACTTGAGGGACTCCAACAGGGGAGCCTCGGCAACGGGACCGCAGGCCTTCAGGGCTTCCAGAATGCGTCCCCGCCGACTGCGATCCGTTTCCTGGGAGAGGCGTTCCACCAGGTGATTGGCCGCGGAGGCACCGAGCATCGCGAGAAAGGGATGCACCCGCGCGGCGGCCTCGGAGCGATCCAAGTGAAAGAGGAAGGAGAGCAGCTTGTCCAGGCGCTCAGGAGTACCCAGACGCTGGAGCAACTCCATCGTGGCCTGTTCCTTCCAGGCTGCGGGAAGGCTCAGCTCGGTCACCACGTCCTGGAGGCCCGCGAAGTTGGCGTGGGCCTTCTGCGGTTCCCCCGACTCCACAAGGAACCAGAGCAGGTGCTCCAGCGCCCTAGAGAAATGCTGGTGAACTTCCGGATCCTTCTCCCGGCCATAGGCACGCGAAAGGGTCTCCATCAGTTCATCCAGGATGGCGGCAGGTATCCCCGGGATATCCACCCAATCGGCGATCTGCTCGAAGGCCTGAGCCACCGCCAGACGGCGTCCCACTGCGGGCACCAGCAGCCCTGTGGCGAAGTGGCGCACGAGGCGGAGGAACTCTGCGTTGCGCCCCCCTTCCAGCAGTTCGCGCAGGAGGGCCAGCACCTTTTCCACGGGCATCTCAAAGATGCGCTGCCCTTCCAGAAGCGTCTTGATCCGCTCTGCCACGGGGCGGCTTTCCCAGGTGAGAATCTCCACGAGGTTCTTCAGTTGTCCCTCGGACATGCCTTCCCGGCGGAGGGCTTCCGTTACCTGAGTGGCCCAGGCCTCCGGGGAGGGCATGACGGCCTTGAGCTGGTCGGCGGTGGCCATCACCCGCTCGGGGGTCATGGCGCCCTTGGAATAGGCATTGGCCAGGCTGGGTGCTGCAAGGGTGGTGGAGAGGCGCCCGAAGATGTTCCGCAACGGCCCGGGCCTCAGCGTGCCAGAGCCCATAAATACGCCCAGCTGCTGTTCGGCGCTCAAGAATGAAACCGCCTTGGTGATCATCCCTTGGGTCGTGGGCTGCACTCCCTGCCGATCGAGTCCCATGCCCTCCAGGTAGGCTCCGAGCCCGCTCACATCGGCGGAATGCCCACCCCTCGCCAGGGAGCCCAGAAAGGCCTGCAACTGTCCTACGACCTGCGAGGGGTTCATGTTCGATGTACCCGCGGGATTCGTATGCGGTCCCGCCGGAGAAGGCCCCGCCCCTTTCCCGGCGACGGGCCCGTCCGCGCCTTCCCCAGGAGCCACGCGGGCCAGCGTGGGAAGCTGGTTTCGCCCCGAATCACCGCCTCCAGCACCCGGTCTGGCCAGTCCGGTCAGGGTTTCTAGGAGGGCGGCCGTGACCTCGCCGGCTTCTGAAACTTCCTCCAGGCGGGTGGCGAGAATCCGAACGTGGGTCACGCCCTGCGCCTCCAGATGCTTCGTCGCACCGCCCAGGGCACGGAGGGCCGCCGACTTCATCGTGAGTACCGAAAGCAGGACCTCCAACTCCTCGGAGGTGGCGCCGGGAAAGAGGACCAGGGCGTGGATGGCACGGGCTTCAAGATCCCGGGCCAGGGCGCGCACCTGCAGGTTGTCCATGTCCTCCACCTCCCCGTCCACGAACAGTCGCCCGTTCCGGGCCGCGATCTGGACCTGTCCGCGTCCCTCGAGCAGGCGCCGATGGGCCTCCTGCAGCGCTGCCAGAGACTCCTGGTGCCGGGGATGGGTCGAGGCATACATCTGGGAGGCCTTGAGGGCCCGCTGGAAGGTCATGACGAAATCGAGGAAGGATGTCATCAGGGCTCCGAACCGTGAACTTGTCCCTGTATAGCCGGTTTCATCCAAGTCATTTTCTGGAATATCACCAACTGCCAGCCCCTATCTCCCAACTGCATTGAAATGACGCAGGATTCTGCGCCAATCCGGTCTTGGCCAAGCCTGAGGCCCATGGCAGTCTGGGGTGTTTGCACGGAGCACACCCTCATGCCGAATTCCATCCTAGATACCGTCCTGCTGTTTTCCCTGCCGGCCTCGGGCAAGTCCGAGACCCGCACCTACATGGCCAGCCTCACACCCGAGCAGTGTGTGCAGGAAATGGCCATGGGCCCCACGGTGCAGCTGGACGACTACCCCTACGTTCACCTCATGCATCGCATCGACGAAGAGATGGTCGCCAACGGGTGGCGGCGCGCCTTCTACCAGGGTCCCACGCGCCCCTTCCAGGACGACTGGACCTGGGCCGTGCTGATCGAGCTGCTCAACGAGGACTACGACAACCTAGTGAATCGGCGCACCTTTGCCCCTACCAGCGCCGGACAGGCCATCATGGATCGCCTGGATGCCGCCCATGCCAAGGTTGGCCTTTCCGAACCAATGAGCGAGATACCCTACGGCATTCGCAAGAAGGTGGCCGAAGCCATCGAGGCGGAAGCCCGCCACGAACTGGACGTGCTCAATGCCACATGCAGTCAGGACCGCACGGGGAAGACCATCGTCATCGAATGCGCCCGGGGTGGCCCCAACGGCAGCGCCTTCCCCATCTGCCCGCCTCATGGCTACTGGAGCGCCTTCCAGCAATTGAGCACCCAGATTCTCGAGCGGGCCAGCATCCTCTATGTGTGGGTGGACCCCGCCGAGAGCCGCCGCAAGAACATCGAACGCGGCCTGCCCAACGCCCAAGGTAGCATCCTGAATCACAGCGTGCCCATGGAGGTGATGCTGGCCCACTACGGCACCGATGACATGGCCTGGCTCATGGAGCAGTCCGACAAGCCCGACACCGTGAAGGTCGAGCGCATCGTGGAAGTTGGGGAGCGCTTCGAGACCAAGGTCTACTACCTGCCCGCTGCTCGTTTCGACAACCGCCAGGACAAGACCAGCTTCGTTCGCAAGCCCCAGGCCCAGTGGAAGCCCGAGGAGATCAAACCCCTGCATGAGGGCCTGGCAGGCGCTCTGCAGACGATCCGCAAGGTGCGAAGCGGGCTCTAAGCCCAAGCCTTGAATCACAGGAAACGCCCTTCGTTTCCATCACCCGGGACACCCTATGCCCCTGCCCTTGCTGCTCCCCGCCCTGATCGCCCAGAGCCCTGCTCCAGCGCTGGAGAAGAAAGAAGTGGAAAAGCCCATCCAGGCTTACTTTCGCTATCACCAGACGGGAGATCCGAAGGGCCTCAGCGAGGCCTTTCATCCCGAGGCCCTGTTGCAGTGGTCCGAGGGTGGGGAGCGCAGGGTGCTGACCCAGGCAGACTGGATCGCCCGAGCCGAAGCCCAGGCGGTGAAAACGGCGGGCCAACCTCGACCGGAAGTCCGCTGCCAGATCACCTCTCTCGAGGTTTCCGGCAATGCGGCCATTGCCAAGGTGATCCTGGACTATCCCACTTTCCGATTCATCGACTACCTGCACCTGCTGAGGCTCAAGGGCGAATGGAAGATCGTAGACAAGATCTTCCACCGGGAAGAGGGCAGGCACTAGACCAATCGGAACAACCAGCTCGGGGTATCGGGTTCACTCCAGATCCTCGAAGAGGCCCGGCTGAAGGGCCTGGGTCACATCCATCAGGGGCGGAAATGCCCCGGCGGAGGGCCAGGGGCGTTCGGCGCTGAAGGGCCCGGGAGGCGGGAGATCCGACGGAATCCAGCGAATGGCGGGGATCGCGGCCTGGCCCCTGAGGAAGGTCGCCACGGCCCCTTCCTGGGGCGGGCTGGGCACCCTCAGGCTGGCGACGGGCGGATGGGCCAGCAGTTCCACCAACGGAGCGGGGAAACGGGCGCGGGCCTCCAGCGAGGTCGCCTCCCGGGGATCCGCCCCTAGTCCTGGCGAGAACACGGGCGCCGCGGGCGGCATGGGCAGAGTGGCGCGCCAGGGCAGCCCCTCGCGCATCGCCTGGTGGCCAAGAGCGGCGGCCAGCGAAAAATCGTGGCTGCTCCCGCCCCAGATGGGACAGCGGAGCGCCGCCCTGAGACCCTCCAGCAGCTCCGCAATCTGGGCCGCGGCGGCTTCCCAGGTGCCGCTTCCCAGCTCATGTTCCCGACCCCCGAGAAGCGCCACCCGCCAACCGGCCCTGCGGCGCTGAAAGGGGAAGGCTTCAGGCCAGCCATGAGCGGCCAGCCGCAGGCTGAAATCCCATTCCAGCCGCGCCTGGGCATCGGCCATCAGCGCCGCCACCTCTTGCACTCGAACCTCGCCCAGGGCTCCCACGGGAAGCACCAGTTCGCCCCAGAGACTGCCAGAAGGGGGTTCGTCTCCCTCCTGGTCGGGAACGACCTGACCCAGTCCAGGCAGGGACCAGACGGAACCCCGATCCGGCACCCAGCCGACCCACCCCTGGCGCCAGACCTGTCCGAGACGACCGCTCGGGGCTTCTGGGCCGTGATACCAACCGGGAATCGGTCCATCCAGCCACTCCAGACAGCCCTCGCCCTTGAGGTGAAGCTCCACGCCGGGCATCTGGGCGAGGGCGCCCATGAAGGCTCGCCGCAACTCCGGGCCGAGATCATCCAGCCAGGCGAGGGGAGCATCCCAGAGCAGGGCGAGCCCCCCCGGAAAGGCCCGCGCCGCCATCGCCACGGCCTGAAGGGCTCTCCAAGGCGTTTCGCGCACCGGCACGCAGGCATCCAGGCGATGCATGGATAGCCACCCCGCGAAGGGGCCATCCTCACCCGTGCGCAGTATGAAACCGCGGCCCCCGTGAACCCTCATGGCTGCTCCGGACCGAAGGTGGGACGGCCGACGCCACCCGGCAGGAAGGCCTTTGCCCAATGGTCACGAAGCCAGGCGATCGCCTGCTGGGCCGCATTTCGATCATCCAGTCCCAGCAGCCGATATCCCAGCCAGGCAGAAGCCACCGTGCAACCCGTTCCCCTCCGGTCCCCGGCCTGCCGCGGATGGGCCCCCAGGCTGCGGCAGTCTTGAGCCTCTATCCAGAAATCTTCGACCGCCTCACCGCTGGCGTGCCCGCCCTTCAGCCAGACGGCCCTGGCTCCGCATTCCAGAAAGGCCCTTGCCAGGGTCAGGGGTTCCGAATCTTCGCGCACACCACCCAGGGCGGCCGCCTCGGGCCGATTGGGAGTAACCACCCACGTCCCGCTCTTCAGCACAATGCCCGCCATCCTGCGCAGTGCGGAAGGATCGTGCAGCGCCACACCACAGGTGGGAGCCTGGATTGGATCCCAGATCCTGGGTCCCGGACCAATCGTCTCCAGTTCCGCCAGCAGGGATTGCAAGTCAATTGGGTCGAGGGCGCTGAGCCCCAGCTTGACGCCCCAGTGGCCCGCAAGATGAGGACGAAGAGCTTGTAACCGCTGGGTCGGACTCACCGAGGGTGCCAGGATTTGCTCGCAGGCCAGGCCGTTCTGAACCGTTTCCGCGGTGCTGATCACCATGGGATGAACCCCAAGAGCGGCAAGAGTGAGCGCGTCCCGCACCAACCCCGCCCCCGCAGAAGGGTCCATCCCCCCAAGACAGAGGGCCACTGGAATAGGGTTGGTGGGTGCGAAGTGAGGCATCCTCACTAGGTTGCCACACCCGGAGGCCGCTCACACCCTCCGGTTGGGGTCCACGATCTCTACGATGCGCAGGCCCAGGGAATCCTCCAGCACGGTCACCTCGCCGCGCATGAGCACCTTGCCCTTGCTCAGGACATCCATGGGTTCCCCGGCGCTCTTCTTCAGTTCCACGACGCTGCCGAGATCCAGTTCGAGCAGATCGCGGATGGTCATCCGGGTCTGGCCCAACTGGATCTCCAGTGCGAAGGGGGTATCGATGAAGGGCATCAATTCGGCCACCACACTCTCGAAGGTGAGAACGCGGTCGGTGTCGAACTTGTCGTTGCGCTTGTTGGCCAAGATGAAGATCCTCGCGGACTTACCCTGCAGGTCAAAAGATGGACTGGGGCAGCCGGGAAAAGCAACGCCCGTGCCACGCAAGCCTCATGAAGAGATAGCCCAATCCACCACCAGCACATCCTTGATGGGCCGCTTGGGCTTCTTGTGCTTGGGGTCTTCCTTTTCACCAGGCTTGGGCGGCTTGGGCGCGAACTTCTCGTTCAGCTTGTCCTTGATCTCTTTCCGGATGAACTCCCGGGTCTCGAGATCCGAGGCTTCTTCCAGGGTTCTCCCCGAGAGCAGCTCCAGCAGGGTGGCGCGGATCTCGCTGGCCTCAGGCGTGGGTTTGTCGCTGGTGGCCGCCTTCCCCAATTCCTGGTCCCTGAAGATGATGTGTAGCTCCACCTTGAGATAGGCATTCTTGCGGTCCAGATTGACGATCTTGGGATACACCAGGATGGCGGCTCCCCCTGCCCCTCCGTGTCCCCCACCCTCGATAGCGACATCGTCCTCGTCCTCTGTACCTTCGGGCTTCGGCGGAAGGGAAGTCCCGGGTGCTTCGCCATTTTTGGCGTCCACCTGGACCGCGGGCTTCGCCCGGAACCTCTTCCAGGCGAAGTAGCCGCCACCCCCGAGAACAGCCGCCAGCACGAGGCCGATCCCCCCCATGATGATGATCTTCTTCATGCCCGCGCTCCCGAGGTTGACCGCCATCGGCGGCAAGACGCACAGATCCTCATCGGTCCAGATCACGAGGGGTTGAATTCCGACGATCTTCAGACGGGGGAGGATTTACCGTCGGCCCCAAGGGATGAGGCAAGGCTGGCAGCCCACTTCTCGGCAATCCCTTGGCGGTGGAATAACAAGGGAAATACAGACAAGATTCCAAGCTTGGTATCGCCAAGCACCAGCCCACGCATTGACGGTCACCCTCAGGCTCCACGCGGACCGAATCCTTGGCCCATTAAAAAAAGCGGTCCGCATCTGCGGACCGCTTTTTCAGTGGTATTGAAGAATTCTACTTCTTCTTCTTGCCGCCCTTGCCGTTGACGTCGTCAGCCAGCTTCTTGCCGGGCTTGAACTTGGCAACCTTCTTAGCAGCAATCTTGATCTTCTGGCCATCGCGGGGGTTGCGGCCCGTGCGGGGTCCGCGGGTCACGACGGAGAAGGTGCCGAAGCCCACCAGGGTCACCTTGTCGCCGGCGCGCAGAGCGGAGCCAACGGAAGCGATCACGGTGTCAAGGGCAGCCGCGGCCTTGGACTTGTTGATGTCAGCCTTTTCGGCGATGGCGGCGATAAGTTCGGCCTTGTTCATTGAAACCTCCAGAAAAGGGAGCTAAGTCCCAGGTGGATGGAAATGTCTTGGATGCTCAAACGAGACATCCGCCGCTATTGATTTTCAAGAGCGAGCACCCTTGAAATCCCCGTGAATACTAGGTGAGAACTAAACTACCAGAAGGGTAGGTCTGTGAAGTAGTGCCGTCAAGGGTTTCAGGATTTTTTTTTGAGGGGAGGCCCGGTTTTGGCCACTTCCTACCCCCCTCCAACCACCAAAGTCCACCTATCAGGGCATCGTAAGACGTGCAAAACAACCACATTAAGACTGGACAGGGCCTCACGCTCAAGACCCAAGCCCGGGCCCCATTTTAGGCCGATTTGCATCGGACTCGGGTTCTTGAACGCCCAGGAAGCCTACAATAGCCCCATGGCTCACCCCTACTACCTGCGCCTGGCCTACATCGGCACCGGCTTTCACGGCTGGCAGATCCAGACCTCGGCCCGGAGTGTCCAGGCAGAGCTCTGGAAGGCCCTGAAAGCCTTTGATCCCTTCGCCCCCATGCCCCAGGGCACGGGCCGCACGGATGCGGGCGTGCACGCGAAGGCCCAGGGTGTGCTGGTCCGCATGACCCGCGCCTGGGACCCCTACCGACTCATGACCGCGGTCAATGCGCATCTTCCCCCGGACGTGCGGGCCATGGGGGTCCTGGCCGTAGAGGAAGCCTTCTGGCCCCGACATCACGCTGTGGCCAAACGGTACGTGTACGGCCTGGACGAGGGCCCTGCCCAGGATCCCTTTGAACGGGATCGACGCTGGCACGTTTTCGGCGCTGTGCCCCTGAACCTCCACCTGATGGCCGCCGCTGCGCAGAGCCTCGTCGGCGAGCACGATTTCTCCAGCTTCCGCCACCAGGAATGCGCGGCGAAGACTCCCATCCGCACCATCTATAAAATTGAGGTGGTGGCCCGCGGAACCTCAGTGGACCTGGTTTTCGAGGGCAACCGCTTCCTCATGCACCAGGTCCGCATCATGGCCGGCACGCTGGTGGACATCGGCAAGGGTCGGTTCGCCCCCGATGCACTCCCGGGAATCCTGGAGGCCCGGGATCGCTCGAAGGCGGGCTTCACAGCCCCCCCCCATGGGCTGTGCCTGGAAAGGGTCTGGTACCAAAGCCGCTGGGGCATCGGAGAGGCCTGCCCCTGGGGAGAAGGCAGCCCGGAACCTCTGGTCGAGCCCTGAAACCTGCCCTCATTCATCTCGGGACTACAATGGGCCGAACAATCCCTAAGAGCCCGCGCCGGGAGTTAGTCGACCCGGGGCAACGGTAGGAGGAACCATGAGCGCCCTGAAGCCCCGCGTCCTGATCGTGGATGATATCCCCGCCGATCTCCAGGCCCTGGGAGACCTCCTGGGGGACGATTACACGATCGTCTCGGCAGGGAGCGGCACGGAGGCCCTTCGCATCGCAGGAACCGAGGAGGTGGATCTGGTCCTCCTCGACGCCCAGATGCCCGGCATGGATGGCTTTGAGACCTGCGCCCGCCTGAAGGCGAATGGGGACACCAAGGAAATACCGATCATCCTCGTGGGTACCCCGGAGGATGAAACCATGGAAGCCAAGGGTCTACTCCAGGGGGCCGCCGACTTCCTACCCCGCCCCGTCCGCGCCTCCGCAGCCAAGGCCAGAGTGAAGGCCCACTTGGAGAATCGCCGTTTCCGGGAGATTCTCCAGCGGCTCACCTGGCTGGATGCGGTCACCGGCATCCCCAACCGGGAGCGGTTCGAGGAGGCCCTGGACAACGAGTGGCGGCGCAATGCCCGCAACCGCACTCCCATCGCCCTGCTCCTGATGGAAGTGGATCATTTCAATCAATTCTGCGAGATCCATGGAAAGTCGGCCGGAGACGAGACCCTGCGCCGCTTGATCGCCGCTCTCACCGGCGGCATCCAGCGGGCCGGTGATGTCGTGGGCCGGTACAACGACCACGCCTTCGCCTGCCTGTTGCCCGAGACAGACACCCTCGGGGCCGTTTCGGTGGGAGAACGGGTCAGGGCCGAGCTCAACGAGATGGCCATCCCCCACGAGGGTTCAGAGTCCGCCCCCTTCGTGACCCTGAGTCTGGGTGTGGCGAGCCTCGTGCCCAGCCGCACCGATGTACTTAAGGACCTTACCGACAGCGCGGAAGCGGCCCTACTGCGGGCCCAGCAGCGTGGGGGCAACCAGGTAGTATTCGGCACCTAGAGCGGCCGACGCCCCTCCAGCGCCCGATCCAGGGTCAGGTCATCGGCGTATTCCAGATCCGAGCCGATGGGGAGCCCCAACCCGATGCGGGTAATCTTCAGGCCCAGGGGCTCCAGGATTCGGGCCAGCCAACTCGCGGTGGCTTCGCCATCCAGGGTGGGATTGGTGGCCAACACGATCTCACGGATCCGGCCGTCTTCCAGGCGTTTCAGGAGTTCCCGGATCTTGAGCTGATCCGGCCCCACGCCCCGCAAGGGCGAAATGAGGCCGCCCAGCACGTGATAGCGCCCCCGGAAATGCCCGCTTCGCTCGAAGGTGAGCACATTGCTGGCCTCGGCCACCACCACCAGCACCCCGGAATCCCGCTGGGGATCCTCGCAGACCGGGCAGACGGGGCGATCCGTGAAGGAGCCGCAGGTCTGGCAGAACCCAACCTTGTGCGCGGCCTGGTTCAACAATTCTCCCAGATGTTCCATGGCCTGAGGCCCCTCCTTGAGTAGGTGGAGCGCCATGCGCTGGGCCGACTTGGAGCCGACCCCCGGCAGTTTCTGGAGGGCCTCCACCACGGCCTCGAGGGGGGCGGGCAGCCTCATTAGAGCTTCAGCCCCGGGATGTTCAAGCCCCCCGTGGCCTTGGCCATGGCGTCATCGGCCTTCTTCTGAGCATCCTTGAAGGCCGCCAGGATCAAGTCCTCCAGCATGCTGGGATCCTCGGGATCCATGGCCTCCTTGGCGATGCTGAGACTGATCAGTTCCTTGGCACCGTTGAGGGTCACCTTCACCAGGGATCCGCCCGAGGTGCCCTCCGCCCGCAGGTTCTGCTGGGCGTCCGTGAGCTTCTGCTGCATGGCCTGGGCCTGCTTCATCAGGAAACGCATGTCCATGGGGTTCTCCTAGGGTTTGGGTTCGTCGGGATGGAAATGGGGCAGATGGATGTGGGGCATGTGCAGATGTAGGCGTCGCAGGCGCCGAGTGAGGGCCAGGATCAGGAAGTAGCCCACTGGAAACGCCAAGACGGAAAAGGCACAGCCTCCCACCAGGTAGGGCACGAGGATCGGCTTCACCATCCGGTACATGGCCTCGAAGCCTTCCTGGCTGGTGAAGCTGCCCAGGCCGATCTGCCGCCAGTGCACCCCGGACATATCAATGTAGAGGCCACGTCCCAGCAGAAGGTTGCCGAAATAGGTGCTAGCGGTGGCCATTGGCACCGTGGTCCACGGATTGTTGATGAAGACTGCGATGAACATCAGAGGTCGGTGCAGTTTCTTGAAGAGCAGGCACAACCCAAGGACCAACCCGATATGGGTACCCAGCAGCGGATTCCAGGCGATGGAGCAGCCGATGGCGAAACTGAGGGCGATCTGCTGGGGCGTCAGTTCCGGATGGAGGATGTGCAGCTTGAGTCGAGCCCAGTAGCTGGGCTTGGCCAGAGGCACGGCGGCACTGCTGTCGGTGGTCTCAGTCATTCGGTCCCTGGCGCAAAGTGATCGAAGCTCTGGTCCGGGAGTGGACGAGGCCTGCCTTCATCATAGATGAGCAGCGCCGCTTCGGCCCTGGGTACCGCTTCACCGACCTGGAAGAGGGGAATCCCCAACCGCGTTTCCAGCTCTTCCTTCGCGAGCGAACTGGAAAAGCACCTCGCAAAATCTTCGCCCCCGAAGATCTGGTCTGCATCCAGCCCCGGCGCCAGCAAAACACTCAGTCCCGAGGCTTCCGCCAGCATCCGGAGATCCTTGCTCAGGCCATCGGAGAGATCGATGCAGGCGTGCACCTCGGGAATCTCGGCGAGCTTAGGTCCCAGGCCCAGGTTCGGCCTGGGGTCCAGATGGGCCGCCAGATCTGCGTCCGGGTGCCCCGGATCCCAGCGTTGCCCGGACTGCAGTTTCCGAAGCCCCCGATGGCTCCGCCCCAGGATCTGATCCACAAACAGCCGGTCCCCGACCCGGAGATCCGATCGCTGCAGCCAGCGTCGAGCCGCACCGAAGGCGGTAATGCCCAGGCCCAATCCCCTTTCGCGCCCCACCGTGTCCCCGCCAATCACAGGGACAGCGGCGTCATGGGCCGCCTGGGCGAGTCCTGCGAGGAATGCCTCGAGCCAGGCCACCTCCAGGTCCCGCCCCAGGGCCAGGGTGAGGGTGAACCCCAGGGGCACGGCCCCACTGGAGTCGAGGTCCGAGAGATTGACGTTGAGCAGCTTGCGGCCGAGCAGTGCCGGGGGATGCCAGTCCAAGCGGAAGTGCTGCCCCGATTCCATCAGGTCGGCGGTGACCAGCATCCTGCACCCAGCGGGCGGCCGGGGAAGAGCGCCGCAGTCGTCTGTCAGGGTGTCTCCACCCGGAAAAGTCTCCCGGATTCGCCGGATGATGTCGGATTCGTTCAGTTTCACCCATTCAGTGTCCCATACCCCGGGCGCCCCGGCCCAGGTCTGGGTCACTCGCCCCTTGGTCGCCAATGCCCCGGATGGTAGCCTTGCCCCCTGCCCCCGTATGGGAAGCGATTTCCAAGGAGACTCCATGGCCATCAAGAGTGTGTGGATCGAAGAAGGCTGCATCATGTGCAACGCCTGCGACGCCGAATGTCCCGATGTATTCCTGGTCACCGACACCACCTGCATGATCAAAGCAGACGTGCGCGAGGACGGGGCCGAGACCGAGAACCGCGACGAGAAATCTCCCCTGAAGGCCGATGTCCAGGCTTCTCTGGCCGATGCCATCAAGGCCGCCGCCGCAGGTTGCCCCGTGGAAGTCATTCAGTACGAAGAAGCCTAGATCCCATCCGGTAAAGGAAGAGGCGCCCACCCGGGCGCCTCTTCCTTTACTCGGAAAAAGCGAGGGCCTCAGCCCTCCTGCAGGCCCACGTTCACCTCAAAATCCCCGAAGGGTGTGGTGAAGGGAATGCCGATGCAGGGCACGGAAGAAGACCGGCTGATCCGGTGGCCGGAGCCCACGACCACCGTAGGCACCGAGATGTTCAGGGAATACCCATCCTGGATCAGGGATCTGCGGGCATCTCCCACCACGATATTGCCGATCTCGCCAATGGCATCCTCCACGGACTTGTTCATGCTGGAGATCTCCTCCATGAGCATGTTGGAGGCAATCTTGCAGGCCAGTCTCTCAGGCACCGAGATGATGATGGAGCCCGACGTTTCCCCCGTGATGCCGATGATCGAGGAAATGTCGAAGGTGGTGATGAGATCCTCCTTCACCTCCAGGCCTGTCTTTTCGGCCTTGATCCCCGCCATCATGTCGAGGCTGCGGAGCGTGGATTCGATGAATGGATTGATGAACGCGACATTCATGGGGGCCTCAAAAAGGGGCAGACCCTTATCCCATCGGCTCTCCTTTCAAGGAAATGAATTTTGATCGGGTCCCCCCAGGATTGAAGGCGGAGCCAATCAGAGGCAGGATTAGGGTTCACACCGAAAGGGGGGGCGGACCATGCTCGACCGCCTGCAAGCCGATTTGAAAACCGCCATGCTCGCCAAGGATGCGGGCCGCACGGGCGTACTCCGCATGGCGCTGGCCGCCTACCGGAACGAGGCCGTGGCCAAAGGACTGAGTCCCCAGGGGGTGCTCAGCGAGGCGGAGGCCATCACCGTCTTCAAGCGTCTGGTAAAATCCAGGGAAGACAGCGTCGAGCAGTTCACCAAGGCGGGTCACCCGGACCGCGCCGCCGCCGAGCAGGCCGAGATCGAAATCCTCAAGGCCTTCCTGCCTGCCATGCTGGAGGGAGTCCAGCTCGAAGAGGCCGTTCGCGCCGCCATTGCCGAGAGTGGCGCCCAGTCCAAGAAGGACATGGGCCTCGTGATGAAGGCCCTCCAGGCCAGGCATGGCAGCAACTACGATGGCAAGGCCGCCAGCCAGATCGTCCAAGCCCTGTTGAACTCATAAACTGCACCACGGAGACACGGAGGACACTGAGAAAAGAACACGGAGAAAAGAAAGGGATTAATTTTCCCGAATCCCTCCGTGTCCTCAGTGTCTCCGTGGTGAATTTTTTCTGAAAAGCGAGTATCGATGAAGCAATCCAAGCTGTTGATCCAGACCCTCCGCGAAACCCCCAAGGATGCCGATGTCGTGAGCCAGCAGCTCATGATGCGCGCCGGCATGATCATGAAACTGGCCGCGGGTATCTACGACTATCTGCCCCTGGCCTACCGCAGCATCAAGAAGTTCGAACAAATCGTGCGCGAGGAACTGGAACGCGACGGCTGCCAGGAACTACTGATGCCCACCGTCCAGCCCGCGGAGCTCTGGCAGGAATCGGGCCGCTGGTCCTTCTACGGGAAGGAGCTGCTGCGCTTCCAGGATCGCAAAGGCGGGGACTTCTGCCTCGGTCCCACCCACGAGGAAGTGATCACCGATATCGTGCGGCGCAATGTGCGCAGCTACAAGCAGCTGCCCATGAACCTCTTCCAGATCCAGGGCAAGTTCCGGGATGAAATCCGCCCCCGCTTTGGCCTCATGCGCGGCCGCGAGTTCACCATGAAGGACGGCTACTCCTTCCACGTGGACGACACCGACGCCGACCGCGAGTACTGGGTGATGTTCAACGCCTACAAGCGGATCTTCAGCCGCCTGGGCGTGAAATTCCGCCCCGTAGAGGCCGACAGCGGTGCCATCGGCGGCAGCTTTACCCACGAATTTCACGTGCTGGCGGGTAGCGGGGAGGATGCGATCCTCTCCTGCGATTCCTGCGACTACACCTCCAACATCGAGAAGACCGAGGCGCCCCAACTCCCCGCCGGGAACCACGGCGCGGCCTTCGCCCTCAAGCGGGACCACTTCTGCACGCCGGGCGTCATCGGCCAGGTCGAGCAGGCGGCGGGCATGAAGGACGCTGAACACGATGGCATGCCGCTTACGCAGACCAGCAAGTTCTTCCTGTTTCGCGTCACCTTCGCGGATGAATCCACGAAGCTGGTGGGGGCGGTGCTGCGGGGCGACCACGAGGTGAACCCTGTGAAGGTGAAGAACTTCGTCGGCGCCATGGACATGGAACTCATGCCCATCGAGGAGGCCGAGACCTTCACCGGCGCCAAGTCTGGCTTCATGGGCCCCGTGGGCCTCAAGAACGTGCAGATCCTCGTGGATCGCAGCCTCCAGGGCGCGGTGAACCTCACCTGCGGCGCGAACCACACGGACTACCACCACTTCGGCCTGGATCCCGTCCGGGATCTACCCGGCTGCACCTTCGCCGATATCCGCATGGCGGCCGAGGGCGAGCTCTGCCCCCGCTGTGGCAAGGGCCACTACCAGGCCTTCCGCGGCATCGAGGTGGGCCAGGTCTTCAAACTCGGCATCAAGTATTCCAAGTCCATGGGCTGCACCTACCTGGACGCCGAGGGCAAGGAATCCCCGATGGTCATGGGCTGCTACGGCATCGGAATCACCCGCACAGTGGCCGCCGTCATCGAGCAGAACTACGATGCCGACGGCATCATCTGGCCCTGGCCCGTGGCGCCCTACCACGTGCATCTGCTGAACCTCGACCCCACCAACACAGAGGTCAACGAAGTCGCCACCCACCTCGAGAAGGAACTGGAGGCCGCGGGCTTCGAAGTGCTCCACGACGAGCGGGAGGGCATGAGCCCCGGCGCCAAGTTCAAGGATGCCGATCTGCTGGGCTTTCCCCTGCGAGCCACCGTAGGCGCCAAGGGCCTCAAGGACGGCATCGTGGAACTCCGTGATCGGCGCACCAAGGAAGTGCTCAAGCTAAAGCCCGGGCAGTTGGTCAACGAAGTCAGTGCAGCCCGGGACCGCATGATGCTCGAACTCGAGCAGTCCGGCGGGAGGTAGACGATGTCCGAAGGTCCGGTCTACCTGACCACCTTCATCGAGGGCGTGCTGGTCCACGGATCAGCCACGCCCTTTGTGCTGCTGGCCCCCTCCCAGCATTCGCCCCACCGGGGCCTGCTCATGCCGCCCCAGATGCCCTGGTCCCCGGGATTCCTGCCCCCTGCCCTGCTCCAGAATCTCGTCACCGGCACCTGGAAGATCCCCTTCCGCTTCGTGGATTCGAGTCGGCTGCCGGTGGTTTTCGATGAGCGCACCAGTCGACTGCCCACGCCCTGGTTGCTGCGCCTGGAGGGGCTGGAAGGGCAGCAGCGCCTGTACATCTCCCACCTTCTGCGCACCAAGACTCCCGATGATCAACTCCCGGATCCACCGGAAGGCGCCCAGTGGGCGAGCGAGAAGGCCCTGGCCACCATGGACCTGCTGCCGGGCATCCGCAGGCTCTGCCAGTCGGCCCTGCAGGCGGTGAAGGACGCCTGAATCAGTGCGTGTCGAAGATGGTGCCGCCGGTTGCCACGGCGGCCTCCAGGGAGGCCAGCCAGCGCAGATCGTGGCGACGTCGACGGAGATAGAGACTGAAGCGCCAGATGGCCATCCCGAGGCTGAGGGTGAGCACGCCAAAGGTGAGCCCGGCCCATAGGGTCATGTGCCGAAACCCCGTTCCCCGATGCACCATCAGCGCCACCATCACCAGGGTCACTGTGAACGCCCCAAGGTCCACGAGGGCGCGGTTGCGCATGGGCCGAAGATCCCGCAGCTCCACCGCCTTGCGGAGGTCAGCGAGAAAGTCCGCCTGCTGATCCCGGTCCAGGGCGCCCCTGGATTGCTCGATCTCGAGCTTCTTCAGGGCCTGGGTCAGTTCCCCCGCGTAATCATCCACCCGGGACACCCGCGCGTGCAGCGACATACAGACCTCCTTGATAGGCAGGACCAGCTAGCCTCAACCTCAGGAATCTCAGAATCCCCGGGATCGATCAGGGCCCGCCTCAGGATAGTTCCACCGCTTCGGCATTCCGTCACAGATTGCCAGAGCGGTCATCCGTCCAGTCGACGAGGCTGGGGCAATTCATTGCGTCGCGGCGTTCTCCGGGTTTCCCCGTGGCGCCTCAACCCCTTCGCGAAACCCTCGAGGCTCTCCCAACCCACCTGGAACCGGAAAATATGCTCCTGACGAGCCTGATCCGGCGACAGGCGCACTTCGACCTTCAACCCCGAAGCCACCGCGTCCAGCGCGATCTGAAGTTCAGGCTTCAGTGCCCAGAGCATCGCGGTACCCTTGCGCTCCGCAAGCAGGCGCTCACAGGCCTCGAGCCAGCGGGGCAGATCCCCGGTGTGGAGGAAGGGCCCGTGGGCCCGCACGTCTGCGCCGAGGGAGTGGCAATGGGCAGTGACCACAAGCCAATCGCCGTTCCAGAACCCCTCCTCCCAGGGGAAATGCCGCCCCTGGAGCCAGAGGCGAAGACCACCAAGCTCCAGTGAAGGCGAACCGAGACTCGAATGCTTTTCCATGACCACCTGGGCGAGAATGCCCTCAATCAATTTACCGCATTGATCCGGCAGTGGCCCGGGGAGTCGTCTGAGCATTATCTGCCTCTCGCCTAAGATGGCGTGGGCCTTACTGGAGACCGGGGGCACGCGACTGCGCCCGACCCACTCAAGCCCTATTCTGACCCTCGCCGGATCCTCACGAAGCGGGCTCCACTGGAGGCCAGGGGCACGCGACTGCGCCCGTCCCACTCAAGCACTATTCTGACCCTCGCCGGATCCTCACTTCGCGGGCTCCACTGGAGGCCAGGGGCACGCGACTGCGCCCGACCCACTCAAGCACTATTCTGACCCTCGCCGGATCCTCACTTCGCGGGCTCCACTGGAGCCCGCTTCGTGATCCGGCGGGGTCAGACCAGATCGAAGGCGCTGAAGAAGTAGTGGACTTCGCGTTCAGCGGTGGCGGGGGCGTCGGAGCCGTGGACGGCATTCTTGGTCACATCCTCGCCGAACTTCCGCCGTAGGGTTCCCACCGCGGCCTTGGTGGGGTCCGTGGCACCCATGATCTCCCGCCAGCGGGCAATGACGTTCTCTCCCTCCAGCACCATCAGCAGCACGGGGCCCTCGAGCATGAAGGCCTCCAGCTCGCCATAGAAGCCTTTGTGGATGTGATCGATGTAGAAGCCCCGGATCAGTTCCTTGTTGAGCTGCACCATCCGCAGGCCGTGGAAAGAGAACCCCTCCCGCTCGATGGCGCTCAGAATCTCGCCCACATGGCCGTTCCGGATGGCATTGGGCTTGACGATAGCGAAGGTGCGCTCGAGGGCCATGGGTGCTCCGAATCTTCCAGAGTGTAGAGCAGTCCGTCGCGCCCCCGCTATGTTTTGCGTCGATTTTAAGCCTCAGAGTTGCGGACTTCCTGCGACCTCGCCCCCTTTGGAGGTGGGAAATGAGGCCTTTCGGGACTACAATCGATGGTTTGACGTGACTGGATCCAGCATGATTGAAAATCTCCTCAAGAAAATCATCGGCTCGAAGAACGACCGCGAGCTCAAGCGCCTTTGGGCCAAGGTCCAGCTCATCAATCGCCTGGAGCCTGAGATCGAGGCCCTCACGGACGAAGAGCTGAAGGCGCGGACGCCCCTTCTCAAGGCAAAGCTCGCCCAGGGCGCCACCCTCGATGACATCCTGCCCGAGGCCTTCGCCGTGTGTCGCGAAGCCTCCCGGCGCGTGCTCAAGATGCGTCACTTCGACGTGCAGCTCGTGGGTGGCATGGTCCTCCACGAAGGCAGGGTCGCCGAGATGCGCACGGGCGAGGGCAAGACGCTCACCGCCACGCTTCCGCTCTACCTCAATGCCCTCGCGGGCAAGGGCGCCCACCTCGTCACCGTGAACGACTACCTGGCTCGCCGCGACGCCGAGTGGATGGGCCGCATCTACCACTTCCTCGGCCTCAGTGTGGGCGTGATCCAGCACGGCCTCTCCGACGAAGAGCGCCGCGAAGCCTACGCCAGCGATATCACCTACTGCACCAACAACGAGCTGGGTTTCGACTACCTCCGCGACAACATGAAGTGGGATCTGGCGGACTTCTCCCAGCGCGGCTTCGTCTTCGCCATCGTCGACGAAGTGGACTCCATCCTCATCGACGAGGCGCGCACGCCGTTGATCATCGCGGGCTCCAGCGAAGAGGACACCAGCAAGTACTACCGCATCGACGCCATCGTGCCGAAGCTCACGAAAGACATCGACTACAAGGTCGACGAGAAGGACCGCCAGGTGATGATGACCGACGATGGCATCCGCCACGCGGAACAGCTCATGGGCATCCCTAATCTCTACGATCCCAGCGCCATCGACACCCTGCACGGCCTCAACCAGGCCCTGCTGGCCCACAACATGTACAAGCTGGATGTCGAGTACATGATCCAGCCCAAGGAGGATGGTCGCGGCCAGGAGATCGTCATCGTCGACGAGTTCACGGGCCGCATGATGCCCGGTCGCCGCTGGTCCAACGGCCTGCACCAGGCCATCGAGGCCAAGGAAGGGGTGGAGGTCAACGCCGAGAACCAGACCCTCGCCACCGTCACCTTCCAGAACTTCTTCCGGATGTACGAAAAGTTGGCGGGCATGACCGGCACGGCTGAAACCGAGGCCCGCGAGCTGCTGTCCATCTACAAGCTGGAAGTGGTCATCATTCCCACCAACATGCCCATGGTCCGCAAGGACTTCGCGGATGTCGTCTACTCCACCGCCAAGGGCAAGGTGAAGGCCATCGTCGAGGAGATCAAGGATCTCAACGCCAAGGGCCAGCCCATCCTGGTGGGCACCGTCAGCATCGAATCCAGCGAGATGCTGGCCGAGGAATTGAAGCGCGCCAAGATCAAGCACGTGGTCCTCAACGCCAAGCACCACGAGAAGGAAGCGGAGATCATCGCCCAGGCGGGCCGCAAGGGCGCCGTCACCATCGCCACCAACATGGCGGGCCGCGGCACGGACATCATCCTCGGCGGCAACCCCGAAGGCCTCGCCAAGCTCGAAGCCAAGAAGCGCAACATCGAACTCTACGATGAGGACGGGCGCAACACGGCTGAGTTCGACGCCCTGATCCAGGAGATGCACACCCAGACCGCCGCCGAGCACATCGAGGTGGTGGAGTGCGGGGGTCTGCACATCCTGGGCACCGAGCGCCACGAGAGCCGCCGCATCGACAACCAGCTCCGGGGTCGCTCCGGTCGCCAGGGCGATCCGGGTTCCTCCCGCTTCTTCCTAAGCCTCGAAGACGATCTGATGCGCATCTTCGGCGGCGAGCGCATCAAGGCCATGATGTCCACTCTGGGCATGACCGACGACGAGCCCATCGAGGCGGGCATGGTCACCAAGGCCATCGAACGCAGTCAGAAGCGGGTGGAGACTCACAATTTCGAGATCCGCAAGCACCTCCTCGAATACGACGATGTGATGAACAAGCAGCGCATCTTCTTCTACGGGCTGCGCACGGAAATCCTCAAGGGCAACACCAAGGACTACGTACTGCGGGTCGCCGGAGAGATCGTGGAAGGCCTGGTCTTCGACTACCTGCCCACCAAGGGCGAGAAGGATTTGGAAGGTTTCAAGGAGCGTTTCGAACAGCTCTACGCCGCCACGGAAGTGGACTTTGAGAAGATCGCCGCCCTGCCCCAGAGCGAGGCCATCGAAGAACTCATCAAGGCGGTGCAGGAGGCCTACCTGGACAAGGAACGGCGCCTGGGCAGCGAGGATGTTTTGCGCTGGCACGAGCGGGTCGCCATCCTGCAGATCATCGATTCCGCCTGGAAACGCCACCTACTGGTCATGGATCACCTGAAGGAGGCCATCGGCTTCCGCGGCTACGGCCAGAAGGATCCCCTCGTCGAGTACAAGAAGGAATCCTACGAATACTTCGAGCAGATGCGTTTCGGCTACGAGGACGAGATCATCAGCTACCTGTATCGCGTGGAGCCTCAGCCTGCCTATGCGCCCGATGAGGACTTCTTCCGGGAACCCGGTGACGTTCACGAACTGGGACCCGATGAGACCGGCGCCCTGGTCGACATGAGCGGCGATGGCATCCATCGCGTGATGCGCTTCAACGCCGGTGGCGTGAATGAAGAGTAGGGAGGCGGCTTTCGGGCTCCAGTGGTAGGCTTTTTCCATGGAACTCGTAATCGTCACAGGGATGTCCGGGGCAGGAAGACGATCGGTGCTCAGCGCCCTTGAGGATGCTGGCTGCACGGCCATCGATAACGTGCCCGCCCGGCTCCTGGAGCCGCTGCTCTCCATCGAGGCCAAGCTCAACCCCACGCGCCCCCGCCTGGCCGTGGGCATGGACAATCGCCACGGCGAATTCGTGGAAGAGTTCATGCCGCTGGTGGAGCGCCTTCAGGATGGGAGCATCCCGGTCTACGTCGTCTTCGTCGAGGCCGATGAGCCCACCCTCCTGCGGCGTTTTTCCGAGAGCCGCCGCCCGCATTTTCTCGCAGGAGATGGCAATGTGGCCGCCGCCATCGCTCGGGAGCGCCAGAGCCTGGCCCCAGTCCGAGCCATGGCCAGCGCCATTCTGAATACCAGCCGTCTCACCCTGGGGCAGCTGCGTCAGCGCATCGGGGAGCTGCTTCCCGACCTTCCCATGCAGGGCACCACGCTGCGCCTGGTGAGCTTCGGTTTCAAGTTCGGGATTCCCTCCGATGCCGACATGGTGCTGGATGCCCGGTTCCTGCCCAACCCCCATTACATCGCGGAGCTCAAGCCCCTCACAGGCAAGGATCTGCCGGTGCGGGAATTCCTGATGGCCTCCGATCTGTTCGGCTCCTTCATGGCCATGACGGAGAACTGGATCCAGTGGTGCTGGCCCTTTGTGTCCCAGGAGGGTCGAGCCTATTTCACCCTCGCCATCGGCTGTACCGGAGGCCAGCACCGCAGCGTGGCGCTGGTGGAACTGCTCGCAACAAGGCTGCGCCGCGACTTCCCCAAGCTGGTGGTCCAGCATCGCGAGTTGGCTGACTGATGAACGCAGTGGCTTCGCTAAGCTAAAGCCATGGCACGTTCTCGCACTTCCCTCAGGCTCTTGGTGGCCACGGCCGTTCTGGCCCTCATTCCCCTGGGGGGATGGTGGTCCTGGAGGCGCAACGGCCCGCTGGTGCAGGACGCCACGGTGCTCATCAAGAAGGGCGCCACCGTGGATCAGATCGCGGATCAACTGGAACGCCAGGGAGTCATCCGCTCGGCCTCGATGTTCAAGCTCTGGGCCCGGGCCCGGAAGCTTCAGCTCATCCGGGGAGAATACGCCATCGGCGCGGGTGCCAGCATGTCAGAGGTGGCGGGGAAACTCCGCAAGGGCGAGATTCATTTCACCAATGTGGTCATCACCCCCGCCATGCACGCATGGAGTGTGCAGAGGCGCCTCAAGGACTTCGTACCTGAGGACATTTTCTGGAAGCTCTGGAGAAGCCCCAGGCTGGCCCGTATCGCGGGTTTCGAGGAGGCGGAGTGCCTGGAGGGACTCGTGGCCCCGGCCACCTACCGCCTGCATCACGCCCTGGAACCCGAGGAGATCATGCTGATGCTGGTGGAGGCCTTCCGGGATCAGGTGCGCCCGACCCTGAACGGCGGTCCTCTTCCGGCCTACGATACGTTGATCCTGGCCAGCCTCGCCGAAAAGGAGACCAACGTGCCGGAGGAATTGCCGAAGGTCGCCGGTGTCTACGCCAAGCGATTGCAGATGGGCATGCGGCTCCAGTGCGATCCCACCAGCCTCTACGCCCGGTGGGTGAGCGGCGATCTCCGCTTCACGCCGCCCATGGTGGTCGATATCCGCCGCCCCCACCGCTTCAATACCTACTCGATCGCCGGACTCCCTCCCACGCCCATCGCCATCCCGAGTGCCGCGGCCATCGCCGCCGCCCGGGAGCCCTTGATCGGGAAGGATCTCTACTTCGTGGCCACAGGCACCGGCGGGCACGCCTTCTCGCCCACCCTGAGTGCCCACAACCGCAATGTGGACGCCTTCCGGAAAGAGATCCGGCGCCAGAAGGGCATTCCCGAGCCCATCGCCAAACCATCCAAGCGGAGCCCCAGCAAGAAGCGTGGACGCAGGTGAGTGCGGCTCAAAGCGCTGGAGTGCTCCTGCCAGGATGGCTGCTCACCTTGAAATAGCTGTCCCGGCGCATGGGCCGGATCTCTACGGTGAGATCGCAGCGCTGCTCCGCCAGCGAGTTGGCGTAAAAGGTCTGCATGAGTTCCAGACAAGCCTCGCCCAAGCGTTGGAGCATGTCCGCGTCCCGCCCCTCCAGTAGACAGAGTGTGAGATGAGCGAAGGCATTCCGTTCGTCGCCATCCCCAACCCGGTAGTGTTCGCAGCCGATGGCGCGGCTCTTGATGTCGTCCAGGCGGCACTTCCCCTGTTCGACCAAGAGCTGGTGCAACTGCGCGAACATGTGGGGGAAATCCGCATCATCCAGGATGTTGGCAGAGTATTCGAGAATGACGTGCGGCATGGGAACCTCAGCGCTGGATCACCGGGGCCCATTTCTCACAGGGCAGCCTCGGGACCGCGGATGTCCTTCCAGTCTATTCCGTGCGGCAAGAACCCTAGAGGCAATCAGCCTTCAGGCTCGGCCTCGGCTTCCGGCAAGGCACTGGGCAGAGAAAACCAGTCCGAGAAATTACGGATCCGCCGAGCGGCGCCCACCAGCAGCAGGCCCGGCACCCCGATCCAGAGCGCCTCGCCGAGGAGGGCTCCGAGGAAGGGCAGCCTCAGCCCTGGCCAGAACGGCAGGGGCGCATCCAGGAAGGGCTGCCAGTAGCAGCCCCACCGGCTCACGGAGAAAGGATAGAAGAAGGCGACCCCGATGCGCCCCGAGGTGCAAGCGTCCAGCAGCCCGTGGGAGATGGAAGCCAGCAACAGGTAGACGCCGACCCGCAGGCTGCGCTGCTCACGCTTGAACCCCAGCAGGAGCATCCCGGCGGCCAGGAGCACGGCGGCCAGCAGGGAATGGGAGATCCCCCGGTGAGCCAGGAAGTTGCCGGGATGCAGAGGCAGGAACAGGGTGAAACTGTCGAGATCCGGCGCCAGGGCGCAGAGGGTTCCCAGCACCAGGGTCCGGCGAGGCGCCTTTTCGTCTACAAAAGCAGCGCCCAGAGCGACACCCGCAAACGCATGCCCGAAGAATGATGGCAAAACGACTCCTCAGCGCCGGGGCGCGGGTTCCTGGAGGTTGGCCAGGAACTCGTCGTTGGTCTTGGTCTTGCCCAGGCGGTCCAGCAGCAGTTCCATGCTCTCCACGGGGCCGGATCCGGCAAGCACCTTGCGGAGCACCCAGATCTTCTGGAGTTTGGCCGGTTCGATGAGGAGATCTTCCTTGCGAGTGCCGCTCTTGAAGATGTCCATGCTGGGGAAGATGCGCTTGTCGCTGAGTTTGCGGTCCAGCACGATCTCGCTGTTGCCGGTGCCCTTGAACTCTTCGAAGATCACGTCGTCCATGCGGGAGCCCGTCTCGATGAGGGCCGTGGCGACGATGGTGAGCGAACCACCCCCTTCGATATTGCGGGCCGCGCCGAAGAATCGCTTGGGCCGCTGCAGGGCGTTGGAATCCACGCCACCCGACAACACCTTGCCGCTGGGGGGCACTACGGTGTTGTAGGCGCGGGCCAGGCGCGTGATGGAATCCAGCAGGATCACCACGTCCTTCTTGTGCTCCACCAGGCGTTTCGCCTTCTCGATGACCATCTCGGCCACCTGGACGTGCCGGGTGGCGGGCTCGTCGAAGGTGCTGGAGACCACCTCGCCCTTCACATTCCGCTCCATGTCCGTCACTTCCTCGGGTCGCTCGTCAATGAGCAGGACGATGAGGAAGACTTCCGGATGATTGGCCGTGATGGAGTTGGCGATGTTCTGCAGCAGCACCGTCTTCCCCGTGCGGGGCGGCGCCACGATGAGAGCGCGCTGCCCCTTGCCCAGGGGCGTCATCAGATCCATGATCCGCGTGGATTGTTCCTGGGCATCCCGTTCCATCTTCAGGTGCTGGGTGGGGTACAGCGGCACCAGGTTGTCGAAGTGGATGCGCTCCTTCACGGTGCCGGGGGAATCGAAGTTGATGGCATCGATGCGCAGGAGGGCAAAGAATTTTTCCTCGCCCTTGGGGGGCCGCACCACGCCGGAAAGGGTGTCCCCGCTGCGCAACCCGAACTTGCGGATCTGGCTGGGGGAAACGTAGACATCGTCCGAACCCGCCAGGTAGTTGTACTCCGGCGCCCGCAGGAAGCCGAACCCCTCGGGAAGGACCTCCAGTACGCCCTCGGCGAAGAACATGCCTTCTTTGGTGGCCTGGGCCTCTAGCAGCCTGAAGATGAGTTCCTGCTTCCGCATGGAAAGCGGGCTCTCGATGCCGTAGGCCTTGGCCATTTCGGCCAGACGGCCGATGGACTGCTCCTTCAGTTCTTGAAGGCTGAGCAGGGTGGGCACGGCGAGTGGGTTGGACATAGAGAACTCCCCTTCCAGGGGAAAACGAGCGGTCGCGCTGGGTCTTTGTGAACCCAAAGTATGCCGCAAGAGTGGGGTTTCAGCCAAGGATTCCAATGGCCTTGGAGACGCTTGCGACGAATTCTGTGACACGGATCGCGAAGGCCTTCGGATCCTCCACCGGGAATGCGTGACCGACCTGTGGCACGACCTCGAATCGGGCATGGGGCACCCGCTGGGCCGTCTCCAGGCATTTCCAGGGCGGCGTAAGCAGATCCTCCGCGCCCGCCAGGAACAACACGGGATCCGTGATGGCCTGCAAGCGGTCTCGAATGTCCCAGTCCAGGATGCCCTCCATCTGGTGAGTCGCCCCCTGGAAAGGATCCTCCGTGCCTGGTGCGGATCGGAAGTCGCCCCGCCCCGCGGTCACGGTCTGGTGATAGGCCCGCAGCACCCCATGGCGCTGGGCGAGGAAGCGATCTCCCCAAAGGTACGGGGCCACCGCATCGAACTGCATCAGCGGTCCTCCTACCTGAAGGCACTGGATCCAGTGCAGCACCCGCAGACGGGTGGTGAAGTCGATGCCGGGCATGCTGCTGGTGAGCACGGCCCCAGAAAAGGCGCCGGGATGGGCCACTAGGAGTTCCAGCGAGATGTTCGAGCCATTGGAGAGGCCCACCAGCCAAGGCTTTACGATGCCCAAGAGGCCAAACATCTCCCAGGCATCCTCCGCCATCAGGCCCACCGGGTAGGCCAAGCCAGCGGGTGAATCCGAGCGGCCCTGCCCCCGGCAATCGAAGGTCAGCACATGGAAGCGCTCCACCAGCCCCGGCAAAACGCCGGCCCACATGGTGGTGTCCGAAAGCAGCCCATTGAGGAGCACCAACCAGGGCCCTGCGGGATTCCCCTGCACGCGGTAGTGGAGCCTGACCCCGGAGGCCAGGGTGACGAAGCTGCGCTCGACCTTCTTCACACGCCCGCCCGCAGTTCCCCAGGGGTGAAGTGCGCCCCGAAGCTGAAGACCGAGCCATCGAAGTGGATCACCGTGCAGGCGGATTTCTTGAAGTCCACCCACTGGCCCGTGAGGTGCCGAGTCAGTTCGGAGCAGAAAGGCTGGTGGCTCACCAGGGCCAGGATTTCGGAGGAGGGTGCCTCGACCAACTGGGCCCGCAACCAGTCTTCCGCGAGCTGCGGCTTGCCGTCGGGCACGAGGCCATCCCAGTAGCCCACGGAAAACCCCTCCGGGGTGGCTTCCTTCAGGCAGACCAGGGTTTCCGCCGCCCGCTTGTAGGGGCTGCTCACGGCGCGGGTGGGCAGGTAGCCTCGGCGCACCAGGCCCTTCATGGCGGCGCGCGTCCTCTCCCAGCCTTCCGCGGTGAGCGGTCGCTCGGCATCGGGCACATGGCGCTTGGGGTCTTCGGCGATGCCGTGGCGGATCAGCAGGATCGTAATCATGGAGGACCAGTGTAGACCAAAGGGCCCCATTGGATTTTAGTGCTGGTTTTCAAGGGATTCTCGTGGGATGCTACCAGATTGGGCCTGGACCGGACGGCGTCATTCTGCCACTCACAACCCGGCGAGCGCCCCGGGAGAAATATCTTGTCCGATCTGACCTTCGCAGCCCTGGGCTGCGCCGAACCCTTTCTGGAAGCCCTCGCCAAGCGCGGCTTCACCACCCCCACTCCCGTTCAGGCCGAGTGCTTCAAGCCCGGCCTGGAGGGTCGCGACCTCCTGGTGCAAAGCCGCACCGGCAGCGGCAAGACGCTGGCCTTCGGCCTGCCGATCATGCACCGGCTCACCCAGGATCGTCATCCCCAGGTAATCATCCTGGCCCCCACCCGCGAATTGGCCCAACAGGTGGCCACGGAGCTGGAGAGCGTCCGGCCGCATCTGTCCACGGCCCTGCTGGTGGGTGGCCTCAGCTACGTGCCCCAGCTCAAGGCCCTGCACTTCGGCGCCCAGGTCATCGTGGGCACGCCGGGCCGCGTGATGGATCACCTCGACCGCAAGTCCCTGGATCTCTCCAAGGTCTCCATGGTGGTGCTGGACGAGTGCGACGAGATGCTCAACATGGGCTTCCTGGAAGATGTAGAGAAGATCCTCAGCCAGGCCACCGGCGAGCGGCAGACCTACCTCTTCAGCGCCACCCTGCCCGCCCCCATCGCCAGCCTGGCCAATCGCTTCCTCAAGAACCCCCACCGAGTCGAACTGAGCGGTTCCGGCGGTTCCACCCAGCACGCGGATATCGCCCACACCGCCTGCCTCATTGCGGAGCAGCTCCACACCAAGGCCCTGGTGAACTTCCTGCTGAAGGACGAGCCCAGCGGCGCCCTCATCTTCACCAAGCGCAAGCAGGAGGCCGAGGATGTGGCCGAGGAACTCCGCGAGGCGGGGCTGTCGGCGGAACATCTCCACGGCGATCTGGCCCAGGGCACCCGCAACCGCATCCTGGGCAGCTTCAAGGAAGGCAAGCTGCGATATCTGGTGGCCACGGATGTGGCCGCCCGCGGTCTGGACGTGGAAGGCCTGCCCCTGGTGATCCACATGGGCATCCCCACCCAGATGGAGAACTACATTCACCGCTCGGGCCGCACCGGCCGCGCGGGCCAGAAGGGCACCTCCCTGGCCCTGGTGGGCTTCAAGGAATCCCGCATCCTGCTGGCCTGGGGCCGTCGGGGCGGGCTGAAGCTGGATTGGCGCGCCGCACCCACCCAGGACGAAATCCGCCTGGGCCGAATTCAGCACCTCTGCGACAAGCTCGTGGACCTGGAAGCCCCCACGCACCTCGAACTGGCGAAGAAGCTCCTGGCCACGCGAGGCGCCGAAGAACTGGTCGCCGCCCTGCTCTCCCTCGTCCAGCAGGAAACCCATGTAGGCTTCTTCATCCCCGATCCCCCCAAGACCGCCTACAAGACCGAGAAACCCGCCCGGCCCAAGTTCTCCGAGAGTTCCTTCGCCCCGCGCACCGACGCCCCCCGGGACGAGCGCCCCAAGCGCCCGTACCAGGGCTCGACCGGTCCCCGCAAGACCGATGACAAGCCCTTCGCGCCCCGAAAGCCCTTCACCAAGGCGGCCAAGCCCGCCTTCGAAAAGCGCGGGGAGCCCTTCAAGAAACGCAAGGTCTGACCCAGAAACGAGGCGCCCCGGGGCGCCTCGTTTTTCATTCGGCGTTGGGATCCTCGGTCTTCTTCCCATCCTCGGGTTTATCGGGGGGGAGGGGCGAAGCGGGCATCGAGCCCCAGGCCCGATCCTCGACGGCCTGGATCCTCGCCTTGTCCCGGGCGGCCTTGATCTGTTCGATCAGGTCCCCCGTGCTGGCCTCCTTGGGAACCCCGCCAGGCTTGAAGGCGAGGCGCACCAAGTCCTTGGGATCCGTGCCGCTGGTGGCCACGGCTCCGGTGAGCCGGTCGATATCGGCCCACTCCATGCCCTCGGGTACGGGGAATTCCTCCTTGGGCGTCGTGGGCAGGGCAACTTTCATAAAGTCGATCCAGATGGGCAAGGCCAACCGCGCGCCATCGGCCCCTGACTTGCAGATGGTCTTCTTGGCATCCAGCCCCACCCAGGTGCCGCAGACGATGCGGGTGGAGAAGCCGATGTACCAGGCATCCGTATGGTCGTCCGTGGTGCCCGTCTTGCCCGCCGTAGGCCATTCCAGCTCCGCGCCCGCCCGGGCGCCCGTGCCGCGCTGGGCGACACCCTGGAGGCACTGGACGAGTTGGTAGTTGCTCATGGGATCCACCACCTCTTCGCCGGTCTTGCCCCCGTAGGCCTCCAGCACACGCCCATTCCGGTCCACGATCTTCTTGATGAGGAAGAGGGGCGGCGCCTGCTTGCCACCGTTGGCGAAGGTGCCGTAACCTCGCACCATGTCCTTCAGGGTCAGATCCGAGGAGCCCAGGGCCATGCTCGGATAGGGCTGGATCCTGCCACCCACCCCGCAGTTGCGAGCGAACTGGATGACATTGTCGATCCCCACGTCCTCCAGGGTTCGCACCGCCGGCACATTGCGGGAATCCCGCAATGCCTCCCAGATGGGGATGGGGCCACAGAAATCCCGCTCGTAATTTTTGGGTTCGTAGATGTTATTCCCGAAGGTGAAGCGCGTGGGAATGTCCTGCACCATCGTGGCGGGGGTCTTCCCTTGGGTGAAGGCGGTGCCGTACACGAAGGCCTTCATGGTGGAGCCCACCTGCCGCTCGGCCTGGAAGGTGCGGTTGAACCGGCTCTTCTTGTAGTCGTAGCCTCCCACCATGGCGCGGATTTCGCCGGTGGCCGGATCCGCGGCCAGCAGCGCCCCCTCCGCATCGGGCTCCTGATCCAGCTCCACCTTTCTGGGCACACCGTCCTCCCCCGCCTCCTTGATCTGGAAGAGGGGCGTGGCGCCCCGGGGCAGCAGCTTCTGAATGTCCTTGCCGGCCCAGGCGAAGGCCGCCGCAGGCACCTCCAGGATCACCTTGGCGATGCGGACCTGAGCGGTGCCCCCTTGCCAACCCAGGATGATGCCGCGCACCTCGTCGCCATTCTCGAAGAAACGACCCCAGCCCGGCAGGGTGGCCTTGTCGGGTTCCCCCACGAACTTGACGTCCTCCTTGCGGAAGCCGCGCTTGCGGTCCACGGCCTTCAAGCCCTTGTGCACCGCGTCGTTGGCGGCCTGCTGCCAGCGGCTGTCGATGGTGGTGTGGACCTCCAGGCCGCCGTTGAGTACCGTCTCCCGGCCATATTTTTCGTAGAGGTACTTGCGGACTTCCTCCACCGCATAGGAGGCGATGTCCTCGATCTGGGCGTTCTCCCGGGCCAGGCGGATGGGCCGCGCCATCAGCAGGCGGGCATCCGTCTCCTTGAGGTAGTTCTCATCCACCATGCGGCGGAGCACGATGTTCCGGCGGTTCTGCACCACCCCCCGGGCCTTCTGGTCCCGATTGAAGATGCAGCGTTGGTAGTACTCCGGCGCCTGCACCATACCCGCCAGCATCGCGCACTCCTCGACATTGAGCTGGGGAGCGCTCTTGCCGAAGTAGAACTGGGCCGCCGCCTCGATGCCATAGCGTCCGCCGCCGAAATTCACCTCGTTGGTGTACTGCTCCAGGATCTGCTTCTTGGTGTAGGCCTTCTCCAGCTTGCGGGCCAGGATGACCTCCTTCAGTTTCCGGTCCAGGCGCTTCTGGCGCTTGGCCGTAACGGTGCGCACCAGCTGCATGGTGAGGGTGGAAGCGCCCTCGCGCCGCCGCCCGAAACTGCTGACAAAATGCCATCCAGCTCTCACGACCCCCCGGGCCGACACGCCTCCGTGGCTCCAGAAATCCGCATCCTCGGTGGCCACGATGGCATTGACGAAGGCCTTGGGAATATCGCCGTAGGGGATGATGACCCGGTGTTCCTCGTAGAAGATCCCGATGACATCGCCACTGCGATCCAGCACCTTCGAGATGGTCTTGGGCGGGCGATTGGCGAAGAGGGTGAGGAAATCATCCGCGTCCCGGCTCATCAGGGACCAGGCGATGACGAAGGCGATGAGCCCGGCGGCGGCACAGCCCAGACCTCCCCAGAAGGCCCAGCGCCAGAAGCGTCCCTTGGGCAGGGATGGTTTCAGGGATCTGATTGTTTTGGCAGCCATGGCTCCAAGGTTAACCTAGGGCCATGGCCCATACCCTGGCTCTGGTGGCAAAGACCAAATCCGACCATCTCATCTCGACCCTGGCCAAGGTCATGCCGACCTTCCTGGAGCGCGGATGGGCGGTGATCGGGCACCCTGAAATCCAGCCCAGTTGGCTCCAGGCGGGCCTTCCCGGCGAGGGTTTCCGGGCCGATGCGGCCCTCGGCAGCCTGGACGCCCCCCCCGATCTCTGCCTGGTCCTGGGAGGTGACGGCACCCTCCTCGGCGCCGCCCGCCAGGTGAGCCGCTTCGGCACCCCCATCCTGGGCATCAACCTGGGTTCCCTCGGCTTCTTGACGGCCCATCCGGTGGAGGACGCCCTGGACATGGTGCGCCTCTACTTCGAGGGCGGGTTACGCCGAGAGACCCGCACCATGCTGAAGGCCGAGCTGGTCCGGGGGGACCGGATCGTGGGCGCCCAATGTGTCCTCAACGATGCCGTTCTCAACAAGGGCTCCCTGGCCCGCATGATGGCCTTCCGCCTCCAAGTGGACGGCTTCGAGGCGGCCACCATCCAGGCTGATGGCCTCATCGTCGCCACCCCCACGGGTTCCACCGCCTACTCTCTCTCTGCCGGTGGCCCCATCCTGCATCCGGCCCTGGATGCCTGGGTCATCTCGCCCATCTGCCCCCACAGCCTGACGCTGCGCCCCACCGTGGTGCCCAGTTCCTTGAGGGTGAGCATCGCCGTGGGCGATACCGAAGACGCCCACCTGACCCTGGATGGCCAGCTGGAATACCCCCTGGAACCCGGGGACTGCGTCGAACTCCGCAAGGCCTCCTCAGATCTCATCCTGCTCCAGAATCCCGCCCTGCCCTTTTTCCGGGTGCTGCAGCAGAAGCTGCACTGGAGTACGCGGTAGGACAAATCACAGGATCGTGCAGCGAACAATTTCCCGTTCGATCGTTTCCTTGCCCATGGCCTTGATCTGGGCCTCCTGGTTCGCTTCCACCATCACGAGGCGATCCTTGATCCTCTGGTAGCGGCGATGCTCCTGCCCCTTGCTCGAAAAGGTCAACAGGAAGGTCGCCTTCCCTTCCATCTCCATCTGCTTGTCTGCAGCCAGGGGAAGATGCTCAGGCCCCACCCAGAAGGTCATCTCCAGGTTGAACTTCTTGAATTTGACCTTTCCGGATTCCTCCACTTGAGCGTTCAGGTTCTGCAAGAGCGAAACCCGCAGCCTGCGCACTGGACACCCGTCCAGCATGTCGGGCTTATCCTCCAGAACGGTTGCCAACTGGAGCAGGTTCAGGAGTTCGAGATGGGCGCGGGTCCAGCATTCGGCCTTTCCCTCTCCATCGGGCAGCGCCTTGCCATCCCTGCGCCGCAAACCCTTGGGACCGTCCTCCAGTTCAAAGTTTTCGTGTCCCGACTCGTCCTTGCCGCCTTCCCGTTCCCAGGTGTGCCGCTCCACCCGAAGGGAAAGAGGTGCTTGCCCCTTCAGGGCTTGCAAAGCGCTCCGCATATCCGAGAGGGTGTCGGCCCGGAGAAGGCCAGGAACGCCAAGCAGCGCCGCAACGAGGATCTTTTTCATCGATAGCCTTCGAGAATCGCGTGAGTCCAGACTACGGACCAGATCCGAAAGCGCTTAGAAGGAACAACCCGAATGACGCTGGCAGCGGTCCTAGGAGCCCGTCCACGTATTCTGCGGGAACCGCGTTGAGTGCAAAGGGCTTGATGGCACGAAGGCGCGTGAGAGGCGATGCGGGTCCATCGTCCGAACGCGCCGACACAGCCAGCGAGCCCTTTGCGCTCCCGTCGCACCCGCTTCGCGGGCACCCTTCGGGCTGGGGCGCCAGCCGTCGCGATGCTGCGTCAGGCTCCTCGTCCTTGGGGCCACCAGATTTCAACTTGTCTCGCGTATCGGCGAAGCCGATACCGAGAGGGCCTTCGTCACCTTCCTTGCCTCGCTCGGCTGGCACCCCAGCGTGGCCCCGCATAATACTTGGACGGGCTCCTAGATCCCGCCCCGCAGATTGGCGGTCGTCCGGAGCTGTCCATCCTCCTCGCGCAACAGCGCCACCAGGCGATCCCCATGGATCCCGCGAATGGGCGCGCCAGGATCGGGGAAACCCTCCGGCAGGGCCACACTCGGGGCCTGGAACTCGCCGAGCGGAATGGCCCGGCCATGGGCCAGGTGATCCGCCTCTTCATCCGAGAGGATCCGAGAAGGGCACCAGGGGATCAGAGCCGAGCCCTGGAGAGGATGTTGGTGGCCGTCACCGGGATCCACCCACGGGCCGATGGCCGAACGCCGGAGTGCCGACAGATGAGCGCCGCAACCCAGCAGGCGCCCCAGATCCCGGGCCAGGCTCCGCACGTAGTACCCGCCCCGGCAAGTGATGCGAAGGGTACTGGACCTCGGCAGGTCGTGGGCCACCCACGCCGCTTCGTGCAGGTAGACACGGCTGGGGGGCAGGATGACTTCCTCTCCGCGATGGGCCTTCTTGTAGGCGGATTCGCCATCGATTTTCTTGGCGCAGGTGGCGGGAGGCACCTGATCCCGCCAGCCCAGGAAGTCGGCCAGGCTGGCATCCAGAGCCTCGGGCCTGAGCCCCGAGGCATCGCCCTCCATCACCGAAAGTCCCAGGTGATCGCAGGTATCCGTTTCCCGCCCCCAGACCACCACAGCCTCGTAAGTCTTGGGCAAGGGGTGCATCAACTCCATCAGGCGCGTGGCTTGGCCCGATAGCACCAGCAGCAGCCCTTCCGCAAAGGGATCCAGGGTTCCGCCGTGACCCAGGGCCCACTTCTTCTGCCCGGCCTCATAGGCCGCATGCTTGAAGCGCCGCACCACGTCGAAGCTGCTCTCGCCCACGCACTTGTGGACGAGGAAGACACCAGACTCGACCATCAGCTTTCCTGCTCGTCCACGTCCGTGGCGGGCCTCGCGGCGCGCTCCTTCTCCAGTTCCGCGAAGAGCGCCTCCATCTTGTTGCCCTGCTCCAGGGTGGTGTCCAGGAAGAAGCGCAGTTCCGGCGCCTTCTTCAGGTGCAGGCGCTGGGCGAGCTGGGTGCGGAGAAAACCTGTGGCACGGGTGATGGCCTTGGCGCTCTTCTCCTGCTGGGCCTCGTCTCCCAGCACAGTGTAGTAGACCTTGGCGATGCCTCGGTCTCCGGTCAGACGCACGGCCGTGAGGGTGAGGAAGCCGAGATCGGGATCGCGCAGCTCACGCTGGACCAGCGTGGAGAGAAGGAACTGAACCTGGTCTTCGAGTTTTTCGGGGCGGAGCATGGCGGAATCCTTGAAGGTTCCAGTGTAGCGCCAATGCGCGTCCTCCATTGGCCTGCCACAATCCCTCCATGGGCGAATGGTTCAAGGACTGGTTCGATGCCGACTACGCGACCCTGTACGCGCATCGGGACGACGGGGAGGCCGAGCAGGCCGTGAACACGGCGCTCTCGGTGGCCCCGGAACTGGGCGCAGGCCCCGTGCTGGATCTGGCCTGCGGCACGGGCCGCCACCTGACCGCCTTGCGCCGCCGCAACCCCCTGGCCTTCGGGCTGGATCTATCCGAGGCACTCCTGGGCGAAGCCTCCGCCGACCTCAAGCCCTGGCTCCTGAGGGGCGACATGCGGCGGCTGCCCGTGAGGCCAGGCACCCTCTCGGGCATCACCCTCTGGTTCACACCCTTTGGCTATTTTTCCGACGCAGCCAACACAGAGCTACTCCACAGACTCTCGGCTCTTCTGCGGCCAGAGGGTGTGCTCCTCGTGGACTTCCTCAATGCAGAGCACCTCGCCTGCACCCTCGTGCCGGAAGATACCCTGGAGCAGGGTGGCATTCGCGTCCATAGTCTCCGCGCCATCGAGGGCGGCCGGATCGTGAAGCGGATGACCCTCACCCGCGCGGCGGGAGGAAGGGCCCGACAGGCCGTCGAATCCATCCGCCTCTATACGCCGGAGGAACTCCGCCACATGGCCTCAGGCGCAGGTCTCGCGTGCCACGCCGAACTGGGCGACTACGCAGGGTCCACCTTTGTGCCCGGAGATTCTCCCCGGTGGATCGGGATTTTCCGCAGGAATTTCAAGCCCTGAAGATGTCCGGGCAAGCTGCCACAATGAGCCTTTCCAGCAGGAGGCCATCATGGGATTCAGGACGCTCACGGAACTCGACGTCACAGGGCACCGCGTCCTCCTTCGCGCCGATCTCAACGTGCCCATCAAGGAAGGCGTGATCAAGGACGCCACCCGGATCCGCGAGACGCTGCCCACCCTGAAGCACCTGTTGTCGGGCGGCGCCTCGGTGGTCATGTGCAGCCACATGGGCCGCCCCGAGGGCATCGGCTTCGAGCAGGCCTACAGCATGGCCCCCGTGGCGAAATGGCTTCAGGAGAATGGCATCGAGGCAAGGCTCGCCAGCGGCATCATCGGCGAGGCCGTGGAAGCCGAAGCCAAGGCCCTGAAACCTGGCCAGGTCCTGCTGCTGGAGAACCTCCGCTTCGACAAAGGCGAGACCAAGAACAAGCCCGAATTCTGCGAAGCCCTGGCCCGCTTGGCGGACAGCTATGTGAATGACGCCTTCGGCAGCGCCCACCGCGCCCACGCGTCCGTGGCCGGAGTCGTATCCCATTTCCCCAAGGACCGCATCGCGGCGGGCTTCCTCATGGCCAAGGAGCTGAAGGCCCTCGGTCAGGTACTGCACCACCCGGAAAAGCCCCTGGTGGCGGTCATGGGCGGCGCCAAGGTCTCCGACAAGATCGACTTGATCAAGCGCTTCCTGGGCATGGCCGACGCCATTCTCATCGGCGGCGCCATGAGCTACACCCTGCTGAAAGCCCAGGGCGTGGCCATCGGCAAGAGCCTCTGCGAGGAGGACAAGCTGGAACTCGCCAAGGAACTGCTGGTGGAGGCCAAGGCAAAAGGCACGCGGCTGCTGCTGCCCCTGGATCATGTGGTGGCCCTTGGAATCAAGCCCGACGCCGAATGCGCCATCACCCAGGACACGGCCATTCCAGCCGATAAGATGGGCCTGGATATCGGCCCGGAAACGGTCGCGGTCTTCTCCCAGGAGATCCGCGCCGCCAAGACCATCGTGTGGAACGGCCCCATGGGCGTCTTCGAAATGGATTGCTTTGCCGCAGGCACCCTGGCCATCGCCGATGAAATGGCCGAGGCCGCGGACAAGGGCTGCTTCGTGGTAGTGGGCGGTGGCGACAGCGTGAGCGCCGCCAATAAGGCCGGTGTGACCGCCCGGATGAGCCACGTTTCCACGGGCGGCGGGGCGAGTCTCGAATTCCTCAGCGGGCTCGAACTCCCCGGCGTCGCGGCGCTATCCATCTAGATCTCAGCACGGAGCCCCCCAATGAAAATCCTCATCGCCAACTGGAAGATGAACATGCTGTCTCGGGAGGCCGAGGCGTTCTGCCGGGCCTTCAAGGCCGGGTACACCCCCAAGGCGGGCTGCGAGGTCGGTATCGCCCCACCCTTCACCCTGCTGCGGGAAGTGGCGAGTCAGCTGGCGGGGAGCGGAGTCAAAGTCTTCGCCCAGAATGCCTATTTCGAGTCCAAGGGGGCCTTCACCGGCGAGATTTCCATGGCCCAGCTCAAGGATGCGGGCTGTCACGGTGTGATCCTGGGCCACAGCGAGCGCAGGCACATCTTTGGCGAGACCGACGAGAACCTGATCCGAAAACTCAAGGCCGCCTGGGAGTTCGAACTCCTGCCCGTGCTCTGCATCGGAGAAACCCTGACCCAGCGTGATGCCGGCTTCACCCTGGACGTGCTCCACGCCCAGCTGGATGTGCTGAAGCACACGGGCTCGGGGCCGCTGGTACTGGCCTACGAACCCGTCTGGGCCATCGGCACCGGACGCGTGGCGGAGCCCATCCAGATCGAGGAGGTCCACGCCTTCATCCACGACGAGCTGTGGCGGCTCTGGAGCCAGGATGGTACCGAGGTTCCCATCCAGTACGGCGGCAGCGTCACCCCCGAGAACTTCGAGGGCATCCTGCGGGTGCCCTTCGTCTCCGGCGGCCTCGTGGGGGGCGCCAGCCTGGATCCCGTAAAATTCCAGAAACTCATGACGCAGATGCAGGCGTAGCGCCACTGCACCTTAGCTCCGACTCCGGTACGCCGGGAAGAAGTCCGTATCGGGAGCCCCATGGTTGGCCTGGGTCAGCTCCCGATAGGCGGCCTCGTCCCAGATCCGCTTGCCCACGTAGAAATCAAACTCGGTGTTCTGGGAAAAGGCCTTCTTGAACTTGAAGAGTCCGTCCGTTTCCGAATTGGTGTAGCCCCCGCCGTGATGCAAATACTTGTATCCCTGCTCCCGGGACCACCGCACCACCTCGGCCTTCAGCAGGTAGGCTGGCGACAGGTGGATGAACTCGGCCAGCGTTCCCGACAGATGGGCGTGGACGTACCGGCCGAAATTCAGATAGAGGCCGCCTGCAATGGGTTTGCCCTCCAGGGACACCGTTGCCACGAAGGAGTTGGCTGGGAACAGGGACAGGAGATTCCGGAAGTAGATCTCATCAAAATAGTAGTAGTCCAGGGCATTGTTCCGGTTCATCGTCGAGGCGTAGATCTTCAGGAACGCGTCGAAGGATGCCTCTTCGGAATCGATGGCAAATTCCATCCCGACGGCCTTGCACTTTTCAATGATCTTGCGGCACCGCTTCGAGAATTCGGCCTGAAAGGGATCACCGTAATCCACCAGATTGGTGGCCAGCGTCTTCTTGTAGGTCGAAAGGCTGTAGTGGGCATCCAGCCCCAGGTGGTTGCACTCGATGGGATGGAATCGGATGAATTCCGAGACGATCCTGTGCTGCTCGCAATACCCGGTGAATGCGGCCATGAATTCATTCAGCAGGGCATTACGGTTCGCGGGGTCCGGACAGTCCAGAATGATCGGTCCGCCATAACCATAGGGGCTGACGATGTCGAAAAAATGTTCATTCTCGCGAATGGCCATACCGATCGACCGCTTGATGAAGACATAGCTGACCGTACCCGTCTTCGATTCATGGACGAACTGGGCGGCCTCGCCGTTTTCCACAATCTCGTGGGCGCGTGCGTAGTCGGGATGGAAGTAGATATCGGGGTAGTTCATGGGTTGCCACCCGAGGGTGCAACGAGGCCGTTCTCTGTAATCGGATCCCTTCGTTCTTCATCCAGGGCCATGGTCGATTGGGTTGTCCCCGCGGTGATGACCTCGGAACGATAGAAGAGCTTCTTGATCGTCAGAAGCAGGATTCTGATATCGAATGCCAAGGAAATCCTTTGCACATATTCGACATCGTATTTGAATTTTTTCTCCCAGGTCAGAGTGTTCCGGCCGTTGACCTGCGCCCACCCGCTGATTCCCGGCCTCACGGTATGCCGCAACCGCTCGGTTGCCGAGTAGTAAGGCAGATAGCGGACGAGCAGGGGGCGCGGACCGATGAAACTCATCTCCTGCTTGATGATGTTAATGAGCTGAGGCAGTTCATCGATGCTCGTCTTCCGCAGGATTTCGCCAACCCGGGTCATGCGCTCGGCATCACTCAGGCCTGCGCCGTCTTCATCCGGGGCTACGGCCATGGTCCTGAACTTGTAGAGGCGGAAGATCTGCTCGTCCTTGCCGGGGCGGTCCTGCCGGAAGAGCACAGGCCCCTTCGAGGACAGCTTGATGGCGAGGGCGGCCGCCAGCATGACCGGCGAGGCCAGGATCAGGACAACGACCGCGGCGACCGTATCGAGCACGGACTTGACGAGAGGGTAGATTGGCTGAGCGGAGGGTTCAGACATCATAGGCAGCCCTTTTCCCCGAATCTGGAGAAACCGCCTTCTCGGCATGCCATCGAAAAGTTATCCCACCCCGAAGGGCACGACTCGCCAGATCCAGAGTCATGAGTGGGTGGAACAAATCGGCAACCTCCCTGGCACAGACCTTACATTGATCATGGACGCCTTAGCAGATACTACACCAAATCGGGGTCTACCAGACTCGGCCCAGAACTCTCCTCCGGAACCCCCGGCATTCACCCTCAGCCCCGAAACCACCGAAAAAACAGCCAGCCCGAGACAATACATCATGCCCACCCCCTCCATGACCCCCCTGCCCGGAACTCGCGTCGTCCACTACGCCGGAGACCGGATCCGGATCGAGCTCTGCCATCCCAGCCCAGGGGCATCGGGGTGGCGGGGGCTGCTCCGTACCAACCTTACCCGGGCCGACCAGATCCGCCAGGAGGTGATCGGCCTCGCCAGTGCCCAGTCCGCAGAGGCCGCGACCTTTGCGGGCGCCTCCTGGCGGGACATCCCCATGACGCCGACGGCTAAAGGTTGGGAGTTGGATTTCCCCCTCTGCGAGGTGGGCTATTTCAGGGCCAAGGCCTACTGCCTGGGACCGGATGGGCGTCAATACTGGCCGGAAGGCCAGGATATGGGCATCTCGGTGCAGCCCGATCATCTCCGCACGGGCAACACAATCTATTGCGCCTTTCCGCGAATGTTTGGCGAAACTCGCGGCCGAACCTCCACCCGTCAGGCCGCGTTGGAAGAACAGCTTCGCGACCTTGATCAGCGGGGATTCACCGTCATTCCTCCCTCCGGCAAGCTGCGGGATCTCACGGCCTGCATCCCTCACATCGTCGAGCACCTGGGCTGCAGGAACCTGCATCTGCTGCCCCTGGGCCCCACGCCCACGACGTACGCCCGCATGGGCCGCTTCGGGAGCCCCTACGCGCAGCTCGATCTCGTCGGCATCGATCCCGCGCTGGTGGATTTCGACCAGCGGACCACGGGGGAGGACCAGTTCCGGGAACTGACCTACGCCGCCCATCTGCGGGGTGGCCTGGTGCTCCTCGACATCGTCATCAACCACACGGGCTGGGGTTCGCGGCTCATGCAGGAGCGCCCGGAATGGTTCAAGCGCGAGCCCGATGGCAAGTTCCAGAGCCCCGGCGCCTGGGGCGTCACCTGGGGCGATCTGGTGGAGCTGGACAATCGCTATCCCGAACTGTGGGAAAGCACGGCGCAGGCTCTGCTCACCTGGTGCCGGCGGGGCGTGGATGGCTTCCGCTGCGATGCGGGCTACATGGTGCCCGTGCCTGCCTGGCAATACCTGGTCGCCCGGGTCCGGGAGGAATTCGCCGATACCGTCTTCCTACTGGAAGGTCTCGGGGGTGCCTGGGAAGCCACGGAGGCCCTGCTGACCGAAGGTGGCATGCAGTGGGCCTACTCGGAGCTCTTCCAAAACTTCGCGCCCCGGGATGTCTCCGGCTATCTGGATCATGCCCTCCGCCAGTCCAAACGCATGGGGCCCCTGGTCCACTACAGCGAGACCCATGACAACGACCGGCTTGCCAAGCGCGGAGAGGACTGGTCCAGACTGCGCAACCGCCTCTCGGCCCTGTGCAGCCAATCCGGGGCCTTTGCCTTCACCGCAGGCGTGGAGTGGCTGGCCACCGAGAAGATCGATGTCCACGAATCCCGCGGACTGGCCTGGGGCCAGGAACCCAACCTGGTGCCCGAACTGGCCCGGCTGAACCGGCTGCTGCGAAGCAACCCCTGCTTTTTTGACGGAGCCGAGGTTCAGCGCCTGAGCCCGGATGATTCCCCGGTGCTCGCCCTCGGGCGACATTCTGCCGAAGGGCTGGACCACTGCCTGGTGCTGGTGAACCTGGACACGGAAAATCCCCATTCCTGTGATCTAGGATCGGATGCCTGGCAGGAGCTGGGCGCCCCCCATCTGGATCTCCTGAACCAAGAGCCGCCCTCCATCCAGGCCAACACGCCCGGGCTCGTCTCCATCACCCTGACTCCGGGCGCCAGCTTCTGTCTGGCCTCCTCGGCCTCGCCCCGGGGCCTTCACGGGGAGGCCTATCGGACCCGCCGCGCCCAGGCGGTCTGGGCCTATCGGCATCTCAACCAGGCGATTCCCGCCGAACACCTAGGAACCGCGAACTGGCAGGAATTGGCTCAATTGGTGGGGCGCAACCCACTCCGATTCCTCTCCGCCCTGCCGCGGCTGGATTCGGCCGCGGCCACTGGGGATCTTATCGAAGCGCTCCACCAGGCCCTTGCCGAAGAGGGTTATGCTCCCGTGGTGCGCTGGAGTGCCCAGGATCTCAGCCGGGTGGCCCCCGTTCCTCCCGATCACTGGCTGCTGGTGGAAGACCCAGCCCCCTTCGAGATCACCCTGACCCGAACCGGAAGACGCCCCCTGCACCTGCGCTCTACCCCCTGGGATGGCGGGCATATGGCGGCCATCTTCCCGGCAGAACTGCGAGTCGAAGGCGGCCATGGCGTCGACGCCTCCCTGGTGATCGACCGCTTCACCGAGCAAGGCCGCCGAGCCACGGGCACCCTAAGGCTTCTGACTGGAAACCCAGCCTTTGCAGCCGGAGCCCCCAAGGGCCTCGCCCTGCTCACCAACGGTCGAGGCGCCATGGCCCGGCTTCACGCGGATCTGGGCGCCGTGACTTCCAAGTACGACTGCCTGCTGGGGGCCAATCTCCATCCGGAGGCGCCCTGCGATCGCCACATCTTCGCCAAGCGGGTACGAGCTTGGGTGAATGCCGATGGCTTCATCACGGCCCTCGAGGGCCGCAACCTGCTTCGCTTCGAACCTGGCCCCCCCGCCCGTTGGGTCTTTCTGGTCAGCGCAGGCGATGGCCGGGCTGTGGAGATTCATCTCGTCGCAGAGCTTCTGGAGGAGCGGAACACCATCGTGCTCCGCTTCCTGAGACCGGATCGTGCTCCCCAGACGGGTCGCCCCTTGGCGCCGGACCGTCGGGTCAGCCTCACCCTGCGGGTGGATCTGGAGGACCGCGGCTATCACGGCGAGACCCGGGAGACGCCCGACCTCGACGCCCATTTCCAGCGAAGTACTCGCCCCGCCGAGGACCGCCCCGGGTTCATTTTCACCCCTGCCGAGGATCGCGAACTGCGGGTCTGGTCCTCCTGTGGGGAATACCACCCGGGTGCGGAGTGGAGCCGAGGCCTCTGGCATGCCGTGGAATCCACCCGAGGCATGGCGGATCGCGGAGATGCCTGGAGCCCTGGCTGGTTCGAGATGCCCCTGCCCCTCGCTGGATCCGCCACGTTGGTGGTCTCCGCCGAGCAGGAAGATCCCCCGGCGAAGGAGCTCTCCCGAATCGGCCTGCCCTCCGCCCGAGCGTTGGCCCTGGATCTGCGCCCGGGCCTGGGAACCCAGGACAGCTTCGGTCGGCAGCTCCGATTGGCGGCTGCGGCCTTCCTCGCCCGGCGCGGGACAGGGTCCACGGTGATCGCGGGCTACCCCTGGTTCCTGGATTGGGGCCGCGACACGCTCATCGCCTGCCGAGGGCTGCTGGCGGGCGGTTTCACGGAAGAGGTGCGGGAGATCCTGCTCACCTTCGCCCACTTCGAGGATCGCGGCACCCTGCCCAACATGCTCTCGGCAGATTCCACCGCCAACCGCGACACCTCCGATGCGCCGCTCTGGTTCGGGATGGCCTGCGAAGAAGCGGCCGCCACCCTGGGCCTGGAGCTCTACGAAGCCCCGATCGGGACGCGCAGGCTTCGCGAGGTGTTGGCCTCCATCGCCACGGGCTACCTGGAAGGCACGCCCAACGGCATCCAGGTCGATCCCGCCTCTGGGCTGGTCTGGAGCCCCTCCCATTTCACCTGGATGGACACCAACTACCCCGCAGGCACGCCTCGGGAGGGTTATCCCATCGAGATCCAGGCTCTGTGGATCCGCCTGCTCCAACAGCTGTCGAGGCTCGAACCCAAGGCGCCCTGGCCCGCCTGGGCCGCCAAGGCCCAGGCCAGCCTCGGGCGATTCTGGTGCGAGGACCTCGGCTGCTGCCATGACACCCTCCTTGCCCCGGCGGGACGCCCTGCGGCCGAAGCCAATCCAGACGGCCATCTGCGTCCCAATCAGCTCTTCGCCGTGGCCCTGGGGTTGATGACTCCCGAACGGGCGCGAAAAATCGTGGATGCATGCTCCCGCCACCTGCTGGTACCGGGCGCCCTTCGCAGCCTGGCGCCACTCCCGGTGGCAGAGCCTCTGGCGATCCGCAGTCCGGATGGTCGCGCCCTCAACGATCCGCTGCATCCCTATCAAGGCCGCTACGAAGGCGACGAGGACACGCGCCGCAAGCCCGCCTACCACAATGGCACCGCCTGGAACTGGCTTCTGCCGGTCTTCTGCGAGGCCCTCGCTCAGGCCCACGAGCAGGATCCGAGGGCCCTTGCCGCCGCCAAGGCCTATCTGGGATCAGCAGAGCGCCTCCTGCACGAGGGCTGCATCGGCCACCTTCCCGAGATCCTGGATGGCGATGCACCCCATCAGGCCAGAGGCTGCGATGCCCAGGCCTGGTCCGTCACGGAAGCGTTACGGGTGTGGCTCGGCCTTGTCGCTAAGATGGAGAAAACCGATACGCCCTTGCCGGAGTCCTGATGGCCCTCGCCCCCTTCCACAGCTTCGATGCCGGGGCCTTCCTGCGGGGAGATTGCCTGGATGCGGGTCCGTGGTTCGGGATGCACCTGATTCCGGGCGAGGGCCTGCGACTCCGCACCTTTCTGCCCCGGGCCACCCGGGTGGAACTCCTGGACGGGACCAAGGAAAGCGCTCTCCTCGACCTGACCATGACCCATCCGGAAGGCATCTTTGAGGGCCACTTGCCCCGGCGACGCAAGGCCTTTCCCTACCGCTTCCGCGTGCATGGCTGGGGCGATCCCGTGGAACTGGTGGACCCCTACCGGTTCGGCCCCGTGCTCGGCGAGCTTGACCATTACCTCCACGCGGAAGGTACCCTGCTGCGCTCCTACGAGCACATGGGCGCCCACCCCGCGACCCGGGAAGGCGTTCCGGGCGCCGATTTTGCAGTGTGGGCGCCCAATGCCCGGCGTGTGAGTGTGGTGGGCAATTTCAATGGCTGGGATGGGCGGCGTCACATCCTGCGGCGCTGGTCGGATTCGGGTGTCTGGGAACTCTTCGTGCCCCATCTGCAGCCGGGCGATTTCTACATGTTCGAGATCCAGGGCAAGGACGGGAAACTGCTGCCCCTTAAGTCCGATCCCTACGCCTTTCGCTGCGAGTATCCGCCGGGCTCCGCCTCCATTCTGGCGGCGCCAGATCTCTCGCCCTGGACCGATGGCGCCTGGATGGCCGACCGCTGGACCCGGCAGCGCCATGTGGCCCCCGTGAGCATCTTTGAACTGCACCTGGGCTCCTGGCGGCGCCGGGGGGATGGCGGCTTTCTCTCCTATCGCGAGCTGGCCGAACAGCTCGTGCCCTACGTGAAGGAACTCGGCTTCACCCACGTCCAGTTCCTGCCGGTGAGCGAACATCCCTTCTACGGCAGCTGGGGCTACCAGCCCCTGGGCCTCTTCGCCCCCACCGCCCGCTTCGGCGGTCCCGAGGATTTCAAGGCCCTGGTGGACGCCCTCCACGGGGCGGGCATCGGGGTTCTCATCGACTGGGTCCCCGCCCATTTCCCGGAAGACGCCCACGGCCTGGCATCTTTTGACGGCACCCACCTCTTCGAGCACGCCGATCCCCGCAAGGGGCGGCACATGGACTGGGGCACGCTGATCTACAACTTCGGTCGCCGCGAGGTGCAGAACTTCCTCATCGCCAACGCCCTCTTCTGGCTGGACCACTTCCACATTGACGGCCTGCGGGTGGATGCGGTGGCCTCCATGCTCTACCTGGACTACAGCCGCAAGGCGGGCCAGTGGGTACCCAACCGCCAGGGGGGGCGCGAGAACCTGGAAGCCGTGGACTTCCTGCGGCGCCTCAACGAGAAGGTCTACGAGCAGTTCCCCGACACCATGACCATCGCCGAGGAATCCACAGCCTGGCCCCAGGTTTCCCGTCCGACGTCGGGCGGCGGACTGGGCTTCGGCTTCAAGTGGAACATGGGGTGGATGCACGACACGCTGCGCTACCTTGGGCGCAACATGCTGCACCGCAAGTATCACCAACAGGAAATCACCTTCTCCATGCTCTACCAGGACAGCGAAAACTACATGCTGCCCCTCTCCCACGACGAGGTCGTACACGGGAAGAAGTCCCTGCTCTGGCGCATGCCGGGCACCCGCTGGGAACAGTTCGCCAATCTGCGCCTGCTCTACGCCTACCAGTGGGCACACCCCGGCAAGAAACTGCTCTTCATGGGCTGCGAATTTGGCCAGGACCACGAATGGGATCACAACAAGTCCCTGGACTGGCACCTGCTGGAGTTCCCCGAGCACCAAGGCGTCCGCAATCTGGTCGGGGATCTCAACCGCATCTACCGCAGCCACAGCGCCCTCCACGAGAAGGACTGCGAGCAGGGCGGGCTGGTCTGGATCGACGCCAACGACCGGAAGAACGGCGTGCTCTCGCTGCTGCGCTGGGGCTTCGCACCGGGCGATCATGTGCTCGTGGTGCTCAACCTCACGGCCCTGCCCCGGGAGCAATTCCGTATCGGCGTGCCGGGCCCGGGCCGCTATGCCGAGATCCTGAACAGCGATGCCGCCCTCTACGGGGGCCAAAACATCGGCAACCTGGGCGCCGTGAAGGCGGAACCCGTGCCCATGCATGGGCATCCCTATTCCGTTGCCCTCACCCTTCCGCCCCTGGGGGCCATCTTCCTCAAACCCGAATCCGATTCCATCTCCGCCCGGAAACCCTAGGATTCCCGCCGAACACATCGAGGAGCCGACCATGGAAACGCTGCAACAGAAACTCCAGAAGCTCACCCAGAACCTCTGGTGGACCTGGCGCCCCGAAGTGCGCGCGATCTTCCGGGATATCGATCTCGATCTGTACCACCGCGCCCATCGCAACCCATTGCGGGTGCTGCGGGAGGTCACTCCGGCCTTCCTCGAGCAGCGGGCCGCCCAGGTGGACATCACCACTCGCACGGATCGCGCCCTGCGGCAGTTGCACGAGTACCTGAACCCCGTCACCACCTGGGGCATGGTGCATGCGGGCACTCTCCAGAGTCGGCCTGTGGCCTATTTCTGTGCCGAGTTCGGCATCCACGAGTGCCTGCCCATCTACTCCGGCGGCCTGGGCATCCTCGCAGGCGATCACCTCAAGGGGGCCTCGAACCTGGGCATGCCCCTGGTGGGCGTGGGACTGCTCTACCGCGAGGGCTACACCACCCAGCAGCTGGATGCCAGTTTCTGGCAGCACGATGTCACGGAGCCCTACGACATCCAGGATCTACCTCTAGAAGTGGGCCGGGACCCCCAGGGCAACCCGGTGCGCATCAGCGTTGAACTGCCGGGGCGCCTGATCTGGGCCAGGGTGTGGGAGGCCAAGGTGGGCCGCATCCGGTTGATCCTGCTGGATACCCGCGACGATGCCAACAGCGAAGAGGACAAGATGCTCGCGGCCCGCCTCTACGGCGGCGATCAGCGCATGCGCATTCAGCAGGAACTCCTCCTCGGCGTGGGCGGCAGCCGCGCCCTCCGGGCCCTCGGCATCACCCCCAGCGTGTACCACCTGAACGAAGGCCACAGCGCCTTCGCGATCCTGGAGCGGGCCCGCCAACGGGTGCAGCACGACGGGCTGGACCCCCGGCAGGCCATCAAGGAATGTTCCCAGGCCACGGTCTTCACCACCCACACACCGGTGGATGCGGGCCACGACCGCTTCCCCGCCGACCTTGCCGCGGAGCACCTCTCCAGCCTGGCCCAGGGCCTTCAGTTGCCCCTGCACGATGTGATGGGCTTCGGGCGGGTCAATCCCTCCGACGATGGCGCCCCCTTCATGCCCACGGTGCTGGCGCTCAAGCATTCCAGGAAGGCCAACGGCGTCAGTGCCCTGCATGGCAACGTCTCCCGGGCCATGTGGAACTGCCTTTGGCCCGACCGCAAGGAAGAAGACGTGCCCATCGGCCATGTCACCAACGGCGTCCACACCCACACCTGGCTGGCCTCCGAGCTGAACCAGCTCTTCCAGACCCACCTCGGGATCAACTGGCTGGATGGCATCGTGCGCCCCGATATGTGGACCAAGATCGAATCCATGGACAGCGCCGAACTGTGGGAGATCAAGCAGGTAATCAAGGCCCGCCTGATCCGCCTGGTGCGCGAGCGGGGCGGCAAGCTCCGGGAACGCAACGGCCTGGCCCTCATCGAGCCGCCGCCCCTGGATCCCGATGCCCTCACCATCGGTTTCGCACGCCGCTTCGTGCCCTACAAGCGCCCCGATCTGCTCTTCCGCAACCTCGATCGCATCGCCGCCCTGGTGAACGACCCCCACCGCCCCGTGAACCTGGTCTTCGCGGGGCGCGCCCACCCGGCGGATGGCCCCGGCAAGGCCATCATCCAGCGGGTGGGCCAGTTCACCGATGATCCCCGGTTCCGCAATCGCGTGGCCTTCGTCGAGAACTACAACATCCATGTGGGGCGCAATCTCTACCAGGGTGTGGACGCCTGGCTCAACAATCCCCGTCGTCCCCTGGAAGCCTGCGGCACCAGCGGCATGAAGGTGGTCGCCAACGGCGGCCTGCACATTTCGGTGCTGGATGGATGGTGGGCCGAGGCCTACGACGGCGAGAACGGCTTCGCCATCGGCAACGGGGAGATTCACGCCAACCAGGACATCCAGGACGAGCGTGACTTCGAGGCCCTCCTCTCCATGCTGGAGAACGAGATCGTGCCCATGTACTACGATCGCGATGCCCAGGGTGTGCCGCGCCACTGGATGCAGCGGGTCAAGCGCAGCATCCGCACCCTGGCCTGGCGCTTCAACGCCGACCGCATGGTGATGGACTACGTGCGCAACTGCTACCTGCCCGCCGCCACCGCCAGCTCCTGTCAGATGCCCAGCTGAGGCTTGTGATCGCAACAACAGCGGGGCCTCCACGGATTCTCCGTGAAGGCCCCGCTGCTATTGATTGAACCCTACTCCATCCGCAGACTGAGATCCGCGGCGGGAGCGCTGTGCGTGAGGGCTCCCACGCTCAGAAAGTCCACGCCGGTCTCGGCCACGGCCCGGGCCCGCTCCAGGTTCAGGTTGCCGCTGGCCTCCAGGAAGAGGCGGCGGCCCGAGTCATTCCGGAGCTGCACGGCCTCCACCATAGCCTCCAGGGTCATGTTGTCCAGCAGGACACCGTCCACGCTCGCCAGCGCCAGGCACTCCCGCACCTGCTCCAGGGTCTCGGCTTCCACTTCGATGCGAATGAGGTTGGGAGCGACCCGCCGGGCCGCATCCACGGCGGCGGCGATGCCTCCAGCGGCGGCGATGTGGTTCTCCTTGAGCAGCACCCCATCGCCCAGGGTGAGGCGGTGGTTGCAGCCGCCTCCGCAGCGCACGGCGTATTTTTCGAGCAGCTTGAGTCCAGGGGTGGTCTTGCGGGTATCCAGCACCCTGGCTCCGGTGCCCTCGATGGCGTCCACGAAGCGCCGGGTGAGGGTGGCGGTGCCCGAGAGGCGCTGCAGGAGATTCAGCATCACTCGTTCCGCCATGAGGATGGCCCGGCTGGAACCACTCACCCGCAGGACCTCCTGCCCCCTCGACACTCGGTCACCATCCCGGACCAGGGCCTTGACCTCCAGGGATGAATCCACCGCGTGGAAGACGTCTTCCGCCACCCTGAGGCCCGCCAGTACGAGGTCTGCCTTGGCAACGACCTTGGCGGTCATGGGGCGATCCGGCACCGAGGCCGTGGTCCAGTCCTGGGTGCCCCAGTCCTCCCGCAGGAAGTCCTGGATCTGCTCAAGGTAGGAGAGGGTGTGGGGAGGGTTGAACATGGTACCGCCTAGGAAGACCAGACCCTGATTCTCACATTCTTTGGGGATCCGGCCAGCCCTGGGTGCCATTACTCGGGATTACTCAATCTCAGGTGTCTCCGGGCCGAAAGGATGAGGATGGGATTTCGCCTCGGAAGCATACTGCTTCAACGGAGCCTGTACTGGCTCCGGGTTTGTCTTCTGATGGCCCTGTTCTGGGGCACATGCCCCCTCGCCCTCAACGCCGAGGAACCGGCCCTGGGTACGCACCAGCGCCCGGTCCTGGTGGGGATCAACCGGGATTATCCCCCCTACGAATTCCTGGACGCCAAGGGTCAGCCCACGGGCTATGACGTGGACCTGATCCAGGCCGTCGCCCGGGCCATGGATCTGGAAATCCGGATTTATCCGGCCCCCTGGGACCAGATCCGCCAGGCCCTCGAAGCGGGACGGATCGATGTGGCCGCAGGCATGCTGCGCTCCCCCGACCGGGAACGGTTTGCGGATTTCTCGAAGCCCCACATGGTGGTCCACTACTCGATCTTCCTGCGGCGAGACTCGCCTCCAGCGAAAAACCTCGGGGATCTGCGGGGGCGAAGGGTGCTCGTCGAGCAGGGCAGCCAGATGCACGAACACCTGATCGCCCTGGGCTACGGAAGCGGAGTCGTGCCGGTGGCCTCGGAGCCGGAAACCCTGAGGGCCCTCGCCTCGGGTCAGCAGGATGCCGCCCTCGCGCCCCATCTCCAGGGCACCCTGCAGATCCGGAATGCAGGCCTGTCCAACCTCCGCTCCGTGGGGGGCCCCGTCCTGAGCCGGGAGCTCTGCTTTGCCGTGCCAAAGGGGCAGGAGGAACTGAGAAACAAGCTCGACACGGGCCTCGCCATCCTGCACCAGACCGGAGAATACGACCAGATCTACCAGCACTGGTTCGGTGGCCTCGAGCCCAAGCCTCTGACCCCCTGGCAGATCCTGCGCACCAGCCTGTGGATCATCGTTCCCCTGCTGCTGGCCACCCTGGTGGTGCTGTTCTGGAACGGTCTGCTCCGCCGCAGGGTCCACCGGGCCACCCTGAGACTCCGCGAGACCAATCGGACCCTATCTGATCGCGAGAGCCTGCTGAAGGCGGTCATCGACAGCATCCCGCTCATGCTCTTCGTCAAGGATACCCGCCAGGATTTCCGTTTCACGGTTTGGAATACCAAGACGGAGGAGCTGCTCGGGGTCCCCCGGGAGCAGGTCCTCGGGAGGACCGACTACGACATCATGCCCGCCGAGGAGGTGGAAGCCTTTCGCCGGGCGGATCAGGCGGTCCTGGCTAGCGGGAAAATGCTGGACATCCCCGAGGAGACCGTTCACAGCCCCACCAAGGGGCCCGTGCATCTGCACACCATCAAGGTGCCCGTGCCCGATGAGGAGGGCCGCCCGCGCTTCCTGCTGGGTATTTCCGAGGATCTCACTCCCCTCAGACACATCGAGGGAGAACTGCGCCGCAGCCAAGCCAGCCTTGCGGAAGCCCAACGCATCGCCCAGGTCGGCAGTTGGGAAATGGATCTCGCAACCGGGGAAGCCTACTGGTCCGACGAGATGTTCCGTATCCTGGGCCACGCTCCCCGCGCCTGCGAGCCCTCCCTGGATTGCTTCCTGCGCCACAGCCACCCCGATGATCTGAAGGGGCTGCGGGAACTGCTGCGCCAGACGCCCTCGAAACGCCCCACCCGAAACCTCGACCATCGCGTGCTGCTCGCCAACGGCGCGGAGCGCCACCTCCTTTCCCATGTGGAGGCCCACCTGGGCCCGAACGGCGAACTGCTGAAGCTCATGGGCACCTCCCAGGACATCACGGAACGAAGAACCACCGAAGATGCCCTTCGCCAGACTCAGCGCCTGGAAAGCCTCGGCGTTCTCGCGGGAGGCATCGCCCACGACTTCAACAACCTGCTGACCGCCATCCTGGGCAACCTGAATCTCGCGCAGAACCTGGCGGGCGAGGATCACGGAGCCATGCCCTACCTGAAGAAGATCGAGACCACCGTCCTGCGCGCCTCCAACCTCTCCCGACAGATGCTGGCCTACAGCGGCAGAGGCACCTTCGTCATCAAGGCGCTGGATCTGAACCGGCTCATCCGGGAGATGACCCATCTGCTCGAAGTCTCCATTTCCAAGAAGGTGCTCTTCGAATTCGCCCTGGATCCCTTCATTCCCCTGATCGACGCGGACGAAGGGCAGATCCAGCAGGTGGTGATGAACCTGGTGACCAATGCCTCCGAGGCCATCGGCGACCGGGAGGGCCTGATCATCCTGGGCACGAGCATGCAGGAGCTGGGGGAGGAGACCCTCGTGGGCCACCTGCCCGGCCAGGATCTGAAACCCGGCACCTACGTGACCTTCCAGGTGAAGGATTCGGGCTGCGGCATGAGCCAGGAGGTCATCGACCACATCTTCGAGCCCTTCTTCACCACCAAGTTCTCGGGCCGCGGGCTGGGCCTCTCGGCCCTCCTGGGCATCGTCAAGGCCCACCGGGGGGGCATTCGGATCGACAGCGAGCCCGGTGCGGGCTCCACCTTCCGCATCTACTTCCCTGCCAGCGCGGAACAACCCGCCACACCCAAGGAGACCCCTGAACTCAGCCAGCAGCTGTCCCGAGGCACCCTGCTGATCGCCGAAGACGAACCCATGGTTCGGCTCTCCACGGTGGAGATGATGAAGAACATGGGGTACCAGGTGCTCGAGGCCCCCGATGGCGTCGAGGCCGTGGAGCAGTTCCGCCTGCATGGTGCGGAGATCTCGGCGGTGATCCTGGATCTGACCATGCCCCGCATGGATGGGCGGGAAGCCCTCCGAGAGATCCTGAAGCTCCAGCCCAGCGCCAAGGTCATCATCTGCAGTGGCTACCACGAGCAGGAGGCCCTGCAGGGTACCGAGGCCCGCGCCATCGCGGGGTTCCTGCCCAAGCCCTACCGCATGAAGGAACTGCGGGCCATCCTCGAGAAAGTTCTCAACGCCTGACCGGGAAGTGAGAACCCTCGGGAGAAGAATGGGCTACCATTCCCCGGGAACCTTCACAGCCTCGACCGTACATGGGGGCGCTGGGGTACCGGCTCGGAGCTTCCGGATGCGTGCACGTCTTTTAAAGCCTTCTGATTACCGAGCCATGCCCTGGAAGAACGGGGGCGGTATCACCACGGAACTGCTCATCGAACCCGAGGGCGCCACCCTGGAGAGCGGCTTCCAGTGGCGGGTGAGCATGGCGGATGTCCGCACGGACGGCCCCTTTTCCGCCTTTCCCGACTGCGAGCGGACCCTCATGCTCATGAAGGGCAAGGGCCTGGAACTGGACTTCAATAGCAACGGGCGCAAGCGCCTGGAGACGCCCTTCGAGCCCGTGATGTTCCCGGGCGAGTGGCATGCCTCCGGGCACCTCCTGGAAGGGCCCTGCCGGGATTTCAATGTCATCACCCACAGGGCCTTCACCCACAAGGTCTGCATCCTTCGCCCCGAGCCGCGAGCCGTGCTGCCGACCTCCCCCACGGTGCTGATCTTCTGCGCCCAGGGCAAGGCGAGGGTGAGCCCCTCGGGCAATCTATTGGGCCATCACGATCTCCTGCGCCTGGATGATGCGGGCGTCGTGGAAGTCACCGCCGAGGCGGCGGACACCCTGCTGGTGGCCATCGCCATCGCACCCTCGGAGGCGTGAGCTTCAGCGTTTCTTACCCGTGTCTCCGATCAGGATGGAAGCGCTCTGTTCGTTGCTGCACTGATCCACAGCCTTCACGGTAACCCGGTCGCCCCGCATCCGGTCCTTGGGAATGAGCACATCGAAGCGCTCTTCCTTCATGTCGAAGACGCGATCCTCGGGGGCGATGAGCAACCACTGGTCGCCGTCCACGCTCACCGCGGCCTCCTTCAGGATGGAGGTCTCGTCCCTGACCAGGAAGCGGACCCGAATGCCCTCCCCCTCGGGAATGGCCGCCAGCTCTGAGAGCACGGGAGGCGTGTGATCAACGAGGAAGGGCGCCGTCCTCCAGGTGGAACTCTGAGCCAGGTTGAAGGGCTGGCTGGGCAGATCCGTGGCGGTGACTTCCAGGCGGTACTTTCCATCCGGGATCGGCAGCGTGTCGAAGGTGAAGAAGCGTTCCTTCCAGGCCTTCTCCAGCTCGATGGGGGAACCCTTTTCCGGCAGGAGTCGGAGGCTGAACTGGAGCTGGTCGCCGTTGGGATCATTCACCTTGAACACGAAGGCCTGGGCGGCCCGACGGAAGCTGCGCTTCTCGCTGCCCATGTAGCCCAGAGCCGGAATCAGTTTCTGCGTGTCCACGGGAACCCGCTCGATCCCGATATCGTCCGGAGGCGCCGTGCGGGTGATGACCAGGCCCGGAGGCATCGTTTCGATGTTCTCCCACAGGGGCCCGAGATTGCGGTTGGCCCAGTGCAGGCGCACGCCTTCCACCACCGGCGTGGCCCCGCCTCGGGCACTGGTGAGCTTCACGCGGAACTGGGCGAAGCGGGAGGGTTTCAGGTTGGGACGCTCGCCGCTGCGCAGAGGCGGCGTCCAGGGCGTCCAGGTGCCATCGGGCGTCTCGGTGGAGCCCACGCGGTACTGAAGCTCCACGCCAGTACCGCTGGGGGCCTCCACATCCAGGTAGGCTCGCCCCCAGTCGGCGATGGGCGCCCCCTTCAGCACACGGCTTTCCAGGGTGCCCTCGGTGGCCTGGCTCTCGGAGAGCAGGTGGATTTCCGCCGGGTTCGAACCCACTACCATCAGGTCGGAACCGGCCTTGAGCAGAGCACTGGCCTGGGCCGTGCCGAGATCCTGAAGGACGCTGAAGGGCTCGAGATCGCGGCCCCGGTCCGTCAGGGGGATGCCGAAGATGCGAGAGCGGTTGCCCGTGGCCACCAGGAGCTGGCCGCCCCAGGTGGACAGCGCGAAGACCTGGGCCTGATTGCTCTGCCAGAGCGTCTCAGGCACCCGCTCCTTGTCCATGCGGATCACTGCACCTTTGGTGGAACTCCCAGGCTCCGCGAGGTAGCCTTCGCGCCGCTCGAGGCTGCCGGAAGCGAAGCGGGTGGTGAGTCCGTTGCTGACCCCGATGTAGAGCTGGCCCTCCTGGGCGACTAGGCTGCGCACTTCCTCGAAGCCGGTGGCGAGAAGGGTTTCCAGGCGATCCCCGGTCTGCACGCCGGAGTAGCGGAGCACGAGGCCGCGGCCGTGGGAGCCGAGATACCAGCCGCCCTGCCCATCGGGAACCAGGCACGTGAAGGCGGTTTCCTCAGGGACTTCGGCCAGTCGGCGGCTGAAGTTTTCCCGGGCCAGCAGAAGCACCGCACCCTTCTCACCACCCCCTGCCACCAGGATCTCGCTGCCCAGCAGCCCCAGCCCCCACACCAGCTTGGCGTCGATGTCGGCGAAGGGTTTCACATCGCCCGCAGGGGTCACCCGGAACAGCTTGCCCTCGCCGGAAGGCGCCACGATCAGATCCTGACCGAGCTTCACCATGGCGAAGACGATGCCGCCCTTGACCTGGCCCAGGGGCTTCATGGAGCCGCCGGAGTAATGGAAGAGCTTGCCCTCGTTGCCCGCGCTCAGGTAGGCGCCGCCGGTGCCATCGGGAATCGCCGCCCACACCACGCCCTCGGGAAGCTGAGCCACCCGCCGCAGCGCCGGGGCTAACTTGAGGCGGCCATCGGCGCCGATACGGACGCCGTGCGCATCGGCCCCCAGCCAGTCGTTGAATGAGGCGAAATTCGCCACAGGGGGCTCCGCGCAGACCGCAAAGCCGGTCAGCACGGGGATCATCAGTGGAAGCATGGCCTTCACTCGCATCATCTCTCCTTAGTCCTCTCGACCCGGCTGGCCTCGAACCCGGATCCCTATTCGATTTCCAGTTCGAGGCTCACGAGCCCACGCACTTCCCGCTCCAGGGGCAGGAGCGCCCGCCCCACGATGCGCCGCTGGAGGCGGTTGGAGGTGCTGTCTCCGTCGCTGCCCAGAAGGCTCGACACCGTGGGAGGCACGCCCTCGATGCGGCTGCCCCGCAGCCCCGCCCCGGCCTGGGTCTGCACCAGCAGGCTGTATGCGTGGTTGTTGCGGAGGGAACCGTTCAAGACCCGCACCACATCCCCCAGGCTGCCCAGATCGATGGCCCGCTCGTCGGGGTCCGCGGCCACAAGACTGGCGCCATCCCCCACCAGGAGGGTGGCCTTCCCAGGGCGGGCGGAAGCGGGCACGTTGAGGTTGAAGGTGGTCGTCTCGCGGATGCCCTGGAAGTTCTGGAGGGTCACCAGCACGGGAAGCACCTCGCCGCGCTTCACCCGGGCCTTGAGGGCGCGGACCCCGGCGATAAGCGTGGTATCGAGGCGTTCCTCCGCCTTCACGTTCAGGGAGATGCCCTCGATGACCGCTCTTTCATAGGGATTGAGTGTGACCGCCTGGGTGATGGCCCCCACATACTGAGCGAGGCGCCCCGCGTTCAGATCCGCGACCATGTACTCCAGCTGGATGGGGCTCTGCCCGGCAAGCTTGATATTGCCCATGAGCGAAAGGCTCTGGAAGCCCTGCCCCCGCACCTGGGCCGTGATGGTCTGCAGCAGCACCATGGCCGCGAGGTTGGGCGTGATGAAGGGGCTGTCCATGAGCTCGAAGCGGTAGTTCAGGTTCCGCTTGCCCCCCAGGTTCAGGCCGATGCGCAGGGGCACCATACGGGCTTCAGCACCCAGCAGGCCCGCCACGCCCGTGGCCCGATCCAGGCGGAGGGCGCCGATGGGCGCCACAGCGCCGGAGAACTTGTAGGAGGATCCATCCAGCGTGCCGACATTGCCGAACACCGTGGCGGACCACAGCGGCAGATCCACCGCCCCCAAGTTGAAAAGGGGATGACCAAAGAGGATCACCCGCTTGCCGGAAACATAGGTGATGGTGCCGCTGGCGGACATGTCCAGGTCGCCCTGGACCAGGTTCACCGCCACCATTCCCCCCGGCTCGATGGGGCTGGCCTCGCCCCCACCTGCGCCCGCGCTGCGCCCCGCATTGCCCATGAAACGGAGGGGCACCCCCTGCCAGAGCGACTGGGCCTCGGCACTCATGTCCGTGCCGAAGATGGGCAGTGGCAGCGTGGAACTATCCTTGGGATCCAGCCCCAGGAGTTCGGACAACGGAATCATTTCCCCCCGCAGGGCGCTCTTCAGCACCTTGGGCGGTTCGATCTTGGGGAGGATCAGGGGCGTCTTGAGCGAAGGTGTTTCTGGAATGTCCTTGAGCTGCTCCAGCATCTCGGAGATGGGCGTGATGCCCGCCACCGCTTCCCGAGGGAAGGGCGGCCCCTGAGAGAGGGCGCCGACGAGTTTCCCGTCGATGTAGCAGGGCGAACCGCTCATGCCGTGCAGGAGACCCGTTTCCGCCAGGGGGCCACCGCTGGCCTTCACCCAGATCATGGCGCGGCCCGGCGCGTAGTTGCGCTGGACACCCATCACCTCGAACTCGAACTTCTCGATCTGGCCACCCTTGAACACGGTGCGCCCGACCCCTTTCATGCCCGGTCGGATCTCGGAGATCCCCATGAGCGGGGGGCCCTGCTGAGCCTGCAGGGCCGCGCCGACGAGCATGATCGAAACGATGTTTTTCAAAGGATGCATGAGCAACTCGAGACCATTTGGATAGAGCCTAGCAGGATGAGGAGGCCCGACAGCCGGGGAATCCCTTCGCTCAGATGTCCCCATCGGGCCCTTGGTTCCGGTCCCCCCGGCGGCTAGGCTGGGTTCATGAGGATCCTTGTCCTGGGCGATGTGGTGGGAGAGCCGGGCCGTCGGCTGGTGGGGACCTTTCTCCCCGAACTCCGGCGTGAGCTCCGCGTGGATTTCGTGATCATCAATGGCGAGAATGCCGCCCACGGCCACGGGATCACCGAGCGCATCGCCCGGCAGTGGCTGGACGAACTCGGGGTCGATGTCATCACCACCGGCAACCATGCCTTCGACGTGAAGGAGATCGTCCCCTACTTCCAGAAGGAACCCCGGCTCCTGCGGCCCGCCAACTACCCCCCGGGAACGCCGGGAAACGGCTATGTCAAGCTCCACACCCCCTCGGGCCTGGAAGTGCTCGTGATCAATCTCATGGGCCGCGTTCACATGCCTCCCTGCGATGATCCCTTCCGCTGCGCGGACGCCATCCTCGCCAAGGAGCGCGCCGATCTTGTCATCGTGGACCTGCATGCCGAGGCCACCAGCGAGGCCCAGGCCATGGGCTACTACCTGGAGGGGCGCACCGCCGCCGTGCTTGGCTCCCACACCCATGTGCCCACCCTGGACGCCAAGCTCCTGCCCGGTGGCACCGCCTATGTGACCGATATCGGCATGGTGGGCCCCTACGATGGCGTCATCGGCATGAAGAAGGAGGCCAGCCTGAGCCGCTTCCTGAAGGCCAAGGGGGATCGGTTCGAAGTGAGCGAAGGCGATCTCCAACTGCACGGCGTCCTCGTGGTCACCGAAGGCAAGAAGGCCGTCAGCATCGAACGCGTGCTGCGAAAGCTCTAGCCGTGCCCAAGCCCCTCGCTCACTTCAAGATCCTGGATCTCTCGCGCATTCTGGCGGGCCCCTTCGCCACCCAGCTGCTGGCGGATCTCGGCGCCGAGGTCATCAAGATCGAACCGCCCAAGGGGGATCCCACTCGCGGCTGGGGGCCACCCTTCGAGGATGGCGACCGGGGCGAGAGCGCCTATTTCCGCAGCGTCAACCGCGGCAAGCGCAGCCTGGCCCTGGACCTCGCCAATCCCGATGGCCTGATCCGCCTGCACCATCTCATCAGCCAGTCCGACATCCTGGTGGAGAACTTCCTTCCCGAATCCGCCGAAAAACTAGGACTCACCTGGGACCGCCTGCACGCCCGCTATCCCAAGCTGATCCTGGCCTCGGTGCGGGGCTTTGCCTCCGATGTGCCCGCCGCCCGCCGCCCCGGCTACGACTTCGTCATCCAGGCCGAAAGCGGCTGGATGTCCATCACCGGCGAGCCCGAAGGCCGCCCCATGAAAGTGGGCACGGCCCTGGCCGATGTGCTGGCCGCCCTCTACACCGCCAATGGCATCCAGGCCGCCCTGCTCCACCGCGAGCGCACGGGCGAAGCCCTGCACGTCGAAGTGCCCCTCATGGAGGCCGCCCTGGCGGGCCTCATCAACGTCGGCGCCAGCGTGCTGATGACGGGAGAAGCCCCTCAGCGCCACGGCAATGCCCATCCCGCCATCGTGCCCTACCAGACCTTCGCCTGCCGAGATGGGGAATTCGCCATCGGGATCGGCAGCGATCGCCAGTTCGAGGTCCTCGCCCTCTGGCTCGGCCTGGATCTCGAAGGGGAACCCCAATGGAAGGAAAACCGGGGCCGCGTCCTGGATCGAGTCCGCCTCATCCAAGCCCTGGAGGCCTGCTTCCGCGGCCACGACCTGGAAGAGACGCTCACCTTCTGCGAGACCCACGCCATTCCCGCCAGCCGCATCCGCACCGTGGACGATGCCCTGTACCGCCAGGCTGGCCACCTCCATCGCCTCATCCACACGCTCTTTGACGAGGAGGCGCGGCGCATGGTGCCCGTGCTCGCCAGCCCCATTCTCATCAACGAAGAACGCGCCTGCTCCAACCTGCCACCCCCTCGGTGGAAGCCATGAGGCAAACCCGGAAGGGCCTCCAGTCCATCGGCTTCGTGGCCGACGCGCCCCATGTAACCGCAGAGCGCCGGGCCGAACTGCGCCTGGCCCGCGCCTGGCCCCTGGTCGTCGGCCCCGCCCTGGTGAACTACACGCGCCCCCTGAGGGTCCGCCGAGGCACCCTGGTGATGGGCTGCTGGAAACCCGAGCTCGTGCCCAGCCTGCGCAAATCCGCCGAGGCCGTCTGGCCCGAGATCCAGGCCCGCATCGAGCGCCTGCTCAAGCTCACTCTCCTGCGGGTGGAAGTCCTGCCCTGCGATCCCCCCCAGAAAGAAGAGCCAGCTCCCCCCGCGCCTCCGCGGGACGCCCTCGCCGCCGTGCTCCGCAAGCTCCGCGACCTCCGCAATCAGGGATGGACGGGCCGCAACGCATGAGGTAGCATCGATTCTTCCTTCGGGGCGTGGCTCAGCCTGGTAGAGCGCTCGGTTCGGGACCGAGAGGTCGGAGGTTCGAATCCTCTCGCCCCGACCAATTACAAGAATGGCACCCTTCATGGGTGCCTTTTCTTGTAATTGAATGTGAGGATTCGAGCCTCCGAGTGGGATCGCCCGAGGCGTGCCATACGGCACGCCGAAGCGAGACCGGCAGACGGCAAAGCCGGCTGCGTTCGAATCCGCACCATTCCCGAGCGGCGCCAAATACGGAGCGACCGAGTGGGATCGTGGAGACCGCGCATGCGCGCTGTCGAAGCGAGACCGGCAGGCGGCGAAGCCGGCTGCGTTCGAATCCGCGCAACACCCAGATCGGCGCAGAATAGGGAGGGAGCGACCGGATGGAATCGCGGAGGCAGCGAATGGAAGCGGCCACAAAACCAAAGCCATGGTGGCTCTTTTGGATCGGCGCAGGCCGATGGGTGACAGTGGCGCCGCACATCTACCACCCCAGAGATATCACTGAGCCGCAGGACCACCCCTCGATCATTGCCCACGAAAGGGTGCATCTCCGGCAGCAACAAGAGGCCCCCAGTCTCCTGGGTTGGCTCTGGCGCTACTGCACCAACCGGGCATTTCGCCTCCAGCAAGAGGCCGAAGCCGTGGCAGTCGAGATCGCAACAGACGATCCCAGGCGAGCCGACCGGATCCGCACCATCTACGCCGTCTATCTTTCCGGCTTCGCCTATCTCTGGGCCGCCCGCACATCAGAGCAAGCCCTCACCATCATCCGCCAAGAAGAAGCCCGCCTCCATCCCGAAAGGTCACCCCACCGAGAATAGAGGCGGATCGTTTGGCCCGCCAAATCTAGCGCCGCTGGGGCGCCAATCCGCCCGCCGCCTTACAGTTCGAATCCGCACTATTCCCGAGCGGCGCCAAAAATGGAGCCGCCGAGAGCGTCTCCGCCACCTTCATTCGCTTCGTGCGATGATGATGCCTTGGAGAAACCACGCATGGCCCCTCGCAAGCGAACGACTACCGAGCCGCAAGACGCCGCTGCGGACCTCGCCCCCAAGAAGGAAGCGAAGCCGAAAGCCGCCAAACCCATCGCCAAGAAGGCCGCCAAAGTAGAACCCAAGGCGTCCGAGGCCCCCCTCGAAAAGGCAGAACCGGCCCGCAGGAAACCCGGCCGTCCCGCCAAGGTTGTCGCGGTTCCCGAGGCCGCGCTCGAGGTGCTGCCCGAGGTGACCCCGGCCCCCAAGGCCAGGCCCAAGTCCCGAGCCTCCGCCCCCGCTGTGACCGAGCCCAAACCCCTCGTCCCGGTGAAAACGGTCGAGGCCCCGCGCTCGGCCCCCAGCTTCACGCCTCATGCCCAGAAGGTGATGGAAGCCATCGCCGAAGGCCGGGCCATCGAACTCATCTTCGTGGATGGCGACGCCAACCCGCCGCGCACCTTCGAGGCCCGGCAACTCATCTATGACATCTTCACGGGGAGCTGGTTCGCCTGGGGCTGGGACCGCCGGTACAACGCCGAGCGCCACCACCGCCTAGATCAGCTGGCCGAAATCAATCCCGTGGACGGCCCCGGCCGCTCCGCCCAGGGACCTTTCCCCGAGGGCACCCCCGCCAACCAGATCGGCGGATGGCGCGGTGGCGAAGCCATTCCCGTCAAGGCAGTGCTCCAGAAGCAGTGGATCTTTGCCGTCAAGCAGGCCCCGGCGCCCTTCCCGGATTTTCTGCTCCAGGACATCGAAGATGGCAAGGCCCAGGTCACCTTCACCGGCACTGACCTGCGGGCCATCGCCCGCTGGTGCATGCAGTTCGGGGACGGCATCCTGGTCCAGGAACCCCAGCGTCTCGTGGATCGGTTGAAGCAGGCCGGCATCGCCTGGGCGGGCAAGGCGGCAGCGGTTCCGGCACCTCCGCCACCCCAGAGAGCACAGCCCAAGGCCGACCATCGGCCGGAGCCCAAGGCAGAGCCCCGCCCGGAATCCCGGCCCGAGCATCGCCCCGAGGCCCGACCCGAGCACCGCCCGGAACCTCGCCGACACGAAGCCCCCCGCAAGGAGCCCCGCGAAGCCCGTGAGTCCAGAGAGCAGGAAGCCCCCAAGGGCCGTCCCGCTCGGATCGAAGTCCGCATCGAAAGACTCTGAGTCGGCAAAAAGACGCCTCACGCCGAACGTTTCCGCGGTTTTCATGGAGCGCCCCTACGGCGTCCATGGAAACCGTGAAGATCCTTTGGAAGGGATTTGGCGGCACTCCCAGGACTTGGGCCTAGAATGAGGGCAATCCGGACTCCATTCTTTCGCGGCAAGGTCTTTTTTCTTTTTGGATGCCTGTATCCTGAATAGGACGGAGTGCCTCCCCATGCTCAAGTTTTCAGCACGCAGCGCCATCTTCGCCCTCCTGGCCACCCTGTCCTTGTCGGCGCAGGGACTATCGCCCGAGGACTCCGCCTGCCTGGCCTGCCACGGCCAAAAAGCCAAAGCCCCCCATGTCGACAAAACGGTCTACGGAAAATCGGTCCATGCGCCCATGGGGTGCACCGGCTGTCATGCCGATCTGGCCGGCGCCGTGCATCCGGGCAAGGAGAAGCCCCAGCCCGTCTCCTGTGCGGGCTGTCACGAAGCGGCGGCGAAGACCTACGACGGCAGTGCCCATGCCGCCGCCCTGAAGGCCGGCCGCTTCGCCGCCAACTGCGCCGACTGCCACGGAACCCATGAGATCGTTTCCTCCTCCGACAGCAGTTCGCCCGTATCCCGCAAGAACCTCCCGGCCACCTGCGGCAAGTGCCACGAGGACGTGGTCAAGGACGTGATGGAGAGCAGTCACGGTCAGGCCATGGCTCGCGGCGTGAAAGAAGCCCCCTCCTGCACGGACTGCCATTCCGATCACAAGATCGAGGCCCTGAAGGGCGCCGCCACCCTGAAGATCACCGAGGAAGTGTGCAGCCGGTGCCACGCCTCGGCGCGCATGAACTCGAAGCTCAACCTGCCCGGAAACCGAGTCTCCACCTTCTTCGAGAGCTACCACGGCCTCTCGGCCAAGCTGGGGTCGCCCACGGCCGCCAACTGCGCGAGCTGCCACGGCTTCCACAAAATCCTGCCCTCCAGCGATCCCAAATCCTCGGTGCATCCCGCCAATCTGGTGAAGACCTGCCAGAAGTGCCACCCGGGCGCCAATGAGAAGTTCTCCACCGGACGCATCCATCAGGAGGGCAACGAGATCGCCACCCTGGGGGATCGCGTCAACACCTGGGTGAAGCGCAGTTACATCGGCATGATCCTGGCCGTGGTGGGCGGCATGGCCGTGCATAACCTCCTGGGTCTGTGGCGGAAGGCCCGCTACGCCTATCGGGATCCCCATCGCACCGTGGTGCGCATGAACCTGCTCGCTCGCATCCAGCACGGCCTGCTGGCCAGCAGCTTCATCTACCTGGTACTCACCGGCTTCGCCCTTAAGTACCCCGATACCTGGGTGGGCTACGTGTTTGGCGCCAGTGAACCCATCCGCCGGATCGGCCATCGCAGCGCGGCCGTGGTGATGATCGCCCTCTCCTTCTTCCACATCTTCTTTGTCATCTTCACCAAGGATGGCCGCAAGTTCGTGAAGGACATGTGGCCCGAGAAGAAAGATCTCTTTGATGTCTTCGAGAACATCCGGCACTTCCTGGATGCCAAGAAACCTCGTCCCAAGCTCAAGCGGTTCGGTTATGCCGAGAAGGCGGAATACTGGGCCCTGGTGTGGGGCACCATCATCATGGCCATCAGCGGCATCATGCTCTGGGCCAAGATGTGGGTCACCCAGTGGCTGCCCCGGTGGATGGTGGACGTGGCCACCACCGTGCATCTCTACGAGGCGATCCTGGCCACCCTGGCCATCGTCATCTGGCACTTCTACTTCGTGATCTTCGATCCCGACATCTACCCCCTGAACTGGGCCTGGTTCGATGGCCGCGTCAACCGCGAGCACTACCACGAGGAACACCCCCTGGATACGCCCCAGGAAGTGGCCCACAACGACAAGGCCAGGCCGGAAGACGAGGACGAGTAGCCGAGTGGCAAGGCTTCGAAAGGGTTGACGCGGACCTATATTCCGTCATTCATGTAGGATGCCAAGTAAGCGCCGAGCCCAGGGTGTCGAGCGATATCTGGATCAAAACGATCAGATCAATGGCACCTACAACAATTCCACCTTCCCCCAGGACTTCTGGAAGGCGCAGGCGTGGAAAAAGGATGTGCCGCTGATCGCGGGGCGGCCGGCGCGGTTCACGGTTCATATGCTGACCCAGGGCACAGCGATTCCTTTCGGCACCGCCCCCACCGCCAAGAACAGACTTACCCTGGTACTCTCCAACCCCGGCAAGGATCCCGTCGAGATCCAGATGAGGACCCCGACCTTTACGGCCCCCACCGTGGGCACCAGCTTCGGCGAATCCGATCCCACCAAGGTCGCGCAGTTCGACGTGATCAATCCCGCCTACCTCACGGACCAGACCACCCTGCAGGTCAAGGTGACCCTGGGCCCGACGTTGGGGATCGATTCTGTGCGGGGAGTCGCGAGTAAGTACGACAAGCCCGTGGAGCTGGGCTTGGCCGTCAAGCCCGCCCTTGAGGTACGCTTGATTCCGGTCGACTATACGCACGAAGATGGGCAGTTCTATGCGGTGACCGATCTTGCGGAAAAGAAATCAGAGGTGGAGACCATGCTGAAAGTCCTATATCCAGCGGCAGTAGTCACCGCCACCTTGCTGCCATCGATTACTTACAGTGCCATTCCTGTGGGCGGCGGAGTGGCTACGCCACTGACGAAACGAGCAGGACTCGACAGACTGCTGGATCGGGTGACCGCGCTGTGGGAAGGCGCCGAAAATCCAAAAAATATTTATTACACTACTGTATTCCCAACGATCCCAGGGGCAAGTTACGACAATTTTGGGTTGGGTTGGATCAATACACCCGCTCGCATGACTGGGCCATGCTCCGTGGTCGCCCGTCAGCAGCTTGAAATGCAAGGGCGCTCTCTCCTGCCTCATGAGATGGGCCACAACCATGGCTTGAATCATGCGCCGACCCCAACCACTCCGTTGGGGCCAGACGCAAGGGACGGTCAGTACCCTTATCCCAATGGCACACTCGGGGGTATCACGGGATTCAATGTGGCAAGTATGAGTAAGGTGGACACCGTCACGAATCCCAATGCCAATTGGGATGTCATGGGCTACGACTATCCCCAATTTTCTTCGGACTATTTCTTTGCAAATACGAGTCTATGGGCGAACTCGGTCAATCCTCCTCCTAATGTTTCTTCAGCAATTAAGGATCAAGAACGCCCACTCAAGCATATGGTGAACAAGCCACAGGAATACGTCATTATTCTCCATGGCAGGTTTAAAAACTCGAAATTTGAGGAGCCTACGCTGTACCGTGTGAGTCGATATCCGTATCCAATGAAGGCTGTTGAGGACAGCGAATGGAAGATCCAGTTGATGCATCGTAATGGGAGCACCCGTGCTTGCAGTGCATGGGAGGCCCGGGCGGGGGCTGGTGTCTTCTGGAATAGTGATATCCCCGATGATAATTGGGTTTCCTATCGATTGCTCCACAATGGCGTGGATATGGGTGGAGAAGTGTTTGGGGACTACCCCGCACAGGCGAGCGCTAGGTCTGCTGAAAATTCAAACGATGTGCTCGTGAGCCTGCACGGGAATATTCTTCGCTGGAATCTGCCTCAAAAACCAACTCATGGGTTTTCGCTTCTGATCAAAGATGAGAAGGGGGAAATCCTGCACCCGCATTACTCCCCGGAATATGGCCTTGGCATGGTCCAGCTTCGAAAGGACGTCATTGAGCGGGTTCCGGCACCCCGGATTTACCTTCAAGCAAGCTATGGACTGACTGTCATCGAATACGTCTTCCCCCTGGTACAAAACCGCACCTGGACCGCCAAGGAGCTGGAGTCCTTCACGCAGAAAGAGAAACAATAGATTGAGAATTCTCGGCCCCGCCCAAAACGCGATGTTCCACCTCAAAGCGCGGGCTCAATTCTTGACCATTCCAATCAAGAACTCTAGACTGGGGCCTATCCTTTGACGGAAGGCCCCCCTTGAAGATCTCGGCCCGCGGACGCTACTCGATGCAAGCCCTGTTCGATCTGGCTCACCACAGCCACGGGCAGCCGGTGCCCCTGCATGTCATCGCCCAGCGCCAGGATCTGAGCCTGCCCTTCCTCGAGCAGATCTTCAACAAGCTCAAGAAGGCGGGCATCGTGGCCAGTGTGCGGGGACCCAAGGGCGGCTACATCATCACGCGGCCCTGCAACGAGGTGAGCGTGGGGGACGTGCTGCGCCTCACGGACAGCAGTTTCTACGCCGCCGCCAAGGAGGATCCCAAGCGCGCCAAGTCCGCCCTGCAGGCCGACGAGAAGATGAACCGCCTGCTCTGGAAGCAGCTCTCGGACCATGTTACCCATTTCATGGATACGGTCTCCCTGGCGGATCTCTGCGTGGAGAGCGGCAGCAACGCCTGCCCCGAATGCACCTGCCCCGCCTATACCCAGGGCGTCGCGGACCAGATCCGCCAGGGTGTTCGCAAGCCCTGCGAATTCTGAGGGCGCCCGTGTCCAACCCCTGCGCCCTGCCCAGCCTTGCTCTGCCGCCCACGGAAGAGGATCTGAAGACCCTGCCCAAACTGGAGGAGCGCCTCCGCCGCAAGATGGGCGTGTGCATTGCGGAATACGGCCTGATCGAGCACGGCGACCGCATCCTGGTTGGCCTCTCCGGGGGCAAGGATTCCTGGGCCTGCCTGGATCTCCTCAATTCCCTTCGGAAGCGCGCGCCCGTCAAGTTCGAGGTCCACGGCGTGACCATCGACCCCGGTTTCCCGGGCTACAACCCCGATCGCATCGCCGAGGTTTGCGAGCGGCTGGGCGTTCCCCACGAGATCCTGCCCGCCCCCATCGATCTAATGGTGCGCAAGAAGCCCGAGATCACCCCCTGCGCCATGTGCTCCCGCCTGCGCCGGGGCGTGCTCTACACCTACGCCAAGACCCACGGCTACACCAAGATCGCCCTGGGGCATCACCTGGACGATCTCATCGAGACCCTGCTCATCAACCAGTTCTTCGAGGGGCGCCTCTCCACCATGCCCCTCAAGCTCCACAGCGATGATGGCGCCAACACGGTGATCCGCCCCCTGGGCACCTGCGAGGAGGAGGACCTCCGGCGCTTCGTCTGGCTCAAGGGCTACCCCATTGTGCCCTGCGGGTGCCCCCTGTGCGGGGCCTCGGTGCTGGAATCCAGCCGGGCCCAGGTCAAGGCCCTGGTGGCCAATCTCCGGGAGAGCATCCCGGATATCAAGTACTGCATGCTGCGGGCTATGAAAAATGTGAAGACGACTCACCTCCTCGACAAGGATCTCTTGGCACTCCCGAAGGATTTTGCCAAGTAAAGTCGATGCCCCGCTCGCCCTCGCCTGATAAGGTACAGGGTCTTTCCGAGTGGAGTCATCCATGCAGACCCTTACTGAAGCGTGGGCTCAAAAGGCAGAGGCCGACCTGGAAACGGCCCGCCGGGAGTTGCACGTCGAGAGCCGCCCCAACTACCACGCCGTCTGCTTCCATGCCCAGCAGAGCGCCCTCAAGTATCTCAAGGCCCGCCTCCTCAAGGCCGACATCCCCTTCCCTTCCACGTCCCATCTCGTCGTCCTGCTCGAGTTGTGCATGAACGAGGAGCCCGAGCTGGAGGAATTCCGCCCCCACCTGCGCTCCCTGAACCATCTGGCCGCCCAGATCGAAGAGCCCGAATGTCAGCCCGATGGCCCCATGGCCGCCGAGGCCTACAGCCTGGCCCGCAGCTTCCGGGATGACGCCCGCAAGGCCCTGGGACTGGAAGAGGAAACCGTCGGCTGAGTCGAGCGCCAGGCCCCCCATGTCCAAGGCCATTTCTCGGCATTTCCGATGGCGGTGGGCACTCCTCGGTCTCTACACGCTCTACTGCCTTGGTGTGCTCGTCTGGTGGCTGTCGGCCTGGAACCCCAATGCCGGCATGCTTCGCTGGCTGGGGTGGTGGAACCATTTCGCGCATTGGATGATCCTTCCGACGCTCCCGGCTTCCCTCACGCTCGGCGCTGTCCTGCGCCTTGAGCCCCAATGGTTCGGAGTTTGGCTCGCCCATCACGATTACATCTGCCTGATCCTCACCTGGGGCTGGTTGGCTCTTGCGGGCTATGTCCAGTGGTTCATTCTTCTCCCTCGTCTTTTCACAAGGCTCAGGGGCTTCCTCGAGAATCCGAAGAATCCCAACCACACGGCGCGATAGATCTACAAGGAAAGGCCTCCCATGGAAATGACCGACATCCCCTTCGGAATCACCCATTGGGCCAGCATTCCTCCCACGGAACACAAAGGCACCACGGGCAGTGCCTTCTGGCGCACCCAGCAATTCGGCAGCCTCCGTGTCCGGATGGTCGAGTACACCCCCGGGTACCTCGCCGACCACTGGTGCCACAAGGGTCATATCCTGCTCTGCATCGAAGGGGAGCTGGACACCGAGCTTGAGGACGGCCGGACCTTCACCCTTAGGCCTGGAGTGAGCTACCAAGTGGCGGACAACGCCGAGGCGCATCGGTCCCAGACACAAATCGGGGCCAAGCTTTTCATCGTCGATTAGCCCAAATGTCCTCCAGCCATCGATCCGCTTGTTCTCCGTGGTCGCCCTGAGGGTCGATGAACGAGCCACACTCCGATTTCCATCCACGCCAGGCCCAGAATCGCCCCCTCGGGTCAACGGACCTTCGGTATCGATTCCTAGACGGAGCTTGTCCAGAGGCCTTCCGCGCCCTTCAGACCGTGCATGATGGGGCTCCCGCCTACAGCCAGGTGGTTTTCGGAAGGCCTCCCGATGGCACGGAGGCCTGCGAGACGCTCACCTCCACGCCTCCCGGGTTCCCCCTCGACCAGAAATTCGTGCTCGGCATCTATCTTGAAAGCGAGCTCATGGGTGTCGCAGAGCTCCTGAAGGGGTACCCCGAAAGGGACATTGCCTATATCGGCCTTCTGCTGTTCAAGGAATCCCATCAGAAGCAAGGACTCGGATCCCTGGCCCTGGGCCACATCACCGAACTGGCTTGCCAATGGAGCTGCACCGCGATCCGGATTGCCGTCGTCGCATCCAACGTCGATGCCCTGGGATTCTGGTCGCGCCGCGGATTCTCCGAGCAATTCAGGAAGGATATCCCGGGCGTAACGGCCGAGGCCATTGTCATGCAGCGCCCCCTCCCGGGGTCTGGATTGGGCTCCCGGGACCGTCTCGATGGGGGCGGTCTTCTTACCGCAGCCTCAGCCAAAGCCCCTTGAGGTAGAACCCCTCCGGGTGGTTCAGACCGTAGGGATGATCCACGGGCTGGCCCAGATGAGCGAGGACCTGGGCCTCCCGCTGGGCTTCAAGGAGGGCCGTCCACACGGCTTCCTGGAACCGCGACCGCTCCAGGTGCTGGCTGCAGGAGAAGCACCAGAGCATACCGCCGGGCGCCGTAGCCAGGGCCCCAAGGCGGAAGACATCCTTGTAGGCCTTGAAGGCCGCATCCACATCCTTGCGCTGCTTGGCGAAGGCGGGGGGATCCACGATCACCCGGTCCCAGGCCTGGGGTTCCAGGGCTCGCATCAGCTCGAAGGCATCGCCCTGGAGCCGCGTGTGCTGGGCGGGATCCAGGCCGTTCAGGGACCAGTCGCGGTCCGCCTGATCCAGGGCCGGACCGGAGATGTCCAGGGTGGCCACTTCCCGCGCGCCGCCCAGACCCGCGTGGATGGAGAAACCGCCGGTGTAGCCGAAGGCGTTCAGCACGCGACAGCCCTGAGAAACTCGGCCCAGGGTCAGGCGGTGCTCCCGCTGATCCAGGAAGAAGCCCGTCTTCTGGCCTTTGAGCAGATCCACCGAGAGACGCGCCGCGCCCTCGCGGATGACCAGAGGCCCGCCGAGGCTGCCCTTCAACAGGCGATTCACGGGATCGAGGCCCTCGTCCTTGCGCCCGGACTGGCTGCGCTCCACGAAGATGCGGCACCCTTCGGCCTTGGCCGTCTCGAACAGCACGGGCCACCAGATCTCCCGCAGCGCCTCCAGGCCTGCGGTGCCCACCTGCAGAACCAAGGCCTCGCCGTAGCGATCCACCACGAACCCCGGCAGGAAATCGCCCTCACCGAAGATCCAGCGACAGCCGGCCTCCGGCCCATCCTGCCCCAGGCATTTCCTCAGCGCCAGGGCGCCCAGGATGCGCTCATGAAAGAAGGCCGAGTCCAGGGGGCGATCCTCAAAACGGAAGATGCGCACCGCCAGGGGATTGGTGGGCGAGGCCGTCCCCACCCCCAGAACATTCCCAGTGGCGTCCGCCAGGCGCACCAACGGACCGGGCACGGCCTCGCCCAGGGCACCGGAATAGACCCAGGGATGGCGCTTGGAAAGCAGCGCCTCCTTGCCGGGCTTGAGTCGCAGGATGGGGTAGGGCCAGTGTGGAGTGTCCATGGCTTTCAGATTACGCCGCCAGCACCAGGAGCGCCTGGGCCAGCACGATCTTCAGGATGGTGGCCAGGGGGTACACCGTGGCGAAGCCCACATTGGGCAGCTCGTTCTTGGTCTGCTGATTGGCGAAGCCCAGTACCACGGGCTGGGTATGCATGCCCGCCACGATTCCGAACAGCACGTTGAGCGGAATCCGAAAGACTTTGTAGCCCAGGAAGATCGCCAGGAGATCTGCCACCAGGGAAACGATGAGGGCCGAGGCCAGGAAGATGGGCAGCCAGACGATGTTGTCCGCCAGGATGCGCCGGAAGCCCTCGCCTGAAATGATGCCGATCCCCGCCGCGAACAGCACGAGCCCCAGCTGCCGTACCGTGTGGTTGGCGCTGTAGGGGATGTTCCACACCAAGGGGCCGATCTTGTGGTACCGCCCCAGGATCAGGCCCACCACCAGCGGGCCCCCCGCGAACCCCAGCTTGAAGATGATGCCGTGGCCTAGGGGAATGGGAATCTGGCCCAGGGCCAATCCCGCCGCCAACCCCATGGCAAAGGTGAGAAAGCTGGCCTCGGAGAGTTCACGGTAGCTGTCGCCGAAGTATTCCTCGATCTCGGGAATATTCTCCTTGGCGGTGGCCACCCGGATGCGATCCCCCAGTTCCAGCACCGTGTCTGCCTCGGGCACGAACCACACGTCGCCCCGCCGCAGGCGGGTGATGATGCAGTTGTGCTTTTCCGGGAGCTGGAGCGCCCGCAGGGGGCGCCCGATGACATCGTGGTTGCTCACGAACACCCGGGTGGAATCGTACTCGCTGATGTCGTGCTGAAGGGCGGTCTCCGAAGTGCGCCCCAGGAAGGCCGTGGCCCGGGCCGTGTCTTCCGGGGTTCCCACCACCATGAGCAGATCACCCACATGGAGCTTGAGGTCCAGCGGGGCCATGGTGAACTCCCCATCGCGACAAAGGCGGCTGAAGACCACCTTGCAGTTGGCCTGCTCCCTGAGATCCACATGGGTCTTGCCCGCGCCCAGCTCCGTAACTTCGATAGTGGTGGCCACGAGCAGGCTGGATCCTGCGCTGTAGCCGTGGAGCCCATCGGCTTCCTGCTTGAGATCCACCTTGAATACTCGGCGACTCAGCAGGATGGCGAGCATGGGTACCAGCACGCCCACGGGGTAGGCGATGGCGCTGGCCACCGTGGGCTGGGCGATCACCATGGCATCCGATGTCGTGCGCTTCACGGCCTCGATGACACCCGCCAGGGCGGGCATGTTGGTGAAGGAGCCCGTGAGGAGTCCCGCCGCGTACTTGCTATCGAACTTGAAGACCTTGGCGACCCCGATGATGACCAGGGTGCTGGTCACCATGACGATGGCCACGGTGGCGTTCTTCTTAAGCCCCTCCTTGCTGAAGGCGGCCCAGAAGCTGTGGGCAATGGCCAGGCCCATGGCGTACACGAAGATCGCCAGGCCCAGCTCGTAGACGAGCTTCATCTCCTTGGAGATGTCCTTCTTCAGTGCCGGATCCAAGTCCGGCGCCACCACCACCGCCCCCAGGGCGATGCCCGCGAAGAGGATCGAGGCAATGCCCAGCGAGGCCCCGGCGATGCGGATCTTGCTGATGGGAAAGCCCAGGGCCACGACGGCGAAGAGCAACAGCAGCGGATTGTGCGCGAAGAACTGGGTGACGCTGTGGAGCATGGTTCCTCCAGGGGCGGATCGGGGCGGAGCCGTGGGCGATGACCCCCCGAGGCGGGGTCATCCATTGGACGCAAGGCTTTCCATCTCGCAGGATTCTGGGCTCAAGCCTTGCCTGTGGGCCAGTATAGCAATCCCCCCGTGGCCCCGAGGGCGGCGCGGGAGAATCGTGATCCATGTCCAGAGATCGCTGGATTCCCGGCCCCAAGTTTGAAAAGCTGAGGCCATGTCCAGCGCCCTGCATCCCCAAAACGTCATCGCCTTCGTGTGGGATTTCGACAAGACCCTGATCCCCGGCTACATGCAGGATCCGATCTTCGAGGAATACCACATCGACGGCTCCACCTTCTGGCGGGAGACCAACGCCCTGCCCCAGTACCTCGAGCGGGTGGGCGTCCACGTCCATCCCGATACGTCCTACCTCAATCATCTGCTGACCTACGTGCTGCATGGCCGCATGCCGGATCTCACCAATGCCAAGCTGCGGGAGCTGGGCGCCAGGATCCAGTTCCATCCCGGCCTGCCGGATTTCTTCCAGGGGCTCAAGAACGAACTGGCCGCCACCCCGGATGCAGAGCGTTTCGAGCTGAAACTCGAGCACTACATCGTTTCCACGGGACTCCGGGCCATGGTCGAGGGCTCCGCCATTCGTCCCTTCGTGGATGGGATCTGGGCCTCGGAATTCCTGGAGGCACCTCCACCCCCGGGCTTCGACCCCGAGGCCACCCTCAATCTCGACGAACTGGAGCGGGGCCACCAGCTGCTTCCCGTGCACGGCATCACCCAGATCGCCGTCGCCTACGACAACACCAGCAAGACCCGAGCCCTCTTCGAGATCAACAAGGGCGCCAACAAGACGCCGGGCATCGATGTGAATGCAAAGATGCGCGACGAGGACCGGCGGGTGCCCTTCCACCACATGATCTACATCGCCGATGGCCCAAGCGATGTGCCCGCGTTCTCGGTGATGCGGCAGAACCGGGGCACGGCGTACGCGGTTTATGATCCCGAGAATCCCCTCAGCCTGGAGCAGGTGGATCGCCTGCGGCGGGACGGCCGCATCGACCATTACGGCCCCACGGATTTCCGCCCCGGCAGCCCCACCAGCCAGTGGCTCACCATGCAGGTGCGCCGCATCGCCGCCGATATCATTGCCGACCGCAAGGCAGCCCTCTCCGAGCGGGTGGGCATGGCCCCCAGGCACCTGCCGCACTAGCTGGGACATGCTAGGCTCGAACCATGAGATTGCACCGCAGGCCCTGGTTGCTCGGACTCATGCTCCTGTCGAGTCGCTTGTGGGGACAGGTGCCCCTGGAGGTCCTGAGCCCACCGCATCGGGCCTGGGCCCAGACCATCCTGCACAGCCCGGATTTCAGCTTCGAGACCCGCACGGAACCGGTGAAGGTCCGCCTCGCGACCATGGAGCAGCTCTTCGACCATCCCCGCCTCGCCGCGGCCATGTGGCGCCACTGCCAGTTCGTGCCCGCGCTCTTCGCCTTCGAGTTGCCCGGGGACCAACTGACCATCGAGGACGGCCGCGGCCTGCGGGGCACCCTGACCCTGGCCTACCGGCGGCCGGGGATACGGGTCTACCTGGTGGATGGTCGAGTCGAGAAGGGGCGCATGAACAACCCCTTCGCCGTCGGCGCCAAGATGGTGGTGGTCTATCACTACTGGGAAGGGCCCCAGGGCTTTGAAAGCCGTCTCCAGACCTGGACCGCGTTGGATTCCGCCCTCCTGAGCGTGGTTTCCCGCCCCTTCCGGGGCTACATTCGCCGCCGTCAGCAGGAGTTCATCGCCTACATCAACGGCAACATCGCGAAGGGCGGGGAGTTCGCCCAGCTCGACCCCGCGGAATTCCGAGGTCCCATCCAACGGGAAGGGGACCCCGTCGCCATCCGCCAGTACGAGCAGATCTTCGGCCCGGCGAGCCGGAGAGAACACGGCGCAAAGGCGAGCCGTCCAAGCTCCCAGCGCGGGTAGCGCTCACCCGATCAGAGGCCTTTCAGCAGGGGATCCTTACGGGCGGCTTGGCGCTTGCCTGGGTGCAGGCGTTCCGCCTCCATCAGCAACTGGAGGGCGGCTTCCTTCTGGCCCCGCAGGGCCGAGGCCTGGGCCATGTGGTAGAGGTTGACCGCCGTCGTGCGGCGCTCCGCCAGGTTCCTCCGCCCCCAGTCCTGGGCCAGACTTGTTTTGAGGAAGCCCTGGAACGCGGACTGCATCTCGGCCGGACCCCGGAGGAAATCCTCCTGCAGCCCGGAAAGGAGCGCCGCCATGGAGTGCCCCGGGGGCCATGCGGTGCGGAGTTCCTGATCCAGCCTCATGAATTCCGCCCGGTCGCCGCGGCGATGGGCCAGCACGGCAAGGCTGGCCCGGATGAGGTTGGAACCGGGATTGTGGTTCAGTCCCGTTTCCAGGCACTGCCGGGCATTCTGATCCTGGCCCAGCCAGGCCATGCAGAGCCCCGACGTGAGATAGGGATATTCCGCCTTGGGTTGCAGCCTGCGAGCCTCTTCGTTGTGGCTCAGCGCCTCCTCCAGATCCCCCCGGTTCTGCAGCAACACCGCCAGACGATGATGGGCGAACCAATCCGTGGGCTTCAGTTCCAGGGCACGGCGGTAGCAGGCCTCGGCCTTCGCCAGGGCCGCGGCGTTCGTATCGTAGGCGTAGGAATCCCCCAGGATGGCCATGGCCCGGAAATCCGCCGGGTCGAGCTCCACCGCGCGGTCGCCCGCCACCCGGGCACCGGCCAGATCCCCCTGGCGCAGCATGGCCTCCGCCAGGACCCGGTGGCCCGAGGCCAACCCCTCGTCCAGACTCAGGGCCCTGCGGGCCTCCTGGACGGCCTCGGCGATCAGGGGCAAGGACTCGGCACGGCCCAGATGGACCCTGGCCGCGCCCTGGGCCAGCTTGGCGGCGGCCAGACCCACCCGGGCGGGGGCATAGTCCGACTCCGCCTCCAGAGCCTCCTCGAAGAGCTTGCGGGCCATACCGAAGGCCTCGTCATTGCCCTGATCCATGAGCACCAGGCCCTTGGTGTAGAGCTCTCGGGTGCGGGGAAGCTTGGCCCGGGACAGGATCTGGACCCGGGCCCCGGGGTTGCCTCCGAGGAATTCCGGCAGCCGCTGGGTCAGCTCGTCTTCCATGTCCAGGATGCTCCTGGATTCCCCCTGGACCTGGAACTGGCCCAGCAGTTCGCCCCCGGCCCCACGCACCACTCGCACGGAGAGCCGCAGGCGGGATTCGCCGCCCCTGAGGCTGGCCATCACCAGATAATCGGCACCGAGTTCCTGCCAGAGCCGTTCGAAATTCATCTGGCGCCCCTGGCCGATGGCCTCCCGCACCCGCAGGCGGTCCAGCACCAACAGATCGCCCCGACGCACCAGCCCCATGGCCATGGCATCCTGGAAACTGGTGCCCGCCCAGGCGATCTCCGCGGGCAGACCCTCCAGCTCCACCGGCAGCACGGCCACCACCTTGCGTCCCTTGCCCAGGTTCGAGCCTTCCTGAACAAAGGCCGGAGCCCGCGCCTTGGTCCGGAGCACCCCGAACCCGGCCGCCACCACCAGGGTCAGGCCCCCGAGCCCCCAGGCCAGAGCCTTCCTGGATACCCCCGGTACGAGACTGTGTGCCGCGGGCATGCGCCCGGTGGCCATTTCGAGGGTCAGCGCCTCCAGCTCGACCTGGGTTTCCAGAAGGGATTCGTACCGCTTGGCGGCTTCCTTCTCGAGCATCCGGTTGATGATCTTCACCAGCGGCCGGGGCAGATCAGGCCGCAGTTTGGCGAGGTTGGGATGCGGCTCCTTGGCGATGGCGTGCAGCGTTTCCACCAGGGACGTCTTGCGGAAGGGATGCTGGGCCGCCGCCAGCTCGAAAAGCACCGTACCCAGACTGAACTGATCGGCGGCCGGTCCCTGGGTCGTGCCGAAGACCTGCTCGGGGCTCATGTAGGAAGGCGTGCCCACGGAGATCCCGGCCTCCGTTTCCCGGGTGAGGGTGAAGGCCTGGGCCGTGGCGCTGGCGGAGGAGGCAGGCAGCGGGTTGCGCTTGGCCACCCCGAAATCCAACACCTTGAGGGTGCCATCCGGCGCCACCACCAGGTTGTCCGGCTTGATATCCCGATGGACGACCCCCCTCTGGTGGGCCTGGTACAGAGCCTTGCAGGCCTGGGTCGCCAGATTGATGAGCCTCTGGGATTCCATCCGCGTGCCGATCTCGCTGGTGAGATTCTGGCCCTCCACGTATTCCATGGCGATGAAGGGCGTGCCTTCCACCTCGCCCGCATCGTAGATCACGGCGATGTTCGGATGCTGAAGTTGGCAGGCGGTCTTGGCCTCCGCGATCAGGGCCCGCCGCCGTTCCTCGTCTTCGCCCTTGAGGATCTTCAGCGCGACCACGCGCTCGAGCCGTACATCCATTGCCTTCCACACGCGGCCCATGCCACCTTCGCCGATGAGCTGAAGGAGCCGGTAGGGGCCGAATGAGGAGCTGCTGGGTTCCATGTGCTGAGTCGCCTAGAGGCCATTGTATGGCAGGCTGATGGAATGCGTCGCCTGACCAAGCCCTGCAGCTTCAAGTTTCGGGAAAAGGCCTCGGTCTTTCTGACAGAGCTGCACCCTGCCGATGGCCCAGAGATTCGTGCCGCCATCCTGGCCCGACTGCGGAAGCGAGACTTCGATGCGACCCATCACTGTTCAGCCTGGCGCCAGGGCGCTCCCCTCTCCGCCCAGGGCTCGGACGATGACGGGGAGCCCTCCGGCACCGCCGGGGCGCCCATGCTCAAGGTGCTGGAGGGCGAAGAACTCACCGACCTTCTCGCAGTCTGCATTCGCTGGTACGGAGGCACCAAGCTGGGCACCGGCGGCCTGGTGCGCGCCTACACCGAGGGCATCCAAGGGGCCATCGCCGAGGCTCAGATCCAGGGTTTCCTGGAGGAAATCCGCATTCTTCGCAGAGGCTGCATCCGCATCGCCACGGAGCAGGCGCACCAGCCCTTCGCCGTGCTGGGGGCCTTTCCCGAGGCCGAGATCCTGGGCCAGGACTTCGATGGCAGCGCCGCGACGCTGCACTTCCGTCTGCCGCCAGAACGCGCTTCCGCACTGGAAGAGGCCTGGCGGGAGCGCAGCCGAGGCGGAAACGTGGCCTGGGAGTGACAACGTCGCCTTTCCCCGCGTTCGCCGATTTCCCTCCGCCGTTCGCCGAATGGCGATAGCCGCCCTGGAGTCTGCCCCGTAGCTTGATCAACAGGAGGTGGTCCGTGCCGGAACAACGAACCCATGACCCACGATTCGCCCGGAAACTGGTGGTCGGGATTCTCTGCATGGCCCTGGGCGGGGCGTTCCTGCTCCACAACCTGAACCTCGTGGATGCCCACCAGAGCCTTCGCTTCTGGCCCCTAGCCCTGGTGATCCTGGGCCTCGAGCGGATCATCAGTCGCGGTTTCCTTCGGGCCACCGGCGGTCACGCCCTGGTTCTGCTGGGCATCGCCCTCCAGATGGACGCCTTTGAAAAGGCATACTTGTGGATGAAGTGGTGGCCCCTGGCCATTGTCTGGCTGGGCCTCATCCTCACCCTCCGGGCCCTCTGGCCCCAACTCAAGCCCGAGCCCACGAAGCCCCAGGAACCTTTCTGTCAGGATCTCAACGAGAGGCAGCCATGAACCCCGAAAACGCACCCCGCACCAGCCGTCTGGTCACCCCTGCCCTGGTGGTCGGCATCGGCATCGTCATCTTCGGGGCGGTCCTCACCCTGGAGAACCTGGGCTTCGAGTACTCCCACATGGTCCTGCGCTTCTGGCCCCTCATCCTGGTAGTGCTCGGTCTCCTCAAGCTGCGGGCCTGCCAGGGCACCTGCATGAGCGGCTACCTGCTCACCGGGGCTGGCCTCATCCTCCTCCTGAAATCCCTGGGCGGTCACAGCGTGGATGTGCTCATCGGCCCCATGATCCTCACTGGCGTAGGCATCTTCATCGTGCTCCAGGCCCTCAAACAGCATCGCCGCGTGCCCCCCGAGCTTCAGCAGAGCGAAGGCTTCCTGCGGGGCAACGCCATCCTGAGCGCCTTCAAGCACCGCCACCAATCCCAGACCTTCCGGGGCGGCGAGCTCACCTCCATCTTCGGCGGCTTCGAGGTGGACCTGCGCCAGGCCGTGATCGAAGGCCCCTCCGCCCGCCTCGATACCTTCATCATGTTCGGCGGCGGCGATCTCCGTGTGCCCGAGGGCTGGGAGGTGCTGGTGCAGGCCACCGCGATCTTCGGAGGCGTGAACGACAAGACGGCCCCCCTGCCCATGGGCACCGAGGTGCGGCCCAGACTGGTCATCACAGGGCTGGTGCTCTTCGGAGGCATCGAGATCCGGCACTAGCATGCATCCCATCCTGAAAAGCCGCGCGCGCCTGGGGGCCTACCTGTTGGGGTGGGCCCCCGTTGCGGCGCTTTTTGCGGCCCAGGCGGCGGTCAAGGAGGCCCCGCTGCTGGCTGCGGGCATCGTTGGACTGGTGGGCGCCTACACGGCTGCCGTGCTCTTTCTGTCGTCCTTCTTCCTGTGCCGGGTCCTGCCCCTCGCGACCTCCCGCACCAGCACTCTGATCACCACTTGGGTGGCCTCCTCCTTCGTGATGGGCACCCTGTGGACCGTGATGATGCTCAGCCTCCTGCGGCAATTGGGGCGCTGGTACACGGAACTGGCACCCTACGGCGAAATGAGCCTGCTGAACCTCCTGGTGGCGGGCACCTCGGGCTGCATCCTCTACATCCTTACGGTAGCCCTGCACTACCTGCTGATGACCCTGGAGCAGCGGCAGGAATCCGAGCGCCTCGAGCAGGAGCTGCGCCTCTTGGCGCGGGAGGCCGAGCTGAAGGCCCTGCGGGCCCAGCTCAATCCCCATTTCCTCTTCAATAGCCTGAACTCCATCAGCGCCCTCACCACCCTGGATCCCAAGCGGGCCCGGGAGATGTGCGTGCTGCTCTCGGATTTCCTGCGCAAGAGCCTCAGGCTCGGCGAGCGCACCACGGTCAAGCTCTCGGAAGAACTGGACCTGGCCAAGAACTACCTCGCCATCGAACAGATCCGCTTCGGCGACCGCCTGAAGATCGAGTGGGAGGTGGATGCCTCGGTTGAGGGCGTCGAGATCCCCACCCTGCTGCTGCAGCCTTTGGTGGAAAACGCCATCAAGCACGGCATCGCGCAGATTCCAGAGGGCGGAGTGCTCCGCATCCTGGCCTCGGCCCCCGGCACCTTCGCCGAAATCCACGTGGAGAATCCCATCGATCCCGATGCCGAGAAGCCCCAGGGCCTGGGGCTCGGCCTGCGCCAGGTGAAGCAGCGACTCCAGGGTCGGTACGGCAGCCGGACCTTCTTCGAAGCCAAAATCAAGGAAGGGCGACACGAAGTCGTGCTTACCTTTCCCAAGCACCCTGACGAGGTGGAAGCATGAGTGAACGAACCTATACCACTCTGATCGTGGACGACGAGGACCTGGCCCGGGCCGTGGTCCGCGAACACCTCCTGGCCCATCCTGAAATCCAGATCGTGGCGGAGTGCGGCAACGGCTTCGACGCAGTCAAGGTGGCCAACGAGCTGAAACCGGATCTTCTGTTTCTCGATATCCAGATGCCCAAGCTGGATGGCTTCGAGGTGCTGGAACTGCTGGAACCCCAGCCCACGGTCATCTTCGTGACGGCTTACGATCAGCACGCCCTCAAGGCCTTCGAGGTCCACGCGGTGGATTATCTGCTTAAGCCCTTCGGCCTGGAGCGCTTCGAGGAGGCCCTCCAGCGGGCCAAGGTCCGCCTGGGCACCGGTGAACCTGCGCGGGTGCAGGCCACCGATCTCTCCGGCACCGCCAAGAGCGATTGGCCCCTGGACCGCATCGTGGTGCGGGATGGCACCAAGGTGACCCTCATCCCCCTGGCCAAGCTCGACTACATCCAGGCCCAGGACGACTACGTGCTGCTCAAGACCCCCGAGAAGGGGCACCTCAAGCAGCAGACCCTTTCGAGCCTCGAATCCCGCCTGGACCCCAAGCGTTTCCTGCGCATCCACCGCAGCTTCATCATCCAGATGGATCGCCTCGCCCGGCTCGAACAGAGCGAGACCGAGAGCTGGGTAGCCGTGCTGGCCGACGGCACGCGCCTGCCCGTAAGCAAGAATGGCTATGCCCGCCTGAAGGACCTGCTGGGCAAGGATTGACCGGCATTCCGGGCTCCCTCTTTTTCTCAACAAATCCCATTCCCCCTGCATCCTAGTGCTCGCGGTTACCCCGCGAGCATTGTTTGTTATTGTTAACAAATCCAAAGCATTCCCTGGCCGCTTCCTGCCGGGGACCGGACAGGAGTGAGTCCAACATGACCCCTCGCACCAAGTACGCCCTGACCACGACCCTCGCGCTCATCCTCGCGGGCCTCGCCGCACCTCAGGCCCAGGCCTCCGGCTTCCAGCTCCGGGAACAGAGCCCCAGCGCCCAGGGCAATGCCTTTGCGGGCATCACCGCCAAGGGTTCGGATATTGGCAGCATGTTCTTCAACCCGGCAACCATGACGGCCTTCGAGGGTTTCCAGGTCGTGGCAGGCCTCAGCTATGTGGCCCCCAAGGCCGAGCTGGGCGGCGCCACGGCCACCCGGGCGACCGCCCTGGGCGCAAGCGTCATCACGGGCGCCGCCGCCCACCCCGATGCCGCGAACAACGCCGTTCTGCCCAATCTCTACGCCATGTGGTCCGTGACCAAGGACTTCAAGCTAGGCCTCTCGGTGAACGCCCCCTTCGGCCTGGTTACGGATTACGATGCCAACTTCATCGGCCGCTATCACGCCCTGAAGTCGGACCTGAAGACGGTGGATGTGGCGCTGAATGCCGCATACCGGCTTCACCCCATGGTTTCCGTGGGCGCCAGCGTGATCTACCGCAAGGTGGATGCCGAACTCTCCAATGCCGTGGATTTCGGCGGCATCCTGGCCGCTGTCGGCCAGCCTGTTGCCCCCGGTTCTGCCGATGGCAAGGCCACCATCAAGGGCGACACGACTGTGGCGGGCTTCAAGGCGGGCCTTACCATCCAGCCCAGCTCCGCCTTCACTCTCGGCCTTGCCTACCAGGGCGCCACTAAACCCAAGGTGGAAGGAACCGCGCACTACGACTACCCCAATCCGACGGTTGCGGCCGCCATGGCCAATCCCCTTCTGAACCTGGTCAATGGCACGGCCACCGCAGAAGTCGAGCTTCCGGACACCACTTCCCTGGGGCTTTCCTGGGATGTCACTTCCGACGTAAATGTGGCCTTCGAGGCTGCCCGCACCGGCTGGAGCAAGTTCAAGGATCTCACGGTGAAATTCGGCTCCGGTCAAAAGGACTCGGTCACCCACGAGAACTGGCGCAACACCATGTACTACGCCCTGGGCGCCACCTGGAAGACCACGGAGGCCCTTACCCTGCGGGCCGGTCTCGCCACGGACCAAGGCGCCGTGGAGGATGCCTACCGCACGCCCCGCATTCCCGACGGTAACCGCACCTGGTTTTCCGGTGGCCTTAGCTATGCCTTCTCCAAGTCGCTCGGCGTGGACTTCGCTTACACCCACATCACCGTCAAGGAGGGGCCCCTGGCCCTGCAGGCCGGTACTCCCACAAACTCCGATTTCTTCCGGGGCAATCTGAACGGCGCCTTCAAGAACAGCATCGATATCCTGGCGATCGCGGCTCGCTTCAGCTTCTGATCGACTTTCCAGAAGAATCAAAAAAGGGCACCCGATTGGGTGCCCAGTTTTTGTCGCGCCAGTGGGGGTTCCGGAACGCTCCCACCGCGGATGGGGCTCGTAGGTTTATGGCCCCTTTTTGGTGAAGAGGGCGAGATTGCTTACCCACCTGCAAAGCTACGCTCTCAGTACGGCCGGGCAAGAGGACAAATCTGCCTCAGCGGTAATCAGAGAGTCGTGCGCCGAGAACCTGCGGATCGGTGATCGGCGCGAGACAGGACCTGGATCGGCAGAGATAGGCCGCAGGTGCACCATCCACAGGAATGCGATCCCGATGCAGGGGCAACGCAGGGTCGGCCTCCGCAAGGGAGAGCACCATGCCTGGAAGGTACAACTGCCGCGCCTTGGACAGGAGCGCCTGGGTGCGGGGATCCTGCCGATCGCCGCTCACCACCAGTTCAATTGGTTCGCGGTAGAAATCATCCAGCACCGCCAGCATGCCCAGGAAGGCCCGCGGCGCCCGAGTAATTCCAAGCCCGGCATAGGCCAGAGCCCTCTCGACGACCTCCCGGAAATCCGCCCGTTCCAAATGCCGAAAGAGGCGCAGGAGGCCCGAAATGGCCAGAGTCGTGCCCGAGGGCAGGGCCCCATCCCAGCCGCCCTTGGAGCGGTGCAGCAAGTCCTTCTGCCCCGCCTCGGTGAAGTAGAAGCCTCCCTCCCGCTCATCCTCGAAGCGGGCCAGAAGCGACTCCGCCACTTCTTCCGCAAAACGCAGAGAGGCTGGGTTGAACCCGGCTTCATACAGATCCGTGAAGCCGCGCACCACGGCGCCGTAGTCCTCCAAAAAGGCCGGGATCTGAGTCTGTCCAGCCCGATAGACCCGCAGGAGTGTGCCGTCCTTCCAGAGCACACTCTGAATAAAGGCGCCGCAGGCCGTGGCCGCCTCCAGGTAGCGTGCCTCGCCGAGGATCTGGTAACCCAGCGCCAAGGCCGAGAGGGCCAGACCATTCCAGGAGGCCAGCACCTTGTCATCCTTGCCAGGGCGCACACGCCTATTTCGAAGGGCCAGGATGCGTGCCCTCAATCGCTCCAATCGCATTTCCAATTCTTCGTTGGTCAGTCCCTGACGCTCGGCCAAACCCTCCGGCGCCGAGAATCGGTGCAGCACGCTCTTCCCATGCTCGAAGTTGCCGGGGCTTCCGATGCCATAGGCCTCGCAGAAAAGGGCGGCATCCTCGGGCTCCAGCTCTGCCTGGATTTCAGCGGGAGAAAACGCGTAGAAACGCCCCTCTTCGCCCTCGCTGTCCGCATCCTCGGAACTGTGAAAACCCCCGGAGGGGTCCCGCAGATCCCGCAGGATGTAGTCGAGGGTCTCCTGGGCAATCCTCGCGTAGCGCCCTTCTCCGGTGGCCTGGAAGGCGTACAGGTAAGACCTGGCAAGCTGGGCATTGTCGTAGAGCATCTTCTCGAAATGGGGCACCAGCCACTGCCCGTCCACGCTATAGCGGGCGAAGCCGCCCCCCAGGTGGTCATACATGCCACCCTCCCACATGGCATCCAGGGTGCGAGTGGCCATGGCCTGATCGGCAGGCGCCCCACGGCGCAGAATGAGCTCCACGGCAAGATGGGCCGGGAATTTGGGAGCCGCGCCAAAGCCGCCCCAACGCGGATCGAAGTCCCGGCGCAGGGACTGGAGCGCCGCATCGAACACCATCTCGTCGGGTAAGGTTTCCCCCGAGAAACCTTGTCCTTGGCGGCGAAGACTTTCGGCCAGTTCTGCCGCGTCCCGGGCCAGATCCTGGCGCCGTGCGCCCCACAGCTCGGCGATGCGCTCGAGCAGCTGGCGAAAGCCGGGCATGCCCGCGCGGGATTCCCGGGGGAAATAGGTACCGCCGAAGAAGGGCTTCAGGTCCGGCAGGAGCCACACGCTCATGGGCCATCCGCCTCGGCCCGTGATGGCCTGCACGGCCTCCATGTAGATTTCGTCCAGGTCGGGGCGCTCCTCGCGGTCCACCTTGATGGGCACAAAGTGGGCGTTCAGGAGGCGGGCGATGCCTTCGTCCTCGAAGCTCTCCCACTCCATGACGTGGCACCAGTGGCAGGCGCTGTAGCCAATGGAGAGGAAGATGGGCTTGTCTTCCGCTAGCGCCTTTTCCAGCGCCTCCTCCCCCCAGGGATACCAGTCCACGGGATTGTGGGCGTGCTGCAGCAGGTAGGGACTGGTGGCGGACGCGAGGCGGTTGGCGGGGGCTTGGGTCACGGGATACTCCGGTTCACGAACCTTCTGATGCCAACGGAGTCCCCCACGCCTCGGATGCGACCCAGACGATGAACGCTGGATCGCCTTTCGGGGCCCGATAGAATGGATGATTGGCCCCTTACAGGCCCAGGAGTTCCATGTTCGAGTCCCTTACCGACAAGCTCAGCAAGGCGATGAAGAGCCTTCGGGGCGAATCCCGCCTCACGGAGAAGAACCTCGAGGATGTCCTGCGCGAAGTGCGCATGGCCCTGCTCGAGGCCGATGTCCACGTGCAGGTCGCCCGCAGCTTCCTCCAGCGGGTCAAGGAGAAGGCCCTCTCCCTAGGTGAGGATGGCAAGGGCGCCGTGGTGCTCCAGGGCCTCAATCCCGCTCAGCAGTTCATCGATATCGTCTACCAGGAGCTCACCGAGGTCATGGGTGGTAAGGCGGATGAGAAGCCGCTGGATTTCGCCTCCAAACCGCCCACGGTGGTGATGATGGCGGGCCTCCAGGGCTCCGGCAAGACCACGAGCTGCGGCAAGCTGGCGAAATTCCTGAAGAAGAACGGCAATTCGCCCCTGTTGGTGCCTGCCGACGTCTACCGCCCCGCCGCCATCGAGCAGCTACATGTGGTGGCCAAGGATGCGGGAGTGCCCAGCTTCCGCACCGAGGAGCGCGATCCCGTCAAGATCTGCAAGGCTGCCGTGGACGAGGCCAAGGCCAAGGGCTGGGATGTGGTGATCCTGGACACCGCCGGTCGCCTGCACCTGGACGAGACCTTGATGGAGGAGCTCGCTCGCATCAAGGTCGAATGCGAACCCACGGAGATCCTCTTCGTGGCCGACGCCATGACGGGTCAGGACGCGGTGCGCTCGGCCTCCGCCTTCCACGAGAAGCTGGCCATCACCGGCGTGATCCTCACCAAGGCCGATGGTGATACCCGCGGCGGCGCAGCCTTCAGCGTCAAGCACGTCACCGGCAAGCCCATCAAGTTCGTAGGCGCAGGCGAAAAGCTGGACGACTTCGAGCGCTTTCACCCCGACCGAATGGCCCAGCGCATCCTGGGCATGGGCGATGTGCTCACCCTCATCGAACACGCCAAGGACAAGATCGACGAGAAGGAAGCCGAGGCGATGGCCAAGCGCCTCGTCAAGAACCAGTTCACCCTGGAGGACATGCTCGGCCAGATGCGTCAGGTGGCGAAGCTGGGCAGCATGCAGAAGATCCTGGGGATGCTGCCCGGCATGGGCCAGATCAAGGAGCAGCTCGCCACTGTGGCCACGGATAAGCGCATGAAGCACCTGGAGGCCATCCTCACATCCATGACCCCCAAGGAACGCCGCAACCACCTGCTGCTGGACGCCAAGCGCAAGCGCCGCATCGCCGCGGGCGCGGGCCGCCCCGTCCACGAGGTCAATCAGCTCCTCAAGCAGTATCTGGAAATGAAGAGGATGATGGGCCAGATGAACGACCCCCGCTTCATGAAGCGCATGCAGGCCATGGCCGGGAAGATGGGCGGCGGCATGCCGGGCATGCCCTTCTGAATCGAAGGAAGCAAACTCCAGCAGCCAAGACATCGACGAAGGCTCATATATGCTTCTCAGCGCCTCTTCATTCGCTTCGAGGGGTCCAGCCGGGGTTTGCCACCCATGAAAAAGGAACGCGAAGGAAGGATGATCCTTCCTTCGCATTCCTCCGATATTGGGATGCTTCGCTATTCCTTGGGAGGCTGTTGCGCGCCGATGCGCTCGAACATCTTCAGGAGCTCGATGGGCAGCGGGAAGACGATGGTGCTGTTCTTCTCGGTGGCGATCTCCGAGAGGGTTTGAAGGTAGCGCATCTGAATAGTGACGGGGTTCTGGCTGATCTTGTTGGCGGCTTCCAACAACTGCTGGCTCGCCATCAACTCGCCTTCCGCGGCGATGACCTTGGCCCGCTTCTCGCGCTCGGCCTCGGCCTGCTTGCCCATGGCCCGCTGGATCTGCTCGGGGAGATCGACCGACTTCAGTTCCACGGCCGACACCTCGACGCCCCAGGGTTCGGTGGAGGAATCAATGATCTCGCGGAGGCGGAGGCTCAGTTTTTCACGGTCAGCCAACAGTTCGTCCAGGCTCACCTCGCCCAGGATGGAACGCAGCGTGGTCTGCGCGATCTGGCTGGTGGCGTAGTAGTAGTTTTCCACGCCGATGATGGCCTGTTTCACGTCCAGCACCCGGAAGTAGACGACGGCGCTGACCTTCAGGCTCACGTTATCGCGGGTGATGATGTCCTGGCTGGGCACATCGAGCACTACCGTGCGCAGGCTAACCACCACGCCCCGGTCGATGGGCTTGAAGATGAAGATGAGGCCCGGCCCCTTGGGGTTCGGCAGCACCTTGCCCAGGCGGAAGATCACGGCCCGTTCGTACTCGTTCACGATCTTGATGCAGCTGATCAGCCAGATGAAGAGGATGAAGGCAATGGGGCCGAAGCAGCCCACGGATGCAAGCAAGGGTTCCATATCGGACTCCTGGGATGGGGATGGACGGCTATCTTCTCACGAAGAGGTTGCCCACGGCCCCCTCGCCGATCGTCCTCATCGGTCCTTGCCCTGGAAGAGCGTATCCCCGGCGAAGACACCGCACTCGGTCGAAGTACCCGTGGGGAATGATTTGGAAGAACTGCAGATGGCGGACCGGGGCGAACTGGATGTCTTCTTTTCAGAGCGTCCCATCGCCCTTGGGTTGATCCAGAAACACGAGCTCAGGAACCTGCGGATCGGCGAGCCCGCGGGCTATACCTACACTTTCGCCACCGCCAGCCGGAAGGATTGGCCCACCCTCCAAAGGATCCACAGAAGGCCCAGGATACTGTCACGCGGGAGGAATGGGAGGCCATCCACACCCACTGGACCTCCGAGGTACAGGTGGTCCGGCCATTCAACAGGCGCCTGGCTGCTCTAATCGGGGGTGCCATCTTGGCCGTCATGGCCGGGGTCCTGGCTTGGAGTATTTCCCTCAAGCACACCGTGAAAGTGGCCCGGGGCAGAGCCCAGGCCGTCGCGGAAGTGGCAGCGGGCTACCGGCCCGAAGTGGTGATTCTGGACATGAACATGTCGGAGATAGATGACAGGGACACCCTGCTCCGCCTTCGGGAAACCCTTCCCACTGTCCCTGTCCTTCCCGCCCCGGGACGGGCCGATCAGGCCGTCGTGGATTTCGTGGCCTCCCGGACCGCGGTGACACTGATGCCCAAGCCCTTCGACCTCGGCCAACTCGAATTGGGGATCCTGGAATCGGTCTCGTCAGCCCGCCATGGGTCAGGCCAGGCCGCTCATCTGTAGATTTTCTCCTTTTTTCTGCTTTCCGAGGAAATGATGGGAAACCACGTGGCTGTCACCTCCCGGGGCCTGATCGCGCATTCCGACATGGCACCCGGGAGGCCCGCTGCAATTTTGGCTTTGGATGCGCGGCTCTGCGCGCTAGACTATTCAGCTCTAGGAGTTCCTGATGCTTTCCATTCGTCTCGCCCGTAATGGCGCCAAGAAGCGGCCCTTCTACCACATCGTCGTCTCCGAGAACGATCGTATTCCCACTGGCCAGGCCCTCGAGATCATCGGTTTCGTGAATCCCATCGCCACCGCCGGGGAAACGCTTCGCATCGATGCAGAGAAGGCCAAGGCCTGGATCCAGAAGGGCGCCCAGCCCTCCAAGACCGTCCTCGAGCTCTTCAAGAAGAACGCGATCATCTAGGCGTAATCCGCTTCTGATATTCGGAAGGCCGGGCTCGTCCCGGCTTTTCGCGCTATATGATTGAAGTCTCCCCTGGAGCCTCCATGGATTTCGAAGCCTTCCTCATCGATGTCCTCACCCCCGTCGTGGAACACCCCGAAGCCCTGCGCATCGAGGTGAAGGACGATGGGCGCAAGCGGGATGTATTCATCCACGCCGAGCCCAAGGACCGGGGCCGCATCATCGGCAAGAGCGGGCGGATGATCAGTTCGCTGCGTACGCTCTGTCAGGCCGCGGGCGACAAGGCAGGCATTCGCGTGAATGTGGAAATCTTCGAAGCCGAAGAGGAGCGCCGCGCCCACCGCCCCGAGCGCGGTGAAAGACCGCCCCGCGCCGAGGCGAACTGATGCTGCTGCTGGCCCACCTCGCCAAGATCCAGGGGCTCAAGGGCGAGTTCCTCCTGCACGAGGTGATGGACAAGCCCGAGAAGCTCCAGGAGCTCCCGGGGCTCATCCTCGCTCCGCCGGAGATGGTGCTCGACCACACCGAGACGGCCGCCGCCCCGGCCCGCCCAATCAAGCTGCGCGGGTTTCGCTGGCACCAGGGACGAGCCTGTGTTGCCTTCGAGGAGATCCCCGACCGCACAGCCGCCGAAGCCTTCAAGGGTTGGGCCCTGTGGATGCCCGAGCAGCAGGCCGAGTTGGAGGAAGGCGAAAGCTTCCGTCACCAGTGGGTCGGCTGTGAGGTCTTTGTGCAGGGCCAGAAGGTGGGCGAAGTGATGCGCCTGGACCCCACGCCCATGGAATACGACATGGTGGTGATGCGGGATCTGCGCAAGGGCCGCACGGGCCGTCGCGACATCCCATTCGTGAAGGCCTGGTTCACCCTGGACCTGCCCAACAAACGCATCGATCTGGATCCACCGGAAGGACTGCTGGATCTGGATCGGATGGACTGAATCAGTACCCCACTGCGGCGCTCTCGGCCCAGCGGAGATGATCCGCGCCGCCGACCAGATTGCCATCGGGGCCGACCACAATGACTTGCGCCACACCCGTGCGGGGGCGCTCGTAGAGCGCGTGACCTCTGGCCTTCAGGGCCTCCATCACGGCGGCATCCATCCTGCCCTTCTCGAAGCCGATGCGATCCGGCAGCCACTGGTGGTGAATGCGCGGCGCATCCACGGCGGCCTGAGCCTCCATGCCGAAATCCACCACGTTGAGAATGGTCTGCAGCACCGTGTTGGGAATGGTGCGCCCACCGGGGCTGCCCGTCACCATGAATAGCCTCCCCTTCCGCAGGAGGATCGTGGGCGCCATGCTGCTGAGCATGCGCTTGCCGGGGGCGGCCAGGTTTGGTTTCGTGCCGATGAGGCCCGTGGCATCCGTGAGTCCAGGCTGACCGTTGAAGTCGCCCATCTCGTTGTTCAAAAGGAAGCCCCCGCCGGGCACGACCCTTTTTGAACCGTAGTTGTCCTCCAGCGTATAGGTGAGTGAAACCGCGTTGCGCGCCGCATCCACCACCGAGATGTGCGTCGTTTCCTCCTTTTCTTGTGACCCGGAAAGGCTGTCCGGCGACGACAGAGAAGCCTTGGTCGGATCGATGCCCCTCCGCAGCGAGGCTGCGTAGGCCTTGGACGTGAGCCGTGCCAGAGGGATGGCGCGGTTGAAGGCCGGATCGCCGATCCACCGGGCGCGGTCCGCGAAGGCCCGGCGCATGGCCTCCGCCTCCAGGTGCAGCAAGGGTGCGGACTCCCGGCCCAGCTCCTTCACATTGAAACCTTCCAACACCTGAAGCATTTCCAGCACCGCGAGACCACCCCCACTGGGGGGTGGCACCGTAAGCACGTCGAAGCCCCGGTAGCTGCCCTTCAGGGGCTTGCGCACCCGGGCACGATAGGCTGCCAGATCCTTCAGGGTGATGAGACCGCCCTGGGCCTTCATCTCCTTTTCAATCAGCCGGGCCGTCTCGCCCCTGTAGAAATCGTCGGGGCCCTTCGCGGCGAGGCGCGCCAGGGTGCGGGCCAGCTCGGGCTGCACCAGGATCTCTCCGGGCTCGTACGCCCTGCCCCCTCGGGTGAACTGCGCCAGGGCCGCCGGGTTCTTCTGGAATTCCGGCAGGAACTGCTTCAGGGAATCCGCCAGGGCTTCGGTGACGGGAAATCCATCGCGAGCGAGGGTCATCGCGGGTTCCACCAGCCGCTTCCAGGGCAACCGGCCATGGCGCCGCCAAGCGAGGTGCAGTCCGCGAACGGTGCCGGGCACCCCCACCGAACGAATGGACTCGTGATGCAGGACCTCGCTGTAGCGCCCCTGCTCCAGGAACATCCGGGAATGGGATCCTCTCGGGGCCGTTTCCCGAAAATCGATCACCTCGGCGCGACCATCGGCCCTTCGCACCAGCAGGAAGCCCCCGCCGCCGATGTTGCCCGCGATGGGATGAGTGACCGCAAGCAGGAAGGCCGTAGCCACGGCGGCGTCCACCGCCGTGCCGCCCTCCCGCAGGACCTGTGCCCCAGCTTCGGAAGCCAGCCGCTCCTGGGCGACCACCATTCCCTTTTCAGCGATGTTGGGGGGAGCCGCGTTCAGGGCATAAGCCAGAAGGATCGCCAGGCAGGCCGGAAGGATTCGCATACCGATAGCCTATCGGAGCCTGTGGCATCATGAGCCATGGAACCCGCCATGGACGCCTTCCCTGATGATTCCCGACGGGTGGAATTCGCCAACAGCCTGACCCACGGCCTGGGCACCGCCCTGGCCATTGCTGCACTGGTGATCATGGTGGTGCTCGCCGCCCTGAAGGGCACGGCGCGCCATGTCGTGGGCGTGAGCGTCTTTGGCGCCTGCCTGGTGGTGCTCTACGCCATGTCCACGGTGTATCACGCGCTCCGCGAACCGCGCTTGAAGAGCCTCTTCCACATCCTGGATCACGCGGCGATCTTTCTCCTCATCGCTGGCACGTACACGCCCTATTGCCTCGCAACCCTGCGGGGCGCCTGGGGCTGGAGCCTCTTCGGTGTGGTCTGGGGACTCACGGCCCTGGGCGTCGCGCTAAAGGCCATCTTCGGTCCCCGCCTGCGTTGGCTCTCCACCCTGGTCTACATCGCCATGGGTTGGATCGTCCTCGTCGCCCTGGGGCCCCTGGGCAAGTCCCTACCCATGGGAGGAATCGTAACCCTCTTTGGCGGGGGCGTTTTTTACACCGCCGGCGTGATCTTCTATGCCTGGAAAAGGCTCCCTTACCACCACGCCGTCTGGCACCTGTTCGTGATTTTCGGCAGTGCCTGCCACGTCGTCTCGGTGCTCTTCTACGTTATTCCCCGCTGAAGGCCATATCCAGCTCTGAATCCAGCACGGCAAGAGTCTCGGGCTTCAACAGTCCGTGGTCGTCGTCCAACAGATGCAGCACGCCGCCAGGATGTCGGGCCAGGAAGGCCTCGCTCTCTGCGGCGGGGACGGCTTCATCCATCCGCCCATGGATCACCACAACCTGAGTGCGCACCTGCCAGTGGTCGTCGTCCGCCCAGGTGGGCAGATCATCCAGCAGTTCCGATCCCAGCTTGACCCAGCGCTGATAGGCGTGATGGTAGACCGGCAGCCGACGGTGCTGGCGATAGCCTGCCCATCTCGCAGAAAAAAGTCGACGCCGCGCGAACCCGAGCCCTGGCGCCAGGAGGATGAGCTTCTTGAGGGCCGCACCGCGATGCGCCACCGCCGCAGCCACCACGCCTCCCAGCGAGGAGCCCACCATTACCGGTGGCTCGGAAAGGCCGGCCAGGAGAGCTTCCACGGCGTCCACCTGAGCGCTGATGGTGAGACTCTCGAAAGAGGGCAGGTTCAGATCCGGAGCCAGGAACTCGATCTCCCGGGCCGCCGCCCAGGCCCGGCAATGATCGGCCTTGCGGCCCGTAGGCCCCGAGGCAAAGCCGTGAAGGTAGACAAAGGCCGTCATGGCTTCATGATGACAGGCCGCGGCGGTCCTTGTACCAAGCATCAACGAAGGAGGGGCCCCAATGCACCCCTCCTTCGTTGACACGAGAAACCCTTCAGGCCAGCTGGGCGAGATCTTCGGGGGCGCTGATGGTGATGGTCTTGATCTCGATGCCCGCTTCCTTGGCCATGCGACCCGCGATTCCGCTCAGCACCTTGCCCGGTCCCAGCTCCAGGAAGGTCGTCACGCCCTCGTTCAGGAGCAGCTGCATGATAGCCTCCCAGCGCACCGCCCCCGGGATCTGCCGCACGAGCCCATCCCGCAGTTGGGCGGGGTCGCTGACGATCTTGGCATCAACGTTATTCACCAGGGGACACGCGGGAGCCTTGAAGTCCAGAGCCTTCAAAACGGGTTCCATGTGGGCCTGGGCGGGTTCCATCAAGGGACTATGGAAGGGTGCGCTCACGGGCAGCTTCATCATCTTGCGCCCGCCCTTGGCCTTCAGGATCTCCATGGCGGCCTCCACGGCCTCCACATGACCGGCAATCACGATCTGTCCCGCGCCGTTGAAGTTGGCGGGAACGACGATCTTCCCCGTCTTCGCAGCAGCCTCGGTGCAACCGGCTTCCACGTCTGCCGCCGCCATGCCGATGATGGCAGCCATGGCGCCCACGCCCACGGGCACGGCCACCTGCATGGCCCGCCCCCGCTCACGCACGGTGCGCACGGCGTCGGCGAAGGTCAGGGCGCCCGCAGCCACCAGGGCGCTGTATTCCCCCAGGCTGTGGCCCGCGACAAAATCGGCCTTAGGCAGCCTGGAACCGTAAGCCTGAACGACCAGCGTGGAATGGGTGAGGATCGCGGGCTGAGTGTGCTCCGTGAGCTTCAGAGTGTCTTCCGGACCTTCGGCCATCACCTTGGAGAGGCTGAACCCCAGCGCCTCATCGGCCTCCTGCAGCAGCTTCTGGGCGAGGGGTTCTGCGGCCGCAAGGGCCATGCCCATGCCCACGGCCTGGGATCCCTGCCCGGGAAAGAGCCACGCGACTTTGCTCATGTTCGAACTCCCAAAAAAATTCACCACGGAGGCATGGAGGACATGGAGGAAGCACAGAGAGATGTCGAGGTCGATTATCTCTGCGTTCTTTTCTCCGTGTTCTCCGCATCTCCGTGGCGAGTGATTTCGTTTTCGTTCTAGTTGCCCATCTGGGCAGCAACTTCAGCGGCGAAATCGTCCTTGCGCTTCTCGATGCCCTCGCCCATGTTCCACTTCACGAAGCGGCGCAGGCTGAGCTTCTCGCCGATCTCGGCGGTCTTCTGGCTGAGATACTGCTCGATGGTGAGGTCGGGATTCATCACGAACTGCTGCTCCAGCACGCAGCTGTCCTTGTAGATAGAGTTGACCTTGCCCTCCACGATCTTCTCGATGATGTTCGCGGGCTTGCCGGTGGCTTCGGCCTGGGCGCGGGCAATTTCCTTTTCCTTCTCGATGAAGTCGGCGGTCACTTCCTCCCGGCGCACGAAGACGGGCGCGGGATCATGGGAAGCGATGTGCATCGCGATCTCGCGGACGAGGCGATGGAAGTTGTCGGTCTTGCCCACGAAATCCGTTTCACAGTTCACTTCCAACAGCACGCCCACGCGGCCACCGGGGTGGATGTAGGCCTCCACGATGCCTTCGCCGGCAATGCGGTCGGCCTTCTTGGCACCGGCGGCGAGGCCCTTCTTGCGGAGCCAATCCACGGCCTGATCGATGTTGCCGTCGTTCTCTTCCAGGGCCTTCTTGCAATCCATCATGCCGAGGCCTGTCTTGTCGCGCAGTGTCTTCACATCCTGGGCGGTGAATGCCATGTCAATCTCCTTTTAATTGGTCAAAAAAAAGGGAAACGCCTGCAACCTTCGACCGGAAGCCACGTCAGCGGCTTCCGGTCGAAGATCCCTGACGAGGCTAGGCCTCGCCACCCTCGTTCATCTTCTCGGCCATCATGGCCTTCATATCGTCGTTGTCCGACTTGTCGCGGAAGGACTGACGGCCCTCCAGGATGGAGTCGGCAGCACGCTCACAGAAGAGCAGGATGGAGCGGATGGCGTCGTCGTTGCCGGGAATGACATAGTCGATCTTGTCGGGGTCGCAGTTGGTGTCCACGATGCCCACGATCTTGATGCCGAGCTTGGCTGCCTCGGTGATGGCGATGTCCTCGCGGTGGGGATCCACGACGAAGATGACATCGGGCACGCCGCGCATGTCGCGGATGCCGTGGAAGGCCGCGTCCAGCTTGGTGCGCTGACGGTCCAGGTTCAGGATTTCCTTCTTGGACATTTGGGCGGTGCGGGCCGGATCGTTCAGGATGGCCTCGAACTCCTTGAGCTTGTCCAGGGACTTCTTGATGGTGGTGAAGTTGGTGAGCATACCGCCCAGCCAACGGTTATTCACGTAGTGGGCGCCGCAACGGGCGGCCTGCTCGGCGATGAGTTCCTGGGCCTGGGGCTTGGTGCCCACGAACAGGAAGTTCTTCCCTTCGCTGGCGGCCTTGGTCAGGAAGTTCGCGGCCTGGTTCCACAGGCGCAGGGTCTTCTGCAGGTCGATGATGTAGATGCTGTTGCGGGCGCCGAAGATGTACTTCTTCATCTTGGGATTCCAGCGCTTGGTCTGGTGACCGAAGTGCACACCTGCTTCGAGCAGTTCCTTCATCTGGATGGCAGCCATGATGGCCTCCTCAACGATTGCGGCTCCGCCGCGGTTGGGATGAGAGACGGTTACCCGCCTGATTCGGCCGAACATGTGTTCGGCCCGGTGAAACTTCGGGGAGCCGCAGCTCCCCGAATTGAAAAAACCTGTAATTTTTCGGTGAACCCGAAAAATTAGCGCTTGGAGAACTGGAAGCGACGACGGGCGGCCTTCTGACCGGGCTTCTTACGTTCCTTCATGCGGGGATCGCGGGTCAGCAGGCCCACGGCGCGGAGGGTGGCCTTGAGCTGCTCGTTGTAGCGAAGCAGGGCGCGAGAGATGCCCATGCGGATGGCCGAGGCCTGTCCGGAGGGACCGCCGCCGGCGACCGTCACATGGAAATCGAACTTGCCGGACATGTCCGTGATGGACAGGGGCTGGTTCACCACCATGCGCAGCACGGCATTGGGGAAGTAGTGCTCCAGGGTGCGGCCGTTCACCGTGATGGTGCCGGTGCCGGGACGCATGAAGACACGAGCGGCGGACGTCTTGCGACGGCCGGTTCCATAGTTCTGGGAAATCGCCATGGTGGCCTCGAGAGATTACAGCTTGATGGTCAGGGGTTCGGGCTGCTGAGCGGCGTGCTGGTGCTCGGCACCGTCATACACCTTGAGCTTGCGATACATCGCCCGTCCGAGGGGGCCCTTGGGGAGCATGCCCTTGACCGCGGCTTCGATGACCCGGTTGGGGAAGACCGCCTGCATGACATCGGCACGGACTTCCTTCATGGAGCCCGGGCGAGTCGTGGTGCGGCGATACATTTTCTGCTGGGGCTTGCGGCCCGTCAGCACGGCCTTGGAGGCATTGATGACCACGACGTGGTCACCCATGTCCAGGAAGGGCGTCCAGGTGGGCTTTGCCTTGCCCGACAGAACGTCGGCAAGGACAGTGCTCAGACGTCCAACCGGAATTCCAGTGGCGTCCACGAGGAACCACTTTCGGTCGATCTGATCTTGGGCCTTAGGGAAATAGGTGCTCATGGCCAAACTCCGGTGCCTCTGGCGTCGCATGCGCGGCCCGCCCTCGGCAGGTCGCAGAAAGGAAACCTTATCGCTGAACCGCTCCAAGGTCAAGAATCAATTTCCGTGAACAGGCACTCCGGCCGCCTGCTTGGCAAGGTTCCAGAGCTCCTGGGCCACCCGGGAAGCGCCCATTCCATCCACCAGGGCCATTCCGTCCCGCACTTGTTCCTGGCGGCTCTCCTGCCCCTCGGCACTCAGCCAATGGGCGAGCGCACCCGCCACCACCGAGCCATCGGCCTCGGGGCCCACGCCGAGGCTGAAACACCCATTGGCCATGGCAAGATCCCCGATCATGCGAGCCTGCCGCTGGTTCTGGCCCCAGGCTGCCGCCGGAACGCCCATGCACAGGGCCTCAGCGAGGGTGAGTCCGGCGGCGCACCAGATGGCATCGAAATCCTGGAGGCGCCGCGTGAGTTCGGGCAGGCCCGGCAGCACCGTGCAACCCGGAAAGGGAGTCCCCTGCACGCCCTGGGGAGCGAGGATGGTGCAGGTGCCGACCCATTGCCCGCTGTCGACGAGTCCGCGGAGCACCTCGAAGGCGCGCTGGGCCAGCCCAGGGCCATCGGTGCCCCCGAAGGTCACGAGCAGTTTGTGGGCTGAAAGGGGCTGCAAGCCTTCCCGCTTGGGCCGCAGTTGAACGGCGGCGGGGTTCACCACCACGTAGTTGCCTCCGCGCAGCACGCGGCATCCGCCGTGGGTCGTCTCGCAGGGCCGGATCTTACGGCCATTCACGGCCTTGAGGGGACCCGCGGGCCAGCTGATTCCGTCGAGGTAGGGCTGAAAGAGCAGATCCGCCTGTTCATGGGCGTCGCCGTCATCCTCCATCACCGCGATCTTCAGGGGACGCAGAGTTTGGATCTGCTCGAGCGAACAATCCCACTGATCCAGGAGCGCCACGGCCGCCCGCGACTTCAGACTCAACGGGATTTCGGCCTGGTCGTCTTCACCGAGATCCACGACCTCGCAGGGCAGATCACGCTCAAGAAAGGGATGACGGCCCGCCCCCACCCGTCGGGCCCGTGCGTCTCCACTGATGGCGAGACAGGTCTGTCCGCCCAAGGCCGCCCAGGCCTCCTGTATGGCCAGGGCGCGGGCGACGTGGCCGAAACCAAGCCGGAGGTCAGAATGGACACGGAGGATGAGCAGGGGCTGCATGGGTGCCTATGGGTTTGATTCCAAGAGTCTGCCAAAAGGGCGCAGTCGACGCAAAGCCTTCTCTTGAAGGTGGTGGTCCTTGACCCCCGGCAGGGGCCGTGAGGGAATGAGGCAACCATCCCGAGGCTACCCATGGACTACGCTGCACCCTCCCTCATCGAAGCTCCCGGCGCGAAGGGCTCCCGCATCTGCGGAATCCTGGCCATCGTGGCCTCACTCACCTGCATCGGGATTCCGGTGGGGATCATTCTCGCCATCGTCGCGCTGGTGCAGCAGGCCAAGGCCAAGCGCCTGGCCCGAGAGAATCCGGAAAGCTACCGGGTGCCTACCTCCAGTGGCCTCGTGCTGGGCATCATCGGCCTCGTCATGCCCGTGCTCATGCTCCCCTTCGTGGGAATCGTGAGCGCCGTCGCCATCCCCGCCCTCCTGGGCCAGCGGACCCGGGCCCGGGAGAAGGCCGTGGTGATGACCCTGAACACCATGCTCCCCGACCTGGCCAACCGATACGGACGCGCCCTCGAGACTGGCGCCGAACCCGGAGTCATCAAGGCGGATCTGGAGCAGACTCTCCTGACCTCCCCGAACCTCAAGAACCCCTACAACCCCGGCGGCCCAGCCTTCACCCACACCATCGCCGTAATCACTGCGACCACGGAGGACGAAGTTGCCGCCGCGGCCCAGGCCCAAGCCACCACCCTGGGCGAGGTCACTTTCATCATGTCGGTCCCCCTGGATCCCCAAGGGCCCAGGTTCGTGGCCGGCGCGGTGCAGACTCAGGCCACCGGAGAGCATCGCATCCGCTTCAGGGTGCTCCAGGTCAACTGACCCCGTCAGGGAAAGGGATGGCCCTCGGCGAAACCCGGTCGCGGATTCGCCGCCGCCGGCGCAACGGCGATGGGCCATCCCTCTTCAAAATAGGCCTCCTTGTAGCGGACATAACGGGACCAGATGCTCGCCACGAGTGCGCGTTGCTCCTGGGTCAACTCCCGCTTCACGGTGGCGGGCCAGCCCGCCACCAACGAGTGCGGCGGCGCCTTGAAGCCCTCTCGAACGAGAGAGCCCGCTGCCACCAGACAGCCTTCGCCGATCTCCGCGCCATCCATGATCGTGGTGCTCATGCCCACGAGGGTGCCCTTGCGGATCGTGCAGCCGTGCAGCATCACGTTGTGGGCGATGCTCACCTCCTCTTCGATCAGGAGCGGGAAGCGATCATTGGTGACGTGTAGGCAGCAGGCGTCCTGGATGTTGGTGCGGGCGCCGATGCGGATCCAGTTCACGTCCCCGCGCACCACGCAGTTGAACCAGAGGGAGGCGTCATCTCCCATCTCCACGTCGCCGATCAGGGTCGCACTGGGCGCCACGAATACCCGCTGGCCGAAGCGCGGAGCCATGCCTTGAAAAGGTGTGATCATGATGGTCTCTCCCCTGATTAGTCTAGAGGCCTCGGAACCTTTCCGGGCCTATCGGTAGGCTGTTTCCCCCGCCGATCTGCTCATCCATGGAGCCGCCATGCTGGAGCACCTCGTTCCTTCCCGCCGGGACATCAGCGCCGCGGATGTCATCTTCGCGCTGAACGCCGAGGCCCAGCGCCGCCGTGCCGCCGGGGAGAATGTCATCAACGCCACCCTGGGCGCCCTGACGGATGACATGGGGCAGCTCGTCGTCCACGAATCGGTGATGGAACTCTGGCGGGAGCTCGGCCCCCTGGAGATCGCCCCCTACGCGCCCATCACCGGCGACCCGGCCTTCCTCAAGGCCCTGGTCCAGCGCCACTGGCCCAGACTGGACGGTCCGGTGACGGGCTGCGCGACCCCTGGAGGCAGTGGCGCCCTGGCGCTTTCGACCCGCCTGTTCCTGGAGCCTGGCATGGCTGTACTCGCGGGCGGGCCCTACTGGGGGCCCTATGATCGGCTGGCGGGCGAATCGGGAGTGCGCCTGATAACGGCTCCCTTCAAGCTCGCCGACCAGCCCTTAGATCTGGAAGCCTGGGAACAGGCCGCCCGAGGGCTCATGGAGGATCAGGGCCGCCTCCTGGTCTGGCTCAACGATCCCTGCCAGAACCCCACGGGCCTCAGCCTGAGCCGAGAGGACCGACAGGGACTGCTGGAGCGCCTGGCGCGACTGGCGGATCGCGGCCCCGTTGTCCTATTGCTGGACATCGCCTACGTGGACTACACCACGGACCCGGGTCATGTGCGAGAAGCCCTGGATCAGTACGCCGCTGCTGCAGCGGAAGGAAAGCTCCTCGTGGCCGCGGCCCTCTCCGTCTCCAAGGCCCTGACGCTCTACGGGGCACGAGGCGGCGCCCTGGTCTTCCCCTGGGATCAGGATCCTGCCCTGAATACGGTCCTGGGGATCGCCTGCCGAGGCATCTGGTCTTCCACGCCACGCGCCCCCCAGGCCCTCATGGTGCGCCTGGCCCGGGATGGCAAGCGACAGGAGCAGCTCAACGCCGAGCACCGCCACTGGTCCCAGGTGATCGAGGCCCGGGCGCTGGCGCTCGATGGTGCCCTCCGAGCCAAAGGCTTGTCCGGCGCCTCCTGGCAGGGCGGCTTCTTCCTCACCCTGCGCCTCGAGGCGCCAATGGCCGTAGCAGAGCGGCTCCGCGCCCAGGGCGTGTTCGTAGTGCCGATGCAGGATGGGCTCCGGGTGGGGATTTGCGGGCTGTGCGCCTCGGATGCGCCGCGCTTCGCGGATGCCCTCAAGGATGCACTCTAGACAATCGCCCGGATGCTGGTAGACTGATGGACCGCGGGCGTATAACTCAGCGGTAGAGTGCTATCTTCACACGGTAGAAGTCCCTGGTTCGAACCCAGGTACGCCCACCACCAAGCCCCCCAAGCACTCGGGGGCTTTCGCATTGAAAGGCCCGTCCATGCCCTTCATCAACGCCACCCAGGTTCGCGTCGGGATGATTATCAATTTCGAGAACGAGCTCTGCCGCGTCACCTACGTGGAACACCAGACGCCCGGCAACCTGCCGGCCCGCATCCAAACCCGGATGAAGCGCCTCAAGGACGGCATCAATCGCGAGAACCGCTTCGGGTCCAGCGACAAGATAGACAAGGCCAGCCTCGAACAGCACATGCTCGAGTACCTCTACGAGGACGGCGACATGCTCGTCTTCATGAACAACGAGACCTACGAGCAGACCGAGCTGCACAAGGACGTCATGGGCGACGATCTCGTCTTCCTCCAGCCCAACATGCAGGTGGAGATCGAGTTCTACGAGGGCACGGCTCTCTCCGCCACCCTGCCCCCCAGCGTGGTCCTGGAGATCCAGGAGACCGAACCCGTGATGAAGAACGCCAACGCCACGGGCTCCTACAAGCCCGCCAAGCTGGAGAACGGCGTCATCGTCAACGTGCCCCCCTACATCGAGAGCGGCGAGAAGATCCGGGTGAACACCACGGATCGCACCTACATGGAACGCGTGAAGTAGCGCTTCTTCTACCCCTTCAGTCCAAGGCCCCGATTTATCGGGGTCTTTCTGTTTTCAACACCTGGGCCCGAGATGCCGTAGAGACTCCTGTTCGCGATGGAGGCAGTCATGGCATTCAAGGGTCTTCAGGAGCGCGCCCAGCATCTCTCCGGCAAGATCGTCCTTCTCAGCCTGCTACCGGTCGCTCTCTTCGTACTTCTGCTCGTCTTCTACCTCCTGCCCCGCCTGCGGGCATCGGTCATGGAGGCCAAACAGGCGGGTGTGCGGAATGTGGTAGAGCTGGCCATGGGTATCCTGGACAACCAGGAAGTAGAGATCAAGGCGGGACGCCGCACCCGTGAATTCGCCCAGGCGCGGGCCAAGGAACTCATCTCTGCCCTCCATTTTGAGGGCACGAACTACATTTGGATCCAGGCTCCCGGCCCCCAGGTCCTGCAACATCCCAACGCCGCGCTCATCGGGAAGCAGACTGACACCCTGGAACCTCGGCTGGCGAAGCTATTCCGGGACCTGGATGGGGTATCACAGGCAACCCAAGGCGGTTTCCATGCCTATGAGTGGCCGAGACCAGGAGGAGGCTCCGATCTACTACCCAAGGTTTCCTTCGTCAAGCGCTTCGAACCCTGGGGCTGGGTTCTGGGGGCCGGAGTCTATGTGGACGACGTGGATCGGGAAACCCGAAGACTGTTCCTGAGCCTGATGGCGGCCACACTCCTCGTCTCTGTGATCGTCTTTGTGCTTTCCGTGAAGCTCGCGGGCATGATGGTCCGCCCCCTGAACCAGCTCGTGGAGGGGCTGAGACACACAGACCTCTCCCGCCGCATCGAGGTGTCCACCAAGGATGAGATTGCCGAGGCCGCCAATGCCTTCAATGCCTACAACGGCAGCATGCGGGCGACCATTCTGGATGTCAGTGGCCTAGCCGACCGCGTGGCGTCCGGCAGCACCCAGCTTGCAGCTTCAGCCAGCGAGATGGCCCGGGCTGTAGAGGAAATCGCACGGGTTAGCGAAGAGCTCAAACATGCCGGGGAGAAAGTATCCTCGGCCATGCAGCAACTAGGTGCGAACGTCGACACCATGGCCGAGCGTAGCCTTCAGACCGGTGCCCAGAGCGAGGATGCCGTCCGGGATACCGCTCGGGGCGCAGACGCTGGCCGCATCGCTGCCCAGGGCATGGGCGAGATCCAGCAAGTAACCTCCCAGATCGTGAAAGCCATCCAGGTGATCCAGGACATCGCTCGTCAGACGAACCTCCTGTCCCTCAACGCGGCCATCGAGGCCGCCAAGGCGGGCGCCATGGGCAAGGGTTTCGCCGTAGTGGCCGAGGAAGTTCGCAAGCTGGCAGAGCGCTCGCGCAGTTCCGCCCATGAGATCGAACAGCTCATCCTTCGCACTCAGGAAGCAGTATCAGGGGGTGTGCAAGGCGTGGGCATTACTCTGGAAAACCTGGAGGCCATCCGCACCCGAATCACGGCCATCGCGGGCAGCATCGAGGAGATCGGCCAGCTCAGTCACGAACAAGCCAGTACCAGCGCAGAGGTAACCCAGCGCATGGACCAGACGAGCGCCCGCCTCTCCCAAAACGCTGCCGCGACCCAGGAACTGGCGGCCACCGTGCAGGAGATATCCCGGACCTCAGAAGATCTCGCCCATGTGGCCGAAGGCCTTCGGAACGTAGTGAAGGGGTTTAAGCTATAGGCCGAAGCATCTAGCTTTAAAGCGTTCTCAGCCTTTCAAGTCCACCAGTTTGCGTGCGTCACCCACCTCGGCCACGCTTCGGATTGGGAGCAACACGAAGCGGCCATCCCTCAGGGGCTCCGACGCTTCCAGTGCCTTGCGGGCAGCCGGAGACAATGTCAGGTCGAAAGCCTGCATCCCTTCATCCTTGAGGAGATTGATGCCCAGGAGCAGGGCGCCGTGCTGCGGATAGAGCCCCGCCAAGGGCCCTTTCCCCTTGCGAAAATCCAGCCGCCAGCCCGTGCGGGGTCCATAGGACTTCCAGGTACCAGCCTGCCCCCCAAGGCCCCTCAGGGTCTCGGTCAGCTCGTCCCAAAGGATTGCTGCCGAACCCAGCGCATCCCGCAGGGCCGTCTCGGAAGGCGGCCCTGCGTCGTGGGGAAAGACGCTCAGCATCTCAGACCGCCGGGGCCTCCATGCCGTACGCGACCCAGCCTTCCTTGGTGGGACCATAGATGCTCGGCACGACCAGTCCGGCTTGCCGCATGAGCACCGTCATCTGACCCCGGTGATGGGCCTGGTGGATGACGAGCACATAGAGCGTCTTTCCCCGCTGCCAGCGCTCACCGTACATTTCGTCCTCGGTTTCCAGGTCGGCATCCTTCCAGGCCGCTAGGCCCTTGAGGAGGGATTCGCTCGCCCGGGCGTAGGCCCCGCGAACCTCGCCCATGGTCGCCGGAGGTTGCTGGATGAACATGCCCTCAATGAGTTGGGCCCCCTCGATCGCCAGGCCGCAATGCTGGGGCATTTCGATGAGGCTCTCCACCAGATGCCAGGCCATGCGGCGCAGATCCCGATGCTCGGGCACCACGGCCTTACTCATGGCGGAATCGGGGATGGCGTCGATGACCGCAAGCGTCTTCGCGGCCTCTTCGGTCCAGGTTGGGGTGAAGTCTTGGAGGCGTCGAAACATGGCATTTCCTTTCAGCGGCACGGGGACCAGTGGGAGTGAGCAAGACGCCAGCCTTCGTCCCCGCGACGGTAGGCTTCGCTGGACTGCCAGTGGGATTCGGATCCATCCCCCAGGCGTGCGACGTAATTGAATGACAGGAGTGCCAGTCCCCCCTCCACCCGGAGTATGGGATCCCGCAGCTCGTACGAATCGGCCCGGACTTGGCCTTGGATGGATTCCATGAGGGCGCGGAAAGGCTTCAGGCCATCCACTCGCCGTGGCTGGAAGGGGTCGAAGTAGGTGATGTCTTCAGCGGCCAAGGCCACGAATCCCAGGGGATCACCCTGGATCCAGCGGTCCAGGGCACTTCGCTCCAAGGCGAGGATCTCATCGATCTGAGTCATGGTGTGTCCTTGGTTCAACTCAGCTTGGCACTTCCTCCTGACAGGGGTGTGTCAGGAGTCTTTTCCAAATGTGCGGCCTCCGCATCCACGCTCCGCAGGTAATCATCCAGAGCCCTTCCTTCCGTGGGCTCGAAATGCTCCTCCAGCATCACCAGATCCAGCACGCGATCCACCCTGAAGGTGCGGAGAGTGTCCCGAAGTTCGCACCAGGCGGCCAGTGACCAGGTGTGGCCCCAGAAGAAGATCCCGAGCGGTCTCACAACCCGCTCGGTCTCGAGCCCGTCGCCCCGCCGGTAGCGCATGCGTACCTTTCGCCGCTCCCGCAGGGCCACGCGCAGCCCACCCATGAAGCGTGCGCCGCCGGAGTGCACGAAGAAGTCCGGCGCGTGTATTTCCGAGTTGGCTGTGCGCTTGCGGATCTCCGGCGACACCGCCACTTCCACCTTGAGGAGGGCGGCCTGGGCCGCCTCACCCAGGGCCTGATCCCCCCAGGCGCGCACGATGCGAAGCCCCGCCAGCAGCGCCTCCAGTTCGTCCACGTTGAACATGAGGGGGGGAAGGTCGAAGGATCGAGGCAGCCGATACCCCACGCCGGCCTCGCTTTCGATGGGCACACCTGAGGCGCCGAGATCCGCGATATCCCGGTACACCGTGCGCACGTTCACCGCGAGTTCCCGCGCCAGGGCCGCCGCCGTGGTCAGGCGATCCCGGCGAAGGATCTGCACAATCTGGAAGAGGCGGTCGGCGCGGCGCATGGGCGGGGCCCATCCTACCGCGAAGAGGCCTCAGGCCTCCGGTTTGAGGCTCTTGGCCAATAGCTGGGTGCGGATGAAATCATCCAGATCGCCATCCAGAACCTTCTGGGTCTGGCTGGTCTCGCAGCCGGTGCGGTGGTCCTTCACCATCTGGTAGGGCTGAAGCACGTAGGAACGGATCTGGCTGCCCCAGGCCACATCGGACTTCTCGCCGCTGGCGGCGGCCACCTTCTCCTCGAACTTGCGCCGCTCCACCTCGTAGAGCCGCGCCTTGAGCACCTTCAGGGCGGTCGCGCGATTCTTGATCTGGCTGCGCTCGTTCTGACAGCTCACCACGATGCCCGTGGGGAGATGGGTGAAGCGCACGGCGGATTCGGTGCGGTTCACGTGCTGGCCCCCGGCGCCGCTGGCGCGGAACACATCGATCTTGAGATCCTTGTCGGGAATCTCCAGATCGATGGTGTCGTCCAACTCGGGACTCACGTAGACCGCTGCGAAGGAGGTATGGCGACGCTTCGCGGCATCGAAGGGGCTGATGCGCACCAATCGGTGCACCCCCGCCTCTGCACGCAGATAGCCGTAGGCGTACGGGGCGCTGACGATGAAGGTGGCGCCCTTGACGCCAGCCTCGTCGCCGTCCTGGTAGTCGATCATCTCCGTGGTCCAGCCCTTGGATTCGCAGTAGCGCAGGTACATCCGCAGGAGCATGGCCGCCCAGTCGCAGCTCTCGGTGCCTCCGGCCCCCGGCGCGATGGCCACGATGGCATTGGTCTGATCCAGGTCTCCGCTGAGCATCATGCGCAGCTCGGAGGCCTCCACGAGCTGCCGCAGGCTCCCTTCCACGCCCTGGGCCTCCTCCAGCATGGCATCGTCATCCCGGGAGAGCTCCAGGGCCGTATCCAGATCCTCCAGGCCCCCATTCAGTTTCTTGGCGGTGCCGATGTCTTCTGTCAGGAGGCCGCGGGCCTTGAGGACGGGCTTGGCCTTCTCGGGATCGTCCCAGAAGCCTGGTGCGGCGGCCTTCTCTTCGATCTGTTCCAGCTCCAGGGCCTTTCGCTCCGGATCGAGGTGGGCCACCAGTTGGCGGACTCGGGGGGCGAGCTCATTCTTGGCCCGCATGAGGGTATCGAAATCCATGTCACTTCCAGAATCCAAGGACGCCCGGAAGAGGGCGCCCTGGTTCCACTTTAAGCCATCAAGGCCGCGCCCGCTTCCCGGTATCCTGGAAGGATGGCCGATGTGACCACCATACTGCCCGACGATCTGGAGCCCTCCAACTACGGGGCCCTGGCGGGCCATAGCGAAACGGCCCTGGCTTACTGCCGCTGGGAACATCCCAATCCCATCGGTCGCGTGGTGATCTCCCATGGCTTTGGCGAGCACGGTGAGCGCTACCGCCACCTTGCCTATTGGCTCCACGAATTGGGCTGGTCCGTCTCCGCCCTGGATCACCGGGGCTTCGGCCGCAGCGGCGGGGTGCGGGGTGATGCCGACGGCATCTACGGGTTCGTCGACGATCTCGTGCTCTTCCTCCGCCACGAACGGCGCTACGACGCGGACCGGGTGGCGGCACCGCCCCGGGTGGTGGATGGTGTGCCCCTCCCCCCCCTGCCCGTCTGTCCCCAGATTCTGCTGGGTCACAGCTTCGGCGGCCTGCTGGCCCTGCTGGCCCTGCTCTGGCATGCGGACACCATCGACGGCCTGATCCTGACGAGCCCCGTGGTGAAACTAAGGGATCTTGGACTGCCGCTCCGGATGCTCCAGCGCCTCCTCTACTGGGTGGCGCCCCACAAGCCGCTGGATATGCCCAACGACAAGAGCCTGGTCTGTTCCGACCCCATCTTCGTCCAGCGGTACTGGGCGGATCCCCTCTGTCATCGGTTCACCTCGGCGGCCTTCGTCGAGGCCCTCTCCCAGGGGCGGGAGGAGATCCTGCATCTGGGCCACGAGCTGGATCGCCCCATCCTGCTGCTGGAATCCGGCGAGGACACCGTGGTGGATCCCGATGCCTCGGAGGCCCTCTGGACCAAGGTCCGTCCCGAACTCCTGGAGAGGCACCGGATGGAAGGCCTGAAGCACGAAATCCTCCACGATCTCCACCGCGACGAGGCCCTGGTGATCATCGAGGCCTGGCTCCACCGCCGCTCGGATGGAGAATCCAGGAACCCCAACCCCGCTTGCGCCACGACTGTATAAGACTGAAGGGATGTCCATGAAGCTCCGTACGCTGATCCTGCCTCTCCTGATGGTGGCCCTGGCCGCCCCCATCGGCCTTGGTTGCCGCAAGACCGCCAAGGCGCCCAAGAAGGACGAAACCCGCACCGCCGCCCAGATCCTGGACGAGGCCACGGCCCAGCTCCAGCGGGGCAAGTGGGAAGAGGGCCGCCGACTGCTGCGCGTCATCGAGGAACAACTGCCGGGCACCCCAGAATTTCCCGCCGCCAAGCTCCTGCTGGGGGACAGTTTCTTCTTCCAGGGCTCCTCGAGTTATCCCGAGGCGCTGGTGGAATACCAGAGCTTCCTGAACTACTTCCCCCGCAACGAAAAGCGCGATCTGGCTCTCTACCGGGTGGCCCTCTGCCACTACGCCGCCATCGAGAACGCCGAGCGCGACCAGTCCGAGACTCGCCAAGCCCTGAGCGCCTTCCAGCTCCTGACCCGGGAGGCCCCCGGGTCCCCCTACGTGATGGACGCCAAGGCCAAGATCACCCAGTGCTGGCGAAGGCTCGCCGAGCACGAACTGATGGTGGGCATCCACTACATCAACAGTGGGCTGTCGGCCCCCGCCGAGCGCCGCCTCAAGGATCTTCTGGAGACCTATCCCGACTACGTGGATCGGGAGCGGGCCTATTTCTACCTGGGCGAAGCCATGCGCCGGAAGTACGTGCCCGGCGAAGTATTCGAACAGCACCAGAAGGACTTCCTTGCCCGGGTGGGCAAGGAGGACGCCGCCAAGCTGGACAAGAAGGAACTCGAGGAACTGAAGAATAGCGCCCTGAAGCTCAGCACCGACGAGATCGCCAAGTATCGCCAGGAGGCCCGGGACTACTACCAGAAGCTGGTGGAAAGCTACCCCAACAGCGAATGGACCGCCCGCGCCAAGGACCGTCTCCTGGAAATGGGCCAGGCCCATGTCAAGGAAGAGCTCGACAGTTAGGGGAACAGCTCCAACCTGTTAATCGGTGCTATTCGGCCCGCATTCTTTGGTGTTCGGTTTCTGCGCTTTTTGCGTTCTCTGTGGCCAATCACTTTCCCCAGGTGGCTACCCAAAAGCTCCTGGATGCCGGACTGCTGAAAGTGTTTTGGATAGAGACACCAGGCTAGGCCAGACCCCTTGAGCAATAGCCGCAAAGAACACAAATCACACAAAGCGAACCTCGCCCCTGTCGATCGCGCCCAAGCATTCAAAGCCTAATGGCTGCCGCCTGTCTGAGAACTTCGCAATTCAAGTCGAGACGAGCGAATACAGGGCGTCAACAACCAAGCGGACCCCGGTCGGGGTCCGCTTGGTGTTGTACGTCTGTAACGCCTACTTCCCGAAGAAGCTCAGCAGCCCCTTGGCCACTTCCTCCAGCATGGCCTCGGTCATCTCGGGATAGACAGGCAGGCTCAGCACTTCCTTGGAGGCCAGTTCGGTGTTGGCAAGCTGGCCGGGCTTGTAGCCCAGGTAAGCGAAGCAGGGCTGCTCGTGGAGGGCGATGGGGTAGTAGACAGCGCTGCCGATGCCCAGGCCCTTCAGGTGGGCCTGGAGGGCGTCGCGCTTGCCCTGCTTCACGCGCACCGTGAACTGGTTGTAGATATGGCGCCCCTCGGGCACCGTCTCGCTGGGCAGCACCATCTGGTCAGGCGTGATGGCCTTCAGGCGATCGAAGTACCAGTGGGCGTGCTTGCGGCGCCCCTCATGCCAGCTCTCCAACATGGGCAGCTTGGCCCGCAGCACCAGGGCCTGGAACTCATCCAGGCGACCGTTCATGCCGACTTCGTGATGGACATAGACGGGCTCCATGCCATGCACCCGCAGGCGACGAACCTTGGCCGCCAGCTTCTCGTCGTCCCGGATGAGCGTTAGGCCCGCGTCGCCGAAGGCGCCCAGGTTCTTGGTGGGATAGAAGGAGCAGCCCGTCATGTCGCCGAACTGACCCGCCGACTTGCCCCAGCCCTTGGCGCCCAAGGACTGGCAGGCATCCTCGATCACCGGAATGCCGTGCTTCTTGGCCACAGCCATGATGGCGGGCATATCCGCCAACAGACCAAAGAGATGTACGGGCATGATGGCCTTGGTGCGGGGCGTGATGGCCGCCTCCACCAGCGCCGCCGTGGCATTGAAGCTTACGGGATCCAGATCGATGAAGACGGGCGTGGCGCCCATGCGAGCCACTACGCCGCCGGTGGCGAAGAAGGTGAAGCTGGGGATGATGACTTCGTCACCCGCCTTGATATCCAGCGCCATGAGGGCCACCAGCAGGGCATCCGTACCACTGGACATGCCCACGGCATATTTCGCACCCGAGTACTCGGAGAGCTCAGCCTCGAGCCCCTTCACGTTCTCGCCCAGCACGAAGCTGGACTTGTCGATGATCGTGGAAAGGCCCTCGATGATCTTCGCCTTCACCGAGGCGTTCTGGGGCGCGAGTTCAAGCATGGGAACGGACATGGGGGTCTCCTGGCGATCGGACGAGACTCAAGCTCTCCGGAGCGGAACCCTCAGTATGCCAGACGTGATGGCCAGGCCTTGCCTGGCCATCACGTGGGGGAGCACGAAGGGAGCGGGCGGTCCCCCCTCGTTCATGTCAGGAGCGCCCAGGCGCTCAGCCCCCGAGATAGTGCCCCACCAGGATGCGGATGCCGATGCCCACCAGGATCGTGCCCCCCAGGGCCTGTACCACGCGGCGTCCGGTGTTCCGCAGCAGGTTCTTGAGCTCGAAGCCGCCGACGATGCCCAGGTAGGAAATGACAAAGGTGACGGTGCCGAAAATGACGATGGGCAAACCCAGGGAGACTCCCAGCAGGGCGATGAGCAGCCCCACTGCCAGGGCGTCGATGCTGGTGGCCAGGGCCAGGAGGGCCAGCACCCGGACCTCCGTCGAGATCTTGAAGTGCTCCTCATCATTCCAGGCCCCCAGGATCATCTTGCCCCCCAGGAACCCCAGCACGAGAAGGGCCAGCCATGGTGCGATGGGGGCGATCCAGGCCTTCAGCGCCCGCCCGCCCAGCCAGCCCAGCACGGGCATGGCCGCCTGGAAGAATCCGAAGGCCCCGGAAACCTTGAGGGCATCCACATGCTGGCGGTCCTCGAAGGAAAGCCCGTAGGCCAGGGATACGGCAAAGGCGTCCATGGCGAGGCTCAATCCGATGGCAATGATGGTGAGGAGATCCATGGGCAATGGCGCAGAAAGGAGCGCGGCCCCGTGCCTCGCTTCCCTGAGTATGCCAGGAAGAAATGGGACCCAGCCTGCGCCATAATGGCCGACACCTTCCGCAAACCAGATTCAGGAGCCCGCCCATGACCTTGCGGCCATCACTTTTTCTCCACCGTGCCTTCGCGTGGGCCTATCTCCTGCTGGCCCCCCTCGGAGCAGCCTTCACGAGGGCAGCCGAGCCGCCGCCCCTCCTGCTGGCCAATGTCCTCGGCCCCCAGGTGGATCCCGCCGCCTATCTGGTGAGCGAGAAATTCGACGGGGTGCGTGCCCTCTGGGATGGCAAGACCCTGCGCTTCCGCAGCGGACAGACCATCGCCGCGCCGCCCTGGTTCCTGGCGAAACTACCCGCCCAGGCCCTGGATGGGGAGCTATGGCTGGCCCGGGGTCGCTTCGAGGAACTCTCGGGCTTCGTCCGCAAGCTCCAGCCCGAGGACGCCGAATGGCGGCAGATCCAGTATCTGATCTTCGAGCTGCCGGACGCGCCAGGCCCCTTCACGGCCCGCGCTCAGCGCATCCAGGAAATCGCGACCGCGACCAAATGGCCTCAGCTCGTGGCCATCCCCCAGTTTCGAGTGAAGGATCGCCAGGAGCTCAAAAGCAGACTGGATGAGGTTGTTCGCGCCGGAGGCGAAGGCCTGATGCTTCACCTCGCCGAGGCCCCCTACCTCACCGGGCGCAGTGACGTGCTCCTGAAGCTGAAGCCCCTCAGCGACACCGAAGCCGTGGTCGTCGAACACATCCCGGGGAAGGGCAAATACAAGGGAATGCTGGGTGCCCTGCGGGTCGAGATGCCCGATGGGAAACAGTTCGTGATCGGCACCGGGTTCACGGATGCCGTTCGAAAGCAGCCCCCGGCGGTGGGTACCGTCATCACCTACACCTATCGCGGCCTGACCAAGAAAGGCCTGCCACGCTTTGCCAGCTATCTGCGGGTGCGGAACAACCTCTGACTCAGGCCTGGATCTCGCCCTCGACGGACGCTGTTGCGGCCTCCGTACTCTTCAGCGGCCGCATCAAGGGGAAGAGGATGACATCGCGGATGCTCTGGTTGTTGGTCATGAGCATGGTCATGCGGTCGATGCCCACCCCCAGGCCTCCGGTGGGCGGGAAGCCGTGCTCCAGGGAATTCACGAAGTCCATGTCCAGCAGCATGGCCTCGTCGTTGCCCGCCTCGCGCTCCGCCAGCTGGGCCTCGAAGCGCTCCAGCTGCACCACGGGGTCGTTCAGCTCCGAATAGGCATTGGCGAGTTCCATGCCCGCCATGAAGAGTTCGAAGCGATCCACGAAGGCGGCGTCCCCGGGCAGGTTCTTGGTGAGGGGGCTCAGTTCCACGGGGTAATCAGTGATGAAGGTAGGCTGGATCAGCTTCTTCTCCGCGTGGTGCTCGAAGAGATCGCCCAGCAGTGCGCCGGGGCTCTTCTTGTCCGCATCCTCCACGTGAACTTCCTTGGCCAGCTTCAGGATCTCCGCCGGATCCTCCAGGCGGGCGCGGTCGATGCCGCCATGCTGGGCGATGGCATCCTTCAGGGTCATGCGGCAGAAGGGCGTGGCGAAGGAGATCATCAGGTCGCCGTAGGGCCGCTCCACGCCGCCGCAGAGCTGGGCGATGGACTCGAAGAGGTTCTCCGTGAGGCGCATCACGTCCCGCAGATCGTCACCCGCCGCATAGCTCTCCATCATGGTGAACTCGGGGTTGTGGCGCTGACTGATGCCCTCGTTGCGGAAGCTGCGGTTGATCTCGAAGACCTTCTCGAAGCCGCCCACGATGAGGCGCTTGAGGTAGAGCTCCGGCGCGATCCGCAGGTAGAGATCCATGTCCAGGGCGTTGTGGTGGGTGACGAAGGGCCGCGCCGTGGCACCACCCGGGATGGGCTGCATCATGGGCGTTTCCACTTCCAGGAAGCCCTGGCCCTCCATGTAGCGGCGCACCCCCGTCACGATGCGGCTGCGCATCTGGAAGGTCTGGAGCACCTCGGGGTTGCTGGCGAGATCCAAGTAACGCTGGCGGTAGCGCAGCTCCTTGTCCTGGAGCCCGTGCCACTTCTCGGGCAGGGGCAGCAGGGCCTTGGAGAGGAACTGGAAGGTCTGTACCCGCACGGACAGTTCGCCGGTCTTGGTGCGCATGAGCGGGCCCGTGACGCTGATGAAATCGCCGAGATCCAGCAGCTTCATGGCCTCCCAGGCCTGGGCGTCGTGCTCATCCAGATCGTTCTTGCGGAAGTAGGCCTGGAGCTTCTGGCCGCTCTCCGTCAGGTGCATGAACACGCTCTTACCCATCTCACGGATGGCGATGATGCGGCCCATGACGCTGAGCTGCGCGGGCTCTGCCTCCAACTGCTCCCCGGTATGCTCCGCGAATTCCGTCACCACCTGGGCGATGCCGTGGGTGCGCCGGGCCTTGGCAGGCCAGGCCTCGATGCCCATGGACTTCAGTTTCTCGAGCTTCTCGAGACGAACCTGGCGATACGGATTATCCTGCATGGGCACTCCAAGACTGACCCTCCAGCTTATCAACAAGAATGGCCTCGCTCACGAGGCCATTCTTATTGATCTGGAAGGAAGGTCTAGTGGTGGTCGTGGTGAACGGGAGCGGCGGAGACGCCCTGGTACTTCACCACCCGATTGAAGAAGAGCACGCAGAGGCCATAGACGGCCATGAGCCCCAGCCCCACGGCCATGGTCGACGGAAGGATGGGCTGAAGGGCCGGGTAGAAGTGGCTCAGCAGCCCGGCAACGAGGCTGAGGTACCCGAAGCTGGCGAGAACGAGGCCCCGCAGTCGCGCCCGACCGGGCTCCTGGGTCACCTCCTCGGGCACGACGCCCATGGGCTCGTCCTGCTCGCCAAAGGCGTGGGTGCCCTGGAAGACCAACACCACGGCCACCGTATAGAAAAACGTGTAGCTCAGCAGGTCCATGGGCAGCTCCTTGTGCGAGTCCCCACCATCATACCCAGCGCAGCGGGGAATCAGTGAATGCCCAGCAGTTGGTCCAGCTCCGCGTAGGCGAGGTCCAACCCTAAGCGCGCGGCGAGGAAATCCGCTTCTGCCGTTTTGGCGGCAGCCTCGGCCTCGGCCTTGCGGGACACGGGGATGAGACCGGCCTTGAGTTGATTGGCGGCGAGGCGGGCCTTCTCGGCATTGAGCGCGTTGGCCTCCTCGGCAACTTCCACCATGAGCCGAGCCGTCTCCAGTTTCCGCAGGACCTTGCCGAGATCGATCTCCACCCGGCTGCGAATCCGGCGGTGATTCTCGCTGGCCTGGCTCACGAGGGCGGCCCGCTGACTCACCACGCCAGCCTTCTTGCCCCAGTCGAAGATGGACCAGGTCAGGTTGAGCCCCACGGTGGTGGTGGTGTTGCGCAGGAAGGGCACCCCGTCCTGGTAGGTGTGACGGGCGAAGGCACTGATCTCGGGCAGGTAATCCGCCTTCCCGGCCCGGAGGGCGCTGCGGCTCTTCTCCAGGGATTCCATCGCCATTCCGAGTTCGGGGTTGCCCTTCAGGGCCTGGTCCAGGAGCGCCTCCTTGGGAGGCGGCGGATCGGTCCGAGGGATCACGGCAACCAGTTCCAGGGGGGTATCGAGGGGCTGCCTCAGGAGATCGTTCAGCTCGGCGCTCAGGTCGCTGAGGCTGGCCTCCGCGGAGAGCTGGCGATGGCGACTCTGCAAAAGCTGGGCGCGACTGCCGGTCTGGAGCACCTTGAGCGCATTGCCCGCCTTCACCGCTTCCTGGGCCTCCCGGTCCTGTAGCTCCGCGGCGGCGATACCGGCCCGGGCCGCTTCGTGCCTGGCCTGGGCGATGAGCATCCCCAGGTAGGCCTGACGAGTCTTGAAGGCGATTTCCCCTTCCATTTTCCGCAGCTCCGCCTGGGCCACCCGTTCCTCCGCCGAGGCCACGGCATTGCCCTGATGGATCTTGAAGAGCTGGCTCAGGGGCTGGCCCAGGGTGACATTCTGGAGGTAGATGCGGTTGTCCCCCTGTCCAAGGGTCATCTCCTTGGTCGGAAAGGGCCCCAGGCCGGGGATGGCGCCCAGGCCGCCCGCAGGGATCGTGACCAGGCTTTCGCCCGAAGCCTTCATCCAGGTGGCATCCGCCGTGAGATGGGGGAAGTAGTCCGCCCGGGCAGTGCGCCGCTTGGCCTGGGCTTCTTGAACCTTGGCCCGCATGATGTGCACGCCGGAGCTGTTCTGGAGGGCTCCCTGGATGGCTTCCTCCAGGGTCAGGCGCCGGGGCGCGGGCGATTGTGCAGAAAGCGTGGCCGAGGCGAGCAGGAGGATGCCCAGCGCTGAGGCAGAGATCCTCGAATCACGCGTTCGCTTCTCATGGGATCTGAAGACCAGCACATAGAGCACGGGCACCACGAGCAGCGTGAAGAACATGGAGAAGATCAGGCCCACCGCCAACACGCTGGCCAGGGGGCTCCAGAGCTTGGAGCCGGAGATGATCATGGGCGTGACGCCCACCGCGGCCGCCATGGTGGTGAGGAAGATGGGGCGCAGGCGCCGCTCCCCCGCCTGGGTGGCGGCCTGCACCAGGGGCAGGCCCTCGCGGCGTTTCTCCTTGATGAAGTCGATGAGGATGATGGCGTTGCGCACCACAATGCCGCAGAGGCTGATCATCCCCATGAATGCCGTGAAGCCGAAGGAATTGCGGGTGATCACGAGGCCCAGCACCACACCGAAGAGCGAGAGGGGAATGGAGGCCATGACGACAAGCGGCTCCGTGAGATTGCGGAACTGGATCATAAGGATGAGGAAGATGGCCAGGAGTCCGATGGAAAGGGCCACCACCATCTCAGGGAAGGTCTCCTCCTGGTTGGCCCGCTCGCCCCCCAGATCCAGGCGATAGCCCGGGGGCAGCGGAAGGGCCTTCACCTTGGGCAGTGTGTCCTTGAGCAGCGCGGAGGCATAGGTGCCCGGGGCCGGGAAGCAGCGCACCGTGAGCGTCGGCACGCCGTTGCGGCGCACGATGCGGCTGGTCTGCCAGGTGGGGGCCAGCTCGGCAATGGCCCGCAGGGGCACCTTGCCCTCGGCCAGGCTGGAGCCCATGTAGGTGTTGCGCACATCGTCGAAGGAGGTCCGATGGGCGGGATCCACCCGCAGCACGATGTTCACGGCCCGATTGCCTTCCCAGAACGTGCTCACCGGCGTTCCGTCGAATGCCCCGGAGAGCATCCTCGAAACCCCCGCGTTGGTCATGCCGAGGCGGCTGGCCAGTTCAGTGTTGAGGTTCACATCCACCAGGGCCGAATCGTTGTAGTAGTCGGTGTGGACGTAGTGGGCCCGGGAATCGGCCCGCAGGAGATCCTCGATCTGGCGACCGATGACTTTCAGCTGGGCCACGTCCTCTCCCACCACGCGCACCTCGAGGGGGGCCTCCATCACGGAGCCCTGCTGCAGCTCCTTCACGATGACCATGCCTTCGGGTACGAGACGGGCCAGACGGGCCTGGAGATCCACGACCAGAGGGCCCGTGGCCTTGACATGGTGGGTGTTCACGATCAGTTGCCCGTAGGCGGGATCCGGCTGCTGGGGGTTCACGTTGTAGTAGAAGCGGGGCGCGCTCTGGCCCACGAAGCTGGCGAAGTGCGCCACTTCCTTATCCGCGGCCAGGTGCCCCTCGATGCGCTTCAGCACCTGGTCCGTGGCCTCGATGCGACTGCCCTGGGGCATCCAAAGATCGATGACGAACTGGTTCCGCTCGGCATTGGGGAAGAACTGCTGGGGCACGAAGCGGAACATCAGGAGGCCCAGCACCACGGCTCCCACACCCAGGCCCATGGCCAGGGTCGGACGGGCCATGAAGTGAGTGATGGCCTTCTTGTAGGCCACCTGGAGCAGATCCAGGGCATTGAATTTCTTCACCCCCTCCGTGGGCTCCGCATCGTGATCGTGCAGGCCCTTCTGGATGAAGGTGCGGCACAGCAGCGGCGTCAGGAAGATGGCCACCAGGAAGGACACGGTCAGGGCCACGGCCACGGTCAGGGGCAGGGCCAGGATGAACTCCCCGGCGCTGCCGGAGAGAATCACCAGGGGCAGGAAGGAGGCGATGATCGTGAGGGTAGCCGTGAGCACCGGCACCAGCACTTCTGTCGCCGCGCGCCAGGCAGCCTCAGGCCGCGGCACCTTGTGGTCCAGCAGCTCCACGTAGTTGTCCGCGATGACGATGGCATCGTCCACCACGATCCCCAGCACCAGGATCAGGGCGGCGATGGAGACCTGGTGGAGCTGCACTCCCAGAGTGTTCATCACACCGATGGTGGAGAGCATGGTGACGGGAATGGCCATGGCCGCGATGAGGGCCACGCGCATGGGCAGCAGCAGCACCGTGACGAGCACCACGCAGGCGATGGCGATGAGGAATTCGTGCCCCATCCCGGAGAGGCGTTCCTCAACCACCTTTGGCTGATTGGCGATGAAGTCCAGCTTGAGATCCGGCGGCAGCAGGGGCCTCAACTGATCCAGCACGGCGGTGACCCGGTCGCCCAGCTCCACGATGTTGTTGCCCTTCTGCATCTCCACGGAAATCATCACGGCGGGCTTGCCGTCGAAGCGCACCATGAACTCGGGATCCTGGTAGCGGCGCTCGACCTCGGCGAAGTCCCCGATGTAGGCGGGCTGGCCCGTTCGGGACACGCCCACCATGACCCTGCGGATCTCATCCTCGGTATTGAAGCTGCCGGTGGTGTGCAGGGGGATGCGCCCAGCCTCGGTGCGCACGCTGCCCGCGCCCTGCACCACATTGCGCTGGCTCAGGGCGCCGATCACCTTGAGGGGATCGGTGAAGTACTGGCTCATGCGTTCCAGGCTGCTCGTCACCCAGATCTGCTCGTTCTGCTGGCCGTACGTGGAGATCTTGCCGACCTCCCGCACCGTCCGCAGGGCATCCTGGATCTGGTCCACGTAGTCCCGCAGTTCCCGGTAGCCATAGCGTTCGCCGCTCACGGACACGAGCATGGCCACGGTATCGCCGAAATCCGAATTGACGATGGGGCCCATCACCTCCCGGGGCAGGGCCGAGGCCTTCACCACGTTCATCTCGTGGCGGAGCTTGGCCCAGAAGACATCCGGGTTCTTGACATTCTTCTCCAGCTCCACGTTGATGATCGCGATCCCGGGGCGGCTGGTGGAGAAGGTCTTGGCCTTGCGGACCTCCTGGAACTTGAAGATCGAGGCCTCGAGGGTCTTGGTAACCTGCTTCTCCACCTGCTCCGACGTGGCGCCGGGATAGGCCGCCAGTACGAGGCCCGTGCGGATGGTGATGGAGGGATCCTCGGTGCGGGGCATGTGCATCAGGGCGCGGAGGCCCACCGCCACGACCATCAACGTCAGGACGGCGGTGAGGGTGGGATAGCGGAGGCAGGCCTTGATCATCTTCTGCATGGCCTACCTCTGGTTAGCCATGAAAGGGGGGACCGCCTGCTCCCTGCAGTCGCGATGTCCCCCCTCTGACCCCCACGTGGTGTCCAGGCGAAGCCTGGACACCACGTCTGCCGCGAGGATCGCGAGCATGCCGTTGCGCAAGGCGTGCTGGCCGGCCACCACGATGCTCTCGTCGCCCTTCAGGCCCGAGCGGATCTGAATGTCCCGCCCGATCAGGACGCCGACCTCCACCCGCTTGGAGAACACCCGCTTCTGGTCCGGGAAATACTGGAAGACCAGCGTGGCACCCTGGGGATCCCGCACGACGGCCTCGGCGGGCACCACGGTCATGTCCAGCTTCGCGGTGCCCGTGATGGAGACCTCGGCCACCATGCCCACCTTCAGTTCCCGGGCGGGATTTGGCACGGTGATGCGGGTCATGTAGGTGCGGGTGGCGGGGTCGGCGGAGATGTTCACCACCTTCACGACGCCCTGGAAGGTCTGACCCGGGAGGGCCGGAACCTTGACGGTGGCGGCCTGGCCCACCTTCACCAGCCGGATATCCGTTTCGGGAACCCCCACATTGACCTCGATGGGATCCAGGGTGGCGATCTCGAAGACCGGCTGCCCGGGGCCCACCATCACGCCCGGCTCCAGCATCCGCTTGGCGATGTATCCGGCGAGGGGTGCCGTCAGTCGCGCATCCGCCAGGTTCTTCCTCGCGATGCCTTCGCCTGCCAGGGCCTGCTGAAACTGCTGGCGGGCGGCCTCATGGGCGGCCTTGAACTTGGCGAAATCGTTGGGCGCCAGGCTCTGGCTGTCGAAGAGCTGCTGCATCCGTTGGAATTCTTCCTCTGCCCGCTGAGCCCCGGCCTTGGCGGCCTCGGCCTGGGCGTGGGCCGCCTCCAGGGCATGGGTGAGGTTGACTGAATCCAGGATCGCCAGCACCTGCCCCTTCGCCACGGGTTCGCCCTCCCGGGGAAACACCTGAAGGGCCCGCCCCGGCACCAGGAAGGCCACCAGGGAAGACGCGCCAGGCGAAGAAATGGCTCCGCTCACGGCCACCCGCTCGGCCTCTTGGACTTTCTGGGGGCGCGTCACCCGGATGGTCGCGGCGACCCCTTCGGCCTGGGGGTTATGGGTGCGACCGCAGGCGACCAGCAGTAGCAGGGATGCGAGAAGGGCTGAGATGCGCAACATGTTTTCCCTCAAGACAAAACGGGTTCCGAACTAGACGACGTATGCCCCCCCACGCCCATCAGGAGGCAATCCAGGGCGCGGTCCACACAGGCGGCGACCTCTTCCTCCTCCTCCAGGTGGTGGCTGTAATGGAGCGAGGACTGGAGGGTGTCCAGGCAGAGCTGGGTGAGGAAGTCGGGATCCAGGGGACGCAGCTCTCCGCAGGCCACGGCCCGAACGATGAGCCCCTTCAGGTGGCCGCGCTCCGCCTCGTAGATCTCCCGGAACCGCGTTGAGAAGCGGGAATCCATCTCCCAATCGAAGTGCACCCGATCCCGGATGAAGGTGGGCAGCCGCCAGGGCTGGTCCTTGAACTGGCGCACGTAGGCCGTGGCCAGGGCCCGCAGCAGCTCCAGCGGCGTGCCCGCTCGGGCCAGAATCTCATCCGCGAGGGCCTGATAGCCCATGGCCCGCTGGAGGATCACCTGCTCGTAGAGCTCCTGCTTGGAAGGGAAGTGCTCATAGAGGCCCTGCATGCCGATCTGCGCCTCGGCAGCCACCTCCTGCATGGTGGCCTCGTCGAAGGGGCGCCGACCGAAGACCCGGGCGGCGGCCTCCAGCAGCAGCTCCCGGCGCTGGGCACGTTCCTTCTCTTTGCGGCTCTGGGACACATGCACTCCGAACATGAATTCTAATTTTGGAATTTGAATTCCAAAAATGCAAGATCCCATTTTTAGCCATCTTTTTCAAGCAACCACGAAAATGCCCCTTGACTGAATCAATCGATTGATTAATCTGAAAAACACCTTAATCAACCGTTTGATTGAGCCCCAGGAATCCCATGACTCCACCCAATGACCCCACCCAGGACACCCGCCACCGTCTACTGGAGGCCGCCATCCTGGTCTTTGCCGAAAAGGGCTTCGATGGCGCGGGCATCCGCGAAATCGCCCTGAAGGCCAAGGCCAACAGCGCCCTGGTCCAGTACTACTTCGGCAGCAAGGAAGGCCTCTACACCGCCGCCCTGCAGTTCCTCTTTGAGCAGGGGCCCGATGCGGTGGGCGCCCTGGCCCCGCCGCCGGACCCCAGGGAACCCGAGGCCTGCGCCAAGGCCATGAAGAGCCTGGCGAACTACGTCCGGGCCTTCCTGGAGGATCTCTTCGCCTGCCATAACCCCGAGCAGATCTCCCAGGAGATGCACTCGGCGGTGCACCTCTTCTGGACCCGGGAGATGATGGATCCCGCCAAGAAGCGGGCCGATCTGATCCTGGCCCACATCCAGCCCCACGTGGACTACCTGAGTGCCTGCATCCGGGCCCTTCGGCCCGATCTCGACGAAGAGAAGCAGTTCCTCCTGGGCTGCTGCATCCACTCCCAGATCATGTTCTTCCATCGGGACATGGCCATGATCGCGCTCATCCGGGGCAAGGGCTACGGGCCTCAGGACCTGGATCGCCTGGCCCAACACATCACCGATTTCAGCCTCGGAGGCCTCGGCCTTCGGGATCGTAGCCAAGGAGCCTGAGCATGCTGTTCCTTCCCCCACCCCCTCCCGCCGCTGTCGTGGAAGTGCCCGCCCAGGAAGCCCTGCCCCTGGACATGGCCGGCGCCCTGTCCCGGGCCAAGGCCGAGAATCCCAGCATCCGCGCCGCCCGCGCCCGGGTCGAGGAACGCCGCGGCCTCATCACCGCCACCCGCGCCGACGCCCTGCCCCAGTTCACTCTGGTGGGCGACTTCACCCGGATGCGCGATGTGAGCATGCTCAACAGCAGTCTTGGGGAAAGCATCGGCTCCATCTTTCCTGGCCTGAGCGCCAACAGCCTGGTGGCACCCCGCAGCTACTACACCACCCAGGCCACCGCCAGCCAGCCGCTCTTCTACTGGGGCAAGCTGGGCACCGCCATCGAAGTGGCCAAGATGGGCGAGAAGGAGGCAAGCTTCGGCTACACCACCGCCGAGCTGGAGATCCTCCACGGTGTGGCCAAGGCCTACCTGGCGGTGCTCTCCACCGGCGCGGAGCTGGAGGTCGTGGAATCCCGGAAGAAGACCGCCGAGCAGTTCCTGGCAGACGTGAAGGCCAAGCTGGAGGCCCAGAGCGCCACGGAACTCGACCGCCTCCGGGCCGAGAGCGAATTCCTGGCGGTGGTCCCCGAGAGTCTCCAGGCCGAGGCCAACCACAAGCGCGCCGTGGAAGTCCTCAACGGCCAGCTCGGCCTGGATCCCCGAACGCCCCTGAAGCTCGCGGAACTGGGCCTGCCCACGCCGGATGCCAACCTTGCGGCCACCGAGCGCAGCGAGATCGCCCAGCTCAAGCAGCAGGAGGCGATGTACCGCGCCAACGACCGCATCATCAAGAGCGACCTGCGGCCCAAGTTCGACCTGAGCGCCTCGTACGGCTACCAGACCGCCAAGACCGAGAACCTGTTCAAGGAGCCCTACGACACCTGGAAGGTGAATGTCACCATGCGCTTCCCAGTCTTCGACGGACTGCGCAGTTCCGGCAAGCGGGCCCAGAACCGCGCCCAGCTGGAACAGGTCCACCAGATGCGCGTGGACAAGGAACGCGCCATCGCCGTAGAAAAAAGCACCGCCATCCGCGAAATGGAAAAGGCCCTCGCCTTCCATGAGGCCGCCAAGAAGGCCCACGATGCGGGGCTCGAGGCCCTGCGCATGAGCCGCGAATCCTTCGAGCAGGGCCTCATCACCTCCCTGGATCTCCTTCAGGCCGAACGCACGGAGCGCCAGCTCGAATCCCAGCGCCGCCGCGCCGAGCTGGGCCTCTGGGCCGCCCGCTTCGAAAACCGCCGGGCCCTTGGCCTTCCCCCGCTCTGACATGAACGAGGGGGGACCGCCTGCTCGCCCGTGGCTCGCGATGTCCCCCCTCGTGCTCCCCCACGTGGTTTCCGGGCGAAGCCCGGAAACCACGTCCGACATGATCCTCACTCCATTCAATAGGTGAATCCATGGACCGCAAGCAACTCTTCCTCTACGCCGGTGTGCCCGCCCTGATCATCGTGGGCGCCACCGGCTTCCACCGCTACCGCCGGAACGCCGAGCTCAATCGCCAGAAGGCCATCAAGACCGAGGGCGCCCTCCCTGTCACCCTGGCGACCGTCGAGAACCGGGCCTTCCGGCGTTCCATCACCTTCACGGGGACTCTGCTGGCGGTGAATCGCGCCGAGTTGCGCGCCGAGGTTTCGGGTCGCGTCACCCGCGTCGGCGTCCATGAAGGCGACCGGGTAAACGCAGGCACGGTGCTCTCCGCCCAGGACGAGGACGATCTGCTGCTGGGCGTCCAGGCCGCCGAGGCCCAGGTCGCCCAGGCCCAGGCCCAGGCCCAGCAGGCCCGGCGCGACAACGACCGCGCTCAGATGCTGCTGGAAAAGCGCAGTGTCACCAAGCAGGCCGCCCAGCAGGCCGAGACCTACCTGAACGCCAGCAACGCCGCCGCCCGGGCCGCCGAGAGCAACCTTGGCCTGGCCAAGTCGCGCTTGAAGAAGGCCCGCATCACGTCGCCTTTCGCGGGCGAAGTGGCCACCCGCACCATCCAGGTCGGCGAGGTGTTGAACCCCGGCCAGACGGCCTTCGTAGTGGTGGACAACCGCACCCTGGAAATCCTGGCGGATCTGCAGGCCGAGGCCCTGGGCATGGTGAAGGTGGGCATGAAGGCCTCCTTCCGCGTGGCGGGCTACGAGCAGCCCTTCCAGGCCACCCTCAGCCAGGTGAGCCCTTCCGTTCAGGCCGATGGCCGCACCCTGCGCGTGCGCCTGCTGGTGCCCAACGCCGACGGAAAACTCAAGAGTGGTCTCTTCGCCGAGGGCGAGATTGTCGCCGACCAGGAAACCCAGCGCCCCGCCCTGCCCTCCCAGGTCATGACGGCCACGGGCCGGGATGCGGAGGTGTTCATCTTCGAAAACGGTATCGCCCGCCGCAAGAAAGTCGCCGTTGGAATGGACCAGAACGGCTGGCGTCCTGTGGAGGGTCTGGCCCCCGGCACCCGCGTCATCGCCCAGGGCCGCGATCAGGTGGTGGATGGGGCCCGGGTCCAGGACACCGCAACTTCCGGCAAGGAGAAGTAATCCATGTTCCTTTCCGATCTATCCATCAAGCGCCCCGTACTCACCACCTGCGTGATGGCGGCGCTCGTGGTGCTGGGCCTCTTCAGCATGAAGGGCCTGGGCATCGATCAGTATCCCAAGACGGATTTCCCCATCGTCACCGTGAGCGTGCCCTACCCCGGCGCCAGTCCCGACGCGGTGGAACAGGACGTGGTCAAGAAGGTCGAGGAGGCCCTCAACCCCCTCGAGAAGGTGCGCGAGATCAGCTCCACCAGCCAGGACAGCCTGGGCATCGTGGTGGTGGAATTCCAGCTCGAGCGGGATGTGGACAAGGCCCTGGAAGATGTGCGCTCTAAGCTGGGCCAGATCCGCCAGAAGCTGCCCGAAAGCATCAAGGAACCCATCATCCAGAAGATGGATCCCGCCCAAACGCCCGTGATGTCCCTGGTGCTGCGCACCCGGGAGGGTCACACCAAACTGGAGGATCGCGAGCTCACCCGCATCGGCGACGAATTTCTCAAGCGCCGCCTGGAAAACATCCCCGGCGTGGGCAGCGTAACCCTCGTGGGCGAGAGCAAGCGGGAGATCCTGGTCCAGGTGGACCCCGCCAAGCTGGAGGCCCTGGGCGTAACGCTCCAGCAGGTCATGGGCAGCCTGGGCAACGACACCAAGGCCGTGCCTTCCGGCAATCTGCTTCAGGGCGGCCGCGAAGTGGCCGTGCGTGTGGATGCCAAGGCCCGGCAGGTGAAGGATTTCGAGAGCGTGATCGTGGGCAACCAGAAGGGGCGCCCCATCGAGTTGAGGGAGGTCGCCACCGTTGTGGACGGGATCAAGGAAAAGCGGTCCCTGGCCCGTCTGGATGGAGACAATGCCGTGGCCCTGGATATCCAGCGGCAGGTGGGCGGCAACACGGTGGCCATGGCCGAATCCGTGAAGAAGGCCCTGGAAACCCTGAAGCCCGATCTCGATCGGCAGGGCGTCCATGTGGTGATCGCCAAAGACAACAGCCGCTTCATCAATGACGCGGTGGAGGATGTGGAAGTGTCCATCATCCTGGGCGGCATCCTCACCGTCATCATCGTGTTCTTCTTCCTCAAGAGCTGGCGCAGCACGCTCATCACCAGTCTCACGCTGCCGGTGTCCGTGATCGGTGCCTTCATCATCATGAAGACCCTGGATTTCACCCTGAACACCATGACCCTGATGGGCCTCTCTCTGGCCATCGGCATCCTCATCGATGACGCCATCGTGGTGCGCGAAAACATCACCCGCCACGCAGAAATGGGCAAGGACCACATCACCGCGGCCCGAGAAGGCACCGCCGAAATCGGCCCGGCGGTCATCGCCACCACCCTATCGCTCCTGGCCGTGTTCGTGCCCGTGGCCTTCATGGGCGGCATCGTGGGGCGCTTCTTCTACCCCTTCGCCATGGTCGTGGCCTTCGCCGTGGCCATCTCGCTCTTCGTGAGCTTCACGCTGGATCCCATGCTCAGCGCCGTGTGGCCCGATCCCGAGCACGAGAAGGGTTTCCAGGAAAGCCATCACGGCCACCGCAAGTTCATCATGAAGGCCGTGGACTGGTTCAATGACCAGCTCGACACATGGGAAAAAGGCTACCGCGTCGCCATCAACTGGGCCTTGGATCACAAGAAGGCGGTGATGGGCATCGGCTTCGGCAGCTTCATTCTGGCCATGGGCCTCATCGGTCTCCTGGGCAACGACTTCATGCCCGATTTCGACCGCGGCGATCTCCAGGTGAGCTTCAAGACCGAGCCCGGGGCCAGCCTGGAGGCCACTCGAGACACGGTGGAACACATCGAGCAGATCATCCGGAAGAACCCCGGGGTGGAGCTGACCTACACCACCATCGGCACGGGGCTCTTCGGCACCATCAACGAAGGCCATATCTACATCAAGCTGAAGGGAGGTCGGCGCCCTTCCCACACGACGATCCGCCGCGATCTGCGCGAAAAATTCCGCGGCCTTGCGGGGGCCGAAATCGGCATCGGCCCCGTAGCGGATTTCGGCGATGAGAAACCCTTCAACATCGCCATCCTGAGCCCCGACCGCCGGGCCGTGGAGCAGGCGGAACCCCAGGTGCGGGCGCTGTTCCAGCGCATCACCGGCGCGGTGGATATCACCAGCAGCCGCGACCTGGGCAAGCCCGAGCTGCGCCTCACCGTGGATCGCAAGCAGGCCTCCGATCTCGGCGTTTCGCCCATGGCCCTGGCCAGTGTGGTGCGCCCCATGGTGGATGGTCTGGAAGTGGCCAAGTATGAGGACCCCGCTTCGGGCGAACAGTACGATGTCCGGGTGCGCCTTTCCGACGAGGCCCGGGCCCGTCCCGCCCAGATCGGCGAGATGAATCTGGTGTCCACCAAGAAGGACAAGGCGGGCAACAACCTGATGGTGAAGGTCGCCAATGTTGCCCGCTTCGAGGACACGGTGGCGGCCTCCAAGCTCCAGCGCCGTCAGTTGCAGGCCCAGCTCATGCTGTCGGCCAACAAGGATGGCAAGACCCTTCAGGAGGTCGTGGATGAACTCGGCAAGGGACTGGCCGAACTGAAGCGGAACAAGACGCTGCCGGAAGGCGTGAAGGTGGACTTCGTGGGTCAGGCCCAGCACAACAAGGAAACCGCGGGCCACATGGCCACGGCGCTCCTGCTGGCGCTCTTCTTCATCTACTTCGTGCTGGCCAGCCAGTTCGAGAGCTTCAAGCTGCCCATCACCATCATGGTGAGCCTGCCCCTTTCCATGGTGGGCATGGTGCTGATGCTGCTGGTGACGGGCGATCCCATGAGCATGATGACTCAGATCGGCCTGATCCTGCTGATGGGTCTGGTGACGAAGAACGCCATCCTGCTGGTGGATCGCGCGCTGCAGCTCATGCGCGAAGAGGGGCTCTCCCGCCGCGAGGCGCTGATCCAGGCGGGCATGACCCGGCTGCGCCCCATCCTCATGACCTCCTTCGCCATGGTGGGCGGCATGCTGCCCCTGTTCCTGGCCCTGGGCGCCGGTGCGGAGATGCGTGCCCCCATGGCCCGCGCCGTGGTGGGTGGCATCATCACCTCCACCCTGCTGACCCTCATCGTGATCCCCGTCTTCTTCGACCTCTTGGATGAATTTACCTGGAAGAAGCTCTGGCACCGGGCCAAGGCCAGATTCCATGCCGCGCGGGAGAACGCATGATGCCGCGCATCCTGGTCATCCTGGGGCACCCCGATGGAACGAGTCTCTGCGGAGCCCTCGCCGAAGCCTACGCCAAGGGGGCCCGGGAGGCCGGGGCCGAGGTGGATCTCCTCCGCCTAGGCGACCTGGATTTCGATCCCGTGCTCCGCAAGGGGTACAAGGAAATCCAGATGCTGGAGCCCGATCTACTGGAGGCCCAGGAGCGGGTCACCTGGGCCCAGCACCTCGTCTTCGTCTATCCCACCTGGTGGGGCGGGCCACCGGCCCTGCTGAAGGGCTTCTTCGATCGGGCCTTCATTCCCGGCTTCGCCTTCCGCTCCCGGGCCAAGGGCCCCTTCTGGGATCGCCTCCTGGCGGGCCGCTCGGGGCGGCTGCTGGTCACGGCGGATTCACCCGCGTTCTACGACTGGTTCGCCAACGGGCTGTCCGCCGTACGGATGGTCCGGAAGGCGGTGCTCGCCTTCTGCGGCGTGAAACCCGTAGCCGTACGGAGATTTGCCATCGTGAAGAATGCCAATGCGGAATGTCGTCAGCGCTGGCTCGCAGAAGCCGAAGCGCTGGGAGGCAAGGATGCGCGATAAGAAGTGCCAAAATCCAACATGATTTCCCGTTTCCCGATTATCGACCAAACTCCGCCAAAAAGACTTAACCGCGAATTTCGCGAATACGCCCTTGCGGGCCCGCGAATGGGGGCCGCAGGCCCAGGCGGGCCTGGGTTGGGGCATTCGCGCCCATTCGCGTTCATTCGCGGTTTGAATGCGCTTTTCCCCTTCATGGCTGATTCAGACCGATAATCGGATTCCGTTTTCAGCCTTTCCTTCGAGAGAAGATGGCCACCTATTCACACCGATGAACGCTGATAGAGCAGACCCCTATGACTGAAGCCACTGAAGCCGCCGCCACCTTCCACCGCATCGCGGAGGAGCGCCGCACCATCCGCGCCTTCCTACCGGATCCCGTGCCCCAGGAGGTGCTGGACCGCTGCCTGGACAGCGCCCTGCGCGCCGCCAGTTCCAGCAATCTCCAGCCCTGGGAATTCGTGATCATCAAGAATCCGGAAATTCGGGAGCAGGCCAATGCTATCTGTTTCGAGCAGCGCGGCCCTCAGACGGCGCCCCTGCTCATCGCCATCGTCACCCACCGGGAGACCCAGAAACGCCACAGCCGCTTCATCCTGGACACCCTCAAGGAGCGGGGCATCCTCCGCAAGAGTCAGCAGCAGTATTGGGGCAGGCTGATGCCCCTGATCTACGCCCAGGGCCCCTTCGGCATTCTGGGCTGGTTCAAGAAGGCCTCCAGCCGCCTGGTATCGCTCTTCCGCCCCATGCACAACATGCTGAGCCTGGCGGATCTCCGGGTGATGACCCACAAGTCCACGGCGCTCGCGGCGTCCACCTTCATGCTGGCCCTGCGGGCCGAAGGCTTCGATTCCTGCCCCATGGAAGGCTTCGACCCCTGGCGCGCCCGGAAGCTCCTGAAACTCCCCCGGGGTGCCGAGGTGTGCATGTTCCTGGCCGTGGGCAAGCGCGCCGAAAAGGGCCTCTGGTGGGAGCGCATTCTTGTGCCCCGGGCCTGGACGGTACGGGAGATCTGACCTCCGAAATGGGATCGGAAGCACGAACCCTTAGTGTGGGTATCTTGCGGGATTCCAGCGAAACAGGCATGCTGGATCCGCAAAGGTGGTTGGATGTTTAGCGCCATGTGGATGAATCGGGAGTCGGCAGAAGCCTAAGGGGCCACAGCCTCTGGCCTCGGCCCCTGCTCCTTCGCCAGGAATGCCCCTTCGTGGGGCTTGAGCGATTTTTCATCCAGGAACACCCCGCCATGACATCCCACATCGACCCTTCGATGGGTCTAAATCCCGTCTTCCCTTTTCCTTTCCAAGCCCTCAAACCTTTCGGGTGGACCCCCGCCCTCGCCGACGCGTTTGCGTTCCGCGCCGCTTCTGGCTGCGAACCCGCCCGTGTCGTGGCCGCCACCCGCGGCATGGCGCTACTCCAGACCGCGACCGGCGAAGTCTGGGGTACCCCCTCCGGCCGCTTCCGCAAGCACCTCCAAACCGAGGAAGATACCCTCTGTGCCGGAGACTGGGTAGGGGTCCAGCGGGACGCAGAAGGCTCCAGGGCCCTGATCCTCGACCTGCTCCCGCGAGGCCCTTCGCTGACCCGTCGAGGGGCCGGTCCCGGCCGCCGTTCCCAACACCTGGCCACCAACCTCGATGTGGTTCTGCTCCTCATGGGATTGGACCGCAATTTCAATCCCCCCCGCATGGAGCGCCTGTTGGCGCTGGCCTGGGGCAGCGGAGCCCAACCCGTGGTGGTCCTCACCAAAGCCGATCTCGAGGATAGGTCGACCTCCTTCATCGCGCGGATCGAGGGCATCGCACCCGGGGTTAAGGTGCTGGCGGTTTCATCGATCACCGGCGATGGCCTCGAAAACGTTCGGGCCTTCCTGGGTGAAGGCCTCACGGCGGTCATGGTCGGCTCCTCCGGGGTGGGCAAGTCCACGCTGCTCAACGCCCTGGCCGGGCAAGAGCTGCGGACCACCCGGGAAGTGCGCGCCACGGATGGTCGGGGCCGCCATACGACCTCGCTGCGGGAACTCTTTCTCCTACCCGGAGGCGGCTGCCTGATCGACACGCCGGGCATTCGGGAAGTGGGGCTCCTGGCCGAGGGTTCTGATCTCGAGAGTGCCTTCGCCGATATTTCCACCTTCGCAGTCCACTGCCGTTTCCGGGACTGTACCCATGGCGCCGAGCCCGGCTGCGCCGTCCAGGCCGCCCTCGCCGAAGGCCACCTGGATGCCCAACGGTACGGCAACTACCTGCGACTCCGCCGGGAGGTGGCCTACGAGGCCGCTCGCAGCGACGAGCGCCTGTGGCGCGAGCGGGAACAGAAGTGGCGCCGCATCGCCAAGAGCCAGAAACATGTCCAGAAAGGATGAACCCATGTCCAGGAACTCACGTGCCTGGCCGAAGGCGGCTTCCCAGAATCGACCCGGCGAGGCCTTCCTCTGCGCCCAGTGCGGTCTGACCGTGCCCGGAGAAGCCCAGGGCACGAGCCAGCGGAACCACTGTCCCCATTGCCTCTGCAGCCTTCATGTGGATGTGGCCGTGGGCGACCGACGCAGCCTCTGTGCCGGAATCATGGATCCCATCAGTCTGTGGGTCCGTCACGGCCAGGAATTGGCGCTGCTTCACCGCTGCCGACGCTGCGGGTTCATCCGCTCCAACCGGATTGCCGGAGACGATGACCGCCTGGCGCTCCGCGGACTCTCGCAACTCGTCCATGCCGCGGGCGAAGACCTGTGAATCCGGGAGCGCCCGGTTCCGTGTCCTCCCGGGCTTCACCCTCTATCCCACTCGGGTCATGGCACCGGAGGTACGGGTGTAGGCACGAGTGCAGGCATGGGCACTGCGACGGGCTCTGGCAGGTAGTACCGGGACAGTTCGCACTGGAAGTCTTCCTTCGAGAGCCGTTCCACCAGCTTCCGGGCCCCTTCGGCCGGATCCGGTTCCGTGGAGATGCCGAGGGTCCAGGCTTCGGTCCCCTTGTCCTGCCGGGTGGAGTGGAGGCGGAATCCCTCGAGGGTGCCGTCCTCCAGGAGCACGACTTCCAGAACCAGCCCCAACCCTCCGGGCCCCTTCACATTGAAGGCGCCGTGGGTGGCGAAGTTCCCCAGGCTGTAGGCGATGAGGCGGCCCTTGTAGACCTCCATGCCCCGGGGCACGTGGGGACCGTGTCCGAACACCAGATCCGCCCCGGCATCGATCACGCCATGGGCAAAGGTGTAGACATTGCCCCGGTCCGCGCCCAGGTACATCTCCTTGGCCTTGGGTACGTGCTGAGCCTTCTCCCCTTCCGCCCCGGCGTGCATGGAGACGATGACCAGGGAGCACTGTCCAGCCTTCTTCAGTTCCTGCACCTTGGCGGCGACCTCTTCGACGCTCAGGGGAAGGCAGTTCATGTGCGGGGCGGCGGCGATGAAGCCGACCCTCACCCCCGCGGCGGTGGTGAGGATGGCGGTGGGGTGGTCCAGGCTGCCCCCATGGGCCATGCCGATCTCATCCAGGGCCTGCAGGGTCTCCAGCCGGGCGGGCAGGCCCGCATCCATGGCATGGTTGTTGGCCACACTCAACACCGTGAAACCGGCCTCCTTGTAGATGGCGAGGCTCTCCTTGGGCATGAGGTAGCGGTAGGAGTTGGCCCCCAGGGCGCGGGCCGAGGCGGGATCCGAGGCCACCGTTCCCTCGAAGTTGCCCGCGACGATGTCGGCCCCCTTCCAGAGGTGTTTCACCCGCTCGAACATCCTGCGGCCGTCTTCCGCGGGCATGGCGGCGCGGGATGGAAAGACCGAGCCCACCATGGTGTCGCCCACTGCCGCGAGGGTCACCTTGCGAGGGGGCGCCGGAACCTCCTGGGCAGAACCGGGTGCAAAGAGGAACAACCCGACCAGGATGGGAATCAAGCGCATGGAGATCCCTTTTCTAGTTGGTCGCCGGCAGGGGCCAGGATGACTCGAGGGGAAGGAACTGCTCCAGCAACTGCTGGGGCGCCCCACTCGGAGCCGTCATCAATCGGCGGGCCGAAACCAGCCTCTGGGCGTAATAGGTGCTGTCCAGCTGGGCGATCTTGACCCCGCGCTTGCCGGGGCCGCCCCAGGAACCTGCGTGGATGAACTGCCGCCCCCCCAGGTAGATCCCCACATGGCTGATCCGACTCTGCTTTCCGCGAGTCTTGAAGAAGAGCAGGTCTCCAGGCTGGATCCGGTCCAGCTGGACCTCGTCCCCCTGGTTGGCCTGGGAGACGGAAGACCGGTTCAGTTCCATGCCGAAGGTGCTGAACACGAACCGCACGTACCCCGAGCAGTCGAAGCCCCGAGGCGTGGTGCCGCCGTGGCGATAGGGAGTGCCGATGTATTCCTTGGCCACCGCCAGCATTGAGGCCACGAAGCCGGGCGGCTCGGGCGGGGGTGGCTCCTGAGCGCGGCCCGGCCCGGCTGCCAGGAGGCCCGCCACCAGTGCTAACCGTTTCAAGAATCCACGCGACAAGCTCGTTCCCCTTGTTTGATAACAACCTCTAGAGCCCCGGGCTCCGGAACAAAAATCGGATCGGCGGATCCGGTTCTTCCAGGATACCAAAGATCGGGACTGAGCTCACCCACTGGGGAGGAGCCCTCGGTCCCCGACGGCTCGACCACCCCCTCATGGATCAGCCTTCCCGGCCCCTTCAGTTGAGGGTCGAGTTGACGATCTCCAGCCGGGAACGGTCGTCCATGGAAAGCCCGGGCCAAACGTACCAGGAGCCGCCGAGATTCCTGCGAAGCGTGGAGTCCTCGATGTGCACGGTGCCCGTGCCATCGTTGCTGACGAAGAAGATGGCGGAGCCGTGGGCATTCACCTGGTTGTCCTCGATGAGGGTGCCGAAGATCGCCAGACGCATAGTGTTGCCATCCATGTAGATGGCGCCGCCGCTGCCACCACCCGGGGTGCCCGGCTGGGGCGGATTGGCGCCATTGCCCTGGGCCTGGTTGAAGGAGAACAGGCTGTTGTAGATGGACCAGGACACGCCGATGCTGCTGATGCCGCCGCCGTTGGAGCCCCGATTGCCGTAACCATTGGCACCGCCAAAGGTGCTGTGGGCCACGTAGACCGGCAAGCGGTTGTACTGGTCGAAGACCCGGATCGCCGCTCCGCCCACATCGGGTCCCAGGCTGGCGCAGACGTTGTTGAAGAACCGGCAGTTGATCACCCGGAAGCGCCCGCCCCGCACCCAGATGGCGCCGCCACCGTCGTACTGGGTATCACTCGCCGAGTTGCCATCCACAAAGGTGAGGTTCTGCACCGTCAGCTCGGGGCGATCCTGGTTGTCGCAGTGGTTCGTCGTCCACACCTGATTGGGATCGCAGGTGTTCATGTAGAGAATCCGGGTGCGTCCGCCGCCGCTGAGGGTCACCAGACCGCCCCCGTCGATCACCACATCCGGCTTGTTGTTGAATACCTTGGCGGGCCGAGGCAGGGTGATCGTGAAGGGCCTCGTGCCGCCGTTGAAGGTGATCTTGCCTCCCTGGGCCACCGCCGCGATGAAGGCCTCCGCCGTACAACTCTCGGGCGTGCCCGTGCCGATCACGTGATCGGGGCTGGAGACATCCCGGACCAAGGCCTCGGCGGGAACGGGATAGTTCCCACCGGGATTTCCCGCCGAAGGGCCAGTGGTCGGGTCCGTCGGCAGATAGGTGGGATGCGTTCCTCCGGCTGTGGCGTCGGCGTCCTTACCGCCCCCACAGGCCAGCAGCAGGCCCAGTGCCAGTGAAGCAGTGAAAAGTACGAGACGGTTCTTCATGGCTCAGTCCTGGGGAGAAGATCTTCGCAGTATCGCGCACTCCCCGAGGAGACGGTATTCCGCGGTGTCTTGTCGTTGGCAAGCAGCCCCGGCGCCACTGTTATCATCCAGTCATTCATTCGGGAGCCATCATGCAGCCAACCCCTCTGCCGGGGCAGGAACGACTGGAATCCATCGATGTGCTGCGAGGTTTCGCCCTCTTCGGCATCATCACCGTCAACACGCTCTTTTTCGCGCAACCGGCGGCCATTGCCACCACCCTTGGATATGCGGGACAGCCGGACGCTCTCAGTCATTTCCTCGTGGCCTTCCTGGCCCAGAGCAAGTTCTACGGCCTCTTCTCCTTCCTCTTCGGGCTGGGCTTCGCCATCCAGATGGAACGCTGGGAGAGCCGGGGCCCGGGTCGCTTCCGGCGTCGGTTGTTGGTCCTCCTTGGGTTCGGACTGCTGCACGGCCTGCTGGTGTGGATGGGGGACATTCTCAGCATCTACGCCCTGGCAGGCATGGCCCTGCCCTGGTTCCGCAACGCCAAGCCCCGCACCCTGATCATCTGGGCCATCTGCCTGCTGGGACTGGGAACCCTCGCCTTCGCGGCCATGGGTGGCGTGGTCTGGCTGGGGCAGACGTTCGCCCCCGCCGAAATGGCCCGCACCACGGCAGGCATGCGGGAACAGGTCACCAAGGAGGCCGCCAAGGCCATCCAGGCGTACGGTTCAGGGCCCTATACCGCCCTCTTCGCCTTTCGGGCCCGGGAATTGGCCCAGGCTTATGGGATGGGCCTCGCGGTGCTGCCTCACATCTTCACCATGTTTCTGCTGGGGCTCTGGGCGTGGAAGCGTCAGGTATTCCAGAACCTCGAGTCCAGCGTTCGGTTGCGCCAACGCATGCTTTGGCTGGGCCTGTTTCTCGGCCTGCCCTTGAATTTCCTTGCGGCCTGGATGAGCCGAGGCGGCATGGTGGGCTCCCTGCACGGCGCTCTTCTCAGCGTCGCCCTCACCCTGATCGCCGCGCCGCTGCTGACCTTCGGCTACATCGCCCTCCTGCTCCGCCTCCTGGAATCCCCTCGGTGGCGCCGCTTTGTCGAACCGCTCCACTGGTCGGGCCGCATGGCCCTCACCAACTACCTGACCCAGAGCCTGGTGATGACGACGATCTTCTACTTCTTCGGCTTGGGGCTGTACGGCAAGCTGCACCTGCATTGGAGCCTCCTCATCGCCCTTTCCGTGGCCTTGGCCCAGGTGCCCCTCAGTCGCTGGTGGCTTTCCAGGCACGCCATGGGCCCCGCCGAGTGGCTGTGGCGACGCCTCACCTATGGCCGCTTCAGCGCCGGGAAGGCCATCCTCTGAGGCGTTTTCGAACTTTACTGGATTCTGCCTACCTGATTAGCAAGGGAACTCAGTCACAGATTCTGAACGGATTTTTAACCACCGATTAACACCGATGTTCCTTGTTCCATGCCTCCACACCACCCAGTCCCCGCCGCCATGATCCAGTCTTTCACCCCGGAGCCACCATGCAGTCAACCCCTCTGCCGGTGCAGGAACGATTGGAATCCATAGACACACTGCGGGGCTTCGCCCTCTTTGGCATCATTGCCGTCAACACAATCGTTTTCGCCCAACCGGCCGCGTTTGGCATGCCCCTAGGCTCCGCAAGTCAGCCCAATGCCCTCACTCATCTCCTGGTGGCCTGGCTGGCACAATGCAAGTTCTACGATCTCTTTTCCTTTCTCTTCGGGCTGGGCTTCGCCATCCAGATGGAACGCTGGGAGACCCAGGGCCCGGGCCGGTTCCGGCGCCGCCTGCTTGTGCTCCTTGGCTTCGGCCTGCTGCACGGCCTGCTGGTTTGGATGGGAGATATCCTCAGCATCTATGCCCTGGCAGGCATGGCCCTGCCCTGGTTCCGCAACGCCAAGCCCCGTACCCTGATCATCTGGGCGATTTGTCTGGTGGGCTTGGGAAGCCTCGCCTTTGCGGCCATGGGCGGCTTCGCCGGGCTGGGACAATTGTTTGCCTCCGCCGAAATGGCCCACACCACCGCAGAAATGAACGACCAAGTTACCCAGGAGGTATACGGTTCAGGGCCCTACGCCGCACTCTTCACTTTCCGGGCCCGGGAATTGGTCCATGCCTACAGGTTGAGTATCGCGGTGCTGCCCCACATCTTCGCAATGTTCCTGCTGGGCCTCTGGGCATGGAAGCGTGGAGTATTCCAGAACCTCGAGTCCAGTGTGCGGCTGCGCCAGCGCATGCTCTGGCTTGGCCTGCTCCTCGGCTTGCCCCTCAATTTCTTCGCGGCCTGGATGAGCCTGGGCGGCATGGTGGGCTCGCTCCACGGCGCCCTTCTGGGCGTCGCCCTCACCCTGATCTCCGCGCCGCTGCTGACCTTCGGCTACATCGCCCTCCTGCTCCGCCTCCTGGAATCCCCCCGGTGGTGCCGCTTTGTCGAACCGCTCCACTGGTCGGGCCGCATGGCCCTCACCAACTACCTGACCCAGAGCCTGGTGATGACGACGATCTTCTACTTCTTCGGCTTGGGGCTGTACGGCAAGCTGCACCTTCACTGGAGCCTCCTCATCGCCCTTTCCGTGGCCTTGGCCCAGGTGCCCCTCAGTCGCTGGTGGCTTTCCAGGCACGCCATGGGCCCCGCCGAGTGGCTGTGGCGACGCCTCACCTATGGCCGCTTCAGCGCCGCCGAGAAAACCACCCTCTGACACGGTTCGGCGTTCAGCACAAAAGATCCACCGCGAAGGCACGCGAAGCCGCCCTGCGGGCGGGCACGAAGGCACACGAAGGGGCCTCGACTCAACGGCGGTCATCCCTTCGCGAGCGGTGGCACACCCGGCCCATTGAAGCCGAGTGGGCCACCGCGCGCGAAGCCATCCGCGCAAACGCGGATGGAGGGCGAAGCCCTGGATGACCTGGGACTGGGCACTCCCAGATTTCTTTGCGTGTCTTCGTGGCCTAAATTTTTGAGCGCAGTTTTCGTGGCGATGGGCCAGGCGGGCCTGGATCGGGGCATTCGCGCCCATTCGCGTTCATTCGCGGTTTCAGCAGGCTTTTCCCTTGGTGACTGAGGCAGACCGATAATCGAGCCGAATTATTCGAGTGAAACCGTCTCTCGGCTTCCCGCCTTCCCGACCCAACCTCGTTTCACTTCCCGAGTGGCTTCAAGGGCGCCAGTTCGATCACCGGCGTGAGCACGTACTGGATGCCCACGCGCGTTCGGGGTGCCCTGCTGGTGCCGAAGGGCGGAATGTCCCCAGGGATGACCGTGGAACCGGAGATGGTCGTGCCGGAGGCGGGCAGAGGCCCGGTGCAGAAACGGGGCACCGCGCCGAGTTCCGTTGTCATCACCGTCAGGGGCGAGTTCATGGTGCCCATGCCCGCTCCCGTGACCTCGGCGGGAAACATCACCTGACAGACGAGCTGGTAGCCCGGAGTGCTGCCCCCAACCTGGAAGTTTGCCACCGCCATGAGGGGCGGCGTGCTAGTCCCCTTGTAGTCCAGGCGCTGACCGTTGCGCTTGTCCACCAGGAACCCCGTGTACACCAGGCTGGAGCCCTGCTCCTTCTGGGACTCCCATCGCGCCCAGGCGTCCTGGCTATCCAACCGCTTCAGCTGAAAGCGTGCGGTGGCGGTCATCTCCAGCCCCGCCCGGTAGTCGCCATCCTCAAAGGTGTCCTTGGCATGCCAGGTGATCTCCAGCACCCACTGGGAAACCGAGGTGAAATCCTTCAGCGAAATGACGGGAGGCGGCGCAGGTTGGCCGAAGCCTCCCGCCGTCGCCAACACCAGAAGTCCAGCCTGCAGGATGGCTTTCAACGGCATGGTTCCCTCCCAGGGCAGGAATGGAAACAGAATCCAAGGATCCGAAGCGTCAGAGCCCCAAGATACTCCGGATCAGGCGATCAGGGTTTCTCGAAATCCCGGATCGCCTCGATGAACACGGCGCCGTAGAGCTGCAGCTTCTTGATGCCCACACCGCTGAGGGCCAGGAAGTGTTCCTCGCTCTCGGGGCGAAACCGCGCCATGTGTTGCAGCGTCGCATCGGTGAAGATAACGTAGGCGGGCACGCCCCGGGCATCGGCGAGCTGCTTGCGCAGGGCCTTGAGGTGAAGGAAGAGGGCCTCTTCGGCGTCCTGGGCCACGGGTTCCGGCGCCCGGAATGGCAGGGCCATCTTGAGCTTTGAACGCTTGGCTGCCTTGGGAGACTCGGCCAGCAGATTGCGCCCCGAGCAGGCATCGCAGCTGTAGCCGCAGGGGGCCAGGTGTTCGCCGAAGTGCTGGGCCAGCAGCTGGTGACGGCATTGGGTGGCCTCGGCGAAGCGGTACATCTCCCGCACCTGACGGCGTTGGATCTCCGCCAGCTCCGCATCCAGGCCATCGGAAAAGCGCTCCAGGCTCATCACGTCGGCCCAGGAGTAGAACAGCACGCAGTCGGCATCGGCGCCATCGCGGCCCGCCCGGCCGATCTCCTGGGAATAGCCCTCCAGGCTCTTGGGCATGTCCCGGTGGATGACAAAGCGCACGTTGCTCTTGTCGATGCCCATGCCGAAGGCGATGGTGGCCACCACCACGTCCACATCATCCCGGCGGAAGGCCTCCTGGGCCTCTTCCCGGGCCTCGGCGGTCATGCCCGCATGGTAGGCCTTGGCCCGCACCCCCTGGGACTGGAGGAACTCTGCCGTGGATTCCACGCTCTTGCGGCTCAGGCAGTAGATGATGCCCGTCTGCCCCCGCCGCGCCTCCACGATGCGCAGGATGGCGTCCCGCACGGTGGGACCATCGCCGCCCTTCTTGAGGGCGTGGATCTTGAGGTTGGAACGGAAGAAGGAACCCCGGTACGCGAAGGGGTCGCGCATTCCGAGCTGCTCCACGATATCGGCAGCCACGGCCTCGGTGGCGGTGGCCGTGAGAGCCAGCACCGGCAGCTTGCCGAAGCGCGCCTTGAGCCCCGCCAGATTGCGATAGCTGGGGCGGAAGTCGTGGCCCCAGTGGCTGATGCAGTGGGCCTCATCCACGGCAATGAGCCGCAGGTCCAGGCGTTCCAGCAAGGGCCCGATGCTCTGCTCGATGCCTTCCGGCGCCGCGTACACCAGTTCGAATTCCCCCTGGTGAAGGCCACGGATGCGCGCCATGCGCTGCTCGGACGTGAGGCTCGAGTTGAGGCAGGTGGCCCGCAGGCCGCCTTCGGTGAGGGCGTCCACCTGATCCTTCATCAGCGCGATGAGGGGCGAGATCACCAACGTAGTGCCACCCATCAGGCGGGCCGGAAGCTGGTAAAGCAGGCTCTTGCCCGCCCCCGTGGGCATCACCGCCAGCGCATCCCGCCCCGCCAGCACCGCCCGCACCACTTCCTCCTGCCCCGGCCGAAAGGTCGAATAGCCGAAGACCTCCTTGAGCTGCGTGCGCAGCTTCACGGACTCTCCCAGGGTCTTCAGCTCCCCCAGCAGCGCGGGGCGAAAGGCCTTGGGGTGGCTGCGGTACGACGCCCTCAGTCCCTCCAGGATCCGCTGCGCCGCAGCAAAGTCCCCGCCCGCCGAAGCGGCCCGGAGCGCAGCGAGTTCAGTTTCAAGGGTCTCCGCAGAAGGATCGGCCATGGAGCCATTGTGGCATTGGGTCCGGCCCCTTCTGCGTGCTTTGCGTTCTTTGTGGCCAATAGCCAAGCGTGATTACCCAGAAAACTCAGTCGCTGATTGCGAATGGGTTTACAGTTCTTCACGAAATTCCAGGTAGTTCCTTTATAAGCGCGGGCTTGAGAGTGGTTCGGATCGACAGGTACGGCAGGCATGGATCTTGAAGCGAAAAGCTCCACGCGGAGGCACTGAGCAAGGACAGAGGCCCGCGGAGGAAAGAAAAAAACACCTTCTTCAAGGAGCCCATTCCGACTTTTTTCTCCGCGATCCTCGGGCTGTTCTCCGTGCCTCCGCGTTGAGCCTTCCCAGCACGATATGCGCGGCGACGGGCCGATGCTGAAGGCCTTCCCGCAAATTGGTCGACGACTAAGATCATGTATGTCTCAGCATTGAACGAGACACTGATACAATCGATCAGCCACTCAACCATGCAACCAGCTCCAGGAAACACAAACCTATAACCAAGGTGGAATCATGGACTTCGTAGACTCAATCCGCTCGCTTGCACAACGTGTTGCACAACATCGCGATGCCGTTCAGACAGAAGAGGCGACAAAGACCGCCATGATTCTTCCGTTCATCCATGCCCTTGGGTATAACGTCTTCGACCCTCGCGAAGTCACCCCGGAACTGATTGCGGATGTCGGCACCAAGAAGGGCGAGAAAGTCGACTACGCCATCCTGAAGGATGGCAAGCCTGTGGTGATTTTCGAGTGCAAGAAGGTTGGCGCAGAGCTTGGGATCAATCATGCCTCTCAGTTGTTTCGGTATTTCACTGTCACCGAAAGCCGATTTGGAGTTCTGACGGACGGAATTAGGTACCTGTTCTTCACTGATCTAGACAGCGCCAACAAAATGGACGAGAAGCCCTTCCTTGAATTCGACATTCTTGGCTTCGATGACCAGGACGCTGAAGAGCTCAAGAAGTTCACCAAGGAATCCTTCGACATCGGGAAAATTCTATCAACCGCTTCCGACCTGAAATATCTCAAAGAGATTGAAAAGGTACTCACCGTTCAGCTGAACACTCCTTCTGAGGACTTTGTAAAGGTCATCGCTGGCCGCGTCTATCCCGGAAAATTCACCCAGCAAATCAGAGATCAGTTCACCGTCCTTGTGCGTCGCGCATTCAACCAGCTTGTGGCTCAGCGCATCAACGACCGCCTAAAGGCGGCCATGGCCGGTTCTCATGACCCCGTGGAGGAGGGGACAACACCTCAGCAGACAACTGGTGACTCAATCAATGAGACCGTGACATCTCCAGAGGAGTTCGAGGCATTTTTCATCGTCCGAGCCATCCTTCGGGAATTGGTTCCAGCCAAACGTGTCGCCCTTCGGGATGCCAAGAGCTATTGCGCAGTCCTTTTCGACGACAACAACCGCAAGCCCATATGCCGTTTCTACTTCAACTCTCCAAAGAAACTGTCTATCGGATTCTTCGACGCAGAAAGAAATGAGGAAAGAATCCAAATCAGAGACTTGGATGACATTTACAAGCACGTTGGCAGATTGCATGCCGCCACACTCTCTTACATCAAGGGATGCGCAACGGAACCGGCATAGACCAAGCCACAGCAAAATCCCTCGGATTGGTGTGCTTCTGCGATTGTCCGGGTGAATCCATGTTCAGGTTTTGTGCTTGAGCAAAGCCGAGAAGTAAGGATAGAAACGGATCTCCGAATCGCCCCCCTGTTTCAGGCACACTGAAAGGCTATGGAAACCCGTGACCGCGCCGCGCTGAACGATCTCTTGCGCCTGCTGGACGGACCCGCCCAGGCCCTCGGGGTCGAGGGGGCCCGTTTGCGGTGGACGCAGGTGCCGGGCCTCGCGCTGATCCTGGCGCGGTGGGCCAACGAGGGCGGGCGTACGCGGATGTTGTGGGTGGATGCCCCCACCGAAGCCGAGGCTCAGGCCCTGGCCCACGACCTGGCGGTGCTGCTGCCCGAGGCGGGCGTCGCCTACTTCCCTGGCTTTGCGCCCTTCGCCGGGGGCGAGTCCAGCCCACCGGGGATGGTGCTCAAGGAGCGCCTCTCCACCCTTGTAGGCCTGCTCGAGCGCCGAGTGCAGATCCTGGTGGCCACGCCCCTGGCGGCCCTGGAGCGGCTGCCCCATCCCACCTGGTTCGCCAAGCAGACCCTGGCCCTCACCAAGGGCACCGAGGTGCCCCGGGAACTGCTGCTGGAAACCCTGGTGGCCCTGGGCTACCGCCGCACGGATCTGGCGTCGGATCCCGGTGAATTCAGCGCCCGAGGCCTGGTGGTGGACATCTGGCCCGATCACCTGGAGACGCCTCTGCGCATGGAGTTCTTCGGCGATGAGCTGGAGAAGCTCTCACCCTTCGATCCCGATACCCAGCGGCGCACCGGCCAAGATATTCCGACCCTCACGCTCTACCCCCGTTTCGAGGGCGCCAAGGGCAGCGGCACGGCGCTGCTGGAGGCGGTACAGTCCCGGGCTGCCCGAACCACGGAGCCCGAAGACGACCTCAGTTTCCGCAAGGCCCGCCTCGCCACTCACGGCCATTTCCCCGGCGAAGAACTCTTCTATCCGCTGCTGGATCAGCCCAAGGGCCAACTCACCCACTGGGTGCCGCCCTGCCTGCGGGTGCGGATCGAACCCGAGTGGGCCGCGGCCCTGCGGGACACGGAGAAGGGTCGCATCGATGGGGCCCTGGAGATCCTGCGGCGGGGGGGCGTGGTATGCCCCGATTTCGAGGATCGCTATCTCGACGCCGATCCCAGCCGCACCACTCTGCTGCTCACGGAATGGCAGGCAGAGGCCTCGCTGCCCTTCACCGCCCAGCCCGCCCGGGAGTTCCAGGGACGCCTGAGCGAGCTCAAGACCTACCTGCAGGAGCTAACCGACACGGGCCATCGCGTGTTCCTGGCGGGTTCCACCCCGGGCATGCGGGATCGCCTCGGCGAGATGATCGTCGAGTACGAGCTGCCGGTGGCTCACGGCACCGAGGCCGGCTGCCGGGCGATCCAGCTCACCCTCTCGGCGGGTGTCTACCTCAAGGAAGCCCAAGTTCTGCTCCTCACCGAGCGCGAGGTCTTCGGTCGCAAGGCCATCCCCTCGAAGCCCCAAAAGAGCCGCACGGCGGCCTTCCTCTCGGATCTGAAGGATCTCAAGGTCGGCGATCGCATCGTCCACATGGACCACGGCATCGGCGAATTTCTCGGCCTCGGCACCCTCACCGTGGGCGGCGAGGAGCACGAGGTCGTGCAGCTACGCTATGCCGACAACGGCCGCGTGAACGTGAGCCTTGAGCGGGCGGATCTCATCCAGCGCTACGTGTCTCCCGATGGCACCCAGCCGCCCCTGGACAAGCTTGGGGGCGCCGCCTGGGCCAAGGTGAAGCGCCGGGCCAAGAAGGCCATCCGCGACATGGCGGAAGAACTGCTGAAGCTCTACGCCAAGCGCAAGCTGGAGAAGGGCCATGCCTACGCCGTGGACGGCCCGGAGATGGCGGAATTCGAGGCCACCTTCCCCTACGATCCCACCCCCGATCAGATCGAAGCCATCGAGGCCGTGAAGGCCGACCTGGAGTCCCCCAAGCCCATGGATCGCCTGCTGGTGGGCGACGTGGGCTATGGCAAGACGGAAGTGGCCATGCGCGCCGCCGCCAAGGCCGCCCTGGACGGCAAGCAGGTGGCCATCCTGTGCCCCACCACCGTGCTCTGCTTCCAGCACTTCCGCACCTTCAAGGAGCGCTTCGCGGGCTTTCCCATCCGCATCGAGATGATCAACCGCTTCGTGGATGCCAAGGAGGGCAAGAAGATCCTGGAAGACGTGGCCGACGGCAAGGTGGAGATCCTCATCGGCACCCATCAGCTGCTAGGCGCCCGCACCAAGTTCCACGATCTCGGCCTGGTGGTCATTGATGAAGAGCAGCGCTTCGGCGTGGTGCACAAGGAGAAGCTGAAGAAGTTCCGGGCCAATGTGGAAGTGTTGGCCATGAGCGCAACGCCCATCCCCCGCACCCTGCACATGAGCCTCACGGGGCTGCGGGAGATCTCGCTCATCGAGACGCCCCCCAAGAACCGCCTGGCCATCGAGACCGTGGTGGCGCCCTGGTCGGATGAGCTGATCGCCAGCGCCATCCAGTTCGAACTGCGGCGGGGCGGGCAGGTCTACCTGGTGCACAACCGCGTGGAGAGCATCGTCAGCATCGCCGAGCACATCCGCACCCTGGTGCCCGATGCGCGAGTGGGCGTGGGCCACGCCCAGCTCTCCGATGAGGCCCTGGAAAACGTGATGCTGGGCTTCATGGAGGGCCGCATCGATGTGCTGGTGTCGACAACCATTGTCGAGAACGGCCTGGACGTGCCCAACGCCAACACCCTCATCGTCCATCGCGCCGACAAGTTCGGCCTCAGCCAGCTCTACCAGCTGCGGGGGCGGGTGGGCCGCAGCGACGTGCCCGCCTACGCCTACCTGCTGATCCCCGGCAAGGGAGAGATCACGGAAGACGCCCGCAAGCGTCTACAGGCCCTGGAGGACTTCTCGGAGCTGGGCTCCGGCTTTCGCGTGGCGGCCATGGACCTGGAATTGCGCGGCGCGGGCAACCTGCTGGGAGGCGAACAGTCGGGCCACATCCACGACATCGGCTTCGAGCTCTACATCCGGCTGCTGGAGGAGACCCTCCAGGAACTCCAGGGCCAGGCCTCCGGCACCTTCGAGGTCAAGATCGAGCTGGGCCCCGCGCAGCTGGGCCGCCGCTGGATCGACCAGGCCGCCGAGCGTCTCGTGGCCTACAAGCGCGCCAGCCGCCTGAAGACCGAGCGCGACCTGGAGCTGTACCGGCTGGAACTGGAGGACCGTTTCGGCCAGGTGCCCCAGGACGACGAGGACAGCGCCCGCTTCTTCGAACTGCTCAAGGTCAAGCTGCGCGCCCAGGCCATCGCCGTGAGCGAAGTGACCCTGGACAAGGGCCGCCTCAAGCTGCGGGTGAGCCCTCAGACGCCCCTGGATCCCACCAAACTCATGGCCTGGACTCGCACCCAGAAGGATGCCCAGCTCACCCCCGACGGCTCTGTGCTCCTTCCCGTCCAGGGCCACGAATACGGCGCCATCCATCTGGCCCAGCGGGTGCTGGAGGAATGGGCGGGGATGAACTGAAGCTGAGAGAGACGATCCATCGTTAGACAGCGGTGAAGTCCCACATCGGCAATCGAATCTGTCATGGAGTGCGGGCTGAGGCTTATCGGATCAGCCCAAGGTAATGGACAGCTTGCCTCCCAGGAGCGCGACCACAGCCCCCCATTCCACGCGGGCGACTTCGACATAGCGCCCGGCTTCCAGGCCCAGCAACAGACCCACCCGTTCATCTGGATCAACAATCAGGTATTCCGGCACTCCTGCGGCTTCATAGCACCAGCGTTTTCGGACGGTGTCCTTGTTTGCCGTGCTGGGGCTCAGGATTTCTACGACCAGATCGGGAACGCCCTCGATGCCTCTTTGGGTGATCTTTGCGGGATCACATACGACCATCAGATCAGGCTGATAGACGCTCTGCTCACCTGGAAGGTACAGATCCATCGGTGCCGCGACGACTTCGCACTCACCACCCCCGCTCTTCCGTTTTCCTTCCTCTAGGGCGTTAAAGATGGCTGAGCCCAGCCGAATACTCACACGCTGATGCTCGAAACTCGGCGATGGGGTCATGTCATAGGCAACGCCGTTGATCAGCTCCCAGCGCCCTTCCCAGGTCTTCCAATCCTCGATGGTGTATCCCGGATGTTTGAGTTGCGGAAGGCTCATGGTGGTCCTCAAGGATGATTTTGGCAGCAGTGGGATCCACTCCCGGCATGGTTTCTTAGGGGTTGGCAGTGACCATCCGGGTTGAACGCAACGCCTGTTCCGGGCCACGTTCCCACCGACCCGTGAAGTCGCCACGCCCGATCCACCCACAGCTACTCCCAAATCGCTCGCCGATCCGCAGCGACCATTCGCCGATCCGCCCAGGAAATCCCGAGATACCGGCTCTACCTTGAGGGAGTCCGTTCCGGGAGCCCCGATGCCGAACCTCCAAGCCGAATCCCCCCTCTCCATGGGCCGCCTCGTAATGCCCGTCGCCGTGTACTTGATGATGCCCCTGGTCCAGATCCCCCTCCTCGCCCAGGAAACTCCCATCGTCTCCCTGAAGGAGTTCATTTCCACCGAGGTGCGTCAGCAGGGCTTCACCCTGCCCGGTGCCGCCAAGATCCATGTCTACGCCAGGGGCGGGGGCATTGAGCGCCGCTGGAACGACGATCAGACACTCTTCGCCTACGGCTGGATCCTCAATGCCACCACCCGGGAAGTGGTCTGGCAGATGAGCGGGGCCAACAGCAAGCGACAGGATGTCTACCGGGTCGCCGATCAGTACCTGGATCTGCCTGCGGGAAGTTACGAGGCCTACTTCAGCAACCACGGCTTCGGGCGGGAGACCCTCTTCTCCCAGTGGAACCGCAACATCGATCGCCGTCGTCTCGCCACAGAGGGCAATCGTCGTCCCGAAGAAGGCATCGGCTTCCTGAGCCTCTTCGGGGTGGACAATCAGTCCCAGCTCCGCTTCTGGCGGGATCGCGCCCAGAACTACGGCATGGAGATCTATGCGCCCGCCACGATCGCAGGCCAGGTGAAGACCTTCGAGGCTCCGCTGCGCTGGAAGAACATCTTCGTCTCCCTGGCCAAGTCCGGGGACAGCGCCCAGTCCGATCAGGCCTTTCGCGTCGCCAAACCGATATCGGTCCACGTCTACGCCATCGGGGAAGGGCGGCGCAACCGCGAGCTGAACGATTCTGGCTGGATCCTGGACGCCCGCACCCGCAAACGGGTCTGGGAGATGCGTGCGGATCGGGCCCAGTACGCCGGAGGCGCCCAGAAGAACCTGCGCCAGGTGGAGACCATCCAGCTCCCCGCCGGTGACTACATCGCCAGCTTCGCCTCTGATGATTCCCACTCCCCCGCGGACTGGAACGCGGCACCCCCCTGCGATCCCGGCCTGTACGGGCTGACCCTTTCCATCGCCAGTGATGCGGATTTCCAGCGTGTCTCGCTCATGGAGATGCCGAAGCCCGGCCCCGTACTGGCGGAAGTCATTCGGGTGCGGGACGACGAGAAGCGCACTGCGCCCTTTACCCTCAAGACTGATCAGGCGATCCGCATCTATGCCATCGGCGAAGGCACCGACCGGCGCCTGGAGGACTACGGCTGGATCGAGGACACCCAGACCGGCAAACAGGTGTGGACCATGGACTACAGCAACACCAAACACGCCGGGGGCGCCACCAAGAACCGAATGGTGGATGAAGTCATCACCCTGCCCAAGGGCAGCTACACCCTGCACTTCAGGACCGACGACTCCCACGCCTATGGCGACTGGAATTCCGACCAGCCCAGGGATGCCGAACACTACGGCGTCACGGTCTACGCCCTCACGGGCAAGTAAGCTCAGGCCTCGCCGGGCTCGTCCGCAGAAAGGGCCGGGGAGAGCGGCGGGCCGCCGGGGCTGCCGGGATCGTGGGGCAGGCTTCCGCGGGGGCTCCGCAAATAGACATAGGGCGTGGCGTGGAGAAAGTTGGACACCCGCGAGGTGTAGACATCCGCATAGCGTTCCACTTGCCGGGCCAGATGACTCTTGTCGTTGCCCGCCCGGGTGAGCAGGCCCCACCGGCTGTTGGTGAGTTCGGTGGAGGCCCGGGCGAGGGGAGCGATCTCCGCATCCATGGCCACCAGGCGGTTCCGAAGCCCCTGGATGGTCGCGTCGAGGGCCGCGCTGGTGGCTTCGGACCTGGGCCCGTAGCCGCCCCGCAACCGTTGGAGGGCAATGCGCGCTTGGGAGAGCTGGGCCTCCAGGCCTTCCTTTTCCTCCATGCGCGCCGCCAGGAGCTGTTCGGTTTCCGCAAAGGATTCCAGGGCGGTCACTTCCCCTTCCAGCTCCCGCAGCACCAGGGCCGTGCGCCAGCGCAGCAGGCGCTTGCTCACATGCACATCACCGAACATGTGATCCCCCACGTACAGGATCTGATCGCCGGAGATCCCCAGGTCCTGCTCCACCTGGGCCGCACAACCGCCCAGGTAGGCGAGTCCAGGCTTCAAGGCACCCACCAGGGGACGGAGCAGGCCGTCCTCGGTGACGATCTCGAAGAAGGGCGCCCGCTCGGTGAAGAAATCCGGCTTGCGGGCGCTCACGATGACGAGATCGAAGAGCTCCCGCCACGTCGTGCCTTCCGGCAGAAAGCGGTCGTAGGCGTAGGTCATCATCCGCTGGGTGAAACCCCACTCGGAATTGGTGATGAGCACCAGCTTCTTGCCCGAGGCCCGCTGATCCTGGAGGGCCAAGGCCGCCTCTGGGTCCAGCACCACGTAGCGCTCCGGCGCGTCTGCGATCTCGGCCTTGAGCCGACCCTCCAAGTGCTGGGCGTCCACCTTGGCCCGCACCCGACGGTAGAGTTCCTCGTAGCCTTTCACCTGAGGCAGCTGGCCCTGGTCCAGGAGCTCCACCATCTGTGCGTAGAGACAGCCTTCCGAAAGGGAAAAGAGCGTATTGAGGAAGACCCAGCGATCCTCCGCCAGGTCCACCAGCACATGGGTATACACATCCCGCTGGGTGGCGAAGTCCAGGGCCTGGGTGCCGTGCATGGCTCGTTTGACGAAGCCGAAGCGGTTGGCCTTCACCAGATTGCCCAGTTCCGTATCGATGACCAGCCCCCGGGCCACCATCTCCGGGTCGAAGCTCAAGGCCGCCACGGGCCAGCCGTCCTTCAGAAAACTCTCCAGGGCCAGCTCATAGACCCGCCGCTCGAAAATATCGGCCCGGTAGTCCACCAGGGTGTAGTCCATGTCGTAGCCGATGGCCTTGAGCGCCCGGAAATTCAGGGTCCGGTTGCAGAAGACGCCGCGGCCACGGGGAAGCGTTCGAGAAGGGTCAGGGAAGGTGGAATCAGGAAGCATCGGAGCCAGAATACCTCGCGGAACGCTTCGGTCGGCACGGTCTGGTCCTCATTGCGACAAAGATTTCCAAAAAGACACACGAAGCGTTCTCAGCGTTCCCGGACCACGAGGTAGGACACGACCGTTCCCACCAGGGCGGGCACCACCAAGGCAGCCTGGCCCGTGGTCTCCGCCAGGAATACACAGGGGACGAGAAGGGTTTCATGGGTCGCCCCGGCGAAGGCCGAGGCCCCCACCATCGCCATGTACCCTGGCTGCCCCGCGCCTATCAGCGCGTCGAAGGCTGAGCCGATGGCGGCCCCCATCGCCAGAGAGGGGAGCCACAAGCCCCCGATTCCTCCCCCCGCAAAGGTGAGCGCCGTGGCCGCCAGTTTTAGGGCCAAGAACATCACGGCATGAGTCGGCAGCGTTTCCCCCTGAAGGAGGTGGCGCACCAGTTCCAGGCCACCCCCCAACGTCACGGGCAGGTCGGACCAGAACACGTGTCCCGGGAGTGCCAGCAGCACCAGCCCGAGGCCCGCCACGGCCCCTCGCCACAAGAAGGGGACACGCCCCAACAGGCGACCCAACCGGGACCGCAACCAGAAAAACAGGGAGGCCCCAAGTCCACAGGAGAGCCCCAACACTAAAGCCCAAAGGACTTCTCGTCCCTGCAAATGGTAGGGCCGGGCCGTGGGAAGGAGAGGCGCATGTCCCATCCAGACGGCAAAAGCCACATAGCCCGAGGCTGCGGACACCAAACAGGGCACCAGGGCCTCCGGGGAGATCCGCCCATCTTGCTCCGCCGCCAACAGGGCTCCGGAGAGGGGTGCCCGAAAAACAGCGGCCAGAGCCGCGGCAGCCCCCGCCTTGGCCATGACGATGGGACGAGCCAGCAGGCGGCGAAGGGCGCCGAAACGCTGGGCCGCAGCATGGAGCACTCGGTGGAACTGGATACCCAGGGCCGCCCCCAGCCACTTGCCTGGCCCCTCGACCCCGGCGCTGCCCCCAAAGCCGATGGTTAGCGTGCAGGCCACGACCTTGGCCACGGAAGAACGGAAGGCGAATACCCGGTAGGGTTCCCGGCGCGCGGCGTGCATGTCCTTGGCCAGGGACGCCTCGCCAATACGGGTGAAATGCAGAAACAGGGTGGTCAAGAACAGACCAATCCCGGGCAGCAGTATGATTGAATGGGTGCGACTCCCCACCCGCTGCACCCAGGGTTCAAAGACCTCCAGACCGCGCAGAGCCAGGGCCACCAGGAAACCGATACCAACCCCCAGCGGGAGCATCACTCCCAGGATTCGCCGAGAATGGGCGAGAAGACGCAATTGGCGCCTGCGGGTAGGAATGAGTTCTCGGGATTCCACGGACACGATCGAAGCTCCTGGGCGATGTCGGATTCCTCCGCATGACCTGACGCCTGAAGACTCCAGGCGCTTCCGCCACCTCCATTCTGGGGCCTCGAGCCACCGGAGGAAACTTGCGGCTCCAACCTGGACGCCCAGATCAATCCATCGCAGGCTAAAACAGCAGGCCACCTTGCTGCTTATGGAACCCCATGTCCACCCGCCCCCTGATCCTGCTCACCAATGACGATGGCATCGCCTCCCCTGGGCTCCAGGCCGCCGTGCGGGCCGTGCTGGGGCTGGGGGAACTCCTGGTGGTGGCGCCTTCCACCCAGCAGACGGCCATGGGCCGGAGCTTTCGGGGCCGCAAGGATGCCCAGCTGGAACCCATCGTCTTCGAGGTGGATGGCCACCCGGTGCGCGCCTTCCACGCCGAGGGCACCCCCGCCACCGTGGTGCGCCATGGCCTGCAGGTACTCTGCCAGGAGCGCCTGCCGGACCTGCTCATCTCGGGCATCAACTATGGGGAAAACGTGGGCTCCAGCATCACGGCCTCGGGCACCGTGGGCGCCGCCATGGAGGCCGCGAGCATGGGCATCCCGGCCCTAGCCGCCGCCCGCCAGGTACACCCCGATGACGTCATGGAGCACGGGGAACAGGACTGGACTGCGGCGGAACACTTCCTGCGGCTCTTTGCGGTCCGGCTCCTGGGGGCCTCGCTGCCCTTCGATGTGGATCTGCTGAAGATCGACGTGCCCGAGGGCGCCACGGTGGATACCCCCTGGCGCCTGAGCCGCCTCTCGCGCCAGCCCTATTTCCAGATGGTGCTGGAGACCCCCTGCCTCACCAGCCGCATCGGCGATGGCAGGATTGTCGTGGCCATCGATCACGCCCGCCTCGAAACCGACTCAGATATCCACGCCCTGGCGGTGGATCGCGTGGTGGCGGTCACGCCCCTCAGCCTGGACGCCACCTCCCGGGCGGATTTCGAAGCGATCCAGCGGGCGCTGGTGGGGGACTGAAGATCCGTAGGCACTGGAGGCCTGGAAGTGGCAGGCCGATGGGGATGCAGCCGCGCGCGCCTGCGCCACCTTCTCGGCGGTCCGTCTGATGGTTTCTGCGTATTCACCCAGCGGGTCGTTCGGAATGCCCGGCATGGTCCGGGTTGTCTCCTCAAGTGAGCCGTGAGCGGTGAGTTGCATGCCTCACGCTCGCGCAGGCACGCGAAGTGAGCCACGATGCGCCCCCGTGTTTCCCGCATTTCCCGCGTTATAAGTTGGGAAGGTCAGAGGGGCCGGGGCGCAATTTCCGTCGGGGGATTTCGCTTGACCTCGCAGTGTCGCTGATAAACTAAGGTTTCATCCCAGAGATGACCCCGGCGCAGCCACGGCAGCACTGGCGAATCCTGATTGTTTGTCCGCCACCCAGTCTCGTTAATTGTTTTGGTTCAAAAATAATACTAATGCCGCACTTTTAATAAGGAATTCAAAATGTCAATCCGATTTTCTATTTTTTGGTTGTTGCGACCATTCAAGAACATGTCGGCAGCATTCCTCTTGTGTCTTGCATTGATTTCTATTGCTTGTGGAGGCTCGACCACAGGAATAGCACCACAACCAATAACTACTGATATTTATATTGCTGGCATAGGGAATAATTCACAGAGGCCCACTGCCGTAGTATGGAAAAATGGGAGGGTAAATTTTTTGACGAATGGAGAGTATGCTGCTGCTGCAACCTCTATTTATGTTTCTGGAGAGGATGTATATGTTGCTGGCTATGAAGGTAAATTTGCCACTATTTGGAAAAATGGAATAGTCAGGACACTTAGTGATGGTAAAAATTACGCCATAGCATACTCCACAGTAGTAAATGGAGGTGATATTTATGCAGCAGGAGCCGAATCTAATGGAACACTCTATGTTGCGACTATTTGGAAGAATGGCGTGGCGACAACCCTTACCGATGGATCCAGAAACGCTTACGCATTGTCAATGTTTATTTCTGATGGTGATGTCTATGCTGCCGGAGCAGAAGAGATTGGCAATAGTCTCTATGCAACAATATGGAAGAATGGGACACCAATCCATCTAACAGACGGGACGACTCGAGCAGAGGCTACTTCCATAACAGTCTCGGGGAGTGATGTGTATGTCACCGGCCATGAGTCAAATTTAACTATTTCAAATTCGAAATCTGTCGCAAAAATTTGGAAAAATGGTGTAGCGACAAGTATTTCAAATGGTCAAATAGATAATTTTACAACATCCATAGCAATATCTGATAGAGATGTTTTTGTTACTGGTTTTGAGCATTCAGGAGATATTTTTGTCGCAAAGGTCTGGAAAAATGGAATTGCCACTGTTCTTGCACAAGGAGCAAACGCTACAATTGCAACATCTGCATTTGTATTGAGCGGTGACATCTATGTTTCTGGGGTTCAAACTATTGAAAATAAGGGCATTCCCAAGGTTTGGAAAAATGACGTAGACAGCGCTCCGTTAGATGGAGACTTCAGTGCCAGTGCCCTTTCCATTTTTGTCCATAGGCACTGAGTATGCGTTGGCCCTGCCTCATTACTCGTTCAACCGGACGCTACCCCTTCCGGCCCCTTCCATCACTGCCACGCGCCGCATCGGTAGCGCCGATTAACTTCAATCGTTAGACCCTCACTCAGAGGTTTTCTTAAAAATGAACCAGAAAGCCATTCGTGAAATAGTTGGATATACCCTTCTAAATACCGAAACTAATCCAAACAATTGGTTCGAACGCGCTAGCCAATTCCATCAAATAGCCGAATTGATTTACCAACACAAAAAACTTGGGTCTACCCCAGCTTGTTATTACAATGCCGCAATCTCAATAGAACTTATCCTGAAAGCAATAATCACCTTAAAGCAAAAATTATTTGAGAAAATTCATATATTGAAAGATTTGTTGATCGAAGCCGAAATTAAAATCAGCGAAGATCAAAAATGTACATTGGAATTGTTCTCAGAAATCATCATTTGGCTTGGCCGATATCCAACTCCCAAGAAAGAATCCAGTTGGGATAATTTTCATGACAATATATTCGAAAAGCATAAGATTAAACGACAATCAGGAAATACGGGTCACGAAATAAGAAATGAATCACGATTTCCGACCTATGAAAATTATAAAATTATATACCAAATTCTTGAAACCGAATTTAATTGCCTGCGCGAAAATAAGAATTGAGTGCAGTCACGCAACTAACCTATCGTTTTTATCGGATGCAACCTCTGTAAGTTACTTTCACAGACTGTGTCGCTATAACAACTCCATTCAACCTCTCTATATCGGCGGATTAAAATGCCAACGCTTTCCGCTCAATTCAAACTGAATATTACCTCGCCCTGCCTGTTGGCATTGCCGACAGGACACATCCCGCAGGTGTCCCTTGAACAGGGGGCATTCAAAATCACTGCAAAACTGATTCCCACGTTTGAAATATCGAAAGGCAAAGATGATAATTTCTGGACTACGGCATTAGATCGAATCGAAATAACTGTTTCGCGAATAGAAACCCACGCTCCACCCAGCGCAATTATTAAACCAGATGGAACGAAGGACCTAACATCTCTATGCGATTACTTTAATATGCTACTTCCGGACTACAAATCTGTAGCATTAACGATTTCCAATCTTATATTACACTATTTTCGATACTCTTTGTTTACTCCACTGGTGAGACACATACCGGCTTGGGACAATTCTCTGAATAATCCAACATGGTTGGATGACAGCGGGGAAAAAATTCAAGACGGAAATTACATGATGGTGGTCGAGCCTATCCCTGGACTTATGGGTGAACTTGCCTCCAAGAAGCTAACGCTAGACAAAATCCATGATCTTGACTCATTCCTTAAAAACCCATCTGAACCGACACTCACCGAAATGCTTTTGTCGGATGCTCAGACGGCTTGGTTCGAGCATAGTCTTCGGCGTTCGGTCTTGGAACTTGCAATCTGCGCAGAGGTTATGGTCAAGCGATGTTTTTTCAACCAGTCATCCCCTGCTGGAGCCGCCTTTGACTATCTCGAAGACAAGGCAAAAATATCTGTCAGAGTCCTTGAACTTCTCGACTCAGTGGCAGAGGAAGCCTTTTCCCGCAGTTACAAAAAGGAACACCCCAGTTATTACCAGAATATTGATCACCTTTTCCGCTGCCGCAACAAGATTGCACATCGTGGTGAGCTCACCTTCAGAGGCGACTCAGGTAAATTGATAAATACAAATGCACCCTTAGTAGAAACCTGGTGGAACACAGTGGCAAATCTCAAAGAATGGCTGGAGCAACTTTAAGAGTTGCTGAGGGATATCTATGCTTAAGCAATCACTCAACCCACACGCCCCACCTCACGCCGACTGCCCCACCACCGCAGCCTGAGCGGCCAGCCTCCTCACCGCTGACTCCAGCCACCGATAGTGCCCGCCCCGGCAGCTTCCGGGAGGAGATGATGCCCTCGAATTTCTCCCGGAAGGGATCCCGGCGGTAGCCCAGGATGGCGGCGGCCTTGCCGCCGAGGATCCACGCTTGGTTCATGCCACACCCCCTCTGCCTGCGGCTGCATCCAGTCCAGCGCCCCGGATATGCCCTCACAACCAAGGACGACCGCAGGATCTAAGGCGCGCCATCTTTCTTGGCGTCCTTGGCGCAGCCGCGAAGCGGCCTTGGCGGTGGATCTGTTTTTTGGAAAACGAGACCGCATCTGGGTTTGCCCCCGAGCGCCTGCACGCGCCCGCCCGGTTCTTCTCGGCCCTCGCCATCCGTGCCATCCTCAGCCTTCCCACCCGGATACCCCATGGAACACCACACCCTCGGCAATTCACGGATCTCCCGCGGCCTGGTGCTGCTCACGGCGGTGTGCCTCCTGGGCGCCTTCGTGCTGGCCGCCTTCATTGCCGCCTATGGGGTGAACCAGGGCGTGGACTCGATCACGCTGCCGGTGGCGGGGCGGACCCTGAACGGGTTCATGGCCATCGTGCTCACCTGCATCGCCCTCATCGTGCCGCTCACGGCCAACCTCTACACCCCCAAGCTGGTCACGCTGTACGTCAAGCATCCGCTGATCGTGGCCATGCTCTCGCTGTTGCTCACCAGCCACATCATCAGCCTGGGCCTGAACTTCATTCCCATGCACCACATCCTGGGGCGCGTGCTGGTCAAGGTGCTGGCCCTGATCTACCTGCTGGTGATGGCCGGGGCCATTCCCTACCTCTATGGCATCAGCCAGTTCCTGCGGCCCAGCTTCTTCATGCCCATGCTCACCAAGAAGGGCGCCCGCACGCTCCAGGATCTCAACCGAGGCAAGCGCCCCCGCCAGAGTGTCCACGATCTCTTCGAGACCATCGATGTGGTGACGAACATCGCCCTCACGGGCATGGCCCGGGGGGATCGCCAGCTGGTGCTGCTGGCCCTCCAGTCCATGAACGCCCTGCTCACCGAGATCATCGGCAGCGCAGGCCCCTGGCGCTCCGGCCAACCCTACTTCGTGCCGGGGTTGGCCATGGAAGGCCAGGATTACCTGATCCGCGAGCGGATCTGGCCCGAGGCCTACGTGTTGGCCCAGACGCTCAAGGTGATGGAGGGCGCCACCAAGCGCCAGCACGAGATCATGGCGGAACTGGCCGGGCAGATGGTGGAGACGGCCAGTCTGGCCTCGGTCCTCCAGCGGGACTCGGTGGTGGAACTCCACATCATGGCCTTCAACACCCTGATGCGAGAGGCCATCGAGGAGAAGGACCTGCGGCGTTTCCAGAACCTCTCGTACCACTATCGTCTTCTCATCGAGGCCTTCCACGACACGCCCAGTCGAATGCACGAAGCCGCCCAGCACCTGCTGCACTACGGCAAGATCGCCGCCCGCCAGGGCCTGCATTTCGGCCTCGAGACCGTGGTCTACGATCTGGGCGAGCTGGTGCTGAACCTGGCGCGCCACGACGAAGAACGGGCCGTGGAACTGATCCAGGCCTGGGCCGGTCCCCTCTGGCAGGAGGCCATCGACCAGGGCAGCCTGATGAAGAAGGTCGGCTGGCGCACCCTGATCCGCGTGTACTGGGAGGCCAAGGCCCTCGAACTGGAAGAAGTCGCCAGCGCCGTCTACTGGCGCTACCTGTCCGATGAGGCCATCCACCGGGAGCAGATCGAGTTGGTGCTCGAGGAGAACCGCGAACTGCACTTCGAGTTCAACGACCGCCTCATGCGCTTCGCCCACCTCTCCCCGGCCGCCCAGGCCAAGGCCGAGGAATTCCTGGAAAACTGGTAGCCGGTTTGCGCCCCATCCCACCCGTGGGATTCTGAAGGGGAACGTTTGCAATTCCGTCTGCCCTTAAGAGGTGAATCATGTCCATCACGCCCTGGCTCCTGGCCCCGGTGCTCGCTTTCGTGCTTCCCGCCACCGCCGCCGAAAAGCGCGCCTTCACCATCGAAGACCTCTACAAGCTGAAGGGCATCTCCGGCCTCAGCCTGTCCCCGGATGGTTCGCGGCTGCTCTTCCAGGTCTCCACCCAGGATCTCAAGAAGGCCAAACGCGCCACCCAGATCTGGATGATGGATCTGGCCACGGGCGCCAGCCGTCCATTGACTTTCGCCGAGCGCTCCAGCTATTCCCCCCAGTGGTCCAAGGACGGCAAGACCATCGCCTTCCTCTCCAGTCGGGACGGTGGCAATCAGCTCTGGACCCTGGATCTGACGGGGGGCGAGGCCCGCAAGGTGACCTCCTTCGTTCCCGGCCTGGGCACACCCAGGCTGCTGCCCTCCGGCGACAAGGTCGTATTCGATGCCCAGGTCTTTCCCGAGAGCATGGGCGATGGCACGCGCCATCAGGAGCTGGCGGAAAAGCTGGAGAACGGCCCAGTCCAGGCCCATCTCGCCGACACGCTGCTCTACCGCCACTGGACCGAATACCGGAACTTCCAGTACACCCATCTGTTCCTGGCCTCCTTCGGCCAGGACAAGGTCGAGGCCCTCACCTCCGGCAAGCAGGACTACCCCGCCGATGTCACCAGCGGCAGCCCCCAGTCCTTCGACCTCAGCCCCGATGGCAAGGAGCTCTGCGTCACCACCACCACAGAGGCCGTGCCCGCCCGCTCCACCAACAAGGATCTCTTCCTGATTTCCCTGGAGGGTGACCGCACGCCCGAGCGCATCACCGGCGAGAATCCCGCCTATGATGGCGATCCCAAGTACTCCCCCGACGGGCGCTACATCGCCTACAAGATACAGCGTCGCCCCGGCTGCGAATCCGACCGCTTCCTTCTGGCCGTGTACGACCGCACCACCAAGACACGCCGGGTGCTCACGGAAGGTATCGACAACTGGGTCACCTCCTTCCAGTGGTCCGCCGATGGCAAGGCCCTGTGGTTCGTCATCGATGAGAAGGGTCGCAATCCCCTGCACCGGGTTGAGGTAGCCACCGGCAGGATCCAACGCATGCTGGAGGGCCACAGCATCAGCGAGTTTCAGGTGACCCCGGACCAGAAGGCCGTCGTGCTCACCAAGAGCCGCGTGGGCGAGCCCACGGAGATCTGGCGCTACGGCTTCGAGAAGAAGGAGCTGAAGCGCCTCAGCAGCTTCAATCAGGCCGTGGCCGACGAAGTGGACATCCGCCCCGCCGAGGAACTCTGGGTGAAGGGGGCCGACGGCGCCAGCGTGCAGGTCTTCCTGGTGATGCCCCACGGCTTCGACCCGGCCAAGAAGTATCCCCTCATCCTCAATGTCCACGGCGGCCCGCAGATGATGTGGTCCGACACCCTGCGGGGCGACTGGCAGGTGTACCCCGGTGCGGGCTACGTGGTGGCCTTCCCCAACCCCCACGGCTCTACGGGTTACGGCCAGGCCTTCACCGACGCCATCAGCGGCGACTGGGATGGCAAGGTCATCACCGATATCGAGAAGGTGACCGATGCCCTCGCTGCTTTGCCCTATGTGGACAAGGACCGCCTGGGCGCCATGGGCTGGAGCTGGGGCGGCTACGCCATGATGTGGCTGGAGGGTCACAGCACCCGCTACAAGGCCCTGGCCGCCATGATGGGCGTGTACGACCTGCCAAGCATGCACGGCGCCACCGAGGAACTCTGGTTCCCGGAGTGGGATGTGAAGGGCACGCCCTGGGACAACCCCACGGGCTACGCCCGCGCCAACCCCAGCAGCTTCGTGAAGAACTTCAAGACGCCCTGCCTGGTCATCACCGGCGAACGGGACTACCGGGTGCCCTACACCCAGAGCCTGCAGTTCTTCACCGGCCTCCAGCTCATGAACGTGCCCAGCCGCCTCATCGTCTTCAAGAACGATGGCCACTGGCCCGATGGCCTCAAGTCCATGCCCGTCTACTACAACAGCCACCTGGAGTGGTTCCAGAAATACCTGGGCGGCGGCAGCGCGCCCTGGAAGACGGAAGACATGGTGCGGAACCTGGCCTTCGAGGAAAAGAAGTAGCTCCAGGGATCGAGGAGAACGCGCTCCGTAGGAATCGCGAAGGAACTGGCCGCAAAGAACACAAAATCCGCAGAGAAGAGAGCGATCACAAGCTTGATCCATCATCTTGTCTTTGCGTTTTATGCGTTCTTTGTGGCTCTTCTCCTCTTTGGCCAATGAAGCCACTCTGCGCTGAAATCATTTTCCGCCGAGGCCTCACCGACTCTTCAATCCACCCATCGCCTGGGTTTTCAGTCCTTCACCTTCGCCAGCAGCTCTTTCACTGCATCTTTGTGCACCATGAAGCCGAGGACCTTCAGCTTCACGTAGTCCTCGTGGAAGAAGTAGTAGCCGGGGTGTTCGTTGTTCCAGGCGCTGCTCCAGGAGTCCTTCACCAGGTACCAGTCCTGGCCGTTCTTCTCGGTGAAGCCCACCACGTGCAGGCCGTGGTCATCGGTGGTGGTGCCGTTGTTGAAGCGGAACTGGCGGGCCGCCTCGTCGATGTGGGCGGAAGGGATGTCCCAGGTGGGCACCACCGCGAGGCCCGGTGCGCCGATGGAGTAGCCGGGTTCGGACATGTCGCCGGCGATGGCCAAGCTGTAGCCCTTGCGGACGGCGCCCTTGAAGGCCCCCAGGAAGGCGTCCAGGGGCACGTTGACATACTCCTTGCCGTGCCACCAGTTGTCCGGCACCTCGTACTCGGTGTGCTGCCAGGTGGGTTTGGCCAGGAAGGAGACGAATTCCACGTAATCGTCGGGATTCAGCCGCGCCACCTGCTGCAGGTATTCCATGGGCGTCAGCTGCTTGCCGTCCACGCTTACCGTGGCGGGCGGCGCGCCCAGGTGGTGATCCAGGATGGCGCGCACGGTGGACACGACCTGCGCCTCGTTCCAGGCCCCCGCCCCCTTCACGCCCTCGAGGTAGGTCTTGATCTCCTTGAAGAGGCCCGAGTGATCGTAATCCTTGCGCCCCTCCTTCAGACCCGAATAGATTTCCGCGGGCACCACACCGTGGGTGCGCCAGGCCCGCAGCACGGCCGCCCCTTGAGAGCCTTCGCCCAAGGTGGACTTGCCCCGGCTCTGCACGAAGCCCCGGGCCTTCTCCACGTACTCCCAGTAGACGGAATGCATCACGGAAAAGCGCAGCTCCCTATGGGTCTGGCGGTAGGCCTCGGATTCCAGGAAGGAGGTGGTGGAGAAACACCAGCACATGCCCGATATGCCCTGACAGACCGCAGGCTGGTGCCAGACCTTCGTGAATTCAGAGACGGTCTTCGGGGCATCGAGGGCGGAGAAGTCCACCCACATGGCCTTCTTGGGCGAGTCCTCCCCTTTCTTTCGGAACTCGGCCTTGATGGCGTCGTACTTGGCGTCCTTTTCCACCTCGAACACCACCTTGTCCCGGCGCTCGGGCACCTGGGCGGTGGCAGAGGTGAGCAGGACGGCGCCTGCGAGCAGAAGGCATTGCGCGTGCATGGCAAGACTCCTTGGGAGAGGACATCGTATTATGATGGTGTTGTCCATTCTGCCACCCTTCCGGAGGATCCTCATGCGTTCTCTCATCCCGCTGACCGCGCTGGTCTGCCTCACGACACCCGCCATGGCCGCCAAACCCGCACCCGCCACTAATCCCTTCTTCACCCCCTGGAAGACGCCCTTCGCGGTGCCGCCCTTCGCCCAGATCAAGACGGAACACTTCATGCCCGCCCTGGAAGAAGGAATGAAGCGCCAGAAGGAAGAGATCGGGGCCATCGTCAAGAACCCCGCCAAGGCCACCTTCAAGAACACGGTAGCGGCCCTGGATGATTCCGGGCTCCTGCTGGGCAAGGTGTACAACGTCTTTGGTCTGGTCACCGGTGCCGAGACCAATGACCAGCTCCAGGCCCTCGAGGCCAAGGCGGGCCCCATGCTGGCCGCCCACCAGGACGATATCTACCTCAACGAGGGTCTCTTTCAGCGGGTGAAGGCGGTCTATGACCACCGCGCCAGCCAGAAGCTCAACGCCGAGGAGACCATGCTCCTGGAGAAGACCTACCGCCGCTTCGTGCGGGGCGGGGCGAACCTGGAAGCGGCCCAGAAGGATCGCCTGCGGGCCATCAATGGCGAGCTCTCCAGCCTGAAGATCAAGTTCAGCGAGAACCTGCTGAAGGAGACCAACGCCTACCGTCTGGTGGTGGACAAGCAGGCGGATCTCGCGGGCCTGCCCGAGGGCCAGATCATTGCCGCCGCCGAGGCCGCCAAGGGCGCGGGCCTGGAGGGGAAGTGGGTGTTCACCCTGAAGGCCCCCAGCATCTGGCCCTTCCTCCAGAGCGCCGAGAACCGCGATCTGCGCCGCCAGATCCTCACGGCCTATTCCACTCGCTGCGACAAGGGCGGCGAGACGGACAACAAGGCCATCTTCGCCAAGCTGGCCTCCCTCCGGGTGGAGAAGGCGCAGTTGATGGGCTACAAGAACTGGGGCGAGTTCACCCTGGCGGAGAACATGGCCAAGGTGCCCGAGAACGCTTACAAGCTCCTGGAGCAGCTCTGGACGCCCGCCCTCAAGGTGGCCCGGCGGGAAGCCGCCGATCTCCAGGCCATGATCGATGCCGAGAAGGGCGGCTTCAAGCTGGAGCCCTCGGATTGGCGGTTCTATTCCGAGAAGGTCAAGAAGGCCAAGTACAGCCTGGATGAGGAAGCCCTCAAGCCCTACTTCCCCCTGGAGGGCGTGCGCAACGGCGCCTTCACCTTGGCGGGCAAGCTGTACGGCATCACCTTCAAGGAGCGCAAGGATCTGCCCGTCTACCATCCCGAAGTCCAGGCCTTCGAGGTAAAGGAGAAGGACGGCAAGCATGTGGGCATCCTCTACATGGACTTCCATCCCCGCCCCGGCAAGCGCGGCGGCGCCTGGTGCTCCAGCATCCAGGAGCAATGGATCGAGAAGGGCAAGTTCATCGCGCCGGTGGTCTACAACGTCTGCAATTTCGCCCGCCCCGCCGGGGATGTGCCCGCCCTGCTCACGCCGGACGAGGCGGAAACGCTCTTCCACGAATTCGGCCATGCGGTGCATGCCCTCTTCTCCAACTGCCGATTCCGGGGTTCGGGCTACGTGGCCCAGGATTTCGTGGAGCTGCCCAGCCAGGTCATGGAGAACTGGGTCTTTGAGCCCGAGATGCTCAAGCTCTATGCCAAGCACTACAAGACCGGCGAAGTCATTCCCCAGGATCTGGTGCAGAAGCTGAAGAAGGCCGCGAATTTCAATGCCGGCTTCGGCTGGACCGAGCGCCTCGCCGCGTCCTTCCTGGACATGGACTGGCACACCCTGACCGATGCCAAGGTGCTGGACGCCACGGCCTTCGAGACGGCGCGGATGGCCAAGTGGGGCTTGATCCCCGAGATCCTGCCTCGCTACCGCACGCCCTATTTCGCCCATGCCGCCGATGAATATTCCGCGGGCTACTACAGCTACACCTGGTCCGAGGTGCTGGACAGCGATGCCTTCCAGGCCTTCAAGGAGACGGGCAATATCTTCGACCCCAAGACCGCCAAGGCCTTCCGCAAGCTCCTCTCCAAGGGCGGCAGCGAGGATCCCGCCGCCCTCTATCGCGAGTTCCGCGGCCGGGATCCCAGGGTCGAAGCCGTGCTCGAAAAGGGCGGACTGAAGTAATTCCAACCCTCCATTCAAGGATGAACCATGCGAATCCTGCCCCTGCTCCTCGCCGCCGGCCTGCCCATGGCCGCTGAGACTCCCGCGGACAATCCCTTCTTCCAGACCTGGAAGACGCCCTTTGGTACGCCGCCTTTTGCCCAGATCAAGGAGGACCACTTCATGCCCGCCTTCCTGGAAGGCATGAAGCGCCACAAGGCCGAAATCGCGGCCATCACGGAATCCACGGCGAAACCCACCTTCGCCAACACCATCGAGGCCCTGGAGAATTCCGGGCGCTTCATGGAGCCCGTGGGCGCCGTGTTCGGCCATCTCTCCGGCGCCGAGACCAACCCGCGACTCCAGGCCATCAACCGTGAGCTGGCGCCCCTGCGCTCGGCCCACTTTGATGACATCAGCTTCAACGAGAAGCTCTGGCTGCGGGTGAAGGCCGTGTGGGAAAACCGCGCCGCCGAGAAGCTCAATCCCGAGCAGGCCCGCCTGCTGGAGGACCGCTACAAGGACTTTGTGCGCGCCGGGGCCAACCTGGCCGCCGACCAGAAGACCCGCATGCGGGCCATCAACGGCGAGCTGTCCAATCTGAGCGTGGCCTTCGGCGACAAGATGCTGAAGGCCACCAAGGACTACCGCCTGCTGATTGAAAAGCCCGCCGACCTCGCGGGCCTGCCCGAGGGCGTGCGCAATGCGGCCGCCCTGGCCGCCAAGAAGGCCGGCAAGGACGGCCAGTGGCTCTTCAACCTGGACGGCCCCAGCCTCTGGCCCTTCCTCCAGTACGCCGACAACCGCGAGCTGCGCCGCCAGATGCTCACCGCCTACACCGAGCGCTGCAACGGCGGCGAGCAGGACACCCGCGCCATCGCCAGCCGCATCGCGGCCCTGCGCGCCGAAAAGGCGAAGCTGCTGGGCTTCCCCACCTGGGCGGATTTCATCCTCGACGAGAACATGGCCAAGAACCCCAAGGGCGTCTACGGCCTGCTGGACCAGCTCTGGCAGCCCGCTCTGGAGGTGGCCAAGAAGGACCGCGCCGAGATGCAGCTGATGCTCGACAAGGCGCTTCCGGGCGAGAAGCTCCAGGCCTGGGACTGGCGCTACTTCGAGGAAAAGGTCCGCAAGGCCCGCTTCGATCTGGACGAGGATGCCATCAAGCCCTACTTCCCCATCGATCGCGTGCGGGATGGCGCCTTCCTGGTGGCCCAGAAGCTCTATGGCATCACCTTCACCGAACTGAAGAACATGCCCACCTACAGCCCCGAAGTGCAGGTCTTCGAGGTCAAGGAAAAGGACGGCCGTCCCGTGGGGATCTTCTACGTGGACTACCATCCCCGCCCCGGCAAGCGCGGCGGGGCCTGGTGCGGGCGCCTGCGCTCGGGCTACGGCGACATTCGCCCCATCGTCACCAACGTCTGCAATTTCACCCGCCCCTCCGGCGACAAGCCCGCCCTGCTCACCCCGGATGAAGTGGAGACTCTCTTCCACGAGTTCGGTCACGCCCTGCACGGCTTCTTCTACAAGGGCAAGTATCGCGGGCTTGCCAGCACCCCCCGGGATTTCGTGGAACTGCCCAGCCAGATCATGGAGAACTGGGCCATGGAGCCCGAGGTGCTGAAGCTTTACGCCAAGCACTACAAGACCGGCGCGACCATCCCCGATGCCCTCATCCAGAAGATGCAGAAGGCGGGCACCTACGGTCAGGGCCTCAAGACTGTCGAGTACCTGGGCGCCGCCCTGCTGGACATGGCCTGGCACACCCTGCCCGAGCCCAAGGAGCAGGACGCCATGGCCTTCGAGAAGGCCACCTTCGACAAGCTGGGCCTCATCCCCGAGATCCCCAGCCGCTACCGCACCCCCTACTTCAACCACATCTGGGCGGGGGGTTACAGTGCCGGGTACTACGCCTACATCTGGAGCGAAGTGCTCGATTCCGATGCCTTCCAGGCCTTCGTGGAAAAGAAGAATCTCTTCCACCCCGCCACCGCCGCCGCCTTCCGCAAGGAAGTGCTATCCAAGGGCGGCACTGCCGATGCCGCGAAGCTGTACCGGGCCTTCCGGGGCCGCGATCCCAAGGTGGAATCCCTGCTGGTCAAGCGCGGGCTGAAGTAGCACGGCGAAATTACGATGAAAGAGGGGCGGCTTGCGCTGCCCCTCTTTCATTACCCCAGGGCCTTCTTCCGCTATCCTCTCTCCATTCCTCTTGAAGGCGCCGCCATGTCCAATCCCATTCGCCGCATCGCCATCTGCACCGGGGGCGGCGACGCACCGGGCCTCAATGCGGTCATTCGCGCGGTGGTCATCGCGGCCTCCAACCTGGGCTGGGAGTGCTACGGCATTCGCGAGGGCTTCAACGGCATCCTGTTTCCGGAACGCTACCCCGAGGGCGGGGTCTTCAAGCTCACCCGGGACAAGGTGCGAGGCATCGCCCACCTGGGCGGCACGATCCTGGGCACCACCAACAAGGGCAACCCTCTGCAGTTCCCCATGAAGATGCCCGATGGCTCCATCAAGGAGGTGGACCGCACCGGGGAGATCCTGGAGTATTTCGCCCGCAAGGAACTGGATGCGCTGGTCTCCATCGGTGGCGACGGCTCCCTCACTATCGCCCATGCCCTGAGCAAGAAGGGTCTGAAGGTGGTGGGCGTACCCAAGACCATCGATAACGATCTCGACAAGACCTATACCACCTTCGGTTTCGACACCGCCGTGGCCTTCGCCACGGAATGCCTGGACCGGCTGCACAGCACCGCCGAGAGTCACCAGCGCATCATGGTGGTGGAGATGATGGGGCGCTATGCTGGCTGGATCGCCCTGAATTCAGGCATCTCCGGCAGTGCCCACGCCATCCTCATCCCGGAGATCCCCTTCGACCTGGAGAAGGTGGCCGGCAAGATCCGCGAGCGGGATAACGATGGCCGCATGTATTCCCTGGTGGTGGTGGCCGAAGGCGCCAACCCCGCCCACGGCCAGCGCTCCGTGGTGGCCCAGGCCGAAATCGGCCACGCCGAGCGCCTGGGCGGCATCGGTGAGCGGGTGGCCAGGGATCTGCAGGAACTCACGGGCAAGGACGCCCGGGTGGTGGTGCTGGGCCATCTGCTGCGGGGTGGCAGCCCCACCAGCTTCGACCGCCTGGCCGCCCTGCGTTTCGGCGCCGCCGCCGTGCGCGCCCTGGACGAAGGCTACAGCGGCGTCATGGTGGCCCTGGCCCTCCCCAACGTGAACTACGTGCCCCTGGAGGAAGTCGCGGGCCGCATGAAAGCCGTGCCCCTGGACTGCGACACCCTGCAGACCGGGCGGGATCTCGGAATCTGTTTCGGGGATTGAGCCCTGCCTTGAAGCCGGTCTTTCTCTCTCTCTTAGCGACAGTCCTCCTGTTCGCGCAGCCCCTCGCAGAGGGCCAGCGAGCCCTCCGCGAGGGCCGCCTGGAGGCGGCGCGCATCGCCTTCGAGGCCCGTCTCGCCCAGGCCCCCGGAGATACGGATGCCCTGGTGGGCGCGGGATTCACGGCGCTGCGCCAGGATCGGCTGCGGGACGCCCGCGACCTCTTCCAGCGGGCCCTTGCATTGGCGCCCATGTACGCCGATGCCCATTTCGGGCTCGCCCTGGTCCAGGAGCGATTGGGAGAGCCTGAAGAGGCCAAGGCCGCGATCCGGCGGGCCCTGCGTCTCGATCCCCGCCGAGAGGATTTCGTCAGCACTATGGAGCGGATCCTTTCCCAGGCGCCCGACCTTCCTCCCATCGCTCGCCCGAGGGAACTGTCCCTGGATTTCCGCGTGAGTCGGGCGCAGGGCTTCGAGGTGCGCTCTGGAACCCAGTGGAAATCCATCTTCCTCAAGGGCATCAACCTCGGCGCGGCGCTGCCGGGCAAGAATCCCAGCGAATTCCCGGACAAGGCCACGTACCAGTCCTGGATCAAGGACATGGCCGAACTGGGCGTCAACTGCGTGCGGGTGTACACCATCCATCCACCCGCCTTCTACGAGGCCCTGCGGGAACACAACCTGGTCGCGGCTTCACCTATCTACCTCGTGCATGGCGTGTGGATCGAACCGCCCCCCCATGACGACTTCGGGGCCCCCGGGTGGTTCGAGCCCTGGAAGCTGGAGATGCGCCGGGTGGTGGACCTGCTCCACGGGCGCGGGTGGCTCAGGGAGCGGCCCGGCCACGCTTCCGGCCTCTACCTGGCGGACGTGACGCCCTGGACCCTGGCGTACATCCTCGGGCGCGAATGGGAACCCTTCAATGTCGTGGGCTTCAACGGGAGACATCCCGGACTTGCGGACTGGCGGGGGCGATTCGTGACCGTGAGCCAGGGCCATGCCACGGAGGTCTTCATGGCCCAGGCCCTGGAGGCGCTGCTGGCCTACGAGCACGACACCTATCACGCCCAGCGCCCCGCGGCGTTCACCAACTGGCCCACCCTCGATCCGCTCTTTCATCCCACGGAGGCCACCAAGGAGGAGGAGGCCGCGCTTCGCAAGCGCCTGGGAATGCCCCTGGAGCCCGGGGCCGAGGTGAAGGAGTACGACAACGACGCCCTGGGTTTGGACATGGAGAAGTATGCTTCCGGAGTCCTTTTCAAGGCGGGGCTCTTCGCCAGCTATCACGCCTATCCCTACTATCCGGACTTCCTCAATCTGGACGCGGGCTACCTCAAGGGCGCCGATCCCCTGGGGCCGAACAACTACGTGGCCTACCTGCGGGAACTGGTGCGCCACCACACGCGACACGCCGTGGTCATCAGTGAATTCGGCGTGCCCAGCTCGCGGCTGGTGGCCCACTGGCAGCCCCAGGGCCTGACCCACGGCGGCCAGAACGAACGCGAGCAGGGCGAGCAGGATGCCCGCATGTTCCGCAACATCCACGATTCGGGCTGCGCGGGCGGGATGCTCTTCGCGTGGATCGACGAGTGGTTCAAAAAGAACTGGCTGGTCATCGACTTCGAGGAACCCTTGGACCGGAAGCCCTTCTGGTACAACGCCCAGGATGCGGAGGAGAACTACGGCCTGCTGGGCGCCCATCCGGGAAAGGATGGCCCCACCATCCTGATCGATGGCAAAACCAAGGATTGGGAGCCCGTGCCTGTGTATCTCCAGGGCCAGGGCCTGACCCTGAAATTGACGGCCGACGAAGGCTGGCTGCACCTGGGGATCTTCTATCCGCCCGCCGCAGGGCCCCGAGATGGCTTCCTGGTGGGCCTCGACACCTACGACAGAAAGCTGGGATCTCACGCCCTGCCCTGGGGCCTCGGCCTGAAGAGCGCAGCGGGGCTGGAGTTCCTGGTGCGCATCCAGGGCGACCGGGCGGCCGTGCTGGTGGATGCGCCGTACGATCTGTTCACCCACCGCTACGCGCGGCCCTATCGCTCCGTGGAAAACGAGGCGGGGAACTTCGTGATGCCCCGCACCGAGAGCAATCGTGGGCGCATCGGGAGGGATGGCACGCTCTATCCGCCCCGGCGGCAGGAGATCGGCTGGCTGCGCCGCGGCACCCAGGACCGCCAGGATCCCGCCTTCGATTCCAACGCCGAGTGGATGGAGGGCCCCGGTTTCATCGAGGTGCGCATCCCCTGGGGCCTGCTCAACGTGACGGACCCCAGTTCCCATCGAGTGGTCCACGATCCGCTCCCCCTGGGAGATGGCGTCGGCACCCGCAAAACCGAAGGCTTCCGGGCCATTCTGGTGCGTTTCCAGGAGGCGGCGGGCAAGGCGAAACCTCAGACTGTCCTTCCGAGACCGACGGGCAAGGAGCCCATTCCGCTCCCTCCCCTCTTCACCTGGACCCCCTGGCAGCAGCCGGGTTTCCATGTGTTCCGGAAGCAGTCCTTCGAGATCGTGAAGGAAGCGCTCCGCAGCTTGCCCGACAGGAACGAAGGGGGACCGCCCGGTCGCTCCGCGCCCTCAGCCATGAAAGGGGGGACCGCCTGCTTGCTGCGCTCGCTACGTCCCCCCTTTGACCCCCACGTGGTGTCCGGCTCAGGTCCGGACACCACGTCTGCGTCCCCCCTCGTGCTCCCCCACGCCGATACTTCCGCGACGAGATGACCATGCGCAAATGGACTCCCCTGCTCTGCCTCTCCGCCTGCCTGCTGGCCCAGGAAGGCCTCGGCACCCTGCTGGGCCGGGCCCGCACGGCCCGGGACCAGGGACGCATGCCCGAGGCCATCCAGGCCTATGACGCCGTGCTGGCCCAGGCGCCGGAGCACGAGACCGCCCTGCTGGAGCGGGCCCAGACCCTGAGCTGGATGGGCCGCTTCCCGGAGGCTGCGGCGGGGTATCTCCGCTTCAAGCAGCACCATCCCAAGCGCGCCCTGGACGCGGATCTGCGCATCGCCCAGGTGCGGGCCTGGGCCAACGAGCTCCCCGCCGCCCTGGAGGTTTTAGCGCCCTGGGTGAGGGAAGGACAGGCCCAGGCGGTGCTGGACGACGCCACCTACCGCGCCTGGCAGGAGCACCTGGGAGACAGCCTCGCCCGACTGGAGGCCTGGCTGGCTGGCCACCCGGAGGATCGCGCCGCACTCATGGCGAAGGCCCGCTTCCGGAGCTGGACCGGGCGCTTGAAGGAGGCACGCAGGGATTACGAAACCGTACTGGCGAAGTTTCCAGGGGATGGCGAGGCCCGGCTGGGTCTGGCCAGGCTGGCCCTCTGGCTGGGAGATCCCGTGGAGGCCCGAACCCAGTTGGGAAAGGCCGACCCGGAGACTCGCCGCGGCGCCGATGGGCAGTTGCTGGAGGCCCAGTGCGCCGCCGCCGAAGGCCGTGGACGCGCCTCCACCGAGATCCTGAAGCGCCTCGCCCGGGGCGGTCCAGCTCAGCGGGACGCCCAGGAGGCCCTGATGGAGAATGTCTCCGGCAGTGGCCCCTGGGTGGAACTGCGCCAGAGCCGCACGGACACCAATGAAGGACTCCGCACGGAACTCCCCGCACTGCGGGCCCGGGCGCCTTTCCTGGAGGGCTCCGCGCAGTTGGAACTGGGCCGCAACCGACTCCTCTTCCAGGATCAGGAGCGCCAATCCACCTTGGTGGGCGCCTCCCTGCGCCAGAGCCTGGGCAGCCGCTTGCGGGTCTCGGCGGGGCTCCAGTGGCATTCGGATTTCGGCGGCGAGGCCTGCACCGCCTGGAATGCGGGCGCCGGTTTCAGGGTGATGCCAGGGCTCCAGATGCAGGTGGATACCGCGAGGAGCCTCCTGGACTTCACCCCCGCCGCCACGGATCACCGGGGCAGCATTCGCACCGTGGACCTTGGGCTGGCCTGGGTCTTCGGCGATGGCCTGGACGCGGTGAATCTCGGCGCGGGCCGGGGCGATCTCTCGGCGGGCAGTCGGCGCACGTCCTTCTTCGCCAGCTACGAAAGGCGCTTCCCCCTCTCCTGGATCGAGTTCCGGGGCGGCGTGGTGGGACGGGGCTTCGGCTATTCCGAGACTCTTCCCCTGGGCTTCTTCAACCCCGAGCGCTTCCGTTACCTGGGCCTCACGACCGCCGCCACCCTCAAGCAGGCCCGACACTATCAGCTCTCCCTGAATCTCCAGGCCGGTACCCAACGGGTGAACGACGACCCCAGCCAGTTCGGGTGGGCGTACGGGGTCTCCGGCGAATGGCGCCTCCTGGACAACCGCCTGGGGCTCTTCGGGGCCTGGAACGCCAACAAGGCGGGCCTGCCCGTGATGCAGGCCACGGACCCCGCGGCCTATCGCGAACACACGCTGGCCTTCGGACTTCGATGGCTCGGCAAGGCATACTAGGGTCATGACGAGGATCTGGCCGGACAACACCTGGGTGCTGGTAGCAGAAGACGAACCCCTGACGGCCAGCCTCCTGCGCTCCCGTCTCCAGATGGAAGGCCTGAACGTGCTCCTGGCGACCAATGGGCAGGAGGCCCTGGACTACCTGCAGGAGCAGTGGGTGAACCTGGTGGTGACGGACCTGATGATGCCCGCCATGAACGGCTTCCGGCTCATCCAGGAGATCCGCCAGCTGCCTTCGCCCCAGGGCCAAGTGCCCATCCTGGTGATTTCCGCCAACCAGAACGAGAAGGACATGGTGGCCTGCTTCTCCGCCGGGGCCGATGACTTCATGTCCAAGCCCATCTCGATTCCCCTGCTCCTGGAACGACTCTGGCGCCTCCTGCGTCGGACCGTCTGATCTTCCATGCTGCAATGGGGGCTCTCCCCGGACCTCCCACTGAGGGTTCTGCTTTGGAGCGCCATCGGCCTGGCCGCGGCCTTGGTTCTATTAGTGATCGCCACGGGGCTCTTGCAGAACCGGGCCGATCGGCGCAACACCCGGCGCATCGCCGCGTTCCGAGAGTGGGAGGCGGTGGTTCCGGGGTATCTCTTTGGGGACGGCCCCGTGCCCGAGGCCTTCCTGAATATCCCTCCCGAGCAGCGCCCACACCTGCGCAACTTCCTGCAGCGGCTGCGGAATTCCGTGGGTGGCATGGAGGGCGAACGCCTGAAGACGATCTATCAAGTCGCCGGTCTCGATCGGGATCTTCGCGCGCGTCTGGAACACCGCGCGCCCCGTATCCGCGCCACGGCGGCCCTGGAAGTCTGGGCCTTCGGGCTGGAGGCGCTGCTGCCAAAGGTGCTGACGCTGCTGAACGACCCCGCCGTCTACGTGGCCTATGCCGCCGCCCGCACCCTCAGCCGCAGCAAGGACCTGGCCTATGCCGGGCCGGTCTTCGAGTGGGTCTCCTCCCAGGAGCAGTACCAGCAGAACCGCATGCTGGCGGTGCTGGAGGACTTCGGTCCCGCCCTGGTGCCCCGCCTGGCTTCCCACCTGGAGGGAACACCCATCTCTCACCTGCGCTGGCGCCTCTTCGCCCTTCTGGTGGCCAGCCATCGGGTACCAGAGGTCCAACCCATCCTGGAGCGCCTGCTGGATTCGGAAAATGTAGAAGTGCAGTGCGCTGCCATCAAGGCCTTCTACGCCATTGGAGACCCCGGGATCTTCCCTCGCCTCGCCCGCTTCGCGAACCACGAACAGCCCCTGCTCCGCATGCATCTCGCCCAGGTCTCGGGCTCCCTGGGAGGAGCGGCTTCGCTGCCCCTGCTCATGGGCCTGATGGAGGATCCCGTCTTCGATATCCGCAGGCATGCCTCCCGCAGTCTCGCGGAACTGGGGGCCTCGGGCCGGGAGGTGCTGCGGTGGATCGCCCTGGATCCCACCAGCGATCCCTTCGCCCGGGACATGGCCCTGGAACGCCTGGAATGGCTCGAATTGCGGGGGCGGCTATGACCGCCCTGCCCCTCCTCGAACTGGGAATCCTCTTCTACTTCCTGGCCATGAACGGCTACCAGCTCACCTTCCTGGCCCGGTCCTACTTCGCCATGCGCCGCTACATGAATTCCGTGGACTGGGACGAGATGGAGACCCTGTTCGGCACCCAGCACTACAAGCCCATCAGCCTGCTGTGCCCCGTCTACAACGAAGCCGCCGGCGTGGTGGGGAGCGTGAGCAGCCTTCTGGCCCTGCGCTATCCCGAGACCCAGGTCATCGTGGTGAACGATGGCAGCACGGACGATTCCATGGAGCTGCTCATCAAGGCCTTCAAGCTGAGGCCCTCGCACCGCGTCGTGCGGAAAGGCATTGCCACCAAGCCCGTGCGCAACGTGTACGAGAGCCTCTACGTGCTGAACCTGGTGGTGGTGGACAAGGAGAACGGCGGCAAGGCCGACGCCCTCAACTGCGCCCTGAACCTGGCCCGCTATCCCCTGGTCTGCTGCATGGACGGGGACAGCCTGCTGGAAAACGACGCCCTGTTGCGGGCCGTACGCCCATTCCTGGATACGCCCAACACCGTGGCCTGCAGTGGCGTCATCCGCCCGCTCAATGGCTGCCGCGTAACCCCCAACGGCATCCGTGGCATCTTCCTGCCCAAGAACTGGCTGCCCCGGTTCCAGATCGTCGAATACTTGCGCGCCTTCCTGTACGGCCGAGTGGGCCTGGCTTCCCTCAAGATGTTGTTCATCGTCTCCGGCGCCTTCGGGATCTTCCGCCGGGATCTGCTGGAGGAGATCGGCGGCTTCAGGACCAGCACCGTCGGCGAGGATTTCGAAGCCATCCTGCGCCTGCACCGGCATCTGCGCGAGAAGCGGCAACCCTTCAACATCGCCATGGTGCCCGACCCCATCTGCTGGACCGAGGTGCCCGAACACTTCAAGACCCTTAGGCGTCAGCGAAACCGCTGGCAGCGCGGCCTCATGGAGACCCTCTGGAGCCATCGCCGGCTCTTCCTAAACCCGAGATACGGCAGCCTCGGCCTGATCTCCATGCCCTTCTTCGTCACTTTCGAGGCCCTGGGGCCCATGGTGGAATTGACGGGGTACGCCCTCTTCGCGTGGCAACTGTTCCAGGGCGGCATCGATCTGCCCTTCGCCAGCCTCTTCCTGCTGGTGGCCATCTTCCTGGGCCTGCTCAATTCCATCGCCGCCGTGCTCCTGGAAGTGAACGGCGGCCACCGCTACCAGGGCCTCAAGGCCTTCCTGCTGCTGCTGCTGACCGCCATCCTGGAGAACTTCGGCTACCGCCAACTCACCGTCTTCTGGCGCCTGACCGGCATCGTGGACTTCCTCCGCGGCCGCAGCGGCTGGGGCCGCATGCAGAGAACCGGCGCCGCCAGCGGTGCTGGGACGGTGTGAGGGGCGAGGGAACCCTAAAGGTATTGGCGGATGAAATGAGCGATGTCCTGACGCGTTGTCCGATGATCTGCCGTGTCCATCATTCGTTCGATGAGTTTGGATTGAAAGGCATCGTCATCTGGCAGCAGTGCGCCATTCACGGACAACATCACGATGCCAGCCACGGTCCCGATTCTCTTATTGCCATCCAAAAAGGGATGATCGCAGCAGAGGTGCCACATCAGTGCCGCAGTGCAATCCACCAAGTCGCCGTTCTCGTAGAAGAGGACGTTATGGGGAGCCTGACAGGCGGACTCCAGCACTCCGACATCCCGCAGCCCTGCAATGCCCCCAAAAAGTTCAATCTGCCGACGTTGGAGTTCGAGCACATCCTCCACGCCCAGGATGATGAACGCACTCATTCAGCCAGAGCCTTGAAGGTCTTGGCATACCGGGACTCGGCCAGGGCGGCATGGGCAGCCAGTTCGTCGGGGGTAATCCGGCGCGTGACCTGGGGCACGATGGTCAGGGATTTGCCGTCCGTACTGATCTCCAGCGGGGTCTCAGGGGTGATATGCAGCAACTCCAGGAGGCTCTTCTCCAATACCAGGGCGTATGAGTTGCCGTGTTTGCTCAATGTTTTACGCACAAACAACCTCCGTATAACTAATGTAGAACACTCCACAGTGATTGCAAGCCTCTCATAGAACTCATTGTGCAGGGGCCATCAACCGTCCGCCCCCTCAGCTACACGCCCTCCAACACGGAAGCTCGCGATCCTTCCATCCCCACACCGCGATTTTCCCACTCAAAGGCGGGTCACTTTGCCTGTCGCAAGTCGGGCACTTTCAGAAATCGCCTGACAGCAAGAAATCGCTACGGCCTTGCCTCGTAGAGCAGACCTTCCTTGGCGAAGCGGCGGCGCAGCAGACGGGCGGTTTGCCGAATGGCCTCCTGTGACCATCCCCGGGAAAGATGCCTGATTGCCACGAGAAGCGTTCGGCCACCCTCATGATCCAGCCAGGCCAGCTTGGCGTTCGGGATTTCCCGGGCCTTTGCGGTTTCCGTGAATCGAACCCCAGGCACCCTCTGGAATCCAGACCACACGGACCGCACGTTGCCACCGGGTTCTTGATTCCCGATTCCCAGGATGATTCCGGGTCGCAGGCTTTCGAGCACCAGGGGGAGGAGGGCCGTCCTCGCCCCATTCCATTGTTCAGCAGAGATCTCCCTGGCCTGGCGGGTGGGTAATGGACAGACATTCAACGCAGGAATCTCCCCGAGATCGGGAAAACCAAGAGCCTTGAAGAAGTCCTGGACCTTCACCTGCAACGGACTCTCGCCCTTGAGGTACCAGCCGCCACCGAATCGTGCAGGGCGCTCCCATCCCTCATCCAGGTAGGCTGACCAACCAGCCTTATCGGGCGTTGGAGGGAAGTGTGGATCCACCAATCCATTCCCGCCCGGATTGACACCGCAAATTAGGATAGAAGATTGAGACGTAGCGCACCTTTCCAAAGAGCTATAGAATGATCTCACCTCCACACACGGGTATATTCTCCCAACCGCTCTTTGGTATTGATCAACAAATAAGATCCGCTTTGCATTCATTCGAATCCCCCCCTTTCAATTTTAAAATCGCTAGACTGTTAGACATTTAGCACCCCATTATACCACTTTGGTTAAATCATGAAATTTGAGCAATTTAACCAAATTACATTAAAACTAAAAATATCAAATAAGATTAGACGTCTAATCGATTACGATTATGACAAAAAAATTCTCAACTTAATGATTTAATTTTTTTCCTTTAACGTGTTGGCAATATTTTCTTTTTGATTGCTGAATTCTTTTTTCAGCTTTTCTAGCTTTGCATTCTCTTCCGCCAATTTCTTTTTTGCATTATCTAGCAGTCTTGGTGTTGCAACGTATTCATAACCAGCTACCTGTTGATCCAAAACAGCTATTTCGCGAATCATTTGATCGCGCTTGCCATTATAAAATCTCTCCACATACTCCACAGCGGAAGAGCAACGTTCTTTTTGTTCGACAATTTCTTCGCATAAATATTTTAATCTAGCAATTTCATTGCGTATGGATCCAGATTTACCCTTTTTAAATCCAACAACATCAAAAAAACTTTCAAAATTTTTATAATTGTCAATATTTACAGCGAAAACTTTATCGACAGGGAGTTCTTGGCCGATAGAGAAAATGATGTCGTCAAATCTCTGATAAATAGCCCCCCCCTTGACCTCCCCTTGACCTCCCCTGGATACCATGGACGCCAAGGAGGCCATCGCATCCACCTCAGCCTTAAATGGTTCCATTTTTAGTGCCTTTTGTCGAAGAGCTTGACCAGCGACCTCAAAATCGGGTAGTACATCGGCCAATGTGATAGATTCCAAGATAGGGCTGACCACAATGTAGTGTTCGCTATCATAAGGTATATTTTTATATATATATTTTGATAGAGAATAATCGTGAAATCCAAGTTTATTCATGTTTGAAATTGCATGAATCATTGCAATTCTATCGTAAAGCGCTGGGGTGCTTACGTAACGAACAACCACCTGGGCCAGATCGTTATTCCTATTTTTCTTTATAGCGAATTCTACTGCAGTTGCAATCAATGAACTTGTCTCATCACTGATTTGACGACCATTTTGAGTCAAAAGAATTTGTTCCTCTAAAATTTTAATTACAGCATGGTCATCGTCTCTTTTCATGGCAAAATCGAGATTTTTCTTAATAGCAGAATCACATCCTATTAGCGACAGCACACCAATCGCAATGATGATTTTATTTTTCACATCGTCTCCATTTGTTGTTTAGAAATTATGGAATCTACCACAAGTAGTAACTGAATTCTGGTTATCCGGATGCTTCCAAAAGTCAGTCCCGAAGAGGACAATAGGCGATTGTTTCATTCATAATTAGAATAATTCGTATTTAAAATTAATAAGCATATTAATTTCCTGTGCCCGATCCTAATTGGCTTAACAGACTGAGGTTACTCTGAATTTTCCACCACTAGCCATATCTTTCGTTTGGCTTGGCATTCCTTAATAATCCGAATGATTGCCCCGTCAGAGGGAACAGTTTCTGGAATTGAATCAGAATTCAACCCAACAATGATCACCTTCCCCGTTTCACCGGGGGGCAGGTTGAACGGATGGGGTGCAGATCGTTCTCCTGGTGTTGAGGTTGGTTCAGCCCGGGGTGCAAAGTGGTTTCCTGTTTCCAGGCACTCGGGGGTGACGCCGAATAAGGATCCAAGAGCCGCCATGGCCGCTCCTGACGGCTCGGCAATACCTCGCTCCCATGCGGAAACCGCCGTTTGATCAGTGTTCACGGCTTGTCCAAGTTCGCCCTGGGTCCATCCCCAAGCCAGTCGGACAGAGCGAATGCGCTCTCCGAGGCTCTTGGGGGGGCCGGAAAGGGGGCGGGATTCGTAGGGGCCTCGGGTTGCCATGGATGGAATATGATTAAAAACGATAAATTCGTCAACAGTGATTTTTGAACTTTGTCAGGATGGTTTCATGCCTTCTTCTCCGCAGCCCGATCCGCCCACCTGGCTTAGCTCCGCGCAGCGAGCCCTGGGGCGCTATCGACTAGGCCCTGTCCTGGGTGAAGGTTCCTCCGGGGTGGTCCACGAGGCTTGGGACATGGTTCTGGAACGGGTGGTCGCCCTGAAACGTTTGACCGCCCATAGCCAGGAGGCCTGGGATCGGTTCGTTCAGGAGGGAAAGCTGCTGGCTCGGATCCAGCATCCCCATCTCTGCCAGGTCTACGACGTGGATGACATCGATGGCGTGCCCATCATTGCCATGCAGCGGGTGAACGGGGCTCCCCTTTCCAAACTGCGGGACCAGATGACCCGCGAACAGGCAATCCGCGCGGTGCACCAGGCCGCCCTCGGCGTGCATCAGGCTCATCAGTTCCAGGTGATCCATCGCGATCTGAAGCCGGGAAACATCCTGGTCGAACAACGCCCGGAAGGCTGGCATGTCTTCGTGTGCGATTTTGGGCTCGCCCGGGATCTCTCAGCGGAAACCATAACCCAGAGCAACCTCGGGCTGGGCACCCTCGGCTTCATGGCCCCCGAACAGTTCCCAGGCAACCGGGAACAATTGGGGCCCCGCACGGATGTGTACGGCCTGGGAGCCACGCTCCATGCGCTGCTCCTGGGGGAGGCACCGACTCTGCCGCTGAGGGATCGCCCCACCCTGGAATGGCTGTCGGAGGGGCCGGGGTGGAAGGCGCTGCCCATTGATCTAAAAACGGTCCTAGCCCACGCCCTGGAACCCGATCCGCGGGATCGCTATGTCTCTGCCGCCGCGTTTGCAGAGGATCTTCGCCGAGTGCTGGAGGGTGAATCCCTCAGTATTCGCCCGGTGGGTTGGCTGATCCGGGGGGCGCGGTGGTGGATGCGTCATCCTCGGATGGCGATCAGCTCAGCGCTGGTGCTTCTGGGGTTGTCCGGCCTTTCCATCTGGGCCATTCGGGGCGCACTCTTTGCGCGGGCTCAGCTTCGTGCCGCCGAGCGGTTTTCCATGGAGTCCAAGGACATCGAGCATCTCTTGCGCCTGGAACGGATGAGGCCAGCCCACGATATGCGCCCCGCCTATGGGAAAGTTCGCACACGGATGCAGCGGCTACGGGCCAAGCTGGACGGGATGAACAAGGCGGCGCAGGGGCCGGGATACTTCTCATTGGGGCGGGGCTTTCTGTCCATCGGCGATAATCGAGCCGCGCTGGAGGCGCTGGAAAGGGCTTGGGCCCTGGGCTTTCGAACCCCGGATTCGGCCTACGCGCTGGGACGAGCCCATGTTGGATTGTTCTGGGAAGAAAAGCGGAGGGCGGGATTCCTGGGGGATCGGCAGATGGAACGCGAAGCGGCGAAGCACCATTTCCCCCTGGCCAAGGACTACTTTGCCAAAGCTGTGGGCCAGAGCTTCGAACACCCGGCGCTGGCGGAAGCGTGGTTGGCCCGCATGAACCGCGACACGGAAACGGCCCTTGAAAAGGTCCGGGTGGCCGTGAGGGAAGATCCTTGGGATTTTGAGGCCAAGGCCTACGAGGTTTCGGCGCTTGCGCGTTTGGGGTTCGATGGGCAGCGGAAGGGCGATGACGCGCTTGCGCGCCACTGGTACGACCGGGCAGAGGAAGCCTCGGCGGTGGCTCTCGCCCTGGGTCGCAGCGATGAAACGTCCTATCAGGTGGATCTCAACTGGCGCCTGGCATGGGTCGGCTCAAGGTTTGAACGGGGTGAACCCGATCATCGGGACATGGACGAAGTGGAGCGCCTTTCCGAGCGGCTGATTTCCCTCAACCCCGAGAACCCCGTTTCGGCGAGCAACAAGCTCCTGGTGATCTACTACAAAGCCTTCGCGGCCTTCGAAGCGGGACGGGATCCCAACCCCGAACTGGATCGGGGGATCCGGCATGCCAAGGCGCTGCCTGAAGCGATGTTCGCCTCCCAGTCCGTGCGGGTGGAGTGGATGATGCTCAATGCCCTGAAGGCGGAATGGGCCATGGAGAATGGTGTCGATCCCGAGCCCTGGTTGCGCGAGGCGCTCAAGAATCCGGGCCACAGCGACTTTCGCCTGCGGGATTATCTGGGCGAGACGCTGAACCTAAAGGCCCGCTGGGAAGCGCAAAACGGTCGAGATCCCCGCCCGATCCTGAAGGAAAACATCGCGGGCCTCAAACGGCTCTTCGATGGAGAAGACTATTACACGGCCCCACAGACTTTGGCCCAAGCCTGGCTTCAGGTGGCGCAATGGGAGGTCGAACACAACCTCGATGCAATGGGGAGCCTCCGCACCTGTGACCAGGAACTGGACCGGGCCTTCAAGCTGAACTCACGGGTGATCCAGCCCTACCTGATTCAATCCAATGCGGAACGCCTCAAGGCGTCATGCGCGAAAAACGACCCAACGCGATTGCAGCACCTGCGCCGCGCAGGGGAGGCACTTCACCGGGGGCTGGCCCTCAGACCAAGAGATACCCGGGCGCGTGGGCTTGCCCGCAAGCTCCAGGAACTTGGGTGGGCCGGGACGTAACGAAAGGGTCCAATCGGTGTTTCAGTCCCCCGCCATCCCCACCACCTGCGCCCCCTGCCCCCGGGCAAAAAGTCGCACCTTGCGGGAATCCAATTCCAGCAGCCAGAGATAGGGCCCCATCTGGAAGAGCAGGCGCTCGCCGGGGAGCCGGGTGGCGCAGCGGGGCTCCCAGGAGAGAAAGGGAGTGTCCAGGGCCAGGCGGTAGCCCGGGCGCAGATCCCGGGAATCCACCCGCAGGCCCTCCCAGGGCCACTGGCCCAGGTGGAGGGCCCAGGGGGAGGCGGCCTCCGGCACAAGCTCCGCGGGCTTGCCCCAGGCCTCGGACAGCGTGGGCTCAGAAGTGCGCACGGAAGTCTTGAGCTTGATGTGCAGGGCGGGCTGGGAGGGCGCCTGGGCCGAGTGGGGCGCGATTCCGGCCCGCAGAAGGCGCGGCGGGCCTTCGCGGGCATTGAGCCAGAGATCCCAGCCCGGCTCGCCGCGCTGGGCGAAGATCCGGGCCTCGGCATCGGCCTTCAGCCCATTCATTACAAGGGTTTCGGGACCGCCGAGGCTCCTCTGGAAGAGCGCCCCCTCCCGCAGGTAGAAGACCTGGAGATGGGGGTCGCTGGGGAGCGGACTTGAGGCCCCCGCCTTCAGCAGGCTTAGTTCGCAAAAGGGCAGATAGGCCGCCACCAGCAGCAGGAGGCAGACCGCGTTGGCCCGGAGCGACACAGCCAAGGCTAGCCTGCCGCTGCGAGGTGCCAGGACCCGGTGGAAGAAGGGCCACTCCAGGAGCGTCGAGAGCACCAGGAGCACCCCCAGGAAGGCCAGCCCCAGCCATGGGAGACGAGCCAGGGGATCGGCTCCCAGCATTGTTAGCAGCAAACCAGCGAAGGCCACCACAAGGGGGAAGACCAGCACCAGCGTGGAAACGGTCTTGGCCAGGACGGCCCACAGCAGGGGACGCCAACCCTGGACCCCCCGCAGCCTCAGCAGGGCCGCCCCCACCAGGCCCAGCAGAGGCCCCGCCAGCAGGAAGTGGGCGTTCGCCAGGGCATAGATCGGCGGGGTGGAGGAGGGTTCCATGGGGCTTCCGGAAAGACTACCTTCAGCCTGCCATGAACATGGGGGGACCGCCTGCTCCCTGCGGTCGCGATGTCCCCCCTTTGACCCCCACGTGGTGTCCAGGCGAAGCCCAGACATCACGTCTCCCATGAGCGGCGTACCCTTGACACCCTCCGGTACGGCGCGATCCTATAACCTCACATTACGAGGCTCAACATGATCCGACGATCCTCTCTTCTTCTCACCCTGGGCCTGGTGGCGAGCGCCCTGGTGGCCGCAGGCCCGGAAACGGCCAAGGCCAGACCCGGCGTGGACCCCATCAACCTCGATACCTCGGCGAAGGCCTGCGAGGACTTCTACCAGTTTGCCAATGGCGGCTGGCTCAAGGCCCACACCCTGCCCGCAGACAAGAGCCGCTACGGTGCCTTCGAGGAGGTCTCCGACTTCAATCGCGACGTGCTGCGCCGAATCCTCGACGAGACCTCCCAGCGGCGGGACTGGAAGCCCGGCACCGTGGAGCAGAAGGTGGCCGACTTCTACACCAGCGGCATGAGCGAGGCCGCCATCGAGAAGCGGGGCATTCAGCCGCTGAAGCCCTACCTGGCCCGCATCGCGGCCCTCAAGGACAGCAAGGAGCTGCCCACCTTCCTCGCCCGGTGGCACAACGAGGGGCTGGGGGGCGGCTTCGGGTTCTATGTGGGCCAGGATGCCAAGAACAGCACCCGCTACATGGCCAGCCTGGGCCAGGGCGGCACGGGGCTGCCGGATCGGGACTACTACCTGAAGGACGATGCCCGCTCGAAGGGCATCCGCGAAAAGTATGAAGGCCATGTGGCCCGGATGTTCGAACTGCTGGGCGAGAAACACGAGCAGGCCAAGGCCGATGCCGCCACGGTGCTGGCCCTGGAAACCAGGCTGGCCCAGGCCCAGTGGAGCCGCGTGGAGCTGCGCGACCCGGTGAAGCGCTACAACAAGCGCACCCCGGACCAGGTGCAGGCAGAGGCTCCGGGCTTCGACTGGAAGGGCTACTTCGCCGCCCGCAGCGGCAAGGTGGAAGACCTCAACCTCAGCACGCCTTCCTTCTTCCAGGCCTTCGGCAAGCTGAGCCGGGAGGTGCCCGTAGCTCAGTGGCGCACCTACCTGCGCTGGCATCTGGTGAGCGCCACCGCCAGTCAGTTGCCCAAGGCCTTCGGCGATGAAGCCTTCGCCTTCAACGGCAAGGTGCTCAACGGCGTACCCGCCCAGGAGGAGCGCTGGAAGCGCATCCAGGCCGCCACGGACCGCACCGTGGGCGAGGCTCTGGGCCAGCTCTACGTGGCCAAGGCCTTCAGTCCCGAGGCCAAGAAGAAGGTGCTGGAGATGGTCGAGAACCTGCGGGCGGCGCTGAGGGAGCGCATCACGGGCCTGGACTGGATGGGCGAGGAGACTAAGCAGCAGGCCATCCGCAAGCTGGAGGCCTTCGGCGTGAAGATGGGCTATCCCGACAAGTGGAAGACCTACGACTTCGCCGTGAAGCGGGATGACTTTTTCGGCAACGTGCGCCGGGCCTCGGCCTGGCGCGTGAAGGAGAATATGGCCAAGTTGGGCAAGGCCATCGACCGCACGGAGTGGGGCATGACGCCCCCCACCGTCAACGCCTACTACAGCCCCACCATGAACGAGATCGCCTTCCCGGCGGGCATCCTGCAGCCGCCCTTCTTCGATGCCAAGGCGGACGACGCGGTGAACTACGGCGCCATCGGCTGGGTGATCGGCCACGAGATGACCCATGGCTTCGACGACAGCGGCAGCCAGTTCGATGCGGATGGCAACCTGAAGAACTGGTGGACCGAGGCCGACAAGAAGGCCTACCAGTCCCGCACCGATCTCATCGTGAAGCAGTACGACGCCTACGAACCGCTGCCCGGCGAGCATGTCAACGGCAAGCTCACGGTGGGGGAGAACATCGCCGATCTCGGCGGCCTCAAGATCGCCTTCGCGGCCTGGAAGAAGAGTCTGGGGGGCAAGCCCGCCCCCGTCCTCGACGGCTTCACCGGCGAGCAGCGCTTCTTCCTGGGGGCCGCCCAGGTGTGGCGCAACCACATCCGCCCCGAAGCCCTCTCCATGCGCCTCAAGACCGATCCCCACAGCCCCGGCCGCCAGCGGGTCATTGGGCCCCTGTCCAACCTGCCGGAGTTCTACGAGGCCTTCGGCTGCAGCGAAGGCAGCCCCATGATGCGCCCCGCTGCCGAGCGGCCCGCCATCTGGTAGGGTCCGGCATCATTCAAGGACGCAACTAATGAACCACAGAGGGCGCAGAGAAAAGATGGAGGACACAGAGGACTGACCAGTCGAGCCGGGAATCCCCCTCTGTTTTTTCCTTCTTTTTCTTCTTTTCTCGGCGTTCTCTTTTTCCCTCTGCGCCCTCTGTGGTTCAGCTTTTCCGGCAAGCCTCAACCCCCAAAGAGTGCCCCGCATCACCGCCCTCCCTCCCCCTTTCCTTCAAACTGTCTTTGTCCACGAATCCCGGAGACGCTCTCCCGATTTCACTGAGGTTCCCTTGAAACTGTGCAGCACCGCCCTCTCCTTCTGTCTGGCCTCGGGCCTCCTCGCCAGCGGGGGGCCCGAACCCGGCCACGGCATCCAGCCCGCCCTCCTGGATACCGCCGTGAAGCCCGAACAGGATTTCTTCCACTACGCCAACGGCGGCTGGCTGAAGGCCAACCCCATCCCCGCCGACCAGACCACCTGGGGCGCCTTCAACGAGCTCCGGGAGGGCAACCGCAAGGCCCTGCGCGAAATCATGGAAGAGGCCGTGGCCGCCAAGGCTCCCAAGGGCTCCGCCCTGCAGAAGGTGGGCGACTACTATGCCGCGGGCATGGATGTCGCCGCCATCGAGAAGGCTGGCCTCACGCCCCTGAAGCCCTTCCTGGCCCGCATCGAGGCCATCAAGGATGCCAAGGGTCTCGCGAGCGAGATCGGCCACATGCACACGGCCATCGCCAATCCCGCCTTCGGCTTCTATGTGGGCCAGGACGACAAGGACAGCAGCAGCTACATCGCCCAGTTCTTCCAGGGCGGCCTGGGCCTGCCGGATCGTGACTACTACACCCTGGAGGATGCCAAGTCCCAGGACATCCGCGCCAAGTACCTCGAGCACCTGGAAAAGATGTTCGTGCTGCTGGGCGAATCCAAGCCCCTGGCCAAGGCCCACGCGGGGGTGGTGATGGGCATGGAAACCCGTCTCGCCAAGGCCTCCATGACCCAGGTGGAGCAGCGGGATCCCCATGCGATCTATCACAAGCTGAGCCCCGCCGAACTGGTCAAGCTCGCGCCGGATTTCCCCTGGGCCAGCTACTTCCAGGCCATCGGCCTGCCGGAGCAGAAGGCCCTCCTCGTGCGCCAGCCCGCCTTCTTCGCGGAGCTGGGTCGCATGGCCAAGGAACTGCCCCTGACCCAGTGGAAGACCTACCTGCGCTGGAACCTGGTGCGCGGCACCGCCAATGAACTGCCCGAAGCCTTCGGCAACGAGAGCTTCGCCTTCTACGGCAAGGTGCTCTCCGGCGCCAAGGAGCGTCAGGCCCGTTGGAAGCGCGTGCAGACCGCCACCGATGGCGCCCTGGGCGAAGTGGTGGGTCAGCTCTACGTCAAGAAGGCCTTCAGCCCCGAGGCCAAGGCCAAGATGCTGGAACTGGTGGGCAACCTGCGGGCGGCCCTCAAGGACCGCATCGAGAAGCTCACGTGGATGAGCGAGCCCACCAAACAGAAGGCCCAGGAGAAACTCGCCGCCTTCAAGGTGAAGATCGGCTACCCGGACACATGGCGGGACTACAGCAAGCTGGAAGTCAAGAAGGGCGCCTTCCTGGCCAACGGCCTGGCCGCGGCCCGCTTCGAATTCCAGCGCGGCCTCGCCAAGCTCGGCAAGCCCATCGATCGCGCCGAGTGGGGCATGACGCCCCAGACCGTGAACGCCTACTACGATCCCAGCATGAACGAGATCGTGTTTCCCGCGGGCATCCTGCAGCCCCCCTTCTTCGACGTGAAGGCCGATGACGCGGTGAACTACGGGGGCATCGGCATGGTGATCGGCCACGAGATGACCCACGGCTTCGACGACCAGGGTTGCCAGTACGACGCCCAGGGCAACCTGAAGAACTGGTGGACCGCCGAGGACACCAAGGCCTATGCCTCGCGCACGGATCTGGTGGTGGAGCAGGCCAATGCCTTCGAGGTGCTGCCAGGCCTCAACCTCAACGGCAAGCTCACCCTGGGCGAGAACATTGCCGACCTGGGCGGCCTGAAGATCGCCTTCGAGGCCCTGAAGATGAGCTGGGCCAAGACCGGGAAACCCGGCCCCGTGGACGGCTTCACCCCCGAACAGCGGTTCTTCCTGGGCTACGCCCAGTCCTGGCGCTTCCACGCCCGGCCCGAGACCGCCCGCATGCTCGTGATGGGTGATCCCCACAGCGCCGCCCGCTTCCGCGTGAACGGCCCCCTGGCCAACCTGCCGGAGTTCTTCCAGGCCTTCAGCGTCCCCGAGGGCACCCCCATGGCCCGCCCCGCCGCCCTGCGCCCCACCATCTGGTAGGGCTCGGAATCACCATAGGACGCAACAGATGAACCACAGAGAACGCAGAGAAAAGATGGAGGGCACAGAGAACTGATCCGTAGAGCCGCAGCATCCCGCTGTTTTTTCTCTGCGTTTCTCTGCGTTCTCATCTCTTCCTCTGCGCCCTCTGTGGTTCGGCTTTTCAGCCCACCCGCTAACGCTCTAAGCAGGGAGTCCCCATGATCCGCCGCATCCTCCTTCCAGCCGTGGCCCTTGTGCTTGCCGCCAGTCCCCTGGCCGCCCAGCGGTACCGCGGCTTCAACCCCCGGAACATGGATACCTCCGTGCGCCCCTGCGAGGACTTCTACCGCTTCGCCCTGGGCACCTGGGAGAAGAACACCGCGATCCCCGCGGAGTATGCCTCGTACGGCGTGGACCAGGAGATCGAGGAACGCTCCTTCGCCATCCTGAAGGAACTCCTCGAGTCCGCCGCCGCGGACAAGGCCGCCGCGCCCGGCTCCGAGCGACAGAAGGTCGGCGACTACTTCGCCTCCGGCATGGACGTGACCCGCATCGAGCAGGACGGGCTGAAGCCCCTGGCGGGTCGCCTCGCCCGCATCGATCAGACCCGCACGGGCCGCAGCCTGGCGGAAACCCTGGCCGCCATGCACCAGGAGCAGTTTTCCCCCGCCTTCCGCTTCCGGGTGGATCAGGACGACAAGGACAGCGAGCACTACATCGTTCAACTCGCCCAGGGAGGTCTGGGCCTCCCCGAGCGGGAGTACTACCTGAAGACGGATGCCAAGTCGGCGGAGCTCCGCGCCAAGTATCTGGCCCATGTCGCCAAGAATTTTGAATTCCTCGGGGAAACGCCCACCCAGGCCACGGCCCACGCCAAGACCGTCATGGCCCTGGAGACGCGCCTGGCCAAGGCCTCCATGAGCATGGAGGAGCTCCGGGATCCCAACGCCGTCTACCACAAGATGACCCCGGCGACCCTGGCCAAACTGGCGCCAGGCCTGGCCTGGAACGCCTACTTCAGGGCTCTGGGCCTCGGCCCCGTGGACAAACTGCTGGTGCGGCAGCCGAAGTTCTTCAAGGAACTGGGGCGCATGGCCCAGCGGGTTCCGGCCACCCAGTGGCAGGCCTACCTCCGCTGGAACCTCATCCGGGGCACCGCCGACTACCTGAATGCGGCCATTGATGCGGAGAAATTCGCCTTCTACGGCCGGACGATGCAGGGCACGGAAGTGCAGAAGCCGCGCTGGAAGCGGGTGCTGGCCCACACGGACGACGCCCTCGGCGAGGCCCTGGGCAAGCTCTACGTGGCGCGGGCCTTTCCGCCCCAGGCCAAGGCCAGGATGGACGATCTGGTGAAGAACATCCTCGCGGCCCTGCGGGGACGCATCCAGAAGCTGGAGTGGATGAGCGAGGCCACCAAGCAGCAGGCCCTCACCAAGGTGGGCACCATCCGCGTGAAGATCGGCTACCCCGATGTGTGGCGCGACTACTCCAAGCTCCAGATCGACCGTGGTTCCTTCGTGCTGAATGGCCTGGCGGCGCGCCGTTTCGAGTTTCAGCGCAACCTGAACCGCCTGGGCAAGCCCCTGGATCGCAGCGAATGGCTGATGACCCCGCCCACCAACAACGCCTACTACGAGCCCACCCTCAACGAGATCTGCTTCCCCGCCGGCATCCTGCAGCCCCCCTACTTCGACCTGGAAGCCGACGATGCGGTGAACTACGGCAACATCGGCGCCACCATCGGCCACGAGCTGACCCACGGCTTCGATGACCAGGGGCGCCAGTTCGACGCCCAGGGCAACCTCAAGGACTGGTGGACGCCCGAGGACGCCAAGGCCTTCGACGCCCGTGCCGAACTGGTGGTGAAGCAGTTCGATGCCTTCGAGCCCCTGCCGGGCATGCACATCAACGGCAAGACCACGCTGGGGGAGAACCTCGCCGACCTGGGTGGCCTCAAGATCGCCTTCGATGCCTACCAGCTGAGCCAGCAGGGCAAGTCCCCGGTGGGTCTCATCGAGGGCTTCACCCCCGAGCAGCGGTTCTTCCTGGGCTACGCCGAGACCTGGCGCCTCAAGCACCGGGAAGAGGCCCTGCGCTCCCGCCTGATGACCGATGTCCACTCCCCAGCCAAGTACCGCATCCTGGGCCCCCTGGCCAACATGGCGGAATTCTTCGAGGCCTTCGGGTGCAAGGACGGGGACGCCATGAAACGGGCCGAAAAGGACCGGCCTTCGGTCTGGTAGCCCCTGGAAGGACGCCTTCGGTTCACCCGCAGGACGCTGAGCTCCCAGTCATCCGCCCGAACAGTCCTGGCAACAAACCGGGATAATGTGAGAATGGGTATTCGCCTCCCTCCAGCCCGCCCCGGAGGACCGTTAGCCCAGACCCACCCAGCACCTTGACGGGCTGTGCCGGAATTCTACGCTTCTGTCGGTTTCTGCAGACCCCTTCCCCGCCCACCCCGCGATTGCATTCCAGATTCGGAGTCACCTGTGATACAAATCACTGAAGGAGCGGGTGGAAACTCTATGGGTCAGGCTGTCATCAACCTCAGGCGCGTGGACTATCTCGCGGGCCTTCCCCAGGCGGAGGCCGAGGAATTGGCCTCGGTCAGCGAGCTGCGGCGCTATTCCGATGGTGCCAGCGTCTTCAACCAGGGTGAAATGATTCCCGGCATCTTCGTGGTGGTCCAGGGTTCGCTCAAGGTTTTCCGCACCGATGGTCGCGGCAAGATCCAGGTGTTGGACATGCTCCAGCCCGGCACCTGCGTGGGCGAGGTACAGGTCTTCGATGGTGGCCCCATCGCCAGCGGTGCCGAAGCCCATGGCGAGACGGAATGCTGGCTCATCCCCGGCCCCGCCCTCAAACGCATGGTGCAGCGCAACCCGGCGGTAGGTGATGTGATCATCCGCCATTTCGCCGGCAAGGTGCGCCACCTCATCCAGTTGGTGGAAACCCTTAGCCTGCACAGCGTGCCCGAGCGCGTGGCCCAGCTCGTGCTCGACTACCAGAGCCGCAACCCCGCCCGCGCCCTGGTGGAATTCCAGGAGACCCAGGAGGACCTGGCCCAGTGCATCGGCGCCAGCCGCGAAGCCTTCAGCCGCGCCCTGCGCTTGCTGGCCGACCTCGGCCTCATCCAGAGCACCTTCCCCGTCGTGCGCATCCTGGACGTCCAGAAGCTGCAGCGATACGCACGGGGGTGATCCCTAGCCGTCCCGAAAAATGAGGCCCCAGTGGGGCCTCATTTTTCGTGGATCGGCTTGGGATCACATAACCTTCACGGGCTCGGCGCGTGGATCGGCTTGGGATCACATAACCTCAACACCCTCTGCGCGCAGATCGGCTTAGGATCACATAGTCTTCACGGGCTTACCGCGCAGATCGGCTGCGATCACATAAGCTCCACGCCTTCGGTCCTGGCTTGCATGGGGCTCTCCCCCGGCCTAGGATGGGCCCATCCCCCACATCCCGGAGGTTTCCATGAAGCCCGACCACGTCATTCTTGGTGTGCACGTCACCGACCGGCTGAAGGAGGCCGTGGAAGTGCAGAAGGTCTTCACCCACTACGGCAGCCAGATCAAGACGCGCCTGGGCCTGCACGAGATCGGCAGCTCGCCCGAAGGTGTGGTGCTGCTGGAAATCGTGGGCGAGTCGAAGACCTGGAAGGAGATGGCCAAGAAGCTCAACGCCATCGAAGGCATCGAGGTCAAGGAGATGGTCTTCGGGCACTGAAACCGGATGCCACGAATGATCCTAAAGAACGGATGAACCACAGCGTTCACAGAGAAAAGCGATAGAGGGCGCAGAGGAAGGAAGTGCGGGTCTCTGCCATGAAATGTGGGACCGCTTGCTCACTGTGGTCGCGATGTCCCCCCTTTGATCCTCACGTGATGTCCAGCCAAGGCCCGAACCATACGTCTGTGCTGTTTTGCTCTTCTCTGCGTCCTCGTGTTTTTCTCGGTGGCCTCTGTGGTCCAGCCTTTTCAGGCCCAAGACCGTTCTGGGGCTACACCCCCATCAGCCGCGCGTGGATTGCCTCGGCCGCCCGGTGGCCCTGGCCCATGGCAAGGATCACGGTGGCGCCGCCGGTGATGACATCGCCCCCGGCGTAAACGCCGGGCACGGTGGTCTCGCCGGTGGTTTCATCCACCACCACCACGCCGCCCCGCAGGGTCTTGAGGCCCTTTTCCGTCTGGGCGATGAGGGGATTCACGGCGCACCCCAGGGCCACCACCAGGGTGTCGCAGGGCAGCACTTCCCGCTGGCCGGTGTCGCGCACGCCCCGACGACCATCGGCGCCGGGTTCCGTGAGTTCCATCACGGCGCACTCGGCCTCGGTGATCCAACCCTGGTCGTTGCCCTTGAGTTCCACCGGCGTGGTGAGCCAGCGGAAGACGATACCTTCCTCCATGGCGTGCTCCAGCTCTTCCTTGCGGGCGGTGCTCTCGGCCACGGAGCGGCGGTAGACCACCGTCACCTCGGCCCCCAGGCGCTTGGAGCAGCGAGCGGCATCCATGGCCGTGTTCCCGCAGCCCACGACCACCACGTGCTTACCCACGGTGATGGGAGTGCCGTGTTCGGGGAAGAGATCGGCCCGCATGAGATTCACGCGGGTCAGGAATTCGTTGGCGGTATATACGCCCTTGAACTCCTCGCCGGGCACCCCCAGCATCCGCGGCAGTCCCGCGCCGGTGCCCAGGAACACGGCATCGTATTCCTGGCGCAGCTCCTCCAGGGTCATGGCCCGACCGATGATAGTATTCATCACGAACTTCACCCCCAGGCGCCGCAGGGCCTGGACCTCGGAATCCACGATGGCGTTGGGCAGGCGGAACTCGGGAATGCCGTAGAGCAGCACGCCGCCCGCCTTGTGGAGGGCATCGAAGACCGTCACCCCGTGGCCCTTCTGGATCAACTCTCCGGCGGTGGCCAGACCGGCGGGACCGGCGCCCACGATGGCCACCTTTTTCCCGGTGGCAGGCGCCACGTCCGGCAGCCTGGATTCACCCTCCAGCAGGCTGTCGGCGGCGAAGCGCTCCAGGCGACCGATGGAGACGGCATCGCCCTTGAGGCCCACCACGCAGCGGGCCTCGCACTGTTTCTCCTGGGGACAGACGCGACCGCACACGGAGGGCAGCGCCGAATACCGCTTGAGGATGAGCCCCGCCTCCTGGGGATGGCCCGCTTCGATCTGCTTGAGGAAACCCGGGATGTCGATCCCCACGGGACAGCCATCAATGCAGGTGGGCTTCTTGCATTGCAGGCAGCGGGCGGCCTCCAGGCGGGCCTGCTCGGCGTTGAGGCCGAGGGAGACTTCCAGGAAATTAGTGATGCGCACCGAAGGCTCCTGGCAGGCCATCTCCTGGCGAGGGATCTTCATGCGCTGGGGTGCCTTCAGGCCCGGCAGATCCGCCGTCTTCCAGTCGAAGTCCGCTACGGGTTCGATCACCGGCAGGTCGGCATCGGTCACCGGGGCCACGGTGTTGCGCCCCACGCGGCAGGTGTGCGCCCCCTCGCCCGCATCCTTTTCGTCCTCGTGGTACCAGTTCTGCCGCATCCGCAGCATCTGGAAGTCCACCTTGTGCCCATCGAAATCGGGGCCGTCGAAGCAGGCGAACTTGAACTCGCCCCCCACGGTCACCCGGCAGCCGCCGCACATGCCGGTGCCATCCACCATCAGGGCGTTGAGACTCACCAGCGTGAAGATGCCGTAGGGTCGGGTCAACTCCGCCACGGCCTGCATCATGGGCATGGGACCCACGGCGATCACCTGGGCGACCTTCTCGCGGTCGAGGATCGCCTTCAGGGCTTCGGTTACGAGCCCCTTCTGCCCCCAGGAGCCGTCATCGGTGGTGATGATGAGTTCGTCCGACACCGCGCCCAATTCCTCGGTGAGCAGCACCCGCTCCCGGCTGCGGCCCCCCAGGATGCCGATCACCCGCTGCCCACGGGCGTTCAGGACCTCCGCCGCCGTGAGTACCGCCCCGGCCCCGTACCCGCCGGCCACCAGCACCACGGTGCCTTCTTCCACCAGCTCTGTGGGTTTGCCCATGGGCCCCGCCACCGCATAGAGGCGATCCCCCGCGGAGAGCTTGCACATGGCCCGGGTGGTGGCCCCGGCAACCATCACCACAAAGCGGATCCAGCCCTTGCGGGCATCGCCGTCCACCAGCGTGAGCGGCACCCGCTCGCTCTTGGGAAAGGGCGCCACCATGATGAACTGCCCCGGCTTGCGCCCCCGGGCCACCATGGGCGCCTGCACGATGAAGGACCACGTGTCCGGCCCCACCAGAGTCTTTTCCAGGATGAGGTAACCCTCCTCGGTGACTTCGTCGGTGGGCCAGATGGAGCGTCCCCGGAGGAGGGGCAGCAGCAGATGCTCCTCGGTATCGATGTGCTGACGGACCAGGGCGAGCAGGCGCTGGGCCAGTTCGGCGATCACCGCAGGCTCCTTGGCTCCGCCTTCGGCGATGCCCGTGAGGATCTGGAGATTGAGGTCCCACATCTCCCGATGCTCGCTCAGGAGCTGCTCCTCCAGTTGTTCGGCCCCCAGTTCCTCCAATAGAGGGAAGAGTTCCCGCTCCTCGGCCTCGTTATGGGGTCTCAGCTCCTCGTAGATCCAGCGGCTGGCTTCGTCCACGGTGCCCCAGGCCCCTGCCGCCAGGGCCGCTTCGAGGGTTTCCATACGCTGGAGGGCTTCCCGATGAAGGCCGTGCCATCCCTCGAGGTGATTTGCATCGGCAGGAAGGGAAGCGGTGGGCTGCGGCATCGGGGATTCTCCAGGCGATGCTTTTAATATGCCTTGGATGGCGGTCCCAGCGGGAAGTTGCCCATTCCGTTCCAACCAAGCCGGCCCAGCACTTTACACCCCGGGGAAGCCTGTCCGGTCACAATTTTCGATCCCGGACTCCGATTATGGGATTCAGGTGGCAGAATCCTTGCTACCTTACCTGTCGAAGGATCCGCCTCCCGGGCGCCCCTGGAAAATCCGTCCCAAACGCCTAGACTTTTCCCAGTGCGTGCCATCGAAGTTCTCTTCCCGCTCTGCAAACCTCCCGGGCCCGTTGGGCCCCAACCCCAAGGAGTTCCCATGCGCCGTTTCGTTCTCGTCGCCGCCGCCCTGCTCGTGGCCGGTGCAGGCTACGCCAAGCCCACCACCGTCAAGGGCGCCGCCTGCAAGGCCTGCCATGTCGGCATGCCGGCCAAGAAGGACAACCTCAACCCCAAGAGCATCGAAATGCTGAAGAAGTACAAGGAAGCCGAGTGCAAGAACTGCCACGGCTGGGAGGCCGGCAAGCTGACCTCCAAGAAGGCCTGAAGTCTCTGCCCCTGACAAAAACCGGCGCCCGTTGGGCGCCGGTTTTTGTTAGCCCTGGAGCCAGATCGGCTCGAGGCCCAGCAGTTTGGCCACGGCCTCCCGGCCCCGGGGGCCAGGATCCTCGGTGAATTCGTTGACCCAGCCCTGCACATAGCGGCTGACCATGTCCCGGTCCATGCCCCGACCGAAGGACTGGGCGTAGTCCACGCTTTCCCAGTGGCGTTCGCGGGCCATTGCAACGCTCTTGCGCATCAACCGTGCAAAACGCATCTTCAGTTCGGTGGGCAGTGATTTCCGAATGGCATTGCCCCCCATGGGCAGGGGCAGGTCGTAGGTTTCCTTCCACCAACGCCCCAGATCCACCACCAGGTTGAGGCCCAACTCCCGATACATGAGCTGGCTTTCATGGATGAGCAGCCCCGCGGCGAAGCGGCCTTCCGCCACGGCGGGCATGATCTCGTCGAAGGGCAGGAGCTCGACCCGGGGCTCGAAGCCCAGGGTGGCCGCCCACCGACGCAGGGACAGGTAGGCGCTGGTGCGCACCCCCGGGATCGCCAGGGTCAGCCCAGCCAGCTCCGCAGGGGTCACCGGCACCTTGGACACCACCAGCGGCCCCGTGCCCTCCTGGATGCTGCTCCCCGCCGTCAGAAGCTCGTAATGGTCCTGGAGTTCGGGATAGGCGCCGAAACTGATGGCCGTCACGTCGTAGCGCGCCTCGGTGGCCTCGGCGTTGAGCCGCTCGATGTCCTTGCGCACGAACTCGAAGGCGAACCCGGCCCGGTCGGGATCGTCATCCATCCACCCCAGGGCCAGGGGCGCCATCATGTAGGCATCGTCGGAATCGGGGCTGTGGGCGATGGTGAACGTCATAGAAAACCTCTCCTCACAGTTCAGCACGGATTCCCCACGACTTGAACGCCTCCACCTGCACGACCGCGACCCGCTATCCGGACAACCGGCTGAGCGCCCCTCGGCCTATGCCATTCAGAGCGTCCCACCTGTTTCAGCAATCGACTCCGTGCTTTTTCAGGAGTGCCAAAAGGGCCTTACGGGAATGGCCGGGCCCACGGACCAAGGCGTTGAGAAGCCCCTCCTGATCGACGCACCTAAGGCCCTTGGGATGGCTGATCAAGGTTCGCAATCGCACTAGATCATTGGATTCGACGGCGGCTCGCGCAGGGGTCCAACCTCGACCATCGGCCTGGTTGGCATCGGCGCCAGCGTCCAGCAGGAGAGCGATGAGAGGATCCCGCCGGGATTGCCAGGCTCTTTCCTCTTCCTGTGCCGCCCTTCTTTCCTTCTCCTCTCTCCGTTTTTTCGCCTCAGGGGTTTCCCGCAAACGGTCCCCAAAACGGTCAGTTCCACATTCGCCATGTCGTAAAGGGTATTGCTGGAGGATTTCGCAAGCCGTGGTCAAAGGTGTACGCCGGTCCCCACCCGCAGCCATGTTCAGCAGGGGTTTCATCTTTAACCGGAAGGTGTTTGATTTCAGCCAGTCCGAATCAGCATACGCTGGCATAAAATTCGATTCGGTTGACCAGCCACGATAGTTGACGATCCAACGATTCAGGGCATGACCTTCCGGGCACTCAGGCCACTCGACCCTTGCACCGCCTTCAACAAAGCGGATGAAATCTGACAGGGGGCGGACGTAGGCCACGGCGGGTTGGCCTGAGGTATCCAGGGCGTTGATATCCAGACCCGCCTCTTGAACCAAGGGCGCCAAGTAGTTTTTGGGGAAAACCGTCCATTCGATAGATTGCTGTGCGGCATGGTGCAGCAGGCTTCGTCCTTTTGCATCCCGCCACGTCTTGATGGGAATACCTGCCCTAAGCATGATTCGGAGTATTTCCGGGTCTTCAAAGGCCCGATCGCAGCGCAGGGGAACCCAATCGAGCTTTTCAAAGAGTTCAGAATAAGCGGGCTCCATAGGCCAAGAACCAAGGGGACGAAGCAATTCCTCGAATTCCTTCGCCGAAAGTTCCCCCTTCTGGAAGCAAGCAACAAAACGAGTTAACCCTTCGCTCCTAGGCCGACTTCCCATCACATGCAATTTAGCCAATGATTTCCACGTCCCTTTTGGCTTAACCTCTTGATTTAATATATAATTTTCCCAATTATCATCATTTAACTCTCCTCGCCCCACCAAATCCGGTATGCTTAAATGTTCGGCCCATAACCGCTTCAGGAGGTTTGATTCAAATACAATAATTATATTTGTTAAAAAATCATTCCTCCTATCATCAAACAAAAAATTGCTCGAACGACAAGCATCCTGCAGCAATTTTGGGTGCACATTGAGCATGGCCTCCAAATGGGTGGCCGATCCAGACTCCACGACAGCGATCAAGGCACCCACAATCGAGGCATTAAATGTGAATGTCAGGTTCGAGCGACCATCAGACCGAAGTTCTTGCAGCATCTCTCCAGAAAGAAGAGGGGGGGCCAGGAAGCAATCAAAAGCCTTTCGCTTTTCAAAACGGATGGCGATCTCGAAGGGATGCAGCACTGCATTCTCCTGCCCTCCTAGCCCTATCCAAACATCCTCGCTGGGCAGACATTCGCCGATAGCCTTGAGCATAGAGACATCTTCCTTCAATGTCGCAATCGTCATAATTCGCCATGTGTCCAATTGGGTGATGTAGTTAAAGTCCTCGCGCAACCACATTCTGTCCACGAGTATCTTCAGCAGGTATCGATCACCGCGCTGCACAGCCTCGGACAAGGCTTGGTAATCTCCGGGGAAAATACTCTCTAGTGCATCCCCCTCTGCTATCAATTGATTTACGATTCGCTTGTTGAATTTGTATTCAGACGGATTAAGACCACGCCCCAAGGCAGCTTCGAGTGCCGTTGCGTCCGACGGCTGTTTGCGCGTGTTTGCTCGCGCGCCCTGGGCCAACAGTGACCGGACTTTCCCCTCATCTCCCGCACGGACGGCATCCATCAGGAGTCCGCTCAATTCCGGAGGAGCCTGGTGACTGGCGCGAGCTGAACAGGGAAACAGACAGCTGGCGAGTAGACAGAAGGCTAGATGCCTGATCATGTGGCCATCTCCGGCGTGAAGGTGCGAACGATAGGCCAGGATAACCCGATCTCCCAAGCCCGCGATTCTGGCCTTTCACTGAATCGCAGGGTTTTGGATTCCCAGCTTTTCCTTCACCCGCTCGATGGCCCGGGCCGCTGCGGCGTACCCGGCGTTCTCGTCCAGGGCCTTGCGGTAGTGTTCGAGGGCCTGTTCCAGGCGCCCCATGCCTTCGTAGACCCGGCCCAGATTGAAATAGGGGAAGCAGTAGCTCTCGTAGCGCTTGGCCTTCAGGGCCATGCGCAGCCAGGGGATGGCATCCTCGGGCTGGCCCTGCTCCACACAGTAGGCGCCGATGTCGTTGTAGGGGTTTCCAAACTCCGGGTCGAGATCGATGGCCCGATGGCAATCGGCGATGGCCCCGTCGTAGTCCTGGCGGGTGGACTTGGCCCAGCCCCGGAAGGTGTAGGCCTCGGCGGTCGGAAAGCATTCCAGGCTCTGATCGTAGAGGGCGATGGCTTGGTCCATCTCGCCCTTCATGTGGTGCTGGTAGGCCTTGCCCACCAGTTCCATGGCTTCCTGTCGTTTCTCGTTCTTGCTCATCAGGCTCCAGGATATCAGACGCGGGGACCGGGCCTTGCCTGGACACCGCGTGTCCCTCTCCGATGCCGCCACGGCTATCCTGGTGTCATGGCGAACGAGATCCCAGGTACCTACTGCCAGAACTGCTTCACCTGGAACCCAGGGGATAGGGAGAGCTGTCGCAAATGCGGCAATCGCCTCCTCATCGTCACCGGCGACCAGGGCTGGGACGAGAGCGAAGAAGCCGAAGAGCACGAAGACCTCGACGAGCATCTGCTGGAACGCATTACCGGTCTGGAAGAGAACCTCCGCCGCGTGGAGACCTACCTCGAGACTGTTTCGGATCAACTGGGGCGCCTAGAGCGCTCCGAGGTCATGCTGCGCAACGGCCTCATGTCCCTGGTGCAGGAGCTGGAATCCAAGGGCAGGATCGATGGGCAGGCCTTCTCGACCCGCTGGGAAGAGCTGGTGGAGGAGAACCTCCAGCTCATCGGCGCCCGGGAGCTCTTCACGCGCTATCGGGCGCGGATCCTCCCCATCTCCAAGCCCAAGTCCGTCTCCCAGCTGCGCCGCGCCCTGTTGGAAACTGCAGCCTTTTTGGAAAACGCCCAGCTCATGGAGGCGGCCCAGCGGCTCTCCCAGGCCCTGCCCCTGGATCCCAAGAACTACGAACTCCTCTTCACCGTGGCGGCCCTCAAGGAGGTCGTTCAGGAATTTGACGAGGCCGAGGCCCTGGTCCGCAAGGTCGTGGCCCTGAGCCCCCGCCATTACGAGGCCTGGATGCTCCTGGCCAAGCTGCTCCGGGACATCCCCGATCACGCCGATGGTGCCATCGAGGCCCTGCGCACCGCCGCCGAACTCCGCCCGGACGAATCGGAACCTCGCATCCAGCTCTGCGAACTGCTGCTGGACGAAGAAGACCTGCAGGGTGCCCAGGAGTCCGCCCTGGAGGCCCTCAACCTCCAGCGGGACGGAGAGACCCTTTGCCTGCTGGGTGAAGTCCTGCTGGCCCGGGGCGAGGCCGCCAAGGCCATCGCCACCCTCAAGGAGGCCTCCAGCTTCATGCCCGGCGACCTGATGGTGCGGGAGCTGCTGGCCGAGGGTTACATCCTGGCCAATGAGCGGGCCAAGGCCTTCGCCATCCTCGAGGATCTCCTCCAGCAGCACCCGGGTGATCCCGAACTGCTCCTGCTTCTCGACGCCGAGAGTCCCGCCCAGCTTCGCTCCGCCCGAGGGGGCAAGGCGGAAGCCCGCTTCCTTCTGGACGACGCCGAAGGCTGGCTGAAGGACGGCAATGTCGCCGAGGCCGAGGCCTCCCTTCGCAAGGCCCGCCGCAAGGACAAGAGCGAACGGGCCGACTGGGTGGAGCTGCAGATCGCCTGGCATCGGGATCCCAAGCGCAACCTCCAGGCGGCCCTTGCCTTCTCGCTTTCCCCCAGACACCCCCGCCTCTGCTTCCTGGCCCTGCGCCTGGTCATCGACTACTACATGGAGAAGGAGAACGAACCCGCCACGACGCTGGCCCTGGAGGGTTTCCTGGCCGCCCATCCCAAGAGCAGTGGGGCCTGGGAATCCGCCGTGATTCGCCAGGCGTACCGGCTCATGGCCGGCCAGATCACCGAGGCCGATTTGACGGAGGTCAAGCGTCTGCACGCCAAGCCGCTCCCCGGCCAGGCCTCCCGGGTGCGCACATTGCTGGGCCAATACCTGCTGGACCTCAAACGCCCCGCCGAGGTCGTGGAGCTCCTGCTCCCCGCCCTGAAGACCGAGCCCACGGTCATCAACCATTTCCAGCTGGGCACGGCCATGGCGGCCCTCGGCGACCGTACGGATGCCATGCAGATCCTTCAGGAAGGTCTTGAGGCCGATTCCGGAGACCTACCAGAAGATCAGGCGGTCCTGGTCCAGAAGAAGATGGAGAGCCTGCTCCGGGAACTGGAACAGACTCCCTGATCCTTCCGCCGACTTCCGTCACAAGGACCTTGGGGCGGAGGATCAATAGTTGACAAATTCGGTATGAATTAGAGAATCTTAGAGACGGGCCCGGATAATCCGCCCCATCCCCACCAGAATGGTCCCCGCCGCTCGTGCGGGACCGGCCGGGAGAAACCATGAGCTCGCCCCTTCAGCAGGTCACCAGCCAGGAATACAAGTACGGCTTCGTGACGGACATCGAATCGGAAAGCGCCCCGCCGGGACTCTCCGAAGACACCATCCGCATGATCAGCGCCAAGAAGGGCGAGCCCGAATGGCTGCTCGAATACCGGCTGAAGGCCTACCGCCACTGGCTCACCATGACCGAGCCCGAGTGGGCCCACGTCACCTACACCCGGCCCGATTTCCAGAAGATCGTCTACTATAGCGCCCCCAAGCCCAAGGAGGCCAAGTACCAGAGCCTGGACGAGGTCGATCCCGAGCTGCTGCGCACCTTCGAAAAGCTGGGCGTGCCCATGGACGAGCGCAAGGCCCTGGCGGGCGTGGCGGTGGACGTGGTCTTCGACAGCGTCTCCGTGACCACCACCTACAAGGAGCGCCTGGGCGAAATGGGCATCATCTTCTGCTCGCTCTCCGAGGCTGTGCGCGAACACCCCGAACTGGTGAAGAAATACCTAAGCAGCGTGGTGCCCTACTCCGACAACTTCTACGCGGCCCTCAACAGCGCCGTGTTCACGGACGGCTCCTTCGTGTTCATCCCCAAGGGCGTCACCTGTCCCATGGATCTGAGTACCTACTTCCGCATCAACAACAAGGAATCCGGCCAGTTCGAGCGCACCCTGATCGTGGCGGAAGAGGGCGCCTCCGTGAGTTACCTGGAAGGCTGCACGGCGCCGCAGTTCGATACCAACCAGCTCCATGCCGCCGTGGTGGAACTGGTGGCCCTGGACGACGCCAGCATCAAGTACAGCACCGTGCAGAACTGGTACGCAGGCGACAAGGATGGCAAGGGCGGCATCTTCAACTTCGTCACCAAGCGCGGTCTCTGCAAGGGCCGCAACAGCAAGATCAGTTGGACCCAGGTGGAGACCGGCAGCGCCATCACCTGGAAGTACCCCAGCTGCGTGCTGCTGGGTGAGAACAGCATCGGCGAGTTCTATTCTGTGGCCCTCACCAACCACAAGCAGCAGGCCGACACCGGCACCAAGATGATCCACATCGGCAAGAACACCAAGTCCACGATCATCAGCAAGGGCATCAGCGCCGGGGAAAGCTCCAACAGCTACCGCGGCCTGGTGAAGGTGCAGCCCAAGGCCGATGGCGCGCGCAACTTCAGCCAGTGCGATTCCATGCTCATCGGTCAGAGCTGCAGCGCCAACACCTTTCCCTACATCGAGGTGCAGAACAAGAGCGCCAAGGTGGAGCACGAGGCCACCACCAGCAAGATCGGGGAGGAGCAGCTCTTCTACTTCCAGCAGCGCGGCATCCCCGCCGAAGATGCCATTTCCATGATCATCAACGGCTTCTGCAAGGACGTATTCCGCGAGCTCCCCATGGAGTTCGCCGTGGAAGCCACCAAGCTGCTCTCGCTCAAACTCGAAGGTTCGGTCGGATAAAAAAAATGAAACCGCGAATGACGCGAATGGGCGCGAATAAAAAAAGGGAAAGCCCCATTCGTGAGCATTCGCGAAATTCGCGGTTAATTCTTTCTTGGAGTTGAACATGTTGAGCATTCGTGGCCTGCGGGCCCGCATCGGTGAGAACGAAGTCCTCAAGGGCATCGATCTGGAGATCAAGGCGGGCGAGGTGCACGCAATCATGGGGCCCAACGGGTCCGGCAAGTCCACCCTGGGCAAGGTGCTCGCGGGGCATCCGGCCTACGAGGTGACCGGCGGCGAGGTGCTCTTCGAGGGCAAGAACCTCTTCGAGATGGAGGCCGATGAACGCGCGAGGGCCGGAGTCTTCCTGGGCTTCCAGCACCCCATCGAGGTGCCGGGCGTGAGCAACGCCAGTTTCATCCGCCTGGCCTACAACAAGAAGGCCGAGGCCGAGGGCCGCGAGGAACTGGACCCGCTGGAGTTCGACGACTTCATCCAGGAGAAGATCAAAGAAGTGAAGATGGATCCCGCCCTGCTGGACCGCAGCCTCAACGAGGGCTTTTCCGGCGGCGAGAAGAAGCGCAACGAGATCCTGCAGATGGCCGCCCTGGAACCCAAGCTCGCCATCCTCGACGAGCTGGACTCGGGCCTGGATATCGACGCCCTGCGGGTGCTGGGCGAGGCGGTGAATCGCCAAATGAAGCCCGAGCGCGCCCTGCTGCTCATCACCCACTTCCCACGTCTGCTCGAAACCATCCAGCCGGACCAGGTTCATGTGCTTTCCGGCGGTCGCATCGTGAAGCGCGGCGGCAAGGAACTGGCGGTGGAGCTGGAGACCCGCGGCTACGACTGGCTCAAGGGCGAAGGCGCCGCACCCCTGGCCGTCGCCGGGAGGGCCTGATGGCGGCGCTCATGGAATGCAGTCTGTTGCCGGATCTGCTGGGGGCGGCCCGCCCGGCGGAGTGGGCACCCCTTCGTCAGGCCGCGGAAGCGCGTCTCGAGACCCAGGGCCTTCCCACCCTCAAGGATGAAGACTGGAAGTACACGGACCTGAAGCTCCTGCGCGAGACGACCTTCGCACCAGGCGTGGCGACGGAAGTGGACATCGCCGAGTCCATCCTGCCCGAGGCCCGGGGCACGCGCCTGGTCTTCGTGAACGGCCACTTCGCGCCGCACCTCAGCAACACTTCGGCCCTGCCGCCGGGAGTGCGCCTGCTGCACCTGGCCAGTGCGTCCGAAGCCGCCGCGGGTCTTGGAACCCTGGCGACGCCAGAATCCAGTGATGTCTTCGCCAACCTCAACCACGCCCGGTTCACGGACGGTGCCTACCTATTCGTGCCCAAGGGTGTCCGGGTGGAGGCCCCCCTGCATGTGATCTTCGTATCGAAACAGGCTGGCCCCGGGGCTACCTGCGCCCTGCCCCGACTACTCGTGGTGCTGGAAAGCGGCGCCAAGGCCCAGCTCATCGAGGAATATCTGGGCGAGGGGCAGTACTTTACCAATGCCGTCACCGAGGTCCGCCTCCATGAGAACGCCGCCCTGACTCATGAGCGGGTTCAGCGGGAATCCAGGGAGGCCATCCACATTTCCACCCTGGCGGCCCGAGTGGATCGCGGCTCCCGCTACGAGTGCCGCACCCTCAGCCTGGGCGCCCGACTCAGCCGCCAGACCCCTTGCGTCCTCATGGCCGAGGAAGGTGCGGAACTGGAACTCAACGGACTGGCCCTGCTGGATGGCAATCAGGTGGCGGATACTCACTCCCGCATCGATCATGCCGTGCCCCACTGCACCACCCGCCAGCTCCAGAAGACCATCGTGGATGGCCACTCCCGGGGCATCTTCAACGGCCGGATCTACGTGCACCCCGGCGCCCAGCAGACCGATGCCCAGCAGCAGGCCCGCAGCCTCCTGCTCTCCGAGCATGCCCGGGTGGATGCCAAGCCCGAACTGGAGATCTACGCCGACGACGTGAAGTGCGCCCATGGCGCCGCCATCGGCCAGCTCGATCCCGAGGAGCTCTTCTACCTCCAGAGCCGCGGCCTCAACCTGGACACGGCCCGCAACCTGCTCACCTACGGCTTTGCCGCCGACCTCCTCGCCGCCATCCCCGTGCCCAGCCTGCGCAGGCAGCTGCGGAAGGCCGTCATGGCGCGGACCAACGCGGTGGACCTTGAGGTTTTGGCATGACAAAGGAAATGAAGTCCACGGATGCACACGGATACACACGGATGAAAGACAACACTCTGAACGTGGACGCCATCCGCCAGGACTTCCCGCTGCTGACGACCCCCTTCCACGGCAAGCCCATGGTCTACCTGGATAGCGCCGTCAGTGGGCAGGTGCCTCAGCCGGTGATCGAACGCATGGACCACTACCAGCGCCTGGAGCACACCAACGTGCATCGCGGCGTGTCCACCCTCAGCCAGGAAGCCACGGACCGCTTTGAAGAGGCCCGGGAAAAGGTGCGGTCCTTCCTCAATGCCGCCTCCACCAAGGAGATCATCTGGACCCGGGGCACCACGGAGGCCATCAATCTCGTGGCCCAGACCTTCGGTCGCGTCAATGTGCATGCGGGCGACGAGATCCTCCTCAGCGCCATGGAACATCACGCCAACATCGTGCCCTGGCAGATGCTGGCCGAGGAGCGCGGCGCAACCATCCGCGTGATCCCCATGAACGATGCGGGCGAACTGATCCTCGAGGATTTGGAGTCCCTGCTCACGCCTCGCACCAAGATTCTGGGCCTCATCCAAGTCTCCAACGTGCTCGGCACCATCAATCCGGTGAAGGAGATCATCGCCCGGGCTCACGCCAAGGGCGTGCCCGTACTGGTGGACGGTGCCCAGGCCGTGCCGCACATGAAGGTGGACGTGCGCGACCTCGATGCGGATTTCTACGTCTTCAGCGGTCACAAACTCAGCGGCCCCACGGGTATCGGCGTGCTCTACGGCAAGAAGGCGCTGCTGGAGAAGATGCCGCCCTGGCACGGGGGCGGCAGCATGATCCTGTCCGTGAGCTGGGAGAAGACCTCGTATACCGGTCTGCCGGGCAAGTTCGAGGCGGGCACCCCCGCCATCACCCAGGCCATCGGCCTCGGGGCGGCCCTGGACTACGTGCAGTCCCTCGGCATGGAGCGCATCGGCGCCTACGAGCACGGGCTGCTGGTCTACGCCACCGAGCGCCTCTCGGCCATCGAGGGGCTGCGGATCATCGGCACCGCGAAGGACAAGGCCAGCGTCATCTCCTTCGTGCTGGAAGGCATCCACCCACACGACGTGGGCAGCATCCTGGATCACGAAGGAGTCGTGGTGCGGGCCGGCCACCACTGCGCCCAGCCCGTGATGAAGCGCATGGGTGTCCCCGCCACCACCCGCGCCTCCTTCGCCTACTTCAACACCCGCGAGGATGTGGATGCCTTGGTGGCGGGTATTCTGAAGGTAAAGGAAATCTTCGGATGAGCGACCCCCGCGAGCTGTATCAGCAGGTGATCCTGGAGCACAACAAGAAGCCCCGGAACTTCGGGAAGCTGGAGCCCTGCACCCACCACGCCCACGGGTTGAACCCCCTCTGCGGCGATGACATCGAGCTCACGCTCATCGTGGAGGATGGCCTCGTCAAGGACCTGAAGTTCAGCGGCCACGGCTGCGCCATTTCACAGGCCTCCAGCTCCTTGATGACCGTGAACGTCAAGGGCAAGCCCGTGGCCGAAGCCGAGACGATGGTGGAGCAGTTCCGCGAGATGATCCGCGGCAAGCTCGACCCCGCCACGGATCCCCACCTCCTGGGCAAGCTCGTCCTCTTCCAGGGCGTGAAGGATCTCCCCAGCCGCGTGAAGTGCGCCGTCCTCCCCTGGGCCACCCTGCACAGCGCCCTCGAGGGCGATGACGCGGTCTCCACGGAATAGGAACCACGAATGATCGCGGATCAAAACCGATTCTTCATTCGCGCCCATTCGCGTCCATTTGCGGTTTAAAGAGGTTTTTGATGCCCAAGATTGCCGAGATCGAATACACCCCCAATCCCAATGCCGTGAAGTTCGTGCTGCGTCAGCCCTTGGCGGTGGGCTTCGCCAAGAGCTATCCCGACGCCACCATCGCCGAAGCGGATCCCCTGGCCAAGGCTCTCTTCGAGGTAGGGCACGTCACCTCCGTCTTCATGCAGGACAAGTTCCTCACCATCACCAAGGATGACGGCATCGGCTGGAGCGAGCTGCTGCCCAAGCTGGCACCGCCCATCCGCGCCGCCCCCGCCGTGGGGGGCGATCCCCTGGCGGGCGTGGAGCGCACCGAGCGTCCATCCATCCAGTGCGATCCCAACGACGAATTCCTGGAGAAGGTCCGCAAGGTCCTCACCATCCAGATCCTTCCCGCCCTCGCCGCGGACGGCGGTGGCCTGGAGATCGTGGGCCGTCACGAGAAGCAGGTGATGATCCGCTATCAGGGCGCCTGCACCACCTGCCCCGCCGGCCTCACCGGCACCCTGGTGGCCATCGAGGGCATCCTGAAAGCCGAAGTGGATCCGGATATCGTGGTCATTACGGTGTGAGGAGCGCGGGCTGGGGTGGATGGGACCTTTAATACGGCGTTTTGTGTGGTGGTTGCTAGAGAATTATATAAAAAACAATAATTATGTAATAAAAAAATAAACGGAGGATATCATGGGCAAAAATCACGAAAAAGCCTATATTGAAAATATCGGAAAAAAAGGGGCAGAAAGCGCATTAAACAAGCCATTCTCAGAGGATCTAGTTGGACGCTATTTGATCGACATTGGTTCAATTATGAATATATTGCCTCCTCCACCCGGCAGATTGCTTGATCTTGGAATGGGTACCGGGTGGACAAGTGTCTTCTTTGCGCAACGAGGTTATAAGGTCACAGGTCAGGATATATCCCAAGACATGATTGATTTAGCATTTAAAAATAAAAACCGTTATAATGTCGAATATCTTGATTTTGTTGCATGTGACTATGAGGATTTGCCATTTACTCAAGAATTCGATCACGCTGTTTTTTATGACTGTTTGCATCATTGTGATGATGTATACAAGACTTTTTCCGAAGTATATCGAGCGTTAAAGCCCGGTGGAATATGTATTTGTCTTGAACCTGGCACAGGTCATTCAAAAACAGCTGGGTCAATAGAAGCTATGGAAAAATGGGGTGTGACAGAAAGAGATATGCCCCCCTTCTTGATAATGCGTGCAGCAAGGAGAGCTGGTTTTAGTAAAACAAAAATTTATTTACGCCAGCAGGATGCACCTTTTGAAGTATTGTTGGATCTTTCAATTAGTGGATTCATTAAAGCATGCAAAACTTTTTTGCGATTTCTACCCATAATCAGTGTGCGTAAATCAAATATTACTGTTTTAATTAAATAAACATGCAAAACCAAATCAAGGAAAGCCCACCAGTCGGGCCTGAGAATGCCCATTCGGAGATTCAAGCTGCCAGAGGGTGTAGAAGTGGGCCGTCACGAGCAACAGGTGATGATCCGGACGATGCTGTCGCGGAGCGCCTGCACCACCTGCCCCGCAGGTCTCACCGGTACCCTGGTGGCCATCGAGGGCATCCTGAAAGCCGAAGTGGATCTGGAGATCGTGGTCATTACGGTGTGAGGGCTTGGCGGAGATGGATGGAGCCTTCGATAGGGGATTCAGGAGTGGATAATGGAATTCCAACTTGGCTGACCTTGCTGAGGGATCAGCACTGCCAGCGCGCCTCCAACCACTTCCAGATCGAACTGAAGCACTTGCCCTTCCGGCAGAGACTGGATCGCTAAAACGGTTGACCACCAGCCTGGCTTGCCTACAGACTGTCTCAACTCGATCTTTCGGTTTTCAACTCAATCACCCCGCTGGGCGCCGCGCCCCGCGGGGTGGTTTTTTCTGCCTGCGGGGCTTTGGCCCCCGCCTTGTTTGGAGTATCCATGTTTTGCATAGGCCGTCTGGCTCTGCTGCTCGCCGCAGGATCCCACGCACTCCTGGCCCAGGACCACCCCATCGAAATGATGAGGGCCCCGGAGGATACTCGCCTGATCCTGGAGGACGGTCCCCGGACCTGGCCCCCCGTTGGCCCCAAGGGCACAGCGATCACGGACAACGCCCGGCTCCGCGCCGAGGCCATGCGTCAGTGGTGGGGCGAGTGGACTCCGGAATTCCGAGCCTTCCTCCAGAACACTGCGGCCTCCGAGCGGGGGCGCCATCTCAACCTGATGCCCAAGGGGGCGGGCGATGCCATCCGCCAGGCCGCCGCTCCGGCGGTGGGCACCTGGATCAACATCGGCCCCACCAAGGCGGACGTCATCAAGAACGGTGCAACCTCCCTGGCCAAGACCGATAGTGGACGCCCCCGCACCATCCTGGTGGATCCCACCAACAGCCAGGTGCTCTACCTCTGCACCGCCGGTGGTGGCGTGTGGAAGACCAGCAATGGCGGCACCAGCTGGACTCCCATCACCGATACCCTTGGCACCCTCTCCTGCGGTTTCCTGGCCATGGACCCCGTGGACAGCCAGACCCTGTACCTGGGACTTGGTGATCCCTTCGATGGCACGGGCCTTGGCATCGTGAAATCTACGGATGGCGGCGCCACCTGGGGCGCGCCCCAAAGCCTCGGCGCCTCCCGCACCATCCAGTCCGTCCTGGTGAGCCCCAACAACCGCAACCTCGTGCTGGTGGCCACCAATACCGGCCTGTACCGCTCCGCGGACGCTGGCCAGACCTACACCCAGGTGGCCTCCATCAACGCCACCTGGAAATGCTGGGATCTGGCCTGGGCCGGCGGCAGCAACTATGTGCTGACCGCGGAAACCGACCTCGCCAACGCGAATGGCAACACCGCAGGCAAGGTCTATCGTTCCACGGACGAGGGCGCCACCTGGACCGCCGCCACCGGCATCGACGCGCTGGCCACCCGCATCTCCGTGGCCTCGGCTCCCAGCAACCGCTCCACCCTGTTCGCCATGGCCGGCAAGACGAACGCGACCACGCCCGCCAGCGATCTGCTGGGTGTCTACAAGAGCATCGACGGTGGCGCCACCTGGTCCCTGGTGACTTCCCCTGCGGCGAACTTCCTGGGCGGCCAGAGCTTCTACAACCACATGATCGTCATCGATCGTACCAATCCCAGCATCGTCTACCTCGGCGGCCAGCTGGCGATGGCCAAGAGCACCAACGGCGGCAGCACCTGGACCACCATGACCGACTGGCTGGCCCAGAGCGGCAAGCCCTACGTGCACGCGGACTTCCACTGCGGTGCCCAGGACGCCAGCGGCAATCTCTACGTCGGCACCGACGGCGGCCTCTTCAAGTCCACCGATGGCGGTGTGACGTTTACGGATTCGCTCAACGTCGGCATCACCACCCACATGATCTACTCCGTGGGCAGCTCCCCCGCCGCGCCGGACGCGGTGATCGGCGGCTTCCAGGACAACGGCACCCGGGTGCGCAGCGGCGCCACCACAACCTTCAATCAGTACATCGGCGGCGACGGCTTCGGCAGCCTCATGCATTCCGTGAGCGGCTCCACGATGCTGGGCAGCCTCTACTACACCCGCATCCAGAAGAGCACCAACGGCGGCACCACGTTCACCTCCGCCGTCAGTGGCATCACCGAGAGCAACAACACCTCCTCCGCGCCCTTCATCACCCGCATGGCGGATGGCCCGGCCGATGCCACAGGCAACACGATCTACACCTACGTCAACGCCAAGGTCTACAAATCCACCAACTATGCGGGCTCCTGGACCGCCATGGGGGTCTCCGGGCTGCCCACGACGAGCTTCTACATCCGCAACGTGGCCGCGGCCAAATCCAACGGCCAGGTGGTGGGTATCGTGGCCAACGGTGGCAAGGTCTTCCTGACCTCCAACGGCGGCAGTTCCTGGACCACGGCCGCCGCGCTACCCAACAATGGCTCCTATACCAGCTCCATCGCCTTCGATCCCACGGACTACAACACCGTCTACACCAGCTCCGTGGCCCCCGATGGCACCAAGAGTCACCTGTGGAAGTCGTCCAACCTAGGCGGCTCCTGGACCGCCCTCGATGGCAACGGTCTGCCTACAGGCGTGCCCGTGGGCATCGTGAAGGTGGATCCCAGCGACCGCAACATCGTCTACGCGGGCACCCACCTGGGCCTCTACCGCTCCGCGGACGGCGGCAGCACCTGGGCCCGCTGGGGCAACGGCCTGCCCCTGGTGAACATCATGGACATCTACATCTCCCCGGATGGCTCCATCGTTCGCGTGGCCACCTACGGCCGCGGTTTCTGGGAACTCCGAGGCAGTGTCTCTACCGCCCCTAGCATCACCACCCAGCCCGCCAACCAGACCGTGACCGCCGGTCAGACCGCCACCTTCAACGTGGTGGCCAGCGGTGCCGCCCCCCTCTCCTACCAGTGGTACCGGGGCACGTCGCCGATTTCGGGCGCCACTGCCGCCAGCTACACCACGGCGGCCACCACCACCACGGACAACAACGCCACCTTCTATGTTTCGGTGAGCAATGCGGCCGGCAGCATCAATTCTGCTTCCGCCACGCTGACGGTCAGCACCATCGTGGATACCACCGCCCCCACGGTCAGCGCCACGGAGAGCGGCACCAGCGGCACCATCACCCTCGGCGCCACCGCCACCGATACCGTAGGCGTGACCAAGGTGGAGTTCTATGTGGATGGCGCCCTGAAGGGCACCGACACCACGAGCCCCTATTCCATGACCCTGGATTCCACCACGCTAACGGATGGCGCCCACACCCTGGTCGCCAAGGCCTACGACGCCGCAGGCAATGTGGGTACCTCCACCACCGTCAATTTCACGGTGAGCAACACCACCATCGGAGCCGAGCGCATCCTTAACGGCGGCTTCGAGGTCGGCACCACCCCCTGGACCGGCACCACCGCCGTAATCGGAACCTGGAGCACTCAGCCGGCCTTTGAAGGCACTCGCAATGCCTGGATGGGTGGCAAGGGCGTGACCACCACGCAGGCCCTCTATCAGACCGTGACCATTCCCAGCACGGCCACCACCGCCACCGTGAGTTTCCAGCTGCACATCGATACAAAGGAAACCACCACTGCGACTGCCTACGACAAGCTGGCGGTACAGATTTTGAACAATACTGGGACCCTGCTGAAGACCCTGGCCACATACAGCAATCTGAACAAGGCCACGGGCTACACCCTGCGCACCTTTGATGTGAGTGCCTACAAGGGGCAGACCATCCGCCTCAACTTCAAGATGACGGAAGATGTCACTCTGCAGACCTCCTTCGCCCTGGACAAGGTGAGTCTGATCACCCAGTAGCACTCGGCCTCCCGGATCTTTCCGGAGCCGCCTCGCAGGTCTCAGCGCCCTGGAGCTCGCCACCGAGTTCCGGGGCGTTGAGTTTCTGGAGAAAGGGCCGTTCTTTCTGGCATTTATGCAGGCGAGAAACGGGGCCGATCCGTATGCTAGGGAGTGACCAACCACCCCAGGCCCACACGCAAGGATTGCCATGAGCCTCCTTCCCCGCATCGCCCTTCTCGCCCTCTGGGGGTGCCTCGCCCTCCTGGTGCCCGCTAGGGGCGCGGATACCGGCTATGCTCCGGGGCGCACGGCCTTCCGTTCCTATGGCGTGGAGAAGGGCCTCGGCAACCTGTCGGTGCTGACCCTGCTTCAGGACCGGGCCGGCTACCTCTGGGCGGGCACCGAGGACGGCCTGTATCGCTACGATGGTCGGGACTTCCAGCGCTTCGACCGCCGTCAGGGGCTCCCTTCCACCTATGTGGGGGCCCTGCACGAATCCTCCAATGGCCTGCTGTGGGCGGGCACCTACGCTGGGCTCGCCCAACGCGATGCCAATGGTTTCCGGGTCGTGGCCCCGGAGGCCGGGCTACCGGCCCAGCAGGTGGAGACCCTGGCCAGCACACCAGATGGACGGCTGTGGGTGGGCTTCCAGAGTGGTCTCTTCGTTCAGCGCCCCGCCGGAGGGTTTATGCCCGCCCCCGGATGGCCAGGGGGCGAGGCCACCGCCCTGACGGTGGAACCCGGTGGTCGGCTCTGGGGCGCGATCTTGAGCGGAGGCCCCGGCGGATTGGCTCGGGTCCTTTCCCTGGAAGGCAATGCTTGGCGCACCTGGTCCCTGCCGGGGCTGGGGAAGGAGCGGGTGGATGCCCTGGCCCGGGACGGCGCGGGGCGGATCTGGGTCCGGACCGCCAAGGGTCTGTGGGCCCTCGAACCCGGTGCCGGCCAGATGTTCCATTCCGTGTCCGAACCCAGCAGCCTGGCCAGTACGCCGGGTCACCTCTGCGTGGATCGCAAGGGCCGGGTGATGGTACCCACGGGCACGGGGCTCTACACCTGGATGGGGAGTTCCTGGCAGCGGCTGGGGCCCCAGGAGGGCCTGCCCGTGGACTGGGCGCGCATCGCCCTGGAGGATCGGGAAGGATCCCTCTGGATCGGCAGCACCGGCCTGCACCGGCAGCTGGGCGGCGGGGTCTGGCGCGGCTACGGGGTTCGGGATGGACTCCCCAGCGATGTCGCTCGGGCCCTCTTCCAGGATCGTCAGGGCCGCCTACTGGTGGGAACGGAGAAGGGTGTCGCCCAGGCTTCCTCGAAAGGATTCCAGGTGCTGCCGGGCACGACCGCCAACGCGATCCGGAGCATCCAGGAGGGGCCGGACGGAATGCTCTACATGGCCGGGCTTCCCATCGAAGTGGTCCGGGCGGATCCCCGGACGGGACGCGTCGAGCACTTCGGTCCCCAGGCGGGTCTGGTGCGGGGGAAGCGTATCTTCCGGCTGGTCCTCGACCCGGGCGGAACCCTCTGGGCAGCCCTGGACGGCGGTGGACTCATGGCCGCCCAGACCGGCGTGGGACCCCTGCGCTTTTCCTCCGTGGCCTTGCCTGGTGGCGACGAGAACGAGTACATCAGTGGCCTTGCGATGGACAGTCAAGGCCGGATCTGGGCCTGCGGGGAGAAGGGCCTGGCCCTCCTGGAAAAGGGGATCTGGAAGCGCTTCACCCGGAATGACGGCCTCAAGCAGACCCACGTGGCCTATCTGCTGCCCCTACACAACGGTGAATTCGTGGCGGCCTACTTCGAGGCCACGGGCCTGAGCCGCCTGAACTACGAGGGAGGCCGCCTCCAGGTCTCCGACCTGAACGTCTCCAGCGTTCTGGAGGCCCAGAAGGTCTACATGCTGGGGGAGGACCGCCGCGGGCGCCTGTGGATCGGCACTGGACAGGGTGTCTTCCTGCTGGACGGGGCGCGGGAGCGGCAGTTCGGGGCCGAGGATGGCCTGGTAGGCGATGACATCAACAACATGACCTTTCTGGAGGATCGCGAGGGGAACATCTGGATCGGCACCCTGGCAGGACTGGCCCGTTTCGATTCCCGGGTGGAATCCCCCGCGCCCCCCGCGCCCCGCACGGTGATCCTGGGCAGCACCCTGGGCCGGCGCACCTGGGATGGCCTCCCGCCGGACGAGCTGGAACTCTCCCATCGGGAGAACCTCCTGGAAGTGCGCTTTGCGGGCCTCAGTTTTCTGCGGGAAACGGCGGTCCAGAGCGAAACCCGCCTGGTGGGGCTGGAGCCGGAATGGCGGACCACGCGCACCCGGGAACTGCACATCCCCGCCCTGCCCCCTGGGTCCTATCGGTTCGAGGTACGCAGCCGCATTGGGGAAGGTCCCTGGGGCGAAGTCGCGGGCTTCGCCTTCACCGTCCGGCCCGCGTGGTGGCAGACCTGGTGGTTCCGCAGCCTCGCGGGCCTCGCGCTCCTGGGGCTGGGAGCCCTTGCCTTCTGGTGGCGTCTCCGCAGCCTGCACAAGCGGACGGCGCTCCTGGAGTCCATCGTGGCGGACCGCACCCAGGAGCTTCAGCAGGCCAACGAGGCCCTCCGGATGCAGAGCCTGACGGACCCTCTCACGGGCCTGCGCAACCGACGCTTCCTGGGGGTCTGCATGCCCGACGATGTGGCCCAGGTGAACCGGACCCACCGCAACATCTCCCTGGGGAAGGGCGACCGCCACGCCATGAACATCGACATGGTCTTTCTCATGGTCGACGTGGACCACTTCAAGGTGATCAACGACGAGTATGGGCATCATGCGGGTGACCAGGTCCTCCAACAGCTGGCTGAGATTCTCCGGGCCGCCACCCGGGATTCGGACACCGTAGTTCGCTGGGGCGGAGAGGAATTCCTGGTGGTGGCGAGAAGTGCCTGCCGAAAGGACTTCGCCGTGCTCGCCGAGCGCATCCGGAGCCAGGTGGAGAGTCACGTCTTCCACCTGGAAACCGGCGAAGAAGTGCGGCGGACCTGTTCCGTGGGTTTCGCCTTCTATCCCCTGGTAGGTGTTCCGCCGGATCATGTGTCCTGGGAGCAGGCGGTGGATGTGGCGGATCACGCCCTCTACGCCGCCAAGCGAGGCGGGCGGAACGCCTGGGTGGGCATCTTCTCGCGCCTGGGCCTGGAGGCCAGCGAGATCTCCCGAACCCCGGCCCACGAGATTCCCAAATTCCTGGCCTCGGGATGCCTGGAAGTGGTCACCAGCCTGCCCGAAGGCACCCCGCTCGACTGGGAACCTCCCAAGAGCTGAGTTTCCCGAGCATCGGATCGCCCACCCCGCCGGAAACCCCAGCCCATGACCCTACGAACAGAAACCTCTTTGGATTCACGGAACGGACGGATGCCGGTCATCTTCGCGGCCCACGGCGCGCCGATCCTGCTGGATGACGCCCAGTGGATGGGCGAACTCGCCGCCTGGGCGAAGGCGATGCCGAGGCCTTCGAGCGTGCTCATGATTTCGGCACACTGGGAACAGCGGCCCACCACCCTGGGCGCCACCCGCACGGTTCCCCTCATCTATGATTTCGGGGGCTTCCCGGAGCGGTATTACCAGACCCGGTACCCGGCCCCCGGTGCACCTGAACTGGCGGCGCGCCTTCGCGGCCTGTTGCGCCAGGGAAATCTCGCCTTCACCGAGGCCCCGGAGCGCGGCCTCGACCATGGCGCCTACGTTCCGCTGGTGGCCATGTACCCGGGCGCCGACGTGCCCGTCCTCCAGGTCTCGATGCCTGGCCTCGACCCGCAGGAGCTCTTCCGGCTCGGCCAGGCCCTCGCACCCCTGCGTGACGAGGGCGTGCTCATCTTCGGCAGCGGCTTTCTCACCCACAACATGCGCTACGCCTTTCGGCCAGGAACCCCGGAGTGGGCGCGGGAATTCGACCATTGGGCCGAGGGAGCCCTTGAGCGCCTCGACGTGGAAGCCCTGCTCGACTTCGAGAAGCGTGCGCCGGCGGCGCGCATGGCCCTTCCCACCTGGGAGCATTACGCGCCGCTGCTGGTGGTGGCGGGAGCGGTTGCCGACGAGCGCCCGCCGACCACCTTTCCGATCACCGGCTGGTGGATGGACGGTGCCTTCACCAAGCGTTCGGTACAGTTCGGGTAATTCCACCCTTCGACGGATTCCGAAGATCGTGGGAAAGTTCCCGGTATGAATGCCCGCAGGAATCTCGTCTGGCAGAAGGCCTATCTGTGCCTAGTGATCCTCTTGTGCCCCGGTTTCGCCTGGGCCCAGGAGGCCTTTGCCTTCCACCCTTCGGGCCTCTTCAGGTGCGGCCTGGCGGATGACCAAGGGACAATCCTGCAGGCTCCGATCTACGAGGAACTCCGCAGATTGCCCTCGGGCAACTGGCGGGGCATCAACCGCGACCGACAAAAGGTGGACATCCTGGATGCCCGTGGAGCCTTGCTCGCCAGCCACGATCGTTGCGACATCGGTGAGTACGACACCTGGGGCGGTGGCGCCCTGCCATCCAACCTGCTCACCCTGGATTTGTGGCCGGAGAAGGATGAACAACACGGGAAGTCCGGACTGCTGGATTCCGCGGGGCGCGTGCTGTTCCCACCCCGCGCCAAGGGTCAATGGGGAGCCCTGCCCCACCCTGAACGCGTGCTGTGGGTCGCTCCTCCGCTCCGGAAGATCGTGGACATCAAACAGGGACGTACCGTTCTAAGCCTGGAGGAGGATGAGAGACTCGAATCCGGGCCCTTTCCCGAGCGCCTGGTCTATTGGATTCAGAGACCTGGAGCCATTCCCCCCGGCCGCGCCCAGGACGAATCGGGCCGTGTGCTGTTTTCGGGAGCGTGGAAAAACCTGCGGCCCATGAACCACGAAGGCTGGCTGGCAGACGGGGGGCGGTGGCTGGAGGGCTTGAACCCGGACGGCACCGCCCGGGAAGACGCGGTCTACCTGCCCGCCTACCCTTGCTCGCCCCGGGAAGATCCCTGGCCCCTGGCGGTGAAACGCATCCCGCGTTCCGTCCTGGAGACCTACCTGCGAGCACAGGAGGAAGGCAAGGAACTCGAAGACCCGAAAGGCCCCTTCGGTTGGCTCTTTAAGGATGGACGCTTTCAGGCCCTGGAAGGCTATGAATCGGTCCAGCCCATGGTCCTCGGGCGTTGGGTCGCGACCCACCAGGACGGCAGCACCCATTGGCTGGACGCCCAGGGCCACGCTCTGGCGCGCTGGAAACACGCCTCGGTCTCGGAGATACCGGGACAACCGGGGCGCCTCTGGCTCCGGCCCGATGCCAAGCATCCCGGGCCAGAAGCGGTGATGGACCTCGATGGAAACATCCTGTTCAAGGCGCCGGGCAGGGAAGAACTCAAACCCTTCGGGATGGGCTATGGAACCTACACAAAAGACCGGAGGACACCCCTCTGGATCACGCCGGACTTCAAGACCATCCCCCTGGATCCGCGCATGAGCATCGCGGCCGCCTCGCCGGATGGCAGCACCCTGGTGTTGCAGGGGAAGAACCGCGCCCACCTGTTCGACGCCTTCCATCGGCGCACCGTGGGCCACCCCTTCCACTGGCTCGGCGCCACCCTCGGGCCTTGGGTGATCTTCAACCGCAAGGGGTACATGGGCCTGATGGATTGGGCGGGGCGGGAGGTGCTCCCCACGACTCACTACGAGATCAAGATCTGGCGGCCCGATCGGATCTGGGCCTCCCGCCAGACCGGTGATAGCCGAACCGAGCTGAGCCTGCTCGATGCCAGCGGCAAGACCCTTCGCCAGTGGGAAGACGGCTACTTGATCGCCCAGGATGACCATGGAGACCTGCGCGAAGCCCCAGGCGTTCTGGAAGCGGTCTCCAAGCAGAAATCGGAGAAGGGCGACACGCACCTGATCCAGGAGTGGGTAAACCTCGCCGGAGAGGTGGTGCTCCGTTCCAATTCCTGCCAGGAGGACCAAGCGCCCCACCCTGTCACGCTCTGGAGCCGGTCCTCGCAAGAGACTCTCCATCTCACCAGGGGCTTCTGAACGCCCCCTTTCACACCCCTATTCGGCCCCCTGGTACCCTGGAGGCCATGGGTCTGGAACTTCTCGCCCCCGCGCGGAATGCGGAGCAGGGCATCCTCGCGCTGCGGTGCGGGGCGGACGCGGTGTACATGGGCGGGGCGCGGTTCGGAGCCCGACAGGCGGCGGGCAACGATCCAGAGGATTTCCAGCGGCTCACCTCGGAGGCCCGCCTTTGGGGCGCGAAGGTGTACGCAACCCTCAATACCCTGCTCTTCGATGCCGAACTGGAAGATGCCCGGCGCCAAGCCTGGGAGTTGTATGAGGCTGGAGTGGACGCCCTCATCATCCAGGACATGGCCTTCCTGGAGCTGGATCTACCTCCCCTGCCCCTGCACGCCAGCACTCAGGCGGCCTGCGACAGCCCGGAGCGGGTGGCCTTCCTCGCCAGCGCGGGTTTCACCCGGGCCATCCTTGCCCGGGAGCTGAGCCTCGATGACATCCAGGCCATCCACCGGGCCACCGATATCGAACTGGAGGCCTTCGTCTTTGGTGCCCTGTGCGTGGGTGAGAGCGGTCACTGCTACCTGAGCGGCGCCATCTGTGATCGCAGCGGCAACCGCGGGGAATGTGCCCAGCCCTGCCGCGCCCCCTGGAACCTAGTGGACGCCTCGGGCCGCGTGCTCCTGCGGGACAAGCACCTGCTCAGCATCCGGGATCTGGACCTCTCTGAGCACCTGGAAGCGATGGCCGACGCGGGCATCCAGAGTTTCAAGATCGAGGGGCGGCTGAAGGACGCGGACTACATCAAGAATGTGGTCAGCCACCTGCGCCGCAGGCTCGATGACCTCCTGGAACGCCGACCGGAGCTGGGGCGAGCCTCCCTCGGCGCCGTCAGTCATGGCTTCACTCCCGACCCTTCCCGCACCTTCCAGCGGGGACTTTCCACGTACCGCATCGAGGGAGAACGCCAGTCCACGGGCACCCCGGAGGCGGCGGGCCATCTGGGCGAATTCATCGGCGAGGTGCGCTCGATCCAGGGGGATCGGGTGGTGCTGGAGCTGCTCGTGGAACTGCATCCCGGCGATGGCCTCGCCTTCGTGGATGGCACCGAGGTGACGGGCACGGTGGTCAATGCGGTGGAGGGGCGCCAAATTTTCGTGCAGAATCCAGCCCGCATCCGGCCCGGCGCGCGCCTGCACCGGAACCTGGACCTGCACTGGCTCAAGGCCCTCCGCAGCGCAAAGGTCGAGCGGCGAATCCCCGTCAAGGCCCTCCTGGACTTCCCGGAGGGGACCGCTCGTCTGCGCCTGGAGGATGGATCGGGCCTCGCGGCCGATGCCCAGATCCCCGGCGACTTCACCGCGCCTAGGGAAGCGGAAGCCGCCGCCAAAACCATCCAGGAAGCCCTGGGCCGCCTGGGCAACACCCCCTTCCTGCTGGGTGACCTGGAGGTTTCCGAACCTCGCTTCGTGCCCGTCAGCGCCCTCAACGCCCTGCGCCGCGAGGCCGCGGCCGAACTGGAGGCGCTGCGCCGGGCTCCTCGCCCCAGGGAAGCGCGCCGACCCGCGGCCCCCCAGCTCCACCTGCTGCCCACACTGGACCTGGACTTCACCTGGAACATTGCCAACAAGGCCTCCCGCGCCTTCTATCAGCGAGCGGGCGCCAAGGCCCTGGAACCGGCGGCAGAGCTGCAGGGCGATCTCGCGAACCGCGTGGTGATGACCACCCGCCACTGCCTGCGGTACGAATTGGGCTGGTGCCAGCTCCACCCCAACTCCGAGCCCTGGAAGCGCCTGCCGGAGCCACCGGGGGCTCTCTTCCTGGAGAACGGAACCACGCGCCTGGAATGCCACTTCGACTGCGTGCGTTGCCGGATGGAACTGGTGCTGCGCCCGCGAAGGGAGCAGGGTTGAGCCCGAGCACCTGGGATGTAGTGGTGATCGGCGCGGGCCCGGCGGGGCTGCTGGCGGCGGGCCGGGCGGCCATGCTGGGGGCCAAGGTGATCCTGTTGGAGAAGATGGAGAAGCCCGCCCGCAAGCTGCGGATCACCGGCAAGGGCCGGGCGAACATCACCAACATGAAGCCCCTGGAGGCCCACCTCCAGGAGATCCACCCAGAACCGCGCTTCTTGCGCCAGGCCTTCGGCGCCTTCTTCAACCGCGATCTCATCGCGCTGCTGGAGTCGCAGGGGGTCGAAACCAAGACGGAACGGGGCGAGCGGGTGTTTCCCGCCAGCGACCGGGCCTGGGATGTGGCGGAGGCCCTGGTGGCCTGGGCCAAGGCCCAGGGCGTCGAGATCCTGCACCATGCCCGGGTCGAGAGCCTGCTGATCCAATCGCATGGTTTCGCGGGCGTCATGGTCACCCGCAAGGCCTCGGCCCGAACGGAACGGATCGAGGCCCGCTGCGGCATCCTCGCCACCGGAGGACAGTCCTATCCCCTCACAGGTTCCACGGGGGATGGTCATCGGTTCGCCGAAACGACGGGGCATCGGGTCGAACACTTGCGCCCCTCTCTGGTAGGCATCGACACGCACCCGGCCCTTGAAGGCGCCCAGGGCCTGACCCTCAAGAACGTGCAGCTGACCCTCTGGATCGAGGGGAAGAAACAGGCCAGCGAGTTCGGCGAAGCCGAATTCACGACCAAGGGCCTCGGGGGTCCCATCGTCCTGCGCCTCAGCCGAAGGATCGTGGATGCCAAGGCGGCGGGCCAAAGGGTCGAAGTGACCCTCGACCTGAAGCCAGCCCTGGGCAGAGAAAAACTGGAGGCGAGGCTCATCCGGGAGCTCCAGGCCCATCCCGCCGCCACCTGCCGGGATCTGCTGCGCTCGCTGCTGCCCTCCCAACTCGTGGATGTATTCCTCCGGAACCTCAGCCTGGACCCCACTGACCCTGCGGCCCAGATCAAGGGACCGAAACGGAAGCAGTTGCTGACCCGGCTCAAGGAGCTGCGCTTCGAGGTGACGGGTCACGGGGGCTGGGACGAGGCCATCGTCACGGCGGGCGGCGTGTCCCTCAAGGACATCGACCCCCGCACCATGGCCTCGAGACGGGTCGAGAACCTCTACTTCGCGGGTGAGGTGCTCGATCTGGATGCGAACACCGGCGGCTACAACCTCCAGATCGCCTTTTCCACGGGCTGGCTGGCTGGGGAATCCGCCGCTCGGAAGGCAGGCTTTAACCCGCCGACACCCTGACGCGGAGCCTCACTCGGTATTAGTCGCTCCGAGCCGGGCGGCTTCGCGTTTGGTCCAGTCCAGGATGAAGCCGTAGATTTCCCGCAGGCCCTCGGCCGACATGGGCCCCGCATTAGCTTGGCCCAACTCCGCAAGGACTCGCTCTTCCTGGGCCGCATCCAGGAAGTCGAGCCCCTGGGTCGCTTTGTAGTCCTTGAGGCGCTTCACCAGATCGATCCGCGCGTTGAGTGCCTGCAGGATCTCCAGATCGTTGGCGGCGATCTGCGCCCGGTGACTCTGGATGAGTGGATCACACTTTGAACCTGCCACGTCTCCTCCCTTCCACCCATCCTGTCACACCCAGCACGGATCCCGATTTTTTGCAGAATTGTGCCGCAGGATGGCACCACACTGATGGATTCTGAATATATCCAAGGAGCCTCCGATGTCCTCTCTCCCCATGGGCGTGCTTGTGCTGGCAACCCTTACAGCCCTTGCCGCGCCGCCCGTGAAGAAAGCACCGCGTCCCACAGAAAAAGAGAAGCGACTGAGCTACGCCCTCGGCCAGGAGGCTGGACTGCGGGCCAAGCGCCTGGGCGCCACCATCAATCTGCCCTCCTACCAGAAGGGTTTCAGTGAAGCCCAGAAGGGCAAGACTGGCACCCTGACCCAAGAAGAAGCCACCAAACTCATCAAGGACCTGGAAATGGAATCCATCAAGCTCGCCGGGGAACGCAACAAGAAAGAAGGCGCGGCCTTCCTGGCCACCAACAAGCAGAAGCCCGGCATCAAGGTCACCGCCAGCGGTCTCCAATACGAGTCGTTGCGGGAAGGCAGCGGCGCTCATCCCACTGCCGATGACAGCGTCAAGGTGCATTACCGGGGCACCCTGGCGGATGGCACCGAATTCGACAGTTCCTACGCCCGGAACGAACCCGCCACATTCCCCCTGAGGCGCGTCATCAAGGGCTGGAACGAGGGCCTTCAGTTGGTGAAAGTAGGCGGCAAAGCCAAGCTCTATGTGTCCTTCGAGCTGGCCTATGGCGAAGCGGGCCGCCCCCCGGTCATCCCCCCCGCGGCGATGCTCATCTTCGAGGTCGAACTACTGGGCATCGAGCCTGCGAAGAAATAGATGGCGGAGAAATCACCTCTCGCCCTGGATGTCCGCGCCCTTCACAAGCGCTACGGCGATGTGATCGCGGTAGATGGCCTGGATCTGCAGGTTCAGGCTGGGGAGTGTTTCGGGCTGCTGGGTCCCAATGGGGCGGGCAAGACGACGACCATCGAGATCTGCGAGGGGTTGCTGAGGGCGGATTCCGGAGAGGTGATCATCCTGGGTCACACCTGGGCCGCCGATGCCAAGGCCCTGCGGCAGAAGCTCGGAGCCCAGCTTCAGGAATCCCAGTTCGCCGACAAGCTCACCGTGGCCGAGACCCTCGCCCTCTTTCGCTCCTTCTACACCCACGGTCTAACCGTGGATGAACTCATCGCTCAGGTGCGCCTGGAAGAAAAGCGTAACGCCCGGGTAAACGAGCTGTCCGGCGGGCAGAAGCAGCGCCTCTCCGTGGCCTGCGCCCTGGCGGGCGACCCGGAACTGATCTTCCTGGATGAACCCACCACGGGCCTGGATCCCCAGGCCCGGCGGCAACTCTGGGAACTGGTGGAGGGCCTGCGGGATGCGGGCAAGACCATCCTGCTAACGACGCATTACATGGACGAGGCCCAGCGCTTGTGTGACCGGGTGGCCATCGTGGATCACGGCCACTTGATCGCGCTTGGCACTCCCCGGGAACTCATCCAATCTCTGGGGGTGGAGCAGGTGGTGGAATGCTCTGTCGCCGAAGGCCAGAGCCTCGCCATTGCCACTCTCGAGGCACTGCCGGGGGTGCGTCGTGCCCAGGTGGAGGAGGACCTTCACACGCTGCAGGTGGACGCCGCCCACGAGACCATCCCAGCGCTCCTGGCGCTACTGGAGGCTTCCGGCCTCACCCTGACCGCACTCCGCACCCACTCGCCCACCCTCGAAGATGTCTTCGTGACCCTCACGGGCCGCCATCTGAGGGAGGCCTGATGAACTCCCCGTTGCTTCAGCTCACCCTCGTGCGTTTCCGGGAATTCCTGCGGGAACCCGAGGCCATCTTCTGGACCTTCATCTTTCCCATCCTGATGGCCGCGGGCCTGGGCCTGGCCTTCCGTAGCCGCCCCGCAGAAACCAGCCGGGTGGGCGTGCTGAATTCCACCCACCAGGCCCAGACCCTGAAGGTCGCACTCTCCCAGGATCCGGCCCTCACGGTGGAACTGCTGGACGAAGCGGGGGCAGCCTCCGCCCTCCAGGCCGGGCGCATCGCCCTGCTGGTGGTTCCAAGTTCAGACAAGGCTGCCGAATTCCGCTACGACACCCACCGCCCCGAGGCTCGCGTGGCCCGCCTACAGGTGGACCAAGCCCTGCAGCGGGCCGCTGGCCGCCAGGATCCGGTGCTGGTGAAAGACACTTTGGTAAGCGAACGCGGCTCCCGCTACATCGACTTCGTACTGCCGGGGCTGCTGGCCATGAACCTCATGAGCGGCGGGATCTGGGGCCTGGGTTTCGGCATCGTGGATTCCCGACGCAAGAAGCTGCTCAAGCGGCTGGCCGTAACGCCCATGTCCCGCAGCCATTACCTCGCCTCCTACCTGCTTCAGCGCCTGGTGGTGATGGTCTTCGAGGTGGCCGTGGTGCTGGTCTTCGGCGCCCTGGTCTTCGGTGTGCCCATGCGAGGGCCCGTGCTCGCACTGATCACCATCTGCCTCCTGGGCACCCTGTGATGTTCGGCGCCCTGGGCCTGCTCTGCGCCTCGCGCGTGCGCACCATCGAAGGTGCTTCCGGCATCATGAACGTGGTGATGCTGCCCATGTGGGTGTGCTCCGGCGTCTTCTTCGCCGCCACCAACTTCCCCGACGCCATTCAGCCTCTGGTGCAGGCCCTTCCACTTACCGCGGCCGTGGATGCCCTGCGCCTCAACATGCTCCAGGGTGCCGGTTTCGCCGCCCTCTCGGGCGAGTTGGGGATCATGGCCATTTGGATGGCACTGTCCTTCGGACTCGCACTGAAGTTGTTCCGCTGGCAGTGAGTTCCTCATACAGAAGACGGGCGGCCCCGAATGGACCGCCCGTCTTCAAGATCACTCACTTTGGTGCTGTGTCGTTGCCTTCACTACTTGGCCCTGTTGGCGTAGATGTGCCGGATTCCACCCGCGTCGAGCTGGTACCACACCGCGACCGCCTGACCGTTGGCGCCCATGTGGACTTCAGGTGAATATGCATGGCCAGCATTGCTGGTTTCCAGCAGCGCAGGGATACCCCAGTTTCCCCCAGCAGGGCAGAGCGACCCGTTGATGCTCCACTGACTGCCATCGTTCATCTGCTGCCAGATCATGGCCGCCGATCCGCTAGTGTTCATGCTGAGCCTCACATTTCCAGCCTGTCCAGCCCCCGTCGGCAGAATCTGGGGAGTGGTGGACCAGCCTGCGGAGGGTGTGAACCGGGAGGTCACCAGTCCCCATGACGAACCGATCATCTGTTCCCAAGCGAGCCAGGCGTTGCCCTGGGCATCGAGGGCCACCTTTGGCGAATATGCGACCTCGCTCGCGCCGCTGACTCGCACCGGGGCGTCGATCACCATGGAGCCCGCGACCCAGCGACGGGTGTAGACCTGATATGACGTACCGCCATCCATGGTCTCGGCCCACGCCAGGAATCCTCCTGTGGCGCTCATGGCCAAGGCGCAGTTCGGATCGACATCCCCGGATCCCGCCTGGAGGTTCCCGGGGGATGACCACCCTCCAGCAGGGGTACAGAAGGCTCCATGCAGCGAAAAGGGTCCGTTGGTGGGATCAGTCGTCTGGATCCAGACGACCGCTGTGTTCCCTGTGGGATCCATGGCGATTACTGGCCACAAGGCCTGCGCTGGCAATGCACCTGCTGTGGAAAGGACCTGAGGGGCGCTCCATGTGCCCGTAGCGGCCGTGAACCTGGAGGCCTTGATCTCTGTGTAGGTGCCGACAAATTCAGTCCAGGCGACACAGGCATTCCCGCTCTGATCCATGGCCACGGCAGGCCCGTACCCGAAGGCCGATGGATCGTTGAGGCGCAAAGCGGAAGTCATGTTCGATCCCGGTATCCATTTCCGCACGTACACCCCACAGTCTCCATTGCCCGGCGATACCTGGTCCCAAGCGACCATGAAACTGCCGTTGGCGCTGACGGCTACCTGCGGATTGCCGACATCTCCATCCACGGATTCGATGGTGCCCTCCGGCTGCCAGCCCGTGGAGGCGTTCAGGGACTTTGCCCAAGCGTCATAGACGCCGCCGCTATCACGCTTCCATGCCACAAAGGCATCCCCGGTGGGCCCCACGGCGACGGTAGGGTAGCGGGAGTTGAACAGTAGATTGGATTCGAGCACCTGGGCCCCGCTCCATGCGGTACCAGGGTTGGAGGGGGGGGTGTTTACCCTGCTGTTCCCTCCGCCTCCGCAGGCCAGGACCATGGCCAGGGCTAACCCAAGCAGAAGGAGACGCAGTGGCGCTCCGATGTGGTTCAGGAAAGGCATTTCAACTCCTCCAGAAAAAATTGGTTGGTAGACCAGGAGAGGGTGTTGGTCACGAATGATTCTTCGTGGCTCGACACCGAAATGGCAGCGCAGGCCCCGGTCAGTGCAGCGGGTCTGTTTGTATATGGACCTGAATACCAATGTCGCATTTATGTAAAATTTCGTCAACGGCCCACAAAAGAGCCGTGTCCCGGCTAACAGTTGGACTATTCAGGTGCTCACGTATCTCCGCGTTGGCGGAAAACCCAGCTAGCGGCGTCAGGTGCGAACAAGTATCCACACGCCGCCCCTGGGCGATCCGAACTGCCGACGGAAACCCGAAAGCCTATTCCGAATTTCAAACGATAACCTCCTGAGGTGCCTGCCCTTGCGGAGACGCTCGGCTTCCAGGATCTCCAGCTCCCTGGCACCGGAAATGACGATCTCGGGATCGGGCACGAAGTCCAGGATGGGATCCAGGCGCTCGCAGGGCACGCTGTTGAGGATCACCTTCATGGTGTTGAGCCGGGCCAGGTGCTTGTTGTCGGAGCGGATCACGAACCAGGGCGAGAGGGGGTGCGGGTGCACTTGAGCATGTCGAACTTCACGTTGGTGAAATCATCCCAGCGGTCCTGGGCCTCGAGATCCACGGGGCTGAGCTTCCAGCGGCGGAGCGGATCCGCCTGGCGGCGCTCGAAGCGCTCCGCCTGGACTTCCCGGGTGACACTGAAGTAGAGCTTTACCAGGATGGTGCCCTGGCGGATGACATCCTTCTCGAAGCCCACCACGCCGCGCATGAAGTCCTTGTAGTCCTTTTCGGTGCAGAAGCCGAAGACCCGCTCCACCATGGCCCGGGTGTACCAGCTCCGGTCGAAGAGCACGATCTCGCCGCCCGAGGGGAACTGGGCCACGTATTTCTGGTAGTACCACTGGGTCTCTTCCTGCTCGGTGGGCTTGCCCAGGGCCACCACACGGTAATGGCGCTCGTTCATGTGGCGCGCCACCGCCCGAATGGTGCCACCCTTCCCTGCGGCGTCCCGCCCTTCAAAAACGATCACCATCCTGCGCTTGGTGGCGATGAGGTAGTTCTGCAGATGGATCAGCTCCGCCTGAAAAGGATTCAGCTCCCGCTCGCGGCGATAATTTCTCACGGCCTTGTGGATCATATCCTTCTGCTTGGGATCCGGGGTCTTGAGCTGCCTGTATTCCTCTAGCAGCTGCGCCAGGGCCACCCGCTCGCCATCCACAAGCACGAACTCTGGATTCTCGAAGACGTGAAGGGGGGAAGGCTCGGGGACTTCATCGGCGGGCAGGCGATCAGGAGATGCATCGGACATGGGCGGTTCCATCGGGGAGGGTTTCAAGTAACCCTTTGATTGTGGAGGTCGAAAACGACGGCGGTGTGACAATGCGGGACGCTGTCCCTGGGCATCCGCCCGGAACTGAAACAAGGGATGCCTTTCCAGCACTCACAAGGGCCCGGTTCAAAGACCGGGCGCAAGGTACCCGGAGGTCGCCATGATCAATCTGTGCTTGCCCTGCCTTCTCTTCCTGCACACGCCGACTACCGAGCCCGTCAAGGCGACGGATCTCAAGGTCGTGCCCGGCCCCACCGCGCCCCGGTATCCAGACCCGGCCCTGGGCCCCGGCGTGGACCGCATGGAACTCGCCCTGCGGCGGGCGGCCCGCCGCGGCTCCGTGCCCGCAGTGGAGGTGCCCGTGGGCACCCAGGTCGTGGAGGACCGGATGAATGGCCAGGCCGGATGGAAGGCCTACCTGGTTCAGGCCCCCGCCGGTGCCAAGGTCAAGGTGCGCCTGAAGGGCGAGCACACGGGCTGGTACTGGATGACGGCCGTGGACAAGTGGGGGAAGACCGCCGCCGGAATGCTGCAGAACCGCATCAAGACCGGCAATCCCGAAGCCTCCTTCATCAATCCCCACAAGGATCAGGCGTCCCCGGTCTACTTCATGGTCGATACCCAGGAGACGAGCATAAGCGAGGCCTATTCTCTGACCTTCACCTGGGAGTGAGGTTGCCGCCTGTCTCAGTGCGCCCACGCTCATCCAGTCCACAAATGCCTTCGGTGCCTCCATCTCCCGTATGATCAAGAGAAATTCCGAGACGGAGGTTGCTCATGGCCCTGCAGGTCCACTTCGATACGCCCATGGATACCGAGCGCATGGTGGCGCAGTTCATGGAGATGGTGCAGATCGACAGTGAATCCGGGGAGGAAGCCGCCTTCCTGGCTTGGCTGCGGCCCCGTATCGAGGAACTGGGCGGCACCGCGGGACTGGATGCCTACGGCAACCTGCTGGCCAAGCTCCCGGCCAAGGGCAGCACCGCCGAACCCGTGTTGCTCTCCTGCCACGGCGACACGGTGAAGCCCGGCAAAGGCATCCACCCCCTGCGGGAGGGCGGCGTGATCCGCTCCAGCGGGGACACCATTCTGGGGGCCGATGACAAGGCAGGCATCGCCGAGATGCTGGAGGCCCTGCGGGTGGCGCCCATCCATCCGCCCATCGAGATCGCCATCAGCCGCCAGGAGGAGATCGGCCTGCTGGGGGTGAAGGCCATGGATATGAGTCGTCTCAGCGCCAAGCGGGGCTTCCTGTTGGACAACGATGTGCTGGACACGCTGATCATCGGCGGGCCCTCGTACTTCGCCATCGATGTGACCGTCGCGGGGCGCGCCGCCCACGCGGGCATGGAACCGGAGAAAGGCATCAACGCCATCGCCGCCGCCGCCCGGGCCATCGCCGCCCTGCGCCTGGGTCGCCTGGACCCGGAGACCACCGCCAATGTTGGCATCATCCAGGGCGGCCTCATCCGCAACGGCGTACCGGACGCCTGCACCTTCATGGCCGAATGCCGCAGCCTGGATCACGCCAAGGGCCAGGCCCTGGCCGAGGAGATGGAGGCCATCATCCGCCGGGAAGTGGAGGCCTTCGGCGCCCAGCTCGAAATCAAGGTAAACAACCTGTGCAGGGCCGTGAAGATCGATGGCGAAACGGCCTGGACCGTGCGCATCGCCAAAAAGGCCCTGGCCAAGCAGGGCATTCAGGCCCAGGCCACGCTCATGACGGGCTTCACCGATGCCTCCATCTACAACAACGTGGGCATCGAGATGGTGGTGGTGGGCATCGGCGCTCGCCTGGAGCACTCCAACCAGGAGCACATCCACATCGAGGACATGGAGCGGGCCGTGGCCATGATGGTGGAGATCCTGCGCCTCAGCGCCTGACCGCAGGAACCGCCCCAGCCTCATGGATTCGGACCCCCATCCGATAAGGTTGCTATGCGTTTTCTTCTCGTGGCCCTGCTCCTGGGATTCGGACACCTGGCCGGATGGGCTCAGCCCTCGATGGTCGGTCCCTTCCGCCCCAGCCATCGCCTGCTGGGGGTGGATCAGGGCCTGGTGAGCCCAGCCCTCATTTCTGTGACCCAGGATGCCCAGGGCATCATCTGGGTGGGCGGTGAGAGTGGCCTCTTCCTCTTCGACGGCCAACGCTTCCACCTCGTGCCTCTGCCCGTGCGGGATCGCTTCGTGAACAACATCTGGCCCCAGAAGGACGGTTCCCTCCTGGTGGCTACCCTCGAGGGCCTGATCCACCTCTGGCCCGATGGGCGAGTTCCAGCCAAGGTAGTGCTGCCCAGGGATCCCAAGGTCCTGCTCCTCCAGCAGGACGCCGAGGGCCGCATCTACGCGGATCGGGAGGGCACGTGGTGCTCCTTCCTCCTGGGGGGCCAGCCGGAACCCCTGCCCGGCTGGCAGAACCTTCCGCCCATGATCGCCTTCACCAACCTGCCATCCGGCGAGCGGATGGCCATGGACGGCAGCCGCATCTGGCTGCAAGCCAAGCCTAACGACCCACCCAGGATGATCGCCCCTCCGAACTACCGCCCGGGGGAGCACCCCATGGATCTCATCCGAGACGGGGCCGGGTGGCTGTGGGTGCGCACGGACCAGCGGGCCCTTTGCCAGGACCGGGAGGGCTCCTGGAAGGAGACGGTCTTCCCCGGCCCCTTCCTGCCCAACGGCTCCATGCTGGAACTGGATGGCGAGGGCTGGGTGTGGTTCTTCGGCCAGCACAGTGTCGTGCGGGTCCGCGGCCAGGAACAGCGCACCTTCGCCATCGGCCCCCAAGGCGCCCTGGTGAATGCTGTGCTCCTGGACCGGGAGGGCACACCCTGGCTGGCCACCCAGGACGGCATGCTGCAGGTGCTGGGGCAGGGCCAATGGGACATCAGTGACGTGACCGCGGGGCTGCCCAGCTCCCTGATCTGGGATATCACCCGGGATGGCCTGGGCCACCTTTGGGCCCACACCCAGAGCGGCACCGCCGTCCTCGCGAATGGGGGCTGGAAGCCGCTCATCGGCGGTCGCATGATGCGTTCCTTTAGGGATCGGGACGGCGCCGTATGGTTTGCGGGCAACCCCGGCGACCGGCTGTACCGGGGTGATCCCCGCACCCTGACTCTGACCTCCTACCCCACGCCGATCAAACCCGGCAGCGAACTGGTCTACGGCATCGCCCGGGATGCCGAGGGAGTCTTCTGGCTGCTGTCGAACCACAACCGGCTCTACCGTTCAGCAATGGGGCCTCCCTTCCGGTGGGAAGCCATCGCCCCTCCCGCCACCACGGTTGCCCACCCCTTCTGGACGCTGCATCCCCTGGAAGGGGGCCGGGTCTTCCTGGGCGCCCAAGGCAGGATGTTCGAGTGTCTAGGCTCCACCTTCACGCCCGTGGAAGGCACCCTGCCCCAGGTACCGGATCTCGTGGCCCTGGATGCCCGTGGACGCATGGTGGTGGGCTACTTCGCCACCCAGCGCCTGACGGTGCATGAGTTCCGGGAGGGCCGCTACCAGAAGACCGGCGAATGGTCCGCCCTTGAGGCCGCGGATCCCCCGCTCATCATGTACGCCCTCGCCTTCGACCCTTCGGGGCGGCTCTGGGTCGGCACCAGCCGTGGGCTCGTGGAGCTGGACCGCGAGGGTCAGCGGGTGGGCTGGCATCCTGCGGGCGGGGGCATCCCCTCCGGCGATATCAATTTCAGGGCGCTCCTGGTGGAGCGGGACGCGCTCTGGGTGGGCACCCCCAAGGGCCTGGGACGATTCGCCTACACTTCCTATCCTCCTTCGCAGCGCCCTCCCCTTCCGCACCTCTTGGAACTGAAGGTGCAGGGCCTTCCCCAGAAGGTTGAGGCCCTGCACCTGCCCCGACGCAACAACCTGCTCGAGGCCCGCTTCGTGGTGCCCTCCTATCTCAACGCTTCCACGCTTCTGCTGGAATACCGGCTAAACCAGGGCCCATGGAAGGACATGGAGTCGTCGAGGATCCGCCTGGAGTCCCTTAGCGCGGGAACTTACAAGCTGGAGATCCGGGGCCGCTACCGCTACGGGCTCGAGGGGCCAATCCTCGCATTGCCCTTTGAGGTGATGCCCGGATGGTGGGAGCGCAAAGGGTTCTTCGCCGCCCTGGCCCTGCTGCTGGCGGGCATCACGGCGGGCATTGTGCGCCTCGGCCAGGCGGCCCTGGTGCGCCAGAACACCCGGCTCCAGGCCGAGGTCGCGGCTCGCACCCAGGAGCTGGAACAGGCCTCCCAGGCTAAGAGCGCCTTCCTGGCCTCCATGAGCCACGAACTGAGAACCCCGCTGAACGCCATCCTGCTCTACGCCGAACTGCTCGGCGAAGGCGCCAGGGAGCGTGAGGACCTGGAAACCATCTCGGACACGGACAAAATCGCCCGTTCTGGCAAGCATCTCCTGAGTCTCCTGAACGGCATCATGGATCTCTCCAAGATCGAGGCGGGCAAGATGGACCTGCACAAGGAGGAGATCGCCCCGGCCCTCCTGATCCAGGAAACGGTCTCGGCCCTTGGGCCCCTCGCAGCGGAACGCGGCAACGCCCTGGTGGTGGAGATCGAACCGGGCCTCCCGGCTCTCCTCACCGATGGCACCAAGGTCCGCCAGATCCTCATCAACCTGGGAGGCAACGCCTGCAAGTTCACGGAGAAGGGGACGATCACCCTGCGGGTTCGCCGCTCCGCCGAAGGCATCCGCTTCGAGGTTCAGGACACCGGCATCGGCCTCACCCCAGAGCAACAGAAGCGAATTTTCCTGCCCTACGAACAGGCCAACCGTGACACCCAGGCCAAGTACGGCGGGACGGGGCTAGGCCTCGCCCTCTCCATCAAGCTCTCCAATCTTCTGGGAGCATCGCTCTGGGTCAAGAGCCAGCAGGGCATGGGCACCTGTTTCTTCCTGGAGTGCCCACTGGATGGGCGCTAGCGACTCACCAGGGATAGGGGTAGAGCCGCAGCAATTCCGATTGTTTGTCCCGGGCGTAGGCCTCCAGGTCGAAGGCCGGAGTAGTGTCCTTCACCTTCTGGGCGTAGCGATCGATCTCAGTGATCACCTGGGCCGGGTTTCCACCCACGATGGTGTTGGGCGGCGCATCCTTGGTCACCACGGCCCCGGCGGCCACCACGGTGTTCGGGCCGATGGTGACTCCGGGAAGGATCGTGGCCCCCAGCCCGATGAAGCAGTTCTCGTGAACAGTGATGCGGCCGTACCGGATCACGCCCTCGAAACCCGGCAGATGGCGGAACACATAGGTCGCGCCGTCGTGGGTGACGAAAGTGACGCGGCCGCTGATGGTCACATGCTTGCCGATGCTCACCAAGAAAGGCTCGCTACCGAAGGAGGGCATGTCCATCAGACGACAATCCTCGGCCATCTGGAGGCCCCGGCGGCGCAGATCCTTCAGACGCTTCCGCTGGATGAACTTGAATACGCGATTGCTCAATTTTCGGAGCATCTGCAAAACCATGAATGCGTCTCCTGGAGGAACGGGAAAAGTGGATTTTATCGCGGTCATACCTCATTGGGCATCGGAGTTTGCTAACCCGCGCTTCCAGCCTGGCGTTGTGCGCGGAATTGTGACAATCGAAGGCTGCGGAATCTCCACCCCAGGCGATCCTCCCCCAAGGCGCTTACACTGGAGCAGGACGGTTCTCGCCCACGAGAAGATGGAGAGGCATGACTCAGCACTTCGTGAAAGACCATAAGGGGGGATTGCCCTCGCCAGTCGAGGGCATGAACATGGGCAGCTGGCTCAGCCACGCCCGCATGACCGAGGGCAAGCTGGAGACCTTCCTGGCGCGCACCGACCTCGATCCCATCCAGCGCACCAAGATGGAAGTGCTGCTCCACAAGGTGCGGGTGGATATCCACGCCCAGCTGGAAAAGCTCAACGGCGCCTAAGCGTTACCCTTTGCCTCACTTCCCAGTGAGACTGCCCGTATCTCCCCGCCCCTCGCACACGTCCACGATGCGCTTACCCAGGAGTGGGGCGACGGTGTGGGCGAAGGCGCTGGCGGGATGGGAGTCGTTCTTCTTGTAGGCGTAGGCGTCCTTCATGTAGAGCGAGCCCTCGGTCTCCAGGGCATAGAAATCCCAGAGATAGATGTTGTCGCCCTTTTCGTCCCAGGTGCCCTTCACCCATTCGCTGAAGTCCTTGGCCCGCTGTGCGCTGCCGGGATTCGTGCTCGCCTCCGTGAGTACCGCCCCCGTCCACAGGATGAACTTGGTCCTGGGGAACTGGTGCATCCGCGCTTTGAGCGCCTCGTACTGCAGGCGATAGTTGGCAAGAGTCTTGACGCTGGAAGCAATATTGGGCGGATCGCAATCGGTGTCGGGTCGGATGGCGCTGGAGGGGAAGCAGTGCTTGAAGACAATCACATCGCTGCTTGCCGCCAGGGTTTCCAGATTGTGCAACCCGGGGGTGCTGGCATTGGATGGGCCCGCCGGATTCGCCCAGAGGTTCCAGTAGTCATAGGCGTAGTTGCCCATGGGTTGATCGGGGTACCAGCGTTCCGTGATCTGGAGGTTGGTGCCGTGGGTTCGGTTGTAGGTCTTGAAGAACTTGACGACCCCACCATCCCAGATGTCCTCCCCCGTGCTGTGGTGCAGGAAGAGAATCCGCACCGGCGGGGCCGTCGAGACCGGCTCGTTCCGATCACAGGCCACCCCAAGGGTCGCCAGGGCGCAGGAGAGCAGCAGGGATAGACGCGGGAAGGGCGACATGGCGAACTCCGATCGGAAGGAGTCTCCCTGAGTAGACCCGGAGGGGAAGCTTGTCAACGGCTAGAGAACCATGAACGGCACTTCTCCTTCTACGAGAAGAGTCGGTTCCGTGAGGGCCTGCACCTGTTCCACCGAAACACCGGGCGCCCTTTCCACGAGCCTGAGCCCCCCGTCGGTCACATCCATCACGGCATAGTCGGTGATGATGCGGTTCACGCAGCGGACTCCCGTGAGCGGCAGGGTGCAAGTCTTCAGGATCTTCCGCTCCCCCTTCCGGGAGACGTGTTCCATGGTCACCACCAGGCGGCGCGCCCCAGCCACCAGGTCCATTGCGCCGCCCATGCCCTTGACCATGGCGCCTGGAATCATCCAGTTGGCGATATCGCCGCGCTCGGAGACTTGCATGGCGCCCAGGATGGACAGATCGATCTTGCCGGCCCGGATCATGGCGAAGGAATCCGCAGAGGAGAAGAAGGCCGCGCCCGGCAGCACCGTGACGGTCTGCTTGCCCGCATTGATGAGGTCGGCGTCCACAGCAGCCTCTTCTGGAAAGGGGCCCAGGCCCAGGATGCCGTTTTCGGATTGCAGGATGACCTCGACTCCGGGCGGAATGGCATTGGCCACGAGGGTGGGAATGCCGATGCCCAGGTTCACGTAGTAGCCGTCTCGCAGCTCCTGGGCGGCGCGCTGCACGATCTGTTCGCGGGTGAGGGGCATGGCTACTCCGAGATCCGAGTCGTGCGCTGTTCGATGCGTTTCAGGCGCGGCACCACCACGACGCGATGCACGAACACGCCGGGCGTATGGATCTGGTCGGGATCCAGTTCGCCCACGTCCACCAGTTCCTCCACCTCGGCAATGCAGATCCTTCCGGCGGTGGCGGCCATGGGGTTGAAGTTGCGGGCGGTCTTGCGAAAAACCAGGTTGCCCATGCGGTCCGCCTTCCAGGCTGCCACCAGGGAAAAGTCGCCCAGGATGCCCCGCTCCATCACGTAGTCCCGGCCCTCGAAGGCGCGCACTTCCTTGCCCTCGGCCACCAGCGTTCCGACGCCCGCAGGGGTGAAAAAGGCCGGAATGCCCGCGCCACCCGCCCGCATGCGCTCTGCCAGGGTGCCCTGGGGCACGAACTCCACCTCCAGTTCGCCCGACAGGAACTGCCGCTCGAATTCCGCGTTCTCCCCGACGTAGGAGGAAACCATCTTCCGCACCTGACGGGTCTGCAGCAGCAGACCCAGGCCCCAGTCGTCCACGCCTGCATTATTGGACACGCAGGTGAGCCCCTTGGCGCCCTTGCGCACCAAGGCCGCGATGAGATTCTCGGGAATGCCGCAGAGCCCAAAGCCGCCCACGACCAGGGTCATGCCATCCCGCACATCCTTGATGGCCTCGTCTGCCGAAGCAATGACCTTGTTGATCACGGCGGAAACCTCCAGGTTTGGGTTTTCGATGCTGGGAACACCCGAACGTACCGCAAAGAAATCGCACACCCGGATCCAGGGGCCATGGCGGCGCGTGTGGCCCGGACTTTTCTTTGGATTCAAAGCCATTTCCGCGCTAGGCTGATCGTTCTGCCGGACGCATGTGCCGGGAATCCAGGCCCCACACAGGAGAGGGCCAACTAATCGAGGTGGACTGAATGTCCAAACTATCTTCTCTCATCAAAGGCAAGGCGACTAAGCAGATGGGCCGTATTACGGTGCTTGATGCCTCGCTGATCGGGGATGAAACCCCGGAAAGCCAAGAGTTCATGGACGCCCTGCAGGGTGAGACCAGGGCCCTGCGCGAAGAACAGGTCGTGCGCGGCATGGTGGTCGAAATCCGCGGCAAGGATGTCATCGTGGACATCGGCTACAAGGGTTCGGGCACGGTCAACATCGACGAGTTCAACAACCCCGACGGCACCCAGGGCGTCCAGGTCGGCGACGTGGTCGAAGTGCTCGTGGAGCACCTCGAAGACGCTAACGGCAACGTCCGTCTCTCCCGCGACCGCGCGGAGAAGATGAAGATCTGGGACGAAGTGGAGAAGGCCTTCAAGGCCAACCTCACCGTTCACGGCGTGGTGCTGGAAAAGGTCAAGGGTGGCCTGGCGGTCGATATCGGCATCCGCGCCTTCCTGCCCGGCAGCCAGGTGGACACCAAGCCCGCCCGCAACCTCGATCCCTTCCTCGGCAAGTCCTTCGACATGAAGGTCATCAAGGTCAATCGCCGCCGCGGCAACATCGTGCTGTCCCGCAAGCTCTTCCTGGAGACCATCAACGCTTCCCTCAAGGAAGAGACGCTGGCCGGTCTGGAAGAAGGCAAGCTGGTCGAAGGTCAGGTCAAGAACATCACCGAATACGGCGCCTTCATCGATCTGGGCGGCGTGGACGGTCTGCTGCACATCACCGACATGTCCTGGGGCCGTCTCAACCACCCCAGCGAAATGTTCCAGGTGGGCGACAAGGTCGAAGTCGCCATCCTCAAGTACGACAAGGACACCGAGCGCGTCAGCCTCGGCTACAAGCAGAAGTTCGCTGATCCCTGGCTCACGGTCGAGGAGCGCTTCCCCGTCCAGGCCACGGTCAAGGGCAAGGTGGTTTCCATCACCGACTACGGCGCATTCGTCGAGCTCGAACCCGGCGTTGAGGGCCTGGTGCATGTCTCCGAGATGTCCTGGACCAAGAAGGTCAAGTCCGCCAAGGGCATGGTCAATCTGGGCGACCAGGTGGAAGCCATCATCCTGGCCGTGGACACCGAGAACCGCCGCATCTCCCTGGGCATGAAGCAGATCACCCCCAATCCCTGGATGGCCATCGCCGAGAAGTATCAGCCTGGCCAGATCGTCACCGGCACCGTGCGCAACATCACGGAGTTCGGCGCCTTCGTCGAACTGGAAGAGGGCATCGACGGCCTGATCCACGTGTCCGACTTCAGCTGGACCAAGAAGATCAAGCACCCCGGCGAGATCGTGAAGAAGGGCGACGAAGTGACCGCCAAGGTCCTCAGCCTGGATCCCCTGGCCCAGCGCATGAGCCTCGGCGTGAAGCACATGGAGCCCAATGTCTGGGAGCTCTTCTTCGAGCAGCACCACGTAGGTGCCGTCATCGTCGGCAAGATCGCCCGCATCACCGATTTCGGCGCCTTCGTCGACCTCGGCGATGGAATCGAGGGTCTGGTGCACGTTTCCGAGATCGCCCGCAAGCGGGTCGAGGACATTCAGAAGGAATTCGTCGTGGGCCAGGATCTGACGATGAAGATCGTCAAGCTCGACCCCACCGAACACCGCATCGGCCTCTCCGTGAAGCAGTACGAGATGGACGCCGAGCGTGGCGAGATCGACGAAGCCAAGGCCAAGATGGAGCCCTTCAAAAAGGCCACCCTGGCTGACGCCTTCGCCAACGCGAAGCGCGAGGACTAATCATTCCGAACCACAGAAGAAGCCCCCGCGAGGGGGCTTCTTCATACCTAGTGAAGTCTGGGTAAGCCAGGCCTTTGCCCAGTAACCAACAGAGCCCCCGGATGGGGGCTCTGTTGGTTACCCTATTCCGCCTTCTTCCTGAGCACCATGCGGATCTGGTTGCCTTTGACGTTGTGGCCCACTTCGTCCATCACCATGTGGATCATGGCCAGGCCCCGCCCGCACTGGCGGGCCAGGGTCTCATCACTGACCCGGGATACCTTGCGGGTGTTGAATCCCTTGCCGCCATCGGTGATGACCACCTCGTAGCGCTCAGGCGTGGCTTCCATCTGCACCTCGATGATCCGCGAAGCGTACTCGGGATCTAGGCGGCGCTCCTGCAGGAGGATGGTGTAGGAATCCTTTACGCTGAAGAGATCGTCCTTCAGGCTCGAATCCATCTCCAGGTTTCCGTGTTCCAGGGCGTTCACCAGGGCCTCGTGATAGGCCATGGCGATGACGTCCACGTTGGTGGGTGAGGCGAAGCCCATGGGCACGAGGCGATCCGTGAGATGCATGACCGTGCTGGGGATATCGAGCTCATCGCTGCGGAAGGTGAACAGGCGGGTCTCCCGGGTCAGTCCCTTGAGGCCCGCCTCGGCCATGCGGAGTTCCCGGTGCATTCCCACTAGGTGGAACACGCTGTTGACCAGCTCCCGCAGGGTCAGGGGCTTCTGAAAGAGGTTCGCCGCACCCATGCGCATGGCCCGGATGGCGTATTCCAGCGAGGCCTGGCCGGTCATCAGGACCACGGGAAGACTCGGATTGATGGACTTCACCTTGTGAATGACCTCGAAGCCGTCCATGTCATCCATGTTGATATCCGAGATGACCAGATCCAGCTGAGGGCCCTTGGGATCTTCCAGCAGGGCGATGGCCTTCCGCCCCTCGGAAAAGGGGTGCACGGCCATGCCGTGATGGACCAGCGCGTCACAGACCATGCCGAGTACGGCCTGATCGTCATCGATCACCAGCACATGCGGAACAACGGCACGTTTCATCCATACTCCAAGGGGCTCAAACCCTGATTATCGGCCAATAGGCAGGAAAATCTTGAGAAAGTGGCAGGTTCTTCCCAAGGCCCCCCGCAGGGCCTCCGGGAGCCTGGGCGGTTCCGCCGAGAAACCCGGTCGCAAGGCGGCCCCCCTGATTCCCTGTTCGAGGGCCTCCGGCAGCGCCTCTGGCCCCACCACCCGCAGGAGCCCGGCCGCCTGCAGGGGTTCCACTAGGTCCCGAAAATTGTCGAAGCCCGGCCCCACTAGCGTGGGCACCCCCCAACGCACGGGTTCCAGGGGATTGTGCCCCCCGTGCCAGGTCCAGCCGCCGCCCACCAATGCCACCGTGCCCTCCCGGTACGCCAGGGGCAACTCGCCCAAGGTGTCCAGGAGCAGCACATCCACCTGGCTCCAGGCCGTGGCCGCCTGGGGCCAGATACCCGAGGCGCAGTGGAAGCGCAGACCCGCCGCCGTGAAGATCGCCCCCACCTCCGGAAAGCGCTTGGGCTGCCGCGGCGCCAGGATCAGCCGCAGATCGGGCGCGAAGGTCCGGGCCCGACACCACAGCTCCAGAATCAAGGCCTCCTCCCCGGGCACGGTGTTGCCTGCCACCAGCACAGGAAACGGCGCCCAGGCCTCCCGCAGGCGCTCCCAGCCCTCGTGCAGGGGCCCGGGTGCTGGGAGGTCGGCCTTGAGATTGCCCCCCAGTTCCACCCTGGGCGCGCCCAGTTGGATAAAACGTTCGGCACTCTCGGCATCCCGGGCCGCCACCAGCGAAAGGCGCGAGGCCGCCCGCCGCAGCCAGGGGCCACCCTTGGTCAGGCTGCGCTCCGTCAGCCGTCCGTTCACGATAACGCAGGGAATCTCGCGAGCCGCCAGTTCCCGCAGGAGGTTCGGCCAGAGTTCCGTTTCCAGGGCGATGAAGGCCGCGGGAGGATGGTGCAGGAAACCCCTGAGCCCCGCCGGATCATCCACCGGAAAGGCTCCCCCGCTCACCCGGCTCGAGGCCTGATCCCAGCCCGGCAGGCGCTTGGCCAGCAGTTCCACGCCCGCGGGCGTGCCGGTGGTGACATGCACCCGCAACCCCTGGTCCCGCAGCCAGCCGATGATGCCATCCGCCAGGATCAGCTCACCCACGCTCACGGCGTGGATCCAGATCCAGCCCAAGGGGAGATCCTCCGGCGGGGCCGCCTCCAGCCGCAGCCGCCAGCCCGCCGGGAGCCCCCGGCGCAGGGCTCTCGCCACCGCCCCCGCCAGGCTCACGGCTGTCACATAACTCAGATCGATCCAGTCCATGCCTCCAGCGTCCCACAACGGCATCATGTTGGGATGGTCGAAGCGCACGCCCTCCCTCTGGAAATCCTCCTGGTCACCGGTCCCCTCGGCGCCGGCAAGACCACCGTGGTGAACCGCCTGCTCAAGGGGGAGATCGCCGCAGGGAGGCGGGTGGCGGTGCTCATCAACGAGTTCGGGGCCGTCAGCGTGGATGGCGCCCTGGTGGAAGCCGAGCGACCAGAACTGGCGGGCATCGCGAATCTGGTGAACGGCTGCGCCTGCTGCAGCCTGCGGGGCGAGGTGGTGGCGACCCTGGCCGCCTGGTGCGATCTGCCCGCGGAACAGCGCCCGGAACGGGTGGTGCTGGAGACCACCGGCCTCGCCGACCCCACGGATCTCATGGACCTGGGCAGCGAGGCTCAGCTGCAAGGCAGGCTCCGGTTGAGCGGTTGCCTGACGGTGGTTTCCGCCCTGACGCCCCTCCACCACCTCCAGCAGCGGGAGCTCCTCCAGCGCCAACTGGCCCTGGCCAACCTCGTCTACATCAGCAAGGCCGATCTGGATCCCAGTCAGGCCATGGCCTGGGAAGGGGAGATCCGCGCGCGCTACCGCCACGGGGCCATCCACCCCACCCGCATGGGCGAGGCCCCGGTGGGTAGCCCAGATCCCTGGCTGGGGGATCCGCTACCCGGCCTGCAGCGCGGCCATTCCTTGCCTGCTCACGGTTTTGCCGATGCCCGGGTGCTGAGCCTGCCCCTGGATCACCCCGTGGATGCCGAGGGCATGGAACGTCTCTTCCTGCGCCCCCCCGCCACCGGCGAATTGTTGCGCGCCAAGGGCGTCGTCTCCTTCGAGGGCTGGCCCCTCCGCAGCGATGGCAGCGACCGCTGGGCCTTCCAACTCGCCGATAACCGCCTGGAGATCCTGCCCCTGCCCCTCCAGGCCGATGGCCAGCCCGTTCCCCGGGTGGCCGTAGTGATCGGGAGAGGCCTGGACCTAGCCGCCTGGCATCGGGCGCTGCGGGAACTGGAGTGCGCACCGTCTGGAGCGAGGCGGAAGATTCGGATTTGAGCTCGGCTCACGACTTCTGCCCTGTAACCCAATCCGGGGTCCTCGGTAACCTTGGTCGAGGAGCCTCTGTGGAAACCCTGGACGACACGACCCTGATGGCCCGGGTTCAGGCGGGTCGGGATACGGCCTGCCTGGCCCTCCTCTTCGATCGCCATCATCGACCACTCTACGGGTTTCTCTTCCGCCTCACCGGACAGAAAGCGCTGAGCGAGGATCTCGTCCAGGAAGTCTTTCTCCGGGTACTCCGCTATGCGGGGAGCTTCAAGTCCGGATCCTCCTTCCGACCCTGGCTCTATCGCATCGCCCGGAATGTGTTGGCGGATCACGGCACGCGCCACCGACTCGAAGTCCCTCTGGAATCCCACACGGACCTCCCAGCGCCCTCGGAATGTGCCCAGGCTCAGCTGGAGGCCACCCAGGATCAGCGGCGTCTGGCGACCGCCATGAAATGCCTGCCCAGAGAGAAACGGGAACTGTTACTGCTCTCCCGGAAACCCGAATTCAGCTGCGCCGATCTGGCCTCCCTCTTCGGATGCAGTTCCGGAGCCGTGAAGGTGCGCGTGCACAGGGCCCTCCAGGAACTTCGAACCCATTTCTTCAACATGGAGGTGCGGTGATGCGCTGTGAAGACCTGGAAACCCACTTCCTCGATGGCCTCAAGGCCCAGAATGAAACCACGCTGCCCGCGGGCTTCGCCGAGCACCTGGCGGAGTGTCCTCGGTGCCGCGCACTCCTGGAACTCTGGCAGGGGTTGGATCGGCTTCCCCTGGAACCACCCGACCCCGGCCTGGGCCAGCGTTTTCGGCAGCGGCTCGCCCAATTACAACCTCCGCCAAAACGGCAAAGCTGGTTCTTCCCCCTCGCCGCCGCAGCCCTGCTGCTGGCGGGAGTCGCTTTGGGCGCAGGCTATTCCCTGCGATTCCCGGAAGCAGGGCGAACCAGGGACTGTGCCGATCTGGGCCGAGGCTCAGCATCCGAACGGCTGCAGGCCATCGCCATGGTCTCGCCCTCCCGAAATCCCGAGTGCAACCTCGCAGAGGCCCTGCTGGAAAGGGTCGCCCAGGATCCCAGCACCGAGGTGCGACTCTCGGCGGTGGAGGCCCTGTATCTCTTTGGTTCCGAACCCGAACTGGCCCATCAACTGGAGACAAGCCTCCAGCGCCAGGAACGCCCTGCCGTCCAACTGGCCCTGGTGGATCTCCTGGCCGCCCTTCGGGAGCGGCGCGCCGCCGAGGCTCTGAGGCGTTTGGTGCAGGACGGCCACCTGGGGCCTGCCGTTCGGCGCCGAGCGCAGTCTCGCCTAGAGGAATTGCGGTCGTAACCCGACCGTGCCTGCCTGGTATTCCCTTCCGAACGATCCCTTCTGGATTTCGAGGCCCCCCATGAAGCCCTTTCTGCGCCGCCTACTCATCGCCCTCGGGGCGCTTCTCGTCCTCCTAATCATGTTCCACCTGGTGGAGAACTGGCGGGGTCGACACGCCTGGAAACAGTGGAAGCAGGCCAGGGAAGCCGCTGGTGACTTCAATCCCACCGCTCTGATTCCACCAGAAGTGCCCGACGCCGAGAATTTTGCCCGGGCGCCCCGGATCGCCGAGTTCATCGCCCCGGATCCGAAGATTCCAAGCCCCAGTTTGCCGATCCTGCCGGCCGCCCTTTCTGAAGCAGGCACCATGGGCGATTGGAAGATGGCTCGAACAGCGGATTTGGAGGGGCTCAAGAGCAAACTGAACGTCAAGGATCTGAAGGAAGTCCTGGCCCCCTGGGAGGGCGAACTGGCCGCCCTGAGTGAGGCCGCTCAGCGCCCCCATTGCCGCCTGCTGACCAGCTATGAAGACATGGATGCGATTCCAACGCTCTTGGGCCTTCGCTCCCGGGCTCGCATGCTTACCCTACGAGCACTCATTTCCCTGCGGGAAAAGCGAACCGACGCAGCCCTGGCAGATGTGCTCACGGGCCTTCGAGTGGCGGGCCATCTCCAGAAAGAACCCCATCTCATTTCCCAGCTTCTGCGCACCGCTTACGTCAACGTCGTGATGCAGCCCATCTGGGAAGGAGTCCAGGACCATCGCTGGAATGGAGCCCAAATAAAACAACTGCAGGAAGCCCTCGCCCCCATCGATCTCGTGGATTCATTTTCCAGGGCGTGGCGCAGTGAACGAATCTATGGTGCCAAATCGCTGGAGAGCATCGCCAATACCTCCCTTTGGTCGAGACCCCAGATGCTCGGATACACCGGAGACCAGGAGCCCAGCAGAATGCAGGCCCTGCTCTGGACTGTGCTTTCCCCCAAGGGTTGGGTCTACCAGAATCTGCTCCGCATAGATCAGCACTACACAACTCAGTTCCTGGATGTTTTCGACCCAGCTAATCACTGCATCCATGCCAGCGCCAGCCGCAAGGCCACCGAGGCCATGCAGCAAATGCGGCGTGGCCCGTACACGACGCTGGCCATGATCAGTACGCCAGCCCTGAACGGTCAAAACCTCAGGGTGGCCCGCGCTCAATCTGCCCTCGACCTAGCCATCATCGCCTGTGCACTGGAACGCTATCGCCTGGAGAAGGGTCGCTACCCCGAAACCCTGGCAGCGCTGGTTCCCACCTACCTGCCAAAGGCACCCGTGGATGTGGTGGAAGGGCAAAGCCTCCACTACGCCCCCGGCCGCGAAGGCTTCACGCTCTACTCCCTGGGCTGGAACCTCACGGATGAGGGTGGTCAGGTCGCGCCCAAGGACTCTGAAAGCCAGGGCGATTGGGTCTGGTCGAAGGGCCACTGATCCGCGGTGCCTGGATGGTTGTAAGGCCTCCGCCCAGGTGTAGCACCACTCCCAGGATTGCCCCACACTCAACCCATGCGACCCCTGACCAAGGTCATCTTCCAGGTCAGTGCCCTGATGGGTGCGGCACTGGCCTGCGCGGTCATCTCAAACAGGTTCGCCGCGCCCCAACGCCAGCTCGCCTGGAGGGGGGCGCCGGTGGCGCCCGCGGTCGCCCTTCCCGCGGCGGAACCCCTTCCGGCACCGGTCCCTTCGCCCAGCCTTCCGGCAACGCCTCCTGCCAAACCCTCCAAACAAGCGGCCCCGAGTCCCGCCCCCAAGGCCCCTGTGGAATTGCCAGCAGCCTTTGCCCTCCGCCCCGGTCAGTCGGTGCGGGAGATCGGCTCGGAGGAAGCGGCCGAGGCGCGGAAGGCGGGGATTCCCTTCCTGGATTCCCGCCGCAGCGCGGAGTACGAGCTCGGACACATCGCCGGGGCCTGGAGCCTGCCGGTGTGGGAAAGCACCCTGGAGGATCGCCTCACGGAATTCGAGGCCAAGGCCAACCCGCTGGCTGAAGCGCCCTTGGTGCTGTACTGCAGCGGCGGGAGCTGCGAGGATTCCCATCTCCTGGCCTCGCGCCTCTTCAGCCTGGGGTACCGCAACCTCCTCATCTACCTCGACGGCTACCCGGACTGGGCCTCCAAGGGGCGCCCCACCGCCAAGGGGAGTGCGCGATGACCCTTCGCCGGTTCCTGCTGCATCCCTGGCTGCGGGTCCTGTGCCAGGTTTCCCTGGGGGGCCTCTTCATCGTGGCCGCCTGGCCCAAGCTCATGGATCCGCCGGGCTTCGCGAAGGCGCTCTGGTACTACCGCCTGTTCCCGGACTGGTCCATCCATCCCCTGGCCCTGGTGCTGCCCTGGTTCGAATTCCTCTGCGGCCTCGCCCTGGTATTCGGCCTCTGGCGCCGCGCCGCGGCTTTCGCCGTTGCGGCGATGCTGTGCTGCTTCATCCTGGCGCTCTCCATCAACCTGGTGCGGCGCCATCCCGTGGATTGCGGCTGCTTCAGCACCCAGGCCTCGAGCCGCACCGATGATGAGCGGCTGCGCGAGATGAAGTGGACCATCCTGCGGGATCTGGGGATGCTGCTGCTGGCCGCCCAGATCCTCGCCGCCGACCGCAAGCGCCAACCATGAGGCTGGTGGCCCCCACCGCCTTCAAGGGCACGATGTCGCCCCTGGAAGCCGCGCGGTTCCTGGCCGAGCCCGGGGATCGCCTGCTGCCCCTCTCGGATGGAGGCGACGGATTCCTGGAATGTCTGCACCAGGCCCTGGGAGGCGCGTTCGAGCAACACCCCGCCGCCGATCCCTTCGGTCGCATCCGCCCGGTGCCCGTTCTTCGACTGCCCGATGGCAGCGTGGCGGTGGAATGCGCCAAGGTCATCGGCCTGGCGGGGCTGGAGAACCCGAATCCCCGTGTGGCGAGCAGTCGGGGCCTCGGACAGTTGCTGTCCGACCTGAACCAAGCGCCCCACCTCTGGGTGGGACTGGGAGGCAGCGCCACCGTGGATGGGGGCCGGGACTGGCCGCGGTTCAAGCTCCCACCCGCCACAGTATTCTGCGATGTTCAGACGGATCTGGGCGATGCGGCGCGCATCTTTGGACCCCAGAAGGGCGCCCGCCCCGAGGAAATTCCGCGCCTCACCGAGCGCCTGCTGTCCCTAGGCCTGCCCCGGGGCCCCCGAACTGGAGCCGCCGGAGGCCTGGGCGCCAGACTCCTCTCCCTGGGGGCGAGGCTCGTGGATGGCGCCGATGCAATCCTGGATCTCGTGGGTTTCGATGTCCGCTGCGCAGGCTGTGAGGCGGTCGTCACCGGGGAAGGCCGCCTGGATGCCAGCACTCTGGAGGGCAAGCTGCCCGCGGTGGTGGCGCGTAGGGCCCAGGCCTTGGGCCTGTGGACCATCGGCCATTTCGGCTGCAAGGGGGAAGGCTGGGAGCGCGCCGCCGAAGCCTTCGACGAGGTTACGTTCCTGATCCCGTAGGGTCTTCTGCCCTCATGGCCTCCAGGATCCTCGCCACGGGCACGCTGGCAATGGAGGTGGCCTTGTCGCTCATGGCATAGGGCAGGATGAGATTCTCGCCATGGCGCAGCGAACCGCAGCTGTAGACCACGTTCGGCACGTAGCCCTCGCGCTCGTGGCCTTCCGGCGCGAGGAGCGGTTCCCGGAGGCGGCCGATTACCTTGGTGGGATCCTCCAGATCCAGGAGCACGGCGCCGATGCAGTACTTCCGCATGGGGCCCACGCCGTGGGTGATCACCAGCCAGCCCGCCTCGGTCTCGATGGGCGAACCGCAGTTGCCGACCTTCACCGACTCCCAGGCCTCCGCAGGCCGCAGCAGGATCTCGGGGTCGTTCCAGTAGTGGGGATTGTCCGAAAGCATGATGAAGAGGTTTTCGTCGTCCTGCCGGGAGAGCATGGCGTAGCGCCCCTGGATGCGCCGGGGGAAGAGGGCCATGCCCTTGTTCTGCACGGCCCCGCCGTTCAGGGTGAGGATCCGGAAATGCTGGAAATCCTGGGTCTCGATGAGTTGGGGCAGGATGGCGCGACCATTGTAGGCGGTGTAGGTGGCGTAGTACATGACCGAGCCATCCTCCTCCGTGAACCGCACGAACCGCGCATCCTCGATGCCATTGCTCTCGTTGGCGGAGACCGGAAAGATGATGCGTTCGCTCAAGGAGAGAGAAGACGGAAAGCGCAGCTCGTAGTTGGAGTCGGCCAGCCACTGGATGCATTCCAGCGTGCGCTTGTAGTCGTGGGTGAGGGGGCGGTTCTCGCGGCGCACCCGGGCCACGCTGATCCCCAACTCACTGCGGTTGAATTCATCCGTGAGGGTGGCCATGACCGAGGCGGCGCAGGGATCATCGAAGCCCATCTCGTTCAGTTTGATGACGAAGCTCTTCTTCTGGTACGTGGGGTTGGGCAGGATCTCCGGCATGGTGACGAACCGGGAGACGGGGGTAAGGTCGATGTCGCCTTCGGGAGAAATGACCCCCACGCGGAATTCAATGGAGGAGATATGCCCTTCCCCCGTGGCCCGCAGGCTCATGATGAACCGCAGGCCGCCTTCCGGCACCTCACTCTGGTCCGGGTGGGGCACGATGGAGGGGTTGAAGAGCGCCGCGGCCTCCAAGGCGTATTCGCCGGAGAAGAGCGCGCCGATGAGCAGCTGCCGCGCCCGGGAAAGGGGGCGCTGGGTGAAGACCTGGGGCCTTACCCGCGCGAAATTCTCCAGCAGCGCCGCCTCGATATCCAGGTGTCGGGCGTCAAATTCCTGGTGCACCTCCTGCAGTTCCCGGTCGACCTCCTCCTCGGAGAGCGCCAGGGCCCGGCCGATGATCGTGGCGACCCGGCGGGCGTCGCCGGGGATGAAGGGGCGGATGATGACGCGGCTGCTTTCCGGCAGCAGCGTGATTTCATGGCGGCGCATGCGGAGGGTATTCATGTGGGGAAGGGTAGCGCACGGGCCATGGGGTGTTCGGCGGATTTCATTTCGGCCAGCGCCAAGTGGAAGGCCAGGGAGGACTCAGCGCCCTGATTTTCGTTGACCCGATCACTGTGCAGACCGTCGCCACAGCCCCCGGTGGCGGAATCGTAAAGGGGCAGACCGAGGTCATTGCGCCCCAGGAACCACTCGAAGGCCCGTCGGGCTTCCCGCTGCCAGTCCAGGTCCTGGGTGACCCGGTAGGCCTCCAGACAGGCGGAGACCATGGACTGGGCCTCCACGGGCTGCTGATCGAAATCGGCCCGGGCCCCTTCCCTGGTATAGAAACCATTGCTGCCGATGGGACGGAAGTGGCCGGCCTGGGTGCGCTGGATGGAGGCCAGCCAGCGCAGGGACTTCAGCCCGATCTCCAGCGCCTCGCGGTGGGGCATCCACTTGCCACTCAGGATGAGGGCCTGGCAGAGACGCGCATTGTCGTAGGTGGCGCTGGGCTCGAACCAGGGCCAGTTGTCCGTGGCACACCTGTGCCAGAGCCCCACGAGCTTTTCCGTCAACACCTCGCGAACGCCCTTCGCCTCCGCGCTGTCCGGAAACGCCTTCAGATACTCGTGAATCCCCATGAGGGTAAAGGCCCAGGAACGGGGCGAAGAGAAGGTCTCCACTACCGACAGGCTGCGGTCGAAGATGTGGGCGGACAGCCTGCGGCGGCCATCGTCCCGGGATCGGGCCGAGCCCGTGCCCAGGGCCCAGAGGGCCCGCCCGTGGCTCTCCTGGCTGCCCGCCTCTTCCAGCCACTGCCGACCGTGGCTCATGAAGTTGCGGAAGCGCCCGGTCTGGCCGTTCCAGGCAGCGGCGAGAAAGGCCAGGTAGCCCGTGGCGAGGGTATCCAGGTGATCGCCGGTGGGCGTGCCGCCGAGCTCATCCAGCAGATTGCAGAGGATGAAGGCCCGGGCGTTGTCGTCGGTGCAGTAGCCCTCGTGAAAATTCGGCACATTGAAGATGGCGTGCTGGAAGATGCCCGTGCCATCACTCATCCGCAGGATGTGATCCAGGCGCAGGGGCGGCAGATCGTAGGGACGGCTACCCAGAGTCCACTTGGCGAAGGCCGCCCGGGGCGCGGTTCGCCGGTCGCTGCGGGCGTGGCGGAAGGACTCGAGATAGCGCTGCGCCACGGCGGGCCAGATCATGTCTCGCCCTAGGCGATAGGCCTCGTGACGGGTGGCCTCCAGCCGTTCCGGGTGATCGAGGTACTCGCAGACCCCCGCCGCGATGGCCTGGGGATTCCGGAAGGGCACCAGGATGCCGCGCCCCTCGGCGAGCAGTTCCTGGGCGTGCCAGTAGGGCGTGGACACCACGGCCTTGCCCGCGCCGAACACGTAGGCCAGGGTGCCCGAGGTGATCTGGGCCTCGTTGAGGTAGGGCGTCAGGTAGATATCCGTGGCGCCGATGAATTCAGTCAGGTCCTCCAGGGACACGAAGCGATTGTGGAAGATGACGTGGTCCCGCACGCCGCGCTCCTCCGCGAGGCGCTCCAGGCCCAGGCGATAGCGCTCGCCTTCCCGGGCCACGAGGTGCGGGTGGGTCGCCCCCAGCACCAGGTACACCACATTCGGGTGGACCCGCACGATCTCCGGTAGGGCCTCGATCACGTATTCGATGCCCTTGCCGGGGCCCAGCAGCCCGAAGGTGAGCAGCACCATGCGGCCCTCCACCCCGAACTGGGCCTTGAAGAAGTCCGAATCCACGAAGGGAATATCGGGAATGCCGTGGGCGATGATATCGATCTTGGCCTCGGACACCCCGTAGGTTTCCTTCAGGATCTCCGAGCCCTTCTGCGCCATGACCACCAGGCGGTCACTGCGCTCCACCAGCTCCGCCATGACCTCTCGCTGCACCGGGGTGGGGTCCCGCAGCACCGTGTGCAGCGTGGTCACCACGGGCATGCGCACTTCCTTGAGCAGCGCCAGGATGTGACTGCCCGCGGGCCCGCCGTAGATGCCGAATTCGTGCTGGACGCAGAGCACCTCCGCGTTGTTGAAGTTCAGGTAATCCGCGGCCCGACGATAGGAGTCGAGGTCCTTTTCCAGCAGCTCGAAGCGCACCCGGGGCGGATACTTGTAACCCTCCAGTCGGTCGTTCACCGCCCCCGCATAGCATTGCGCCTCCGGCGCCGCCGCGCTCACGGCCTCGCAGATGTCGTGGGTGAAGGTGGCAATCCCGCACAGCCTGGGCACGAATCCGCCCACGAAGGCGATCCGCCCCGGAAACATGGTGTCGTTCATGACGATCCTCCCGGCAACAGCAGTCTCGTCTCCCGGACCGGAGGATTCCGCTTGGCCGTCCAGGTCATCAACTGTCCTGATCCTGCGCGCAATTCCCGTTTTTTCCTATTCATTTCACAGAAAGACTAGCGTCCTGGGCTCAGACGCACGGTGGTGGGAAAGGGCACATCCTTCTCCAGCATGGCGTGCCACTCCTGGTAGCCCCGCTTGCGGATTCGCAGGTCGTGGAGGCCCTCCGAGGGCACCGGCAGGGCCCACACCGGCGTGATCCCCATGGGCTGACCATCCAGGAAGACCTCGGCGCCGGGTGGATCGGTCACCACCGAGATGGGATAGGGCGAGCGCCTCAGCACGAAGTGGAGGCTCCACTCGCCGGGCTGCACCTCGCGGGTGATGGGCTCGAAGCCGCTGCGCTCCACGCGGATGATGTGGCTGTTGCCCTTGCCCAGGGTGACCCGCAGAGGCGCCTGGCCCTTGTATCGGCCATCCACCAGCAGATCGGCACTGGGCGGGCTGGTGGCCACCTCCAGGGTCCAGGGTTTGCGATCCGTCATCGCCACGGCGAGGAAGACCACCCCGACCAGGGCGGCCAGGGCGAGTGTCGCCATCCCCCAGGGCTTGCGGAACCAGGGCCGTGGCACAGCCTTCGCCTGAGGCTCCGGGGGCAGTTCCAAGGGCAGGGGTTCCGGCTGGGGCGGCAGGGATTCCGGCATCTCGGGAGGATGAAAGGGGCGTGTCCAGGCCAGGGGGATATCCCCGGAAACGCAGGCGTGCAACTGCAAACGCGCCGCCTCCCGGATGGGCATGGCGTCCAGGAGTTCGTGGAGAAACAGCTCAAGTCCGGGATGACGCTCCGCCGGTGACTTGGCGAAGGCCCGCTGGAAGACCTCGAGAAAGGCCGGGGACCAGCCCGGGGGCACCTTGGGGCCTTCGTGCACCACGGCGTACAGCGTGGCCCCCACGTTGATCCCATGAAAGGGCAAGGCTCCCGTGAGCACCTCGAAGGCGGAAACGGTGTACGCCCACCGATCCGAGGCGGGGGAGGCCTCGCCGCCCACCAGCAGCTCGGGCGCGGTGTACGAGGGGGTGCCGAACACCATGCCCGCCTGGGTCAGGCGGGATTCCTCGGCGCGAGCGATGCCGAAGTCCATGAGCTTCAGGCGCCCTTCCCGGCTCACAATCATGTTGTCGGGCTTCACGTCCCGGTGGGCGATGCCCTCATCCCCGGAGGCCTTGAGAGCCATGGCGCCCTGGATGAGCAAATGGAGGAGGCTCTCCAGATCCATGCCCTTCTTCGCCAGGTGCGACAGCAGCGTCCCATCCACGTATTCCATGGCCATGAAGGGCCCCACGTAGGGATCTTCGCCCACATCGAAGACCGTCACGATGTTGGGATGGTTCAGCCGGGCACTGATCTCTGCCTCCCGCTGGAAGCGCAGCAGCAACGTAGCCCGGTCCTCCGACAGGCTGTAGACGATCTTCACCGCCACTTGGCGCTTGAGCAGGGGATCCCGGGCCAGGTAGACCACGCCCATGGCACCGCGGCCCAGCACACGCTGAACCTCGTAGCGGCCAATGAGGGGAGGGGGAACGGTCATGGGGAGGGCACAGGAGCCTCCCATGGTACCGGCAAGGGAGACGCCCGCCGTGAATCCCGACTCGGGAAATTCGCCTTCAGGCCTTAGAATGGAAGGTTCGGGGGCTTTGATGCTGGCTGTTCAAAACGTAACCATGCGCTTTGGCGCCAAGATTCTCTTCGAGGATGTCACCACCAGCTTCCCGCCGGGACGCCGCTACGGCCTGACGGGCCCCAACGGCTCCGGCAAGTCCACCTTCATGAAGGTGCTCACCGGGGAGACCGAGGCCCACTCCGGCACCATCCAGCGCCCCCGGAAGATGGGCGTGCTGGCCCAGGACCAGTTCGCCTTCGACGAGTTCCGGGTGATCGACACCGTGATCATGGGCAACAAGGGCCTCTGGAAGGCCCTACAGGAGCGCGACGCCATCTACGAGAAGGCCGAGATGACCGACGAGGACGGCATGCGGGTGGCCGAGCTGGAAGGCGTCGTGGCCGACGAAGACGGCTACACCGCCGAGAGCGATGCCGCCGTGCTGCTGGACGGCCTGGACATCCCCGAGTCGCTGCACGAGCGCAAGATGGGCGAGATGCAGGGCGGCCAGAAGGTGCGGGTGCTGCTGGCCCAGGCCCTCTTCGGCAACCCCGAGGCCCTGCTGCTGGACGAACCTACAAACCACCTCGACTTGGATTCCATCCACTGGCTGGAGAACTTCCTCAACCGCTACAGTGGCTCCGTCATCGTCATCAGCCACGATCGCCACTTCCTGAACGGCGTCTGCACCCACATCGCCGACATCGACTACCAGACGATCATCCAGTACACCGGCGGCTACGACGATATGGTGATGCAGAAGACGCAGATCCGCAGCCGCCTGGAGTCCGAGAACAGCCAGCGCGAAAAGAAGATCGCCCAGCTCAACGAGTTCATCCAGCGCTTCGCCGCGGGCACCCGCAGCAGCCAGGTGAACAGCCGCCGCAAGGAAGTGGAGCGCCTGGCCCCCGGCGAACTCTCCCGCAGCAACATCGCCCGCCCCTTCATCAAGTTCGACGCCAAGCGCCCCAGCGGCCGCCACGCCCTGGAATTCGAGCACGTGTGCATGGGCTACGAAGTCGAAGGCCAGCGCCTGGAAGTCATCAAGAACTTCACCGCCAACGTGGCCCGGGGCGAGAAGATCGGCATCACCGGCCGCAACGGCGCGGGCAAGTCCACCCTGCTCAAGGCCCTCTTGGCCAACGCGCCGCAGGTAACGGAGATCGACCGCGGCATCGATTCGGGCCTGGTGAAGTGGGGCCACGAGGCCAGCGTGGGCTACTTCGCCCAGGATTTCCGCGAGAGCATCCCCGGCGGCTGGACCCTGGTGGACTGGCTCCGCCAGTTCGATCCCGATGCTCTCATCGAGGAGATCCGCGGCGTATTGGGGCAGATGCTCTTCCGGGGCGAGGAAGGCACCAAGAAGACCGAAGTGCTCTCCGGTGGCGAGGCCTGCCGCCTGATGTTCTGCAAGCTCATGCTGCAGAAACCCAACATCCTGGTCTTCGACGAACCCACCAACCACCTGGATCTCGAAGCCGTCATCGCCCTCAACACCGCCCTGCAGCGCTACGACGGCACGGTGTTGCTGGTGACCCACGACGAGGACCTGATCGACGAAGTGGCCACCCGCATCTGGAATTTCGATCACGACAAGATCGAAGACTTCCAGGGCCCCTACTCCGAATTCACGGCCAAGATGGCCTGATCCCCGCCCCTCGTGCGAGAATCAACCCCTCCACGGGTCCCGTAGCTCAGCTGGATAGAGCGTCCCCCTCCTAAGGGGAAGGTCAGCAGTTCGAATCTGCTCGGGACCACCAAGCGACCTCTCTTATTCAAGAGCATTCAAACAAAGGCCCCGCTCCTTGAGTGGGGCCTTTGTTCATCCGATGGATGGGGCAGGCAATGCGCTCAGTTCTTCAGGCCTTCAGGGACGCCATGTCGATGACGAAGCGGTACTTCACGTCGCTTTTCAACATGCGCTCGTAGGCCTCGTTGATCTCCTGCATCCGAATGATCTCGATGTCGGAGGTGATCCCGTGTTTCCCGCAGAAGTCCAGCATCTCCTGGGTCTCCGCGATGCCGCCGATGAGGGAGCCCGCCACGGACCTGCGCCGCAGCACCATGGGGACCGTGTTCAGGAAGGGCTCCAGACCCCCCAGGTAGCCCACCAGCACCAGGGTTCCGTCCGTCTTGAGGGTCGGCATGTAGGGATTCAGGTCGTGGACCGAGGGGACGGTATCGATGATCAGGTGGAAGCGGCTGCGGACCGCCTCCATCTGCGCATTGTCGGTGGAGAGGATGATGTGGTCCGCCCCAAGCCGCCGTGCATCGGCCTCCTTGCCCTTGGAGCGCGTGAAGAGCGTCACCTCTGCGCCTAGAGCCTTGGCCAGTTTCAGGGCCATGTGGCCTAGACCGCCGAGGCCCACCACGGCGACATGACTGCCCTTGCCCACCTTCCAGTGGCGGAGCGGGGACCAGGTGGTGATGCCCGCGCAGAGGAGCGGCGCCGCGCCCTTCAGGTCCAGGCTGTCAGGGATCCGCAGCACGAACTGGTCCGAAACGACGACCCTTTCGGAATAGCCACCCTGCGTCACCGTATGGTCGTGCTTGTCGACCCCGCCGTACGTGTAGACGGCACCGTCGCAGTACTGCTCCTCGCCGCTATCGCAGGCCTCGCAGTGATGGCAGGAGTCCACCAGGCAGCCGACGCCCACGCGATCCCCCGCCTTGAACCCGGTGACCGCCGGGCCCACTTCGATCACCCGGCCGATGATTTCGTGACCGGGGACGATGGGGTAGGTGGTCCAGCCCCAGTCGTTCCGGGCCGTGTGCAGGTCGGAGTGGCAGACGCCGCAGTAGAGGATCTCGATCACCACATCGTCGGGACGCGGATCCCGCCGATCGAAGCGGAAGGGAACCAGGGCATCCTTGGCGGATTGAGCGGCAAAACCGAGCACGTTCGTAGACATATCTTCCCCTTTGGGTAAGGAGGCCACCGGGCCTCTTTCCAGGACCGCCGAATGGATCGCGACGATGTAGGGAAGTGTAGGCATCGAAGCCCTAGAATCCTTGCCTAAGGCTCCATAATTTTTGCCTGATTCTCCGGGGCGATGGGCCGCGCGCTCAGACCAGCAGGTTCAGCGCGCCGCTGGAGGTCTGCCCCACTGCATTCAGGGCCCCGCTCTGGGTGTACTGGGTCAGGGGCGTCGCCTCGGCGCTTTGTTCGGGGTGCTGCAAGGCGTAGGCAAGCTCCTCGCTGGCAGAAACAATGCCGTCCTGATTGGTGTCCTTGGGATCGAAATAGGTGTTCGAGACCTTGGGCACCGTCGCCAACGCCGTTGTGCCGCCCTGGATTGCGCCAACCGCCATGGAACCCTCCCTCAAACGAGAGACCACCCAAAGTATAGGTCTTCGGGGAGAGGCTGGCCTGGATGCGGGCCGAAATCGACCTCTGCCAGCGATGGGGTGAGAGCTACGGTTTCGTGTTAAACGTCCTCAGGCGTGCCTGCTGAAGGCGGTCCTTCAAATTGAAGAGACACCGTTCATTTTGATTACTGTTTTCCGGTTCACGGCCCTATCTCCGCGATTCAAACAGCCTGAAATCAAGACGATGGAATCGAGGAATGGTTGGTGCTTCACCTGTGCACAAGTGAGGCACCGACCATGGCATCGCATATCCATCCTGGGGGGTCAGGGCTCGTGGTCGAGGGGGCCGCGCCCAGGCCCAAGCCCCGCCTTCGGGGCGTGTCCCACCAGGTCGCAGCGCTGGTGGCAGCACCGGCGGCGGTCACCCTCTGGGCGGAGGCCGGGAGTTTCCCGGCCCGTCTGGGGGCGGTCATCTACGGGGTGAGCCTCTTCGCGCTCTTCGCCATTTCGGCCTTCTACCATCGGCCCACCTGGCCACCCCGAGCGCGGGATCTCGTGGGTCGCATCGACCAGGCGGCCATCTTCCTGCTCATCGCGGGCACGTACACGCCCTTCGGCCTGCTCCTCTGGCCCGTGGGTGGCCATACCTTGCTCATGGTCATCTGGGGGGGTGCCATCGGCGGTGTGGTGCTCTCCCTGCTTTGGCCGAGCGCCCCCAAGCCCCTCATGGCGGCAATCTACGTTCTGTTCGGCTGGTCCTTCGTGGCGATAGGCCCCTCCCTGTTCCGGGCCGCGGGACCGCTCGTTCTCGCCCTGGTGGTCCTGGGTGGCATCGTCTACACCCTGGGTGCGGTCATCTATGCCCTTCAGCGCCCCAACCCCTTTCCCCGGGTTTTCGGCTACCACGAAGTCTTCCACCTCTGCGTGATCGCGGCAGCAACGCTGCACTTCGCGGCCGTGTCCCTCACCCTACCCGCCTTGGCTTGAATCTGACTCAATCGTGACAAATGTATCGATTAGTCTCGATAGAGTGGATTCCGGTTCGCCGGCCGCAGGCTCATCCGGCGTGGAGGTGCGGCATGGTGGAGATCGGTTCGATTCTTCGGTCCTCGGAACTCTTCAAGGGACTCTCGGATGAAACGCTGGCGCGGCTTGCGGCCATGGGCGTGGTCCGAGATGTACCTGCAGGGACCTTCCTTTTCCGTCAGGGTGAGGCGCGCAAGGCCTGCCATCTCATCGCCCAGGGGCGAGTCGAGATCGTAAAAGACGCGGGCGACGGACCCGAACGCCTGATCGTGCTGGGTATGGGCGATACGGCGGGCGAGGGCGCCTTCCTCCACGCCAGTCAGCACACTACTTCGGCCCAGACCCTGAGCGCCGCTGTCGTCATTGAATTCGACCGGGCCACGGCCCTGGAGAAGCTGGCCGACGATGGTCGCGCCGCCATGGAGCTGTTGAGCCGTGTGGCCCTGGTGATGAACCGCCGCATGCTCTATGCAGCCTCGGGCCGCACAGGCCGCGAACAGGGCTACGCCTCCGGCGCCACCCGCCCCGAGCATGACCTGCTGGGGGATGCCGACGTTCCGGCCGATGCCCTCTTCGGCGTGCAGACCCTGCGGGCCATGCAGAACTTCCCCATCACGGGCATTCCCCTTTCGCACTTCCCCGCCCTGGTGCGAGCCCTGGCCATGGTCAAGCAGGCCGCAGCCCGGACCAATGTGCGCCTGGAACTGCTGGATCCCGTCATCGCGGGCGCCATCGACACGGCTAGCCAGGAGATCATCGATGGCCACTGGCACGGCCACTTCCTGGTGGACATGGTGCAGGGCGGTGCGGGCACCTCCACCAACATGAACGCCAACGAAGTGATTAGCAATCGCGCCCTGGAAATCCTGGGTCGCCAGCGGGGCGAGTACGCGGCCTGCCATCCCAACGATCACGTGAACCTGGGGCAGAGCACCAACGATGTGTATCCCACTGCCGTGCGCCTCGCCACCATCTTCATGCTGCAGGGGCTGTTGGGCGCGCTGGAAAGACTGAAGGCCGCGCTGCACGCCAAGGGCGTGGAATTCAGCGAAGTGATCAAGATGGGCCGCACTCAGCTCCAGGATGCGGTGCCAATGACCCTGGGCCAGGAATTCGAGGCCTTCGCCGTCACCACCGGCGAGGACATCGACCGCCTGCGGGAAACGGCGCGCCTCTTCCTGGAAGTGAACATGGGCGGCACCGCCATCGGCACGGGCATCTGCGCCGATCCCCGCTATCCCCAGGCCGTGGTGGAAGAACTCCGCGCCATCACGGGCCTGGAGGTGCAGCTGGCGGGCAACCTCATCGAAGCCACCCCGGATACCGGCGCCTTCGTGATGTTCAGCGGCGTCGTGAAGCGCGCTGCGGTGAAGCTCTCCAAGATGTGCAACGATCTGCGCCTGCTCTCCAGCGGCCCCCGCTGCGGCTTCCAGGAGATCAACCTGCCCCCCATGCAGCCCGGCTCCAGCATCATGCCCGGCAAGGTGAATCCCGTGGTGCCCGAGGTGGTCAACCAGGTGGCCTTCCACGTCATCGGCAACGATCTCACCCTCACCCTCGCCGCCGAGGCCGGTCAGCTCCAGCTCAACGTCATGGAGCCCATCCTGGCCTTCAATCTCTTCCAGTCCATGCAGATGCTCAGCTCTGCGGTGAATGTGCTCACCACCAAGTGCATCGTGGGCATCACCGCCAACGAGGACCGCTGCCGGGATCTGGTAGAGCACTCCATCGGCATTGTCACGGCCGTCATGCCCACCCTGGGCTACAAGCGGGCCACGGAGGTCGCCAAGATCGCCCTGGAAACCGGCGTGCCCGTGCGGGAGATCATCCGCACCAAGGGATGGCTCACCGAGGCCCAGCTCGAAGAGCTGCTGAGCCCCGAAGCCATGACCAAGCCCCGGGCGCTGACCCTCGGGAACTGATTATCGGAAAGCCGAAACGGCGCGAGGACAGTCAAGGGCTCAAACGGACCGGCGCACTCGCGCCGGTTTCCGCATTCGGGCGGCCCGCTGTCGTTATCCTTTTAAGCTGTCTGCCCCGGAGAACCATGGCCCGCAATGCCGCCGCGAAAGCGCCCAAGCCGCCTCCCGATAAGACCGCCGGGACCAAGCCCGGCCTGCACCCCCGGAACCGTCATCGGGAACGCTACGACTTCCCGCGGCTCATCCAGACCTGCCCAGACCTGGCGGCCTTCGTGGCTCCCAATGCGTACGGCGACGCCTCCATCGACTTCGGCGACCCTGCGGCGGTGAAAACGCTGAACCGGGCGCTGCTGGCCCATTGCTACGGCATCCAGGGCTGGGATATCCCCCCAGGCTACCTCTGCCCCCCCATCCCCGGGCGGGCCGATTATGTGCATCACCTGGCCGACCTCCTGGCCATGGACAACGCCGGTTCCATCCCCCGAGGCTCTTCCGTGGTGGCTCTGGATATAGGCGTGGGCGCCAACGGCATCTATCCCATCCTCGGGAACCGCGAGTACGGCTGGCGCTTCCTCGGATCGGACATCGACTCTGGGGCGCTGGCCTCGGCCCAGCGGATTCTCGACGCGAATCCAGACCTGGGCAAGGCCATCGAACTGAGGCTGCAGCGCGACCCTGCTCGCATCTTCGGCGGCATCCTGAAGGCGGGCGAATGCATCGATGTCTGCCTCTGCAACCCACCCTTTCACGGCTCCCTGCGGGAGGCCCGGGAAGGCACCGAGCGCAAGTGGCGCAACCTGGGGCGCGGGAGCGGCACCCAGAGGCCCCTGCTGAATTTCGGCGGCCAGGGCCGCGAGCTCTGGTGCGAGGGCGGCGAAGGCGCCTTCGTGGCCCGGATGATCGAGGAGAGCGCCGCCCTACCCACCCAGTGCCTGTGGTTCACCACCCTGGTCTCCAAGTCCTCCAATCTGCCCAGCATCCGCGCCGCCTTGAAACGGGCTGGAGTCCACGAATCCAGGATCATCGAGATGGCCCAGGGACAGAAGCGGAGTCGCCTCGTGGCCTGGACCTTCCTGGATCCCAGCCAGCGTGAGGCCTGGCGCCTGAGTCGCTGGCGCTAGTTGACGATCTTCACGGAGCGCGGTGGCGAGGGTCGCCGAGGCTCTTCCTTGCCGAGCAGGACCCGCTCCAGCAGCCACGCTACGAGACTCGTCACCAGGGCGCCGAAGAACCCGGCCCAGAAGCCGTCCACCCGAAAGCCGAGGCCGAGCCTCGTCGAGAGCGCCCCCGCCAGCCAGAAGACCAGGCCATTGATGACAAGACTGAAGCAGCCCAGCGAGCAGGCCACGGGAATGAACGCGATGAATTTCAGGACCATGCCCAGGGTCGCGTTCAGCGCCCCCAGGATGACCGCCACCGCCAGCAGCTCCGCGAAAGTGCCGCGATGGAGCCCAGCCACGAGCATGGAGGCCGCCAGGAGGCCGATCGCGGAAAACAGGAATCTCAGAAGGGTTCGCACAGGGATCACCGTGCTTCATCATCGCGGAAAACCGCACCGCACGGAATCCCGTACCCAACAGGGTTATCCTGGCCTTTTCCGCAGGAGCGCTCATGGCTGCACCCCTCGAAACCCGAATCCGCGCCTTTCTAGAATCCGGTCCCTATGCCGTGATGGGGGCCAGCAGCAACCGCGAGAAGTACGGCAACAAGGTGCTGCGCTGCTATCAGCAGCACGGCAAGGAAGTCTTCCCCATCAACCCCCGGGCCGAGGAGATCGAAGGCCTGAAGGCCTATCCGACCCTGGCCGCCCTGCCCAAACGGGTTCGCGCCATCTCCGTCATCACCCCGCCCAAGGTGACCGAGGCCGTGGTGCAAGAGGCCATCGGGGCCGGAGTGAAGCACATCTGGATGCAGCCCGGCGCCGACAGCCCCGAAGCCATCCGCGCCGCCGAAGCCGCCGGCATCGAAGTCATCGCCGGAGGCCCCTGCCTGCTGGTGGTGCTGGGATACCGGGAAGGCTAGACCCTACAGCACGCCCCGCTTCTTCTGATCCAACTCGATGCTGTCGAACAAGGCCTTAAAGTTCCCTTCCCCAAACCCCATGTTCCCCCGCCGCTGAATGATCTCGAAGAACAGGGGCCCGATCTGATCCTCGGTGAACAGCTGCAGCAGGTAGCCGCTGGCGTCGCCATCGATCTGGATGCCCAGCTCCCGGGCCGTTTCCAGGCTTTCGGTCACGGTGTAGCCGCCCTCTTTGATGCGGCCGGGCAGCAGGTCGTAGTAAGTGTCGGGCACCTGCAGGAAGCGGAAGCCCTGGGCCTTGAGGGTCACCAGGGTGTGGGCGATGTCGTTGGTGGACATGGCGATGTGCTGGACGCCCTGCCCCTTGTGGCGCTTCACGTATTCCTGGATCTGGCTCTTGTCATCGGTGGGCTGGTTGATGGGGATGATGATGCGGTTGTCGGCGCTCTGCACCACCTTGGAATCCAGCCCCGTCCCCAGGGCGCCCCGGATGTGGAATTCCCGGGTGACGACGAAGCCGTAGACCCGCTCATAGAAGGCCACCAGCTCCGCCATCTCGCCGGGGCCCACATTGTTGGTGAGGTGGTCCACCCGCACCAGGCCGGGCTCGCAAAGGGCGGGGGCAGGATCGGGCGCGAGGCTTGGCCAGAAGGCCGCGGTTTCACCCTTGCGCTCCACCAGGTAGTTCCAGACATCCCCCACGCCCTGGATGGCGCCGAAGCGCAGAGTGCCTGCCCCCAGTCGGTGGATTTCGGCCTCGAGGCGCACCATGGCTCCCCGCTCCCGGGCGGCGCTCAGGGCCCAATCCAGGTTCTCGACGCCGAAATTGAGGGCACAGACTCCCTCACCATGGGCCTGGAAGTAGCGGCCCGCCGGGTGATTACCATCGCCCTCGAAGATCAGGATATCCATGCGCTGCTGCCGCAGATGCACCAGCCGACCACCGGGCACCGGGCCCGAGGCGATGCGTGCGAACCCCAGCCGCCGATAGAGGCCCTCCAGCCTTTCGATGGAACCCGTCATCTGGAAGTGGTCGATGCCCGTGAGCCCAAGGGGGTTGGTGGCGGTCTTCGGATTGGTAGGGGCTTTCAGGGCAAAGCTGGGGTCGGACATGGCGGGCTCCAGGGTCGGTGCGGTGGGTGATCGCCTCACCGCATTTCCGGATTGGATGCCGTACACCGGATTCGTGCAGCGGCATCCAAGGGAAATTGGTTGCCAGCACCGTCGGAGACTCCCCATGCGCCTTTCCAACGACACCCCGCTCTTCCCCCTCCTGAAGGGCACCGTCACACGCCAGGCCCACGTGAACCTGCCGGAGGGCACCTTCGAGGAGGAGTTCGCCCGCAATGGCTTCTTCGGCCGCACCACCCACCTCTACCGTAGGCACCCCGTTACGTCCTGGACCCGCATCGAGGGCCCACTGCGGCCCCACAGCTACGACCTGAACCGCCTTGCGGTGGACGGCTCCGAGGCTGTTAAGGCCTCCATGCTGGGCTCTCGCGAAGCCGCCTTCGCGCCGGTCTGCTTCCTGCACAACGAGGACGTGGCCCTGCACTGGGTCTCGCCCAGGACCATGGACTTCCTCTACCGCAACGCCGATGGCGATGACGTCTACTACATCCACGCGGGCGGCGGGCGCCTGGAGACGGTCTTCGGCAACCTCGACTACGCCAAGGGCGACTACCTGGTGCTGCCCCGGGGCACCACGTACCGGTTCCTGCCCGATAGCGGCGAACAGCGCTACCTGCTCATCGAGAGCGCCAGCGAGATCACCATTCCCGACCGGAACCAGCTGGGCCCCAACGCCCTCTTCGATCCGGCGATGATCGACACACCGGAGCTGGCGCCCGTGGATGAGACCCCAGGAGAGTGGGCCGTCCACATCAAGCGCGAAAACGCGATCACCAAGGTCTACTACCCCTTCAACCCCCTGGATGTGGTGGGCTGGAAGGGCGATCTCACGGTGTGGCGCATCAACGTGAAGGATATCCGCCCCATCCTGAGCGCCCGCTACCACCTGCCCCCCAGCGCCCACAGCACCTTCATGGCCCGCAACTTCGTCATCTGTTCCTTCCTGCCCCGCCCCTTCGAGGAGGAGGAAGGCGCCATGCGGGTGCCCTTCTTCCACGCCAACATCGACTACGACGAAGTGCTGTTCTATTCCGACGGGCATTTCTTCAGCCGCGAGGGCATCGGCCCCGGCATGGTGACCTGGCATCCCCAGGGCATCCACCACGGCCCCCACCCCAAGGCCATCCCCGCCAGCCGCACCAAGGAGCGCACGGACGAAGTGGCCGTAATGGTGGACACCTATCGCCCCCTCAAGGCCACACCCGCGGCAGGGCTCGTGGAGAACCTTGACTACTGGGCGAGCTGGAAGTAGGTGCCTTCTATCCCTTGAAGATCCGCTTGAAGGCACCCATCACGTCACCCCTGGTTTCCGCATTGGCGAGTTGATCCAGTTCCCCCGCATCCAGCCAAACACCCTGGCAGGCGGCGCACTGGTCGATGCGAACGCCCCGGAATTCCACCTCCTGGAGTTCCATGCCGCACTTGGGGCAGCGCATCCAGTGCAGGTCCTTGAGGCGCACCCGCTCTTCCGCCTGCATCCGCGCCTCCGCCTCCTGGGCGACCTGGCGCCGACGCTGCAGCTCCTGCTGGAGCATGAATTCCTCTTCCTTGGTGCTGGGTTTGACAGGCATGGGGGCTCCTGAGATCAGGGATGGGTGACTACTTCGACGTCTTAGATGCAGCCCACGGGGATTATGCAGAGAGAGGCTATTCCACAAGAGACGAAAGGTCCGTCGCCTTGGGAAGGGAGGGGGGTGCCACGATCCCCATGGAGAGGTAGATGCTGGTGAGCGTATCGGCTCCGATCTTTGCCGGACGCACCCATTCGGCGGGGACATAGAGCAGGCCCCCGCCGATGGGTACCGGCGCCGTGGGAACGAGCACCGCGAGGTAGGCCCTGCCCTCCAGGTCGACGGGAGCAGGGTTAGGCAACAGGCCCAGTACGGCCGCCCCATCGCCTCCGAAGAAGCACCAGACCGGGCTCATGGCCGCAATGTCCGCATCCTGCTTCTGATCCAGGAGGCCCACAAAGCGATCGGCCAGACTGTAGAGGCTTCCCACCACCGGAATGCGCCGCACGGTGCGATCCAAGAGCGCCGCCATCGGTTTCTTCAGGCTCGACTGAACGGCCAGTCCCAAGGGATAGATCACCAGGATCAGGATCACCGCCCCCGCAAGGTATTCCAGCACCGGATGATTGGTGAAGGGCTGGCCGAAAAGGGAGAAGAAGCGCCCAGCGGGGCTGTTGGGCCCAAGGTAGACGTGAATCAGGTTGACCACCCAGGCCAGCAGGGAGAGCGTCAGGAGCAAGGGCAGCAGAGCCAGAAGCCCTGCCAGCCAGGTTCCAAGCAATATCTGAAACCTCTGTTTGATCATGCCGTTGCTCCGATGTCAGAACCACCAGATGATGAGCAGGCCCAGGGCCCCCAGCACCAGCTGGCCCCCGAAGAGGATGGCGATGCGGCGCCCGAAGTTCCAGCCGCCCGCGAAGGCTGTCATCCCAGCCTTTACCACCGTATTGGAGGCCACCCCCAGCAGGATGGTCGTCACCGCCACCGGGATGGCGAGGCTTCCCGTTTTCGTCAGCCGTGCTATGGACAGTGTGATGGCATCCACATCTGTAGTGCCCGCCAGGATGCCGGTGAGGTACGTGGCGCCGGTCCCGAAATGGGTGACCGCGGCCTTGGCCCCCAGCAGAACCACCGCGAAGAGGGCGGCGAATTTGAAGGCGGTGGTCAGCTCGAAGGGGTTCTTCAGGCTGATGTCTCCGCCCTCGGCCGTGGCCTTGGCCCGGGAGCTGCGCCAGAGCAGGGTGCTGGCCACGAATCCGCCCCCGGCCATGGCGCCCAGGGGAACGGCCAGGGGAGCCACCAGCACGGGCGCCATGATGGCCACGATGCCCAGCACCCGCAGGAACATGATCGAAGAGGCCAGCACGATGGCCATGGCGAAGGAATCCGCCAGGCGAGGTTCCTCCTTGGCCCGCCCCGAGAGCGAAAGAGTGACGGCCGTGGAGGAGGCGAGCCCCCCCAGGATGCCAGTGAAGCCGAGCCCCCGCCGGGGCCCCGCGATCCGGACCGCCACGTACCCCGTAAAGCTGATGCCCGCGATGAGCACGACCATCAGGCCGATCTTGAAGGGATTCAGGACATCCAGCGGCCCCATGGTGCGGTTGGGCAACTGGGGGAGCACCACCAGCGCCACCAGCAAAAACTTCAGGGTGGCGTAGAGGTCTTCCTTCGAGGCCTTCCCGATCATGGCGTGGAGGGTGGGCTTCACGCTCAGCAGCAGCGTGGCCACCACGCTAACCGAGGACACCACGATGATCTTCTGGCTCACGGGCAGCATGGACTCCCCGGCGGCGGAGAGGGCCCCCAGCAGGAAGGTGAGCAGCATCGCCACCTCGGAGGTGAGCCCTCGGGAGCCGGTGGTGCGGAGATCGTGGGCATAGGAGAGGGCCAGGAAGGCCAGGAATCCGCCCAGGTTCACCAGCAGGATGCCCGGCCCGATCTGTCGGGCCAGAAGCATGGTGCAGGCACCGACAATGGCCACCAGCGGATGGGTGCGGGCCCCCCCCAGAATTTCCGGCTTCGAAGTGTCCGAGGCGGCATTCTGCTGGCGTTCCAGGCCAATCAGCAGGCCCGCAAAGAGGGCCAGAAGCAGGGACAGAAAGGGCTCGAACTGGAGCACGAAACCTCCGGGGATTCAGTGGCCTTGGGGTGCCCGCCCATCATACCTGCAGCCTCCCCAGAGGCGTTGAACACCTCTGGGGAGGCGGGTAGGAACCGAATCTCGTTACTTCGTCAGGCCCAACTTGGCCGCGATGGCCGCCGGGATGGCCTTCTTGTGCACCATGATGGCGACGCCCTTCATGAGCACGAAGCTGCGGGACATGTAGACGTAGCCCTTGTTCGGCCCGGTGTTGGGGGTAATGCCCCAGCTGTTCTTGGTGAGGTAGAAGCGGTTGCCCGCCTGATCCTTGGCGAGGCCCACGATGTGCATCAGGTGATCGTCCGTGGTGCGGAAGTCGTTGAAGGCGGCCTGGCGCAGCTCCGGGGTGACCTCCAGTTCAGTTTCGGGCACATTCGGTTCGTTCTTCTGCTCGGCGGACTTGGGAATGTAGGCGTAGCCCAGAGTCTTCTGGCTGAATTCCTTCTCCGAAACATCGCCGTCCCACACAAAGGAGTAGCCGTTCTTCAGGGCGCTCTCCATCACATGCTCCAGCTCGTTCAGGGGCAGGTTGTAGTAGCGATTGTCCTGGGTCCAGTTATCCGGGATCTCCAGGCGGAAGGGCTTGTAGTAGGGATGGTGCGTGAAGCTGGCGAGTTCCACATAGCCATCCAGATCCAGGCCCAGAGAATCCCGGAAGGAGGCGGGCGTGTGACTCTTGCCCTGGAAGGTGAAGGTTGCCGGAGGCTGCCCCAGGTATGCGTCGAGGATGCCCTGGAAGGCCATGGGCCACTTGGTGCCCGGCTGCTTGCCCTTGGCCGCCGCATCCAGGAAGCCCCGGAGCCCCGCGTCCATCTCGCCGTGGACATGGGTGGTCTCCCCTGCGGCCAGACCCGTATAGGCCTCCCGGGGCACGATGCCTTGGGCCTTCACCACGTTGACCCAATCATGGGCCTGGCCCCCAGGGCTCCAGGGCGCCACACCCTGCAGGCGGAAGTAGTGCCAAGCCTTTGCGGGCCACGTGTGACGAACCACGAACATCTCGGAGAGACCGATCTCGCCCTTGCCCAGCCGCAGCAGCTCCGACTCCATGAAGCTGTTGGTGGCGAAGCACCAGCAGGTGCCGGACTTGCCCTGGGCCTTCACCGAGGTGCGCTGTACCTCGGTCTCCACCGTGAAGGTGCGGTTGGGTTTTACCTCCTGGGCGGGCACCGGCGGGGCCTGGGTGAAGGCAGGCAGCGCGATAAGCGCCAACAGCGCGGGAGCGAGGGAGCGAAGGGCCATGGGGGACTCCGGGATTTTTAACATTGTATTACGAGGCACACACACAGACAGGGGGAAATCAGCCGGGCATTGCGATTAACCCGGAGGGTGCGTTTGCGCTTGAGGAAACGAAGAACCACAGAGGACAGCAGGCTGCGGGGTCGCTCATTTTTCTTTTCTCTGCGCCCTCGCGCTTTTTCTCTGCGTTCTCTGTGGTTCAGCTTTTCGCGGGTGTGGGGCGAAACACAAAATCCGGAATCAGCCCAGCCCCTCGATCTCGGCCAGGAGCTCCGGTCCCGAGAGGATCTGGCCCTGGGCCACATGCAGGGCCAGGATGCGGCCCTTAAGCGGGGCCCGCACTTCCAGCTGCATCTTCATGGATTCCAGGATGAAGAGCACCTGGGCCGCTTCCACCAGATCCCCCTGGGCCACGCGAATCTCGAGCACCTTGCCCGCCATGGGGGCGCGAACCGTCCCGGCAGCCTGAGCACGGGCCTGGGTCCGGGCCTGCCCTCGGGGATCCTCCAAGCGCAGCACCTCGCCGCCAGCCGCCACGGCCAAGTCCGAACCCGGCAGGCGGCAGGTATGAAGAACCCGCAAGCCTTCCAGGGCGGCACCACCTATCTCAAAGGCAGCGGAACCCGTGCGCCGGAGGGTGAAGTCCTGGGGCGCTTCCACCCCACCCACCGTAAGTTCGGGATGATGCAGGGCCGCGAAGTGGGCCGCCGGACCCTCCTTGGGCAGACCGATGCCTGCGAGGGCATCGGAGAGGGCGCCCCGGAAGGCCTCAGACGAAAGCAGGGCCAGGGTGGGCGCGGGTAGCAGGGGCGTGTTGAGGGCTTCCAGATTTTCCCCGATCCAGGCCGTGGAGACCCGGCCGCTCCGGTAGTCCGGATGGCGGCTGATCGCCTGGAGGAAGGGCAGGTTCGTGGTGCAGCCCAGGATTACGAAGGACTGCAGTGCCTCGGCGAGGCGCGCGGTGGCCTGGGCGCGATCGGCGCCCCAGACGATGAGCTTTGCGATGAGGGAATCGAAGCGATCGTTGACCCGCCCGCCCTCCATCACGCCGCTGTCCACGCGAATGCCTTCGCCCGCAGGCTCTCGATAGACGAGCAAGGGCCCCGGCGTGGGCAGGAAGCCCTGGCGAGGATCCTCCGCCAGGATGCGTGCCTCCAGGCTGACCCCACGGGGCGTGGGTACGGTGAACTCGGCGGGGTCGCCCAGGCTCGCGGGCCAGCGGCCTTCTGCGAGCTCAAGCTGGGCCTGCACCAGATCCACCCCGTACACCAGCTCGGTGACGGGATGTTCCACCTGTAGCCGCGTGTTCATCTCCAGGAAGAAGAAGCGACCCGCCTCATCCAGCAGGAACTCCACCGTGCCCGCGCCCCGGTACCGGGTCGCGCGCACCAGCGCCAGGGCCGCCCGCCCCATGGTTTCCCGGAGATTCCCATCCACGACGGGACTCGGTGCCTCTTCGAGCACCTTCTGATGACGCCGCTGCAGGGAGCACTCCCGTTCGCCCAGGAACACGCCGCCGCCCATACCATCCCCGAAGACCTGGATCTCCAAATGGCGGGGCGCAGAGAGATACCGTTCCACGAAAACCGTGCCGTCCTTGAAGCTCGCCAGGGCCTCCTCCGAGGCGCGGCGAATCGCTTCCGGCAACTGATCGATGGATGTCACCACCCGCATGCCCCGCCCACCGCCTCCGCCGCTGGCCTTGACGAGGAAGGGCGCGCAGACGCCGCGTGCGGTCAAGGCAGTGGCCCAGGCCTCGGTGGGCAGTTCTGCCAGTTCATGGGACAGCAGGGCCTCCAGGGTCGGCACGCCGCAGCGCAGGGCGAAGGCCTTGGCGGATTCCTTGCCGCCCAGAGCCCGCATGTTCTCCGCTGTGGGCCCCACAAAGGTGATGCCCGCCGCCTCCACCGCTGCGGCGAATTCCGCGTTCTCGGAGAGGAAGCCGTAGCCCGGATGGAGCAGATTGGCCCCCCATCCCTGGGCGGCCGCGACGATCTCAGTTACGGCCAGGAAGCTGGAGACCTCCAGCACGGCATCCACTTCGGCGCGCACCGGCGCATCGGCATCCTCGGCGGTAGAGATCGCCGCCACGGCACAGCCCCGCACCCGGGCCGCCCGCAGGATGCGACGGGCGATCTCGCCGCGATTGGCGATGACCAGCCGCGAACTCATGGACGCCCCACGCCCTGGGGCAATCCCGCCCGCCAGGGAGCGGGTTGTTTCTCCAGGAAGGCGCTGAGCCCCGCCTGCCCTTCCGCCGAGGCCCGAGCCTCGGCGATGGCGGAGATGGTGAATTCGGTGAGGCCCTCATCCGGCAAGAGCACCCCCTGGAGCAGCAGCCCCTTGGTGCGCCGAGCGGCCTCCGGCCCCGCCAGCAGACATTCGAGGATCACCTCGGACAGCCGGGTTCCGAAATGTGAAGGAGCGGAAACGAGGTGATGGACGAGGCCCATGGCCTGGGCCTCATCTCCCGAGATTCGCCGCCCCGTGAGCATCAACTCACCGCCCCGGCTCACCCCCAGTTTCCGAAGGACGTAGGGACTGATCACGCCAGGCACGATGCCCAGGCGCACCTCCGTGGTGCCGAAAACCGTCTGGGCCTCGGCCACCACGATGTCCGCACAGGCCGCCAGGCCAAGGCCACCGCCGATGGCCGCCCCCTGAATCGCGGCGAGCACGGGAGCGGAAAAGGAGGCCAGGCGATGGAACATCCGCGCCAGGCTGCGCGCCTCCTCCACGTTCTGCGCCATGGAGGCCGTGGCCAGGGTTCGCATGTAGCCGAGGTCTGCCCCGGCGCAGAAGACATCCCCCTCACCCTCCAGGAGCAGGAGCCGCATGTGCTCCGCAGGCAAGGCAGTGAGTGCTTCGAGGCTGCGGGACAGTTCGCCGATCATCACGCCATCGAAGGCGTTCCGCAGCTCGGGCCGCGCCAGCACAAGGCGTACCACGCCGTAGGCCAGCCGCTCCACCCGGAGGCGCTCTCCCTGGAAGAGGGACGCCTCGACGGGAAAATCAGCAAGAGCGATCATCGACGAGTTCCGGACACGAGCTCGCCTTCGCAGGCGGCATTCTCGGGATGAATGGAGGCGAGCAGGGCCTCGGGGATCTCCACTTCGCAGCGCAGGAGGGCCTGGGACAGCGTCTTGCCCTGGGCGTCGATGAAGAGACTCAGGGTGCCGCCCCCGCCCAGCGCCTCAGCCAGCAGGAAATTCAGCGCCCAGAGATTCGGCACCAGGTGGCGCTTGACCTCACCCCGACAGACGCTCTCGAACCAGCGCCCCACGCGCTCGGCGGTGATGTTCTCCCGCATCCAGGCATAGCACTCTGGTGAACGGCCAATGAGGCCGATGTTGGCGGTATCGCCCTTGTCGCCGCTGCGGGCGTGGGCGATGTGCATGAGGGGCACCCGCACCATGCGACCCACGGCCACGGTCTCCTCATCCCAGGGGTCTGCGGGCGGGTGGTCGCTGTCGGGGAGGCCCTTGGAAACGAGCCAGGGAAGTTCGCCGGTCCTGGAGACCTCCTTCAGCTCCCCGCCAGCCTGCACTTCCAGGACCCGCACGGTCGGCAGGGCGCAGTCCTGGGGAATGAGGGCGGGCCAGTAACTCACGATCTCGGAGATGGCAGGGGCGCCCCCCGTGACCGCCACCCCGGAGGGACCGGAGAGGATCATGGAGGGCAGGAGCTTGCGGTAGACCTCCAGGGACTGCCGCTCGTGGCCGCGGACGCCTAGGCGCAGGAGCACTTCGGTGGCCGCGTGGGCAGGCGTGAGGGCGCGATGGGTGGCATCGTCGCCCACGTATTCCGTGCAGGCGCTTTCCAGGGGCAGCATCCGCGCATGGAGGATCTCCTGGGCGCAGCGTTCCCAAAAGGTACGCACGAAGACTTCGGCCTTGGCCCGGGCATCGGGGCCCGACACGATCAGCGAACCGCTGGCCTTGAAGCCGTCGGCGTAGGCGATGCTGACCTTGAGCAGGTCCGTGGCGGGACGCCCCTTGACCCCTGAGATCCGAACGCGGTCCGGGCCATCCTCCGCCAACTGGACGGTGGAGAAATCGGCGATGACATCCGGAGTGAGGTAGCTCTGGGGATGGCCCATCTCGTACAGGAGCTGCTCCCGCACGGTCTGGCAGGACACCAGCCCGCCGCTGCCCGGGTGCTTGGTCACCACGAAGGAACCATCGGCCTCGCACTCCACGATGGGAAAGCCCATGTCGATGAAGGTGGGCACCTTGCGCCAGTCGGTGAAATTGCCGCCGGTGGCCTGGGCGCCGCATTCGATGATGTGCCCGGCCACGATGCCACTGGCCAGAAGGTCCCAGTCATCAGCTGCCCAGCCGAAAGCGTGAATGAGGGCCGCCAGGGTGATCCCGGTATCCGTCACCCGCCCGCAAAGCACGATGTCCGGATCGCTCTTCAGGGCCTCCGCCACGGGCATGGCGCCGAAATAGGCATTGGCCGCCAGCACCTTGTCGGCATAGGCATCGAAGGCCTCGCCGGTTTCCATGTTCCGGAAATCCACGCCCTGAGCGCGAAGTTCGCGCATACGCCCGGCAATGTCATCGCCCTCCACCACGGCAATGCGCAGCTTCAAGCCCTTCGCCCGAGCCAGGGCGGCCAGGGCCTCGGCACAACCCGAAGGGTTCACGCCACCGGCGTTGGTGATGATCTTGATGCGACGGCGGAGGATCTCCTCCAGCAGGGGTTCCACCTGGGTCACGAAATCCCGGGCGTAGCCCGCGCTCGAATCCTTGAGCTTCTGCTTCTGCAGGATGCTCATGGTGACTTCTGCCAGGTAGTCGATGGAGATGACATCCACCGGCAGGGAACCCATTACCTGCCGCCGAAGGGCGTAGGGATCGTCCCCCCAGTAACCACCGGCGTTGGCGATGCGGAGCGTGCGGGAATCATGCGGCATGGTGGGACTCCGGACGAAATTGGTCCACGGATGAACACGGATTCACACGGATAAAAGAAGGAAGATGCCTCTGGGTTTTCCGAGAGGCGTCTCCTTCAATGATGAAGCCTGGAATCGTCGAAAGTGAGTCACACCTGGAACCCAACCAGAGCGCCTCGCGCTTCGTCTTATTCAATCCGTGTTCATCCGTGTGCATCCGTGGACTGCTTTCTTTTAAAACCGGAACACCCCGGTTCGTGTGTCCTCGATGGGCGTAGAAAGGGCCGTGGCGAGGCTCGCGGCGAGGGTGGCTCGGGTGGCGCGCATATCGATGACGCCATCATCCCAGAGCCGGGCCGAGGCGTGGAAGGGATGGCCTTCCCGTTCGTATTTTTCGCGGATCGGCGCAGCGATGGCCTCGGCCTCTTCGTGGGACAGCGAGTGTCCATCCCGGGCCAGCTGGTCTCGCTTGACGGTGACCAGCACCGAGGCCGCCTGCTCCCCACCCATGACGGAGATACGGGACGTGGGCCAGGTCCACAGGAAGCGCGGATCATAGGCCCGGCCGCACATGCCGTAATTGCCCGCCCCGAAGCTGCCCCCCATCATCAGCGTGATCTTGGGCACCCGCGCTGTGGCCACGGCGTGCACCATCTTGGCGCCATCCTTGGCAATGCCCCCCCGCTCATACTGGGCCCCCACCATGTAGCCCGTGATGTTCTGGAGAAAGAGCAGCGGGATCTTCTGGGTGGTGCAGAGCTCGATGAAGTGGGTCGCCTTCAGGGCGCTCTCGCTGAAGAGCACACCGTTGTTGGCCAGGATGCCGCAGGGCATGCCCTCGATGTGGGCGAACCCCGTCAGCAGCGTGGTCCCATAGCGGGCCTTGAATTCCGCGAAGCGGCTGCCATCCAGGAGACGGGCCAAGGCCTCGCGCATATCGATCTGGCGGCGCAGATCCCGGGGCCACACCCCCAGGATTTCATCGGGATCGTAGGCGGGAGGTTCGGGGGTGCGCAGGTCCACTCGGGCCGTTTCGTGGGCCCCCAGATGCGAAACCAGCTCCCGGAGGATCTGGATCGCCTGGGCATCGTCCTCGGCAAAGTGATCCGCCACCCCCGAGATCTCGGTATGGACTCGGGCGCCCCCCAGGTCTTCGGCGCTCACATCCTCGCCGGTGGCGGCCTTCACCAAGGGTGGCCCGCCGAGGAAGATCGTACCGGTGCCGTTCACGATGATGGACTGGTCGCTCATGGCAGGCACGTATGCGCCCCCCGCCGTGCAGCTGCCCATCACCGCCGAGAGCTGAGGAATGCCCGCCGCCGACAGCAGTGCCTGGTTGTAGAAGATGCGGCCGAAGTGTTCCTTGTCAGGGAATACCTCGTCCTGGAGCGGCAGGTAAGCACCACCGCTGTCCACCAGGTAGAGGCAGGGCAGGCGGTTCTCCAGGGCGATCTCCTGGGCCCGCAGGTGCTTCTTCACGGTGAGCGGATAGTACGTGCCCCCCTTCACCGTGGCGTCGTTGGCCACGATCATGCAGGGGCGCCCCTGCACCATGCCCACCCCGGCCACCAGCCCTGCCGCGGGCACGGCCTCGCCGTACACGCCGTGGGCCGCGAAGAGGCCGATCTCCAGGAAGGGCGTGCCCCGATCACAGAGGGCCGCGATGCGCTCCCGCACGAACAGTTTCCCCTGGCTGGAGTGGCGCGCCTGCGCCTTCTCGCCACCCCCTTGGCGCAGACTCGCCTTGAGGATCTCCAGCTCCCGACAGAGCCCCAGATTGTGCGCGTGATTGAGCCGCCACTCCTCCGACGAAGCCAGGAGATGGCTGCGGATCAGCGTCATAGGAACTCCTGCAGCAGGTACCGCGCGATCACCATGCGCTGGATCTCGCTGGTGCCTTCACCGATGGTGCAGAGTTTCACGTCCCGGTAGAACTTCTCCACGGGATAGTCCTTGATGTAGCCGTAGCCGCCGTGGATCTGCACGGCCTCCTCCGCCACCCGGCAGGCCACTTCGGAGCTATAGAGCTTGGCCATGCTGGCGGCTTTCGCGTAGGGCAGGCCGCGATCCTTGAGATCGGCGGCCTTGTGGATGAGCAGGCGGGCCGCCTCGATCTGTACCTGCATATCCGCCAGCTTGAACTGGATGGCCTGATGCTCGGAGATGGGCTTACCGAAGGTCTGGCGGCTCTTGGCGTATTTCACGCTGGCCTCGAAGGCGCCCTGGGCCATGCCCAGCCCCAGCGCGCCGATGCTGATGCGACCGCCGTCCAGGGTCTTCATGGCCTGTCGGAAGCCCACGCCCTCTTCGCCCAGCAGGTTCTCCTCCGGGACTTTGACATCCTCCAGGATGAGCTCGGAGGTGTCGCTAGCCCGCAGTCCCAGCTTGTTCTCTTGCTTGCCCGCCCGGAATCCGTTCATGCCCTTTTCCAGGATGAAGGCGCTGATGCCATCGGTGCCGTGGCCGGGCCGCGTGCGGGCCATCACCACGGCGATATCGCCCACGGTGCCGTGGGTGATGAAATTCTTGGCGCCATTGAGGACCCAGTGAGCGCCCTCCTTGCGGGCGGTGGTGCGCTGGGCCCCCGCGTCGCTGCCGGCCTCGGGCTCCGTGAGGCCCCAGGCCCCGATGGCCTTGCCGCTGGCCAGGGGCACGAGGTATTTCTGTTTCTGCGCCTCGCTGCCCATGGCGTAGATGTGGTTGGCGCAGAGGCTGTTGTGGGCGGCGATGGCGATGCCCACGCTGCCATCAACCCGGCTCAGTTCCTCCACCACCACGGCGTACTCCAGGTAGCCCATGCCCGCGCCGCCGTAAGCCTCCGGGAAGATGACGCCCATCATGCCCATCTCGCCCAACTGCTTCATCACGGCCATGGGAAAGGTCTTGGCCTCGTCCCATTCCATCACGTGGGGACGGATCTCCTTCTCGGCGAACCGCCGCACCTCATCCCGCAGGGCTTCCACATGATCAGGAATCGAGAAATCCATGGAACACCTCCGGGTTCATTCGTACGCCGCCAACCCCGTTACCGCCTGCCCCACGATGAGGGTGTGGATGTCGTGGGTGCCTTCGTAGGTGTAGACGCTCTCGAGATTGGCCATGTGACGCATCACCGGATATTCGTCCAGGATGCCGTTGGCGCCCAGGATGGTGCGGGCCCGGCGGGTGATCTCCAGGCTGGCGTTCACGTTGTTCATCTTGGCCATGGAGACCTGGGCGGGCAGCGCCTTGCCCTGGTCCTTGAGGCGGCCCAACTGCAGCGCCAGCAACTGGCCCTTGGTCAGCTCAGTCACCATGCCAGCGAGCTTTTCCTGCTGAAGCTGGAAGGCACCGATGGGTTTGCCGAACTGAATGCGGGTCTTGGCGTAATCTAGGGCGCACTGATAGCAGGCATCCGCAGCGCCCAGCACGCCCCAGGCGATGCCGTACCGGGCCTGGCTGAGGCAGGAGAGCGGTCCCTTCATGCCCGTGATGCCCGGCAGCAGACTGGCCGCCTCATCCACGATCACATCTTCCAGCACCAGCTCGGCGGTATTGGAGGCGCGCAGGCTCCACTTGCCGTGCATCTCCGGCGCCGAAAAGCCCTTGGTTCCCTTTTCCACCAGGAAACCCCGGATGCCTTCGTCGGTGCGGGCCCACACCACGGCCACATCCGCCAGAGTGCCATTGGTGATCCACATCTTGGTGCCGTTCAGGCGCCACTGACCGTCCCCGATGCGCTCGGCCCGGGTGAGCATCCCTGCAGGATTGCTGCCGAAGTCCGGCTCGGTGAGCCCGAAACAACCGATGGCCTCGCCGGAGGCGAGCCTGGGTAACCAGCGGTCTTTCTGGGCCTCGCTGCCATAGGTGAAGATCGGGTACATCACCAGGGAGCCCTGCACCGAGGCGAAGGAACGCAGACCACTGTCGCCCCGCTCCAGTTCGTACATCAACAGTCCGTAGGCCACGCTGGAGAGCCCGGCGCATCCGTATTTCTCCGGCAGGGTGGGACCGAAGAACCCCAGCTCGCCCATCTTGGGGATCAGGTCCCGGGGAAAGGTCTGACCCTGGGCGTGGGCCTCGATGATGGGCAACACCTCCGCATTGACGAAAGCCCGCGCGGCCTCGCGCACCATCCGCTCATCCTCCGTGAGCAGCGCCTCCAGGCCCATGAAGTCGGTGAGATGAGTGAAGGTTGCGCTGGCACCTGACATGGCAGACTCCGAGGGGGAAACAACACACAGCGGCGGATGGGGTGAAGAAGCTTAGCCGGTTTGACGCACCCGAAGCCCCACCAGTCTCCAGGCCTCGGCCATATCCTCTTGCTGGAGGGCGGTTCGAATGGCCGCTTCCAGTCCCTTGGCATCCTGGGGATCTCCGGGTTTCGCTTCCGACCGAGCGGGGTCCGGCAGTTCGGTACTGTTGGCCAGACGCCCCAGGTCATTGCCCGTCAGGATGGCGCTGTACTTCAGGGCTTCCGGCAGGGCGTCATAGCCGATGGGGCGCCCCACGGGCTTGGCGATCTCGAAGAGGGCCATGCCGCTGGCGCGGGTGTAGAAGGCGCCGCCGTTCCGCCCCACCAAGTCCAGCCGCTCGGGATGCAGGATGCCGCCCTGGAAACAGTCTTCCCGGGCATGGAAGGCCACCACCTCGCCGATGAGCATGAGGCCCGAGCCGGGACCACTGCCCAGTTCCACCACCTTGTGCAGACGACACTCCATCTGGAAGGGCGATTCGGCCACCAGGGCGGGTTTCACCAGATGGGCCGGGAGCGGCGTGAAGCCGGATTTCACGAATTCGTCCACACCTTCGGGGTATTCGGCGCTGGCCACGTTCATCTGCTGCACCATGGCGTGGCTCACGCTGGCGATGACGAATTCCTCCGTGGCCACCACATTCAGGTAGGTGTGCTTGACCGTGCCATCCCGCCCCCGGCGATTGGGGGCGAAGGCCACCATGGGCGGATTGGAACCGAACGCGTTGAAGAAGCTGAAGGGCGCGAGGTTGCGAAGGCCCTCCTTCGAGACCGTGCTGGCGAAGGCGATGGGCCTGGGCCCCACGCCGCCGCAGAGCAGGGCGTTGGTCTCGATGGGACTCAGCTCCGCCGGAAGAACCGTGCGAAGGCTCACGACAGCGCCCCGGCGTGATCCATGCGGCGGGGGCCCATGGACACCAGGCTGGACGGCAGCGCGGGGGCCTCGCCCTGTACCACCCGGTTTTCTAAGCGTCCCAGGCCTTCGATCTCCATCACCACCGCGTCGCCGGGATGCAGCCAGAGATTGTCCACGACCTTGGAACCATTGAGTTCCAGCAGGCAGCCCGTCCCCACGGTGCCGCTGCCGAGGACTTCCCCCGGGTTCACCTGCACGCCGTAGGCCGTGCGCTGGAGGATCTGGGCGAAGGTCCAGTTCATGGTGTCGGCATTGCCCTCGGAGAGCCGCTTCCCGTTCACGGCGCAGGTCATGCGGGCCTTGAGCACTTCGCCCTGGGGTGTCTTCTCTAGCGGCAACTCGTCCTTGGTGACGAGCCAGGGTCCGAGCCCCGTGGCGAAATCCTTGCCCTTGCAGGGGCCGAGGCTCAGCTTCATCTCCTCCATCTGCAGGTACCGGGCGCTCCAGTCGTTCATGATCGTGTAGCCGAAGATGGCGGCGTCGGCCTCTTCCAGGGTGCAGTTCTTGAGAGATCGGCCCGTGACGATGGCCACCTCCAGTTCGTAGTCCAACCGCACTAGGTGATGCTCCAACACCTCTAAAGGACCGGGACCTATCACCGCCTGATGGTTGGTGAAGTAGGTCACCGGGAAGAGATCGAATTCCGGAATCATCTCCAGGCCCCGGTTGCGCCGGGCCGTGGACACATGCTGGCGGAAGGCATAGCCGTCCCGCATAGCCACGGGCCGGGGCACGGGGGCCAGCAGCGTGACGGCGGTCGCCTCCAGCAGCGCCGCCGCGGGAGCCTGGGCCACCAGGTCGCGGGCGAGGGGCATCAGCTCATCCTGGCGGCGGATGAGGGTGAGCATATCCACCGCCAGCCGGGGCTCGGCGGCGTGGAAATCCAGGATGGAACCCTCGGAAAGCACCGCCCCGATGCGTTCTTCCCCGTTCTTCAGAAAGGTGACAAGTTTCATGGAATCTCCGGGGAATAGTTGAGTCTAACAGTAGGATATTCTTGGAAGCCCTCCCTGTTGGGATTGCGACTCTGTTGAGGTTTGGATGCCGGGATCCGCCATGACGTCTACCGAACGTGCCATCGCCCAGCTACCACCCCACCTGAAGCGGTACGTGGTTCCTCAGGATTACGAGGCCTACACCCCCCGGGATCAGGCGGTGTGGCGCCATGTGCTGCGGCGCCTCACCGCCCACTTGGCAGACAAGGCCCACATCAGCTATCTCCAGGGGCTCGAGGCGACGGGCATCGGCCTGGATCGGATCCCCAGCCTGGACGAGATGAACGAGAAGCTGGCGCGCATCGGCTGGAGCGCCGTTGCCGTGAGGGGTTTCGTGCCCCCGGCGGTGTTCACGGAACTGCAGTCTCTCCGGGTGCTGGCCATCGCCGCCGATATCCGCACCCACGAGCACATCGCCTACACCCCCGCCCCGGACATCATCCACGAGAGTGCGGGCCACGCGCCGATCCTCGCGGATCCCCGCTACGCAGAATACGTTCAGCGCTGCGGGGTGGTGGGCTTCAAGAGCATCGCCTCCGTGGAGGATCAGGCGGTCTACGAGGCCATCCGCAACCTCAGCGTGGTCAAAGAGGATCCCAGCTCTTCCGAGGCGGACGTCGACCTCGCCCTGGCCCGGCTCAGCGCCGCCGCGGCCAGCCGCCGGTACGTGAGCGAGAGTACCCGCGCCAGCCGCCTCTACTGGTGGACGGCGGAATACGGGCTGGTGGGCGAACTCCACAACCCCAGGATCTACGGGGCGGGCCTACTCAGCTCCATTGGCGAAGCCGAGCACTGCCTCGGCGACACCGTGGAGAAACGCCCCCTCTCCCTGGCCTGCGCGGACACCGAGTTTGATATCACCACCATGCAGCCCCAGCTCTTCGTGGCCCGAGACTTCGACCATCTCTTCGAGGTGCTGGAGGCCTTCGAGGCCACCCTGGCCTGGAGGCGGGGGGGCGACGCAGGCCTCGAGGAGGCCATCAGGGCCCGCACCGTGAATCATCTGGTGCTCACCGATGGCCTGGAACTCAGCGGCCGCGTGGCCCAGCGCATCTCCGGTCGGCCTTTGCAGCCTGCGCTCGACACTGCCCTGGCGCGCCTCACCGGCCCTGTGATGGCCTCCCGGCAGGGTCGCGCCCTGGACCAGCCTTGGCCCGGAGAGGCCCTGGTGGCCTTCGGAGCCAACGGACAGCTCCCCAGGGGGCCCTTCCAGATGGAACTGCCGAGCGGCCTCCGGCTCTCAGGCTTCCACATCGGGAACCACGAGGTGGTCAACCTTCAGGGCCGCCTGGAAGGACAGAGGGTGGACCTGCCCTCCTGGACCCTGCTCTATCTCAGTGAAGGCCTTCCCAGCGTGGCGGGAGGCCCCGCCAATCCCGGCGCCTGGGACCAAAGGCAGGGCGGCCTGAACGCCTTCGCCTCCGGGGAGGCCGAGCAGCTCGCCCGCCAGCGCAAGGCCGAGGCCCTCCCCCCGGAGCTGGCGGCCTGCTACCAGGAACTGAGCGCCATGAGGGCGGGTTCCGCCCCCGAACGTTCCCGCCTGGAGGCCCTGGCCCAGAAGGCGGGCCATCACCCCGAAGACTGGCTGCTGCGGACCGAGATCGCCGAACTCCTGGAAACCCTCTGAAAGGAAGCCCATGACCTGGATCGAGAAAGACAAGGCCCTGCAGCGCGAAATCAAGACACCGGATTTCCTGACGGCCTTCAACCTCGTGAGCGCCCTGGTAGGCCCCGCCGAGGGGCTCAACCATCACCCGGATGTCGCCTTCGGCTGGGGCTACGTCCGCATCACCCTGACCACCCACGACGCGGGCGGCATCACAGAAAAGGACCGCAAGCTGGCCGCCCTGATCGACGAGGCGATTCGGCCTTTCATTTTCTGAACTATCTAGGAGTTACCAACCATGCGTCCTTCCTTATCCGCCCCAGCCCTTGCGTCCCTCCTGCTGGCCAGCCTCGTGGCCTGCACGCGCGACGATGTGAGCCGATCCAGGGAAACGCCCCGTGAGCAGCCGCCCATGCCCCACCCGACCCTGCCCCCTGCGGGCGGAGCCATGGCGGGCGATGTGCCCATGCCCCCCGCCCCCGTCACACCACTAAAGTGGACCCTGCCCAAGGGCTGGACCGAGCAGATGATCCGGGGCATGCGCTTCGCGACCCTGAAGCCTCCCGCTACCGGCACCCTGGACGTGTCCGTGGTGGTGCTCCCGGGCGCCGCGGGCGGTGAACTCTCCAACGTCAACCGCTGGCGCGGCCAGATTGGCCTGCCGCCCATCGACGAGGCGGCCCTGGGCCGCGCCCGCCAGGTGGTCAAGAGCAAGGCCGGCAATCTGGCCGTCTTCGACTTCACCAGCGAGGGGCAGGCCAAGAGCCGCATGGTGACGGGCATCCTGGTGGCCCCCGACGGAAGCACCTGGTTCTTCAAGATGGTCGGTGACGTTGAGCCGGTCGCCCAGTCCAAGCCCGATTTCACCCGCCTGATGGAGAGCCTGCGCCTTGATTCCGCCAATTAGCAAGCGTATCTGGGGCGCCCTGACGTCCCTCCAGCTCACGATCCTCTGCCTGGCCCTGCTGATGGCCCTGGTGGTCCTCTGCACCCTCGCCCAGGTGGAACTCGGAACCCTCGGAGCCGTGAACAAATACATGCGGGGCTTCCTGGTCTGGTGGAAACCCGAGGGGGCGGCCTTCGGGCTCCCCGTGTTCCCGGGCGGGGCGCTGGTGGGCTTGGCGCTCACCGTCAATCTCACGGCGGCCCTCATCAAGCGCTTTGATTTCAACTGGCAGAAGACCGGGCTGTGGATCATGCACCTGGGCCTGATCCTGCTCATCGCCGGAGAATTCGTGGCGGGGGCCTTCCAGGTGGATACCCGGATGACGATCCACGAAGGACAGACCGTGGACTACCTGGAGAGCTACCGCGATGCCGAACTGGCGGTGAAGGACATCACGGATCCCCGCAGCCCGGAGGTCTTCGGTATTCCCGCCACCCGTCTCGCCAAGGGCGGTGTGATCGCCCTGCCCGGCAGCCCCCTCTCCATCAAGGTGCATCGCTACTTCGTCAATGCCAATGTCGGCCCCCGGGAGACCAGCGAGGCGCCCCAGGCCACCATGGGCGTGGGCGCCAACGCCCGCGTCACAGAACTCCCCCCCGTGAGTGCCGAGGATCAGATGAACCTCACCACGGCCCTCATCGAGCCCCTGGCGGGCGGGAAGAGCTACGGCATCTGGCTGGCCTCCCTGGGCCTGGGGGCGCCCCAGACCTTCATCCACGAGGGGCGCACCTACCTCCTGTCCATGCGCATCCAACGCCACAACCTGCCCTACTCCCTCACCCTCAAGAAGTTCAGCCACGATCTCTACCCGGGCACCAACATCCCCAAGAACTTCTCCAGCCTCGTGCGGCTCTCCAACCCGGCCACAGGTGAAGAGAGGGATGTGCTGATCTACATGAACCAGCCGCTCCGCTACCAGGGCCGCACCTTCTACCAGTCCAGCTTTGAGGGCGAGACCATCACCATCCTACAGGTGGTGCAGAATCCGGGATGGCTGCTGCCCTACATCTCCTGCGTCGTGGTTACCCTCGGGTTGCTCATCCACTTCGCCCTTGCGCTGCGCCGTTCCCTGACCCGCAAATCCAAGGAGACTGCATGAAGCCCACTAAGTACCTGCCCTGGGCCCTCGGCCTGCTGGCGCTCCTGGGCGCCTTCCTGGCGGCCCTGCCCCCGTCCAAGATCCGCGGCTTCGACTTGAACGCCTTTGGTAGCCTGCCCGTGCTCGAAGGGGGCCGCGTCAAACCCTTGGATTCCGTGGCCCGCAATTCCCTGCTAGCGATCCGCGGCCAGCAGAGCTTCCGCTTCCAGGGTCAGACCGTCAGCGCCGAGGAGTGGCTAGCCGAGGTCCTGTTCCGCCCCGAGGTCGCGAATACCCAACCCGTCTTCGTCATCAACGATCCTGACGTACTGGGGCTCCTGGGCCTCAAGCAGAGCGCCACTCGCTATTACGGATTCGATGTCCTGCGGCCCCACATCGAGGCCATCGAGCAGCAGGCCCAGGCCGCCCATGCCATCGATCCCAAGCAGCGCAATCTCTTTCAGGCCGCCATCGCCAATCTCTACGAGCGCATGGTCCTCTACAACCGCCTCCAGAACACGATCCAGCTCACGGACAGCCCGGGGCTGGCCCTGGAACTCCAGGCCACAGGCCACGCCGAGGCCGATTCCCGCCAGCAGATCATGATCCAGTTGGCCTATTTCCGCCCCCTGCCCCCCCTGGCTGGAGAGGGCCCCGACGCCTGGCAGAGCCCCGGCGAGGCCCTCCGCGCCGCCAGTCAGCAAGGTCGGCTTCACCCCACCCTGGAGCCCCTAGGCCGCCTCGGTCTGGCGTACCGGACCAACGCTCCCGACGCCTTCAATCGGGCCGTGGCCGAAGCCCGCGGCCAGATGCTGTCCCTCCACCCCAAGGCCCAGAGTCACACGGATAGCGAGCTCGTCTTCAACCGCGCCCAGCCCTTCTACGTGGGCATGGTGATCTACGTGGCGGCCCTGCTGCTGCTCTTCGTCTCCTGGGCCTGGAAGCGGGAGCTGCTGCAACCCGCGGCCTTCGCCCTCCTGGCGGCCGGTGCCCTCGTGCATACGGCAGGTCTGGTTTCGCGCATCATCCTCCAGGGCCGTCCCCCGGTGACGAACCTTTATTCCTCGGCCATCTTCGTGGGCTGGGCCGCGGTGATTCTGGGGCTCGTGCTGGAGCGCATCTACCGCAAGGGTTTCGGCACCCTGGCGGCGGCATCGGCGGGCTTCGCCTCCCTCATCGTGGCCCACTATCTGGCGGGCGACGGTGACACCATGGAGATGATGCGGGCCGTGCTGGATTCCAATTTCTGGCTGGCCACCCACGTGGTGACCATCACCATCGGCTACAGCGGCACCTTTCTGGCCGGGGCCATCGCCATCGCCTACACCCTGCGCAAGCACTTCTCCCGCAACCCCGACCCCGAGGCCACCAAGGCCCTGGCGGGGATGGTCTATGGCGTGATCTGCTTCTCCCTCTTCTTCAGCTTCGTGGGCACGGTGCTGGGTGGCATCTGGGCCGATCAGTCCTGGGGTCGCTTCTGGGGCTGGGATCCCAAGGAGAATGGCGCCCTGCTCATCGTGCTCTGGAACGCCATCATCCTCCATGCCCGCATGGCTGGGTACGCCCGGGAGCGGGGCATCATGACCATGGCCATCTTCGGCAATATCATCACCAGCCTCTCCTGGTTCGGCGTCAATATGCTGGGCGTGGGCCTGCACTCCTACGGTTTCATGGACAAGGCGCTGGTGGCCCTCAGCCTCTTCATCGCCAGTCAGCTGCTGCTGATGGGGCTCTGCCTCCTGCCCCGAAAATTCTGGGCCCGCCCGGACCCTGCCCAGGGCTGAACACCCCGGCGCATTCGCTCCTGCCGGTAAAACTCATTCTAGGCGCCCAGGCTGCCGACAAGGGGTTGATCAGCCCTTGTTGGGCCGCGCCTTTTCGGGCCGGACCGACAAGATCCAAGAGGAGAACTCACAGTGGCCTACATGGAGTGGAAAGCCCAGTACAGCGTTGAGAACGCCATGATCGACCGGCAGCACCAGGCCCTTTTCGTCCTGGTCAACGAGGTCGCCGATAAGGTGAAGGCGGGAAATATGCCCGAGATCAGGGGCGTGGTCGACCGGCTGGCCGCTTATACCGTCGAGCACTTCCGGGACGAGGAAGCCATCCTGAGGAAGGCGGGCTACGCGGCCCTCGAGGACCACGAGATGATCCACGCCGAGCTTCTCGAGAAGGTCCAGGATCTCCGAACCAAGCTGGAAAAGAACCAGGCCGTCAGCATGGTCGGGATCATCCGTTTCCTCTCTGATTGGCTCAAGGACCACATTCTCAAGGACGACATGGCGTACAAGACTGCCATCAAGGGCATCGGCTGAATCACCGTCCACTCCGGAGCGGACCATGGCCTTCTGCGAATTCACCGACGATCTCCGTGTGGGCCACGAGACTATCGACCACCAGCACGCGGCCCTGTACGAGGCGGTGAACCGTCTCCATGACGCCCTGAGGGCCGACCGCTCCCGTCAGGAGATGGGCGATATCCTGGCCTTCCTCCGTTCCTACACCGTTGAGCATTTCCAGGCAGAAGAGGCCTTCATGCGGGATGCGGGGTATCCGGCCCTGGAGCACCACCACGCTCTGCACGAGGAGCTGGTGCGGCAGGTCCTGGAGCTGGAAGAAAAATATGCGGCCGGGACCATGATCCTCTCCATCATGACCATGCATTTCCTCAAGGACTGGCTCACCAACCACATCCAGGAGGAGGACCGGAAACTGGCGGCCTTCCTGCAGACCAAGTAGCCAGTAGCTTCGGTCACATTTGCGGACCCGGTCCCCGGATGGCGCGCGGATTCGTGAAGAATGGAAGGGAGCCGCGCAAGTCGCGTGGCCGTTCATTCCTTCGCCTCTCGATCCCTCTCAGGAGCTCCGTCCGTGGCACCAAAGCTCTCCCGCGCCGGCTTGGCGGCCGCCATTCTCCTTTGCCTCGGCTCCCTTCCGGCCTCGAGTCAGGCTCCTCCCGCCAGCCCGCGTTTCGAATTCGGGTTCGAGGCGCGGGTGCGTTCCGAGGACTGGGACAACATCCTCGATCACACCGATGCCCGCGCGGACTACCGCACCCACTACCGTTTCCGCTCCCGGGCCTGGCTCACTACCCACCTGACGGAGGCTCTGGAATTCTCCGTGGGCCTCTGCAACGAGAACCGCAAGACCACCCGCCCCGAGAACTTCCGCTACAACGGCCGCGAGGTGGTCTTCGACACGCTCTACCTGGACTACCGGTTTTCGCCTGCCTTCTTCGTACGGGTGGGGCGCCAGAACCTGATGCGCGGCGAGGGCTTCGTGCTCTTCGACGGAAGCTCGGGGGATGGCTCCCGCACCACCTACTTCAACGCGGTGAATGCCACGTACGCCTGGAGCAAGTCCAAGCTGGAATTCCTGGTTATCGAGGACCCCAAGGAGGACCGCCTGCCGGTGCTCAACGAGATCAAGAATCCCGCGGAGAAGATCCTGCTCAATGAATGGGACGAGCGGGGTCTGGGCCTCTATTACACCGGTAAGGAGATCCCGGGTACCAGCCTGGAGGGCTACTACTTCTACAAGACCGAGAAGCGTGACTTCCGGGCCGTCACCCACCCGATGTTCCAACCGGATCGCCGTCTCCACACCCTGGGCGGCCGGGTGGTGCAGGACATCCACAACGGTTGGACCCTGAGCGCCGAGGCCGCCGGACAAAGGGGGACTCAGGACGGTCGCCCGGGAACGCTCGAGAATGCCAAAGACATCCGCGCCTGGGGCGGCTACGCCCGCATCAAGAAAAGCTTCGAGGCCAGCTGGAAGCCCTCGCTCTCCATGGCCTACATCGCCCAGTCGGGGCAGGATCCGGCCTCCGACAAGATCACCGCCTGGGATCCCGTCTTCAGCCGCTGGCCCAAGTGGAGCGAGTTCTACGTCATTTCCGTGGCCCCAGAAAAGGGCATCGGCTATGCCAACAATACCCGCATGTGGGAGGCGGAATTCAAGTGCAGCCCCACCCAGGCCCTGGATCTCCGTGCGACTTTCTACCGGATGGCCGCCATGGAGGCTGCGGCGGCGCCCGGCCCGGTCTTCGGCACAGGCAGGGATCGCGGCAAGCTCTGGCAGGCCCGCGCCGATTACCGCTTCAGTCCCTCACTGAAGGGCCACGCGCTCTACGAAAACTTCGCACCTGGCAGCTTCTATTCCGGCCAGGACTCGGGTCACTTCCTGCGCTTCGAATTCACCTACACCTTCAAGCGCCTTTTCTAGCCGATCCACGCCGCCAACCGCCGCAGCCGTGGAGAAGCGATATCGCGATCCGGCACCGTGTCCCAGGCGAACCGAGGGATGAGATCCGCGGCCGCGCAGGGTTCAGGCCGTTCCAGGCACCCCAGGGAATAGCCCAGCCAACCCAGGACTTCCGGAATGCCGTGCCCTCGGGCTGCGAGTTCGGCGAGCCCCAGGGCCCCGCCCCGCTTGCCCAGGCGACTTCCGTCCGGAGCCTGCACCAGGGCCACGTGGGCATAGGCGGGACGGGGATAGCCAAGGGCCTCCTGAAGGCGGATCTGGGTGGCGGTCACACTCCGCAGATCGCCGCCGCGCACTACCTCGGTCACGCCCTGTTCCGCATCGTCCACCACCACCGCCAGGTGATAGGCGAAGCAGCCGTCCCTGCGATGCAGCAGCGGATCGCCCGTGAGGCCATTAGGGTCGTCCTGCTGGATGCCAAGCACGAGATCGGTCCAGATCACGGCGCCCGAGGGCAGGCGAAGGCGCAGGGCATCGGGCCGCAACACGTCCAGGGTGCCGGTGCGACAGGTGCCCGGATAGGGGCGCAGCCCATCCTCCGCGTGGGGTGCCGAGGCCAGCAGGGCCAGGTCCTTGCGAGAGCAGGCACAGGCGTAGAGGACGCCCTTCTCATGGAGTCCGGTCAGGGCGGCCCGGTAGGCTTCGGCCCTTTGGGACTGCCACAGCACGGGCACATCGCTTTCCAGGCCCAGCTGCGCGAGGTCATCCAGCTGGCGCTCGGCCCAGTCCTTTCGGCAACGCCCCAGGTCCACGTCCTCCATCCGCAGGATCCAGGTGCCCCCGCGGGCCTTCACGGAGAGCCAGGAGGCCAGGGCCGTGCGGAGATTCCCTAGATGCAGAACCCCCGTGGGGGAAGGGGCGAAGCGGCCAACCATCGGATCCATTCAATCTCCGGCATACGCCTTGAGCCTAACGTCAGAGGGTTGACATGAACGAGAGGGAACCGCCTGCTCCCTGCGGTCGCGATGTTCCCCCTCGTGCTCCCTCACGCAGAGTCCGGGCCGAGCCCGGACTCTGCGTCTGCTAAAAAGGAAGCCATGCCTTCCCACCCGCAAGCCTCCCGTACGGCCTGGCCTCCCGTGCTGCGGGCCCTCGCCGCCCAGGGACTGGCCTTCCTCGCGCTGGCCGCACTGGTGCGCCTGCTCCCGGTTCGCTTGCCCTTCTGGCTCTGGCCCGCCCTGCAAGGCCTTCTGGCCGCGTTGCTGGGGACTCGCTGGGGGCTGGGTCCAGGGTGGCGGATCTTTCAGCTCCTGCTGCCCTTCGCCCTGGCCTGGCAACTGGGCCACACCGTACCCGGCTGGATCTACCTTTCCCTGTTCGCCCTTCTGCTGCTGGTCTATGGCGGCGGCATCCTGACTCGGGTGCCTCTCTACAACTCGGGTCCAGTCGCATGGGAACACCTGCTCGCCCTGATTCCCGAGGGTGAAGAGCTCAAGTTGGTGGATCTGGGCGCCGGGCTGGGCGGCCCGCTGGCCTACCTGGCCCGATGGCGCCCTCAGGCGCGCTTCGTAGGCATCGAGGCATCCCCTCTGGTCTGGCTCCTCGCCTGGCTGAGAGTTCTCCCCCTGCGCCGGAACTGCCAGGTCCGCTTTGGCAGCCTGTGGAATCAAGAACTACAGCCCTTCGACATCGCCTTCGCCTTCCTGTCCCCGGCACCCATGCCCCGGCTCTGGGAGAAGGCCCTGGGAGAAATGCGGCCCGGCTCACTGCTGGTGAGCCACAGCTTCGAGGTTCCGGGCATTCCGCCCGAACGCCGGATTCCGTTGCCGGGCCTCCCCGGCGCCTGCCTGCTCCTCTACCGGATTCCCGGCTCGGCCAGGGAAGATGCCCGGAATTGATCTAGAGTTAAGCCTAGCCCGAAGCGGTCGAAAACCTTGGAAGGGGATCTCTTCATGTTCGTGATCATCGGTTTCATCGTCGTGCTCGGGGCCGTCCTCGGGGGCTACGTGTGGGAAGGCGGCCAGATCAGCGTGCTGCTGCACCCTCTTGGCCCTGAAGGCACCATCATCTTCGGTTCTGGGCTCGGCGCCTTCCTGGCGAGCAATCCTCCCTCTGTGGTCAAGGCCGTGATCGCCAATATCGCCAAGCCAATGAAGGGCAGCAAGTACACCAAGCCGGTGTATATGGAAGCCCTGATGATGCAGTACGAGGTGTATGTGAACATCAAGAAGGGCGGTCTTCTGGCCCTGGAGCAGGATGTCAATGACCCCCACAGTTCCAACATTTTCAAGAAATACAACGCCATGCTCCACGATCATCACGCCCTTGACTTCTTCTGCGATTCCATGAAGCTGCTCATCAATGGCAGCGCCAAGATCGACGAAATCGACCAGGTCATGGAAATGGATCTGGATGTACATCACGCCGAAAGCTCCATGCCGGGCGCAGCCGTGAACACCCTGGCCGACTCCATGCCCGCCTTCGGCATCGTGGCCTGCGTCATGGGCGTGGTGATCACCATGGGCTTCCTGGACCAGCCCCCCAACGTCATCGGCGCCAAGGTTGGGGCGGCCCTGGTGGGCACCTTCCTGGGCATCCTGCTGGGATATGGGTTCATCGCGCCTCTCGCAAAGAACATGGATCAGGTAAACACCACCGAGGCACATTTCTTCAATGCCATGCGCGCAGGCCTCGTGGCCTTCGGCAACGGCGCAGCCCCCGTGACCGCTGTGGAGTTCGCCCGGCGCAACATCCCCAGCTCTGAGCGCCCCGGTTCGCAGGAGCTGGAGGAAGTCGTACGCCAGATCAAACCAAGGTGACGAGATGACCACAACATTGTCGGCCCTTGCCCACGCTTGGCACCTCGAAATCGCCGCAGGCGATTGTCGAGTGGAAGTCGTGCGCCAGATCAAACCGAGATAGCGAGCGCGAATGGCCGAGCAGCAACCCGAAGTCAAGATCATCGTCAAGAAGAAGAAAGGCGGTCACGCGGCGGCCCACGGAGGCGCATGGAAGGTGGCCTACGCCGATTTGGTGACGGCCCTCATGGCATTCTTTCTTCTGATGTGGCTGCTCAGCAGTGCCACCTCCTCTACCAAGGCCGCCATCAGCAAGCATTTCTCCGAGGGACCGGAGTTCTGGGACTCCAAGGCCGGCAAGGAGATGATCGAGACTTATAACAAGGGCATCCTGCCCGGGGGCCGAGGCATGTCACCGATGCCAGGCGACGGGGATGGCGGCCAGGTTACGGAAACCGATTCGACGGAAAAAGAAAGAAAGGTGATGGAAGAGACCGCCACCGCCATCGAAAAGGCCTTCAAAGAGGACAAGCTCCTCCAGGCCTTCCAGGATCAGATCTCCATGGACTTCACGGACGAGGGCCTGCGCATCCAGATCCAGGACAAGGCCGCCCAGGTGCTCTTCGATTCGGGCAGTTCCCAGCTCAAGCCCTACACCCTGTCCATCCTCAAGGAGATCGCCCAGGAGCTGGGCAAGCTGCCCAACCATGTGGTGATCGGGGGCCACACCGATGCCCAACAGTACGCCTCCCATGCCTACACCAACTGGGAGTTGAGTTCCGAGCGGGCCAACGCCGCCCGCCGCGTGCTCGAGGCCTCGGGCCTGCGCCCCGACCAGGTGCGGCGCACCACGGGATACGCAGAAACCCTGCCCATGGAAGGCAAGGATCCCAAGGATCCCCAGAATCGCCGCATCTCCATCGTAGTGCTCTCCAGCGCCACCGCCCAGGCGGAGCTCCAGCACCAGAAGTCCAAGGGCAGACATAAGGACAAGGCGGCCGAGTAGGCCCTAGCACAGCCGCTGAATCGGGGTTTCCCATCGGGAAACTCCGGGCCGTACCAATTTGCCTCTTGATCTCGAAAAGGCGATTCGTCAGGATTAGTCCAATGGTTGACTGGAATGGATTGGACTATGCCAAAGAGCTGGCCCGCCCCAACGGCGAGCCGATCTATCAGTGCATCGTCACATTCCTCCGCCGCCTGATCACCGAGGGCCAACTCCGCGAAGGGGATGCCCTGCCCACCGAGCGAGAACTCGCCCGACTGGCGGGCCTCTCCCGGGGCACCGTGAGCCTGGCCTACGACCAGCTGAAGCGCGACGGGATCCTTCACGCCACGCCCGGCCGCGGCTCGCACATCGCCACGGATCGCTACGTGAGCAACGTGAGCCGCAAGGAGCAGGCCATCCGGGTGCTGTCCAACGCCCTGGAGCGCATGGAGGGCCTGGGCTTCACCCCCCGGGAGGTGGAGGCCTTCCTGCACCTGCTGCTGCTGGCCCGGGAGGGACGGGAAATCCGGGTGCGCGCCGCCCTGCTGGACTGCAATCCCGAGGCCCTGGGCATGCTGGGCCGACAGCTTCAGAGCATCTCGCACCTGGAGCTGGAACCCTTCCTCCTGGAGGAACTCCCCAAGCTGGGCGCGGCGGAACTGGCCACCTTCGACCTGATCCTCACCACGGAAAGCCACACGCCCCAGGTCCTGAACCACCTGGCCCGCCACCCCTTCCCCCCGGAGCGCCTGCTCTCCGTGGCGGTCTCCCCCACCCGGGAGACCCTCATCACCCTGGCCCGCCTGCCGGAGGATGCCCGGATCACCGTGTGCACCGAGACCGCCCGCTTCGCGGAGATCATCACCCAGCATCTCTCCGACCTTGGCCATCCCAGCGTCCAGCGGGCGCTGCCCGGCGCAGAAGGCGAGCTGGCGGCGTCCACCCGGTGCATCGTGCCGCCCCCCGCCCCGGGCCAGCCCCGGCTCGAGGACGCCAACACCATTTACTTCGACTACCAGATCGACCGGGGCTCCCTGCTCCGGGTCGAGGAAGCCGTCACCTCGCTGCTGCTCGCCAAGGGCGAGCGCGTGATGGGCGGACTCTGATCCCCTTCACTCACCCTCTTTCCTTTCCGGCCACCTTCACTCGCGGAGAATCACACATGGAAGCTTTCACCGTCGTCCTGGGCGTCATCGGCGCCGACTGCCACGCCGTGGGCAACAAGATCCTGGAAAAGGTCTTCACCATGCACGGCTTCAACGTCGTAAACCTGGGGGTGATGGTGTCCCAGGACGAGTTCATCGACGCTGCCATCGAGACCAACGCCAAGGCCATTCTCGTGTCCTCCCTCTACGGCCAGGGCGAGCTGGACTGCGAAGGTCTGCGCGGCCGCTGCATCGAGCGGGGCCTGGAGAACATCGTCCTCACCGTGGGCGGCAACCTCGTCATCGGCAAGAAGGAATTCGCCGAGACCGAGCGCCGCTTCAAGGAGATGGGCTTCGACCGCGTCTACGGACCGGACGCCAACCTCGAGAAGGCCGCCGCGGAACTCCGTCAGGACATCGTTTCCCGCGCATAGGCCACGGCATGGAACGGATCGTCTCCATCGATATCGGGTCGACCTACACCAAGGGCGCCCTGTTCCAGCTCGCGAATGGCGTGCTGTCCGTGGCGGCGTACGCCAAGCGCCCCACCACTACGGCCCACCTCAAGGACGGCTTCGATCAGGTGCGGTTAGTGCTGGATCCCTCGCGGCAAGTGCCCGTCGTCTTCTCCTCCTCCGCCCGGGGCGGGCTCGCCATCACGGCCATCGGCCTGGTGCCGGACCTCACCCTGAAGATCGCCCGGCAGGCCGCGCTCTCCGCGGGGGGCAAGGTCGTCTCCGTCCACGCCTACAAGCTGGGTACCGAGCAGCTGGACGCCATCGCCCAGACGAAGCCGGACATCCTGCTCCTGGCCGGGGGCACCGATGGTGGCAACGAGAGCTACGTGCGCTTCAACGCCACACAGTTGGCCAAGCTGCCGGCCCGCCTACCCGGCGTGGAATTGCCCTCGGTGATCTACGCCGGTAACGCGGCGGCCCGGGAGGAAGTCACCGAGACGCTCATCGCCGCGGGCTTCGAGGTGGCCACGGCGCCCAACCTCATGCCCCAGATGGAGCAGGTGGAACCCGATGGCGCCCGGGAACGCATCCGCGAAGTGTTCCTCCGCAAGATCGTCCACGGCAAGGGCCTGGACGAGATCGTGGCGGAAGTGGGCTGCGAGCCCCTGCCCACGCCCCTGGCGGTGCTCAACCTGGTGGAGGCCATCCACAAACACGCCCCGGCCTTCGGGGAGTTCATGCTCGTGGACATGGGCGGCGCCACCACGGATGTCTACTCCGCGGGCGAGACCCTCGAACAGGAGCGGCGCGTGGTCATCCGCGGCGTACGGGATCCCGAGATCAAGCGCACGGTGGAAGGCGACCTGGGCATGCGCGTAAGCGCGGGCGTGGCGGCCCACAGCGCCCAGGCCTACATCCGGGAAGCCCTCGGCCAGGATCGTTTCCAGGCCTTCGAGGCCTACATGGCCCGCCTCGCCACCGCCCCGGAGCATCTGCCCCAGCCCGGCGATGCGGAAGACCGCTTCGACCGGGTGCTGGCCTCCGCCTGCATCCACCACGCCATCCTGCGGCACGCGGGCACCTGGCGCCGGGTGTTCACGGCCACGGGCGAGACCTTCCTCCAGACCGGGAAGGACCTCCGCCATGTGCGCAAGGTCATCGGCTCCGGCGGCTACCTGAGCGCCATCCAGGACTTCACGCCCTCGGAGGCCATCCTGCCGGGGGATGCCACCCGCGCCGAATTCATTCCCCTCATCCCAAACCGCTTCACCTATCTTCGGGACACAGGCTACATCCTGCCCCTGCTGGGCAACCTGACGGACCGCTGCGGCGCCGCTGCCGTGGCCTGCGCCCTGGCCGGCCTCACCGAGGAGGGCGAAAGCATCCTCCGCGCCAGCGATCCCACCCAGCCTCCCTCCGCACTTCCGACGCACCCTTCCCTTCACTAGACCGATCAAAGGAGCCCCCGTGGTCACCATTCAGAACAAGAAGCTCGACCTGGACACGTTCCATCACGAACAGAGCCAGGTGCGCCTCACCTGGCACACCGGCGCGGACGTGGATTTCGCCGCCGGGGTCGAATACCAGAAGTCCATCCCCGAGCACCGAGTCTTCTCCTCGGTGCTGAACAAGGCGCACCAGGAAGGCCGCACGCTGATCCAGCCCCGGGCCGGTGTGGCGCTGGTGGATGAGCACATCGACCTGCTCCAGGCCCTCTCCACCGAGGCGGATCTGCTGCCCTCCACCATCGACGCCTACACCCGCCAGAACCAGTACGTGGAAGCCCAGAAGGGCATCGACCGCTCCAAGGAAGCCGGGCGCTCCCTGCTCAACGGCTTTCCCGCGGTGAACCACGGCCTGGCAGAGTGCCGCCGGGTGGCCGACGCCATCGCCAAGCCCATCCAGGTCCGCCACGGAACCCCCGACGCGCGCCTCCTGGCCGAGATCACCCTGGCCGCCGGGTTTACCTCCTATGAAGGTGGTGGAATCTCGTACAACATCCCCTACGCCAAGAAGGTCAGCCTCGAATCCACCATCCGCCACTGGCAGTACGTGGATCGTCTCGTGGGCCTCTACCAGGAGCAGGGCGTCACCATCAACCGCGAACCCTTCGGCCCCCTCACGGGCTCCATGGTGCCCCCCTTCATGACCCACGCCGTGGCCATCCTGGAGGGCCTGCTGGCCCTTGAGCAGGGCGTGAAGTGCCTCACTCTGGGTTATGGCCAGATGGGCAACCTGGTGCAGGATGTCGCCGCCATCGCCTCGCTGCGGGAACTGGCGGACGAGTTCTTCCAGGCCGCGGGCCATAAGGACTACCTGCTCACCACCGTGCTGCACCAGTGGATGGGCGGCTTCCCCGAGGATGAATCCAAGGCCTTCGGCGTCATCGCCTGGGGCAGCGCCGTGGCCACCCTGGCCAAGGCCACCAAGGTCATCGTCAAGACGCCCCACGAGGCCTCCGGCATTCCCACCAAGGAAGCCAACCTCCAGGGCCTGCGCGCCACCCGCCAGGTGGTCGCCATGCTCCAGGACCAGATCGCCGTGCCCTTCACCGCGGTGCAGGCGGAAAAGGAGTTCATCAAGCTGGAGGTCCGCCATCTGCTGAACAAGGTGCTGGAGATGGGCGATGGCGATGCGGCCATCGGCACCATCCGCGCCTTCGAGGCGGGCGTGCTGGACATCCCCTTCGCGCCCTCCATCCACAACGCAGGCAAGCTGCTGCCGGTGCGCGACAACGAAGGCGCCGTGCGCGTCCTGGACAAGGCCAAGGTGCCCATGCTGCCCGAGGTCTTCGAACACCACCTGGACAAGATCCGTCAGCGGGCCGCCGCCGAAGGCCGCGAACCCAACTACCAGATGCTGATCGACGACATCTACGCCGTCGGCAAGGGCCGTCTGGTGGGAAGGCCCCGGTAACCCCGCAAAAAAAACTAAACCGCGAATGGCGCTAATGCCCGCTTCGCGGGCTCGCCAATAAATGAAAGTTGCCAGTCCCACTTTTCTATTCGCGGCATTCGCGGTTCCTTCATTTCCGTTCTCTGAGGTCACACCATGAAGATCACCAAAGTCCTCTTCACCAAGGGAGCCACGGGCTTCTACTTCGACGACCAGGCCGCCATCAAGAAGGGCGCGCTCCAGGATGGCTTCGTCTACACCGGCAAGGCCCAGACCGAGGGCTTCCAGGCCATCCGCCAGAACGGCGAGTGCGTCTCCGTCATCCTGGTGCTGGAAAACGGCCAGATCGCCCAGGGCGACTGCGCCGCGGTGCAGTACTCCGGCGCCGGTGGCCGCGATCCCCTCTTCCTGGCGGACCACTACATTCCCTTCCTGGAAAAGCACATCAAGCCCCTGCTGGAGGGCAAGGAACTGGGCTCCTGGCGCGAGATGGCCGAGCGTTTCGACGCCCTTCAGGTGGACGGTAAGCCCCTGCACACCGCCATCCGCTACGGTCTCTCCCAGGTCTTCCTGGATGCCGTGGCCAAGGCCAAGGGCAAGCTCATGGCCGAAGTGGTGGCCGAGGAGTACAAGCTCCCCATCGTGGCCGAGCGCATTCCCGTGTTCTGCCAGTCCGGCGATGACCGCTACAACAACGTGGACAAGATGATCCTGAAGCGCACGGATGTGCTGCCCCACGCCCTCTTCAACAACGTGGAGACCAAGCTGGGCAAGAACGGCGAGCTGCTGCGGGACTACGTGGGCTGGCTGGCCCAGCGCATCAAGGCCCTGGGCGGCGACTACAAGCCCGTGCTCCACATCGATGTCTACGGTACCATCGGCCAGGCCTTCAACAACGATTTCGCCAAAGTCGCCGCCTACATCAAGACCCTGGAAGCCCCCAGCCAGGGCCTGGAACTCTACATCGAAGGCCCGGTGGACGTGGGCAACCGCGAAGACCAGATCAAGGCCCTCAAGGCGATCTGCGATGAGCTGAAGCGCATCGGCAGCCGCGTGAAGATCGTGGCGGACGAATGGTGCAACACCAAGGAGGACGTGATCCTCTTCACGGACGCCAAGTGCTGCCACATGGTGCAGATCAAGACCCCCGACCTGGGCAGCATCCACAACATCGTGGACAGCGTCCTCTACTGCAAGCAGCACGGCATGGAGGCTTACCAGGGCGGCACCTGCAACGAGACTGACCTCAGCGCCCGCGCCTGCGTGCACGTCGCCATCGCCTGCGGCGCCGAGCGCATGCTGGCCAAGCCCGGCATGGGCGTGGACGAGGGCTACATGATCGTGAACAACGAGATGGAGCGCGTGCTCGCCGTGCTCCGTACCCGGTAGAAGAAATGAGCCGCGAAGACACAGGAAGCGCCATTCCTGTGCCTTCGTGGCTAAACCCGTTTTCTGATTGAGGAGTCACCCGATGTCGAAACCTCTGTTCAAGGTGCTCTCACCCACGGCCATCCTGGGATACGGCTTTCCCGAGGAGTCCTTTCTGAAGGGCATGGCGGAGAAGCCTGATCTCATCGCCGTGGATGCCGGTTCCACGGATCCTGGCCCCTACTACCTGGGTTCGGGCAAGAGCTTCACCGATCGCGTGGGCGTCAAGCGGGATCTCCGCTACATGCTCACCCACGGCGTGCGGGCCAAGATTCCCGTGGTCATCGGCACCGCCGGCGGCTCCGGCGCGCGGCCCCACGTGGAGTGGTGCCGGGAGATCATCGAGGAGATCGCCCGGGAAGAAGGACTCTCCTTCACCATGGGCATCGCCTACGCCGACATCGCCAAGGAAACCGTGGTCGCCTCCATCCGTGCGGGCCAGATCACGCCCCTGGACGACCTGCCGGCCCTCACCGAGGCCGACGTGGAAGCCTGCCCGTACATCGTGGCCCAGATGGGCATCGAACCCGTGCAGAAGCTCCTGGCGGCGGGTGTGGACGTGGTCCTGGCGGGCCGCGCCTACGATCCCATCAACTTCTCCGCCCTGCCCATCATGAAGGGCTATGACGTGGCCCTGGCCACCCACATGGGCAAGATCCTGGAATGCGCCGCCATCGCCGCCACCCCCGGTTCCGGCGCGGATGCGGTCATCGGCATCCTCACCGAGGACAGTTTCATCCTCCAGACCCTCAGCCCCCTCCGCGAGTTCACGCCCCTCTCCACCGCGGCCCACAGTCTCTACGAGAAGAGCGATCCCTACCATCTGCCTGGCCCCGGCGGCATGCTGGACCTCACGAATGTCACCTTCACCCAACTCGAGGGTGGCCGTGTAGAAGTGAAGGGCACCACCTTCATCCCCAGCGATCCCTACCGGGTGAAGCTCGAGGGCTCCAGCGTGGTGGGCTACCGCACCATCAGCATCGCCGGCACCCACGATCCCATCATGATCGCGGGCATCGACGGCATCCTGGAGCAGGTGAAGGCCCGGGTGGACGATCTCCTGAAGAAGGAGAAGGTCGAGGCCCAGGTCTTCTTCCACACCTACGGCAAGAACGGCGTCATGGGCGGCCTGGAGCGCAACGCGCCCGCAGCCCCCCACGAGCTCGGCCTGGTGCTGGAAGTCCTCGCGCCCACCCAGGAGCAGGCGGACACGGTGTGCTCCATCACCCGTTCCACCCTGCTGCACTACGGCTACGAGGGCCGCATCGCGACCGCCGGCAACCTGGCGTTCCCCTTCTCGCCTTCGGACGTGAAGATGGGCGCCTGCTACAAATTCGCCATCTACCACCTGATGGATGTCCAGGATCCGTGCGCGCCCTTCGCGACCGAGATCGTGGCCATCGGGAAATAGGAGCCTGCGATGAGAAACCTGCGCCAACTCGCCCGCGTCATCCGCAGCAAGAACTCCAGCCCCATGAAGCTCACCCTGGACATCATCTTCAAGGACCAGGCCACCTTCGACGAGGTCAAGCGCCGCAACCTGATCAACAAGGCCGTCATCGCCAAGGCCTACCAGATCGAAGAGGCCATGGTGGAGAAGGTGATCTTCTTCGATCCCGCCCTGGCGGTAAAAATCGGCCTGCCCCGCCTCATCCGCTCCGGTTCCCCCGGTGACACGGATGTGTATGGCGCCCAGCAGCACGCGCCCATGCTCGGTATCGATCTGGACATGTAGGGAAGATCCACCACCAGCCGCTTTTTGGCCCCGAAATCGGCGAAGCCGATTGTCGGGAAGACACCAAGAACACAAAGGTTCACGAAGGAAGAGATGGCAGTTCTTCTTTTTTTGGCGTCCCTTGGTGACCTTGGTGCCTTGGTGGTGGATCCTTTCTGAAGACGAGGTGCCGCGATGCTCCACATGCCCATCAAGGAAAACCTGAGGATGGCCATCTACTACGCGCCGCGGGGGAGGTTCCGCCTCTTCATCCTCGGCAGCGAGCTGTCCCAGAAGTACCTCTATCCGACGGATCTCCTCATCGGCATCATCGGCGCCGAAGGCTCGGGCAAGTCCACCCTCATCAAGGGGCTCTTCCCGGGGCTGGAACTCACCAACGACGACGAGGGCATCAATAAGCGCACCTCGGACATCTTCGACTTCGATCCTGCGGACTTCTTCTCGGGGCACACCTTTCATCTGGACATCCGCTACGAGTTGGCTTTCCACCAGATGCACGAGATCGTGGACGCCATCAAGAAGGTGCTGGCGGCCAACAAGCGCGTGGTGGTCGAGCACTTCGATCTCATCTACCACCAGATCGGCTTCAATGCCCAGATCATCTTCGGCATCGGCGAAGAGGTGCGCGTCTACCGCCCCTCCATCTTCGGCCCCTCGCCCCTCCGCATTCAGCAGGTGGCCGAGGAGAACCTGAAGTATCGCCTCATGGCCCACTCCGCCGAGGACATCGTGGGCAAGATCCTCAAGGACGTCTACAACTTCGTGCCCAACCAGCTCCACTCCGACGTCCGCCACGGCTTCATCATCGGCTTCGACGAGAAACCCACCATCGATTTGGCGGAACTCGAACAGCAGGTCCTGACCTTCATGGCCCAGGATCTGCCAGTCACGGCGGGCACCGGTGACTTCGTGCTCTTCGACAAGGAGCCCTTCTACTGCACCGGCAAGCGCATCCATGTGAAGCGCACCAGTCAGATCGAGAAGTTCCGACTCATGAAGGACTACAAGTTCGATCCCCACTCCGGGAAATACTTGATGGTGGGGATCGTGGGCGAAGAGCTCATCGAGATCTTCAACGAGCTGCCCCCCGTGCGGGTGGGTCTCATCAATTATGAAATGCAGCAGGACAAGGATTTCAGATAGGGACCCCCATGAAGACCATCGCCTTTGACACCCTCGTCAACGAGGTGCGCGCCCTGACCCTCAAGGCGGCCTTCGATCTTCCCCAGGATGTGGCCTCGGCCCTCGCCTGCGCCGCCACCACCGAGGCCTCGCCCCTGGGGCGCTCCATGCTGACCCAGGTGCTGGAGAACGCCCGCATCGCCGCCAAGGACCGAGTGCCCATCTGTCAGGACACCGGCGTGGCCGTGTTCTTCGTGGAGCTTGGACAGGAGGTGTCCATCACCGGCGGCACCCTGCGGGAGGCCCTGACCCAGGCCGTCGCCCAGGGCTGGCAGCAGGGCTACCTGCGGGCCTCCGTGGTGGAGGATCCCCTCTTCACCCGCAAGAATACCGGCATCAACGGCCCGCCCATCGTCCACATTGACCTGGTGCCCGGCGACGGCCTAAAGATCACCCTGGCCCCCAAGGGCGGCGGCTCCGAGAACATGAGCGCCCTGGCCATGCTCAAGCCAACCGTCGGCGCCGAAGGCGTGGCGGATTTCGTGGTGGACGTGGTGGTGCGGGCCGGCGGGAATCCCTGTCCCCCCGTCATCGTGGGCGTAGGCGTGGGCGGCAACTTCGAGACCGCGCCCCTGCTGGCCAAGAAGGCCCTGCTCCGCCACGTGGGTGAGCCCCATCCCGATCCGCGCTACGCGGCCTTCGAGCGCGAACTGCTGGCCAGGATCAACGCCTCCGGCGTGGGGCCCCAGGGCCTGGGCGGCACCACCACGGCCCTGGCGGTGCATGTGGAAACCTACGTCTGCCACATGGCCTCCATGCCCGTGGCCGTGAACCTCAACTGCCACGCCGCGCGCCACGCGTCCATCACCCTCTGAGTGGAGCCCGCCATGGAACCCCGCACTCTCCAGACGCCCCTCACCCCCGAGATGGTGGACAGCCTCACCGCAGGCGAAGAAGTCCGCCTCACCGGTGTCATCTACACCGCCCGCGACCAGGCCCACAAGCGGCTCTGCGCGCTGCTCAGTGAGGGCCAACCCCTGCCCCTCGAACTCAAGGGCGCCGTCATCTACTTCGCCGGTCCTACGCCACCGCCCCCGGGCAAGCCCGTGGGCAGCGCCGGGCCCACCACCTCGGGCCGCATGGACGCATTTTCGCCTGCCCTCATCGCCGCCGGGCTCCCGGGCATGATCGGCAAGGGCACCCGCGCTCCCGAAGTAATCGAGGCCATGAAGCGCCACGGTGCCGTCTACTTCGCCGCCACCGGCGGCGCGGGCGCCCTCATCGCCCAGTGCATCAAGACCAGCACCTGCATCGCCTACCCCGAGCTGGGCCCCGAGGCCATCTACCGCATGGACGTGGAGAATCTCCCCCTGGTGGTCGCCATCGACCGCCGCGGTGGCAACCTCTACCAGAGCGGACCCGCAGAGTACCGGAAGGCCTGAACCCCTTCTCCGCCTCCTCCGGGATCGGGGCCCTGCGCCCACTCCGAGAGCCCGTCCCTCGTCGCCAGAGGCCATCGAATTGAAGGCAGAGGTGCCTCAATCTGATGACCTCAGGGGACATGTGCTCAAACATGAAATCCCAAGTACCCGCATAACAACATGTTAGAGATTGGCCCAGGAACTGCCATGTACAGGCTTCAAGCCGGTACCCGTTCCCCTGAGCCAAGCCGGTCCCCAGCCCTGCGCGATTCCATATCCCGCAGGGCGGGTCAGAGAGTGTCGCGAAACCGAGAGGTTCTTTCGGTTTCCAGCAGGGGCATCCGTTCACCTCCATTCGGGAGAAATCATGAAGCACCTCACCACTATTGCTCTGGCCCTGCTGGCCACCTCCTCCTTCGCCCAGGCAGAGGACACCCGATTCGGCCTGCAGGCCACCGTTTCCAAGCCCTCCGGCGATGTCGGGAATCAGGATTGGATGGACGGCAAGCTGGGCTACGGGATTGGCCTACACCTCCTGGTCGACCTGGGAGGCGGCGCCGCCCTCGTGCCCAGAATCGACTACACCATCTACAAGAATGACCGGACCCTGGGCGGTTTCATCAAGAAGGACGCGAACCTCAAGATCCTCTCCGGCGGCGCGGACTTCCAATACTACTTCAGCAGGGAAACCACCCAGGGCTTCTACATCCTGGGCGGCCTCGGCTACGCCAGCGGCAAGTTCGAAAGCGAGTATTCCGCGCCCCTTATCGTGCTGAACACCGATGGCTCCAAGGGAGCGTTCTACATCCAGGCAGGAGCTGGTTTCCAGTTCTCGCGGAACTTCGGCGTAGAGGTCCGGTACCAGAGCCTCGAATTCAAGGATGTCGACACCACATTCCTGGGCGTGACCTCGAGGCAGGATGTTTCCTCCCCGAGCCTGCAGGCCTCCGCAGTGGTGCGTTTCTAGCCCCCTGACACCTTGCGGGCTGTTGATGGCCCGCCCAAGGAGATTCCATGAAACCGAGAGTCTTGTTCGCCATCGCGCTGATCGTGCTGGGAGTGGCTGCCTTCGCGTACCAGGGTTTCACCTACACGACACGAGAGAAGGTGGTCGACGTCGGCTCCCTTCACCTGACGGCGGAGAAAACCAACCGAATCCCCCTTCCACCGATCATTGGCGCCATTGCCGTGGTGAGTGGAATCCTCCTGCTGGTCCTGGACCGCAGGAACTGAACACAGATCTGAGGAGGTCGATATGACGAACAAGCGGCAAGCCTATGAAGACAAGTGGGACGCCCAGATGAACGAATGGAGCGCGGAAATCGCCGTGCTCAACGCTCGGGCCGACAAGGCCAAGGCCGAATCCCGGATCTCCTACTACGAGACGGTGGAGGCCCTCCAGGGCAAGCACGCGGATGCCAAGACCAAGCTGCTCGAGCTCCGGGCGGCCACTGAAGATGGCTGGGAAGGGCTCAAGACCGATGCAGAGAAGGTCTGGTACGACGTGAAGACGGCCTTCACCAGTGCCGCTTCCAGATTCAAGTAAGGAGACCCCATGTTGGCCACCATCCTGATCATCGTCGTCATCTTCATGCTGATTGGCGCCATTCCCCGCTGGCCCCACAGCCGCAACTGGGGCTACTACCCCAGCGGCGGACTGGGGATCGCACTGCTGGTGCTGGTCATCCTGCTGGTGATGGGCCGCCTCTAGAACCGAACGCCAGGACTGCCAATAACCGCCATTGCCGGCCCCGGTGGGGTTGGCAATGGCTCACGAGAGATCAAGGAGTCGAAAATGAGAACAACACTGATCGTGCCCACTCTATCGGCGCTCCTGCTCACCGGATGCCTCGTCTCCCCCCGCCGCGGCGGAGGGCTCGAGGTCATTCCGGCCCTGCCGGTGATCGTGGAGATTGGCGACGAACCCTACTATGAACACGGCGGCTATCACTACTTCTACTCCAATGACCGCTGGCTCTACTCCACCCATCGGCAAGGCCCCTGGACGGACCTTCCCCGATCCCATTGGCCAAAGGAAACACGCCATCGTGGCCACGACCACCCGCGCCACTGAGCCCCCAAACCAACCGCAGAACCCCTGCGGAATATCTCGACATCAACGATCCAAAATAGAAACAAGGGCCTGGGATTCATTCCAGGCCCTTGCCATGTCCCATGAACAGGGAGCCCAAGGGGCGGCGGCCGCTCAGAACCTCACGGTGTTTCGAATACCGAACTGCCAGGAGGACTGGCCCGGCTGGCGCACCAGTGGTGCCGTGAAGGTCAGGAGCAGCACGCGGGCCAGGGAGCTCTTGAGGTCCCCCAGCCGCAGGCCCAGGCCCACATCCGGATAGGTGGCGGACCAGCCCTTGGCACCCATCTGGTGCACCGCGCCCGCATCCACAAAGGCGACGTACCCGACCCGGAAGAGGCCCCACCAGCGTTGCTCCGTGAAGAACCGATGTTCCACGGACATGATCCAGTGGGCGTTGCCCGGATGGAGGTAGTTGGGATACCCGCGCAGCCCCTCGGCTCCGCCCATGTATTGAAGGTTTTCGGGGTCGGGGGAATGCACGTAGCCAACCCCGAGATAGGCGGCCACCTGATAAGAGGGTCTGACTTGAACGTAGGTGGAAACACTGGCATCCAGGCAAAGATTTTCGCCATTGGACCGCCCCAGCCGCCCGCGCAGGGTGCCCTCGAACAGCGTGATCAGCTCGGGCGAGCCCGACCAGCCCTTGGTCAAGTGGAGCTGGGCGTAGGGTCCGGGCCGCGTGGAGCCCAGCCGACGGGTGTAGGAGCCCAGTTCGAGGGTGCCTTCCCAGGCCAGGTTGTAGTCCTCCGCCACATCCATCCCCCGGATGTCCTGAAAGGTCTCATAGCCTTCCTGCTGGTATGCCAGGGTCAGGGCCACCCCCCGCTGGCGGCGGCTTTCGAGGAGCGGAGGGGGTTCCACCGCGAGGGGATCCAGTACCTCCCACTCCCCGTACCGGCGGTCGTTCGCCGACAAGGCCACCCCGGCCCTCCACACGCGATCCTCATGCTGCTTGATGGCCCAGGCCGCCGTCGCCCGCACGCCGTTCGCCCAGAAGGGCGTCGCGTAGATCGGCTCACCCGCGTCATAGATCATCAACCGGGACTTCCGGCTCTGCCCCTCGAAGGACACCGCCCACGGCGCACTGAGGGAGAAGAAGGGGCGCCCCAGCGCAAAGGTCCGCGCAGAACCATCGGAGAGGGCCTGGTAGTCACCGCTGAGCTGCCAACGGGTCCCCAGAAGCTGCGGATCACGATAGGAAAACTGGGATTCGGTGCGCTCGTGATCCTTGGAGACGCTGAATCCGATGGTCTTGCCCGTGCCCAGGAAGTTCTGATCCTGGATCCCGGTGTGCATGGAACTCTGTTTGCCAACCCGCTGAAACCCCGCGTCCACCTCGATGGTCCAGGCGTCCCGGACCCACACGTGGGCCCGTACCTTGCCATCGCCCATGGATTCGGGCTGGATCCTCGCTTCCTTGATGAAGGCCAAGGCCCGGAGCAGCCGCTCCGTCTGGTAGATGTCCCGGGCGATGACCCGGTCGCCTTCCTTGAATAGGAGCGCCCGACGTACCACGACTTCTCGCGTTGAGATGTGGAGATGGTTGGCGGTTCTCCCCAGCCAGTTGTTCTCCGAGGGTTTGGCGAGATCGAAGACGGGCTGGATGTGGACGACGATTTCAGCAACCGTGGCCTTCCGGCTTTCCCATCCTCGCCACTCCGAAGGCTGCCGAGGCGCGGCGCCCCCGGCACACAGGAAACCCGGCGCCAGGCAGCACCCCACCCAGGCGGCCGCAATTCCGTATCTCATGGCTGCGACGGGCTGGAAACTAGCGCAGCATTTTTCTCGATCAGCTCCGCCAGTCCCTTCAACTGCTGCTTCTGGATTTCCAGCAACTCCTCCCACTGTTTTTCCCGCAGCAGATCGATCTTCTCGTGGAGCAGCATGATCTCCAGTTCAGCCTTGAGATTGACCTCGTAGTCGTGCTCCGCATGGATCCGATCCTTCTCCGAATGCCGGTTCTGGGACATCAGGATGACGGGTGCCTGGATGGCCGCCAGCATGGAGAGGAAGAGGTTCAGGAGAATGTACGGGTAGGGATCGAAGGTCTTTCCGCGGTTCAGCAGAAGAAGGGCATTGACCACCACCCACGCGATCATCGTGAAGGTAAAGAGCCCAACGAAGGGCCAGGAACCGCCGAAGGAGGCTACCGCATCCGCAGAGCGCTGGCCGAAGGTGGCGCTCGTCTCGGACTCCTGCATTACATTCCGGGAGATATGCGTGCGCGCCGCCACATGCCGCGCGACCTTCTTGGCCCTCTCGTCCAGGCCATCGAAGGGCACTCTCATCAGGTTTTGGGCGATCTCATCCGGCTTGTGCATGGGGGGATCCTATCGAGGGTGTTCCGTTTGCGGCCTGGCTAGAGCCAATAGGAGATCAGCCGGGAAGCCCATTCCTTGATGCGCAGACTCGCGGGACGCTGCCGCCACTGCTCCAGGTGGATCTCCTGGGAGTCCCGCAGGTCCTCCTGGAAGGCGCTCTCCATCTCCGCGCCAAAGTCATCGCCCAACACGACCACGTTGATCTCCAGGTTGTGGAGAAAGCTCCGCATGTCCAGATTGGTCGAGCCCACCGTGGACCAGGTGCCGTCGATCACGGCGGTCTTGGCGTGCATCACCGATGTCTTCAGCTCGAAGATCCGGATCCCGCCTTTCAACATGCGGGTGTAGTTGGAATGGCCCGCATGGAAGACCGCCCCGCTATCCGAAACGCTGGGCAGAACGAGTTTCACGTCCACGCCGCGTCCCGCGGCGTCCAGGAGCGCCTGCAGCGTCTGGGGATCCGGCACGAAATAGGCGGCGGTGATGTGGATGGATTTCCGGGCGCCACCGATGGCCACCGAGTAGGCCTGGTAGATCTCGAAAGCACCGCCGGGACGGCTGCCCACCACCCGCAGTACCTTGGTACCGACGGGCGACAGCGCAGGGAAGTAGTCCCGATCCGGTAGTGCGTCTTCCTGCTGATGGGCCCAGGTGTCCAGAAACAACCACTGCAGCGAGGCCGCGGCGGGGCCCTCGATCTGGAGGTGAGTATCCCGCCACCCAGGGGAGGCGGGAGCCTTGACCCTCGACCGGAAAAGAGAACTACGGGCGTAGGCGGCGGTGATGTTCACGCCGCCGGTGAAGGCGACTCGCCCATCCACCACCAGGATCTTCCGATGATCGCGATTGTTGATTCGCCAGCGCCTGCCCAGATGAAAGGGGCTCACCGGATGAAAGGGCAGCAGCCGAATACCCGCCGCCTGCATGCGGTCGAAGAAGGCCTGGGGTGTCCCCAAGGTGCCGATGCAGTCGTAGATGATGCAGACCTGGACACCCTCCTTTTGGCGGGCGATGAGGAGATCCGCGAAGGCGATCCCCAGAGGATCCTGGTCGAACAGGTAGGTCTCGAGATTGATGGTGTCCTGGGCCGAGGCCACGGCGGCCATCATCGCCGCGATGGTCCTGGGGCCGTCAAAGAGGAGGGTGACCTTGTTGCCCACGATGAGGGGTTGCCCCGTCGCGGCCTCCTCGAGGCTCGCCAGCTGGCTGGCGTGAACCCTGGCGGGCCCCAACCTGCGGGCCAGCACCGAGGCGGCTTGCGGGTCGCTCAAGAGCCCCTTGCCGTCGATCATGCGGGGAGTCTTCAGGGCCTCGAGGGGGGCTTTCGAGGGGCGAGGATCCGGAGGCGGACACAGGATGTCGACACCAGCAGGACCGCCAGCCCCTGCAGCAGCCAGAACCGCAGACCCTCACGCCAATCCGTTGCCCCGCAAAGGGCGACTGAAGCGTGACTTGTTTTCTGGACCGCATTCACTGCCCCACCTCGCGCCTCATTCAGGAATCGACAGCCAGAAATCGGTGGCCCCGGGTCTCCCCGGGGCCACTGATTCACGCTCGAATTGTGGTCACGGGATCACTCCCAGCGAACGGTTTACATCCCAGCGTTCTGGGTACCCGTAATGCCCTCGCCTGACACCACCAGCTCGACGCGACGGTTTTCCTGCCGGCCCTCCGCCGTGTCATTGGAGGCGATGGGGCTCGCTTCGCCAAATCCCTTGGAACTGATGGCATTCGCGGAAACGCCCTGGCTCACCAGATAGTCCTTGGCATTGCTGGCTCTCTGTTCCGAGAGGCGCTGATTGAGCGCATCGCTGCCATTGCTGTCCGTGAACCCGTCGGCCTCGATCCGCAAGCCCTTGTGGGTCGCCAGAATGCCCGCGATCTTGGAGAGCTTTTCCCGCGCGGCGGGCAGCAGATTCGCCTTGCCGTTCTGGAAGAGCACTCCTGACATGTTGACGATAAGCCCTCGTGCCGTGGCGCGAGTCTGGAGGACGCCGTTCAACTGTTCCAGCAGGCGGGCGCGCATGCCCTCATTTCGGGCTTCCAAGCTCTCATTGGCACTCTTCAGATCCTTGTTGGTGGACTGAAGCCCCTCATTCGACGAGCGGAGGCCTTCGTTTTCCCGCTCGGTCAGTCGGCTCTCCCGATTCGCAGCGGCCTGAGCCGCCTGGGCTACCTCTGCCTCCCGCTTAGCGGTATCGAGCTTGGCCTGGGCCAGATTCTGTTCCATGGTCACGCGCTCTGCCTCCTGCCGCTTGACCGCGATCAACCGCGCATCCTCGGCCCGCTGCACGGACTCTCGGGCCCTCAGGTTGCGATCCTTCTTGGACTCGTCCTGGTTCTCCGCCTGGCCGAGGTACGACTGGGCCTTCGTGAAGGCCTCGGGTGCGAAAGTGGCGGCCCCGGATGCCTGGGCGATGCGGATCGCATTGCGGGCCTGGTAGACGGCGAAGGGGGTCTTCTTATCGAAGGGGGCCTGGACTTCGGACCCCGCGTTCAGAGTGTACTGCCCCCGCTTGAGCAGTTCGTACTTCGCGTCGATGAGCTCCACTTGGCTATGATTGTCGGCTCCAATGGCATTCTCCAGGATCACGACATCACTGGGCTGGCTCACGGCGAAATAGGGTTCCGCCGTCACTACGAGCCCGAAGGTCTGGAGGGATTCGAAGGCCGTGATCTTGCTCTTGCCGTTTTTGACGATGAGCTCGCCCAGATTGGTCGCGCGACCCTCGGGGGAAATCCCCCACATGACGTAGGTCAGGAACTCGCCACCAAAGGTGGAGGGAGGGGGAAGCTCCTTGAACTTGGCCACCACCCGGATTCCGCCATCCTTGCTCTTCACCTCGGCGACACCCTTCGCCATGGGACTGAGCACGGTACCCTTGAGTTCGATATCCGTGGTGGATTTGAGATTGCGGTAATTGATGGCCTTGGCCGAACCCTGAACCACTGTCACGCGGTAGAGCGGCACGGAACCCGAAGGTGCCTGCACGGGGTCGGCGGTGGGCTGGATGATGGGCGTCTGCGCCTGGGCAACCAGGAAGGCCACCGAGAAGGGGATTGCTTTCCAGATATTCATATTCAACCTTTCAGAGGGTTTGAGAATGGATCAGCCGCGAAGATCGTTGGCTGCGTCGCTGATGCCCCGGCGCAGATCTCCCGCAGCCAGGCTCGTGCGTTCCTTGACGTCATCCCACTTTTCCGAGGCCTCTTCGGCCATTTCCATGGCCCTGCGTTTGGTGCGCCCGGCCAATCCCTTGAGATCGACCCGGAGCTCAGGACCGCTCTTGGGGGTGGTGAGGGCCACCACCACGGCGCCCACGGCGGCTCCTGCGAGGAAGGTCAACAGCACGGTGCCCATGGAGGTGGAATTATTTTCCTGGCTCATGATTCTTGCTCCTGTTCAGTGGCGTGAGTGGTTCGCTTGCTCTTGAAGAAACCCAACACGGTGCTGAGCCCTCCGAGAATGCCTCCCATGTTTCGAGAGGCCGATTCGATGGTGTTGCGGAAGCGGGTGTGCAGGTTCTTCACTGTTCCACCCACCTCTTTCATCAGCTGGATGAAGGTCACCAGTTCGTCCACGTAGGTCTGAAGGGTCCCCGCCAAGTGATCCATTCGGAGACGCGTGGCGTGCACATCTTCGGCGATCTGGGCGATGTCCTTGCGGGTAGCCACCAGGAACACATCCAGCCCGCGAAGGGAGGCACGCACTTGAAACAGCAGGGGCACCAGCGCGATGGCCACGGCGAGCAGAACGACGATGAGGGTTATTTCCAGCGCGATGGGCATGGCGACTCCAGATGCAGGGTTGGGGCTCGAGGCGTGAGGATCAGCCTCCAGATCGCCCCATCGAGGATCTGGGCGCGTTCAGAAAGAGGCCGAAGCGCCCAGGACGGAATCAGCAGGGCCACCAGGTGAGTGCATCGGGTGGCATATCGGTACGACGGGAACCCATTCGCGCCCCGTCGACCTCGTTCGCCGGGGGGCGATTCGCCCGTTCTATAGGACCGCCCGCCTCGCCCACGCACACGACTCTTTTGGGAGAGATTTCGGACATGACCTGGTCGACAAAGGTCTGAGTGCGGCTCATGGCGACTCCTGTGGCGGGGAATCATGTCGGTTGGGGGGCTAGGCTATTCTGCGGCCCGAAATGAGGCGCACCAGAACCACGATGACCGCGATGACGAGGAGCACGTGGATGAAGGAGCCCAGCGTGTAGCCGGTAACCAACCCCAGGGCCCAGAGCACGATGAGGATCACTGCGATGGTCCATAACATGGGATTTTCCTAATGGAAGGTGTTCGGTTTCCGGCTCTCCGAAGATCTCGGAGAGCCGGTTGAAAGCGTTCAGGACTTCCGGACATTCATGCGGTTGTTCACCCGCTTCACGCCGTTGACATCCTCGGTGAGCTTGGTGACCAGATCGCGCTCCGCGGCGTTCTGAGCCTCTCCGTGCAGGGTCACGATCCCGTCCTTGGTTTCCACCTTGGTGGCCAGGACGTGGGTGGACTTGTGGAAGAGGAGCGAGGTCTTCACCTGGGCCGTGATGGAGGAATCGTCGATCTTCTCGCCCATGGTGCGCTTGGCGGCCTTGGCGGATTTCCCCACCACAAGATTGTTGTGCACGGCGGTCACGCCATCCACATCCTTGGCGTACTCCCCGGTGAGCTGCTTCTGGGCCTCGGAATCGGCCTTGCCAGTAAGGGTGACAACGCCCTTCTCGGTGTTCACTTCCGTGTCCGTGGCATCCACGTTCTTGTGGAAGATCAGAACGGTCTTGACCTTCATGGTGATCCAGCCATCGGAATGTTCCGCGGGCTGCTCACCCGCCAGCAGCAGCTGATTGTTGACACTCTTCACGCCGGGCAAGCCCGCAACCGTCTCCTGGGCCAAGGATTTGTGGTACTCCTGCGCCACGGTGCCCGTGAGGGTCACCACCCCTTCGGAGGCGTTGATCTTGATGTTGTCGTCCTTCAGGTAGGTCTTGAAGTTGTAGCTGTTCTTGGCGGAAGCCTCGATCTTGTTGTCCACCTCCGAGGCCGCCACAGGAAGGCCGACCATGACCAAGGCCGCCGAACTCAGCAGTGCCGTCTGGAAGTTCAATTTGAAATTTCGCATGATGTGTTCCTTTTGGGAGGCCCCGGGGGGCAAAGTGACGAAGGGCCACGCCGGCTAGACCTCCGGCGAGGGTTGCCATGGATTTCCGACATCCCGGAAAGCCAAAGGCATGCGGTGAGTCGACTGCGGGTGTTCAGTCAACCGATACGGCCAGTTCTCAGAGGTCTTCGGACAGAAGGCGGAGGGTCTCGACGTTGTGAACGGAAAACCAAGAATCGAGCGCCTTGGAGGGTTGCCTTGGGTTCGCGGTCATCACGAACACAGCCTATAAAGCAGTCCTCGTGCCAATCGGCCAACTATCTTTATTTACAATAAAATACGCACCAATCCAAACCCCGGGTCAGGGCTCGTCCAATCATAGTGAAGGGCCCGTTCCCTCAATTCGAAGCGCATCTGGATGGTGGAGCGTGTCCTCAGGGGAAAAGACCCTTCGCAGAGCCTTCTGGAATTCTGCCGCACGGTACGGCTTCCTCAGATGCCCCGCCAGTCCATCGACCTGTGTGCCCTTGGAAGCGCCGAACCCACTGCTGAGCATCACCGGAACACGGGCGTTGATCTTCTGCATCTCCTTCAGGATTTTCCAGCCATCCACGTGGGGCATTACGAGGTTCAAAATCACCAGGCCAAGCTCCCCGTGGTGAAGGCGAAAAATAGCGATGGCGTCCTGGGCACTCCGGGCCTCGAGAACCGAGAACCCAAGCCGTTCCGCCATGCTCCGAGCCGATCTGCGGGTGGCCTCTTGGTCATCCACCACCAGGATGCGACCTTCGCCCTTCCAGGTCGGCAAGACTTTGCCCTCCACCATGGCACGCGGGCCCCGCATCACCGGCAGGAAGACCTTGAAGGATGAGCCTTTCCCCTCTTCGCTACGCACCTGAATGCCGCCCCGGTGACTGCCCAGGATGCCCATGACGGCCGCGAGTCCCAGTCCCCGACCCGTGAATTTCGTGGTGAAAAAGGGTTCAAAGATCCGGGTCAGAACATCGGGGCTCATCCCTTGTCCCGTGTCCACCACCTCCAAGGTTACGTAGTGGCCCGGAGGCAAGGGCAGCGCCCACTCCTCGGAGTCGACCCTGGTCTCATCGATGATTTCCGTACCCGTGCGCACGGTGATCACGCACGCCTCACCCTCCACACAGGCTTCGGAGCCATTCAGGATCAGGTTCATCAGGATCTGGAATACCTGAGTGGAATCTCCCTTCACGAAGGGAAGCCGATCCGCCAGGTCGTACTGGATGGAAACATTCTTGGGAATGGAAACGGAGATGAGTTCGGTGATCTCCTTGACGACGATATCGAGATCCATCTCTGTATCCGCAACCTTGCCCTTGCCCGCATAGGCCAGCAGTTGCCGGTTGAGATCGGCCCCCTTCATGGCCGCCTTTTCGATGGCTGCAAAGTAGGCCCCGACCTCGCCCCGATCGGCAGCGGCCAGGCTCCCCAGGTTGGCATTGCCCACGATGGAGGTGAGCAGGTTGTTGAAGTCATGGGCGACGCCCCCCGCCAAGGTGCCCAGGGTTTCCAGTTTCTGGATCTCCTGGAGCTGGAATTCCAGCTTGGCCTTTTCGGCCTCGGCCTGTTTTCGCTCACTGATATCGCTCACCACCAGGCGACTCACGGGTGCCCACTGGGCTTCGTCCCCCGCCATCTCGGCAGGAACCTGGGCCGCGGTGGCGTTGAGGCGGGCCCAGAAGGGCGTTCCGTCCCTTTTGATCATCCGTAATTCGCAGGCGTACGACTCGCTGTGGTCAAAGAGCCGCTTGCGGTGCTGATAGTAGATGTCCTGGTCTTCCGCAAGGATGAAGCGGGTGATGGGTTGTTTTATCAGGGCGGATCTCACCACCCCGAAGAGCGTGACCACTGTGAGGTTCGCCTCCAGGATCAGCCCATCCGTGGAAACAATGCAGTAGCCCACAGGGGCCAAGTCATAGAGATCGAAGTAGCGGGTCTTGGCGGCATCCAACTGTTCCTGGGTGCGCAGGAGTTCCTCGTTCTGCATCTCGAGTTCGATCTGGTGCACTCTCAGTTCGTGAATGGTCTGGCGCAGATCCATGTCACCCGCGACAGGAGGGGTTTCATCATTCTTCTTGATGATCTCTTCGGCCTTCCAGCGGAGCCGAGCAAGGGTTTCGGGAATGGAGGATCTGTCAATCACTGGGCACCGCCCCTGAGCCGGGGCAGTGTTGCTTCCGCCCCTGCTGAGTCACGTTCTTCATTGAGTTGAGGGTGGTATCCGTGCCCAGGGCGAACCATTTGACGCTGGAACCGTTCTGGCCGTGGAGGGGCATCACCTGAGCCTCGACGCAACGGTATTTCCCGTCCCTGTGCAAGAGACGGAACGCCATGGAAAAGACCACATTCGCCTCGATGGCCGCCTTCCAGGAGGCCGCAGCAGCCTTTCGATCCTCAGGGTGAATCTTGTCGAACCATCGAGAGGTCTCGGATTGAATCCCTGGCAATCCCGTGAATTCGGCCCATTGCGGCCCCAGGTTGTCGCAGGTTCCATCGGGCTCCGAGGTCCAGGCGAGCTGGGGAAGGCTCTCCGAAAGCTGGCGGAAATGAGCTTCACTGACCCGCAGGGACGCCTCGGCACGTTTCGCATCCGTGGTGTCCACAAAGGTGACCACGGCACCCTCGATCACATTATCGAGAGTGCGATAGAGCTGAATGCCCATCGTGTACCACTTCCCATCCTTGGCCTGCACCTGGACCTCCTTGGCCACCAGGGTGTCCAGGACTTCCCGCACATCCTCCTGCAGGCGATCGTAGCCCACCAAGTTGGAAACGATGTGGCCCACGGGTCGCCCCACATCGCCAAGGATCAGGTTGATGATCCGCGTGACCGTAGGCGTGAACCGGAGGATGCGCAGCTCCTGGTCCACGAAGATGGTGCCGACGCCCGTTCCGGCCAGCAGATTGTTCATGTCGTTGTTGGACCTCGACAGATCGGTGACCTTGATCTGCAGCTCGGCATTCACCGTGGCCAGTTCCTCATTGAGGGATTGCAGCTCCTCTTTGGAGGTTTCCAGTTCCTCATTGGTGGATTGCAGTTCTTCGTTCACGGACTGCATTTCCTCGTTGGAGGATTTCAACTCCTCATTGGAGGTTTCCAACGCCTCGTTGGAGGCATTGAGGTATTCCTCCTTGGCCTTCAACTCCTGCTGGAGCGCAGCAAGGCGCGCATCGACCCGGGGTGGCCGACCACCCTTTTCCCGGGGTGTTTCCACGCCCACGGCGGCGGGTTGTGGGGCCGCCTCCAGCAGGACGAGATGCAGAAATTCATCCGCCTTGGCCCCAGGATTAACTTTCACTGGCCGAATGGTGAGGTTGACCCCGGAGAAATCTCCGTGGGTGTTTACGCGCAGATTGGAGCGAGACACCCTTTCATGGGTTTCGACGGCTTTGTGCAGGGCAATGGTCAGCTCGCGCCGCAGACCTTCTCGCGCCATGGTCAGGATGTTGTTGATCCCGGCCTCACCGGGCGGCAGCTCCAGATACTGCCCCGTACGCCCGTGAAGGTACAGGATGTCTCCCTGATCATTGACCAGGGCTGCCACTGGATCCAGCAGTTGGAGAAGAGCCTTTTCGGTAAGCGTCCGTAGCGATTGCTTGGGGGGGGAATTCCGCTTTTCGATTCCTGCCAACGGCGCGGTTTCTGTCCATGTTGCGAGCAGGGGCGCTCGGCTCACCATCCGGGCCGGGAGATTCAGGGCATCCCCCTGCCGCTGGTACAGCCTCGCATGGCGGTCCAGAGTCTTGAACAGCTCTCCAAAATCCCCCACGGTTTCCGAAGTGCCCAGAAAGAGAAAGCCGCCAGGATTCAGTGCGTAATGAAAGAGGGGAATGACCTTCTTCTGCAGGTCCCCGCTCATGTAGATCAGCAGGTTCCGGCAACTGATGAGATCGAGCCTGGAGAAGGGGGGATCCTTGATCAGGTCATGTTCGGAAAACACCAGCATATCTCGAATGACCTTGTTGATGCGGTAGGCACCCCCTTCGCTCTCCGCCGTGAAGAACCGGGCCAATCGCTCGGAACTCAGGTTGTCCGCGATGCTGGGAGAATACCGCCCGGAACGGGCCGAACTGATCGCCTGACCGTCGATGTCAGTGGCAAACACCTGCACCTTGTGGTTGAGCTTCAAGGCTTCCATCTGTTCGTGCAGAAGAATGGCGATGGAATAGGCCTCTTCACCCGTGGAGCAGCCGGGAGCCCAGACGCGAATCTTGGCACCCGCGGGTCTGTCGCTGAACATCCTGGAAAGAACCTGTTCCTCCAGGGCCTTGAAGGCCTCGAGATCACGAAAGAAATGAGTGACACCGATCAGCAGGTCGCGGAACAGCGCCTCCACCTCCGTGGGCGTCTGCTGAAGAAAGGCGACGTAGTCAGCCACGGCATTGATCTGATGTACCGCCATGCGACGTTCGATGCGGCGATGAATGGTGTTGGGCTTGTACTGCGAAAAATCATGGCCCGTCTGGGCGCGCACCAGGATGGCGATCTTCTTGAGCGCGTTGTCCATTCCCGAAACGGCGGCAGTGGGAACCCGCGTGGTGCCTCCGAGCGCCTGGGCCGCGTAGGCGATGAGTTGACCAGGCATTTGGGACGGGGGAAGCTCGAAGTCCACGAGCCCCGTGGCGATGGCGCTGCTGGGCATTCCGGCGTACTCGGTGGAATCCGGGGTCTGGGCCATGACCATCCCGCCCTCGTTCTTGATGGCTCGGACTCCCTGGGTTCCGTCGCTGCCGGTCCCCGAAAGCACGATGCAGATGGCGCGGCCACGCTGATCCTGGGCCAGGGAGCGGAAGAAGAAATCGATGGGGAGCCTCTGGCCGTGAGGCTTGGACGGTTCGAACAACTGGAGCACGCCATTCAGGAAGGCCATGTCGCGGTTGGGCGGGATGATGTAGGCGCAGTTCGCCTTGACCGCCATGCCATCCCGGGCCTCGAAGACCTTCATGCGGGTATAGCGCTGGATGAGTTCGGTGAGAATGCTCTTGTGGTCCGGAGCCAAGTGCTGCACCAGGACGAAGGCCATACCGGGATCGACGTCTGGAGGCATGGCGGAGAAGAAGGCCTCGAAGGCTTTCAGACCTCCCGCCGAGGCGCCGATGCCGACAATGGGGAAGGCCTTCTCCACCTTCCGAACCCGGGCGGCGGATTCGGGTTTGACCGAAGGCGGGGCCTGGACCTTGGCGGCAGAGGGTTCGGCTTCGGCCCGGCTCGCCGCGGTGGTGCGCGCCTTCCCTCTCGGAGTCACCGTCTTCTTCTCAGTCATCCGTGTGCTCCCGGGGGGCTTTCATTGCCATCGCCTCAGCCGCGATCCAGAAAGAAGGCCCGCACCTTCGCTACGATCTGGCCATTCGTCAGTTCATCGGCGGTATCAACCGCAATGATGCGCCCAGTAGTCTTGGCGCGCTCGAAGTGTTTCTTGAATTCACCCTTGGCCTCGCCCGGCCCGAAGACCAGCACCGACTCGATGCCCTGGATCGCCTCGCTCACCCGCGCGTAGTAATGGTCGAGCTGGCTCGTGGAAATCCGCTCGCGGATGTCATCTGCCTTCACCAACTGGGATTCATAGGGAGCCGTCGAGCGAACACCATCCACCCGGCCCGCCTGTTTCTCCACGTTGGAGTTCAGTTCCAGGGTTTCCTGTCCTTCCGCCGTAAGAATCGCGATCACCGCCTTGCGGTGGTCGATCCAGATTCCGGCGTTGCGTTTTTCCGGTGCTTCCTTCATGACGTCCTCGTTTCTTGTGGCCTTCAAACAATTGGCAGACGGCCTTCGCTCTGGACCCGGCTGGGATTAGCGGTGCTTGTCTTCCTTGTCCGGCGCCACGGGCTTAGGCCGATGTTGGGGAATGGGGTCGGGCTGGGGCTTCACCCTGGGGAACTCGGGGTGATTCGGGCGAGGCTCCACATGACGCGGAGAAGGCGCAGGTTCAGGGCGCGGTCGGTCTGCGGGATGGGGCTCCGGTTGCGAACGCGGATCACGCTCGGATCGTTCCCGCACGGGCCGTTCGCGGGGGTCAGCCCTGGGTTCGGGCACCGGGCGCGGCGCCACCCTTTCGGGGTTGCGATCCACCTGCCGCGCAGGTTCTCGGGGCGACGGAGGAGCTGTCTGGGGTCTGGCGCGAAGCGCGTCCTCATCGACATGGCCGCCGGGAGCTCGGGCCGGAACACTGTGGCGGGGGGAGAAATCCGCCGCTCGCCCCGTGGCCGCCACCGGGGGTTTGCCACGATTGACCGAGGCTCGAAGTTCCTGGTTTCGACTGGCGCTCTGCTCGTGCAGGGTCTGGGTCCGGGTGGGCGATACCCGCTGTTCCCGTCGGGCCGTCGGTTCCAGCGGCGCGGGCGCGGCGATCACGCCACCCTGACCCCCGTTGTAGGCCGTGTGTCTGTCGTTCTGGACCGTCACAGGCCGTGTGTAGACGTTGCGGACGCGGGTCGGGTTGACGTTGGTGATGGCGCGGTTGTAGCTGTAGTGCCGCCCCTCCCAATAGCCGCCGTCAAAGCCCCTACCCCCGTAGCCATAGCCGTAGTTGATCCCGCCGTAGAATCCCACCCGGCGACTCCAATATCCCCGATGGAACACGAAGGCCCTTCCGTTCCAACCCCAGTAGCCGGGAGTCCAGAGCAGGCCGATGACCGGTGGCTCGACCCAGGTGCCCGGCACCCAGTAGTAGCCGTCACCGCCCCAGGCCCAGTACCCGGGATTCCACAGATAACCATCCGAGGGGCATTCCGGTTGGTCGTAGAGCGGCAAGGGGGGCGGGCCCACCGTGATGAAGATGCGGACATCCGCAGCCCTGGAATCGGTCGCGGAAACACTGAGGACGAGACAGGCCAGTGGGGCCATCAGGAACGGGTTGCGCATTTCAGACCTCGAAGGGGAGTCGCCGCGAGACACGGGCGACCACGAATGCTTTGAACGCATTAATCGCGCCTGTACGTAAATAGCTGCACCTTAGCCCCTTGCCCGATTCGCGTCCGCGGCGGTGCCCGCCATCCCATCAAGATGACCGGCCCGATTCTTCAATCCGAGCGGATGAGGTGACCCGGTTCGCCGCTCCTTCGCCCTTCAGAACTCGAAGGAACGCCGGTGCTCCCGATTCCCCTCCACGGTGGGTCGGTGGGTGCCGAGGGTGATCCGGACCTTCACGCGGTACTGCCCGTGATCGTTGAAACGCCCCACGGCCTCGAACAGATCCAGGGCCAGGTTGGAGGCGTGAATCGTGTGGTCGATCTCGGAGTCAGGCAATTCCATGGCGGCTAGGTAGGCGTCCCCGATTGCCTTGGAGCGATCCAGGTCCGGTGAAGGGCCGCAAGGGTTTGCGTGGTGGGTCATCTCCCTGAGCACACCCTTCAGGGCCTCGGCCCCGGCTCCCTCGGCAAAGGCGGTGAACGCCTGGAGATCGGCGAACAGCAGGCTGACCTCGGCCCGACTCTCGGCGATCAATGTCGGCCCCCCCGCGGGTTCCGCCTCTGGAGGAATCGGTCCCCTTTCCACTGATGAAGGCACTCCCCCCAGGTGCAGCAAACGCTCGGAGACTCTCTGCTCCGCCACGACCCGCTCGTAGAGTTTCTGGGTCTCCCGCTGCAGGACACGGGTCTCCAGATGGTTATGAACGCGAATCAACACTTCGGCGAGATCCACGGGCTTGCTGAGGAAATCCCGGGCACCGGCCTTGAGGGCCCGCAGCTTGTGATCGGGCTGGGCGGTGATCACGATCACCGGAATGTAGCCATCCTTTCCGATCTCCCGCAGGTTCTCCATCACCTGGAAGCCATCCATACCCGGCATCAAAAGGTCCAGCAGGATCAAATCGTAGTGGTTGATCAGATGAAGCTCACAGACCTTGCCCGGATCCATGGTGGAGGAAACACAATCGTACCCCACGGATCTCAGCATCTGTTCGAGCAGGAGTACATTGGGTTCCTGGTCATCCACGATCAGGATCTTGGCGTGAAGAATCTCGGTGGGCCATGAGGTTTGAATTGGAGCTCCCTGTTAATTCGTAGTGGGAATTTTTTCTGCGAAATCCAATGCCGCCTCCAGGGATGCCGTCAGCTCATCGAGGTTGATGGGCTTGGTGAGATAGCTGAAGAACCCCGCATCCATGCCCTTCTCGATATCGCCAAGCATCGCGTTGGCGCTGATGGCGAGCACCGGTATGTGAGCCGTACCCGGGTCGGCGCGAAGCACCTGCAGGGCCTCGATGCCACTCATGCCCGGAAGATTGATATCCATCAGGATCACATCCGGACAGGCTCTCCGTGCGAGGTCCACCCCCTGTTGCCCATCCGTGGCGCTGAGCATCTGCAGATCCGCGCGCCGGGCGAGGAGCTGCGCGACCAGTTCGAGATTCGCATGGTTGTCCTCCACGTAGAGCAAGGTTCGGACCACGGATGGAGACCGAAGTGAAACCAGGACCTGGCCCTCGTCGGATTCCCCAAACGAGAAAGAAGGTGGCATTGCCGAGCGCAACTCAAACCAGAACACGCTTCCTACGCCGGCCTCGCTCTCCACGCCAATCACGCCACCCATCAATTCCGCGAGCAGCTTGCTCATCACGAGCCCGATGCCCGTGCCTTCCTCAGCGCTGTTTTCGCGGCCGAGGCGATTGAAGGGCTGAAAGAGTCGCGCCTTTTCGCTGGCCGTGAGCCCCATGCCCGTGTCCCTGACCCGGATGCGGATCCGCCCGGGCTCACCGACCACCCAATCAAGTACGACGCCGCCTCCGGGCCTGTTGTACTTGATCGCGTTGGAGAGCAGGTTGATGAGCACTTGTTTCAGACGCGTCCGATCCGCCAGCACAAAGATGGGCTCCGCAGGTGAGGGGAACGCCATGATGATGCCCCGCTTCTGCCCCAGCGGCTCGACCATGGCCTGACACTCGAACACGACTTCTCCAAGTGAAACAGGCTCCAGGGAGAGCGAGAGTTTTCCGGATTCGATCACAGCCAGATCCAGGATCTCGTTGATCAACTCCAGCAGGTACCACCCCGCATGAAGGATCTGGCGGATATTGGCCTTCTGGAGGGTCGTGACGGGGGGTACCTCCGAATCCATCAACTGGGCGAACCCGAGAATGGCATTGAGCGGCGAGCGCAGCTCGTGACTCATGCTGGACAGGAATTGTGATTTCGCGAGATTGGCTTTTTCGGCCACCGACTTGGCGGACTCCAATTCGACATTCTTGTCCCGCAGGTGCTGGGCGAGTCGCTCGCGTTCTTCCTCGATCTCCTTGCGGACGGTATTGTCGGTGCCGATCAGCAGGTAACCGATGATCCCGTTTTCCGCATCGCGCAGGGCAGTGACGGACACCACCGCCGGGAACCGCGACCCGTCCTTGCGGATGTAGGTCAGCTCATAGATATCCTCGATGCCCCGGGAGGCCTTGAAGACCAGCGCGTCGAACCCGGGCGTGATCGGCACGGAGAGTTCAAGGCTCAGGGCCTCGGCCCGAGCAATCACCTCCAGGGGATCGGAGATATCCGCCGGGGTGATCTTGTTCATCACCTCCGCCGCCGAATATCCCAGCATGCGTTCGGCGCCCACGTTGAAGATCTGGATGACGCCGCGCGCATCCGTGGCGATGCTCGAGAAATTCGCGCTGTTGAAGATCGCGGTCTGGAGGGCTCCGGCCTTGAGGAGAGCCTCTTCCGCCTGCTTGCGGGCCGTGATGTCCCGCAGGATGCCCGTGAAATAGCGCTGGCCTCGGAGCCGCATCTCGCTCACGGCGATCTCCAGGGGAAAGCTACTGCCGTCCTTCCGGCGGCCCAGGACCTCTCGCCCCAACCCGATGGCCCGGGCCTCGTCGCTGGCGCCATAGAACTCGAGCGAACCTCGTTCGCGTTCGGCCCGCCCCAGTTCGGGTATCAGCAGGCCGAAGTCCTGGCCGATGAGTTCGGAAGCGGGTTGGCCAAACATCTCTTCAGCGGCGGGGTTGACGGTCTCCACGCTGCCGTCGCTAGCTCGAAGGGTGATGATGCCGTCCACCACGGTATTGAGGATGGTCTGAATCAACGCAGCGCTGTCGCGGAGGGCCTGCTGCGCGGCGTATTCCTCGGTGACATTCCGGAATACCAGCACGGCTCCCAGGACCTGCCCTGCCCCATCGCGAATGGGGGCACAGCTGTCGGCAATGGGGCACTCGCTGCCATCGCGCGCAATCAGCACCGTATGGTTGGCCAGGCCCTGGATCGTTCCCAGCGCCAGCGTTTCCATCACAGGAATGAGGCTGGGTTGGCGTGTTTCCTGATTGAGGATATGAAAAACATCTGCCACCCCATGCCCTCGGGCCTCCGCCTGGGACCAGCCCGTGAGCCTCTCGCCTACGGGATTCATGCGGGTGACTCGGGCATAGGCATCTGTGGTGATCACCGCATCGCCAATGGAATTCAGGGTGACGGCCAACTCTCCCTCGCTATCCCGCAGGGAGAGGTTGACCTCGGATAACTGCTGAATGAACACCTCTTGGAGCCCCAGAAGGTGCAGCGCCTCAAGATGCTGCAGGGTTTTCGCTTCACCTCCGCTCCGTCGGTAAACCCCGTAGCCGAGCCAGCCTGCGAGCAGGAGGCTAAGCAGACCAGTGGCCAGGAACACCGCCCCGTAAGCCAGCTTTGGCCCCTCGGGCACGTTTGGGATCTGCCAAAGGACCCAAGCGAACGGAACTACCGCCACCCCCACCATCAGGGCAAGGCCAGCATAGGAAAGGACAGTGGTGTATTTCGAATTCGGGAACAATTCACCCTCCGTGTGAGTCAGTGGTCGCAGCCATTCGGGTCCATCCCTGTGGGGTTGGGGGCGAGAACGGCTCTGAATGAGGGTTCGCGGGTCTGTCTTCCAGGCCTCCCCTTGGGTGGATGGGAAACGAGATCGTTCGTGGTTGGATTCACCCCAGGCCAACGCCCGAGGTGGTTCCCAGCGGTGGGCGAAACCCTCCCGGTTGGGAAGGCCTGCGCATCGCGCCAGTCCCCCCTGGCAAGCAATATTCGCACCCAAGGCCAAATAGCTATATAAAGGGTCTTTGTGAATTCAACCCGCCGCGATTTCCGAATTCATCCAGTCAAAACGAACGGACGACTGCGCGATTCCGAGGCAGTCCCACCTCAGAAAAACAGAGCCTGCCTCTCTTCCACGCAGGCTGCCGCATAGAGATACATGGCGGCGGACCAGGTCTGCCAATCCTCACCCTCCGGGCGACCCGACTGGGCGCCGAACCATTCGTTGAAACCCAAGGCTGGGGAAGAAACGGCGCGCGGCAACCGGAATGGCCGCACGAGCTCCGTGAGCGCACCCAGACGCTTTTCCGCCAAGGTCTGTTCGCCCGCGGCCACCAGGGCCGCCACGTAGAACCCGCACACAAAGGGCCACACACCGCCGTTGTGGTAGTGACCCGGAAGGTTGTACCGCTCGTACCGGGGCTGCCAATCTCGATCCGTGGGCTGCACAAAGGGAAAGAAACAGGGGGGAAGCTCCAAGGCTAGGTCGCCTGCGGCACGCAGCTGGTCGCAGGAGGTTTCGATCCAGCGCACCATGGCGCGGGCCCGCGCCGAATCGGCCAAGCCCGTCAGGATGGCCAGGCTGTTCCCAAGCAGATCGCAGCGGTCATCCCGCAAGACTTTGTAGAACCATAGGGAAAAGGTGGGTTGGCCGTCGACCACGAAGCCTTTGCCACCCTCACGATTCGCCGCCTGACGCAGGGCCTCGGCCCGATCCTTCAGCCCCAGAATCTGCAGGTAGCCATGCACCAGGGCGTTGACGTAGAGACCGTGCCCCAGCACCCAATGCTCATCCCGCCAATCGCTGGTGGGCTGCTGGCCCACCAGATCCCGATCATCGATGGTCTGGTAGTCCATCCACAAGAGCGCCTTGGCCTTGGCTTCCTCCAGAAAGGCCGGATCCGAGGTGCATCCCTGAAACAGGCCCAAGACCAGCAGAAAGAGTGGGGTCGTGTCGCTGGCGCCCCTGTCTTCGGGATCATGGACGAGAGACGTGATCTGCCCCCGGGGACTCTGATTCTTGGCCAGGGTTTCCAGAACGCGGCGCAGCGAATCCATCAGCACCGGATCCTGGGTGGTGAGAATTCCGAGGGCGGAAATGAGCAGATCCCGGGTGTAGGGCTCTGGATAGCCCCAACCGGCGGTGCGCGGAAGGCCATCAAAGGGACCCGCAGCATTGTGGCGGAGCACTTCCATCGCCGCGCGCCGGGCCGCTTGAATCGAAACATCCATGGGGCTACCCCTCGTTGAGAATCTCCACCAGGCGCCGCGCCACGACCCGGTAATCGAACCGTTCCACGACCCTGCGCCGACCAGCCTCGCCCATCTGGCGCCGCAGCTCACCATCCGTGAGCAGCGGCTTCAGGTATTCGGCAATTTCCCCCGAATTGGCCCGGTAGTCAGAGACGCGTGGTTTTTGGAATACCACGCGGTGCCCCGGTTCAAAGCCGGACTCCGGCCCCAGCACGGCCTCGGTGATGTGGATGGTTTCGGCCACCGAGGCCAGAAACGCCGTCTCCCCGTGAACCAGGGTGTCCAGCATGGCCATGGCCCGAATTCCAATGACGGGTTTGCCGCAGGCCCCGGCCTCCACCTGGGGCATTCCGAACCCCTCCAGCCGGGACGGCGCCGCGTAGATATCGCAAGCCGCCAGGAGATAGGGCATGAGGTTCCGGGAAACCTGGTGCGTCTGAAAGGTCACCCGGTCCTGGATACCAAGACTATGGGCCAGTTCGAGATCCAGCTTGTTCTGCACCTCGGTCCGCTCCTGGGGCCAGACCTTGCAGACATATCGCCACGGGGGGACGTCCTCACCCAGGGTGGCCAGGGCTTCCATCACCTCCCGCCCTCCCTTGGAGGCCGCGTCCCCACCCACCGTGAGGATCAGGTGTTCTTCGGCAGCCACACCGAGGGCCTCCCGCGCCGCTTGAACCTTGGGATCCTGCCGAGCCCGGGGGATGAAGGCATCGGTGTCACACCCAACGGGCAAGGTCACCGTGTGATCACCGCGGATGCCATCCCGCACAAAGGTTTCCCGCACCCAATCCGAGGTCACGAGAATCAGGGGCAGGCCATCCAGGATCTCCCGGTAATTGGCGACGTACCCATCCGCCAGGATCCAGGGCACCGCCCGCAAACCAAAGCGCTGGGGATGCAGCACGATATCCGGCACATCGCCCCAGAACCCCACGCCGACCACGGCGTCGGGCTGAAACCAACGGTAGTACCACTCCTTTTCGAGATCCGATCGAAGATTCGCCGCATGAACCTCCACCCCAATCTCCTGGAGCCCCTTGCACAGAAGGTCGCCCTGAGTGGCCAGGCCACCGGGCGCAGGAGGGTAGCTGTAGAGCACCAGGATCTTCATCGATTCGATCTCACACTTTTTCGCAATCTATTCTCCGGTTTGGTCTAGTACCGCTCAATGCGATCGAAGGCCTCTGTGCGTGGCGAAACCCGCGCCTCCCAGCTCCCAGGCGAAAATCCGTAGACACCCGAGATGATGTGGCATTTCCGCGCCCAAACCGGATCGCTCAATGGAAAGCGGAGCGACGCATCTTTCCGAGGCTTAGGGAATTCGGCCCCGCCCGCATCCTCGTACGCGAACTGCCACAGGCTCGGCGCCCGCAAGACATCCTCTTGCCAAAGGGCCTCAACGGCCCGGGATACCTCCTCGTGCCGACGATGGGAGGTGTACTCACCCTTGGGACCATGGGTGAGCAGGAGATCGAAATCCCGCCGGGGCAGGAGCGACAGGATCGTGGCCTTCACCACGGACAATGCGCGTGGAACCTGCTCGGGACCGTCATCGAGATCCCCCATGGCACCCTTCGCTCCAAGACAGTGCAGGGCTTCTTGGAATCGCGGAGCACGGTCTGGATCGTGGCCGCGACAGAGGGTCACGATGACCACGGACCACTCGGGATGACTTAGAAGTAGCCCCCCGACCCAAAGCGTTTCGTCATCGGGATGCGCCACAATGACCGCCACACAGAAGGGCGTGGGTTCCATCACATTTTCGGCTCTGCGCGACCGCCGCGGATCAGGCCATAGCCCTTGAGCTTGCGGTAGAGAGTCGCGGATCCGATGTGCAACTGCTCGGCGGTGCGGGTCTGATTGCCCCCATTCAGCTCCAGGGCGGACAGGATGTATTCCTTCTCCACGGCCTCGAGGGGGCGCACTACGCCGGTGGTGGCCACCGGCATCGAAACGGCCTGGCGCACTTCTTCCGGCAGGTCCTCCAACTCCACGCGGGTTCCCGGCGCCAGCGCCACCGCACGCTCCATGGCATTCTCCAGCTCGCGCACATTGCCCGGCCATTCGTAGCGCAGGAGCTGGTCAGCGGTCCCCGGAGAGAATCCTGCAACCTTGCGCTTCATCCACACGGCGGCCGCGGCGAGGAGCACTCTCGCCAAGGGTAGAACATCATCCCGGCGTTCCCGCAGGGGGGGCACGCGCAGCTCGACCACCTTCAGGCGGTAGTAGAGATCCTCGCGAAAGGCGCCGCTGGCGACACCTTGCGCGAGATCCCGATTGGTGGCGGCCACGATGCGCACATCGACCCGACGGCTCTTGTTCTCGCCTACTCGCCGGATCTCCCGCTCCTGGATGGCCCGCAGGAGCTTCACCTGCATCCCCGGGGAGACTTCGCCCACTTCATCCAGCAGCAGCGTGCCCCGATTGGCGGCCTCGAAGAGACCGGGACGATCCTGGGTGGCCCCGGTGAAGGCGCCCCGGGCATGGCCGAAGAGCTCGCTCTCCAGGAGGGTCTCCGTGATGGCGCCGCAGTTGACCGCGATGAAGGGCCCCTCGGAGCGCGTGGATTCGTCATGCACGAGACGCGCAATCCGCTCCTTGCCGGCGCCGCTCTCCCCGGTGATGAGCACCGTGGAATCCACCTTCGCGACCCGGCGGGCCAGATCCACCACCTTGCGCATGGCGGGACTCTTGGCCACGATGCCCGTGGGTTCCTCCACATCCGGCGCCAACCGCACCAGCGCCCGCTTGCGCTCCCGCAGCTTGCGCTCGGCGGCCTTCAGGGTTTCGGTGACACGGTGCAGCGAAACGTCCAGGCAGTCCTTGAGGCGATCGGGGTGGTAGAAGCGCAGCTCCTCGGCGTGCTCATCGCCCCAGGCCTCCCGAGTGCGCCCGAGAAGATGACAACCCGCATCGCCCTTGCAGATGCAGCGATCCTCCAGCACATAGATATCCTCGCCCGTGGCCCGGCTCTGATAGCCGCTGATCAAGCCACTGATGGTCCAGCACATCGGAGCATCGGCGCGACCAAAGTGGAGAAGATGCTGCTCGGCCTCATAGGAACCCACCAGCACAACCCCCTCCTTGGAGAGAGGATCCAGGCCTTCCATCTCGTAATGAAAGAGCCCCTTCAGTGGGTGCAGGCGGCCCCCGGCCAGGCGCCATTCCTCGGGACTGTCCCAGGTGAAGGCCGTTTCCAGGGCCTCGGCGGCGCGCCACCCTTGGGCAAAACCGAACTGCGTGAGCACCGTGCGGGCGGCGTTGAGACCGAAATTTTCGACCAGGTACTTCCGCAGCAGCCCCATGGCCATGGAATCGATAAGCAGCGCGCGGTGCCCTGCGAAGCGGATCACGCCTCCTTCGGGGACGAGTTCCAACAGCTCCTTGTGGTCGAGATCATTTGCCCGCATTCGCTTGTCTCTTCCTTCGGATTGATGGAGAGGATACCTCGTTTTGATGGAGTGACATCTTTTTTTTAATATTTGCACTTATGTATTTATTGGATTTTGGAATGTTACCCAATGGCGCGATACCTGCTACTCCAGGAAAGAGGAGATTTCATGGCACTCGACTTTCTGCTGCTGGGCGCGATTTCCCTGGGGGCACTGATCCTCGCCACGGTGCTCGCTGGGCGCTTCACCGTGGGGCGCGGCGCAAGCCACCCCTGGCGGCGTCTGGCCCTGGTGCGTGTCCCGGCGGGAGGGGGCGCCCGGATCTCCGGCCGCTTTCACCATGGCCGCACCCACCCAGGTGTTGGCCGGTATCCCGAACGACGAAATGACTAGGAGCACACCATGAACCAACACCACTACCACACGACGCCTCTCGGCGAATTGATCGCCGCGGCCTTTGACAGCGCCTCTCGGCTCAGCCTCGATCCCATAGAGGTTTCCCGCATGGCCACTCAGTCTGTGTCGGCGATGCTGGGCCGTGCACTTCGAGTTACCGTTTCACTCACGCCACCGGGGCCGCTAGGTTTGGCAAAAAAGAAACCCCAGCCCATCGGCGCTAGGTGAGTCGCCTCGAGCTTGCTTCGTGACACCAAGCAAGGAGATCTCGCCCATGGCCGAATCGGCTCCTGATGCCCCTTTGTCGAAGCTGCTGCTGACCCTCGCAGCCATCGTCTTCATCATCTGGGGCATCCGCCAGGCCCAGCCAGTGCTCGTCTCGTTCCTGCTGGCCGTCTTCCTCGCCGTGCTCGCGGCGCATCCCGTCCTGTGGCTCCAGCGAAAACGCGTGCCGACCATCCTGGCCGTTTCGCTGGTCGTTCTCGTAATGGTCCTGGTCCTGTTGGCCATCGGCGCCGTGGTGGGCGCCTCCATCGGCAGTTTCTACGCCGCCCTGCCGGTCTACCAGGCCCGTTTCCAGGAGCAGGCCGCCGCCTTCAAGTCATTCCTGGCCCACCGGGGCATCGCCCCGCCGGGCCAGATTCTCTTGAAATACCTCAACCCGACCTCGGTGATGAACCTGACCGCGGATCTGCTGATGAAGCTCGGCTCGGCCTTTTCCGACATCGTGTTGATCCTGTTGACCACGACCTTCATCCTGCTGGAGGCATCGAGCTTTCCGATCAAGCTCCGGACCATTCTGGGGGATCCCCACCAGGCCTTTCCCCGGTTCACGACCTTCGTCAACGACATGAAGCGCTACATGGTCATGAAGACCCTGTTGAGTCTGGCAACGGGGCTCCTGGTGGGCATCTGGATGGCGATTCTCCAGGTGGACTTCCCCGTCCTGTGGGGCTTTCTCGCCTTCCTCCTGAACTACGTGCCGAGTGTCGGCTCGACCCTCGCCAGCATCCCCGCGGTGATCCTCGCCTTCATCCAGCTCGGCCTTGGAAGGGCGATTTTCGCGGCGGCGGGCTGCATGGTCATCAACCTGGTGCTCGACTACGGGGTTGAGAAGCGGCTGATGGGCCGCAAGCTGGGTCTGTCCACCCTGGTGGTTTTCCTCTCGCTGATCTTCTGGGGGAGCCTGCTGGGCCCTGTCGGCGCGGTGCTCTGCATTCCCCTGAGCCTCACGCTGAAATTCGCCTTCGAGAGCCGAGAGAGCACCCACTGGCTTGCGATCCTCCTGGGCCCCGAGGATGTGATTGAGACACCGGTCTAGGATTTTGACGCGGAGACGTTATTCACGCATCCCGGTGGTCTGCACGCTGCAGACTTTCCATTCCCCTTACACGCGGATAGAAATCTGGAAAATTTGTGGAAAGAATGACCCAGTTTTGGGGTGAATTCGAGTGAGCCGCGATGAATGCCGTTTTTGAAATTCCCCTTGTTTTCAGTGTTCATGCGGGTTCAAAACAGGTCCCTGGGTACAGTGAAACGCCCCGAGGCAGGGGCGTTTCGTGAGGGATGGTTTGGCGGGGTTGATTTGGTGGGAAGGTTGAGCGGGAGTCTCCGCGTACGGGGACTGGTTTGAGAGGTGAGACAGAAGGTGGCGGGAAGCCCCCGAAGGGGCACCTCAGGGACCAGTGTACGGCCTGAGAAGATCCAGGGCCACGGCTGTTTGCAATGCGCTCCGGTGGACAGGCAGCGTTTAGACTGCGGAACCCCTGGAATCGGGGCGCCCCTTCTATTCGACCTTGGATAGAAGGTACAGGCTGGCGTCCTGGGAGCCGGGTTTCCATTGGGCGAAACGCAGGGAGACTTCGGCCCCGCCGGGCTCGACCACACGCAATCCAGGAAGCACCGAGAGCGACCCGAGGGATACCGGCGGCTCGAAGTGCATGGTCTTGGCCTGTTTTCCGGAGGGCAGGAAGTAATCGGCCTTGATGGGATTGCCCGTGGCCTTTTCGATCCAGAGACGCGCCGTGCGATAGCTCAGACTGGGCTTCCGGGCCTGCAATTCGAGGCAACGACAGGCGCGACCCTCCAGGGATTCTTCCTTTACGTCCTTGATCTGGTAATCCAGGGAGAAGCGGGAGCGGGCGAGATCGCCGCCCGCCGCGGGGCCCATTAGGCGCTGGGCGGGTGAGACCTTGATGGGGCGCTTGGCGTTGGGCAGCAGCAGCCACATCTCGTCCCCGAGCATCAGCACCGTGCGACCAACTTCTTTCTTGGAGAGCCCTTCCACCCGGGCATCGCCGTTCTCCCGGGCCCTCACACGCCAGCACTGCTCACCCTTGCGATCCTTCAGGGTGACCTCCACCGAGAAGGCGGGCCAGGGATGGCGCAGGCGGTCCACCCGCTCCAGCAGGGCCTCGCCCTGCTGGGCCGCAAGGACGGACCCAACCAGCGCCGCGACCAGGAACCTAGTTGCGCCCATAGACATCTTCGAGGCGCTCGATATCGTTTTCGTCGAAGTGGCCGAGGCTGATCTCCATCACCCGCACGGGTTGAGCGGTCTGGGCCGCGCAGCTGAGGCGGTGGACACAGCCCGCGGGCAGCCATATCTCGGCATTCTTGTCTGGCGTGATGACACTGCCATCGCGTTCGATGATCACGCCCTCATCCAGGGCCACCCAGAGTTCGGCGCGGTTGCGGTGCTTCTGCAGGCTCAGCTTCTGACCGGGCGCGCAGGTGAGAATCTTCACCGTGCAGACCTCGTTGAGCACGAACTGGTCGAAGGAGCCCCAGGGCTTGTCTACATGCAGGGATTTCGGTCGTTCCATGGCTTTCCTCGCGGGTGACAAATGTGGTTATCGGAGGCGCAGATCGAGGCTGCGGAGGGATTCAAAGAGGGCTTCCCGGGAGGGTTCGAGGGCCTCCCACTGGGTTGCGAGTTCCTCGTCACTCAGGCGCTGCTTGGCATTCCAGACCTCGCGAAAGAAGGCGTCGCCCATCTGGCGGTAGTCCTCCAAGGCCCGGGCCGCCTCGGGATCCAGAATCCCCAAGCGCGTGTGAGCCTCGACCAGCTCCAGCAGCGCGCCTTCGAGCCGCGTCTTGGCCTGGGCGAGCTGCTGATCCAGGTCGGCCTCCAGCTGATCCTCCTCGCGGTTTACCAGGTAGTCCCCCGCCGCCTCGTTGAACAGGTAAAGGCTCTTGCGGTAGGCCACCACCAATTCCATGCTGCGGGCCCACTCCTGCAGGCGCTGTTGGCGAAGTTCCCGGGCGGCCTGACTCTTCAACTGGATGCGGGTGACCCAGATGGTGACCCCACTGGTGATGAGGACGCCGAGTCCGATCTTCACCGCGGTATCGAGCACTTCCCATCCGCCCATCATCACGCCCTCAGAGAAGATCCTTGCGACCCATCTTCTGGAGTCGTTCCACGATGTCCTTTACGCCCTGGGCCTTGTCGCGATGGCAGATGAGGAGCGCGTCCTCCTCGTCCACCACGATGAGATCCTTGAGGCCCGACCCACCGATCATCCGCTTGCCCCCGAACACGGCGCAGTTGGTGGAATCCACCAGCACGGCGTCGCCGGTCACCACATTGCCCTGGGCATCGGCCTCATGGAACTCCACCACGGCGGGCCAGGAGCCCACATCGGACCAGCCGAAGCTGGCGGGAACCACGGCCACGTGGCTGGACTTCTCCATCAGCGCGTAGTCGATGGAGAGCTTGGGAAGCTTACCGTAGACGCCGCCGATGGCGCTGGGATCGGCGCCTGCGGCCGCCCAGGCATCCAGGGGCGCCAGCACCTCCGGACAGTGGGCCGACAGTTCGCGGCGCATGTCCGCCAGGGTCCACACGAACATTCCGGCGTTCCAGTAGTGGCGGCCCGTCTGCACATATTCCATGGCGGTGGGCAGGGGGGGCTTTTCCCGGAAGGCCTTCACGCCGAGCACCGCGCCCTGCCCTTCGGTCTCGATGTAGCCGTAGCCCGTCTCGGGGTAGCTGGGCCGGATGCCGAAGGTGACCAGCTCATGCTTATCTGTGGCGTGGCGCGCGGCGAGATCGATGTCGCGCAGGAAGGCCGCCTGATCCGTGATCCAGTGATCCGCCGAGAGCACCACCATCACGCCTTGGGGATTGCGCCGCTCGATAGCCACCAGGGCCAGGGCGAGACAGGGCGCCGTATTGCGCCCTTCGGGCTCGACGATGACATTCTCGGGGGGAAGCTCAGGCAGCAACCGTCGCGTCTCCGCCGCCAGATCCTCTGTGGTCACCACGTACGTATTTTCGGGCGAAAAATCCGGGCTCAACCGCGCCACCGTCTGGTTCAGCAGCGTCGTCTCCCCCACCATGGCCAGGAACTGCTTGGGTCGATGCATCCTGGACCGCGGCCAGAACCGCGTCCCCCGCCCACCTGCCATAACGACCGCGACTTTATCGAGAGTCTTACCCGTGGTAGTCATCCTTGCCCCCTCTATTACCTTCAAGCGCGTGAAGTCTCGCGTATCGCCGTAGGTGATACCGAGAAAACGACCGCGACTTTTTCGATACGACCAACCGTGTCCGACATTTCTACTCCTCCAATACCTTCAAGCGCGTGAAGTCTCGCGAATCACCGCGCCAACACCTGCACCAGATCCGCCAGCACGGCGGGCGGTTCGGGGCGGGGATCGTGGACCCGGGCGAGGGGAATGGAGACCAGATCACCGGCCATGGCTCCCAGATAGATGCCCTTCTCGCCTGACACCAGACGCTTGACAGCCTCGGCACCCCATAGGCTGCCCCAGATGCGATCGATGGCCGTGGGACTGCCGCCTCGCTGGATATGCCCCAGCACCACGACCCGCATGTCCAGGTTGTAATCCTGGCGCAGTCGCTCACCCACGGTGTAGGCGTTGCCGAGTTGGAGGTCACCCTCGGCCACCACCACGATGCTGCTGCGCTTGCCGCGCTCCCATCCGGCCTTCAACTGCGTCACCAGATCCTCGTATGTGTCCCGGGCGGATTCCGGGTAGATCACGGCCTCCGCCCCGCAGGCGATGGCGGTGTGAACGGCGATCATGCCGGAACTGCGGCCCATGACTTCCACGAGAAAGAGGCGCTCGTGGGAGCTGGCCGTGTCCCGAATGCGGTCGATGGCCCCGATGGCGGTGTTGAGGGCGGTATCGAACCCCAGGGTGCGTTCGGTGCCCGGCAGATCGTTGTCGATGGTGCCGGGGATACCCACGCAGGGAACGCCGTGTTCCTCCGAGAGGAGCGCCGCGCCGGTGAAGCTTCCGTCGCCGCCGATGACCACCAGCCCGTCGATGCCTGCGGACTGTATATCCCTGGCCACCTGGGCGCGCACGGCCTTGATCTTGAAGGCCTGGCAGCGGGCGGTATTCAGGATGGTGCCACCCCGCTGGAGGATGTTGGCGCAGTTGCGGCTCGAGAGGGGGCGCCAATCCTGGTCCACCAGGCCCTGGAACCCGCGGTACACCCCGTAGACTTCGATATCCAGTGCACCGGCCTGGCGCACTACAGCACGGATGGCGGCGTTCATGCCGGGGGCGTCCCCGCCGGAGGTCAGGACGCCCAGACGCTTGAAGCTCACTTCTTCACCGCAGCGGCCTTCTTGGCGCGGGATACCTTGGCACCGCCCTTTCGCGTCACGGCCGCCTTGCCTCGCTTTCCCCGCCTGGCCTTCTTGCTGGCTCGGTACCCTCGGGTGTCCTTGATGTGAACCTCGGGGGGCGGAAGGGGTGGGGGTTCCAGCACCGCTCGGGGCACTGGGGGCAGATCTTGATCCCCACCGGCCTGGGCGCGTTGGGCCCTGATCTTCATGACTGGATCGTCCGCAGGCTGTTGGGCCGCAGCCAGCCCCAAGGCGATCGCAAAGGTTCCCAGCAGACGTGGACAGGTCATTGCAATTACTCCAGCGAGAGTATTCGGCACTGGGCCAGCATACCCTCACTTGGCCGACTTCTGGGCCCGCAGCTTGGCGAAGAACTCCGCCACCACAACATCCGCGTCATCCTTGGCGGTGTCGTGGGACTGCCCTTCGCGCTCCAGGATATCCCGGCCCGAGGGGGCGTGCTTGGTGGCCTCCTGCTGGGGCACCAGATTGGCCTGGATGTAGTCGGAGACATCGATGAGCCGGTGGCCCACCTTTTCCAGCTTCTGACGAACGATGTCCTGGTACTGGAAGAGGTCAAATACGCCGGAGACGTTGTACATGCCGTTGTCAGCATGCAGATTGATGTCCTCGATCTTGGCGATGAGGCTGTCCCGCTCTTCGCTGGGGGGGACGAGCCGGGCCAGGATCTCGATGCACTCCTTGGCTAGATTCTGGATTTCCTCAAAGCTCGACTGCACCACCTCGATCTGGGAGATGACTCGCTCGGCGCCGCCTTCCTGTTCGTGGGCGATCTGGATCAACTGATCAGGAATCGGCTGATCCCTTTTTCCCTTTTCAGACATCCCTCACCTCCGGCCCTGCGACGTGCATCCAAGGTATCGTCCAGAAGGGTATGAAGGCTTGAAAACCGGAAAAGCGCCTTCGGACTGATAAACTCGCCCATGGCGGGTGGGCCCAGAACCTCCGCCGCACCGTTAGAATTACTGGAGATTTTAATGTCCGAATCATTTTCGCCGTCCACCGTTCGCGCCACGACCCTCGAGAGCTGCCTGAAACCCTTCCCCTCCTCCGAGAAGACCCATATTCAAGGTTCAAGGGCCGATCTCCAGGTACCCCTGCGTCGGGTCAAGCTCCAACCCACCCGGGAATTCGACGGCACGCTGACTCCCAACGAATCCATCCTGCTCTATGACACCACGGGCCCCTACACCGATCCCAACGCCCGCATCGATCTCGCCCAAGGGCTGGCTCCCCTGCGCCTCCCCTGGATCCAAGAGCGGGCCGATGTGGAGGAACTAGCCGCCTCCACCAGCGTTTACCGCCAACTCAGGGAACGGGATGCCGACCTGGATGCCATCCGCTTCCAGCCTCACCGACGCCCCCTGCGGGCCAAGGCCGGGAAGAACGTCACCCAGATGCACTACGCAAAGCAAGGCATTGTCACCCCCGAAATGGAATTCATTGCCATCCGGGAAAACCTGGGCCGGGAGGCCTCGGGCCGCCGCCCCATCACCCCGGAATTCGTTCGCGATGAAGTCGCCCGGGGCCGCGCCGTCATCCCCGCCAACATCAACCACCCTGAATCTGAGCCAATGATCATCGGACGCAATTTCCTGGTGAAGATCAACGCCAACATCGGCAACTCCGCCGTGGCCTCCAGCATCGAGGAGGAAGTCGAGAAGATGGCCTGGGCCATCCGCTGGGGCTCGGACACCGTCATGGACCTGAGCACCGGCGCCAATATCCACGAAACCCGGGAATGGATCCTGCGCAACAGCCCCGTGCCCATCGGCACCGTGCCCATCTATCAGGCGCTGGAGAAGGTGAACGGCAAGGCCGAGGAACTCACCTGGGAGATCTACCGCGACACCCTCATCGAGCAGGCGGAACAGGGCGTCGACTACTTTACCATCCACGCGGGCGTGCTGCTGCGCTACGTGCCCCTCACCGCCAAGCGCCTCACGGGTATCGTGAGCCGGGGCGGCTCGATCCTGGCCAAGTGGTGCCTGGCCCACCACAAGGAGAACTTCCTCTACACGCACTTCGAGGAGATCTGCGAAATCATGAAGGCCTACGACGTGGGCTTCTCCCTGGGAGATGGCCTGCGGCCAGGCTCCACGGCAGACGCCAACGACGAGGCCCAGTTCGGCGAGCTGGAGACCCTGGGTGAGCTCACCAAGATCGCCTGGAAACACGATGTCCAGGTGATGATCGAGGGACCTGGCCACGTGCCCATGAACCTCATCCAGGAAAACATGACCAAGCAGTTGGAGGTCTGTCAGGAAGCGCCCTTCTACACGCTGGGCCCGCTCACCACGGACATCGCGCCGGGCTACGACCACATCACCTCCGCCATCGGCGCCGCCATGATCGGCTGGATGGGCACGGCCATGCTCTGCTACGTGACGCCCAAGGAGCACCTGGGCCTGCCCAACAAGAAGGACGTGAAGGACGGCGTGATCACCTACAAGATCGCCGCCCACGCCGCCGATCTCGCCAAGGGCCATCCCAGCGCCCGCGCCTGGGACGACGCCATGAGCAAGGCGCGCTTCGAGTTTCGCTGGGAGGACCAGTTCGCCCTGGCCCTGGACCCTGAAACGGCCCAGGAATTCCACGACGAAACCCTGCCCGCCGAAGGTGCCAAGGTGGCCCACTTCTGCTCCATGTGCGGCCCCCACTTCTGCTCCATGAAGATCACGGAAGACGTGCGGAAGTACGCCGACGAACACGGCTACGGCGAGAAGGAGGCCCTGGAAAAAGGCATGGCCGACATGTCCAAGGAATTCGTGGATAAGGGCGCCGAGGTCTATCACCAGGCCTAGCCTCCCTTTCAGCGACTCCAGGGCGAGGAGCCACCCCAAACGGGGCGGCTCCTCGCTGCGTTACCAGAGCCCATCTGAATCTTGACAAAATCTTGATGCCTTCTGCTCGGACTTTGACACCGTCTTGATGCCGGGTTCCGGAGACTGGACTGCCCGAGGTTCGACAGCCTTGAGGCATCTGGAGAAGCGATGAGATCCATCCTTCCATTCTCGATCCAGTGTCCGCGCTTCCGCTGGGGTAGAGCCCGATGAACATCCCCATGCCCTGGTTCATCCCCATCGGCCTTGGCGTTGGCCTCGCAGGCACCCGAACAGCCATCCTGTTCCGCAGGATCTGGGGAGAGGGCCGCCGAAACGAAATCATCGCCCTGGTAATCATGGCCTGGGTGCCCATCCTCATCTGGCTCATCGCGGGTTTCACGGGAATCGCCGAATAACACGATCCTTCCCGCGTTTCGCCTCTCTCACCGCCACTTCCACTGAGAAAACCCCATGACAGGCATGCAACTCCTCGCCGCCCTTCTCGCCATGGCCCTGCTGGTCTACCTGGGCTTCGCCCTGCTCAAGCCGGAGAGCTTCCAATGACCGCCAACAGCTTCGCGCAGTTCGCGATCTTCCTCGTTCTGCTCCTGGTGCTGTCGAAACCCCTCGGCGAATACATGGGCCGAGTCTTCGAGCGGGAGCGCACCTTCCTCGATCCCGTGCTGCGTCCCTTCGAGCGCGGCCTCTACCGCTTGGCGGGCATCGCTCCGGACGACCGCATGGACTGGAAGGCCTATACCTGGGCCATCTTGCTCTTCAATGCCCTGGGCCTCGCCTTCCTTTTCCTGCTCCTGAGCTTCCAGCATCGGCTGCCCCTCAATCCCCAGCATGCGGCCGGCCTGCCCACCCTGCTGGCCTGGAACACAGCCGTGAGCTTCGTCACCAACACGAACTGGCAGGCCTATGCCGGGGAGACGACCCTCAGCCATCTCTCGCAGATGTTGGGCATCACGGTGCAGAACTTCCTCTCGGCGGCCACGGGCATCACGGTGGTGGTCGCGCTTTCGCGCGGCCTCCGCCGCCGCAAGGCCACAAGCCTCGGCAGTTTCTGGGTGGATCTCACCCGCACCACGCTCTATATCCTGCTGCCCCTGGCCGCCCTGCTGGCCCTGGCCTTCATTTCCCAGGGCGTCGTGCAGACCCTTGCCCCCAGCGCCACCACCCGCTTCCTCTCACCCGTGGCGGGCCCCGACGGGCGCTCGATCCTGGAGCAGGTGATCGCGCTGGGACCCGTGGCCTCCCAGGAGGCCATCAAGCTGCTGGGCACCAATGGCGGCGGCTTCTTCAACGCCAATTCCGCCCATCCCTTCGAGAATCCCACCGCCCTCACCAGCTTCCTCTCGGTGCTGGCGATCTTGCTCATCCCGGCCTCACTCTGCCACGCCTTCGGGCGCATGGTGCGCGATCGGCGCCAGGGCTGGGCCGTCTTCTCCGCCATGGTGCTCATCTTCATCCTCGCCCTCGGCACCTTGCATTGGGCCGAACAGCGGGGCAACCCCGGCCTCCGCCACCTGCCCGTCAATCAGCAGGTGATCGCCACACCCGGCCTGGAGCAGTCCGGCGGCAACATGGAGGGCAAGGAGACGCGTTTCGGCATCACCGCCACGACCCTCTTCGCCACCGCCACTACGGCCACCTCCACCGGCGCCGTGAACGGCATGCACGATTCCCTGACGCCGCTCGGCGGCATGGTGCCCGCCCTGCTGATGGAACTGGGGGAGGTCGTCTTCGGCGGTGTGGGCTCGGGACTCTACACCATGCTCGTCTTCGCGCTCATCTCCGTTTTCATCGCGGGACTGATGGTGGGGCGCACGCCGGAATACCTGGGCAAGAAGGTGGAAGGCTTCGAGACCAAGATGGCCTCGCTGGTCATCCTCATCCCAGCGGCCACCGTGCTCGTGGGCACCGCGCTGGGCGTGATGCTGCCCGGCGCCATCGCCAGCATCAGCAACCCCGGCGCCCACGGCTTCACCCAAGTGCTCTACGCCTTCAGCAGCGCGGGCAACAACAACGGCAGCGCCTTCGCGGGCCTGAACGCCAACACCACCTTCTATCTGCACGCCACCTCCATCGCCATGCTCCTGGGGCGCTTCGGCCCCATGATCCCCGTGCTGGCCATCGCGGGCTCCCTTGGGAGGAAGAAGCGCACCCCGCCGAGCGTCGGCACCCTGCCCACCCACGGGCCCCTCTTCATCGTGCTCCTGGTGGCCGTAGTGCTTCTGGTCGGCGCCCTCACCTTCATCCCCGCCTTGGCCCTCGGCCCCATCGCCGAGCAGCTCTCTTTGCTCTAGGACCGGACCATGCGCAGCTCCAGCACCTTCGACGAGACCCAGCCTCGACCGCTCTTCGAATCCGCCATCGTGCAGCGGGCCTTCCGGGACGCCTTCCGGAAGCTCAACCCACTTCACCAGATGAAGAACCCCGTGATGTTCACGGTGTGGGTGGGCAGCGCCCTCACCACCCTGCTCTATGCCCAGGCCCTGCTCGGTCACGGCGAAGCCAGGCCGGGCTTCATCCTCGCCATCGCGCTCTGGCTCTGGTTCACCCTGATCTTCGCCAACTTTGCCGAGGCCATGGCCGAAGGCCGGGGCAAGGCCCAGGCGGACAGCCTGCGGCGATCCAAGAAGGACGTGAGCGCCAAGCTCCTGCTGGAGGAGAAATTCGGCAGCCCCTTGGAAGCCGTTGAGGCCAGTTGCCTGCGCATCGGCGATGTGGTTCTGGTGGAGGCAGGGGATACGATCCCCGGCGATGGCGAGGTGATCGACGGAGTCGCTTCCGTCAACGAAAGCGCCATCACCGGGGAGTCCGCCCCCGTGATCCGCGAATCCGGAGGCGACCGCAGCGCCGTCACTGGCGGCACGCTTGTGCTCTCCGACTGGCTGGTGGTGCGCATCGCGTCGAACCCCGGCGACAGTTTCCTGGATCGCATGATCGCCATGGTGGAGGGCGCCAAGCGCCAGAAGACGCCCAACGAGATCGCCCTGGATATCCTGCTGGCCGCCCTCACGATTATCTTCCTCTTGGCCACGGCCACGCTGCTGCCCTACAGCGTCTTCGCCGTGAAGGCCTCCGGTCACGGTAGTCCCATCACCCTCACCGTGCTGGTGGCACTCCTGGTCTGCCTCATCCCCACTACCATCGGCGGCCTGCTCAGCGCCATCGGCATCGCAGGCATGGATCGCATGGTGCAGGCGAACGTCATCGCCACCTCGGGTCGCGCCGTGGAAGCCGCAGGCGACGTGGACGTACTGCTCCTCGATAAGACCGGCACCATCACCCTGGGGAACCGCCAGGCCGTGGCCCTCGTGCCCGCGCCCGGCATCTCGATCCACCTTCTGGCCGATGCGGCCCAGCTCTCCAGCCTGGCGGACGAAACGCCCGAAGGCCGCAGCATCGTGGTGCTGGCCAAGGAACAATACAATCTGCGGGAGCGCGATATCCATGCGCTGGGCGCCAAGTTCATCCCCTTTACCGCCCAGACCCGCATGAGCGGCGTGGATCTCGAAGGGCGGGAGATCCGCAAGGGCGCGGTTTCGGCCATCGAGGAATACGTGCATGCCAAGGGCGGGGAATTCCCGGAGCAGCTCCGCGTGGAAGTGGATCGTATCGCCCGGGAGGGCGGCACGCCGCTGGTGGTGGCGGAGGGCGCCAAAGCGTTGGGTGTGATCCACCTGAAGGACATTGTGAAAGGTGGAATCAAGGAGCGCTTCGCCGAACTTCGTCAGATGGGCATCAAAACCGTGATGATCACCGGCGACAATCCCCTTACCGCCGCTGCCATCGCCGCCGAAGCGGGGGTGGATGATTTCCTGGCCCAGGCCACGCCGGAAGCCAAGCTGCGACTCATCCGAGACTATCAGGCGGGCGGGCGCCTCGTGGCCATGACAGGCGATGGCACCAACGATGCGCCCGCCCTGGCCCAGGCGGATGTGGCCGTGGCCATGAACTCCGGCACTCAGGCGGCAAAGGAAGCCGGAAACATGGTGGATCTGGACTCCAATCCCACCAAGCTCATCGAGATCGTGCGCATCGGCAAGCAGATGCTGATGACCCGCGGCAGCCTCACCACCTTTAGCATCGCCAACGATGTGGCCAAGTACTTCGCCATCATCCCGGCGGCCTTCGCCGTCACCTATCCGCAGCTCGGCGTGCTCAACGTAATGCACCTGCATAGCCCGGAGAGCGCCATCCTCTCTGCCGTGATCTTCAATGCCCTCATCATCGTCTTCCTCATCCCGTTGGCCCTGAGGGGCGTGAAATACCGCCCCTTCGGCGCGGCGGCCCTCCTCCAGCGCAACCTGCTCATTTACGGCCTGGGCGGAATGCTCGTTCCCTTCGCCGGGATCAAGGCCATCGATCTGATCCTCGTCGCCCTCCACCTGGTGTAGCCATGGCCACCCTTCGCCCCGCCCTCGTCATCTTCGGCGCCCTCACTCTGCTCACGGGCCTGGCCTACCCCATGGCCATTTCGGGCGCGGGAAGGATCCTCTTCAAACACAAGGCCGAAGGAAGTCTCATCCAGCAGGATGGCCGCATCCTCGGCAGCGAGCTCATCGGCCAATACACGGAGGACCCGAAGTATTTCTGGGGACGCCTGTCCGCCACGGGTGGCTTTCCCACCAACGCCGCCAACTCCGGGGGCTCCAACCTGGCCCCCAGTAATCCCGAACTTCCAAAGGCCGCAGAGCGACGCATCCAGGCCCTCCGAGCCGCCGACCCAGGCAATCCAGAACCCATACCTGTGGATCTCGTGACAGCATCAGGCAGCGGTCTGGATCCCCACATCACCCCTGCGGCAGCGGCTTTCCAGGCGGCACGGGTGGCCCGAGTCCGCGGACTTCCCCTAGACAGAGTCCAGGAGCTCGTGAGGCGCCACACCCAAGGTCGAACCCTCGGCCTCCTCGGTGAACCCAGGGTGAATGCCCTTGCCCTCAATCTGTCGCTGGACGCCATGCCGCGAGCGCATTAGCTTGTGACCGTGGAACCCAAGCGACCCGACCCCGACGAACTCCTCCGCAACGTCCAGGACGAAGAAGCCCGGCAGGCGCGAGCGAAACTGAAGGTCTTCTTCGGCATGGCCCCGGGGGTGGGCAAGACCTACGCCATGCTCCAGGAGGCCCAGAATCGCCTGGCCGAGGGCATGGACGTGGTGGTCGGCGTGGCGGAAACCCATGGCCGATCCGAAACAGCCGCCCTGCTGCAGGGGCTGCCCTTGCTGCCTAAACGCCCGCTCCCCTACCACGGCATCAGCCTGGAGGAATTCGATCTCCAGGCGGCGATCCTGCGTAAGCCCCAACTCATCCTCATGGACGAGTTGGCCCATTCCAACGTCCAGGGTTGCCTGCACCAGAAGCGCTGGCAGGATGTGTGGGATCTCCTCGATGCGGGCATCGATGTCTACACCACGGTCAACGTGCAGCACATCGAGAGCCTCAAGGACGTGGTGGCCCAGATCACAGGCGTCATCGTGCGCGAGAGCATCCCCGACCGGATCCTGGCCCGGGCCGACGAGATCGAACTGGTGGATCTTCCCCCCGATGAGCTGATCCAGCGCCTGAAGGAAGGCAAGGTCTACATCCCCGAGCAGGCCCGCCACGCCACTGACCGATTCTTCCGTAAGGGCAACCTGCTGGCCCTCCGGGAAATGGCCCTGCGCCGCACCGCGGATCATGTGGATGCGGATATGCGCCGCTACATGACCCGCGAAGGCATCGCCCAGACCTGGGCCGCCGATGACCGCCTGCTGGTGTGCATCAGCCCCGCGCCGGAATCCGCCCGGCTCATTCGCGCCACCCAGCGGCTGGCGGAGCGGATCAAGGCGCCCTGGATCGCAGCCTACGTGGAGATGGGCCGCTTGCGCCACTCCCAGGCGGATCGGGACCAGATCGAAGAGCATCTGCGCCTGGTGGAGCGCCTCGGTGGAGAGACCGCGGTGTTGCAGGGTGATCTCTCCCTGGTGGACGATCTCGTGGCCCTCGCCATCACCCGGAATGTCACCCGGATCCTGGTGGGCAAACCCGGCGGTCCCACGTGGCTGCGCTTCTTCAAGCCCTCCCTCCTGGACAAACTCGTGCGCGCTTGCGGCAGCATCGATGTGATGGTCATCGCCAGGGATCGAGCCCCAGAGGCTCTTCCCAGAAGGGCTCCCACCCCCCGAATCCGGCAGTATCCGGCCCTGGGTCGCTTCCTGTGGGCGGCGTTGGTGGTGTCTCTGGCCACGGGGGTGGGGCTGCTGATGCAGATGCGCCGCTTCGAGCTGGCGGATATTGCAATGGTCTTTGTTCTGGCCATCATGATCGTGGCAACCCGCTTCGGACGCTGGCCCTCGGTGGGGGCCTCGCTGTTCAGCGTCGCTGCCCTGGATCTCTTTTTCGTGGAGCCCCGGTATTCCTTCCGCGTCTCGGATATCAAGCACGCGGGCACCTTCGCCGTAATGCTTGCGGTGGGGGTCGTCATCGGGAATCTCACCGAGCGCATTCGCGCCCAGATCCGCCTGTCCCGCATCCGGGAACAGCGCACCCGGGCCCTCTTCCAGTTGGCGGCAGAACTCACCCGTAGCGGTGGCACGGCCGCCATGGTCGAATCCGCCATCAGCAGCGTGGCCGCTCAGTTCCAGAGCCAGGCCTCGATTCTTTTGCCCGACGCCGAGGGTCGCCTGAGGCCCAGGGAACAGACCTCGGGCGGGTTCAGCCCCGAGGACCTGAGCGTGGCTCAGTGGAGCCTGGATCACCACGAAGCTGCGGGACTCGGCACCGACACGCTCCCCGGCGGCAGGGCCCTCTACCTGCCCCTGAAGGGCGCCCGGGAAACCATCGGCGTCATGGCCGTGCGTCCGGAGGGTGCGCCTCACTGGACCGAACCGGATCAGCGCCACCTGCTGGAGGCCTTCGCCAACCAGACGGCCCTGGCCCTGGAACGGGCCCTCCTCTCGGAAAAGAGCGCCCAGGCACAGCGCCAGGTGGATCGAGAGCAGCTTCGGAATGCCCTGCTCTCCTCGGTCTCCCACGACCTGAGGACGCCCCTGGGCGGAATTCTCGGCGCCGCCAGCACGCTACTGGAAGAACACGGGGCCCTTGGCGATGCGGGTCGGAAAGAGCTCCTGGAGACCATCCACGGCGAGGCCCATCAGTTGCAGCGCCTCGTCACTAACCTCCTCGACGTCACTCGGCTGGAATCCGGAGCCGTTGAAGTCAAGAAGGAATGGGTACCGGTGGAGGAGCTCGTCGGCAGCGCCCTGGAGCGACTGACCCGAGTGCTGGGCGCTCGAGAGATCCGGGTGGATCTGCCCCCGAAGCTCCCCCTGGCCCCCATGGACCCCATCCTGATGGAACAGGTGCTGGTGAACCTGCTAGAGAACGCCGCAAAATTCTCGCCCGTGGACCAGCCCATCGAGATCCGGGCCTGGGCCACGGAGCGCGCCATCACCCTGGCGGTGGCGGATCACGGCAGCGGCCTGCCAGAAGGCCTGGAGGACCGGATCTTCGACAAGCTCGTAAAGGCCGCCAACCCCCATGGGCGAGCGGGGGCGGGGCTGGGCCTCACCATCTGCAAGGGCATCGTGGAGGCCCACGGCGGCTGGATCCAGGGCAGCAATCGCCCCCAGGGCGGCGCCCAGTTCCTGGTGAGCCTGCCCCTGGAAGGCACGCCGCCCCAGCCTCCGGTCGAGGCTGGGCATGCCTGATCCCCAGGCCCCCCGCATTCTAATCATCGATGACGAACCTCCCATCCGTCGCTACCTCCGGACCACCCTAGGTGCCGAAGGCTATGGCGTGCTGGAGGCCGCCACGGCGGCCGAAGGAGAAGTGCTCGCCTCCAGCCACCGCCCCGAGGTGATCCTGTTGGATCTGGGATTGCCCGATCTCGATGGCATCCAGCTGGCGAGCCGCCTACGGGAAGTGTGCCAGGCCCCCATCATCGTGATCTCCGCCCGGGGGCAGGAAGCGGACAAGATCCTGGCGCTGGATGCGGGCGCCGACGACTACCTGACCAAGCCCTTCGCCACCGGCGAACTGCTGGCCCGGATCCGCGTGGCCCTGCGGCATGGCGCGAAAGGTTCAGAAACCGAAACCGCCCCCATCTTTGAGCTGGGCACCTGGCGCGTCGATCTCGTGCGTCGGGAGGTGACCCTTGCAGGCCAGCTCGTCCACCTCACGCCCAACGAATACCGCTTGCTCACCACCCTCATCCGCCACGCGGGCAAAGTGCTCACCCATCGCCAACTGCTCAAGGAAGTCTGGGGCGGCGCAGCCGGTGCCCAACCCCACTACCTGCGGGTCTACATGGCCCAACTCCGTCAGAAACTGGAGCCCGAACCCGCCCGCCCACGCCACTTCATCACGGAACCGGGCGTGGGGTATCGGCTGCGGGTGGAATAGGTTCCGCGAAGGGCCGCGAAATCCCGCTGCGCGAGTGGGAGGAGCCGCGAAGCGGCAACCGGCATCTCATGCCGATTGGTGTCCAACAGAACAGATCCACCGCCTGCCTGCACTCTTGCTTATGGAACGCAACTCCGTATCAGCCATTGCCCGCGAAGTCGGCCCTCCTTCTTCGCGGTCCTTGCCTTTCGCGCGCAGCGCCTTCACGGCCCTTCACGGACTTCAGCGGGCCAGGGTGATCTTCCCGTCCGGCGGCAGCTGGGGCGGCTGGCCCTTGGGGGAGGAGGTGGGCGGCGCATAGGGCTTGGGGGGCTCCAGCAGGTTGCCTGATTCCCGGCCCCCGCCGGTGGTGATGGACATGCCACGCTCCATGTTGGTGCGAGCCATATCGCTGGTGGAGCTGATGCCTTCCAGCTTGAGCTTGAATTCGCCCACGTTGGTGGCGCGCTTGAGGGCCTCTTCCTCGGTGATCAGACCTTCCTGGAGCAGGAAGTAGAGGCTCTGATCGAAGGTCTGCATGCCGTACTGACTGGTGCCCGCGGCGATGACATCCCGCAGCCCCTTGGTGCGCTCCTTGTCTTCGATGCAGGTGCGAACGGTCTCGGTGGAGATGAGTACCTCCACGGCGGGCACCCGGCCCTGGCCATCGGCCCGGGGCACGAGGCGCTGGGAGACGACGGCCTTAAGCACCTGGGCCAACTGCAGGCGAATCTGCTTCTGGTGGTGAGGCGGGAACACGCTGATGATGCGGTTGATGGTCTCCGTGGCATCCAGGGTGTGCAGGGTGGAAAAGACCAGGTGGCCTGTTTCGGCGGCGTGGATGGCCGTCTCGATGGTCTCCAGGTCGCGCATCTCACCCACCAGGATCACGTCGGGATCCTGGCGCAGGGCGGCGCGCAGGGCCGTGGCGAAGCTCTTACAGTCGGCTTCCACTTCGCGCTGGTTGATGATGGAGAGGTTGTCCCGGTGCAGGTACTCGATGGGATCCTCGATGGTGAGAATGTGCTCGTTCCGGGTGGAATTGATGAGGTCGATGATGGCGGCCAGGGAGGTGGACTTGCCGGAACCCGTGGTGCCCGTCACCAGCACCAGGCCACGCTGCTCTTCGGCGATCTTGTTGAGGGCCCGGGGCAGCATCAGGTCCTCGATGCTGAAGATGCGCCGGGGAATCACCCGGAGCACCATGCCCACCGTGCCGCGCTGGTTGAAGATGTTGCAGCGGAAGCGTCCCAGAGCGGGTACCGAGTAGGCCAGGTCGATATCGAGGTTCTCCTTGAACTTCGCCTTCTGGCGGTCCGAAGTCATGATCGAGTAGGCCATAGCGATGGTGTCTTCCTGCACCAGCTTCTTGAACTGATTGAGGGGCGTGAGGCGACCCTTCACCCGAGCAATGGGAAAATTGCCTACCTTGAGATGAAGATCCGATCCGCCAAGATCCACCACGGTCGTCAGCAGCTCATTGATGTGCATGGACTTCTCCAGGAACGGGTTTGCGCCCCATGATACAGCCCTCGGCGAGGTTCTGGGCCCCTCGCAACGAATCTCGCCTCGGAAAAGTTGCCGTACGCTGGTAAAATCATGGGTTCGGCCCGCCTTCCCTCCTGAACCCGGAGGCTCCGGGTCCCCCTGAGCCCAGGCCCCAAGCCTCTTGCCCCGAGTCCCTATGACGCCCATCGAAAAATTCCGCAACATCGCCATCATCGCCCACGTGGACCACGGGAAGACTTCCCTGGTGGATGCCATGTTCAAGGCCGCTCACGTCTTCCGGGATAACCAGCGGGTGGTGGAACAGGCCATGGACAGCAATGACCAGGAGCGGGAGCGGGGCATCACCATCCTGGCCAAGACCACGGCCATCCACTGGGGCGGCTACCGCTTCAACATCGTGGATACCCCCGGTCACGCGGATTTCGGCGGCGAAGTGGAGCGCGTGCTCAGCATGGTGGATTCGGTGCTGTTGGTGGTGGATGCCTTCGACGGCCCCATGCCTCAGACCAAGTTCGTGACCCGCAAGGCCCTGGCCCTGGGGCTCAAGCCCATCGTGGTCATCAACAAGGTGGATCGCCCTGGCGCGCGCCCCATGTGGACCCAGGACGCCGTCTTCGAGCTGCTCATCGAACTGGGTGCCCACGACGAACAGCTGGACTTCCCCACGGTCTTCACCAGCGCCAAGCTCGGCTACGCCATCCACGACGTGAACGACAATCCCGAAGGCATGGACCCGCTCTTCGACACCATCGTGAAGTACTGCCCGCGCCCCAAGGGCGATCCCGATCAGCCCCTGCAGATGCAGGTGACGCTCATGGACTACAACGATTTCGTTGGCCAGATCGGCGTGGGGCGCATCTTCAACGGCACGATCAAGATCGGCGACCAGGTCTCCCTGGTGAAGCGCGACGGCGCCATCCAGCAGCACAAGGTGACGATGCTCTACGGCTTCGAGGGTCTTACCCGCGTAAACCTTACCGAGGCCGGCGCGGGCAACATCATCGCCCTGGCGGGTATCCCCGACATCCGCGTGGGCGAGACCATCGCCAGCCTGGAAAACCCCGTGGCCGTGCCCTACGTGGACATCGACGAGCCCACCATCTCCATGATGTTCATGGTGAACACCGGCCCCTTCGCGGGTCAGGATGGCAAGTACACCCAGTCCCGCCGCATCCGGGAGCGTCTCACCAAGGAGCTGCAGTACAACGTGGCTCTGCGGGTGGAGGATACCGCCAGCGCCGATAGCTGGAAGGTCAGCGGCCGCGGTGAACTGCATCTCTCGGTACTCATCGAGACCATGCGCCGCGAAAATTTCGAGCTCTGCGTGAGCCGTCCCGAAGTCATCATCCACACCAACCCCGAGACGGGCGAGAAGGAAGAACCCTACGAGGATCTCCAGGTGGACGTGCCGGAAGCCTACATGGGTGTGGTGATGGAAAAGCTCGGTTCCCGCAAGGCCGAGATGCAGGACATGGGCAACGAGATGGGCCGCGTGCGCCTGCACTTCAAGATCCCCAGCCGCGGCCTCATCGGCTACCGTTCGGAATTCCTCACGGATACCCGCGGCGAGGGCATCCTGAACAGCATCTTCAGCCACTACGGCCCCTACCGCGGCGAGATGCCCAGCCGGAAGAACGGCGTGCTCATCAGCATGGAGGCCTGCGAATCCGTGGGCTTCGCCATCATGAACCTGGAGGACCGCGGCAAGTTCTTCATCCACCCCGGCACCAAGTGCTATGAGGGCATGATCGTGGGCGAGCACTGTCGCGACAACGATCTGGTGGTGAACGTCGCCAAGGCCAAAAAGCTCTCCAACATGCGCTCCAGCGGCAGCGATGACGCTACCCGTCTCACGCCCCCCATCGAGCACACCCTGGAGCAGGCCCTCGAGTACATCGACGACGACGAACTCGTGGAAGTGACTCCCAACTTCATCCGTATGCGCAAGAAGGTGCTCGGCACCAGCGACCGCAAGAAATCCGAGAAGCGCACCGAAGCCTAGCCCACGATCCGACTGCCCAGGCTTCCTCATGCCCCTCGTGGAAGCCTGAGCATCCGCAGGGTGCGGAGAAGCCCATGTCCGCCGCTCATTCACCCGAGATCTACACAGCCCCCCAGGGCGCCACGCTTCTCCAGAAGCTGGGCCCTGGGGGGCTGATCACCTATCTGCTGGCCTTCTCCAGCTCGGTGGTACTGGTGGGGATGCCCGTGCTCTGGCGCCTGCGCCAAGTCATGAAGGCATCGGCGGGGGACCCACTGCCCTCGGCCGATGCCATCCTAGTGCTGGGGCGGAAGCTGGAAAAGAATGATCTGACGCCAGTTTTCGAGGCGCGGCTTCGCCATGCCTCGAATCTGTGGAGGGATGGCCACTCCCCTCGCATCCTCATAACCGGGGGCATCACCGGCAGGGCCGCCCTCAGCGAGGCCGAGGCTGGACGCAGATGGTTGATGGATCAGGGCCTTCCCTCCGAGGCTGCCTTTACCGAAGATCGCAGCCAGCACACGCTGGAAAACCTCTTCTGGGTGCGTGAACACATGCGCGCCCAGGGCTGGAAGACCCTGATCCTCGTGAGCGACCCCTTGCACCTGGCCCGAGCCCAGGCCATGGCCGAAGGCTTGGGCCTCATCACCTCGGTCGCCCCAGCATCCGAGGCGCCGCCCGAACGGAACACCCTCGCCTGGTGGCGTCGGGCCCTCGCCGAATCCTTCCTGCTCCACTGGTACCACACCGGAGTGGCCTACAGCCGCCTCATCGGTTCCCGCCGACAACTGGCGCGGGTGACTTGATCATTCAAAAGCAGCGAGCCTGGCTTGGGGCCAGGCTCGGCGCTTTTGGCGTTCACTCTTTCGGTATCCCTTCGGGATACGCGAGGCTCCAGAGACAAAAGAGCCCGGCTCGGGGCCAGGCTCTTCAATCTACGGGCGAATCGCTTACGCCAGGGCGTTTACTTTGAGCGTCAGGCGGCTCTTGGCGCGATTGGCGGCGTTCTTGTGGAGGACACCCTTGCGAACGGCCTTGTCTACCACACCGAGGGTGGCGGGCAGCAGGGCGGCGGCATCGGCCTTCTTGCCGGTGGCGACGGCAGCCAGGAATATTTTGAGGGTGCTCTTCATGGCCGACCGGTTTGCGCGATTGCGCAGACGAGCCTCGACGTCACGACGAGCTTTTTTTGCAGCAGACTTGTGGTTGGCCATTCGTAGACTCCTGCTTCCGGGAGATTCGGCTCCTGAAGCGCGAAGGTTTATCCTACCTCTACACCGCCTGGAGTCAAGGGAAAAGAACGGCGTTCAGGGCAATTCTGGGCCTTCCTGAGGCCGCCCATCCAGGGCATTCTAGCTGGAGGCCCCAGGCTTCCGGATAAGGGTGGTCATGGAGCAGGTCAAGGCGCGGTTCAGAACCAGCTTGGAGTCGGCATTGCCCGACCAGGAGATCCTCATCGAGCGCCCTCGGAGCGCCGATATGGGGGACTTCGCGTTCCCATGCTTCCGCGCCGCCAAGGCGCTCGGCAAGAATCCCGCCCAGGTGGCCCAGGAATTGGCTTCCACCCTGAGGATCGAGGGTGCCGAGCTCGCCGCCACGGGCCCCTACTTGAACCTGAAGCTGCATCCGGAAGTTCGGGCCAGGTTGATGCTAGAGGCCCTCCTCGGCGCCACGCCGTACGGCTCCGCCCCCGCCCATGGGGAAACGGTGCTGGTGGAGTACAGCAGCCCCAACATCGCCAAGCTCTTCACCATCGGGCATCTGCGGTCCACCATGATCGGCCACGCCCTGGCCCAGGTGAACCGCTACCTGGGCTGCCAAGTGCAGCGTCTCAACCATCTGGGCGACTGGGGCACCCAGTTCGGCACCCTGCTGGCGGCCTACAAGCGCTGGGCAGAGCTCGAGAATCCACGGCTAGAAAATGATTTCTCCTGGTCGGACGAAATCCACGAACGGCGCCGCACGCCGCTCTTCCGCCTCTTCCAGCTCTACGTCCGCTTCCACCAGGAAGAGGAATCCCAACCGGAGATGCGAGACGAGGCCAGGGCCTGGTTCAAACGCCTGGAGAATGGAGATCCCGAAGCCCGCCGCCTCTGGACCTGGTTCCGGGAAGTCTCCCTGGCGGAATTCCAGCGCATCTACGACCGGCTGGGGGTGGGCTTCGACGCCATGGATGGCGAGGCCTTCTACGAAGACAAGATGGCCACCGCGGTGCAACGCCTGCGGGATTCGGGCCTGCTGGAAGAAGGCGAAAACGGTGCCTTCATCGTACGCCTGGAGGATGTTGGCATCCAGACGCCCTCCCTCATGCTGAAGGCCGACGGGGCCACGATCTACGCCACCCGGGATCTTGCCGCGGCGCTTTATCGCCAGGAGACCTACGCCTTCGACCGTTGTCTCTACGTGGTGGGCAGCGACCAGGTGCTCCACTTCCAGCAGCTTTTCGGAGTGCTGGGTAAGCTCGACCCGTGGTTCAAGGGCCGCATGCTGCACACCCCCTTCGGCATGATCAAGCTGCCCGAGGGCAAGATGTCCACCCGCAAGGGCAACGTGGTGTTCCTGGAGGATGTGCTGGACGAAGCCGTCACGCGGGTTCTGGCCATCATCGAGGAGAAGAACCCCGAGCTCCCCAACAAGGAGGCCGTGGCCGAGATGCTCGGCATGGGCGCCGTGGTCTTCTTCGATGCCCTCAACGACCGAGTGAAGCCCATCACCTTCACCTGGGATCGCATCATCGCGCTGGATGGGGATACGGGCCCATACGTGCAGTACGCCCACGCCCGCATCCTGTCCGTGCTGCGCAAGGCCGGGGGCACTTGGGCCCATAAGGCCCGTCCCACCCAGCCCCTTTCCCCTGCCCTCGCGGCCGTGCCTTACCGCGCCGAATCCCTGCCCGACGCCCTGGACGGGCTCCAGGATCCCGCGGCCCAGGCCCTTCTCTTCGAGTTGGCGGGCCTGCCCGAGGCCCTGCGCACCGTGCAGCGGGAAAACATGGCCACCGCCCTGGCACGCCAGCTGCTGGCCATCGCCCGCGCCTTCTCGGCCTTCTACACCAACTGCCCCATCCTCTGGACCGAGAACAGTCCCGAGGTGCGCGACGCCCGCCTCGCCCTCTGTCTGGCCACCGCCCGCGCCCTTCGCCAGGGCCTGTTCCTCATGGGCATCCAGGCCCCGGAGGAGATGTGAGCGCGGCCAACGGAACAAAAAAACAAGGTCCACGGATAAACACGGATGAACACAGATAAGAAAGTTCTGAGATTTCTCAGGTCTGCCCAAAGTGGATCCATTCTCATCCGTGTGTATCCGTGTTCATCCGTGGACTTCTTTTTCTTCTCAAGCATTGTCGGTATTCAGAGGGGTATGTGATGACCAAATTCGTATTCGTTACCGGTGGCGTGCTGAGTTCCCTCGGCAAGGGCATTGCGGCGGCCTCGCTGGGAGCGTTGCTGGAGGCTCGAGGATTCAAGGTAACGCTGATGAAGATGGACCCCTACCTCAACGTGGATCCCGGCACCATGTCCCCCTTCCAGCACGGCGAGGTCTTCGTCACCGATGACGGCGCGGAGACGGATTTGGACCTGGGCCATTACGAGCGTTTCACATCGGTGCCCACGAGCCAGAACCACACCATCACTACCGGCCGCATCTACAACACCGTGATCCAGAAGGAGCGCCGCGGCGACTACCTGGGCAAGACCGTGCAGGTCATCCCCCACATCACCGACGAGATCAAGGGCGTGATGAAGAAGGTGGCCAAGGACGTGGACGTGGTGCTGGTGGAGATCGGCGGCACCGTGGGCGATATCGAGAGCCAGCCCTTCCTGGAAGCCATCCGCCAGTTCCGCATCGAGGCGGGCCTCGGCAACGCCATCAACATGCACCTCACCTACGTGCCGTACATCAAGGCGGCGGGTGAGCTGAAGTCCAAGCCCACCCAGCACAGCGTGAAGGAGCTGCGGGCCCTGGGCATCCAGCCCGATGTGCTAGTGTGCCGCGCCGAGCAGGACATCCCTCGGGCCCTCAAGGACAAGATCGCCCTCTTCTGCTCCGTGACGCCCGACGCCGTGTTCAGTTGCAAGGACGCCGACACCATCTACCAGGTGCCCATGAACCTCCACGAGGAGGGCCTGGATGCCAAGGTGGCCGCCCTCCTCAACCTGCCGGATTCCAAGCCCGACCTCAGCCGCTGGCAGAACCTGCTGCACCGCATCCGCAACCCCAAGGGCAGCGTACGGATCGCCGTGGTGGGCAAGTACGTGGAGTTCAAGGAGAGCTACAAGAGCCTGATCGAGGCCCTGCACCACGCGGGCTACGGCTTGGAAGTTCAGGTGGACCTAAAGTGGATCGAGGGCGAGGACATCGAGCACGGCGGCGCTGCGGCCCATCTGAGCGACTGCCACGGCATCCTGGTGCCCGGCGGCTTCGGCGTGCGCGGCACCCAGGGCATGATCCTGGCGATCCAGTACGCCCGGGAGAACCGCATCCCCTTCTTCGGCATCTGCCTTGGCATGCAGATGGCCAGCGTGGAGTTCGCCCGCCACGTCTGCGGCATGGAGGGCGCCGACAGCACGGAGTTCGAGGAGAATCCCAAGCACCGGATCATCTTCAAGCTGCGGGAGCTAGTGGACGTGGAGGAGCTGGGGGGCACCATGCGCCTGGGCGCCTATCCCTGCGTGATCCAGGAAGGCAGCTTCGCCCATGCAGCCTATGGCTCCACCCAGATCAGCGAGCGCCACCGCCACCGCTACGAGTTCAACCAAGCCGAATTCCGCCATGTCCTGGAAGCCAAGGGCCTCGCCTTCACGGGCCTCAGTCCCGATGGCACCTTCGTGGAGATCGTGGAGATTCCCGATCATCCCTACTACCTTGGCTGCCAGTTCCATCCCGAGTTCAAATCCAAGCCGCTGGCGCCCCACCCGCTCTTCACGTCGTTCGTGAAGGCCAGCCTCAATCAGGCCTGAGCCCCGAGGTCCAGTCCTTGAGGATGAGAAACTCCTGCACCTTGCCTTCCCGCAGGAAGACCGCAGAATCCCAGAACAGCCCGGCGTCCATGCGTACCGGTGCGCGGCGGCCTTCCTCCATAAGGATGGCCTTGGTCCTGAAGATGCCCCTGTGGATGAAGACCCAACGATCCCCGAGGCGCGCGAGGTAGCCCTCCCGCAACCGAGGCACACCCTTGACTCGGCGTGCGAAGGCCCGGCCCACACGGTCGACCGCGACGGGATCCACTTCCAGGAGGGCCAGCTCCACCCACCTGGGCACCTCGTGGCGCCCGGCCTGTCTCACCCAGGACCTGATCCGTCCTCCCAGGCTCGACAGCAGGAAGTTCACCACCCGGAACACCAGGGGCAGCAGCAGGGCGATGAGGAGCAGGATTACGGCCAGCACGGGCACGGCGATGTAGGGATGGGTGTACACCAGGGCCAGAAGCCCCACCACGCCGAGATCTTCGGCCATGCTCAGGAGGCTGTGAGTCGTAGGCTCGGGCGTGGTGTGCGCCAGGAGGCGAAGGCCCATCTTGGTGCCGTGGGAGCCCAGGGCGATGGTGCCCCCCGCCAGCATCGCGAGGGCCTGGACTGCGGGATGCAGTTGCCCGGCGGCCCCCAGCGCCAGGAGTGCCCCACCCAGGGGCCGGATGACGGTATGGACCGAATCCCAAATCACCGTGACGAAGGGGATCTTGTCCGCGAAGAACTCCACCAGGAAGAGTAGCCCGGCGGCGGCGAGCACCAGGGGATGGCTGAGAATATGCAATTCAGGGGGCAGCCCGGTCACCCAATGGAATCGTTCCGCGATCCCCACCGCCAGCACGGCCAGGTAGAGGTTCACCCCGGACACAACCGAGAGCCCTAGGATGCCCGCCAGCTGCGGGAGTAGCGTCAAGACAGCCACCGTTCAGTGCGGATGAGCCCCAGGGCGGACTTCCAGAGAAGATGGGGCATGCTGACCTCTGCGGAATGGGTGGAAAAAGAATACACCCCAGGCCCCGCAAACCCGTGACCCCTTTCCGCCCCCGTCTTTGGGAGAATGGAGGATTCCCGAGGTGAATCTTGACATTCGCGGCCACCAATCTCGACAAGCTCTGCATCGACACCATCCGCTGCCTCTCCATGGACGCGGTCCAGAAGGCCAACAGCGGCCATCCCGGCACCCCCATGGCCCAGGCGCCGGCGGCGTACGTGCTCTGGACCCAGTTCCTCAAGCACAACCCCGTGAACCCGCACTGGGCTGATCGTGACCGCTTCATCCTGAGCTGTGGCCATGCCTCCATGCTGGAATACAGCCTGCTGCACCTGGCGGGTTACGGACTGGAGCTGGAGGATCTCAAGCAGTTCCGTCAATGGGGCTCCAAGACCCCGGGCCATCCGGAGTTCGGCCACACGGCAGGCGTGGAGACCACCACCGGGCCTCTGGGCCAGGGCATCGGCAACGCCGTGGGCATGGCCATCGCCGAGCGCTGGCTGGCGGCGCGGTTCAACCGCCCCGGGCACGAGATTCTGAATCATCGCACCTACGCTTTCGCGGGCGACGGCTGCCTGATGGAAGGCATCGCCTACGAGGCCGCGAGCCTGGCGGGCCACCTGAAGCTCGAGAAGCTCGTGGTCCTCTGGGACAACAACAAGATCACCATCGAGGGCGGCACGGACCTGGCCTTCACGGAAAATGTGCCTGCGCGCTTCGAGGCCATGGGCTGGCGCGTGTTGAAGGTCGAAGATGGCGAGGATCTCACCGCCCTCCATCGCGCCTTCCAGAAGGCCCAGGAGCCCTGCGGCAAACCCACCCTCATCGATTGCCGCACCATCATCGGCTGGCCCGCCCCCACCAAGCAGAACACCCACCACGCCCACGGCGCGCCACTGGGAGAGGACGAAATCAAGGCCACCAAGCGCATTTTGGGTTTCGAACCTGAGGCCACCTTCAATGTGCCCGCCGAGGCCTTGGTCCACTGGCGCGAATGCCAGACCCGGGGCGCCCAGCAGGAGACCCAGTGGCAGCGGCGCTTCGAGGCCTATCGCTCTGCCTTCCCCGCCGAAGCCAAGGAACTGGAAGCCTTCCTCAAGGGCGAGCTGCCCGCAGGCTGGGAAGGCACCCTGCCCGTCTATCCCACCACCGAGAAGGCCGCCACCCGGGAAGCCAGCGGCAAGGCGCTCAATGCCATCGCCTCAGTCATTCCCAACCTGATCGGCGGCAGCGCCGATCTGGCGCCCTCCAACAACACCGACCTCAAGGGCGGTGGCACCTTCTCCGCCACGGAGGCGGGCCGCAACTTCCACTTCGGCATCCGCGAACACGCCATGGGCGCCGTGCTCAACGGCATGAGCCTGCACGGCGGCCTCCGCGCTTTCGGCGCTACCTTCCTCATCTTCAGTGACTACATGCGCCCCAGCGTGCGCCTGGCCGCGCTGATGAAGCAGCCCGTCACCTACGTCTGGACCCATGACTCCATCGGCGTAGGCGAGGACGGTCCCACTCACCAGCCTATCGAGCAGGTGATGACCCTGCGCATGATCCCGGGCATGACGATGATCCGCCCGGCAGACGCCAATGAGACCGTGGCCGCCTGGAAGGCCGCCATGACCGCCCAGGGCCCCGTGGGCCTCGCCCTCACCCGCCAGAAGCTGCCGGTGCTGGACGCAGCCAAGGCCGCCCAGGCCTTCAAGGGCGCCTACATCCTGGAGGAAGCCAGCGCCACACCGAAGCTCATCCTCATCGGTTCCGGTTCGGAAGTGCATCTCGCCGTGGAGGCCCGCAAGGCCCTCGAGGCCCAGGGCATCCCCACCCGCGTGGTCTCCATGCCCAGCTGGGAGCTCTTCGAGGCCCAACCCAAGACCTACCGCGAGGAAGTGCTGCCTCCTGCGATCCAGGCTCGCGTATCCGTGGAGGCCGGCATCACCACTGGCTGGCAGCGCTACGCCCGCACCTGCATCGGCCTGGACCACTTCGGTGCCAGCGCCCCGGCGGAAGTGCTCTTCGAGAAGTTCGGTCTGACGGTGGAAAAGGTCGTGGCTGCGGCAAAGACGGCCCTGAGCTGATGCGCCCGTTCCTGTCCCTGCTCATGGTTCTGGGCAGCGGCCTCGCGGCCCAGGAGCCCGGGCAGGGCCAGGACCCGCCGGTGAACCCACCGCCCCCCAGGCTCCAGTTCAAACCAGACTCATTCAGATTCAAGGATCTTGCCCCCTTCTTGGGGGGAGCCCTGGCGGGTCTGGCCATCCATGAGACCGGGCACTATGTCCTGGATCTCGCCCTGGACACGGATCCCTACCTGAAGCGCGTGGACGGGGCCGGAATCCCGTTCTTTGCCGTCAGCTATCGGAAGGAGGTCACCCCCAGGCAGCAGTACGCCATCGGCGCCGCCGGGTTCTGGGTCCAGCACGCCATGGCCGAGGCCATTCTCCAGAAGTATCCCCACCTCTGGAAGGATGCCCCCATGTCGGTCAAGGGGGCCTTCACCTTCCATCTGGCGACCTCCCTGATCTACGCCTACGCCGCCCTGGCCAAGAGTGGTCCCCCGGAGCGGGATACCCTTGCCATGGCGCAGGGATTGAACCTCAACGAACGCTGGGTGGGCTTGGCGATCCTCATCCCCGCAGCCCTCGATCTCTACCGTTCCCTGTATCCAGACACCCCCTGGGCCACCTGGAGTTCGCGTGGCTTCAAGGTGGGATTCGTCTTCGTGCTGATGAAGTAGGCCTCAGAGCTTGAAGCGATTCACCAGTTCCTTGAGCCCCTCGGCCACCCGGGTGAGGTCCTCTGCGGTGCGCGTCACCTCGTGGACCGTGGCTTCCAGTTGGTGGGTAGCCGCCGCGTTCGCATCCAGGCGGCCGCTGGTCTGATCCATGAGCCGCCGCACCTCCACGCCGGTCTGGGCCTGGGCCCGGCTTAGACCGTCCATTTCATGGATATGCTGAGAGACCTGAGCGATGTGCTGGCGCACATCTTCCAGGTGCTCCAGGGTGACACCCACACTGCCCACCCCCGCCGCAACGGCCTCCTGGGTGCGCAGGATGATCTCCTCGATCTCCCGAGCGGCCTTCGCGCTGCGCTCAGCCAGCTTCCGCACTTCCTCGGCCACCACGGCGAAACCCTTGCCCTGGGCGCCGGCCTTGGCCGCCTCGATGGCCGCATTGAGGGAGAGCAGGTTCGTCTGGCGTGCGATCTCCTGGATAACACGCACGGCCTGATCGATGCGCGCTGTGGCCTGCTGGATTTCCTGCATGCCCTGGGTCGCATGCTGACCCGCCTTGGAGCCCTCATCCGTATCCCGGACCACCACCCCCGCTTCCTCCTCGGTCCGGTGGGTGTGCTCGGTCAGGTTGTCCACGTTCTCCATCAATTGCTGGAGCGAGCCCATGACCCCGCGGCCCGCGCCCTGGAGCGCCTCGCCCACCCGAGCGTTTTCCTCCACCGTGTGCGCCATCTGCTCGGCACTGGCTGCCAGTTCCATGCTTCCGGAGGCCACCTGTTCCGAGGCCTTTTCCACGGTCTGGATGGCCTGGTTCAGCTGGCCCACCATGACATTGAAGGAGCCCGCCAGCTGGCCGATCTCATCCTCGCTGGCCACTTCGGCCCGCACGGTGAGGTCTCCGCCCGCCATCCGGACGATGGAGCCCGACAAGGCGCCCAGGGGTCGCAGGATGATCCGCCGGACAAAATAGGAAACCGTGAGGCTGATGACGACCAGGATGCCGATACCGATGAAAAGCCCCGCCACTTGGGTTCTCCGTTCATCGCCCTGGAGTTCCGCCTTGGAGACCGAGACACCAAAGGCCGCCACCAGGTCGCCCACCTTGCGATCCTTGAAGAGACTCAGGCCATAGCCGCTGTGACAGGTGGTGCATTCGTCCTTCAAGCGGGCGGGGGCCAGCACATACATCCGGGCAACCCCCTCCTTGTCCGTGAAATGCTGCACCCGGAACTCGAGCTTGGGATCCTCCCCGAAGGCCCGATAGGCCGAACGCTCGAAGTCGGACATCCCGGTTTCCGAATTCAGGCGGTGGAACTCCATACCCAGGGACTTGCAGTACTCCTCCGCCGAGGAATGAAGCATGGAGCGCGAAGCCACCGCCAGGGAACTCAAATGGTCCTCGAAGGCATGCTCCGCCCGCCGGGTCTGATAGGCCCCCAGGACCCAGACAAGGATGCCGAGCACCAGCGCCAGCGTGGCACCCACGGGCAGGAAGAACTTCAAGGCCAGCCCCATGCGCTTCATGCGGTCTCCCCTTTGTCGATAGTCCAGAACCAGGGTGTTGTTATCGGTGATTGAATACTAATTCTTTTGAACTGTTTCGTGACATTTTCTTTCCAGGCGCGGCGCCCCTCAGGGGCCTGGGCTGGCAGCAGCAGAGGACCTTCCTCCAGGCTTCGATCCGAAGTAGCACTTCGGATCGAAGCCTGGAGGCCGGAGTCTACCGGGCACCGGATATCAAGGCCTTTCTCTCTCGACAGTTCTGATCCATTTCGCCAGCCTCGCCTCGGCCCAAACCTTCCAACCCCCCGGCAATCTGCCGCTGGCCTGACAGTGGCCCGCGCCTGGCACCACCGTGAGATCGGGGTGGTGGCGCGCGATGCGCCCGACGCCCTCGACAGGGGTCTCGGGGTCCGCATTTCCAGTGACCAGGGCAATGGGCGTGCACAGGCCCTCCGACGCTCGGACAGGGGAGACCGTGGCCGAGTCGAAACCCGCGAGCCCTTCGGCACGGCGCAGGGCCACCCATTCCGCGGGCCTCGCCAGGATTTCCGCCGGTCCCAGCGCCAACTTCAGGTGGTTCTTGGCGGCCTCATGGATGTCCTCGTAGGGGCACTCCAGGAGCGCACCCGCCAACGGAGGGCCCATCTTCTCGAGATCCGCCAGGGCCAGGAGGGCCACTCCCGCCCCCTGGCTCCAACCCGCGAGCAGGATCCGGGATCGCGGCGTTCCTGAGGCTTCCAGACGCTCCACCACCGCCACCACATCCGCCCGCTCCCAGGCACCCAGCGTGCAGGGCACCTCCCGGTGCCGGTCACGCCCCCGGAAGGTGAAACCCACCGCGTCCCAATCCGGCAATTCCCCAGCCCGCCCGAGGGTGCCCCAGGCATCGTCGCCGAAGCCGTGGAGAAAGACCACGACCCCTCGGGAATTGGGCCGATGCAGCCGCCAGACCTCCAGCTCGCGGCCCTCGCCACCCCTCAACGAGGCGCGTGTCCAACATGATCCCGGCGTGAGCAGCTGCATTCGAATCCGCTCGCGCTGAACCTCGCTGCGCGCAGGCATCGGCCCATCGAGGAGCATGGGCGGCAGCAGCCAAAGCCCCGCCGCCAGGTTTCCCAACAACCAGATTCCAAGGATGAAGAGGAGAGAAACCCCCACGGCGCGGCGCATCCCATCGATACGCCCCTTGGGATTTCTCGTTTACGTTGCTCCCACCCGAAGTGGTTCGAGCCGCCTCAGACCGCCATGATGGCTCGATAGGCCTCCAGGAAGTCCCCGCTCTGGGGCAGGATCTCGTCCTCCAGGCTGGGGTGGTAGGCCACCCAGGTGTCCTTGGCACCGATGCGGCGCACGGGGGCATCCAGGTCGAAGAACAGCTCGTCGGCAATGCGGGCGGCAAGCTCGGCGCCGTAGCCCCAGGCCTTGCCATCCTCGTGGGCCACGATGACCCGATGGGTCTTCTTCACCGTGCGCTGGATGGCCTCCCAGTCGTAGGGGCTGAGGGTGCGCAGATCGATGATCTCCACGTCGATGCCCTCGGCCTCGGCCAGGCGAGCCGCCTGTACCGCGCGGTACACCGTGCTGCCATAGGTGATGAGCGAGAGACTCTTGCCCTCTCGCACCGTGCGGGCCTTGCCGAAGGGGATCATGAAGTCGGGACCCGGCTCCGCGCCCTTGTTGTGGATCTGCCGGTAGAGATGCTTGGGCTCGAGAAAGAGCACGGGATCATCGCAGCGGATGGCCGTACGCAGCAGTCCCGCCGCATCCAGCGCGCTGCTGGGATAGACCACCCGCAGACCCGGGATATGGGTGAAGATGCTCTCGCCGCTCTGGCTGTGATAGACGGCGCCGCCCATGAGGTAGCCGCCGATGGGCACGCGCACCACCATGGGCGCCTTGAAGTCGTTGTTGGAGCGCCAGCGGAAGTTGGCCAGCTCGTCGCGAAGCTGCTGCATGGCGGGCCAGATGTAGTCGAAGAACTGGATCTCCACCACGGGCTTGAAGCCGCGCCCCGCAAGGCCCAAGGCCCGCCCGATGATGGTGGCTTCGGCCAGGGGCGTGTTATACACCCGGTGGCTGCCGAAGGCCTTCTGCAGGCCGTGGGTGGCCTTGAACACGCCGCCCTTGCCCTTCACCTCGGTGAGAATCTCCTCGCGGGTGGCGTCGGCCACGTCCTCGCCGAACACGAGAATGCGCGGATCCCGGGCCATCTCTCCCTTCAGGGTGGCATTGATGAGATCGATCATCGTCTTCTGGGGGCCCGATGGATCCGGCGCCGTGGCTTCCGTGTCGAATTCCGCCGAAGTCGGATCGATCTCCTCACTGTAGAGGTATCGGTAGTAGCTGCCGGAATCCGGGGGCGGCGCGTTTTCGGCCCGCTCCCAGGCAAGATCGATCTCCATCTGGATTTCCGACTTGAGCTGCTCCAGGTCGTTTTCCGTGAGATCGCCCAGTTCCACGAGGCGGGCGCCGAAGGTAACCACGGGGTCGCGCTTCTGCTCCTCGGCACGCTGGGCCGCGGTCTTGTAGAGCGCCTCGTCATCGGACAGGGAGTGACTGTAGGGGCGAATGGTCTTGGCCCGCACCAAGGCAGGCCCGCGTCGGGCACGGCAATGTTCGGCGGCACGGGCCATGGCGTGGTACGAGGCGATGGGGTCGCAGCCGTCCACATCATCGATGACCAGCAGCCCGTGGGGTTCCCAGCCCTTCAGCAGCGCCGCCACATTGGCCCCGGCGTACTGGACTTCCGTGGGCGTGGAGATGGCGTAGCCGTTGTCCTCCACCAGGAAGATCACCGGCAGCTTGAGGTTCACGGCATTGTTGAGCCCCTCCCAGAACTCGCCCTGGCTCACGGTGCCGTCCCCCGTGGTGGCGAGGGCAATCTCGTCGGCCCGGGTATCCAGTTCGGCACTGAGCCCCCCCTGCTCCGCCCGCAGCACCGCCTCCACGCAGCCCACGGCCTGCAGGAATTGGCTGCCCGTGGGGCTGGAGGAAGACCAGATGCGGTGCTCGGAACTGCTCCAGTGGCCGGGCATCTGGCGGCCGCCCGTGGCGGGATCCAGCTTGGAACCCACGCTGCCCAGGAACATGTCGTAGGCCGAAACGCCCAGCCCATAGCTGAGGGCCCGATCCCGGTAGTAAAGGAAGAACCAGTCGTGGCCTGACTTGAGCGCCATGGCTGCCGCCGCGCCGATGGCCTCGTGCCCCACCCCGTTGATCTGGAAGAAGACCTTGTTCTGCCGCTTCCCGGCGATTTCGCGATCATCGATCCGCCGCGCCGCATAGATGGTGCGAAAGAGGGTGATGCGCTGTTCGCGGGTGAGAAGCTGCTGGTCGAGGATCGGGGCTTCCAGGGCCACGGGCTCTCCTGACGCCGAGACGCGGCGGGCGGGGGCATTATTGCACCAGCGGGAAACAGACCCCGCTGACAGTGGGGGACAAGCCTTGGATGCCCCGGTCCCCTTTCCGTTCACCCGAGAAACACCTAGAGGCCGAGCAGTTCCTTGAGCCTGGGGGTGGCCGACCGGCTGACATCGAGTTCCAGATTCCCGGCCACCTTGACCTTGGCGCGTCCCCCGAACACGGTCCGCAGATCCAGCACCGTCTCCGGCTGAAGCAGCACATCGGATTGGATCCGCACGAAGAGGACGTGGCGGAAGGCCAGTTCCACATCCGCCAGGCTGCGCCAGGATGTCTTGTAGCGGTGGCCGTGGTGCCAGGCCCACACAAAGCCGCCGTCCAGCTCGAAATGGGTGGTGCCAGCCAGATCCAGGGTCGCCTGCTGGTTTCCAACCATGCCGTGTAACGTGATCAGAGGACCATCCGGGGAAGGCAGTGGAGGTTCCTTGGGTGTGGGGAGCGTCTCGGGCTGAATCGGGATCACCGGCAGAGGCTCAGGGAGAGACAGGGGAGCCGCGACCGGAACGGGGATGGGCTGGAGAAGGGGAGCGGCTTTGGGCACCGGGTCATCAACAGGGACAGGATCGGGCACCGGCTCCGGCGCGGGTGCCGGGGAAACTTCCGGAGCCTGGCGATCCGAGGCCCTGCGTTTCCTGGCCCTTGGTTCTTTTTTCGAGGAAGAGGGCGGGACAGGAGGCTCCACCGCAGGCCCTGGCTCCGTCAGGCTCGCAGCATAGAGTGCCGAGAGATCCTGAGCACCGAAGCCCCTGACCACTGCGGCCTCGAGCCTTGCTTCCAGCAGGGCCGCCACAGCTATTGGTGCGGCTGAGGCCTCAAAGGCCTTCCGGGCCTCCCGGGTATCCCCCAGCGCCTGGGCCAGGGTGAGGTCAGCCGGCTCGAAGGTGCGGCGCACCATCAGGCCACCATAGGAATCCACCAGGGGCGACTTGAAGATCGCCGTATTCATCACGCGGAGAAAATCCGCGGGGGCCAGGCCCATCTTCTCCCCGAAGGCGAGCACCTCGGCGAGCCCCTCCACCATGGCCGCCGTGAGCAAGTTCCCGCCCAACTTCACGGCGTGGGCCAGCTCGGGCCGGGTGCCCACCCGGGTGAGCCCCCGGCCCAGCGCATCGAAGATGCCGAGGCAGCGCGTCACCTGGGCCTCGGGGCCACCAGCCACAATCCAGAGATGGCGGGAGGCGGCGCCCCCGGGCCGACCGAAGACCGGCGCGGCCACGTAGCCCTGGCCCCTTTCCTCGTGGGCGGCGGCCAGCCTGCGGGAGGTCTCCACCCCGATGGTGCTCATGCAGAGATGAATGGCTCCGGCGGGAAGATGAGCCAGCAGGCCGTCCGGCTGGAAGGTGAGGGCCTCCTCGGCCGCATCGTCGGAGACCATCGTCAGGGCGACCTGGACCTCGGTGACCGCATCGGCCACCGTGGCGGCCACCCGCACACCCGTGGAGCCGGGCTCGACCGCCTTGGGGTGGGTGCGGTTGTAGACCGAAACGTTGTGCCCAATCTCGGCCAGGTTGCGCGCCATGGGGGCACCCATCCTGCCCAGACCTAGGACGGCGATCCGCATTAAAGCTTCCTCCCGGTCACCATCCTAGCCTGCTCTGGGCTTGGGTCAGAGTCAGAAGCTGGTACCCACCAGGAAGGTGGCTGAGGTGCCGGACTTGAAGGCCTCCCCCTCCTTGTCCAGCAATTCCCGGTTGAGCCGGTCCTGACGAACCTCCAGACGCAGGAAGGTGCGTCCGTATTTGCGCTCAAATCCGAAAGCTGCGGAATCGAGGCGAAGATCCGCACCCACCAGGTTGGCCAGGGAGGCGATGGTTTTGTCGATGCCCAGACGCACGCCCGCGCCATCCTTGAGAGATTCGGCCCGAACGAAGATCGCTGATCGTTCTCCCAGCGTGTAGCGAAAGATCGCGCCACCACCACCCCAACTGGCCTTTCGAGCCTCCGGTGCGATGGCGCCAGGGGCAAAGGATTCGCGACCGAAGGTGCCCTCCCACTGCAGCGTAGCGGCACCCCAGACCCACTGGCCCATCAGGCAAAGCCGCTCCCGCGTGCGCCCCTCGGCTCCAGCACCACTCTGCTCGGGCCCACGATAGGCCTGCAGGGAAAGGTAGTTGTCGGCATTTCCCCCATGGTTGTAGGTCAGGCCCACGCCAAGGGTCTTGCCGCGGTTGTTATCGGCCACCTGGTCTTCACCATTGAACACCCACAGATCACTGCTCCACACCGGCGTGAAAGCGTGGTGCCAGTTGACACCCACCTGGGCGAGAGGATCCGCAAAGGTATACAGAATGCCCTTGGAGGCGGCGACCCCCGAGGTCTGGTCCGTGAATTCCATGCCGATGGAGGTGAGCATCCGCCCGATCCGGATCGTATCGTTCTTGCCCGTCCAGATGAGCTGGGCCTCAGGCCAGGCGATGGAACCCGTGTCGCCACTGCCCAGGTTGATATTCCTGGCCAACTGACCCGCCATCAGGGTGAACTTGAGGGAAAAGCCCTCGGGAAGAGGCACGTCGGCACCAAGGGTCAGGCCGTCCAGAGTGAAGCGGTCCATTCCGGATTCCAGCGGCCGAAACACCAGCGAACCGTCTGAGGTGGAACGGTCCTGGGTGACGCCACTGGCCCAGAAGGAACCCCGCCATTTGATGGTGGAAACCGCAGGCACCGGGGCCTGGGCGGAAAGGGCACAGCCGAGGAGGCCGAAGATCAGGGTGCGTGCGTGCATGGATTTCTCCGGAGAATGAGGGATGCGATGAATGCACTCTGGCACCCAGCAGAAGCGTGGGTGCCAGGGTGTTTCGCAACTGGGATTAGAGTCCCTGAGGATAGGCTTCCTCGCCGTGCAGTCCGGCGTCCAGGCCTTCGGTCTCTTGCGCCTCTTCCACGCGCACAGGCGTGATCTTGTTGATGATCCAGAGCATCCCGTAGGTGAAGGCGAAGGCCCATACCGAGGACACCGCTACCGCCACCAGCTGCTTGCCGAAGAAGGCCGTGCCGCCAAAGAACAGGCCATCGGCACCATTGGGATTCCACATCTTTGAGCCGAACATCCCCAGGAAGATCACGCCGATGAAGCCGCCCACACCGTGAACACCCCAGACATCCAAGGCGTCATCCCAGCGCAGCTTGTTCTTGAGGGCCACCGCGTAGTAGCAGATTACTCCCGCGAGAATCCCGATGAGGGCCGCCACCGCCGGGGAGACATATCCGGCCGCAGGTGTGATGGTTGCCAATCCCGCCACGGCACCCGTGAGCAACCCCACGAACTTGGGCTGCTTGGCATTCATCCATTCCACAAAGAGCCAAGTGGCCGCTGCGAAGGAGGCCGCAATGTCGGTGTTGAGGAAGGCAGAGGCCGTGATGGAATCCACACGGAATTCCGATCCGGCATTGAAACCGTACCAACCGAACCAGAGCAGTCCCGTGCCCAGGGCGATGAGAGGAATGCTGTGGGGCTCGTTCTCGATGACCTTGCGCTTGCCCACGAAGAGGATCGAAGCCAGCGCCGCCAAGCCCGCCGTGTTGTGCACCACGATGCCCCCCGCGAAATCCAGTACGCCCCACTTGGCCAGAAGACCCTCGGGATGCCAGACCATGTGACAGAAGGGGAAGTACACGAAGATCAGCCAGGCCGTAAGGAACATCATGTAGGCCTTGAAGGTGACCCGGTTGGCGAAGGCGCCGGTGATGAGCGCCGGCGTAATGATGGCGAACATCATCTGGTAGGCCACGTGCACGATCTGGGGGATGCCCGCGGTGGAGCCCCCCAGGGTGAACATGCTGGACAGATTGATGTTATTCAGGAAGGCGTAGTGGCCAGGCTGACCAACGATGCCGTGCCAGGTGGGTCCGAAGCACATGGAATAGCCGAAGGCGAACCACAGCACCGTGGTCCAGCCGAGGCTGACGAAACTCTGGATCATGATGGCCAGCACGTTCTTGCGGCCCACCAGGCCGCCATAGAAGAAGGCCAGGCCAGGGGTCATGAGCATGACTAGGCTGCAGCAGAGCAGCATGAATGCGGTATTCCCGGTATCGATGGGCATGGTCTGCGGATTCACGAAACCTCCTGTCGGAAGGTGTCAGAGTAGGGGCATTGCCGGGCGCCGGATGCAGATCCACCGGCATTTTTACGTTCTTTTTACACGCGCCCCTTACCATCGAATCATCTGATATCCATTCCGATGCCCGATTCCACTTACACTTCTCCGCTCCTCGTGGCCCTGGGCTCTGATGCCCAGGCCCTGCGCCTCATCCATGCGGGGTTCTGGCGCGTGCGAGACGGTGGTCGGCCATGGGTGGCCCTCCACGTAGAGGTGCCTGGCGAGGAAGGTGCCGAAGAAGGCGATCAGGCACGGCTCTGGCTCGAGGAGGCCCAAAGCCTCGGTGCAGAATCCCTCTGGATCAAGGCCCGCACACGGGTTCTCGGCATCCAGGAAGCCGTCCGCCGCACCGGCACGGATGAAGTCATCCTCGGCAAAGGTGCAGGCCGCTGGCTTTGGGCCCGACTCGGGCATTCTTCTGCCCAGGAACTTCAACGTCGCCTGCCTGGCCTGCGGATCGTCGCCGTTCCCCTGGGGCCTGAAATTCCGCCCAGTCCGGTGGTACCTCCCCGAGACCAGTGGGCGGGGGCCTTCTTCGGGGCCTTGGGCATCCTGGGCGCTTGCACCGGACTCGGCTCGATCCTGCCTCCCGAACTGCCCCTGCCCGCCATCTTCCTCCTCTACCTGCTGGCCACAGCCCTCATCGCCCAGCGCTGGGGCCTGCTGGTGGGCGCGCTCTCGGTGGGTGCAAGTGTCTTAGCCTTCGACCTGGCCTTCGACTCGGTCCGGGGCAGTCTCCAGGTCGGCAACTGGCCGCTGCTCGCACTGTTCCTTGTGATCCTCATGGGCGGACAGATTGCGGTCGCTCTGGCGGAACGCCTCACCCATCAGACCCGCAACTCCCGGCGGCGGGCCGCCCTCCAGGCCGCCCTGCTCATGCTCGGGCGCAACCTGAACCGCGCCACCCGACCCCGGGAAATTGCGGAAGTCCTGGCCCACCTGGGTGAACGCTTGCTGCACCGACGCATCCACCTGCTCCTGCCTCAGGCCGATGGCACCTGGCAGTCCCTTCCCGCTGGCCACGCTCCACCGGATTCTCCACGACTCCATCCAGATGCCTACCCTCGCAATGGTGAACTTCAGCCGGTGTTCCAGGGGGGGTTCGCCTTCCTGCCCCTGGGTCACGGAGAGGCCCTGCAAGGCGTTCTCTCGATCGAGGTCAGCATCCGAGGGGATCTCGATGAAGATGGCTGGGAGCTCCTGCGCGCCTTCACGGTGCAGGTGGCCATTGCCCTTGAGCGCGCCCGGTGGTTCGAGGCCGCCCAACGGATCCGCCTGGAAAACGAAACAGAGCGCATGCGCAGCGCCCTACTCGGCGCCATCTCCCACGACCTGCGCACCCCCCTCGCCGGAATCCAGGGGGCCGCCAGCACGCTGCTTCTTGCTTCGGAGACTCTGGAGCCCACTACGCGGCGCGATCTCCTGACCATGATCCACGCGGAAAGTGAGCGTCTCAGCCAACTCCTGGCCAACCTGCTGGATCTGACCAGCCTGGAGAGCGGCGTCATCCGGGTGCAGAAGGAATGGCATCCGCTGGAGGAAATAGTGGGCGCGGCCCTGCGGCACGCCGAGGCGGGGCAGGGAAACCTCCGTGTGGAGCTGGACCTCCCGGAAGATCTGCCCCTGGTGCCCGTGGATGGCGCCTTGCTGGAACAGCTCCTCATCAACCTGCTCCTGAATGCCCAGCGCCATGCTCCCGGAAGCCCTGTCCATCTGCGGGCCTGGGTGGCCCCAGATACCCTCGAACTGGCGGTTTCGGATCGCGGCCCCGGCATTCCAGAGGCTTTGCAGGAACGGGTTTTCGAGAAGTTCTTCCAACTCCCGGGCAACCACCAGGGAGGTGGCGTAGGGCTGGGCCTGGCCATCTGCGATGCCATCGCGCGAGCCCACGGGGGCCGGATCTGGGCCCGGGCGCGGAGCGAGGGACCTGGAACCTCCTTTCGGCTTTCCCTGCCTCTGGAGGGCGTTCCCCCCTCCCTTCCCTCGGACGAGGAGCCGCTCCCATGAGCCAGCCCACCATCCTCATCGTGGAGGACGAAGCCTCGCTCCGGCGCTTCCTGGTGCCCATCCTGAGCACCCAGGGTTATCCCGTCCTTACGGCGGCTTCGGCGGCCGAAGGCATCTCAATGGCCCGCAGTCACAATCCGGAGCTGGTGCTCCTGGACCTGGGTCTGCCGGATATGGACGGCCTCACAGTGCTGCGGGCCTTGCGCAGCTGGAGCCAACGCCCGGTCATCATCATCAGCGCCCGCAGCCAGGAGCGAGAAAAGGTTCGAGCCCTGGATGAAGGCGCCGACGACTATCTGACCAAGCCTTTCGGCGCTGCCGAACTGCTGGCCCGGATCCGCGTGGCCCTCCGCCACAAAGTGCAGGCCACGGTACCTCATTCCGTATTCACCCTGGCGGGTCTGCGGGTGGACCTGGAGCGCCGGGAGGTCAGCGTGGATGGCGAACCCGCACGGCTCACACCCATCGAGTATCGACTCCTGGAAGCCCTGGTCCGCCGGGCCGGAAGAGTCGCTACCCACCAACAGCTCCTCACCGAAGTCTGGGGCCCAGCAGGCGAGGGACAGAATCACTACCTGCGGATCTACATGGCCCAGCTCCGCAAGAAGCTCGAGGCCGATCCCAACAGGCCCAGCTTCTTCCTCACCGAGCCGGGGGTAGGCTACCGGCTGAATGGCGAGTAGCCAGGCTCGACCCCGGGCCCATGGTACCCTTGAGATTCTTTGTCGCGAAAGGCCTCATGACCCCCCAAGAAATCCGCGCCATCCATGACCTGCCCATTCCCGAACTGCTCTTCCGAGCCCAAGGCGTTCACCGCCAGCACTGGAACCCCGAAGAGATCCAGTTCTGCACTCTGGATTCCATCAAGACCGGTGCCTGCCCAGAAGACTGCGCCTACTGTCCCCAGAGTGCCCGCTACGACACAGGCCTGAAGGTCGAGCCCTTGAAGGATGTGCAATCAGTGTTAAAGGGCGCCGCCGAGGCCAAGGCCAACGGCTCCACTCGCTACTGCATGGGCGCCGCCTGGCGGGAGGTGCGGGACGACAGGAACTTCGACGCCGTGCTGGAGATGGTGCATGGCGTGGCCAGCATGGGCATGGAGGTCTGCGTGACCCTTGGCATGCTCAAGGTGGATCAGGCCAAGCGCCTGAAGGACGCGGGCTGCAAGGTCTACAACCACAACATCGACAGCAGCAAGGATTTTTACGAAACCATCATCAGCACCCGCAAGTTCGACGAGCGCCTGGAGACCATCGACGCCGTGCGCCAGGCGGGCCTGGAAGTCTGTTGCGGCGGCATCGTGGGCATGGGCGAAACCATCGACCACCGCATCCACTTCCTTCAGGAATTGACTGAGATGGACCCTGTGCCCGAGAGCATTCCCATCAATCACCTGGTGCCCGTGGAAGGCACGCCCCTGGCAGATCTGCCGCCGGTGCCGCCCCTGGAGTTCATCCGCATGATCGCCACGGCGCGCATCCTCTTTCCCAAGAGCCGCATCCGCCTGAGCGCGGGCCGCACGTCCATGAGCGACGAGATGCAGGCCCTGGCCTTCTTCGCAGGCGCCAACAGCCTCTTCACCGGCGAGAAACTCCTCACCACCCCCAACCCCGGCGAGAGCCACGATCATCGCCTGATGGAAGCACTGGGAATGAGGGTGGAGGGCGCGAGGGCCTGATCCGGTTTCGCGTTCCAAGAACTGCTGAACCACCGAGTGCGCAGAGAAGAAGCGAGGGCGCAGAGAACAGCAGGAAGCGGGAAGGGAATTCTCTTCTCGGTGACCTCTGTATTTCCTCTGCACCCTCTTGTCGTTCTTTAGAGAAGCAAGTGCGGGATCAGAACTGGTTCCAGAGATATTGGTTGGTAACTTCGTGGTGGAACTGCACTTCGCAGGCCTTCACCACCGTGCCCAGGGCCTTGGGGCAGCGTTCGGCCTGGGCCAGCTTCAGCTCGGCGTACTTCGCGTGGACGTCTTCGCCCAGGACCTCCGCCAGGAAACGGCTGCCCTTGAAGAGGCGGATGGCGTCGAAGATGTTGTCGGGCAGAAAGCGAGTGCGGGGGCGCTTGCTGTCATCGGCCTCGACGATGGGGCCCTCGAGCCCCGTGCGGAGCAGAGTGTAGAGGTTCAGGTAGGGATTGGTGTCAGGGCCAACGCTGCGCACTTCTACCCGGGCGGACTTGGGATTGCCCAGGGGAATGCGCACCATGGAACCCCGATCCGTGGGGCTCACCTTGATCTGGTTGGGGGCCTCGAAATGGGGGTCCAGGCGCCGGTAGGCATTCACGGAAGGGTTCGCCACCAGGCAGAGTTCCTGGGCATTGGAGAGGATCCGGTTGACGAAGTCCCAGGCCATGGAGCTTAGGCCCTCCTTGCCATCCTTCTTGTAGAAGAGGTTCTTGCCCTTCTTGGCCAGGCTCAGGTTGGTGTGCATTCCGTTGCCGTTCACCCCCGCCACGGGCTTGGGCAGGAAGCTGGCGGTGAGTCCCATCTGGGCGGCCACCTGGCGGCTCAGCAGCTTGTAGATCTGCACCTGATCGGCGGCCATGAGGGCCTCGCTGTAGCTGAAGTTCATTTCGAACTGGCTGGGCGCCACCTCGGGGTGGTCCTTCTCGTTGAGGAAACCCATGGCGCGCTGGGCCTCGGCGGCGGTGTCGATGAACTGGCGCAGGGCGTCGCCGGGCAGGCTGTGGTAGTAGCCGCCGGTGCTGATGAACTCGAAGCGACCCACCTCGTGGTAGTGCCGCTCCGCTTCCAGTCCCTTGAAGAGGAAGCCTTCCACTTCGTGGGCGGCGTGGCAGACGAGGCCTTCCTTCTCGTACAGCTCATCCGCGTAGGCCTTGAGGCGCGCGCGCATGTCGCCCTCGTAGGGCGTGCCGTCCTGGTTCTGCACCAACCCGAAGACCAGCACCTTGCCGGGCCCGAAGATGTCGGAAGGCATCCAGTAGAAGGAAGTCCAGTCCACCCCCAGGCGCAGATCCGATTCGGACTGGACAGAGAAGCCCCGGATGCTGGAGCCGTCGAAAGTCAGGTTGTCGTACGACCCCAGCAGGAATTTCTTGTCGTAGTCCAACATGTGGAAGCGGCCTTCCAGGTCCGTGAAGCAGACCGTCACGGCCTTGATGCGCTTCTCCGCCGCCAGGTAGGCCATGCGCTCCTCGCGGATCTTGTCCGCCGGAACCCGATCCAGTCGCTGCTGCCGGGAGGCGAGGTTCATTTCCTCCAGGGTGTCGTAGGGGATCTCGAGGAAGTCGCGCAGGGCCGGGGTGGTCATGGTAGCTCCTTGGATTTGCGGACTGACACCCGCGAATCTAAATTTAGATTATCAATACACACTTTTGAACTAATTTTTTTGATGGCAAAAATAATTCGCTATCAATTTATTACAATTTCAAACACCTCACCGTCGACTTGCGGGGGGGATGATGCCGTTCATGCGGAGGTACACCACCATCTGACCGTAGTGGTCAAAGCCATGCCCCTGGGCGATGGTGGCGAAGCCGAGACGGCTGCCCTTGCCCTGGCCCCAGGGACTCTTCACCAGGCCCATCACGTTGGCCTCGGTAAGGGTGCCGAAGGCCTTGTGGAGGTAGGCGAAGGAATCCTTCAGATACTTCACGATCTCCGCCTTGGTCTTGAGCGTCTCGGGACCGTTGTCGCCGCCAATTTCCATGGCGGGCTTCTCCTCCAGGAGGGCCGCCGCGAGGGCCACGTTCACCGAGGCGATGTGCCGGACCTGCTCGGCGAAGGTCTTCACACCCTTGAACTCGCCCTGGGTGGGGGCAAAGGCGAACTTCTCCTCGGGCATGGCTTCGGCGGCGGGGACCACTTCCCCCTCCATGCCCTTCAGGCTCCGGTCGAGGCTCTGGGCGAGGGTGGGGGCGGCAACCGGGGCCGGTGCCGGAGCCGCAGGGGCCTGGGCCTGGAGGCCAGGGGCAAGAGCAGAGACGAGTAGTGAGAGACACAGGGACTTCATGACAACTCCTAGAAAAAGGGCGCCCTTCAGGCGCGTTGAGGCACCTCGCCTTCCGCCCGGGGCGGCGCGAGGGAGTGGAACAGCAGGGAAAGCAGCACAACGCAGACGCAGCCGACGACGTTGTACCAGAGGAAGGAAATGCCCGTGAAGGCGAAGCAGGCTAGTACGACCACCTCCGCCACCAGCGCCGCCCAGAAGGCCGCGCCGCCGGTCACGCGCTTGAGGTAGAAGGCCACCAGGAAGATCCCCAGGATCGTGCCGTAGAAGAGGCTCCCCAGGATGTTCACGGCCTCGATCAGCGAACCGAGGCGGCTGGCGTATTGGGCGAAGAGCAGCGCGAAGCAGCCCCACCCGAAGGTGGCGAGGCGGGACACCCACACTTCCTTGGCCGGATCCGTCTTCCCCAGGAGCCGCCGCCAGACATCCACTACCGTGGTGGCGCCAAGGGCATTGATCTCCGCCGACATGGAGGACATCGACGCGGAGAACACCGCCGCCAGCACCAACCCGATGAGCCCCGCGGGCAGACTCGCCAGCACATAGGAGAGGAACACGTAGTTCACATCGTTGCCGCCGGAAGCCGGGTCGCTGCGGCGCACCACGTCCACTGCCTTCGAGCGCACGGCCTTGGCCTGAGCATCGGCGGCCTGGAGTTCCGCCCGGGCCTGAGTCTCCGCGGACTCATCGCCCCGCTGGCGCGCAGCCAGGAAACCCTGCACCTTTTCGGCCCGATGATCCACCGCCACCCGGTATTCCGCTTCCGCCTGCTTGAAGGCCGCACCCTCGGTCCCCGAGCGGGCCTTGGCCACGGCGGCGGGGTTGAAGAAGACCGGCGGCGCATTGAACTGGTAGTAGACAAATACCAGCACGCCCAGCATCAGGATGAGGAACTGCATGGGCACCTTGAAGAGACCGTTGGCCAGCAGGCCCAGGCGACTCTGGGTGATGGACTTGCCCGTGAGGTAGCGCTGCACCTGACTCTGGTCCGTGCCGAAGTACGAGAGGGCGAGAAAGAAACCACCGATGAGGCCGGACCACAGCGTGTAGCGATTATTGAGATCCAGGGAGGCGTCGATGGCATTCAGGCGACCCAGGGCCCCGGCCACGTGCAGCGCCTGGGGCAGGGACACCTCTGCCGGAAGCTGCCGCAGGGCCATGATCCCCGCCAACACCATGCCGCAGATGATGATGACCATCTGCAGACTCTGGGCCCAGGACACGGCCCTCGTGCCCCCGGTGACGGTGTAGATCATCACCAGTCCCGCCACGATCGCCAGGTTGACCTGGAGGTTCCACCCCAGCAGCACCGAGAGCACCAGGGCGGGCGCATAGATGGTGAGCCCCACCGCCAACCCCCGCTGAACGAGGAAGAGGAAGGCCGCCAGGGTGCGGGTCTTGAGATCGAAGCGGCCCTCCAGGTACTCGTAGGCCGTAAAGACCTTCAACCGATGGAAGATGGGCACCACCGTCACCGACAGCACCACCATGGCCAGGGGCAGCCCCAGGTAGAACTGCACGAAGCGCAGACCGTCCACGTAGGCCTGGCCCGGAGTCGAGATGAAGGTGATGGCGCTGGCCTGGGTGGCCATGATGCTCAGGCAGATGGTGGTCCAGCGGGCATCCCGGCCCGACAGCAGGTAGCCCTCCGCATCCTTGCGGGCGCGCCCCTTCCAGAGGCCGAAGAGCACCACGAATACCAGCGCGCCGCCGAGCACCAGCCAGTCGAGGCGACTCACCGGAACACCCGCCCGAACACCGCCAAAAGGATGATCCACAGCACCAGCGCCCCCAGCACCAGCGCGTAGATCCGACGCCAGGAGCCCATCACGGGCGGGGGATCTTCTCGTTGCGTCACGGATGGCTCCCCAGCGCCAGGATATTGGCGAAGAGGCGCGTGGCGCCGGGTACGCCCTCGGGCAGCTGCCGGAAGAAGGACAGCCCCGTGTAGACGTAGTGGCCCTTGCCGTGCTCGGCCACGATCAGGGCGCCGCTGTCCTCCGCCTCGCCTGCGTCCGCCATTGCCAGGAGGGGCGTGTAGCGGGCATCCCAGCCCTCGGCATGGTAGAGGCTGCGCTCCTGCACCCAGCCCTGGAAATCCTTCGAGCTGAGCTCGTTGGGCCAGTGGAAGACCGGGTATTCCGGCCGCAGGAAGCGCACCGGCGCCGTTTCCTCCGTCACCCGCGTGCGGCCGACCTTGAAGGGAAAGGGGCCGATGGCATCGGTCACCATGGCGGCGTTGATGCCCGGAAAGCCCGTGTTCACGGTGTAGAGCACCACTTCGGTGCCTCCCTGGGCCACATACTCGTGGAGGCGGCCCTTGAGGTTGATCAGGGCCGGACGCGTGTTGAAGGCGCGGATGCCCAGCACGATGGCATCGAAGCGCTTCAGATCCTCCCGGGCCAGGGCCTCGTCCGTGAGCAGCTCGACCTCGTAGCCGATGCGCCGCAGGGCCTGGGGGATGTCGTCCCCCGCCCCCATCACGTAGCCGATGCGGCGCCCGTTGTGCTTCAGGTCGAAGCGCTCCAGCCGCGCCACGGCTTCCGGCAGCATCGTCTGCAAAGGAATATGGGGATGATCCACCTTCACGAGGCCGCGAGCTATCGTGAAGCCCGCGCCCGTATCCACCTCCACCCGCAACTGACCCGAGGCCGCCCCAGCAGGCGGGCTCAGGCGGAAGACCAGTTCATGGGTTTCGCCGAGCTTCGCCAGGGCAAAGGCCTGGGCCTCGGGTTCCACCTTCCACCCGGCACTGACTTTCAACCGCAGGCTACCCCGGAGGGAAGCCGCTCCCGCCGTCACCTTCAGGCGCACCTCCTTGGGCGCGGAGTCGTCGAAGACCTGCACGCTTTCCGCTAGGTTCACCTGGGCAGCGGGCACCACAGCCAAGGGCTGGTAGCGCTCCCCGAGCACCGGATCCCGGAAGCGGAAGCGCACGGGCACCGTCACTTCGAAGGCGCCGCCCGAATGGGTGAACCGCGCCCGCAGCCGCAGGGGCGCCGGAGACTCCGCCCAACCCGCCCAGGCCTCGGCCCCGGGGCCGCCCAACCAGGCGGGCTGGGCGAGCGGCGCATCGGCCGGAATCGTGAGCGTAAAGGCCTCCTTTCGGGGGCGGTTATCCTCCAGGGCGGCACCACCGGGGCGGGTTTCCAGCACCCGCGAACCGCCCGGAGTCACGACCTCCAGAATCAGCTTCTCCAAGCCCAGCGCTGCGCCACCCCTGGCCAGCAGGGTGGTGGCCACGGTGAGCCTGTCGCCGGTCGCCACCGCCTGGCGATCGGCGATGGCCTCCACCCAGAGACCGGCGGCCAAGCGCAGTGCCTCATCCAGCTCCGCGGCCTTGGCCTTCACCAAGGGCTCGGCTCGAATGGCTGCGGGTAGGTCCAGCAGGGCCTGCCGGGCCCGGAGCAGGGGTTCCAGCACGAGAGAAGGCCGATCCGCCCGATAGGCGGCCTTGGCCTCCCGGAGGTGCGCCACCACGGCCTCGCACCCCGGGAAGCGGGCCCAGGTGAGGTTCACGCCTTCGAAAAAGTCCACCTTGGCAGGGTTCCCAGCCAGGAGTTCGAAACTCTCCTCCCGGCTGCCCCGCTGGGCCAGCACGCCGAAGCCCTGGCTGCGGTGCTGGCTGCGGCTTTCGGCGGCCAGTTCGCCAAAGGAGCGGCCCAGGAGCGGATCGAAGGTGCCCGAATCCAGGGTGAGGCTACCTGGGGCAGGCTTCGGCGCATCTTCGCTGAAGCGGAAATGGTTCCAGAGGATCCGGGTGGCCTGCCAGGGGCGCAGCCCGGCCCGGAGTTGCTCGGGGAAACGGGTCGCGTCCCCGGCGGCGGCGAAGGCTTCGATGGCCAGCAGGGCCGAGGCCGTGTGATGGCCGTGGCCGCCCCGGGCATCCGGCGGAAAGCGGGTGAGGATCACATCCGGCCGGAAGGTGCGGATGGCCCGCACCACATCCGCCAGGGCCGCCTCGTGACCCCAGAGCCGCAGCGTTTCTGTAGCGGTCTTGGAGTAGCCGAAGTCCACCGCCCCGGTGAAGAACTGCTCGGCCCCGTCAATGCGCCGGGCCGCCAGCAGTTCCTGGGTGCGGAGCAACGCCAGGGCATCTCCCAGCTCGGAGCCGATGAGGTTCTGACCGCCGCCCCCCCGGGTCAGGGAGAGGTAGGCCGTGCGGAGATTCCTCCCCTGGCTGAGGGTGGCCAGTACCGCCGTGTTCTCATCATCGGGGTGGGCGGCCACGTACATCACGCTGCCCACGACCTGCAGCTTGTCCAAGGCCTTCTGGAGCCCGGCGGCATCCACCACCGGCAGCGGGGCCTGGGCCACCAGGGCGGGAACGGCGAAGGCGACCAACAGTGGGGTGGTTTTCAAAGGCATGGGCACGTCCTTGGGAAAGACACGTCAGGGTATAGCGATCCACTGCCCCTGGGATGCCTCCAAGGCTCCGGGTGGGACCGACCGCATCGAATCCGGGGTGGATGCCTCACATCAGGTTGCAATCAAAAAATTGCCTGATTATCGGCTTGACTCCGCCAGACCAAGAGGCCTTGAAATCCAGAGAAAGCCACCCATTCAAAGGCTGCGACCCATGGCATCCGAAAAATATTCCACGGATACACACGGATGCACACGGATGAAGTTTCGGGCCATGTTTTTCCAGGAACCGGCCTGCGGACCTGCCCGCCGCGCGGGCGCGTGGCCCTGCCTCGCGGATCGCGGGGGCGGCCCAGGACGCTTCCAAGGGCGTCCCCGCGCCGCCCCCGTGATCCGGGGTCCGCTGGCCGGATGGGTCGAGACGCATCCGTGTTCATCCGCGGGAATCCGTGTTCATCCGTGTTGGGTTTTTCTAGCTGAACCAGGCCGATAACCAGGTTTTCTTCTTTGGATGCAAGTCAGTGTCAGCGCCGCTGGGCCAGTGCCACCCCGCCCAGGGTGATCCCCATGGCCAGCATCATGCGCAATGTCAGCGGTTCCCCCAAAGCCAGCGACCCCAGTCCCACGGCCACCAGGGGCGTCAGCACGGCGTAGATGCCGAAGCGGCCCGGGGGCCATAGCCTCGAAAGGCCCGCGAAGGCTGCGTAGGCCGCCAGGGAGGGCACCGCTGCGAGATAGACCAACGCCCCCAGCACGGAACCTCCCACGGGCCCATGCACGAAGCCCGATCCCAGGGAGGCCAGGCCCCCGGCCACCAGTCCCGAGGCACCCATCTGAATGGCCAGCACCCCGAAGATGCCCCCCGCACTGGGGCGTTTCCGCTGCACCAGCGCGCCGATAGAGAAGGACAGAGTGGAACCCATCATCAACAGGAACCCCAGGGGATGCACGCGAATGCGGTCCCCGGGCAGCAGCAGCAGGGCCACGCCCACGAGTCCCAGACCTACACCCACCCACACCCGGCGGGGCATGACCTCGGTGCGGGAGGCCAGCAGCACGATCCACAGGCTGATGGTGGCATTGAGCAGCCCGGTCAGGCCGGTGCTCAGGTACTGCTGGGCGGCGGCGGTGAGGGTGTTGCCCGAGAGCACCAGCAGCAGCCCCAGACTGGCCTGCCACAACCACTCCGAGCGCGGCACGGGCGCCTCGCCCCGAGCCCGCGCCAACAACAGAGCCGCCCCTGCGGCCAGCAGGTTGCGCACCGAGACCAGCCCGAGCACCGTGAAGCCCTCCAGCCCCACGCGAATGCCGAGGAAGGTGGAACCCCACCCCACCACCACCACCGCGAAGAGAAACCAGGCCAGCATCAACGCCTCCCACGGGCCGGGCCCAGCAGCCATCCTACCGCCGGTCCCCCGCCGGGGTATCTTGGGAGGCTCGAGTGCCGCCGTGAAAAACCCTTGGCCAGCCTTCATAATCTACGCCCTCCTCCCGGGCGTCGAGCCCGTGGCTCGGCTCCAGCCGCTGATGGGGATTCCCTACGTGATCGATGGGGTCGAGGATGCGCACGGGCGCTTCGTGCGGTTTTCTGAACCGGACCAGCCCCTGCCCCGCCCAGGGCTGAACTGCTCGGGATTCCTGGTGGCGGCCAGTCGGCGACTCCTGGACTTTCGGGGCAGCCTGGAGAGCGCCACCCGGGATCGGCAAGGCGACAGCGGCGAGGGCGCTGCCCGGGGCCGGGATTGGGACTTCGGCCTGGATCTCATCCTGAATCTCAGCGAGGGGCGCCCGCGCAGGCAGATGTTCCCGGAAGGGCCCCGCCCCCTGCCCGCGATCCCGAGCCCGGAGGACCGGGGCTTCCTCCTCGGAGAACCCGCCACCTGGAAGGCCCTCGCGCCTCACCTGCGAACGGAGGCGGTCTATCTGGCCAGTCTCAGTTGGGTGAAGGCGGGTCGCCCGGCCCACCACCACGTGGCGGTGCTTCTGAAGGATGCCCAGGGGCGCAGCTGGTTCTACCACACCCTGCCCCAGGGCCGCGTCCACAGGCTCTCTCTGGATACGGAGACAGGCCTCGAACGGCTCCAGGGGATGTTCAGCGTCACGCAGCGGATGTTCCTGCTGGAAGTCGATCCGCCCTCCGCCATGGAAGGTGCCCCGGTCCAACGGTAGACTGGATAATTCGCCATTCGGGGTGTTCTAGCTGCACGCTCCACCTCTCGAACTTCTTGATCGGAATTCCCATGCGTGAGATGGACAAGGCCTTTGACTTCAGAACGGCGCAGACGCGCTGGTACCAGACCTGGGAGACGGCCAAGATCTTCGAGGCCCAGCCCAAGAGCGACAAGAAACCCTGGTCCATCGTGATCCCGCCGCCCAACATCACGGGCAACCTGCACATGGGCCATGCCCTGGTCTTCACGCTCCACGATGTGCTCACGCGCTTCAAGCGGGCCCAGGGCTTCGACGCCCTGTGGGTGCCCGGCGTGGACCACGCGGGCATCGCCACCCAGATGGTGGTGGAGCGCCAGCTCAAGGCCGAAACGGGCCAGACCCGCCACGATCTCACCCGCGAGCAGTTCCTCGAAAAGCTTTGGAGCTGGAAGGAGCAGAACCAGGGCGCCATCGAGAACCAGCTGCGCCGCATGGGCGCCAGCGTGGACTGGAGCCGCAAGCGCTTCACCATGGATCCCGACCTCAACAAGGCCGTGCGCAAGGTCTTCGTGGAGGCCTACAAGGAGGGCCGCATCTACAGGGGCCCCCGCATGATCCAGTGGGATCCGGCGAGCCAGACGGCCCTCAGCGACCTCGAAGTGAAATACGTGGAGAAGCAGGGCAAGCTCTGGCACCTGCGCTATCCCTTCGCGGACGGCAGCGGCTACCTGGTGGTGGCCACCACGCGGCCCGAGACCATGCTGGGCGACACCGGCGTGGCCGTGCATCCCGAGGATGAGCGCTACCAGCACCTCCTGGGCAAGACCGTGAAGCTGCCCCTCACCGACCGTGAGATCCCCGTGGTGGCGGACGCCTTCGTGGACCCCAAGTTCGGCACGGGCTGTGTGAAGCTCACGCCCGCCCACGATCCCAATGACCATGCCGCAGGCAAGCGCCTGGATCTCCAGAGCATCACCGTCATCGGCTTCGACGCCAAGATGACCCTGGCCGCGGGCGACAAATACGCGGGCATGGATCGCTTCGAGTGCCGCAAGGCGGTGCTGGCGGACCTGGAGGCCCAGGACCTCATCGAGAAGATCGAGGACTACACCCACCAGGTGTCCGTCTCCGACCGCAGCGGTGCCGTGCTGGAACCCCTGGTGTCGGAGCAGTGGTTCATGGACGTCAAGGAGGCCGCGGAATCCAGCCTGGAGGCCGTGCGCACGGGCATGATCCGCTTCACCCCCCAGCACTGGGAGAACGTCTGGGAACACTGGCTCACCAACATTCAGGACTGGTGCATCTCGCGGCAGCTCGTCTGGGGCCACCGCATCCCCGCCTATACGTGCAAGAACTGCAACCACCTGGCGGTGGAAGTGGAGATGCCGGCCATGTGCCCCCAGTGCGGGGGCCACGCCTTCGAGCAGGATCCCGACACCCTCGATACGTGGTTCTCGTCGGCCCTGTGGCCCTTCAGCGTCTTCGGCTGGCCCGAGGAAACGGAGGATCTCAAGCGCTACTACCCCACGGATGTGCTCATCACCGGCTACGACATCCTGTTCTTCTGGGTGGCGCGCATGGTGATGGCGGGGCTCACCCAAATGGAGGACGTCCCCTTCCGCCAGGTCTACTTCAACGCCCTGGTGCGGGACGCCCATGGACAGAAGATGTCCAAGACCAAGGGCAACGTGGTGGATCCCGTACTCACCATGGAGGAATACGGCACCGATGCGCTGCGCTTCTCCCTGGCCATCATGGCGGCCCCGGGCACGGACATCGCACTCTCGGACAGTCGCCTGGAAGACAGCCGCAACTTCTGCAACAAGCTCTGGAACGCCGCCCGTTTCGTACAGATGAACCTGGGCGAGGGTGTGACGCTCTCCCTCACCCCAGAAATGGGGGAAGCCGAATTCTGGATGGCCCGACGCCTGAAGGAGGACCTCACGCGGGTGACGGAGGCCATCGAGACTTTCCGGTTCCACGAGGCCGCCGAGATCCTCTACCACCTGGTATGGGACGACTTCTGCGCCACCTACATCGAACTGGCCAAGGTGACGTTGCAGAACGGCACTCCAGCCCAGAAGGCCGCCATCCTGCACTTCCTGGACATCCTGCTCCGGGCCCTCCATCCCTTCGTGCCCTTCCTCACAGAAGAGATCCACGAGGCGGTGCTGCTGGGCCGTCTGTCCGAGGGCGAACCCGAACTGCTGGCCGCCCGCAGTTGGCCCCTGGACCACCCCATGCTGGCCCGGGAAGGCGGATCGCCCGAACTGGTGCCCCTGCTCCAGGAAGTGCTCAGCAACCTGCGCCGCCTTAAGAAAGACAATGGCATCGACGATGCGAAGCGCGTGATCGCCTTCTGCACGGTGAAGGAGCTGGCACCTTTCGGTGAGGCTTTGAAAAGCCTGGCCCGACTGGAGAGTCTCACCTTCACCGACGACGATCTCTCCGGCCCCACCCGCGCGGTCGCCGTGGTGACGGGTGGCACGACGGCGCTGGAGCTGGCGGGCGTCAAGGATCTCGCCGCCGAGAAGGCCAAGCTCGAAAAGGAGCGGGACAAGCTCGAAAAGGAGCTGGAAGGCCTGCGGAGCCGCCTGAACAACGAAGGCTTCCTGGCCAAGGCCCCCGCCGAGGCCGTGGAGGCCCAGCGTACCCAGGCCGCCGAGAAGGAAGCCCGCCTGGCCCAGGTGCTCACCCTCCTGGGCTGACCGATGAGACAGCCCATCAGAGGTTTGGTGCAGCTGGAGGTGTCCCCCGAGACGCCTGGGCAGGACTAAGAAAATAGCTTCAGATTTTCAAGCTTTGTCACATTGAGGCCGAAGGATTCTTTCGGATTCCTTTCTGGGAAGCCATTGGAGGTTGTCATGGCCCAATCCCGCGCTTCGATCGGCCTCGCCCTTTTTGCGGTGATCGCCTCTCCCCACCTAACCGCCCAGGCGCCGCCACCCTCCATGGAGGACGAACTCCTCGCCCTGCTCAACACACCCGTCCAGGGGGCCTCCAAGCGGGAACAGCGGCTCATCGACAGCCCCCAGGCCATCGAGCTGATCACCGGGGACGAGCTGCGTCAGATGGGCATCTATCGCATTCAAGACGCGCTCAAGTTGATGACCAGCGTGGACCTGCTCGAGGCCGACAACGGCTACAGCGTGGTCGGCCTGCGGGGTGTGATGCAGGAGGGCCAACCCCGCACGATCCAGGTGCTGATCGACGGCGTGCCTCAGTTCAGCGCCATCGGCGCCACCATCGATATCTCCAACCTGCCGGTGCCCATCGACCTCATCGACAAGATCGAAGTGGTGCGCGGCCCCAGCTCCACCCTGTACGGCGCCAACGCCGTGACCGGGGTCATCGCCATCACCACGCGCCGCCCAGGGAAAGGACTCACGGCCTCCGCCCGGGCCTCCCTCGCCGACAAGCGCACCAGCCGAGGGGCCCTCTCGTTGCTCCTGGGTGATGGGAAGTGGGGCGTATCCGCGGGCTACCAGGGCTACTCCATGGGCGCCAGCGGCTTCGATACCCATAACCTGGGACGTCCGACCAGTCTGCTTTCCTATCGCGACCAGCCTTCCAGTCCTAACCCTTCCGCCAATCCATGGATTGGCTCAGATGCGGGACACGGTTCCCAGGCCATGGCCCGAGGCCAGTACACCGCCAAGGACACCTCGATCTGGATCAGCGCAGGGCGGTCGGACAAGTGGTACGGCCCGGAAAGCTATTTCAGCTATCGCACCGCAGCTCGCACTACCCTGCTCGCGGGCTGGCGGCAGGCCTGGGCCGAGGGTTTCTCCACGGAGTTGCGTATCCACCAGTTCAAGAGCGAGAACCATCTGAGTGCCAGTCCCTACCTGGCGGCGGCCTTCGAGGATCCTGGATTCCTGAGTGACTACAACTGGGCCGAAGTAAAAACGACCCAGGCCGAACTCCAGGCGAACTGGACCCTGACCCAGGACTTCTTCCTTGTCTTCGGAGCGGACACCCGCAAGATCGAAACCGGCAGAGCCCGTTTTGTCGGTCTCGCCAATGGGGCCAAGGAGACTGCCAGCGGAGGCTTTGCGGCCTTGGACTGGAAGGCCCTACCTACCTTCTCGGTTTCCCTGGGCCTGCGCGCCGAGAACGAGAGCCTGGGCGGCAGCCGTACGTCTCCCCGCCTGGCCCTGGTTTGGAACCCCACCCCTTCCAGTGCCGTGCGAGCCGGGTACTACACCAGCACCCGGAGCCCCCAGATCCTGGAGCAGCGGTTGGATGTCTCTCTCTTCTCTGGGATGTTCTTCCCGGTCCTCAACAATCCCCTGCCGCCCAATATCCCTGTCTACTCCCAGCTCGTGCCTAATGCGGCTCTCAAGCCGGAGAAGACCACTAATATCGAGCTGGGCTATCGTCAGGCCTTCGGCCCCCTCACCGTGGATCTCACGGTCTACCAGATGAAGTTCAGCGAGCTCATCACCCAGGTGGCCCTTGCTCCCGTGATGCAGCCCGGCGTCACCGTTCCCCCCCTGCCGCCGCCCTTTACGGGCACGAGTTATGCCGCCCGTCTCAATCTCCCCAAGATCTTCCAGAACGCCGGGGATGCCACGAACACCGGGGCCGAACTGGCCGTCACCTGGGTCATCCAGAGGGGCTGGAGCGCCGGGGCCAACATGACCCTGCTCTCCTTCACCAAGGACCAGCGCCCCGCCTACGACTCGACACAGCATCCCTTCGTCTCGACGGATGAGTTCGCCTATACCGTGAGGAAGAAGGGCAATGTCTGGCTGCGGGTGCAGGAAGGTAGGTTCACAGGCTTCCTGGCGATCCAGGCCGTGGGCAGCACCATGGCCGAGGCCCTCTCTGTCTCCGCCGCCCCCGCCTTCGAGCCTCGGGATCGATTCATCCAGTGGCATGCCAACGCCGCCTACGAGGTTTGGCCGGGCCTGTCCCTGGGGGCCTACGTGCGCAACGGCGCCAAGGAATTCACCCTCCAGGGCGCCACCGGCCCCGAGCGCCTGACGCCCTACCAGGCCATGCGCCGGGAGATGGGCGGTACCGTGAGCTACCGGTTCTGATTCAGGCGCGGCTTTCCAGGGTGGGCGCTCCGCGGGCCTGCTAAATTAGCTGGGTGCTCCGGAGTGCCTCCATGGAATTTGTTGAGTGGACCGAAAAATACAGCACCGGCAATCCGCTGGTGGATGCCTATCACCACATCTTCTTCCAGATGGTGCAGGAATTTGCCGCCAGCCTGAAGGCGGAAGACCCGGCGCCCATGACTGATCGCGTGGCCTTTCTGGTGGACTACACCTTCATGCACTTCGACTCTGAGGAGCGCCTGATGGAGCGGGCGGGCTACCCCGATCTCGAGAGCCACCGCGAGGTACACGCCCGTTTCAAGGAACGGGTGAGGGCCATCCACCAGCAGTTCCTGGAAAACCCCGACACCCTCAAGGCCGAAGAAGTTCTCGCCTTGGTGCAGGAGTGGTTCGCCCACCACATCCTGGGCGAGGATCTGCGCTTCAAGCCCTGGGTGCTGGTGACCAAGGGTCACTAAGGCGGCGGTCTTTTGCATTCGTGAAAATCGCGGGTTCTGGACCCGCGATTTTCATGAATGGGGGAAAGCCTCGTCTTACAATGGATGCCGACCCTTCCGCGAGGTTTCCATGCAACTCTTCGGCACCGCCGCCCTCATCATCGCTTCCATGACCTGCCCTGCCCTCTCGGCCCAGACCGCGCCCACCCAAAGGACCGCCAAGGTGGACCTGGGTGCCTCGCTCTCCCGCCTGGAAGGCGAACTGGTCGCCAAACACGGCGAGGGCCAGCGCGGGCGTGTGCAGCGGGGGCTCAAGCAAGCCGCGGCCTTCTGGCGCACCGAGGACGGCACGGCCACCGATTTCGAGGCCTTCGTCCGCACCCACTTCGCCGGGGACGCCAAGGCCCTGGACGGCCTCTTCCAGCGCCTGGAATTCGCCCTGGAGAGCCTCAACGGGCACATGGCGGAGATCGGCCGGGACCTGCGCTGGCACTCGGATCTGGATCTCGGCCCCATGCTGCCCGTGGACGAGATCATCTCCGGCTACGATGCCAGCGCTCACTTCATCGATGACGCCTTCGCCAACAAGCTGGCCTTCACGGTGCTGCTGAATTTCCCCATGTCCACCCTGGACGAACGCCTGAAGCAGGGCGAGCAGTGGACCCGCCGCCAGTGGGCCGAGGCCCGGCTCGTGGATTTCTTCGCCAAGCGCGTTCCCGCCGAAGTGAACCTCGCCATCGCCGATGCCGCGGGCCAGTCCGACCGCTACATCGCCTCCTACAACATCTGGATGCACCACCTGGTGAACGACAAGGGCCAGCGCCTCTTCGAGCCCAAGAAGCGACTGCTCTCCCACTGGAACCTCCGCGACGAACTCAAGAGCCGCTACGCCGAAGGCAAGGGCGGCCTGGAACGCCAGCGCATGATCCAAAAGGTGATGGAGCGCATCGTGACGCAGACCATTCCCGCCGCCGTCATCGATAGCCCCTTCCTGGACTGGAATCCCTACACCAACGACGTGAAGGCTGCGGTGGTGAAGGACAGTGATGCCGCCGCCCCCGCGGATCTGAAGGCCAGCAACAGCCCCGAGCCCGACACACGCTACAAGGTGCTGCTGGACTGTTTCAAGGCCGTGAGGAAAGCCGATCCTTACAGCCCCACGGCTCCCACCCACATCGCCCGCAGCTTTGAGGAAGGCCGCCAGATTCCCGAGGCCCGGGTGAAGAAGATGCTGGAGGATGTCTGCGCCAGCCCGCTGCTAAAGGAGGTCGCCAAGGTCATCGAGAAGCGCCTGGGCCGCAAGCTGGAGCCCTTCGATATCTGGTTCAACGGCTTCCGCCCCGGCGCGGGCCTCGACGAGGCCAAACTGGATGCCCTCACCCGCGCCAAGTATCCCAATGCGGCCGCCTACAAGCAGGACATGCCCAATCTCCTGAAGGGCCTGGGCTTCAGCCCCGAGCGCGCGGAATGGCTGGCCAGCCGCATCGAGGTGGATCCCGCCCGGGGCTCCGGGCACGCCATGGGCGCCGCGCGCAAGGGCGACAACGCGCACCTGCGCACCCGCGTAGGCAAGGACGGCATGGACTACAAGGCCTTCAACATCGCTGTGCATGAGATGGGTCATAACGTCGAGCAGACCTTCTCGTTGAACAAGGTGGATCACTGGCTGCTCAACGGCGTGCCCAACACCGCCTTCACGGAAGCCATCGCCTTCGTCTTCCAGGCCCAGGATCTCAAGCTCCTCGGCCAGCCCGCCCCCGATGCCAAGGCCCTGGCCGAGAAGACCCTCAACGATTTCTGGATGACCTACGAGATCGCAGGCGTGGGCCTGGTGGACACCGCCGTGTGGCACTGGATGTACGAGCACCCCGAGGCCACTCCCGCCCAACTCAAGGAGGCCACCCTCCAGGTCTCAAAAGACGTGTGGAACCGCTACTACGCCCCCGTGCTGGGCCAGAAGGACTGCGTGCTGCTGGGCATCTACAGCCACATGATCCACAGCTTCCTCTACCTGCCCGACTACCCCATCGGCCACATGATCGCCTTCCAGATCGAGCACCAGATCGAGAAGACCGGCAAGCTCGGCGAAGAAGTGGAGCGCATGACCACCCTGGGCCGCATCGCCCCCGACCTGTGGATGATGAAGGCCACCGGCAAGCCCGTGGGGCCCGAGGCCCTGCTGGAGGCGACGGAGAAGGCGCTGAAGGTAATCCTGAAGTAGAGTCGGAACCTATAACGAGAGAAGGGGCCGCGGGGCCCCTTCTCTCGTTATGGTTTCGAATCGCTCCGCCCCTGGAGCCCGTCTTTGCCTCGCAGCAGCTATTTTCGGTGGTACCGCCCCGTCCCGCCGCAGTTACCACAACTGGCTTCGTATTTGAGGCTTCCCCCACACCGCTTGCAGGCCATTTCCAGGGAACCGCTGCCCGCGCACTTGGAGCAGGGCGTTGAAAAAGCGAGCTGAACCTTATGCCCCTTGCAGCGGGGACAGGTGGTGCCGTCCGCGAGGATACCCCTGGCCTCACACCGCTCGCAGGGGCCCGCCTTCTGGGCATAGACGCCCTTGCCCGAGCACTTTCGGCAACTCACCACCATCACGCCGCGGCCCTTGCACTTATCGCAGTCGGCGATCAGGTGGCCCACGCCATCACACCTCAGGCACTTTACCCCTGGGCCTTCCGGAGTCTTGCCCTCGGAGGCATTGGGCTTCGGCTCTACCGGGGGCTCGGGCATTTCGGCGGCGATCCGCTTGATGACCTTTTCCAGCTTCTTCCGCTTCTCCGTGTCTCGTTTTCGCTTGTCGAGCTGAGCCGCTGTCTTGGCCACGGGATTCCTTTCGGTGGGAGGGGAGGACAGGCCCGGCAGGAGGCGAGGCGGCCTAGGAACCCTGCGCGAGAATGATCATCTGTCAGATTAGCGCGGCCAGAGACAGGCGAAGGCAATGGCCGTCACAACCCCATAGATGAGGCCATCCAGCATCTCCTTGGCCGCGGAACGCCAGGGCTTCCCCATCCAGATGGCCGCCTGGGCAGCGTTTCCGGCGTAGGCCAGGAAGGCCGCAGTCCCTGCAACGCGGAAGACTTGCAGGCAGGGGGCGCCGGGCGCCACGGTCCGGGAGGTGAGATAGGCCACGGCGAAGGAAACCACTACAGAGAAGCAGAACCAACCCATGAGGGCAGGCCCCATTTTGGGCATCCCGGCGGCCTTGAGGTAGACCATGGCCACGGGGCCTTCGGTGAATTTCTGCTGGGCCTCGGGCGACTGCATCGCCTTCATGTCGCCGAAATAGGGCAGCACGTACTGGCCCGGCGCAGGATCGCCCTGGCGAATGGCCTCGCGCACGGCATCCTCGTTGGGCAGTTGCCGGTAATCGGAGTTGTGCCACTTGAAGACCATGTGGACCAGACTGCTGGCCATGAATACGAAGACCGCAGCGAGCAGGATCGGCAACCACAGGTGGAGAAGGGAGACCATGACAACTCCTGAGTAGACGGTTCCGGACCGCTGGCGAAAAGCCTACGCTCCTTCCCCTTCGCTCGTCGACGGGCCTTCTCGAAATCCGCTAACAGCCCCGCGCCGCCTCAGTCTGCAACGCCACCCACAGGGCCTCCACATGCCTGCGCTCGGTGGCTTCGGCGCCGATGGAGACGCGGATCATCTGCTGGCCCTTGAGCATGGAAGGCGTGAGGTAGCTCTGGCCGGCCTCGTTGATGCGCGCGGCGATGCCCAGGTTGTGGGCGGTGAGGGCGGCTTCGTCACCGCGCAGAGGCTCCGGCACGTGGCGAAGGCAGACGGTCTGGAGTTCCACGGGGGCCAGTCGCTCCCAGCCCGGGGCGGCGTCCACCTGCGCCTTGAGCCACTGGGCGTTGGCGAAGTCCCGGCGGATCTTGGCTTGGAGGCCCTCCACGCCGAGATCGCGGATGAGGAACCAGAGCTTGAGGGCCCGGAAGCGGCGCCCCAGGGGGATGCCCCAGTCCCGCAGATTGCGCACCTGCCCGTCCTGGGCCGTGTGCAGGTAGCTGGGGTTGGTGCCCATGACGCGGATGAGGTGCTCGGGATCCCGCACGTAGTAGGCCGTGAGATCGAAGCCCGTACCCATCCACTTGTGGGGGTTGAGCACCACGGAATCCGCGGCCTCGACGCCTGCCCACAGTCCACGGCACTCGGGGCAGAGCATGGCCGTGCCCGCCATGGCCGCATCCACATGCAGCCAGAGGTCATACTTTTGGGCCAGCGCGGCCATGGCCAGCAGGGGATCCATGGCGGTGGTGGCGGTGGTGCCGATGGCGGCCACCAGGGCGCAGGGTTTCAGGCCAGCCTCGAGATCGGCCTGGAGCGCGGCCTCCAGGGCATCCAGGCGGAGGGCATGGTTGGCATCGGTGGGGATGAGCCGCAGATGCTCCTTGCCGAAACCCGCCAGCAGCGCGGCCTTGGGGATGGAGCTGTGGCCCTGGTCCGAGGCGTAGACCACCAGGGGTTTCGCTTCGGCCTGCAGGCCGCCGCGGTTCTGGCTGAAGCTGGAGGCGCGCTCCCGGGCGCAGAGCAGGGCGCAGAAGGTGGCCGTGCTGGCGGTGTCCTGGATGACGCCCGTGAAGGCCTCCGGCAGGCCCAGCATCTGCCGCAACCACTCCATGACCACATCCTCCACCTCTGTCGCGGCGGGACTCGTCTGCCAACTCATGCCCTGGCTGCCCAGGCCCGCACACACGAGATCCGCCAATACCGAAGAGAGATTGGAATTGGACGGGAAGTAGGCGAAGAAGCCCGGATGATTCCAGTGGGTTATCCCCGGCATCACCACGCGGTCCAGATCGCCCAGGATGGCGTCAAGGCCTTCGCCCTTCTGCGGCGGTGTGCGGGGCAGCTGGGCGCTGATCTCCCCGGGCTGGGCCCGGCTCATCACGGGGTAGGTTTCGAGCTGCTCGCGGTAGGTGGCGATCCACTCGATCAGTTCGTGTCCAAGGCGGCGGAAGTCGTCGGGTCTCATGCCTTCAATGATGCGCCTTTTCCTCGCCCTTTGAAGCCTTGGGCAGCTCCAGGAAGGCCACGTTCCCGCTGCTCAGATCGTAGACCGCCGGAACCAGCCGCAGCTTGCCCGCGGCCGCCAGATGCCGCAGGATCTCGCTGCGATCCAGCAGGGCCTGGGCCTGACGGACTGCGTTGTGGCTCTCCAGGTGCCGAAGATGCTCGGCGGCGCTCTCGTTGGGATCCTCCTGGGTGGTCTCCAACAGCCCCGCCATGGCCGCCTGGAGCGACCAGAGATTGCCCGGCAGGGGTTTGCCCTGGGCCTCGGCCACGGCCTTCACGGCGCCGCAGAAGGTGTGCCCCATCACGATCACCAGGCTCGAGCCCAGGTGTTCGGCGGCATACTCCACCGAGGCCACACCCTGAATATCCGGGCAGTTGCCCGCCTCCCGGATGGTGAAGATCCGCCCCATCTCCTGATCGAACACGAAGTTGTCCATCACCCGGCTGTCCGAGCAGGTGACGATGACCGCGAAGGGCGCCTGGCCCTTGACCAGGGTTTCGCGCAGGGCCGCGTCCTGGGAAGTGAGCAGAGTGCGCACCCGCCGCCCCTCCACGAAGCGACGATTCCCGGCCTTCAATTCCGCCAGGCCGGCCTCTGCATTTCGGATCTCCACCTGCGCCGGTGCCTCCTTCTTCGCCAGGGCCTCCTGGAGCTTGGCGTTCTCCGCGGCCAGGCGCGCAGCCCTCGCCTCGGCCTCCACCAGGCGCTTGGAGTCCTCGATCTTCGTCGGGGCACCGGATTTCGGCTTTGGGATTGGCTTGGGCGCGGGTTTGATCCTTTCCGGCGCGGCCTCTTCGGGAACGGCCACCGAGCTGTGCTTCTTGACGGCCTTGGCCGGAACGGCCTTCTCGGTTTCCACCGCGGCAGGCTTGGCGACCGGCTGCTTGGGCGGTTCCTCCGGGAAGAGATTCAGACTGGCGGCAAGGAGCAGATCGAACATGGCAGGCCTCGGGCGACCCTTCCGTTATCGGAAAAGGGCTCCGGAGCCTGAGTTTCTATTCGTACCGCGGCGCCTCGATCGGTCGCGACCATGTGGGTCGCGGAGAAGGCTCCAGTGGAGCCTTCGAAGCGGGGCCCCACAGGGAGCGAATCACCTTGCCGGGAGGATCTCTATTCGTACCGCAGGGCCTCGATGGGATCCTGCTTCGCCGCCTTCAGGGCGGGCCACATGCCGAAGGTCAGGCCCACGGTGGTGCTGATGCCGAAGCCCAGCACGATGGACCACAGTGGCGCCGCGGCGGGAAAGTCGAAGGCGAAGCGCACCAGAAAGGCGATGCCGAGCCCAATGGCGATGCCGATGCCACCGCCGATGCCCGTGAGGGTGACGGCCTCCACCAGGAACTGGGCCGCCACATCCTTGCGGGTGGCGCCCATGGCCTTTCGCACGCCGATCTCCCGGGTGCGCTCCGTGACCGTCACCAGCATGATGTTCATCACGCCCACGCCCCCCACCAGCAGGGCGATGCCCGCGATGAAGATCATGGCGGCGGCGATACCTCCGGTGATTTGCTGGAAGGACTGAAGCTGGCCTTCGCTGGTGAAGATGGCGAAATCGTTGGCCTCGCTGGGTCTAAGCCCGCGGCGGGCCCGCAATATGGCCACTTCCTGATCGGTCATTTCCGCGATGCGAGCGGGATCCTTGGGGATGGTGGCGATGTGCATGTTGTCCCCACCCGAGTTCTTGACCTGGGGAAACAGCTCATCGAAGGTGCTGATGGGAATGAGCACCAGGTTGTCGTTGCTGCCTCCCAGAAAGGAGCCTTTTTTCTCGAGCACCCCCACCACCTGGAAAGCGATGCCGTTGAGCAGGAGCTCCTGGCCGAGGGGATCCTTCCGGGGCCAGAGGGCCTTGACCACATCGGGCGCCACCACACAGGTTCGGGCGGCATGGAGCACATCCGCATCGATGAGGAAGCGGCCATCCTCCACGACTGAATTGTTGGCCGGGGCATAGTCGGGGTTCGTGCCGCAGAGGGCGGGCCCATTGGCCTCATCCCCTTTCCGGTTCTTGATACTGGATTCACCCTCGAGATAGCGCTCCTGGGAGACCGCCGCAGCAAGAGAGGCCAAGCGTTTCAAAGCCTCGGCATCCTCGCGGGTGAGATCCTTGCGCCGCTTCTGCTCCTCGGGAATCCGCCCGCCCCCGAAGCGCGGTTCGTATTTCTGGAACTGCACCAGGTGGGTGCCGAAGGCGGAAAAGGCGCCGGTGATGGCCTGGTTGAAGCCCGCCACGAAGCTCACCATGGCGATGACCGTGGCGACCCCGGCGGCGATGCCCAGGAGCGTCAGCACGCTTCTCAGCTTCTGGGCCAGGATCGCCCGCAGCGCGAAGAGCACGTTCTCTCGGCCGATGGCGCGGAGGAGCTTGGGTTTGCGAAGGGCGGCGCTCATGGGTCACTCCGCCCGAATGGCATCAATGACGACGAGGTTGGAGGCCCGGCGGGCAGGCAGGAACCCTGCCGTGAGCCCCACCAGGGTGGAAAGGGCGATGCCCGTGAAGACGATCCCCGGCGTGATCTGGGCCGGGAAACCGGCCACCTGCTTGACCAGCAGCACCACGCCGCCCCCCAGCAGGACACCAAGCACGCCCCCCAGCGCCGAAAGCAGCGCCGCCTCCAGCAGGAACTGCCGCCGGATGTCCTTCTTGCGGGCCCCCAGAGCAAGGCGAATGCCGATCTCCGGGGTGCGCTCCGTGACGCTCACCAGCATGATGTTCATGATCACGATGCCCCCCACGCCGAGACTCACTGAGGCCACCAGGATCATGAGCAGGAAGGCCGCGGCGCTGATCTGGCGCCAGAGATCCTGCAGGGCCTCCTGGGTAAGCAGGCCGAAGGGATCCTGGGCGGAGTAGGCCGTGTGCCGCATGGCCCGCAGCACCGCGCGCAGCTCGTCCACCGAGGCGTCGATGCCGTTCACGCCGCCCGCGGCCTTCACGTAGAGCTCCAGGCTCTGATTGGCGGGCATGAAGTTCTTGCGGTAGACCTGGATGGGGATGTAGGCGCGGTTGTCCTGGTTGAAGCCGATGCCCCGGCCCTGCTTGGGCATGAGCCCGATCACCACGAAGGGTTGGCCCCGCAGCAGGATGGTACGGCCGATGGGGTCGAGGCTGCCGAAGAGCTCCTCCCGCACATTTGCGCCGATGACGACCACGTTCTGCGCCGCATCGTTTTCCTGCTCGGTGAAGAAGCGCCCCGCCTCGAATTCCAGGCGGAAGAGCTGGGCGAAATCCGGCGTCACCCCGGGCACCGTGGTGGATTCCAGGTGCTTGTCTCCGTGACTCGCCTTCATGGCCGTGCCCGTGCCGCAGGAGATGCGGGTGGCGTATTGCAGGGAACCGTCGTTCAGGCGCTCGTACTCGTGCCAGCGGATGGGCGGGCGCTTGAGGGCCTGAAGGAATTCCTGACGGCTGCGGATGATGCCGAACTGGGTGACGATATAGACGTCCGGGGCCAGCACGATCACCTTTTCCTTCACGTAGGTGTTCAGGCCGGAGATGACGCCCACGACGCCCACGATGGTGGTGACCCCGATGATGATGCCCAGCAGGGTGAGGAAGCTCCTCAGCTTGTGGGCCCTAAGGGCCCGCAAGGCGATGCGGAAGAGTTCGGAGAGTTTCATGGCTACTTCGCGTCGTCGTCCTTCTTCACCCCGACCTTCTTCGTCTCCACCCTCAGCGGTTCGCCGCCCTTGAGGTCGCGCAGCACCTTGAAGGGACCCGTCACCACGGTCTCACCGCCCTTGAGTCCCGACGTGATTTCCACGTTCAGCTCGCCCAGCAGCCCCGTCTTGACCGCCTGGAAGCGCGCCTTGCCGCCCTCCAGAAGGTAGACGCCTTCTTCCTCCCGAGGTGCGCCGGGGGCGAGCTTCTGGCCTTCCTTGGCCTTGATCTCCTTCATCACCAAGGCCTGGAGCGGAATGGCCAGGGCGTTCTCCCGGCTGCCGGTGAAGATGTCCGCCTGGGCGCTGAGACCCGGCTTGATGGTGAGGGGCGGGTTCTTGATCTGCACCTTCACCTTGAACTTGATGGCCTCGTTGATGTTGAGCTTGAGGATGGGACTGCCGCCCACCTCGGTGACCACAGCCTCGAAGAGCTGATTGGGATAGGCGTCGATGCGCACCTGGGCGCTCTGGCCCAGCTTCACGCTGGGAATGGAGGCTTCGTCTACCTCCATCTCCGCTTCCACCTTGCTCATATCCGAGATGGTCACCAGCACCAGCCCCTGCTGGTTCTGCATGCCCATGACCGCAGTTTCGCCCAACTCGATCCGCCGGGCCGTCACCACCCCGTCCATGGGGGCCGTGATGGTGGTGTACTTGAGGCCCACCCGCGCCTCTTGCACTCCTGCCTTGGCCTGCTCCATGCGCCGCTGGGTGGCAGAGGCCGCCGCTTCCGCCGTGGAGAGGGCCGTGCGCACCTGCTCGTAGTCCGACTGGGAGATGATGCCCGCCTTGCGGTTGGCCTCGGCCCGGTCGAAGTCCTTATGAGCCTGCTCCAGCCGGGAGCGGGCGGAGGCAAGATCCTGGCCCATGGCCTCCATGGAGGCCTGCACTCCGGCCACGGAGGCCTGGTGGCGGCTGGGATCGATTTCCAGCAGGAACTGTCCCTTCTTGACCGAATCGCCTTCCTTCACGGCGATGCGGGTCACCTGACCCATCACGTTGGCGCTGATATCGGCTTTCTGGACCGCCTGGATCTTGCCATTGGCGCTCACCTTGGCGGTGATGGTCTCCCGGGCCACCGTCACCACCTGGACGCCCTGCCCCTTGTCCCCGCGGGTCGCGCCCACGGCAATCAGCACGAGAAGGAGTGCGCCGCCCCCCAGGAGCCAGATGTGCTTCCGCTTCATGTCAAAGCCTCCAGGCCCGAAGGTGGCCGTCAGGGTGGAAACGCGAGACACAGCCATGGGTTTAGGGCATCAGAAGGCAGGTAAGCCTTTTCGATAGCGTTGCTATTTGAAAATATTTTCTATTTGATCCATTATTTGTTTTGAGGTTACCGGTGCCGACCCAAGCCCTTCGATTGCTGATTCTTCCTTCCTTGGCCTTCACGCTGGTTCCCGCCCTGACGGCGGCGGCCAGCAGCGCCAGCCTTTCGGGACGCCTGGTGGATGACCGGGGCCAACCCATCACCCAGGCCCAGATCCTCCTGATCCACAAGGTCTCCGGCTACCGTCAGGTGGCGCAGCCCGATGGCCAGGGCCGGTTCCTGTTCCACAACGTGCCCTTCAACGACTATCACCTGGAGGTCTTCGCCAGGGATTTCCAGCCCATTCACCAAACCGTGGAACTGCGGACTTCGCTGCCCCTGGAGATCACAGTGCCCCTGCGCCCCCAGGGCGTGACCGTGGCGGTGGAGGAGACTCTCTCTATCGTGGAGGAACATCCCTCCACCCATCTCGATATCGACCAGAGCACCATCGAGCGCATTCCCGCCGCCGTTCAGAGTCGCGCCCTGGAATCCATCCTGCTGGCGACCCCAGGTTTCGTGGCCAACGACAATGGCCGGTTCCATTTCCGAGGCAGCCACGGTCAGCTCACCTTCGTGGTGGACGGCATTCCCCTCTCGGACCATACCCACGCCACCTTCAGCAACTCCATGGACCCGGCCCAGATCAGCAGCCTGGAGATCATCACCGGCGGCATTTCTGCGGAGTACGGCGGCAAGCCCGTGGCCGTGGTGAACATGACCACCCGCTCGGGCCTCGGTACGCCCAAGGGCTTCGCCGGGGAGGTAAGCCTGGGCGCGGCGCGGTTCTCCACCCTGGAAGCCGGTGTCACCGTGCAGGGCGGCACGGATCGCTTCGGGTACTTCGTCACCAGCGCCGGCAGCCGCACGGATCGTTTCCTGGATCCGGTGGATTTCCGCAATTTCCATAATTCCGGCGAAACCGGTCGCCTGTTCTCCCGCTTCGACTGGGTGCTCGGGGATCGGGACACCCTGCGGTTTTCCGCCTCCGGCGGCAAGACCACCCGGGATGTGGTCAATCTGGCCTCCCAGCAGGCCGCAGGCATGAATCAGCGGGTGATGACCCAGGACGCCAACGCCAGCCTGGGCTGGAGTCATCTCTATTCGGCGAACCAGAGCCTGGACGTGTCCGCCTACGGACGCCGGGCCACCTCCCGGCTCACCCCCAGCCGCGATCTGGCGGCCGGATTCCCCGAGGGAGGCCCCGATTTCCCCGTGTGGGCCAGTCAGGACCGCAGCCTGGAGAACTGGGGCGCCCAGTTCGCCTTCAACCAGCGGTTCTTCGCGGAGAGCACCTTCAAGGCCGGGCTGCAGTACGTGGCCTTCCCCATCCGGGAGCAGTTCCGCTTCGCCATCACGTCGGATGCCTACGTCACGGCCCCCGGCAACCCGCTCTACGCCTATACGCCTGCGGGCGGCGGCGCCATCTGGGCCTTCGAGGGGCGCACCACGCCGACCCTGGCCTCGGCCTTCGCCCAGACGGATCTGCATTTCGGCGATCTGTTCCTGGCCCTGGGCCTGCGCTACGACGCCTGGACCATGAAGGGAACCAGGGATGCCGAGCTTCAGCCCCGCCTGGGCATTTCCTATCGGATCCCCAGCACCCGCACCATCTTTCGGACCTCCTACGACCGCCTGCTCATCACCCCAGACCGCGAGAACCTGGCCCTGTCCAGTTCCCCCGAGGCCGCCGGACTGGCTGAGCACGGCATCCAGCAGGTGCGCCCCGAGGTCCAGGACGCCTGGAACGTGGGGGCGGAGCAGCAGTTCGGGGCCTGGGGCCGCCTGAACCTGGACTTCTGGGGGCGCAAAGGCCGGAACACGGCGGATGTCGAACAGTTCCTCAACTCCGGCGTCGAATTCCCCATCGCCCTGGCCCACGGGTTCTTCCATGGCTTCAACCTGCGTTTCGATGTGACTTCCAAGGTGGGATTCAGTGCCTACCTGAGCGCGGGCAAGACACGGGCCTTGGTGGAAGGCCCCACCACTGGCGGCCTGGAAGTGCAGGCGGGCGGCCATGAGCAGGCCGAGCCCTTGGGCCGTTTTCCCATCGACCATGATCAGAAGCTCAGCGCCCAGCTTGGGCTCCGCTATGACCACGCCGACTGGTGGGGGGAAGTGCTCGGCCGCCACGATTCCGGGCTGGTGGCGGGTGATCCCGAGGGGGCGGAAGGCAATCCCGACCTGGACTTCGGCCTCGCCCACCTTCGCTTTGATGCGGGTGACCGCGTGTGGCGGGTGAAGGCCCGAACCACCTGGAATGTCGGCCTGGGCAAGACCTTCCGGCTGGGGGCGCATAAACTGGATGTGTCGGGCAATCTTTTGAACGCCTTCGACGAGAAATCCCTCTACAACTTCCTCAGCCACCGGGGCGGCACCCATGTTTTCCCGCCTCGCACCTGGGCCTTCCGCGTGAAATATGCCTTCTGATCTGACCTACTCACCCTGGTTGTTCGCCATTCTCGCCAGCCTCGCCACCGGGCTGGGGGGGGTGCTGCTCGCCGGTCTGGCCCTCGCCCTGCCGGACCGAATTCTGAAGAAGACCCTGCCGATGGCCATCAGCTTCGCCACCGGCAGCCTGCTCGCCGCTGTGTTCCTGGATCTGCTCCCGGAGGTGGCCCACGCCCTGCCGGGGCATCGGGGCTTCACCACGGTGCTGGCGGGCATCCTGCTGCTGCATATCCTCGAACGCACCCTGCTCTGGCGCCATTGCCACGAATCCCATTGCGGGCTGCACCAGAGCACCCGGCCCTTCGTGCTGCTGGGCGACGGGCTCCACAACTTCGTGGATGGCCTCGCGATCGCCGCGGCCTTTTCCGCATCCTGGGCGGCGGGTCTGGCGGTCACCCTGGCCGTGCTGGCCCATGAGATCCCCCAGGAGCTGGGCGACTTCGCCATCCTCCTGAAGTCCGGCATGAACCGGGGACGAGCCCTGGCCTGGAATGCGGGCCTGAGCCTGAGTTCGGTGCTGGGCGCCGTGGTCGGCCTGACGGCCCTGGGCTGGGCGACCCAACTCCAGCCCTACGCCCTCGCCCTGAGCGCTTCCAGCTTCCTCTACATCGCCCTCGGCGATCTGCTGCCGGGGCACCGCACCTCCAGCTCCGTCGGCATCTTCCTGGGCCGAATGGCCTGCATGGGCGCGGGCATCGCCTTCATCGTCCTGACGACGGGGGGCCACGGCCACTGAAGTATCGATGGAACGGTAGGGGCGCCTTCACCGTCCAAGGCATCGTTGGGATTCCACTCGTCCCTCGCCTTTGGAGGCCACCCCATGATCAGCAAGACCATGCAGGACGCGCTCAACGCGCAGATCAATGCCGAGCAGTATTCGGCCCAGCTCTATTTGGCCATGAGCGCCCACTGCGAGGGCAAGAGCTTCAAGGGCTTCGCTAACTGGCTCAAGGTGCAGGCTTCAGAAGAGACCGCCCACGCCACCAAGCTCATCGATTTCCTGCTGGACCGCGGCGGCAAGCTGGAGCTCCAGCCCATCGCGGCGCCCCCCACCGAGTTCGGCGCCATCATCCAGGTCTTCGAGCAGACCCTGGCCCACGAGAAGGGCATCACCGCCAAGATCAACGCCCTCTTCGAGCGGGCCCGCAACGAGAAGGATTACGCCAGCGAGATCACCCTGCAGTGGTACGTCACCGAACAGGTGGAGGAAGAGGCCAATGTGGGCCAGATCGTGGATCATTTGCGGGCCGTGGGCGACCAGGGCGGCGGCATCTGGTACCTGGACTCCAAGATGGGCAAGCGCGGCAAGGTCTAGTCCTATTGGGATTTCCAACGAAAGGGGCCGTTCGCGAGAACGGCCCCTTTCGTTGCACAATGGGGGTTGGCTTCGGGAAGGAGGGCGCGGGTTTGAAACGATGGATCGCGGTGCTGCTCCTGGTCGCCTTCGCCTCGATCCTCTCGGCGGCGGGATCCGACCACTGCCACGAGGACTCTGCGGGACACACCCACGAGAGCCAGCACGTGCTCTGCCTCGATGACTGCATGCCCATCCTGATCCCGGACGCGCCCACGGCGCCTCCCCCGGATCCCCTGCCCAAGCCCACCTACGAAGCCGTAGCGGTCCATCCCATCCCGGTCCTCGAACCCGAACCCGAAAAGGCGCCTCCCAGGGGCTGACGTGAACGAGGGGGGACCACCTGCTCGCCTCGTGCTCCCCCACGTGATGCCCGGGCGAAGCCCGGACATCACGTCTGATCAGCTCTCCGAGCGCCGCTGCCCCATCGCGGGGTCCGCCTTTTCGTAGATTCGAGGACATCATGTCATTCATCCCATTCGGGGCCTTGCCCTGCCTGCTCGCCGTGCAGGCGGTGGCCCAGGCGCCCCTCACCCTTGGAAACCTCCAGGCCAAGGCGCGACCCGCGCCGGAGACCTGGCGCGCCGAGGCCCTGCTGGCGGAGCGCCAGCGCCAATCCCAGGAGAGCCGGGGCTTCCTGCGGGAGGGCCCGACCCTCTCGGTCTCCGCGGGCCCCCGGCGCAGCCCCGGTGCCCCAGGCACCACGGACCGGGGCTTCGAGGTGGATCTGCCCCTCTTCCTGTCGCCCCGGGTTCGCGCCGAGCTGGACCGGAGCCTGGGCCAGGCCCATCCACTGATGCAGGAAGCCGCCCGCCGGGAAGGCGCCCTGCGCCTGCGCACCGCCTACCTGGACGCCTGGCTGGCGGCTCGCCTGCTCGCCCTGCGGGAAACAGACCTCGCCACCGTCACCCACTGGCTCAAGGCCGCCCAGGCCCGTTTCGAGGCCGGGGCCGATCCCGCGTACCAGGTGGCCCTGGTGGAAGGAGAATACCTGAAGGTCCAGCAGGAGCTCGACGAGGCCCGCAGCCAGGTCGCCCGCAGCTGGGGCAGGCTCCTCGCCCTGGCGGAGCTTCCGCCAGCCCCCGTCCCCTTGGCGGATCCGGGGCCCGTTCCCCTCATTCCCACAGAAAATCTTCTGGAGCGCCTGCAGGCAGGGCCCCTTCGCGGGGCACTGCTGGCCCAGATCGATCTGGAGGAGCGCGGCCTCCGCCTCAAGGAAGCCCAGGAACTCAGCCGGTGGAGCCTGCGGGGCAGTCACGCCCAGGAGGGCGACGAGAACGTGACCCGCTTGGGCTTCGCGGTGCGGCTACCGCGACCGGGGGAGGGTTCCGCCGTCCACCACAGCACCGAGGCCCAGCTCCGCGCCCTTCAGGGAGAAGCCCGCCAGGCCCTGGCCGAACTGGATGCCCGGGCCCAGGGCGCCGCCCTCCGGTTCACCCAGGCGGTCCCTTCCGCGCGGACGCCGGACTTCGCCCAGGCCATCGCCGCCGTGGGGTTGCGCCTCCAGGAGGGCCGGGAACGCCCCTCCGAGGCCCTTCCCCTCCGTCGCCAGCTCCTGGAGGCCCAGATGGCCTCGCTGCAGCGACTCCATTCCCAGCATCTGCTGGCCGCCGAACTCCAGACCCTGCTGTCCGAGGTACATCCATGATCCGCCTTTTCGTAAGCCTTCCCCTGGTCGTTCTCCTGCTGACTGGGCTGGGCTGCTCCCGCAAGCCCGGCCCCCAGGCCGAGGCCCACGACCACGCCCATGAAGGGACCGCCGAGGGCCACGGTGACCACATCCCCCTGGAGGGCATCCGGGGCCTGCGCCTGATGACCGTACCCGAACCCCGCGTCGAAGGCCGCTGGGTACCCGGCGAGGCCCAGGGCGATGAGGCCGCCCAGGCCCTGCTCAGCAGTCCCGTGAAGGGCATCGTCCGCCAGTTGGTGGCCATCCCCGGCCAGAGCCGCGGCGCCGGTACCACCCTGGCCCTCATCCAGAGCCCGGAACTGGCCAGCCTGAAGGCCGCCTGGATCTCGGCCAAGGCCAGGCTGGACCGCACCCAGGCGGATCTCGCCCGGGAGGAGCGGCTCTTCCAGGCCGGGGCCGGAGCCCGCCGGGATCTCGAGGCCATGCAGAGCGAGAGTGCCACCGCCAAGGCCGAGGAAGAGGCCGCGCGCCTGGGGCTCGAAGCCGTAGGGCTGAGGCCCGGCGAGGCCGGTTCCACCTTCACCCTGAGGGCTCCCACCCCTGGCGCCGTGCTCACATGGAAGGTGCAGCGGGGCCAGGGCGTAGAGGCCGGTCAGGAACTCGGCGCATTCCAGGCCGCCCAGGCCAGCCTCGTACGCGTGGAGCTTGGCGAACCCGGCCCCTCAGACTGGAATCAGGGTTCGCTCACCGAAGTGCGCCAGGGTCACGGTCGAACCTGGCGGGCCCGGCTGGAGGGCATCACGACGGCCCTGACCCCGGATACCCGTCGTCTGAGTTACCGCCTGCGCCTGTTGGGCGGTCCCCTGCCCATTCCCGGTACTCCCGTGGAGGCCAAGGTGCCCATGGGCAGGGGCATCTACCTGCCCCAGTCCGCCCTTCAGCAGGTGGATGGCCGCTGGGGCGTGTTCGTGGCCGAAAAGGCGCAGGCCGTATTCCGCCCGGTCCGGCGGGGCATGGAGCTGAAGGACGAAGTCCTGGTGATCGAGGGCGTGAAGCCCGGCGAGACCCTGGTGGCCGAGGGGGCCTACCTGCTCAAGGCCTACCAGCAGAAGCGCACCCAGCCGGAAGGGGAGGATGGCCATGGCCACTGATATCCACGCCCCCGAGCATCGATCCCTCATCCGCCGGTGGTTCGACTGGCTCCTGCCCCGCAAGGGCTGGATCTTCGCCCTCAGCCTCGCCTGGGGCCTGGCGGGGCTGTTCACCTTCCTCAACCTCAAGCGGGATCTCTTCCCGGACATGAGCCTGCCGGTGCTGAGCGTGCTCATCCAGAGCCCGGGCCGAGCCACTCCCGAACTGGAACTCGCCGTGGCCCAGCCCACTGAACAGGCCCTGGGGGGCATGCCCGGCGTGCGGCGGGTGAACACCACGGTGCTGCCGGAACTGGTGCAGGTGGTGGTCACCTTCGAGGGCGACACCGATCCCTGGCGGGCCCGACAACTGGTGGCCGAGCGGCTCTCCGGCGTGGTGGGGAGCTTCCCCACCGGCACCCGCCCTCCCCTGATGACCAGTGCCTCGGGCCGCCTCCACGAATTGATGGATATCGTCCTCGAAGGCGAGAACGTGGATCCCATGCGCCTGCGGGATCACGCGGACCAGGTGCTGGCGCCCCGCCTCCAGTCCGTGCCCGGTGTGGCCCGGGTGGAGCGCCTGGGGGGCCAGGAGCGCTCCCTGCAGATCACCCTGATCCCCGAGAAAGTCCGCAGCCTGGGCGTCAGCCTGGAGCGCGTGATGAGCGCCCTGGAGGAGAGCCACCAGGATCTCGCGGCCGGAGTGCTGGAAATCCAGGACAAGGGCTGGTACATGTCCGTGGGCAACCTGGCCGCCACCCCCGAGGAAGTGCGACGCCTCCCCCTCCAGGCCGCCAAGGGCATGGTGACCCTGGGTGACGTGGCCGAAATCCGCGAAGCCCCCGCCTTCCGCCGCGGCCTAGCCCGCCACGCCGTCGGCGCCCACGCGCCCGGAGCAGAAGCGGAGCCCCACGGCATCGCCAAAGATGACACAAGCTCAAAGGCACACCCCGCCAACGCCGAGCATGAGCCCGAAGCAGGAGCGGAGGGCCACGGTATCGCCAAAGGCGATACCACCCCAGTGGCGCGCCCCACGAATGCCGAGCATGAGCCCGGAGCAGGAGCGGAGGGCCACGGTATCGCCAACGGCGATACCGCCCGAAGGGTGGGACCCATGGATGGGTCCCATGAGGATGTGAGTCTCCGCATCGTGAAGCAGCCCACCGCCGCCACCCAGGATGTGGCCGAAGGGGTGCGCGCCGCCGTGGCCGAACTGAAGGGCGAGCTGCCCGAAGGCATGCACCTGGAAGTGATCTATGACCAGGGCCGCCTGGTGACCCATGCCCTCAATGGCGTCACCCTGGCGCTCCTGGTGGGCGGCATCTTCGTGGCGCTGGTACTGATCGTCCTGCTGGGCAACGTTCGGGGAGCCCTGCTGGTGCTCGCGGTGCTGCCCCTGGCCACCCTCGGCGCCGCCATCCCGCTGCATTTCGCGGGGCTCGGCCTCAACGCCATGACCCTGGGCGGTCTCGCCATCTCCGTGGGCCTGCTGGTGGATGCCGCCGTGATCATGGTGGAGAACCTCGCCCATCGACTGAAGGAGCATGCGGGCAGCCTCGAACCCCGCCGGGTGGCCCTCACCCGGGCCGCCGCCGAGGTGGCGCCGCCCATCCTCATCGCGGTGCTGGTGATCCTGGCGGTCTTCATCCCCCTGCTCTCCATGGGCGGCATCGCAGGCAAGCTCTATGCGCCCCTGGCGGTAGCCGTGGCCGCCAGCATGACCATCAGCCTGGTGCTCACCTTCACGCTCGTACCCGCCCTGGTGGAGCGGTTCCTGCCCCCTGGCGCCGCCCTGGATGAACCCCGGCTGGTCTCGGCCCTCAAGCGGATCTACCGCCCGGCCCTGGATTGGGCCATGCGTCACGGCCCCCTGGTGCGCGTCCTGGCCCTGGGGCTCACGATCCCCAGTATCTGGCTGGCGGTGAACCTCGGAACGAACTTCCTGCCCACCCTGGATGAACGGGCCTTCATGCTGCTCTCCAAGATCCCCGCGGGCAGCAGCCTGGAGGCCGTGGACCAGGCCAACCTGCACCTGGATGACCGCCTCAAGGCCATTCCGGGCGTGGGCGCGGTCTACCGTCGCAGCGGGCGGGCGGAGGTGACCGAGGATCCCTGCCCCATCACCGACAGTGAAGTGATGGTGATCCTCAATCCCGATGCGGATGAAAGCACCGTCCACCGGGAGGTTCTGGAAGCCGCCGAGCACATGCCCTTCCCCGTGGACGTGGCGACACCCATGCAGGAGCGCATCGCCGAAGGCATCGGCGGCACGCCAGCCGATATCCAGGTCAAGCTCTTCAATAGGGATCTCGAGGCCCTCCGGGGTGTTCTACCCGGGCTCCGGGAGCAACTTGCCCGACTGGAAGGTGTGCGCAGCGTGACCCCGGACACTCCCGACCCCATGCCCCGCTGGCGGGCGGAACTGGATGAGGAGGCCCTGCGCCGCCTGGCCGTGCCCCGCCCCCTGGTGGCCCGCACCCTGGAGGCGGCATTGCAGGGGCTGGTCTCCGAGGCCCGTTTCGAGGGCCCCCAGCGCATCGAACGGGTGGTTCGCTTCCCCAACGATGGCCGCATCAGCCCCGAGAACCTCAAGGACACTCCGCTGGTTCTGGAGGATGGCCGGGCCCTGACCCTGGGGCAGGTGGTGCGCTTCGAGGAGGCCTCCACCCCCACCCTGGTGCGCCGGGAATCCGGCCAGCGCCGCCTGGGACTCAACGTCCGCACCACCGGCGACCTGGGCGGCACCGCCAAGCGGATCGAACAGGCCCTGGCCAAGGTCCATCTGCCCAAGGGCACCTTCGTCAAGCTGGGGGGCAAGATCGAGGAGGCCCGGGAAACTCAGCGCCGCCTGGGCATTGCCATCGCGGCGGCCCTGGCCCTGGTGGTGGGCCTGCTCTATCTCGCCCTCAAGTGCTGGCGCGAGGTGCTCGTGGTGATCGCCACCCTGCCGGACGCCTTCGCCGGGGCGCTCCTCGCCCTGTGGCTGGCGGGAGAGACCTGGAACATCAGCTCCATCGTGGGCATGATCGGGCTCTTCGGCGTGGCGGTGCAGAATAGCCTGGTGCTCATCACCCAGGCCAAGGGCCTCATGGAAGCAGGCGTGCCCTTCGAGGAGGCCCTGCGGGAGGCCAGTCTGGGCCGCGTGCGCCCCAAGCTAATGACCGCCGGGGCCGCCATCCTGGGTCTCATGCCCATGCTCTTCGGCTTCGGCGGTTCCGAGCTGGAGCGCCCCCTGGCCGTGGCCATGGTGGGCGGCCTCATCACCAGCACCCTCTTCACCCTGCTGGCCCTGCCCAGTTTCTACGCCTGGGTGGGAAACGGGAAAGAGGTGAAAGACCCAGGCGGCGCCTAAGGTTTTTCATCCATGAAATAGATCAAGCCCCTTCAGAGATGACGGGGCCTGATCTTTTTTCCTCTAGAAGAAAGGAACGGCCTACTTCTTCACCCTCCATAGGGGATGCTCGAAGCTGAGGTAGAGAAACACGGCCCGCTCGCCTTTGCTGGGGCCAACGCCGATGGGCACGGCGATGCCCGGCACGATCTGGAGGCCGTTCTCGAAGTTGATGGCGAAACGCAGGCCGGGGTTGATGTAGAAGCTGTTCACCCGCTCCTTCAGACCGGCCCCGGCCACGGTCTCGCCGCTGGAGTAGGCGAACTCCAGCATCACGTTGGCGTTGGGGTGGGCCAGCCAGACGAAGCTCTGGCCAAAGTTCCAGGCGGCGAGATCCGCCTTTTCGCCCACGGCGTTCTTGGCGTGGGGCGTATAGGTGGCGCCGAGATTCCAGTGCGTCACGAAAGACTTGGACAGCACCACACTGATGGGCAGGTTCACCTGATAGCCCAGGGCCCCATTGCCCCGGAATTGTTTCTCATCGCCCGTGGGCAGGATCAGTGAGAACCGGGGCGACACCGCCACCGTCGCATCGCCGTTGCCCAGCAATTGGTAGCGGTAGTTGAGGAGGATATCGCCCAGGGCCCGCTTGCCGTCCAGGGAGGCCTCCAGGCGCTGATAGGGCAGCGTGAAGCTGAGCTGGTGCGTCTCGTCGGGCACCGGCCACTCCTGGGTGAAGGTGTAGAGCCAATCCCTGCTCTGCCGGTACTTCGTGAAGGTGCTGATGTGCTGGATCACGCCCGGTTCCTGGTTGTAGGCCTCCTCCAGCAGGAAGGAGTTGTCCTGGATGACCTCCACCTTCTCTTCCTTGCGGGGCGCATCTTGCGCTCCGAGGATCAGCGAGGAGGAGAGGATCAGCGGGAGGGTGTGGTGGAGGCAGCTCATATGTTGGTCTCTGGGATGAAGGGGTTGGAAAAACGCCAAGAGATTGAGTCTCACCTACACACACAAATTCACACAAGCCCTCCAGGGGCACTTGTGGATCCAGTCACCTTTCGGTCGTAAACGCCTTCCTTCAAAGAACCACCGCAATGGGATAACCTGGACCAAAGCATCGTAAATCGATGCACCAGGAGCCCTGCCCATGCGTCCTTCCCTTCGCGCCCTCAGCCTGAGTTCCCTCGCCCTCCTGCTTTCTGTCGCCGTGCGCGCCGACGAGGGCATGTGGACCTTCGACAACCTGCCCATGAAACAGATGAAGGCGAAGTATGACTTCGAGCCCAGCAAGGAATGGCTCGACCATGTCCGCCTCTCCGCCCTGCGCATGTCCGGGGGCAGCGCCTCCTTCGTGAGTGCCGACGGCCTGGTGCTCACCAATCACCACATGGGCCACGGCGCCATCCAGCAGGTGTCGGACAAGGACCATGACTACGTGGAGAACGGCTTCGTCGCCAAGACCCGCAAGAACGAGATCAAGGTGCCCGGCCTCGCCATGTATTCTCTGCTGGAAATGGAGAACGTGACGGCCCAGGTGGATCAGGCGGTGAAGCCCGAAATGAATGAGCAGCAGGCCGCCGCAGCCCGCAAGGAGGCCCTGGACAAGCTGGTGAAGGAGCAGACCGAACGCACCAAGCTGGTGTGCGAACCCGTGAGCCTCTACCAGGGCGGCCAGCTCTGGATCTACCGCTACAAGAAGCACGAGGATATCCGTCTGGTCATGGCCCCGGAATACGCCGTAGCGGCCTTCGGCAAGGACTGGGACAACTTCACCTGGCCCCGGCACGATCTGGACTTCAGCCTCTTCCGCGTCTACGAGAACGGCAAGCCCTACAAGGCGCCCCACCACCTGACCTGGGCGAAGCAGGGCGCCGAGTACGGCGACATGACCTTCACCGTGGGCCATCCCGGCCGCACCAATCGCCTGATGACCCTGGCCCAGATGGAAGCCGACCGCGATGTCTTCGGCCCCCTGCGCATCAAGGGCCTGGACCGCGCCCGCAAGGCCCTGCACACCTATGCCGCCAAGGGCAAGGAAGAGGCCCGGCAGGTCTCGGGCCAGATCATGGGCACCGAGAATGGCTACAAGGTGACCGTGGGTGATACCGCGGGCCTTCAGGACAAGGTCGCCATGGCCCGCGTCGCCGCCGCTGAGAAGGAACTGCGCGAAAAGGTGGCCGCGGACTCCACCCTCAAGGCCCAGGCGGGCGAGAGCTGGACCAAGATCGAGGAGGCCCTCAAGGTGACCACCTCCTTGGCCAAGGAGATGGCCGCCATCGGCCAGATGAACCGCACCGCCGGCGGCATCAAGCGCCTGGGCACCGAGCCCATGCCGCCCGCCACCCGCGTGCAGATCCTGGCGACCCTCCAGGGCGTGCGCGAGGAACTGGGCACCGAGCACCCGCTGGTGAAGGCCCTGTTTCAGGGCAAGAGCGATGAAGAGATGCTGACCGGCCTGAAGGACGGCCTCTCCGAGGATTTCCAGAAGGCCGCCAAGGAAGTGACTCAGCGCAACCAGGCCGCCCAGGCCGTCATCTCCGAGCACCAGGTGCGCATCGCCAAGGCCCGCTTTGCGGTCTACGGCGCCTCCACCTATCCCGATGCCACGGGCACCCTGCGCCTCTCCTACGGCACCATCGAGACCTTCCCCATGGTGGGCACCCTGGCCCAGCCCTTCACCACCTTTGCCGGGCTCTATGACCGTCACTACAGCTGGGGCGGCAACAAGGCCAAGGCCGAGGGCGGTTCCTGGGTCCTGCCGGAGCGCTGGCTCAAGCGCCGCGACAAGCTGAATCTCTTCACACCCTATAACTACGTCACCACCAACGACATCACCGGCGGCAACTCCGGCAGCCCCATCGTGAACCGTAAGGGCGAAGTGGTGGGTCTGGCCTTCGACGGCAACATCGAGAGCCTGCCCGGCCGCTACTACTTCGATGGCCGCGCCAACCGCACCCTGTCCGTGGATACCCGCGGCATCGTGGAAGTGCTCACCAAGGTCTTCGACGCCCCGCACCTCGTCAAGGAACTCACGGGCAAGTAGCGCCTGTCCCCAATTTGCCAGCCACACCCTTCTTCGGAGCCAAGATGCGAATCCCGATGCTTGTCGCCCTCCTCGCCGCGCTCGTTTCCCCAGGCGCCTTGCGCTCCGAAGAAGGGATGTGGACCTTCGACAACCTGCCCCTGAAGCAGATGCAGGCCAAGTACGGCTTTGCGCCGGACCAGGCCTGGCTGGATCACCTGCGGCTCTCCGTGGTGCGTTTTCCCGGCGCCACGGGCTCCTTCATCAGCCAGGATGGCCTGGTGATCACCAATCACCATGTGGGCCGGGGCTGGACCCAGCGGGTCTCCGACAAGGATCACGACTACGTGAAGCACGGCTATGTGGCCCAGACCCGCGCCCAGGAGCTCAAGGTTCCGGGCCTGGAGCTCTACACCCTCATGACCATGGACAACGTCACCGACCGCGTGAACCAGGCGGTGAAGACCGGCATGTCCGAGAAGGAGGCCCTGAAGGCCCGGGAGCAGGTGCTGGAGACCATCAAGGACGAGATGCAGAAGAAGTCTGGCCTGCGCTGCGAAGAGGTGTCCCTCTACCAGGGCGGCGAGTGGTGGATCTACAGCTACCGGATCCATCGCGATGTGCGCCTAGTCATGGCCCCCGAAACCCAGATGGGCGCCTTCGGCGGCGATCCCGACAACTTCACCTATCCCCGCCACGGCCTGGACATGACCTTCTTCCGGGTCTACGAGAACGACAAGCCCTACACCCCGCCCCACTACCTGAAATGGGCCAAGGCGGGCCTCAAGGCCGGGGATCTCACCCTGGTGACCGGTCACCCCGGGGGCACGGATCGCCAGATGACCTATGCGGAGATGATCTTCGCCCGGGACATCAGCCTGCCCCAGACCCTGGAGACCATGACCAGCCGCAAGGCCATGTACCAGGCCTACGGCCAGCGTTCTCCCGAGCATGCCCGACAAGTCAACGACCGCATCTTCGGCATCGAGAATGGCTTCAAGGCCTTCGCGGGCGAACTGCGGGGCCTCAAGAATCCCGAGGCCATGGCCCGCATCGAGGCCGCGGAAAAGGCCTTTCAGGCCAAGGTGGCCAGTGACCCCAAGCTGAAGGCCTCCGCGGGCGAGAGCTGGCAGAAGATCGAGAAGGCCCTGCAGACCTCCCGGCGCTTCAGCAAAGAGAGCCGTTTCGTGGGCACCTGCGGCAGCGGTCTTTTGAGCAGCGCCTTGCGGATCCTGCGCATCACCGAGGAGGAGACCAAGGCCACGGATCAGCGCCTTCCGGAGTACAGCGAGGCCAGCCTGCCGGAGGCCAAACGGCGGCTCACGGTACCTTCGCCCTTCTTCCCCGAACTGGAGCTCCACCAGTTCACCTACGGCCTGAAGGAGGCCGCCGAGGGTCTCGGTGCGGATCATCCCTTCGTGAAGGCGATGCTCGGCGGCAAGACGCCCGAGGAGGTCGCCAAGGCCGCCGTGGAAGGCTCCAAGCTCCAGGATCCCAACCTGCGCAAGCAGTTGCTCGAGGGCGGCAAGAAGGCCGTGGACGCCAGCCAGGACCCCATGATCCTGCTGGCCCGCAAGCTCGACCCCATGAGCCGCAAGCTGCGCAAGCAGCTGGAAGACGAAGTCGCCTCCGTGACCTCCGAGCACAGCGCCCGCATCGCCAAGGCCCGCTTCCAGGTGTACGGGAAATCCGTCTACCCCGATGCCACCTTCACCCTGCGCCTCACCTACGGCGCCGTGGAGGGCTACGAGGCCAACGGCACCTTCATGCAGCCCTTCACCACCTTCGCAGGGCTCTATGATCGCGCGTGGGGCCAGGGCCCTGAGGCCTTCAACGGCGCCTGGGCCCTGCCCCAGCGGTGGCTGGAGCGCCGGAACAAGCTGGATCTGTCCACCCCTCTGAACTTCGTCCACACCGTGGACACCATCGGCGGCAACTCCGGTTCCCCCGTGGTGAACAAGGCCGGGGAGTTCACGGGCATCCTGCACGATGGCAATACCGAGGGCCTGTCGGGCAATTACTACTTCGAGCCCAAGGTGAACCGCAGTATTTCGCTGGACGCCCGCGCCATCGTGGAATCCCTGGGCAAGATCTACGACGCCAACGACCTCGTCAAGGAAATCAAGGGCGAGTGATCGCCTTTCCGGAGTGACGCCATGAAGATGCAGAAGACCCTCCTGGGCGCCCTGGCGCTCTGCCTTTCCCTGCGTGCCGACGAGGGCATGTGGACCTTCGACAACCTGCCCCTGAAGAAGATGCAGGCCGCCTACGGCTTCAGCCCTGACCAGATCTGGCTGGACCATGTGCGCCTCAGTGCCCTTCACTTCGGCGGCGGCAGCGGCTCCTTTGTCAGCGCCGACGGACTCGTGATCACCAACCATCACGTGGGTCGGGGCTGGGTCCAGCAGGTGAGCGGGCCCGGCGACAAGGACTACATCAAGCTGGGCTTCCTGGGCCGCACCCGGGCCGAGGAGCTCAAGATCCCCGGCATGACCCTGCGCACCCTGGTGCAGATGGAGAACGTCACCGACCTGGTGAACGCCAGCGTGAAGCCCGGCATGGGCGACAAGGAGGGCGCCGAGGCCCGGGAGCGCACGCTCAAGGCCCTGGTGGCCGAGCGGGACAAGGCCACCGGCCTCGCCTTCAGCCCCGTCACCCTCTACCAGGGCGGCGAGTTCTGGCTCTACGGCTACAAGGTGCACAAGGACATCCGCCTGGTGATGGCCCCCGAGGGCCAGATCGCCGCCTTCGGCGGGGATCCCGACAACTTCACCTATCCCCGCCATGATCTCGACTTCACCCTCTTCCGCGTCTACGAGAACGACAAGCCCTACAAGCCCGATCACTTCCTGAAGTGGGGCACCGAGGGCGTGAAGCTGGGCGATCTCACCCTGGTGGTGGGCCACCCCGGCAGCACCCAGCGCCTCAACACCTTCGCCCAGATGCTCTTCGCCCGGGACACCGCCCTGGCCACCCGCATCGCCACCATGGAGCAGGCCCGCAAGAACATGCAGGACTACGCCGCCAAGTCCCCGGAGCACGCCCGGCAGGTGAAGACCCGCATCTACGGCATCGAGAACGGCCTCAAGGCCATGAAGGGCTACCTGAGCGGCTTCAAGCAGCCGGAGGCCATCGAGGCCATCCGGCAGAAGGAGGCCGCCTTCCGGCAGGAAGTGGCCAAGCATCCCGAGCTCCAGGCCAGCGCGGGCGAAAGCTGGACGAAGATCGAGCAGGCCCTCAGGGAATCCGCCACCCTCACCCGGGAAGCCCTCCTGGTGAACACCCGCGGGTCCGCCGCGCTGCAGACCGCCCTCACCCTCGTGCGGCTCATCGAGGAGCCCGCCAAGCCCGAAGCGGAGCGTCTCAAGGGCTTCCGCACCGAAGAAGAGCGCAAGGCGTCCTTGGAATCCCTGAAGCGCACCCCCCGGGGCGCCAACGCCGAGCTGGATCAGTTCACCCTCGAGAGGGCGCTGGAGGAAGTGGTCACGGGCCTCGAGCCTGGGCATCCCTTCCGCAAGGCCCTGCTGGGCGAGCGCACGCCTCAGGCTCTGGCCACCGTCCTGACTAATTCCAAGGTGACGGAAGAACCCTTCCGCCAGGCCCTGCTCAAGGGCGGCCTGCACGCCCTGGCCGCCAGCGAGGATCCCGCCGTCCGCATCGTCCGCCAGATCAACCCCATGCTCGCCGCGCTCGCCCAGCGCCAGGAGAATGTCCAGGCCCTCATCGCCGAACATGCGGGACGCATCGCCAAGGCCCGCTTCGCCGTCTACGGCAAGAGCCTGTACCCGGACGCCACCCTCACCCTGCGCCTGACCTACGGCCCCGTGAAGAGCTACGCCGCCAACGGTACGCTGATCCAGCCCTTCACCACCTTCCATGGCCTCTTCGACCGGGCCCTGGCCTGGGGCCCCGAGGCCGAGAAGGGCGCCTGGGCCCTGCCCCCACGATGGCTGGAGCGCAAGGACAAGCTCGACCTCGCCACGCCCTTCAACTTCGTGCACCAGGTGGACATCATCGGCGGCAACTCCGGCAGCCCCGTACTCAACACCAAGGGCGAATTCGTGGGCGTCATCTTCGACGGCAACATCGAAATGCTGCCGGGCAATTTCTTCTACGACGGCAGCGTGAATCGCGGCGTCACCCTGGATGCCCGCGCCATCCGCGAGGCCCTCGCCAAGGTCTACGACGCCTCCTTCCTGGTGGACGAACTGCTCGGCAAGCGGTGAATTCAGCTCTCGAAATCAACATTCCGTGAAGGATCACCCCATGCGCCGCTCCGCTCTCGCGCTGCTCCTGGCTCTGCCCGCCCTTCATGCCGACGAAGGCATGTGGACCTTCGACAACCTGCCGCTGAAACAGCTCAAGGCCAACTACGGCTTCGAGCCCAGCTCCGCATGGATCGATCACCTGCGCTTGGCCAGCCTGCGCTTCCCCGGGGGCAGCGGCTCCTTCGTGAGCGCCGAGGGGCTGGTGCTCACCAACCACCATGTCTCCCGGGGCTTCATCCAGCGCCTCTCCACCCGGGACAGGGATCTGCTCAAGAATGGCTTCGTGGCCGCCCATCGGGGCGAGGAGCTCAAGGTGCCGGGCCTGGAGCTCATGCAGCTGGTGGAACTCCATGACATCACCGAGCGCATCGCCAAGGCCTCCCTCGGCAAGACCGAAGCCGAAAAGCTGCGGGCCCGGGAGCTGGAGGTGCAGAAGGCGCGGGAAGAACTGCGCGCCAGGACGAGCCTCACGGTAGAGCCCGTTGCCCTCTACCAGGGCGGCCAGACCTGGCTCTACGTCTACCGCAAGTTCACGGACGTGCGCCTGGTGGCCGCGCCTGAGCTGGCGGTGGCCCGCTTCGGCGGGGACCACGACAACTTCACCTTCCCCCGCCATCACCTGGATTTCACGCTGTTGCGGGTCTATGAGAACGGTCAGCCCTTTCATCCCGAGCACCACCTTCGCTGGTCCCAGGGCAACCTCAAGCAGGGCGATCCCACCTTTGTTTCCGGCCATCCCGGTACCACCAATCGCCTGTGGACCCTGGCCCAGATGCGCCACGCCCGGGACTTCGCCACGCCCCTGCAGATCCGCAGCATGGAGCGCCGCCGGGCCATCCTGGAGGCCTTCGCCGCTCGCAGCTTCGAGGCCCGCGCCCTGGTGGGCGGCCAGATCTACGGCATCGACAATGGCCTGAAGGCCACCCGGGGCTACCTGGCGGGCCTCAAGGATGCCGAGGGCATGAAGCAGGTAGAGGCGGGCGAGGCCAAGCTGCGGGCCGCCGTCCAGGCCGATCCCAGGCTCATGGCCGAGGCTGGAGAGAGCTGGGCCAAGATCGAAGCGACCCTCAAGCAGTCAGAGCGGCTGGCCCAGGAGAACCTCGTCATCAACGCCCGGGGTTCCGAACTGCTGGGCACGGCCCTCAGCCTCGTGCGCATCCCCACGGAAACAGCAAAGGCCGAGAAGGATCGCCTGCCGGAGTTCTCCGAAGCGGGCCTCAAGACTCTGAAAGAGCGGCTCACCAAGCCTCGCCCGACACCCTTCAACGCCGACCTGGAGATCCATCTCCTCACGGAGGGGCTGAAGGAGGCCGTGGAGATTCTGGGCCCTCAGCATCCCTTCGTGAAGGCCATGTTGAAGGGCGGCACGCCCGAGGGCGCGGCCCGCCAGGCCGTGCAGGGCAGTCGGCTGCAGGATCCCGTCGAGGTCAAGCGCCTGCTGGAGGGCGGTGCCAGCGACGACTCCATGCTGACCCTGGCCCGCATCCTGGATCCCTTCCAGCGGGAACTCCGCACGAAACTCGAAGACCAGGTGGAAGGCCCCCTGCGGGAACACGCCGCCCGCCTGGCCCGGGCCCGCTTCGCGGTGTACGGCACCTCCGCCTACCCCGACGCCACCTTCACCCTGCGCCTGTCCTACGGTGTGGTGGACAGCTACGCCGCCAACGGCACTCTCATACAGCCCTTCACTACCCTGCACGGCCTCATGGACCGCTTCGAGGGTTGGGGCGGCACCACCTTCAACCTGGACCGGGATACCTGGCGCCTGCCGGAGCGCTGGTTGGCCCGCCGGGACAAACTGGACCTCCGCACGCCCTACAACTTCGCCCACACCGCCGACATCATCGGCGGCAACTCCGGCAGCCCCGTGGTGGACCTGAAGGGCGAACTGGTGGGTCTGGCCTTCGATGGCAACATCGAGAGCCTGCCCGGCCGCTACTACTACGATGGCCGCGGCAACCGCACCGTGAGCGTGGACGCCCGTGCGATCCTCGAAGTACTGAAGAAGATCTACGACGCCCCCCATATCGTCGCCGAACTGACCACGCGTTGATTCCAGGATTCCCCATGCGCCTCTCCGCCCTCGCCCTGCTCCTCGCCCTGCCCGCCCTCCGCGCGGACGAGGGCATGTGGACCTTCGATAACCTGCCCACCAAGCAGATGCAGGCGAAGTACGGCTTCGCGCCGGATGCGGCTTGGCTCAAGCGCCTGCAGCTCGCCACCCTGCGCTTTCCCGGTGGCACCGGCGCCTTCGTGAGCCCCGAGGGCCTGGTCATCACCAACCACCACGTGGGCCGCAGCGCCATCGCCCAGGTCTCCACCGCCCAGGCCGACTACATCAAGGACGGCTTCACCGCCGCCAGCCGCGCGCAGGAGATCAAGGTGCCGGGCCTGGAACTGATGATGTTGGTCTCCCAGGAGAACGTCACCGCCCAGGTGCAGGCCGCCGTGAAGGCGGGCATGGCCGAGAAGGACGCCCTCAAGGCCCGTCAGAACGCCCTGAGCCAGCTCCGCAAGGCGGAAGAGGCCAAGAGCGGGCTCACCTGCGAACCCGTCACCCTCTACCAGGGCGGCGAGTACTGGCTGTACCGCTACCAGAAATTCACGGATGTGCGGCTGGTGGCCGCCCCCGAGGTGCAGGTGGCGAGCTTCGGCGGCGATCCCGACAACTACACCTACCCCCGCTGGAACCTCGACTTCGCCCTCTTCCGCGTCTACGAGAACGGCCAGCCCTACAAGCCCCAGGCCATCCTGCCCTTTACCGCCACGCCCCTGAAGGCGGGCGACCTCACCATCATCTCGGGCCATCCCGGCACCACCTTCCGCCAGCAGACCCTCGCCCAGATGATCTACGCCCGGGATCTGGGCATCCCCTACCGCCTGAAGTCCCTGGACTACCAGAAGCGCGCGTTGCAGGCCTTCTCCGCCACCTCCGAGGAGGCCCGCCGCATCGCCGCCGATCCCATCTACGGCATCGAGAACGGCTTCAAGCGCCTCTCCGGCCAGCTCCTGGGCCTGCAGAAGCCCGAGAACATCCGCAAGGTCCAAGAGGCCGAGACCGCGCTGAAGAAGGCCGTGGCTCAGGATGCACGGCTTCAGGCCCGGGTGGGAGGCAGCTGGGCGGCCATCGACAAGGCCGTGAAGCGCCAGCAGGCCCTGCTCAAGGAATCCAGCCTGGTGGATGCCCGCGGTTCCGCGCTACTGGGCCAGGCATTGACGCTGGTGCGGGTCTTCGAGGAGGAAGCCAAGCCCTCGGACAAGCGCCTCTCCGAATTCAGCGAGGGCAGCCTCAAGGCCACCCGCGCCCGCCTGCTCAGCCCCCGCCCCACTGAGAGATCCCTGGACGCCGCCCGGCTCGCGGCGGGCCTGCGCGAGGCCCAGGAGGAACTGGGCGCCGCCCATCCCTTCGTGAAGGCCATGCTGGACGGCAAGAGTCCCGAGGTCCTGGCCAAGACCGCCATCGACGCCACTCAGCTTCACGATGTCGCCTTCCGCAAGCAGTTGCTGGAGGGCGGCAAGAAGGCCGTGGACGCCAGCCAGGATCCGTTGATCCGCCTCGCCCGCACCCTGGATCCTTTCAACCGCGCCATCCGCAAGCAGGTGGAGGAGCAGATCACGGGTATCTTCAACGAGCACGGCGGCCGCATCGCCGAGGCCCGCTTCCAGGTCCAGGGCAAGGAGAGCTATCCCGACGCCACCTTCACCCTGCGCTTGAGCTTCGGCCCCGTGGCCACCTACGCCACCGGCAGCGGCACCAAGGCCCAGCCCTTCACCACCTTCCTGGGCCTCTACGACCGCCACCTGGGCTGGGGCGGCAACGCCTCCAACGCCGAGGATGGCGCCTGGACCCTGCCCCAGCGCTGGCTGGATCGCCAGGGCAGCGTGGATGTCACCCTGCCCTTCAACTTCATCTACAACTGCGACACCGTGGGCGGCAATTCCGGCAGCCCCGTGGTGAACCGGGCAGGGGAATTCGTGGGCATCAACTTCGACAGCGTGTTCGAAGGCCAGGGCGGCTACTACGTCTACGACGCCGACACCAAGCGCGCCGTGGCCGTGGATGCCCGCGCCATTCTGGAGAGCCTGCGAAAAATCATGGACGGCGCTCATCTCGTGAGGGAACTGGGCGGAAAGTAGGCTACTCTGGCTAGGTCAGGCTCGGCATCCGTTCTTGACCGTCTTTGAATACGCAGGCACAATGGTCCTTCGTGCCGTCCACGGCATGGGCCCATAGCTCAGTCGGTAGAGCAGCGGCCTTTTAAGCCGTTGGTCGCGCGTTCGAGTCGCGCTGGGCCCACCAGCAACACACAATGGGGCTATCGTCTAGAGGTTAGGACACCGCCCTTTCACGGCGGTAACAGGGGTTCAATTCCCCTTAGCCCTACCAACGCAAGTGACCCACTTGCACAACATAGAAGCCGGACACCACGTCCGGCTTCTTCTTTTTTTCGTGTTTGCCTCACTAATCGCCTCACTTGGGGTTTAACGGGGTGCCGCGCGCCGCGACGCGGATGTGCAAGTTTGGGAAAGAGTTAGGTCCCATCTGGCTTTGCAGGGATCCCTCGGCGAGATAGCTGGAAATGGCACCAACTCGCGCCATTTTCACGCTGTACAAGGGGGGCCCTTCGAATCTGCCACCTCCCTTCGCGTCACCCCAGGCACCCTAGATCCGTTCAAAAGCATCATCTCCGTCGGGCAGAACGAGGGAGCGCTCGACGGCATGTATGTCCAATCCACCCGGGCCGTTGTCTCCCGTTTGCCTTCCAACCATCGGGCGCACCCGCAGGACCTGGTTCCTGATCACCAGGAGGCACCGAGAACAAGAGGGAACCTCCACCAGACCTTATGCCGAGAAGCAAAGATGCTCGCTCAGCGCACTGCATTAGCTGTTCCCTTCAGAGAATGGGCCGGATGATGTCTCCCAAGCATCGCTCCAGGCAATGTCCTCCAAGGCCAAACGCATTTTCTCGATAGAAGTGCTGAGCACCACCTCCGAAACCTGTGCAAAGCCCATCCGGGTGAACGGACCGGGTTCGGTGAGGAAGTAGTTCCTCGGATGGTTCAGCACCAGGCCCCGAATTCGCATTGCGTCGATCCATGGAGATGCCATTTCTGGGATCCGGAACCGTATCCACAGAGCGAGCCCGCCACCAGGCACGTGGACTTCAATCTTTTCCCCGAACTTCTGTTGGAGGTGCTTCACAAGGAAGTGCATCCGTTCTTCATAGATCTTTCTCGCTTTCCGGAGCTGCCGCCCCATATCTCCATCCCGAATCAGATCAGCCGCCGCCCATTCCACGACATGGTCTCCCTGAAGCTCCAGGTTCCGCTGCACCCGAGCGAGCTTGTCGACAAGGTCCGCAGACCCCACGATGCAACCCAACCTGATGCCGGGGGCTATCATCCTGCCGAGACTCGTGGTGTAGATGACCTGCCCAACCGTGTCCTGGCTCGCCAGGGGCAGAACGGGTTGGTCGCCAAAGGTGAAATCGGAATCGTGGTCGTCTTCTATGAGGGGGATGCGATGCTGGGCGGCCAGTTCCAGCAGGCGATTCCTGCGTTCGGCGCTCAGGACCACCGTGGTGGGGAACTGCCTTTGCGGGGTGGTGTAGAGCAGCACATCGTCGATGTCCGTGATCGCCAGTGGTCCAGCCCCCTTCAGCGAAGCATCCCGCAACACCCGCCGATACATGTCCGGACAATCGATGGCTAACTTGAAACCGTCTGCCACAAGCAGCAGCGAGGTTGGATGGTAGCGCTCGGAGAAGGTGTCCCCGACACCCAGAGCAATGACGTCGAAAAGGGTCATTTGGCGCTCCGAGAGGAACGCTTGGGTAGCTCCAGAAGAGCGCGGGCCATGCTGCGAACAGCGGGAGCAGCGGAGCCTTTGGGGATCAGGACCCGAGCGTTGGCAGCTATGGCGTAGTAGCCCTGGATCGCCGCAAAAACCGCACTGGCGGCAATTTCAGGGTCCGGGCATTTGAAGGCTCCCGATGCTTCGCCTTCCTTCAGAATTGCCACCAATTGCCCACGGAAGGCCGTAAGGGCTTGACCAAAAGCTTCGCCCACCTCGGGTTGACGAATGGCCTCACCACTCAAGGCGATCCAACACGCCAGAGCCCCTGGGTCCGCCGAGCGGCCAAGGGCTAGGTGCGCATTGATGAAGTGATCCAGGGATTCCAACCCAGTGGTTCCCTCCAACGCCAGCCTCAAGCGATCGGCTTGCATCTCCACCAAGTGGTCCAAGAGGGCCAAGAGAATCTCCTGCTTGGTCTTGTAGTGGTAGTGAACAAGCCCCGGAGCCAGACCCGCAGCCGCAGCGATGTCCTGTATGCTGGCTCCGTCATAGCCTTTCTTGGCCATGACCTGTTGCAAGGCGAGGGCGATCTGCTTCCGTCGTTCATGAGTGTTGGGGATTCGAACCATCGTTTCACCATTGGTTGGTCAACCAACCAAATTTGTAATCACCTGCCTTTGCTGTCAAGAAGCAAATTTTCGAGCCGGTCTTGACTTAGATACGTTACACATTTATGCTGAATGTATCTAAGGGGTCCACCATGACCGCCAAGCCCACAAAAGCCACCTCGAACCCACCCGAGCCTGAGACCTATGTGGTGGCCGTGGACGTGGTGGTGCTCACCTTGGTGGAGGATCGACTCCACACGCTCTTGATTCGCCGCAGCGAGGCTCCCTTCAAGGGGCAATGGATGCTCCCGGGTGGTGTGGTCCAGGGACGGGAATCCTTACTCCAGGCTGCGGAGCGGGTGCTGCGTGAGAAGGCCGGACTCACTGGGGTCTACCTGGAACAACTCTTCACCTTCAGTGAGCCCAAACGCGATCCTCGGGATCGCGCCATCAGCGTGGCTCACTTGGCGCTGGTGAACCGGGAGCGCTTCGATGACCTGAAGCCCCATCTTTCCGAGACTGCCATTTCGCGAATCACCGTGCCCTGGGAAGGGGAGATGGGCGGCCCCGTGCAGGCGCTGTCTGACCAAGGTGGAGATCAGCCCCTGGCCTTCGATCACGCCGATATGCTGGGCCTCGCGGTCAAGCGGGTGCGGGGCAAGCTCGACTACACCCCCGTGGGTTTCCAGCTTCTGCCCGATAGCTTCACCCTCTACCAACTCCAGAAGGTCCACGAGGCCATCCTGGGGCGCTCCCTCAACAAGGATTCTTTCCGACGCCGCATGCTTGCGTCGGGCCAACTCGAAGCCACCAGCGAGAGTCAGTCCGACGTGGACCATCGCCCTGCGGCCCTCTACCGATTCACGGGGCACTCAGCGGTCTAGCCCCTCTCCAACCTTTCCCTCACCCCAGTCTTGCGGCAAGTAGGCCGAAGGCCCATCGAAACGAGCCCCCTGCATTTCGCAGGGTGGACCGGGGTCCATCCCAAGGAGGCTCCCATGGCGGAGATCCGTCGTTATCCCTTCATTCGTCACCTTCGCTCGGAAGCGAGTTCCCACGTTCTTCATTCCCGAGGTGTCCGTCTGCTCCACAGTGGCCGTGGGTTGGGCTACACCCTCCTGACCACCGCTGAAGTCGAGGCCTGGTCCACCAAAACACCTGTCCAGCATTTCCACGCGGGCAGAGCCTTGAGCAGACGCCTAGGCTGGTTCGAACAATTGGCACCTACGAATGCCGATGGGACAGAACGGCCGGGACGAAAGAAGAAGCTCGCCCCGTGACAGACGGATCGATTCCGCAGTAGGCTTAGGCAGCAACCCGTCGCCCCCGGATCAGGATCTGGCGCATCGGGAGCTTTCCAGGCAAGCGCTTCCCCGAGTTCGAGGCACTCGGGAGCGCGCGGGGTTCGACACGTAGACGTCCGCTCCGGGGAGGGCCCAGACTCGCATAGGTCGTCCTGCGAACCCGCCGAGCCACCGCCTTTGCGACCTCGGGAACCACAGGATGGCCCATCCTCGCCACGAACCCCAGATAGGTCAGGAGTAGGAGGAACAGGTGGAAGACCTGCCTGGGCTCTTCCTTCCAGGAGAGCCCCATGGCCGCCGCAAACCTCGGAAGCAGGTCCTCCTCCTTGAAACCGGCCCCCGGAAGCGCATTCAGCCACTCCCGAAGGTCTTGCAGCGCTGAATCGTTCCACCGGTCGTAGCCCCGCCTCCGGTGGCGCAAGCACGCGGCCCCCCAGTCCTCCAGAGCCTCGGCAGCTCCGGGGATCTCCGGCGTCTCGGAGCCTCCGGACACCGGTCCGACCCCACCCTGGCATCCCCCCTCAGGAGGGTCCAAGGGGCCGTGATTCATCCCCATCACAGGTTCTATTTTTTGCGCGTTATCTAATTCTTTAGACGAATTTTCCAACCCTGCTTCCTGGCATACCGCCTTGCCTGCTTCCTTACCCAAATCCTTACCTAGTTTCTTACTTCCTTCCTTGCCGCTTTCCTTACCAGCCACGCGGGTCTCACGCGGTTCTGTGGGATTGGCGACGCCCTTTCTCATAGGGATTCCTCCAGACATGCCAAGCCCACCGGGGTTCAACCGGATCTGAACACTTCAACCTGGCGATTACCATAGTAATGACTTCAAACATATTTTCAATAGCTAAATCGCCTTTTTCCTCTAGCCATTTTTTCAGTTCGTGCGAAACATTTTGCCCGGTACTGATTTTCTTTTTCATCGTCCCATTTTCACATCCACCCCGCCCATTCCCCGATCCAAGCATGGGTCTGCCCCCTCAGGCCTTGCGCCCATGCTGAAACGCACGAATACAGGAGTCCACCCCTGGTGTCCAAGGTCAAACGGCTTACTTTGGGAGGCAGGTGTGTGTCCCGAGGAGCCAACGAATGAACTGCCCCCGGCAACGTAGCGAAATGTTTCGTACGCCATCCATAACAATGGCGTTCTACAGATTAAAATCTGCCACTAAAAATCGCCTCACCGAATTCGAAATTCGGCCTCACAGTCGAAACCAAGAACAAATCGACCATCTCGACCAATGCCGATTTCAAGTCTTTTCATGTAATGACTTGTGAAGTCTCGCAGAACCTCGCCGAGCCTCACTGTGAAGTTTTACCGGTCCACTTTCACGGCGGTAACAGGGGTTCAATTCCCCTTAGCCCTACCAGCCAAACACCCTTGAGCGATCAAGGGTGTTTTCGTGTACCAGCAGAATTTCGAACCCGTCAGGGATGCTCATCGGCAGCACCATTCAGAGCGTCCCGGCAATCACACACCTCGACCCTCAATCGGTCCAAGTTCTGTTCGTTGGCGGCTTCAAGGAACGCCCGCGCCTGCTCGGCGAAGGCATGGTTCTCGAAGACCCCGACCCAGGTGACAAGCGTTCCACTGAGAGTGGCTTCCAGGGCGATGGAAAGTTCGAAGTGCGGGAGGTTCACATGCTTGATCCGAACCAGAACCTTGGGGACGATCTCCAGGAATTCGAATTGGTTGGAGTAGTCCGTGCCATCGGGACCATGCATGGTGAAAAGCCACGCCCCTCCCGGCCGGAACTCGAAGGTGTGAAACGTATTGGTGAACCCCTCCGGACCCCACCACCGGGCCAAGCGCTCGGGCATTCGGATGGCCTCAAAGACGACTTGGGGGGTAGCGGGCAGCTCTCGGGTCGTCCGAAACATCGACATGATTCACTCCAGGGAGAACCGGCACGGCTCGCAGGGGCGAGGAACGCCCTTCCTCTCACCCCTCGGGCGGTGCCCCGGGAATGTCCGCCTCCACCAGCTGGGCCAGCAGCAGGAGTGACTCCTGCCATCCCAGATAGCAGGCCTCGGCGGGGATCACTTCCGGAATACCTTCCTGGACGATGCGCACTTCGGTCCCGCAGGACACCGCCCGAAATTCGATCAGCGTCTGCATCTCCCCAGACAGGTTGGGATCGTCGAACTGGTCCGAATACCGGATGCGCACGTTGGGCACAAGCTCCAGATAGGTTCCCCCAAAGGCATGGCTCTCGCCCGTTCCGAAATTCGAGAAGGACATTCGGTAGGTTCCACCGACCCGTGCTTCCAGGTGATGCACGTGCCCCGTGAATCCGTGAGGAGGCAGCCACTTCGCCAGGGCGTCGGCATCCAGGAAGGCCCGGTAGAGGCGGTCCGGCGAAGCGCGGAGGACACGGTGCAGGGTCACAGTGTGTGTTGCCATGAGGGTCCTCCAGGAGCCGGATGGGCCGGAATTTTCATTGGATGCATGAGGTGATAGGCGGTCACCGGAGTTTTCAGCCTGCGCCCAAGCGCCAGGGGGGCCTGTCTTCAAAAGGAATCATTCGGGTTGGCTGCCCGGCGAAATGATTCCACTATGGGGGTACCAATTCACCCAGCCGACCGTTCCCCCAAGGGCCGTTCATGTCCATGCACCGCAGTCCGAGGCTCAACGCGCTCAATCTCTCGGTGCTTGTCGCGGTGCTCCTGGCCCTGGTCTTCCAGGGGTGGATGCTGCGGGAGGGGCATCGGCGGTCCCTGGCCTTGATTGCCACCCGGGCGGCAAACCGGGCCCAAGCGACGGGACACCAGGTGGAAGCCATCTTCGCGACCACGGACCTGGTGCTCAAGCACGTGCGGGATCAGGTGGATCCCGGGGAGCTGGCGGAGGGAACCGGGGGCCTTTCCGATGCGCGGAAGACAGCCCTCACTGCCCTGCTTCGCCGGGAACTGGAGCGGGTGTCCCAGGTGCGGGTTATCAGTCTCATTGGAGCGGACGGGCGGTTCCTGGCCTCCACCGGGGAAGTGGATGCACGGCGATCCCTGGTGGACCGCCGCTATTTTCAGGAGCAGCGGGAGGCGAAAACGGATCGCCTGATCGTTTCAGAACCGCTCCAAGGTCGAGTCAGCGGGACCTGGGGGGTGGTTGCGAGTCGACGAATCACCGATGGTGGTGGGCGGTTTGCGGGACTGGTGTTGGCCGACCTGGATTCCCAATCCCTCGCCTCTTCATTGGTAGCGGTGGATCAGGATCGATGGGTTCTGGCCCTGTACGACCAGGAGCGGCGCCTCGCGGCCCGCGCCCCTCTGGAGGACCTGGTCATCGGCGCCCGCACGGAGGACCCCCGTCTGAATGAGGGGATATCCGGTGCGCGGACCTTCGTGGGCAAGGGCCTCGGCGAGGATGCACCTTACGTGTGGGCACGCCATGACCTGAACGGGTTGCCCTTCTTCACGGTGGCGGGGTTCTCCAAGGATGAGGCACTGGCGACCTGGCGCAGGGATCTCCTGGTCAATGGGTTGGTCTACTGCGTGCTGCTCCTGGGGGCCATGGCAATCACCGCCCTGCAGTTCCGCGTGGGACGGACCACACGGTCGATCCTCGAACTCAACGAGCGCCTCTCCAACAGCGAGGACTATTTCCGGGCCCTCTTCGAATCCGTGCCCGACGCAGTGGCCGTGTTCTGCGGGGACGACCTGGTGGAGGCCAATCACTGGTACCTGGAATTGTTCCAGGTACCCCACGGCGTGCGCCCCTCGCCCTGGGCCCTGATGCCGCCCTGCCAGCCGGACGGAGTCAATTCTAGTGACAGGATGCGGCGCTTGGCCGAGGCCGCACGATCGGGCTCGGTTCAACGCTGTGCCTGGTTCGCCCAGCGCCTGGACGGCACCACCTTCGAGACCGAACTCACCCTCCGATTCTGCCGCCACCGCGACCGGGATCTCCTCATCACCATTTACCGGGATCTCACCGAGATGCGCACCGTGGAGGAGGCACTCCACCAGGCCCGCAAACTGGACGCCCTGGGCCAACTGGCCGGAGGCGTGGCCCACGACTTCAATAACATGCTCTCGGCCATTCTCTCGGGTGCCGACCTGCTCTTGGACCAGATGCACGACGAGGGGCAGCGCAAGCTGGCGGCCACTATCCGGTCTGCGGCGGAGAAGGCGGCCCAGCTCACCAGTCAGCTGCTGGCCTTCGCGCGCAAGGGCAAGATCCTCTCCTCTCCCACGGACATGCACCGCACCATCCGGGAAGTGGTGGACCTCCTGGAGCGCACCATCGACCGAAGGATCTCCGTGGAACTGCGCCTGGAGGCCCCGGAAGCCATCGTGATCGGCGACCCCGGGCAGCTCCAAAACGCCCTGCTGAACCTGGGAGTGAATGCCCGGGACGCCATGCCCGAGGGTGGCCGAATCACCATCGCGACGGCCCTGGTGACCCTGGAAGGAGAGGCCTGTCGGCAGGGTTCCTTCCAGGTGGAGCCCGGCCCCTACCTGCAAATCACCGTGGAGGACACGGGCTGCGGCATTGCCGAGGGTCACCTCCACCGGATCTTCGACCCCTTCTTCACCACCAAAGAGGTGCACAAGGGCACCGGCCTGGGCCTGTCCTCCCTCTTCGGGACGATGGTGTCCCACCGGGGCGCGGTCACCGTCGAAAGCAGGCTGGGGGTCGGAACCCGGTTCCTCCTCCACTTGCCTCTGGTGGCGGGCACCGTGGTGGAGCCCCCCAGCACCAGCCCCGCGCCCTCAGGCACCGGGAAGGTGCTGGTCATCGACGACGAGGACCTGGTGCGGACCACCACGGCCCTGGCCCTGGAGTCTCTCGGGTACGAGGTCCGGGCCGAGGGGGACGCCCTGGCCGCCTTGGACTATTACCGGGAGCATGGCCGGGAGATCGACGTAGTCCTGGTGGATCTGGTGATGCCCCGCATGTCCGGCACCCAGACCGCCGAGGCCCTGTGGGCCATCGACCCATCCGCAGCCATAGTCCTGGTCAGCGGCTTCTCCCGCCATGGGGAGGTGGAGGCCCTCCTGGCCCGGGGGGCCCGAGGCTTCCTGCAGAAGCCCCTGGTTCGCAGGGAACTGGGGGAGCTCCTGGCGCGGATCGTAGCAAAACACCCTTGAGCCATAGCGCTTGCTTTGTATATAAACGGCGCCATAAAGAATTCTCCGGATTTCCGGGCATATCCGGGAGCCTATAGTATTCTTCTTCTCAACCTTCAATTCGCAGCGCCTTCCCCGTGGGTTCCCATGCAAACTCGAACCAAGTCGGTCCTCCTTCAGGTGCTCGTTACTGGCATGATGCTGGTTCTCGGTGCCTGCGGGGGCCAGGAAGAAGAGACCCCCGAAGCCCAAGGCGCGGTGAGCGTGGTCGTGAATCCCCCGGCGGTGGTGGTCTTCCCGGGAGATCCCCATCCCTTCACGGCGACGGTATCCGGAACCACCGACACCACCTTGACCTGGACGGTGGACGGAGTGGTGGGCGGCAATTCGGCCACGGGCACCATTTCCGGCAGCGGGGCCACGATCACCTATAAGGCACCCACGGCCCCGGGTAGCCACACCCTGGCGGCCACTAGCAAGACGGACTCCACCAAGCGCGCCACCGCCACAGTGACCGTCTCTGCAACACCCGTGGTGGCCGTTACGGTTTCGCCCACCGCCGCCACCCTGCTCACGGGCGCCACCCGCACCTTCGCCGCCACCGTGACCGGCTCCACCAACACCGCCGTCACCTGGGCCGTACAGGAAGGAACCGCGGGCGGTGCGATCACTGGGAGCGGAGTCTATACGGCCCCCGCCTCCACCGGCACCTTCCACGTGATCGCCACCAGCGTGGCGGACACCAGCAAGCGCGCCACCGCCACCGTGACCGTCTCGGCCTCCCCCGCGGTTGGCGTTACCATTTCGCCCACCACCTCCACCCTGCTCACGGGTGCCACCCGCACCTTCGCTGCCACCGTAACCGGCTCCACCAACACCGCCGTCACCTGGGCCGTACAGGAAGGAACCGCGGGCGGTGCGATCACTGGGAGCGGAGTCTATACGGCCCCCGCCTCCACCGGCACCTTCCACGTGATCGCCACCAGCGTGGCGGACACCAGTAAGCGCGCCACCGCCACCGTGAGCGTCACGGCCTCCCCCGTGGTGGCCGTGACCGTTTCGCCCACCTCTTCCACCCAGGTCACGGGTGCCGCCCGCACCTTCACCGCCACCGTGACCGGCTCAACCAACACCGCCGTCACCTGGGCCGTGGATGGCATCGCCAATGGGAATAGCACGGTAGGAACCCTGACGGGCGCCGGCAGTGTCGTGACCTACACGGCGCCCTCGACCCCCGGCAGCCACACCCTCAGGGCCACCAGCGTTGCAGATACCACCAAATCGGCCACCGCCACCCTCAGCGTCACGAGTAGTTGCGCCACAGCCCCGACTTCCACTCTGGAGCAAAACGTCAAAAATTATGGCGCCAAGGGGGATGGCATCACCGATGACACTGATGCTATTCAGGCGGTCATCGATGCTGTAGCGGGCACCGGGGGTACGGTGGTGATCCCCGATGGCACCTACATGATCAACGCCATCCGCAACGCCCCCGGGAGGGGCCTCATGCTCAGAAGCGACATGACCCTCCGCCTCGGGGCCGGGGCCGTGCTCAAGGCCATCCCCAACGACTCTGACTCTTACTCGATCCTGTTCATAACCCAGGCCAACCGCGTGAATATCCTGGGGGGCACCCTGGAAGGCGACCGCAACAAGCACGTGGGCACCAGTGGCGAATCGGGCATGGGCATCTATGTGGCCAGTTCCCAGAACATCGTCATCGAGGGGGTAACCACCAAGGAATGCTGGGGGGACGGCTTCTACATCGGCGGCAGCGCGGGATGCCAAAACGTGACCTTCTGCAACGTCACCGGGGACCACAACCGGCGCTCGGGGCTTTCGGCAGTCTCCGTCTCCGGCCTGATGATCAGGAACTCCACCTTCCGAAACAACCGCGGAACTCTGCCCGAGGCCGGCATCAATCTGGAACCTAATCTTAATGAGACCGTGGCGAACACCCAGATCCTCGGCTGCACCCTCGCCAGCAACGGTGGTAACGGAATCCAGGTGGGCGTGGCCGCCTCCAACAAAGGATTGGCCTGGATCAAAAGCACGACGATGGACGGGAACACCATCACCAGCAACCGAACCAATGGCCTGAGCACCGATGGCGGCGGCGGCATCGAGATCTCCAACACCAGCGGCCACAAAGTGACCAACAACATCTTCCGCACCAATAACCACTGCGGCCTGCTGCTCCGGGACGAGGCGAGCAACACGATCGTGACCGGCAACACCCTCACAGGCACCACGGGTACGCCCGGCGATGGCATCTTTGTGGACCGCACCATCACGGGGTTCCAGATCACCGGCAACACAGCTCAGAACAACGCCGGCCACGGGATCTACGTGATGAGTGGGGCCCAGGGCACCCAGAGCGGAAACACCCAATCCGGAAACGGGATTCCCTGATCCCTGGGAGGGGTCCCGTTCCCGAGGCACACCTAGAAGGCGAGTACGCTTCTCGCGGCGGCAATGACCTTCTCGGTATTGGGCAGCACCGCCCGCTCCAGGATGCGGTTGAAGCCCACCGGGGTGAAGGTGGAGCCGACCCGCTCCACGGGGGCGTCCAGCCAGGCGAAGCATTCCTTGGACACCTGCGCCGCCAGTTCGCCACCGAAGCCGCCGAAGACCTTGTCCTCGTGGGCCACGAGCACGCGATGGGTCTTCTTCACGGACTTGAAGATGGTTTCGGTATCCAGGGGCAGCAGGCTGCGCAGATCGATGACCTCCACCTCGATGCCGTCATTGCCCAGTTTGGCGGCGGCTTCCAGGGCGAAGTGGACGGGTGTGCCGTAGGCCAGGATCGTGAGATCCGTGCCCTTGCGCCGCACCCGGGCCTTGCCGAAGGTTACGGCAAAATCCTCGGGCACGTGGGCCTTGGCCATCACCGAGTTGTAGAGGAACTTGGGCTCCAGGTACAGCGTGGTCCCCCGCGACCGCATGGCCGTGCGCAGCAGGCCTGCGGCATCGTCGGCGAAGGCGGGCACAACGACCCGCAGACCCGGCAGTGTGGTGAGCCAGCCTTCCACATTCTGGCTGTGGTAGAGACCGCCGCCAATGTAGCCACCGCTGGCGAGGCGAATGGTGAGATTGGGGCTGAACTGGCCGTTGGTGCGCCAGTACTCGTGGCTGCACTCCACGATCTGCTCCGCGGCGGGCCAGATGTAGTCCGCAAATTCCGCACCCTCCACCACTACGCGGATCTTGTCGTTGAAGCGGGAGAAGCCGTTGGCAGTGCCCACAATGAAGTCTTCGGCGATGGGTGCGTTGAAGACCCGCGCCTTGCCGAACTCCTGCTGCATGCCCTTGGACACGTTGAAGATGCCGCCCTTCTCCTTGTTGGCCATGTCCTGGCCCCAGATGAAGGTATCGGGGTTGGCGCGGAACTCCTCCTTGAGGGTCTGGTTCAGGGCGTGAAGCAGGGTGACGACCTCGCCCTCCTCGTGGTGGACGCCCTCGGGGAACTTCTCGCTGACCCAGGCCTCGGGCAACACGTAATCGAAGATCGTGGCGGGATCGGGATCGGGGCTGGTGATGGCCTGCTCGGAGGCCTCGTTGTAGCGGGCCAGGTTCTCGGCCTCGAGGGCCTTCAGCTCAGCCTCGGAAATGCCGTGTTCCAGGCAGTAGTCCCGGAAGCGGGGCAACGGGTCCTGGGCGCGGGCGGCGGCGAGCTCCGCCTCGTCCCGGTACCAATCGTGACGGTCGGAATTGGAATGGGACCCGATGCGCACGCAGGTGGCGTAGACCATGGCGGGACCCGCGCCACTGCGGGCGTAGGCAATGCCCTGGCCCACGGCGCGCAGGCTGTCCATCACGTCCAGGCCATCGCATTTGATGATCCGCAAATTGGGCAAGCCGGCAAAGTTGTCGCAGAGATGCTCGTTGGCGGCCTGGTCACGCTTGGGCACGGAGATGCCGTAGCCGTTGTCCTGCACCACGAAGACCAGCGGCAGTTTTTCCTTGTCGGCGCCAACGATGGCTTCGTAGCAGTAGCCTTCCGACAGGCTGGATTCGCCCTGGCTGCTAAAGACGACCGCCTCCTTCTGGTAGTACTTCACCGCCCGGGCCAGGCCCGCCGCGTGCTGCACGTGGTTGCCCGTGAGGCTCGACACGTTCTGGATGCCAATCTCGGGCTTGGCGAAGTGGTTGGACATGTGGCGACCGCCGCCTGCCACGTCATCCCGCTTGGAGATGCCGTTGAGGATGATCTCCAGGGGCGTGAGCCCCGCCGCCAGGCAGGTGAGCATGTCGCGGTAGTAGGGGAACAGATAGTCCGTCCCACCGCGAAAGCTGAGCCCCAGGGCGAGCTGGATGCCGTCATGGCCCGCGCAGGGGGCGTGATAGGACCAGCCAATGGCCTGCTTCAGGTAGTTGGGCGCCTTGTCATCCAGGACTCGGCCCAGGTGCATAAGGCCGTACCAGCGCTTGAGTTCATTGCGGTCGGGATTCACGGCTGCGGCAGGCGCAGCCTTCTCGAGAGTTGGGGTTTCCAAATCTAACCTCCACACTTCTGATGCACCAAGGGGGGGCAGGCGTTCACCACGGATTGGTGGTGTCGGCCAAATCCTCTGGGCGCAGCAGCAACAAATCCCAGACCACCTCGGCCCCCTGCGGGGTCGCCAGTTCCTGGCTGCGCCGGTAGCCCAGCACCGCCCGCTGCATCGCGTTGCGCAGCACCAGATCGTTGCGATCGGCCTTGTGCAGAGGGTTCCAGAGCGTCGCCCCCATGGGCACCGCCCCCAGCCTCGCCCGCATTCGGTCCAGCAGGATCTGCGCACCGTCCTGAACGGTGCGTGGCAGCAGCAGCAGGAATTCCTCCCGGCCCAGGTCCACCAGCAGATCCTCGCCCCGCAGGGCGTCCGAGATCTCCTTGAGCACCCGCCCCGTCTCACGGGTGAGGGGCATGCGCCATCGCGCCACGGCCATGGACTCGCCCCGGCGGCGGGCCAGGAAGAGGTTGGCCTTGAGCCAGATGTCCAGATAGTGCGGGTTGGGCAGTCGCGATCCCGGGGCCTCTAGGGCACTGTCCTCCACCACCGCCGTGGTCAGGTCCAGCGCATCCCGGGTCACATGCAGATCATGCTTGAGCTGCTCCACTTCGAGCGTCTTGCCGAAGAGATTCGCCAGGGCCTTCACCATGGCGACTTCGGCCCGAGTGAAGGCCTTGGGGCGTCGGCTCGTCACCGACAGCACCCCCATGATGCGCCCCGACTGGTTCAGGGAGGCGCCGAGGTAGGCCTTCACACCGATCTGAAGATTCGCGTGGTGCTCCTTCCAGACCGGGTCCGTACCCGCATCCCGAATCATCAGCATCCGATTGGGATTCTCCAGCACATGAGGGCAAAAGCTCAGCGCGGGTTCGTGGATGGCCAGGTCCGGCTGGATATCCTCGGCCGTCGCCCACCAGAAGGCCTCCCATCCCAGGTCCGTGAGGCGGCTCATCACAGCATGATCCACCCCCAACCGTTGCACCAGCAGCGCCAGCCCGTGATCAAAGAGCTGGGTCGGATCCGGGAAGGCCCGATCGACCAACTCTCCCAGGGCGTGGAGATGGTCTCCGGCCGAACCCCCCTTCGAGGAAGCGCGCTTTCGCTTGGATGGAGGTCTTGTACCAGTCATGACTGAACTCGGGGCGCAGGGAAAGCATACGCCCCTTGCTGGTCAATAGCTGATCACCCGAATGGCAGGATCCACTTCACTCTCTTGGAATCGCCCTTGGCGATTACCAAGACTTCTGGGTCGCGATCCCTGCAATGCCATTCAGGTTCTCAATAACTGATCACGCGGATACCAGGATCCACTTCGCTCTGCAGCAACCCCTCGATGTAGCTGAGGGTGCCCCCCTGGGCACTGGGACAGGAACCGCAGGCGCCGTGGTAGCTGATCTGCAGCGTAGTGCCATCGAAGTCGAGGACCTCCACGCCACCACCATCCCCCGCCAGACCGGGACGCACCCGCTCATCCAGCACGGCATTGATGCGCACCAGCTTCTCGTCGGCACTGCTGCCCGAGGGCAGGCCGGGCACCTCTCCCGTCTGTTCCTCGGTGTCCTGGGTCTCGACGACCTCACACACCGCATCGATGAGATCACTCCACTCGGCGGCAGGCTCCTTGTTCACCGTCACGAAGCGATCCATGTAGAAGACCGAAGTGACGTGCCCCAGGGCAAAGAGCGCGGAACCCAGAGGATCGCCCACCGCGGCCCCGAAATCCCGGAAGGAGCGCACTCCGGACTTGAGGATGGGCCGCTGAAGGATGAACTTCAGCGCATCGGGATTGGGCGTGGGCTCAATATTGATGACCTTGGGCATCGGGAAACCTCGAACGATTATAGTCTACCTTTTTTGTCAGGTTTGACCACTCCGAATGCCCCCATACTGGAAAAACCACAACGAGGGCTCCAGGCTCCCAGCCCAGCAGCAAGGATACGGCCTGGGCTTCATATGGGCCGTACTGCCCGTGAGAAACCAACAGCTCTGACCGTCCAGGTACCTCCGAGTCTCGCCATGATTCCCTTCCCGCCCTCACCCCGCGCGCTAATTCGAATTTCCGTGATCGGAATGGGCACCTTCCTCGCCGCCCAGGAACCCACCTCCGCATCGCCTTTCCAGGCCCTTGAAGAACTGGCCACCAAGGCCTGCCAGCCCGCGCCAGGCAAAGGCGTTCCACCCCAGGCCCGCGCCCAGCTAGAGCGTTTCCACGCCCAACTGGGGCCCTGGGTCCTGGCGAGGCTCGTCTCCATCCCGGACGGGACCACGGCAGAGATCGCCCAGGGGTTGGCCCGGGAGCTCGAGCAGGGCACCGGCCAAACCGATCCCCAGGAGAGTTTCTGGCATCCCCTCCGATTCCAGGTGGAAGCTCCCGAGGCCCATCCCGAGTTGATTGCCGTGACGGCGCGCTTTGGCATCGACGCCACCCTGCTGCTCTTCCGGCGCGGCGAAGGAGGCTGGAAACTCCTCTGGCGGGATCGCGCTCCCGCCTACGAGGACATCGACGGGGCGCTGGGCAGCTACACCACGGCGATGACCCCCAAGGGCACCGACGGCGCCTTCTTCCTCGGCGCGGCCCACGTCACGCCCTGGTATCAGTCGAACTGGCAACAGGCCAAACTGCGGGTGTTCCGGGTGGGGCCGGATGGGCGGGTGCGCAAACTCGGGCGGCGGAATGAAACCATTTTCCTGGGGGTCGATAACCCCATGGCCCTCACGGCGCCCGACGCGCACCATCTCGCCTTCCGCCTGAACTCCGGCTCCAATGATCCCGTGCGCCACCACTTCTCGCGGATCATTCATCTTCGAATCGACCCCAAGGCGATCACGCGCGTGCCGCCCTACGCCGACACGCCTCTGGACCTCGTGGACGAATGGCTGAGCCTGCCTTGGGCCGAAGCCTCGATGCTGGTAGAGCCCTCCGCCCGTGCAAGACTGAAGCTCACCCATGCCCACCTCAGCGACCATGAGCAGAATCTCCTGACTTTCGAGGATGAGATGAGGGAAGACAAGGCCTCTGGGATCTGGGAGATCCGCGCGGAGCTGGAGCGCGACGAACAATTCGAAACCATCGCCTTCCGGGTGGGCAAGACCCAGGAGGGCCTCAGCCTCCTGAGCATCCAGCGGACCCCACACCCCTGAAACACATCCTTGATCGGGAGCTACCGAATGTTTGAAGCCCAGCGAGAAGCCTGCATCGCCGCAGCCCAGGCCGGGGGCCGAGTACTGCTGCCCTACTTCAGGAAACTCGAGCCCGGCGCGATCACCGAGAAATCGAAAAACGACTATGTGAGCGATGCGGACAGGGCCTCGGAGGCCGCCATCCGCGCCGAGCTGGATCGACGTTTTCCCCAGTATTCCTTTCTCGGCGAAGAGACCGGCTCCTTTGGCGAGAACAGCCGCCTGTGGATCGTAGACCCCCTGGATGGCACCTTGAACTTCGTGCAGGGTTTCCCCCACTGGTGCGTGTCCGTGGCCCTCTGGGACGCCGACGGCCCCGTGATGGGGTGCGTGTGGGATCCGTTGCGGGAGGATCTCTTCGTGGCCACCCGGGGGGAAGGCGCCACCTGGAATGGACAGCCCATGTCCATCTCCGCCCAGACTGGGCTCGACGGGGCCTTCCTGGCCACGGGCTTCGCCTACCAGCTGGGGGAGCGGTTCCGCTTGTACAGCCGCGCGCTGGAAGCGACCTTCTACCGCGCCAAGGGCATCCGCCGGGCGGGCAGCGCCGCCCTGGATCTCGCCCATGTGGCCGCAGGCATCTACGACGGGTTCTTTGAGATGGGTCTCCAGAAGTGGGACATGGCCGCGGGCGTTCTCCTGGTGCAGGAGGCCGGTGGGCTCATCTCCGACTGGCAGGGCGGACAGGACTGGTTCGCCAACGGCAATGTCATTGCGGGCAACCTGTGGGTGCAGCAGGAGCTCGTGGACGTGTGCCGACCGACTTGACTAGGGCAGTTTGCCGAGAACGCCCCAGAGCCACCGGTGAAGGGCGTGGACGCCTGTGGGCGAGGTGAACATCAGGAGGCATTCCCCATGCACGAGCGTGATCCCTTTCTCCTCGCACAGCCGGATGGCCTCAGAAGAGGCTGAACCCTGCTGCATCCAGATGCGCCGAATCCCGGCCTCGGCCGCCTCCGCCACCAATCCTTTGGTCTTTTCCGGCGCGACTACCAGCACCAATCCACCCACGGATCTCGGCAGCGCGCCGATGCTTGAAACGCAGGGCACCCCCGCAATCGCGTCCACCGCGGGATGGACCAGCAGGACTTCGTAACCTCTGGCGGTCAGCGTATTGAGCAGGGTATTGCCGAACTTCCGCCCGCTGCGCGAGGCACCCACCAGGGCCAGCGTCTTCTCGGCGAGAAAGGCTTCCACAGCATGTCGTTGGGTCATGGGTTCACCCTGTTCCAATTGAATCTACTGGATTCAAAGCGATCCACCCCATCCCCCAGAAGCGCCGCGAAGGCCGCCAGCAGTGGGTTCCAGGAAACCAGCAGGAGCGGACTCAGGAAACAGAGCGCCAGCCGCAGCGCACCCGACCTTAGGCCACACGAATGCCCTAGCCGGGACCAGGCATGCTGGCGATGCAGGTAGAGGGCGGTCTTGAGGAGTCCTGCACCAAGGATGAGCACCGGCAAATCGCCCAAGAGGCCAAGGAGAAAATGACCATCGAGGAGCGCATGCCCCCCGTGGAAACTGCGCGGACTCACCTTCAGGGCCGCGCGTTGGATTCGATCCAGCGCCAGCAAGCCCACGAAACCAGCACTGGCGGCGATCCAGGCTAGAAACCTGACCTGAGGAAAGAAGAACAGGTGAAGGGCCCCGAGTCCCAAGAATACGCTCACCAGGAAGGCTCCGCGCCCCAGCCAGCTCCTCCGAAAGTCCAGCAGGACCCGCCAGCCTTGCCGCTGACGCCTCAGGCACCTGCGGGACAGCACAAGAACCATCAGGCCAAGGCCAAGAAAGAACCACCGCGGAAGGGGTGGGCCGCCCGCCAGCGCTGCAATGAACCAGGCTGATAATCCCGTCAACAGGCCGGTGAGCAGGACCAGGGGCCATTGCCCTGGCTCATAGGCCTGCGGCAGCTGAAGCATTTCACCCATCAGGGCTCGCGTCATCTGCCTTATTCTTAGCGCCATGGCCCTGAGGTTGACACGCGCCCTTCAGCACTTCCTCTCAAATCTATCGCCGGAGGCGCAAGCGGTGGCGCGGACCGCCATTGAAGAAGAGGCCAAGGTCATCGCCGCCCTGCCTCCCGGGCCGGATCGCGCCCGAAATCTGCACCGCCAGGTGGACGCAGCCATCCGGGAATTCGCCACTATCAGGCCCCAGGCGGTGAACGCCATCCGGTGCCATCGGGGCTGCGCCCACTGCTGCCGCATCTGGGTAGGCATCACCCACGACGAGGCCCTGCTGCTCGCGGAATGCGTACGATCGGGGAGCGCCACACCGGCCACGGATCGGCTGGAACTCCAGCGCCACTGGCAGAGCCCGGAGGCTTTCGCCGCCCACCCCCTGGAGGAGACACGCTGCGTCTTTCTGGGCGAGGATGGAAGCTGTGGCGTCTACGAGGATCGCCCCAGCGCCTGCCGGGCCCTGCTCGTCGCCAGCGATCCCGAAATCTGTCGGACGGCCGAGCAGGCCTCCCAGGTACTCGCCATCATCAACCCTCGCGCCGAACTGCTGGTCGCCGCCGCCCAGAGCGCCGACGGCTCCGAATGCAACCTGCTCGCAGCCCGCCTGTGGGAAGCCCTGGGAGGCTGAAATCTATTCGTGCTCGCTGCCCTTCACGGCCTCGATGTGGCCGCGGATCTCGGCGATGGTTTCCGCCAGTACGGTATCGATCATGCTCTTGGGCGGCGTCTTGATCTTGTCGCGTTCCATGAGGATCTGCGTGATCTCCCGGGCCTCCTGGATGTCTCGATCCGCGGTCTGCAGCACCTCCTTGGGGCTGATGATCCGCTGGGCCACGCCATCCTTGATGGCCTGGGCCGCCACGTCCGAAGCCTCTCGGGGAAAGACGTCCACGTCGTCCATGCTGGGCATGATGTGGTCGATATCCAGCCCGCGCACCTGCTGTGCTCGAGCCAGGGAGTGGGCGGCGGCGATGGCCATGTTGTCTGTCACGCGGCTCGCATGGACCAGCAGTGAGCCCTTGAGGAGTCCCGGAAAGCACATGGAGTTGTTCACCTGATTGGGGAAGTCGCTGCGTCCCGTGGCCACGATGTAGGCACCGGCGTCCTTGGCATCGTGGGGGTAGATCTCCGGCACCGGATTGGCGCAGGTGAAGACGATGGCCTTCTCGGCCATGACACTGATCCATTCCTTCTTCACCGTGTCCGGTCCCGGTGTGGAGAGGGCGCAGAGAATATCGGCGCCCTTGCAGGCCTCCAGGATGGTGTCGATTCTCTGCGGGTTGGTGGCCTCGCAGATCTGCCACTTGCGGTAGAAGCGGGTGTCCTGGCGGATATCGTCCCGCCCCGCGTGGAGCCCGCCCTTGGAGTCGAAGACGATCACGTTCTTCGGGTCCATGCCCTCCGCCAGCATGAGGCGCACGATGGTTGCATTCGAAGAACCCGCGCCGAAGAAGACCGCCTTGACCCGCTTCCAGTCCTTGCCCGCCAGCTTGATGGCGTTGATCATGCCCGCCAGGGTGACACAGGCCGTGCCCTGAGCGTCGTCGTGCCACACGGGAATGCCGCAGTCCTGGAGCTCGTCCAGCACCTTGAAGCAGTTGGGTTGGGAGATGTCCTCCAGGTTCACCGCGCCGAAGGAGGGCGCCACCATCCGGACGAAATCGATGGTCTTGTCCGCGGAGTGCTCGTGCTTGGTCTTGGGCTGGAAATCGAAGCCGGGCTTGTAGGCGCCGGGCTCCGGGTGGGTGTTGATGCAGAGGGCCGTGGCGTTCACCCCGCCCAGGTAGTACATCAGGAAGGCCTTGCCCTCCATCACGCCCAGACCGCCGCTGGGGGTGCAGTCCCCATCCCCCAGAACCCGCGTGGAATCTGAGACGATGGCCACCAGGTTGCTCCGGTTGCTCAACTCGTAGGAGCGCAGGTTGTTGTCCCGGATGGCCGTGGACACCGCCGAAACGCCAGGTGTGTACCAGACGCCGAACCAGCCGAAGCCGTAGATGCCGGCCTTGGGCACCGTCATCATCTTGCCCCCGTAGAACTCGTGGGCCGACAGCGAGAGCCGCTTGAGGAAGATGGTCTGGGCCTTGGCGATTTCCGCCGGCGTGAATTCCTTGGGGAACAGCTCCTTCAGGTTGCTGAGATCAAGGTAAGAAGGAATGCTCATGATGTCCTCCTGGAGCAGATCGAGTGGTACACGGCACACACACCAGGGAAGCCCGCCCTAAGAAGCCCCGAGGAACCCACCCGTTTCGGAAGCTCGGGGTCACTACTTGAAATTCGAAACAAAAATAGATCATTCCCGACCCGGGGCAAGCACCCAGGGACCAAGACTCCCAGCGCCCGGCAAACCTCAGCCTGTGGCTTCCTCCAGCAGAGCCTGCATCTTGCGCTGGGCCCGCTGGGTGCTCCAGAACCCCCAGAGGGCCCCCAGGGCTCCCGTCAGGATGCCGGTAAAACCGAGAATCACAAGGCTTTGAAAGGAGAAGAAGCCCGTGCGGGCGAGCTGCACCAGCAGCGGAGAGATCCCGCCCACCCCGCGGCTCAGGGGCAGCCACAAGCCCAGCAGGGCCAGCACGGCGACCAGACTAGCCAAGAGCCCCAGGGCGGCGCCTTCGACCAGAAGGGGCGTGCGGATGAAGCTCTCCGTGGCGCCCACCAGCCGCATGATGGTGATCTCTTCCTCACGGGCCAGGATGCTCATGCGGATCACGTTACCCGTAGAGAAGCCCGCGGCCACCAGCAGCAGAATGCCCAGGGTGCCCAGGGCCTGGCGCAGCAGGGTGGCGGATTTCTGAAGGGTCTCCAGGCGCTGCTGGTCGACCACCACATCGCCCACTCCGGGGATCTTTTTCAGGCTGTCTCCCACCTCAATCGCGCGACGAGCAGCCAGCAGATCCTGTCGCAGGTTCAATTCCAGACTCTCCGGGATCGGTTCCTGCCCCAGGCTCTCCAGCATCAGCCCGGCCTCGCGAGTGGTGAGGAGGAAGCGGCGCGTCCCCTCGGCGCTGGTGATGCGCTTGACCTCGCTGAACCGGGGATCCCGCTTCAGCATGGCCTCCGCCTCATTGAGATCAGCCCCCTCGGCGGCGAACACCGTGACCCGGGCCAAGGCCTCCATGCGAGTCACCCAGCGGTGCAGGCTCTCTACCGCCAGCAGACCGCCCCCCGCCAGCAGCAGACCCGAGGCCAGGGTGATCACCGCCAGGATGTGCTGGCCGCGGTGCCGCAGGATGTCCTTAGCGACGTCCCGCAGCAGGACCCCCACCAGGCGCAGCCAGGCCATTCAGTTGCTCCCGTCGAAGGCTAGGCCGGAAATGGTTGCGGAGGCCAACGTCAGCGCGTGAGGCTCCCCGCCCTGACTCGGGTTCTTCCAGAGCCAGATCTGGTTGGAGAAGACCTTGGTGGCCGAACTGTACGCCGCGCCACCCAGCCAATCCTTGTTGCCGCCGTGGGCGATGATGCGCAGTTCAGGCTGATCCTTGAGGCTCCCCAGGAAACGACTGGGCGCCTGATCGTACGAACTGGTGAAGGCTCCGACCGTGAACACGCAGATCGGCCCTCCACTCGCGGCGTGGGAGTTAGCGCGCACGACGTAGACCGCGTTGTCACCCGTATCCAGGGCGAGACTGCCCCCCGAGGCCGTGTCCTGCAGGGTGGTGGAAGCCCCGACGATGACCGCCGAACCGAAAGCCCCGGCCGTCCCCGAGCGGAGCCGAGCTCCCGTGTAGGGGCTGCCGCCCGAAGGCGAAGGCACCGAGGCTCCGCCCGAAAAGTAGGCGTAGACCTTGCCCTGCCCAACCGCCACCCCCGTACCTCCCGTGTCCGGGCCCCCCGCATTCACGCCGGTGGTAGCAAGGGACTGGAGGGCCACGGTGCTGGGCTGTCCCAATCCGCCATACCCGCTGGGATTGGGCACTACCCAGATGCGAGTCTGGGAGGTTCCGTTTTCCGTGACGAAGAGGGTTCCGCTTTGAGGGTCCACCGCCGCCTGGCCAAAACTGGAGCCCTGCAGTCGCTCCCCGGAATCCAGGGTGAAGGTGGCGATATCGGTCAGGGATGAGATGGGGCCAGTTTGCTTGTCCGCCCGCTCAATGCGCACCACGGCGCCGGTGGAATCCACCAGGAAGAGACGCTTGGCGCTAATATCGAAGCAGACCCCTCCGATGGCAGGGCTCTTGATGTTGTCGGTGATGGTGGTGCTCGTGATGGTGCGGCTGGGGGCCGTGTCGCCACTGGTGGCGATATTAGCATAGAGGGTGGCCACGTCGCCCCAGCAGTTCACGGTACCGCTGGCGCCATCGAAAACGTAGAGCGCCGTGTTGGAGGTCGCCCCCCCCTCTCCCACGTCCACACAGGCCAGATTCAGGGACAGCGAAGCAAGGGCTGCCCCGGCGATACCGAGGATTCTGCGAAGCATCATGGGAACTCCGAGGCTACTTGCTGAAGAGTGCCTTGAGCTGGGCATTGAGGTTCTTCACCATTTCTGAATCGCACCCAGCATCCACTGCCCGGCGGGAAATGGTCAGGGCGAGATTCTTCACCGCCTCGGGACCATCCCCGGCGTTCACCCGCTCCGTGGCCTCCACCAGCAGTTCGTTGACCATGCCGTGGTGCTGGGGAGGCAGGGCCCCCCGTGCGGCCGTGGCGATGCGCTGCCCGAAGGCGTTCAGCTTGGCGATCTTGACCGGATCAGTGATCGTTCCCGCCGGGGCGGGCCTGGGAGCTGCGGGCACCGGTGTCGGCGCTGGGGGAGGCTGAGGCGCCAGGGCGGCGGGCTCGATTTCGAACGGATCCGTCGCCACCGGAAATCCCTGGGGCGGGAGATTCACCGGAGGCAACACGAACGAGGGTTCCGGCAGAGGGGGCTGGGGCGGCGGAGCGGGAGCGAACTCCGGCGGCAGCTCAGGCCGTCGGCCCGTGCGCACACCCTTGAGCACGGCCTGCCCGGTCATCACCAGGTCGTAGAGATCCTTGGCCACCGTCAGTACCGGCTTCTGCATCACCTCGGCCAATTCGGACACCGTGAACCAGCCCGTGATGATGCCCAGCATCTTTGCCTGGCGAGGGTTGACCCCCTGGGGCAACTCCCCGGGCAGCAGGGTGGAGGCCGGGTAGAGATCCAGAGAGCTGATCTTCTGGCTGATGACCCGCCATTCGTCCATCCGGCGGTGCATTTCCATCAGCACGGCCGCGTTCGACTTGGTGATGGACGGCGTAACATCGGCAGCGCCCTCCTCGAAGTGGTAATGGCCATCCAGCCATAGCGCCACTTCGTACACGGCGTCGAGGCCCTGGGCCTCGTTGGTGATCGCGTGCACCAGCTTGCCGTCCTTCAGGTAGATCTTCGCCCGCTTCGGCTCGTCCAGCACATGAAAGCAACCGCTTTTGCCGCTCTGGCTGACGAGCTGGATGATATCCGGAAGCGGCGCTTCGCGCATGGAACCTTGGATGAGACCCTGGGACATTCGAAATCCCCTTCTCCGAAAAGCAGTATTGGCTAGAGGTTCGATGTTAGCACGTCCCCAGCTCAGAAAAGGGGCCCTTCCCCTGGATTTGGGGCTAGGGGATGCTGGAGGCATGACCGGATCCTCGTCCTTCGCCCCCATTGAAGAAGCCATCGAAGCCATCCGCTGCGGTCGGATGGTGACTCACGCCTCTGGCGTTCGCCCTTCGGGCGGCAATGGCCCTGTGGGCCATTCCGTCCTATCCTCTCTCCGGGTCTGCGCCGGGCGGATCGCATGAGCGGCCCCTTCGCCCCCATCGAAGACGCCATCGAGGCCATCCGCTGCGGTCGGATGGTGGTCGTGGTGGATGACGAGGACCGGGAGAACGAGGGCGATCTCACCATGGCGGCCCAGCACGTCACGCCCGAGGCCATCTCCTTCATGGCCACCCACGGCCGAGGCCTCATCTGTTCCACCTTCGAGGGCGAACTGCTGGATCGCCTGCACATCCCCCCCATGGTGCAGAACAACACCAGCCCCTTCGAGACGGCCTTCTGCGTTTCAGTAGAGGCTCGGGAAGGCACCACCACGGGGATTTCCGCCCAGGATCGGGCGCGAACCATCCAGGCTCTCATCGCCCCCAATGCCAAGCCCTCGGATTTCGTGAAGCCTGGCCACACCTTTCCCCTGCGGGCCCGCCCCGGCGGCGTGCTCGCCCGCACCGGCCAGACCGAGGCCTCGGTGGATCTCGCCCGACTCGCGGGCCTGCATCCCTCCGGCGTCATCTGCGAGATCATGAAGGATGACGGCACCATGGCCCGGGTGCCGGACCTCGTGAGCTATTGCCAGCGCCACGGCCTGCTGATGGTCACCGTCGCCGACCTGGCCGCCTACCGCTTGCGGAAGGATCCCATCATCCGCCCCCTTGGCGCCGAGCCCATGGCCACCACCTGGGGCCGCATCACCGTCCACCGCTTCGAGAGCGCCCTGGATGGCGCCGTGCACCTGGCCTTCGTCTTCGGCGAGCTAGACGGCCCCACTGCCCCCCTGGTGCGCGTGCATGTGGAGCGCCTGCCGGACGATCTCCTGGGCTTCGCTCCAGAGCCCTCGACCCCTTTCAATACCGCCATGCAGGCCCTCGCCCAGGAAGGGCGCGGCGTGCTGGTCTACATGCGGCGTCAGACGCCCGAAGCCGGCGCCAAGGCCCCCAGCGACCGGGAAATCGGTGTGGGCGCGCAGATCCTTGTCCATCTTGGCCTGCGCCAAATGCGGCTCCTCAGTCGGCAGGAAAAGAAGTACATTGGTCTCCACGGCTTCGGTCTCGATGTCGTCGCCACAGTCCACCTGGAAGCCCATTGATCAACACCGCCTTCCTCACCGATTCGCCCCTGTTCAGAAACCTGGACGAGACGGAGCGTGCCCAGATCCTGATCATCGGCCAGGTGAAATCCTACGGGACGGATCAGGTCATTTTTCAAGAGGGGGAAACCGGCGACGGCCTCTTCATCGTGCTCAAAGGCTCCATTCGCATTTCCAAGCGCAGCGCCTCCGGAGAAGAAGCCCTCGCCGTGCTCGAGCCTCATTCCTTCTTCGGCGAGATGGCCCTCATCGACTTTTCGCCCCGTGCCGCGGATGCCATCGCCAACGAACCTACGGATCTCTTCTTCATCCCCCTGGTGGATCTGCGCGCGCTCTTCGAATCCCACAACCAGATCGCCCTCAAGGTGCTCTACGCGCTGTGCGAGGTGCTGGCCCAACGGTTGCGCGAAACCAACGAAAGGTACATGAGTATCTTCACCATCGCCCAGTGGGGCGGCTCGGCCCAGAACGGCCTCATCCCCTTGCCCTGACCGCGATCGGCAGGGCGCTCTTCCAAGAGGAAACAAATGTCTGATCTCGTCAAGCACATCTCCGACGCCGATTTCCAGGCCACCGTGGCCACCGGTGTCACCCTCGTGGACTTCTGGGCTCCCTGGTGCGGCCCCTGCAAGATGATCGCCCCCGTCCTCGAAGAGATCGCCGGCGAACTGGGCGGCAAGGCCCAGATCGTCAAGATCAATGTGGACGAAAACCCTCTGGTGGCTGGCCAGTACGGCATCATGTCGATCCCAACCCTGCTCCTGTTCAAGGACGGCAAGAAGGTCGATCAGAAGGTCGGCGCCCTGCCCAAGCCCGCCCTCAAGAGCTTCATCGAAGCCGCATTCTGATTCCTTTTCCCAGCCAGACAGCAGAACGCCCCGCTTTGACGGGGCGTTCTGCTGTCTGGACTGCGGTCTAGCGCAGGTTTAAGTCGTAGGGCATCCGGGCGTAGACACCTCTGGGGTCATTCAAGGACCGAAGCGTGTCGAGGGTCTGCTCGAACTGGGTCTTGAGTTCATCCAGGGGCCCCTGCTTCACGAGCTTGCGCTTGTCATTGTTGCCGAGAGCCTTCAGGAATTTCTCGACGGGATCCTTGGGCGCCTCGGGAGCATCGACTTTGTAGTCGTTCTCGATCTTGGCCAACTTGGCGGCATGGGCGATGGCGCTGCGGAGACCGCCCATTTCGTCCACCAGACCGATCTTCAGGGCGGCCTTGCCGGACCACACGCGGCCCTGGGCGATCTCGGCCACGGCCTCCTTCTTCAACTTGCGCCCTTCGGCCACTTTGCTGAGGAACTGGTCGTAGATGTCATCCACCATGCTCTGGATGCGGGCCAGCTCTTCCGGCGTGCGGGGGCGGGCCAGGGAGGGTGTTCCCAACTTGGCGGTCTGCACGCTGTCCCAGGTGATGCCATGGTCGTTGGCGAGCTTCTTCGCGTTGGGAAGGGTACCAAAGACTCCGATGGAACCCGTGATGGTGTTGGGCTCGGCGAAGATGCGATCCGCATAGGTGCTGATCCAGTAGCCACCGGAAGCGGCCACGTACCCCATGGAGACGACCACGGGCTTGCCTGCAGCCTTGGCCAGGATCACTTCGCGCTGGATGAGCTCCGAGGCCGTGGCACTGCCGCCGGGGCTGTTCACCCGGAACACGATGGCCTTCACGTTCTTGTCCAGGCGGAGTTTGCGCAACTCGCGGCTGAGGCTGTCGCCTCCGATCTGGTTACCGGCGCCTTCACCGTCCACGATCTCGCCCTCGGCGTACACCACGGCGATGCGGTTCTTGCTCTTTGCGGAGTCCCCGGGAATCTTGACGTAGGTGTCCATATCGATCTGGGGGAATTCCCGATCCTTGCTCGCCTTGCCTGAGAGCTTCTTCAGCTCATCCAGCACCTCATCGTGATTAGCCAGCTTGTCCACCAGCTTGGCCTGCAGGGCGTCCTTACTGAGCACTTCACCCTTCTCATCCGCCAACTGCTGGATGTCCTCAGTCTTCAGCTTGCGATCGCCGGCCACCGCGGCCTTCCACTCCTCCCAGATATCCCCCAGGAACATCTGGGTCTGTTCGCGATTGGCATCGCTCATTTTTTCCAGAAAGAAGGGCTCCACGGCGCTCTTGTACTTGCCCACCCGGGTGATCTGCATTTCCAGGCCGTACTTCTTGAAGGCTCCGGCAAAGAACATGGGCTCCGAGGTAAGACCCGACACATCCACGCCGCCCATGGGGTGAACGTAGACCGTGGAGGCGCCTGCGCAGAGGTAGAAATCCGCCTTGCTGTAGCCCATGTTGTAGGCGATGACAGGCTTGCCGGACTTGGCCTTGAAATTCTGAATGGCCTCGCGCAGTTCCTTGAGGGCCGCGGGACCACTGGCATAGCCCGCGGACTGCACATTGCCCGTGAGGTAGAGGGCGCTGATGGCCGAATCCTTGGCGGCGCGATCCAGGGCGTTGAGCAACACCGGCAGCGGGGTACCGTCATTGCCTCCGCCCCGCATGGCCTTCTGGATGGCGGCCCCAGGGCCCGCGTCCTGGGCCGAATCGGGGATGGGCTGGGAGAGATCGAAGACCAGCACAGCCTTGGATGGAACCTTGGGCGTGCTCGGCCCCATGGAGGCCAGAACTCCGATCAGCAGGAGGAAACCCAGCCCTGCAAAGAGGACCAGGGCCACCAGCGATGCCAGCAGCGACTTAAAAAAGACCTTCATGGTTGACTCCGAGAAAGTGGATTCATCATGGCACAGGCCTGTCATCCGGGATGGCAACAGGGGCGAATGGACGGGACTGGCCGGTGAGCTGTGGGATCATGGGGCATGGCAGACCCCGCCCCCATTTCTGTAAAACGCCTGCTGGAGCAGATCAAGACTCGCCTCGAACCCGCGTTCGCTTCGGTCTGCGTGGCGGGGGAAGTGAGCAACTTCCGGGGCTCGGGTCGCCATTGGTACTTCACTCTGAAGGAGGAAGGGGCCGCCCTCCAGTGCGCTGTGTGGGCCACCCAGCAGCGTTTCCTGAAGCACATCCCCAAGGACGGTCAGCGGGTGGTGCTCCGGGGCAGCCTGAATCTGTACGTGGCGGGCGGCACCCTCACCCTGGCGGTCACCCATTGCGAACCCGCGGGCGTGGGCGATCTCCAGGAACGCCTGCGCCAGCTGGAGGCAGAGCTGCGGGCCGCGGGCGTCTTCGACCGCCCCAAGCGCCCCCTGCCCCGCTTCCCCAAGCGCCTCGGCATCGTGGCGGCCCTCGGCGGCGCGGCCCTGCGGGATGTGCTGGAAGTGACCCAGCGCCGGGCTCCGGGCATCGATATCCTCATTGCCCCCGCCGCAGCCCAGGGAGAGCGTAGTGTCCCCGAAAACCTGCTGGCCCTCCAGGAACTCCAGGACGAATTCTGGGGCTGCGACGCCATTCTGCTGGTGCGGGGCGGCGGCAGTCTGGAGGATCTCTGGAGCTTCAACGATCCAGAACTGGTGCGCGCCGTGGCCGCCTGCCGCATCCCAGTCATCACCGGCGTGGGCCACGAGATCGACACCACCCTGGTGGATCTCGCCTCGGATCGCCGCGCCGCCACCCCCAGCCAGGCGGCGGAATTGGCCACCCCCGATCGCCAGCAGCTCAGCAGCGAGCTCCTGCGGCGCCGGGATGCCCTGGTGGCCCGCCTGGATTGGCGCCTGCGGGGCCTGGAGACCACCCTGAACCTCCTGGTGGACCGCGGCCTCCTGCGCAGCGCGCCCACCACCTTGACCCAGGAGCGACTCGGCAGGCTCGCCCAGCGCCTGCATCTGGTCCATCCCCAGCGACGCCTGGACCAGACCACCGGTCGTCTGGCCTTGCTGCGCCAGCGGCTAACCCATGCCGCCGCCCGGGTTTCGGGAGAAGTCGACCGCCCCCGCCTGCACCAGGCCCAGCAGCACCTGACCCCCGCCATGGTGCGTGCCCTGGAAACCCGCGAAAGGCGCTTGGCCGTACTCGGCGCCCGGCTCCAGGGCCTCGATCCCACCGGCCCCCTGGACCGTGGTTTCGTGCTGGCCACCGATGACACCGGGAAAGCCGTCACCAGCTCCCGCGCCTTGCCCGAAGGGGCCCAGCTGGCTCTGCGCTGGAAGGACGGGAGCCGCAAGGCGCGACTGGATTGACGTTCCACTGATCTCACAGGGAGACCCCATGCACCAATTCCACCCCATGCGGGTGACCTGCCTGATGGCGGCCCTGGCGACCGCCCTGGGCGCCTGCACCAACATTCTGGTCACCAAGGGCGCCACCAGGGACCGGGCCACGCTGGTCACCTATTCCGACGATAGTCATGTGCGCTACGGCGAGCTTTTCTTTCGCCCGGAGATGGCCCACCGACCGGGAACCCTGCGGGATGTGGTGGACTGGGGCAGCGGGGCGTTCCGGGGACGCATTCCCGAACCCGTTCGGACCTACCGCCGGGTCGGCAACATGAATGAATTCCAGGTCGCCATCGGCGAGACCACCTTCGGCGGGCGCAAGGAGCTCGCCGGCAGCGGCATGATCGACTACGGGAGCCTGATCTACATCGCCCTGGAGCGCGCCAAGACGGCCCGTGAGGCCATCCAGGTGATGACCTCCCTCGTCGCGGAGTACGGCTACGGGTCCGATGGCGAGAGCTTCTCCATCTGCGACCCCAATGAGGCCTGGATCCTGGAAATGGTGGGCAAGGGCAAGGCGGACAAGGGAGCGCATTGGGTCGCGGTACGGCTGCCGGAGGGCACCCTCAGCGCCCACGCCAACCAGGCCCGGATTCGCCAGTTCCCTCTGAACGACCCCGGAAATTGCCTGTATTCGAAGGATGTCATCACCTTTGCCCGGACCAAGGGCTGGTTCAAGGGCGAAGACAAGGACTTCAGTTTCTGTGAGGCCTACGCGCCCTGGACCTTTTCCGCCCTGAGGGCCTGCGAATCGAGGGTGTGGAGCGTATTCCGGCGGGCCGCTCCCAGCCTGAACCTGCCTGCGGACTTCGTTCGGGGCGATGTCAACGCCCAGCCCTTGCCCCTTTGGATCAGGCCCGACCGCCCTCTTGAGGTGCGCGACCTCATGGAGCTCATGCGGGATCACTTCGAGGGCACCGAGTTCGACATGACCCAGGATGTGGGCGCCGGTCCATTCAAAGTGCCCTACCGCTGGCGGCCCATGGGCTTCAAGGTGGGCGACCAGAGCTATGTCCACGAGCGCGCCATCTCCACCCAGCAGACGGCCTGGTCCTTCGTGGCGCAACTGCGCGCAGGGCTGCCCAATGCCATCGGCGGCGTGCTGTGGTTCGGCATGGATGACACGTACAGCACCTGCTACGTGCCGATCTACGCGGGCATCCAGGCACCGCCTCCGTCCTGGGCCGAGGGCCACGGCTCCTTCAAGGAATTCAGCTGGGACAGCGCCTTCTGGGTCTTCAACTTCGTGAGCAACTACACCTATGCGCGCTACTCGGACATGATCCTGGACGTGCAGAAAGTCCAGCGCGAACGGGAGGGCTGCTTCCTCCAGAACCAGAAGGAAGTGGAACAGCAGGCCCTGGAGATCCACAACAGGCAGGGCCTCGCTGCCGCGCGGACCTTTGTCACCGACTACAGCAGCACCCAGGCTGAGGAGACCTTGAAGCACTGGCGGAAACTGGGGGAATTCCTCGTCTGGAAATACCTCGATGGGAACGTGCGGGGCAACCAAGGCCAGGTGACCCATCCGCCCTACCCCGCCGACTGGTACCGCCGCATCACCGCAGAGCGCGGTGATGCTCTGAAAGTGCGAGGGAAGGAGTAGCGCAGCGCCGAACGGGAACAAGAAGAAGGGCGGCCCAGGCCGCCCTTCTTCCTTTCATCAGCTTCGACCTACTTCCTCAGATCGTCCACCTTCTCCTTGTCGGAAGCGGGTTCCACGCGGCCCCCCAGGTGCTTGGCCAGGAAGGCCTCCGCGGCGGCGTAGAACTTGAACCGGTTCTCGGGGCGGGCGAAGCCGTGGCCCTCGTCGGGGAACAGCAGGTAGTCCACGGGCTGGTTGTTCTTGCGCATTGCGGCCACGATCTGGTCGGCCTCGGCCTGCTTCACCCGGGGGTCATTGGCGCCCTGAGCGATGAGCAGCGGCCGCACGATCTGGTGGGCCTTGAAGAGGGGGCTGCGTTCCTCCAGGAACTTGGGATCCTCGCCCATGCGCTTGGTGAACATGGCCTTCATGGGGGCCCAGTAGGGCGGAATGGAGGCCAGCAGGGTGTTGAGGTTGCTGGGTCCCACGATATCCACGCCGCAGGTGAATTCCGTGGGCGTGAAGGCGAGGCCCGCCAGAGTCGCATAGCCACCATAGGAGCCGCCGTAGATGGCCACCTTGGCAGGATCGGCAATCCCCTCCTTGATGGCCCAGGCCTTGGCATCCAGCAGATCCTGGTGCATCTTGAGGCCCCACTCCTTGTCACCGGCATTGAGGTAGGCCTTGCCGTAGCCCGTGGAGCCGCGGAAGTTCACCTGCAGCACCGCGTAGCCGCGGTTGGCCATCCACTGGGCCTCGGCCCGGTAGCCCCAGGTGTCCCGGGCCCAGGGGCCGCCGTGCACATTGAGAATCAGGGGCAGGTTCTTGGCGGGAATGCCCTCGGGCACGGTTAGGTAGGCGTGGATGGTCATGTCATCCTTGGCCTTGAAGGTGATGGGCTTCATGGCCGCGAGTTTCGCGCTTTCCAGGGCGGGGTTGTTGGTGAAGAGGAAATCCGCCTTCTTGCTGGCCCGGTCGAAGCTGTACCAGCTCACGGGGCCGTTATCCAGGGTGAAGGCCACGATCCAGGTCTGATCCTTCTGGTCACGGCTCACGATGTTCACATCGCCATTGCGAACCTTCTTGAGCAGCTCCACGTCCGCCTGCACGGCCTTGTCGAAGAAGCTCCATTCCGTGCGCGCCTTAGTGTAGGACACCCCTTCCAGGGTGTTCCTGGTGGGGTGGACCATAAGCCCACCCAGGTCGTACATCGGATCCTGGCTGACCACCTTCTGGGCGCCGGACTTGAGGTCGATCTCCAGCAGACGCGTGGCGTTGTGGTCCACACTGCTCATCAGCCATGCCTTGGTGTTGTCAGGGCTGAAGCCCGCCAGACCGCCGTTGGACTCGTCGGCGCTCCACTTCACGAAGCTGCGCCAGGCCCCCTTCGCATCGTCCCGCACCCGAATTTCCGTGGAGCCATCGGGGTGCATGATCTGGGCGGCCCGCACCACTAGGTCGTTGTCGGCGGTGAAGCCCAGCACATTGCCGGGGTTCGTCGTATCGAGGTCGAGGGCGCCGTTCTTGAGGTTCAGGCGGTATACATCGTGGAGCCGGGGGTCCCGGATATTGAGGGCCACCAGCATCGTGTCGGGGAATTTCGGATCGGCACCGGCGATCTGCACGCGAATGGCGGAGAAGGGCGTGAGATCCCGGGTGCTGCCCGTCTTCAGGCTGGTCTGATAGAGATGGAAGTTCTCATCCCCATCCTGGTCCTGGATGTAGAGCAGGTGCTCCGCATCCTGCTGCCAGAAATACTGGCGGATGCCACGCTTCTTATCCTTGGTGACCACGGTGTCGTCGTTCTTGCCCACGGTGCGCACCCAAACATTGAGCACGCCCTGCTTGTCCGGGGCGAGATAGGCCAGCTTCTGGCCATCGGGGCTGATCTGGGGGCCCGCCTTCACGGGGTTGCCGAAGAGCACTTGGCGGGAGATGAGAGGGGGCAGCTCCGCCCGGAGCGGCGCACCTGTGCCCACGAGGGCTGCGGACGCCGCAATGGCGAGGCCAAGTTTGTTCGAGGTAGTCGTCATGGAACCTCCGGGTGGGGTGGGGACCATGACGTTACGGGTGGAAGAAGGGCTCGTTTAGATTGGGATTGGGGCGATTCTTTTCCGGCACTGACGTTTTTTCATCAGGCGCTGTATCAGGGTGTCCTCACCACCGTGGCGCTGGCGGTGCCGTGCATGCCGCTGGTGCTGCGGCCGACCACCCGGAGATGCAGGGTGCCTTCGGGGGGGAGCGTGAAGCTGGTCTGGCTGGCGGGCAGGATGCCGCTGATGCACTGCCAGTCATCCTCTGCGCCGGTGAAGGAGCGCCACACGGTATAGCCCGCGGTGTCGGCGCCCGCCTGCCAGGTGAAGGTGGAGCCGGTGACGGTGAGACCTGTGGGCGCGCCGGGCACGGGCTCACCGGGGATGAGGATATCCAGGAAGCCTTGGGGATCGCTCAGGTTGCCGGTGGCGTCGAGGGAGCGCAGGGTGTAGCGCTGGTAACCGGGAGAGGCCGCAGCATCGGTATAGGCTGCACCCTTCACTGGATCAGGCGTGAGGCGCTCCACGGGTCCCAAAGGCACACCGGCCTTGGCCTCACCCTCCACCATGGTGTAGGTCATGGGCTGGCGCTCCACCACCACTCCGGCGAGGTCGGGCACCTTGGCCTGGTTCCACTCGAGCCCGACCAGCAGCTTGCCCGCGCCCTCCTGTAGATCCACATTGACCGGCAAAGGGCTCGGCGGCGGCACGATGTCCGGCAGGCGCACCTCGATGGGCGCGCTCTGGGGGCCTTCCACCGTGCGGCCGAATTCCTTGGTGGAGGCCTGGATGCGGAAGAAGAAGGAGGCGCCGCCATATTGGGCGACTTCCGCGGGGAAGGTGACCCCATAGCCCTCCTTGCCGATGGGCGTTTCGTTCAGGCGCGTGAAGGTGCCCGGCCCGCCCGCCAGCTTGAGCGTCGTGATGAGGTTCTTGCGGTCCAGAGCCGCGTGCAGGCCGTTCCCCTGGGTGGCCACCACGCCCTTGAGCACGGAGGCATGCAGGGCCGGGGTGACGGCGAGGGTCGGTCTGGCGAGCTGGGCGGTTCCCGCCGCGGGTGCCATGATCACGCCCTTGGGCAGAATGAGCGGCTTGAGCGTGGCCTGGGGCGCCACCTGCTTGGCCCCCGCCAGCGAGAAGGCCGACTCCGGAGCGAGGGCGGGCCGCATCGCGGTGACAGTCTCCATCCGCTGGGGCGCCTGCTGTACCACGTATTCCATGGGGAAGCCCTGGAGCGGCTTGGCCCAGGTGAGGCTCACATGGATTTCCTTGGAGGGCGTCGGCGCCAAGGCCATCAGGTTCACGGTGCGCTTCAGGGCCTTGGCCAGGGGCTTGATGGAGAAGGCGGCCTTGGGGGCGGCGAGGCTCAGCGGCTGCGCCTGGACGAGTTCGGCGGCAAGCACGGGTTTGGTGGCCTTGGGCTTCACTGCCACGGCCGCGGCCAACTGGACCTTGGGGATGACGGTGGCCTTGGGCGCCTGGAAGTCGGCCACCAGGGATTCACTCACCCTGGCAACGGCCACCTTGGCCTTCAGGCCACCGAGGCGACCCGAGGGCATGATGCGGTCCACGGGACGGAGCAGGCGGCGCACGGGCACGAGGGTCGGCATATCCTTGGCCACGGCGCCGGAGAGGCTGGGTACGGCGAGGCGACCCGGCAGGCGGCTGTCGGAGACCTCCACCTTGCCTTCCGCCGAGCGTGCGCTCACGTTGTTCAGCTTGTCCACGGAGGCGATTGCGTAGCGATAGGCCTGGCCCGCTTCCAGCGTGGCATCGGTCCACTCGGGCGCGGTGACGTCCGCGACCTTGGCCATGGGGCCCGTGCCGATGGCCCGGTACACCTCATAGCCCTTGAGGTCAGGCTCCGTGGCGGGCTCCCAGGTGAGCTTGGCGGGCGGGACGGTCCCATCCGGGTTGGAGCGCAACACGGCGGCCTCGGCCACCTTCTTCAGCGCCCCCACGGGCGCAGTGGCCACCAGATTGGAGAGGTGAACCTTCTGCACCTCCGCCAGGCTGAGGCCAGCCAGGGGCTTGGGGGTCGGCGCAGGGCCGAGGACCGGAGATTCCACGGGCAGCATCGTGGGGTTGAAGGGCTTTTCCACCTTCGGCAACTTGGCGAGGATGGCCTGGCGGGAGGCCACGAGGCGAACATCCTGCAAGCGGTTGGTCTGGGCGGTATTCAGCTCCCGGAGGGCGAGGGTCTCGGTGGTGAGACGCGGGCGCCCTGGCGTCGTGGGAGGTTCCAGATCCTTGGCCACGCCTTCCACCACCGGCGCGGAATCCAGAGACTGCTCAAGGCCACCGATGTCCACGGCGGTGACCTTGTAGTAGTAAGTGCGTTCGGTCTGCAGCGCGTTGCCGGGGATCCGGATGCTGTCGGTGAAGATGGATTTGGGGGCCTGTTTGCCGCCCGGGCGCAAGCGCCCTGCGGTGACGGCGTCCTTGATGGACTTGGAGGTGGCGGCGCTCAGGGGCGGCAGGGCATTGGGCTGTTCCAGTTCGCTCAGGGTCTGGGTGTAGGCCTCCTGGATCTTCTGGGGCGTGCGAGCGGCCTCCGGCAGCGGGCGCAGCTTGCGCACCAGGCCGCTCTGGATGCCGATGGAACGGCGCAGGGTGGTCTCGGGATCCTCCAGCTCCAGCTCGACCTTCTTCACGGCATCGGAATTGAGCTTGAGCTTCCAGGGGCCCGTGGGGCTCTCGGCACGGTAGATGTTGTAGCCGGTGATGACTTCCGAGGGTGTCTCGTCCCAGTTGAGCAGGACCTCGCCGTTGCCGCTGGCGGCGGTGAGGTTCACGGGCTGGGGGATGGGCGTGGGTTGGCGGGTGTCGAAGGTGGTGGGACACACCACTTCCGCCAGGCCTCCCTCCGGCAGGGCGATCTGGATCTTGTAGCGGTATTCACCACGGCCCGGGTCGTCGGTGTAGGTGAGGCCCAGCACCCCCGCCACGTTCTCGTCCATATCCGCCTGGGCGTGCATCAGCCGGAGATCCTGGCGGCTCAGGCGGCCCTGGCCCCGCAGCGACTTAAACGCCGTGAGGCTCTTTTCCATGGAAAGGTCCGAGGCCTCCCGGGGCGCCCCCTTGGGAGGTTCCTTGGGCAGCTCGCGGATGCGCAGCCGGGTGGCTGGATCGTGGGTAACGTCGCCAAAGGGGAAGGCCAGGAGGTTCTCCCGGAGTTCGGGTTTCAGCCGGTCGAAGGCCTTCTCCGCCAGTCGCCCCTGGAGGAAGCCCACGGGTTTCCGGCCCGTGAGGTCTTTCCAGTCGCTGTCTCCCACTTTCAGACGGAAGACGCGCACGCCCTCCGTGGGCATCTCGCCTTCGGAGTTCCCCCAGCGCAGGACCACGGTGCGGTCCTTGCGAACGAGGCCCTTCACGTGAAAGGTGCCCTGGGTCTTGCCCACGGGCAGCAGGTCCACCTTGAGCTGGGCCAAGGGCTTAAACATGGGGCGCGGGGCCACCGCGGGTCGGGCCGCGGGCGTCGGCCCCTGGGGCGCGGTGCGGACCTGGCCTGGAAGGGCGGCCGCGACGAGGGCAAGGAGGATGGGCGTCGTTCGCATGGGGGCCTCCCTCACAGATCCAGGTTGGCGCTGACGGAGCCGCTGAAGAGCCCGCCGAGCACACGATAGTGGATGGTCACCGCGCCGGAAAGCATGGGATGACCGGGGGCCTGGAAGGCCATGTTGGCTCCGATACTGCCGCTGAAGATGGTGATCTTGTAGGTCTTCCAGAAGGTCTTGAAGCGCATGCCAAAGGCGCCGCCACCCTCCGCCCCGAAGGAGCCCATGAAGTAGGGGTTCAGATCGCCGTCGATCTCGATGATCAAATCGCCCCGCGCGTTGAGCCACGCATTGCCCCACACGATGCCGAAATCGGCTTCCTTGCTCCACCCCAGGGACGCGCCCGCACCGAAGGTCCGAGTGCCCCCCACGAAGTCGGCGGTCATGTACCCCGCGCCTTCGTATGCGTCCATCACCCGCACCTGGATGGGCGCCTCCCGGGTGCCAATGTGGAGGAACTGCGAGTCCGGCCCGAAGTGGAGCTGCACCTGGCCCATGGGCTTGAGCAGCCCCTGGGCCAGACTCAGGTTGGCGGTCAGGGTGGCATCGAAGACATCGGGATTGCGGGTGAAGCGGATATCGGCGCTCACGTGGTTGTCGGGGGGAGTGTCCTTGCGGTTGCTGAAGAGCCAGCCGTCCCCCTGAATGAGGGTGGTGAGGTTCTGGCTCACGTACAGATCCAGGTCACCGTGAAAGGCGAACTGGTCCGTGGTGCCGGCGCTGATCCCCGCCATCACCGCCAGCCCCAGAGTGTCATCGGCCTTGCCTTCGATGTCCTTGGTGTCCCGGATGGTCTCCGGGAGGAAGTTCTGGGCCAGGCCCCCCACCAGGCTGTAGATTTCGAAATCCGGCGCCACCTTGATGGTGGCGGCGGGGGGCGGCTCGAAGATCCCCAGGGCGTAGAAGTACGGGAACGAGGAGGTGTCCTTGAAGTGCCGCCCGAAGCGCAGGCCCGCGTCGAAGTCGAAGGTGGCCGCGCCCATGTTCACCTTGAGGGCGCCATCACCCATGAAGTAGGCGTCCTGTACCTTGTTGTTCTCGGTCTCGACCCGGAAGCCCATGTGGGCGTTGAAGGAGCCCAGGCTTGCCAGGCTCTGGCTCACATCGAAGGGCTTCTCCAACTCCACGGTCCCCACTTCGTTGTTGCCGGGCACCGTGGTGAACAGCAGACGGTTGTAGTTGATGGGCATGAGGGGATTCATCTCCACCTCGCCCCCCAGGCCCACGTAGAAGCGGTCCTGGGTTTCGGTCTCGCCCTTGATGATCCCGTACCCGTTCTCCCCCAAGGCATAGGGGAAGCCCCACAGGCTCACCTGAGGCCGGTCCGCCAGATTGGACCAGCGACTGCCCACCAACTCGAAGGAGAGATCCTCCTTGCTGCCCTCGATGCCTGCGCCGTGGGCCTCCAGCACCAAGTGGTCGTAGTTCACGCTGGGAAGGTCGGCGCCCTGGATCGCAAAGTCGAAGCGGCCCGTGAGATCCAGCAGGGTCGGAAAGAGCCGCGCCGATTCCACCACCGTGGTGATGCCCGTGAGGAAGCTCTCGCCGGACATGGGGCCCTGGGGCGTCTGCGTGATGAGTTCCGCGCTCTCCACCCCGTTCTGGGTGAGCCTGAACTTGAGGGGCGGCGTGAACTTCTTGAGGATGGGCGGGGCTTCCAGGTTCAGCTTACCGGTGACCTCGGGGCCGTTGAGCAGCGCCCCTTCCACGAAACGCAACTCGAAGGGATCGAGGAAGGCTGGGGCAACGTAGAGCAGGATCTCCTTGCTGATCTTGGCGGCCACGACGCCACTGAAGGTGCCGTTGCCCTCGAACCGCCCCGCCTTGCCTGTCACCAGCACCCGCAGGCGCTCGTTCTGCTGGGACAGACTGCTGATCTCCTCCGGCAGGGACAGATAGTAGAGCGGCAGATGCACACCCATCCAGGCCTCGGGCAGACCTTCCGGCGAGTGCCCCGTGCTGAAGTCGCACACCGTGCCGTAGAAGGTGGCGTTCACCTGGTAGGCGCCCACTTCGGCGTTCTTGGCCAGGGCCTTGCCCCGAACGTAGAGCCCATCCGCCAGATCCGCGGCAGCGTCGGTGAAGGAGGTCGTCAGGGTGAAGCCCGGCCCCCAGGCCAGGGTGCCCGTGACCTTGGTGCCCTCCGAGACCAGTTCGCCTTTCTCCACCCGGGCCACTCCCTTTTCCAGGGAAAGGCGGTAGGTCGTGAGGCCCGAAGGATGAAGTTGCGCCGCGGGAAGGGCGAGACTGCCGGAGATGCCTTCCCAGGCCACCTCGACCTTGGCGGCATTCACCGCCCTCGCCTGCCGGGCGGGCCTTGCGCCGCTGGGCCTAGGCTCCGCGGGCGCCGGCACCTTGCCGACCATGGAGCAGGTGAGGGGATCAGAGAGGTACGGCTGCTCCGTGGCGCCCACCCGGCAGAAGACCTGCAGCGGGAACTGGAGCCGCGCCGGGCCGCCCAGGCGGGGCGTGCCCCGCTCGAACCGCAGGGCCAGAGTCTGGAAGACCCAGGTATGGCCCTTGTGGAGGATGGGAAGAGCGGAGGCCAGGTTCGGCCCTAGAGGCCCCGTGCCCACGAGGAGGGCGCTGTCGAAGGTGACGTTGGGGGCTTCCAGCCTGATGTCCTGCCCGGTCAGGGCGTGGCGCACGGGCGGGTCCACCACGACTTCCAGATTGCCCTTGAGCTGGACGTTGGAAGGGCCGAAGGTGACTTCCCCGGCCAGCAGTGTGGCCTCGAATGGGCCTTCCGCCAGGGGCAGGTCGCCGGGAGTCAAGGTGCCCGTAAGGCCTGTGGCGGTGAGGGTCAGGGGCCGGACGTCCAGCTTCAACCCGGCCAGCGTCGCCGTGCCTTCCACGCGGTTGCCCTTGTCCGAGAGCACCACGCGGGTGAGGTGGCAGGTCCAGCCGTGCAGGTCGCCGGAGAAATCCTTCAGGGCCTCATCCAGAGTGCCTTCCGCCGTAGTGCCCTTGAGCACCAAATTCTTGAAGCTGAGCTTCCGCTCTCCCAGGGGCGCAGGCAGGGCAAAGGTGGCGGTACCGCTGAACTTTTCCGCCGTGGCGTCGCCCTCGCAGTCCACGGATGTGGCCTTGATGCCTCCCAGGTAGAAGACCTCCACCTGCATCTTGGGCTTGAGGATCTTTTCCAAAACGGCGGTGCCCACCTTCTTGAGCACCTGCGCAGCCTGGGGAGGCACCTGGGGTCTTGCAGGCACGTGGAACGCCAGGAAAGCAATACCAACCAGGGCCGAAGGCACTCGAGCCATAGGAATCTCCGGGGGGATGAGGAGAGCCTAGCACTTGTGGATTCCAGATCCAGCCGAATTACTCGGGAGTCTAATTCAGCGCTGAAGCACCAGCAGCGTCAGATCATCCTCCAGGGGCCTGCCCTTCAGGAAGGCGTCCACGGCGGCGAGCACGGCGAACTTGGGATCGTCGCCTTGGGCCAGAGCCAGCTCCAGCCGGGCTTCTCCAAAGAATTCACCCTCAGGATCCTGGGCCTCGCTGAGGCCGTCCGTGAAGAAGAGCAGGCTGTCGCCGGTTTCCAGGCGCCCTTCGGCCACTTCCAGGAGGGATTCAAAGCGGTCGGGGCTCATGCCGATGCCGATGCCATTGGGGGCCAGGCGCTCCACCCGGCCGTCCACGCGGCGCAGGAAACCCGCCGGGTGTCCGGCCCGGGCGAAGCAGAAGGTGCCGTCCCTGGGATCAAAGAGGCCGTAGATCGCCGTGAGGAAGACCTGGCGGGGATGGGTGGCGCACCAGATGGCGTTGAGGCGCGCGAGGATTTCCTGGGGGCCCAGGGCCATCTTGTCCAGGGCCGCCAGCACGCCCTTGGTCTCGGCGGCGTAGAAGGCCGCGCTGGTGCCCTTGCCGCTCACGTCGGCGATGAAGAAGGCGTAGCGGCCATCGGGCAGCTTGAAGAGATCGAAGTAGTCCCCCGCCACCTCCCGGGCGGGCAGGATGGTGGCCTGGATGACGGGGGCCAGCAGCGAGACATCCGGCAGCAGGCGCATCTGCACTTCGCGGGCCACCCGGAGTTCTTCCTCCAGTCGCAGCCGCTCGCCCCGCTCGGAATCCGCGATCTCCAGGCGCTCAGCCATCTCATTGAAGGCGGTGGTGAGCTGGGCCACCTGGTCCCGGCTCCGGGGCTGAATGCGCACGGTGAAGTCGCCCTTGGCCAGCCGTGCCACCCCCCGGAAGAGCCCCTCCACCGAACGCCCCAGGCTGCGGGCCAGCCCCACGCCCATGAAGAAGGCCACCACCTGGAAGCAGCCGAGGAGCAGCACCACGACCACGAGCCCCACCAGCACCACGAAGGCCTGGGCCGAGAGGTTGCCATCCCCGAAACCAAAGCCCAGAAAGATCTCCTTGAGGCTGGTCTCGGGGCGCAGGGTAAGCACCATGGGCTTGCCCGATTCCCAGTCCAGCACCCGCACCGAAACCGGCGGCAGCGAGAAGGACCGGAGCACGCCGCGCCCCTTTGCCACTTCCCCCAGGTACCAGGTCGCGAGAGGTTCGCGCCGAGTGAAGAGCGTGACCCCTTCCAGGGCGAGATCCCCTTCTCGGGAAGGCTTGCGCCCCCTGGCGGGGGCTTCCGGTGCGGACGGATCATCCGTATTGCTACTCCAGTCCACCCGGTAGTGGATGCGACCGCCCCAGACCTTGCGCCCGGTGATCCCCAGATCGTGGATGTTCAGGGTGAGGAGACGAAACCCCTTGGGGGTCCGTGTCGCCACCCGCATGAAGACATCCTTGGCACCGCTCTTGTCCGGGGTGCGGGTGTAGACGAGGGCGGGCACGCCGGGCTGCATGTCCTTCAGCAGGCTGTCGGTGCGCGAGACCCAGGCCTCGCCCAGCACCTGGATGGACTGGAGGGCGCGATCATCCGAGGCCTCTTCCCCGGCCTGCCGCAGGGCGTTTTCATACTGCTTCAGGTTGCCCTGGATGGAACGACTCACCTGGGCCCCGAGGCCCAGCCAGCCGAAGGCGAGAAAAAACACCGTGAGGGTGAGGACCGGCAGCACCGAAACCAGCAGCAGGATCACCCAGAGACGCCGGGATACTTTGAAGAGCAGCTTTCGCCAGAGATAGAGAAAGCCCAGGAAGCCCAGCACCAGGGCCGCGATCCAGAAACACCAGGCCGAGACCACGGCCAGGCAGCCGGGAGCGCTGGCTCGGCAGGAGAGGGGCGTCAGCAGCCAGGGCAAGCCGAGGGCCAGCAGGATCCAGGCCCAGCGCGGGCGAAGAGCCTGGAGCCGCCGCAGCGCCGGATCGAACGCCTGCCTCGCCGGCATCTCAGGGCATCAACATCCCGCCATTGACGGGAATGGTGCAGCCGGTGATGTAGCCCGCCTCTTCCGTGGCCAGGAAGCACACGGCGGCGGCGATATCGGCGGGGGCGCCCATGCGGCCCAGGGGAATCTGCTTGTTGAAGTTCTCCTTCACCTCAGCGGACAGCTTGTCGGTCATGGCGGTGGCGATGTAGCCCGGGGCCACGGCGTTGCAGGTGATGTTGCGGCTGGCCAGTTCGCGGCCCGTGGTCTTGGTGAGGCCGATCAGCCCGGCCTTGGCGCTCACGTAGTTGGCCTGGCCCGCGTTGCCCATCTGGCCCACCACGCTGGCGATGTTGATGATGCGGCCCCAGCGCTGTTTCATCATGGGCTTGGCCACGGCCTGAGTGGCCAGGAAGGCGCCCTTCAAGTTGATGTTGAGGACGGCGTCCCACTCTTCTTCCTTCATCTGGATCAGTAGCTTGTCCTTGGCGATGCCGGCGTTGTTCACCAGGATGTGCAGGCCGCCGTGGCGCTCCACCACGGTATTGACCGCTTCGCGCACCGTGTCGCCCTCGGCCATGTTCAACAGCACGTAGTCGGCCTTGCCACCGGCCGCCTGAATCTCAGACACCACGCGCTTGAGATCTTCCTCGGTGAAGGCAAGGCTGCCGCACACCACCGTCGCGCCCTGCTTGGCTAGTTCCTTGGCGATAACCTCGCCGATGCCCTGGCTGGCCCCGGTCACGAGTGCGATCTTGCCGTCGAGTCTGAACATGGGAACTCCTCTTTTGTACGAACGAAAAGTCTACCAGTCCGTCGTTGATTGTAATTTTATTGAATAAATCCCCCGCCGAAAAACTCAACCCGCTCAATAGGCAGTCCGATAGATCTTCACCGCCGCGGATTCCATTGATTTTGTTTTCAACCCCGCGGCCGCGCCATTTCCCTCAGGAGGTGCATATGCGCGCAAGGAGCATCACTCGAACCATGGCCCTGCTGGCCTCGACCGTGGGCATCCTGGCGCCCATGCCGGCCCGGGGGCAGGAGGCCCAGGATGATTCCTTGAAGGAGCTGATGGAACTCCTCAACACCAAGGTGACCGTGGCGTCGAAATCCGCCGAGTCGCTCAACTCTGCCCCCGGCATCATCACCGTAGTGACCCGCCCGGAAATCGAGGGCTTCGCCGCCCAGAACCTGGGCCAGGTGCTCAACCGGGTGGTGGGCATGGCCCTGCTCTCTCCCGATGTCTTTCCCAATCAATCCCTGGTGATCCGCGGCCAGGAGACCACCCCCTACAACAACCACGTGCTGGTGCTCCTCAACGGCCGCCCCATGCGCGATCCCATCACCGGCGGCCTCAACGGCTCCTTCTGGAATGCCTTCCCCATCGGCGTGGTGGAGAAGCTGGAGATCATCCGGGGACCGGGTTCGGTGCTGTACGGCTCCTGCGCCTATTCCGGCGTGGTGAACATCGTGACCCGCACCCGGGAGGAAGAAGGCGTCGGCGGCCAGATCACCCTGGGTACGGGCAGCTTCCAGGCCACCCAACGCTCCGGCCATGTGCAGGTGCGCATGGGCGAACTCAAGGGCATCGTGGGCATATCCCAGGTCCGGGACCTGGGAGCCGAGGCCTCCTTCACGGACTACAACGGCACCCTCGGATCGGGTCGGTTCTTCCAGCGCAATCTAGGGCTCATGGCCCACCTGGACTACGCAGGCTTCAGCCTCAATGCCTACCACGGCAACTACGACCCCTACACCCTGGAGGGCGTCCACGAAGCGTGGGACCAGATAGGGAAGATGCAGCAGATCACCACCCATGTAGACCTGGGATATACCAAAGAGTTGAATTCCGTGGTGAGCCTCGGCGCCAACCTCACCTACAACCAGACCGACTGGTATACCGTCACCCCACCACCGGTACAACAGCAGCAGTTCACAGGCGGCGATGCCACCCTCTTCGAGGTCATGGCCAAGATCAAGCCCATGGAGGGACTGAACATCATCGTGGGGGGCGGCGGCGAGAAGGCCTCCTGGGGCAAGGCCAAGGATCCCCTCTATTGGGGGCCAAGCCTCGTGATCCCGGGCGACCAGAAATCCACCTTCTTCTATGCCCAGGCCGACTACCGGATCGACATGGTCAAGCTCATCGGCGGCCTGCAGTACAACAAGCTGGAAGACATCGATGGCAACGTGTCCCCCCGTCTGGGTGTGATCGTGGACTTCACGCCGGAGTTGGGCGCCAAGGTGCTATACAGCACGGCCTTCCGCAAGGGCTATCCCAACGAGACGGGCTTCAACGCCGATGTCTTCCGGGGCAATCCCCTACTTCAGCCAGAGACAATCAGCACCATTGAGGCCCAGGTCTTCTACCAGACTCCCAAGGCCCAGGCCTCGCTGACCTATTACCAGAGCAAGATGAAGGACATCGTCACCCGGAGGGCCTATTTAAAGGAAAACCCATTAGGCCCCACCTACCCTCCCGTCTTGGACTACTTGAAGTACCTCAACGGCGGAACCTGGGACTACCAGGGCTTCGAGGCCGAAGGTCGCATCAGCGTCACTCCCCGCTTCCTGGTGACCGGCTCCCTGAGCTACCAGACCAACGAGAACGAGGCTGGCATCAAGAACGCCACCCTGCATCCCAACCTCATGGTCAAGGCGGGCGCCCTGTATACCGGCAGCCGCTGGAGCCTGGGTGTCTTCGATGCCTACTTCGGCAAGCCCAAGGCCACGACTTTGGTGAATCCCGGCTCCGCCATGGTCAACAAGGAGCCCGACGCCTACCACCTGGTTTCGGGAAGGCTATGTCACCTAAGAGTATTGAAGTCGATGATTTTCAAGGCGGACTTCAGCACGACCGCAGGCGACAATGCCTGATCTCGTCCATCCAGCATTCGCCGCCACCCCAGGTAGCTCGGGAGCCAGCGGGTTGAGACGCCGTGGAAACGAGCGATCCAGCCCTTCAGGCGGCTGTGGTAGCCATTCACGTTCTGGAGATGGATCGTCTTGGCGCGGACCCGCTCCCCAGCGCTGAGGTTCACTGCTTCGTGGAGTAGACCCCGATTCTTCGCGAAGGCGGCGTACACCTTGGCGCCATCCGTGCAGAGCATGGCGTCCGGGTCGATGGCGGGACCAAGCAGCCCGTCCACGACCTCCGCATTGAAGGCGGGCAGGATGTGATCGGTGGTCTGTCCGCTGCGATCCCGCGCCACCAGGACGCAGATCTGTTCCTTGGACCGTCCGCGCTTCAAAGCCTTGCCTCCACGCTTCCGGGGCTTTCTGTCCAGATGGCGGCTCCCCTTCTGGGATTCCAGGAAGAAGGTTTCGTCCGCCTCGACCACGCCGTGCAGAGAGGGAGGCTTGTTCTCGCTGATCCAGGCGAGGAAACGATGCCGCCAACGGAAGGTCGTGTTCCGGTGGACGCCACATTCCTCAGCGCTACCCCGGACTGTCTTGCTCTCCTGAAGGCAGGCGGCGAACTGATCCCAGCATTCCTTCTTCCGCAGATGCGCCAGCGGCGTCCCCGTAAGGGCGTTGAAGGTCCGCTTGCACTCTTTGCAGCGGAACCGAGGCAGGGCCTTGGCGGTGCCCCACTTGCCGAGGCGATGGCTTCCGCAGTGCGGGCACGCTGGGTCGTCCCCCATCCGCGCCTCGATCTCTCGAACCGCCTGAGGTTTGGTTGGCAAGGCGGGCTCCAAGGCTTGCCGCAGAGACACCCGCTGCTTGGCAGACAGTCTTGAAAGCTGCTCCACAAGCTCTTTGAATTCCTTCGATTTCATGGGGCAACCTCGCTGTCCCCAAGAATAGGCATCAGGAAATGGCAGTCAATATCAAACGATGACATAGCCTTCGGGAAAATTCACCTGGAAGGCGCTGGAAAGCGGCAAGGGGCACGTCAAGCTGGCCCTGGAGGGGAACAACCTCTTCAACACCGATATTCGCTACCCCGACTACCCCAACAAGAGCGTGAACAGCCTGCTGCCCATTTCTTCGGGACGCACCTGGGCGGCCTCCATCACGGTAGTGTTCTAAGGCGACCCACCAAAGCAGAAGCGCCCCGCGTGGGGCGCTTCTGCTTTGGTGGCCTGCGGAAGGAACTACTTCTTCTTGCCCTTCTTGGCCGGGGCCTTGTCGCCCTCCACCACGGCGCCGGTGATGATCACGGGCTCCAGCGGCTTGTCACCGGGGCCGATCTTCACGTCCTTGATGGCATCCACGGTCTCCATGCCCTCCACCACCTTGCCGAACACGCAATAGCCCCAGCCGTCACGGCCGGGATAGTCCAGGAAGGCGTTGTCCACCACGTTCACGAAGAACTGGGCCTTGGCACTGTGGGGCTCCATGGTGCGGGCCATGGCCAAGCTGCCGCGCACGTTCTTGAGGCCCTTTTCCGAGGCCAGCTTGGCCTCGTTCACCACGGAGTTCTTGGCGGCCTTCTCCTGACCCTTCACCGTCACGCCGCCGCCCTGGATCATGAACTTGGCGATGACGCGATGGAAGGTGGTGCCCTTGTAGTGCCCGGAGCGCACGTAGCCCAGGAAGTTGGCCACGGTCTTGGGGGCGGCCTCGGGCTCCAACTCCACGGTGAAGCTGCCCATGTTCGTGGTGAACTTTACCCGGGGCTTGGCGGGTTCGGCGGCGAAGGCAGTGAGGGCCGTGAGGGCCGTGAGGGCCAGGGCGAAGACGAGGAAACGGGAACGCATAGGGGCTCCTAGGGAAGATTGGTCGTCGACCAGAGCTTAGCAGCGGCCCTACTTCAGGGTCTTCACCCAGGCCGCCAGGGGCGCCAAGTCCGCCATGGGCGTGTCGTCGCCGTAGGCCGATCCGGCGTTGGCGCCGTTCAATCCGGCCCGGGGGCGAGTCTCCCGCTTGAACAGGTGGTTGGCCTCGGGGATCTCGATTACCGCGCCCGGGAACTCGGCCGGGAGTGCGGCGGGCTTCCAGGTCTGCACATCCCGATCGCCCCAGGCCACGGCGCAGGGCACGGGCACCCGCGCGGCGAGAAGCCAGGGATCCAGGTCCAGGGTGTCCCGCACAAAGGTCAGGCTCTCCGGGCGCATCAGGGGCTTGGCCAGGCTGGTCACCAGGGCGGGAAAGATCTCGGGACCGCCTTCCGGCGTGGGCTTGTTGCTGCGGATGGCCTGGAAGACGCTCTCCATGTAGGCCAGGTTCGCCGCGGCCCGCTCCGGGGGAAGCTGGAGCTTGAGCTGCGCCACGATGGTCTTGGCCATGCTCTGGGGCATCATGGCCAGCAGCAGCAGCGCGTCGGCCTCCTTGGCCGCCAGGAGCGAAAGCAGGGCCCCCTCGCTGTGGCCGATGAGCAGCAGCTTCTTGCCCTTGGCCTCGGGCAGCGTGCGCGCAAAGGCCAGGGCGGCGCGGATATCCCCGGCCTGAGCGTCCAGGGAGATGTCCAGCTTGGGATCCTGGCTCCCGATGAAACGCTTGTCCCAACGCAGACTGCCGAGGCCCTGGGTGGCCAGCCAGGCCGCGAAATCCCGCCCCCCATGGCTGGGCAAGACCTTGCCCGTGGCCGGATCCCGGATCAGCGGATTGGACCAGTCGCGATCCGTGGGGCCCGAGCCCGCCACCAGCACGGCGAAGTACGGGTGGCCCTGGGCGGCGCGCACGCTGCCCTTCATCTGGAAGGCATTGAAACCGGGAAAGGTGACTGCCCGGTCCTCGGCGGACTTCGCAGCGGGTGCGGGCGCCGCCGGGGCGGGCAGCGGGCCGGGTTTGAGGGCGAAGGAGAAGTTCTGCCCCCCTTGGGTGAAGGTGCCGCGAAGACTCCCGTCCGCCTGCATTTGCCCCTTGAAGGCCGGGTCTCCCGGGATGCCCGCCATGCGGAAGGAAACCACGGGGCCTTCGACCTTCAGATCGGCGAGGGCGAAATTCTTGAGGGACTGCATCGGAATGGAGATTGTTCCGGACCAGGTTTCCGCCCTCTGGAAATCCACCTGGATGGCCAGGGACATGCCCGGCACCTCGATGGCGCCCGACCAGGGCCCGGTGAGCGCCGGGGGGGTCGGGGTGACCTGCACCAGCGCAGGCAGGATGAGGGCAGGCAGCAGGAGATTGAAGGGCATGGGTGCCTCCGTTAGGGAATCAGCGTTTCCAGCGCAGGTAGAGTGTCGACGCGAGCTTGGTAAGTGCCATGACCAGGATCACCACCAGCAGCCAGGGATCGAAGGGCAGCTCCGACCCGGTCTGGTGGCGGTTCTGGTAGCCCTGATAGCCCATCGCCACCACCAGAGCGGCCACCGCGGCAAAGGAGCAGTTCCGCTCGATGATGAGCTGGTGCAGTCGCTCCCGTTCGTCGTGGACCTTGCCCAGCTGGGTCATGATGATCGCCACGTCCACCAGGAACACTCCACCCACCAGTCCCAGGAGGATGAACTTCATGGGCTCGGGAAGGGGCACAAGCGCGAGGGCGAGGCCTGCACCGCAGAAGGCAAGGATATGAACCCAGCCCTGCCAAGTGCGGGCCATGATCCCCCACCCGTCCCACCGATAGGTGAACCACTCAGGCTTTCCGATGAACCGCATCCTGCGCCTCCTCGATTCCGAACAGATCTTCGACCTGGCAATTGAATATCCGGCCCAGCTTCAGGGCCAGTTCCAGGGAGGGCACGTACCTCCCGCCCTCGATGGAGATGATGGTCTGCCGCGACACCTGCACTCGCTCCGCGAGCTTTTCCTGGGTCAACCCCAGGGCTTCCCGAGATGCCTTCAGGTGGTTTTTGGTGAGTGCCATGGGGATGAAACCTTGTGTGATGGCAAGTATACTTTACGTAAAGCATACTTGCCCATTAAAAAAATTCTGCCCGCATTCTGGGGCCGCCAGGAGGTTCCAACGGTGGCAGTCCACCGATCTCCCCCCGTAGAATGGATGATCATCGCAATGCGATGGTCATTCGCGCCTTCCTGAAAGGACCCGCCGCATGAAGCACCTGCTCCGATCCCTCTCCGCCGCTGCGGTACTGGTGACCGCGGCCACCAGCCCCCAGCTGGACGCCTGCACCAACATCCTGGTCACCAAGGGCGCCAGCAAGGACGGCTCCACCTTCGTCACCTACGCCGCCGACAGCCACACGCTGTACGGCGAACTCTACTTCAAGGCCGGTGGCCGTCATCTGCCGGGCCAGATGCGCGAGATCCGCGAGTGGGACAGCGGCACCACCTGGGATGCAGGCCGCATCATCGGCTCCATCAAGGAGGCGCCCATCACCTACACCCGGGTGGGCAACATGAACGAGCACCAGGTGATGGTCGGCGAGACCACCTTCACCGGCCGCAAGGAACTGGCGGGCCCCAGCGGCACCGTGGACTACGGCAGCCTGATGTACATCGCCCTGGAGCGCGCCAAGACCGCCCGGGAAGCCATCGACGTGATCACCAAGATCGTCGACGAATACGGCTACGCCAGCACCGGGGAGAGCTTCAGCATCGCCGACCCCAACGAGGCCTGGATCTTCGAGATCATCGGCAAGGGCAAGGGTCAGAAGGGCGCCGTTTGGGTCGCCCAGCGGGTGCCCGATGGGATGATCAGCGCCCACGCCAATCAGGCCCGGATCCGCCAGTTCCCCCTCAACGATCCCAAGACCGCGATCTACAGCAAGGATCTGATCTCCTTCGCCCGGGAGAAGGGCTTCTTCAAGGGCGAGGACAAGGACTTCAGCTTCGTGGACGCCTACTGCCCGGTCTCCTTCGGCAGCCTGCGCGGCTGCGAGGGTCGCGTGTGGAGCGTCTTCAACCGCGCCTGCCCCAGCCAGAAGATCAGCATGGACTTCGTGAAGGCCGTGCCCGGCGCCAAGCCCATGCCGCTTTGCGTCAAGCCCGACCAGAAGCTCGACGCGCACGATGTCATGGAACTCATGCGCGACCACTTCACCGGCACCGACTTCGACATGACCCAGGATGTGGGCGCCGGGCCCTACAAGCTGCCCTATCGCTGGCGGCCCATGGGCTTCAAGGTGGGCGACCAGGACTACATCCACGAGCGCGCCATCAGCACCCAGCAGACCGGCTGGTCCATGGTGGCCCAGGCCCGATCTTGGCTGCCCAATCCCATCGGCGGCGTGCTGTGGTTCGGCGTGGATGACACCTACTGCACGGTGTACGTGCCGATGTACGCCGGGATCAAGGAGGCCCCCAAGGCCTTCGCCGTGGGCACCGGCAACTTCGACAGCTTCAGCTGGGACAGCGCCTTCTGGACCTTCAACTTCGTGAGCAACTACACGTACAGCCGCTGGAGCGACATGATCGTCGATGTCCAGAAGGTCCAGCGCGAACTGGAAGGCAAGTTCCTGGCGGAGCAGGATGAGACCGACGCTGCCGCCAAGAAGCTCTTCGAACAGAGCCCCGGTCTGGCCAAGGACTACCTCACCCAGTACAGCGCCAAGCAGAGCGAGCTCACCATGGCCCGCTGGAAAAAGCTGGGCGAAACGCTCATCTGGAAGTACCTGGACGGCAATCCCAAGAATGAGAAGGGCGAAGTGACCCATCCCAAGTATCCCCAGGATTGGTACGAGCGCATCGCCAAGGAGCGCGGCGAGATCCTGAAGGTGAAGAAGGTCAAGGGACTCGCCGAGGAAGAGTAGATCTCTGTGATGCAATGAAACCAAGGGCCCCGGTGGGGCCCTTGGTTTCATTGGGAACAACGACAAATTTAAAATACAGGTGCCCCATGACTCGCATCGATCCCCACTCCTACTTCGACGACGCCCAACCCCGCACCCGGAGCTGGCATCTGCGCCTGCGGGTGGACTTCGAGCGCAAGGTGCTGGAGGGCGAAGCCACCCTGGTGTTTCCGGGCAAGGGCGTGGAGGGCGTCCTGGATCTCGACACCAAGGGCCTCGCCATCCACCGGGCCTACGTGACGGCCACCGCCGCCAGCCTGCCCTTCGAACTGGGCCCCGAGGAACCCATCCTGGGACGTCGCCTACGCCTACAACTTCCGCCGGGCACCATGGGCATCACCGTCGCCTACGAGACCAGCCCCGAGGCCCTGGGTCTGCAGTGGCTCGCCCCCGAGCAGACCGCGGGGAGTCGGCAGCCCTTCCTCTTCAGCCAGTGCCAGGCCATCCACGCCCGCACCCTGGTGCCCTGCCAGGACTGCGCCGTGGCCCGGGTGAGCTACGACGCGGAGATCACGGTGCCCCAAGGGCTGACCGCCGTGATGAGCGCCGGACCCGACGGCGAGGTGCCTGCGGCCCCCGGCTGGCGCACCTTCCGCTTCAGGATGCCCCAACCCATCCCCAGCTACCTGCTGGCCCTGGCGGTGGGCGAACTGGAGAGCCGGGATGTGTCGCCCCGGGTGCGCGTGTGGGCGGAGCCCGCCACCCTCGAGAAGGCCGCCTGGGAATTCGCGGAGACCGAAGACTTCATCGCCAAGGCCGAAGGCCTCTTCGGGCCCTACGACTGGGACCGCTACGACATGCTCGTGCTGCCGCCCTCCTTCCCCTACGGCGGCATGGAGAATCCCCGCATGACCTTCCTCACGCCCACGTTGCTGGCGGGGGATCGCAGCCTGGTGGATGTGGTGGCCCACGAACTGGCCCACAGCTGGACCGGCAACCTGGTCACCAACGCCACCGCCGAGCATTTCTGGCTCAACGAGGGCTTCACCGTTTGGGCCGAGCGGCGCATCCTGCGGGTGCTGCACGGCGAAGCGGCCGAAACCCTGGGCTGGGCCCTGGGCCAGAAGGCCCTGGACGAGAGCCTGGCGCGCTTCGCGGACCAGCCCGAACTTACTAAACTGCGCACGCACCTGCAAGGCATCGACCCCGATGACGCCTTCAGCAGCATCCCCTACGAGAAGGGCGCGCGCCTCGTCGTCGCGCTGGAAAGAGTCGTGGGCGAAGCGGCCTTCGCGGGCTTCCTTAAGGCGTACATGAAGCGCTTCCGTTTCCAGAGCATCACCACGGAGCAGTTCTGCGCCTTCACTGAGGAACAGTTCCCCGGCCTGCTGGCCCGGGTGAACGCCGAAGCCTGGCTCCATGAGAGCGGCATCCCCGCCGATGCGCCGCGCTTCGTCTCGGAGCAGCTGGAAGCCCTCACCCTCCTGGCCAAGAGCTGGCCCGCCGGGCAGCGGCCCACAGAAGCCCAGTGCGAGGGATGGAACCCCAGCGAACTGCTCATCTACCTCCAGCAGCTGCCCCGGGACCTGAGCCACGAGGACTGCGCCTGGCTGGATGATCGGCTCAAACTCACCGGCCGCGGCAATTTTGAGATCCTGGTGGAATGGCTCTGCCTCGCCGCAGGCAGCGGCTATGCGCCGGTGTTCGACCGGGTGCGGCAAGTGCTCTCCACCGTGGGCCGCATGAAGTACGTGCGGCCGCTCTACCAGGCCCTGGGCAAGACCGAGGGCGGAAGGCGGCTCGCCCGGGAAGTCTTCGCCCAGGCCGCGCCCACCTATCACAGCCTGACCCGCCGCGTGGCCGAGGGCGTGATCGCGAATTACCCGACGGCGGAATAGCCCCGCCCCGATTCCCTGGAGAAGCCAACCCCCTTCATGGCAAGGTAAGACATACCCCCTTTCGCATTGATCCACACGAGGAGTCTCCATGTCCCACGATCCTGAATCACAGGCCATCAAGGGCCTGCCGGATAATGCCCGGCGACCCCTGAATGAAGGCGAGGCCTACGTGCCCCTGGTGCCCCAGGAGGGCGTGGCCGAGGTGACGCCCCGCAGCGTCATCCTGGGTCTGGTTTTCTGCGCCGTCTTCTCCATGGCCGCGGCTTACCTGGCGCTGAAGCTGGGTCAGGGCATCGAAGCGGCGATCCCCATCTCCATCCTGGCCGTGGGGCTCAGCCGCTTCTACGCCCGCCGCTCCACAATTCTGGAAAACGTCATCACCCAGAGCATCGGGGCCAACTCCAGCCACGTGGTTTCCGGCGCGGTCTTCACCATCCCCGCCCTCTACATGCTGGCTTCGGAACCCGGCAGCGGCGTGGCCTACCCCACCCTGCTCCAAGTGACGTTGGTGAGCTTCCTGGGCGGCTGCATCGGCATCCTGTTCCTGGTGCCGCTGCGCTACTACTTCATGGTGGAGAACCATGGCGAGTTCCCCTGGCCCGAGGCCACGGCCACCACGGAGATCCTGGTGACAGGCGAAAAGGCGGGCAACCACGCCAAGATCCTGGCCGTGGCCGCCGCCATCGGCGCCGCCTATGACGGCCTCGTGGGCCTGTTCCGCGCCATGTCCGAGACCATCCGCCTCAAACACGTATGGGTCGGCGCGCAGCTGGACAAGCAGTGGCTCCACTTCAACTTCCTGAACAGCGCCGCCACGCTGGGCATCGGCTACATCATCGGGCTGCGCTACACCGCCGTGATGGCCGCGGGCTCCATCTTCAGCATGTTCGTGCTGGTGCCCCTGGTGCATGCCTTCGGCTCGTACCTGCCCGCCGACGCGGTCCTGGCCCCCGGCACCATTGCCTTCGTGAAGATGGGCCCCATGCAGGTGTTCTCCGCCTACGTGCGCATCATCGGCGTGGGCGCCATCGCGGGCGCCGCCATCATGGGCGTGCTGGCCTCCCTGCCCGCAATGATCCGCTCCATCAAGAACAACCTGGAAGGCCTCAAGCACCAGGACACGCGGGATGTCCACGCCGTGGCCCGGCCCGAGCGCAGCCTGGCCCTGCCCATGGTGGGCATCGGGCTGCTGGTCGCCATCCTCGCCACCTTCCTCTTCTTCACCTTCGGCATCGGTATCCAGAAGGCCCTGGTTCCCGCCCTGGTGGGCACGGTGCTGGTCACCGTCATCGCCTTCTTCTTCGCGCCTGTGGCGGCCCGCGCCATCGCCACCATCGGCACCAACCCCATCAGCGGCATGACCATGCTCACGCTGATCATCACGGGCTTCGTGATGCTCAAGATGGGCTTCAGCGGGGGCGTGGGCGCCTTCACCACCATGATGGTGGGGGGCGTCGTCTGCACGGCCCTCAGCGCTTCGGGCGCCTTTGCCACCGATCTCAAGATCGGCCACTGGATCGGCGCCACACCCGCCAAGCAGATCGGCTGGAAGTTCGTGGGCACCCTCGTGGCCGCCCTCTTCTGCGGCGTCGCGATGTACGTGCTCTCCCGCCCCGAGGGCGGCGGCGCGGGCACGGCCTTCGGCAAGACCATCGCCGCGCCCCAGGCCGGCGCCATGAAGGCCATCCTCGAAGGCATCTTCGGCACCGCCTCCATGCCCCTGCGCTGGTACTGCTTCGGCCTGGGCGTGGCCCTCAGCGTGGTGCTGCGCATGGTGGAACTCCCCGCCCTGGGCTTCGCCCTGGGCATGTACCTCCCCATCGAACTGAACACGCCCTTATTCCTGGGCGGCCTGCTCTCCCACTGGGTGAATCGTCCCAAGCCGGGCACCAGCGAAGCCGATGCCAAGGAGCGCGAGAACCGCGGCGTGATCCTCGCCAGCGGCCTCATGGCGGGCGGCGCCATCATGGGCGTGCTCATTGCCGCGCTGAAGTTCAAGTGGGAAAGCGGGTTCCCCCTGTTCTCCTTCATGCGCGAACTGGCCGATGGCACCGAGGTGAAGGTGAACGGCGTGATGTCCTCCATGGTGGATGGTGCTGCTGCCGAACGCCTCGCCATCCTCGCCTTGGTGGCCCTCTGCGCCTACGTGGTGATCTACAGTCGCAGGGCGAAGGCCGCCGAGTAGAAAGCTAAGGCTCGTCTCCGCGCCGAGGCTCCCCAACCTCGGCGCGGGTGTTTCAGGCCTTAGCGGCGAGGATCTCGTTCAGCGCCTCATGCACCCTTTCGGCGCTCACCGGCTTTACCAATGAGACTCGGGCTCCCAGTCGCTTAGCCAACGGGAGAAAGGATTCCGGCAGCTCACCGCTCATGGCCACCACCGGGATGTGGGGAAGGTGCTGCCGGAAGTGCCGGAGTACCTCCAGTCCATCCATCTCGGGCATCACCATGTCCGTGACCACCAACGCCGGGGACAGGCCATGGCTGTTCATCATCTTGATCGCCGCGAGCCCGTTCTCCGCCGTGTGGACCTCGTGGCCCAGCCGCTTCAAACCTACCCGCAAGGAGGCTCTTTGCAGCGAATCATCATCGATGACCAGGATCTGGCACATGGGGGGTCTCGGATGAACGATTCTACATTCCTTTCATCTTCAAGTGCCCCCGGGAATAATCGACCCATGTATTCGCGCATCTTTCTCGCCCTGTGCCTCGGCCTGAACCTGTCCGCCCAGGGTCCCGACCCCGCCATGGCGCAGGCCCTGGAACCCGGTCCCTCGCTCATCACCGTGCCCATCCGCATCGACCTGGCGCCAGTTTTCGCCTCGGTGGAGCAGAGCGCGCCCCGGATACCCCCGGGGGTGGAGACCTGGACGCCGCTGCCGGACACGCCGGGGGCGGTCTACCGCTTCAATCTCTACCGCGATCCCCTGACCATCCACCTCAACACCAACCGCATCCTGGTGCGCACCATGACCCACTACTGGCTGGAGGTCGGCGTGAAGGCGGCCTCCTACATCCGGGGCGTAGGCGCCTGCGGTCAGGGCCAGGAAGGCTTCCGCCGGGTGCTCCTGGGAACTCGAGCCGAGCTGAGCCTTACACCCTCCTGGGGCCTCGACCTGAGGGCCGTCCCCGAAAATCCCGTCCCCATCGAGCCCTGCGAGATCACGTTTCTGGGCTACGACATCACGGACAAGGTCGTGGCAGGCATGAAGGAGAACATGCTGAAGGCCACCCTGGCCATGGAGCAGCAGGTCAGAACCTCGGCCATGCTGCGCCAGAAGGCCGAGGCCGTGTGGGCCCAGGCTCAGCAGCCCATCCCGCTTTCCGAGGGCGTATGGCTCTGCCTCAACCCCGAGCGCATCCGCCTGGCGCCCTGGAGCAGCCAGGGCAAGATCCTGACCATCACGCCGGAGATCCAAGCCCGCCCCGCCATCACCCTTGGTCCGCCGCCCCCGGTGGGATTGAGGCCCCTGCCCCTCCTGGAAGGTGGCATCCAGGGCCTGCAACCGGGCTTCAAGATCCGGGTGGATGCGGATCTCAGCTTCGAGCACGCCACTGCCCAGCTCAAGCGACAGATCGCGGGCAAACGCTTCGATACGGAAAAGGGCAGCTTCGAGGTGGTGGATGTGACCGTGCTGGGCAAGGAGGGCAAGGCAATCCTGGCACTCACCCTCAAGGGCCGCATTACCGGCAAGCTCAACCTGGCGGGGCGCCTGGTCTACAACGAACCCCTGGGTGTCCTGGAGTTGCGCGACCTGGACTACACCCTGGAGAGCAAGAGCTGGATCACCCAGTTCGGCGAGTGGCTTTACCGCTCCACCCTGCGCAAGACCCTCCAGGAAAAGGCAAACTGGTTCATGGACCAGAGCCTGAAGGACATCCGCACGCTGGCCCAGCAGGGCCTCAACCGCCCCCTGGCGCCGGGCCTCAACCTGGCGGGGACCCTGGGCGGCCTCAAGCTGGGCCAGCCCAGAGTGCTCGCGGACCGCTTCCGCTTGGATGCCTTCCTGGAGGGCCAGGTACAGGTGAATGTGGACGCCAGGGACCTGCTCGGCGGGATGGGCGGGAAATAGCTGCGGCTACTTTTTCTTCTTCGTGGTCTTGATGACCTTGGCAGGGACGAAGGCGAGCTGGCCCTGGCGCAGGCCCTCGACCTTCGGGGCTAGCTTCGTGTTGGCGGGGTCCAGCACCATCAGGCGATGCAGCAGATCGCTCTGCTCCCGGGCGGTGGGGTACTTGGCGGCGTTGTTCTTGTCCAGCAGCGCCGCGGCCACCCAGGGCGCATTACCCTTCTTCTTCTTGGCGGTGTTGTAGGCCGCGATGGCGTTCTTCTCCGCCAGCAGCGCCTTGTCCACCCCTTGCTGGGCGGCCGTGAGTTCCTGGATGTCCGCGGCCAAATCCTTCTTGGCCCCGGAGATGAAGGCCGTGGATTGCCGCCCGCGGGCGATCAGCTCCTCCTGCTCCTTGATGGCCTGCTGGAGCTTGAGGATCTCCAGCGGGTTGCTCTTGATGTTCTTGACGGAATCGAGCATGTCCTTGATCTGGGCGGCCTTCTCCTTTTTGAAGGCTTCAGCGTCCGCAGAGGCCTTGAGCAGGCCATCCACCGTGAGCTGGGCATTCTGGTTGTAGTTGGCCTGGTTCTCCTGGGCCACTGTGAGGCCCTTGGCGTAGGACAGCTGGGCCTCTTCCCAGGCCCCGGCGGCCATGGCGGCGCGGCCCTGCAGCAGGTACATCCCCGCCAGGGCGCGATAGTCCTGGGTGCTCTTTTGCAGGGTGGTGAAATCCCCTCCCGCGCAGGGCGGCTTCACGGCCGGCACGATGGACCGGACCCGTTCCAGGGCGATCTTGGGCTGCATCACCTGGATCAGGCGATCCACTTCCGGAGTGGCTGCCTGCAGCACAGAAGGCAATTCCTGAGCCTGGACCTGAACAACGAAGGCGGAAAGAACGAGGAGCGAGGAAGCGCGCATGATCGGATCTCCATTCGCAGGCTGGATGCCACGATGCCAACCATTCTGCCACCGCATCTCGAAGCAGCCTCGCGTTCCGATTACCTTCTCTGCACTAGAATCAATCGGGGGGACAGGATGATCCGCAGGCAATCCGAGCTGGTGGAAGAAACCAAGATGAACATCCGAGGCGGCCTGGGCGCAGGCCGGGGCGTGGAGTTCCTGAAAGACGGCGACATGGATGGCGTGGTCAGCATGGGCCGCACCACCCTGGAGCCCGGCGCCACCATCGGCGTGCACAGCCACCCCAACACCGAGGACCTCTACCTGATCCTCGAAGGTCGGGGCACCGGCATCCTCGATGGCGAGCGCTTTCCCGTGAGCCCTGGGGATCTCTTCTTGGTGAAGGCGGGCGGCAGCCATGGCCTGATCAACGACTCGGAGGCGCCCCTCACCTTCCTGGGTGTGCTCACGCGGCAGGCCCAGAAGCACTGACCTTCACCCATCCTTGGAGAGTCCGCCAGCCGGGATCCAGCGACGGGGCACCCGGATCGCAAGGTCGCAATTGGGGGATTGCTGGAACCCGAGGATGAAGCCCTGACGGGGAATCCGCACCGCGACCTCCAGGCCCTCGGGCACCTGCCGCACCTCCAGTTCTGCCCGCCCGTTTCCGTTGCCATCGCGAAGGCAAGCCACCAACGCGACTTCCGGCCGATCCCAGCCCTGCACCGCCACATGACCTTCCGCGTGTTTGATCCAGAGTCGGGCGCCCAGAACCAGCGGCTCCGCCCACGCCGGGGTGCGGCTGGGCGCCGGTTCCCCCAGCGTGAGCAGCGCGAGGAGCGGCGCGAATATCAGGACAAGGAGCTGGGCCAACACGAAGGCCTCCGGAAGGGATGCCTTCACCTTAGGTCTCGAGAGAGCGGGATGAGGCGCCCATTCGGCCAAGGCAGCGCCACCATCGGCCAATGGCGGTTTGGGGTAGGCGGGAAGCGAATCCCTAGCGACCGATAGAGTGCCCGCCGAGGGGAGGGCAAGCCTGGTTCACTAAGGCGCGATCTTGATCTCAAGCAGCATGGCAATGGTGGAGAGATCCCCCTGGGAACAGATGGGGAAGCGAATGCCCCTGCCCTCCGCGTACGGCTTGGCCTCGAGGAACAACTGCTTGATCCCCTCGGGAAGCGCGCTGGCAAGGGCACGTTGAAAGCCCCGCTCGCCTAGAACGATCGAGATCAGGATCCTTCCTGTGTCTGGGGTGAGGTAGAGCAGCGTCCGGTTCCTATACTGAAGAAGACACATGCGCCCAAAGGGCGTTTTGGATCGTTTCCAGACCTGGGTGAGGGGAGCACAGGACTCTTCTGCGGTGGAGATCGTCTCGTTCCAGAGAGGCCAAGCCGCACCCAAGGTGCCTTCAAACTCAGTCCTCGCGGGGGATTCGACGTGGGTTGGCATGGGGGCCGAACTTGAAAATCAAGCCGCGCCGGCTAGCGGCGTCGACTCGAGTTAAGGATTAGTCACGGTTTGCGATCTGCCAAAACGAGATTTCCGGCGGGCCGCCCAGAAAGGCACCCGCAGTCTGAATGAATGACTGGATGTGTGGCTGCTGCATGTGCGGCCCAAGAAAATGGTCCCGACTGGGCCAGCGTTCGATGAGCGTGAAGCGTGTGGGGTCGTCGGCATCCTGGAGAAACGTGATCCCGCCACAATCCGGCTCTCGGGCCAAAACGATTCCGATGAGATCGCCCATCGCTTGTCGGGCGGCGTCCACCCGATCCGGAAGCGCACGGTAGTTGACGATCACGATGGATTCGCTCATCACCTGCTCCGAAAGAAGGCGGAAAGGGACCGTCCGTTTCAGTGCTTACCCTTGCCCCGACCCTTGCCTTTGCCCTTGCCCGAATAGGACTGATCGCCGCGATCGCCGTCAAAACGGAGATCGCCCCGCTTGAGCGCATGGAATTCGGCTGAGCCGGGCTTGATTCCGAGGTCCTTGGCCAGGGCTCCCCACCCCCGATCCTTCCCGGATTGATAGACCCGCATCACCGCATCGGGGGGCTGATTGGCCATCCGACCAAGCTGGAACACCATGAATGCATCGGCGGGCTCAGCGACCTTGCCGAGGACCACCCGAACCTGGGCCTCGGGAACACCGAACTGGGCGCTCACCCTGGCCGAGAACCCATTCATGTCCGCCCGGGCCTGAACATTCACGTTGCGGAGAAAGGCATCGAGGCCGTCGCCCGCCATCGCGGGAACCGCGAACAGGAGCATGGTCATTGCGGAGATCAGGAATTTGTTCATGGAAACCTCCTTGGAGATGGATGAACCTGAACGATCGATCTGGCAGTAATGGCGAATCGAACTCGATAACCGTGCCAGTGTAGCCGGAGCAAGGATAGGCCAAATGCCTTGAAGAGAAGGGCGGCGTCCGAATGGAACGACGACTCAAGCCTTTCGGGGCTCTGCCTTCAGGCGGCCAGTGCTGGAGATGGCACCCTCCGGGTTGCGTTTCAGGGTCTTGATGAACTCCACACGCCGGAATCTCAGGGCGGACCAGTCCTCGTCGATGGCCACCTAGCGGACGGGCTCGTAGCGCGCCTGGCCCAGCGATGGCACTCAGGGACGGCCTATTGCCGAAGGATCTTCTCCATCGTTCTCCCTTTGGCAAGTTCATCAATCAACTTGTCCAGATAGCGAATTTTCTTCATCAGGGGATCTTGGATCTCCTCCACGCGAATCCCACACACGACGCCCTTGATCAGGTCCGCGTTCGGGTTAAAAGCTGGAGCCTTGTCCAAGAAGGCCTGAAGATTACTTCCCCGTTCGATTTGCTGCTGCAGCCCCTCTTGGCTGTAGCCGGTCAGCCAGCAGATGATGGCATCGACCTCTGCTCGTGTTCGATTCTTGCGTTCGGCCTTTTGAATGTAGAGGCCGTAGATTATCGAAAAGGACATCGCGAAGATGTTGTGATTGGACATCTCGATTTCTTCTGTGAATGGGTGTCGAGTAGGAATGCTGCTCCAAGGGGCTTGTTGATCCAGGACAACCCGTACGGTTGAAACGGCGCAGTGATTGGGAACGAGAAACCTTGAATTATTCGGGAGCATGCGGGCCCACAGAGGTAGCGGCCGCGTTGAACGGATGTTTAAGTATTCGAGACAATCTCTGTGGATGCTTTTACCAGCACCAGGACCGATGCGCGCTCTGATCTTACAAAGGCAATGCTGACCTTCGTGTTCCGCCCCGGGAATCGAAAGGTAAAATTGAAGCTCTCCGGATCTGACGGTGACGAAATAAAGACATGGAATCGGCCTTCAAAATTCTTCACGGCTGTACAAGGTGCGACTTCCCGGAAGAAATGTTTGCCGATGACATTGGATGAAGCCATCCCGGAAAGTGCTTCCTCGGCCTTGTTGTAGGTCAAGACCAGCCCGTTCGGATCAAGTTCGATGAGCCCGAATGGCAGGTCTCCGAGTTGCTGCTCCGAAAGCAAGGGGATGCCAAGAAGCGTGGCACGACAGGACAAGCAGATTCCGTGCGAGTGAGGAACCGGACCTTGGCCCGTGGTCGTTCCGCACCAGGCGCACAAAACAGGGTAGGTCGTTTCCATTCGGAGTTCCGATCTGAGATTTGGGAAGGGTTACCGGAGTTGCGAAACGATGGAATTCAACCGGCACCGCCGCGGCGGCGCAAAGGGGTCGGACGGTGACTCACAGAGCCAGAGTCCGGGTTGCACGATGGATTAGGCGGTGAAGCCGATTTAGGATCACTCAATATAGGATGTCCAACTTTCGAGATGAACTAAACTAACCGTTTTATTGTTTCGAATAATACAGTAGCCAGAGTAATGTTTATGAGCATTTTTATCGATAAATAGCCATGAATAAAGTTCATCAGAAGGCCTCAATTGTTTAATGAATGACTCCCATTCCGTGAGTTTGGAGGCCGTAAGTCGTTGGAATTTAGATTTCGCCTGATCTGGCGTGGTCTTTCCCTTGATCCATTCCATCGGGAACAAAGATGGATCTTTTTTCACCACCTCAAGTCTAGTCGGAGCTTTTTTTTCGGCTTCAGGCCCAACCGGAGTGCGGCACCCGATGACCAGCAAGGTGGCGGCAGAGACGAAAAGGATTTTTCCGTACCTGGACATGGAAGCACCTAACACCGAATTAACCGACAGTCCTCGACAGAAACGCCACCCGCTCCCTTCTCCCTCTACTTCACTTCCTCCGCCTGTGGCACCCCCTTCACGGCCTCCTCCGCCTTTTTCGGCGCCACGGGTGCGGGTTTGGGGGCTTCGACGGGTTTCACGGTGCCCTGGTAGGTCTTCCAGGAGGCTTCGGCCTTGGCGCGGATCTGTTCGGCCTTCTTGCGGTGGCGATCGGCGCGGCGCTGGGCTTCTTCGCCTGTGCGCTTGGCCTTGTCGGCCCGCTTCAGTTCTTCGGCTTCCGCCTTCTTGTAGCGGGCCTGGCGGGCTTTTTCGTCCTGGGCGCGCTTCTTCTGGAGGCGGGCATCGCCCGCCTGCCGATCCGCCTGGGCCTGGCGTTTGGTCAGTTCCTGTTCCCGCTTGGCCTGGCGTTCCGCGGGGGTCGCCTTGGGTTGGAGCTTGGGCTTCGGCTTGGCCTCGGGGGCCGTCTTGGCTTCCGCTGCGGGCTTGGGAGCCTCGACCGGGGGCGCGGGCTGCTGCGCCGCCAAGGAGACCGCAAGGAGAAGGCCGAGCAAGGGATTCATGGGTGCTCCTGGGTTTTCACCAGTGTGCGCGGGTCGCGAGGCCCTTCGCAACCCAAGCCCTCGGAACCCGGCGCCCTGATGCTAGAGTTCTCAACACCTCCCGGCACGGCTGAGCGGTCAATTTTTCCGGTTCTTCGCTATTTCATGTGGGTAGTGGTGCCCGGGTGGGGACGTTATTGAAGTCGAGTTTGCCGGCGATGAGGTAGGCGATGGAGATGAGGTTGTGGGGGTTGCGGTAGCCTCGGGCTTTGGCGATGGCGGCCTGGATGAGGCTGTTGATGCCTTCGATGAGGCCGTTGCTGATCTGGCTGCGCCACCAGTTGAGGATGCCCCTGCGATGGGATTGGAACGTCGCGGCCAGCCTCACCAAAGGCCCTATGCCACTGGAATGAGCCATGGCGCACCAGTCGTTGAGGAACATGCCTCCGGCTCGGCGATTGGGTTGTTCAAAGAAATCCTGCAGGAGGAGCTTCATCTGGTAGGCCTCCACGGTCTGGAGGTTCATGGCCTTCAGCTCCTTGAGGCGGGCCTTCTGGGATTTCGTTAGATCGCCGGGGTTTCTCAGCCAGTAGTAGCGGGTCTTCTTAAGGCCTGGCGTGGCTGGTGACTCTGAGCGCCGCACGGCGTCCAGGGCGTCATTCATCAACTTCATCAGGTGAAAGCGATCGAGGGTGATCTCGGCCTTGGGCAGGTGCTCCTGGATGCCTGCAATGAACGCCGGGGACATGTCGCAACACACGTCCTGGATCTGCTCGGCCTTTCCCCCATGCGCCTTCAGGTCCTCCACGAAGGCGCCCAGGGTGGCCGCATTCCGCCCTTCCGTGCCGAACATCACCCGCCGCAAATCCAAATCCATGAAGAAGCTGAGGTAGGTGTGGCCGCGTCGGTAGGACTTGTCATCGACGCAGATCGTCTCGACCGTGGAGAAGTCCAGCTTCGCCCGTGCTTCATCCGTGTGGAGCTTTACCACGCGCCAGATCCGTGTGTCGTGCTCACCCATTAGCCGGGCCACCGCTCTCACGGGCATCTCGCGGGCGAGGACCATGATCAGCGCCTCGAACATCAGGGTGAAACCGGAGCCCTTCCGCCCCCAGGGAACATCGACGGTCTTCACGCCGTGGGTCTCGCATTTGCAGCGAGGCACCCGGGCCGTGAGATAGGCCGCGTGCTGGAAGAAGTCCAGGTGGCGCCAAGTCTTCTCCTCCGTGTCGTGAGCCTTGCTTGGCGCACCGCACTCAGGGCATGGGAAGGAGGCCCCTCGCTGGAAGTCCACCAGGATGTCTAGTCGACGCTCGCGTGCATTGAACTCCAGTGACTTCACCTCCCAAGGAGGTTGAAGCCCGAGGGCCGCCGTGAAAAGAAGGTTCGTGTCCATCCCTCTATTGGACCAAGAACCGACCTCACCCTGAGGCTCTACCCACACGATTCAGCGAAGAGCCATTTTTCCCCTTGGGTTCACCGCGCAGGAGTCTTCGGATGAGCGTCCTCTGTCTTCAGATCAAGACGGACTTTCCCCACCTCATCACCGAGACCCGGGGCAGCCTCCAGGTTCCAGTGCTGCGGGTGTCTTCGCCGGAGCAGGCCTCCCCGGAAACTCTCGTGTTCGCGGCCACGGAGGGCCAGTTAAGCGCCGCTCTCGAAAGACATGCTGGGGCCATCGTGGTGGCGGCGAAGCTGGAGGTGCATCTCCCCGAGAACTCGGACACCACCCTGCTGGTGACGCCCCGGCTCACCCTGGCCCTGGCGCAGATCGTTAAGAATTACTTCGACCCTTCCCGTTTCAAGTTCGCCCAGGAGCCGCCCATCGATCCCAGGGCCTTCATCGCCTCCAGCGCCTACATCGCCCCCGGCGCCTGCGTGGCGGCCGGAGCCTTCGTGGGGCCAGATGTGGAGATTGGCACCAACGCCTTCATTGGTCCGGGATGCGTGATCGAGCGGGGCGCCCGCATCGGCGCCGACACACTGCTGCACGCCCAGGTCTTCGTGGGCTGGGGCTGCCAAGTGGGTGCCTGCTGCGAGATCCACCCTCACACCACCGTCGGCAGTGACGGTTACAGCTACGCCCACGATGAACAGGGAAACCACTACAAGATTCCCCAGATGGGCATCGTGGTGATCGAGGACGATGTGGAGATCGGCGCCAACTGCGCCATCGACCGCGCGGCCTTCGATACCACCCGCATCGGCCGCGGCACCAAGCTCGACAATCTCTGTCACATCGCCCACAACTGCCAGATCGGGCGGAACGTGCTGCTCACGGGCGGTTTCTTTGTAGCGGGGTCCAGCACCATCGGCGACAACTTTGTGTGCGGCGGGCGCAGTACGGTCACCGACCATGTGAAGATCTGCGCCAACGTCCAGGTGGCGGGCCTCTGCGCCATCACCAAGAACATCACCGAGCCTGGTGCCTACGGCGGCCATCCCCTGCAACCCATGAAGCAGTATCTGCGCACCACCGCCAGCCTGCCCCACCTGCCGGAGATCCGAAGGACCCTGGCGGCCTTGGAAGTCAAACTGAACGCGCCGAAATAGCCTCAGAGCCCGCGCTTGATGGCCATCTCCCCGAGGTGGGTGGTGCGGAACTGCCCGGCCTCTCGCTCTCGGATCAGGTCGAGTTTCAGCAGATAGCCGAGGTCCGCCTCGGTTACGCCCTTGATGGCCAGGAGCTTCTCCCGACTCACGCCAGGGTGCTTGGTGATGAGTTGCAGCAGGGCCATGCGGCCCGGGGAAATGGTTTCGGTCACGGTGTCTCCGGAGTAGGTGGCGCCAGTGCCCGCCGGGCCTTGAGCAGGGACTGGATGAGGGTGTCGAGAGACTGGAGAAAGGTCGAACGGTCCCTGGGCGTGAAGGCCGAGGGGCCGCCCCCCTGCTCCCCCATGTCCCTCAGGAAGGCGCTGAATTCCCGGGCGGCCAGCGCGTCGCCGATGGAATCCGGCGAGAACACGCGGCCCTTGGGATCCAGCGCCCGTGCGCCCTTGGCCAGCACCCGTGCGGCCAGAGGAATGTCCGAGGTGATGGTGATATCCCAGGGCGTCGCCTCCTCTACGATCCAGTCGTCGGCGGCATCGAAACGGCCACTCACCACTTTCATCTCGATACACGGATTGCGGGGCACGTTCAGGCGGTTGTTGGCCACCACATAGGTCTGGAGGCTGTAGCGACCCGCAACCCGGTACACCTCGTCCTTCACCGGGCAGGCGTCGGCGTCGATGAAGAGGCGGATGGAAGGTTCGGCCATCCCTTCAGCCTGGGGCCTGGAGGCGCGGAAGGAAACCCGCATTCCTCGCGTGGCCTCAGGGCATCCAGATCTCCGGCGGCACCTCATGGGAAAGGAAGGGCGCCATGGCTTCGGTGAAGCCGTAGGCTCCGGTCATTCCGAAGGCCAGGAGATCCCCCGACGCCAGTTCGGGAAGCAACACCTCGCCAAGGCGATCAAGACTGGTACAGAGGGGCCCTGCCAGGGTGGCGAGACGCATCGGACCGGCCTTCCCCACGGCCTTCACCGGAAAAGGCTGCCCCGTGAGGAGGGGCCGCAGGAGATGATTGACGCCTCCTTCCAGGATGGCGAAACGCGTACCGCGACTCTCCTTCGCGCGGATGACCCGTGTCAGGTATACGCCGCAGGAGGCCACCAGGAAGCGCCCCGGCTCCATCACCAGCTCCCCCTGGAACCAAGCGTGGCGCTCCAGGAGATCGGTGATTCCACGCCCTAGGGCCACGAGGTCCAGCGGGCTTTCATCCTGGGCATAGGGAACACCCAGGCCGCCGCCGAGATCAATCTGTTCAAGAGGCGTGGCCAGGGTCACCTGAAGACTCCTCCCCAGCTTCAGCACGTGATCGTAGGTGGCCAGAAGCCGAGCAGCATCGCGCTCATTGCTCGCCGCAAAGACATGAAGGCCGCGGATCCGCACATGTTTCAGCGCCCTTGCCCGCCGCAGGACTTCCGGCAGGCGTTCCTCGTCGATGCCGAAGGCAGAAGGCCCTGTGCCACCGATGATGGGCGAAGCCTCCTCGATGCCCTCGCGGGGATGAACGCGCAGATTCACGTTCACCGGCCCCGTGGCCAAGGTGTCCAGGCGGGCCAGATCCTCCCAGCCCTCCGCCTGGACCCGGACTCCCATCTCCAACGCCAGGGCCAGCTCCTGATCACGCTTTCCCGGCCCGGCGTAGAACACCCGCCCAGGGGGCAACCCCAGCGCGGCCACCCGCTTCAGCTCTCCCTCCGAGGCGCAGTCGAAGCTCGCCCCCAGATCTGCGAACAACCGTAACAGTTTGGGGTGAGGGTTGGCCTTCACGGCAAAGGCCAAGCGTACCCTGGTGGGCAACACTGCGTTCAGCCTCTGGAACTGGGCCTCCGCAGCACCTGCGGCATAGGCGAAGCAGGGCGTGCCGAACCGCGCCGCCAGCTCCTGGCATTGACCATCCTCGAAGGCGTAGAGGCTCATGGCTGACTCCAGAAGGGCCCCAGGCGCCGAATGCCTTCGCGAATGGCGGCGGGATCCCCGGCAAAACTGAGGCGAACACAGCCGCGCCCCCCCTCGCCGAAGGCGATGCCCGGCACCACCACCACGCCGCCTTCATCCCGCAGACGCAGACAGAAGGCCATGGGATCGGCCTGGGCCCATTCCGGGAGGGGCAGCCAGTGATAGAAGCCACCGCTGCCCGGCATGGGGCGGACCCCGAAATGAGTCTCGAAGGATCCTGCCAGGGCTTCCCAGCGCAGGCGCAACTGGCAGCGAGCCTCGGGAAGCACCTGGCTTGATGCCTCCAGCAAGGCCCGTGCGGCCTGCTGGGCGGGCCGCGCGGGGGCCGTAACCATGTAGGCGTGCACCAGGCGTGCGGGCGCCAGCCAGCGGGGATCCCCAAGGGCCCAGCCCACCCGCAGGCCCGGGGCCCCCCAGGCTTTGCTGACGGAACCCAGCACCAGCCCCCAGGAGCTCACATCCCGCAGGCTGGGAGGGCGGTCACCAAGGTACAACTCCCGGTACACCTCATCGGAGAGCAGCAGCACGCCCTTGGCCTCACAGGCCTCCGCCACGGCCGCCAGCTCACAGCGGGATGCGCCACCACCCGTAGGATTGGCGGGGTGGTTCACCACGGCCACCTTGGCCCTGGGCGTGGCACGGAGCGTCTGGATGAATGCCTCCGCATCCAGCGAAAAATCCCGCGCCAAGGAATAGGCAACGGGTTCGGCGCCCGCGAGATGTGCCAGGGCGGGATAGGCCAGGAAGCCTGGATCCGGCACCAACACGGCGTCTCCTGGTTCGAGCCAAGCCTGGAACAGCGCGAAGAGGGCGCCCTGGCTGCCGGTGGCAAGGAACGTGTGCATGCCGTCTGTGCCATGGAATGCGGCGACGGCCTCCACCAGCTCCGGCAACCCGGCATTGGGCCCATAGGCACAGGAAGTCTCCCCTGCAGCCAGGGCCTGACGCGCTGGGTGCGGCAGGTTCCAGCCCGGCTCTCCCAGTCCCATGGAAATGGCGTGGGGCGGTGCCCCTTCGCTGAGGGCACGGATGGGGCTGGGCCTCAGATGGGCCAGGCGGGCAGCCGGGATCACCGCAAGGCCTCCTCGAGGGCCGTAGCCGCATCGGTCCGAGCATCCCGGTATTTCACGATGCAGGGTGCGCTGAGCGACAGGCCGTGGGCCTGCGCAAAAGGACCGGACGCGGGGCGGCTGCCAGGCACGACCACGGCGCCATCGGGGATCTCGCCCATCAGTTCTCGACCATTGACCAGATCGAAAATCACCGTGGATGCGGTGAGCAGAGTGCCCGGCGCAAGCACGGCGCGGCGGCGCACCACCACCCCCTCGAAGAGCCCGCAGAGCCCACCCACGAAGGCATCGTCCTCCACGATCACCGGGCGGGCCCCCGCCGGTTCCAGCACGCCGCCCACCTGAGCCGCCGCAGAGAGATGCACCCGCTTGCCGATCTGGGCACAGCTTCCCACCAGGGCATGGCTATCCACCATGGTGCCCTCGTCCACGAAGGCGCCCACGTTCACATAGGCGGGCGGCATGATCACCACACCGGATGCCACGAAGGCACCCCGACGCACGGCGCTGCCGCCGGGCACCAGGCGTACACCCTCGGCCAAGGTGAACTGCCGGGGGGGAAAGGCCGCACGATCAAAGGCCGAACCGGGCCAACCTGGAATCTCCGCCGTGGCCGTGGCGCGAAAGCCCGCCAGGACACCGGCTTTCACCCAGGCATTGGCCCGCCAGACGCCATCCTCGCCCCGCTGGGCCGCCCGGACGGCGCCCGTTTCCAGGGCTTCGAGCAGCGTAGCCCGCATGGCTGGAAGGCACGGATCCGCAAGGATTTCATCCATGGGCCGTGCGTAGAAGGTTTCGAGGGAAAGCGATTCCATCAGGCCACCTCTTCATGGAATGCCAGGGTTTCCGCTAGGCGGCGGCGCGTACTCTCCTGCGCGGGCACCAGGGGCAGGCGGAGGGCGTCTCCACAGAAACCGAGCTGCTGCAGGGCAGCCTTCAGGGGAATGGGATTGCTCTCCAGGAAGAGGGCGTCCATGAGCGGCAGCAGGCGGTGATGCAAGGCGGCCGCCTCGTTGCGACGACCCGCCAGCGCCAGATCCACCAGGCGCTTGATGTGCTGGGGCACCAGGTTGCCGATGACACTCACCAGTCCCGAAGCGCCTTCCGCGATGGAGGCCAGGGCCAGATTGTCATCGCCGGAAAGCAGGGACTTGCCCTCAGGCAGGGTGCGGGCGATCTCGCCGATCTGGGCCAGGTTGCCGCTGGATTCCTTGACAGCCACCACCTGGGGGTTCTCCCAGAGCTGGGCGAGCCCGGCGGGGGTCAGGTTCAGGCCTGTGCGGCCCGGCACGTTGTAGACGATGAGCGGCAAGCCCGGCGCGGCCTCGGCCACGGCCTCGAAGTGCGCCACCAGGCCGCCCACCGTGGGCTTGTTGTAGTAGGGCGTCACCACCAGCGCGCCTGCGGCGCCCAGGTCCAGGGCACGGCGGGTCCAGAGGGCAGCCTGCCGCGTGGCGTTGGAGCCGGTCCCCACCACCACGGTCCTGCCGCTAGCCTCTTCCAGGCAGGCCGCGATGAGGTGATCGCGTTCGTCGTCCAGGATCGTGGCGGCCTCGCCGGTGGAACCCAACACCACCAGACCATCGGCGCCGCCTTCCGCCACATGGCGCACGAGGCGGCGGAAGGCGGGGAAATCCACCGCATGATCGGCGGTGAAGGGCGTGGCCAGGGCCACGAAAAGACCGTTGAACATCGTCATGACTGGGCTCCGTTGACAAAGAGGGGATCGAGAAGGGACTGGGCGAGCTCATCAAAGGTGTAGAGGCCCTTGCGGCCGTGGAGCCAGCGGGCGGCCCGCAGGGCACCCCGGGCAAAGGGGGCGCGCGACCGTGCGGTGTGGGTGAGAGTGAGGACTTCCGCAGGCCCATCGAGGCCCACGGTGTGGGTGCCGAACTCCGTGCCCGCTCGGAGCACAGCAATGCTCAACTCCTGGAGTGTAGGTGTACCGAGGGTCCAGCTCTCCTTTCGGGGACACCCCGCCAGCACGGCCTGGGCCAGGCGCTTGGCGGTGCCGCTGGGGGCATCGGCCTTGGCCCGGTGATGATGCTCGAAAAGAAAGGGATCCAACTCGGAGTCCACCTCCGCGAAGCCCCCCAGAATCCTGGAGAGCCGCGCCATCAGGGCCACCGCCAGCGAGAAGTTGGGCGCCACCAGCACGCCGATGCGCCCTTCCACCCGCGCCGCCAGTGCTGGAAGCTCCCAGCCCGTGGTGCCAATGACAAGATCGGTGCCGGTGGCCAGGGCCCAGTCGAGATGGGCAGGCAGGGCCTCGGAAATGCTGGCGGCAATGGCAACATCCACGGGCCCGGAGGGTATCTCGCCCCGATCCACATGCCAGACCAGCTCCAGATCGGTGTTGCCGATCATCTCCGTGGCGATGGCGGAGCCCAGACGGCCCCGGCCGAAAATCCCGATCAGCATGACTCGCCTCCCTGGAAAAGCTCAGCGTGGAGGCGCGCCAGGGCGGGAGCGGCATCCTCCTCCCGCACCACGATGCTGAGGTTGATCTCGTTGGCCCCCATGCTGATCATTTCCACGTTGATGTCCCGCAGGGCGCCGAAGCAGCGCCCGGTGATGCCCGGTGTCTGTTTCAGCCGCTCGCCCACCACGGCCACGATGGCGCGATTGGCGGCCACGCTGGTGGTGGCAAACTCCGACAGCTCCGCCAGCAGGGCGCCGAGGGGGGCATCCGCCTCCACCGTGAGAGAGACGCTCACCTCCGCCGTGGCGATGAGATCGACGCTGACCTGGTGCCGGGCAAACACGGTGAACAGGCGCCCCAGGAAGCCGCTCTGGTTGAGCATCCGCGCCGAGGTCACCGTGAGCACGGTCACGGGGCCTCGACTGGCCAGGGCCGTCACGGGCCTGCCCGTGCGAACCTCGCCCGTGATGGTGGTGAAGCGGCCCAGGGGGCGCCGTGTGTGCCGCACCGTCACGGGAATCCCGGCCTCCACCGCAGGCTGGATCGTGGCCGGGTGCAGCACCTTGGCTCCGAAGGCCGCCAGCTCGGCAGCCTCACCGAAGCTCAACTCCGCGATGGGCTGGGCTTCGGCCACGATGCGGGGATCGCAGGTGAGGACACCTTCCACATCCGTCCAGATCTGGATGTCCTCGGCGCCCAGGGCCGCGCCGAAAATGCTCGCGCTGTAGTCGCTGCCCCCCCGTCCCAGGGTGGTGGTGAGTCCGTCTTCCGTGGCGCCGATGTACCCCTGGGTGATGACCGCCCTGCCCTCCCCCAGACGGGGTGCCCATTCCTGCTGAGCCAGCCTCCTCACCTCGGCGAAGCGCGGCCTGCCACTGCCGAAGGTGTCATCCGTGCGCATGACGGCCCGGGCATCCACCCATTCCATCCCCATGTAGGCCGCCAGGAGTCTCGTGGACAGCCGCTCACCGAGGCTCGCAATGGCATCCATGCTCCGGGGCGACAGCTCGTGAAGGAGAGTCACCCCCCGCAGCAGCAGTTCCAGTTCGCCCGACAATTCGGTCAGATGGTCATCCAGATCTGCAGGGATGCCCATCGGGAACAGGCTGGTGGCGATCTCCCGGTGCCTGCGGAGGAGTTCCCGCTGGGCCTCCATGGCCCCGGAGAGATCGCCTCCTTCGGCGCGGGTGGCCATGGCGAAGAGCGCATTGGTGGTCTTGCCCGCAGCGGACAGCACCACCAGGGGCGCCCGGGGCAGCGCCGCCATCACCAGCTCTGCCACCTCCCGCAGGCAGGTGGCATCGGCCACGGAGGAACCTCCGAATTTCATGACGATCATGGGCGCGCTCCGCAGGTGCAATCGAGGTGATTCATGGGTGTTCCTCCAAAAAATGCAGGGCCAGGCGTCGATTCAGCGCGATCCCAGCCATGAGGTCGGCCAGGGAAAGGTGTTCCTCGTCGGTGTGGGCCACTCGGATGGAGCCCGGCCCCGCCAGCACGGCGGTCCCATCGGGGATGAGCGCCCGGAGCTGCGGCACATCGGAACCGAAGGGCATGGGGGCCATGTCGAAACCAGGAAGAGTCGGGTACCGGTCCGGAGGTTCCGAGAGCAGCGTCTCGATGGAACCCCGCGTTGGGCGCGCGGCCGCCACCCCTTCCAGGAACCGCGAACCCGGCACGCTGCGCAGGTGGACATGGGCTTCCGCCTGGGCGGGCACCACATTCACCGCCACACCACCCAGCATCAGCCCCAGGTTCCAGACCTCGGGCCCCAGCTCGGAATCGGTAACCAGGGGGATCCGCCGGAGGGCTTCGATCCAGTCCAGGAGATCCAGGAGGGCGCTGTGCCCCAGCTCGGGACTGCCGCTGTGGGCGGCGCGGCCCTCGCAACGCAGGCGCAGGTGCTCCACCCCCCGCTGGCCCGTCCCCAACTTCAGCTCCGTGGGCTCGCCATTGATGAGCACGCGGCAGGCCCGGAAATGCTCTGCCCAGGCGAAGGCCTCCCTAGCTCCCAGGCTGTCGGTCTCCTCTCCGGCGACCCCCAGCCAGGCAAAGCCTGAGTACCCCTGGGCCACCATCCCCGCAATCGCCAGAAGCTGGGCCACGATCTGCCCCTTGGCGTCGCAGGCGCCCCGGGCGTAAACGCAGCCATTCTCCACGCGGACCGGAAGCCTCGGCGGCACTGTATCCAGATGGGTAGTGAAGAGAACGCGAGGCTCGCCCCAGAGGGCCAGCACATTGCAGCGCCCCGGCGTCAGCTCCCGGACGAGGACCTGGGCCCCCAGGTTCTCCAGGATCGGGAGCAGCACCGGCAGGATGTCGGCCTCGTGGCCCGATTCGGACGCGGCGGCGCAGAGCTCCACCAGCATCCGCTGGGCGAGGGAATCGGACGTGGTGTCCGGGCTTCGCCCGGACACCACGTGGGGAGCACGAGGGGGACGCAGAGGGCGCGAAGCGACCGGGCGGTCCCCCTCGTTCGAGTCAGAGTGTTGGGTGGGCATCACGGGGGTCTCCTATCCGCAGGAGACCTCTGACCCCACCCCGAGTCCCCAGGGGGGATGTCGGGATCGCGTCCTCAGGCACTTCGCGGCGGTTTTTGCCGCGACAGCTGCCGGGTATTAGCCCGGACATCCAAGGCATGCGGTGATGAAACGCAGGCCCTTCGGCGATCCTCCCCTTTCACCCAGGTTCATCGGGCTCATCGCCCTCCCCTGGACTACTGATGGGAATCGCTCCTCCATCGGTTTTTCAACCCTGCCAGAACCACGTGGTTTTGGCAACCCAAGGGGCTGGGGCCTCCGGAAAGGCTCCGGTTTTCTGGGTATTTCACCGGTCGTGACCATCCCAGTCTCCCCGTGGGTCAGGCGCCGGGGCCTCCCACCCTCATTCCAGCTAGAATTGAGTTGGTCGTCTCGAGGATTGCGAGACGAGGGCACTCGAGCAGGGTCATGGGGGGCGAGGCGTGGAAATGAAAACCGGATCAGCTCAAGGCATCACCCCCGAGGAGCGCCGGAGAGTCATCGCGCCAGCCGTCCAGAGGCTCTTTGGGCCCGAGACCGACAGCTTCAAGGGGAGACTAAAGCCGAGGGCCGTGGCCGAGCCCCTTCCCATTGGCACCCGGGTTTCCTGGTGTTCCGAACGGGGCCATCGCCACGCCTACGAGGGCATCGTGGAGGCCTTCTGGCGCCAGGGCGACGAATCCTGCCCCACCCACTACCAGGTGCGGCGGGGTGATACCTACCGGGTTCGGGTGGACACGGTGGACGGGGAAGCCGTTGACCGCCCGCGCTTCAAGTACCCCTGGGCCGTAAAAGTCTTCGAAGTCATGGACCGGGACTAAGGCATCCAAACTCATTCAGGAGGTGCCCATTGGACCACAGCAAATGGATCGGTACCGGTGCAGGCCTGCTTGCGGGCCTCGTCATCGGGTATTTCGTGGGCTCCAGCCGCACCAGCGCGCCCGCCGTCCCCCCCCCCGTCGCCCCCGCTGCAGGGCCCAGCCCAGCTTGGGTTCCAGGGTTTTCAGAGATCCAGAAGATGATCTTCAGCGCCCAGCAGGCCGTGGAAAAAGATCCGAACAACCTGCAGGCCTGGATCGCCCTCGGCAACGGATATTTCGACACTCACCAGGCACAGAAAGCCATTGAAGCCTATGGCAAGGCCCTTGAACTGGATCCGCGCAATCCGAACGTGCTGACCGACCAGGGCATCATGTACCGAGAGACCAAGGCCTTCGACAAGGCCATCGCCAACTTCGAAAAGGCCAACAAGATCGACCCCAAGCACCTGCAGAGCCTCTACAACCTGGGCATCGTCTACGCCAACGACCTGAACGCTGCCGACAAGGCCATCAAAGCCTGGAACCGCGTGATCGCCACAGACCCGACCAGCGACCAGGCCGATCTTTCCCGAAAGGCCCTGGAAGAGCTCAAGGCCAAGCCATGAGCTCCTTCCTGAACCTTCAACTCCTCTGACTGGACCTCCATGACCCCTGCCAAACTCGCCCTCATCGCCCTCGACGGTCCCAGCGGGGTCGGAAAGTCCACCACGGCCAAGCGAGTAGCCCACGAACTCGGCTGGCACTACCTGGACACCGGTGCCATGTACCGGGCCACGGCGCTGGCGCTGCACCGCGCCCAGGTGGCCCTGGAGGAACACAATGCGCTGGAGCGGGTTCTTGGGTCGCTGCGCATCGAACAGCGGGGCACCTCGGAATTCCTCAATGGTGAAGATGTGAGCGAGGCCATCCGCACTCCCGAGGTCACCCGCCTCGTCACGGCGGTAAGCGCAAATGCCAGGGTCCGCGAAGTGCTGGTGGACCAGCAGCGCGCCATCGGCGCCATCGGCGGCTGGGTGGTGGATGGCCGGGACATCGGCACCGTGGTGTTTCCCCACGCCTGCTGCAAGATCTTTCTCACCGCCAGCGCAGAGGCACGGGCCCACCGCAGGTTCCTGGAGATGCAGGCCAAGGGTTCGACAGTTACTTTCCAAGAGATCCTGGCGGACCAGGAGCGCCGAGATCACGCCGATTCCACCCGGGCTGTCGCTCCATTGAAGAAGGCCGAAGACGCATCCCTGCTGGATTCCAGCAGCATGACCCTGGACCAGGTAGTGGCCTGGATCGTGGCGCATCACCGCCAACACGGGTGAACCCCGGCTTCTCCTCCCGCTCACTTCCGCGATATTCGGACCACTCATTCGTGAATGCGAGTGGATTTGTTTTGCAAAATATACTGGATCGAAACTTGAGCCATCTAGGGTGCCTCCCGAATAATGACTGCAGAGGCCCACATGGAGAGCAGTAACCCGATATTCATTCGTCGAGCCGACCACGGAGCGCGGATTCTGGTGGTGGACGACGATGCCCTGGCCCGCCGAAGCCTTCGCGCCATGTTGGAGCGAGCACACTACCAGGTGGAAACCGCCGAAGGTGGGGCCGAGGCGCTGGAGCTGCTGTCCATCTTTGAGCCCGATCTCGTGCTGCTGGATATCAGGATGCCCGGCGTGGATGGCCTCGAGACCTGCCGCCGCATCCGGGCCATGCCCAATGGCGATCTGCTGCCGATCATCTTCCTCACCGCCGAGGAGAGCCAGGAGGTCCATGCCGAGGCCTTTCGAGCCAAGGGCGATGATTTCCTGCGGAAGCCCGTGCTTTCGGCCGAACTGATCGTCCGCATCCGTAGCCTGATGCGCCTCAAGCGCCTCCAGGCGGAGATCCAGGCCGAGCGGGACACCCTGATCGAACTCCAGAAGCAGCGGGAACAGCTCTTCGAGTTCATCGTGCACGACCTCAAGAATCCCCTCTCCACCATCCAGGTAGGGCTGGAATTGCTCCACGGCCGCGAGGACAATCCGCCCTCCGCCCAGCAGCAGCTGCACCGACTCTGCGACACGGCCCACTACATGGGCCGCATGATCCAGAACATCCTGGATATCGGGCGGGCCGAACAGATGGGACTGGAACTTCACAAGAGTCGCATCGGCCTGAGCGCCTGGATCCCCCATCTGCTCCAGGAGCTCGAGACCCAGGCCCGCCGCAAGAGCCATGAGTTGACCTGGGACTGCCCCGAGCACCTGGAGGTGGAGGCCGACCCCGATTTCCTGAGGCGCCTCCTGCTGAACCTGGTGGACAACGCCCTGAAGTACTCCCCTCCGGGCAGCCGCACCAACATCCAGGCGCGGACCGCCGAGAACGGAGTGCGGCTCGAGGTGCGGGATCAGGGCCGCGGCATCCCCGAGCACATGCGCGAGCACGTCTTCGGCAAGTTCGTGCGCCTGGAAGAAGAAGGCGCCAAGACCCGCTCCAGTTCAGGCCTGGGGCTGGCCTTCTGCCAGCTGGTGGCCGAAGCCCACGAAGGGCGCATATGGATCGAGGAGAACGAGCCCAGCGGCAGCGTCTTCATCCTGGAGCTCCCGAGCCGGTGATCCCTGCTCGTTCAAATTAATTCGCAACGGCCTTCATGGCGGCGATGTCATCGGCGGTGAGCTCAGGATTCTCGGTGCGCATGAGGCGGTGCATGACCGCCTGGGCGTTGTCGAGGTGGCCCAGGCCCTTGGCGTGGCCCAGTTCGTGGGCCAGCACCCGCACCAGGGCATCCCGGCTGGGGAAGTGATAGATCCGGATGGTGCGCTGACCCTTCTCCTGGATGTACTCGCCCTCGGAGAACTCAGGCCCCAGGCTGTCTCCGGCGCGGGTGTAGTCCACCATGGTCTGGTTGTGGTTGGCCGCGAGCCCATTGATGGCCGCAGCATGGCCATTGAGGGTTTCCAGCAGGACCTTCAGTTCGTCCTGCCGCCCCAGGAGGGAGGCCTTCATCTGGGCTAGGGCCACCCGCTCAGCTTCCATCCGCTTAATGGAATCCTCCGAAGCGGGGCCTCGCCCGACCTCGTTGAAGCGCGCCACCCGGGCGTTGTACTCGGCAAAATCCTGCGTGAGCCCCTCCTTTTTTTGGTCCACCTCGGCCCGCACGGTCTCGAAGTGCGCCTTCAATCCCTCGTAGGTGCCCTGGGTGCCATCAATCTCGTGGCTTAGTGCCTTCAAGCGGTCCGCCGTTTCCTGGCGATGATCGTAGATCAGATCGACCTCGACTGCTCCCTTGGCCGTTTCCCGAAAGACCTCCTGACCCATCGCCTGATTCCAGAGGGATGCCGCCTGGCGCAGAGCCTCTGCGAAGGCCTCCCGCGACATCCCAAAGCGGGCGTCCACCGTTCCGATCCGATAGGTGACCACCCGCTCCTGCCGCCGACTAATCACGAGCGTGGCCGACACTGCCACCAGGAGGATCACCAGAGGAACCACCCAGGAGCGCTTTCGGGGAGCGGAGGGGCGGACGCTGAGGGGGACCGGGCTCATGGCAACAGGATAGCGGTTTCGCAGGCTCTGGCTGGGAACTGCACGATGGGGTCTGTGCCTATCCTGCCGTTCGTGCTCAGATGGAAGTCGATGCTCACCGATGGCCTCGAACATCTTCGCGAAACCTGGGAGACCCCCTGGGAACCGGTGACCCTCCCCGGGCTCATCTCCGCCCAGGCTGCCGTGGGCCTGGTGCTCCTCGTCTACGCCACGAGCGCCGATGGCTGGGTGCCGCTCCTGGATAGCCTCAACCTGGCCTTTCATGAGGCCGGGCATCCCCTCTTCAGCTTCTTTGGCGAGACCCTGCAAATCCTCGGCGGAACCTTCATGCAGCTCATCGTGCCGACCCTGGTGGTGGGCTCCTGCTGGTACAAGCGGCAAACGCTTGGAGCAGCCCTCGCCGGGGTATGGTTCTTCCAGAACGGGTTCAACATCGCCCGCTACATGGCCGATGCCCGGGAACAGATCCTGCCCCTGGCCGGGGGTGGCGAGCATGACTGGGCCACCCTTTTCGGGATGTGGGGCGTGCTGCCCAAGGATCTCGCCATCGCCGCCACGGTGCGAGGACTGGCGTGGATCGGGATCATCGGGTGCTGCGGGTGGCTGCTCTGGCGTTGGCACCAGGCCCGCTGAATCCCGCGTTCATCATTCCGAAATCGGTTTGGCCGATTTCGGGCGGAAGGCCCGGATCACGGCCTCGTCGGTCGCAAGCCAAGGGCCTCCGATCAGCTCCACACAATAGGGCACGGCGGGAAAAACGGCCTCCAGGCACTCCCGGATGGACTTGGGCTGGCCTGGCAGGTTGATGATGAGGCTCCGTCCCCGGATGCCCGCGGTCTGGCGGGAGAGGATCGCCGTGGGCACGTACTTCAGCGACACGCTGCGCATCTGCTCCCCGAAACCCGGCAGCAGCTTTTCGCACACGGCCGCCGTGGCCTCGGGCGTCACGTCCCGGAGTGCGGGGCCCGTGCCCCCCGTGGTCAATACCAGGCAGCAGCCCTCGGTGTCGCAGAGCTCCCGGAGGGCGCCTTCGATGAGGGCTCGCTCGTCGGGGACGACTCGGTAGCAGTCCACCCAGGCACTGCGAAGGAAGGCCCGCATCGTATCGCGAATGGCGGGCCCGCCCAGGTCCTCGTAGGCTCCGGAGGCGGCCCGATCCGAAACGGTGAGAATTCCGATGCGGGCTGGTTCAGTCATTGGAGGCTCCCGCTGCCAGTGTGCCCTGAAATCAGAACAGGCGCCCGGGGGCGCCTGTTCTGAGGTTTCTTAAGGGCCTACTTCTTGGAGGCCTTCTTGGGCTTATCCTCGACTTCGTCGGCCTTCTTCGCCTTCTTGGGCTTCTCGTCGGCGGCTTCGGTCTTCTTGGCCTTCTTAGGCTTCTCGTCGGCCTCTTCCGCGGCAGGCTCGGTGGCCTTCTTGGCCTTCTTGGGCTTCTCGCTGGCCGGTTCTTCGACCGCAGCTTCAGCGGCCTCGGCATCCTTCACGGCAGCGGGATCGCCGCCTTCCTGATCCTCCAGGTCGCCGCCCTCCATGCCGCCGGCATCGAAACGGGCCACGGGGAGCCCTGCTTCCCGCTTGCGCTCCAGCTCGGTGAGGGCCTCGAAGGCCTCCTTGTCCAGGAGTTCCTCGGCAACGGTCGCGGTGGCGAGGAGCTTGTCGAAGATTTTCTCGGTGCGCACGCGGCCCTTGAGCTCCGTGGTGGCGCCGCGGCGCTCCAGATCGGCCTTGAAGGGCTCGAAGGGCTGCTGGACCTGGTGCTCTTCCATGAGGCGGCGGATCTCGACATCGATCTCCTCCTCAGTGACCTGGATGTCCTCGGTGTTGCCGATGGCCTGCAGCAGGTAGCCGCTGCGGACGGCCCGTTCGGCTTCGCTCATGCGGCTCTGGCGATAGGAGCTCCAGTTCACCTTGCGAGGGTCCACGCCCTGACGGGAAACGTGATGGGCGAACTCGTTGCAGTAGTCATCGAGCTGGAGGGCGACCATGGAGGCGGGCACCTCGAAGGCGGCGGCATCCAGCAGCGTGTCCAGCAGGTTGGTCTGGAGCCGCGCCTGGGCATCGCGCTCGGCGGCTTCTTCCAGATCCTTCTGTACGAAAGCGCGAAGGGCCTTCAGGTCGGCGTAGTCCCCCATGTCCTTGGCGAACTCATCGCTGAGCTCGGGGATCTCACGCTTGCGCAGATCCTTGAGCTGCAGCTCGTAGGTGACGCTCTTGCCAGCCATGGCCTTGTTGGGGTCCTCGGCCGGCACGGTGATAGTGAAGGTCTTGGCGTCATCGGTCTTGAGGCCGAGCAGTTCCTTGTCGAAGGGGCGATCGGCGACGATCTGCACGACCTGGTCCCTGAACTCCTGGGCCTTGATGCCCTGGGGCTTGACCTTGACATCGAAGGTGGCGAAGTGGCCCTCGGCGGCGGCATCCTCTACGGGAATGAACTTGGCGGCCTGCTGGCGCAGCCCCTCGAGGTGTTCCGCAACGGCGGCATCGTCGATGATCCGCTTCTTCTTGGTGAGCTTGATACCCTTGTAGTCGGGCAGCACGACTTCCGGCGCCACATCGTAGTGGAGGCGCAGCAGGCCCTCGGCGCCTTCCTTCAGGTCGGCCTTCTCGATGGCGGGCTGGGAGATGGGCTGGGTGCCCGCCTCGGCCGCGGCGCCCCAGAAGTGGCGCTTGACGAGGTTTTCCACCACCTCGCCCAGGATTTCGCGCTGGTAGCGGCTCAGCATCACATCCTTGGGGGCCTTGCCGGGGCGGAAGCCCGGGATGCGAACCTTGGGGGCGATCTTGGCGATGACCTTTCCGAACTCGGCGTTGACCTCGGCCGTGGGGACCACGAGTTCGAGGGACTTCCGGGTGGCGGAGTGATGGGTGAGGTTGACCTGCATGGGTGCTCCTGGAGCGTGGTGTGAAAACCGGGCCTGGGAGGGGGCGGACTCGTGATGAACCTGCGCCGCCCGAGTGGTGCGAATGGCGGGACTCGAACCCGCACGGCGTGAGCCGCTGGAACCTAAATCCAGTGCGTCTACCAGTTCCGCCACATTCGCCAAGTTGTCTTTCTTCGTGGTGCGCCCGGAGCGATTCGAACGCCCGACCCTCAGGTTCGAAGCCTGATGCTCTATCCAGCTGAGCTACGGGCGCACACGAAACTTCGATTGTAGTCCAGCTTGGGTTGAGGTTCGAGCCTTCATTCGGGCTGGATAGAGCGCCAGATGCTTAATGCTCCTCCGGCTATCGCGCGCATGCGCGCTCCCACTCGCTTTTGCTCGCGGAGCCGGAGCCTCCCAGCTGAGTCCCGCCTATCCCAACGCGCACTGCGCGTTGCTCCCACTCGCTACGCTCGCGGAGGCGGGGCCCTTGGGCGCACACGAAACGTTTGGATGTAGTCCAGCTTGGGTTGAGGTTCGAGCCTTCATTCTCACCGCGCTTATGGCGCAGTAAGACACCAGGCATCTTCGGCAGCATGGCGACGAAGGGCGGCCAGTTCGTCCTGGGTCAGGCCGAGGGCCTGGGCCTGGCGCCACTCGCTGGGGATATCGCAGGGCATGACGCCGGGGTCGTCGGTGCCCAGGGCGCAGCGCACTCCGGCCCGCAGCATCCGAGCGAGGGGGTGCGGGCCCAGGTCGGGCACCAGGGCCCGGTTGGAAGTGATGCAGACATCCACGGGAATCTTACGGTCCGCGAGAAGTTCCAGGATCTCGGGGTGGGCGGCGGCATGAACGCCATGGACGATGCGACTGACCCCTGCCTCCAGGATGGCGTCCCGGACATTGGTCCCGGGACCGTTCTCTCCCGCATGGGCCGCCAGCCGCAGGCCCGCCTTGCGGGCTCGCTCGAAGACGGGCGCCCATTCGCGAAAGGGCACGCCCTCGATGCCGCCGGTAGAGAAGCCCACCACCCAATCCGGACGATCCCGCAGCACTAGGTCCAGTACCGCGTGGCCATGGGCGATGCCGAAGTGGTTCACCGCGTCGATGATCACGGCCACCCGAATGCCTTGGGCGCGGGCCTCGGCGATGCCCTCGTCCATGCCCCGCCAGAGCTCGTCCAGGGACAGGAGCTTTCCATCCACGCAGAGGTAGTGGGGGCTCACCCAGAGATCGATGCCCCGCAGTCCACCTTGCTCAGGAGGCGGCAGCCGCCGCACGGCGGCCCGCAGGATCTCTCGGGCCGCCTCGGCGCTGCGCAGGAAGCCACAGGAGAAGAAGAACGCGGGGATGAACCCCTCGAAGGGAATGGTCTCCCCTGCCCAGAGCGCTTCCAGGGTCTCCGGTGGGATCCTGCCTTCCTGGGCCGCCTGGGCGCGCACCCACGCTGAATCCAGGCTGCCTTCCAGATGGGTGTGCCGGTCCACGCAGGGCGGCGGAAGAAGACTCATGGATCCTCCCGCGGGAAGGGCACCGGTCACGGGGGCTATTCGTCGTAGTCATCCATGTTGAGATCGCCAGGGTCCACACCCTCGGGTCGCGCCCCGGTGATCCCAAGGGTTTCCTCGATGCCGTCCTCGTTGATGGCTTCGGCGTCCGTCTCGGGAATGAAATCGTCCTCGATCTGCAGGGCCGCCTTTTCTTTCTTGGGAGCCTTCGACTTGGCCGGGGCGTCCTTCTGGTTCACTCCGCACTTCGGACAAATGGCCTCCGGCTTCGTGAAGTCGTAGAACTTGGTGTTGCAGGCGAAGCAGTTCCACTTCTTGCCCAGTTTGGCCATGATCCCCCCAGAGGTGCCGTCAAAGGACCAAGGATTTACCACATTTTTCCGCGGCTGTCATCAGGTGCAGGGCCTTTTGTCAGCCCTTCGTGCTCCAGGGCACAGGTCCAAGGAGGGTGGGATCCCCCTCGCAGAGCTGCTGGACCACCGTCTGATGGAAGATCTGGTAGCGTTCTTCCACCTCGGAGCCGTACCTGTCAACGAAGGAGGCCCGGGACCGTTCTAGCTCGTCCCGCAGGAGGGCATAGAGCTTCTTCTGGGCCTTCCCCTGGGTCACCTTGGCGGGAAAGTAGAGTTCGATGTCCCCCACCAGCACCCGCGCGCTGCGCTCCGCATTGGCCCGGACCTTGGGATCTAGCTCGGCCACGGCGGGCTCGGTGATCGGCATCTGGATGCGCTGGGTCGGCATCGACGCACGCACATCGGTGGGTGGTGCGGTGATGCGCTGTTCCTCTTCCTTCTGCCCGGCCTGGAAGGAGAGGGCGGCCTCAGCGGCATGGGCCAGGGCCCGCACATGGTGAGGATGATCGATGACCTGCCGGAGCCCGCTGTCCACCAGCAGGATCGCCACCGGTTTGCGGCGGAGGCGCAGGGGCAGTATGCGCACATCCGCAGCCTCGAAGCGGCTCAAGGGAGCCAGCAGCGCCGAATAGGCCGGCCCGGGCCGCGTGAGGCCTAGGATGCGCCCCTGGATTACTTCGTCCAGCTCGGGCGGCGGCACCACCGGGGTGCCCAGGCGGGGCGTATCCGACTCGAAGCCCCGGTGGGCATAGAGATTGGCGATGCCCTGCTTCACCACGAAGAGCGCGCTGCGCTCCACGAAGGGCTGGAGGCCATCGAGCATGTTCTTGAGGACTTCGCCCTGGCTGGAGGCGGATTCGATCAGATCCAGGGCCACGCCCAGATCGTTTTCGGTGTCCAGGGGCCCCTCCGCGAAGGGATCCTGGGCGGGGCCGGCCACCTCGAGAATCCTCTGCAGCAGGACGTCATCGGGCTTCAGGCGCCCCAGGCCCTCCTCCCAGGTCATGATGACCTGTTCCTGCAGGGACAGGAGGCGCTCCTGGATCCAGGCTTGAACCAAGGGTTTGATGGTTTCTTTGCGGCTGTCGTCCATGGCGGTCCCGGGGTTTTCTCGAGATTACTCCATTTCGTCTTCGAAGGTGACGAACCGGGCCACCCGATCGCGCGACTCCACTTGGCCGTAGCAATTCCCCTTCCGAGACGCTAGGATCAAGCCGTTTCGGGGAGTCCTCGAATGGCAGATCTTTCGATTCAGGTTCGCGAAGTTGAGGGTATGGCCGTGGTGCAGCCGGAGGGCTTCATCAACGCCCATACCGTGCGACAGTTCGAAAGCTCCCTCGAGGGTCTGGTGGCCGCCGGCAAGTTCACGATCCTGCTGAACTGCAAGGATCTGAACTACATCAGCTCGGCGGGCCTGGGCGCCATCATGGGACTCATCGAAACCGTGCGGGAGAACGGCGGCGACATCCTGCTTTGCAGCCTGCAGGAAAACGTCTACGCCATCTTCGACACCCTCGGGTTCACCCAGCTCTACCGGGTGTTCGCCAGTGAAGATGAAGCCCGACTTGCCCTTGCGGGGAAAGCCGAGTGAAGGCCACCATCGATCCCGAAACCTTTCGTCTGGTCATCCCCAGCCAGACCCGGTACCTGAACTTGGTCACGGGGCTGGCCAAGCGCGCCTCCCTGGTGGCGGGGATGGACGATGCCACCGCCGCAAAGGTCTCCATCGCCGTGGACGAGGCCATCACCAACGTCATCATGCATGCCTACGATGGCGAGGCCACCCATCTCGTGGATATCGAGCTACGCTTCACCGCCACCGCCCTCGAGATCCACATCTGGCACACGGGCCACGGGATTCGCGACAACGATGTGGTCCTTCCGGATCCTCGCGAGTACGTCAAGCATCCCCGCAAGGGCGGTCTCGGCCTGCTGCTCATGAGCCGCTTCATGGACGAGGTGCATTTCCTCGAAGGCAAGGAGCGGAACGAGTGCTGCATGATTAAGCGCGTGAGCTGACGCCACGGCCATGAACGCTCCGGATCACGCCTCGCCCTTCGACCGTTTGAGGGAGTTGTCCCTGCGCATCCCCGAGGGCGCCCAGGAGCTTCTGCCCATCGTGGATTTCCTGGAGACCTTTCCCGAACAGGTCACCGAGGAGGCCCTGGTCCACCTGGTGGGCGTCACGGCCCTAGGCATCGCCAAGGCCGGTCAGGGCGGAATCTGGGATGGCTCACGGTGGATCTTCCTCCGGGGCAGCGCGGTGCCCTTTCCCACCAACCCCGGCCCCGGCTGGCTGAGCCTGCCATGGACGTACGGAGACGAACAGTTCGGCCAACTGGTGGTGCGCACCCCTTGGGCCCCGCCCGCCCTCCCACTCCTGCTTTCCATTTCGGCGCCCCTCCTGGCCTGGCGGCGCCTGGAAGCGCTCCGCAGCGACCAGAATCGCGCACTGGCCCTCCAGCTCTCCCGACTCAACACGCTCTTCGATCTGACCCGCAGCCTGGGCGGCGCCGAAACCAAGGCCGATATCGTGCACCTGGCCGCCACCTCGTTGATGGCGGAGTTCCTCATCACCCGGCTGATGGTGGTGGGCGCCGACGGTACCCTGCTCTTCTGCCGGGGCCTTGGGAATCCCGTCTCTCCGCTGTCCGCCGATGCGATCCAGCAGATCGTGGAAGAGAAGTGCCTGCCCCATGCGGTCGAACTGAGGGACCAGGACCACAGCCACGGCTTCGCCTACGCGGGGGAACCGACCCTCGGCAAGCTCAGCGATGACGACGAACTGTTCCTCCAGACGCTCATGAACATCACCTCCACCCAGCTCACGGCCCTGGAACTGCGGGAGTCTCGCCTTCAGACCATCCGCATGGAGAAGGATCTGGATCTCGCCCGCAACATCCAGCGGCGCATCCTGCCCAAGCAGCTCCCTGAGCCCGAGGGCTGGCAGTGCGCCGCGGCGAACCTGCCCTACGAGGCCGTGGGTGGTGATCTCTACGATCTCTGGATGGCTCACCAGGAGGCGGGGCAGAATCCGCGCCTGCACATCGCCCTGGGCGACATCTCCGGCAAGGGCCTGCCCGCCTCGCTGATGATGACCCAGCTCAGTGCCTTCTTGCGGGCCATGGCGGATCGCCGGGTGAAGGACTGGGGCCGCCTAGCCCATCGCCTCAATGCGCGCATGAACGATGTGCGGGATCGCAACCGCTACGCGACCCTCTTCGCCGGCAGCCTGAATCCCGAGAACGGCGACATGCGCTACGTGAACGGCGGCCACAATCCGCCTCTCCTGATCCCAGGCAACGGTGGCCCCGTGGAGCATCTGTCCCCCACGGGCCCCATGGTGGGCCTGCTGCCCGGCGCCACCTTCGGCGAAGGTCACGCCACCATGGAACCCGGCGATGTCCTCCTGATCTTTACCGACGGATTGGTGGAGGCCGAGAACGCTGCGGGCCAGGATCTCGGCGAGGAGCCCCTGATCCAGGCGGTGCGCGCAAATCCCGATGCCAGCGCCGAAGAAATTTTTGAACGAATCCTGGTGGATACCTTCCAACACATGGAGGGCTCGGGGTTCAAGGACGACGTGACCCTGGTGGTCGTCAAGCGCTGTGGCGCATCCAAGGAGGTATGACCATGAACGGCATCAAGTCATTCATCCTCATCACGGGCATGACCGCGGTCCTCGTCGCCCTTGGCTTCTATTGGCAGGGCGAGATGGGCGTGGCGATCGCCCTGGGCGCCGGTCTCCTCATGAACGCCATCGGCTACTTCTTCTCCGACAGCATCGTGCTGGCCGCCTACCGCGCCCGAGTCGTGGGCCAGAACGAGGCCCCCCAGCTCCATGCCATCGTGGCCAACCTGACCCAGCGGGCGGGCCTGCCCATGCCCCGCATCGCCATCATTCCCGACGAAACGCCCAACGCCTTTGCCACCGGTCGCAATCCGGACCATGCCGTGGTGGCCGTCACCGAGGGCATCATGCGGGTGCTCAGTCGCACCGAACTGGAAGGCGTCATCGCCCACGAACTGGGCCACGTGAAGAATCGCGACATCCTCATCGGCTCCCTGGCCGCCGTGCTGGCCCAGGCCATCATGTTCATCTCCCACATGGCCCTTTACATCTCACCCCGGGATGACGAAGGCCGCTCCAATCCCATTGCCGGGATCCTGATGTATTTCCTGGGCCCCCTGGCCGCCATGATGCTGCAGATGGCCGTCAGCCGAAGCCGGGAGTACATGGCCGACGAGTACGCGGCGCACCTGACGGGTCGACCCGACATGCTGGCCAGTGCCCTCCAGCGGATTTCTGGCTACAACGCCGAAGTCCCGATGCGCAACGCCGAGCCCGCCACGGCCCACATGATGATCGTGAATCCATTGAGCGGCGGGGGACTGTTTAGTCTCTTCAGCACCCACCCACCCATGGCCAAGCGCATCGCCCGTCTCAACGCCATGCCAGTGGAGGCCCGCTAGCACCCTGGGCCCCTTAATTGCAGTGGCATCTTCACTCGGCGCCTCCTGCGCCTCGCCCTTCGGGCCATCGCTTCGCGACGGTGGCCCTCCGCTCCTGCTCCGGGCTCAGCACCCACCCACCCATGGCCAAGCGCATCGCCCGTCTCAACGCCATGCCAGTGGAGGCCCGCTGAACCCGGCTCATCCGTTTACGTTCAGGGCAAAAGATGAACCGCTGAGGCCACAGAGGGAAAACGCGAGGGCACCGAGAAGAAAAGTCCGCTCTTGTCGGCGTCTTTTCTCTGCGCCCTCCGTATTCCTCTGCGCCCTCGGTGGTCCGGCTCTTCGCTACGAAAACCGAAACGCAAAATCCAGGCTGAATTCAACCCGGCCGCACCCCTGCCGATGAGGGGAGAAGCGCGACGCCCAGGCCCCGGATGCCCAACAAGATCGGCAAATTCGAAATCCTGAAGACCCTCGGCACAGGGTCCATGGGCGAAGTGCTGCTCGCCCGGGACGAGGTGCTGGGGCGGAACGTGGCCATCAAGACCGTGCGACCGGGCAGTTCCTTTGGCGCGGAGGCCCAGGCCCGGTTCGAGCGGGAGGCCCGCGCCACGGCGGCCATGAATCATCCCAGCATCGTGACCGTCTTCGACTTCGGTGAGCAGGATGGCCTCCACTATCTGGTCATGGAACTCATCGAGGGCGAGGACCTGGAACACCTCATCACAAACAAGACCATGGGGAAAGCGGATCTGCTGGAGGCCCTGGCCCAGGCCTGCGAAGGCCTGGCCTATGCCCATGAACGGGGCGTCATCCATCGCGATGTGAAGCCCAGCAATATTCTCGTGTCCCGGCGGGGCAAGCGCCTGCAGGCCAAGCTCACGGACTTCGGCGTGGCCCTGGTGGACCGCTCCACCCTCACGGACAAGGGCACCTGGATGGGCACCGTGAGCTACATGGCCCCCGAGTACCTGGATACGGGCAAGGCCACCCCCAGTTCGGATCTCTTCGCCGTGGGCGTGATGCTCTACGAAGTCCTCACCGGGGGGCGCAAGCCCTTCATCGGCGAGACCACCACGGGCATCCTCAACGCCATCCTCCGCAACCCCGCCCCGCCCCTGAGCCCCGAAGAAACCCGGGGAATCTCTCCGGCCATCCTGGAAGTGACACGCCGGGCGCTGAGCAAGGACCCCGCGGACCGCTACCCTTCCGCCGAGGCCCTGGCCGCCGCCATTCGCGAGGCCATCCAGACGCCAACTCTGCCTCCCCAACCCAAGGCCGACCTGGTGGTGGGCAAGGGCGGCAAGACCAGCTGTCTGAGTCTGCGGGTGGCCCTCCGCCAGGCAGCCCCCGGAGCCATTGTTCGCGTGCTGCCGGGGCACTACCGGGAATCCCTGGTCATCGACAAGGACATCACGATCTGCGGCGAGGGAGATCCTTCGGAAATCCATCTCGAGAGCCCCAAGGGCCCCTGCCTGGCCTTCGAATCCTGCAAGGCCGTCATCCGAGGGCTCACCCTCCATCAGGGCGCGGAGGAATGGGCTCCCCTCGTCGAAGTGCGCTCTGGCCAGGTTCGCCTGGAATCCTGCGAGATGCAGACCACGGTCGCCACCGGCGTGGAGGTCCAGGCCGGGGGTGCCCAGTTCGCGCTGAAGGCCGTTCAGATCCTCGGCGGCGCCCTGGGCGTCAGGGTGGGTCATGGCTCCACGGTGGTCATCGAAGATGGCGCCCTGAAGGGTCAGGGGCGCGCCGCGCTGTGGGCCGAGCCCGGCGCGACTCTCACCCTCCATCGCACCCTGATGCAGAAATGTTCTGGCGTGGGCCTTCTCCTACAGCCGACCGCCCAGGCCAGCCTAGAAGACTGCACCCTGGAGGACTTCGCCGCCGGGGCCATCGAAGTGGGGCCGGGGGGGCGCATCCACCTACTCCGCTGCCGAGTGCTCCAGAGCGCCTTCGCGGGGCTTCTGGCCCTGGAGAAGAGCCATGCCAAGGTCGAGGACTGCGAATTCAGCGGCCACGAGGGCGCCGGGATTCACGCCCAGGGCGGTGCCAATATCCAGGCCCACGGTTGTCGCCTGGTGGAAAACGGCGGTTTCGGTCTATCGCTCCTCGGCTCGAGCCTAGCTGCCCTGGATGGTTGCGAGATCGCCCGGAACGGCGGCGCGGGGATCCTGATCCACCAAGGTGCCACCGCTCAGCTCAAGGATTGCCGGGTGACCGAGGGCAAGGCCCTGGGCCTCATCTGTTCCGGCAGCGGACGAGGGGTGCTGGAGGGCTGCGAAATCTCGGGCAACGCCCAGAGCGGGGCCAAGGTGGAGCCCGGCGGCAGCCTGCTGCTGTTGCGCTGCGTGGTGAAGGATGGCCACGATACCGGCATCCTGCTCTTCCAGGACGCCGAGGCCACCCTGGAAGAATGTGTGGTCCACCGCAACGCCCGGGGGGGCATCCTGCTTACGAAGGACGCCGCCGACCCCATCCTGCGCGGCCAGAACAAGATCGATGACGACTTGGTGCGCCTAACCCCCCAGGGGCCCATCAAGTTGGCACCCGTGAAGAAGCGCTAGGAGCCCGTCCAAGTATTATGCGGGGCCGCGCTGGGATGCCAGCCGAGCGAGGCAGAAGTCTGTACGTCTCGCGTATCGCCAGAGGCGATACCGAGAAGGAAGGTGACGAAGGCCCTCTCGGTATCGGTTTCGCCGATACGCGAGACGAACTGAAATCTGGTGGCCCCAAGGACGAGGAGCCTGACGCAGGATCGCGACGGCTGGCGCCCCAGCCCGAAGGGTTGAGCGCAAAGGGCTCGCTGGCTGTGTCGGCGCGTTCGGACGATGGACCCGCATCGCCTTTCACGCGCCTTCGTGCCATCAAGCCCCTTGCGCTCAACGCGGTTCCCGGAGAATACGTGGACGGACTCCTAGATCCCCGCCAAGGCATCCAAGGTCCGGCTCCATTCCCGCGCCTCCAGGGGCGTGACGGGAACGTAGGGCAGGATGCGGGTGGAGGACAGCGAGGCCAACAATAGGGTGGGGTCGACGAGCTCACAGAGCATGGCCACCGGAACTTGGCCCGGCGTCCCCAGGATGCGCTCGATCTGACGCAGGGCCGCCAGCGGCTCCGCGTCCCCGGAACCCGCCAGGGCCAGATCCACCAGCACCAGGGCCGGTGGCGGAACGGGAGAATGGGGGCTCAGGAGCGCCTTCAGTGCCTCCAGCCCGGCCACAATCTCGAGCCTGCGGTAGCCATTGCCTTCGAGGTGGGCCTGCACCCGCTGCCGCGCCTCGCCCTCCGCCATGCAGAGCGCCACCCGTGCCCCTCGGCGCTGCATCCGGGCCAGGGGATCGCCGCCGGGCCCTGCGGTCAGGGCCTCGGTATCCACCGCGAAGGGCACGCTTTCCCCTTCCACAGGGGCCGCGCCGCCCCCGAGAGCGGGCCCGCCCATGGACGCACCGCTCTCACCCCCCAGGGATTGGGGAATGCCCCGAAGGATCTTGTCCCGGAATTCCAGGCAGTCCCCCAACAACCGGGCTTCCTCCTCTCCCAGTTCCCCGAATTGCAGTCCCAGGATCACCTCACCGCCCCGGGAGGAGGCGTGGGCCACAATGCCGCGCCATTCCAGCAGCGGCAGCCGGGGCAGGTCCTGGATGCGGATCAGGGGAAAGCCCTTGCCCCGATCGAAGAGCCCCGTGGAAGCGGGTACCCGCATGCCATCGTCCAGCTTGAGAACCCGGTCCACCCGCATGGCCACGCCCCCCATGGAGATGTTCACCAGCGGGCCCGCCACCCCCAGGCCGGGGATCCGCCCGTCCTGGGCAATGACGTAGGCGCTTTCCCGGGGCCGGAAAGGATAGCGCTTGGCCCGGCGGCGATCCGCATGGGCCAGGGCCGCGGGGGGATCGAACCGGTATTGGAGGTAGGCCTCTCGACCTCGGAAGGTGATGGCCGTCTCGAAGCGCTGTTCCTCCAGGGGGAAGATCATCTCGAACACGGCGCCGGGCATCAGTTCGTGGGGCAGCGGGCGCACCAGCTTGAGGATCAGCCCGCCCTCTCCGGTGCGGATCGCCTGAACCGTGGCGGCATAGGGTAGGGTGCTGGTGCCCTCCACCTTGATGGGAAACTCGGTTTCGCCCTGAAAAAGTCCCTCCAGGGCTCCAGCGATGAAGGCCGGGTCCTCGATGGTGGGATCGTTTCCCTGGGGCTTATCGGATCGGGGCCGATTCATGGAATGGATTTTACCTTCCTGCTTCCCTGCCCTTCGGCTCCTTTGGCCGTTTCAATAAGCCTTGCTCGCGCACCGGTTCAGCCGTTAAGGGGGAGAACCCGGGCACTCCAGCGGAAGAAGCGGTGGCCTCCCGGCTCCACCGAGAAGATTCCCGGCTTGGAACTGAATTCGCCGTCGAAATCCGCGGGGCTGGCCATGCCCGCCCAGGGTTCGATGCAGAGGAAGCCGCTGCCCGGCTTGGACCAGATGCCCAGCTGCTGGAAGCCCTCCCAGCCGAACTCGATCCCCAGGGCGCCCGGCGCCTGGTAGCGCAACGAACGGCTCTGGAGGCGATCGAAGATGAGGGCGTCCTGGGTGAAGAGCTCGTCCCGCAGCTTGAGCACGGTGCCATCCACGGGGTTCGGATAGGGATGGGCGTCCAGGAGGCCGTCGGAAACCCTGGAGATGGGTGCCGATTCGGGCTTGGCAAACACGAGGCGATGGGCCTCACGCTGCCCCCCGGCCAGAGGCCACCGGAAGGCCGGGTGGGCGCCCAGGCTCGCGGGCAGCACCTCTCTCCCGGGGTTGCGCACCTCGTAGACCGCCTTGAGGACCGGCCCTTCCACCGAGTAGGTGATCCAGAGTTCGAAGGGAAAAGGAAACTGCTCCCGGCTCTGATCGTCATCCCGCAGCATCCAGGTGCAGGCCTCTCGGCTCAGGCGCATCAGCTTGAAGGCCCGATCCCGGGCGAAGCCATGGCGACCCATGGTGAAGCCCTTGCCCCCGTGCCGGAGCACATCGCCCTTAAGCCGCCCCACGATGGGGAACAGCACCGGCGAGACCCGCCCCCAGACCTCGGGATCTCCCGACCAGAGCAGGTCGGGCCCTTGGATGGGCTGGAAGCGGCGAAGTTCGGCCCCCAGCTCGACGAATTCGGCGCGGATCTGTTGATTGGCGATGAAGCAAGCGTCCATGAATGTCCCGGAAGGATTCTTTCATGGTAGCCCCAGAAGCCCATTCTGTGGCAAGCCCAGATGATGCTATTTCAGCGGTGTCAGTGCCGCTTTTTTCTTAATCAACAGCAGCCGCAGCCGGCCCCATCAAGGAGCGGTGCCGCGGCCTTCCAGAAGGCTTCCATCTCCTCGGGCTTGCCCAGGGTGACCCGCACGTGCTGGGGCAGCCCGTAGCCCTGCATGGGACGCACGATAACGCCCCGCTTCAAGAGCTCCTTGAAGAACTCTGGGGCGGGAAAGATGGTTTCCATCAGCAGGAAGTTACCCGCGTCCCCCGTCACCTTGCAGCGGTGCCGGGCGCCCTCGGCGAAGAAGGCCTCGCGCGCCTCCTGGTTCTTCTCCCGGCAGAAGGTCTCGAAGGCCTCGTCCTGGATGGCCACTTCCGCAGCAATCTGGGCCAAGTGGTTGGTGTTGAAGGGGCTACGCACCCGCTCCAGCAAGGCCAGCAGCCCTTCGCTGCCCAGGCCGTAGCCGATGCGCAGGGCCGCCAGGGCGTAGATCTTGGAGAAGGTGTGGAGCACGATGAGCTTGTCCCGCTGGGGCAGGAAGGCGGCGGCATCCGGGAAGGTGCCGGGCGCCTCGTACTCGGCGTAGGCCTGATCCACCACCAGCAGAATGTCCTCCCGCAGGCTCTTCACCAGATGGGCGACCCCGTCACGGCCGACGCGCACCCCCGTAGGGTTGTTAGCGTTGGCCAGATAGACCAGGCGAGTGTCGGGCTGCACGGCCCGCAGGATGCCCTCCACATCCACCTCGGTGGCCGTGGCGTGGGTCTCGATCACCCGGCCCCCCGCCGTCAGGGCCGCAATGGCGCCGATGGCGAAGCTGTGCCTGGGCACGATGGCGCTCCCACCGTCCAGCAGGGCCGCCTTGGCGGCCATCTCGATTATCTCGGCGCTGCCGTTGCCCAGGACGACCTGCCCCACCTGCACGCCCTTGCGGCGGGCGATGGCCTGCCGCAGGTAGAAGCCGTCGGAAACGGGGTAGAGCCCCACGCCCTCGAAGGCCGAGCCCTGGATCGCCTGGAGCAGCCGGGCCTTCACAGCCTCCGTGGGCCCCCAGGGATTCTCGTTGCTGGCCAGCTTCACGATGCTCGTGAGCCCCATTTCCCGCTGGACCTCCTGGATGGGCTTGCCGGGCACGTAGAGGGGAATCTGCTGCAGATGGTCGAAGGCGGAATTCGGGGCAGCGGTCATGGAAATCCTCATGCAGAAATCAAAGTAGTTGCCGTGGATCCGCCGGATGCGGTTCTCCATGGGAGGGTCGGGTCTTCTGGACCTTCCGCGGGAATCGCCGCGGTCAGCGGGAGGACGGCTCCGGCTCGCCCTTGGGCGCACTGGGGGCGGGAAGGATCACCTCGCCCGTGGAGCGCATCAGCAGGGTGTAGACCATGTTGGGCGCGAGTCTGCCGTAGACGGCCTGGCCGTGCATGGCCTTCACACCGGCCTCCTTGGCCAGATGATCACTGTTGGCCACGGCCCAGAACCTCGTCCAGAGATCCCGTTCGAAAGAGCTCTGGGCTGAGCGGGTGGCATAGATCTCGGGGGGCACGCCGTTCCGGTCCAGGACGTAGCCCTCGTCAGGCTTGACGCGATTGGTGAAGATGCGCCGGAAGAGCAGCAGTGCCTTTCCCTTCAAAGGATCGCCCTGCTCCACGAAGTGGTCCTCGAACTTGATGATCAAGGTGTCCACGTAGACCTCGTCCCCCTTGATTTCCAGTTCCCGCTGGGCGCCCACCACGCCGCCCTGGGGATCCAGCTCCGTGAACCGGAGCTTGTTCACGGTCTCACCCGCCGCATCCTTGGTCTGGGAGATCACCTCCAGCTGGGCCCTGCGCTCGGTGTATTCCAGCAGCTTCAGATAGGTCTTGAGGCGGAGAGTCTCCGCTTCCAGTTTGGCCACCTTGGCCTCCATCTGCCGCCGAGGGGCCAGCACCAACTGGTCCGCCAGATAGATGCCCGCTGCACCGGCCCCCACCACCAGTACCGACCAGAGAAAAAACCGGATCGGGAAGGGACGCCGGGGGGCCTTCACTGGGGCTTGATCGCTCATGGGAGCCTCCGGCGGATTAGGGATCGGTGGGACATCGGGGTTTGGATCTTCAGGCGGGGCGCTCGCTCAACACCTTGTCGATGAGGCCGTATTCCAGGGCCTCGGCGCCGCTCATGAAGTAGTCGCGGTCCATGTCCTTGGCCAGCTTCTTCAGGGGCTGGCCCGTGTGCTTGGCCATGATCTCCGTGAGCATGTCCTTGAGGCGCTGGATTTCCTTGTAGGTGATCTCGATCTCCGTGGCCTGGCCCTGGGCGCCGCCGGAGGGCTGGTGGATCATGATGCGGCTGCTGGGCAGGGCGAAGCGCTTGCCCTTGGTGCCCGCGGACAGCAGCAGGGCGCCCATGCTAGCGGCCTGGCCGATGCAGTAGGTGACGATGTCGTTCTTCACGAACTGCATGGTGTCGTATATGGCGAGACCTGCGGTCACGCTGCCGCCTGGGCTGTTCACGTAGATCTGGATGTCCTTGTCGGGGTCTTCGGATTCCAGGAAGAGCATCTGCGCCACGATGGCGTTGGCTACGTTGTCGTCGATGGCGGTGCCCAGGAAGATAATGTTGTCCTTGAGCAGGCGGGAATAGATGTCGTAGCTGCGTTCACCACGGGGCGTTTCTTCGATGACGATGGGCGGGTAGTAGGCGTGTTCAGACATGGGTGCTCCTCGTGGGTTCCAGGATAGCCCAAGCCGGGCCTACTCCTGGGATGCCGCCGCCTCCCGCTGGATTTCCTCGAGCCAGAGCGTCCAGACGCCTGGGTCGAAGCCATCCCTTGGGGGCGGCAGCAGATTCTTTCGCAGGGAGAGAAACCGCGCCCGCGCAGGCACCCAACAAGACTCGGGCAGTTCCGCCAAGGCCTCGGCGCAGGCCCCGATGCCTTCATCGGTCTGGCACACCAGCAGCGACTGATGCCCGGCCTCCAAGCAGAGCCGCACCCGATCCGCCCAGCTCCACTCCCCACAGCCGCCCATCTCCAGATCATCGGGAATCCAGCGCCCCTGGATGCCCCAGGGGTTGCCCTCCACGGTGCCGCGATGGAGGCTCGCCGGCAGGCCGCAGGTGCCGGGGGTCTTGAGATGGGCCACCATCACCAGCCGCTCCCGGTGCGCCAGTGCCCGGAAAGGCTGGAGGTTGCGGGCGATCTGCGCCATGTCCCGCAATTCGGGCAGGGCCTGGTGGCTGTCGACGCGAGTGCCCCCGAGCCCCGGAAAATGTTTCAGGCAGCCCCGCACCCCCGTGGATTCGAGGCCATTCAGGAAGGAACCCGCGGCCTCGGCCACGGCCCAGGCATCCTCACTGGCGCAGCGATCCCCCTGCCCTGTGCCCTCGAAACCATCCCAGAGATCCGCCACCGGGGCGAAATCCACGCTGATGCCCAGGAGACGGAGCCCCCGCCCCCACAGCTCGCCCCACCGGGCGCAGGCCGCGCCGCCGCCCCGCTCCCAGATCGTTCGAAAGCCCGGGGTGGGGCCGACCCAACCCTTGAGCCTGGAGACCGCGCCGCCCTCCTGGTCCAGGGCCACCGCCAGGGGCACGTCGCCCATCCGGCGGGCCTGGAGCCCCTGGATCAGCCGGTGGCAGCGCTCGGGCCCGGTCATTGGATCCGGATCCAGGTTGCGGGCGAACAGGATCACGGCTCCGGCCTCGGGGCCCTTCACCTCCTCCGGGTCCAATCCACGAAAACCGGTCCAGAGAATATCGAAGGCGTCGGGTCGCATCATCATGGCCTTAGGGAAAATTCAGTTCAGCGGGTCGAGTCGTGGGGTCGAGGCCATGATCCGAGCCCTGGACAAAGCCTGTAGGGCCGCCACGACCTGGTTGCGCCAGAGTTCGAAGGCCGGATCCTCCGGCTGGAAGGAGGATCGGGTCGCGAAGCCCAGGAACAGGCCGCCTAGGGTGTGGTCCCCCTGCCGGAGGGGCACCAGGTAGCCATCGGGATAGCCATCCTCCCAACCCCATTCCCGCAGGTCCACGAAATCCTCTGGGGCGGGCAGGCTGGCAAAGGCTTTCAGAGAGAGATTGCCACGGTGCTCCAGGATCCTCCAGTTCCCATCCTGGCCCGGGAGCAGCAGCACCAGGCCATCGGGACCGAACCGGGCCTGGAGATACCCCAGGAAGGGCCGCAACATGGGGCCTTCCTCCACCTCCGCGAGGGCCTCCCGAAGCAGCGCGTTGAGGCGCAGAACTTCCCCATGAAAGGCCCTCAATTCCCCGACCCGGGCCACCACCCGGGCTTCCAGGTCCCGCTGGTAGGCATCCACCTGACGCTGCAATCGGGCGTGCTCCAGGGCCCGATCCAGCACGGCCTCCAGCTCCTCGAGCTTGAAAGGCTTCTGAAGGAAATCGTAGGCGCCCCGCTTGATGGCCTCGATGGAGGCCCCCAGGGTGGCGTACCCCGTGATGACGATGCAGAGGGCCTTGGGATCCCGGGCCTTCACCGCCGCGATCAGGTCGAGTCCCGAAGGCCCCCCCGGCATGTTGAGATCCGTGACGATCACGGGGTAGTGCTTGCGGCTGATCCGCGCCAGGGCTGAGTTCGCGCTGTCCGCGTCGTCCACCGTATAACCATCCCCCTCCAGAGCCTCGCGAATGGAACTCCGCAGATCGGATTCATCGTCGACCAGGAGAATGGCTTCAGGAACCATGATCAGCCCCGGATCCGGTGGAGCGTGAGTTCGTAGACCTTCGCCTCCAGGAAGAGCCTGAACACTTCCGCGTCCAGCAGCCCCGCGCGGGTTTCATCCTCCAGGATTTCCAGGCTCCGGGGCACCGATACCGCCACCTTGTAGGGGCGATCCGCAGCCACCAGGGCATCGTACACATCCGCCACCGCCATGAGCTTGCTCTGGGGCGGGATTTGGGGTGACTTGAGCCCCCGGGGATACCCCATGCCGTTCAGGCGTTCGTGGTGCGCATAGGCGATCTCCGGCAGGTCTGCCAGACCGGCGGTCCAGGGGATCTGGCTGAGAAACCGGAAGGTATGGGTTACGTGGCTGTTGATCTCGTCGCGCTCTTCGGTCGAAAGGCTGCCCTTGGGAATACGCAGGGCCTTCACATCCGAGGACTCGAGGATGGGCTTGGCGAAACCTTCATGGTGGGCGAACTCCAGCACCTCAAGTTCGTCCATCCGGTCCGCCACCTCCCGGGGAAGCACCTGCGGTTCGTTACACCTAGCAATGAGCTCCACCAGGCGTCCGCTTTCGGCGCGCCGAGCCTCCAGCAGGCCTTGGAACCTCGCGGCGTCGTAGGGCTCGCCCTCCCTCCAGGCCCGGTCCAGCATGGACAGGGTGATCTCGAAGTCCCTCTGGTAGAGGCGCTGGAAAATGCGTTCGAGGCGCTCGGGCTCGAGTTTCTTGGCCTTCACCAGCACCTGTTCCCGCACCCCGACCTTGCCGAAATCGTGCAGCAGGCTGGCGTACCGGATCTCTTTGAGCTGCTGTTCGGTGAAGCGGATGGCGCCGTAGGAGCCATTGGGGGTGCGGTTCACCACCTCGGCCAGTCCTACGGTGAGGTCCGCCACCCGGCTGGAGTGGCCGGAGGTGCTGGGGTCCCGAGCCTCAATGGCGGTGACGGAGGCCTGGACGAAGCCCTCGAAGAGTTTCTCGATGTCCTCTTTGAGCCCCAGGATCTCCTGGGTGCGCTCCATCACCATCTCTTCGAGCCGAGTCTGGTAGGCCTCGTTCTCCCGCAGGGTGCGGTAGTGCCCCAGGGCCCGAATGAGGCTGGCCTCCAGCTCGGCGAGCTTGAAGGGCTTCTGGATGAAGTCGTAGGCGCCGCGCTTGAGGGCCTGGACCGCCGCCTCGGTGGTGGCGTACCCCGTCATCAGGATGGTGAAGGCCTTGGCGTCGAATTCCTGGATGGCCTTGATCAGCTCTAGGCCCGACTGCCCTCCGGGCATGTTGAGATCGGTGAAGATAACGGCGAAGTGGCGCTGGTGGACGAGCTCCAGAGCCGCCTCGGCGCTCTCGGCCCCCTCGGCCTCGTAGCCCATGGAACCCAACGCCTCTACCAGCAGGGTGCGGAAGTCGGGTTCGTCATCGACGATCAGTACGGGAAGGGGTTCCATTTGGGGTCCAGTCTAGCGAGGCCTGTTTTGTATCGTCCCGGATTCCCAGGAAGAAAAATCCTGGTCGGCGGCCTTGCGGCGGGGAGTGCTCACCCCAGAGGCGAAGTACCGCCGCACCCCCATGGCCACCGCCTGGGCCACCTTTCGTCGGAAGGCCGCATCCCTGAGCTTCAATTCCTCCTTGGGATTGGAGATGAAAGCGGCCTCCACCAGGGCAGCGGGCATGGCCGCGCCCCGCAACACCACGAAGGGGGCCTGCTTCACTCCTCGTTCCTTGATGCCCCCCAGATGGTTGAGCATGGCCTGAATCTGCACGGCCAACCGCTCGGATTCCTGGAGATAGGCCTTTTGGGCCATATCCTGGAGGATGCTGGAAAGCACGGAGTCCTCTCCGGGGCGGGTCTCGGAACCAGCGTTCTCCAGAGCCGCCACCTCGGCGGCATCGTTGTCGCCCTGATTGAGGCTCAGAAAGTAGACCTCCGACCCCTTGGCCGCCTTGGCCCGCGCCGCGTTCAGGTGCAGGCTGAGGAAGAGGTCCGCCCCGGCCTCGTTGGCCATCCGCGCTCGATCCCACAGGGGAACGAAGGTATCGTCATCCCGGATCAGCAGGGCCTCGAAGCCCGCCGCCTCCAGGGCCGCCTTGAGGTCCTTGGCTAAGGCCAACGCGGCATCCTTTTCCCGCAGCCCCTTGGGCCCCTTGGCGCCCCCGTCATCCCCACCGTGGCCTGGATCCACCGCAATCCGGAGCCGCGGGGCCACAGGTTTCGACGCATCGGGGTTTGGGCTTTGGCTCCAAGCCAGTAGGCTGAAGAGGAGGGCCAGGGCCGCCCTCGGGAGTTTCGAAATGGCGCAAGCAGTCAAGGGCACGAGAGACCTGTTCGGCAACGAGATGAAGTGGTTTCAGAGGATCGAGGATACCGCGAGGCGGGTCTTTGCGAGCCACGGCTACGAGGAGATCCGCACACCCATCCTGGAAGAGCTGGAGGTCTTCAAGCGGAGCGTCGGCGAAAGCTCCGACATCGTGAACAAGGAGATGTACGAGTTCGTCGACAAGGGCGGTCGCCATGTGGTCATGCGCCCCGAGAACACCGCGGGCGTGGTGCGGGCCATGATCCAGCACAAGCTGCTGATCAACAACGACCCCCGGCTGCTCTACTACATCGGCCCCATGTTCCGCTACGAGCGCATGCAGGCGGGCCGCTACCGGCAGTTCTGGCAGATCGGCGCCGAAAGCTTCGGCGTGGCCAGCCCCGAGAGCGAGGCCGAGAGCCTGATGATGCTGTTCGCCTTCCTGCGGGAGCTGGGCCTCAAGCACCTAAGCCTCTCTATCAATTCGGTGGGCACCCCCGAGTGCCGCCCCGCCTTCCACGAGGCCATTCGCGCCTTCTTCCAGGCCCGGGAGGCCCAGTTCTGCGAGGACTGCCACCGCCGCATCGAGACCAACCCGCTGCGAGTGCTGGACTGCAAGGTGCCCGGCTGCCAGACCGCCCTCGAAGGCCACCCGCTCATCACCGAATTCCTGGACGAGGCCTCCCAGAAGCACCACGCCCGCCTCAAGGAGCTGCTCACGGCCCTGGACGTGCCCTTCGAGGAGAATCCCCGCCTGGTGCGCGGCCTGGACTACTACACCCGCACCGCCTTCGAAGTGCTCTCCAGTGACCTGGGCGCCCAGTCCGCGCTGCTGGGGGGCGGGCGCTACGATGGCCTAGTCAAGCACCTGGGGGGGCCCGAAGTGCCTGCCTTCGGCTGGGCCATCGGCCTGGACCGCCTGGCCATGCTTATGCAGCAGCTCCACGGCGACGCGCCACAAAATGCCCCCGCCCTGCTCATCCCCCTGGGCGATGCCGCCGCCCTCAAGGCCCTGACCCTGGCCCGGGATTGGTGGGGGATGGGCCTGACTCTTCAGCTCGAGACCCGAGGGGTGAACCTGAAGAAGGCCCTCACCTCGGCCAACCGCCAGGGCACCCGCTACGCCCTGCTTCTGGGGGACGGAGAACTGGAAAAGGGCATCGTGGCCGCCAAGGACCTCCAGACCGGCACCCAGGAGGAATGGCCCCTGGGCGAGGTGCCCTCCCGGCTCCGGGGGTGATCTTCCCGGATTACCACACGACACGATGCAGATGGATAGTAGGATGGACTCCATGAAAACCGCGCCCACTCCTCCCGGTTTCGATCATTCCAGCCTGAGCATGCTGGTGGCTGCGGCCCGCCGCTCCATCAAACATGCCGTGTCGCCCCTGCTGGAACCCCTGGATCTCACCCCCCACCAAGCCTGGATGATCCTGCTCCTCCGGGAGACGGGCCCCCTTTCACTCACGGACTTGGCCAGCCGGATGTGGCTGGACCACCCCACCGCTTCCCGGCTCGTACACAGCCTAGAGGAGCGGCGTCTCCTGGCCATCAACCAGGATCCCGACCACGGGCGCCGCATCAGGATCGGCATCTGTGAAGAAGGCGCCGCCTTTGTCGAGACCCTGTTCATGGCCTCCGAGACCTTCCGGGAACGCATGGAGTGCGGCCTGAGCGGCGAGGACAAGGACGCCTTCCGGCGGATGCTGGGCCAGATGCTGCACAACATCGCGGACATGGGCGCCGACCTCCCCAAGCCCAAGGGCGGGGCTCGAAGCCGAACGCTGGAGCCCGACTGAGCATTCACGGTTGAGCCTCCCTGCCGGGGCTGCGATCCTGGAGGGCTATGAAACTCGATCGACTCGGCGACTTCCAACGTACTCATCGCAACGGCGAACTCGGCCTGGCCCAGGCGGGTCAGACCGTCCGCCTCCTGGGCTGGTGCCGCAAGGCCCGGAACCTGGGTTCCCTTATATTCATCGATCTGCGGGACCGCTGGGGCGTGGTCCAGCTGGTGGCCAACGAGGAAACGGCCTCGCCGGAACTCCTGGCCAAGCTCAAGGTCGTGCGCGGCGAGTTCGTGCTGGGGGCCGAGGGCGTGGTGGCCGAACGCGAAGCCAAGAACCCCAATATGGCCACCGGGGATATCGAGATCCGCCTCACGGACCTGCGGATCTTCAACACCGCCCAGACGCCGCCCCTGCCCGTGGATGACGCGGGCCAGGAGGCCAACGAGGACCTGCGCCTGAAATACCGCTTCCTGGATCTCCGTCGGGACAAGCTCCAACGCAACATGATCCTCCGCTCCGAAGTGGCCAACATCACCCGGAACTATTTCCGGAAGCATGACTTCATCGACTTCGAAACCCCCATCCTGGGCCGTTCCACCCCCGAAGGCGCCCGGGACTACCTGGTGCCCAGCCGAGTTCATTCCGGCGAATTCTTCGCGCTGCCCCAGAGCCCCCAGCTCTACAAGCAGCTCCTCCAGGTCTCGGGCTTTGAACGCTACATCCAGATCTGTCGCTGCTTCCGGGACGAGGATCTGCGCGCCGACCGCCAGCCGGAGTTCACCCAGATCGACGTGGAGATGAGCTTCGTCCGCCAACAGGACGTGCAGACCATGATCGAGGGCCTGATGGTGGAACTGGCGCCCCTGGCGGGCCAGACCGCCGTGGCGCCCTTCCTGCGCTTGCCATACAAGGACGCCATGGAGTGGTACGGCTCGGACAAGCCCGACCTCCGCTGCGCCACCAAGATCCAGGATGTCACGGCCCTCTTCGCCCAGAGCGAGTTCAATCTCTTCCGCACCGCCGCCGACAGCCACGGACAGCGGCGAGTCCGCGCCCTCTTCTTCCCCGGCGAGCAGGCGGGCGGATACAGCCGCAAGCAGCTGGACGAACTCCAGGACGTGGCCAAGCACTTGGGCGCGGGCGGCCTGCCCTACGCCAAGTGGGGCAAGGAGGGCTTCGCCTCCAGCTTCAAGAAGTTCGTCGATGCCGAGGCGGAGACGGCCCTGAGGACCGCCCTGGGCGCCTCCGCCGAGGGCCTCGCCGTGTTCGCCGTGGGCACGGATGCCCAGACCTCCAAGGTGTTGGGTGAAATGCGGCTGCGGCTGGCCAAGACCCTTGGGCAGATGGACGAATCGCGCTTCGAGTTCCTGTGGGTGGTGGACTTTCCCCTCTTCGAGTGGAGCGAGGAAAACCAGCGCTTCGTGGCCTGCCACCACCCCTTCACCAGCCCCCATCCCGATGACCTCGAACTGCTGGCCACCAACCCCGGCGCCTGCCGTGCCGTGGCCTACGACCTGGTGCTCAACGGCTACGAGGTGGGCGGCGGCTCCATCCGCATCCACGATGCGGAGACCCAGAGCCGGATGTTCCGCGCCATCGGCATCGGCGAGGCCGAGGCCCGGGAGAAGTTCGGCTTCCTGCTGGACGCCCTCAGCTACGGCGCCCCGCCCCATGGCGGCCTGGCCCTTGGCCTCGATCGCCTGGTGATGCTGCTGGCGGGCGTGGACAACATCCGCGAGGTCATCGCCTTCCCCAAGACCGCCCAGGCCCGCTGCCTGATGACCGACGCCCCCAATACCGTGGACGCCAAGCAGCTCCGGGAACTGCGCATCCAGACCGAAACGCCCCAGCAGTATCGGGCCGGCGTCATGTTCTTCGAGAGCGTCCCCGCTGAATTGCAGGCCCCCATCGCGGCCCTGCGAACCCTTTCCACCAGCCAGCCGAGCTCCACCAGCACCATGGTGCTGGATGGCGAAATCGTGAAGGTGGAGACCACCCGGATCCCGGGGCCGGAATTCGAATAGGCCGCCCATGGCATACCTGTCCCCCCGCATGCCCCGCACCCTTTTGGGAGCCCTTCCGCTGGCCCTTTTGGTGGGCTGCGGAACCGCGACGGACAACCGCCCCCCCGCACCGCCCCCCGCAGGCTGGCACCACTGGGTGCAGGGGGCCCTGGCCTTCGACGGCCCCCCGGATTGGAAAGTCGCTTCCCGAGCCGCCGTGGGAGATTCCCTGGATGTCTTCCTCAGCCGGGAGGAGGCCGGGAGAGATCGCTGCGTGCTGGTGCTCCGCCTGAGCCCGATGCCCCGGTTTCCCGCCATGGAACGCATGAAACCCTTCGCCGGCCAAGCCTATGACACCAACATCGCCGGTGCCCCCACTCGGCGCATCGACCCGCCAGAGGCCCAGCTCCCGGGCACTTCCGAGGGCGTGATCGATCTGGGTGGCTCCGGCCCCGCCCGTCGCGTCCATTTCCAGTACGCCAATCTCGATACCCCCACCCGGCAGGCGGTGGAGCGGGTGCTGGCCAGCCTCCGCGCCCAAGCCCCGAGGGCATGACCTTCACCCTGCGCCACCGCGCCCAGGCAATCCTCCGCGAGGCGGGGTGGGAGCTGCCGACTCCGCCGGCCATCTGGTCGCCGCGAATGGTCCGCTGTGCAGGACTCTTCGTGATCGAGAAGGATACCCGGGGGAAGTGGCATCCCGAGATCCGTCTTTCGATCCCGCTCCTGCGGCGCCGGGATCGTCCCTGGCCCGTGCAGGTGTGCGGCTGCCTATGCCATGATCCCGAGGCCGTGACCCGGCGGATTCTCGAGCACGAACTCATCCACTACAAGCTCTGGAAGGACGGGGACAAGGACTGGGGCCACAGCGAGCGGTTCCGGGGGCTGGCCTGGGAGGTCTTCGGGCACCAGAGCATTACGCACGGGATCGGTTCGGAGGAACCCTCCAATGGAATCCTTCGGTCCTGATTCGCTCCGTGTGTGGCCTCACGACATAGGTTCGGGGGAACCCGGCTGAACCGCCTCCGTTTTCCTTGGGCGTATGCTGGTTCTGGAACTGCCTTTCCAAGGAATACGATGCCCACCAAGAATGTCGTTCCCGCACTCCTTCCCGTTCCCCGATTCCGGGAGCTGGAGGATGAAGCCCACCTGCCCCACGCCCGCAAGATCTTTGCCCTCCGCAACATCCACTTCCGGGATGTGAAGGCGGTGGGCTTCGACATGGACTACACCCTGAGCCACTACCGTTCGCCGGAGATCGACGAGCTGGCCTTCCGCAAGGCGAGTCAGCTGCTGGTGCTGGAGCGGGGATACGACAAGCGCCTGCTGGCCATCGCCTACGACCCTGAATTCGCCATTCGCGGCCTAGTGCTCGATGGCCTGCGGGGCAATCTGCTCAAGCTCAGCACCGAACGCATGGTGGTGCGGGCCTGCCACGGCAGCCAGCCCATGGAGCGCGAAGCCATCGAAGCGGCCTACGGTCCGCGCCGTCTTTCCGCCAGCGCCAAGGGCTTTCGCAGCATCGATACACTCTTCGAGATTCCCGAAAGCTACCTGTACGCCGTGTTGGTGGACGGCAAGGAGCAGGGCTGGATCCACGGCAAGGAGTACCTCGACCTCTTCCAGGATGTGCGGTGGGCCATCGATACAGCCCACCGCAACGGCGAGATGAAGGCCGAGATCCTGGCCAACCGGGCCTTCTACATCTTGCGGGATCCCGAACTCCCGGCGGCCCTGGACCGCTGGAAGCGGGCGGGCAAGAAGCTCTTCGTCGTCTCCAACAGCGAATGGCGTTTCACGGAAGGGGTGCTCAGCTACCTGCTGGACGGCCAGGACCCCGCCCGCCCAGGCTGGGAGGACTACTTCGACCTGATCGTCACCAGTTCCTGCAAACCCGTTTTCTTCGAGGAGCCCCAGGCCCCCCTTCCCACGGAGGGTCATCCCAAGGCATTTACGGGCGGGAACGCCGGATGGCTGGAGGACCGGCTACAGGCCTTCGGCGAGGAGGTGCTGTATGTGGGCGACCATATCTATGGCGATATTCTTCGCTCCAAGAAGAGCGTCTCCTGGCAGACCCTGCTCCTGATCCCGGAGCTCGGGGCCACTCTGCAGCGCCTGGAGGATCTCGCCGACGATCTCCAGCTCTTCCTCCGCACCGAAACCCAGCGCCGTCGCAATGAGACTCAGAGCTCCCTCCTGGAGGACAAGCTCAAGCGCAATCGCGAGCACCGCCATCTGCTCGCCGCTCGCCTCAGCCCCGAGGCCCTGAAGGCCTTGGACCTGGAGGCCGGGCAGTTGCGGGAGGCGCTGGAATCCAGCCAAGAGCGCCTAATGGAGCAGGAGACCTTTGTCGGCGCCCTGGACGCCCAGCTGGAGGCCGCCTTTAACCCAAGGTGGGGGAGTATCTTTCGGGATGGTTACCAGCAGACCCGGTTCGCGGACCAGATTCAGCAGTACGCCAGCGCTTACACAGGGCGGATTAGCAACCTATACTTGGTAGACCCCACCGCCGCCATCTACGCGCCCGTTCCAACGCTTCCCCATGAACGGATTTAATGAATGTAGGCAAATTTATATTGATCGCTTCTTTTTATCGGTCTATGGTTGACCCTTGTAGGTTCCCCCCGAATTAAAAACGACAGGAGAGTCCCTTGAAACGATCCGAAGCCCCCACCGATTCTCAGCCCTCCCTGAACACCCTGGGGGAACGCATCAAGGCCGTGCGAGTTACTTGGGCCTGGTCCCAGGAGGAAATGGCCGAAGCCCTACGGGTGGACCAGGCCTCCATCTCCTTCTGGGAGCGGGACAAGATCAAGCCCTCCGGCAGCGCCCTGGTGGCCCTCTCCGCCCTATTCCGCACCAGCGTCGACGCCCTGGAACACGGCAAGGGCTTCGTGCTGCCCGATGCCCCCTCCCGGGCACCGATTTCCAAGAAGTCCGAGCGAGAAATGCCCCGCAGCGTGAGCCTGCCCCGGGGCGAAGCAGAACCCATCGTGGTGGTGGATCTCCTGGACGGTAGTTCCAAGGGCAAGCAGATCTCCGACGCCATGATGCTGCTGGTACAGGCCGTCAAGGAGGATCGCAAGGTCTGGATCGTGATGGAGTAGACCTCCCGCAGTCCCATGAAAAGAGGCCCCTCGATGGGGCCTCTTTTCATGGGACTGCACAGACGGGGTGTCAGGGCACCGCGCGGGGGTCGAAGGGAGCAAGCGCTTCGCCTATTTCATAACAGCAAAGGCACCAGGAGCGCCGTCAGGAAGCCATTCAGTCCCATGGCCAGACCCGCAAGCGTGCCCGCTTCTGGCCCCTCTTCGAAGGCCACCGCCGTGCCCAGACCATGACAGGCCACCCCCAGCGCGAAACCGCGCGCATTCCGATCCTTCACCCCCAATAGATTCAACAGGGGCCGAGCAAGGATCGCCCCCAGGATGCCGGTGAAGATCACCACCACCGCCGCCAGGGCGGGATCGCCCCCCGCGCGCTCGGCCACGGCCATGGCGATGGGTGTGGTGGCGCTCTTGGGGGCCACCGTTGCCATCATTACCTGATCGGCACCGAAGATCCGCGCGAAGAACAGCGCACTAAGGATGCCCGTCAGGGATCCAACCACCAGCGCCACAAAGCCCGGCAGCGCCAGGGCCCGGATCCGATGCCGCTGGCCATGGAGGGAAACGCCTAGGGCCACCGTGGCCGGTCCAAGCAGGAAGTGCACCAGATTCGCCCCGGTGAAATACGCGGCATAGGGCACCCGGAAGAGAAGGAGGAATAGCACCAGAAAGCCCGTGGCCAGGGCCGTAGGGTTGGCCCAGGGCGCACGTCCCAGCCGATGGTGGAGGCGGAAAGCGCCGAGGTAGACCGCCACCGTGAGTGCCAGGCACAAGGCTGGCGTAACCCAGGCTAGGCTCGGTGCGCTCATGCACCCTCCCGGGATGAAGGCGTCAGCCATCGGAAGACCAGCGCCGTCACGACCAAAGTCACCAGGGTGCCCAACACGACGGCCGCCAGAAGGGGTTTCCAGGCCTGGGCGATCCGCGGCCCCAGCACAATGACCCCCACCCCTGCGGGCACGAAGAAGAGCCCCAGATGCTGAAGGAGTTCCCGGCTCACCCGCTCCAGACGCCGGGAGGCGCCTCCCCGCCCCAGCAGCCAGAGGAAGAGCAGCCCCATGCCCGCCACCGCTCCCGGAACGGGCAGACCCATCCCGCGGACCAGCAACTCCCCCAGAGCCTGGAAGGCCAAGAGCGTCAGAAGGGCAGGCAGCATGAGTACCTCGGTTCGACCATGAGTGGCGACCCCTAAATATCCGCTTCCACCCTCACCGTGAGCAACTTCCAGAATGGGACTTGACGGGTCGCCGGATTTACACAAATCTTAGTAGACAATCTTTCGTACATCCTTTTCGCCTTCCCCCTTCCTGGAGGTTTCGTGTCCCGGCCACCCCGTCCCACTGATGTCGAATTGAGCATCCTGCGCGTCCTTTGGGATCTGGGCCCGGCCACGGTCAAGCAGGTCCACCAGGTATTGAATGGTGACCGGGAGATCTCCTACACCGGCGTGCTGCGCATGCTCCAGGTGATGTTCGAGAAGGGCCTGGTGGCCCGCGACGAGCGCGAGCGCTCCCACGTCTATCGCCCCACTCACGGTCGGGATGCCATGCAGACGGGCCTCGTGGCCGACCTGATGCGGCGGGCCTTCGCCGGAAGCGCCAAGGATCTGGTGGTGGCGGCCCTGAAATCCGGGTCGGTCAGCCCCCAGGAACGGGCCGAGATCCGGGCCCTGTTGGGCAAGGAGGAGACGGAATGAACCCCCTGGCTCATCCCCTGATCCTCGCCCTGGGCTGGACGCTGCTCCATTTCCTCTGGCAGGGGCTGTTGGTTGCCCTGGGCACGGCCCTGCTTCTGCGGATCCTCCGCGCCACCCCCACCCAGACCCGCCACCTCGCGGCCTGCCTCGGTCTCCTTGCCTGTTTGGCATGCCCTGCGGTCACCCTGGTTCGGCTCTGGCCTGGCCCCTCCGGCGCCCTTATCCAGACCCTTCCTGCCGAACCCGCTCCTCAGCCTCTCTCGGAACGCCCTCTCGCCGCCCCAGAAAGCCCTGGGCATTCCCTGGCCTCGGCGCTTCGCCCGGCCCTGCCCTGGGTCGTCGGGGTCTGGCTTACCGGGTGTATCGCACTGCTCCTTCGCCTGGGGAGCGGCTGGGTGTGGTTGAGGCGCCTGCGGCACCGGTATTCAAGCCCTGCAACCCCCGAATGGCAGCGGAGGCTGGACGCCCTCGCCCGGCGCATGGGCCTGACCCGCCTGCCGCAGCTCAGGTTCTGCACCGCCGTGGAAGGCCCCCTGGCCCATGGCTGGTGGAAACCCGCCATTCTCCTGCCCGGATCGCTCCTCACGGGCATGGCGCCGGATCTCCTGGAGGCGCTCCTCGCCCACGAACTGGCCCACATCCAGCGCCAGGACTACCTCGCCAACCTCCTGCAGTGCTTGGCGGAAACCCTGTTGTTCTACCATCCCGCCGTGTGGTGGATCTCGGCCAAGATCCGTTCCACACGCGAGGAAGCCTGCGATGACCTCGCGGCCAAGGCCATCGGCGAACCGCGGCGCCTGGCCCTGGCCCTTGCCGAGCTGGATCTCTTCCAGCTCCCCGCCCCCGCCCTGGGGGCCCACCAAGGAGACCTCATGAACCGAATCAAACGATTGCTGAATCCTGCGCCGCCGCGGCCCCTTCCCGTGGGCCTTCTCGGCGCCCTCCTGGCAGCGGCCTTCCTTTCACCGCTCATGGGCTCGCCCGCACCGAAGGCCCCCAAAGAGCCCATTCGCGTGTCTGCCCAGCTTTTGGCCCGGATCGACACTTTGGCTGCCAAGGAGGGCATCGACCCCCAACTCCTGCGCGCCATGGCCTGGGCCGAAAGCCGCTTCGATCCAGACGCCCGCAGCCCCCGCGGCGCCCTGGGCATCCTTCAGGTCATGCCCGAGACCGCGAAAAAATATGGCGCCGTGGATCTCGCCAACCGCGAGCAGGTAGCCACTGCCGGGGCCCGGTATCTGAAGTCCCTGCTCACCCGCTACCCGGGGGATTTGGCCAAGGCGGTAGCCGCCTATAACTGCGGCGAGGAGGCCATGGATGCAGGGAGGATCACCGAGGAGGCGTCTCGCTACCGCAGTCAGGTTCTGGATTTGCTAAAGGATAAGCTCATCCAGCCTTTGCCACTTTTAGCTCCGGGCGAGGTACGTGGCGATCTTCAACCGACCCCCGATGGACCGAGCCTCGACCTCACGGGCGACCACCGTCTCGATCGCGGCAGTCGGGCCTCTATCCAGATCCAGGTGAAGCCAGATGGCCAAACCCTAGGGATTCAGGCCCAAGAGACTGCAATCCGAACCCAGACCGAACCCCTTAGCCCGCTGCCGTCCAGTGAGCCCCTACCCACTCTCGTGGATCCTGCCTCCCAGGCGCCCACTCCGGGAGCGCCTGTTCCAAAGAGGATCCTGGCACAGCCCCAGCCTTGGGAACTCATCAAGACGGTTCCCATCCGCTATCCCAAGTACGCCTGGGACCACAGCATCCAGGGCACAGTCATCGTGGAGGTGAAGATCGACGAACAAGGTCTTCCCCTCAACCTACGCGCCCTCGAAGGGCCCGAGTCCCTCGCAAAAGAGTGCCTAGCGGCCCTCAAACACTGGCAGTTCGCTAGCCCGGCCCATTATGGATTCAAGGGTCCGGTAACCTTCCAGATGGGATTCCAGTTCGAGCGAACTTCGGACCCGACCTTCCCCGCCGATCAGCTGCTGCGTCAGCGGTATGCGAGCATCGATTTCATCATCTCGGCCAACGCTATGCGGGGCACGAAATAAATGGCCGCATTCTCCCCTGCCTAGTGGAGAGGGCTAGAGCGTTAGACCTTCTCGCACGCCCCTGCGATCACCTGCTTGATCGCTGCCACCACCTGGTCCTGGTCCTCCTCTGCGAGGCCAGGCCAGAGGGGCAGGCTCATGAGGCGGTCGCCACTCCACTCGCTGTGGGGCAGACCGTCCACGGGCAGGGCCTGGGGGTGTTTCGCGTAGTAGTCGCGGTAGAAGGCGTGGATGTGGGCGGGGCGATAGTGGATGCCGGTGCCGATGTTCTCGTCTTTCAGCGCCTGCACAAAGGCATCCCGGTCCATGCCCACGACCTCCGGCTGGATGCGCAGCACGAAGAGATGGAAGCAATGGCCGTGGATGGCATCGCCCTCCCAAGGAAGAACGAGGCCATCGATGTCCTTCAGCAGCTCCAGGTAGCGGCGGAAGAGCATGCCGCGCCGGGCATTGAAGCCGTCCAGCTTCTTGATCTGGTGCAGGCCGAGGCTGGCCTGCAGGTCCATGAAATTGGCCTTGCGACCGGGCTCCATCACTTCGGTGTGGGGGCTGCCATCCTTGGCGAAGCGCTTCCATGCGTCCTTTTCGATGCCGTGGAAGCGTAGACGCTTGATGCGATCGGTGAAGCGGTCGTCGTGCAGCACGATGGCGCCGCCCTCGCCGGTGGTCATGTTCTTGTTGGGGTGAAAGCTGAAGACGCTCATGATCGAGCGGGGATCGCTGCCGATCTTCTGGCCGCTGTAGTGGGCGCCCATGGCCTGGGCGGCATCCTCGATCACCCAGAGACCATGCTTCTCGGCGATCCGCCAGACTTCCTCCATGGGGGCGGGCAGGCCCGTGAGATGCACGGGAATGATGCCCTTGGTGCGGGGCGTGATCATCTCCTCGATGCGCGTGGGATCGATGTTCAGGGTCTTGGGATCGATATCGGCCAGCACGGGCACGCCGCCCTGGAGCACCACGGTGGAGAGGGTGGACACCCAGGTCATGGAAGTCGTGATGACCTCGTCACCGGGTTGGAGCCCCAGCACCTGCAGCATGATCTCCTGGGCCGTGGTGGCGCTGTTCATGGCGAGGCAGTGTTTCACGCCGTTGTAGCGGGCCAGTTCCTCCTCGAACTTAGCGGACTTGGGGCCCGTGGTGATCCACCCGGAGTTAATCGAGTCGATCATCTCCTCGATCTCTTCCTGGCCGATGACGGGGCGGGTGAAGGGTAGAAAAGTCTCGCGGCGAGTGTAGGTCATGGGAGTCCTGGGGCGCGAAAGGCGCCATCGTCCATTCAGTGTAGCGTTCTGGCCAATTTGTTCCGGTCAGGCGATGGGCACGGTAAGCGTGAGCACAGACCCCTTGTCCTGGCCTTCGCTGGAAAGGGCGATGGTGCCGCCCATCATCTCCATGAGGTGCTTGCAGATCACGAGCCCCAGGCCCGTACCGCCGTACTCCCGGGAGTGGCCGCCTTCCGCCTGCACGAATTTCTGGAAGAGCTTGGTCTGGTCCTCGACCCGGATGCCGATGCCCGAGTCGATCACCTGGATCGTCACCTGCCCGAAGCCCCGCTCCACCAGCACCTGCACGCTGCCTTCCTTGGTGAACTTGAGGGCATTGGAGAGCAGGTTGAGCATCACCTGTTTGAGGCGCCCCGGATCCACCATCACATCCGGCAGTTCAGCCAAGCCCTCAGGCCAAACCAGGGCCACCTCACCCTTGCGGGGGTAGGCCATGGCGATGGGTTTCACTTCCTCCATCAGCACATGGAGGCTGAAGGCTTCCATGTGAACCTGCATGCGGCCGGATTCGATCTTGGCCAGGTCCAGGATGTCGTTGAGCAGGGAGAGCAGATGCTTGCCCGAGGCGTAGCTGTCCTGGAGCATGCGCCGCATCTCGTCCTCGTCCTCGTACAGGCCGTCGATGACCAGACGGGTGAAGCCCAGGATGCCCGTGAGCGGCGTGCGCAGCTCGTGGCTGGTGAGGGCCAGGAATTCGCTCTTGAAGCGGTCAGCCTCCCGCAGGGCGACATTGGCCTTTTCCAGCTCGCCGGTCTGCCGCCGCAGGGCGTCCCGCTGCTGGCCGAGATCCCGGAAGAGCCAGGCGTTGTAGATGGAGACAGCCACCTGACGCTGGAGAATGGTGAGGGTGTCCAGGTCCTCTTCCATCCTGCGCCCGGTATCCAGGGCGAGCACCGCAAACCCCATGAGCAGGAGCTGGTGCTCGAAGGGCACGAAATACAGGGACAATTCCGGGGAGATCCTCAGCGCCTCGAGGGGCCCTCGGATCGCCGCCTGGTCCAGCCACTGGGACTGGAAAAGCACGATGGGCGAGTCGGGAAAGGGGTTCGGGGCCGGAAGGGAGAGTTCGCTCCAGACGCTGCGGGGGATCCCATGCCCGACCTTGGCCTGGTAGGCGGCGCCCTGGTCCTCCAGGATCCAGACGCCACAGGCCTTGGCGCCAAACTCCTGGACGAAGACATCCTGCAGCACGCTGGCCACCTGGGTCACCTTGGGGGTGGCCGCCAGGATTTCGGCCACGTGCTGGAGCACAGTCATCTGATGGGTGCGGCGCCCGAGGCGAGTGCGCAGTTCGAGGAGTTCCTGGGCCTGATGGGAGATCTGTCGCTGGGAATGAACCAGTTCGGCCAGCACTTCCTCGCCCTGGCCTCGTGGTGCAGGGGCGCCCGGCACCGCGGGCCCGCCGGGCTTATAGGGGTTCGCAGGCCCCTGGAGAGGGGACCCCGGCTTGAACGGATTGGAAGGCGAGGAGGTCATTGCTGTTTCCAGGATGCCTTGCCCCGGAACCAATGCAAGGAGTCTTACCATTGACTGACCGGTAATCCACACTAGGAGTCCATGTCCACCCGCTCCCTCAAGCCACCCGCCGCCGAGCGCCTCATTTTCTGGGGTGTGGCCTTCCTGCTGCTCACCCAGATGGCCTGGTGGGTAGGGGTGCAGATTCGGGAATCCAGGCGGTTGCGGGAGGCCCGCATCGCCCAGATGAAGGCCGGGCGGGCCGAGGCCTGGCAGTTCGATTCCATGGCCATTTTCCGCACTAATTTTCCACGGGATCCCGGCGAAGGCCTGGGTGTCGTAACCGGGCGTCGCGATGACACTCGCACCTTTCAAGAGCGCAAGAACGCCATTGAAGAGCGCTTCCCCTACGTAGCCGTCCTGCCTTCCCCCACGGCTCTGGATGATCCCCTGCTGCTGGCGGATCAGACCGCCTACCTCACCTTGCGCCCGGAGGTGCTGGAGGCCATGGACCGGGAGCGCACCATGGCCTTGTGGCGCACTGCGGGCGAGGCACTCGTCCTCGTGGCGGCAGTGCTCTTCGGCATGACCTACATCTATCGAAAGCTGAACGCGGAGATGGAATTGATGTTCCGCCAGCGGAACTTCATCGCCTCGGTCACCCACGAACTGAAGACCCCCATCGCCAGTCTCCGGGTATGGATGGAGACGATGTTCACCCGGGATCTGGCCCCCGACCAGAAGACTCGGATCCAGACCCTCATGGACGGGGATCTCCATCGACTCACCGACCTGGTGACCAATCTCCTGGAAACCGCCCGCGCCGAGGCTGGAAAGTTGACCCTCAACCCCGAACCCACGGACCTCGCGCCCTTGATCCAGCGCGTCTGCCTGGAAATGGACCGGCGCCTGGGGGAGGGACTCCTAGGCCTGAAGATGGACCTGGCCCCAGGGGTGGTCGCCCGGGTGGATGCCCGGGCCTTCGGCATGGCCCTGGAGAACCTGCTCTCCAATGCCTTTAAATACGCCTCCGAACCCAGGGAAACCTCGATCACCCTCGACGGGGATGGGGAGGACGCCATCCTGGTGGTGGCCGACCGGGGGCATGGCATCCCGGCCAAACATCTCTCCCGGGTCTTCCAGCGTTTCTACCGGGTTGGCGATGAAATGACCCGTTCCGTGCCCGGAACGGGCCTGGGCCTGTTCCTCTGCCGGGAGATCATCCGGGCCCACGGGGGCGAAATCCGGGCCACCAGCCTGGGATCTGGCCTCGGCACCACCTTCACCATTCGCCTGGCCCGGCTGCCACGGTAGGCTTATAGACAATGGACAAGGACCGACTCCCCGAAGCCGAACTCATCACCCGATCCATCGCCGGCGACGGCGAGGCCTTCGGGGCCCTGGTAGAACCCTATCTGGGACTCTTTTCCGCCGGCATCCAGCGCATCCTCCAGGACACGCTGGACACCCAGGATGCCTTGCAGGAAGCCCTGCTGAGCATCTTCACGGAGCTCCACCGCTTCCAGGGGAAGAGCAAATTCAGTACCTGGGGATACCGCGTCTGCCTCAACGAGGCCCTGATGCTGCGGCGTTCGAGAATCCGGCGCCGGGAAGACACCATCGAAGATTTCTTGCCACACTTCACGCCCGAAGGGCATCACATGGGCAAGGAAGGCCTCAAAGATCTCAGCCAGGAGGCCACGGCCCTTGAGAGAGTCGAGGAAGAACAGGTGCGGGAGCGGGTTCAGGAGGGTCTGAATCGGCTTTCCGATGAACAGCGTGCCGTTTTCGTTCTGAGGGATCTGGAAGGTATGGACACCGAGGAAGTGGCCACCATGTTGGGAATCAGCCGCGGGTTGGTTCGCCAGCGCTTGCACCGAGCCCGACTGGGCCTTCGTGGAGTCCTGTCGCCCTTTCTGGATGGTGGGAGACTATGACCCAGCGCCTCAGCTGCGAGGAGGCCGTGGGCCGCCTCACGGATCTGGCGGAGGGGAGTCTGTCCATCCCTGAATTCCTGCGGCTTCACCTTCATCTTCTCTACTGCCAAGAGTGCCGCGCCCTCAGGCAGGAACTTCGCATTGTGCCTGGACTCGTCCAGAAAGCGTCGCCCCTGCACGGAGAGGCCCTGCTGCCTCTGGCACGCACCGCCCTCCAGGCCGCCCTCGCCCGGGTCGCCGAGTTCCGGCCCCTTCGTCGGCCCCAATCCCACTCGATCCCCAGTGAGATCGAAGCCCTGCTCCGCACCGGTGCTGATCTGCCGTTGCGCCTCATGGAAACCACGTTCCAGGCCTTCGCGAAGGGCACCGCACCCCTCACGGCCCCCTTTCTTCCCGAGACCGTGATGGCACAGTTGCCCGCGCCCGACGCCTGGCACTGGAAGTCCCGGGGCACTGCCCGGATCGCGACACTCATCGAGGATGGCAATGTGCGGCTGAGCCTGCTGGTGGCCCCTCGAGCCTTCCAGACTCTTCCCCATATCCACTTCGGCAGCGAGCAGATGCTGGTGCTAGACGGCCTCCTGGAAGACGGTCTGGCGGCCTATCCCACGGGTCGGTGGGTTCATTTCGGCGAGGGCTCAAGCCATGGACCCATCGTGCTCAACGACGAGTGCTGGTGCCTTATCCGTGAAGAGGGCGCCGTGCGCTACACAGGCCCCTTGGGCTGGCTCAGGAATTTCCTCGCGGCCTAGAGTCGCGACAGACCGCCTTGCCGGAGTTGTTCTCCCGTGAGAATGGCGCGGTCCAGGACGAGGCTCGTCACCAGCGTCGCCGGGGTAACGTCGAAGGCGGGATTGAAGACCGGGCTGGCTTCCGGCGCCCAGCGTAGGTCCTGGTAGCCGCGCACTTCCTCTGCATGGCGCGCCTCGATGGGAATGGCGGCCCCATCGGGACAAGCCAGGTCCACCGTGGACCAGGGTGCCACCGGATGAAAGGGAATGGCGTGGTGCGCGGCCTGGACCGCCAGTCCGTAGGTGCCCACCTTGTTGGCGAAATCGCCGTTGGCGGCCACGCGATCCGCTCCCACCAGCACACGGTGCACCTTCCCTTCCCGCATCAGGATGGCCGCCATGCTATCGGTGATCAGCGTGTGGGGGATGCCCAGGCGCCCCAGCTCCCAGGCCGTGAGGCGCGCGCCCTGGAGCAGGGGCCGCGTCTCATCCACATAGACATGGCGCAGCTTGCCCAGCTCGAAGGCCCGGCGGATGACACCCACCGCCGTGCCGATGCCCACCGTGGCCAGGGCGCCGGCGTTGCAGTGGGTAAGGACATGCTCACCGGGTCGAACCAGGCCCGAGCCCCGGGAGGCCAGGGCCTCGCAGAGGTTCACATCCTCATCGAAGATGGCTTCGGCCTCGTTCACCAGCTCGGCCTGCCCCCCGCCCGCATCCATCACTGCCGCCATCCGATCCAGGGCCCCCATGAGATTCACGGCGGTGGGACGGGCCTGGCGAAGGGCGGCCCAGACCTCCCTCAGCGTTTTCTCGGAGGCTCCCGCCTGGGCGAAGCAGGCCAAGGAGAGTGCCGCGGCCACTCCGATGAGCGGGGCGCCACGCACCGACAGGCGCTGGAGGTGCCCCACCATGACCGCCGGATCGCTCCCCTCCAGCCACACTTCCGCGTCGGGCAAGCGGGTCTGGTCGAGAATCCACAGCCGGTTCTTTTCAATCTTCAGAGCGAGCGAACACAATTCTTGCATCCCACCAGCCTACCCGGCTGGAGGGCTTCAGCGAAGGCGCGGGCCCAGCTCGGCCCGCAGGCACCGCAGCGCCTCGAGCTCCTCAGCAGGAAGAGGCGTGAGGTCTCCCAGCTCCACCGCCGCCTTGAGAATCTGGGCGACGTGTTCGAGCCGTTCAATGCCGCCCGCAGCCTCCGCCGCATCCTCGCCCCAGCACACGGCACCATGGCGGGCCATCAACAGCAGGCGGTGATCCGGCAGGAAGGACTTCAGGCCCTCCGCCAGGGCCGCGGTGCCAGGGCGGGCATAGGGCACGATGGGGATGGCCCCCGCCCCGAGAATTACCTCCGGCAGGGCCTCGCTGGGCAGTGCTTCCAGCTCGGGGCGCGCCAGGGTCCACGCGATGGCCGTGGGCGGATGGGCGTGGATCACCACCTTCGCCTCGGGGCAGGCCGCGTAGATCGCCAGGTGCATCTGGCGTTCACTGCTCGGGCTGCCCCGCAGGATGGTCCCGTCGAGGCGCAGGAAGGCGAAATCCTTGGGCGTAATCCAGGCCTTGGCCACTCCCGTGGGTGTCATGGCGATGCGCCCATCCGGTAACCGGGCACTCAGGTTGCCGTCCCCTGCCGCAAGCAGGTTGCGGTCATGGAGGCGACGACAGGCCTCGCACAGGGATTGCAGGATCTGGGATTCGGTCATGGGCTACCTCGATTCGGGATCTGTCCCCGGCCCTCCAGGACACAATCAAAAGGGCGCCAAATCCTGGCGCCCTTTTGGTCCCAGGCTCGAGCCTGCGGCTACTTCAGGGTCACCTTTTCCGGTGCGGAAAGCGTGAAGGCGACGGATTTCTCCGCGGGCATCTTGATCACGGTGTCCGCGGTGGCCGCAGCCACGGCCGTGCCGGTGGCGGCGCCGATGGCCGCACCGCCCAGGGCGTGATCGTTCTTGTTGTTCTTGTCGGAGAGGATGCCCACCAGGGCGCCCAGGGCCGCAGCGCCGCCGATGTACTTGGCATTCCGCTCGCCGCGGGGATTGCCGGTGACGAGATAGACACCGCTTTCCACATCGTAGTTGCCGACGAAGGTGAGCTTGATGCCCAGGCCGCCCTTGCCGCTGGCGAGGCGCCCCGCGGGGGTGCTCTGGCTGACCACGCCGCGCACTTCGGTACCGGCGGGCCACGCCACCTTGCCATCCACCATCACGCTGGAGGCCAGGGTGCCCTCCCAGGGATCACCCGCCTGCACGGTCTGGGTGCTGAGATCCTTGGCCAGCTTCACGTCCAGGGCGGTACCCGCGGGAACCTCCACCACCACCGTCTTGGGAGCCACCTTGGGGGCGGGCTGGGCGGCCAGTTCCTGGGCGGCCTTCTTCTTGACCTCGGCCTGGCGCTTGGCATCGGTCAGCTGCTTCTCGATGGCCTTCATGTGCGACTTGGAGACCACTTCGGCATCCCCATCGGCGGTCTTGCCGGCCTTCATCTCGGCCAGCTCCTTTTCCAGGGCCGCCACGCGGCTATCGGCGTTCTTGGCCGTCTCCTGGGCCTGGAGGGCCTCGGGGCTCAGCTGCTTGTTGCAGGCCAGGGTGGCGAATACGAGCAGGGCACCCATCAGGGCACGAGGGGCGATCTTGCGAATGGGGGTCATGTGTTCCTCCTTGGGGTCGATAGGCCTGAAGTATAGTACGAACTGGGCGCTTCGGCCCTAGGGACCCACGATGAACCCCCTCACTTCCCGCAGCGAGACGGTACTGAAGGCCCTCATCGAGGCCTACCTGATCGACGGTGAACCCGTGGGTTCGCGCCTGCTGGCCAAGCGCTTTCCCGAGACGGTCTCCAGCGCCACCATCCGCAATGTCCTGGCGGATCTGGAGGACGAGGCGCTGGTGAGTCAGCCCCACACCAGTGCCGGACGCATCCCCACCGAGCGGGCCTACCGCTACTACGTGGATCGCTGGGTCCGCCCCCAGCCCCCCGCGCCCGAGATGGGCGCCAAGCTGGCGGCCGCCTTCGATGGCATGGACCAGGATCCCGACACCTGGCTTCGCCACGCCAGCCGCGTGCTTTCGGAGGTCATGGGCGGCGTGTGTGTCGCCCTACCCGTCCATCTCGCCACCAGCACCCTCGTGCGTCTGGAGTTCGTCCCTCTCGGTCCCCGGCGGCTGGTGGCCCTCTGGGTGGGCAGCGCCGGGGACGTGGAGCACCAGGTCATGGAGAATGCCTGGGGCTTCGACGCGGCAACCCTCACGGAATTGGGCAACTTCGCCACCTGGCATTTTGCCGGGTGCTCGCTTGGGGATATGCGGCGGCGGCTGGTGGAAACCCTCCAGGGACAGGCCGATGAGGCCCGCCAGCTGCGGATGCGCCTGGCGGAGCTCGCCGAGCGTATGGCCGAAGGGGGTGCCGCCGAGGGTTCCCACCTCATAGTGTCCGGCCTGCGCGAGCTGCTACAGATGCCGGAATTCGAGGATTCCCGCCGCTTCCGCGATCTGGTGGCCACCTTCGAGGAGCATGGGCACCTGGCCCGGCTGCTCAACGCCTTCGCCGAGGCCTCGGCCCGGGAAGTCAAGCTGCTGCTCGGCTCTGAGAACCCCTTCCTGCCCGATTTCCCGCTGGCCACGGCCATGCGCACCGTGGGCTTGCCTGGCCGCGAGGGCGCGACCTTCGCCTTCTTCGGCCCACTGCGACTCGATTACGGCAAGGTGATCGGGGGCTTGGCCTGGTGGTCCGAGGAGCTGACCCGGCGGGGAGCCGGGCATTCCTGATGGGAGGCGCGTTTGCCCCACCTTTCAATGGCGGCCCGGTGGACATACAATTCCCAACATGATCCCTGAACCGAACCCGAGCCCCCTGGATCCCAACGAGGAGCCCATCGCCCGCGAAAGCGACCTGACGGTGGATCTCACCCTTGACGAGACAGAGGCCATTGACGATCTCCAGGCCCTGGCAGACGCAGTGGCCGAAGAAACCCCTGAGCCTCCGGCCCGCGTGGCGCCCCTGCCCCGCCCGCCCTCCAACGGCGACGCCTCCGAACGCATTACCGAAGAGTTCGAGCGCGAGCTGGAAGAAGCCGCGGCGCGCCTCCAGGAAATGGAGAAACGCGAGAAAGAGCACCTGGACAAGCACCACCGACTGCTGGCGGATTTCGCCAACTACCGCAACCGCACCGGGCGGGATATCCAGATGGCCGTGGACCTCTCGGAGCGCAAGCTGCTGACGGAACTCCTGCCGATCATCGACAACTTCGAGCGATGCATCAACGCCACCTACAGCACGGTGGACGATTGCCGCAACGGCGTGGCCCTCATCCACAAACAGTTCGTGGACGCCTTCCACCGCATCGGCGTCGAGGAGATCGATCTCAAGGTGGGTGACGACTTTGATGCCCGAACGGCGGAAGCCCTCACCACGGCGCAGGATGCGACGATCCCGGACGGCGCCATCGCCTCCGTCTTCGAGCGCGGCTTCATGCTGCGGGACCAACTCCTGCGCCCCGCCCGCGTCGTCGTGAACCACCACCCGGAAGGCGCCCACGCCGCCCCGCCTACCGACCCCTCGGACAGCCTCCAGTAGTCCCGTTCAATGAGAATGGAGTTCCCTTATGCCCGCCAAGCTCATCGGGATTGATCTCGGAACCACCAACAGCTGCGCCTGTGTGATGGAAGGCGGCGAGCGGCGAGTCATCCCCAATCGCGAGGGCAGCCGTACCACGCCCTCGGTGGTGGCCTTCACAGACAAGGGCGACGTGCTGGTAGGGCACATCGCCAAGCGCCAGGCTGTCACCAATCCCCAGCGCACGCTCTTCGCCGTCAAGCGGCTCATCGGCCAGAAATTCGACCTGCCCCGGGTGCAGGATGCCCTCAAGCGCCTCCCCTTCCCGGTGGTGAAGGCGCCCAACGGCGATGCCTGGCTGGGCGTGGGCGATCGCGACTACGCGCCGCCCGAGATCAGCGCCATCGTGCTGCGCAACATCAAACAGAGCGCCGAGGCCTTTCTCCACGAGGAGATCGTGGATGCGGTCATCACGGTGCCCGCCTATTTCGACGATGCCCAGCGCCAGGCCACCAAGGATGCCGGGCGCATCGCGGGTCTCAACGTGGTCCGCATCATCAACGAGCCCACGGCCGCAGCTCTGGCCTACGGCCTGGACAAGAAGGGCAAGCGGGAAATCCTGGCCATCTATGACTTCGGTGGCGGCACCTTCGACTTCACGCTGATGGAAATGAACGACGGTGTCTTCGAGGTGCTCTCCACCAGCGGCGATACCTTCCTGGGGGGCGAGGATCTCGACCATGCCGTGCTCCAGTGGCTGGTGGACCGCTTCCGGGACCAGACGGGCATCGATCTCACCAAGGACCGCATGGCCCTCCAGCGCCTCAAGGAGGCTTCTGAAAAGGCCAAGTGCGAACTGTCCACCCTGGACCGGGTGGAGATCCGCCTGCCCTTCATCGCCCAGGGCCCCTCCGGCCCCCAGCATCTGGAGGCCACCCTCACTCGCGAAGAGCTGGAAAACATGGTGCGCCCCCTGGTGGATCGCACCATGGACCCCATCCAGGACGCCCTCAAGGAAGCCAACAAGAAGCCCTCGGATGTCGACCAGGTCATCCTCGTGGGTGGCCAGACCCGCATGCCCATGGTGCAACAGAAGGTCCGGGAGTTCTTCGGTCGGGAACCCAACCGGGATATCAATCCCGACGAAGTCATCGCCCAGGGCGCCTCCATCCAGGGCGCCGTGCTCACCGGCGAGGTCAAGGATCTGGTCCTGCTCGACGTCACGCCGCTATCGCTGGGCATCGAGACCCAGGGCGGCGGCTTCGTCAAAATTATTGCGCGCAACACCACCATTCCCACCCGGGATAGCCGCACCTTCACCACGGTCACCGACAACCAGGCGCGGGTGGAAGTGCATGTGCTCCAGGGTGAACGCGAGCTCTCCGAGTTCAACAAGAGCCTGGGCCGCTTCGACCTCATCAACCTGCCCCCGTTGCCCAAGGGCGTGCCCCAGATCGAGGTCACCTTCGACATCGACTCCAACGGCATCGTCAAGGTATCTGCCAAGGATCTGATGACGGGGCTGGAGCAGGGCATGAGCATCCGCCCCAGTTCGGGTCTTTCCGAACTGGAGATCCAGCGCATGATCCGCGAGGCCACCTCTAACGCGGAATCCGATCTCCAGCGCCGGGACGAACTGAAATACATCGCCTCCGCCGAGGGCCTGCTCTTCTCCTGCGACAAGAGCTTTACCGAATGCGGGAAGTACCTCTCCGACGACGAGCAGACCATGGTGCGCGAAACGCTCAATGCCGCCCGGCAGGCGGTGGCCACCAAGGACATCGCCGGGGTGAAGACCTGCGAATCCAAGCTGCTGGAGGTCCAGAAGATCCTCACCAACGCCGTGCTGGCGGCCAGCGAGGCCATGATGAACGCCCTGGAGAGCGGCCAGGAGCTCCCCGGCGCCAAAGGTCACAAGGGCCCCAAGGGGCTAATCTAAACGAGGGGGACCGCCCGGGCGCTGCGCGCCCTCTGCGTCCCCCTCGTGCTCCCCACGTGTTGTCCAGGCGGAGCCTGGGCACCACGTCTGCCTGTGCCATGAAAGGGGGGACCGCTTGCTCCCTGCGGTCGCGATGTCCCCCCTTTGACCCCCACGTGGTGTCCAGGCGAAGCCTGGGCACCACGTCTGCTAATCTGGAGGGATGAGTGCGAAACGCGACTACTACGAGGTTCTGGGCGTAGGCCGGGAGGCCTCGCTCGACGAGATCAAGAAGGCCTACCGCAAGCTGGCCATGCAGTTCCACCCGGACCAGAATCCGGGCAACAAGGCTGCGGAGGAAAAGTTCAAGGAGGCCGCCGAGGCCTACGCGATCCTTTCGGATTCGGACAAACGGGCCCACTACAACCAGTATGGGTTCGACGCCCCGAGCCAGGGCGGCTTCCAGTTCGACCCCAACCAGTTCACCGATTTCCAGGACATCTTCGGCAGCTTCTTCGGCGGCGGGGGAATCTTCGGTGACATCTTCGGCGGCGGCGGGCGGCGGCGCTCCGGCGGCGGCGAGCGGGGCTCGGATCTGCAGTACACCCTCAAGGTGCCCTTCAAGGAGGCCGTCTTCGGGGTGGACGTGAAGGACGTGGAAATCCCGCGACTGGAGGCCTGCGGCACCTGCCGAGGCACCGGCTGCGCCGAGGGCACCTCGCCCCAGACCTGCCCGCAGTGCCGAGGCAACGGCCAGGTGGCCATGCGTCAGGGCTTCCTGCAGATGTATGTCGCCTGCCCCCGCTGCGAAGGCCGGGGCCAGATCATCCCGAGTCCCTGCACCTCCTGCCGGGGGGAAGGACGCATCCATCGCCGCACCAAGGTGAAGTTCCGCATCCCGGCGGGGGTGGATCGTGGTCAGCGCCTGCGCCTGGAGGGCGAGGGCGAAGCGGGTCGCGGCGGCGGCGGCACCGGGGATCTCTTCATCGTCTTCGATATCGAGCAGGATCCCCTCTACGAGCGGGACGGCTTTGACCTGCACCGGCGCCTGGACGTGCCCTGGCCCCTGATGGTCCTGGGGGGCGAGCTGCCCCTGGAGACCCTCTATGGCTCGGATTCCATCAAGCTCGGCGCAGGCACTCCCGGCGACAAGATCGTGAAGCTGTCCAACGCCGGTGTGCCGCGGCTCCGGGGCTCAGGCCGGGGCGACCTCTACCTGCATCTGCGGGTGGCCGTGCCCACCAAGCTCAGCAGCGAACAGGAAGAACTGGTGAAAAGCCTGCTGCAGACCATGCGCCAGGATGGTCAGGCCCCGGAGAACGAAGGCTTCCTGGCCAAGGTCTTCGGCGGGGAGAAGAACAAGAAGAAAAAAAAGCGCTAGCTCGTGATGTAGCGCTCCAGCTGCTCGATGATGAATTTCTGCTGGGAGATGGTCTCCTTCACCAGATCGCCGATGGAGAGGAAACCCGCCACCCCGCCTGCCTCGTCCAGCACCGGCAAATGGCGGATGTGGCGATCGGTCATGATGGCCATGCACTCTTCCACGGTCTGGGTGAGGGTCACGTAGAACACCTTTTCGCTCATCACCTCGCGCACGGGGGTGTCCTTGGAAGTCTTACCCTTCAGGACCACCTTCCGCGCATAGTCCCGCTCGGAAAGGATGCCGATGGGCCTGCCCTGGTCCATCACCAGGAGCGCGCCGATATCGTGCTGGGCCATCAGGTTGAGGGCCTCGAAGACCGTGGCGGCAGGCCCCACGGAAATGACTCCCGGGCGCTTCTCGTCGAGCAGATGCTTCAGTGATTTCATCGGGTCCCTCCCGCTTCCCCCGGGCCGCCGGGGACGCGTTTTAAGCATTAGATTGCGGAATTCCAATCTTGGATGCCGGAAACCTCAAGATTCACCAAGGAGCCATCCCGCCGCCTCGGGCCTGATTGCTCCGTGGTGAACCATTTCATGAAATGAAAAAGCCTACCCCGCCAGGCGGCGCCCCCACCCCATGGCGGGCTTCTCGATCCATCGGTAGACCAAGCCCGAAAGCCCGAGGGTGAGCGCCAGGGCCAAGGCGAAGCTCCACCCCGGGGCGATGCCCATGGGCAGCAGGGCCATCGTCGCCATCCAGGCGAAGGGATGCAGGAGGTAGACGGAATAGCTGGCATCGCCCAGGAAGATGAAGGGCCTTCGGAGGACATGGTCTGGAACCTCGTAGAAGGCAAAGACCATCAGGGCCAGGAAGCAGATGCCCACGTATTTGACCCGTGCGGCACCGACCATGACATCAAAGTGATCATAGAAGACGGGCCCCCGGGGCCACATCAGCAGAATCAGGAGCCCTACGGCCGCAAGGAACCACGGCAGACTCAGCCTCCAGGTCAGCCGCCTGCGCAGATCCGCGGCGACCCCGCCCAGCAGGAACAGGAAGGCGTGGTTGGGGATCTGCACATAGGTGTGGAACTTCATGTCCCCCAGGAAGGGCGCGGCCTGCACCTTGCCGAAGCTCCAGGGCAGGGCCAGGGCGATGAGCAGGGCGGTGCCCAGATAGAGGAATATCTTGCGGCGGGTCGCCCAGGTCAGCAGCGGCAGCACCAGGTAGAAGACGTATTCGATCCCGATGGACCAGCCCCCCAGCACCAGGGCGTGATTGGGATGGAAGAGCCCGAAGGTCAGGGTGGCGTTCTCTGCCAGCATCCGGAGCGTGACCTCCGGCCCCACGGGATTATGCAGCACCAGGTTCAGCGCCACCGCCAGGTAGTAGAGGGGCGCGATGCGGAAGAAGCGCTTGATGTGGAAGCGCCGCAGCGCGCCGCGATCCCAGGAGGTTTCGCCGTAGAGGTGGAAGAAGCAGAAGCCGCTGACGAGGAAGAAGCCCTCCACGCCATAATTCCCGAGGATGGCCACGACATTGTTGATCCGGGTACCCGACTCAAAGATCTGCGACCAGATCGATAGGTGATACACCGCCACCGCCAGGGCCATGAGGCCCCGAAGAATATCCAGACCATGGAGGCGCCCGGGAGTGGTCGCGCTCAATGCCTCACCACCGACCTGCTGCCATCCATCATCTAAACGAGCCTCCCTGCTCTCATCCTACGAGAACGGGGAGGCTCACGCCGAGAGGACTGTGTCCTATTCGGCCCCATTCTCCTTCCCGGAAAGCCCGTACCAATCCAGCTTTCGGGTGGCCAACATCACCGCCGCCAAGGCCGCGAACAGGAGCACGGAGCCCATCAGCAGGGCATTGTCTTCGGACATCAGGAGCCCGTAGAGCACGCAGAAGAGCAGCGTGAGCCCCGTCGCGAAGCCGAGACCATGGGCCAGGCTCTTGAGCACGTGAATCAAGTAGGCGCCCAGCAGGGCAATGCAGGCCGCGCTGGCCGCGAGGTAGGCCCACAGGAAGGGGATGTGCTCGGTGAGGCTCAGCAGCAACAGGAAGAACATCGCCAGGGCGAAGCCCACCAGGAGGTATTGCATGGGGTGGATCCGCAGCTTCCGGAGCAGCTCGAAGAAGAAGAACCCGGCGAAGACCAGCCCCACGAAGAGGAAACCGTACTTCACGGCCCGTTCGGTCTGCAGGTAGATGTTCACGGGCTCCACGAAGGCGACATCGAAGGCCTCCTCGGTGGGCCCGTGGCCTTCCACGTTGAGAATGGAATCCAGGCTCCTCGCCAGGCTGGAGACCTGCCACTGGGCCTCGAAGCCCTTGTCCCCGATCTGGTGATTCAGAGGCAGGAATCGGCCCCCAAAGCTGGGGCTGGGCCAATTGGCGCGCAGCGACACTTGGGTATTCTCACCTACGGGCGCGAAGGATAGGTTCTGGGAACCCGTGAGTTCCAGGGGAATCTCGAAGGCGAAGTCCTTCTTGTCCTGGAAGGCCAGGGTGCCGAGCTCGGCCTGGATGCCCCTGGGAACACGGCTGCGGGGGATACCTGGACGGAAATCCAGCGCCCTGCCCTCCCACTTGACCTGGGGCCGATTGCGGATGCCCCGCAGATCGGGAATGCCCACCACCAGGAAGCTGGGGCCGGGGGTGATGGCGCGGCCGGAGAGCTCCATGCCGAAACTCGGCGTCAGGGAAAAACGGCCCGTGAGGCGCGCCGTCAGATGGTAGAGCTGAGCCTTGTAGAGGCCCCGATGGCGCTCCTCCACCCGAGCCTCTCCCTGAATCTGGAGGTCCTGGGGCGGCACGATCTGATGCCCCTGAATCTCGCGGATGCGCCGCGTGACCTGGCCGGTCTTTTCGTTGGTTTCGGCCTCCTCCACCCGCTCGGTGTAGGTGAACACCAGCAGCGGCCCCACCACCTGCTGGCAGCCCGCCGCACTCTCGGCGACGTTGGCCTTCACCTCCTTTTGCCGCTGGTTCCGGGCCTCGACCTGGCCCTGGATCATGGCCAGGGGGATGAGCAACAGCAGCGCGAGCCCGACCACAGCCAGGCCCTTCCAGAGCAGGATTCTTCGCATGAACAGCCTCCATGAGGAACGGAGGAAGCATGTCGCGCCCTAAAGAAGGGAAGATGAGCCCGTGTGAAGGCTCTGTGAAGTGGATCCGATGGCAGACATTCACTGCATACTAATATTTCGCGTTTCGCTTTTGGAGAATCTATATGGGTATTTGCAATTCCAGAGCACTGGCATTGATGGCGGTTTTAACCCAATGCGCCATAGTCCTTCTCGCACCCATGCCTCAGCTTTATGCCCAGGAAACAAAAGGTAAAGGGACGAGAGCCCGAGTGCGCGTTTTCGACAAGCGCCATCGCAGCTACATCCCCATGGACTTGGAAGACGCCATGGATGAGTTGGACCGAACCATCAACCCCAAGGACAAGGAGCGTATCCAGACCAGCAAGGAAGATTCGGTCATGTATCACCACGGATTTGGGACCGGCCTCCGAAACGGTTGGGGGTTGTGGGGCGGGTCACGGTTGGCCCGTTGGTTCGACGAGCGCGGCATCTTCCATCCCGACGATATGTCTGGAATCATCCTCGAGGCTTGGTTCAACCGACTTCGCGGGAAGCCCTTTGATTTCGATGAGAAGGTCCGGGGATACCAGGAATACTGGCGACGCTCCCAGGAGGCCCAGAAAGAGGAGGAAGCCCGAGCGGAGAAGGCTCGTAAGCGAATTCCAGAGATGATGATGGGCATTGAATCACCCGGGAAGCCTTCTGAGTGGGCGAGCCTCCCGGTCCGGAAGTCGATGAGTGGCGTTCGTGTCAGGTCGATGGTGCCCTTCCGCGATGGCGTTCTGCTGACCGAAAGGAAGACCATTTGGGCCAAAGGGAAAGGGGAGGACTACAGCTATACCCCTCCCTTGTTCTTCAATCCCAAGACCCGAACGCTAGGGCCCCTGCAGTGCCCGGAATTCGATCGCATCGAGAACGCTGTCGTCCTCGGCGAAACCATGGTTCTTGAAGGGATCAAAGCCAGCAAACATCGCATTCTCGTCATCGGACCGGATGGGAGAACCGAGATCCCCATGCCCCCAGGGAAAGGCTGGATACGCCTCGGCTCGAACGGAAATCGACTGGTTGCTGTCTTCTCCAAATCCGTCTGGGAATGGGAAGGGAAGACCTGGAAAACACTTGGTCAGCCCAAAGATGATCTTCCTTGGTGTGGGATGCCCCCATTGGTGCGCGGAGACTATCTTTATCTGCGCGACGAGGGCCAACACGAGGACAACAAAAGCCTTCACTGGTTAAAACTCACGGGGGACGGGAGCTTCACGACCTTCCATACAGACACAGGAGTCGTTTGCTCTGAAGGGCCGCGCTGGGAATTCGTGTGGAGCTTCCCTTTCACGGCTTCAGGAGATCAATGGATCGCGACTGGTGGCTCTTATTCATCAGGGAGTCTGCTGCGACGTAGACCAAACGGGAGTTATCAAATCGTCATGATCAACGGTGAATTCACGTTCTCCGGAGACCTGTTGGGTAGCAGGAAGGCAAGCGACTCTCTTGATTTCCAGGCAGTCCTGCCACTGAAAGAAGGTGCCCTGCTGCTTGCAGGAAACCAAGGCATCTATCGACTGGAAGGCAATCGCATGGCTCCGATCTTGGGATTAAAGCGGACACATCAGTCGGTGTTTAGCAATGGCGCTCCAACCGACCCTGACCCGAAGGATCGTGGCAACTGGAACTTGGACCCTTCTCACATCTGCCCCCTTGGCCCTACGTCCTACCTTCTTGGTAGTGATTGGGAAGGTGTCTACCTCCTGGACCGCACAGACAAGGGGACCTGGGAGGTTACCTGTCTGGACGAGCCTGTCGGCTCTCCCGTGATTTTCTGAAGACGAGGAGAACCGATGCGAACGAGCCAACTCCTGTTCTGCGCACTCGCCCTTCTGGTAGTCCAAGGGCCAAACACCACCCTCTTTTCGGCAACCCAAGCTCCTGATTCACCCGAGATGGAGATCCAAAAACTCAATCAGGACCTTGCTGGCCGGTTCATGAAGTTGAAGATCCAGTCTGGAACAGGAGCGAAGGCCACCTTGCCTTCGCGCCGCACAGGAGGGCTTTCGGTCCGCCTCCTTGTGCCTTGGCGGCAAGGGCTTCTGGTCGCGGAAGAGGCTTGGGAAGCCGGAAAGAATAACTACCCTATTCGGTTGAACCCTTACTGGCTGGATGGCGAGAAGAACACACTCCATCCCATCCAGATCAAAGGCGTGGACGCGATCCTGGATGTTGCGGTTGCCGGGGATCAAGCCTTTGTCCTCGGAACCAAGGGCAAGCAGCTCCACCTCCTGAGACTGGAGGGCGATGCCGCGTTGCCCGTCGCCCCTCCTGAAAAGCTGGAGGCTGCTCGCTTGGGCAATGATGAAGGGCGACTGCTGCTCCTGCATGGTCCTCGAGCTTGGCGGCTAGAAGGCTCAGGGTGGAAGTCCATCCCAGCCTTCAACGGCTATTGGCGAGGCAAGAAGGCAGAAGAATTCTTCGATGAAATGAGCCCAGGATTCCCACCCGAGCGCCTTCTTGGGCGGCTCGTCTATTGGCAGGCTCACCTTGACCGAAATACCGGAAGCCTTCCAAACCCTGAAGGGGAACAGGCATGGAGTGATTGGTTCGATGGGCTCGAGGTCAACGAGCAGCTTGCCAGGCTCCTCGGAGACCATTGGAGCATCACGCCAACTGGAGATGGTTCGGTGTGGATCGCCAGCGGCAGCGAGCAAGGCGAGCATCTGGTGAGAGTGCGCCCAGGGAAATCCTGTGAAGTTGCCTACCTGTTTGGAGATCCGGGGTTCGAAATGCCCAAGGATGGTCTCCCCAAGGGGTGGAAGCCTAGGGTTACCGCCAGTGCGGTGTCGGTGCGTCCTGATGGATCGCTACTCCTGTTCGGTCGCACGGGTCTCTTCGAGCTGAGTGAGGGTGTCCTACGCCCGCTCCTGCACTTGGAAAACACAGAGCAGACGCTGGATCTCCCTCACGGGCAAGCCAAGCTCATCTGGCGCTGGGACCCAGGACGTGTGCTAGCAGTTGGACGCGGACAATGGGTCGCTGGCGGAACCTGGGGTGGGATTTACCGCTTCTCACTCGATGATCATGGAAAGTGGTCCATAAGATGCCTCGACGACACAAATGCCGAACCTCTTTCCTTACACTTCAAGTAGCAGCAACAGACAATCAGCCCGCAGGCTAAGTCCCCGAAGCTCCTCCCAAAGGAATTACCGCCCGGCATCAGGCGGCGGGAAATTCTAGCCGCGCCTCCACGCCCCCGCCGACCCCATTGCGCACCTCGATCCTTCCGCCGTGGAGCTCCGCCACTTCGCGCACGAAACTCAGGCCTAGGCCGGTGCTCTTCTTGCCCGTGACGGGCCGTGGCAGAGAGTAGAAGGGTTCGAAGATCCGATCCGCCGCGTACTCGGGAATGCCCGGCCCCTGGTCCTTCACGATCACCGCGACCCGCGCCTCGGCGGCTTCGAGGACCACCTGGATGCGCCCGCCCACCGGCGAGAAGTCGATGGCATTGTCCAGCAGGTTGGAGAGGGCCAGTTCCACCAGGAAGGCCTCGCCTCGCACCTGGGCGCCCTGTGCGCCAACGATCTCGATCCTCAGATTCTTCGAGGCGCAACCCGCCGCCTTGGCCGAAACCACGGTGGCCACGATCTCTCCAAGGACCAGCGGCACGGAGGCCTCGAGGCCCTGGCGATGCTGGAGTCCGGCCAGGCCGAGCATGCGCTCCACCAGGCGCTGGAGGCGCAGTTCCTGTTCCTGGATGTTGGCCACGAAGAGGCGCCGCTCCGCTTCGGGCAGGGGCTCCTCCAGCAGCTCCGCCGCCCCGTGGATGGCCGCCAGGGGGCTCTTCATCTCGTGGGTGAGGGCCTGGATGTAGCGTTCCAGGTATTTCCGTCCCTCCAGTTTCTCGCGCATGGCCTCGAGGGTCCGCCCCAGTTCCGTCAGTTCCCCGCCCCCCAGGGCGGGCAGGCTGGCCTTGTGCCCCTCCGCGACCTGGCGGGCGTAGGTCTGGAGCCTGCCCAGGCTCCGGGTGAGCCACCAGGAGAGGGCCAGGCCCGTCAACAGGGCGCCCCCCATCAACAGCAGCCCCGCCCGGAAGACCCGCCGCTGGCTGCGCTGGGCGTAGGGCACCACGCTCGCCGTGGGCGTCACCACCGTGAGCACCCCCAGCAGCCGATCCCCCTTGAGGATCGGCGCGGCCACGTGCATCCGGGAGGTCTTCTCATCCCCGGCCACCACCCGGGAACTGCGCACCCCGTATTCCCCCTTCAGGGTCAGGAGCACATCGTTCCAGCGCGAATAGTCCTGGCCCGCGGCCTGCCCCTCGGAATCGAAGACGACGAAGCCTCGGGCATCGGTGACGTACACCCGGAACTCGGCCACACGCTTCTCCATGCCCCAGATCTTGGCCTTGGGTGTGCGATGGACGTAGCGTTCCACGGCCTGCGCGAATTCGCCCTGGGCCAGGGTACCCGCTTCCAGCTCCGGCGCCGCCAGCTCCGCCAGCAGGTGCGCCGAATCCACCAGCGCCACCTCCATGCCCTGCCGCACGCCGGGTTTCACCTCCGCCATGAAGATGCGCAGCACGAAGAAGGCCGCCAGCCCCACGATGAGGAAGAACCCCAGCAGGACTCGGACGCTGAGCTTCAATGGAGCCTTACCAGGCTGTAGCCCAGTCCTCGGTGGGTCTGGATGGGATCCAGCTGGGGATTCGCCAGGCGCAACTTGGCGCGCAGGGTCTTCACGTGGGTATCCACGGTGCGGTCCCCGCTCTCCTCCGCCCCGGCCCACACCTGCTCCATGAGCTGCAGGCGCGTGAACACCCGCTCCGGCGCGGCCATGAGGCATTTCAGCAGCAGGTATTCGTACCGGGTGAGGTCCAGATCCTGACCGCAGAAACGGATGCGGTGACGGCCTTCGTCCAACTCGAACCCCGCGGTGCTCGGTGCCGCTTCCATGCGCTCCATCCGCCGCAGGATCACGCGCACCCGCGCCACCAGCTCCCGAGGGCTGAAGGGCTTGGCCATGTAGTCATCCCCGCCAATTTCCAGCCCTACGATGCGGTCGACTTCCTCGCTGCGGGCCGTGAGGAAGATGACCGGGATGGCGGAAAAGGTGCGCAGGCGCCGACAGACCTCAAAGCCCGAGAGATCCGGCAGGCCCACATCGAGAATGGCCAGCCGGAAGGATTCGCGGCGCAGTCGCTCTAGGGCCTCACCTCCCAGCTCGCTGCGGTGGGGCGTGAAACCCTCGGTCTTCAGGGCGTAGGCGATGGTATCCGCGATGGCGGATTCGTCCTCGATGATGAGAATGTCGCCGGACATTTACCGGTAGCGAACTTCGCCCTTGCCTGCCACCAGTTCGCCGATGACCCAGGCAGCTTCGCCCGCGTTCTTGAGGGCCAGCAGCACTTCGGCGGCATCGGCTTTCTTGGCGATCACCACCATGCCCACCCCCAGGTTGAAGCTGCGGCGGGCATCCTCGAGGGGCATCTGGGACTTCTCGATGAGGAAGGTAAAGAGGGCCGGGATCTGCCAGCTCCCCGTCTCGATGGCCGCATCCAGGTGCTGGGGCAGCACCCGGGGGATGTTGTCCGTGAGCCCGCCGCCGGTGATGTGGGCCATGGCCACCAGTTTCTTCGCCTTCACGAGCGGCATGAGCTGGGTGAGGTAGCTGCGGTGGATGGCCAGCAGGGCTTCACTCACGGTCTGATCCGTGCCCGGCAGTTTATCGGTCACCTTGAGCCCGGCCACCTCGAAGCAGACCTTGCGGGCCAGGGAGTAGCCGTTGGTGTGCAGACCGGAACTGGGCAGGGCGATGAGCACATCGCCTGCGCCCATGGCCTCCAGGCGCGGCAGCAGCTCGGCCTGATCCACCACGCCCACGATGGTGCCCGCCACATCCACTTCGCCCGTCTCGTAGACGCCGGGCATCTCCGCCAACTCACCGCCGATGAGGGCGCAGCCCGCGTTGCGGCAGGCATTGGCCATGCCCGAAACGATGGACTCGATGACCTCGGGCTCCAGGCGCTGGGCGGCGATGTAGTCCAGGAAGAAGAGGGGCCGGGCGCCCTGCACCAGGATGTCGTTGATGCAGTGGTTCACCAGATCGCCACCCACGGTGTTCCAGGTGTTGGCGAGGCGGGCCACCTTCATCTTGGTACCCACGCCATCCATGGAGGAAACCAGGATGGGCTGGGTTTCAGGGAACTGGGCGCTGAAGAGGCCGCCGAAGAGGCCGATGTCCGAGCGCACGCCAGCAGTCTTGGTGGCCTTCACCAGGGGCTTGATGCGTCGCAGCGCCTCGTCCTGACGATTGATGTCCACGCCCGAGGTGGCGTAGGTGACCGGCTGCTGGCTCATGAGGGCCTCCAGGCAAGGATTTTCCCACAGGCGCCCCGGGAATGGGTCACGGGGATATTGCTGTTCCAGCGATTCCTGACCCCCCTGGGTTTTGGGTCCCCCAATTCGCAAGTCCGAAAGGAGAGGATACGGTGGCACACTCAGGGCCAGAACTCTCCCCTGATGCACCCCGCTTCGTTCGAGGCCCCATGGCAGGCATGGCACCCACTCCAGGCCCTTCCTCCGAGCGCATGGCGCGGCGGGGAGTTACACGGATCGTGCTGGGCTACGCCGGTTTCGCCGCCTTATGGATCCTGCTCTCCGATCGCGCCGCAGAGGCCCTGGTCCCGGATCCGGCAGCCCTGACATGGGTGAGCATGCTCAAAGGGTGGTTCTTCGTGGCGGTCACGTCCCTGCTGCTCTCGTTCCACCTGCGCCGTTTCGTCGCAAAGCTCGCAGCCCGGGAGGCGGAAGTCCGGCGCCAGGAGGCGGAGCGCCAGCGCACCCTGCTCCTGCTCCACGGGCTGGCCGAGGCCTCCACCGATGCCATCTACGTGAAGGACGCGGAGGGCCGCTACCTGCTGTTCAACAAGGCGGCCGGACGGATGATCGGAAGGGAGCCGCAGGAAATTGTGGGCCGGGATGACCGGGCCCTCTTTCCTCCGGGCGAGGCGGACACTCTGATGGCCGCCGATCGGCGGATCATGGACGGGCTCGAGGTCGCCACGCTGGAGGAGCACCTCACGACCCCGGAAGGCCCCCGGATCTTCCTGGCCACCAAGGGCCCGCTGAGGGGGCCCGATGGCAACCTGGTGGGTCTCTTCGGAATCGCCCGGGACATCACGGACAGGATTCGCGAGGAAGAGGCGCACCGACGCCTGGAATCCGAGATTCAGCACGCCCAACGCCTGGAAAGCCTGGGGCGTCTGGCCAGCGGCGTGGCCCACGACATGAACAATGTGCTTGCCGCCATCCAGGCCACCGCAGAGCTGCTGCAGTCCCATCAGCCCGAGGGCGGGCCCCTGACCCGATCCCTTGGGCTGATCCTGATGGCCACCGGAAGGGGCCGGGATCTGGTCCGGGGGCTCACGGCCTTCGCACGCAAGGGACTCTCCGAGGCCCCGGAGGAGCTGGACCTCAACGAGCTTGTGCGCGAGGAGGCGGCCCTGCTGGAGCGCACCCTGCTCATGCGGGTGAAAGTCACAGTAGATCTCGCCCCGGACCTCCCGCAGATTCGCGGCGCCCGGAGCAGCCTCGGGAACGCCCTCATGAATCTGTGCGTCAACGCCGTCGACGCCATGCCCCGAGGAGGAGTCCTCACGCTGAGGACCGGGGCACGGGATGGGTGGGTCACCATCGCCATCGAGGATACCGGGGAGGGAATGTCCCCGGAGGTGCTGGCCCGAGCCACGGAGCCCTTCTTTACCACCAAGCCGGTGGGAAAAGGCACGGGCTTGGGCCTCGCCACGGTCCGGGGGGTGATCGAGGCCCACGGAGGCCACCTGGACCTGGAGAGCGAGGTGGGGCGTGGCACGCGGATCACCCTTCGCCTCCCGCCCCTGGGGGTGGAGTCCGGGGCCGGCCTGGACACGGACAGCGTGGAGGGGGAGGCGTCGAAGATTCCTGGCCGCCGCATCCTGCTTGTCGACGATGACGATCTCGTGCGCACGGCCCTGGCAACTCTGCTGGCGGAGGGCGGTCATCAGATTGATGTCGCCGCCGACGGGGTAGCCGCCGAAAGGCGGGTGGCGGATGGTCTGGTGCCGGAACTCGTGGTGCTGGACTTGAACATGCAGGGGTTGGACGGACCGCAGACCTTCGGGCGGCTGCGAGCCATTGTCCCGGAGCTTCCCGTTGTCATCGTCAGCGGATTCCTGGACGCCCTGCCGCCGGGATTCACGAAGGACCATGCCCGAGTGCGCACACTGGCGAAGCCCTTCACCCTCGCGCAGTTCCAGGAATGCCTGCGGGAGCTGAATCTGTAGCAAGGAGTCGGCACCTCCGTCCCGGATTCCCCGCCGCCTGCGGTATGGTGTCCCAGGTGTAGGCGATGAGCGGGGGGCTTCCATGGGGATCGACGAGGCACGGGCCACCAAGGCCATTCATGAACTGCTGGCCAGCCTTGGTGCGGATCCCGAGTGCCCCGAGCTGCGAGACACGCCCCACCGGGTGACGGAGTACTGGGCCGAGCGGCTGAACGGCTATGTCATCGACGCCGCCGCCGAGCTCCAACCGCTGCCTGGGGAGCTGGCCCCCTGCCCGGTCATCCTCGAACGGGTCCCCTTCGTGAGCACCTGCGAGCACCACCTCGCCCCCTTCTCCGGCCTCGCCACCATCGGCTACCTGCCGGGCGCCGGGGGCACCGTGGGCCTCTCCAAGCTCGTTCGCGTGGTGCAGGCCTTCGCCAATCGCCTGCAGGTGCAGGAGCGCATGACCCGGCAGATCTTCGAGGCCCTGGAAATCCACCTGCGTCCCCAGGCCTGGGGCGTGAAACTCGTGGCCGAACACACCTGTATGAGCCACCGGGGCGTCAAGACCCCCGGCGTGCCCGTGACCACCCTGCTGCTGGGCGGCGCCTGGAAGGAAAGGGCGCCCGAAGCCTTCCGGTGAGCCGAGATCACGACACAAGTCTTACGATTTCGCGGCTCAGCCAAGTAAAAAACCAGACCTAAAGGATGCGAAGCGGGACCGAGATAGCTCGAAACATCATTCGTGTGCATCCGTGGACCTTTTCCCAGCCGAGGTGCCTCGCAGCCCTTGGATGGTCGACGCCCTCTGAATTTCCGATCCTCTGAATCGGGGCCGAGACACGCAGACAATCAGGTAATTCTCACCAATTTTACCTCGCGAGTAGAGGCATAAGCTATGCTGGCAGGCGAAAGAAGCCTGGGCCTTACCCCGCCTCGTTCTTTTTCAAGGAGATCCCATGCGACGCCCCTGGATCCTGCTCGCGCTCGGCCTCACGCTAGGCTGGAGCATGGCCGCTCAAGCACCCAAAGCCGCTCCCATCGCCACGGGCGAGGACCCCTACCTTTGGCTGGAGGACGTAACGGGCGAGAAGGCCCTGGACTGGGTGAAGGCCCGGAACGCCGAATCCATGAAGGAACTGGGCGGCGACCCTCGTTTCGAGCGCCTGAAGGGCGAGGTGCTGAAGGTGCTGGATTCCGATGCCCGCATCCCCTTCGTCGGCAAGATCGGCGATCACTTTTACAACTTCTGGCGGGATGCCAAACACCCCCGGGGCCTGTGGCGCCGCACTACCCTGGCGGAATACCGCAAGGTCGAGCCGACCTGGGACGTCATCCTCGATCTGGATGCCCTCGGCAAGGCCGAGAAGGAGAACTGGGTCTGGGGCGGGGCCGAAGTCCTCAAGGAAGGCGGATACCGCCATACGCTGATCACCCTGTCCCGGGGCGGGGCCGATGCCACGGTGGTGCGGGAGTTCGACCTCAAGACCCGCAGCTTCGTGAAGGGTGGCTTCGAACTGCCTGAGGCCAAGGGCGGCCTCAACTGGGTGGACAAGGACACGGTCTATGTGACCACCGATTTCGGCCCCGGCTCCATGTCGGATTCCGGCTACCCGCGCATCGCCAAGGTCTGGAAACGCGGCACCCCGCTGGCCCAGGCAACCCCGCTGTACGAGGCCAAACAAACCGATATCGGCGTGAGCGCCTCCCATGACGACACCAAGGGCTTCGAGCGCGACTACGTGGGCCGGAGCATCACGATGTACACCTCCGAGCTGTTCCTGAAGAAGCCCGATGGCAAGCTGCAGAAGATCGACGTGCCCGAGGATGCCAATGCCAGCCCCTACCGGGAGTGGATGACCGTGAGCCTGCGCAGCCCCTGGACCGTGGGCGGCAAGACCTACGGTGCCGGCAGCCTCCTGGTAACTCACTTCGAGGATTTCATGGCGGGCAAGCGCGACTTCACCGTGCTCTTCGAGCCCACGGCCACCCGCTCTTTGGCAGGCTACAGCTGGACCCGGAACCACCTGATCCTCAATGTGCTCCAGGATGTGATCAATCAAGTCACCATCCACACCCCCGCCCCAAGGGCTGGACCCAGCGGGCCTTCCCCGGCGCGCCCGCCTTCTCCACCCTCTCCGTGGGTGCCGTGGACTCCGAGCACTCCGACGAGGTCTTCTTCACCGTCAGCGGTTTCACCACCCCCAGCAGCCTCCAGTACGGCACCGTCGGTGGCGCCACCTTTGAGACCCTGAAGAAGGCCCCGGCCTTCTTCGACGCTAGCAAGGTGGAGGTCAGCCAGCATTTCGTGAAGTCCAAGGACGGCACGCGGGTGCCCTACTTCCAGATCGCCCCCAAGGGCCTGAAGCTGGACGGCACCAACCCCACCCTGCTCTACGGCTACGGCGGTTTCGAGGTGTCCCTCACGCCGGGCTACAACCCCGTGAGCGGCCTGGCCTGGACCACCCAGGGCGGCGTCTACATCCTGGCCAATATCCGCGGTGGCGGTGAGTACGGTCCCCAGTGGCATCAGGCGGCCCTTAAGCAGAACCGCATGCGCTGCTACGAGGATTTCGCCGCCGTGGCCGAGGATCTCTTCGCCCGCAAGATCACCACGCCCAAGCACCTGGGCGCCCAGGGCGGCAGCAACGGCGGCCTGCTGATGGGCAACATGATCACCCTCTACCCCAAGCACTTCGGCGCCATCGTGTGCCAGGTGCCCCTCCTGGACATGAAGCGCTACAGCCAGCTCCTGGCGGGCGCTTCCTGGATGAGCGAGTACGGCGATCCCGCCAAGCCCGAGGAATGGTCCTACATCCAGCACTTCAGCCCCTACCACAACCTGAAGACGGGCGTCACCTATCCGCCGGTGCTCTTCACCACCAGCACCCGGGATGACCGGGTGCATCCCGGCCACGCCCGCAAGATGATGGCTAGGATGAAGGAGATGGGCGCCGATGTCCGCTACTACGAGAACATCGAAGGCGGGCACGGGGGCGCCGCCAACAACACCCAGCGCGCCCACATGACCGCGCTGGACTACACGTTCCTCTGGCAGAAGCTGAAGTAGGTCCCGTCAACAGGAAGCCCCGCAACGCGGGGCTTCCTGTTCTTGAAAGAAGGCCTGCCCCCGAACGAATCCCCGGGTCCGGGCATCCCATGAATTGACCGGATGGGTAGACTCTTTTCCGCCCACCGGCACATTCGAGGAGATTCCATGGCTTACGACGCGAAGAACTATGACCACCTGAAGGGCGGCAAGCTCAAGGGGCTTTCCGACAGCCAGCTCGACCAGCACTTCATCCTCTATAAGGGTTACATCGCCAAGCTCAACGAGATCGAGACGAAACTGGCCGAAATCGACAACTCCAAACCCAACTACTCCTTCAACGAGTACAGCGAACTGAAGCGCCGGGAGGCCGTGGCCTTCAATGGTTCCTTCCTGCACGAGCTCTATTTCGAGAATCTGGGCGCCGACAGCGACATCAGCCCCGAGCTCGCCAAGGCCCTGGAAGCCGCGGGCGGCAAGGACAAGGTGGTGGCCGACCTCAAGGCCGCGGCCATGGGCGGCCCCGGTTGGGCCATCCTCACCCGCAACCGCCGCGACAACAAGCTGCACACCTACTTCTTCGCCGAGCACCACCTGGGCGTGCCCATCGACCAGGATCTGCTGCTGGTGCTGGATAGCTGGGAGCACGCGTTCATGGTGGACTATGGCATCAAGCGCCCCGACTACCTCAATGCCTTCGTCGAAAACATCAAGTGGAGCGAAGCCAGCAAGCGCCTCGCCGCCACCAAGTAGTTCATCCCTGTGCTCGTGGATGGGGCCCCTCGCGGGGCCCCTCCTATTTCCAGGGGTCGCACGCCCTCCGTCTATCGGACGATGCACTGCATCGTCCTCCCACTCGCCTGCGGCTCGCGGAGACGGAGCCTCCATGGTGGACTATGGCATCAAGCGCCCCGACTACCTCAATGCCTTCGTCGAAAACATCAAGTGGAGCGAAGCCAGCAAGCGCCTCGCCGCCGCCAAGTAATTCATCCCTGTGCTCGTGGATGGGGCCCCTCGCGGGGCCCCTCCTGTTTCCAGGGGTCGCACGATCGCGGGCTTTCCTGGACTTCAGCCTACCCATCCCCCGCCGATAGAGAGGTTGACCAAGCCTCGATTCAGGGCGTGGGAGGGCGACTATGGTGGACGATCGGATCATCCATTACCGCGAGGCCGCCCAGGCCATGGCTCAGGGGCGCTTCGTGGTGGCCATTCCCGGCGACGGCAATGACGATGTGGGCCAGCTGGGGCTGGCGCTGGCGGAGCTGGGGCGCACCCTGGAGCGGAAGTTCGAGGAGATTTCCTCCCTCGCCAAGGTCACGGAGCAGGCCAATGCGGGCCTGCTGCTGGATGAGGTGCTCGAAAAGGTCTACGCCTCCTTCCGCCCCATCATTCCCTATGACCGCATCGGCTTCGCGCTGCTGGAAGATGACGGCCGCATCCTGCGCGCCCGGTGGGCCCACTCGGAGGCTCCCGCCCTGAAAATTCCCCGGGGCTACACGGCTCGGATGGAAGGCAGCAGCCTCCAGGACATCCTGGTGAATGGACAGCCGCGCATCCTCAACGATCTGGAGACCCACCTGGCGGCCCATCCGGCCTCGGAGGCCACGCGCCTCATCCTGGAGGAGGGCATGCGCTCCAGCCTTACCTGCCCCCTGGTAGCGGCGGGCCAGCCCGTGGGCTTCATGTTTTTTTCCAGCATGGAGAAACACACCTACGCCCATCTCCATGTGGATCTCTTCCTCCAGATCGCCGGGCAACTCGCCATGATCCTGGAGAAGAGCAAGCTCTACCAGCAGCTCCAGGAGCTCAATCAGGTCAAGAACCGCTTCCTGGGCATGGCGGCCCACGATCTGCGCCACCCCATCACCGTGATGCAGGGTTACCTGGACATGCTCGTGGGGGGAGTCCTGGGGCCGCTGCCGGAAAACCAAGTGCGCGTCCTGCGCACCCTCCAGGAGGCCTCCCGAACGATGGTCACCCTGGTGGACGATCTGCTGGACGTCAGCGCCATCGAGGCCGGGAGCCTGGAACTGCGACGGAAAGCCGAACCCCTGGCCCCCTTCCTGGAGGAGGTCCACGCCGAGAGCAGCCTCCTGGCCCAGCGCAAGCAGCAGGAGGTGCGCCTGGAACTGCCCCGGGAGCCTCTGCTCCTGACCATGGATGCCCAGCGCATCCACCAGGTGCTCACCAACCTGGTCACCAACGCCATCAAGTTCAGCCAGCCCCAGACCCAGATCACCCTGGGCGCCCGGCTTGGCGCAGGCGAGATCCAAATCTACGTGAGGGACCAGGGCCAGGGCATTCCCAAGGATGAAATCGGAAAGGCCTTCACGGAATTCGGACGCCTCAGCGTGAAGCCCACCGCGGGTGAGAGCAGCACCGGCCTCGGCCTCGCCATCGCCAAGCGCATCGTGGAGGCCCACGGCGGGCGAATCTGGGTGGAGAGCGAGAAGGGGGTCGGCTCGACCTTCAGCTTTGCCCTGCCGATCATGTAGTCTTCGTCACCAACCGCGATTCGCCCCGAGCCACGCCCACCAGGGCGTTCAACGTGTCGTGACTTCCCATGGCCAGCAGCACATCCCCGGCCAGGAAGGTTTCGCTGCCCCGGGGATTGAAGAGCAGGCCCTGCTCCGTACGATGGATGCCCACGATCAGGGCGCCAGTGGTATCCCGAAGGCGCGCCTCGCGCATGGAGAGGCCTACCAGCTGAGAGCCCGGACTCACCAGGACATGCTCGATGGCCATCTCCATCTGCTTGTGGTCGAGCACCACGTCCACGTAGTTCATCAGATCCGGTTCCAGCAGCAGCGCCGCCATGCGCCGCCCCCCGATTTCGTAGGGACTCACGATGTGGTTTGCGCCGGCGGCCTTCAGCTTGTTTTCGGTGCCCAGCTGGGCGGAGCGCGCCACGATGGGCACGTCCGGCGCCAGCTGCTTGGCAGTAAGGGTGACCAGCACGTTATCCGCGTCAGTGGTGAGGGTGGTGATGAGCCCCCGGGCGCGGGTGATTCCGGCCCTCTCGAGGATCAGCTCGTCCATGGCGTTGCCGTAGAGGAACAGCTCGCCCTCGAAGCGAGGGTTCTTGGAGCCTTTGCCCTGCTCCTTCTCGATGACCAGGAACGGGACGCCCGCCTGCTTCAACTCCCAGGCGGCCTGGAAGCCCATCTTGCCGAAACCGCAGACAATGACATGGTTGCAGAGATTGGATAGACGTTTTTCCATGCGGCGCTCCCGGAGGTAGCCCTGGAGGTCGCCCTCCACAATGAGGGCCGTAAGGTTGGAAATGGCGTAGGTCGCCACCCCCAGGCCCGTGATGAGATAGGCGATGGTGAAGAGCTTGGTGGCGGCATTGACTTCGCCCAGCTCCCGGAATCCCACGGTGAACAGGGTGGTGATGGCCATGTAGAAACTGTCGAGATAGTTCAGCTTCGCCAGCCAGCGATAGCCCATGACCCCCGCCAGCACCACGAGCGTGAGCAGCATCAGGGTGTGCCGCAGGCGCTGGAGGGGCGGTGAATTCCGGCGGAGCGCCATGTTCAGTCCCCCGGCTTTCGCTTGACGACAAAGTGGCTAGTACAGATCGCAGCGGTTTCCTCTCCGCAGCGGATTTCGCAGGCGATGATGGCGCTGCGCGTGGAGAGTCGAAGCACCGTGGCTTCCGCCTCCACATCGCCCCGGGCGGGTTCCAGGTAGCGGATGTTCAGGTCCGAGGTGACGAAGGGCATGGCCCCGTCGAAGGCCGTGGAGAGCGCCAGGGCGCTGGTCATGTCCCCCAGGGCCGCCAGCACGCCGCCATTGATGATCTCGCCGCCGGGATTGCTGGTGCGATCATTGGCACGAACCCGCAACAGGGCCCGCCCCGGTCCCATTTCCACGATCTCGAGGCCCCACCCCTCCACCACGCCGAAGCGCGCGAAGCGCGCCCGTAGACGATCCGGGAGATCCGCCGCAAACAGGTTGGGAAGCTGGGGTTTCAGCATGGAGATGAGTCTACTTCAGCCCGACCAACCCTCTCGCGCGAAACGATGCAGCCGGGCTTCCCCGCCCCGCAGCTCCAGAGCCCGGGCCACGTAGCGGCCGATGGGATCGACCTCCAGGTTGAATTCCGCGCCGGGCCTCACCGTTTCCAGGCGCGTGCGCCGCACGGTTTCGGGGATCAGGGCCACGGTAAACCAGTCGCCACCGCAGTCCACCACCGTCAGGGAAATGCCGTCCACCGCCACCGAGCCCTTGGGGGCGATCATGGGGGCCAACTCGGTGGGCATGGCGAAACGCCAGAGGCCCTCGCCCTGGGGCCGCTCCAGCAGCCGCGCCACGCCATCCACATGCCCCGACACCAGATGGCCGTCCAGGGGTTCACCCACCCGCAGCGAAGGTTCCAAGTGGAGCAGAGCCCCCATGGACAGTCGCCCGAACGTCGTTTTCTGGAGGGTTTCCTCCGAGAGATCCGCCTCGAAGGCCTTCCCATCCCGCGCCACCGCCGTGAGGCAGGCCCCGTTCACGCAGATGCTGGCCCCCAACTCCGCCCGCTCCAGAAGCTCCGGAGGCGCCGAAATGCGCAGTCGCGTACCCCCAGGGCGAGGCGTGCGGGCCTCGAGGCTGCCGAGATGTCGAATCAGGCCGGTGAACATGCCTCCAGCCTACGTGTTTTTGGCGGAATCGTGCAGGGCGCTGTTGCGGAAACCGTAGGCGAAGTACACCACCATCCCGAGCCCCAGCCAGATGAAGAAGCGGATCCAGGTGACCCCCGGCAGCCCCTTGGCGAGCCAGATGCAGAAGATGATTCCCAGAGGGGCCGTCACCCACACCCACGGCATGCGAAAGCGGCGCGTCACTTCGGGCCTGCGGAAGCGCAGGATCATCACCCCGGCGCAGACGAGGGCGAACGCGAAGAGCGTCCCGATATTGCAGAGCTCCACCACCTCGGAAATGTTCAGCAGCGCCGCGGGCACCGCCACGATGCAGCCGGTGAGGAAAGTGGCGTTGCCAGGTGTGCCGTGCTTCTTGCTCACCTTGCCGAACCAGGGGCCCAGCAGGCCGTCGCGGCTCATGGACATGAAAATGCGGGGCTGACCCACCTGGTACACGAGCAGCGCCGCCGTGGTGGCGATGATGGCGCCGAAGGAGATGATGCCCGCCCAGCCCGTGAGGCCGTGCTGGGTGAAGATGTAGGCCAGGGGATCCGCCTGCTTGCCCAGCTCGGTGTACTTCAACATTCCCGTCACCACCAGGGCCACAGCGGCGTAGATCACCGTGCAGATGCCCAAGGAGAACAGGATGCCCCGGGGCAGATTGCGTCCGGGATCCTTGCATTCCTCCGCCGTGGTGCTCACGGCGTCGAAGCCGATGAAGGCGAAGAAGATGATGGCGGCGCCCGCCTGGATGCCCATGAGCCCCTTGGGCGCGAAGGGCACCCAGTTCTGGGTGTCGATGAACTTGATGCCGATGCCCACCACCGCCAGCAGGATGGCCACCTTCACCACCACCATGACGGCGTTGGCCCGGGCGCTCTCCTTGATGCCGAGGTACACGAGCCAGGTGATGGCCACGGTGATCACCACCGCCAGCAGGTTAATGGCGATGGGGAAGCCGAAGAGCATCGGCGCGTCCTTCAGCGTGGCCCAGTTGGCGAAGGTGGCGGCGCCATCCAGCAACCCCGCCTTCGCCTGGGCCAAGGCGTGGAGTTTTTCGGAAAGGGTCATGGCCGCGGCCCCGTCGGGCAGCATCAAGGCCGTGCGGGGATCCATGGAGAGCCAGCCCGGCACGTGCACATGGAGCACATTCGCGAGAAAGCTCTTGGTGTAGTCGCCCCAGGAAATGGCCACCGCCACGTTGCTTACGGCGTACTCCAGCAACAGATCCCAGCCGATGATCCAGGCCATGAGTTCGCCCAGGGTGGCGTAGGCGTACGTGTAGGCCGACCCTGACACGGGAATCATCGAGGCCATCTCCGCGTAGGCCAGGGCCGTGAAACCGCAGGCCACCGCCACGATGAGGATACTGATAACCAGGGCCGGGCCCGCCGCCGGGCGGCCATCCAGGCCACCCGCAGCGGCGGTGCCGATGGCGCTGAAGATGCCCGCGCCGATGATGGCGCCGATGCCGAACATGGTCAGATCGAAGGTGCCCAGGTTCTTCTTGAGCTGGTGCTCGGGATCTTCAGCCTTGGCCTTCAGCTGTTCCAGGGACTTGGTGCGGAAAAGATTCTTTAACATGGGCCGTCCGGGTGTGTTTTCAAGGCTATCGTGGCATTACCCTTTCCTCGCCATGAAACTCTGGAACGACCGCCGTCTACAGCTCTCCATCACCCGCCTGGGCCTGGAATACCTGGCCGCCATGCTATTGGTGGGCGTGTTCTCCGTGAACACCGGCAACAACCTGCTCTACCTGGTGTTCTCGCTGATGGTGGCGCTCTTCCTCCTTTCCGGATGGGTGAGTCGCCGCACGCTCCAGCACATCGGCATCGACCGCATCGAGGAAGGTAATCTCTTTGCCCGAGTGCGGGGCGGGATCCGCCTCCGCCTCAAGGATGGCGCACCCCGAAGGATCCGCGCCCTGGAAGTGCGCATGGAAATGGAGGAGGGTCGCATCGAGCCCGGTTTCTACGCCGGTGGCGAGAACCGGAAAGAGGCCCTGGTGGTGCTCCACGCCCGCCCCGAGCGCCGGGGCACCTGCCGACTCGTAAGCCTCGAGCTGCGCACGGCCTATCCTTTCGGATTCCTGGAAAAGGCCCTTCGCTTTCCCCTCGCTCAGGAGATTCTCGTGCTGCCCCATCCCCGGGCGACCGCCCCGCCCACCGGGCTCAGGGGCGAGGCCGTACGCCCCATTCCCAAACCGGGCACTGCCGCCCCGGAAGGAGCCCGCCCCTTCAGGGAAGGTGATCCCCTGGGACGGGTGCACTGGAAGCGCACCGCCCAGCGCGGCGCCCCTTGGGTCCGCACCTTCGAGGATGAGGAACTAGCGGGCCTCCACCTTCGGCTGGATCTCCGGGCCTGGGGCCCCGGCCGCGCCTTTGAGCGGGAACTGGAACGTCTCTCCGGGGCCATCCTCCAGGCCCGGTTGCAGAAACGTGAAGTCTTTCTGGAAATCCTGTCCCGCCGAGGCCGCCGGGAGACCCAGGGCTTCGTCCCAGGCTGGCGGGCCCTGGCTCTGGCCCAGGCCGAGGACGCCTCCCCGGCTTTTTCCGGCGCCGATAATGACTCCGCTGGCGCAAGCCCAGCCCCGCGATTAACCTAGATCCTGAAATCCGGGAGCAGAATGTCCTTCACGACCCCCCAGGATCCCCAGTGGGACCCCATTCTCGAGGCCGCCTGGCGGGCCCGGGATAATGCTTATGCGCCCTATAGCCACTTCCAGGTCGGCGCAGCACTCCTGCATCGGGACGGCACCCTCCACACCGGCTGCAACGTCGAAAATGCCAGCTACGGCGGTACGATCTGCGCCGAGCGCAACGCCATCTGTGCCGCGGCTGCCCAGGGCATGCGGCCGGGAGACATGCTCGCCCTGGTGGTGGTCACCGAGGCCGAAACCCTCACTCCGCCCTGCGGGCTCTGCCGACAGGTGATCGCGGAGTTCGCGGAGGAACTGCCCATCCTCCTGGCCAACCGCCAGGGGCGATCCCTGCATTCCATTTCCGAATTGCTGCCCCATGCTTTCACCGGGCGAAACCTTATCGATCCCGTCTGAATGATTCCCTGACCGATTCTCCGAGATGAGCTCCGATGGCCATTGACCGCGCAAGAGTCCAGAAGCAGGCCGAAACCTACATGGCCAGCGGGAAGGTTGACCGGGCCATCGACGAGTTCCGGAAACTCCTGGAAGACAAGCCCGACGACTTCAATCTGATGAACCGCATCGGGGATGCCTCGCTGCAGATCGGCCGACAGGCGGATGCCCTGGACATGTTCAAGCGCGCGGGTCAGGGCTACGAGCGCAGCGGCTTCATCAACAAGGCCGCCGCCGTCTTCAAGAAGGCCCACCGCACGGCTCCCGAGGATGTGGATGTCGCCGCGCGGCTGGCGGAGACCTACCGGGCCACCAACATGGTCAAGGAGGCCATCCAGATCCACATCGAGGTGGCCGACTACTTCACCAAGAAGGGCCTCCTCAAGCGCGCCCTCGAGGAGTTCGCCAAGGTCGTCGAACTCGATCCCAAGAATCTGAAAAACAAGGTCAAGCTCGCCGACCTCTACAACAAAGAGGGCATGAAGGAACGCGCCGCCGAGATTTACCTGGATGTGGCCGAGGCGCTGGCCTTCGAGCAGATGCCCGCCGAGGCCATTCAGGTGCTGGACCGGGCCAAGGCCATGACCACCTCGCCCAAGGTCTTCCTGACCCAGTCCCGGCTCTGCATCGTACAGAAGGATCTGAACGGCGCCGCCGAGCACCTGCGCGAAGGTCTGGCCGCCAACCCCCGCAGTTCCGAGATCCTGGAGGCCCTGGCCGAAGTCGAATTGCAGGCCAAGGCCCCGGAGCGGGCCCTGGAAGTCCTGGCCAAGATCCCCCAGCTGCCCGAAAAGGCCACGGTGCTCTGCGAGCGAGCCCTGCGCGACATGATACGCACCAACGCCGTGGATGAGGGCCTGCGCCTCTACAAACCCATCGGTCTTGATTTTGCGCGGCGCGGCATGGGCGAGCAGGCTGCCCGCACCATCCACAGCGCCTTCCAAGGACAGCCCATTCCCCTCGAGGCATGGCTCCAGTTGGGGGATGTGGCCCATCAGAGCGGCGATCGCCAGGGGCGCATCGATGCCCTGAGCCAGGCCCACGCCCTGGCCAAGGCCTCCAATGACGGCACCCTAGTCCGCAACCTGGAGGAGCAACTGCGCGGCCTGGGCGTGGAGGCCAGCGAGATCGAGGCCCCCCCGCTCCCGAGCCTCCCCCCGCCTTTCAAGGACCTTCCTGGCGCCCCCAGTCAGAGCCTGCCCTCCTACGAAGCCACGGAAGTCGATCCCATCAAGCGGATGCAGATCCAGCAGCTGCAGCGCGAGGCCGAAAGCTACATCCGCAGCCGCTTCAATGATCGGGCCCAGGATGCCTACCAGAAAATCCTGGAGCTCGACCCCGCCAACCTCGACGCCATCAACCGCATCGGCGAGATCTACAAGGCCTCGGGGGTGATGACCAAGGTGCAGCAGCACTACGTCAAGATGGCCGAGAAGCTCGCCCCCATGGGCCAGCGACGACTCGCCCTGGAGATGCTGGACAAGGCCGAGGAACTCTTCCCCGGCTCCACTCGCCTGCATCGCCGCATGCTCGGCCTCACGACCCCGGCAGCCCCGCCGCCACCCCCGCCGAGGCCCGCCGCGCCCATCGCCATTCCCATCGCAGTGCCCGCGGTGCCCCCGCCCGCCCCTGCGGATGACATGGACGTACTCATCGCCCTCGATGAGGCCAGGGAAGGCCATCAGCCGATCGCCTTTTCGGCTCCCGAGGCCCCGGCGGCCATCCCTCCGATCCCCCTGGGTGCCCCGGGCCACGCGATGGAACCCGAGACGCTCAACGCCGAGGATCTGCAGTGGATGCCCCCAGAGGACGAGGAGATGCTTCCCGTCGAATCCGAGCTCCTGCCCGAGATCGAGCCCCTGGAACTGGAACCCCTGCCCTTTGCCCAGGGCAAGGTGCCCGTGGCGCCGCCCCAGTTGCCCGCGCCCAAGCCCATCCCAGCCTCCCCCGCCCCCGCTGAGACTCCGGAAATCAGCGAGGACCTGGCCTCCATGCTCTCGGATGTCGACTTCCAACTCGACTACGGCAGTCCCGACGATGCCAAGATCGAGATCCAGAACGCCCTCAGGGATTGGCCCAACCACCCGGAATTGCTGTCCAGGATGGATCGCGTGGAGGAGGCCCTGCGCCGCCTGGGCCACGAGGCCCCCGCGAGCCTGGCCGACGACGCCGACTTCACTCATTCTTTCTTCGATCTCACCGATGTGCTGGGGGATTCCCTGCTAGAGCCCGGCGAGGGCGAAGAGATGCACGACGCCACCAATGTGGTGGAGAAGATTCACAGCGTGGACGAACTGTTCAACGCCTTCCGCGAAGGCGTCGAGCAGCAAGTGAAGGTCGACGACTACGAGACCCACTACAACCTGGGCATCGCCTACAAGGAGATGATGCTCATCGATCCCGCCATCGAGGAATTCAAGAAGGCCATGCGCGATCCCGAGCGCACCCTGGAATGCTGCTCCATGTTGGCCATCTGCGAACAAGCCCAGGGTAATCTCGAAGCCGCCGTGGATTGGCTCCACCAGGGCATCGACGCCCCCGGCTTCCCCCCCGAGGATTCTGTCGGCCTGCGCTACGATCTGGGCGAAATACTCGAACAGCTCGGACGTTCGGAAGAAGCCTCCCAACATTTCCAGGAGGTCTTCGGGATGGACCCCGAGTACCGGGATATCGCCAGGAAGCTCGCCTGAGCCCCGACGAGGTCAGAGCGCCAGGTTCCGCACCCGGTCTTCCCGTTCCTTGACCCGCAAGAGCAGCGCATTCCATCGCGGCGATCCCCTCAAGGGGAGGAGAAGGGGATCCCTCTGGAGCCATTCCGAACAGGAGAATCCATCCGTGTAGGCCCGCTCGAGAAGTGATTGTCCGGCCTCCAGGTCCCCCGCCAGAACGGCGCCTTCGGCAAGGAAGAGCGCCAGTTCGCCATCGAACAGACCCCGGTCCTTCCGTTGACGATCCAGCTCCTGGAACAACCGGATCGCCTCTGAATTCCGGCCTTCCAGGGCAGCCAGAAAACCCTCTGCCAGGCGATGCCCGGACTCGTGCGACCCGAGCGCTGCAGTTCCACGCAGGAAATGGGCTCGAGCCGACAGGCGGTCTCCGTTCATGAGGTCGAGGCGTCCTCTCTGGACCTCGAAATAGGCCTGCCAATAGACCCCTGGGTCGGCCGCGAGACCCTCGGCATAGCCCTTCAGGTCACCGGCATAAAGACGGGCAGTCTGGTTAGGGCCGTGCGCGCGGGCCCTGGGATCCAAGGCCTCCATCCGATCCAATGCGGCGATGGCAATGTCGAGGCGACCGGCGTACCGCCCCGCATAGGAGGTCATGTAGGCCAGAGATGGAGACCGCGGATTCTGCCGGAGTGCCTTGAGAAGTCGGCTGAGAGCCGTTCTTCCCTCCCCAGCATGGATCGCGTGGTGGGCCCATTCCGTGATTGCGGCCGGTGAATCGGGGGTTCGCTGCAGGCCGCGATCACTCAGGATCCTAGCCTCTTCCCAGAGTTGTCGTCCCTCGACAGGTAGATCCCACAACGCCCTGCGGAGGCCCGCAGCGTACCGAACCTCGGCAAGGGACCCAGGTTCCAGACGCCCCCCCCAGGAACCGAGGAGGTGCCGAGCCTCCTCAACGGGCAGATGATCGATGCGGGTGCTGTCCCAAAAGAGAGAAGGATCCCCTGGAATCGAAGTATCCAACCTGGCCCTGGACAGGGGCACACCCAGAATCTTCCCCAGTTCCAGGATGGCCTCCCTCGGAGGCAATGGAGGCAGCTCAATGGGCTTCCAACCGAGGGGTTGGCCCTGCTCCACCTGACGCCAACGCCCCGTGAACCCGAGAGAGGTGCCCTGTCGCCGAGGCTCCAGTTCTACATCCAGGAACGAGGGTGCCTTCGGTTTCCAGGTCCACCCACGAGGCGCTTGATACAGGGGGGTGTTACCCGCGTAGTCGAAGGCCTCCTCCAGAACCTCCAGCAGGCTCTGTCCTGACCGCGCATCGAGTGTGCCCTGGGGGTTCAAGACCACCACCACACACCCACCGCGCCCCAGTAACCGGGAGGTCCCCGAAATCGTCCAGAGCCCGAGACCGATTATGAGGACCAAGACCGCGCCGAGGACGATTGAAGGCCTCCGCGTTCTACCCGGGATCCAGGGAAACCTTGTCATAGGATGGGCTTCGGGCATGCGTCGGCTTCCATGGATAGCCTCACGACACAAAGTGGGATGGGATAAGCCCAGCTTACCCGACAACGACGCCCTGGGTCCCCCAAGGCTGCAGTGCCTGGAGGGCGGGCTGAATGGGCTTGCCCGGGCGCTGCAGATGCGTCAACTCCAGCGCCTGGCCATCGCCAGCGCTCAGCCAGGCCCCCTCGCGGCTCCATCGCAGGGTTCCAGGCGGGTCAGTGGCGGGACGAAGGCCGCCCACGGCGCTCACCTTGAGCACCGAATCCGCCAAGTGGAATTCCACCCCCGGCCAAGGCTGAAGTGCGCGCACCTGGCGGTGGAGCTCCAGGGCGGACCGGGTGAAATCCAGCCGCGCCATGTCCCGGCTCAACTTGGGCGCCAGGGTGGCCAGGCTATCGTCCTGGGGTCTGGGGGCGGCCGTGCCCGCCAATAACCCGGGCAGTTCACCCATGAGCAGCCTCGCCGCATCTTCGGCCAATGCCGCTAGCAGTCCCTCGGCCGTGTCTGACCGCAGGATGGGTCGCCGACTCACGGCCACCACCGGACCAGCATCCAGGCCCGGCGTGATCCGCATGAGGCTCACGCCCGTTTCGTCATCGCCCATGAGGATCGCGTGGTTCACGGGGGAGGCGCCGCGCCACCGGGGCAGCAGGGAGAAATGCAGATTCCAGGCGCCCAGGGGGCAGGAATCCAGCATCCAGCGAGGCAGGATGTGGCCATAGGCCACCACGATGGCCAGATCGATGGCCAGGCCTTCCCAAAGATCACGACTGTCCGACTGCTTCCAGCTCTCCGGTTGATACACAGAGAGCCCGCGTTCCAGGGCGGCCACCTTGACGGGAGGCGCCTCCAGGTGGCGACCCCGGCCCTGGGGCCGATCCGGGTTGCAGAATACGACTTGCACAGCGTGAGCCTCGGCCAGGACCGACAAGACCGGGACCGCCACCGCGGGCGTCCCCAGAAATGCGATGCGCACCACCCTAGCGCCCCGAACGGATCTTCTGATACTTGCGCTGGATGACCTGGCGCTTCACCGGGCCGAAGTACTCCACAAAGAGGCGCCCGCGCAGATGATCGATCTCGTGGCAGAAGGCCCGGGCCAGGAGATCCTCGCCCTCCAGCTCGTACCAGGAGCCATCGGGACGGCGGTTCTTCACCCACACATGCTGAGGCCGCTCCAGCACCTCATGGACGCCAGGAATGGACAGGCAGCCTTCGGTGCCCACCTGGGAACCCTCTTCCCGCACGATCTCGGGGTTGATGAGCACCAGTTTCTGGGTCGGATCCTGCCCGCAGGAGACATCGATCACCGCCAGGTTGAGGTTGACGCCCACCTGGGGCGCGGCGATACCGAGGCCTTCCTCCGCCAAAGTGGTATCGAAGAGATCCTGGACGAGGGCCTCCAGCTCCGGTGTCCAGTCGCCAATATCGGCGCTGTTCTGCTTGAGTCGGGGATCCCCCCAGGTGATGACGGGTCGGACGGCCATGCGTTCTCCTAGCTTCAAGTTTATTCCAGAGGCCGTTCCTTTGATACGCTAGGAGGTTCGGGTCCCCGTCGGCGTCCGCCCTGGGATCACGTTGGCCACGCATTCGGGAGTCTCCATGCTTCGCAATTTCCGCCAAGTCTTCAAGGGCAACCAGATGCCCATGACCATCGTGATGGGTGTGGTCCTGGTGGGGCTCGTGGCCTACCTGGCCCCCAGCTCCGGCAACCCCGAGGCCCCCGACAACGTGATGGCCCGGGTCTACGGCCGGGACGTGCTGAAGCGCGACTCGGATCGCCTGCTGTCCGACATGGCGAACCGCATGGGGCGCCAGGCCGACCTGGAACAGATGCTCCCCTTCCTTCAGCAGCGCGCCCTCAGCGACCTGGTCGGGCAGAAGCTCCGAGAGGAACTGGCCGAGCGCCACGGCATCCTGATCACCGACCTCGAAGTGCGGCAGGCCCTGGAAGCGAGGCTTCGCAAATACCCGGTCTTCGTGGACGACAAGGGCCAGCTTCTGGCCACCGCCGAGATCAACACCGTTCTTCGTGAGAACGGGCAGAGCCTCAACCTCTGGGAGCAGGAGCTCCGCGCCGAGCTGACCCTCCGCAAGCTCGTGGACCAGGAAGCCGCCAAGGTCCCCGTGGATCAGGCCTGGCTGAACCAGGAAAACCGCGTCCAGAACGAGAAGCTGAGTCTCGAGTCCGTGAGTCTGAGCCCCGATCCCGCGGCGGTTCCCGATCCCGGCGATGCCAAACTCGCCGCCTTCCTCAAGGAGGGCGGTGCGCGCTTCCAGGTGCCGCCCCGTCGGGTGATCCAGTATGTGTCCCTGGATCAGGCCTCCTTCGGTGATGCCCTCAAGATCGACGACGCCACCCTGAAGACGGCCTACGATTCCAAGCTCGCCCAGTACACGGAGCTGAAAGTCAGCCACATCCTCTTCAAGGCCGAGAACGAGGCCCAGTTTGCAGAGGCCATGAAGAAGGCCCAAGACCTTCGCCCTCAGTTACTCGCGGGCAAGGACTTCAACAAGACCGCCGAGGAGCGCAGCGAGGATCCCTCGGCCAAGGCCAACCGGGGCCTCTACGACTGGTTCAAGGCGGGCACCATGGTCAAGCCCTTCGAAGAGGGCGCAATGGCCCTCAAGAATGGCGAGATCAGCCAGCCCGTGCGCACCCAGTTCGGCATCCACCTCATCCGGCTGGAAGGCAAGCGCACCCGCAGCTTCGAGGAGGCGCGGGAGGAACTGCGCGCCCAGCTCGCCAACGAGCGCTTCGCCAGCAAGGCCAAGGAGCGGCTGGAGCAGCTCCGCAAGCGCGCCGGTGAGCGCGGCGACCTGGCCGCGGCGGCCCGGAATCTCGGCCTGAAGGTCCAGACCAGTCAGCCTTTCCTCAACGAACCCTCCGCCACCATCTCCGGGATTTCCGATGCCGGTCCCCTGGTCGGCGAGGCCTTCAGCCTGAAGGTGGGCCAGGTCTCCAAGCTCCTTCCCACCGGTTCCACCTTCACGGTCTTCCGGGTGCAGGAGGAACGCCCCGTCGCCGTGCCACCCCTGGCCGAGATCCGCGACCGCGTGCTGAGCGCCTGGAAGCTGGAGGAGGCCCGCAAGGCAGCCCAAGAGAAGGCCAAGGCCGCCGTGGCATCCGGCGACTTGAAAGCCCTGGGCGAACTCAAGAGCCAGGAGGGCGTGACCCTCGCCAGCCTCGGGGAACTGGGCCAGCATCCCGCCATCCGCAAGGCCCTTCTGGAAACTCCCGAGGGTCAGCTCACGCCCGTCCTTTGGAGCCCCGAGGGCAAGGCCTGGGTGGCTCGCATCAAGGGCCGCGTGGCCGCCGAACCCCTGACCTTCGAGAAGCGTCAGGCCCTGGTGCGCGAACTGCAGCGGGCGGCCAGCGAGAAGCTCCTGGTCTCCGAACTCCAGGACCTCGACACCAAGGGCCGCCTGCGCCCCGGCTTCAGCTCCCTCTGGGGCCGCTTCGGCGGCATCTGGATCAATCCCGAGACCGGGACCCGGCGAGGCGCCAACGAATAGTCGCCTTCCCCATTAAAGGAAGAGCCGCCCATCGGCGGCTCTTCCTTTAATGGGCGCCATTCAGAGCTTCAGGGTGTGATCACAGAGGCGGGCCACGGCCCGTGGGTCGTGACTGATGAAGAGCAGGGCGAGGCTCTCGTGCTTCAGGTCCAGCAGAAGCTGGAGGAGATGGCCTGCCAGGGTGGGATCCAGGGCCGAAAGAGGTTCGTCCAGCACCAGCAGCCTGGGCTTCGACATGAGGGCCCGGGCCACGGAGAGGCGCTGGGCCAGACCGCCGGACCACTGGCCGGGACATTGCGCCAAAGCCGCTTCCGGGAATTTCACCCGCGCTGCGGCCGCCGCGACCCGCTCCCGCCGCCGAGGCGCCGTTTCCCGCCCGTGGATCACCAGCGGTTCCTCCAGGATTTCCCAGCCCGTTCGGTGAGGCGGCAGTGAGGCCAGGGGTTCCTGGAAGACCGCCTGGATTTCGGCCCGGCGAGGCCTGCGATTCCCTTCGGACAGGGCCGACCATGGCAGGCCATCCAGGCGCACCTCGCCTTCTTCGGCCTTCAGCAGCCCCAGGATGGCCCAGGCCAGCGTCGTCTTGCCCGAACCGCTGGCCCCCACCACCCCCATCGCCTCGCCCGCCTGGACCTCGAAGGAGAGGTCTCTCAGGATCCAGTGATCCCCCCTCCGAACTCCCAGATTGCGGACCTCCAGCAGGGGCATCAGCGGATGATGTCGCATCCCAGGTAGGGCTGCAGGACCTTGGGCACCTTCACGCTGCCATCGGGCTGTTGGTAGTTTTCCAGGATGGCCACCCAGGTGCGCCCCACGGCCAGACCGCTGCCGTTGAGGGTGTGCACCAGTTGCGCCTTGGCCTTGGGCTCGGTGCCCTTGGAGCGGATGCTCGCCCGCCGGGCCTGAAAATCCCCGAACCAGCTGCAGGAGCTGATCTCGCGATAGCAGTTCTGGCTGGGCAGCCACACTTCCAGATCGTAGGTCTTGCGGCTGCTAAAGCCCATGTCGCCGGTGCAGAGCAGCATGCGGCGGTACGGCAGTTCCAGGGCCTCCAGAATGGCCTCGGCGCACTCGGTGAGGTGCTCCAGTTCCGCCTCGGCCTGCTCAGGCGTGGCGAATGCCACCAGCTCGACCTTGTGGAACTGATGCTGGCGGATGATGCCCTTGGTGTCCTTGCCGTAGCTGCCCGCCTCGCTGCGGAAGCAGGGCGTGAAGGCGCAGTGCCGCAGGGGAAGCTGCTCGCTGGGCAGGATCTCGTCGCGGTAGAGATTCGTGACGGGCACCTCCGCGGTGGGGATGAGGTAGAGCGCATCCTCGCCCCGATGGGTCTTGAAGAGATCCGCCTCGAACTTGGGCAGCTGGCCGGTGCCATACATGCTCTCCGGTAGCACCAGGTAGGGCGGCAGCACCTCGCCCCATCCCGCCGCCGTCTGGCGGTCCAGCATGAAGGAGATGAGCGAACGCTCCAGCTTGGCGCCCAGGCCCTTGAGCACGGCGAAGCGCGATCCGCTGATTTTGGCCGCCCGATCCAGATCCAGGATGCCCAGCCGGGTGGCCAGGTCGATGTGATCCTTGGGGGCCTCGATCTTCGCAGGAGTGCCCCAGCGCTTGGTTTCCTGGTTGCCGTGTTCATCGCGGCCCACGGGCACACTGGCGTGGGGAAGATTGGGGATGGTGGCCAGGAAGTCCTTGAAGGCGGCCTCGGCCTCGCGCTCGGCGGCCTCCAGACCCGACAGCTTCTGGCCGACCTCCCGCTGGGCCGCGATCAAATGCTCGGCGTCCTGTTTCTCTCGCTTGAGCTTCGCGACCTCTTCGGATACGCGGTTGCGCTCGGCCTTAAGCACTTCCGCATCTTGGATCACCCGCCGCCGCTCGCCTTCCAGTTTCAGGTAGGTTTCCCGATCAAAGGCATAGCCCCGGCTGGAGAGACTCTGGATGACGGCATCGAGATCTTGGCGAAGCAGGGCGGGATCGAGCATGGGGGCCTCGTAAAGATCCAGTTTACGGTGTGGGAGGGTCGGTTAGGCAGCGCCACAGTGCAAAGAATGGATTCTGCGCGCATCCGCGGGAAGGCGTGCCCCATTGACCCATCGCCGCGCATACCGTTTTGAAAATTCCCTTCGCGGAGGTAAACCGGTACGGTTCGGAGGGACTTGCGTGGTTCGTCGGTTGTGCATCTTTCCTCCGCGAGCCTCTGCTTTCCTCTGTGTCTCCGCGTAGAGCTTTTCGATTCAAGATCCGAGCCAGGGTACCTGTCGATCCGAACAACTCTCAAGTCCGCGCAGTTCAAGGACTCTCCAGGGATTCCCCGATGAACAAAAGAAGGGCGCCCCAGCACGAGAAGCCCCTGCCCTTCCACCCGAACTCCGCCTGATCGCGTCCCTGGATCCAGTTGGCTGAAATCCTAAAGGGGTTCGCCTGCCCAGGAACACTTGAAGGCCTGCCGCACCTCTGGAATGCCTCCGCCTGCGCCGAGCACCAGGCCCAGCTTGGCCAGAGCCGCCCAGCGGGTATGCACGCCTCCGGCGATGGCCCCCGCCTCTGCCGCCAGGGCGCCGAGTTCGTAGGTTTCCAGGTCCACACCGCCCCACAGGCACTGGGTGGTGATCACCACGGGAATACCACAGGCCTGGCAGTCTCCAAAGAGGCCTTGGAGATCCGGCCGTCCCATGGGCAGATTCCCGGCGCCGTATGCCTCGATGATCACCCCTCGGGTGCCCTCCGGGGGCAGGGCCCAGGGCATCCCCGGGAAGGGCGTGTAGACCGCAATCCGAGGCTCGAAGCAGCCCCCGATGCCTGCGGGCACTTGGCGCAGGAACTGCCCCGCATGGGGATGAACCTGCACGTGCAGCCCGAGTTCCGCCAGGGGCGGCAGGTTGGGCGTATCGAAGGCCTCATAGCGGTGGACGCTCAGCTTGTCCGCGGCCACCCCCCGATACCAGTGATCCCCAAAGCAGATGCCGACCTCCGCGACCCCCTTGGTGGCCAGCGTCACCGCATCCACGAGATTGCTGCGGGCATCGCTGCGGACGTAGGCCAGGGGCCGCTGGGAGCCCGTGAGCACCACCGGCTTGCCCAAGTCCGCCAACAGGAAGCCCAGCATCGATGCCGTGAAGGCCATGGTGTCCGTGCCATGCACCAGCACCACACCCCCGCAATCCTTCGACTCCGCGCGAATGAGCCCCGCCAGATTCAGGATGTCCACCGGCTCGTTAGTAGAGGAATCCTGATTGAAGGCCACCACCAGCTTCAGCTCCGCCAGCTGCCGCAGCTCCGGCACCTGCTCCAGGATCAGATCCAGCGAAGGCCCCGGCGCCAGCGAGGAAGGCTCCCCCGAGGGCGCCATGCCGAGGGTGCCGCCGGTGTGGATGAGGAGAATGGTGTGCATCTACACACTCTATCCGGATCGTGTCATTCGAGCGGTCGGCTGCTGAACCAGGGTTCCAAACGAAATCGAACCCAAAGGCCAGAGTCTAGGTTCAAATTTGAAGAAAATGAGCACGGAGGCGATGCCGACCATGGCGCTGTAGTAGCGCATCGTCTGGTTAGTCGAGCCTGAGAAAGCCCCTTCGGAGAATCAAGCCGCCTGGAGGTGTAGACATGGGCACGGCCAGGCAAGTCTCGCCAGGGATGCTGCGAGGCCCTGAACGACTTCTGTAGGCATCCTGAGCCGCCAAATATCAAGGCAAAGAAGCCTGATCCTGGCCAGGATCTTCCGCAGGTTGTGGCTGGCGCCGCAGAGAACGGCGTTGATCACATCCCCCTTCATGCCCTTGAGGAAGTTCCGTCCGAGAAGTCCGTCCGCTTTCAGGTGGCCAATCTCGGGTTCGACGGCGGCACGCCGCCGGAGTTGGCGTTTGAGGGTGTAGCCGAGTTTGCGAGTGCCGCTGATGAGCACGCGGCTCCGCGTTTCTGGGATGCCGTGGCCCTTGTAGCCGCGATCCACGAAGGTCGTTCCCGGCACCTTTCCGGTGATCCGCGCCACTTGCTCCAGTTGGCGGTCCAGGGTGTGGCCGTCGAAGGGATTGCCTGGGCAGGACTGGATGCCCACCACGAAGCCTTCCTTGTGGGTGACAGCAAGGCTCACCTTCACCCCGAACTCGTAGGGCTTGTGGGCTTTGCCTTTGGCGATGCACTCCACTTCGGACGCATGCAGGCTGTAGATCTTTCCCTTGGTGGTGCGCTTCTGGGTCAGGATCAACTCCGCCTTGATCATCGTGCCTTTGTGGGTCGCGTAGGCATCATCACTCAGCTTCCGTTCAACGTCGCGCATCACCCGGCCCGCCATGGTCTTCAGGCTGCGGAGCACTTTCTTCGCCCGCAGGAACTGCTTGGCCTTCGCGTGTCCTCCATGCTTCTGGAAGGCCCGTCCCATCAGCTTTCGGTAGCTCTGCCGCAACGTGATGCCCTCCTGCTCCGCGATCTTGAGCATGGCCCGGTGGACCTTCCGATACAGCCGCGCATCCGTGGGATGCTCCACCGCCTTGGGCTGCACCGTGGTGTCCACGATGATCTTGTCCAGGCTGCCTTCCGTGATGGTTCGTGTGGTCTTGCCTGCGGTGAGGGTGGCCTGAAGAAGTCGCTCCACGCCGTCCTCGCCGATGCGCTGGCGCCAACGGGTCATCTGGCTGGGATCGATGGGCAGCGCGTGCTGGGAGAATTCCTCGCCGCAAAAGAACTGCCAGTAAGGGTTCTCGACCCACCCGTGGACCGTCTGCTCGTCCGACAGCCCCTTGAGATGCTTGAGGTAATGGAGCCCTGCCATCAACCGGATCGGCACCGCAGGCCGCCCGTTGTCGGCGCAATACAGCGGGCCGAATTCCTCCGCCAGGCGATCCCAGGGAATCACCCCGGCCAGACGGACCATCTCGTGGTCCATGTCCAAGGCCAAATCGAGGCGCATGGTCGCGATCAGGGGCTGAGCATGGGTTCTAGGCTTGGCTTTGGGCTTCATCGGTACACCGGATTCGGGGGGTTCGTCCCTACCTTTCTGGTGTACGGCATACGCAATAGGTTCGGCGGTTTCAAGTTCCAAGTGCAACAGGCTTGGGTGGATTTGACCAGAAGGCCTGGAAATCAAAAGCGCCTTCTGGAAGGAAAAGCTCTGCGGGGCATTTCCACCCGAGGGATTTCCTCGGACGGACATTCAGGGTCCAGGCGATGGTATCGAGTTCATCCTGCGTGTAGACGCTCAGGTCTGAGCCCTTGGGCAAGTAGTCGCGGAGCAAGCCATTGGTGTTCTCGTTGATGCCGCGTTCCCAGGGGCTGTGCGGGTGGGCGAAGTAGACGGTCATGCCGGTCTCTTTGCTGAACAGCTCGTGGGCCGCCATCTCCCGCCCCTGGTCGTAGGTCAGGCTGCGCAGCATCTGGGAATCGATACGAGCGAGCACGCGAGAAAAGCTCTCGGCGGCACAGGCAGCCGTGGCGTGATCCATTTGGGCCAGGACGGTGAACAGGGTCTTGCGTTCAACCAGGGTACCGACCTGGGAGCGGTTGCGGGCGCCCTTGATGAGATCACCCTCCCAATGGCCGGGGACCAGGCGCTCGGAAACATCGACGGGACGTTCATCAATGCTGGTCATGTTCGGGATGAGGCCACGTCGGTCCTCCCCCCGCGCACGAGGTCTGCGGGTCTTGTGGGACTTCCGCAGCAAGGCAATGACCTCGGTGCGCAGCTCGCCTCTGGGCATCGCATAGATGGCGGAGTAGATCGTTTCATGGCTGATGCGCACAGGCTCTGGCATACGCGCGAGTGTGCCCCCCACCTGCTCAGGGGACAAGCCGCTGGCCAACCCTTCGAGGACGAGCCGCCACAACGGGGATCCCACCTCCAGCTTCCGTAGCACACGGGGTTTGGAGGCAAGCATCTTGGCCCTGGCCTGGGCGTTCTGGAGGCGGTAGCCGCCCGCGAGGGGCTGACGACCGCGCCTACGGGGACGAGTCGGAGCCTGCCAGTCGTTCCGATCAAGCTCCCGCTTGATGGTCGAAGCCGCGCGATTCAAGCCTCGGGCGATCGCCCGAGGCTTGAATCCCAACTCCAGCTTCGCCTGGATCATTGCTCGTTCCTCGCAACTCAGGTGTGTGTAATGTCTTCCCATGCATCCATTCTTTCTGAGGAATGTTGCACTTGGGGATTGAGCGCGCCTTCCCTGAAAAGCACACCATGACTGGATTTGTCGAGTTTTTCAGGACCGACTGGTTAGTCGGCCTTGCAAAACCCCTTCAGCCGATCCTGGCGGCATCTGAGGGCTGTTGGGGGAGGTGGATGGATTCCAGGTGAGCGAGGAGAGCCTGTAGGGCTGTCCTGAGCGGGCTCGCCAGCAGGTACAAAAGGGCCCTGATATGGGCCAGGATCTTCCGCAGGTTGTGCCCGACGCCGCAGAGGATGGCGTTCATCGCGTCGCCCTCCATGCCCTTGAGGAAGTTCCGCCCTAGCCGTCCGTCCGATTTGATGTGGCCAATCTCGGGTTCTACCGCGGATCTTCGCCTCAGATCCCGCTTCAGGCTGTAGCCGAGCTTGCGAGTCCCGCTGATGAGCACGCGACTGCGTGCCTCCGGGATCCCGTGCCCCTTGTAGCCCCTGTCCACAAAGGTGTAGGCCGGGAGTTTGCCCGTCAGCCGTTCCACCTGGTCCAGTTGGTCATCCAGCATGTGCCCGTCGTAGGGATTGCCGGGGCAAGCCTGGATGCCCACCACGAAGCCTTCCCTATGGGTCACGGCCAGGCTCACCTTGACGCCAAATTCGTAGGGCTTGTGGGCCTTCCCCTTCGCAATGCATTCCACCTCCGGCGCCGAGAGGCTGTAGACCTTGCCTTTGGTGGTGCGCTTTTGCGTGAGGATCAGCTCCGAGAGGAGCATCGTCCCCTTGTGGACCTGGAAGGCCGCATCGGACAGCTTGCGCTCCACATCCCGCACCACGCGCCCCGTCATGGTCTTCAGGCTCTTCAGGATCTTCCTAGCGCGCTTGAACTGCTTGGCCTTCGCGTACCCGCCGTGCTTCTGGAAGGCCCGCGCCATCAGCTTCCGGTAGCTCTGGCGAAGCTCCAGCCCCTCCGCCTCCGCGATCCGCAGCATCGCCGCATGGACCTTGCGATACAGCCGCGCATCCGTCGGATGCTGGATGGCCTTGGGCTGCACGGTCGTGTCCATGATGACCTTCTCGAGGCTGCGCTTCGTGATGGTCTTCGTGGCCTTGCCCGCCTCGATGGTGATCTGGAGCAGCTTCTCCACGCCCTTCTCGCCGATCCGCTGCCGCCACCGCGTCATCTGGCAGGGATGGATCGGCAGGGAATGGCGGAAGAACTCCTCGCCGCAGAAGAACTGCCAGTAGGGGTTCTCGACCCACCGCGTCACCACCTGCTCGTCCGAGAGATTGAAGGTGTGCTTGAGGAGCTGAAGGCCCGCCATCAGCCGCGTGGGGACCGCCGGGCGGCCGTTGTTGGGGCAGTACATGGGTCGGAACTCGACGGCGATGGCCTCCCAGTTGATCGTCTGCGCCAGACGGACCAGTTCGTGGTCCATGTCCAACGCGAGATCGAGGCGCATGGTCCCGATCATGGCCTGCTGGTGGGTCTTCATCTTCGGTTTCGGATTCATTCGTACACCAGATTCCGGGCGTTCATCCCTACCTTTCTGGTGTACGGCATACGTGATAGGTTCCCGTAAATCCCCGTCAAATATGGATCTATGGGGTTATGCAAGGCCGACTAGTTATAGCGGGTGGCAAGACGGCGGTATTGCATGAGTTTGGCGAACTGGTTCTCGACGGCGTGAGGTGTCCGATAAAGGTAGTGGTCATAGGCAGGGATTCCTTGCAGGGCGAATGAGGCGGGATCACGGCCTCTGCGCCCATGGCCGCGATGGTCTCTCGAATCGGGGAGCCGTCCTAGGCGCGATCTCCGAACACATACTCGGCAGACACGCTTGCCAACAGGCTGATGGCATGTTGGCTCTCGTGCATCTGTCCTGGGCTAGGCACGGAATCTAACAGGTTGCCGTAAGCATCGCCGATTAGGTGGATTTTGGTCGAGAGCCCGCCCCTGGATCTACCGATGCCTTGTGTGTAGGCCCCCCTTTTGCACCAGCACCATGCTGGTGATCCCGGAGGATGGTCCCATCGAGTATCACCCATTCGGTATCCGCGTCGCCGCGAAGGACTTCCAGAACGGCCTGCCATTCCCCGGCGCGACTCCAGCAATTGAACCGGGTGAACACGGATGCCCAAGGGCCGAAGGATTTTGGAAGATCACGCCAGGGTGCGCCCGTTCTGTGTTTCCAGAGAATGGTTTCGACAATTGGCCGGTTGGGCAGGCTCGGTCGTCCCCGCTCCCCTCCCTTTGAGGGAAGGGGAACGCGAGCTTCGCCCACATTCGATCGCTGAGTTGACTGCGCGGCATTCGAAATTCCAAGGCAAATCACCCTAATTGCACAACTTCGAGCGAGCGCACAACAAAATAATTCATGGGGCGCGCGATTTTAAAGACAGGCCCTAATATGTTTCCCGCTGCGGGTGCTACATTTCGAAAGCAAGAAGAAAGGGCCAACCTTGGTCGGCCCTTTCTTCTTGCTTGGTTGAACGATTAGAACTTATAGATGGCCGAGAAAGTCAAAAAGCTAGGGTTGCTGGGATTCAGCCCCTTCACTCTCGCCGAGTTGCCATCGCTCTTCCATTCAGTAGCAGTGTAAGCCACGGAGGCTGCCCAATTTTTGACAATTGGAACCTCGAGACCAAGTCGCCATCCGCCCTTCCAGGAGGTTTCCGGCGAGGCACCATTGAGAGTATTGCCAGTCGCGTCCCACATCACAAGCATGGGACCGGTAAAGATCTGGGCGCCTCCCCCTACAGGATACCGGAGGTCGAGGCCAACCTGAGTCGAGCGCACGTCATAGGTCACTTCCCCTACGACCTCTTTCCGCATGATGTTTAGGAAGTCAGCGTGACCAGAGAGTGCTAGGCCCTCCCCTTTGAAGAGAATGGCACCAAACTCAAGACCGTAGCCCTGGGAGTTCCGGGTGAGGTAGCGGAGGTCGCCTTGGGAGTTGACCCAACTGAGCTTGGCCTGGAAGGTTGTGTCCTGGGCGCAGGCTCCTACGGCCGACATCCCGATCACCAGTGCGATCAATTTATTCATTTTCATAGAGGTTCTCCTATCGATTACAATGAGATATTAGAACTTCAGCCCCAGGTCAATATTGACGCCTCTGGCACCCTGATACATCGTGTTGGCGTTCGCCCAGCCGAAGTTCGGGGCTTGGGTGATCGCCATGCCGGATTGGGCAGCTGCCAAACTCCTGGTGGCGGTAGCGGTCGGCGTATTAACCCCAGACTGACGGATCTGATTGAAGCAGTTGTTAACCGACAGGCTGCTGAAGAACTGCAGTTTCTTGGCAATAGGCACTTTAAGGTTGTACTGGAGATCGAAAGTAAGATAGTCGGGATTCGACCAAGCGCCTCGGTTCCCATAGTAATAGGGGACCGTAGTGGGGAGACCGGCCATGCCGGTACCCATCGCCGGGCTGATGGAAGTAGTGTTGGTCATGCTGAAATGTGTGCCACTGCGGTAGCGGCCCAGCAGGCTGACCACGGACTCCACCTTGCCCCAATTGGTGCTGTAGCCCAACCAGCCCTTAATGACATGATCGCGACTATCGGGCAGTACGCCTTCGGGATTCCAGTTATTGTAGCCCCGGGCGGCCATTTCGTTCCAGAAGAACGCCGCGCCGCTGCCCACATTGCCTTCTTTGAACTGCTGGGTGCCCGTCATCCGACCATAGGTCCAGTTGCCCTGGAAGGTAAGCTGCTTTGTGATGGGGACCATCCACTCGAACTCGACGCCCTTGTATTCGCGTTTACCCTTGGAATCGTTGGTCAGTTCACGGTAGTAAGTAGTCTGGCTGGGCAGGCCAGAGCCAGTGGGGTCCGGGACGACTGTGGGAATCGGGAAACCAGCCTGGGCAATCAGGTCCGAGTATTTGCGGTAGATGGCAGTGAGTCGGAGAAAGCCGCCGCCCGCGTACCCGCGGCGGTAGCCAAGGTTCATCTCATTGGCGTTCTCAGGCTTCAAGCCCTTGTCGATGCCCAGGCTCTTGGAGGGATCCGAATAGCTGTACACATAGCCGTAGTTGGCGATATTTGTGACCTCCGCGAGGGTGGCGGAGTGAGGGAGGACAGAGCCCTGGTTCCAAAAACGACGAACAGTGGTCGCGCCCTCGCCCACCGAGTAAAGGGCCATCGTGCTCTGGCCAATGGTGCCGCGGAACTGACCGTAGGAGAAGTTCACCACGCGGCTGCTGTCGCCTGTGATATCCCACTTCACTTCAAATCGAGGCATGAAGGCAGTGTACTTGTAACGCTCGCCAATGGCGTCTGTACCCTTGCCATTGTCGTAGCGAAGGCCGGCCATCAAACTCCAGTTTTTATTTATTGACCATAGATCGTTAACATAGGCCGAGCTCGTGGTCTTCACCGCATCAGCCCCGGCCCCGACGTACTGGGTGGCGGAGGGGATGTAGCCCGTGTAGGGCTCGTAGCCACTGTAGTCACCGCCGTTCGGGTCCGGCAACCCCAGTTGATAGCGGGAGCCCACGTAGTTGAATACCATGAAGCTGGTGGCGTCGTACTGGCCGGGGACAGCGAAGGTGGCGCCGTTGGGAGCCTGGGCAGGGGAGAAGGTGATTTCCTTCAACTGCTCGACACCCATATCCATGTTATGGCTGCCCCAACGGGTATCCAGGATGAGGTTGTAGTTGGCTGCGATGGTCTGGGAATCGCGTTTCTCGGCCTTAAGGGAACCAGGCGTGCCATTGACCCAAGCGAAATCCGTATACTGTGACGCATCCTGGGTGGGATCGCCAAGGAGGCTCACGCGGATCGGATCCCCTGGGCCACCAGGGAACTTTACGTGACTCTTCTTGAAGCCATAGCGGACGTCAAGACTGCTATTGGCACTCATCATGCCGCGGTAGTTGAACCCGTAAAACTTAGCATCCGAGGACTGGAAGTCATCCACTACGTTGTTGGGGAGGAAACCGGTAGCATTGGGCCCGCTGGACATCTGTTGGCGACTAAAATAAGTTGGGATGTTTTCTGTGTAGAAATATTCCAACTGGTGCTGAGTGCTAATTTGCCAGAACAGCTTGAACTGCTGGGTCTTGTCGACGTTCTTACCGCCGATAAGCACGGACTGACCACCGCTGGTGAAACCATAGTTGTATGCAGGAACCGCTGTCGTCCAGTCACCATTGAAAGTGTAAAAGCCCGATCCCGTCGACATAGAAAATGGATTGTCGAGCTGCTGAGTGGAAACGGTAGTGGGCGTAAACCGACCAGAGTAAGTGAAAGTCAGATGATCTTTAATGATGGGACCAGAGACGAAGACCTCGTAGGTGCGCTGGAGTTCGTCGGTCTGGGGAGCATCTTCCGGCCCGGCAACACCGAGGGCATTGCGCCCACCGGGTCGGAGGGCCGTCCAGCTGTTCCGGTAGAGCTTGGCGCGGAATACGCCAGTGAACTCATTGGAACCGTTCTTGGTGGTCGCGTTCACGATACCGGAGGAGGTCATGCCATAGCGAGCATTGAGCGGGGACTGAATGACCTGGATGTCTTCGATGGAGTCGTCGAGCACCGTCTCGGACTGGCGACCCTGGCGGACCATCGGGTCGCGGACGGAGATTCCATTGACCTGGTAAACGGCCTGCCCAGCGATGCCTCCGCGAATCTGCTCATAACCAGAGGCACCCGTAATCCCAGGCGCCAGAGCAAGGGCAGCATAAGAGTTAAGCCCCAGGGGGAGATCGGCGAGAGCCTCCTCGGAGAAGGACGTAACAGTCTTTGTCTCGGTCTTGTCGAAGGTGGCGGACGTCGCGATAACCTCCACGACCGCACCCTGCTGCTGGATGGCCCGCATTGTGAAATCCTGGCGCATGACAGAACCGGCGCCCAGACGGAACATGCCCTTGGAGCCGACGAAGCCGTCCTTGGACACAGAAATGGTGTAGTCGCCAGGAGGCAGGAGGGAAAGACGATAGCTTCCGTCCGCGTTCGTGATGACAACCCGCTCGCCCAGCAACTGGGGAGCCTTTACGTTGACCCGAGTCCCGGCGATGACGCGACCATCTGCTGCTTTGACAACACCGGTCACAGTGCCGACTGACTCCTGCGCTGCCAGCGAAACGCCGACAAGCACAACAGCGAGAGCCGTCATTTGAGTTCTTTTCATAATTAACTCCTATGGATCAATCGAAGGGAATCCAGCTTAGAACTTCATGCCGAGGGCGATATCGAGCATGTAGCCCCGGCGAGTCTTGGTCTCAGAAGCGGCAGCCACACCCGTGTACACGCGGGGCATGTAGTTGACCGAGGAGTAGCCGACAGTCGAGACGTTGACCTCGAAGGAGAACGATTCGCCGAACGGGCGATGCAAACCAGCGAAGGCCCCGACATTCAGCTTGTTCTCGGTAGGCTTGGCGGCGATAGATTCATTGATACCGCCTGGACCTGTGCCAACCAACTGGCCAAGAGCCTCCTGAGTGTATTTAAGCGAGTCGAAAGTGAGACCGGCCTGGTAGTTCCATCCCCACACCAGAGGAGACCGGAAGCCACCACGCAAAGTGAAGCCATTGAGCGAGTTCCTCCGAGTGTCAGCAGAGGTGGACGCTTGGACGAGGCCACCGGGGAACTGAGTGCCAGCAGCACCAAATTCCATAGTCTTGTTGTCCCCATTCATGGTCATGTAGCCGAGTTCACCGAAGATGGCGGACTGGCCCCATGTAGCGAGATCGGCGGTGATGGAAATTCCCACCATTGCGTTCTTGTTCATGTCCTCATGAAGGGCTCCTCCCGTCACGCCAAACCGGAACTTGACTCCCGGATTGAGCGGAAGATCTGCTGCCCCAAGTGTTGACACCGAACCAGCAACCAGCACCAACCCAGCGAGGGCGGTAAGAAGTTTTCTTGTCGGCATGAATGCCTCCATCGAGTGACCAAAAAGGTCGTTTCTTGTTGCGCGGACACACAAACCGGCTATCCGCTGTTAAAAAATGAGATTTTCAAGCCAAGCGGGAAAAAATAAATTAGACATGAATCGTTTTGGGATGATCAGCTTCCGGAGACTGTACATTTGACCCCAAAGGAAATTTCAAGGGGAGGAACCTTTGGAAGGAAGATAGCACCGAATGCGCAACCCGAAGCGAGGAATTTCGAATCCGTCCCATTGTCCCGTGACTTTTGTCACACATTCGCCACAACCATTCCCGGCCATGCACCGCACCTCATGAAAGCACTGTCCCGGAGGATGGGGGGATGAAGGAGATGAATAGGTGCGATCCAGCTGGCGCAGACTGTCCCCAAGGAGAGATTCTAAAAGTGGCCGAACCTGCCCCGTGAGCCGGGGCAATCGCAACACCCTTGGAAGACCATGATGGATAGTAGGCGGTAAGCGGGGACGCCGACAGCGTGAAGGTGGCGTGATTTGATGCTCCCCCGGGGCTTAGATCCATGCGCAGGAGGTACAGAACGATATGGCGAAGCATGGCAGCGGCCTCGGGGGCGCTGCCCTTGCGGATGCGGCTATGATCCTCCCGCAGACTCACATCCAGCACCCAGTGCAGGCGGATCTCGATGCTCCAGTGTCCGCGCACGATCGCCCCGAGGCCTTCCGCATCGCTTCCCGGCAGGCTGCTGATGTAGATGCGCTGTTCCAGGCTCCGCTTCTCGCTGATGATCCGTTCCGACTCCACCGGCACGGCGCTCTTCAGGCCCTTCCACGCTTTCTTTCCCGGCAGTCAGTCCAAATCCTCCATCGCCCAGACCCGGCGGATCTCGATACGGCCGTGGCCCTTCTCCGTCATCTCGGCATAACTGTAGGGCAAGCCGCGGAACGCCTCCTCCCGCGCCCAGCGAAAATACTCGGCCATCTCCTCGCTCATCAGGCCCTGGTTGCCTTTCTAGGCCAGCACGTAATTGGCCTTGCGCTTCACGATCTCGTTCGCGATCGTCTTCAGGCAGCCCATGGCGTCGATCGCCATGATACAGTCCTTCAGGCCGAGAATCATCGGAAGTTCCGGTATGGCTGTGATCTAGTTGCTCTTGCTGTCCACGGCTCACTGCCCAAGTACGAGACCGCTCCCATGCGAAAAGGCGCTAACCATGGGCAACGCGGCTTTCACCGAGGCGGTGTCGAAGGAACGGCACAGGGTCTTGCCTTCGACCGACACGACATCCCGAGGCAGAGCAGGCCGGATGGATTGGATCTACGAGAGGAAGCACTCCGTGAATGCCTTGCATCGATGCGGGCGAACACGCGGCCCAGTGTGTCGTTAGAGGGAATTCCGCCGGGGAATTCCAGGTAGGTGCGAAGCCAGTCCTCCTGATCCTCGGCGAAGGACTCGACCTCTGTCCATGAGCCCGCGCCTCCCAGGGCCGCCAGAACACCCAGGATCACGAGATGGAGCAATTTTTGGCGGACCTTCTCCGGCGACCGGGGATCGGCGAGACGGGCGAAGTGACTGACGAGACAGCGCGGGCTGCTGTCCATGGATCATCCAGACAACAGGCATGGTGGAAATGAGCTACAAATCATAGCGATATGGCGACTTACCTGTCAACAAACTCTGGCGCCTAGCCTGCCCCAAGGCTGCAAAGGATTTCATGGCCCGGGCCCATGCGATTGCCCTGCAACGGGGACTTTCACCACCTGCGGTCCCCCGAAGGGGGTTAGGCTCGACCGTGGTATCAATTCTTACTTCGGCCGGCACAAAGCAGCCCCGCTCCTCTCACGCCCCAATCACCACTCTCATCTCATCACTCCCCGCATCTGAGCTGCAGCCCACCAACAGGGCACAGTGGCCGGGCTGACTGGGGGGGACTTCGATCTGGCCCTGGAAGGTGCCGTCGGGGCCGGTCTTGCCGGTGAGCAGGGTGGTGGCCTTCTTGAGGCTGGAGATCATGCGGATGGTGACTTCGGCGCCCGCAACGGGATTTTGGCTGATGCAGAGGCGCGCCTTGATCTTGAGGGGAAAGGTGGTGCCGAAGGTGGGCCGCATGGGCTCTTCCACCACCATCTCCAGGGTGTCGACATCGCCCTCCTGCTGGAGGTACTCGAGGATGGCCTGATCCAGGGGGCGGTCATTGAAGACCTGCTGCTCGGCGGCCTCGCCCTCGCCGGGGGTGGTGTCGTACTTCCCGTTCTTGATATCGCGGATGACGGCCTTGTGCTGCTCGTCCATCCGGGCCTGGATGACGGTGTCGGAGATGGGACCACCCAGCAGATCCTCGTACGAGGAACGGTAGTTGTCCAGGATCTCTCCGCCCACATAGATCAGGGTTTCGATCTTGGGGTTTCCGAGACCCTTGTCCTCGGTCTGCACATGAAAGACCCGGCTGCCGTGGCGGACATCCGTGTTGTAGCCAGTGATCATGCCGGGTTCCCGTCCTTGCTCAATGGTATCAGTGGCGGTTGAGGCGCTCGGCCATTTCGGGCATCACTTCCCAGGCGATCTCCCGGAGCACCTGATCGCTCAGCTTGGCCACCAGGGCCTTGGCCAGATGATCCATGAGCACCGGGTCCGAGGTGATGGCCCGCAGGAGTTGGTCCGTGGCAGGCTGGGCGGCCGCGGGAGCCGGAACCGGCGCAGCTGCGGGTGCAGGCTCAGGGACCACGGGCAGCTCGCCGGTCGTCCAGGGCTCCGCCAGAGGTTCAGCCAGGGGGAAGCCCATGGCGAGGGGGGTGACCGGGACGGACTCGGGTTCACCCAGGTCCAGTTCGTCCTCATCATCGTCCGACCCGAGGGCGGGACTGGCCGTCAGGGGCTTGGAGGGCGTAAGGTAGCCGAGCATTTTCTCGCTCTCGTCCGACCAGCCCACCACCGCGACTCCCGGTGTAAGGGAGGCCTCGCCCAGGCCCGCCAGGAAATCGGGATCCGGCTCGGAGGCCTGAGCGTCCAGGTCCCGGGTAGATCTCGGCTCGAAAGCTTCATCCGAAAGGCTGTCCAACCCGGCCAGGGCCTCTGGGTCGAAGGTCGGCTCGGATTCGGGGCCCAGGTCCGGCAACTCTTGGGTGCCGGAGTCCCCGGGTAGGTTCTGAGTGGTGGCCGCGGTCGTTTCCTCGGCGAAAGATGCTCCAGAGGGGACGGGCTCCACTTCAGGCTCTGGTTCAGGTTCGAACATGCCGACAGCATTGGAATCGAAGGGGGCAAGCTCGAGATCTACAGATTCAGGTTCCACCACCGGTGGCTCGGGCAGGGCGGCTTCGACCGCAGGGGTCTTGGGGGCGATGGTCAGGCCCTTGAGGCTGTCCAGGTCCAGCTCTTCCAGGTCCAGAGACTCCTCTGGAGGAATCTCCGCGAATGGCGAGAGATCCTCGGTGACGGTGCCCGGCGGCGGGGGCACTTCGGGCCACAGATCGGCCTCCATGAGCACGAGGAGATCCTCCTCGGTGGCCTCCAATGGGGCTTCCGGCGAGGGTCCCACGGCGTTGGCCGGGCGGTATTCGGGCAGGTCCGAGAGCTTGACCGCCGGCAGGGTCGAGAAGGGCGAGGGTTCGGGATGCGGGGCGGGCGGAGGCGGGAGCACCACGGGGGCTTCCAGGAAGGTGTGGATGCGGGCACCCAGATCGCGCAACTCCACGGGCTTCTTGAGGAAACCCTGGATGGCGGCCTTTTCGAGGCGAGCGGGATCCACCGTATCGAGCACACCCGCCATCATGGCGATGGGAATGCTCGCGGTAGCGGGATGCATGCGGAGTTGGTCCAGCAGCTCCCAGCCGTCCATCCCCGCCATCATGATGTCGAGCAGGGCCACGTCGAACCGCTCGCCATCGGCGAGGAGATTCAGCGCGTCCTTGGCGCTTTCAACGCAGACAAGCTGGATGTCGGTGGGCGCCAGCAGCGTTTCCGCAATCTTGTGGATGCTCGGGTTGTCGTCCACGAGGAGGAGGCGGGGCATAGGAACCTCGGGATGCCGGGGGTGAGAGGACTGGGCCTAAACTAGCAGAAAATTCGGGTGGCTAATACGGAAATGCGGCTGCGGCCTCATCTTGCCTTCAGCAGGTTGCGAATCTTGCGCAGGCGCTCGGTGCCTTGGAGCCGCACCAGGAGCACCCGGTCCCCCACCCAGACCCAGCCAACCTCCGAGGCTTCCCGCAGGGCGATGTCGGGGCCCTCGGGCAGCCAGCCCCGCACTGAGGCCCGGAGACTGGAGGCCGTTTGCCACTCGGCCCGGAAGGCCTTCTTGAGGGCTTCCCGCTGGCGCTCCCGAGGAAAATCTTCCACCGCCCTTCCCCAGCGCAGATCCCAGGAGGTGAGGGCCCCATCCTCGGCCTTCCACACCCAGGCGGCATCGTAGGCTGGCCAGGGCTGGGCCTCACTTGGCAGTTCCTTCCATTCCACCTTCTCGAGGGGCGTCGAAAACCGCGCTGGAGCCTTCTGCTTGTCCGGCGTGATGCGGCCCATGAAAAGGGGAGGATGGGCGACCAGTTCCCCGCTGCCCGCCTCCAGGCGGCGCCAGAGGCCTTCCTCAAGTCCCCACAGGCTCCAGGTTCCGGCCCCGCTGACCCAGAGGCGATCCCGCCGGGGGAACCAAACACGCGAACCGGGACGCAAGGACACCACGAGCCTGGGCCCAGGAAAGTCCTTGCCATCATCCCAGAGCTGCTCGGCGCGGGTGATCCAGCCCTTGGGCGGCGCGGGCAGGCCGGGTTCGTTCCAGGAGGCCAGGGTCTGGGGGGGGCGCTCACCATCCACCGGCAGGGTCGTGAGCAGCCAGGCGCCCTCGGGATTGGCCGCCCGCAGGCCGAAGAGGATCGCCTTGCCATCCCAGCTGAAGCGGCTCCAGGGGCCGCTGTCCAGCGCCCAGAGCACCCGACCCTCGGGCATTTCCAGCAGCCGTGTCTCGAAGCGATCCCCGCCCAGGGCCAGGGTGACCAGTAGGCGGGAACCTCGATCCGGATCCAGCCGCGCCGAACAGATGGGCGCCTCGAACCGCAGGCGACGCCACTCCAGGCCCCGCCAAAGCAGGATCTCGCCGTGCCCGGTGGGGCCGTTCATGGCGAAGCCCTGGTCCCCCAGAAAGGGCGAGGCCGGCTCCCAAGGCGCCTCAAAGCCGCCCGCGTAGGGCCAGGGATCGGACTGATCGGGATCCCGGGTGCCCTGGAATCGCGGGGCCCAGCCATCGGCAAGGCGATATTCGGCCAGGGTCTCGAAGCTCTCCATGCTCAGGGCCACCTGGGCTTCCCCCGTGGCCACGCCGCCTTGACTCTTGGCGCGGGGCGCCTGCACCACCGCCAGCAGCACGAGCATGGCGGCGATGAACAGGGTGGCGATGAGGTAGCGTTTCGGGATCACTTCGGTTCTGGGGCTCCGTTTCGCTCATCATGATGTGATTCAGGGGAACTCCGCCATGGAACATCGCAGCCCGATCGAGACCGAGGTCAAACTCCGGCTGCCCAGCCTCATGGGCGTGCAGGCCAAGCTGGAGGTCCTGGGCTTTGTCCTGGCGGTTCCCGCCCAGCCTGAAACCAGTCAGTTATGGGACCGGGACACCGAACTCTGGACCCAAGGCAGCGCCCTTCGTCTTCGCCGCTTCGCAGGCAAGGCCTGGCTCACCTGGAAGGGCCCCAAGATCCCCGACGCCGTGCTGAAGATCCGCCCGGAGCTGGAAACGGAAATCGCTGACGCCGACGCCCTGGTGGGCATCCTGCAAGCTCTGGGGTTTCGCCCCGTCATGGAAATGGTGAAGACCCGGGCCCTGATGAAGCGTGCGGATCTCGTGGCCTGCCTGGACGAGGCGCCCTTCGGCTGTTTCCTGGAACTGGAGGGCGAGGCCCCCGCCATCCACGCGGCCATGGCGGCCCTTGGCCTTGGCCCCGAAGTCGCGGAGCTCCGCAGCTACCCCACCCTTTTCCGCGAGCATGGCCACGCGTAGCGAATCGTCACGGGACCGCCACGGAGCCTTTGCGGAGCCTCCATGGGAGCGTCACGACTCGGGGAGATCCTTGAACCCGAGGAGGTGCCCCCATGGCCCCGATCCAGCTCCAGGAATCTCCAAACACGACGGACACCAGCCGCTTCGTGGTGCGGCCCCTGGAATCCGCCGACTTCGCGCACCTTCAAGAACTCGAGCGGCAACTCTGGGCGGGCGATGCCACGGGCACGCTCTGCCCTCACTATCTGCGGCTCTGCACCGAGATGTATGCGGACTGGTGCTTCCTCGCCCTCGAAGGCGAGAAGGCCGTGGGCTACGTGCTCAACTTCCCCAAGGGCAGGGTGAACTACTGCGCCACCCTGGCCGTGCTGCCCCATTACCAGAAGACCCGGGTGAACTACCTGCTGATCCGCGCCATGGTCAGGAAGCTGCTGGAGGAGCAGGTGCAGGAATGCCGGTTCCTCGTCGAGCCCGACAACCACGACGCCCGCAGCGTTCATCAGGCCCTGGGCGCCCGGGTGGTGGCCGAGGTGGACGACTACTACTGCAAGGGCGATCGGCGCCTCTGGTCGGTGATCAATGAGCAGGATCTGGAGCAGCTTCGGGCCCGCTACACCCGGCTCCGCCTGGTTTCCTGAAGATGCGCCGCGCGCGGATCCGCCCAAAGCTTCGGCTCAGTGCCGTGCTCCTGGAAACGCTCTGGTCCATGGGCCGAATGGCGGTATCCCGCCATCCCAACGCCCTGCTCTCGCCCTGGTGTCGGCGGCTCCTGATCCGCATGGGCATCGAAACCCGCCTGGAATCGCCCGTTCCAGTGGGTGGTCAGCTCTGGGTGGCGAATCACGTGAGCTGGTTGGATCCCATGGTGCTCATGGCCCTGCGCCCCAGCGGCATCTTGGCCAAGGCCGAAGTGGCGGACTACCCGGTGATCGGCCCAGGTGCGCGGCGGGCGGGCCTTCGCTTCGTGCGCCGGGAGGAACCCCTGAGCCGCGCCGCCGCCCTGGCGCGGCTGACCTCGGATCTCCGTGCCGGCAGGGATTTCCTGATCTTCCCCGAAGGCACCACGACCCGCGGCGAAACGCTGGCGCCCCTCTATGAAGGCTCGCTGCGGCTCGCCTACAGACTCGATGTGACCGTGCTTCCCCTGCACCTTGCGAGCGAGGACGACCACTATCCCTGGACGGGCGAAGCGGAACTGCTTCCCCATCTGCAGAGGCTCTGTGCCACACCGCGCACCCGGGTTCGCGTGAGACCGGGCCCGGTGCTTCACCCCACCGATTATCCCAACGAAGGGGCCTGGATCCGTCAGATCCGCAGCCACCTCCATCCCTGGAACGCCATCGAGGAAAGTGCGTGAACGCTGCCGAATCCCTGCTCAACAACCTCCGCTCCGGGCTCGTGCCCTTCCTGGGGCTCCCCGCGGCCTCCGAGCCCTGCCCCACCACCGGCGTGGTGCTGGGCGCGCCCTACGACGGGGGCGTGTTGAACCGCCCCGGCGCGCGCCTGGGGCCCTGGGCGCTTCGCGCCGCCACGATGGGGCTGGGGCGCCTGCCCATGCCCCTGCGCCTGCAGGGCCCCGAGGAAGAGGCCCGCACCTTCGCCGCGCTGGGCTGGGTGGATGGCGGCAACGTACCCACCCGCCCCTTCGACATGGCCGAGGCCCTGGCCGCCGTCGAAATGACTCACACCGCCTGGATCGCCCAGGGGGCCCGCACCCTCATGCTGGGGGGCGATCACCTGATGACCCTCGGCGCCCTGCGCGCCCACGCTGGGAAGCACGGCCCTCTCGGCCTGCTCCACTTCGACGCCCACCCCGATGCCGGTCACGGCGAACTCTGGGGCACCGCCTGCCACCATGGCACCTGGGTGCGCCAGGCCCTGGAAGAAGGTCTCCTGGATCCCCATCGCACGGTGCAGGTGGGCCTGCGCGCCCCGCGCTTCGATGGTGGCGAACTGGCCTTCCTGCGCAGCGCGGGCGTGCATCTCTGGACGCCCTGGGATCTCAAGGATGTGCGTCTCAGCAGCCAGCTCCACGGCGACCTGGCCCGGGTGGGCCAGGGCCCGGCCTACGTGAGCCTCGATCTGGATGTGCTGGATCCGGCCTTCTGCCCGGCCGTGGCGGAACCCGTGCCCGGGGGGCTCACCGTGATGGAGCTGATCTCCCTGCTGCGCCACACCCACCGCTGGTCAACACCCTTTGTGGGTTCCGATGTGATGGAGCTGGCCCCCACCCTGGCGGGCGCCGAGGAGTCGGCCCGAGCGGCGGCGCATCTGGCCCTGCAGCTCCTCGCCTAGAGGATTCGTTCAAATCACAGGAACGTTGAAGCCCCGCCACGCACCCTTCACATCGGCCCCCCATACTCGTCCCGAGGTGATGTCATGGTGATCGGAAACTGGTTGTCCCTCCTGGCGCGGCAGTCCTCCCACGGCGCGCCCATCGGCTGGGATGAGGTGGTGGTCGGCCACGATTTCGGCTTCCTGAAGCCCGAGGAAATCCAGAGCTGGGTGCGGGATCAGGCATTCTCCGGCGAGGCCTGCGAGCGGCTTGTCTCACTTCGTGGAGACGCCCTGAAGGACTTCGAGATGGCCCTCTGGCAGGCTTCGGCCGAGGTCACCGGAAAAGCCCCGCGCCCCGGCGGCCGCCGCTGGGCCCAGGCCCAGGATCGCTGGCGCCTGGCGCTGCTCAAGGATGTGCTGCAGGCGCCCCTCGGAGCCGAGGCCCTGGGCGTTGCCGTTGAAAGCATCTACGAGTGCGTGGGCTGCCCCGAAGACATGCTGGCCCTCTGGCGCAGGGCCGATCGCTGGGCCAAGACCCCCGCCGCCGCGGAGCGCTCCGCCGTCCAGGCCTTCATCCAGCACCATGATCGGGATCTGTCGGCCGTGGGCTGAACGCGGACTCGGGTCGAATGGCGGATAAGCTGCTTGGGATCTCCGAGGAGCGTCCATGCGTGCCCTTCATCCCGCGGTCCTCATCCTGCTGACCCTGCTGGCCTGCGCCCCGGAAAGCCCCGAAGCGCGGGTGAAGAAGGCCTTCGAGGCCTGCGTGAAGGGCATCGAATCCAGCGATCCCGGCGCGGTCATCGACCGGTTGGACACCCGCTTCGAGGGTCCGGGAGGAATGGACCGGAACGGGGCGAAGCTCTACCTATTGGGCGTCCTGCGGCGGGACAAGATCGGCGTCACCGTCTTCTCCAATCGCATCGAGGTAAAGGGCCATGAGGCTCTCCAGACCACGGAACTGCTGCTCACCAGCCAAGGCGGCTCGGGCTTGCTGCCCCAGGACGCCTCCCGCCGCACCTTCCTGCTGCGCTGGATCGAGAAGGACGGCGCTTGGCGCCTGCGGGCGCTGGTGGACACCGAAGGTCGCGGAGACGAAGAGCTCGGCTGATCAGATGGTCTTCGAGACCCGCGGCAATTTGCGTTCGATCAGGTGTCCCAACAGAGTCGACGGGCGGCCGGGATGCATGAGGCCCAGCAGGTTCAGGGTCGTGTCCACGTCCCCCATGGCGCGGTGGGCGGCCCCCTTGGCCACCCCGAGGGCGGCGGCAAGATCCTGGAGGCGGGCGTTGGGAACCTGGGGATAGAGGCTGCGCCAGGGGATGCCCCGGCAGGAACAGGCCCACCGCATCTCCCGCACCTCGGGCATCACCTGGGCCACGAAGCCCTTGTCGAAGCCGCTGTTGTGGGCCACTAAAAGATCGGCGCTGGAGAGCAGGGTCTTCACACACGCGGCGTCGATGCGCTGGCCCCGCACCATGGCGTCCGTGATCCCGTGCACCGCCATGGCCTCCCAGGGGATGGGACAACCCGGATCCTGCAGGCCCTCGTAGCGTTCCAGGATCTGCCGGATGGACCCCGAGCCGCGCTCCACCTCCACCAGCACCACCGCGATTTCGATGATGCGGTCGGTGGTGGGATAGAGCCCCGTGGTTTCCGTATCCAGCAGGGCGACGCGAACCGATTCTTCCCCGACCATCAAGCACCTTCCTGAGGGCCGAGCCCCAGCAACCAGCCCTCGTCCCGCACCTGGATACCGAGTTCCTCGGCCTTGGCCAGCTTCGAGCCCGCCTTCTCCCCCGCCAGCAGCAGCGTGGTCTTCTTCGAGACAGAACCCGTGACTTTTGCGCCGAGTTTCTTGAGCAAGGCTTCCGCCTCCTCGCGAGCGAGGGTGGGCAGCGTGCCGGTCACCACGGCGACTTCACCGGAAAGCGGTAGATCTCCCATCGCCCGGGCCTCGGGCGGCGCGGGGTGAATTCCCATGGCCCGGAGTTGCGCGGGCAGTTCCGGGTGCAGGGCGGCAAAGCCTCGCAGCGAGGCGGCAACCTTGGGTCCCACTTCCTCCACGCCCTGGAGATCCTCCTCGGAGACGGACCAAAGGAGCGCGAACTCGGGATAGGCCTCCGCCAAGAGTTCGGCCGTCTTGGCCCCCACCATGGGAATCCCCAGGGCATGAATCCAGCGCCCCAGGGGTTTCACTCGGGCCCCATCGAGCGCTGCCATTACATTCTGGGCGCTCTTTTCCGCCATGCGCTCCAGGCCACTGAGAAAGGCCAGGCCCTGGGCCGGATCCTGCAGCAGCGAGAAGATCTCCCAGGGCTGCTGAATGCGTTTCGCGCCAACGATCTGCTCCACCAGGGAATCGCCCAGGCCCTCGATATCCAGCGACACCCGGCTGCCCAGATGAAGGAGGCGCGCCTCGAGCTTGGCGGGGCATTCCGGGTTCAGGCAGCGGATGGCGACTTCGTCCTCGGTGTCCTTGCCCACGCCCCCGCCACAGACGGGGCAAAGAGTAGGAATGACGGGAGCGGGTACGCTTTCGGACAGGGTGTCCGGCACCACGGCCACCACCTTGGGGATGACATCGCCGCCCTTCTCGATGAACACCCGACAGCCCACCCGCAGTCCTAGGCGGACCAGTTCATCCGCGTTGTGCAGGGTGGCCCGGCGCACGGTGGAACCCGCCACCTCCACCGCCTCCAGCTCGGCCACGGGGGTGAGCTTGCCCGTGCGCCCCACCTGCCACGTGATACCCAGGACCTCCGTGGTGGCCTGCACCGCCGGGAACTTGAAGGCGATGGCCCAGCGAGGCACCCGGTCCGTGGTGCCCAGGCGCTCCTGCAGGGCGAGCTCCCGCACCTTGATGACGACGCCATCCGTATCGAAAGGCAGCCGGAGCCGCGCCTCCCGCTGGGTTTCGATGAAGGCCCACATGGCCTCGAGATCGCCTTCCACCTTGGCGGGCATGGTGGTGAAACCCCAGGTGCCGAGCCGGTCCATGGCCGACCGGTGATCCAGGGCCCCCAGCAGCTGCCAGGGCAGGAAGGAGAGGCGGCGCTCGGCGACGACCCGGCTATCCAGCAGCTTCAGGGTGCCGCTGGCGGCGTTGCGGGGGTTGGCGAAGCGGGCCTCGCCCCGGGCATCGCGCTTGGCGTTCAGTTCCTCCCAGCGGCGCCGGGAGAGAAAGACCTCGCCCCGCACTTCCACGAGATCGGGAGCGTCCTCGGGCAGCGAGAGGGGAATATCGGCGATGGTGCGGGCGTTCTCGGTGACCACTTCGCCGGTCTCGCCGTCCCCCCGGGTCATCGCCTCCACGAGGGCGCGGTTCTCGTAGCGCAGGGAGAGTGAGAGGCCATCCACCTTCAGCTCGGCCGCATAGTCGGGCTTCGCCCCCAGGCCCTTGGTCACCCGTCCTTCCCAGTCCCGCAGTTCGCCCTCGGTGTAGGCGTTATCGAGGCTGAGCATGTAGATCCGGTGCTTCGCCTTGGGAAAGAAATCCACGGGGGGCGCGCCCACCCGCTGGGTGGGGCTGCCGGGATCCGCCAGCAGCGGGTACTGGGCCTCCAGCTCCCGGAGTTCCCGTTCCAGGGCGTCGTATTCCGCATCCGAGATGATGGGAGCGTCCAGCACGTAGTAGCGCCGCCGGTGTTCCAGCACCTGGGCGGCCAGTTCCTTCATTCGCTCGAGGGCATCCATCTCACTTCACCTTCGCCTGGTAGGCCACGGCCATGACGACACCCAGGCCCAGGAAATAGCTCAGGGTGCTGCTGCCGCCGGCACTGAAGAAGGGCAGCACCATGCCCTTGTTGGGCAGGATGCCCACCACCATGCCCACATTCACCAGCAGGTGCAGCCCCAGGATGCAGGCGGCGCCGACGCAGAAATTGGTTTCGGCCACTTCCTTGGCCGAGCGGGCGATCTCCAGGATGCGCGTAAGCAGGGCGCCGAAGAGCCCCAGGGCCAGCAGCACACCGACGAAGCCGCGTTCTTCAGCCCAGACGCTGAAGACGAAATCCGTGGTCTTCACGGGAAGGAAATTCAACTGGGTCTGGCTTCCAGCCGTAAAGCCCTGGCCGAAGAACCCTCCGGCGCCAATGGCGATGCGGCTCTGGTTGATCTGATAACCCTTGCCCTGGAGATCCGCATCGGGATCCAGGAAGGTGAGCACGCGCTGCTTCTGGTAGGGCTTGAGCACCTTCTTCCAGGCGCCGAAGCCCCCCACGCACAACAGCACCAGCCCAACGGCCACCCACTTCGCCCGCAGGCCCTTGAGCAACGGCACCAGGATCAGGATCGGCAAGAAGCTGATGGCCATGCCCAGGTCCGGCTGCTTCAGCACCAGGAGCATGGGGAAGAGCACTAGGCCCGAGGTCTTCAGCAGCTCAAAGGCACCCAGGTGGTCGGGGGGCTGGAGGGCGAGCCGGTGGGCGACAAAGAGCAGCGTGAGCCACTTCATCACCTCGCTGGGCTGGAAGGTGTGTCCGCCGATGAGGATCCAGCGCTGGGCGCCCCCCACCTTCTTGCCGATGACGAAGACCGCGATGAGGCTCAGGATGCCCAGCAAGTAGAGCACCATGCTGAGGCGGAAGATCTGGCGCGGATTCTGATTGGCGATGTAGGCCATGCCCACGAAACCCATGAAGTACCACAGACTCTGCTTGATCCAGAGATTCGCCTGGCTGGTGCCCCGCCCCGCCGAAAAGAGCGTGAGGGTGCCCATGAGCACCAGGAGAAGCATGGGCAGGAGCAGCGAGGCATCCAGGGCGCGGAGACGGTTCCTCACGGGGTCACCTCTGGGCCTTCCTCGGGCTTGGGCTCCAGCTTGAAGGCATCCGGCAGCTTGCCCCCCGGCGGCGGCAGGGGATTCTTGAGGCGGTTGATGAACCAGTACTCGCAGAGTTTCTTGGCGATGGGCGCCGCGCTGGAGGCGCCAAAACCGGCGTTCTCCGCCACCACGACAAAGGCGATCTGGGGATTCCCCCGGGGGGCGTAGCCCGCGAAGAGCGCATTGTCCCGGAAGCGTTTTTCCTGGTGGCGGGACTCCTCGCGGCTCGAGCCCAGGCTGCGGACCTGGGAGGTGCCCGTCTTGCCTGCGATGTCGAGGCCGGGGATGTTGGAGGCCTTGGCCGTCCCCACCTTCACCACCTGGTAGAGGCCTTCATCCAGGATCGACCAGATCTTGGGATCCAGGTGGGTGTCCCTGGGGGCGGGGGGCCGGTAGGGCTCCATCTGGCCAGTCTGTTCGCTGCGGAAACCATAGAGCAGGTGCGGGGTGAGGAGCTTGCCCTTCGTGGCGAGCATGGCGTAGAACCGGGCCAGGGCCAGGGGCGTGAGAGCGTTCTGCCCCTGGCCGATGGCCACACTAATGGTCTCGCCGGCATACCATTTGGGCTCCTTGGGGCGGAACTGCTTGGCCCAGGCGCGGCTGGGCACCCTGGAGGTGGCTTCGTGGGGCAGATCGATGCCCGTCGGCTCCAGCAGGCCGTACTTCTGGGCCGCGGCGTTGATCTCATCCACGTCCAGGCGCATTCCCAGTTCAAAAAAGTAGTTGTTGCAGCTATGGGCGATGGCCTGGGTCAGGTTCATGGAGCCATGCACCGCATCGCACCGGAACACGCGGTTGTAGAAGGTCTTTTGTCCCGCGCAGTGGAAAACGGTCTCCTGCTTCAGGATGCCCTTTTCCATGGCCGCCAGGGCCACCAGCAGTTTGAAGGTGGAGCCGGGCGGATAGAGGCCCTGGGTCACGCGGTTCAGCATGGGCTTGACCGGATTGCGCATGAAGTAGTCCACCTGCTCCTGGCTCAGCCGGTTCAGGAACACATTGGGATCCATGGTGGGCGCCGAGTACAGAGCCAGGATGCCGCCATCCCGCAGATCGATGACCACGCCAGCGCCGTTCTCTTCGCCGAAGGCCTCCTTCATTACCTGCTGCAGGCCCGCGTCCAGGGTGAGGTACACGCTCTTGCCCGGCACCGGTTCCTTGATGCCGTAGAGCGCCATTTCCCGACCCAGGTGATCTACGAGGATGCGCCGCTCACCATCCTCGCCCCGGATCTCCTGGTTGTGGGTGGCCTCGACCCCCGCCCTGCCGATGATCTCCCCCAGGTGGTAGCGCTCCGGATTCTTCTCCAGGAGTTTCTCGTCCACCTCGCCCACATAGCCCAGGGCGTGGCCCGCGAGCCCCTCGCCGAGGTAGGCCCGCCGGGGCGCCGCCTGGATGCTGAGGAAGGGGAAGCGGGCCCGCAGGAGCTCCGCCTGGGCCAGCCCCGCATCATCCAGGTTGTCCTGGAGCACCACCATGCGGCTGCCCCCCGCCTGGCGGCTGAAGGCGATCCGCCGCTTGAGGTCCTCCGGTTCGCGCTGGAGCTGGCGGGCCAGCTCCTCCACCTGACGGGGATCCGCAGGCAGTTCCTCCGCCTGGATGACCAGGTTCAAGGCCCTTCGGTTGTCCACGAGCTTGTGCTCGTTCCGGTCGAAGATGATGCCCCGGGGCGCCGGGGTGGTGCGGTTCTTGACGGCCTGACGCAGGGCGAGATCCTGCATCTCCCGGCGCATCACCAGCTGGACCCAGCCATAGGCCAGAAGAAGCACCGCGATGCCCAGCCACACGATGAGCTTGAGCACCTCGATGCGCTTCTGGATGAGATTGCGGACCCGCCCGTCGATCAAGGCCTACCTCCGGTGGAGGGGGCGATGGAGCCAGAAGGCCACCGAACCCCACAGAGGCGCCGTGAGGAGCGTCCAGAGCGGGCCCCAGCCCCAGGCGTGCGGCCCGCTGGCGATGCGCACGGCCCCGTGCACCAGCAGCGCATGAACCACCGCCAGGACCGCGAGCCGGGTCCAGAAGGCCCGGCGCTGGCTCGGCGGCCATTGCGCCAACACCCAGGCCGCCAGGAGCATGGCCAGCAGGTTGCCCAGGGCCGTTCCTCCGAGATGGGGGTAGGCCCGCAGGGTTCCTTCCAGCACCCACCCCGCGGCCGCGGCCCAGCAGGCACCGATCAGCGGGGAGCGGAACTCCGGTGCCAGCCCCAGGACCAGGAAGGCGTTAAGCACCGCCTGGGCCGCGGGCCAAGGCGCCGCATAGCAGAGGCCCCCCAGGGTCAGGGCGACGAACAGGAGGTGCCGAAGGGTGGGCGAATTGGCCTTGACGCTCATTTTCCGCCTCGCTGACCCAGCTCCGCCACGGGCTCGGAGGGCGGCTGCACCAGGATGGGCGGCTTGGGGGGCAGGAGCAGGACCAGGTGGGTGCGGTCCAGGGGGGCGGCCAGGGTCACTTCCAGCGCCAGCTCGGCATCCCTGGGCTTGGCGGCACTGATGTAGCCCACCAGAAGCCCCCGGGGAAAGACCCGGTCCAGGCCCGAGGTGTAGACCGGCTCACCCACCTGGGCCACTTCCTGGCTGCTGATGTAGCGGATCTCGGCCCTGCCCGGCCCCACCCCCTGGAGCACGCCGGTGGCCCGACTCCGCGCCAGCATCACCGCGACGGAGGCATTGTAGGAGTCCAGGGGCAGCACGCTGGCCTGTCCCTGGGCCACGGACCACACGCGCCCCACCACCCCCTCGGGGCAGATGACGCCCTGATCCGGAACGATCCCCGTCTCCGTGCCGCAATCCAGCACCAGGCCCCCGAAGGGCGCTCGCCGCAGATTGGCGATGATCCGTGCGCCCCGGGTCTCCAGGGGAAAGGCCCGCTTGAGCCCCAGCAGCCGCACGGCCTCGTCGGCCTCGCTGTTCTTCTGGGCATCCTGAATGGCGGCCATCTGCAGGTATTCCACCCGCTGCCGCAGCATCTGGACCTCCGCCAGGGCCCGCTGATGATCAGCGATGCGCTGGGACCGCCCGTATCTCCAGGCCTCGAGCCGGGTGCTCACCACCTGGGAGGGGCGGGAGAGCATGCCCAGCAGGTTCTGCCAGCGCGTCGACGCCCCTCGCCCCAGGAAGACCCACAAAAGGTGCCCGAGGCAGAGGACCACGATGCCCCAGCGTCTGCGACCGGAAGGGTTCCAGCCCCAGGGGCGCTCCCGCATCGGCGCTCCTCCCTAGTCGAGAATCTGGATGCGCCGCAGGAAGGGAATATCATCCAGCAGCACGGCGGTGCCGCGCACCACGGCCGTCTCGGGGTTCTCGGCGCGGTAGCAGGGCAGATGCGTTTCCTTGGAGAGCCGCACGTCCAGCCCCTGGATCTTGGAGCCGCCCCCGGTCAGGCAGATGCCCCGGTCGATGAGATCCGCCGCCAACTGGGGCGGGGTTTCGTTCAGAGCCTTGCGGACCAGATCGATGATGGCGCTGATGGGCTCCGAGAGGGCCTCGCGGATCTCCGTGTCGTTGAGCACCAGCGTCTTGGGCAGACCCTCGAACTGGTCGCGGCCCGAGATGTTCATGGTGCGGGGCTTGTCGGAAGGGTAGGCCGAACCCAGGTTCCACTTCACCTCCTCGGCCGCGGACTCCGAGATGAGCACGTTGTACTTCTCGCGGATGTACTTGATGATCGCCTCGTCCATCTCGTCACCGGCGATCAGGATGGAGTCGGAGAACACCTTGCCGTTGTAGGAAATCACCGCCACATCCGTGGTGCCGCCGCCCACGTCCACAATCATGCAGCCGCGCTTCTCGTTGATGGCCAGCCCGGCACCGATGGCGGCCACCATGGCCTGATCCACCAGGAACACTTCGCCGGCCTTGGCGTCGTAGCAGACCTGCTTCACCGCCCGGCGCGCCACCTGGTGGGCCCGGGGAGGCACGGACACCACGATGCGGGTGCGGGCAATGCCGCGGTTGGGGCGGGCCTTCTTGATGAAGGCCGCCAGCATCTTTTCTGCGGCATCCACTTCGTAGATCATGCCGTCCTTCATGGGGCGGATGGTCTGGACTCCCTGGGGGGCGCGGCCCAGCAGCTGCTTGGCCTCGTCGCCCACGGCCTCGACCTCGTGGGTCTGGGTGTTGAGGGCGACGATGGATGGCTCGTAAATCACGATGCGCCCCGCCTGGCGGGTATAGACCAGCACAGAGGCTGTGCCCAGATCGATCGCAAGATCGCTGGTGAAGAGGGCGGACCAGAATTGGGACGAAAAGGGATGGGACAAGGCAGGCTCCGAGGGAACCTCCTAGTTTTCCACGGATCCGCCCGATTTGACAGGCTCGCGGCCCTTCAGGTCGCGAAAAGGGCGCCCGCGGGGCTCAGCCCTTTCCTGCCTCGGCCAACTCCTGGACCAGCAGGTCGGGGTCGAAGCGACCCATCAGGTCCCGGTGGTAGCCCCGCACCCACACCGGTGAGCATCCGGCGCGTGTGCGGGGGTCAGCCCTCTCCGGCCTCGGCCAACTCCTGGACCAGGAGCTCGGGGTCGAAGCGGCCCGGCAGGTCCCGGTGGTAGCCCCGCACCCGCGAACCGGATGTGGGTCACGAGTGGAAGCCGCAGTGCGGCTTCCCGAGAAGGGCACCCACACCGGTGAGCATTCGGCGCGTGTGCGGGGGTCAGCCCTCGCCGGCCTCGGCCAACTCCTGGACCAGGAGCTCGGGGTCGAAGCGGCCCGGCAGGTCCCGGTGGTAGCCCCGCACCCAGCGCCTCCCGTTCACCCGGATGAAGGGAATCGCCCGCTTGCCCGTCTCGGCCTCCAGCTGCTCGGCAGCACCGGGGACGCGCTCGATATCCACCTTGATGTAGTCCACGGAATTCTCCCCCAGCCAGCGCTCCAGGCGTCGGCAGTCGCCGCACCAGGTCGCCGAATAGACCTGGAGCTGGAGTCCCTGCAGAAGGCTGAGGTCGGGCATGTTTCCTCCGGTTAGGATTGGATGTCACTCCCAGCCAGTCTGGGACATGGAAATCAAGGAGAGCGAGATGAACCTGCGCCGCGCGCAATGGATGGGAATGGCGGGGCTGGCCCTTGTGGTCGCCCTGGGCTGCCACAAGGGATCCAAGGACACCAGCAAGGTTATCGCCAGCGTAGCGGGCGAAAAGATCACGGAGAAGGCCTTCGCCGAAACGATCAAGGCGATGGTTCCCGACGAGGCCAAGGCCAAGGAGGTCCTCACCAGCGCGCCCCTCCACGACAAGCGCAACGAATTCCTGGGGCAGCTGGCCAAGGCCAAGGCCCTCGTCGCCCTGGGCAAATCCCAGGGCCTCGACAAGGATCCCGGCGTGCTGCTCCGCCTCGAGCAGGCCACCGCCCAGGCCTACGCTCAGACCCTCATGGAGCGTCGCCTCAAGGCCCAACCCACCGAGGCCGACCTGAAGGCCACCTACGATGAGCTGCTGGCGGAGCGCAAGGCCCAGGGCCAGGAGAAGGGCGTGCCGCCCTTCGAACAGGTCAAGGCCCAGATGCCCATGCTGTGGAAGCAGCGGCAGGAAGCCAAGGTCTTCGAGCAACTGATGAAGGAGGCCACCCAGAAGTCCCCCATCACCTACGCCGACGACTACAAGCCCGCCCAGCCCTGATCCAAGGATGGCTTTCGGAATTCCCTTCGGCCCCTCCCCGGGGCCGAAGTCATTTGGGGCTGCACGACCCAAACCCGCCAAGGCCTTACACTCGAAGCCATGACCGCGAATGACCCGCCCTCCAGTGCGCACCCCGCCCAAGACCGGAGGGACCGCGGAATCCAGGGCAATGAGGCCATGTACCGGGCCCTCGTTGCACACATCCGGGACATCATCGTTTCGTACGGGCCCGATGGCCTTCTGACCTTTGTGAGCGAAAGCGCCCGCAGCCTGGGATACGAGCCCAGCGAGGGCGTGGGGCGCAGCTTCCTCGACTTCATCCACCCCGACGATCATGCCGCCGTGGAGACCGGCTTCCAGGCGAACCTTCAGGGCATCTCCCACGACCGAGTGGAGTGTCGCCTCCGCCACAAGGATGGGCACTACGAATGGTACGAGGAATACAGCGAGCCCCTGTACCGGGATGGCGCGCTGGTCCAGGTGAACGGCGCGCTCCGGGACATCCAGGCCCGCAAGGTGGCCGAGGAATCCCTTCGGGAACGGGAGGCCATGTACCGGGCCCTGGTGGATCACAGCCACGACGGCATCTTCATCATCGGGATGGATCGTTTCCTCTTCGTCAATCCCAGGGCCACGGAGATTGTGGGCTACACCCTGGAGGAGATCTACGCCATGGACCCCTGGTCCATGGTCCATCCCGAGGAGCGGGCCCGGGTCCAGGGCAATGCTTACCGCCGGGTGCGGGGGGAGGAAGTGCCTCCCAGCTACAACGTCCGCGTCATCCACAAGAATGGCACCGTGATCTTTGCCGAACTGAGCCTCAGCAAGATTCCCTTCGCGGGCCAGTGGGCGATCCTGGGAACCCTGCGGGACATCACCCAGCGCCTGGAATCCGAAGCCGCCCTGAGGAACAGCGAGGAGCGCTATCGCCTGCTGGTGGAGAACCAGGGTGAAGGGGTGGGGTATGTGGATGAAGAGGAGCGGATTCTCTTCGTGAACCGTGCGGCGGAGGGAATCCTCGGGCGGCCCCGGGCCGAGCTGCTGGGCCGCTGCCTCTCCGATTTCACCAGTGCCCGGGATTTCCAGATGATCCGGGGGGAAACCCGGAAACGAAAAGCGGGGAGCGGCAGCACCTACGAGATGGGCTTCATTCGCCCCGATGGCGAGCGCCGCCAGGTGTCGGTCACCGTGACGCCCCACGTGGATGACCGGGGACATTTTCAGGGTGCCTTGGGCATCTTCCGGGATATCACCTCCATCAAGGAGGCCGAAGCCGAGCTGCGGCGCCTCTCCACGGCCATCGAGCAGGCCTCGGATTCCATCCTGGTGACCGACATCCAGGGGACGGTTCTCTACGCCAACCCCGCCACGGAGAAGCTGCTGGGTCTGCCCCAGGCCCGGATCCACGGCCAAAGGATCGCCGACCTCACCTATGGGGAGACTGATGAAAGCCTCTATGGCGACCGCTGGCAGGATGTCATCGCGGGACAAACCTCCAGCGGACGGATGACCCACCGCCGCGCGGACGGGACCACGGGGCAGACGGACACAACGCTTTCCCCCGTGCGGGACGACGCGGGCGCTGTCCAATACGTGGTGTTGACCTCCCGGGATGTGACCCGGGAAGCCGAACTGGAGGCCCAGCTGCGCCACTCCCAGCGAATGGAGGCCATCGGCGTCCTGGCCGGGGGCATCGCCCACGACTTCAACAATCTCCTCATGCCGATCCTGGGCTTCGCCGAGTTGGCCCAGGATCTGGTCAAGGAGGACCAACCCAAGCTAACCAGCTACCTGGAGGAGATCCATGGCGCTGGTCGTCGCGCCGCAGATCTGGTGAGCCAGATCCTGCTGTTCGGCCGGCAGCTGGAGCACGACAAGCAGCCCGTGGAACTGCATCCCATGGTGAAGGAATGCCTCAAGCTCCTGCGGGCGGCCCTCCCGGCCACCATCGCCATCGATGCCCGCGTGGATGAGCAATGTGGCCATGTACTGGCGGATCCCAGCCAGATCCACCAGGTGATGATGAATCTGTGCACCAACGGTTACCACGCCATGCGCGAATGCGGCGGACGACTGGGTGTGACCCTCGACCGCGTGTGCGCCACTGAACCCGTGCAGGCCATCGGCGGAAACCTCCCCCCCGGGGACTACATCCGGCTGCGCCTTTCAGATACCGGCTGCGGGATGAACCCCGAAACCCAGCAGCAGATCTTCCTGCCCTTCTTCACCACCAAGCGGGTGGGAGAGGGCACCGGCCTGGGCCTTTCCATCGTGCATGGGATCGTCACGGGCTGCGACGGCGGCATCCACCTGGAGAGCGAGATTGGGCGAGGCAGCACCTTCACCGTGTACCTGCCCGTGGCGCTGAAGTCGGAGCCCGCCAATCCGTTGCACCCTGAGAGCCCCGCCCTGGGCCACGAACACATCCTGGTGGTGGATGACGAGCGGCCCATCGGTCAGATGCTCAGCGAGGCCCTGGGTCTGTTGGGGTATCGAGTCTCGGTCTTCCAGGACGGTCAGGAGGCCGTGGCCGCCTTCCAGGGGAACCCGGAAGGCTACGATCTGGTGATGACCGATTGTTCGATGCCCGGCATCACAGGCCAGGAGCTGGGCGCCGCCCTCTGGCGCCTCCGTCCCGGCCTCCCGGTCCTGCTCATGACGGGCTTCAGCGAGGAGCTGGACGAAGTCCGGGCCCGCGAACTGGGCTTCGCCAGCCTGTTGAAGAAGCCCCTGCCCCTTTCGAGCCTCGCCAGGGCCCTGCGCCAATCGCTGGATGATGCCCAAGCCGGGAGAATGTGATGCCTCGCTTCTTGGTAGCCGATGACAACCTCGCGATCCGCACCCTTCTGAGCGAGATCCTGGAGGGCAATGGTCATGAGGTCGAGACGGCCCCCAACGGTTTCGCCGCCCTGAAATGCCTGCAGAACGGAACCTTCGATGTGCTCATCACGGATATCTTCATGCCGGAAAAGGACGGCATCGAACTCATCATGGAGGCGCGAGCTCAGTATCCGAAAATGCGCGTGATCGCCATTTCCGGAGGCGGTCCCGGCATCGGGATGGATCTCCTCAAGCCCGCCCTGCGCCTCGGGGCCGAAAAAGTTCTGCGCAAGCCCGTGTCCCGCGCGGATCTCCTCCAGGCCATCGGCGAAGTGCTGGGAGGCGCCTGAACCCCTACTTCCAGTGCTTCTCCACGAAGGCGTCCACCTCGGGCAGACCGCCCTGGAGGATGAGATAGCCGTTGTGGGGTTCGCGCTGCTCGATCTCGTGATTGATGGCCGTGGTCATCATTTCCCGGATCTTCTTGGGGTCGTCGGTCTGTCCCAGCACCCAGGCCAGCTTCATGTAGGCGGTCTCGGGCAGCATGTTGTCCAGGGGAATGATGCCCAGGTCCAGCAGATCGCGGCCCGTGTCGTAGACGTACATTTGGGCGAAGCCCCAGAGCGTCTGCACGCACATCACCACAGTCATGCCCTTCTGGATGGCTCGCTTGATGGCCGGATAGAGCGGCTTGTTCACGTGGCCCAGCCCCGTGCCCGCCATCACGAGGCCACGATAACCCATGGCGGAGAGGCCATCGATGATGTCGGGGTTGAAGTTGGGATAGTAGTACTGGATCGTCACCTTCTCCTCGAAAGAGGGATTGATGATGGGCTTTCGTGCCCGGTCGCGCTTCCGGATGTCCTCGGAAATGTAGGTGAAGTGGCTGCCGCCCACTTCCTTGGGATAGCGGCTCACGGTGGCCAGGGGCGTGGCACCGATGGTGCGGAAGGTGCTGCGGTAGCTGCTATGCATCTTGCGGCAGCGGGTGCCCCGGTGCAGCAGATCGTAGTTGTCCGAGGTGGGCCCGAACATGCAGAGCATCACCTCGGCGATGTCGCATTCGGCGGCGGTGCGCACGGCGTTCATGAGGTTCAGGGCCGCGTCCGACGAAGGCCGATCTGAGCTGCGCTGACTGCCCACGATCACGATGGGCACGGGACTATCCTGCACCATGAAGCTGAGAATGGCGCCCGTGTGGCTCATGGTGTCGGTGCCATGGCCGATGACGATGCCGTCCACGCCCTTCTCGATCTCCTCGCCGATGGCGATGGCCAGGGCCTTGTACTGCTCGGGCCCCATGTTCTCGGAGAAGACGCCGAAGAGTTTCTTGGTGGTGAGATTGGCGATGTCGGCCAACTCCGGCACGGCACCGTACAGCTCGCCCGGCGTGAAGGCCGGGATCACCGCGCCGGTGCGGTAGTCCAGGCGGCTGGCGATGGTACCGCCCGTGCCCAGCAGCGTGACGTTCTTCTTCTTGGGATCGAAGGGGAAGGCCTGCTCGGGAATCTTGTAGACCGCCTTCTTGTAGCCGTGCTCCTTGGCAGAGGCGATGCGATCGGCGTGGATGCCCACGTTATAGCCGTTGAAGAGCTTGATCACCACATGCAGATCGTCGGCGGTCTCGCTGCGAGGCAGGATGACGCCCACGAAGGCGGAGCCCTCGTCATTGACGATCTCGACCTCGCTCCACACGCCGATCTCGAATTTCTCCAGCGCGGCCTTGGCCAAACCGCGATAGCCCTGGAAGCGGTCCGTACGCTCGCTGATGGGAATCACAGGGGTGCTCATCGGGACACCTCCACGAGCTTGGTGCGCAGGTATTCGGCGACTTCCTTGGCGGGGGCCTTGCCCAGCAGCTGCTCCATGGCACGGCCCGCCAGGAAGCGCAGACGCTTGTCCTGGGTATCCACCTTTTCGCCCTGGTAGCCCTCCATGGTCAGCTGATCCACCGTGGGCAGCCACCGTTCCCGGGGCTGCATGGCCACGCCCGCCGCCGCCGCTGAGGCCTGGGCGCTGAGCCCATCCCGGGCCACCCCTGCCGCCACCAGTGGAATGGTCTCCCGGGGAATGCGTCCATCGGTGAAGAGATCGAAAATCTGCACCCATTCGGCGGTGCCCAGGCGCTCCACGGGAATGCCCGCGCGCTTCAGCGCCTTGCTGTGCTGACCGATCGCCATGGCCGCCACCAGGCCGTCCACGCCGGTTTTCTCGATGACGGCATCCAGGATCTCGGCCCCGCCCCGGCGGATGAGGTAGTGACAGGTTTCCTCGGGCACACGCCAGGACATGTAACGCTCGATGCGCTCCCAGGGCGCGGGCCGCAGGCGTGCCTTGATGGAGGCCACACGATCCTCCGTCACACGGGTGGGCGGGGAGTCCGTATCCGGATACATGCGGTCCGGCCCCGGCAGGATGCGCTCGAAGGTCGTGAAGCCGCCGGTGAGCGCCTGACGCGTCTCCTTGGGCACGCCTTGGGTGGCATCGGCAAAACGCAGGCGGATCTCGTTGGCTGCGGTGCGGCAATCCTCCTCGGGGCCGAAGACCAGGAAGAAGTCATCGTTCTCGGTGAGGTGAACCCGCTTGCGAAGGCGCTCCAACAGCCGGTGCTTGTTGGGGAACTCCGGCAGCATGGCCCCGCTCAGCACGATGGGCGCCTCGTCCAGGCAGGCGATGACCCGGATGCGACCGCTTAGTTCATCCAGGAAGGTCGTATCCGGCTGGGTGGGATGTTGGGCGAGGCCCGCCACACCCTCCACCTTCACCGCGAAGACCTTGCCGCCGGAGCCCAGGGAGCGCCGCAGGAAACCGAGATCCACGTCCGCGCAGATATCCGAGACCTCGAAGGCCTGCACCCGGATGGATTCACGGGTGGAGAGCCCCCGGCGGTGCAGCTCGTCCCGCAGCTTGAGCAGGTTGTGCTGCCGCACGCCCTCGTTGTGCACCAGCTTCACGGCATAGCCTGCGCGAGGTACGCCCTTGATTTCCACGCGATCCCCGCCGCGCACGCTGACGTTCACGTCCTGGCGACTGGCGCCGATGCCTGTGCGCACGCGCCCCGTGGAGCGGGCCGTCATGCCGCAGAGCAGGATGGCGTCGCGAACCTCCTGGGGCGTACGCAGCTCGGGGCCCGTAACGGTCTCCGTGAGCGGCATGCCCAGGCGATCCGTGCGCCACACGATCTGGTGCCCCTTGTCTCGCACCTCACGGCAGGAGTCCTCCTCCACGCTCACATGGGTGATGGTGAGGGGGCGGCCGTGGAAGGGGATGGTGCCGTTCACGCCGATGATGGCCGTGCGCTGGAAGCCCGTGGGAATGGAGCCATCCAGGTACTGCTTCCGGGCGATGTGGATCTCGTCGATGATGTCCATGCCCATCATCAGGCAGAGCTCGATGGAGGCGTCGATGGCCTCCTGATTCACCAGGAAGGGCGGCGTGTCATCCATCTCGTAGGTGCAGACGTTCAGATGGTTCAGGAGGTAGATGATCTCCTTCTTCGTCTTGAACTCCATGAGGGCCGTACCGTCGTACTCACCCAATTCCGAGAGCGTGGGCCGCATGTGCCGCAGCACCTCGCCATCGTGCGTCTCGGTGTAGAGGCCCGCAGGACAGCGGCAGAACAGCTTGTGCTTGGTGAGCAGCTGCTGATGCACCTCCAGACCGGAGATGAGACCTACGGCTTCGTAATCCAGGCGCTCGAGCATCGGGACCCTTCTGTGCAGAGGAACATCCGCCGCAGGATCCCGCCTCGAGGCCCCGCCCGTCAAGGCGCAAGAATGGCCTGAATCAAGGAATGACGGGCATCATCGCGTGCTTGATGCCCGAATTAAAAGATCACCACCAAGCACCTCGCCATGCGGGGGTGCTTGGTGGTGGATCTTAAAAATGCTTAAAAATTCAGATCTTCTCGAGTACGGCGGTGAGCAGCTTCCAGAAATTGCTCACGGAGGGAATGCTCAGGTGCTCGTCGGGGGTATGCACATCCCACATGTCGGGGCCGATGGAGGCCATCTCCATGCCGGGATATTTCTCCCCGATGAGGCCGCATTCCAGACCCGCGTGGATTGCCATGATCTTCATGGGCTGGCCGAAGAGCTGTTCCTGCACGCCATCCACCAGCTTCACGATGGAGGCCTTGGGCTCGGGCTTCCAGCCGGGATAGCCGCCCACCAGGTGGGATTCGAACTTCGCCATGGCGCAGATGGCGGCAATGCGCTCAGCCAATGCGTTCTTGGAAGGGTCGATGGAGCTGCGGGTGAGCAGATTCACTTCCACCAGGCCGTCGTGGGTGTTGATGACGCCGATGTTGGTGGAGGTCTGCACCAGCCCGGGGATGTCGGGGCTCATGGCCTCGACGCCGTGAGGCAGGCCCAGCAGCAGGCCGATGAGACAGAGGGCATCTTCCTTGGACATGACCTTGTCTTCCGTCCCCGCTTCCAGGCTCAGGGAGAAACCGGGATCGAAGGCGCCGAGGGCAGCCTTCCAGTGAGCCTCGTGCTTGGCCAGCTCGGCCTTGAAGGCGCCTTCCTTGGCCGGATCCAGATAGAGATAGGCCGAAGCCTCTCGGGGGATGGCGTTGCGCTTGTTGCCGCCCTTGACCGCCGACAACTCGAAAGCGAACTCCGGCAGCATGGCATTGAGCACCTGGGCCAGGAGCCGGATGGCATTGCCGCGGCCCGAGTTGATGTCGATGCCGGAATGGCCGCCCTTGAGGCCGAAGACCTTCAGGCGGAAGGCCTTCTTGCCCGCGCTAGGGGCGGTCAAAGTGAGCTTGCGGGTGGTGATGGTGTCCACGCCGCCGGCGCAGCCGATGGTGAGGTAGCCCTCTTCCTCGCTGTCGAGGTTGAGCAGATACTTGGCCTTCAGCCAGTTGGGCTGGATGTTGTTGGCGCCCGTCAGGCCGGTCTCTTCGTCGATGGTGACCAGCAGCTCCACGGGTCCATGGGCGATGTCCTTGCTGGCCATCACCGCCAGCCCGGCGGCCACGCCGATGCCGTTATCCGCACCCAGGGTGGTGCCCGTGGCGTAGAGGTTGTTGCCGTCCCGGCGGAGCTTGATGGGGTCCTTGAGGAAATCGTGCTGAGTGCCCTCGTTCTTCTCGCACACCATGTCCACGTGGGCCTGCAGGCACACGCCGGGAAGGTTCTCCTTGCCCTTGGTGCCGGGCTTGCGGATGAGCACGTTGCCCACGGCATCCTGGGACACCTCGAGCCCCAGCGCGCGGCCCTGATCGGCCACCCACTTGGCGGCCTCGGCCTCCACCTTGGACCCACGGGGAATCTTGGAGAGTTCAAAGAAGTAGTTCCAGAGCAGCTTGGGCTCCAGATTTGCGAGAAGGTTTTCCACGGCAGGCCTCCGAAGGGGAACTTGAGTCGGGCAGTTCTGTGGACCCCAGGGCCACGCCCCAGAGACCTCATGGCACGAGGGTACCAGGAACCGGTTCTGGGCGGGCCACAGGGAGGGGCTCAAACCTGGCCTTTCAATCCCGACAAGAGACTCTTTTCCCTATTTCCGGGATGAAAGCTGGAAAACTCGGGCCAAAGGCGAACCTTTACCCAGGAGGCGCACGGTGAGGGAAGAACACCCGACCCACCGAGAATTCACCCGCGTTCTCGCGGGGGTTCAGGTGAGCCTGGAGACTCCCGAGGGCAGCGTCATCCATGCGGAAACCCAGAATGTCAGCATGAAGGGCACTCTGATGCTGACGGCTCAGCACCTCCCCCTCGACACCCTTTGTGGAATCACCCTTCACCTGGATCAGGGCGCCATCCAGATCCGAGCCAGGGGACGGGTGGCCAGGCTCTATCCCGAGGGCATCGCCATCGAGTTCGACAAGCTCGATGGCCTGGAAAGCTACGAGCACCTGAAGAACCTCGCGCGCTACAACGCCACCGACCTGGACCAGGTCGAAGATGAGATCCGCACGCACCTGGGCATCCGGAAGAAGGAATAGGAGCCGCCTCAACCCTCATTCCCTTCAACGCAAGAGCCGCCCGGAGGCGGCTCGAATGAAACTGGCGGAGAGATAGGGATTCGAACCCCAGTTACGGTCACCCGTAAACCTGATTTCGAGTCAGGCGCCTTCAACCACTCGGCCATCTCTCCAGGGGGGACAGTGTATCAGGATTCGCCCTCTCGCTGGGAGGGCGCCGCGCCTACAATCCTGGGTTACAGGGGGGTTCGATGGTTCGATCGGTTTGGGGGGCCTTGGCTTGCGCAGTACCGGTGCTGGCGCTGCAGGCGGCGCCTCAGGAGGCCGGACCGACTCTGGATGCCTCCAGCGCCTCGCATTTCGCCAAGCTGGCGCTCAAGTGCGTGCAGAAAGAATTCCCCAACAAAATGGATCATGTCATGAGCGGTCCGGGTGATGTGCGGGGCCCCAAGGCCCTGCATCCGGCCTTCTACGGTTGTTTCGACTGGCATTCCTCGGTGCATGGGCACTGGATGCTGGCGAAGCTGCTCCGGGAATTCCCGGAGCTGCCTGAGGCCCGAGAGATCCGTGCCGTGCTGGACGAGAACCTGGCCCCGGAGCGCATCGCTTCGGAGGTGGCCTATTTCGGCCAGCCGGATCGGAAGAGCTTCGAACGCACCTATGGCTGGGCCTGGCTGCTCAAGCTCGCGGCGGAACTGCGGTCGTGGGATTCGCCGGAGGCCCGCCGCTGGTCTTCCAACCTCCAGCCCCTCACCAACCGGGTGACAACGGTCTTCCTCGAGTTCCTGCCCAAGCAGACCTACCCCATCCGCACGGGCGTCCATCCCAACACGGCCTTCAGTCTTTCCCTGGCCCTGGACTATGCCCGGGTGACTCGGGACAGCCGCCTGGAGACTCTCATCGCGGAACGGGCCCGCACGTATTTCGGGGTGGACCGCAATGGCCCCATCGGCTGGGAGCCCGGCGGCGAGGATTTCCTGTCGCCCTGCCTGGAGGAGGCCGCCCTCATGGGCAAGCTGCTCCCGAAATCGGAATTCCGAACCTGGGTCGCGGGCTTTCTTCCGGAACTCTCGAAGAACGGCTTGCTCAGCCCCGCCAAGGTCTCCGACCGCACGGACCCCAAGATCGTTCACCTGGACGGCCTGAACCTCAGCCGAGCCCGATGTCTCTACATCATCTCGGCGGTATTGGGGCCGAAGGATCCTCGGCGCGAGGCGCTGCTGGGCACCGCCGACGCCCACGCCCGCGCCTCCCTGCCCTTCATCGCCTCGGGCGGATACGAGGGCGAACATTGGCTCGGCAGCTTCGCCGTGCACATGCTCGATGCCCGGCGCGCCCTCAAGAACTGATCAGACGCGGTCCCCCCCTCGTTCGCGTCAGCGCCGCCGCCGAAAGAACTGCTGGAGCATCTCCCGGCATTCGGTCTCCAGCAGCCCGCCCTCCAGCTCCAGGTGATGGTTGAGGTTGGCTCGATCAAGGAGCTCCCGATACTGAGACACGCCCACCTTGGGATCGGGCGCGCCGTAGACCACCCGGGCCATCCGGGCATGGGTGAGGGCACCGAAGCACATGAGACAGGGCTCCAGGGTCACGTAGAGAGTGGCCCCGGTCATGCGGTAGTTCTTCACCCAGTCGCAGGCGCTACGCAGGGCCATCACCTCCGCATGAGCCGTGGGATCGTGGTGGCCGATGGGACAGTTGTAGCCCCGGGCCACGAGCTTGCCATCCACCACCAGCACGGCGCCGATGGGCACCTCGTCCTCCCGGTCCGCCTGCTCCGCGGCCTCCAGGGCAAGCTTCATGAAGTAGAGATCATCACCGGACCACATGCGCCCATCACAGAAATGTCGGCCGTGCAGCCAGCCAAGAGTTAAGAAGTATCCAGGAATCAGAAGACACGAAGACTGAGCGCCCGCGTGCTACTTCATCTGCTCCCGCTTTCCGAAATCATTTCGGAGATAACTTGTCCTTCGCGTTTTCTTGGCTGCGCACTTTTCCGGCCCCCCTTTCCAGGGGATCGGGTGGTCGTTTCTCGGTATCCCGAGCCTCGGCCTTGGCTTTGGACTCAGCCTTCACCCTGGGTTTTGACTTCGTGGCAGCGGCGCCAGGGGTCTGCGATTTCTTTGGATCCTTGCGTTCCTCAGCGGCGTCGACCTGCGCAGCGCATGTGAACAAGAACAGTGGGATCAACGCAATCCGAGCGTTTCGCATCGTGCCCTCCTTCCAGGTTTGGGTGAGTGAAGGATAGAACCCAAGAGGCCGCCGGGGTTGAAAATTGTCCCCCGAGATAGACATGGGGAAATGCGGCTATTCAGCAGGGGCCGGATGCATGTCGGGGGGAAAGGAGTATTGTCCCCCAGCGGGCCTTAAAAAAGGAGACTGTTTCTCAAGACAAAAGGAACCCACAATCCCGAGAGCCCTGAAGAGGGGCCCATCCATCAAAGCGCCGCCGGGGCAAGCCGGGCGGCGCTTTTTCTAGAAGGAGGATGCATGAAGGCGAGCCTGATCCTGAAGGACGGTTCCATCTTCCGAGGGCGGGCACCGCTGGGCTTCGGCGGCAGCGGCGAGGCGGTCTTCACCACGGCCATGGCGGGCTATCAAGAGATCCTCACGGATCCCAGCTTCGCGGGGCAAATGGTGTGCATGACCTTCCCCGAGCAGGGCATCTATGGCATTCACGCCGACCTCAACGAAGCCTCGCGCCCCTGGGCCACGGCCCTGCTCTGCCGCCGCCTCAGGGCGGTGGCCGATCACGTCTTCTCGGAATGCGACCTGGGCACCTGGCTGCGCCGCCACCGGATCCCCGTGATGACGGAGCTGGACACCCGCGCCCTCACTCAGCACCTGCGGGATGCGGGCGCCCAGCCGGGGCTCATCTGGACCGAAGCCGAGGGACCCCTGGAGGCGGGGGTGGCCAAGGCCACCGCCCTGCCCGAGATGGGCGGTCAGGCCCTGGCCTCGGAGGTGAGCTGCCGGGAACACTACGAAATACCCCACGCGAATGCCGCCTTCCGGGTGGCGGTACTGGATGGCGGCATCAAGGCCTCCATTCTCACGCGGCTCCACGATGCGGGTCTCCACCTGGAAGTGTTCCCCTGGGATACCCCCGCGACGGAGCTCACGGCGGCCCGCTTTGGCGGGCTTTTTCTTTCTAACGGCCCCGGCGATCCCTCCGCCCTCCCCGGCATGCAACGCGAAGTGGCCGCCTGCCTCGGCAGGTTGCCCATCTTCGGCATCTGCCTGGGGCATCAGCTCCTGGGCCAGGCTTTCGGCGGCCGCACCTTCAAGCTGAAGTTCGGCCATCGCGGCGCCAACCAGCCCGTGCTGGATCTGCGGAGCGGGCGGGTGGAGATCACCGCCCAGAACCACGGCTTCGCCGTGGATGAAGCCAGCCTTCCCCCCGAAATCGAAGTGACCCATCGCCACCTCAGCGATGACACGGTGGAAGGCCTGCGCCACCGCAGCCTGCCCATCTTCAGCCTCCAGCACCACCCGGAGGCCAGCCCTGGACCCCACGATGCGAGGAGCGCCTTCGGGGCCTTCGTTCGGATGATGGAGGCGCACCATGCCTAAGCGAAACGACATCGCTTCCGTCCTCGTCCTGGGCTCCGGCCCCATCCAGATCGGCCAGGCCTGCGAGTTCGACTACTCGGGCACCCAGGCCCTGAAGGCCCTGCGTGAGGAGGGCGTCCGCACGATCCTCCTCAACTCCAACCCGGCCTCGATCATGACGGACCCCACGCGGGCGGACGCCACCTACATCGAACCTCTCACGCTGCCGGTGCTGGAGAAGATTCTCGAGCTCGAGAAACCCGACGCCATCCTCCCCACCGTGGGCGGCCAGACCGCTTTGAATCTGGCCCTACAGGCCGCGAAGACGGGATTGCTGGCGCGTCACGGCGCGACACTCATCGGCGCCCAAGTCGAGGCCATCGAGCGGGGCGAGGACCGCGCCCAGTTCAAGGCACTGATGGATGGGCTGGGGCTGGAGACCTGTCGGGGCGGCTTCGCCCACAATCTGGACGAGGGCCGCGAGCTCGTGGCGAAGACCGGCTTCCCCGCCATTCTGCGCCCCAGCTTCACCCTGGGTGGCAGCGGCGGCGGCATCGCCTACAACATCGAGGAATTCGAGACCATCCTGCGGGGCGGTCTGGATCTCTCGCCCATCCACCAGGTACTGGTGGAGGAGAGCATCCTGGGCTGGAAGGAATTCGAGTTGGAGGTCGTGCGCGATCTCGATGACAACGTCGTCATCATCTGCGCCATCGAGAACCTCGACCCCATGGGCATCCACACCGGCGACAGCATCACCGTGGCACCGGCGCTCACCCTCACGGACCCCGAGTACCAGCGCATGCGCGAGGCCGCCAAGGCCATCATCCGCGCCGTGGGCGTGGAGACCGGGGGCAGCAACGTGCAGTTCGCCCTGAACCAGGAATCCAATCGCCTCGTGATCGTGGAGATGAACCCCCGGGTGAGCCGCAGTTCCGCCCTGGCCAGCAAGGCCACGGGCTTTCCCATCGCCTGGGTGGCGACGAAACTGGCCCTGGGCTATCGCCTGTGGGAGCTGCCCAATGTCATCACGGGCAAGACCAAGGCCGCCTTCGAGCCCGTGCTCGACTACGTGGTAGTGAAGGTGCCGCGCTTCACCTTCGAGAAGTTCCCCCAGGCCGCCGCGGTGCTGGGCACTCAGATGAAGAGCGTGGGCGAGGCCATGGCCATCGGCCGCAGCTTCCAGGAGGCTCTTCAGAAGGCGCTGCGCAGTCTTGAGGCCGGGCACGACGGCTTGGCGGGCGGCATGGAAGGCAAGCTGGATCTGACGCGCCTGCGGGAGCACCTGCTGACCCCCGGCCCCGAGCGGGTGTTCTGGCTCTACCACGCCCTGAAGGCGGGCCATACGGTGGAAGGCTTGGCGCGCCTCACGGGTATCAGCCCCTGGTTCCTGCGGGAGATGGAAGAGATCGTCATCCTCGAAGGGCGATTGCGCGGCTTCAGTCTCGAACGCCTGCCGGAAGAACTGCTGGAGAAGGCCAAGCGAGCGGGCTTCAGCGATGCCCAGATCGCGGGATTCTGCGGCGGTTCCGCCGCGACCGTGGCCCAGCGGAGGAAGGCCTTGGGCATGGTACACACCGTGAAGCGGGTGGATACCTGCGCGGGCGAATTCGAAGCCGAGACGCCCTACCTCTATCAGACCTGGGAATCTCATTCGGAGACTGGAGCAGGAGTGGAGGCGCCGCCCACCAATCGCCCCAAGGCCATCGTGCTGGGTTCAGGCCCCAACCGCATCGGCCAGGGGGTGGAGTTCGACTGCTGTTGCGTACAGGCAGTGGAAGCCATCCGCGCCAGCGGCGTGGAGGCCATCCTCATCAACTGCAATCCCGAGACGGTAAGCACGGATTTCGATACCAGCGACCGGCTCTACTTCGAGCCCCTGGACTTCGAGAGCGTGAAGGCCATCGTGGAAAGAGAGTGCGCGAACGGAAAACTGCTGGGCGTCTTCACCCAGTTCGGAGGACAGACTCCCCTGAAGTTGGCGGGCGATCTCGAAGCTGTGGGCGTCCCTCTGCTGGGCACCCCCCACGCTGCCATCCAGGATGCGGAGGATCGGGACCGCTTTGGACAGATTCTGTCCAGACTCGGCATCCCCGCCGCCGAGTGGGGCATGGCCGCCAACCTGGAGCAGGCCCGGGAGATTGCCCACCGCATCGGCTACCCGGTCATGGTGAGGCCCAGTTTTGTGCTGGGTGGGCGCGCCATGGCGGTGGTCTTCGACGATGCCGGGCTGGAGAAGTATGTGCGGGAGGCCGCCGCCGTGGACACGACAAAGCCTGTGCTCCTGGACCGCTACCTGGACGGCGCCCAGGAGCTGGATGTGGACCTGGCCTGCGATGGCATCGACACCGCCCTCTGCGGCATCATGGCCCACATCGAGGAGGCGGGCGTGCATAGCGGCGATAGCTACGCGGTGTTCCCTCCCCTCAGTGTGGACCCGGCAACCCTCGAAACCGTGGCCGCCCACAGTCGCCGCCTGGCACTGGAACTGGGCGTGCGGGGCCTGATGAACCTGCAGTGGGCCCTGAAGGATGGCGTGGCCTACTGCCTGGAGGCGAACCCTCGCGCCAGCCGCACCGTACCCTTCATCAGCAAGGCCACGGGCATCGACTGGGCCGGTGTGGCGGCGCGCATCGGCCTTGGACAGTCCCTGTCCCAGCAAGGCGTGGCAGATGGAGCGCCCCTGGCCGTGGCCGTGAAGGGCGTGGTCTTCCCCTTCGCCAAGTTTCCCGGAGTGGACCCGATCCTCGGCCCCGAGATGAAGAGTACGGGTGAGGTGATGGGTGTGGGCGACACCTTTGGCGAGGCCGCCGCCAAGGCCCTGCTGGCGGCAGGGATCCCCCTGCCCCTGCACGGAACAGTGTTTCTCTCCGTGGCTCAGGCCGACAAGGACCGCCTCCCCGAACTGGCCCAACGTCTGGTGAACCTTGGCTTCGGTCTCTGCGCCACCGAGGGCACGGCCCGGCACCTGGAAACTTCCCTTGGGCTGAAGGTCCGGCGCATCAACAAGGTGGCCGAAGGAAGACCCCACGCGGTGGATCTCCTGAAGAACCGAGAGATCCAGTGGGTCATCAACACGCCCCAGGGCCGTGAAGCTTACGAAGACAAGGGTGCCATCCGCCGGGAGGCCCTGCGGCTGGGGGTTCCCTGCATCACCAACCTCAACGCCGCCCTGGCCGCCTGCGAGGCCGTGGAAACCCTGAGGGGCGAGGTGCGGGTGCGGAGTCTGCAGAGCCTCCAATCCGTCCGAACCTGACATGAACGAGGGGGGAACGCTTGCTCGCCTTTGGCTCGCGATGTCCCCCCTCGTGCTCCCCCACGTGGTGTCCGGGCAAAGCCCGGCCACCACGTCTCACATCTTCGGGGCTCGCGCTAACCCATTGATTTCTGATACTTTCGTTGGAAGATACCGATCGGTCGAGACATGCGCATTTGGGCAGTGGGAGGGGGCAAGGGTGGCACGGGCAAGAGCCTGGTAACCAATGGACTAGGCACGCGGCTCGCCGAGCGGGGCTTAAAAGTGATCCTGGTGGACACGGATTTCGGTGGACCCAATCAGCACACCTACTGCGGCATTCGCAAACCCCCGACGTCTCTCGTGCAGTTCTTCGAAAACCGCACGCCCCTGGAAGGGATCACACTGAAGACCAAGCACGAGGGACTCTACCTCATCCCCGGCAACTTCAACTCCCAGAACACCGACAACCTCACCACCACTCAAAAACAAAAGCTCTTTCGCCACCTCCGAAAGCTCCAGGCGGATCACGTGATCCTGGATCTCGGCGCGGGCACTCAGTACGACACCCTGGACACCTTTCTGCTGGCGGACGTGCAGGTCTGCGTCATCGCGCCCGATGCCCTGGCCATCGAAAACTTCTACCTGTTCCTGAAGAACCTGAAGTTCCGACAACTGAACAACACGCTCTCGGCCCTTGGCCTTCGGGAGCGAGCCAAGGACATCTGGAAGAACCGCGCCGAGCACGGGATCACCACCGGCGAGCAGTTCGCCCGCCACTTGAAGGGCCTCTTTCTCGAGTTCTCGGAGCTCTACGATGCCGAGCAGAAGCGGCTCCGAACCCATCTCGTGCTCAATCAGGTGCGGGAATTCCGCCAGACCGAAATCGGCCCCTCCGTGAGCAGCGCCGCCACCAAGTTTTTTCAGATCGCCACAACCTACGCCGGGCACGTGCGCTTCGAAAAGGACCTCTGGCAGCGCCTGGGTCAGGAGGCTCCGGTCATTCACCAGGGCTCTTCCTTCAGCCTCCGCCAGGATCTGGACAAGATCACCGAGAATGTGCTGACGGCCCAGACCTCGGAGAACGGATAGACCATGGAACCCCTGGAAGGAAGCCGTTGCCGAGAGATCCTGGAAGTGAGTGAGGCGGCCACTCTGGAGGAGATCCACCAGGCCTACCAACGCCTGAAACGCCTCTACGAAGATGAGCGCGCCTCCTTTCTCGCGCCATCGATGGATGAATTCTCCCCGGAGGCTCGCGAAGCGATTCTTGCCGAACTCACAGCCGCCCATAACGGATTGTGCCAACAGCACGAGGCGGCCCACCCCCAGATCCACGTGCTGCCGCCGCCACCCCTGGACGAGGCTCACCTGCCCACGGACGGGCCTTCCCTGCGAAGGATCCGGGAAGCCACTGGCGCCACCCTGGAATATCTGGCTTCGGAGACCCATGTGCGCGAGGACTTCCTCAAGGCGCTGGAGGAAGAACGCTTCGCCGATCTGCCCCACGCCGCCGTCAATGTGCGCGGCTTTCTCGCGGCCTATGTCACCGAACTGGGACTGCCGACGGAGACCATCGTGGCCGGCTACATGCAGCGCTACCAGGCCTGGCAGTCGGGGCGCCGCTGAGCCTTGAGTCGCCCCGGCTCCAAAGCGCCCAGGCTCCGCCTTCCCAGAATCCCCTGGGCCGCGTGTTCGCCCACGGCCAGGCCGCTGGTCATGCCGTGGCCCCCGAGCCCTGCCACCCAGAAGAGGTTTGGATTGATCGGATCGTAGCCAAGGACGAAGCGGCGATCCGGTGCGAAGGTGCGCAACCCGCTCCAGAACCGGACGATGGGAAGATCGGCGTGATCCGGGGCCAGTTCTCGCAGGCTCGCGAAGAGCTCTTCCAGGATGGCCTCGTCGGTTTCGGGCTGGACATGGCGCTCTGGAAGGGCGATCTCCTGCTCCTCGCAGGCACACAGGAGCAGGCCGCCGCTCTCGGGCCGCACATAGAGCGGGCGGTCGGCCCACCATGCCCAGGGTCGATCCACGGGATAGGGCGCGTTGCTCCAGATCAAGTGGCGCCGAGGTGCCAGAAACGGAATGGTGAGGCCTCCCGCCATGCGCCCGACCCGGCCGCACCAGGCCCCGGCGGCGTTGACGAGGACTCGCGCACGCAGGGCGCCGCGATCCGTCTGCACCTCGAAGCCCTCGCCACTGGCCTGGATCGCCTGGACCTCGGTGCCGAAGCGCACCTGCGCGCCTCCGGCCCGAGCGCCTTCGGCGCAGTGGCTCAGCATCCGGTCGATGTCGATGACACCGTCCGAGGGGATGGCGAGGTGTTCCGCCGCCCGCAGACCCGGCAATCCGGACCCTAGGCCTCGCGACACGGACAGACCGAAGGCGGCGGCTTCGTCGGCCAGGGCCTCCGTGCCGCCCGCCTCGGCACCCAACAGAAGGCCGCCCCTGCCCTCAATGAGCCCCGCCCCGTGAAGGCGCGCCGCACCCTCGATCGTCAGGGCCGTATGCTCGGCCCGCCCCGTGAGTTGGCGGGCGATCCCGGCGTTGTGACCACTGGCGCAGAAGCCCGGCAGGTCTTCCCGATCCACCAGCACCACGCCCTTCTGTCCCGCCTGGGCCAGATGAAAGGCCGTCGAGAGCCCGGCGATTCCGCCTCCGACGATGAGGATTTCCACCTGTTCCAAGGACATGCGCAACTCCGAAGGCGATTGTCGCATCCCCCGCCGAGACACGGTGTCACAAGGGCGCGGCATTCACCGCGCCAGGCGTTCAACGGCGGCATGGACGCCTCGGACCACCTGGGCCATCCGCAGGTAGTCCAGGCGCTCCGGCGTGTCCTGGGCCGTGTGGTAGTCGGTGTTCCGATAGAAGGCCGTATCCGTGACCATCACCGCCGGAAACCCTGCGTCCCAGTACGGATGGTGATCTGAGAAATCCAGGCCGGGGATCCATCGCGGGGCATTGATGGACACGACAGGAAGGGAGGTGGCGCCCCGCATGGTGCGCTTCACGGAGCGGGTCAGCCCAATATCGTTCAGCCGCCCCACCACGGCGATGAAGTTCCCTCGATCCGGATAGAGGGGCGAGATCAAGGCCGAAGGATAGGCCTGACTCCGCGGCGCGTCTGAAAAACGCCCGATCATCTCAAGGGCGATCATGGCCCGCACGGCCTCGCCCTTGATCTTCATGGCCTGGGCATGGCGGGCGCTGCCCATGTTCTGGGTGCGGAAGAAGGGTGGTTCCTCCAGGGTGTAGGCCACCAGTTCCACCCCCATCGCCGGTGGATGGGCGCCCAGCAGTCGGCCCAATTCCAACAGTCCGGCCACGCCGCTGGCATTGTCATCGGCGCCAGACAGAGGTTCACAGGCATCGTAATGGGCGCCCACGATGATCCGCGGGCCACTCTGGGGGCCAAAGGAGGCGATGACATTGCGATAGGGCTTCCCCCGCACCTCGAAGACCTGTTCCGAAATGCGCCCACCCGCATCCCGAAGTTCCTTTTCGATGTAGGCACCGGCCCTCGCCAGGCCTTCCCGCCCCTGCCAGTGGCGCGGCGCGCAGTCCTCTGCAAGATACCGGACATGCTGTTCCAGCCTCGCCGGGGCCACAGTGGAGGAATCAGGGCCCGGCCTCTGGAAGGGGATCGGCTGCACCACAACCATGGCCGCCGAACCTCCCAACACCAGGAAGGCCAGCCCCAGCCCAAGCATCACCCGGATCTTTCGGCGAATCGAGGTCCGGGCGTGAGCCTCCGGAAAGACACTCACACGGGGAGATTCCGGAGGGGGGTTCATGCCCTGCAGATTACCCCGAGGCGGTGAGCCTTGGCGCGCCCACCCTCATCCTCCAGAATGGATCTCCCGCCTCTGCCGGAGCGGGAGATCCATTCTGGAGACCCTATGCACACACTCAAGATCGACGGGATGACCTGTGGGCACTGCGTCATGCACGTTAAGGAGGCGCTCCTGGCGGTGGAGGGCGTGACCGCGGCGAACGTGGATCTCCAGACCGGGACCGCGACGGTGCAGGGTGGCGATGCCCAGGCACTCATTCGGGCCGTGGAATCCGAGGGATATTCCGCCCACCAGGCATGACGTGAACGAGGGAGGACCGCCCAGACGCTTCGCGCCTTCTGCGTCCCCCCTGTCTGAACCCAGGGGCCACCCGCCCATCCGGCAGGGAAACCACATCATCCACGGGGCATCTGGATTACCGTAATAAACGGAGGCCCCATGGCCATCAAGACCTTCCGAATCGAGGGCATGACCTGCGCGAGTTGCGTGCGGCGGGTGGAGAAGGCCCTGGCTTCCGTGCCCGGGGTTTCAAGCGCCGTGGTCAATCTGGCCACCGAAGAGGCCACCGTCACCAGCGAAGGGGTTGCCGAGGAGCTGCTGGCCAAGGCGCTCCAGGCGCGGGGCTATCGTCTCGTCTCCGGCGAAAGTCTGGAGGCGGCGCTGGAGAATGAAGCCGCGTCCCGCCTCGCCCTCTTTCGCGCCATCGCCGCCTGGGTCTTCACTCTGCCGCTCATGGTGTCCATGATTCCGGAGGTGCATCTGCACCTGCCCTGGTTGGTCCAGGCCGTGCTTTCGGGGCTCGTGGTCTTCGCGACGGGTCGACGCTTCTTCGAGAACGCCATCAAGCAGCTCCTTCACCTCGAGACCACCATGGACACCCTGGTGGCCCTGGGCGCGGGCATCGCCTGGACCTTCGCGTTCACGGAGGGCCTCGGCGGCGCCCAGCACCCCCCCTTTGAAACGGCCGCGGCCCTGGTGGCCTTCCTGCTCATCGGCAAATACCTGGAGGCCAAGGCCAAGCATCGCGCCACCAATGCCCTGGAAGCCTTGCTGGAACTGGCGCCCCCGGTGGCCCTGCGGATCACCAGCAAGGGCGAAGAGATCGTGCTCACCCAGTTGCTCCAGCGCGGCGACCGCATACGCGTGAAGCCCGGAGGGGCCATCCCCGTGGACGGCACGGTGTTGGAGGGCAAGGCCGATGTGGTCGAGGCCCTGCTCACGGGCGAGCCCATGCCGGTGCCCAAGGGGCCCGGGGCCCGGGTCATCGCAGGTGCGGTGGTCCATGGCGGCGCCCTGGATATCCGCATGGAGGGCGCGGGGCGGGACACCTGGCTGGCGGGCCTCGCTCGTCAGGTGGAGCAGGCCCAAGGCAGCCGGGCGCCTGCCCAGGCGCTGGCCGACCGGATCTCGGCGATCTTCGTGCCGGGCATCCTGATCTTGGCTCTCTTCACCTTGGCGGGCTGGTGGTTCTACGCCGGGAGTTTCGCCCTGGCCTGGCGCCCCGCCGTCACTGTGCTCGTCATCGCATGTCCCTGCGCCCTGGGGCTGGCCACCCCCGTGGCCATGGCCGCGGCCCTGGGCACCGCCGCCCGCAACGGCCTCCTGGTGCGCGATGCCTCGGCCATGGAGCGGCTGGCCCAAATCACGGATCTGGTCTTCGACAAGACGGGCACCCTGACCCAGGGTCGACCCGTGGTGGTGGATGTGCTGCCCCTGGAGACAGGGCTCTCTTCCGAGGTCCTGCGCCTCGCAGCGGCCCTGGAACGCAATTCCGAGCACCCTGTGGCGAGGGGCATCCAGGAAGCAGCCAAGGGTTTCAATCTGCCCATGATCGATAACTTCAAGGCCCACCCGGGCGGTGGTGTGGAGGGCACCCTGCGCGGCACACGGCTGCGGCTGGGGAATCTGGAATGGCTCGGTTTCGCATCTCCGGCAGGCACCGGGAGCTCCACCACTGTGGGGCTGGCGGATGACCGCGCCCTCCAAGGCGTGATCCTCCTGGCCGATCAGGAGCGCCCCGAAACCCGCAGTGTGCTGCAAGCCCTCAAAGGCGAGGGACTCACCCTCCATCTCCTCAGCGGCGACCGGCCCGAAGTGGCCACCGAATTGGGGCGCGCCCTGGGCATTGCCGAGAGCCGGGGCGGCTGCACGCCGGACGCCAAGCGGGTGCGCATCCAGGAACTGCAGAAGAAAGGCGCCGTGGTCGCCTTCGTGGGCGATGGGGTGAACGACGCCCCGGCCCTGGCCCAGGCGGATGCGGGAATCTCGCTGCCGGGCCTCGAAGCCACCCAGGTGGCCGCGCCTCTCAACCTGCTGCGGGAGGGCCTGGAGCCCCTGGTCAGGGCCCACCGCCTGGCCCGGCGCACCCGCGCGGTGGTGCGCCAGAACCTCGCCTGGGCCTTCGGCTACAACCTCGTACTGGTGCCCCTGGCCGCCTTCGGCCTGCTCGACAAGGTGGGCGGCCCTATGCTCGCAGGCGCCGCCATGGGCCTCAGTTCCCTCACCGTGGTACTCAATGCCTTGAGGCTGAGAAGGATCTGAACCTGCATATAGGAAAGGGGCCCGACGATGGCCGGGCCCCTTTCCTGAATCCCGCGAATGTTAATCCTCGGGTTCGTCGTATTCGGCGTTGTGCCACACGTTCTGCACATCGTCGTTGTCCTCGAGCAGATCGATGAGCTTGAGGAAGCTTTTGAGCTTGTCGGGAGCGATGGCTGCACTGGTGCTGGGCGCGTTGATGATCTTGGCCTCCAGTACCGTCAGCTTGGCGGCATCCACGGCGTCCTTGACGGCCTGGTAGGATTCGGGGGCGGTCTTGATGATCCAGACCTCGTCATCCTGCACCACATCGTCGGCACCGGCCTCCAGGGCCACTTCCATGATCCGGTCCTCGGAGACTTCCCCGTCCACCACGATCTGGCCCTGGCGGCTGAAGAGGTAGGACACGCTGCCCACCGCGCCCAGGTCGCCACCGAACTTGGAGAAGTAGCTGCGGATCTCGGGAGTCGTGCGGTTCTTGTTGTCCGTCATGGCCTCCACGATGATGGCCGCGCCACCGGGCCCGTAGGCCTCGTAGGTCACTTCCTCGTACGTGACCCCTTCCAGTTCACCGGTGCCCTTCTTGATGGCGCGTTCCCAGTTCTCCTTGGGCATGTTCACGGCCTTGGCACCGTCCACCGCCAGGCGCAACCGAGGATTGGCGGCAACATCGCCCCCGCCCAGCCGGGAGGCCACGGTGATCTCCTTGAGGATCTTGGTGAAGGCCTTGCCGCGTTTGGCGTCGAGGGCGCCCTTCTTGTGCTTGATGGTGGACCATTTACTGTGGCCGGACATGGGTGACTCCAGAAATCAGGAATGGGGGTGGCTGTTGGGGCGGGTTCACCCCGCCGGAACAGCGGGGATTTGGGGGGACATCGCGAGCACAGCAAGCAGGCGGTCCTCCCGGAAAGAGGTCAGCCCCTGAGGGCACGCTTGGAGACTCGGGCGAAGGGGGGCGGCTCCTGGCGCAGGATGGGGCGTTCGAGCATGAACTGGTACCACTGTTCGCCGTAGACCTTCATCTTCATGGGCTTGCCGTTCTGGAGGAGGCTGCGGTTGCTCAGCAGGCGCTCGTCATCCTTGCAGATCTTGAGGCCCCGGTTGAGGACGGAAATGGCAGCATCTCGTTCCTTCATCTCGTTGAGGACGTAGGCGAAGACACCGTAGAGCAGGCTCTCCTTCTTGCCGGATTTCAGGGCCAGTTCAAAGGTCTCCTTGGCCTTCTTCTTCTCGCCCCGCTTCCACTGGAGGATGCCGAGCATCGCCTTGGCGACGTAGTGCTGCATGGAGGCGGACCGCAGCAGGGGCTCGGCTTCCTCGTTCTTCTTCCGCAGGTACTGCACCACGCCGATCTGGCCATCGATGGAACCCTTCACCAGGAACTGGCGGGGGCCCAACTTGTAGCCTTCCTTCATCACCTCAATGGCGGCGTCGAAATGCTGTTTCTTCAGCAATTCACCGGCGCGGGTGAAGATCTTCTCGAGTTCAGTCTGGACCTTGCGCCCCAGCCAGATGAAGAGGGCCCCACCCGCCAGCAACCCAATGGGAATGCTCAGCCACAGGCGAATGCCGAGAAGGCTGGACAGCAGAACCAGGGCAATGGCGGCGCCAAGGCCCAAGAGTAGGTTGATCACACGTTCTCCCGGGGACAGCCCGAAGGCCAAGGGGCTATTTTAACCCTGGATGCGGTCCTGATACACGCTCCATTCAGCCCAGGACACCGCTGCGAGGCTTGGGGGTGGGGCGCTTGCGCTTGGCGGGCCGCTTGGCCGCGGCGGGAACGGTTTCGGCCTGGACCTTCCGGGGGCGTCCGGGCCCTCGCTTGGGCTTGGCGACGTCGGCCTTCTTGCCCTTGGCGACACGCTTGGCAGGTTTGGCAGGTTTGGCCTTCTTCGCCTTCTGCTTCTGGACGAGCGCCTGGGCGGCCCGCCCAGTGACGACCACCCGGGTACCATCCTTGAGCTTCTTGACCTTGCTGCCGGCCTTCCGGCCTCGCTTGAGACTCATGGCCAGCGGTTCCTCTCCTAGGAGTTCCCGCTCCAGCTGCGACTGCAGGGCAAGCATCTCGCCTTTATCCTTCTCGTGGTCGTGGCCGCACAAGTGGAGGAATCCGTGAATCACCAGGGTTTCGACCTCCCGACGCCGGCTAACACCGAGTTTCTTAGCCATTTTCTCAGCGACGGGAAGGCAGATGACCAGATCTCCGAGATGGGGAAAGGCACCCTTTTCCACCTCAGCGGGAAAGCTCAGGACATCGGTGGTCTGGTTGATTCCACGATGTTCCCGGTTGAGCCTGCGCATGATTCGATCATCGACATATGAAATAGAAAGGCCCTGGGCCTGCGGAGCCAGTCTATCGCGGAGCTTCTGGAGGAGTTCTCCCAGGGACTGATCCCCAGGCCCACGAAGCTTACTCCGGGATGACCAGTCAATTTTAAGGGGAACGGGGGTCGCGCTCATATGGGTTCCAATAATTTTGCTTCTCTAAGCCTGGAAATTATTCACACAAATGGCGAATTTGTCAATCCCCACATGCATTATATCTTTCAAATCACTAATTCTAGAGGATCAAATCATTTTCACAAAACCCTTTGAATTAGCCCATTCACGCACGCAATGCACCACCGTGCGGTTCACACAGAATCCAGGGTATTTTCTAGGCATGGAACCCATCGTCCCACCGCCCATCCTGGCCTCCGCCCACCGCTTCCTGGAGCTTCTCGATCGCTGGAACGCGACCCACGCCCTCACTGCCCTGCCGCCCGCAGCCCGCTTCGAGGAGCTGATCCAGGACGCCTGTGCGCTACTTCCCCATCTACAGCATCTCCCGGTCGGAGCTAGGCTCGTGGATTTCGGAACAGGCATGGGCATTCCCGCCGTCGTGCTGGCCATGGCCCGCCCCGACCTGGATGTGCGCGCCGTGGATAAATCCAAAAAGAAGATCGCTTTCGTGCATCAGGTCGCCATGGAGCTTGGCCTCGCCAACCTGACTCCGATGGCGGGTCGGGCCGAGGAGCTCCACCCCCTGGAGGCAGACCTGGGCACTGCCAAGGCTGTGGGCGACCTCAGCCTGCTGGCCCCATGGTGGGCGAGGCATGGTCGGCCAGGGGCCCCTCTCCTGCTGCTCAAGGGCGAAGGTTGGAGCTCTGAACCCGCACCCGCAGGCTGGCGGATGGAGGTCCTCCCGTACCGGCTACCCATTCGGGGAGCGCGTTTCGTCCTGAGGCTGGTACAAGAACCGGGCCTCTGATCGAGGCCCGGTTCCGAGTCGTTAAGCTCTGAAAACTAGCGCGTGACCACATCGCCGGGAAGGATTTCCTCCTTGGACCGAAGGATCCGGCAGGTGGAGCTCGTCTCGCTCGCCCGGACCACCAGAAGCTGCCCCAGGTAGTAGGCGGTCTTCTCTGTGATCTGATTCTTGGACCGCTCCTCCTCGTTGGCGGGCCAAGTGCGCACCCGCGCCGCCAGAAGGACATCTCCCACCTTCAGGCCGTTCCGGGTGCCCTGGTCCAGGATGACCATCTCGCCAGTGGCGGTGTGCTGATGGTTTTCGCGGGCAAATACCACTCGGGCGGCAGGTTCCTGGATGACGACGGGCCCGGTGATGTCCTTACGGAGCTGGGCCGTCATGTTGGCGGGTTCGACGAAGGGCGCGGCATGGAACCCAACTTCCACCGCGTCCATGCTGCGCTCGATCACGGCGATGGACCCGGCAGGATTCACCGTGGTCACGCGGATGACTCCGATCTGCTGGATGACATCGCCGAGGGGCTTCTTTTCCACCTTGGGATCGGGGTGCATGACCTTGCGCGCCGACACCTTGGTGACAACCATCCGGTCCCCCACCTTGACGCCGCGATCCGCGCCACCGGCGAGGTAGACCACTTCACCATCCCCCAGGAACTTCCGACTCGAATCCTGGCGCTCGGTAATGGTGAAGGCCCGAACTTCCTTGTGATAGGTCTCGGCATTGGGGACCAGGAAAGGCAGCTGGATGAAGTCCTGGAAGGTGTACCCGTACTCCTCCAGCACCGGCTTGGTGTGGATCTTGACGCGGTCGGGCTTCAGGTCCGCCACGCCTGCCGGCGCCTCCCCAACCGAACCGGGGGCGGCGATGGTCTGCTGGGCCACCGGGATGATCAGGGGGTCGCCAGGGTAGATCCAGTGGGGATCCCTGATCCATTTGTTCTGCTCCCAGATCTGGGGCCAGGAAAAGGGGTTGCCGAGGAAGCGCTGCCCCAGATCCCAGAGGGTGTCCCCCTTGACCACGAGATAGAGCTGGCTGCCCTCTGGAACCGTCACTTCCTTGGGGTAATCCCACTTGGAGTGATGCTCTGCGACCTTCACGGCCTCAACGGGCGGAGCGGGCTTCGGGTCCTGGGCCGCGAGGCCGAAGGTGAAGCAAGTCAATACGGAGAGCGCAAACAGCCAACGCCGCTGATGCATCATGTTCCCCCTTGGTTAGCTGACAGAATTATAGTCCATCAACTCGGATCATGTCTGAAAAAGCTTTGGTACGTTCTTTTATATCGTGTTCCGTGACCATTTCCAGATTCTGGGTGCCGAATTTTTCGACGGTGAAGCTGGCCATCACGGCGCCGGTAATCGTCGCCGCCTTGAGGGTATCCACGTCCGTTTTGCCCGCGGCGGCCAGGAACCCCAGGAAACCGCCCGCAAAAGTATCCCCCGCCCCCGTAGGGTCGAAGACGTCTTCCAGGGGAAAGGCTGGGGCCGCGAAAATGCCCTCCGGCGTGAAGAGCGACACCCCGTATTCGCCGCGCTTGACCACGAGAATTCTTGGCCCGATGGCCTGCACCCTGCGGTAGGCCTTCAGGAGGTTGTGTTCCTGAGTCAGCGCCCGCACCTCGCTCTCGTTCACCAGCAGGATGTCGACCTCTCCGAGGGCGGACTGCAAGGCATCGCGGGAGCCGTTGATCCAGAAATTCATGGTGTCCAGGGCCACCCAGCGGGGACGCTGGGCCATCTGCTTGACCACATCCAGCTGGAGCACGGGATCGATGTTTCCCAGGAACAGGTAGGGCGAACTACGGAAGGATTCCGGAAGTTCCGGATGAAAATCCTGGAAGACGTTCAGGTGGGTCTCCAGCGTGCGGGCCTCGTTCAGGTCGAACCCGTACGAGCCCTTCCAGTGGAAGCTCTGGCCGGGCTTCCGCACCAGCCCGGAGAGATCGATGGGACGCCCCTCGAAGACCCGGTACTGCTCGGGACCGAAATCCTCCCCCACCACCGCCACCACCTGAACCGGGTGGAAGCGGCTGGCACTCAGGGAGAAAAAACTGGCGGAACCGCCGAGCACCCGTTCGCGTTTGCCGAAGGGGGTCTCGAGATCATCGAAGGCAACACTGCCTACAGCGAGAAGACTCATGCCTGCTCCATCAATGGCTTGCGGTTCCGGCGTAGTAGAGCACCCAGGCCTGGCTGCCGCCCATGGGTATGGGCGCCTGGGCATAGCGCGTGATGGCTTGAGCCTCGGGCTGGCCCAGGAGTTCCAGGAAGGCCTGCCGAAGTTCCTCGGAAGGCCCCAGGGTCACATGAAACGTCCGCCACCCCAGGAAGACCCCATCCTGCAGACGCTCCCGGAAACGCTCCAGGGCATCCACGGGGGTGTGACCCCTGAGGTCCAGACTGCCATCCACTTCAATGGCCATTCCCGCCGCCAGGTGAATGAGGGTCGGCCCCCCTCGGGAAGGCGCGGGAACGGCTGGAGCCGCGGGGGCGGCCTCGGTCTCCGTCACCTCGACAGCCTTGGGTTCGGGCGGGGGCTCCGGGAGAGGGGCGGACGCGGGGACCTCCGCCTTGGGTGGAGCAACGGGAATCCGTGAAGGAATGGGCTTGAGTCCCTTCAGTCCGCCCATGGCCGCCTGAAAATCCTCGGCTGGAGGAATGGGGGCAGGAAGCGCGATCGGCTCCACCTCGGCCGGAGCCGAGGGTTTCTCCTTGCGGGGCGCAGGGGCCGAGGCGCGGCGCCCCATGGCATTGAGGAAGAGCGCATCCTCTTCCTCAATCGTGCCCGGGGGATCGAGCCTGGGTACGGGCTTGGGCACCGGCACTTTTGCCTTGGGTTCTTCAACTTCCTTGAATTGCTGTTTCAGTTTTGCCAAGTCTTGTTTCCAGACCATGATCCACCTCTGTCGCCTCTAGGTTATCGTCCTGCGTTGCGCCGGTGCCACACTTGAAGCAATTCGCACCACTTTCCTCCAGGCCGAATGCCTAATACACCGGCCTTCCCGGGACGTAGAGATATGGCACGCCCTTCGCAAACCCTTTCCCCGGAGGTTTCCATGAAACGAATGATGATCCCCGCCCTGCTCGCCCTCGTTGGCGCCGGTCCAGCCCTTCACGCCCAACAGCCCCGCATGGGCCTGGCCCTTAACCTCGTTCTTCCCATGGGTGACTTCAACGGCAACAAAGGGGTTGCCATTTACGACAAAAATGATCCCATTGGCTACAAATACTCCCAGGGTTACGATGTCGGCCTTGGCGGTCAGTTCACCATCAGTTTCCCCGCAGATCCCAAGCTAGCCTTCCGTCTTAACTTCGGAGGTCAAGTCACGAATGGCACCTACCGTGACGATCTCCCAAACAAGCTGAATCTCCGCCACACCATGTTCAGCGTCGGTGGTGATCTTCAAATCTTCACCCAGAGCGCCTATCGCCATCGGGGCACCTACTTCCTAGCGGGCCTCTCTGCCGACTTTGAACGCTTCGAGAACACCACCGGAGATTTCAACGACAGCTTGTACGACTACAACGATATCCAAACGATTCGGAAATCACGGATGGGTGGCAACTTCGGCATTGGCCACACTTTCGGCTTCGATGCGGGCACCCGTTTCACAGTGGAGGCTACTTACCACACCAGCCTGACGGGGAGAAACGTGGACTCGGAATTCCTAGGTGTCGCCAAGAGCACCGACTTCGTCCGCCTCAGCTTCGGCGTGGTCTTCTAGACTTTCCAACCAGACAAAAAGAAGCCCCACGTTTCGTGGGGCTTCTTTTTGCCTGAAAGGAATCTACCCCTTCTTCTTCGCCTTCTTCTTGGCGGGCTTTGTGGGTTCCTCGGCCTCTTCCGAGGCTCCCATCAGGCTGCTGACGAATCGCTTGCAGTCTGCATTCTCGGGATCCAGCCGCAACAGACGCCGCCCATAGGCCAGCCGGTCGGCTCGGGGGCGGGCATCATCGACCTTCACCTGCTCAAGCTTTTCCGCCGCGTACTTGGCACTGGCGCCAGCTTTGGCGATCTCCTGTTTTTCCCGGGTGAGGAAATCCTGCCAACTGGCCAGGGAGGCCTCATAGGTCTCCTTTTCCTTGCGGAGCTGGGCCAGGAGTCCGTCGATCTCCTTCAGCGACCATTCGCTGTGGGTCATGGCGCTGCGGTGCTCATCCAAGAAGCCTCGAATCTGGCTGCGGAGCTTCATGTGTTCCTCGGTGAGACCCGGCTGGGCCTCCAGATCCTTCAGGCGCTGCTCCTGCTTGGCGATGGTCTCCCGCCACTCCACGAGCTTGCCTTCGTGTTCCTTCCGGATCCGGGAAAAGGTGCCTTCCGTGGCGGTGTAGTTCTCGGCTGCGGAGGTGGCGGCCTTCTGCAGGTGGGCGATGGCATCCTCCCAGGCGCCCTCCAGAACGCAGGCCCGGGCCGCATAGTCGTAAACCGCCACGAGGGCCCGCATCTCGTTGTAGTCGGAGTTGCCCACACCGAGGGCCTCCCGCTGGAGGAGCCCCTCGGTGCTGCGGCGGACACTGGCCGAATCGCCTCGCTCCAGGGCCATATCCCAGGCCTTGTGGCCTTCCTTGAGGCGGTCGGCGAGGGTCTGGGCCCCCGCGGGCGCAACCAAGGCGGGGATGAGCAGGAAGGCGAAGCGGGCGTTCATGTTCACTACTTCTTGCCCTTGGCGGGCTTCTCGTCCGCGGGTGCGGTGCCGAGGCTGACGCCCGTGAGCTGCTCGATCTCCCGAGCCACCTTGCGGCTGGAGGGATCCAGCACATTCAGGCGATGCAGGTAGCGGACCTTCTCACCCTTGTCGGTGAACTGCTGGTCCAGGAAGGTCTTGGAGCTCATGATGCCTTCCACGAACTTCACCTTGTCGTTCTTGAACTTGTATTTCTCGAGCTGGTCGAGCTGGTCCTTGATCTGAGTTTCTTCTTCCACGCAGAACTTGGCGTAGTAGTCGGCTTCCTTCTGGGCGCTCTCGATGTAGCCCGCGAATACCTGGGCGGACTTCTCATTCTTCCCGATGCCTTCTTCCTCGCCCTTGATCAGTTCCAGCTGCTGCTTGTCGCCCGCATCAGGATTCGCCTTGGCGCGGAGTTCCTTGATGAAATCCGCGTTCTCCGCGAGGGTCCGCTTGCTGCCCGCCGCGAGGTTGTTGTAGTAGTCCACGATGAGGGGGAAGGTCGCCTTCACCGCGTCCGTGTTGGTCTTGGCGAGATCCCGGGCCTTCTGGAAGCGTTCGAGGGCCTTCTCCCAGTAGCCGGCGGCATCGGCGGCCTGGGCCCCCAGGAAGAACGCATAGGTATACTCCCGATACGCGTTATAGCTGGCGAATTGGGTCTGGGGCCCGGTCTTGTCCCAGGCGGGAACCTCGGCGGGCAGAAGGGCGCCCAGCTTGGCATCGGCTTCCCGGGCCTTGAGTTCCGTGACGAGTTTCTGAGCCACGGGAAGGACGGCGCGGAGCTCGGGACTCAGGCCCGGCTGGGCAGGGGCCTGGGCGACCAGGGCCGCGGAGCACAGCAGGAGGGCGGAGGGGATGGTGAAGGTCCTCATGGGATTCCTTTCAGCGAACAGACTACTTGGAGGCCTTCTTGGACTTGCCCTTCTCGACGAAGAAGGGATCGCGACCCTGCTTCACGTTCTGGAGGGCCTTATCGGCAGCCTTGTTGCCGGGATCCAGCACGAGCAGCCGGTGCAGCAGATTGGACTGCTCGACGGGAGTCTTTCCCACAAAGTTGTCCTTGCTCGCCATCACGGCATCGGTCCAGTTCTTGTTTCCCTGGATCTTGGCCTTCTTGTTCTTCTTCAAGAGAGCGGCATTAAAGGTATCGATTTCACTCTTCTGACCCTGAATCTTCTCGGAAATCCCCTTGGCATCGGCCTCGGCCTTCAGCACCGCCTGATCGAGCTCCTTGGTCATCTCCTGCACCGAGGCCACAACGCCCTCATTCTGACGAATGGCGTTCTCGAAGAGCTTGATTTTGTCATCGTTGGTCTTGATATCCGCCTGCAACTTGGGGAGCACTTCGATCAGTTGATTCAGAGTCCCATCCTGCTCCTTGGTGCGCTTGGGCATGGCCTCCAGATCCGCCTTGAGTTTGAGATACTCACCTTCGCGCACAGTGAGTTCGGGGCGGAGCTTGCCCCACTGTTCCTTGGTAAGGGCGTAACCGGACTTAATCTTTTCGAGGGCGCCCCTGGCCTGGGCATTGGCCTGGGTCTTGAAGGTGTCGCGCCCCTCCTTGGAGATCGCCAGGGCCTTCTCGTAGTATTCCTGGGCCTTGGCCCAATCCCCCCCAGAGGCCGCGGCGTTCCCGCAGGCCTTGTAGATGGCCGACAGGCCGCGGAAATTGGAGGAGCTCTGACTGATGGTGTTCAGGTTGGTCGAATCGAAGGTGGGCTTCTGGGCCGGGATAAGGCTCTCGGCCTTGGCCAAGGCCTCCTGGGGCTTGAAGCCCGCGATCAGCTGGTTCATGGCGGCGGCCTCCCGATTGAAGGCCTCCACGAGATTGACGGGGGCCTGGGCGTTCAGGGCGCAGCAGACCAGGGCGGCGGGGAGAAGAAGGGACGTTCTCATGGGGTCTCCAACGGAATCGAGATTCTAGCCTAACCCAAACGGCTTTCCATGATCAGGACGAAGGGCAATCTTCAATCAATCCCGAAAGCGGAGGTTGGGACTCCGCTCAAGGATGGTCAGCACCAGGCGGTCCAACTGGTCCACCACCAGGAAGCGCAACACGGGGTCGGGCCCTTGGCCCGGCAGCCTCGGCCCTTCCGGATCGCCGCCTCCCCGGAGGATGAAGAAGAACCGCCCCTTCTCGAGCGCTCCCACCTGCTTCCAGGTGAGTCTCCCGGCCCCCATCCGGCGGGCCAGAGGGCCCGGCACCGGGCCCAACTCCACCGAGAGTCCCATTTCATCCACCAGCACCTGAGTGCCCTCGATGAGCAGCAGGAAGACGATGGAGACCAGGAGCAGGATCCCTCCGGCCCCGCAGGCGATCACGCTGGAAACCAGGGCCACCCAAAGACGGAAGGTGGGCTCGGAGCTCGCCTCGGCCATGCGGAGCAGGGCCAGCAGCCTCGGCATCTGCTGGATCACGTAGACCAGGCCCCGCACCCCCACCAGCCAGGACCCCGCAAACAACAGAAGGGCCGCCGCCCGCTGGGCGACACTGGGGCGAAAAACTAGGGGCGAGAGGACCGTCACGGGGAGCCCTTCAGGAGGCCGCCATTTCGCGGAGAATTGCGTCAGTGGCCGCCACGGGATCCTCGGCCCGGGTGATGGGACGCCCAACGACCAGCCAAGTTGCGCCGTCCCGCAGGGCCTGGGCAGGGGTCACCACCCGGGCCTGGTCCTGCACTGCGGCCCCCTGGGGCCGAATGCCCGGCGTCAGCAGGCGGAAGTCCGGGCCGCAGGCCTCCCGCAGCAGGCGGGCCTCCTGGGCCGAGCAGACCACGCCATCCATGCCGCATTCCCGGGCCAGCTTCGCCAGATGGAGGGCCATGTCCGCGGGCTCGGCGGTGGAGCCCAGGCGGATGAGGGCTTCGCGGTCCAGGCTGGTGAGCACCGTGACCGCTAGCAGCTCGGTGGTTCCGCCCCGCTGCCGATGGGCGCGCACGGCTCCCGCGGCGGCTTCCAGCATGGCGGGACCACCCTGGGCGTGCACGTTCACGAGCCGAGGGTCCAGGGCGAGCACCGCCTCCAGGGCCCGCTGCACGGTGGTGGGAATGTCGTGAAACTTCAGATCGAGGAACACGGGGGCGCTGCGCTGGAGCTCCTTCACGAAGGAGGGCCCCTCCGCACAGAAGAGCTCCAGACCCACCTTGACCATGCCCACCCGGCCCGAAAGTTTTCGGGTCAGCGCCAACGCTTCCGAGGCCGTGGGAACGTCCAACGCCACCACGAGGCGTTCGACGGGAAAGGGCGATTCAGACATGGACGCTCCGGCAATGATTCAAACAAGGTCTGTCATTCTCTCAGGAAACGGGGCGCTCCGCCTCCACCGGCGGTCCCCCTCCCTTGCCCTTGGGCACGAGGCCTCCATGCGCATGCTCCTGCCGATCCTCCTCCCCATCGTCCTCCAGGCCGCCCCTCCTCCCGTCTCCCTGGAGGAAGGCCAGGCCCAGCTCCTGGAAAACTATGACGAGGATCCCTCCCTCCAGCGGCTGCCCCCAATCACCCTGCGCGCCAAGGATCGCCCCGCCCAGGATTGGCTGCTGGCGGCCCTTCGCGAAAGGAGCCCCCGGATCCCCTTTCCCAAGGGCACCCCGGCCCACCGGGAGGCCTCCCGGCTCCATGACCTCCTGGAGGCCTCCCCTGAAATGCGCGCCGCTCGCCTCGAGGCCCTGCCCCTGAGCCTCGTGGGCACCCAGGCGGCCCTCTGGCGCTGGGGCCAGGCCCTCGCCCATAGGGGCGAGATGCCCATCGCCCTCCGCCACCAATGGGAGGACCGCCTCCTCCGCAAACCCTGCGCCACGGTGATCCGGGGTTGGGCCATGCGCCATGCCTTCTGCTACGCCCTGGCCGAGGCCGACGAAGGGCGCTTCGACACCCTCAAGGCTGCCTGCGCGAAGGAAGTCCCCGAGCTGGTGCAGCAGTTCCAGCGGGCCTTCGCCCTGCTGGGCGGTCCGCCCCCGCACATCTATCTTTGGTCCCTGCCCGGCCTCGAGCCCCTCGATCAGCCCCTGGGGCGTCTAGGGTCCTGCCTCCGCATCGTGCCCCTGGAGCCGGGCACGCCCCCGCCCCCCGAAGGCTGCGCCTGGATCATCCCCGCCATGGACAGCGACCTCTCCACCCAGCTTTCCGCCCTCGAAGGCCCGAGCCTCGAGGAGGCTCACCGCCTCGCAGAGGGGGTTCAGTCCCTGGGCCGCAAGGCCTACCTGGCCCCCAGCCGACAGCCCCTCATGGACTGCGCTCTGGCCTTCTTCCCCATCGAGATCCGCCTGGACGCCGAAGGGCTCATCCGCTCCATCCGAATGGGCGATGCCGCTCAGGCCAAACCTACTCCCTGAAGCAGCCCCACTACGGTGCCCCAGACCATCTGGCTCCAGTAGTGGAAGCCACGGCGCACGGGCTTGGCCGAGTAGGCCGCGTGGAGGCGATTCTTGAGCATGGGGTAGTTGCCGTCCGGATCCAGCACCGCGGCCACAACGGGATGCTCGAATTCGTAGGTGATCCAGCGATCCTGGCCATCCCACAGCAACCGCTGCTCACTCTTGTCCTCCAGGCGCACCCACAGCGTGATGGGGTAGCGCAATCCACCCAGCCGCTCCAGGGTGATGCAGCCCCGGCGTCCGGGGGCCACCGGCTGAGGCGCCGCGAACACCGGCCCCTTGGGTGAATCCATCCAGCCGCCCCCCAGCACTTCCGGGGTCCAGACCCGGCGGATGGCGTAATCCAGCACCTCCGTGCCCTCCACGAAATCCTTCCAGAAGGTCCCGAGATCGCGGCCCGTGATCCGCTCCGCGATCCGCCGGAAGTCTGCGCCCACCGGATGTTTGAAGGCCATCTCTCGCGTATAGGCACGGAGAATCTGTTCCATCACGGGCCGCCCCACCAGAGCCTCGAGCTGATCCAGCACCAGGGTCGGCTTGGCATAGGCCGTGGTCGCGTAGCTCTGTCTGTCCCGCATCTTGAAACCCTGCTGGATGATGGGATCCACGGAAGGATCCATCCAATAGCCCACCCACTCCCCGAAATCCGTACCCACCTGGAAGCGACGGCTCGAGAAGAGTGACTGGTATGTGCGCTGCATCGCCCTGTGGGTGAACCAGCTCGTGAGCCCCTCATCCAGCCAGGGTTCCTCGACTTCGTTGGAAGCGAGCATGCCCTGGAAATACTGATGGCCGAATTCGTGAACCGATACGCCTTCGGGCGCCATCCGCTGCCGGAAGGGATCGAAGGCCAGCGAACTCGCCGTGATGAGCGTCGGGTATTCCATGCCATCCGCCCCTTCGGCCCCCTTCGGCACGTCCACCACTGTGAGCACCGGGTAGGGATAGGGGAAGAACCACTCCGCCGAGGTACGCAGCGCGGCCTTGATGGCCTCGTGCTGGCGCGGCAGGTTGTCCATGTTCTCGCTCTGGGTGAAGTAGAAGATCTGGGTCTTCCGGTACTCGAAGAACTTGTAGCCCCAGCTCGCCTCCGGCATCACGGCCCAGACGAAATCGTGCACATCCTCCGCGTGCAGCTTCCAGACCACATTCAGGGGGCGCTTGGGGTCCTTCGTTACATCGCTCGCATCCTTGAAATTGGTCTGAGTGCCCGTATGGGCCAGCAGGAGGCCGTTGGGCAGGGACAGCTCCACATCGTAGACCCCGAAATCCGCGAAGAATTCCGTGTTGCGATGAAAGGCGTGGCAGTTCCAGGCATCCCGCTGGTAGACCCCCACCTTGGGGAACCACTGGGCGCCCATCAGGAAGAGCCCGCTCCAGCCCGTCCGCTCCTGGACCCTGGGGAAGCGGCTCTCCCAGGCGATTTCCACCTGGATGCTCTCCCCCGGCTGCACCGAACGCGGCAAACGCACCCAGTAGACCGTTTCATCCTCGCCAAAATGTCCCTGAAGGTCCTTGCCCTCCACCCGCGCGCTCGTGATGCGGCAGTAGCCCCAGGCATCGGGGTTCGAGGGGTCCCGCGGCATCCGCCCTTCCCGCTGGAAAAGGCTCTGGGGCCCCTTGAACCCGTTCAAGTAGAGATGCAGCGGAAATTCAGACGTCGGTGCCGTGCCCGTATTGCGCCACGAGATGGTCTCCCGCCCTTCCAGCGTCTTGCCCGCCCAGTCCAGCGCGGCCTGGATCTGATAGTTCGCCACCCGCGGCGACTTGGGCTGCTCGAACCACCGTTCGGGCGTCCAGTCGTGACCGCCCGCCACCAGCGGCAGAAGGGCGAAGAATAGGGCGGAGAGAACGCGTCGAAACATGGCTGATCCTAGACTGCCCTGAGCTTAGCGCACAAATGAGTCCTTGCCCTTCCCCCCCCGAATGCTATACTTGCCTTCCGCCGCGGGGTGGAGCAGTCCGGTAGCTCGTTGGGCTCATAACCCAAAGGTCGCAGGTTCAAATCCTGCCCCCGCTACCAACGAAACGATGACCGGAGCCTAAGAGCTCCGGTTTTTGCGTGCGCCCATCACGGACCAGCAGGATTTGAACCTGCGAGTGGGATCCGAGAAGGCCACGGGCGTGGCCTTCGCAGGAGACCGGGGATGGCGCAGCCAGACCCAGTTCAAATCCCGCTCAGACTGCGAGGCTGTGGGCAGTTTGGCGCCCGGTGTGGGCAAGGCCTGGAGCGCCCACCACAATCCACTCAACCCTTGCCCTCGCCTGCCATTTCCGGCTCCGCCAACAGCAGTCGATTCTTCGGTGTGATGTCCCCGGGAATCTGCTGGGTGAACACGCGGTACCCTCGCTCGCGCATGCGCGCGACGCGGGTAACGTCCATGGCCATGGGCCCGTCCAGCCAGCCCTCCAGGCCCCCGAGGTCTCCCTTCCCCAGGGCGTGGCAGCAGGGCAGGACGGCGACACGGGCGCCTGCATCCGAGGCCCTTTCGAGCACCAGATCCGTCAACCTGCCGCAGGCGTGGGCCGAGACCACCAAGTCCCCGGGTTCCAGGGGCACCTTCCTGAGGTCCGTCTCGTGGAAATGCACGCGGCCCTGCAGGCGCGGCCAGGTTTCCAGCAGCGAGGCCTCCAGGGCTGCGGCGCTCTTGGGGATGCGGAGATCCACCGCCAGCGCCTCGGGAGAGGTGTCGTCCAGCAGCAGGAGGAGCTGCGCCAGCAGGCCGTGGCCGCAGGCCAGATCCACGATTCGCCCGCCCCGGAAGCGGCGCCGCACGCGCCGGGCCACTTCCCAGGCCTCGAACAACTCCTTGCGCGGCAGGCAACCGGCCCGACAGACCGCCCGACCGATGCGGTCGAAGAAGGTCTCCCCGGCGAAGGCAGGAAGGCAGTATTCCGTTAGGCGGTTGCGCGAAGCACGTTCCATGGACTCGTGTATAGCACGCGGCTTCGCGGCAGCGCCGAGATGCCGCACTTCTGCCGCCCTCAAGCACATTCCGGGATCAGGGATCCTGGAATCCCGGACCGGGGTTCTGGTATCACACGCAAGCTCACGCCCTTAACGAACCTACGAACCACAGATCGGAATGGTCTCCTTGTAGGCGTCCTGCAGGGCCTCGCCGAGAACCTTCGCGTTCTGAAGCAGGTTGTACCAATCGATCAGATCGTATTCCAGGCTTCGCACTTCAGCATTGGACAGCGAGGCCGCAAGGTCCGGCTCCTCGTTGAGCACGGCAAACCGCGCGCGGATGCCGCCCTTGCGCAGCAGATCGCTTTGGGCCTCTTCGTATTTGGCTATGTCATCGTTTGATATTGACTGCCATTTCCTGATGCCTATTCTTGGGGACAGCGAGGTTGCCCCATGAAATCGAAGGAATTCAAAGAGCTTGTGGAGCAGCTTTCAAGACTGTCTGCCAAGCAGCGGGTGTCTCTGCGGCAAGCCTTGGAGCCCGCCTTGCCAACCAAACCTCAGGCGGTTCGAGAGATCGAGGCGCGGATGGGGGACGACCCAGCGTGCCCGCACTGCGGAAGCCATCGCCTCGGCAAGTGGGGCACCGCCAAGGCCCTGCCTCGGTTCCGCTGCAAAGAGTGCAAGCGGACCTTCAACGCCCTTACGGGGACGCCGCTGGCGCATCTGCGGAAGAAGGAATGCTGGGATCAGTTCGCCGCCTGCCTTCAGGAGAGCAAGACAGTCCGGGGTAGCGCTGAGGAATGTGGCGTCCACCGGAACACGACCTTCCGTTGGCGGCATCGTTTCCTCGCCTGGATCAGCGAGAACAAGCCTCCCTCTCTGCACGGCGTGGTCGAGGCGGACGAAACCTTCTTCCTGGAATCCCAGAAGGGGAGCCGCCATCTGGACAGAAAGCCCCGGAAGCGTGGAGGCAAGGCTTTGAAGCGCGGACGGTCCAAGGAACAGATCTGCGTCCTGGTGGCGCGGGATCGCAGCGGACAGACCACCGATCACATCCTGCCCGCCTTCAATGCGGAGGTCGTGGACGGGCTGCTTGGTCCCGCCATCGACCCGGACGCCATGCTCTGCACGGATGGCGCCAAGGTGTACGCCGCCTTCGCGAAGAATCGGGGTCTACTCCACGAAGCAGTGAACCTCAGCGCTGGGGAGCGGGTCCGCGCCAAGACGATCCATCTCCAGAACGTGAATGGCTACCACAGCCGCCTGAAGGGCTGGATCGCTCGTTTCCACGGCGTCTCAACCCGCTGGCTCCCGAGCTACCTGGGGTGGCGGCGAATGCTGGATGGACGAGATCAGGCATTGTCGCCTGCGGTCGTGCTGAAGTCCGCCTTGAAAATCATCGACTTCAATACTCTTAGGTGACATAGCCTCGTATTTCCGCTGCAGTTCGAAAATCGCGGCGAGTTTCTGGACCCGCCGCATGTCCAAGTGGCTCGCCGCCTGGGAGGCCACGGCAGTCTCCCAGGAGGCCGACTGGAGGATCGTGAGCGACAGGGTGGGGAAGTCCTGGATTGATGCCTTCCCCTTGGAGGCCAGCTTTCGCTGACGGCAGGCATGGAGGAACTCTAGGTTGCCCATGGCAGCTTTCTCGTTGCTCCCAAAAGATTCCAGGGTCTTGGCCAGCCGACGCTGGTTGGCCTGCATGTCAGATACAATGAAACCAAGGGCCTGTGAGGCATTGCGGCGGTTTTGGCGCGCCACTTTCATCTGGTCAAGCCCCAGGGCGATCAGGATGCCGATGGTTGTGGCCGTCACCTGGATCAGCAGATTCATGAAATGCAGTGACTGTTTCAGCCGCTTCAGGCGGCTCGCCATGCGGGCGGGGGGTTCGAGGATCATGGCGGCGCACTTCATCAAACAGCAGGCAGTTGACTCAGTATGGCAAGAGCCGCCCAAGGACCGTGGGACAATGGCCTCGTGCGCTACCACGAACCCCTCTTCCGCCCACCCAGCGAGGCCGAGTCCTTCATCCTCCAGGCCACCCTCGGGTGCTCCTGGAATGCCTGCACCTACTGCGCCATGTATCGCGGCAAGCAATACCGCGTGCGGCCCCTGGAAGACGTTCTGGCGGAGATCCACGAGGCGGGTCGGCGTTTTGCGGAGGATGTGCGACACGTCTTCGTGGCCGACGGCGATCCCCTGGGCATGGCCTTGAGCCACTGGGAACCCATCCTGCTCGCCCTTGCCGCGGCCTTTCCCCGCCTGCGCCGGGTGAGCACGTACGCCACGGCGCGCAATCTGCTGGAGAAGACACCCGATGAGTTGCAGCGCTTGCGGGAGCTGGGCCTGACGCTGCTCTACATCGGCCCCGAATCCGGCGATGACCTCACCCTGCACCGTCTCGCCAAGGGCGCCGACGCGGCGGATCACATCGAGGCCGCCCGCAAGGCCAAGGCGGCGGGCATGGAACAGTCGCTGATGTTTCTCCTGGGGGCCGGTGGCAAGGCCCGCAGCGAGGAACATGCCCGGGCCTCGGGTCGCCTCGCCACGGCCATGGATCCGCGCTTCCTCTCCACCCTCACCCTCACGGTGATTCCCGAGACACCCCTTTCCCGACTGGAGAACCAGAGCCGCTTCGAGCTGCCGGAGGTGGCGGGGCTGCTCCAGGAACTGCGATGGTTCATCGAAGAGGCCCGGCCCAGTGGCGCCATCTTCCGCTCCGACCACGCTTCCAATTACCTGCCCATCGGCGGGCGCCTGCCCCGGGACCGGGAGGCGATCCTCGGTGCCATCGACGCGGCCCTCGCGGGCCGTGTGGCCCTTCGGCCCGAGTGGGCCCGGGGGCTCTAACTCTGAACGAGGGGGACCGCCGACTCGCGCTCCCCACGTGATATCCGGGCGAAGCCCGGCCATCACGTCTGATACCAGGAGAATCGCGGCTCCGTCACCCGTGACCCTATACGGAGCGCGAGCGCCTATTCTGGAGAGGCTCCTGTTCTGTGGCGGTTCGATGGCGACCCTCGGCATTCTCAACGCGTTGAAGATCCTGTGCCTGGCGCCGGAGGGCGCCACCCTGGACGGCGGCCCCGAGGGCAAGGTGTTCCTGCCCGTGGCCCAGGTGCCCCGCAACAGCGAACCGGGCCAGGTGCTGCAGGTGTTCGTCTACCGGGATGAGGAGGGCGATCTCGTGGCCACCAGCCGCATTCCCCTCGTCCAGCGGGGCGATGTGGCCCACCTCAAGATCGCGGGGGTGAACCGCGAGGGCGCATCGCTGGTGTGGGGCCTGCCCAAGCACCTGCCCCTGCCCTGGACCGAGGTGAAGGCCGAGCAGAAGACGCAGATCCGCGAGGGCCAGCGGGTGCTGGTGATCGTCTTCCTCGAGGAAACGGGGCAGCTGATCGCGTCGACTCGCCTGGAGGAATTCCTCAGCGACGAGGCCGAGGAATTCCAGGAAGGGGACAGGGTCAACCTGGTGATCGCCGACCGCACGGATATCGGCGTGCGAGTGGTGGTCAACAACCGCTACTGGGGCATGGTGCACGACAGCGACATCTTTGGCGAACTCCCCCGAGGCGAGTGCCGCGGGGGTTACATCAAGGCGCTACGGGCCGACCACAAGCTCAACATTTCCCTCAGCCCGCCGGGCTACGCCAAGATCGACGCGGTGGCCCAGAACCTGCTCAATGTGCTGAAGAAGCGGGGCGGCTTCCTGCCGGTAACGGACAAGAGCCAACCCGAAGCCATCTACGCCCTCTTCGGCATCAGCAAGAAGGTCTTCAAGCAGACCCTCGGCGCCCTCTACAAGGCCCGGCGGATCCTCATCGAGACCGATGGCATCCGGATGGTCGACGAAAAATGAGCTCGGAAGTTCCGGCGAATCGCACGGTGTCCCTGGACTCGCTCGAGGCTTACGGCCCGGCCCTCCAGGCCCGGGTGCGCGAGCTGATCGCCGAGGACCGCCTGGGGGAATACCTTCGGAACCGCTACCCCGAGCCCCACGACGTTCGCACAGACAAGGCGCTGTTCCAGGCGGCCTCGGAGTTGAAGGATCGCTTCCTGCGCAGCGCGCCGCCCCTGCACAAGGTGCTGTACGACGGCAAGCTGCGGGTAATCACTCAGGCCCTCGGCACACACACCACCCTGTCGCGGGTGCAGGGCAGCCGCCTCAAGGCCAGCCGCGAGATCCGCGTGGCCACCGTCTTTCGCGATGCCCCCGCCGAATTCCTCAAGATGATCCTGGTGCACGAGCTGGCCCACATGAAGGAGCGCGAACACAACAAGGCCTTCTACCAACTCTGCACCCACATGGCCCCCAACTACTTCCAGCTGGAACTGGATCTGAGGCTGTACCTGATAGAACTGATCCACCACCAAGACACAAAGAAACCTAGTTATCGGCCTGGTTCAGCCAGAAAATCCCAACACGGATGAACACGGATTCCCACGGATGCGCCTCGACCCATCCGGCCAGCGGACCCCGGATCACGGGGGCGGCGCGGGGACGCCCTTGTAAGCGTCCTGGGCCGCCCGCGCGGCGGGCGAGTCCGCAGGCCGGTTGCGGCAAAAACATGGCCCGAAACTTCATCCGTGTGCATCCGTGTGTATCCGTGGAATATTTTTCGGATGCCATGGGTCGCAGCCTTTGAATGGGCGGCTTTCTCTGGATTTCAGAGCGCCTTGGTGGTGAACCCTTTTTCTCAGCCCGAGTTCAGCACAGGCTCCGATAGAGCGCTTCCACCTTCTGTCTCGCCCAGGGCGTGCGCCGCAGGAACTTGAGGCTGGAGGCGATGCTGGGGTCCTGATTGAAGCAGCGGACCGGAACGGCGCTACCCAGTTCCTCCCAGCCCAGGTGCTCCACCAGCCGGATGAGCATCTGTTCCAGGGTTACGCCATGGAGGGGATCGGTGGCGCGGGTATCGACCATGGTCGGGGCTCCCAAGGGCGACAGGCGCCACATCCATGGAAGCACGAATGCGCGTTGTGCCGTACGCTGCTCCCAAGGCGGAATCATGAAGCTGGTGCTGGTGGCCATCCATATCGAACCCTCTCCCCGGGCCCTGCCCCTAGGCCCCGCCATGCTGGCCTCGGCCCTGGGGGCCGCGCTAGGGGATGCCGTCGACACTCGGGTGGTGGATGCCTTCGTGGCCGAACCCACGGCGGTTTGCGCGGAGCGCATCCTGGCCTCGGAGCCCGATCTGGTGGGCTTCTCCATGTATGTGTGGAACCGCACCCAGGCCCTGGAGATCGCCACCCACCTGAAGGCCGCCCGGCCCGGCATCGTGATCTTCGCGGGCGGCGCCGAGGCCACGGCGGATGCGGCCGGGGTGCTCGCGGATCCCGCCATGGATTTCGTGCTGCCGGGGGAAGGCGAAGAACTCATCGTCGCCGCCATGCAACGTCTTCTGGGAGGCGTCGCGCCCCAGGAACTCGCAGCCTGGGCCAGGCCCATGCCCGTGAAGGATCTCGCCACCCTGCCTTCGCCCTATCTGGACGACACGCTGCGGCCCGAGGATTACGGCGGCGCCCTGTGGGAGCTGTCCCGGGGCTGCCCCTTCACCTGCGATTTCTGCTTCGAAGCCCGGGGCACGGCGGGGGTGCGGAGGATTCCCCTGGCCCGGGTGGAGGCCGAACTGGAGCTCTTCGAGGCTCAGGGCATCCGCGAAGTCTTCGTGCTGGATCCCACCTTCAACTACCACAAGGCCCAGGCCAAGCAGGTACTGCGCCTCATCGCCGCGAAGGCGCCCAGCATCCATTTCTTCTTCGAAGTGCGCAGCGAGTTCATCGATCGCGAGATGGCGGCCCTCTTCGCGGCCATCCCCTGCACCCTGCAGATCGGCCTCCAGAGCGCCCACGACGAGGTGCTCCGAAACATCAGCCGCACCTTCGATCCCGACGATTTCGAGGCCAAGATCCTCCTGCTCCATCAGGCGGGCGTGCCCTACGGTTTCGATCTCATCTACGGCCTGCCGGGCGATAGCCTGGAGGGTTTCAAGGAGAGCGTAGGGTTCGCCATGAGCCTCGTGCCCAACCATCTGGATATCTTTCGCCTCTCGGTGCTGCCGGGCACGCGCCTCGCGGAGACCGCGCCGGGGCTGGGCCTGGAGCACCAGCAGCAGAACCCCTACTCGGTGATTGCCTCGCCCACCTTCGATCTCGAGGCGATGGCCCAAGCGGCCCGCATCGCCGAGGGCTGCGATGAGCTCTACAACCACGGCAAGGCCGTGCCCTGGTTCGATATCGTGCTGGAGGCCCTGGACACGACCCCTGCCGAGATCTTCGAGGCCTTTGCACAATGGCTGGAGGCCCACCCCGACCACGATCTCATCGCCGCCCAGCAGGCCTTCTTCCAGGCGAGGTTCGAGTCCCAGGGTGAGCCGCTCCTGGGCGCCCTGGCCACCGATGTCATCGCCTACTTCGGTCATTCCGCCAACCTGCTGGACGAAACGGGCGAGGACTCGGAAACGCTCCACCGCGCCGTGCCCTTCCACCATGACCCACGGGTGCTCATGGACCAGATGGAGGCGGGCACCACGCGGCTGGAGGACCTCGCCTTCTGCGTGCCCGCCCAGCCCTGCGAAGTGGATTTCCACCTGGGGGATCAGGGGCTGGAACTGCGGGTACGGTGAATTCCAGGCGAAGGTTTCACTCAAACCTAGTTCATCAGCTGAACCCCACCCAAATGACTGAACCGCGAATTACGCGAATACGCCCTTGCGGGCGCGCGAATGGCCTACTACCGTCGCCCCGCCTCCTTTCAATCGGCGTATCGCTCAGCCCTCGAAGGCCGAGCGGAACGCCGATTGAAAGGCCAGCCGCGCATGCGCGACTGGGGGCCGAAGGCCCAGGCGGGCCTAGATTAGGGCATTCGCGTTCATTCGCGGTTTCAATGAATTTTCTCCTTCGTGGTGGATCTTTCGTGCGGAACGCCAATGGTATGAATCGAACCCAGAATCCCTGGTACCATCAATCGACATTCCTGACATCGATTAATCCCAAGCCAGGTTCAGCCCATGCCAAACATCTTCCAACGCCGTGGGCTCCTGCTCACTGTCCTGGGCGCCCTCGTCCTTATTCTCGGAGTGGGACTCTACTTCTTCCTCGGCTGGCGGCTGCGGCGCGTGGTGGGCGGCGAGGTGGGCAACCGCGCGCCGCTGGTCTTCGCGCCCCTGCCCCCACCGGCCCTGCGGGCGGAGCGCTGGGGCGGCAGCGAGGTGGAGGCCCTGAGTGTTTCGGCCACCTCCCTGATCACGGCGGGGGGCTCGGGGGTCTGGGATGAATCGGGGGATATCTCCCAGGGCCTGCCCACCCTGAAGGCCTCGGCCCTGAGCCTGTGGCGGGGCCGGATCGCCGTGGGCCTGGCCTCCGGCGGCCTCTTCCTCCAGCGGGAGGGTCGCTGGGAGGAGGCCCGCCCGGGCTTCGGCATCCTGCACATCCGCACCCTCCTCGAGACGCCCGGCGGCGAGCTGCTCATCGGCGCTCAGGAGGGCCTTTTCCGCGCCGCCTGGGGCGCCGCTCACTTGGAACGCCTGGACAAGGCCCCGGTGCGCAGTCTCGCCCTGGGGCCCAGCGGGCTGCTGCTGGCGGGGGGCGAACAGGGTCTGCGCCGCCTTGAAGGCGGGCAGGCTCAAGGGCTCGCGACCCCCGATCCCTGGATCGATTTCGTGGGCCTGCGGGGTAACGAGGTGGTGGTGAGTACGCCCCTGGGCCTCGCCGCCGGTCCCCTGGGAGGCACCCTGCTGCCTCTGGCGGGAGGCCAGGACACCACCAGCGCCGCCGTGCTGGGCGAGCAGGTCTATGCCACCGCCGCGGACCGCCTCCTGCGCTTCGAGGCCTCGGGCAAGGCGGCAGAGGAGTTTCTTCCTTCATCCCCACGCCGTGTGTTCACGGCCTCGGGGATGCTCCTGGTGGATACAGCCCAGGGGCTCTATCGCAAGACCCGGGAAGGGTGGACCCTGGCCCGCCCTCGCCTCTTCGCCCTGCCGCCGGGACCCGCCCACATCACCGCCCTGGCGCCCTTGAATGGCCGTCTGGTCCTGGGCCTCTTCGACGGAGGTCTCGCCACCGGGAACCCCACGGGCAACAGCCTGACCTTCGCGCCGGTGCCCGGCGGCACCGCCTGGGGCGTGAACGCCCTGCTGCCTGCGGGGGGCGTGCTCTACGTGGCCAGCCTGCGGGGCGTGGCTCGCTTCGACGGCAACCGCCTCGAGGCCCTGGAGGCGGCGGGCAGCGGCAGCGCCCACGCCCTGGCCCAGGGGCGGGAAGGCGTGGCCCTTGGATTGGGTCAGGGCGTCATGCTTGCCGACGGGCGCTTCCTCTCGGCCTTCCACGGCCTGCCCGGCAATCAGGCCCTGGCCCTGGCGGCCCAGGGCGAGGATCTCTTCGTGGGCACGCCCTCGGGCCTGGGAGCCGTACGCAACGCCAAGGTGCTCTGGCGGGCCACCACCGGCGACGGGCGCCTGCCCCATCCCTGGATCACGGCCCTCGCCTTGCATCAGAAGGCCCTATTCGTGGGCACATACGGCGGCGGCGTCACGCGCCGCACGGCCCTGCCGGAGCAGCCCAACGCGGCGGGTGCCTTCAATCCCTTTCCCGAAACCCAGGGCTTCAAGATCAACACGGGCTGCCTGGTGGAAGCCGGCGGTCGCCTCTATCTGGGCACCGAGGGCCATGGCCTCTTCGTGCTGAGCCCCGATGGCTCGCGCTTCCGGCCCCTCGAACTCCCCCTGCCTTCGCCTCGCATCACCGCGCTGCTGGGCGAGGGTGGCTGGCTCTACATCGGCACCGACGAAGGTCTCACCCGCTTTTCCCTCACCACCCTTCGAGAAGGGAATTGACATGAACTTCACCCTGCGCACGCTCTTTCTTTGCGGCCTGTTGGCAGCTCCCCTGTCCCTCCGCGCCCAGGCGGGCCTGCTGGTGCCCACCAGCTCCGGCCGCCCCGATGCCAAGGTCCTCAGCCTTCGGGAGATGACCATCGATGTGGGCATTGCCCGGGGCTATGCCCGGGTCAACGTGCGCCAGGTCTTCGAGAACCACACCACCGCCATCCAGGAGGGCACGTACCGCTTCGCCCTGCCGCCCTCCGCCGCCGTGGGGGATTTCGCCATCTGGGATGGCCTCCAGCGCATCCCCGGCGTGATCCTGGAGAAGAAGCGGGCAAGAGAGATCTACAAACAGCTCACCACCCAGCGCATCGATCCGGGCCTGCTCCAGCAGGGCGAAGAAGAGGATTCCGAAGCCTCCGGCGCAGGCCCCGGCGCCCCTCGTCCCAGCGGCGGTTCGCTGTTCTCCGTGACGGTGGCGCCCATTCCGCCCCTGGCCACCAAGCGCCTGGAGATGCAGTTCCAGCAGGAAGTCCCCTTCATTGAGGGCCTGGGCGAATTCCGCCTCGTGCTGCGCCCCCCCGATGGCGAGGCCCCGGTGGCCCGCACCCTCACCGTGCGGATCACCCTGGAGGATGGCACCTTCGAGGCCGTGCCCGCGGGCCTGCCCCTCAAGGCCTCAGGCACCGGAGCCACCTTCACTGGCAGCCAGGTTTCCCTAAGCAAGGATCTGGTGCTGCGCATCAGGCCCAAGGCGGGCGCGCCCCTGCGCCTCAGCGCCTTCCGCAATCCCGATGGCCTGCTGCCGGATGGCCTGGCCCTGGCCCCCTGGGAGCGCCCCAGCGAAATCCCCCCGGAAAAGGATGGCTTCTTCCTGCTGGAGGCCATGCCTCCCATGACCCTGAAGCCCCAGGCCCCAGGCGCCAAGGCGGTGCCCAAGGGCCCCGCGGTGACCCTGGTCATCCTGTTTGATACCTCTCTGGGTCATCGCTGGGGCGGCCTGGAAACCGCGTACGGTCATCTGGTGCGGGTGCTGGGAGCCCTGGCGCCCCAGGACCGCTTCGCGCTGATCCCCTTCGATCGCAAGCCCGCCGAGGCCGAGCTCCATCCCGTCACCCCCAAGGACATCGAGGCGCAGCTCACGGCCCTGCGCGCCCGCCCCCTGGGGCCCGGCTCCAATCTGGCCCTGGCCATCACCACCGCACGCAAGCTGGTGGGCGATTCGGGCCGCATCCTGCTCCTCAGCAGCGGGGCAGAACCCGTGAGCTCCAAGGTGCTGCGGGAAGCCGCGGGCCTCACGCCCATCTTCACCGCCATCACCGCGGGCGAGGCCCGGGAGGCCCTGCGGAACGCCTCCACACACCTGGTGAGTCCCACCGCCACGGAGATCGAAATGGATCTCTTCTTCAAGCGCGTGCTGGACCCCTCCCAGGGCGTCGAGGTCATCCCCACCACCGATGCCAAGGACATCCCCTTCACCGCCACCGGCGGCGAGCCCAAGTTCCGCCACATCTACCCGGTGATGGTGGATCCCCTGGAGCCCGGCAGCCTGTCGGGCTGGGTGGGCCGCTACGCCGTGCCCCAGCCGAACCTCACCTGGCAGCTCAAGTCCAGCCTCTTCGCCGGGGGCCAGGTGAGCCTCAAGGCGCCTCTGCCGGAAAAGGCGCTGGAGGCGCGGGATCTGCCCCGCCGCTGGGCCCGGGCCCGGGTGGACGACCTGCTGGCCCGCATCGAGGCCGAAGGCGAACGGCGGGAATGGGTGGACGAGATCATCGCCCTGTCCAAGCGCTACAAGTTCATCACGCCCTACACGGCCTTCCTGGCGGCGCCGCGCTCGCTGCTGCGGCCCCGCCGCATCCAGCCGGGCGATCCGCTGCTGCGGGTGGAGTGCGATGCGGGCACCGTGAGCGCCACCGCCCTCTTTCCCTTCGGCCTCAAGCTGCCCCTGGTGCGCCAGCCCAAGAGCAATCTCTGGGAGGGCCGCTTCCTGGTGCCCACGGGCTTCCCCGATGGCCGCCACGCCGTGCGCATCCTGCTGCGGGACAGCAGCGGCGCCACCCTCACCGAGACCAAACACTTCATCCTGGATGGCCAGGCCCCGGTGATCCAGCCGGAACCTTCGGGCAGCGCCCGGGCCGGAGAGTTGCTGCAGCTCAAGGTCCGCACGGATTCGGATGTGGTACTACTCACGGCCCGGCTGGGCGAGGGCGCCCCCGTGCCCCTGCGCTGGGATCCCGCGACCCGCAGTTGCATCGGCGCGGTGCGCGTCCCCGAGGAGCTGACGGGACGACAGGAACTGCTCTTCGAGGCAGTGGATGGGGCCAAGAACCGCGGCTTTGCGCGGGGCACGGTGGAGGTGCGGAAATGAGCGTGAAGCGCGTGATCTCCCGATTCCCCCGCACCAGCCGCGCCCTGGCGCTGCTCCTCCCCCTGGCGCTGGTGGGCGCCACCCGCGTGCCCTGGACCGAACTGGTGGAATCGGACTGGCTCTACAGTCTGGCCACCCGATTCGCCACGGTGGAGGGCCATCGCGTGCACTATCCCACGCCCCCCGCCGAGCTCGCCAAGCTGCTGGAGGCACGCAAGGAAGCCGCCGCCCTGCGCCATCTTGCGGATGCCCGACTGGAATTGGGGGACCGCCCCGGCGCCCTGGCCGCCATGGAGAAGTGGGCTGAGGCGGAAGGCCCCGCCGCCTTCGATGAGACCGCCCGCTGGGCCGCCGCCCACCAGGAGTGGCCCCTGGCCTTCAAGGCCGCCGAGCGCGCCCTGGCGGGCCTGCCCCAGGGCGACAAGCGCCCGCTGGCGGATCTGCGGATCACCTGGGCCGAGCAGCATCCCGATCAGGCGGACGCCCTGGCGCTGCGCAAGGCCCGCGCCGGGTTCTTCCCCCAGGATTCCGTTGCCCTGGAGGACTGGCTGCGGGCCCTGGAGAAGGCGGATCGACTGGACGAAGCCGATAAGGCCCTGGCCGCCACCCAGGCCCTGGGGGCCGAGCGGCGCCTGCTGCTGCGCTCGGATCTCCAGGCGGATCACGGCAACCATGCGGAGGCCTACCGGATCCTGGATGCCGCCCTGGATCAGCCCGGGTCCATCGCCCTGCGCCAGGCCTACGCCAAGCGCGTGGACAAGGCCGTGCCCGGCGCGCCGAGCACCTGGCGCGCCACCCTGGACCGCACCTTCGATGGTCCCGCCCTCCTGCGCCTGGCCACCTACTTCCAGGGCAACCAGCGGGGCACCGCCGCTGGAGAGCTGCTTCGGCAGATCGAGCGCCGCTTCGAGACCAAGCTGGGCCGCGCCGACCATCTGCTGATCGCCCGCCTCAACCGCGAGATCGATGCCCTTCCCGAGGCCTTCCGGGCCACCCTGGCCGCCGCCCACCTGGGCAACGCCGAGGAACAGATCGGTGATCTGGCCGCCCTGGCCCACCTGGCCCTCCAGGCCGGAGGTCGTCCCCTGGCCCTGGGCGTCTACAACGACGAGCCCTACCACTGGGCCGCCCGGGTGGATCGCACCCCTGGCTTCTGGACAGGCAATGTCTCGTTCCTGCTCACGGGCCTGCCCTGGAAGGAATCTCTGGAGCGGCTGGAAACCGACAGCCTGCCGGATCGCACCTTCGCCACCGCCCGGGCCCTGGCCGAGGAACTGGCCAAGCGCGCCCCCCAGCATGCCGAACTGTTCGCCCTGCGGGTGGCCATCATGGAGCGCCACGTAGAGCGCGGCGAGGGCCAGGCCGCCCTGGCCCTGCTGCCCAAGATGGAAGCCGCAAGTCCGGCGGTGCTGGATAACGCCCGCCGCGTGGCCCTGCTGGCCATGCGCCAGGTGGAAGTCCCCATCGCCGATGAGATTCGCCTGATGCAGGCCCGCCTGCGCCACTTGGCCAGCGATGGCAGCCAGCCCCGCCTGAGAGACCACGAGAACGACACTCACGAGGACGAAGGGGAGTACACCCCCCAGGATCAGCGCCCCTGGGCCCGCATCCCCCGGGAGGCCCGCTCCCAGGACTACGGGCGGGTGCTGGAGGAATCCATCAGCCGCCTCGAAGGCCGGGATCACAGCCACACATCATCCCTGGGGCTGATCCTGGCGGAGTTGGATCGGCTCCCCAACGCCGAGGAGCTCTGGCTCAACCTCGGCAGCCGCCTGGAGGGCTGGAACCTGGATGACGAGCTGGGGCCGCGCTACGAGCGGGCCCTGGACCGCTTCAAGGGGCCCGGCATCTGGTCCGGGCTCACCCGCTGGCACGCCAAGCGCAGCCACCACGGCGACCTCAAGCGACTGGCCGAAGCCATCGCCCAGCGCTTCCGGGCCAGCGAGATCTTCTCCCGCACCGAGGGCACCGGCAGCATCAGAGTGGAGATCCCCGAACAGCCCCAGATCCTGGGGCGCATCCGCCTGGTCCCCTGGGCGGACTGGGTGCGGTTCAAGGCCCTGGAGCGGTTCCCCCACAGCCCCGCGGTCTTCAACGCCGCTCGCCACCTGGTGACCACCAGCCAGTGGAACGCCACCTTCAAGCCCGAGCACTACAAGGACACGAACAGCGGCCCCGTGGTGGTTCCCGACCAGCTCATGCAGGAACGCGGCTGGGCGCTCTTCTTCCTGGATGCCGGAATGCGGGAGAACTACCTGGGCCAAGCCATGCGCGCGGGCACCCTGGAGCAGAACCTCCAGGCCCTGGAGAAGCGGGGCAACCGCACGCCGGTGGATGATCTGCTGCTCTTCGAGGGCTGGTCGCGGCTGTCTCGTTTCGAGCAGGCCTTCGAGGCCGCCGATCGCCTCCAGACCAGCTATCCCGGCGATGGCCCCCTGGCCCAGCGGGTGCTGTCCCTGCACCGCTCCCTGAGCGGTCTGGCCCCGGGCACCCACGCGCCCCTGGCCCGCCTCCTGGTGGAGCGCACCGCCCCCGCCCTGGAGGATGCCAGCGCCCTGTGGACCGATCTCGGCGAACTGGAAGAGGATCGCGGCCGCCCCGAGGCCGCCAAGGCCACTTGGAAGAACCTGCTGGTGCGGAATCCCCGGGATGCCGGTCGGATCAGCGAAGTGGCCACCCTCCTGTGGGACTACAACCATGACGCCGAGGCTCTGGCGGTGGTGGAGGAGGGCCGCAAACGCCTGGGTCAGCCCCGCTTCTTCGCCTTCGAGACCGGCGTGCTGCGGGAAAACCTCAAGGATCTGGAAGGCGCCGTGCGCGAGTACCTCGACGCCCTCCGCCCCGAGGACGGCACCGGCTTCGGCTCCGCCTATGACCAGGACCAGCGCTCCCTGCGCCGCCTGGCCCAGCTCATGGCCCGGGACCGGGTCTACCGGCTGGTGGAGCGCCGCGTCCAGGGTCTGAGGCCCGGGGTGCGGGAGGATGAGCGCGCCCTGGCGGCCCTGTTCCCCCTGGCCACCCTGGAGCTGCCCACCCCGCCGCAGCTGGGCGAGGATGACGACTGGATCGACCAGCAGGACCAGCCCAACGATCCCACGGGCCGCACCCAGCGGGCCGAGACCCGGGAGAAGGTGCGCCCCAAGGAATACGACGCCATCACCCGCATCGGCAACGTGCTGCTGGCCAAGACCGGCGAGATGATGCCCAAGGCCACCGTGCCGGAGTTCCTGGACGCGGCGGAGCCCTGGAGCCAGTCCCTGGCCCAGAAGCGCTGGAAGGCGGAGCAGGTCATCGCCCTGCGCAACACCGCCATGGCCCGGCGCGCGGAGCTGACCCCCAACGAGGAGGAACGCATCCGCCAGGAAATGGCCCGGGCCACCTTCCTGGCCAGCAACGGCCAGGTGAACCAGGCCGATGGCGTCTGGGCCGCGCTGTCCGGCCGCATCTCCACCCTGCCCGAAGGCGCTACGAAACTGCGGGCCGAGGCCGCCCGGGCGGGCTACCTGGAGCGGGCCAAGGGCCCCGCCGAGGCCGCCGCCGAATGGCAGCGCCTCACCACCCGCCATCCCTGGAGCCTGGGGCTGCTGGAGGACCGGATCGCCTTCCTGAACCGCACCAACCGCGGTGCCGAGGCCCGAGCCCTGCTGGAAGAAGTCATCACCAGGGCCGCCGAAGGACACCGCGAGGCCTTCCTGGAAAGGCTCACCACCGAGAGTCTGGCGGCCTCGGATCTGCCGAGGGCCCGCCGCGCCGTGGCCAAGCTGCTGGCGGAAACCACCCTGAGCACGGGCCAGCGCCTGGGGGCGCTGCACCTCCATGCGCGCCTCAGCCTGCGGGAGAACCCGGCCTGGGATGCCCAGGCCACCGCCAAGAGCGAGGCCGCCAAGCTGCCCTCGGAGGATCACGGCAACCTCTACTACCAGCTGGCCCGGGCCGCGGATCTGGAATCCGCCCACGGGTTGGCCCTGGGACTCTGGATCGAGGCCCTCAACCGCAAGACCGAGCGGGAATGGCTGCAGGCCGCCTGCCGCTCCGCCCAGAAGGGGGGCAAGGCCGCCGAGCTGCTGGGTTTCTTCGAGAAGCAGAAGCAGCGCAGCCCCCGGGATGTGCGCTGGGCCGTGGCCGTGCGCGACATCAAGCGCGATCTCCACCAGGTCGAGGGCGCCATCGAGGCCGCCCGCAGCGCCGTGGCCGTGCGCCCCGAGCGCGAGGATCTCTGGCGCGAGGCCGTAGAACTGATGGTGCGGGGCGATCGCGGCCAGGAGGCCGCCGATTTCCTGGAAGGCTGGAACCGCCCCAGGCCCGCCGACGAAGGCGTGGCCCGCTGGCGCTCGGAACTCTACGCCCGGGCGGGCAATCCCGAACGCGCCCTGGCCATCGAGAAGGCCGCCCTGGAGGCCTACCAGAAGGAGGCTCCCAAGGAGAACTCGCAACTGGACGAACGCCGCGCCCAGGCTGCCGAACGCCTGCTGGCCCTGGGTCTGCCTCGCCATGCCGTCCGCATTTATTCAGACAAGGGCGACATCAACGCCTGCGCCGGCTCCCGTCTCTCCCAGAACACCCAGGCCACCCTGGCCCTGCTCACGGGGCAGTTCCCCCGGCTCCTCGCACACCGTGCGGGCAGCGGCGAATTCCTGGGCACGGCCGCCAACGCCCTGCTGCGCCATGGCCGCCCCGAACAGCGGGAAGAGGCCACGAATTTCGTCCTCACCCGCATCCTGACCAAGGGGGCGCCGTCGAGCCCCGCCACCCTCTCCACCTGGTGGCCCTTCGTCCAGAGCGCAGGACTGGAACCCTCGGTCCGCATGGCCCTTGCTCAGCAGCACCTCGCCACCCGCCTTGGGCCCTGGCAACAGCAGGCTCCCCTCGCCTTCGTGGAACGGGTGGGCGCGGAACTGGTCAAGCGCGAGAGCGGCGCCCAGGTACGTAATTGGTTCGTGTTCACCCAGCCCGATCTCCCCAAGCTGTGGATGAAGGATCTGGCCCGACGGGACCGCCCCGAGGAGTTGGCGGCCTTCATCGAACCCCGCTGGAAAGAGCTCATGGCGGAGGTCCACAAGCCCGGCGCCGTGGGTAACGCCCTGCCCTGGGCCATCTGGATGGCCGATGTCGAGGTGCTGGAGACCTGGGCCCGAGGCGCCGCCAAGCGCCCCGAGAAGGCCCAGGAGTTGGCTCCGATCATGTCGGATCGCAAGCTCTGGGACCGCTTCTGGACCCTGGCGGCCCGCCACTGGCGCAGCCATCCCCTGGTGAATCTCCTGCCGGAGACGTCCCGCATCGCCTGGTACCGGATGTGGGAAACCACGCCCCAGTCCCAGGGCCCGGCGGATCCCGTGCTCCTGGCCCGGCGCAAGGTGGTGGAGCGAGCCACCCTCGCCGTGGCCAACCTGATCACTGGCCAGCCCCAGGCCGCCGATGATCCCCTGATCCTCAAGTTGCGTGGCCCCCAGACCGTGGGCGAAGTTCTCGGCAAGAGCAACGCCTGGCTCTGGCCCGAATTCGCGCCTCGGCGCGATGCCAAGGGACAGCTCGCCGAAACCGGCGATGACCGCGTGATCGGCTCCGGCGTGGATGAAGGCCGTCTGCCGGGCGCCCTCTGGGGCGAACGCCCCGGCGAAGCCTGGTACGTGTTGGAGACCCTGGCCCGCTACCGCAAGGGCGACGCCACGGCCCCCCTGGTGCCCCTGGATGTGCCCGCCCGCAGCGGCGAGACCGATCGAACTTTGCTGGCCCTGCGGCTGGCCAAGGGCCTGAAGGATCTCCCCCTGGCCCTGGAACTGGAAGCCGCCCGCCCGGGCGCCCTGGGCGACCGGCGGCGGCTAGAGGCACGGATCTCCCTGCTGATGGCCGCCGAGAAGAAGGCCGAAGCCATCGAGAGCCTTCGGACCTTCCTCGCCCATGTCCAACCCAAGCTCAACGAGACCGATTACCGCTGGGCCTCCGGCCTGACGGAGGAACACGGCCTTCCCCCCGTCATGGAGCTGCTGGATCCCGAAACCCCCGTGGGACCGGCCTTCCTGGCCTACCTGGTGGACCGCCGCAAGGAGGCCGCCGACCGCTTCCGCACCGCCGATCCCGTGGGCTTCCGGGCCGCCCTGGCCGCCCGCTGGGCCCGCCGCGAGCGGCAGTTGTCCGCCGAGCAGATCCGCTACTGGCTGCGGGAACTGTGGGTCAAAGACAGTGCCTCCCTGCCCACCCGCGGCCTGGCCAAGCTGGGCGGCCTCTGGCCCCACGCCGCCCCCTGGATGAAGCAGCAGCCCCTCCAGGAGCGCGCCGAGATCCTTCAGATGCTGGAGGAAGCGGGCCAGCGCACAGTCGCCAAGCCCGCGCTCTTCGCGAGGCTGGCCAAGGACCACAACGACGTGGCGGCCCTCCTGGCCGTCCGGGCCCGCCTGCTCCGCAACGAGCTGGCCCCCGCCCTGGCCCAGGTGGATGGCATGCTGGCCGAACTCCGGCAGGCCAAGGCCCTCAGCCTCGGGCAGGAAACCTACGACGCGTCCGCGATGGAACCCACGCCTTCGGATTCCGACGGAGAAGGCGACGAAGATGGGTCCGAGGCCCAGGAGCAGGCCCAGCCTAGTGCCGCCGTGAACAGCGAGGCCCTGGTGGACCGGCTCCTCCTCTGGCTGGCGCCCTTCCAGGAGCACAAACAGGCTCAGCAGGTGGAGGAACGCTTCCGCAAACTGCTGAAGGAGCGCCGGGACGAAGGCAGCATCAGCACCGAAGCCTGGCGCCTGGCCTTCCGTCTGGCCCCGGCGGCGGAACTGCCCCCCCTGGCGGCGGATCTCGATGCCGCCTGGTTCCGGGGTGAAGTGACGCCCCAGCAGTTGGGCGCCCTCTGCCGGATCCTGGCGGAGGTCCTGCCCACGGAGGCCCCACGCTGGCTCGCACGCTGGCCCCAGGCCTGGCACTTCGACCACACCCGGGAACGCGCCGCCATCCTGGTGGCCCTCAAGCAGCCGGAGGGCGCCGCCCGCCTGCTCTTCGAGGCCCGGGGCCGAAGCCCCTGGGAGGCCCGGCAGGAGGTCCAGGCCTTCGATCTGTGGCGCCGCCTGGGGGCTCCGGCCCTCGCCGAGGCCCAGCTTCCCCCCACGTGGCGCGAGGCGCTGCCCTTCTGGACCGCCAAGCCCGAGGGCGTCATTCCCGCCCTCAACGAACGACTGAAGGCCCACCCCCAGGATGTCCTGTCCGCCCGGGTCGCCCTGCGCCTGCCGACTCCGGCGGACGAACAGGCCCTCTTCCGGGTGGCCGCGGCTCTCGATTCCGGGGATGAGAGCAGCGGGGACCAGACCCTCCTGAGGCTCCGCGCCGCCCGTGCCCTGCTGCCCACCTCCTGGCGGGCGGCCTCCCGGGCCCTGGGCGATCATTCGCCCGAGGGCATCGCCCAGCTACTGGTGAAGCGCCGCATGAGGACCCAGGACATCAATGCCTGCCTGGGGGATCTGGCGCGGCTGGCCCGTCAGGCCGACGATCCGGCACGCCTCCAGGGCGCCCTGGCCCTCCTGGAGAGCCGCAAGGCGCCGAACCTGAAGGCGCTGCGGGCCGAACTCGGCCGGGAAACCGGCACTCCCCAGCTCACCTACCGCCTGGTGGATGGCCGTCCCACGTCCATCGGCCCCCGGGATCTCACCTGGGCCCTGCTGGCCCAGATCCTGAAGACAGAAGGTGTCAAATGAGAAGCCTCGCCCCCGTCTTCCTCCTGGGTGCCCTCGTTTCCCTGAAGGCTGCCGATGTTCGGCTGCCCCTGCCCAAGGCCCCGGTGCGAGTGGTCATCGCCGATGTGAAGGCCTTCGACGCCGCCCTTACCGGTTCGTACCGCCAGTTCCTACACGGCACGCCCGAGGCCACCGATCCCATGCTCTCCGCCTGGCGCAGGACCCAGGTGGGCAGCAAGCTCGAAGCCCAGTGGAGCAAGTTCGCCGAGACCCTGCCCCTGGACTGGGGCACGATCCAGAAGCTCCAGCCCCGCTCCCTGGGACTGGCCCTGCTGGAAGTCGGCAACCTGGAGGCCGTGCTCGTGCTCGATACGCCCCTGGCCACCCTGCCCCTGGAGATCCCCGGGGGCGAGTCGAAGACCCATGGCGGCATCACCTACACCGCCGTGGTGCCCGGCGCGGGGGACGCCTCCGACGACCCGGATCGCCGCATGGGACTGGCCTGGGCCCGCAAGGGTTCGCGACTCTTCCTGGCCACCAGTGAGCGGGCCCTGAAGCTGGCCCTGGACGAGGCCCAGGGCAACCGGGGCGTTGGTCCCTCGCTGCCGGGGCTCATCAGCCTGGAGCTGGACCTGGAGGCCCTGCGCAAGGACCGCTACTTCAACCGGGAGTTCCTCTTCGAACCCGGCCCCGAGACCGGCGTGCTGAGGGCCGCCTTGCGGCTGGAACAGGGCTGCTTGGTGGAAGTGCGGGAAGGCCGCACCGAAGCCCGGGACATCGTGCCCACCTTCAGGGTCTCCGGCGCGGCCTCCGTGGGTTGGGAGCCTCAGGGCACGGAATTCTGGCCCGCCTTCCGCCGGGGTCTGCTGGAACCGATCCCCGCACCGGCGGAGAAACCCGTCCCCACCCTGCGGGCCTTGCCCGAGGCCGCCCAGGGCAGCGCCGAGGATCGCTACTCCGTGGATTTCACTCGTCCCAAACTGTTGGCCACCGCGGCCGAGTTCGAGAAGGGCGAGCTGGAGGCCTGGGAGACGCTGCTCACCAAGACGCCGATCTCCAGTTGGGGCTACTGGGTGGGCGGAGACGGTGCCCGCCGCATGGTCTTTTCCTGGCCTGAGGGCCAGGATGCGGCCTTTCTGGAGGCCTGCCGGGCCACCACCGCGCGGCGGGCCGGGCGCGCCACCGCCCAGAAGGTCGGCGACACCACCGAAATCCGGGTGGGGCCGGGCCTCCCCGCCCTGGCCCTGCGCCGTACCGGCGCCTACCTCTGGGTGGGCCATTCCGCGACCAGTCTGAAGGACGCGCCCACGCCGCAGCCCGAGGCCGCCCTGGTGCGCTGGGCCCAGCTGGATCTGGGGGCCGTGCGCCGGGAAGCCGCCCGCTGGGCCAAGGTGGAGGGCCCCGGCAGCCCCGAGCAGGTGCGCCCCTTCTCGGACCGAGTCCTGGGCCTGCTGGGCTGGATGCCCGCCACCAAGGCCATCTCCGTGGAACGCCGCAAGACCGCCGAGGGCTGGCGGGAAAGGGTGGTCTTCGCTCCTCCGAAACCATGAGGCTGATCGCCGTCCTGGGCCTCTCCGCCACCCTGGCCCTGGCCCAAACCCCGACGCCCCGCCTGCGCACCTGGAGCCGCGAGGCCCTTCGCACCGCCGACCCGCTGCGGGGGGATGTCCCCATGGCCGTGGGCTCCCTGCAGAAGCCCTTCGTCGCCAAGGCCTGGGCCGCCGCCCATCCGGGCCAGCAGCCACCACACCTCACCTGCGGCCCCGCTTCTCATTGCTGGCACCCCAAGGGCCATGGAGAACTGGGGCTCAGCCGGGCCCTGGCCGTGTCCTGCAACGCGTATTTCCGCCGTCTCGCCACCGAGACGCCGCTGAAGGGGCTTCAGGCGACCCTCGCCCGGGAGGGCTTCCTGGGCCAGCTCTCCGGCCCCGATGCCGCCCTGGGCCTGCCCGGCCCCAGTCCGGTGGTGGTCCGTCCTTCCCTGCTGCTGGAGGCCTATGCCCGGCTGGTGCGGGAACCCTGGAGCGAGGGCGAGGAGGTGCGCCAGCAGGTGCTCGCGGGCCTGCGGGCCGCCGCCCGGAACGGCACGGCGGCGGGACTGGCCCAGGGCGGCTGCTGGGCCAAGACCGGCACCCTGCCCGCCACCGATGGCGACCCCGCCAAGACCCGAGGCTTCGTGCTGGTCCTGGATGACGCTGGTCGAGGCACCCTGGCCGAACTGGAACCGGGCACAGGCCGGGAGGCCGCCGTGGCCCTGGGGCGCCAGCTCCGCTGGGGCTACATGAACGAGGGGGGACCGCCCGGGCAAAGCCCAGTCATCGCGCCTGACATGAACGAGGGGGACCGCCCGGTTGGTTCGCGCCCCTCCCAGGAGACCGAGCGGCCCGTGGTGGTGCGCCTCTTCGATCTGCTGGCCGCCCGGAAATGGAAGGTGCGGAACCTGAGCCCGGGCGCCATCCCCGCGCGCTCAGGTTTCCTGGGCCCCGGCGCGAGCCTGGAGCTGTCCGGCGAGGACTGGGTGGGTCCGGGCCTCCTGGAGATCGAAGTGCCTGGCACGGGCCTGATCCGCCGCCTGGAGGGCCGCCTGGCGGTGGTGCGGGACCGGAACGGAGTCCGCTACCTCGCGGCGGCCATGGCGCCCCGGGAATACGTTTCCGGCGTGCTCACCGCCGAACTGCCGGGGGCCGACGAGGCGCGCCGCCTGACACTGGGTGCGGCCGCCCTGCGCTTCCTGGCCAAGGGGCCTCGCCACGACGAGGCCGATGTCTGCGACAGCACGCACTGCGCCTGGTTCGTGGGGCGCGGCCCCACGCTGCGGTGGATCACACCTCGGCGCGCCATTCAACCTGCGGCACATGAAGAAACGCCACGAACAATCTCGGATCTGGAGTGGTCCGCCATGGTCGCCCTGGCGGGCCGCCCTGGCCCCAGCCTCTGGTCCTCGGATTGCGGCGGAAGGCCCCTTAGCTCAAACGCCCTCTGGGGGGATGGCAACACCGAAATCTTCTCCTGCTCCCGCCATACCCCCACCACCGCCCGTCCCTGGCAGCGCCTCTGGAAAGCCGCGGACCTGGTCAGGGCCTTCCGCGGCCCCGTCGAGGGACTGGAGATCCGTTTTCCCGAGGGGGTGTGGACGCTCTCGGTGCATCGCTCCGACGGCCGGAAAGACTTCCGCTTCGACGAGGCCCACCGCCGCCTGGCCCGCGTCCTCGGCTGGGACGCCCTGCCCAGCCCCGCCGACGAGATCCAGGCCACTCCCGACGGGTTCCAGGTCCGCGGCGTGGGCCAGGGGCACCGCGTGGGACTCTGCCTCGGGGAATAGGAGCATCGATTTCTGGCAAGGCTCTGTCAGGGTTAAGCGCCAAAGGCCTTTCCCGCTATCTCGGCGAGTCCCAGCGGCGCTTCAACCGCTGCTTTGATCTGAGCGCCGTCATTGACCGCCTCCTCCACTCCGCTGCCCTCACCGCGCCCAGGCCGTAATGGCTCTTCTTTTGGGCGGGAAATGCATGGTAAGCAGTTCGCGTTTATACACCTTGCGGATTCCGCCACTATGCCTTGACACTGAGCCAGGAGGATCTATTGGCCCGTCGTCCATGCTGCAAGCGAGTGGAGGAGATGCCCGGCGTGAATTACTTCAAGCCTCGGGCGGTTCCCCTATCGGTCCTGGAGGAGGTCACACTCTCCGTCGAGGAACTCGAAGCGCTCCGGTTGGCCCATAAGGAAGGGCTCTATCAGGAGGAAGCGGCAGAACGAATGCGGGTTTCGCGGGCAACCTTTGGACGCGTTCTGGACGCCGCCCACCGCAAGGTCACGAAAGCCTTGGTGGAGGGCTGCGCCTTGCGCATCGAAGGCGGCGCCTTCTGCATGATCGGCCAAGAGCGGTGTGAACGCTCCCCGGCCAAGGCCGTAGTCGATGAAGGTAAAGCCTCCCCCTGTGACGAGCTCCCGGCGCAGAAGCCTTAATTCATCAAGCGTCCGTTTTCCCTGCATGGAGTGTCTCGGGACCTTAGCGTCTAGAGGATTGAGGTGCGTACAAGCGTGTGCGATGGCTTTCAAGAAGAGCTTCCGTCACGAACGGATGATCGGATTTCTTCTGGAATTTCCGTTGCCAGATAATGGACATATGCTCACTATTTAAATCGCGGTGGGACTGAAGCTGAAGATGGCAGGCAAACAATGACCTTGCTCCCAGCGCAGAAAAGAGGATCCGATGAAGGTCGCCTTCCCAACGATGGACGGAGAGTCCATTTCGGCTCACTTCGGTCGCAGCAAAGGATTCCTGGTTCTGGAAACCCAGGGGAGCGTCGTGCAGCGCCGAGAGGTTCGTGAGAATGCCCAGGCAGCCCATGACACGATCCGGAACCACGATCATGCCGAACCGGGAGCCTGCCATGGCCATGCCCAGGGAGGGGCCTCCCACGGGCATGATCACGGAGCCTTCGCCCGCCTGCTTCATGACTGCCAGGTCGTCGTAGTGCGTGGCATGGGCACGGGCGCGGTGCAGGCCATTCAGCGGGCCGGAATTCGCGTTTGCCGGGTGGAGGAGGGTTGCATGCCTGAGGAGGCCGTGAATCGGCTCGCCTCAGACAGTTTGATCGATCAGCAGGGAGGCACTTGTGGATGCGGTGGCCACGCCCATTGATCCCGATCCGGGACGGCTGGAGGCGTTGCGCCATCGGCACTACCCGGATTGTTTCGTCTGTGCCCCCCGTCATCCCTTTGGCCTGATCTCCGGGATTGGTAGTGTTCGGTTCACAGATTCAGCGGTGGACCGAGCCTCACCGGGGCCGCTTGGGGCCTGGGGCGGAGTGTTTCCCGGTGGCGGCGTCCACTTCGTCGATCCAGCCTGCGGGGGCATCGGGAAAGGCGTCGGCGTACGGCACGTAGGGCTTGAGGTCCAACACGGGCGTGCCATCCAGTAGGTCCACGCCCCGCAGGCGCAGGCATCGGCCCTCAACGGCCACCAACTCCACGGCGGAGAGGCCGATGGCGTTGGGACGGTGAGGCGAGCGGGTGGCCAACACGCCGCGCTTGACCCGGGGACCACGAGGGGGTTTCACCAGCGGGGTCCAGCCCTCGCTGCGATGGAACACGAAGATCAGCCAGATGCGGGAGAACCCCGCCAGATCCCGCAGGGCCTCCTCGGGCACCGCAGGCTCGAGTTCAAGGATGGCCTCAGCGACATCGCCGGTCTCGGTGCCCTCCACCACCGAAGACTGGTGAGGTGCATCAATCCTTCGCGCGTAGGGAGAGCGCACGAAGCCGATGGGCTGGAAGGTGAAGGGTGCGGCAGACATCTCCGCCAGACTAGCGCGAGTGGGCTCCTGACCTGGATGGTACGCGAAGAAAAGAAGAACCACAGAGAACGCAGAGACAAAAGAGAGAGGGCACAGAGAAGAGAAGCCCGACCCTGTCGTTGTCCGTTCTCGGCGTTCTCTGTCCTTTCTCTGCGCCCTCCGTGGTCCAGCAGTTCCTTTCTCGCCACGAAACGCAAAATCCTGGCTTGATCCGCTAGGCTCGATTCAGCCATGCGCATCGCCTTCGTCACCCCACCCCTCATCAAGCCCTCGGAACCCGGCCTCTCCGCCGCCGCGGCGGCGAGTGTCTTCAAGGGTCAGGGCGTGGATGCGTTTCATGTGGATGCCAGCCAGGGTTGGTACCGGCACACGCTGGCACCTGGGAACCTGGAAGGCGCCCTGAAACTGGCGGAACGCGAGGGGCGCTCCCACGGCTCCCTGCACGCGTACCGGCAGGCCATTCGCCATTGGGCCCAGTCCCAACCGGCCCTGCGGAACCCTGAAACCTATGGCCAGCGCCGGGTCTACACTTCGGCCGTCAGCCATCTGGTCAACGCCCTCCGCCTGGCCTCGGTGCCCTTTCCCGGGGTGCATCTCCGGGTGGCCGATCTCGAGGTGGAGGGATTCCGCCCCCAGGATTCTTCCCATCTCGCAACCCTGGCCGAAACACCGGGCCCTTTCGACGCGTACTTTCTGGAGGAGTTGATCCCCCAGCTTGCCCGGGAGCGCGTCACGCATGTGGGGCTCTCGCTCACCTTTCTCAACCAAGCCTTCGCCACCTTCCGGCTAGCCTTTCTCCTGGAGCAACACCTGCCCTCGGTGCAGCGACTCCTGGGCGGCCCCCTGGTGGCCTGCTGGCAGGCTGTCGGGGCCTCGCTCGCCACCCCCGCCTTCCGGCACTTCCATCGGATCATCGGCGACGAGGAGGCCGAAACCGAAGCGCTCCTGCTGGAACTCGGCGGCTCGACCCACCCCACCGAGGGGGTGCTGGCACCGGATCTCGAGGCCACCGAATGGGACTCGTACCTCGTGCCCATGCCCACGGTGCCGGTGGCGCTGGGGCGCGGCTGCTACTGGCGCCGCTGCGCCTTCTGTCCCGACTACCTGCACCCGGCCTATCGCCCCGGTTCCCGGGATGCCCTCACGGATTGGCTCGAGGCCGTGGCCACCCGGTTTCCCCAAGGCGCCATGCTGCACCTCACGGATTCCGCCCTCTCACCGGCCCTGCTGGAGCGCATTGCAGGCGTCATCCACACGCGTCGCCTCCCCCTGCGCTGGCACGGTTTCGTGCGCCTGGAGGCCCGCTTCGCCGATCCGACCTTCATGGAGCAGTTGGCCCTGGGCGGCTGCGCCATGCTCCAGTGGGGCCTGGAGACGGCGGCGCCCCGGTTGCTGGAACTCATGGACAAGGGCATCACGGCGGACCAGGCCCGCCGGGCCCTGAGCAGCGCCAGCGCCGCGGGCATCAAGAACCACGCGTACCTGCTCTTCGGGCTCCCAACGGAAACCGAGGTCGATCGCGAGGCCACCCTGGCATTCGTCCGCGCCGAGGGCGACTCGCTGCACGATCTCAACGCCTCCATCCTGAACCTGCCCCGCCGCAGCCCCATGCACGACGATCCGGCCCGCTTCGGCATCACCGCCCTGAGTTCCTTCGGCCACGAAACGGATCTCTCCCTCTATGCCGATTTCCGCTGCGGCGATTCCCACCCCAGGGTCGAGGCCCGCCGCTGGCTCACCGGGCGCTTCCTGAAGGATGCCGTCGTGAAGGAGATCCTTGGGCACCTGAATGGCCCCTTCAAGGAGAATCACGCCTGCTTTCTGCCGAGAACCGAGGGGTGATTCCCTGGGACATGTCACGCTATTCAGCACATTCCATAGAGGCGTGATGCCGGACCACCTTTTAACCCAGCTTCGCGAAAGGATCGTGGCCTTCGCGGCATCCAGGTATGAACGGGAGCATGCCGAGGATCTGGCGCAGGAGGTGCTCGTGGTGATCCACGAGAAATACGGCCACGTGGAACGAATGGAGGAACTGGTGCCCCTGGCGCTCCAGATCCTGCGGTTCAAGCTGGCGGCCCACTGGCGCAAACAATTGCGGCGGGGCGAACGCAGCCAAGTGCAGGTGGACGACTGCCCCATCCCCGGCGATGCGCCGGATCCCGAGGCCACCTTGGCCCGCAAGGAGATGCTGGCGCGCCTCAGCGCGGGCATCGCCCGCATGGGCGACCGCTGCAAGGAGCTGTTCCGCCTCAAGCTCCAGGGCCTCAGCTTTCCCGAGATCCGCACCCGCATGGGCGCCGAGGCCCTGAACACCGTCTACACCTGGGACCACCGCTGCCGCAAGCAGCTCCTGGAATGGATGGGTGGGAGGTGGGAACGATGAAGCCTCACGAAGCCGAAAAACTCCTGGGCGGCTATGCCACAGGCATCCTGACGGAAGCGGAAAAAACGGTTCTCTTCAGGGCCGCCCTGGAACACCAGGAACTCTTCGACGCCTTGGCCAACGAGGAAGCCCTCCGGGAACTCCTCGCCGATCCCGCCACCCGCAGCCACCTGCTCACCCTCCTGGACGAACCCCGAATCCGGCGCCCCATTCCCTTCTGGCGGCGCCCCGCCGCACTGGGTTTCGCCGCCAGTCTCTTCGTCATGGTGACCACCAGCCTGGTGCTGTGGCAGCGGGAGCATCCCGTGCCGCCGGTCCCTGCCACGCCCGCCGCGAAGATCGAAGCCGAGGCGCCTTCCCCGGCCCCGGCAGTCCATGGGGCCCCTTCGCAGGGGGAGAAAGCCCGGCCCATGGCCTCCGATTTCCGTGCGATTCAGGGGGGAAAATCGTTGCCCGCCGAACCTCCCCAGGCGGCAGCGCTGAACGCCGGCCCCATGCTGAAGGCTGCTCCAGCGCCGCCCCAAGCCGGCGCCGTGGTGGAAGTGGTGGCCAGCGCAGCCGCGCCAGACAAGAGCGAGGTCACCACCGGAATTGCCGATGCCAAGGAGAGCCTGGAGCGGCTCCCGGCCCCGCGCGCCCTGGCGGAAAGGATGGCCCTGGCGCCCGGGGTCGCGGGCGGGGGCCCCGTGGCCAAGGGCCTGGCCGTCTCCACCCCGACGTGGACGATGGAGCCCCTCGAGGGCGGGAACCTGCGCCTGACGATCACCTGGGCCACGGGAGAGCATCTGTACCTGCTCCGGCGGACGGCCTCCGGCACCCAGCTCCTCGCGCCCCTGGCCTCGATCCCAGGCCCGAACCGCACCACGCGAAGCACCTTCGAAACGCCCCTTGATGTGAAGGACCACCTGGATCTCTACGTGCTCCATCACCCGGAAGCCGATCCCAAGGGGCTCCCCCCCACAGGGGCCGTGGACGGGTTCCGCCAGCGGCTGCAGTGATGTTCTGGAAAATCATCGAACCCATGAAAGGATGACTCCGGCCCCGGCATTCCCTCTCTGAGACCCGCCATTTCGGCGATCGGTTCAGGAGGCTTCCCATGGGGTTCCCCGTTTCATCCACGCTGCTCGCCTGCGGGACGATGTTCTGCACCCTGGGAGGAGGGCCCCTGGGCGCCTCCCGCCCACCTCTGATCCAGTCCTGCGAGAAGACCGACGCGACCCTCTCGCCCTACTTCTGGGTGAACAGCAGTGATCCCGCCGTGGACCAGCTGCCCCTGAAATCCACCTCGGTGAAGGCCTCCATCGCGGGCGTCATCGCCGATGTGAAGGTGACCCAGGTCTACAAGAACCAAGGGCAGAAGCCCCTGGAGGCCATCTACGTCTTTCCGGGCTCCACCCGCGCGGCAGTGTACGGCATGAAGATGACGATCGGCGAGCGCACGATTGTGGCCACGATCCGCACCAAGGAGCAGGCCCGCAAGGACTACGAAGAAGCCCGCCAGCAGGGCAAGAGCGCCTCGCTCCTCGAGCAGCATCGGCCCAATGTCTTCCAGATGAACGTGGCGAACATCATGCCCGGCGACGAGATCCGGGTGGAACTCTCCTACACCGAGCTGCTGGTGCCCACGGAAGGAACTTACGAATTCGTCTATCCCACAGTGGTGGGCCCACGCTATTCCAATACGCCGGATTCCCAGGCGACGCATTCCGAGAAGTGGGTGGCCAACCCTTACACCCAGGAAGGCGTGGCGCCCCTCAGCGCCTTCGATCTGGAGTTGCGCCTGGCGGCGGGAATGCCCATCGCGCGGATGGGCTGTGATACCCACAAAACGGCCATCTCGTACGATGGCGCCAAGGATGCCGTGCTTAAGCTGGATGGCTTGGAGAGGCAGGGCGGCAACCGCGACTTCATCCTGGAATACCAGCTGGCCGGGGGCCAGATCCAATCGGGGCTGCTGCTCAGCAAGGGCAAGGACGAGAACTTCTTCCTGCTCATGGTGCAGCCGCCCAAGCAGGTAAAGGCATCCCAGATCCCGCCCCGGGAGTACGTCTTCATCATGGATGTTTCCGGCTCCATGCACGGCTATCCGCTGGAGACCTCGAAGACCCTGATGAAGAACTTGGTGAGCCATCTGGGACCCCAGGACCGCTTCAACTTCATGGCCTTCGAGGGCGCCGCCACGGTCTGGTCGCCTTCCGGTTCCCAGCCCGCCACGGCGGAGAATCTGAACAGCGCCCTGGCCTTCGTGGGCAGCCAATCGGGCGGCGGCGGCACGGAGATCCTCTCGGCCCTCAAGAAGGCCCTGGCCCTACCCCGCACCGAAGGCATGTCGCGCAGCTTCGTCATCGCCACGGACGGCTACATCTCCGTGGAGCCCGCCGTGCTGGATATGGTGCGGAAGAACCTGGGCGACGCCAACATGTTCGCCTTCGGTATCGGCAGTTCCGTCAACCGCTTCCTCATCGAGGGCATCGCCCACGCGGGCATGGGCGAACCCTTCGTGATCACGAAACCCGAGGAAGCCGCCGCAGCGGCGGAACGCTTCCGCCAGTACATCGCCTCGCCCGTGCTCACCCAGATCAAGGTGGCCTTCAAGGGCTTCGAGACCTACGACGTCGAGCCCCTGAGCCTTCCCGATGTGCTCTCCGAGCGACCGGTAATCTGCTTCGGAAAGTGGAAGGGCGAGCCCACGGGCACCGTGGAATTGACCGGAGCAAGCGGCACGGGCCGCTATCACCAGAGCTTCCGAGTCGCGGATTCCCGCCCCCTGGATTCCAGCGCCCTGCGCCTCCTCTGGGCCCGGCACCGCATTCAGCTGCTGGGCGATTACGGCGGGCTGGGCAACCCGGAAGGGCAGAGAAAGGCCATCACCGAATTGGGCCTGAAATACGGACTGCTCACCAACTACACCTCCTTCGTCGCCATCGATTCGAAGGTGCGCAACCAGGGCGGCACCGCGGAGCGCATCACCCAGCCCCTGCCGATGCCCGAAGGCGTCTCGAATTACGCGGTGGGCGGAGGGAACATGCCCCAGGCCGCCCCATGTCTCGCACCGGGAGTCGCCCAGGGATACGTGGCCAAGTACGCCTCCGCCCAGGTGGAAGTGGTTGCGAGTCGGGCCACCCTCGACAAGAGCGAGGTCAGGACCTCGGCTGACAGCTCTCAGGATGTCCAGATCCAGCCTGGCCTCGTGGCCCGGGAAACCCCCATCGCGCCCTCCACCGCGCTCCGCCAGGACATCGCCACCCGACTGAAGGAACCCGAGCTCGCCGCGCTGCTGACGAACCTCCCCAAGGGCTGCACCTTGGAACTCCGCATCGACCCCAAGGGCAACGTGGTCGGCGCCACCTTCAGCGGAGCCTTTGCCGGTGCGACCCAGGCCTCGAGGCTCATCCGGAAGTGGCATTTCGCCCCCTGGAAGGGGCTCGGCATCACCACCCTGCGCATACCGATGGAGCCGGAAGGCTGAAGGTAGGATCCTCGCCAGCCAGGGGAATTTCGGGACCCGCCCCGGATTCCCCGGCTTTGCGCTGGGCTTTCGCCTCGCCAGCCCCGTCCTCGGAACCTACACTTCCCGCGGGTGGATTCCTGGCCGGAAGGCCTTATGCGAATCCCGGCGGAGATGGGAGGGACGCCATGAAGATCGAGTTGTCCGCGCAGGAGCTGGACTTCCTGAAGATGCTCCTCGCCAAGGAGGTGGAGGAGACCCGCGTGGAGGCGCACCACGCGAAGAACATCGAGTTCAAGGCCCACCTCCAGGCCCGAGCCCAGATGGTTCACGACCTGGCGGAGCGCCTGGAGGTTCCTATTCCCGTGTGAGTCACTCCCACGCAAAACGGTAGGGCAACCCGTACCAATCCCGCAGGACCTTCATGTCCTTCTGGAGCGCGAGGGGCACGGGGCAGCCCTTGCGCTGCCGCAGTTCCCAGATCAGGTGTTCCTTCTCGCCGGGGGTGAAGATGTAGTCGCAGCCCGGCGCCTTCTTGCTGGCGCGAAGCTGGCGGAGGATATCGCCCGTGATGGCCTGGAAACGGTCCAGATCGATGAACTCCTCCACGGCGATGGCCATGAAGAAATGGCCCAAGGGGTAGGGGATCTTCTTCCCGGCCTCGTCAAAGCCGTTGAGCTGCTTCAGATAGGCGCCATCCTGCAGGGCGGCGGAAAGGATCTCCACCACCGTGGCGTAGCCGTAGCCCTTGTAGCCGCCGCCATCCTCGCCGATGCCGCCCAGGGGCGTGAGGGCGGCCTGGCCCTTGGTGAGCGCCCTGAGCACCTGGGCCGCATCCGTGGAGGTATGGCCCTCCTCATCGATGACCCAGCCCGGCGGAAGCTCCTTCCCCATGCGCTCGTAGTGCTCGATCTTGCCCCGCTGGGTGATGGAGGTGGCGCAGTCCAGCACGAAGGGGAAGGGCTCGTCCGTGGGGATGCCGATGGTGAGCGGATTGGTGCCCAGCATGTTCTCCACCCCAAAGGTGGGCGCGATGGAGGGCCGGGCGTTGGTGCCCGTGATGCCGATCATGCCAGCCTGGGTGGCCATGGTGGCGTAGTAGCCCGCGATGCCGTAGTGGGTGGAATTGCGCACGGCCACCATGCCCAGGCCGTGGGCCTTCGCCTTCTCGATCGCCATTTCCATGGCCCGCTTGGACACCACGTGGCCCATGCCGTTGTGGCCGTCCAGCACGGCCGTCGTCCTGCGCTCCCGCACCACTTCGAGGGTGGTTTTCGGATTCAGGATCCCATCCCGGATCCGGTCGATGTAGATGGGCTTCAGGCGCCCGATGCCGTGGGAATCGATGCCCCGCCGGTCGGATTCGATGAGCACCTCGCCGATGACCGCCGCATCGTCCCGGGACACCCCCGCCGCCACCAGGGCATCGCCCATGAAGGCCTCCAACAAGGCGAAGTCCACCCAGGTGCAGGCCTTGTACTGGGCCTCGTACTCGTCCATGAATCTCATGGGATTCCTTTCGCGGAGGGCTGAACAGGAGGATCTGGAATCCATCCTCCCGTGGTCCCTGGACGGCCTCAAGGGATTGTTCGGCAGTCCTTCCGCCGGGCGCTATGATCGAAGGCCCCGCCCCCGGGGCTTCTTGGAGAACTCCCATTCTCGCCGACGGCCTCTTCATCTACGGCACCCTGCGCGAGGGAGGCAGCCATCATCCCTGGCTGCGGCGCACGAATCCCATCGGCAGCACCCGGGCCTGGGCGCCGGGTCGCCTCTTCCATCTGCCGCACCAAGGCTATCCCGCCCTGGTGCCCATCCCCGAGCCTGAGACACCGCCTCCCGGCCCCGGCTGGGTGCTGGGCGAGTTCGTGGGCTACGAAGACGAGGTCGAGCTCGAGAGCGCCCTGGATGATCTGGATCAACTGGAGGGTGTCGCGGAGGAGCTCTTCCTGCGGATCACCCTGCCCGTGATCCTGGATGGCGGGCAGCGGTACTCCGCCTGGGTGTACGTCTTCCCCGCGGATCGCCTCCAGACCCTGGAACGCAGCGCCACCGAACTGCCGGATGGCGACTGGAGCGGCTACCTGGGGGATGGGCTGCTCTGACGCCGATTCAGCGCTCCGCCACCCGCTGGTACCGGAATTTCACCCGGCGCTGGAGGGCACGGCCCTCGGGGCTGCGGGGATCGCCTTCGATCAGGGAATCGCCGTGGGCCTCGGCGCTCATGAGCTTGGGATCGACGCCCTTGGCGGCCAGGTAGCGCAGCACCGCTTGGGCCCTGAGGCCACTCACCTCGAGGGCATCGGCGCCGCCGCGGCCCTTTTCGTCGGGGGCCGCATAGCCTTCGCACACCAGATAGAACCCGGGGTATTCACTGGCCAACTGGACGATGCGGTTGAGCAGAGGCTCGAAGGCGGGGTCCACGGCGGGGCTGCCCTCCGCGAACAGGATAGAGCCCCGGAAGGTGACGAGGCGCATCTTCGTCCCCACGTCTGGCCCTTCGGTGGCCCGGAGATCGCTAAGCAGCTTCTCCAGATCGGCGGCCTTCTCTGGCACGATGCCAGTCGTGCCCGGCAGGATGCCTTCGCCTGCGGGACTGGGCGCAGTTCCCGCTTTCCCGGCCTGCACCCCCAGCACCTTTTGCAGGGAAGCGGCCAGATCGCCCAGCTTCTTCTGATCCTGGATGCTGAAGGAGTAGACCACGGCGAAGAAGGCCATGAGCTGCACCATCAGATCCGCGAAGGTGATGAGCCAGAGCGATTCGAAATCCACGCTCCGCCGTCGCATCCCCCGCAGGGAGATCTTAGCCATTGAAGGCTCCCAGCGCATGTCGGCGGACCTTCTGGCGCGGCGCCAGGAAGGCGTTGAGAGCCTCCTCCAGTTGGCTAGGATTCATCTCGGCGGCGATGCCCAGGATGCCTTCCAGCATGAGCATCCGGGTCTGGGCCTCCTCCTTGGAGCGAAGTTCCAGCTTGCCACTGATGGGCAAGGCGAAGAGATAGGCCACGATGGCGCCCCACAGGGTGGACAGCAGGCTCAGGGCCATGGCGCTGGCCAGCTTGTCGGTCTCCTTGCCGATGCTGGCGAAGAGCTGCACCATGCCGATCAAGGTGCCCACCATGCCGAAGGAGGGCGCGGCTCCCGCGATGAAGCGGAAGATCTCCTGCCCCAGACCATGGCGATCCTGGGTCGCGTGGATCTCCGAGGCCAGCACTTCGCGGATGTGCTCCCGGTCCAGGCGATCCACCACCATCTGCAGGCCCTGGGCCAGGAAGGGGTCCTCGGGCAAGTGCTTCTCCAGTCCCTTCAGCCCCTCTCGCTTCGCCCGCTGACTGAGCCCCACCAGCTGCATCACCAGGGCCTGATGGGAGGCGGGATGGGTGAAGAAGGCCCGGGAGGCAACATCGAAGGCCGAGCGCACATGGGCCAGGGGAAACCGGATCAGCGTGGAGGCAATGATGCCCCCGAAGACCACGATGAGGCTGGGCCAGTAGAAGAAGATCCTCGGGTTGGGCCCGAAACCGATTGCCACCCCCAGCAGTCCGAGGCCCAGCAACAACCCGATCAGCGTTCCTCGATCCATGCATGACTCCCCTGGGCAGTATCGGCAAAAGGTCTACCCTGAAGAAATATCCACGCCAAGAGGAAACGGCAAGGATTGCTGCGCGGCTCCGCCCCCAGGTTGAGCGGTCACACCAGCCCCGGGGGAAAACCCATGGCGAGGCGCACCAGGGCGAACCGGGACGTGAAGCGGCCCGCGGCGTTGCGGATCACCAGGGGTTCCGGCACCACGGGAAGAGTGGCTTCCTCCAGGAATTGGTCGGGCAGGTCCTGGGGCCGCATCCCCGCGAAGAGCCCGATGCCGTAGGCTTCTCCTTCCTTGAATACGACGTCCTGCCGCTGGAGCAGAGTCAGGCCCGCTTGGGCATAGGCGGCGGCGGCCCGTTCGGTCTGATCCAAGGGGAAGACACACACGAAGACTCCCCCAGGCGCCAGGAGGCCTACCGCCGCCGTGGCGTAGTCGGCGATGGTGCCCCGCACCTCGAGGCGCGCCGGGATCGCCTGGGGATGCTCGGCCTCGGTGCGCGCCCCCAGGGGCCAGTAGGGTGGCGATCCCAGCACGAGATCGAAGGGCGCCTCGCCCTTGAAGAGCTCCGGGTCCCGCAGATCACCTTCGTGAATGGTGTAGCGGTCGCTCACCCCGTTGTAGGCGGCGCTCTTGCGGGCCAGCCGCGCCGAGATCGCCTGGGCCTCTACGGTATGCACCACGGCCCCCGGGCAGCGCCAGGCGGCACTCAGCCCCACGCTGCCGATGCCCGAACCCAGATCCGCGACCCGCCGTGCCGTGGGGCACCAGACACTGCCGAACCAAGCCGTCAGCACATCGTCCACGGAGAACCGATGGCCCTTGGCGTACTGAAAGATCTTCCAGTGCCCGCAGAGGTAGTCCAGGGTCTCGCCCTCCTCGGGCCCAAGCCCCTCCGGCGGGCGCGGCCCCGGCCGGGTCCAGCCTCTGAATGCGCGGTCGGTCATGCCTGGCCCCCGGTCCTACTTCAGCATCCTGGGCCGCCCATCCCCATCGGCGATGGCCCGCCCCAGGTTCAGGATGAACTGGGCCTGCTGCACCATGCCCCGGAGATCCCAGGCCGGATCGTAGGTGTCGGTCACCTGGTGGTAGCGATCCAGGTACGTCCTCCCCTTGGCGCGGCTGGCCTCGGGGTTCTCCAGGTAGTCCCGCTGGCCCGCCAGGGAGAAGCCCGGACTCAGGGCCGGAATCCCCGCCGCGGCGAAGGGATAGTGATCCGACCGGAAGTACAGACCCGCAGGATCGGTCTGGCCCGTCATGGGCGCGAGACCCATGGGCTTGCCCACTTCCTGCGCCAGCGCCAAAAGGGTGCTGCGCTCGCCCCCCAGGAATTCGATATCGCGGCTGGGTCCTACCCAGTTGAGGCTCTCGAAGTTCAGGTTCGCCACGGTCTTGACCAGGGGCCAGAGGGGGTTCTTCACGTAGGCCTCGGCGCCCAGCAGCCCGGGCTCCTCGCCGCAGGTGAGAAGGAAGATCTGGCTCCGCCGGGCGGGGTTCGCCACGCTGGCCTGGGCCACCGCCAGCAGTGATCCGATGGCGCTGCCGTTATCGATGGCGCCGCAGTAGATCTTGCCGTCCTGGATGCCCAGATGATCCCAGTGGGCACTGTAGACCACGGCCTCCTTTTTCAGCGCGGGATCGGTTCCCGGCAGCAGGCCGGCCACATTGAACTGGGGAAAGGTGCGCAGGGTGGACACAACCTGCCCCTGGGCCTTGAGCTCCAGGGGCACCGGGCGGAAGTCCTTCCCTTCGGCGGCGCGGCGCAGGGCCTCCAGATCCTGACCCCCGGCCTTCAGCAACGCCCGGGCGGCATCCTGATGGAGCCAGCCCACCAGCGGCGCGCCGCTGCAGCCCGCCAGGGTGAAGCGTTCGCCCTCGAAGCCATTGCGGGCCACGGTCCAATCGTACGAGGCCCCCTCGTCATCGTGGATCACCAGCATGCCCGCCGCTCCGCGCCGACCGGCCTCCTCGAATTTCGTGCGCCACCGCCCGTGAAGGGTGAGGTTGGCACCATCGAAGCGGCGCGGCTCCGCGGCGCTGGGCCGGGGTTCGCCCACCAGCATGAGCAGGAACTTACCCTTGCAGTCCAGACCCTTGAAGTCGTCCCAGCCCTCGCCCTTGGCCTCGATTCCATAACCCACAAACACCACCGGCGCATCAATGCGGGCCTCGACCAGCCCGCCGCCGGAACCGTAGACCACGTCCTTCCAGAAGGCTGGAGTCACTGCCCCACTGGGAGCCGCGAAGGCCAGGGCGCTCCGCCCTCGGTCCAACTTGACTCCCTGCATCTCCACCCGCTGGAGATAGCCCTCCCCCACCAAGGGTTTCAACCCCATCGCCCGCAGCTGGGCCTCCAGGTACTTCACCGCCAGATCTCCGCCCCGCTGCCCCGTGCCCCGACCCTCCAACAGGGGATCCGCCAGGAAGGCCATGTGGGCCCGGATGGGAGCCTCTTCCACCACCGGCGGTGCGGCCACCAGGGTGGGCAGAAGGGCAAGACAGAGAACCAGCGCACGCATGCGAACTCCAAAGGGCTGTCATCAGCCTAACTCGAAAGGATTCGAGAATCATTTGACCTTCAAGACGACTGGTCGTATTGTAATTGCCATGGTCAGTACGCCCCGCAGCCTCGACACCCGCACCCGCCTGTTGGAATCAGGCCTCGCCTACTTTTCCGCCCGCGGCTTTCACGGCACGGGCATCCAGGAAATCGTGGCGGCGGCGGGGGTTCCCAAGGGCTCCTTCTACAACCACTACCCCAGCAAAGAGGATTTCGGCGCCGCCATCATCCTCCACTACGGCGAAGCCTTCTTCCAGAGATGGCGCCTGAGCCTGGAACAAGCGAAAGCCCTCGGTCCCCTGGCGGCCCTGCGTGAAAGCTACGAGCAACTCCTGGCGAGCCATGAGTGCTGTCAGCCCAAGGTCGGCTGCCTGGTAGGCAATCTGGCGGCGGAAATCAGCGGTTCGAGCCCGGCCTGCCAGGAGGCCATGGCCAGGGTCATCGCCTCCTGGCGCGAAGGCTTCACCGAGTATCTCCGCCGAGGCCAGGGCCTGGGCGAAGTGCGCACCGATGTGACGGCGGAGGCCCTGGCGGATTTCTTCTGGTGCGCCTGGGAGGGCAGCCTCCTGGCCATGAAGATCCAGGGTTCCACCGCCCCCGTGCGGCAGTGTCTCGCGTTCCTGTTCAACGAAGTCATCCCCCCGAGAGGCTGAAATGCAGAACTTCACCTTCCACAACCCCACGAAGATCATCTTTGGTCAGGGCCGCATCTCCGACCTGGCGAAGGAGATTCCCGCAGGCCAGCGGGTGCTGATCACCTACGGCGGCGGCAGCGTGGTCAAGAACGGCACCCTGGACGAGGTGCGGGCGGCCCTCGCCCACGCGAGCGTTACGGAATTCGGCGGCATCGAACCCAATCCCAGCTTTGAAACCCTGATGAAGGCCGTCCAGGTGGCGCGGGAGACCCAGGCGGAGTTCATCCTGGCCGTGGGCGGCGGCTCGGTCATGGACGGCACCAAGTTCATCGCCGCTGCGGTGCCCTTCACCGGCGAAGATCCCTGGGATCTCGTGACCCGCAAGGCCCCCGTGAAGGCCGCCCTGCCCTTCGGCACCGTCCTGACTCTGCCCGCCACGGGTTCGGAAATGAACAGCGGCGCCGTCATCACCCGCACCTCCCTCGGCGCCAAGCTGGCCTTCGGCAGCCCCCTGCTCTTTCCCCGGTTCTCCGTGCTGGATCCCACCAAGACCTACACCCTGCCTCCCCGCCAGATCGCCAACGGCGTGGTGGATGCCTTCGTGCACACCATGGAGCAATACCTCACCTATCCGGCGGACGCGCCCCTCCAGGACCGCTTCTCCGAGGGTCTGCTGCGCACGCTGATCGAAGTGGGCCCCGTGACCTTGAAGCACCCGGAGCAGTACGAGGCCCGGGCCACCTTCGTGTGGAGCGCCACCCTGGCCCTCAACGGCCTCATCGGCGCCGGCGTACCCCAGGACTGGGCCACCCACATGATCGGCCACGAACTCACCGCCAAGTTCGGCCTGGATCACGCCCAGAGCCTCGCGGTGATCCTGCCCGCCATGCTCATGGAGCGGCTGGAGGCCAAGGGCGCCAAGCTGGTGCAGTACGCGGAACGGGTCTGGGATCTGCGGGACGGCGATGCGAGCGCCCGGGCCACCCAGGCCATTGAACGCACCCGTGCCTTCTTCGAGAGCCTGGGGGTGAAGACGCGCCTGAGCGAGTACGGCATCGGTGCCGAAGCGATCCCGGGCCTCGTGGCGGCCCTGGAAGCCCACGGCATGAAGGCCCTGGGGGAGAAGCGCGACGTCACCCTGGAGGTTTCGCGCCGGGTGCTGGAACGGGCCCTGTGACCAAACGGGCCTTTGGCCTATCCGCGCTACCCGGCCCGTTCAGGGTTTGGGCGGTGTATTCCCCCTTCTGAAGGAACCCTCATGAAAATCCTGATGGTGCTCACCTCTCACGACCAGCTCGGCAACACCGGCCAGAAGACCGGCTTCTGGCTGGAAGAATTCGCCGCCCCCTTTTACGTGTTCCAGGATGCGGGCGCGCAAATCACCCTGGCTTCCCCCAAGGGTGGCCAGCCGCCCCTGGATCCCAAGAGCGATGACCCGTCCTTCCAGACGGAAGCCACCCACCGTTTCAAGGCCGATCCCGCAGCCCAGGCCATGCTGGCCGCCACCATCCAGCTGTCGGGCGTTTCCGCCAAGGATTTCGATGGCGTGTTCTACCCCGGAGGCCACGGCCCCCTGTGGGATCTGGCCGAAGATGCCGACTCCATCAAGCTCATCGAGACAACCCTCGCCACAGGCAAACCCTTGGCCTCCGTGTGCCACGCGCCCGGTGTCCTGCGCCACGCGAAGCACGCCGATGGCACCCCCATCGTGAAGGGCCGCACCGTCACGGGCTTCTCCAATACCGAGGAAGAGGCCGTGCAACTCACGGCCATTGTGCCCTTCCTGGTGGAAGACGAATTGAAGCGGAAGGGTGGGGTGTACTCCAAGGGGCCCGATTGGGCGCCTTTTGTGCTCACCGATGGTTTCCTGATCACGGGCCAGAATCCCGCCTCCTCAGAACTTGCCGCCCAGGCGCTGCTCGCCAAACTGAAGTGAATCCAGCCATGACCCCCACGACCCACCTATTTGAGCCTTTCACCCTGCGGGGAACGACCTTCCCCAACCGCATCGCCGTCTCGCCCATGTGCCAGTACTCGGCCACGGAGGGGCGCGCCTCGGACTGGCATCTGGTCCATTACGGCGGACTCGCCCAGGGCGGTGCGGGGCTCGTCCTCATGGAAGCCGCCGCCGTCCGGCCCGAGGGCCGCATCAGCCCCCAGGATCTGGGGCTCTGGGAAGACGCTCAGATCGAACCCTTGGCCCGCATCAACCGCTTCATCGCCTCCCAGGGCGCCGTGCCCGGCATCCAACTGGCCCATGCGGGACGCAAGGCCTGCACCCCCGCGCCCTGGCGCGGTGCATCGGCCACCCTCCCTCTATCCGAAGGCGGCTGGCAGCCCGTGGCGCCCAGCGCCCTGCCCTTCGATACGGGCTGGGCCACGCCCACGGCGCTGAGTGAGGCCGGTATCACGGAGATCATCGATTCCTTTGTGGCCGCCGCCAAGCGGGCCCTGGCAGCGGGTTTCCAGGTGATCGAGCTCCACGCGGCCCATGGCTATCTGCTCCACCAGTTCCTCTCACCCCTCGCCAATCAGCGCACGGATGCCTACGGCGGCGCCTTCGCCAACCGCACCCGCCTGCTGCGAGAAGTCGCGGCGGCGGTGCGACGGGTCTGGCCCGAGCACCTGCCCCTCTTCGTGCGCATCTCCGCCACTGACTGGGCCGAGGGCGGCTGGTATCCGGAGGAATCCGCTCTGCTCGGCAAGGCTCTCCGTGAGCTCGGTGTGGATCTGGTGGATGTCTCCAGCGGCGGCATGGTGCCCAGGGCCACGATCCCGGTGGCTCCCGGCTACCAGGTTCCCTTTGCGGCGCGCATCCGCACCGATGCAGGCCTCCCCACCGGCGCCGTGGGCCTCATCACCGAGCCCTGCCAAGCCGAGGCGATTCTCTCGGAAAACAAGGCCGACCTCGTCTTCCTCGGCCGTGAACTCCTCCGGGATCCCCGCTGGCCTCTGCGTGCCGCCCAAGAACTGGGCGTCGAAACACCCTGGCCGGCCCAGTACGCCCGGGCGGCCAGGGGTACAGTGCCCATCCGATAAAAGCCAGCGACTCAGGCCAGCTTGAAGCGCGTGATGAGCTGGCGCAGCTCCACGGCCAGTTCCGCGAGATCGTCCACGGTGTGCGTCGTCTCGGCGAGGGAGGCCGCCAGCTGCGTGGTGGCCGAGGCATTGCGCTCGGTGTAGTGGAGGGTAGTGCCCATGGCGTCGACCACGCCTTCGCTCACCTTGGCCTGCTCCTGCAGGGCCTCGGCCGCCCGGCGGGAGATGTCGGCCTGACTGCGGATATCGGTTTCGATTGAGGCCAGACTCGTGCTCACGGTGGCCACGGCCTTGGAACCCACCTGCACGCGCTGGCTGCTCTCCTCGATGAGAGCGGCAATCTCCTTGGCGGCGGCCCCGCTGCGCTCGGCCAGCTTGCGGATCTCCTCGGCCACCACCGCGAACCCCTTGCCCTGGGCCCCGGCCTTGGCCGCTTCGATGGCGGCGTTCAGGCTCAGCAGATTGGTCTGGCGCGCGATGTCGGAGATCACGCCCGTGATCCGGCCCACCTTCTGGGAGCTGTCCAGGATGGCCTCCATGGCCTGGGTGCTGGCCTGGACGTTGTGGGCACCCTCGGCGCTGGTGCGCAGTGAATGGTCCGCGAGCTGGACCGCCTTGGAAGAGCCCTGGTGGATCTCGGCGATGGCCGAGGAGAGCAGGTTCAGGGCGCCGGTGGACTGCTCCACCGCCAGGCGCTGCTGCTCGGCCCCGCTGCTGATATCCGCCGTGGCGGAGCTGAGCTGATCCGTAGTGGCGGAGAGCTCGGTGGCGCCAGAGGCCGTGCGCTCGGAGATCTGGGCGATGGCCTGGATGTCCTCCGCCAGCTTCTGCACCGTCTGGTTCAGGCTGGAGGAGATGTGGCCCAGCTCATCCTGGGTGTCGACCCGGCAGGTGGCACTGAGATCTCCGTGATTCACCGCGCTCATGGTGGCCTCGATCTGCCGGATCGCCGCCGAGATCTGGCTGGACATGCCCCGGGTCAGAACGGCGCCCAGCAGGACCGCTGCGATGGACACCCCCAGGATCCAGGTGCTCTGGCGGGCCCCGGTGGCCAGGTTCTGCTCGATGGTCGCAGTCGTGGATTTCTGGAGCATGCCCTCGAGATTTTCGAAGGCCACCCGGCCCTCCCGAGCCAGACCGACATTGGCCTCCATGAGTTCGCCAGAGGCCTCGGCCCCCTTGAGCGCCTTGGCCTGCTCAAGGGCCGCCCCGAATCCCGCCACATAGGCCTTAAAGGCGGTCGTGCCCTTGGTCGCCAGGGCCTTTTCCTCCGGAGTCCAGGGCAGGGCATCCACCCGTTCAAAGGCATCCTTCACGCGGTCCTGATAGGTGGTCAGGCGCTCCTTGCGGGATTCCTGATAGGCCGGGTTCTTGGCGGCCGCGATCATGGAGACATGGACCGTGCGCAGAACATTGGTGTCGTTCAGCACCTTGGAAATGATCTGGGTCTTGAGGAGGTCCCCACCCACCCGCTTGGTGCCCTCCTGGGAACCCTGGATGCCGCGCCATCCAAGGAAACCCACCAGCGCCAAGGAAAGCGTCTGGAGGATGAGGATGACCGTGAACTTCCGGCCGATGGGAAAATTCGATAAGAGGCGCGCAGGATTCATAGGACGCTCCAGGTTCGGGGACCTCATCTATTCGGCCCAGGTCCACGGAAGTTGAATCTTGGAAACCCGATCTTTGGCTCGCCTGAACCACAGACCCAAGCCCCTTGGGACCATCGATTCCCCGCCTTCTCAGCATTCATGCCGTTTCGGAGAAATGCCTTGGCGACGGATGCTAGTCCCCGGTAGAACGCAGCCAATCGTCGGATCGTTTCTTTGCGTTCTCTGTGGCCAAATCATTTGATTGATCGCCGCGAAGAACGCATAAGCCGCAAAAAGGGCGTGGAAAGGGATCAGACGCCCGCGGTTCCTTCAGCGGTTGCTTCTTCATCCAACCCCTCGAACATGCTGCCTTCCGGCAGGGCCGGTTCCAGCTGGGCCAGGGCCTGGGCCTCCAGGTTGCCCTCGCCGAAGTCCGCCAGTCGGGGGAGATCCTGCAGGCTCTTGAGGCCGAAGTGCAGGAGGAACTTCTGGGTGGTGGCGTAGGTCATGGGGCGGCCCACCACGGACTTGCGTCCGGCGGGCACCACCAGTTCCCGCTCCAGCAGGCTCTTCACCTGGTTGGCGCCGCTGGTCACGCCCCTCAGCTCGTTGATCTCGGGGATCGTCACGGGCTGCCGGTAGGCGATGATGGCCAGGGTCTCGATCTGGGCGGGGGTCAGGCGACCCGTGCGCAGGGTGGTGACGAGCTTGGCCACCAGGGTGGCGTATTCCGGCGCGGTGGCCATGCGCCACCCGCCCCCCACCTCGATGAGCCGGATGCCCCGGGGCGCCACCAGGCGTTCCTGGAGCTTCTCCAGGGCCTGCCGCAGCGGCCCCTCGTGAATGCCCGTGAGCTCCTGCAGCTTGCCCAGGTCCAGCACCTCGCCCGTGGCCACGAAGAGGGCCTCCAGGGCCCCGGGCAGATCGCCGCCCTCTTCCCATAGGGGTTCTTCGTGAAAGATCTCGAGATCATCGGTCACCGGAAGGCTCCGAGGCGCTGCCCCACCTTCACGGTGCCCTCAGTGCGCAGGGGCACCCAGTCCTTGGCCTTGGGCCCACCCACCAGCAGCACCACGGTGCTGCCGAACTCGAAGGTGCCCAGGTCATCTCCAGGCGCACAGGCCAAGTTGCTCACAGGAAGGCCACCATCCTTGGGCAGCTTGCGGCCTTCGAGCCAGCGTTCATCGAGGACCACGCCCCCCACGTGGGTGGCGCCCACGCAGACCGCCGCCACCTCGAGGCCCTCGTCCGGGCCTGTGCCCTGGGCCAGCCAGGTGGCCCGACGGTTGCGCTCGTAGAGCCTGGGCACGTGGGTGGTGCTGGCATCGTTCACGGGCCAGAGCTCGCCCTCCACATGGGCCACGGCAGTGACCTTCCCCTCGATGGGCACGTGGATGCGGTGGTAGTCCCGGGGGCTGAGGTACAGCGTGAGGTAGTGGCCGCCCTCGAAGCGGGCGGGATCCGAAATGTGCTTGAGCAGTTCAGATACCCGGTAGGGCAACCCCTTGGCCTGCAGGATGCTGTCCTTGGCGATGGGCCCGGCGGCGATGATGCGCGCGTCCACGGGGCTGTTCACATAGCCGGGAACCCCTTCGTCCTGGGGGCGCAGACCAGGCTTGAGACGACGGGTGAAGAAGGCCTGGAGGTTGGCGTATTCGGCCAGGGGCTTCTCGGCCTCGGCCAGTTCCACGCCGTAGGCCCGGGCGAAGCGCCCCAGCACCGGAACCCGCAGGCCCTTGGGCATCTCACGGCCTGCGATCCAGCCCACGCAGGCAGAGCCCAGCCTCTTGGGGTAGAAGCGGAGCAGATGCAGGGAGAAAGGCCAGCTGGACATGGAGCCCCAAATTACCACAGTCAGAATCGCGCCCCCGCAGAGGAGAAGGATCCTCCGGGTAGCCGACAGCCTCCTCAAAAAAGGGCGCATCCCGAGTGCCCCCGAAGGCCTGGGATGAGCCGATCGCGTGACAAAGAGCACAAGGAATCTCCATGGGGTCCAAAAAGCCCCGCGTTCAGGGTACGGTGAGCCCATCCCTCATCGACAATCTTTGGGCAATACCCGACAAAACGACTCAGCCATTGAGTTTCCCAACGACCTGTTGATGGATGTCACACCTGCGTCGTCGTACATTCTTTTTGAGCGCCCAAGTCCTCCCCGAGCTCTTTACCGGGAGACGGTGCAGGAACAACTTGGCGCAAGCCGAGCGTCATCGACTCCGATGCATTCCGAAACCCACCAAAGGGGGAAGAACCATGAGCAGCGGAACCCACCACGCCAACCTGGACACCCTGGCCGGTCGCATCGAGGCGGCCACGGGCGTCAAGCTGGCCCACTGCTACCAGTGCGGCAAGTGCGCCGCGGGCTGCCCGGTAGGCGACCAGATGGACCTGCCGCCCTGCCAGGTGTTCCGGCTCTTGCAACTGGGCTTCCCTGAGTTGGAGGAGAAGGTGCTCCGCAGCGAGGGCATCTGGCTCTGCCTCGCCTGCGAGACTTGCAGTTCCCGCTGCCCCCAGGAAGTCGAGATCCCCAAGGTCATGGACTATGTGCGCGGCGAGGCCCTCAAGCGCGGCCTAGCCCATCCCAAATCGAAGGACATCCTGGCCTTCCACCGGGCCTTCCTGGATTCCATCGAGTACACGGGCCGCCTCTACGAAGTGGGTCTCGTGGCCAACTACAAGGCCCGCAGCCGCCACTTGCTGAAGGACGTGATGCTGGCGCCGAAGATGTACGTGAAGGGCAAGCTGGGGCTCTTCCCGCACCTCATCAAGAACCGCAGCGGCATGAAGACGCTCTTCAAACGCACCATGGGAAAGGGGTGACACCATGCGGATCGGCTACTATCCCGGCTGTTCCCTGCTGGGCTCCTCCAGGGAATTCGACGAATCCGCCCGGGCCGTGCTGAAGGCCCTGGATGTTGAACTGGTCGAAGTGCCCGACTGGAACTGCTGCGGCGCCAGCAGCGCCCACGTCCTCAACCACGAGCTCTCCCTGGCCCTGCCCGCCCGCATCCTGGCCCTGGCGGAGCAGGCTGGCATCACCGAAATCCTGGCGCCCTGCGCCGCCTGCTCCAACCGGCTGCTCTCCGCTCAGCAGGAACTGGCCAAGCATCCCGAGAAGGTGGCCGAGATCGAAAAGGCCATCGAGCTGCCTTACAAGGGCACGGTGAAGATCGTGAACATCCTGGAGGTGCTGGATCGCTTCAAGGACCAGATCGCCGCCAAGACTGTGAAGCCCTTCACCAAGAAGGTCGCCAGCTACTACGGCTGCCTGCTGGTGCGCCCCGCCCGGGTGGTGAACTTCGACCGCCCCGAGGATCCCCAGAGCATGGACCTCATGGTGAAGGCCGTGGGCGCCACGCCCGTGGAGTGGCCCTTCAAGACCGAATGCTGCGGCGCGGCCTTCAGTGTGACGCGCACCGATATCGTGGCGAAGCTGAGTGGCAAGCTGGTGAAGGATGCCGTGACCCGCGGCGCCGAGGCCATCGTCGTGGCCTGCCCCATGTGCCACTCCAACCTGGATCTGCGCCGGGGCGAGATCAACGAATACCTGGGCGAGAAGCACGGGATCCCCGCCATGTTCATCACGCAGGTCATCGGCCTGGCCCTGGGGCTGGCACCCGAAGCCCTGGGCCTCCAGCGCCACATGGTGCCCGTCGAATTCCCCGCTGAACGCATGACTCCCGCGGCCGCGGGCGCCCAGGGCTAAGGAGGAGCGATGTCTCGAATCGGCGTATTCACCTGCCATTGCGGCGAGAACATCGGTGCCACCGTGGACTGCGCCAAGGTCGCGGAGATGTGCAAGTCCGTGCCCGGCGTGGCTCACAGCGTGGACTACAAGTACATGTGCTCCGATCCGGGCCAGCGCATGATGCAGGAGGCCATTAAGGAGCACAACCTGGATGGCGTGGTGGTGGCGGCCTGCTCGCCCCGCATGCACGAGCCCACCTTCCGCAAGGCGGTGAGTGGCGCGGGCGTGAACCCCTACATGTGCGAGATGGCCAACCTGCGGGAGCATTGCTCCTGGGTACACGAGAAGGGCGAGGCCACCACCCAGAAGGCTGCGGATCTCATCCGCGTGCTGGTGGAGAAGGTCAAGCACAACACGCCCCTGCATCCCATCAAGGTGCCCGTCACCAAGACCGCCATGGTGGTGGGCGGCGGCGTCGCGGGCATCCAGGTGGCCCTGGATATCGCCAACGGTGGCCACAAGGTGATCCTGGTGGAGAAATCCCCGAGCATCGGCGGCCACATGAGCCAGCTCTCGGAGACCTTCCCCACCCTGGACTGCTCCCAGTGCATCCTCACGCCCCGCATGGTGGAGGCGGCCCAGCACCCCAACATCACGCTGATGACTTACAGCGAAGTGGAAAAGGTCGACGGCTTCATCGGCAACTTCAAGGTCACGGTGCGCAAGAAGGCCCGCAAGCTGGATGAGAAGCTCTGCACCGGCTGTGGGCTCTGCATCCAGAAGTGCCCCAACAAGAAGATCCGCGATGAGTTCAACGAGGGCCTGGGCACCCGCACGGCCATCTACGTGCCCTTCCCCCAGGCGGTGCCCAACAAGCCGGTGATCGATACCCTGAATTGCACCTTCTACAAGACGGGCAAGTGCAAGGTCTGTGAGAAGATGTGCCCCACGGGCGCCATCCGCTTCGAGCAGGAGGACGAACTCGTCACCCTTGAGATTGGCGCCATCGTGCTGGCCACGGGCTTCAAGCTCATGAAGACCGACGCCTTCCCCGAATACGGCTACGGCAAGCACAAGGACATCATCGACGGCATGCAGTTCGAGCGCCTGGCCTCGGCCAGCGGCCCCACGGCGGGCGTGATGAAGCGGCCCTCGGACGGCAAGGAGCCGGAGACCGTCGTCTTCATCGCCTGCTCCGGCAGTCGCGACCGCGCCAAGGGTGTGCCGTACTGTTCAAAGATCTGCTGCATGTATACGGCCAAGCACGCCATGCTCTACAAGCACAAGGTGCATAGCGGCAAGGCCTACGTCTTCTACATGGACATCCGCGCCGCGGGCAAGGACTACGACGAGTTCGTGCGCCGGGCCATCGAGGAGGATGACGTCAAGTACATCCGAGGCCGCGTTTCCAAGATCTACGAGGAGAACGGCCAACTCATCGTGAAGGGCGCCGATACGCTCATGGGCGGAGAGCCCGTGGAGATCAAGGCCGACATGGTGGTGCTCGCCACCGCCGTACAGTCCAATGACCGCTCCGAAGAACTGGCCCAGACCCTGCACGTGAGCTACGACACCTACGGATTCTTCGCCGAGGCCCACCCCAAGCTGCGCCCCGTGGAGACCAACACCGCCGGCATCTTCCTGGCCGGAGCCTGCCAGGCGCCCCGGGATATCCCCGAGACCGTGGCCCAGGCCAGCGGTGCCGCCGCCAAGGTCTGCGGCCTCTTCAGCCAGGACGAACTCACCCGCGAACCCATCGTGGCGGTGGTCAACCGCCAGCCCGCCCCGGTCTTCAGCTACTGTGTGGGCTGTTTCCTGTGCCAGAGCGCCTGCCCCTATCAGGCCATCGAACAGGAGCAGATCACTGCCCGCAATGGCGACGTCATCAAGACCATCGCCCGCATCAACCCCGGCCTCTGCCAGGGCTGCGGCACCTGCGTGGCCACCTGCCGCACCAAGGCCATCGACCTGCAGGGATTCAGCAACGAGCAGCTCTTCGCCGAGCTCATGACGCTGTGAACACGGAGGGAACCATGGACGCACAGTTTCAGCCCAAGATCACGGCCTTCGTATGCAACTGGTGCACCTATGCGGGAGCCGATCTCACCGGCACCAGCCGCATCAAGTACCAGTCCAATGTGCGGGTGCTGCGGGTGCCCTGCACGGGGCGCATCGATTTCATGCTGATCATCAAGGCCTTCCAGCGGGGCGCCGATGGCGTGATCGTGTCGGGCTGCCATCCCAACGACTGCCACTACACGTCCGGCAACTACCACGCGAGGCGACGCTGGATGGTCTTCCAGGAGCTCATGGACGCCATGGGCATCGATACGAGCCGAGTCACCTTCTCCTGGGTGAGCGCGGCGGAAGGGGCCAAGTGGGCCCAGTTGGTGAACGAGGTCACCGACACGGTGCGCAAGCTGGGGCCCTATTCCGAATATCAGCAGCTCGCCACCACGGGCATCGAGTAAGGAGGCCCAGATGGAAGCCCTGAAACAAAGAGCTAAGGAACTCCTGCAGAACGGTGACGTGAAGGCCGTCCTCGGCTACACCCTCGGCACCGCCGGTGCGCGCCGTCCCCATTTCGCCCGCACGCCCGAACAGGTGGATCGCCTGGTCCTGGATGAAAAATGCACCCAGAACCTGGCCTCCTATCTCACCCGCCACGAGGTCAAGCACCTGGGCAAGGTGGCCGTGGTGGCCCTGCCCAGCACTCAGCGGGCCCTGCTGCAACTCATCGCGGAACGACAGCTCCGGGACGATGCCATCTGCCTCCTGACCATGGACCAGGGCGAAGTGAAACTTCTCGCCAGCGGCGCGGCCGTCGAGGAGCACCTCGCCCTTCGGACCGACGCCATGGGCCCCCAGGACAAGGCATTGATGGACAAGCTCGCCGCCATGACCCGCGCGGAACGCTGGGCCTTCTGGCAGAAGGAACTCTCCCGCTGCGTGAAGTGCTACGCCTGCCGCAACAGCTGCCCCATGTGCTACTGCGAGCACTGCACCATGGACTGCAATCGCCCCCAGTGGGTGCCCGTGGCCAGTCATGCCCTGGGCAACCTGGAATACCACATGGTACGCGCCATGCATCTCGCCGGACGCTGCGTGGAGTGCGGTGAGTGCGGCCGGGCCTGCCCCGTGGGCATTCCGGTACACCTCCTCACGTTCCTGGCGGAAGAAAGCACCGCGCGGCAGTTCGGCCAGCGGGCAGGACGCAGCGCCAAGCTGGACTACGCGCTCTCCACCTTCAAGCCCGACGACAAAGAGACCTTCATCCGGTAGGCGGCCATGGCAGATACCTTCAAGCTCACTCACGATGCGCTGGACGGCCTCTTCGCCGCCCTGCACCAGGATGGTCGCCGCGTGCTGGCGCCCGTGGACACGGACGGCCGCACCGAACTCAACGAAGTGGATGGCCCGAAGCAGGTGGCGAAGGACTACCTCCAGACCATCCTCTCGGCCAAGGAAACCGTCTTCCCCAAGGTGGAGCGCCTGCTCTCCTACAAGACCGAACCCGGCAAGGTGGAGTTGCTGGATGCCGAACCCCACGCCCTGCCCACGGTGCTCTTCGGCATTCGCCCCTGCGAGGCCAAGGCCTTCGCGGCCCTCGATGCCGTCTTCAACTGGGACAGCCGCGACAAGTTCTTCAATGCCCGCATCGAGAAGCTCGCCGTCATCGGCGTGACCTGCACCCGAGCGGACGAGGCGTGTTTTTGCACCTCTGTGGGCGGCGGCCCCGCCGACACGGCCGGCAGCGATATCCTGCTCACCCCCATCGAGGGCGGCTACCTGGCCGAAGTGCTCACCGAGAAGGGCAGGGCCATCCAGGCCCTGATACCCGGCGCTTTCGCGCCGGGAAATGGAACGGACAAGGATGCCATCGCCGCGAAGGTCGTGAAGGCCTTCGACCAGCCGGCCCTCACCACCAAGCTCCCGGGCATGTTCGAGAGCGAGCTGTGGGAAGACCAGGCCCTGCGCTGCATCGGCTGCGGCGCCTGCGCCTACGTCTGCCCCACCTGCGTCTGTTTCGACATCCAGGAAGAGGCCGACCCGAAGCAGGGCCAGCGCCTCCGCTGCTGGGACTCCTGCGGGTTCTCGATGTTCACGCTCCACGCCTCGGGCCACAATCCCCGGGAAACCCAGAACGCCCGCTGGCGTCAGCGCATCTACCACAAGTTCAGCACCTACCCTGAGCGCTACCAGATGCTCGGCTGCGTGGGCTGCGGCAAATGCACCCGCGCCTGCCCCGTGGACATGAACCTGCGGGAACACCTCGTCGAGGCTGCAAACGTGTAAAGAACAAGAACAGTCCACGGATACACACGGATGAACACGGATAAAGAACAGCAGCTTCCAGGTCAGTCACCACGTTCCGAAACATCCATTTCTCTGCCTCATCCGTGTGAATCCGTGTTCATCCGTGGATAGCTTTCTTTTTGCTGGTGATGCCCATGAGTGACAAGAACATCTACCTGCCCTACCTGATGCGGATCGCCAAGATCACGGAGGAGGCTCCGGCCGTCAAGACCTTCCGCCTGGAGTTCGTGGATGAGGCGGCGGCCCAGTCCTTCGATTTCAAGACGGGCCAATTCGGCCTGTACAGCGCCTTCGGCGAGGGCGAGTCCACCTTCTGCATCGCCTCCAGTCCAACCCGCAAGGGCTACATCGAGTGCACCTTTCGCGAAGTGGGCCGGGTCACGGCCTCCCTGGCGGACAAGGAAGTGGGCGATATCGTGGGTTTCCGCGGCCCCTACGGCAACGTCTTCCCCCTGGAAGACTGGAAGGGCAAGAACCTGGTCTTCGTGGCGGGCGGCATCGCCCTGCCACCCCTGCGCAGCGTCATCTGGAACTGCCTGGATCTCCGCGACTGGTTCAAGGACATCACCGTGGTCTACGGGGCCCGCAGCGTGGCCGATCTGGTCTACAAGCACGAATTGAAGGAATGGAACGAGCGCCCGGATATCAGGCTCGTCACCACCGTGGACCCCGGCGGCGAGACGCCGGACTGGACCGGCAAGGTGGGCTTCGTGCCGCCGGTGGTGGAGCAGCTTGGACTCTCGGCGGAAAACACCGTGGCCATCGTCTGCGGGCCCCCCATCATGATCAAGCTCACCCTGCCGGTTTTCGAGAAGCTCGGCTTTTCCCCCGAGGCGATCTACACGACCCTGGAGAACCGCATGAAGTGCGGCCTGGGCAAGTGCGGCCGCTGCAATACGGGCACCAGCTACGTCTGCAAGGACGGGCCGGTCTACACCCTGGCCCAGCTCAACCAGCTGCCTGCGGAGTACTGAAACCCGTTCCGCCGAGACCGGAGGTAGGCATTCCCGCCCGCTGAGCGCAATCTCGTATCAGCGGATCGTGACCGGGTCCGCGATACCGAAAGGGATATCCATGATGGAGCCACCGATCCGGCTTGCATCTCCGCTTCGGGGTCGTCCCCTGTTTTCCCGCTTCCGGCTGCTGCTTTGGGGGCTAATGCTCGGCCCAGGCTGCTCACCGACCTGGGCCGCGACCCCGACCGCCCACGGTTCCGCGGCCAGTGTTGATTCGCTGATGCTGTGGTCCCTGCCCTTCGTCGCCATCCTTCTGTGCATCGCGCTGCTGCCCCTGATCCCGGCCACGGCCCACTGGTGGGAGCACAACCGCAGCAAGCTGATCGTGTCGGGCTCCCTGGCCCTCCTGGTCTGCGGGTACTACCTGTTCCGCCACGTGGGCTTTCACTCGGAGCCGGGCCTGCCTGCGGTGGGCACCCTGCTCAGCCACTCCGTGCTCGGCGACTACATCCCCTTCATCGTGCTGCTCTTCGGCCTCTACACTATCAGTGGCGGCATCCGCCTGACCGGTGACGTGCCGGCTCACCCAATCACCAATGTGACGATCCTCTTCATTGGCGCCATGCTGGCCAGCTTCATCGGCACCACCGGCGCCTCCATGGTGCTGATCCGCCCCCTGCTCCAGATCAACAGTGAGCGCAAATACGTCAAGCACACCGTGATCTTCTTCATCTTCCTGGTGAGCAATGTGGGCGGCTCCCTGCTGCCCGTGGGTGATCCCCCGCTCTTCCTGGGCTACCTCAAAGGCGTGCCCTTCCTCTGGACCCTCCAGCTCTGGCCCGTCTGGCTGACCTGCGTGGGCATCCTGCTGGCCCTCTACTGGGCCCTGGATTCCTACTTCCATAAGAGAGAAGACCAGTCCTCGCTGCGACTCGACGAGACCACCCTCGAGCCCCTGCGGTTGCAGGGCACGGTCAATTTCCTGCTGCTCGCCGGTGTGGTGGTCGCGGTGGGCATCCTGGTGCCGGGCCGCCCCTTTCCTGGCACGTCCTTCGTGATCCCGAACTACCTGCGGGAGGTCGTCCAGCTCGCCCTCTGCGGTCTCTCCATGCTGCTCACCTCCAAGCAGATCCGCACGGACAACCAGTTCAACTTCACCGCCATCGGCGAAGTTGCCTGCCTCTTCATCGGCATCTTCATCACCATGCAGGTGCCCATCGAGCTGCTGCACATCAAGGGACCGGGACTGGGGCTGTCGACTCCACTCCACTTCTTCTGGAGCACCGGTGCCCTGTCCAGCTTCCTGGACAACGCCCCGACCTATGTGGTGTTCTTCGAGACCGCCAAGACCCTGCCTCTGGTGCCCGGCGCCGAGATGCTGCCGTTGCCCGGGGGCGGCCTGATCTCCGTGCCCCTGCTCAAGGCCATCGCCCTGGGTTCCGTCTTCATGGGCGCCAACACCTACATCGGCAACGGCCCCAACTTCCTGGTGAAGAGCATCGCCGAGGACCGAGGGGTCAAGATGCCCTCCTTCTTCGGCTACATGGCCTGGAGCGGCGCGATCCTGATCCCCAGCTTCATCCTGATCACGGTCCTTTTCTTCCGCTGAATGGCCGCGCCGAGTTATTTCCGGCATCATGATTTCAACGGAACCCACCATGGCCCAAACGATCCAAGCTCCCCCCCTTCAGGCTCTGCTTCACGAATGCCGCAAGGTGATCGTGGGCCAGCCCCATCTGCTCAATCGTCTGCTGCTGGCCCTGCTCTGTCGGGGCCATGTGCTGCTGGAGGGCCTGCCGGGCCTGGCCAAGACGCGCACCATCAAGACCCTGGCCGCCGCCAGCGAGATGGAATTCCGCCGCATCCAGTTCACGCCGGACCTGCTGCCCTCTGATGTGGTGGGCACCCTAGTCTTCGATCCCCGCAACCTCACCTTCACCCCCAAGAAGGGCCCCATCTTCGCCAACCTGCTGCTGGCCGACGAGATCAACCGTGCCCCCAGCAAGGTGCAGGCGGCCCTGCTGGAGGCCATGGAAGAGCGCCAAGTGACGCTCGGCGAAGAGAGTTTCAAGCTGCCGGATCCCTTCCTGGTGCTGGCCACCCAGAACCCCCTGGAGCAGGAAGGCACCTTCCCCCTGCCGGAAGCCCAGATGGATCGATTCCTCTTCAAGTTGAAGATCGACTACCCCTCCCAGAGCGATGAAGTGGAAGTGCTGCGTCGGGCCGATGGCCACGAGGAAGCCGTGCTGCCGGTGATGGACGACGCCACCGTGCAGCAGGGGGCCCGCCTGGCCTCCCAGGTGCGCCTGGACGATGCCATCCGCGACTACATCGTGCGCCTGGTGCAGGCCACGCGCCCCGGCCACGGCAAGGCCTGGAAGGGCCGCGAACTGCTGCGCTGCGGCGCCAGCCCACGGGCCTCCCTGGCCCTCCAGAACGCCTCCAAGGCCCTGGCCCTGATCTCCAGCCGGGACCATGTGCTGCCCGATGACATCGTGAATCTGGCCCCCGACGTGCTGCGCCACCGCCTGCTGCTCACCTACGAGAGCGAAGCCGACGGCGTGACCACGGACGAAGTCATCCGCGCGCTGCTGGGGGCCGTGGCACGACCATAAACTCGCTCCAGAAAAGCGTTGCCCCCGTTCGCAGGGAGAAACTGGCCCCCGAACGGGGGCTTGGTTCTTTGTACACGGGCACGACGCCACTATAAATAGATCTTGCACACTGCCCCCTAGAGGACCAAGATGAGCCGATTGCAAAGCATGCTTCAGAATCTTTTCATCTGTCCTCGGGGGCCTGAGTGGGAGGGACCATGAACAAACTCGTTTCCATCGTCGTCACTGTGAGCGACGGCAGCAAGCAGCGCACCTTCGATGTGGATCTCGAACAGGCCTGCTGCCTGTTCTGGAACCAGGAGGGCTGGGATGTGCTGGCGGACTTCTACAAGGACGTGAAGAAGGATCCCAAAACGGAAAAGGAAGTCCGGGAGCGCAAGTGCCCCAAGGCCAAGCCCCGGAAGGGGGCCAAGTGCTATGAAGTCGACCCCGGAGGGGAACCTGTCATCGCCATCAAGGATCCGAAATGCTGCCCCACCGAGTGGCCCTGAGACTCAAGGCTGACCGAGCTCCCGCGCCCAACGTTTGATGTTGGCATCCAGGGCCAGCGCCTTGGCCCAGGCCTCCCGGGCGCGGGGTTCAGCATCACATTGGCCCCGCCGAACCCGCTCCTGCTCCACCACGGCGATCCAGAGCCAGGCTTCCGCCCGCAGCGGGTCCTGAGCCAGGGCCTCCTGGGCGGACTGCACGGCCTGAAGCCCGTCCGCGGCGTTGCCAGAGCGGAGATAGGTCCGAGCCCGAATCTCGGCTCGTCCCACATGGACCATGGCAAATTTCTCTCCGAGCCTTGTCGCCTCGCGAAAGGCGGCCTCGGCCCGACCCCACTCTGTGGTGGGATTATCCCCGGAGGCCAAGCGCTGGCGGCCCCGCAGGAGCGCCAGACGCCCCCTAAGGTAGCGGGAATGTGCTCCCTCAAAAGTGCGGTCGCCCCCGCGATCCAGGTCCGCCTCCGCCTCGGCCAGGAGCGGGCTGGGATCCAGGCCGCGCTCCAGGCGGCTCTGGGCCAGATCGGTCAGAGCGCCTGCGGCCTGAACCAGGGCCGCCTTCAGGTTCGGATTGGCCCTGTAGGCCTCCCGATACCCCTCCGTTGCCAACCGGAAATCCTCCTCGCCCCCTCCCTCCACCGCCAGGAGGTATTCCCCCCGGATGAGGTGGGCATCCCCCTTGGTCCATCCGAAGTTTGCGAGCCCAAGCCCCCGGGCCTCAGCGGCGGCCACGGCCTCCAGGGCCGCCGCCACCGAGGGCCTGGGATCCAGGCCGTGGCCCCGCTCGAATTCCGCCCGCTCGACCCAAAGAGTGGTCAGCCCTCGGTAGCTTCCAAGCGAGTCCGGGAAACGGTTGCGCAGGGCCAGTGCCTGGGTTAATCCCTCCTCGAAGCTGGCCCAGGGCGGGATGCCCGAATTAATTTCCCGGGTCATCTTCCGCATGCAGGCGGCGGCGATGAGGGAGCCGAAGGCCGGATCCTGGGGGTAGCGCCGCTGGGCATTCCGGGCCAGTTCTAGGGCCTCCTGGAAGTGCGCCATGGGACCGCCTCCGGATTCCCAATGAATACGCCCCGCGATCAGAAGAAGGGTCGCCCGCAGGGTGAGCACGGTGGGATTTTCCGGCTCCCGGGCCAGGGCCTCCTTGGACAAGTTCAGGGCCTCATCGATGGCGGCCCTCGTGGTGGAATCCCCGGGTGGACGCAAATCCGCCCAGGCCCCGATGGCCCGGGCTAATAGGGCCTGGGCCTCGCCGCCCTCCGGGCGCACGAGCCGAGCCCGAGCCACCGCCTCTCGACACCGGGTCAGGGTGGCTTCGGCCTGGCGCCCGGAGGCCAACTCCCGCCGGGCTCGCTCCGCCAGCACCCGCACCTCCCCGAGGGCCGTGGAGGGATCGCTGGGGCCCAGGTTCCGAGCCGCCTGAAGCGAGGCTTCGGCCGCGTCGAGGGTGGCGAGGGCCGCAGGGGGATCGGGGATCGTCTTGGCGCGCTCCAGAAGCGCGTCACCCTCCAGCCGCTTGGCCTCGAAGAGCCAGGGGGTGGCCCCGAGGGCCTCCCGGGCCTTGGCCTGGGCCTCGTCCCAGTGCCCGCCCATGAAGGCCAGCAGGGCCTCGTGGTAGGCGGGAGACTCCAGGGCGGCCCCAGCGCCCTCCCGCAGGCGCGCGAGGGCTGGATCCCGCAGCTCTCGCGCCAGTTCCCGCTCCCGGGCTTCCCGTAATTCCTTGCTCGGCAGGGCCCGGGCGAGATCCAGGGCCCGCTGGTAGTTGGCGGCGAGGGCACGCCCCAGGGCCAGGGACACTTCCGGGGTGCGCAGGCCCGCCGACCAAGCCTCCTCCAATAGCTGCCGAGCCTTCTCGGGATCCCCCAGGGCTAGTTGACTGCGGCCAAGGGCATAGGCCGCCGGACCCGCGGCCAGGGCCCCGATGTGCTGCGCCTCGGCTTCCAGGCGCCCCATTCGGGTGCGGGCCTGGTCCACCTCTGGTCGGATATCGTGCTGCGACGCAAGATGGGCATACCGGATCAGGGCCTCGATTCGCTCCGCCTCCTGGCCGAAACGCTGGGCGTACCGGGCCCGGGCCGTCGAGGTCCAGGACACCCAGCCCGCGTACGCGCCCGTGGCCAGGAGCGCCCCCAGGGCCACGGCGGCCACGGCGACCACCAGTCGGTGCCGCCGCACCCACTTCGTCGCGAGGTAGCGATAGGTGGGTCGACGGGCCAGGATGGGCTCGCCCTCCCGCCATCGCCGCAGGTCCTCCGCCACTGCCAGGGCGCTCTCGTAGCGCCGCTCCGGTTCCTTCTCCATGCACTTGCGCACGATGGTGTCCAGGTCCTCCGGCAGATCGGCCACCAGCCGAGTGAGGCTCGGCAGATCCTCCTCCACCGTGCGCCGCACCGCGTCCACACCCTCGGTCCCCGCGAAGGGCGGCTGACCCGTTAGCACTCGATGCAGGGTGGCCCCCAGGCCGTACACATCCGTACGCCGCCCCACTTGGTCATGCTCGCCCCTGGCCTGCTCTGGCGCCATGTAGTGCGTGGTGCCGATGACCAGCCCCTGCACCGTCAGCCCCGTGGCCTCCAGCCCTTTCGCGAGGCCGAAATCCAGGATGGTGGGCTTGGGGCCCCGGTCTTCCTTCTCCACCATGATATTGGCGGGCTTCAGATCCCGGTGGATGAGCCCCTGGCGGTGCGCCGCGTGAACGGCCTCGGCCACGGCCTCCATCACCTTCGCTCGGTCCACCAGATTCAGGGTGGGGGCAGCCATTTCCAGCGTTTCGCCCTTGATGAATTGCATGGCGATGTAGCTCTGGCCCTGCCACTCCCCCACTTCGTAGACCTTGCAGATGTTCGGGTGCTCCACCTTGGCCTGGTTCTGAGCCTCCAGCACGAAGCGCGTGACCAGGTCCGGGTCCTCCCGCCGCAGGAACTTCAGGGCCACCACCCGCTTCAGGCTGGGATCGAAGGCCTTGAACACTCGCCCCATGCCGCCTTCCGCCACGAAACGCAGGTTCCGATACTGCTTCCAGCTCGCCAGGGACAGCATCCGGTGCACCTGACGCCCCGAATCGCTGTCGCCCACCCAGGGGTGGCTGGCCCAAGGGTCTCCGCCTTCGGCATAGGAGGCCGGTGCCGTGGGGGGATCGGGGGTGAGTGGGTCGGGACAGGTCTCGCGCTGCTGCGCCCGCACCAGCTGCGCCAAGTCATGAAGATCGTCCGAATCCAGGCTCCCCTGGCGTTGCAGGGCCGTGAGCAGGTCCACTTCCGCCGCCAGGGCCTTGCGCAGGGTCGGCTCATCCAGGAGCCCTCGCAGCAGGGCCATTCCCACGAGCTGGATCCGATCCCCAGAAGGCAAGGCGCACTCCCATTCATGCGGTACAAAGGCTCCTGGAAGTGTGACGGTGGGGCCATCCCTCCTCAAGGGCCCATTCCGAAATGTGACGCCATTCTGGGTTGACCCCAGCGCGCCGCCCAGGCCATCCTGCCAAGAGGCGAAGAGCCGGGAAGGAGGTTTCGATGAGTACCCAGCGCGTCATCGATGAACCTCCTTCGCGACTGAGCTAGCCGAGCTCAGCGGAGCAACGGGACACTCGTCCCACCACCTTGCCGGAAGACGCACGAGCCCTCGTCGTACCTTCCGCTCCAAGCCTTCGGATCCGCCATGATCAACCAGTTTCTCAACAACGCATGGGGGCAGGCCAGCAACCTGTTCGGCGCTCCCGTACGCCGCCGCCGCTGGGTGGATCTTCTTGTCATCGCCGCCCTGGCGGGTATCGTCATGGGCCTTGTGCTTGTCGCGAGAGAATGGACGGTAGTCCAGCGGCCCCTGGTCGAGATCGATCTCTCGCCCTGGGCCCTTCCGAAATACGCCATCCTCAGCTTTGCGCGAGCCGCCGCAGCCTTCGTAATTTCCGCCGGGTTCACCCTGGTGGTGGCCTATTGGGCGGCCCGGGATCCCTTAGCGGAACGCTTCCTCATCCCCATCCTGGACATCCTGCAGAGCGTGCCGCTGCTGGCCTTCATGCCGGTGATCCTGCTGGCCATGATGAGCCTCTTCCGCAGCAGCAACGTGGGCATCGAGCTTTCTGCCGTGATCATCATCGTCACTTGCCAGGCCTGGAACATGGCATTCAGTTTCTACCAAAGCCTGAAGACCGTGCCCAAGGAACTGGATGAAGTCTCCCGCGGGTACGGCATGAGCTGGAGCCAAAGGCTTCGCTGGGTGGAATTGCCCTTCGCCACTCCCGGGTTGGTCTGGAATTCCATGGTCAGCGTGGCCAACGGCTGGTTCTTCCTGATGGCGGCGGAGGCCTTCAAGCTGGGCAACCGCGACTTCCGGCTGCCGGGCCTGGGGGCCTACATGAGCGTGGCTGTGGACCAGAGCAATGTCAGGGCTGAAATCTACGCGATCCTGGCCATGCTTACCCTCGTCATCCTGCTGGACCAACTCGTGTGGAAGCCTGTTGTCGCGTGGAGCCAGCGCTTTCAGATGGACGACGCGGTGAGGGTGGAGAAACACCGCAGCTGGCTCCTGAAACTCCTCCGGCGAAGCGAGCTCTGGATGAGGGTCCGTCTCGCCTTTGCAAGGCTCGTCCCTGAACGCAGCCCCCGCCAGATCATCCCCTCGGATATCTCCATGGAGAACCCGGCCTTTCAGAAGGTTCTCGGCGGCACGATGCTCATTCTCGTGCTTCTGGCCCTGGCCTTGGGCGGAATGAAGCTGGTGGGTGTCATGGCCAATGTTTCCTCTCTGGAATGGATCCGCCTCGTGAAGGCAGGCGGAGCTTCTCTGGGGCGCGTGCTGTGTTCCACCTTCCTGGCCACCTGCTGGTGTCTCCCTGTTGGGCTCTGGATCGGCCTCTCACCCACCTGGAGTCGCCGGCTCCAGCCCTACGTTCAAGTGGTGGCCAGTTTCCCCGCCAGCATTCTCTTCGTGGCCCTCATCGTGGCCCTGCAGCGAGCAGGCGTGCACCTCTTCACCAGCAGCATCCTATTGATGACCCTTTCCACTCAGTGGTACCTGCTCTTCAACATCATCGCCGGGGCCCAGGCGGTGCCCATGAACCTGCGGGAGGCCGCCAAGGCCTATCGTTTTGGAATCTGGAAGACCGCATGGAAGCTCTATCTCCCGGCCATCTTCCCCTTCCTGGTGACCGGCTGGGTGACCGCCACGGGGGGAGCCTGGAACGCCAGCATCATCACGGAAATCGTCCAAGTCCGAGGGCAAACCTATTCCACTTTCGGCCTGGGCGCCATCGTCACCCAGTCTGCGGATTCCGGGAATATTCCCCTCCTCGCCGCAAGCGCCATTTTGATGGCCCTGATGGTGGTCTTCTTCAACCGACTCGTTTGGGCGCCCCTCTACCGCCTCGCCGAGACCCGGTATGCCTTGAATCGATAGGAGGCGCCCATGACCGCTCCCATTTGCGAACTGCGCGGCGTCCAGAAACACTTCCCCGGCTCCCGGGGCAAAGATATCCGTGTCCTGGAAGACATCAACCTGAAGGTGCTCCAGGACGAGATCCTCTGCATCCTGGGGCCAAACGGCAGCGGTAAGTCCACGCTGCTGCGCCTCATCGCGGGCCTGACGCCCCCCACCAACGGTGAGGTGCGTTACCACCGCAACAAGCTGGTGGGCCTAAATCCAGGCGTGGCCATGGTGTTCCAGGACTTCGCCCTCTACCCCTGGATGACGGTGGAGGAAAATGTCCGCGTCGTGCTGCGGGCCCGGGATCTGCCGGAAGAGGAATTGCGGGATCGCGCTCACCAGGCCATCAGCAAGGTGGGGCTCGAAGGGTTCGAAGAGGCCTTTCCCCGGGAGCTGTCCCGGGGCTTCAAGCAGCGGGTGGGCGTGGCCCGGGCCCTGGCGGTGGATCCGGAAGTGCTGGTCATGGACGAGCCCTTCAGTCAGGTGGACGCCCTCACCGCCGAGGCGCTGCGGGCCGAACTGCTGGACATCTGGCAGGACGCCGAGCGCAACCCCAACAGCATCGTGCTGGTAAGCCACTCCATCCGCGAGGCGGTGCTCATGTCGGACCGCATCGTGATCCTGTCCGGCAACCCCTCCCACATCCGCACCATCATCCCAAATCCCTTGCCGCGCCCCCGGAATAGCCGCACCCCGGAGTTCCTGAAGCTGGTGGATCGCGTGCACGACATCATCACCTCCGCCGAATTGCCGGATGTGGAGGTGACCGCACCCATCCCCAGCAAGGTGCCCGAGGGCATCGAGCCCCTGCCCCATGTGGGCAGCCCCGATATCCTCGGCCTGCTGGAATTCCTGGAAGCCCAGGGCGGAAGCTGCGATCTCTTCCAGGTGGCCGCCCAGACCCACGTTCCCTTCGAGACCGTACTCACCACCGTCAAGGCCGCCGAGATGCTCGACCTGGTGGAGACCCCAAAGCGCAGTCTTACATTCACCCCCATCGGTCTGCGCTTCATGGCCGCGGACATGGACAAGCGCAAGGACATCTGGCGGGCCCAGCTCCTCCAGCTGAAGCTCTTCCGCGTGGTGCGGGAGATGCTGCAACTGCGTGAGGGCGAACTCGCCAAGGAAGAGCTGCTCCACGAGATCACCCTGCGGCTGCCTATGGAAGATGCCGAAGAGACCTTCGAGACCCTGGTGGCCTGGGGTCGTTTCGGCGAACTCTTCGCCTACCGGGAAGAAAAGGAAGTCCTCACCTTCGAATGAGCCGAGTTCCGGGCCACTCTCCCGCCTATCGCACCCTGCACCGCAGGCTGCTTCCCGCTCCCTTGACGCTTCGCGCCTGCGCTCTCGGAGGCGGGACCTGGGGTCGTTTCGGCGAACTCTTCGCCTACCGGGAAGAAAAGGAAGTCCTCACCTTCGAATGAGCCGAGTTCCGGGCCACTCTCCCGCCTATCGCACCCTGCACCGCAGGCTGCTTCCCGCTCCCTTGACGCTTCGCGCCTGCGCTCTCGGAGGCGGGACCTGGGGTCGTTTCGGCGAACTCTTCGCCTATCGCGAAGAAAAGGAAGTCCTCACCTTCGAATGAGCCGAGTTCCGGGCCACTCTCCCGCCTATCGCACCCTGCACCGCAGGCTGCTTCCCGCTCCCTTGACGCTTCGCGCCTGCGCTCTCGGAGGCGGGACCTGGGGTCGTTTCGGCGAACTCTTCGCCTACCGGGAAGAAAAGGAAGTCCTCACCTTCGAGTGAGCCGGGTTCCGGGCCACTCTCCCGCCTATCGCACCCTGCACCGCAGGCTGCTTCCCGCTCCCTTGACGCTTCGCGCCTGCGCTCTCGGAGGCGGGACCTGGGGTCGTTTTGGCGAACTGTTCGCCTACCGGGAAGAAAAGGAAGTCCTCACCTTCGAATGAGCCGCTCGACTTCGCCCTGAAGGGTTTGGGGCTCGAAGGGCTTGTGGAGGAAACCCAGCAGGCCCATTCGTTCGAGGCGCTCCCGAACTTCTTCATCCCGATGGGCGGTGATGACTAGGATGGGCATGTCCTTCAGGGTCTGATCCTCGCGGCAGGCACGCACCAGGCTGTTGCCAGGGCAGCCAGGCATGAGGTAGTCCATGAGCAGCAGCTGGGGCGGATTGTCCCGCAGCACCTTGAGCACCTCGAAGATGCTGATGGGATCGATCTCGACGATCTCGTGGCCGGACTTGCGCAGACAGCTTGCCGCAAACGTGCGGGCAAGGCGGCTGTCATCCACGATGGCAATCCGAGCCATGGCAATCCTCTGCCCTCATCATCCCCCAAGGCGATCCCGAGTGCCAGGGAGGAAGGGCCAAACACCGCGCGTCATAGGCGTTCGGCGTTTCGCCCTGGGATCGGTGACTGGGCGCATCGATTGAAATGACTGCCGCGAAGGCACACGAAGCCGCCCTGCGGGCGGGCACGAAGGCACGCGAAGGGGCCCGGCACAACGGCGGTCATCCCTTCGCGAGCGGTGGCACATCCGGCCCCTGGAAGCCGACTGGGCCACCGCCCGCGAAGCCATCCGCGCAAACGCGGATGGAGGGCGAAGCCCTGGATGACCTGGAACTGGGCACACCCATATTTTTTCGTGTGCCTTCGTGTGCCTTCGTGGCCTGAGCTTTTCTTGGAAACCCCGAGCCACGATTTCATCTGAGTTTTGGTGGTGATCAGGAAGCTGGAATGGGCCGGAAGGCTTGGCTTACTCTGCCAGTTTTCAGTCTTTTCTCCGTGTTCTCAGTGTCTCCGTGGTGAATCTTTTGAAACACCTGAAGGTTTGCCACGCCTCAATTCGCCCAGCGGGACACCATCTCCCAGAGGTCATCCTCTTTCGCATCAGCGCCGTTTAGGATGATGGCGAAGACGCGCAGCTTGCCGTCGGGGGTTTGGAGGTAGCCGCACACGGAGCTGACCCCCGTGAGGTGGCCCGTCTTGCAGCGGATCCGCCGGGCCAGATTAGGATCCTGGACCTTCAGCCGCCAGGGTTCGCCGCCGATGATCTTGAGGCTGTCCACGAATTCCGGGCCTACTTCGAAATCATTCCACCCGGCCCGCAGCACGATGGCCAGGGTGCGCGCCGACAGACGGTTGTCCTTGCTGAGCCCGGAACCATCGGTGATGGCGATCTTGTCGGGTCCAAGCTGCAGGGTGGTCTTGTAGAAGTCCTGGATTCGGGCGATGCCCTTGGGCCAGGTGCCATCCCCGAAACGCTTCACCAGCATCTCGATCATGAAATTGTTGGAGAACTTGTTGATGCCCTGGATGATCTGCCGCAGGGGCGGGGAGACGAGGGTGGCGATCTTCTGCCCCTCGCCGGATGGGACATTGGCTTCATCCACTGCGATTCCGGTCTCCCGGAGGATGCGCGTGAGCACGCTCAGGGAATTGCGTTCGGGATTGCGCAAGATCCGCCCGTTGTCGTCGCGGTTGAAATTCACCGAGAGCGGCAAAATGGGGGGCGTGGTGTCGGAGCTGGTATTTCCCCAGCCATTGCCCAGGTACTGCCCGTCAAAGGCCCGCTGATCCAGGCGGATGCGGCCCTGCACCCGCGTCACGCCCCGAGCCTTGAGATCCTGGGCCAGGAGCCAGATCCGCTCGTTGGTGAGCATGGGATCGCCGCTCCCCTTCAGCATGAGGTCGCCCCTCACGAGGCCACCCTGAAGGTCGCCCCACACCTCGGTTTCGATCTCAAAGTTGGGCTTCCAGGTCTTCAGGATGGCGTAGGTGGAGACCACCTTGGTGGTGGAGGCAGGCACCAGGGCGAGGTCCGTCTGGTGGCCCTCCAGCAGGGTGCCCGTGGTCAGATCCCACAGCCCTGCAGTGACCTGAACGCCCCGGTTCTCCACCTTGCCGATCCAGCTCTTGAAGCTGGGTGCGGGGGCGATGGCGAAGGCCACGGAAGCGTAGAGCGAGGCCAGGGTGCGGGGGAGCCAATGCATCATCTCGGAAATCCTCACTTCTTGTCGGGATCGGTGGGGGCGTCCTTGACGCCAGGCTTGAGGACTGGGGGGACACCCGGCATTCCACCGCTGGGAACCCCCAGGATGTCATCGGCGGCCGAGAACACCCAATCGCTGTGGAGGGTCTTGCCGCGGTACATCTTGATGCTGTCCTTCTGGCTGCGGCTCCGGACTCCCACGATGGGCAGGCCCGTCTTGTCGCCGGAGGCGCCCACGGGCACGGCGGTGACGAGGTCCCACTCCCCCTCCTGGGTCATGGGATCCTTGTAGAGCTTGCGAAGCACCGATGGACGCAGTTTCATCAGGTCTTCCAGGTTCGTGGGGTAGCCCCCGGTGCGCATCTGGTAGAGCCGAATCCCCCGGGCGATGGCCTCGCCCCGGAAGATCAATTCGTCCTCGGCGCTCCGCTGCACCTCCACGATGACCGAGGGCACGGCCTTCATCAGGAAGATGCCCATCACCGTCATCATGCCCAGCAGCAGGGCCAGCATGTAGCCCTGCTGACGGGAGGGCGGGTTGGCGGGGTCCAGAAGCCTCATGGCTTCAGAATAACGCGGACTTCAGTCCGCAGTCTCCCGGTTGCGACGGCTCTGGAGGAATTCCAGGAACTCGGCCACCAGGGTGGGGTCGAATTGGCCCCCCGCGCCCTTGCGCAGTTCATCGAGAATTTCGCGGGGCGACCGTGGGCCCTTGAAGGCACTGCCATCGTTCATCACCTCGAAGGATTCGATCAGGTTGATGATGCGGCTGCCCAGGGGAATCGATTCACCCCTCAGGCCATCGGGATAGCCCTTGCCATCCCAGCGCTCGTGGTGGTGGCGGATGATGCCCAGCACATCAAAGGGGAAACGGAAGTCCTTGAGGAAGGTGGTGGCCAGAACGGGATGGGTCTGCATGCGGGTCATCTCGTCGGTGCTGAGGCCGGGCTTGGCGAGGAGGCGCGGATCCAGCAGGAAGGTGCCCACATCGTGCAGGATGGAGGCGATGCAGACCGCTTCCAGGTCCGCCGCGGGGAGTTCCAGGTACAGGGCGAAACTCCGGGCGAGCTTGGCCGTGGCCAGGCTGTGATCCCGCAGCTTGGGGGCGCCGCCTTCCACAGAATTGAGCAGCCGGTGGCTTACGGAGAGGAAGGCCCGATGGTACCGTTCGTGGAGGCGGACCTCCTGGAGATGGAAGCCCACCATGCGCGCCACCATCTCGATGTAGCTCTGTTCCCGTTCCGTGAAGGGGCGGTCCTCGTTGCGGAAGAGGAGCATGAGATCCTGGCCCTCGGCCACGAGGATCACCGGCAGGTAGGTCTGGAAGATGCCCATCAGGGGTTCTTTTTCGAGGTACTCCACCTTGGTGAGGATGCGGAGATCCCGTTCGACGACCTTGGGCACGTGGTACGTCACGTGGGCGAGAACCTGCTGTTTCAGCTCCGGCGAGAGGGGTTGTCGGCTGTAGGTCAGGATCGGCTTGACCTCGAGCACCTCGTCCATCCAGAGGGCCACGGCCGCCAGGGGCACCAGGTTGCAGAGGAGGGTCGCCGCCTCCCAGAAGAAGGTCCGCTGTTCCGGCAGGAACATTCCCGCCCGGAAGCCCCCGGCCGGTGGCGTCACCGGAACTGTGGAGGGTGGGGTCGGCACCGCCGAGGCCACCAGGCGCGGATCGGTGGGTTCGTCCAGGTTGCGGCTGATGATGGCCTGCCCCGGGGGCACCGGTGCAAACGCCAAGGCCTGGCCCGGCAGGGCCTGGAAGCCATCCAGAGATTCCACGCCCTGCCCGGAAACCTGCCCGGGGGCGGGCACCATGGCGCCGCTGGCCGGGACAGAGACCTGGAGGAGCGCGGTGCCATCCGGTGCGCTGGTCAGCGTCGGTACCACCGAGCGCCCGGCCCGGAAGTCGCGCATGGTTTCCACGATTTCCTGGCAGATCGCCTGGGTGGGCCCCTCGTCCCGCTCCAGGTCATAGAGCGCGCCCTTGGTGCGATCCTTCTGTACCAGCAGTCCGGCCCATTCCCCCCGGTCGAAGAAGGGGGTGATGAGGAAGCGGGGGGATTCGGTTCCCGAGAGGAACTTGGTGAGTTCACCGGCCTGGTCCGCGTTGTTCACCACGAAGCTGCGCCGCTCCCGGCGCGCCCACACCACCAGGGGGTCCTCCCCAGCCAGCCCTTCCGGAGGGGGCGCGATCCGGGGCCATCCGAAATGGCTCACGAGGTGAAAGCCCTCCGCCTCCGGCACCAGGAGATACAGGGCCGCCTTCGTGCTACCGACCTCCTCGAAGCAGCGATAGAGAATCTGCGAGAAGCGGTGGACGAGTGCCTCACCGAGCTGGGTTGGGAGTGGGAGCATGGGCGATGGTCGGGTCGGGAAACCTTTGGCAATGCTATGCGATTCCGCCTTGGATCGCCATCCATATGGGAGCCGCGCCAGAACCTGGCTGGGCATCAGGCGCGGATCATCGGCTCTCCAGAAACGTGCAGAGGCTCCACCCGATAGCTCCGATCCGCCCAGCGCGCGAGGTTGGCGAGCTGCTGTCCATGCCCACACTCGAAGGCGTGGTCGGTGCATTGTTTCAGCGCGCCCATGACCGGCAGCCAGCAGACCGGCAGCGAAACCGAGACCAGGGCCTCGTCCCAGGCCTGGGCCGCCGTGGTGAGCACCCGGCCGTCGGTGTGCGAAATCAGGGGAAAGGCCGGTTCCTTGGGCTCCCAATGGGCGAGCCGCCGGAGGATCTCCGGTAGCAGGGGCACCATGTGCAGGCCGTGGAGGGGATGCTGCACCGGCAGCAGCCCCGCCTTGAGGGCCTGGGGTCCGAGCCCTTCCAGCAGCCGGTCGAGGTCTCTGCGGGGGCCCGAAACCGTGAACTGCGCCTTGCCGTTGAGATTGGAGAGCGCCAACTCGGGGAATTCCAGCAGGGCCATGCGCAGTTCACCCTCGGAAAGGCCGATGAAGAAGGCCATGCCCTGAGTGCCCACACCGAAGCGAGCCTCACAGACATCCTCCACCGCGTCGATGATGTCGAAGGCGGCCTCCAGGGGCACCACGCCCGCCGCCACGATGGCCGAGTAGAAGCCCAGGGAATGCCCCGTCGCCACGGCGGGAAGCGGCATGCCCGTGGCGCGGCGGGCCCGGTAGATGCCCACGGAATGAGCCACCACCGCGTAGGGCGCATGCCGCTGCGCCCGCAGCAGCTCGATTGGCCCCTCGGACATCCAGCGGCGCAGTTCGTACTGCCTGCGCGCCTCGGCATCCTGGAGGGTTTCCACCCAGGCCGCCGAAGATTCCCACCCGGAACTCATGCCGAGGGACTCGCTGCCCTGGCCCGGGAAAAGCAGTGCGAAGGATCCGTGTTCACTCATCCCTACAGAGTGCCGGAAAAGGAGGGAGCCCCGCCATGGCGGGGCTCCCTCCCGGCTCACCTGCGCTAGAGCTTCTGTACGTTGGCCGCCTGGGGGCCCTTGGGGCCCTGAACGATCTCGAAATTCACCCGGGCCTTCTCGTCCAGGGTGCGGAATCCCTTGGTCTGGATGGCGGTGTGATGCACAAAGATGTCCGGTCCACCCTCATCGGGGGTGATGAACCCGAACCCTTTTTCAGCGTTGAACCACTTCACGGTACCTTCGGACATGTTTTTTTCCTCGGGGGCTTGGCCCCGCACCTGGGAGTGCAATGACCGTAGCGCCCTTCCAGGCAAGGGTCTGCGGGGAGTTGAACTCCGTTAAATCCGGGCGTTGCGGAAACGCCCATCCACTTCCGGCATGACAAAAATCGGGTTGACTGGGGCCAAGGTTATCGAGGCCCGGGGCCTCGATCAATGGAGAAATCAACACGTCCGGCAACCCTCGGCACCATACCCCCGCCACGCCCCGTGCCCACGTACAAAACAAGAGGCAGCCGAAGCCGCCTCTTGTTTTCAGGATCGCTCCGGCGACTGAGCGCCGGTTTGGCTTACAGCTTGGTGACGTTCACAGCCTGGGGGCCCTTCTGGCCCTGGGTGACGTCGAAGTTGACGCGCTGATTCTCGTCCAGGGTGCGGAAACCCTGGCCCTGGATGGCGCTGTGGTGGACGAACAGATCAGCACCACCTCCATCGGGGGTGATGAAGCCGAAGCCCTTTTCCGCGTTGAACCACTTGACGGTGCCTTGTGCCATGACTCTTACCTACTTTGTTTTCTCGCCTGGGGATTGGGTCGCATTGGTTCCTCCAGGCAAAGCACCAAGGCATGTATGAGCACGCATCCATCGCATGCACTCAACAAGCATGGACGGGAATCAACCCCAGATCCAGAAATATTCCTGTCCGGCGAAAAAGATTTCGGGGTCCTCAGGAATGAGCCCCCTGTTCCCACCCCGCCGCGTAGGTCAGATTGAGCAGGGCCATGGCTCGGGTCACCTTGCCCACGCTGTTGCGGGTGGTGTTGGTGTGGGCAAGCCCCCTGGCCTTCAAGGCCTCGAAATCGAAGTTGCCCTCGTGGCTAAGGTCGATGCAGAGGGCACCCTCTCGGATCCAGTCCGTGGGAATGCGGTAGCCGCTGACCGGAACCGCACTCACGATGATGTCCGCCAGCTTCACAAAGGCCTCCAGGTGCTCCTTGCGGGTGTGCTGATGGCAGAGGATGGGCGTGGCGCGCAGATTGGCCACCATGGCGGAGAGGGGACGGCCGATCCGCAGGCTGTCGTTGATGATGAGTACGGTCTTCCCCGCCAGGTAGTCTTCGCCAAAGCCCCGCTTGATGACCTTGAGCACCGCCCGCCCCGTGCAGGGGATCATGGCCCGGCGATCCGTGCCCATATCCACCCGTTTCCGGAACTTGGTCAGGAAGCCGATGTTGATGGAGTGCAGGCCTTCGATATCCTTGCCCGGGTCCACCAGATCCATGATTTCGTCGTCCTTCAGCTCCGAGTAGCCCAGGGGATAGAAGATGAAGATGCCGTGGGTCTTGGAGTCCTGGTTGAAGCGGGCCACGGTCTTGATCATCTGCATGCCGCTGGTCACCACGTGGTGGTGGGCCTGGATGCCCAGGTCCTCGCAGTCCTTCACTAGTAGATTGCGGTAGAGCACACTGCCTGGATCCTCGCTGCCAAGAAGGATGGCCAGGCCCGGCGGCGACTCCAGATCGCGCACGTTCCGGCGCACCAGCTCGCGGTAATGGGCCGCCGTATCCGCACAATCCAGCTTGCCGGTGGTCAGAATGGACATGCCGCTTCACCTCAGGCTCATTCTAGTGTGATGCCGGACGCGGTGTCCGCGCTTTGCCCGGACACCGCGTGGGGGTCACGAGGCGAGCAGGCGGTCCCCCCTCGTCCATGTCAGCCCCCGCTAAGCTGGGGACATGCGATGGACGAAAGCCCGCCTCACCCAGCTTCTGGAGCTCCTGGGAGCCGCCTACCCGGATGCCCGCTGCGCCCTGGAGCACCGAACCCCCTTCGAACTGGTGGTGGCCACCATCCTGAGCGCCCAGTGTACGGATGCCCGGGTGAACCTCACCACGCCCACCCTCTTCGCCCGCTACCCCGATGCGGCGGCCCTGGCGGCGGCCCAACCCGCCGAACTGGAAGCCCTCATCCATGCCACGGGGTTCTTCCGCAACAAGGCCCGCAATCTCATCGGCCTGGGCCAAGCCCTGATCACCCGCCATGGAGGAAAAGTGCCCCGCGACCCCGGGGAACTGAGCGCCCTGCCCGGGGTGGGCCAGAAGACCGCCAATGTGGTGCTGGCCAACGCCTTCGCCGTGCCCGCCCTGGCGGTGGACACGCACATCTTCCGAGTGGCGCGGCGACTGGGCCTCTCCGAGGCCACCACGCCGGAAAAGGTCGAGGCCGATCTCTGTCGACTCTTTCCCCGCACCACCTGGATCGACCTGCACCACCAGCTCATCTGGCATGGCCGCCGCACCTGCGATGCGCGAAAACCCGCCTGCGGAAGCTGCCCCGTGCGGGATCTCTGCCCCACCGGGCAGGGCAAAACCGTGGATCCCCATACGGGCCAGAAGGTGGTGCCTGCAGCCTACAAACCACCGACAACGCCAAACGCCGCGGCGCCCGAGTCGGCCTCCGCGCCCCGCCGGATCGTCTCCCTCGTCCCCAGCGTCACCGAACTCCTCGCCCAGTGGGGACTGGCCTCCAGGATGGCGGGTCGCACCCGCTACTGCGTGGAACCCCGCTGGATCCGAAACCTGGTGCCCGCCTTCGGAGGCACCAAGGATCCCGACATCCCAGGCATCCTCGCCCAGCACCCCGATCTGGTGATCCTCGAGAAGGACGAAAACACCCTCGAGACCGCCCAGGCCCTTCGCCAGGCGGGAGTTCCGTTGCTCGTGCTGGAGATTCGCACCGTCGCCGACTGCGCCCAGGCCTGGCTCCAGCTGGGGGAGGCCCTGGGTACGCCCGAACTGGCGAGGCCCCGCGCCGAAGCCCTCCGGGCCAGCCTCAAGCCGTCTCGAAAGAAGGGCCCGCGCACCCTGACCCTGGTATGGAAGGCCCCGTGGATCGCGGCGGGGCCGAATACGTACGTCTCGGATCTTGCCCGCCAGGCGGGCCTGATGCCCATCGGCCCCGAGGGTTACCCACGCCTTTCCGAAGCTGAAATGGAGGCCCTGGAGCCGGAGCTCATCCTCCTGCCTACGGACCCCTTCCGCTTCACCCAGCGGCACCGCAGCGAACTGGCCCGCCGCTTCCCGAAGGCCGCCGTCCATGTGCTGGAAGGCAGGGCCCTTACCTGGATGCTGAGCCGCACCGAGGAAGGCCTCAAACTCCTGCGGCAGGTGCGGGACAAATCCTGAATTCCCTCACGCTGCGAGGTATCCTTTATTCGTTCCTTTTCGCCTCCAGGAGAACCCATGTCCCACTCCGCCCTCCTCTTCACCCTGGTGCTGCTCGGCCCCGCCCTGCTGGCCCAGTCGCCCAAAGCTCCCGCGGCCTCCGCAAAATCCCAGGTCGAAGTCTCGTACGAGCGGTTCCGGGAGCTTTTCGACGAGGAGAAACCCGGTGCCGAGGCCGCCCTTGCCGCGCTGGAAAAGGCCTTTCCCGGCCACAAGCTCACCCTCGACGCCCGCAAGCGCTTCGATGCCCCCCTGAAGACGCTCCCCGGCAAGGCGGCCCCGGCCTTCAAGGTCGCCAGCCTCGAAGACCCCAAGGTCGAATACAGCCTCGACACCTTCAAGGGCAAGCATGTGCTCCTCGAGTTCTGGGCCACCTGGTGCCCGTACTGCGTGGCGGACCTCCCGAACGTCCACAAGGCTTGGGAGCGCTTCAAGGGCAAGAATTTCGAGATCCTGAGCTTCAGCCTGGACAAGAAGGCTGAGGACATCGCGGCCTTCCGCAAGGCCAAGCAGCCCATGCCCTGGAAGCACGCCTTCCTGCCCGGCATGAAGAACCATCCCATCGCCGAGGCCTATGGCGCGGCGGGCATCCCCAAATACGTGCTGGTTGCCCCCGATGGCAAGATCGTCGCCTCCGATGGCGATCTGCGCGGCGACAAGCTGGAAGGTGCCCTGGCGAAATTCCTGGAGAACCCCGCTCAGGCCGTGCTGGAGGAAGTCCGCGGCGTCGTGAAGGGGGTGGGCGAGGCCCGCAAGGCGCATCTTCAGGGGGGCAAGACACCCCAGAGCTTCACGCCGGAGGTGGCCGCATCGCTGCAATCCATCCAGGCGCGACTCGCCCAGGAAACCCGACCCGAAGTGCGCCAGGCCCTGCTGGTGGGGCAGTACCAGCTCGTTCTGCTGCAGAAGAAGGATCCGGATGCGACTCTCACCGCGAGCCTCAAGAAGGAAGTGTCTTCCGTTTCCCCCGCCTGGGGCTTGAGCACGGGGCTCCTTCCCCGCTTCCTGGAAACCCGCTTCCCCGATCCTCGCGAAGCCGAGGCCTTCGCCGCTGAGGGCCGGGAGAAGCACCCCGATGCGGGTGTGCGCGCGGCCCTCACCATGGCCCAGTTCGAAGCCAACCTCGGGGAGAATGACGCGGTGGCCAAGACCGCCCTCGAGCGCCTGGAAAAGGAATTCGCCACCGTGGAGGACACGAAGTTCGCCCGCCGGATGTGGGACGCCCAGGCCAAGACCGCCGCGGGCATTCCGGCCCCCGCCTTCGACGTTATCGATCTGGCCGATCCCACCCGACACTTCACCAACGACACCTTCAAGGGCAAGTATGTGCTGGTGGATTTCTGGGCCAGTTGGTGCCCCCCCTGCCGCGCTGAACTGCCGGGCGTCCACAGGGCCTGGGAGCGCTTCAAGGGGAAAAACTTCGAGATCCTGAGCCTCTCCTGGGATCTGAAGGCCGAAGACGTCGCCACCTGGCGCGCCCTTCCCGAGAGCCCCATGCCCTGGAAGCACGCCTACCTGGGCCGAGGCAAGCACCCCCTCAACGAGGCCTATGGCGTGGTGGGCATCCCCAAGCCCATCCTCATCGGCCCCGACGGCAAGATCGTGGCCACCGATGCCAAACTGCGCGGCGCGAACCTGGAAAAGACGCTGGAGCATTATCTGAGTAAGTGAAGCATTACCCTACGAGTACCCAACCTCCTTCAACAGCCCCTTCAGCACCCCTGCGGAACGCTGGAGGGCGGCCTCCTCTCCGGGTGTCAGCGCCACCGAAAGCAGCTCTCGGATACCTTCGCGCCCAAGGATGGCCGGAAGGCTCAGGCAGACATCTGTCACGCCGTTCCGGTTCTCGATGTAGGAGGATACGCATAGAAGCCGATTCTCGTCGTTGAGAATGGCCTTGATGATCCGAGTGACGGCCATGGAGATGGCGTAGTAGGTGGCCCCCTTGCGGGTGATGACCTCCTGGCCAGCAAGCAGGACGTCCCTGCTGATGGTTTCGATATCCTCCGGCGAAAGCAGCGGATGCTCCCGGGAGGGGTATTCGGAGATGAGCACGGGACCAATGGTGGCGGAACTCCACAAGGGAACTCCTGAATCTCCATGCTCCCCGATGACCATGGCATGGAGATTTCGGGGATCCACCCGGAAGCGATGGCTCAGCAGGTATTTGAAACGCGAGGAATCCAGCACTGTTCCCGATCCGAACACCTTGTGTCGGTCAATGCCCAAGCGCCGATAGGACACATAGGTCAGCACATCCATCGGGTTGCTGACCACGAGAAACAAGGAGCGACCGTTGTAGTGCGGCTTGATTTTTTCGAGGATCGCTTCGGTGATGGCGACGTTTCCACGGGCTAGGTCGAGGCGCGATTCCCCGGGCTTCCGCCCCCGCCCAGCGGTATGCACGATGATGTCGGCATCCTCGACCCCCTCGTAACCCTCGGCCCGCAGGTGCACACGCTCAGAAACCGCGCCTCCGTGGGCGATGTCCAGGACTTCCCCGAAGGCTTTGTCCATGTTGAGATCGATGAGGCTCACCTCACTGGCCACGGCCTGGATTGCCAGGGTGTATGCAAGGGTGGCTCCCACATTGCCTGCGCCGATGATTGCGATTTTCATTTGGGCTCCCCACGGGGTGGAACAACTGCTTCGGTCCCATCTCGATTCTTCAGCTACATGGACCACATGGGTTGGATGCACCCGGCCTTCCGTGTTTGTTTCAAAATCCCTCTGACCAGAAAATTCCAAAAGGAGTCTCGAATGCACCAACTGACTTGGCTTGAAGGATTCGGGTATCTCGCATCCGTGATTGTGGCCGTGTCACTGATGATGAGTTCCATCGTGAAACTGCGCTGGTACAACCTGGTGGGCGCATCGGCGTTCTCGGTCTACGGGTTCCTGATCCAGGCCTACCCTGTGGGAGTTCTCAACGGCTTCATCGCCCTTTGCGATGTCTACTATCTGGTGCGCATTTACTCCGCCAAGGAGCGCCTTCGCATCATCAACGTGCCACCCGGCTCCGAATATCTGCAGTGCGTTTTCGACGAATACCGCACCGAGATCAGTCGCCTCTTTCCCGACTTCGACTTTCGCCTGGAGAGCAACCGTGTGAGCCTCTACGTGCTCCGCAATCTCGTCCCCGCCTGCGTCTTCATCGGCACACCCGGTGATGATGGAGTGCTCAGCGTCGATCTCGACTTCGTGGTCCCCGCGTACCGGGACTTCAAGCCCGGGGAGTTCCTCTTCATCGAGAACCAGCAGCTCTTCCGGGATCTCGGTTTCCGTCGCCTGCAGGCCCATTCCCACGCCCGCCACCACGATGCCTACCTCCGCCGCATGGGCTTCACCCCGGCGGGCCAGGAGAAGGGCGCCACCCTCTTTACCCGGGAGCTTGCCTAGCCCCTTCGCTACCATCTTGACATCTGCTTCTTGTGGACTAATATTTTCTTCGGATGATTAATCCACCACCCCACTCGGGGAGAAAGGAGCAGCATCATGAACCTCATCCGAACCCGCGAACCTCAACGTTATTCCGTGCCAGCCGAGGCCCTCGAACCCTTCCGGCTCATGCGGAACCTGCTTCGGTGGGACCCCTATCGGGAAGGGACCTTTTCTGGCGAGGGCACGGCCTTCATGCCCTCCTTCGATGTGAAGGAAACCCCCGAGGCCTACGTCCTGACCGCAGACATGCCCGGCATCCGCAAGGAGGATCTGGATATCCAGTTGGCGGGTAACCGCTTGAGCATCAGCGGCCGCCGGGAGGCTGAAGGGGTGCGCGAAGGCGAACGCTACTACTCCCAGGAGCGCTCGTACGGCACCTTCAACCGGACCTTCTCCCTGCCCGAGGAAGTCCAACCGGGGCAGGTCACCGCCGATCTCCGGGAGGGCGTCCTGCACCTCACCGTGCCCAAGAGTCCCGAGATCCGCCCCCAGAAGATCACCATCAACGGCTGAAGGGGCCGGTAACGCGAGAACGCCCGGAGTCCCCGGGCGTTCTCGCGTTACCAGAGAAGAACCTATCGACCCTCGAGCCATCCCAGCATGCCCGCCGGTTTCTCGAAGCCCATCAGGCGGGGGCGGACTTCCTTCCCCTCGGCGTCCATGAGCATCACCGAGGGATAGCCCGTGATCTTGAAGACCGGCTGCAGGTCCTTGCGCTTGGCGTCTGTATCGATGCGCACCGCCACGGCATTCTTGGCGATCCAGGCGCGCACCGCCGGATCGGGCCAGGTCTTCTCGTCCAGCTCCTTGCACTGGGCGCACCACTCGGCGTAGATGTCCACGAGCACCAGCTTGTTCTCGGCCTTGGCCTTCTTCAGGGCGCCTTCGTAATCCTGCTCCAGCCAATCCTTGCGGGTGGGTTCTGCGGCGGCCACAGCGGGTCCGCCGCTCGGCAGAATGCTCCGATTGAAGGCCACTTCGCTGGCCCGAACGCAGTGGAGGATCCCCAGCACCAGCAACAGAATCCCGAAGCCCTTTCGGATCTGCCCCAGGAAGCTCTCGGCGGGCTCGAACACGCCGAATACGGCGGCACCAATCAACTGGAGCGCCCCCAACATGGCAAGGAGCATCCACTCCGGCACGATCAGGCGCACGCTCCACACAGCAAAGCCCAGCACGGCGAGGCCCATGATGCGCTTGAAGCGGATGAGCCAGTCGCCGCTCTTGGGGAGGGTGGCACTGAAGGTGCCCACCACCATGAAGAGCACACCCATGCCCAGGGTGAACACGAAGAGCTTGAGGGCGCCGAGGGTCACATCCCCCTGCTGGGCGATGGCCGCCAACACGGCGCCCACCACCGGCCCCACGCAAGGGGCCGCGAGGGGGCCAAGCACCAGGCCCATGATGAAGGCGCCCGTGTATCCTTGCCGGGGACCATCGCCCTGCAGCTTCATCTGGATGGACTGGGGCAGCTGGATCTCAAAGGCGCCGAAGAGGCTCAGGGCGAAGACGGCAAACAGGATCGCCAAGGGGATCAGGAAGCCGGGTTTCTGGGCTGCGGCGCCGAAGGCCTCGCCACTCTTGGCCGCGATGACGCCCAGGGCGGTGTACGTGACCGCCATGCCGAGCACAAGCATCAGGGACAGCAGGAAGCCCTTGGCCCGGCCCCCGCCCTTGGCGCCGATGATGGCCATGGTGATGGGGATCATCGGGAACACACAGGGCGTGAGGCTCGCCCCCATCCCCGCCAGGAACACCAGCACCAGGGACAACAGGAGCCCATCACGCTTGGGAACTGCGGGGGAAACGGGAGCCGTGGTGGCCTGCTTCGGAGCCTCGACCTTGGCTTCCACCACAGGCGTCTGCACCTGCGGTTCCGCCTTCACCTCACCTGAAATTGCGACGGCCTTGGCCGCCGGAATGTCGGAAGCCTTCACCTTCAGCATCTGCACGGTGGGCGGGTAGCACACGCCACCTTCGCCTTCCGTGCAAGGCTGGTACTGCACCTCCAACTCAACGGTCCCCGTCAGGCCTTCGCCCAACAGAGGAATGCGCACCGATCCTTGCCAGACGGGTTCGTTCAGTTCATCTACACCCGTGGGCTGCGGCAGGGGCCCCGCCTTGAGGCTCCCCGGCTTGGATTTCAGGGTCACTGCCATGAAACTCTTTTTCAGGTGGGCGCCCTCCGGCACGCTCACCACCACGGCGCCCTTCTGGAGGGACACCTTCACATCGCTCTCGGGATCCAGATGGATGGCCCGCTGCGCCCAGACACCAACGGTCATGAACAGGGCGAGGAGAAAGAGCTTGAGGGTCCGCATTGGGCCTCCAGGGCGAAACAGGAATGATCGGATATCCGGGGCCAGCCCCGAGAGTAGAAATCGGCGAAGACCGGGCTGAATCGGATTCGACGCAACCGCATATTTGCATATTAATACGCATATTCTAGCCACCGCAAGGCCCTTTCCTAATCCAGGCGCTAGTCTGGAAAGATGACCGAGCCCGTTTTTCCCTATCCCTGGTTCCCGCCCCTCTGGAGCCGGCTGGGTGCCCGGTTCCAGACCGAAGCACGGGACGGGGCCCATGACCTCAGCCATGCCCTGCGGGTGGCTCGGAACGCCGAGTCGCTGGCCGCAGAAGAAGGTGCGGACGTGGAAGTCTGCGTGGCCGCGGCCCTGCTCCACGATCTCGTCTACCGGCCCAAGAACCACCCAGACTCCGCTCGAACGGCGGGACTCGGTGCCGCGGAGGCGCGAGCCTGGTGCCGGGACCTCCCGGGATTGGCTCAACGGAGCGAGGCCATCGCGGAGGCCATCGCCACCCACAGTTTCTCAGGGGGCGCTCGGGCCACCACTCCGGAAGGCGCCGTGTTGCAAGACGCGGACCGCCTGGAGGCCATCGGCGCCATCGGGCTGGCCCGCTGCTTCGCCACGGGCGGCGCCATGAGGGCGGGCCTGTGGCATCCCGAGGATCCCTGGGCCGAACACCGCCCCTTGGACGACAAGCGCTTCAGCCTGGATCACTTCGAACAGAAGCTGCTTGGCCTGGCGGCCCGAATGAACACCCCCGCAGGCCTGCGCCACGCCCAATCACGGCATCGCGTGCTGGTGGAATTCCTCGCCGCGCTCCGGAGCGAATTGGGCTAGGAAGCCTGCCGATTCAAGTCCCGCAGCACCCCTTTGGCGAATTCCAGGCGCTCCAGATAGTCCTGGGGGTCGCCTCCCATCACGGCCTCGTCGCAGGACACGCGGCCCACGGTGAGCGCCACATCCAGCAGTTCGCGGATACGCTCCATCAGGTCTGTCATGGATTCCAGGGGCGGGGGCTGGGGTTTGGGCACCAGGGAGGGGCGCTCGGCACTCGCGGTGGGGACGCAGGTGAGCATCGCGCGGGTTTCGCCATTGCGTTCCAGCCAGGAAACGACGTGGAAGAGCCCTTCCATCAGGCGGCCCTCCTGATTCAGGAATTGGGCCCAGAAACTGCCGCCCGCCGAGAGGCCCTCCCCGGATAGCGCCCGCCTCAGGCTCCGGGCCACGCGGTCGTAGTCGTGGGTGGAGGGAAAGCAGCGGATGCACCACCCCTGGAGGTCCTCCTTTTCGTGGGAGGAAAGACCGAGCAGGGAGTGGGCGTAGGGGTTGGCGAAGAGCAGTTCCCCGCTCCCCCGGAAAACCAGGACGGCATGGGAATGGGGGACGTCGGGACCGGCCACCGAGACTCCTGAGGGCTCGAAACACCTGCACTCAAGGTTCGGCCCCGGGTCAAAAGGCAACCACAGGTTTCCAACGGACTACCGAAGGCCTGAAACGAACCCCTCACCCGGGGTCACGAATCGCCGGAGGCCCGGGCTATCGCATCCGGGCCAGACTCCGGAGCAGATCGTCCATCCGGGCCCGACTCACGCTCAGGCTGACGCCGTCCTGCATCACCGCTTCCCCAGCCAGGGAGGGCGGGTTGCGCACCTCCACGAGGTAGTCGAGGTTCACCAGGCTCGAGCGGTGGATGCGCACGAAGCGATCCCCCAATAGGGCCTCCAGCTCATCCACACCCTTGTCCAGGGGCACCTTCCCCCGGGCGGTATGGGCGAACACCTGACGGAATTCCGTGTGCAGGTACATCACTTCGGACCAGCGGAACACCAGGATGCGGTCCCGGATGCTGACGGTGAACCGATCCGGCCCGGTCTGATGGGCGAGATCCTTCATCACCCGCAGCAGGGATTCCAGGTCCGCGGAGGCCTGGCTGGCCCGCAGGCGGTCGAGAGTCTCCTTGACCCGGGGCGCCGTCACCGGCTTTACCAGGTAATCGAAGGCCGCCCACTCGAAAGCCTTGAGGGCCTGGTCCTCGCAGCTGGTGACGAAGACGATCTTGGGCAGCACGGGCAGCGCAGTGCGGGCCTGGTCCAACAGGCGGAAGGCGCCTCCCGGGGGGAACAGGATGTCGAGAAAAAGTACATCCACAGGATCCTGCCGCAGGCTGCAGAAGGCCGCATCGCCATCGGCGGCCTCCCATACCAGCTCGGCGTCCGGGGCCAGGGTGGCGAGCATCCGCAGTAGCATGCGCATCGCCAGGGGCTCGTCTTCCACCACCGCGTAGCGGAAGGTGGGAGTCGCGGGCTTCCTGACCTGCGCCGAATTCATGCCCTGTCCTCCGGATTCGCCAGGGGGTCGCCCTGGACCTGCACTTCCAGGCTGCCCAGGAGTCCCCGGGCCCGTTCGATCAGCGCTGAGAGTACCGCGAATCGTTCGTCCGAACCATCCGCTTCCTGGGCCAGCGCGTGACTGAAGGCCGACGCCTCCTTCAGCAACCGGGCCACCCGCCGCGCCACGGCCTGGAGCACCACCGCCTGATCGGCCCCGGGCGCGTCATCGCTGGGCAGGAAACTCACCAGATAGGAGCGGTGCCCCGGATCCCCGCCCCAGCGCTGCACCTGGATGGTGGTCCGCCTTCGGCGGCCATTCTTCGCGGGGAATTCCGCATGGAACCGGGCCGACCCCCTCCGACCCGCCGTGGCCGCGGCATGGCGAAACAGCCGCGTGGCCTTGGCCTGATCCACCGCTTCCGGAAAAACCCCCTCCAGCAGTCGATTGAGATGGGGGACTTCCTCGGGGCGGTATCCCGTGAGCGCCGCAGCCTGCCGGTCCAGGAAAAGAATCTCGCCCTCCTCCCGAAGGATCATCACGGCGGGGAAATGGAGCGGATGGGAAGGCATGGGCAAGCCTCGGGCAGCGCAAGGGGGATCGACTGGATCCTGACGCCAAAGGCCGCCGCTCCCGCGGGCAAAGGAACCAATTGCCGGGTGCGAACCACGAATTCTCGAGTTCTGCCCACCAACCACAAGTGCTAAGGCGGGCCGTGCGCTTTTCCGGGGAGGCCCTTACACTGGGGCCCATGTTCCCTCCCCGACTGAGCCTCCATCGCGCCTTTGTGGCGGATCATTTCCACGACCTTCCTGGCTTTGTTGAGGCCCGCCATGGCCACAACTGGGAACTCGAAGCCACCGTAAACCTCGAGGGCGCCCAGGGTGAATCAGCGCTCGCAGAGGCCCTGGACACCTGGGTCGAAGGCATCGATTACACCCTCCTCAACGACCAGCCCTGGCTGAAAGATCGCAACCCCACGGCGGAGACTCTGGCCCAGTGGCTGCTGGAAGCCCTCGAGGAACGTGGCTTCTCGTCCGTGGAGACCCGCATTCGGGAAAAGGCCAACTACTGGGCCGCCTGTCACCGGGAGTCCGCGTGAGGGCCCCGCTTCAGGCCCTGGGCCTTGCCCTTAGCCTCCTCGGTGCCCTGTCCTGCCAGCGAGAGAAGCCTCCCCAGCCCCCGCCGGGGCCCAAGGCTGCCCTGGCTCCTTGGACTTGGCATGCCCTGGGAGGGTTGCTGGTCATCGAAGGCGAGGTGGACCAGCCCACGGAACTGGTGCTGAAGGGCACCACCCTCAACGAGCGCAATTTCATCGAGTTCGGGCCCGTCCGCTGGGAGTTGTACCGGCCCCCCAGGGGTGAGAAGGCCGAGCTCCGCAAGGGGGATGGCACCCTTCTGGCCCGCTGGGATTTCGATCGGCCCCTGTCGATCCAGGCGCCCACCTCGCCCCGAAAACCTCCCGTAATCAAAAAAACCGAGATCAAGAAACCCGAACCCAAACCACCCGCGCCCCCGAAACGCGAGGCGCCTATTCCCGCCCCGGTAAAGGTGGAACCCCGGAAGACCGAGCCCCGGAAACCAGAGCCGAAGCCGAAACCGGAGCCACCCAGGACCGAAATAACCAAACCCCCGGTCATTCCGACGCCCCGACCGCAGCCCCCCACCCTGCCCACGATCCGATCCGGCGGCCTCTGGCCCGGCGCGGGCGAGGGGCTGAACCTGCTGCGAGGCCCTCGAGGCCAGCGCCAGGTGTGCCTCACCTTCGATGGTGGCTCCACGTCGGAAGTGGCTCTGGATGTGCTGGACGCCCTCCATGCCCGGAATCTGCACTGCACCTTCTTCCTCACCGGGGCCTTCATCCAGAAGTATCCGGAGCTCGTGCGGCGGATCGACCGGGACGGTCACGAAATCGGCAACCACACCCTGACCCATCCCCACCTCGCGCCCCGCGGGATTCGCGATCCCGCTTGGACCAAGGAACGCTTCCAGCACGAATTGCTGGCGGCGGATCAGGCCTTCTTCCGCCTGCTGGGGCGGCCCATGGACCCCCTGTGGCGGGCCCCCTACGGCGAACACAATGCGGAAATCCGGAAATGGGCGGAGGAGCTGGGCTACCGCCACGTGGGCTGGAGCGAGGGCGCCGACACCCTGGATTGGGCCACCCTCAAGGAGCGGAAGCTGTACCGCACGGGCAACGCCATCCTCGATCGCCTGCATACACGTATGGAGCGACAGGACGGGGAGGGCCTCATCGTGCTCATGCACCTCGGTTCGGGGCGGCCCGCCGAGGACCGCCCCGCGCGGGTGCTCGGGCCATTCCTGGATCGCGCCCTGGCGGCGGGTTGGCGATTCGAGTGCGTGGGCACCTATCTCCAGGCCGCCGGAAAACCGATCTGGGACCGCAGTCAGCGCGCGGCGTTCCTTGTCTCCAGTGCCGCCACGGCCTCCGCTGCGGGCCAGCGATGAGCTGATCGGCTAGACTCGAAACCTATCCGGAGGTGCCGTGAAGGGAATGGGCAGACTGCTGCTCAGGGTCGTGGTGGGCTTTTTCGCCCTCGTGGTCGCCCTGTCGCTGCTGAGCTTCCACCCCAACGATCCGCACCTCTTCGCCGGCGGCACCGTGGATCCCGAGCTCCACAACCTCTGCGGCCTCTTCGGGGCCCATGTGGCGGGCTTCCTCCAGACCCTGGTGGGCGTGGGCGCCTGGTTGCTGCCCGCCTACATGCTGTGGGAGATCTTCACCCGGGATGGGCTCAAATGGTCGCGCCGCGTGGCCTGGAGCATCCTGGGGCTCTCGGTGTGGACGCTCCTGGGCGCCTTCGGCACCCGTAGCTGGGCCTCGGAGGGCGCCTGGCGCTGGGGCGGCTGGCTGGGCTCGGCCCTGTGGCCACCCTGCCGCAGGACCTTTGGCCCAGTGGGCTTGCCCCTGGCCCTTTCGCTGCTGATCCTCATCGCGGCCCTGATCCTGGCCCCGAGTCTGACTCGGGCCCTGGGCGCCATGCTCGGCCGCTGGATGGGAGATCGGGCCCTACCCTTTCTCAAACCCTTGCCCAGCAAGGGCGTCCGCGGCGTTCTTGCCTTCCTGAAGCGCCCCTTTCTGGCCTGGAAGAGCGGTCGCGCCGTTGCCATGCCGGATCTCGATGCCCGGGACGCCGCCGATCTGCAGCATCTCGCCGAGCAGCACCAGATCGAGCAGGAACAACAAGATGCTTTTGTCCGGGCCCAGCGGGAAACGGCGGAATACCGTCGGAGCAACCAGCAAATCCCCCCGGAGATGGGGCTGCCCATCATCCAGTCCATGCGCCTGGACACCCCCTCCCGGGAACTGGCGCCCTTTCATTCCGAAGGAATCTCCTTTCCCCTCTCCGGCCCCCAGGATTCCCTGGTGCTGGAGGATCTCCACCGGCCCGCCGACGTGCCCCTGCCCGCCCCAGCGCTGCTCCGCAACCTTCCGCCGCCACCGCCTCCCAAGCCTCAGCTCGTCAAGCCGGTGGTGATGCAGGACCGCTATGGCCGGGTGGCCGAGCAGCAGCCCCTGGGACTCACGGAGCCCACCCCCGTGCATCCCCTGCCGGACACCGCCTCCCTGGGCACCAAGGCGCCCCTGAAGGCCTCCCGCAGGCTCGATGGCGAGGCTTCCGCCTTCGCCCCCGCCGAGCGCCTGGAACTGCCCCCCCGGCGCCTCTTCGACCCCCCAGGACCCGGCACCCGGGTGGACCCCAAGGTGCTCGAAGACACCCGGGCCCTCATTGGACAGAAACTGTCAGAATTCCGGGTGAAGGGCACCGTGGTGGGCATGCAGCCGGGCCCCGTGGTGACGGTGTACGAGTTCCAGCCGGATGCCGGCGTTCCCCTGGCCAAGGTCATCGGCATGGAAAACGATCTGGCCCTGGGCCTTCAGGCTGAGAAGGTGCGCATCGACCGCATCCCGGGCCGGAATCTCGTGGGCATCGAAGTGCCCAATCCCAAGCGGGAGATCATCGCCTTCCGGGAGATCATCGACAGTCCCGTGTTTCGCGATCCCGCCCACAAGGAGGCCCGCAGCCTGCTGGCCCTCGCCCTGGGCAAGGATATCGCGGGCGCGCCGGTAGTGACGGATCTCGCCAAGATGCCCCACCTCCTCATCGGCGGCAGCACCGGCAGCGGCAAGAGCGTGGGCGTCAACGCGATGATCTGCTCCGTGCTGCTGCGGTCCCTTCCCAGCGAGGTCAAGCTCATCCTGGTGGATCCCAAGATGGTGGAACTGGGCATGTACGAGGACATCCCCCACCTCTGGGCGCCGGTGGTCACCGACATGAAGGAGGCGGGCCGGGTGCTCAAGTGGGTGGTGGCCCAGATGGAGGACCGCTACCGACGCCTGGCCCTGCTCTCCGTGCGCAACCTGGAGGGCTTCAACGCCAAGGTATTGGAGGCGGGCGGCAACATCGACCTGAGCGACCGCACGCCCAATCCCCGCTGGCCCGAGCGCCCCGCCTTCCTCGAGCCCCTGCCCTACGTGGTGGTGGTCATCGACGAATTGGCCGACCTGATGATGGTGGCCCGGGCCGAAGTGGAAGAGAGCATCGCCCGCATCGCGCAGAAGGCCCGAGCCGTGGGCATCCACCTGATCCTCGCCACTCAGCGCCCCAGCGTGGACATCGTGACAGGCGTGATCAAGGCCAACCTTCCCGCCCGTCTCAGCTACCGCGTGAACACCAAGATCGACAGCCGCACCATCCTGGATAGCAGCGGCGGCGAGCAGCTCCTGGGCAAGGGCGACGCCCTCTTCCTGGCCCCTGGAAACGCCCGCCCCCACCGCATCCACGCCCCACTGATCACCGAGGAAGAAACCCTACGATTGGTGGACTGGCTCAAGGCCCGGGGCAAACCCGAATACAACCAGGCCCTGCTCAACGCCATGGAAACGGACGAGGAAGCCACCCAGGCCATGGGCGGCGAAGACGGCACCGGCACGGGCGACGACATCTACGACCGCGCCGTCTCCGTGGTCAAGCGCGAACGCAAGGCCAGCACCAGCCTCCTCCAGCGCAAGCTCAACATAGGCTACGGCCGAGCCGCCCGCATCATCGACCGGATGGAGGAGGAAGGCATCATCGGCGCGGACCGCGGAGCCGGAAAGCCCCGGGAGGTCTACGCTTCAGAGGAGTAATCCTCCATCCCCGGATGGGAGGCTCCATCTCTGCAATCCGGCGCAGCCGGGAGCAGGAGGACAGCGCGGTGCGCTGTCCGATAGATGGAGGAGGAAGGCATCATCGGCGCGGACCGCGGAGCCGGAAGGCCCCGGGAGGTCTACGCCTCAGAGGAGTAATCCTCCCTCGAAGACAGGGATGTCGGAGGGAAGCACGGAGAAAAGCGAGTTGTGGTCGGTCCGTCCCCCGTCACTTTTCCATCCGCGACCTCTGCGTTGCTCGTGGCGCGAGCCTCGACATCTTCCGGGGTGAATTTCTTGGCGCATCTGGAGGCTTTGGTCTGAAATTCCGCCTTTCTCCAGGCTGCACCCTGTGGAAGAATGACCGGATGACACGTTCACGACACTTTCCTGACATTTTCGGTTTGGCGCTCTGCCTGGCGGCCGGATCCCTCTCCGCACAGACCACCGGCAGCCTGCAGGTGCGGATGCTGGATGCCAAGGGGAAGCCCCTGGCAGGCATTACGCTGCGGCTGGAATCCCTGGACCGTGCGGAGCGCCGGGAGCTGCGCACCGACGCCAAGGGGCTCGCCTCGTTGGCAGGGTTGATCCCGGGGCGCTACCAGATCCAGGATCAGACCATCCTGCTCAAGGCGGATGCCCGGGCCCAGATCACCCTCCACGGCGGCGAGGCCCAGGCCAGCGTCACCGTGGAAGACTCGCCCCTACGCACGGAGACCAGCAGCCTGGCGGTGCAGACCTCCTTCGACGCGGTGGACCTCCAGCGTCTGCCCTTCAGCCCCCAGCGCTACGTAGAGCACAGCTACCTGGCCCCGGGCATCTCCCCCTCGGGCAAGCCCGAACCCGTGGTACTGGGCTCCATGCTGGATGCCAATGCGTTCCTGGTGGATGGCATGTCCACCAACCTCAGCTCCAACGGCCGGTTTGGCGTGAATCTGAGCACGGAGATCCTGGAGAGCCAGACCCTCACTACCGGCGGCCACAAGGCCGAGATCGCCTTCGCCTCCGGCGGCGTCTTTTCCATGGTCACCAAGAGCGGCGGCAATACGTTCCAGGGCGCGCTGTTCGGTAGCCGCATCTGGAGGGGCCTCAACAGCCGTCCCGATACGGGGAAGAGCAATTTCCCGGATGAACGCCCCACCGATGCCACTGCATGGGGTGTCTCGGTTTCCGGCCCCCTGGTCAAGGATCGCCTCTTCTTCTTCGGGGCCTTCAATCGCCAGCTGCTGAGCCTGGACTTCGAGAACGTCCAGCCCGTGGGCACCCTGCCCCACCGGCGCAGCCAGGAGGAGGATCGATCCTACCGTTTCCTCAAGTTCACCTGGCTCGTCTCCGATGCCCATCGCCTCGAACTGGCCTGGATCGGCGACCCGGTGACGCAGTTGAACTTCGATGCCGCTTACGACAGCGCGGTGAAGGATTTCCAGATGCCGAACCGCACCCGGGGCGGCAACAGTTTCATGCTGCACCATGTGGGCCAACTGGCCCCCAGCCTGACTCTGGAAAACACCCTGGGCGTGCACCGCACGGAGTTTGTGTGGTCCCCCGCCACTCCGCAGGCCGGGCCGAACCGCGCCCAGCTCGACGCCCCGGGCAACGAGAGTTTTGGGGCCTACGCCCAGGATCGCGAGGATCGCATCCGCAATTACACCTTCCGCAGTGAACTTACCTGGACCCCCGGAGAACACGCCATCAAGGGTGGCTTCCAGGGGCTGCAATCCGAGTTCACCCAGGCCTACCTCCGCCCTAGCGGCGGCCTGTCCTTCCTGGACCGGGCTGCGGGTGGCGCCGGTCCGTCCGCAGGCGATATCACCGCCATCCGGACGGGCCTGTTGGCCCTCAACGGCAGCGATTTCGGCTATGCCGCCGGCGATAGCCTGCTCACCCCCAGCCCCGTCTCCACGCAGTTGGCCGGTGGCCGGGCCAGCTACCTCTATCAGCGCACCCTCGCGGACCTGGGCAGCTACGGCTCCCCGCTGACCCAGCGCGCCCTGGGGCTTTACATCCAGGATGACTGGCATCCCTCGCCCCACTGGACGCTGAACCTGGGGCTCCGGGCCGACCGCGTTTCCCTGGACGGGGAGGATGGCCGCAACCTCTACAGCCAGACCCTCCTGAGTCCCCGCCTGGGCGCCTCCTGGGATCCCCAGGGCCATGGCCTCACCCGCGTGTTCGGTTATTGGGGCCGGATCTACAGTCCCCCCGCCCCCGGCAACCTCACCGGCGGCGGCGCCGTGACCGGCGGCCCCGCCGTGGACAAGGCGGTGTGGATTCCCGGCCTGGGGGCCTGGCGCACCTGGCAGACCACCGGTACCCAGGGAGTGAAGAATGTCGCCCTGGGGGATCTGAAGGCGGCCCACACCGACCTCGCCCAACTGGGCCTGGAGCGGGTGCAGACAATTCCCGGCCTGGGGCGCTGGACCCTGGAAGCCGTACTCACCCGCAAGGAGGTGCGGGATCTCCTGGATACCTACAATCCCGCCTGGGGTTACCTGCCACAGCTGGATGCGCAGGCCAATGCCACCGCCGGAAAGAAGATCATCGCCAACCTGCCGGGCCTGAAGCGGACCTTCAACGGCTTCGACCTGACCGCCCACCGCCGCTTCGAGGGCGGCCACAGGCTCCAGATCAGCTATTCCCACGGCGATCTTCGAGGCAACAGTGAAGTGGGCAATGTGGCCAGCACCACCGGCAAGAATACGGGCTTCGCCCAGATCCCCAGCCTGCGCCAGGACTACCGCCTGTCTCAGTACGACGGCCCCCTCAATGAGTCCCTCTGTCACGCCTACAAGGCCTTCGGCAGCGCCGCGCTGCCCTGGGGCCTGGAACTTAGCGGCAGCTTTCTGCGCCGCTCGGGCCTACACTACAGCGCCCTCACCAAGACCTCCGGCGATCTGGTGCTGGCGCCCGGTGCCAGCCGGGGCGCCTTCGAGATGCCCTGGGTCTCCAGCCTGGATCTTGCCCTGTCACACTCCTTCCGCGTCCAGGCCGTCACCTGGCGCACGACCCTGGAGTGCTACAACACCACCAACCAGCAGCCCATGACCGTCATCAACAACATCCAGGGCGCCTTTAGCACCGGCAACTACCAGCAGCCGCGGGTGTGGCAGGTGAGCGTGAGGGCGAGCTTCTAAGGAAAAATCACCGTTCATCACCGTTTATCACCGGTAGAAAAGGTTTGGCGGTTTCAAGTTCCAAGTGCAACAGGCTTGGGTGGATTTGACCAGAAGGCCTGGAAATCAAAAGCGCCTTCTGGAAGGAAAAGCTCTGCGGGGCATTTCCACCCGAGGGATTTCCTCGGACGGACATTCAGGGTCCAGGCGATGGTATCGAGTTCATCCTGCGTGTAGACGCTCAGGTCTGAGCCCTTGGGCAAGTAGTCGCGGAGCAAGCCATTGGTGTTCTCGTTGATGCCGCGTTCCCAGGGGCTGTGCGGGTGGGCGAAGTAGACGGTCATGCCGGTCTCTTTGCTGAACAGCTCGTGGGCCGCCATCTCCCGCCCCTGGTCGTAGGTCAGGCTGCGCAGCATCTGGGAATCGATACGAGCGAGCACGCGAGAAAAGCTCTCGGCGGCACAGGCAGCCGTGGCGTGATCCATTTGGGCCAGGACGGTGAACAGGGTCTTGCGTTCAACCAGGGTACCGACCTGGGAGCGGTTGCGGGCGCCCTTGATGAGATCACCCTCCCAATGGCCGGGGACCAGGCGCTCGGAAACATCGACGGGACGTTCATCAATGCTGGTCATGTTCGGGATGAGGCCACGTCGGTCCTCCCCCCGCGCACGAGGTCTGCGGGTCTTGTGGGACTTCCGCAGCAAGGCAATGACCTCGGTGCGCAGCTCGCCTCTGGGCATCGCATAGATGGCGGAGTAGATCGTTTCATGGCTGATGCGCACAGGCTCTGGCATACGCGCGAGTGTGCCCCCCACCTGCTCAGGGGACAAGCCGCTGGCCAACCCTTCGAGGACGAGCCGCCACAACGGGGATCCCACCTCCAGCTTCCGTAGCACACGGGGTTTGGAGGCAAGCATCTTGGCCCTGGCCTGGGCGTTCTGGAGGCGGTAGCCGCCCGCGAGGGGCTGACGACCGCGCCTACGGGGACGAGTCGGAGCCTGCCAGTCGTTCCGATCAAGCTCCCGCTTGATGGTCGAAGCCGCGCGATTCAAGCCTCGGGCGATCCCCCGAGGCTTGAATCCCAACTCCAGCTTCGCCTGGATCATTGCTCGTTCCTCGCAACTCAGGTGTGTGTAATGTCTTCCCATGCATCCATTCTTTCTGAGGAATGTTGCACTTGGGGATTGAGCGCGCCTTTTGAAACCGTAGATGAACGGTGATGAAAAACCAGGAAGGCCCTGCCCGAAGCCTCATGAACACGGAGCGCCGCGGGTTTGTTGGTGGCCAAAAGAAAAGCACCCCGGAAGCCGTGGCTCCCGGGGTGCTTTCCGAGGTCGAGAGGATCAATGGGCCGAGAGGGTTCCCGGCACCACCGTCACATCGGTAATCGTGCCATCCACGGCAATGATCCGGGCCATGGGGGAGGTCAGGGTCGTAGTACCCACGGGGGCTCCGGTCTTGAGATCCAGGGCCACCCGGGCCAGGACCCCATTCAGGGCCACCGGTACCGGCGAGACGATGCCCTTCTGCCCCAGGCCCGCCGTGAGCGTAGCCGTGGCCACCTTGCCCTTGATCCCGATGGGCACATTGCCGAGGGTGAACACATCCCCCTTCTGGATGTATTCCGCATCCGTACCGACCACCTTGGCCCAGGTAGCGCGGGTGGTGTCCACGGTGCAGGTGAAGGCGATGCCCGCGCCGCTGGGGGCGCCCACACCGGTCACATCCAGAACCAGATGTGTGGCGGTGCTCAGGGTGTCGTTCTTCACCAGGCGGTAGGTACCCGTGGTGGGATTGGTGTAGGCCAGGGCCGCGGCAGGAGGGACGGGTGCGGGTGCGGGCGTGCTACCCCCGCCACCGCAGGCGACAAGGATCAGCAGGGATGTGGCGGGAAATAGCGTGAGAGTTGCAGTTCGGAAGTTCATGGTGCGTTCCATCCTTAAAGGGCGCCAAGCAGGGCGGAAAGATCGGTGTCGTCGATTTGGCCATCGCTGTTGAAATCGGCCTTGGCGAGGTCGGCGGGGGCGGTGCTCCCGAACCGCTTCAACAGCTCGAGCAGATCGTAGGCATCCGTGGCGCCGTCCCCATTGATATTGAAGGAGGGCCCCGAGGTTGCCGTCGTGTTCACGATGAGGTTCACGTCATCCACCAGAAACATCGTGCCGACGGTACCGGGCTGGGTGCTGGTGAAGTAGACCCGCACGGTCTGGCCCGCATAGGCCTTGAGATCGATGGGCCCGACCTGGGCGTAGGAGCCATAGCCCGTTGTCGTGTTGTTGAAGGTGCTTGGGGTGGCGAGATCCACGGTTCCGTCTGCGTTCTTAATTTTCAGGCTCATGGTGTTGATCACCGAACCTGTGCCAGCACCCGCGTCGTAGATCATCAACCAGTAGGTCAGATTGGCGCTGGTGGCATTGGCAGGGATGGCAACATTCTGGTAGGCGAAATCCGTGGTGGCTTGGGGCCAGTTGCCGATATAGAGGGCCCGGGCACCTTCGTGCACCCCGAGGGGGTCCTCCATGAACATGTAAGAACTGAACAGGGTCCAGCCTGTACCTGCGGGCGTGACTTCGATATCGGGATTCGCCAGCACCTGGATCGTATTGGGCGTCAAAGTAAGGGTGGCGGCATCGCTGTTGACGCTGCCGGCGGCATTGGAGGCCGTCAGGCGGAACTGCTTATTCGCGTCCGCGAGGGCGGGGTAGAACTGGTAGAGGTTCGTGGTGGCGCCCGGAATGTTGGTCCAGGTGCTGCCGTTGGGAGAACTCTGCCACTGGTAGGTGGGGCTGGGGGCGGCCGTCGCCGTCCCGGTGAAGTCGGCCCTCAGGCCCGCGATCTGGGTGACATTGGCGGGTTGCTGGGTGAAGGCGGGCAGGGTCGCCGCGGACACGGTGAGGATTGCAGGGTTGCTGGTCACGGAGCCCACGGAGTTGGTCGCAATGACCCGGAAACCCTTGCCGTTGTCGGCGCTCTGGGCCGCCGGGAGCGTGTAGGTGCTACCTGTACCATTGGTTGTGATGTTCGACCAGTTGGTCGCATCGGTGGAGACCTGCCACTGGAAGGTGGGAGCGGGAAGCCCCACGGCCACTGCGCTGACCGCGCCCGTGCCACCCACGAAAAGGTTCAGGTTTTGAGGCTGGGAAGAGAACTTGGGGAGGTAGTTGGCCGTAACTCCCTGCATTTCCCACACCCCGCGCCCATGGGTGCCGATGCGCATGAAGGTGCCGTCGGGGGCGATGTAGATGTCCCGCACGGACACCAGGGGCAGGCCCGTGCCGAAGCGGGCCCAGGTGGCGCCGGAATCCGTGGAGCGGTAGAGGCCGAGATCGGTCCCCGCGTACACCGTGGTGTGATCGATGGGATCGACCTTGACCATGTGCACCGGCACACCGAAGGGGAAGCCGTTGCTGACATCCACCGCGGTCCAGGCGGCGCCGCCGTTGATGGATTTCCAGATATGGCTCTTCGTGGCGGAATTGAAGGCCACCGAGGAAGCGTACAGGGTCTGGGGATCCGCCGTGTCGAAGGCCACGCAGGCCATGTAGGCATTGGTGGCGCTGTTGGGGAAGGCGGTACCCGCCACCATGGTCCAGCTCGTGCCATTGGTGGTGATCCCTACTCCGCTGCGGAACGTCACGGCCACATGATTGGGCGTCAGGGACGAAGCCACGATATTCCGGATGGCGCTGGCGAAGGTCAGCCCGGTGGTGGGCATGGCCGTCCAGTTGGCCCCGAAGTCCGTAGACACATAGGGCACGGTGTTGGTGTAGGTGTAGACCCGGTTTCCCGTGGGATCCGACATGTCCTGGGCCATCCGGGTAAAGAAGGGAGCATCTGCATCACTGCCCGCCGCGGCGATACCGGCGACATCGTCCCAGTTGGCGCCCCCATCGACCGTGCGCTGGATGACGGTGGTGTAGAGGGAGCCCAGCATCTTGTCGCCATCGTAGGGATGGATCAGGCAGCCGAAGCCATCGCCACCGATTTGCTTATCATAGCTTTGGGTGGCTACGCCGGATTCCGTGCGCAGGCGGGTGCCCTGATCCTGGAGGCCCACGATCACCCGATCCTTCGCCCCGGCGGGGGTGGTGGCGGTGGTGGAGCCCACGTGGTACACCAGCTGAGTGGTGATGTTGCGGTTGCGCCGGTTATCGATGAAGGTGGGGTCGGAGGCGACCCCACCCGAACCGGTGGGGATGGTGGCGATATCCGGGTTCCGCAGCACGGACAGGCCGCCATCGGTGCCCACGTAGAGAGTCTTGGCACCGTTGGGGGCCCAGGCATGCACGTGGAAATCCGCGTGCATGTAGTGGCGGTCACCGCCCATCCACTGGGTCATGCGCGACCAGCTAGTCCCCCCATTGAGGGAGCGGTACAGGGAGAGGTTGGTACCCACGAAGACCGTGTTCACGTTGGCGGGATCCACGGCGATCATGTGGTTGTAGCCCGCCTGGCCGCCATCGCCATTTCCCGCGTTGAACAGGTCGGTGCTGCCCAGCCACGCCCAGGTGCGGCCATTGTCCGTGGACTTCATGATGCCCTGCTGGAAGCCGTAATTGCCGTCCTCAAACAGGCCGTACACCGTGGTGCCGTTGGCCGCCAGGGCGATACGGCCGAAGCCGTAGTTCGTCAGGGCGGTGTCATAGGTCGCGACGGTCCAGGTGGCTCCGTTATCCGTGGAATAGGCCACCCCACCGGCGCTTCCCTGGAAGGACGCCACCAGATCCCCATTGGCCAGCTTCAGCACGTCCCAGCCCATGGCCGAGGCCAGAGGACCGGTGGTGATCCGCGCGAAGGTGGCGCCCCCATCGGTGGAGCGGAACAGCCCCGCGTTGCCCGCCACGAAAATCACATTGCCGGGCAGGGCCAGCACGGTCTTGACCCGGGTGGTGGCGCCCAGGGTGCCGCCCCGGGTCCAGCTGTCGCCCCCGTTGGTGCTGATGAAGAAACCCCGGCCCTCGGCCGTGCTATCCGCCGAGCCGGGCTCCATGTCGCCCAGGGCCAGATACAGCGTATTGGCATCCTCGGGCTTGAAGGCCGCGCCCCCCACGGATAGGTTGCCCGCGGTGCTTCCCGCAGGAAGGGCATCGGTGAGCGGGGTCCAGATCCAGTCGCCGGAGGCGGCCACATCCGCGTTATCACAGCGCCAGAGCCCCCCACCGGCATAGCCGACATAGAGTCGACTGGTATTGGAGGGATGGGGCAGGATGACCGTGGGGCGGCCCGTGTCCGCGATATTGGCATCAGGTTTGTAGAGCTGGGCCTGTCCCCGGCTGGGACCGATGTTGACCCAGGCGCTCTCGGGAATGCCTGCCATCCGGAGGCCCGCGCGATGGGCCCTGGTCCCGGGGATCAGACTCTCCCAGCGCTGCAGCTCCTGGTCCGCGACCCGGGCCTTGAAGTCCAGGTACTCCGGCGTGGCGGGACCGCCAAACATTTCTAGGTTGGCCTTGGCCCTCAGGTCGGCCCGGTCGGACTCCCTTTTGACCTGCTTGGTGGGGGCCTTGGCCTCTGCAGTGGAAAGGGATGCAAGCAGGAGCGTGAGGACGCCCAAGGCCAGTCTGCGGGTTGAAAGGGGTCGCATTCACGCCTCCAGAAGCGGGGGGCCATCTGTGACGGATGGCAAGGAACAGGTCCATGCGGGACCAAGGATGACAAGGAAAAAACAAGCCCAGGATACCACGGGGGGTGGTGCCGACTCCGCAAGGGGCCAGGGCGGGGAGGCGGGCAAGGAAGTATAGGGTCGGAATCCCTCCACCGTGCCCCGGTGGCCAAGCACTTTTCGCCCGACGATGCAGGTCCTAGGCCAACGGCAGGAGCGGCCCCCGGCCCGATGTCGGGGTGGTTCAGTCCAGAGAGGGCGGCACCGGATGGCTTATTGCTGGAATTCGACCTGCCCCGGTCGCCTTCCGTTTCCCGGCAAGGCGTGCTCAAGGACCCTGGAGGAGGCCCAGCCCCGGTGGCGAGCCCCCCAGCGGACCTCCACCACGATGCGGTCCTCTGCCTCGGGCGTGGCCGGCCAGACCCCCTGTAGCACCCAGGTCCCGGCCTTCTCGGTGGTGGCCGTGTGCTCCAGGGCGAGGTTCTTCTTCAAGGCGGGGAACTTGGCCCCTGGCTTGTCCAGCGTGGGGAAATCGCCGATCTTCACGCGCCAGACCCGGAATTCGGGTCGAGCGGGGCATTTGCCCATCAGATCGACCCCCACCGCAAAGTGGGCCGCCGGGGCAGGGCCCCTTGGTTCGATTCCCGAGCCCCAGGTCACCGCGGCATTGGAGAGTTGGACCCGCGGCGGCAGTCCCGCCAGCAGGGGAAGGGTGAGGAAAGGGAGGAGCCAGCGCATGGGAAGATCCTATCCAGTCTGAGGCGTGGGAGGCAGGAATATCCCCCGGAGCCAAGGTCCCTCACTCGACAGGGGCGGTTCCTGCCTTGGGCTTCCGGATCACGACCCAACTGCTGCGGTCCCGCCGAGGCGCGAGGCCCTCGCCATGGCAGGCCGCGCAGGCCGCGAGATTCGCATCCTCGCCCCGCCAGTAGGCCCGCGCCGCGCCGCCCACTTCCCCGCGCCGGGCCTCGGGTACCTGGGGCCAATAGAAGGTGAACCGGGGTTTGCCCTGCCTGGTCTCCAGCGCGTAGAGGGGCCCGCTGTCCGGGCCGGGGCGACCCCAGCGATCCTCCACGCTGCTCATCACCAGCAGCGAACCCTCCGGCAGCTTTTCGCCCGCACGATATGCCCCTTCCGCACCGGGGCTTACCCACACACGAATCCAGCGGTTGCCATGCTGGGGATTGCGCACCGGTTCGGCATGCATGGGCACCAGACTCAGGTAGTCCAGGGCGCGCAGGGGTGCCTTGGCTTCGGGATCGGCGGGCGGCACGGGAGGAATTGGAGACGCCACCTTGGCGGGTTCGACCTGTGGCACCGGTCGGCTCAGCCTGTGACCGTACCAAGTCGCACCCAGGATCGCCGCGGCCCAGAGTAGGCCCAGCAGCAGCGCGAGGAAACCCAGGCCCTGATGTTCTTCCCTGCGACGGAAGACGGCCTTGAGAGTGAGCACGCCCAGCAGCAGGCTCGAGGCCCCGAGCAACTGATGGAGGCGGAACGTGGCGGCCTCACCCACGCCCCTTGGCGCCATAATTAGGCCGGGTGCCAGCAGGTTGAGTTCTTTCGCGTGAAGGTACCCACTGATCACCGCGACCACGGAGAAGAGAACGCCTCCCCAGGCCAGGTAGCGGCAGGTGACCCACCAGGGGCGGATGCCCCGCCCCGCCCGCTGGGCGGAAACCAGGGCCAACGGTATGAAGACCGCGACAGCCACGGGAACGTGAACGAAAACCAAATGATTGTGGGCGATCCAATCCATCCAGGACATGGTTGGAAAATCTCCGTGGGAATGTGGAATCTACTTTGACAGCCTTTGCGCAAGGAAGGCGTAAAATCCTGGCATCATCGCACCTTGCGCAGCCCCCGAGGCCACCCATGAAATCCACCCTGCTCCAGCATGTTGAGGAATCCACCCTTCTGAAGCAGGCCTTCTTCCAGGCGGAGGCCGAGCGGATCGTGGCCCAGGCCCAGGACATGGCCGAACGCCTCAAACGGGGCTGCCGGATCCTGATCTGCGGCAACGGCGGCAGCGCCGCCGACGCCCAGCACTTTGCCGCCGAGCTCTCGGGGCGCTACGTGAAGGAGCGCCGGGCCCTGGCGGGGATCGCGCTGACCACGGACACCTCGGCCCTCACGGCCATCGGCAACGACTACGGTTTCGACCACGTCTTCAGCCGTCAGGTGGAGGCCCTGGGGCGCCCCGGCGATCTCCTGGTGGGCATCAGCACCAGCGGCAACAGCCCCAACGTGCTCCGGGCCGTGGAGGCCGCCCAGGCACAGGGCATGAAGACTCTGGGCCTGCTCGGCCGCGACGGCGGCAAGCTCAAGGCGGTCTGCGACGAGGCACTTGTGGTCCCGAGCCCCGTGACGGCGCGCATCCAGGAAGTCCACCAGATGATCTACCACTTCTGGTGTGAGGTCATCGACACCCACTTCGACTGAGTGCCCATGATCCCCGCCCTGGCGCCCCACCTTCCCGGCCTGCGCCGAGCCGCCCAGGCAGAGCCTCTGGGGCTCTACATCCACATTCCCTTCTGCAAGGATCGCTGCACCTACTGCTCCTTCGTGACCACCCGGGATACAGAGCTGAAGGCCGCCGCCCTGGCGCGTCTGGCGGCGGATCTGCGGCTCTGGGGGCAGACCCTGGGGCGCCCTGGGGTGGACACCCTCTACTTCGGCGGCGGTACGCCATCCATCCTGTCCGCGGATGAGCTGGCTGGGCTCATGGGATGCGCCCGGGAGGCCTTCGATCTGGGGCCTTTGCGGGAAGCCACCCTGGAGGCCAATCCGGGGACCATCGACCTGGCTTGGCTGAAGGCAGCTCGGCGCCTGGGCTTCGATCGCCTGAGCTTTGGCGTGCAGACCCTGGACGACGGCCTGCTCCAGCATCTCGGCCGCATCCACAACGGCGCCGAGGGACTGGATGCCCTGCGCATGGCCCAGGTCGCGGGGTTCCGGCGCCCCAGCGCGGATCTCATGGTGGGCATCCCCGGCCAGGATCTGGATCGGGTGCTTTCCGATGCGCGAACCCTGGCGTCGGCGGGCGCCACCCACCTCTCCGTCTACATGCTCGACCTGGACAAGAACTGCCCCCTGAAGGCCCAGGTGGACGCCGGAAGGCTCCAGTTGCCCTCCGAGGATCAAGTCGCCGATGTCTTCGAGGCCCTCCAGGCCGAGCTGCCCAACCTGGGCCTGGAGCCATATGAGATCAGCAACTTCGCCCAACCCGGTGAAGCCTCGCTCCACAACACCCGCTACTGGGAGCGCCGCCCTTACCTGGGACTGGGTCCCAGCGCCGCCAGCCACTTGGATCGCTGGCGCTGGACCGAAAGCGGCATCATCCAGGCCTGGGCCGAGGGGCGCGGCACGGCCGAGGTGCAGGAGCTGGATGCCGCCGCGGATCTCGCCGAAATTCCCCTGCTGGGCCTGCGCATGCATCGCGGCGTGAACTGGGAGGAGCTTCGGGCCCGGGCCGAGGTGATTCATCGGCTGGACCTCGTGGAGGCCTGGGAAGCGGCCCTGGAGCCCTTTCTCAAACACGGCCTCCTGGCACGCGAGGGCCCATTCATCCGCTTTACCAACCGGGGCATGCTGCTAAGCAACACGGTGCTGGAGACCTTTGTCTGATCCAGATGTTTCGAGTTTCATAGATTCAGCCGTGACCCAGTCGTGTCGAAACAGAAGAAAGGCCCTTGCCCTCCAGCCGGAGATCCCCCCGCCACCATGAATGAGCGAATCGAAGACCTGGAGCGGTACCGCGTGATCTTTGACCACGCTCCCCTGGGCATCTTTCACTTCGACCCAGCGGGCACCATCCATGCGTGCAACGAGGCCTTCGTCCGCCTGATCGGCTCCAGCCAGGAGGCGCTGCGGGACTTCAACATGCTGGCGCGAGTCAACCATCCGGAGGTGCTCCGGGTGGTGCGGGAGGCCCTGGAGGGTCAGGCGGGCTTCTACGAAGGCCCCTACCACTCCGTCACCGGGGATCGCCCCGCCACCATACGGCTGCGTACCTACCCCCTGCGCACGGCGCAGGGCGAGTCCTTGGGCGGCCTAGGACTGGTGGAAGACCTGACATTGTCCTCGCGCCTCGAGGCCGGCTACCGCGCCCTGGTGGAACAGGCCGCCGACGCCATCCTGGTGGGCGATCCCCAGGGCAGGATCATCGACGCCAATTCCCGCGCCACCCTCCTGACGGGGTATTCCGCCGAACAGCTCCTCGGCCTGCATATCGGCCAGCTGTTCAGCACCAATACTCTGGAGAAGCGTCCCCTGCGCTTCGACCGTCTCAACCAGGGAGAAAGCATCACCACGGAGCGGCTGATCCAGCGCGCGGATGGAGTCGCCACCCCAGTGGAGATGAATTCCATCCGCCTGCCCGATGGTCGCTACCAGGCGATCCTGCGCGATCTTTCGGAGCGGATAGCCGCTGAGCGGCAGCTCCGGGAAACGGAAAAGCGCTACCTGGATCTCTTCACCAACACCCCCGACAACCTCTTCTGGGTGGCCGTAGAGGCCGATGGACACTTCCGTGTGGAGGATGTCAATCCCGCCCAACTGGCCGCGCTGGGGCTGTCCAAGGACGCGATCATCGGCAAGCACCTGGAAGAATTCCTGCCCAGCCCCATCGCGGAATCTATCCTGGGCCACTACCGGCAATGCGTGACCAGGGGCGAACCCCTGACCTACGAGGAATCCGCCGACCTGCCCCAGGGGCGCCGCTGGTTCCAGACGCTGCTCGTGCCCATCCGGGACGACCAGGGCGTCATTCGCCATCTGGTGGGGTTCTCCCGGGACACCACCCAGCGAAAACTCACTGAAGCCGCCCTGGAGCAGGCCTCCAAGCTGGAGAGCCTGGGGGTCCTCGCCGGAGGCATCGCCCACGATTTCAACAACCTGCTCACCGCCGTGCTGGGCAACATCAATCTGGCCCAACTCCAGCTCGGGGAACTCTCCCCCGCCCTGCCCTTCCTGGAGAACGCCGAAAAGACGGTGCTGCGTGCCGCGGAGCTCACCCAGCAGATGCTGGCCTACTCCGGCAAGGGCCGCTTCGTGGTGCATCCCCACGACCTCAACAGGGTGGTGGAGGAGATGGTGCACCTGCTCCAGGTCACCATCTCGAAACGGATCACGCTTCGCTTCAACCTGCGGCCGGATCTGCCGGCGGTGGAAGCCGACGCGGCCCAGATCCAGCAGGTGGTGATGAACCTGGTGACCAACGCCAGCGACGCCATCGGGGATGCCGACGGCGTCATCGTCCTGACCACGGACCTCCAGGAGCTCGACGCGGGCGATCTCGCCCAGGACCTGTCCTCCCAACGCCTGTGCCCGGGGCGCTACGTGGTGCTGGAAGCCCGCGACACCGGTTGCGGCATGTCGGCGGAGGTGATGGCGCGCATCTTCGATCCCTTCTTCAGCACCAAGGCCACGGGCCGGGGATTAGGTCTCTCAGCCATGCTGGGCATCCTTCGTGGCCACCGTGCAGGCATCCGGATCACCAGCCAACCTGGAGGCGGAAGCACCTTCCGGCTCTTCTTCCCTGCCTCGACAGAGCCCTCGCTGCAGCGTGAAGGCGCCACGGGCCTTCCGGTCCAACGGTTCTCCGGCCTGAGCCTAGTGGTGGACGATGAGGAGGCCCTGCGGGAGACCGCCGCCGCGGCCCTGAAGACCCTGGGATTCGAGGTGCTCACGGCCCGAGATGGCGTGGAAGCCGTGGAAATGGTAGCGGCCCGCCCGGAGGCCTTCCAACTCGTCCTGCTGGACCTCACGATGCCCCGAATGGATGGGCGCCAGGCCTTCCAGGCCCTGCGGCGTCTGCGCTCCGACCTCCGCATCGTGCTCTCCAGCGGCTACAGCGAACAGGAGACCGTCCAGGCATTCCTGGGCCAGGGCCTCGCGGGCTTCATCCAGAAGCCCTACACCCTCCAGGAGCTGGGGCGGACCGTGGCCGAGGCCATGGCGCAGGAGTCATGATCTCGATCCTTCGTGGTTTCTGCGAGAAGAGTCGGCAGGCCGATGCGCTTCAGTGAATATTCCAGAACCGTCCAATGATCCTGGCCGCTGGATCCCACCTTTTGACCGTTCAAGGGAACGACACGACCTGCGGCAAGCTCGGCAGCCAGGAGCTCCCCAGTTGTCTTTAACCTGAGGACCAACTTGTCGTGGCGATGCCCGCTACCCATGGAGGCCTGATGAGCCTTGATTTCAGTCCGCGTTTACCTCGCTGGATGTTTTTTCTGCTTCGCCTTCTGGCCACCCTCGCGCTCTTCGCCCCCTGGGATTATCGATTCGAGGCCGTGAGTTTCAGGTTCGAGGATCTCGATCCAGCCCTGGTGAAGGCCGCCCAGGCCCAAGGCTGGAACCTGGTCGATCCGGCCATCTGGCCGACCGCAGGAGGAACGCTTGTCCGCATTGGAATACTGGCCCTCTTGCTGGGTTCACTCTGGTGTGGCGTTGCCCTTCTTCGACATCAGGTCCAACGAAAGTTCGGCGCGGGCTGGGCCTTCCTCGGTCTGGTTCCAAGTGTCGTGGGTCTTTTCATCGCGGCAAGATTGATCGTGAGTCAGTTCTTCCCAGATTTCGCTGGCCTCTATGGAAGTGGTTACCCCGTGTGGGGGGGATGGGTCCACTCGACTGCCTTGGGGGCAGAGGGCGTGTTCTTTCGCTCGGTGATCCTTGTCCTGGCGATCCTGGCCATCGAGGGTGCGCTAATGGGCCTGGAAGCCCAGCGGGGCCTGCGGGAGGCCAGGGAGGTGGCCCTGCGATCAAAGTTGGCACCCCACTTTCTCTTCAACGCCCTGAACACCCTTCACGCCCAGATCGAAAAAGATCCAGCGGGAGCCCAGGCAACCACCGAGCGACTGGCGGGGCTTTTCCGCCAGGTGCTGGAGGTGACCAACGCTCCCACGATTTCACTGGGTCGTGAACTCGCCTTTGTAGAGGGCTACCTGGGCATCGAGCAGGTTCGCCTGGGCGAGCGCCTGAAGGTACAGATCCGGGTGCCCGAAGAACTCCTAGGTTGCGCGATTCCCGTATTCGCCCTGCAGGTGCTAACGGAAAATGCAGTCAAGCACGGTGTTGCGCCCAGGGAAGACGGAGGTGAGTTGCGGATCATCGCCCACCAGGAGGGACGGCGCCTGATCATCACCGTAGAAGACCCTGGAAATGGCTCCACCCTGGGAACCAAGGGTTGCGGCACCGCCCTCGAAAACCTCCGCCGCCGCCTCGCGCACCCGAGGGACCTGACGATGGAGTCAACCAGCATCGGCCACCGAGTCAGCTTCGTCTGGGCCCAGCCATGATGCCCGCCCTGAAAAGGATTCTTCCGCACCTCTGCACCCTTGCCCTCGCGGCCCAGTCACCTCCCCTTCTGCGCGGCCCCCAGGTGTGGGAAGGGGACCGCACGGTGCTCACGGCCCTGGACGAGGATCACACGCTTTCCTTCATATCCCGGAGTCGGGACTCCCTGGTATCCATTGCCCCTAAGGGCCAGCCCGCTCTAGAACTTCGCCTACCTCCAAACCTGCGCTGGCCCAGGGTGAGTCACTGGAAGCAGCGCTCCTTCGCCTACGGTTTCCCCGCCCATCCGGCCTGGCATTTCCCTGACCTGGGGAGACAGGCCTGGAGCTTTCCACCCAAGGCGTTCGACAAGGCTTACGAGCACGCAGAGAGCCATCTCTACCAATCCTCGGATTTCCGAACCTGGCAACTGCTGGGGCGGTACCGCCCTGAGGAGGACGCCCACGGCAAGCTCCGGGAGATTCTGCCTCTGGAAGATGGCTCGTTCCTGGCCTTCGGGATTTTCGGGTTCTGGGAGCTGGACCGATCCAGCCCCGTGGCGCGCTATTACCTGGATGGACGGGGACATCTGCGGTTCAAGGGGCTGATCGAACTGGGCTCCGGAGGCCTCCTTGAAACAATCCCCCACCCCACCCTGCCGGGACAAAAATCGACCCGGGCCAAGGCAGGATACGAAGGTATCGAACGACAGGATTGGGTAACGGCTCGCACCCGAGGAGGGCTCGTGCTGATCCACCGGGGCGGCTGGTTCTTCGTGCTGGATAACCATGATGGCCGCCAGTTGCGGGAAGGGCGCATTCCAGCCCCCAAGGGCACGAAGTTGCGCGTTCTCGATGCAGAACCCGACACAGCGGGGCGTATTTTACTGGCCTCGACCCACCTTCGAGGAAGGAACGAGGCTACGCTGGCACCCTTCCCGCAACCCCGAGATAGCGAATCCCTTCGCCTAGCCCGAAGCATGATGCTGCTGAAGGGCGGAAACCCCAGCCTCAGCAATGATCTGGAAGGGGCCACTCCCATTACCTGGCATCACCTTGAACCGGCCTCGGGCCGATTGACCCAGGTGGCACCCCCGGAAAACGTGTCCACCGAACTCCGCGACCGCGAAGCCCGCTGGACTTTCTGTTTCACGATCCGTCCCGATGGCAACCTGGAAGTGTTCCAACGACCTGCCAAGTGGCTGCGGCTCGGCCTCTGAGTTGAAATGATGGAGCTGGAGTGATCGTGAGACCCACCCATGGATGACTCGACATATCGAACACAGGGCACAGCACTGGCGTCCATGCCGGTACCCACGGAGCGCCGACCATGATTCGCGTCGTGGTTGTGGAGGATGAGCCCCTGGCCCGACAGCACCTGATCGACCTTCTTGGGGAGCTCCCAGGATTGAAGGTCGTATGTGCCGCCACCAATGGGCGCATGGGCCTCGCCGCCATCGCCGAGCACAAGCCTGATGTGGTTTTCCTGGACATCGAGATGCCCGGGATCAAGGGCACAGAACTCATGCATCTACTGCCCGAGCCGAAACCCGCCATCGTTTTCGTCACGGCCTTTCCTCAGCACGCAATCGAGGCCTTCGCTGGGGGAGCCGTGCATTACCTGTTGAAGCCTATCTCACGCATCGGTGTGGCACAGGCCCTGGCCCGCATTCGCCCCAAGGGCGACCCGATGCAGAAGGAATGGCTGCGCATCCCCGTGAGGCGGAAGAGTGGCACGCGCCTTCTGAAACCGGAAGAAGTCGAGGCCCTGGTGGCTGACCTGGGCGACTGCACCGCCTGGACCTCGGAGGGACGACTACCCGTGGACGGTTCGCTGTCCCACTGGGAGGAGCGCCTCGCGGAACACGGGTTTCTGCGGGTCCATCGCAACGCCCTGGTGCGGTTGGACGCGGTACGCGAGATCGGCGCCGAGGACGAGCTGCGACTCACCTCGGGTTGCCTGACTATCAGTCGACGACGAATGGAAGAGGTCAAGAAGGCGCTGGGCATCTGAGCGGCAACCAAGGATCATCACCCGTGGAGGTTGCATCATGCCCCAGCTCGTCAAGGATCCTCTCACCTGGTTGTACCCGCCCGTGGAGGCCTACCGCACGGGGCGGCTGAAGGTGGGCGATGGCCACGATCTCTACTTTGAAGAGAGCGGCAATCCCCAGGGCAAGCCGGTGGTCTTCCTGCACGGAGGGCCGGGGGGCGGCTCCGATCCCAAGCAGCGGCGCTTCTTTCACCCCGGCAAATACCGGATCGTGAACTTTGACCAGCGCGGCTGCGGCCAAAGCACGCCCTACGCCAACCTTGATGCCAACACCACCTGGGATCTGGTGGCCGATATCGAGCGGCTGCGGGAGCACCTGGGCATCGATACCTGGCAGGTCTTCGGCGGGAGCTGGGGTTCCACCCTGGCCCTGGCCTACGCGGAAAAGCATCCCAACCGGGTCTCCGAGCTGGTGCTCCGCGGCATCTTCCTGCTGCGCAAGCAGGAGATCGATTGGTTCTACCAGCGCGGGGCTTCTATCCTCTACCCCGACGCCTGGGAACCCTACTTGGCCCACATCCCCGAGCCGGAGCGCGGCGACCTCCTGAAGGCCTATCACACGCGCCTCACCAGCTCCGACTCGCAGGTGCGGCTGGCGGCGGCCAAGGTGTGGAGCGGCTGGGAGGGGGCCACCTCCAAGCTGATTCCCGATGCGGATTTCAGCGGTCATTTCGAGGAGGACGAATTCGCCCTGGCCTTCGCGCGCATCGAGTGCCACTACTTCGCCCACAAGGGCTTCTTCGAGACGGATGACCAGCTGCTGCGGGATGCCCACAAGATCCGCCACATCCCCGGCGTCATCGTGCAGGGCCGCTACGACGTGGTGTGTCCCATGGAGAGCGCCTGGGCCCTGCACCGCGCCTGGCCCGAGGCCGACTTCATCATCACGCCCGACAGCGGCCACAGCGCCTTCGAGGCCCCCAACAGCCGCGCCCTGGTGGCCGCCACGGACAAGTTCGCGGGGTTCTGATCCCGCCGCGCATCCTATGGGCAGAACTCCGGCCTACCAGTAACCTGGAAGGTCGCAGACCCTCTGCCCTGAGGGCCCAAGGGAGAAACGCATGGAATTCCTTCGCTGGATGATGAGCTTTCTGCACCGGCTCACCTCGCCCCAGGACCTGAACGTGATGGCGGCCAATATGGGCGGCTGGCTCTATGTGCTGCTCTTCGCCATCGTGTTCTGCGAAACAGGGCTGGTGATATTGCCGTTCTTGCCTGGCGACAGCCTGCTCTTCGCCCTGGGCGCCCTGGGGGCGCTGCCGGGCACTCCCATCAACCTGCCCCTCATCTCGCTGCTGCTCGTCATCGCCGCGGTGCTGGGCGATGCCGTGAACTACACCATCGGAGCCCGCCTGGGGCCTGCGGTCTTCCACGGGGACCAAGGCCGCTGGCTGAACCGCAAGCATCTCCAGACCGCCCATGAGTTCTATGAACGACACGGCGGAAAGACCATCATCCTGGCGCGGTTCGTCCCCATCGTGCGTACCTTCGCGCCCTTCGTGGCCGGGATCGGAAAGATGAGCTACCCGCGCTTCGCCCTCTACAACGTGACCGGCGCGGTCCTGTGGGTGGGCCTCCTGGTGACCGCCGGGCGCATCTTTGGTGGCATTCCCTGGGTGCAGCGGAACTTCGAGACCGTGCTCATCGCCATCGTGCTGATCTCGGTGCTGCCTGCCGTCCTCGAGTTCCTGAAGGCGAGAACCCGGGCCCGCAAGAGCGCCGCGCCCGAAGCCTGACGGGATTTGCGGGGCCCTCTACTTCAGCTCCGCCAGCCACCCGCGCACATAGCTCCGCGCCCCCTCGGTGGCTTCCCGCCCCGCCCGGTAGGCCATTTTCCACTCGCCAGGCTTGGCCTCGAAGGCCTTGTTGGAGAAGTATTTCCGCCCATTCTGAAGGGACACGCCAGCCCCATAATCCACGCCATCGGTGACGGCCAGGAAGTGCTGCAGGGCCTTCTTCAAAGGCAGCGCTGGATCCTTGGGCGGCGCATCGGAATCCCCTCGTCCGGTTCCAACCTGACCGGCGACCCCGGCCTTTTCCGCCTTCGCCTTGGCGATGGCTTTCCGCATCTCAGCCTGCTGGGCCGGTGGCAGCATCGGCATCATCTGTTCCATCTGCTGCACGGCCGCATCCAGCTGCCCCTTCACCTGGGCCTCCGCCGCGGCGCGGCGCTGTTCCGGATCCTCCCCGCCCGTGAACTGGCCACGGTACTCCGCCCACCGGCGTTTGAAGGCCTCCGAGGCGTAATAGGCCTTGGCCTTGGTCCCCAGGGCTTCCACGGCGGACTTGCGCTGGAGCACGGCCAACGCGCGCATGGCCGGCGTAATCCGCAGATGGGGCAGCCGCTCCGGCTCCTTCACGAACTGGAAACAGGCCTCCTCAAACTCGGCCTGGTTCAGTCCCAGGCTAAGCAGAATATCGGCGGCCAGGAGCACTCCGGGCACGGCAAGACAGAGAGCGAGGCTTCCTGCATATCGCATCGAGAACTCCTGAGTGATTGGGTTTACGGAATCATACGCGTGTACCGCCGCCATGGGAAAAGTGCCTGGAAGTCTCCCATTTCTGGGCAGAGGCTACACTGTCCCTCTATGAGTGATGATCTCGTCCGCAATCGCAAGGCCTTCCACACCTACCACATTCTCGAATCCTGGGAGGCCGGGCTCGCCCTCGTGGGCACGGAGGTCAAATCCCTGCGGGCGGGCAAGGGCCAGCTGCAGGATGCCTACGTGGATGTGCAGGGCACGGAGCTCTGGCTCAAGCAGGCCCACATTTCCCCTTACGATTTCGGCACCGATGCCAACCACGATCCCCTGCGCCCCCGCAAGCTACTGCTCAACCGCGCCGAGATCACGAAGATCGTCGCCAAGGCCACCCGCAAGGGCTACACCATCATCCCCCTGGCCATCTACCTGACCCCCAAGGGGATTATCAAGGTCAAGATCGCCCTCGCCGAAGGCAAGACCCTGGGCGACAAGCGCGAAGCCCTCAAGGAACGGGAAAACAAACGAGAAATGGACCGCGTGCGCAAAGGCGAGCTGTAGCCGGGTCACTCGGAACGCTGCAGTGCAGCGTTCCGAGTGGGCCCCCGGCCAGCGAGCATAGTCTGCGCATGGGTCGCCTCCTCCACCCTCACCAAGCGGGCCCCCGCTCAGCGAGCATCATCTCCACAGAGGTCGCGCACCCAGAGGGCCAGCCCGCCGGAGTAAGGCGGACAGACTCCGATGCGCCCGGAGAAAGCAGTCTATTCCGCCTTCGCTTCCTTCTTCCCCAGCGCTTCCAGTTCATCCTTGGGCAGCCGATAGATCCAGCGCCCCGTGACCCGATCGAAGATATCGAAGCAGGCCAGCCAGTTCAGGAGGCCCGCCACCATCAGATAGGTAGCGCCATATTCCTGGGTCAGGTTGCGCACAGGCTCGGCCGCTGAGCCGCCAAAGGCCCAGGCAAAGAGGCTGTAGACCGGCCCGACACCCGCAGTACCCAGGGCGCCGAGGGTGGGCATCCATTCGAAGGGATCCGTTTTCGGCACGAAGACCCCGCCCGGAATGCCATTGACGGCGCCGAAATGGAGCTGGAGAAAGGCCAGGAGACAGAAGACGAGGCTCACCCCCAAAAGCACCTTGGCCCGCAGTTTCTCGCCGATGGTCCAGTAGCCGAGTCCGGGCACCAGCCAGTTGAGGAGGATGGGCTTCCAGCTGGCCTTGAAGGCCTTCATGCGACGGAGGGGAGGGGCGATCTGAGGAAGGACGGCAGGCTCGGTCATGGGAATAGGGTATCCCGGGAAAGGGCCCTCTTGCGACGGCCCTTTCGTGAATACAAAGCGGGCCGCCCAGGGGCGGCCCGCTTTTCAGAGCATGAGGAATCTAGTCGGTGGCGAAAGGCAGCAGCGCAATGTTGCGAGCGCGCTTGATCGCTTCCACGAGCATGCGCTGATGAAGGGCGCACACGCCGCTGGTGCGGCGGGGCAGCACCTTGCCGCGCTCGGGGGTGAAGCCCTGGAGGGTCTTCACGTCCTTGTAGTCGATGAGCGTGGACTTCTCGACGCAGAACTTGCAGAACTTGCTGCGCCGACCGCCAAATTGCTTCTTCTTCTTGGGCTTGCCTTTTCCGTCTGTGCGGCGCTTCATCCCATCACCTCTTCAGCGGAACGCTCCTTGATGCCAGCGGCGGCCTTGCGCTTGGCTTCGCGCGCATAGCGGACCTTCTGGCGGTCAGCGGCCTTGGCCTCCACGTCCATGCGAACGGACATGAACTTGATGACGGAGTCGTTGTTGCGGAAACGACGCTCCAGCTCGGCGATGAGGTTGGAACCCGCGTTCATCTCGAACAGGGTGTAGTAGCCCTCGCTGAACTTCTGGACTTCGTAGGCCAACTTCTTGCGGCCCCACTTGTCGGTCTTGAGCAGTTCGCCACCCTGCTCGGCGACGATTCCCTCGAAGTGGCGCACGAGCTCATCTGCCTGCTCGTCCGTCAACGTCGGGGAGGCAATGAAGATCGTCTCGTATCGACGCATTCATCCTCCTTATGGATGTGAAGCTCCGGGTCGTTCCCAACCACGACGATTCGCGGCGGGTCCGGAGCAAGGAGAGCTCCCCAGCGGGGAGCGTGAACGAACAGCATCTCAGGATGTGGCTTGATTCTCAAGGGAAAATGCCAGCGATCAACCCAGCGGCTCCTCACTCCAGAAGGCCGCACCATTCACCAATCCCGGTAGTTCTGAAAGGTCCTGACAGGCCCCCAGGTGCTCCATGAACCGCGCGAAGGGCGCGTCCAGAGCCTCGATGCGCTTCCATTCATCCTCGGTCCACTCCTGAAGGACGAATTCGTGCAGGGGTCGAGTGAAGGGCCCCACCCCCAGCCGCAACCGGGCGAACCCCGAAGTCCCGAGATGATCGATCACGCTCTGCACGCCGTTGTGCCCCCCGGCGCTGCCTTCCAGCCGGAACCGCCCCACCCCCAGCGGCAGGTCCTTGTCGTCGAAGAGCACAACGAGGCGCGCAGGATCGATGTCCGCCCCCACGGCCTCGCCCACCACCTGGCCGGAGAGGTTCATGTAGGTGGCGGGCACCAGGGCCTGGAAGGGCTCCTGGAGGCGATAGAGCGTCCCCGTCTGGAAACGCCGCGCGACGGTCGGTTCCGGCCCGTTGCGGCGCATCCATCGCTGAAGCATGAGCCGCCCCAGGTTGTGCCGGGTGGCGGCGTAGTCCTCCCCCGGATTTCCCAGCGGCACCAGGATCCACACAGGTTTCACCCCCTAAACAAATGGCCGCTCCAGGCGGCCATTTGTTTACCCGAAGAAAGCGAACTACTTCTTGTCGTCCTTCTTGCCCTTGGCGACCACGACTTCGGGCTCCTTGGCGGCGGCAGCACCTTCGACGACCTCTTCTTCGGCCTTCTTGCCGTGCACGGAGCAGATCACGTTGTGGGCATCGCCCAGCACCGTGAGGTGGGCATCGAGCTGGATCTGGTCCAGGCGGATGACATCGCCGACCACCAGGTGGTCAACGTTCACATCGATGTGGGCGGGGATGAAGGCGGGGAGGCACTCCACCTCGATGGTCCGGTGCACGAAGTCCAGCATTCCGCCTTCCTTCACGCCCGCAGGGGTGCCCTTGAGCACGATGGGGACGTGCACCTTCACCTTGTGGGTGGGGTCGACGCGCATGAAATCCACGTGGGAAAGGCGGCCGGTGACGGGGTCGCGCTGCAGATCCTTGATGATGACGTGGCGCTTGATGTCCGTACCCTCGCGCTGGAGGTGGATCATCGTGTTCATGCCGGTCTCGCTGGCCAGGATGCGGGCCACGATTTTGGGGCTGATGCCCACGGAAACGGCCGCCTCGCCCAGACCGTAGATGGTCGCGGGGATGAGGCCGGTCTTGCGGAGTTCGCGGGATGAGGCCTTGCCGACCGTCTCACGCTTGGCTACCAGAATGGCTTCATTGGTGCTCATGGTTCCTCCTACCAGGCTGACGACGCAGCCCTCTCGTTGGTTTCGGGCCGGGCGACCCGTGCCCGGAAATCGGGCGAAGGGTCAGCATACCCCGAAAGGCCTTTATTCCCTAGGCAAAATCCCGAATCCACCCGGAGGATGTCACACCGTTGAAACCCAGCCGTTGGATAATGGCGTCATGAGTCGCGCCCATCTCCGCCCCGAGGACATCCTGAACCGCGAGCTGAGCTGGCTCGCCTTCAATGAGCGCGTGCTGGAGGAGGCCGAGGATGCCTCGCTGCCGCTCCTGGAGCGGGTGAAGTTCCTGGCCATCGTCTCCAATAATTGGGACGAATTTTTCATGGTGCGCGTGGCGGGAATCTGGCGCCAGATCGATGCGGGCATCACCAAGCCCGGACCAGATGGCCACACCCCTCGCCAGCTCATGGACAAGGTCTCCACGCGGATTCACGAGCTGTCATCCCGGCAGCACAGCCTCTTCCACCAGGTCATCGAACCGCGCCTCAATTCCGAGGGCATCTTCATCCTCAAGCCGGATCAGCTCGATGGGGCCCAGAAGGATTTCATCCGGGACTACTTCGAGCGCAACCTCCACCCCCTCATCACCCCGCTGGCGGTGGACACCGGTCACCCCTTTCCCCGCCTGGGCAACCGCGCCTTGGTGCTCATGGCGGAGCTGGAGGCCGACGAGCGGCTTGAGGAGGAGGGCCTGCCCGTCTCCGAGCTGTCCATCATCCACGTGCCCGCCACCATGACGCCCCGCTTCCTGCGGGTGCCTAGCCTCGAGGGGCATTTCGTGTTCGTCATCCTGGAAGACGTCATCCGCATGCACCTGCCGCGGATCTTTCAGGGCTACGTCATCAAGAACTGCCATGCGCTGCGGGTCACCCGGGATTCCGACCTGCCCCTGGAAGAGGATCCCTTCGAGGATCTGATGAAGACCGTGGAGGAGCACCTGCGCAGTCGCCGCCGGGGCGCGGTGGTGCGCCTCCAGTACGAACGGGGATTGAGCCAGAACCTGCTGGACACCCTGATCGAGGAACTGGAACTGAGCCCGGAGGATCTCTACCCCTCCGACGGCTTCGCGGCCTTCTCCGACCTGATGCAGCTCTTCGCCCAGCTCGACCTGCCCCACCTGAAGGACGCCGCCATGCCGCCCCTGCCCGTGCCGCAGCTGGACAGCGGCCCCACGGTGTTCGAGGCCATCGGCAAGGGCGACATCCTGCTCCACCATCCCTTTCAGAGCTTCGACGATTCCGTGGTGCGCTTCGTGCGGGAGGCCGCCGAGGATCCAAAGGTGCTCGCCATCAAGATGACGCTCTACCGGATGAGCGCCACCAGCCCCGTGGCGGCCGCCCTGGAGCGCGCCGCCGAGCGTGGCAAGCAGGTGGCGGCCATCGTGGAACTGCGCGCCCGGTTCGACGAAGAGGCCAACATCGCCTGGGCGCGGCGCCTGGAGAAGGCGGGCGTCCACGTGGTCTACGGCCTCCCCGCTTACAAAACCCATGGCAAGGCCTGTCTCGTGATCCGCCAGGAGGCCAGCGGCATCAAGCGCTACTGCCACCTCGCCACCGGCAACTACAACGAGAAGACGAGCCGCCTCTATTCGGACCTGGGGCTCTTCACCGCGCGACCGGAATTCGGCGAGGACCTGTCGAACCTCTTCAACTTGCTCACGGGCTACACCCGCCCCCCCAAATTCAATCAGCTCATTCTGGCGCCCACCCATTTCCGGGATGCCATCCTCCAGCGGATCCAGCGGGAGCAGGCCCATGCCCAGGCGGGCAACCCGGCCCGGATGGTGCTCAAGATGAACGCCCTGGTGGATCCTTCCATGATCCACGCCCTCTACGAGGCTAGCCAGAATGGCGTGCAGGTGGATCTCATCGTGCGGGGCACCTGCTGCCTGCGGCCCGGCGTTCCAGGTCTCTCAGACAATATCCGCGTGATCAGCATCATCGACCGCTTTCTGGAACACGCGCGCATCTACCATTTCGCCAACGCCGGCGAGCCCGAGACGCTGCTGGCCAGCGGTGATCTCATGCCCCGCAACCTGGACAACCGAGTGGAGACAGCCTTCCCGCTGGTAGACCCCATCGTGGCTGCCCAAGTGGTGGAGCTGCTGGAACTTCAGATCCACGACACCGTGAAGGGGCGGATGCTGGGCCCCAATGGTGAGGTTCTGCGTCGGGGGCTGAATCCCGATTGGCCGCCCCTCCGCAGCCAGGTGCGCACCTACGAGCACGGCCTCCTGGCCAGTGGGGTGCGCAATGTCACCGTCAAGCTGCCGGACTACGGTCAGGACGAGGCCCTCTGAACCGGGCCCGCCAAGGAAGCGGGCCCGAACGCCCGAACGCGCGCCGGCATCCCAGGGTGTGCCCTCAGGCCCACCGGATGTGGCAGGCTAGGGACAGGAGAACGCCGTGACCAAGATCAGCCGCGCCGCCATTTTCGATGTGCTCAACGCCTGGGCCGTACCCGGAGCCAATGCCAGCCTGGTGGCCCTGAAGGCCGTGAAGGGCATCGACCTGGACGAGGGCCGGGTGGTGCTCACGCTGCAGCTTCTGGACGCCTACAAGGACCGGGAGGAACTCATCCGCTCGACTCTCCACGAAAAGCTCGGCGCCGTGGCCGGCGTGGAGGAAGTGGATCTGGAATTCACCTGGGAGCGCACCCCCGAAGCCGATTTCAAGAACCTGCTGCCCACCGTGAAGACCGCCGTGGTGGTGGGCAGCGGCAAGGGTGGCGTGGGCAAGAGCACCGTAGCCGCCAATCTCGCCTGCGCCGCGGCGCGGCTGGGCCTCCGCGTGGGCCTGCTGGACGCGGACATCTACGGCCCCAGCATGGCCATGATGTTCGGCATCAAGGACGGCCCCGAGGGCACCCCCGAGGGCAAGATCAAGCCCATCGAAAAATTCGGCCTGAAGCTCATGAGCATGGGCTTCCTCATCGATGAAGATCGGCCTGTGGTGTGGCGCGGCCCCATGCTCAACAAGGCCCTCCAGCAGTTCCTGGGCGATGTGCTCTGGGGCGATCTGGACATCCTCTTCATCGACCTGCCACCGGGCACCGGCGATGTGCAGATCACCCTGGTGCAGAATGCCAAGGCCGTCATCGATAAGGGCGGCGCCATCGTGGTGAGTACGCCCCAGGACGTGGCCTTCCTGGATGCGAAGAAGGCCATCGGCCTCTTCAAGACCGTGGAGACGCCCATCCTCGGCGTCATCGAAAACATGTCCAGCTTCCTCTGTCCCCACTGCAAGGGCGAGACCCACATCTTCGGCCATGGCGGCGTGAAGACGGCGGCCCAGAAGATGGATCTGCCCTTCCTCGGCGAGATTCCCATCGACCTGGAGATCCGCGCCGGCAGCGACTTGGGCACGCCCCTCGTGGTGGCCCATCCCGACAGCCCCCAAAGCAAGGTGTTCATGGACATGGCCGGAGCGCTCAAGGCCCGACTGAGGCTCTGAGCCGGTCCAGAGGAGCCATCCTGCATTCCTAGACGTAATAGTTTTTTGACACAAGTTGTTTTAAACATTGGTTTATGCCTTAAATTTTCACGGTGATTTTTCTTATTTTTATCAACACATAGGCCGATTGAACCTTCCAGATCATCTCTTGAGGAGGTTCTATGCGGGTCCGAGATCGGCTTTTCGGGTTCCTGTGCCTAGCCTTGGTTGCAGGCTCCCCCATTTCCGCCCAGGGGGTTCCCCCCAAGGAAGAGAGCAAAGAGATCCTGGATGATCTCCTGGCTCTCCTGAACACCCCCATCACGACAGCCTCCAAGCGCGCGGAGAAGGCCATCGAGGCCCCTAGCGTTGTCAGCGTCGTCACTCGGGATCAATTCCAGGCCTATGGCTGGACCAGCATCAACGATGCGCTCTACAGCCTTCCCGGCTTCGGCCCCGCCCGGGACTATGACCGCCGCACCGTGGCCAGCCGAGGCCTCTTCGAGGGCTGGAACAACAATCACATCCTGCTACTTGTGGATGGAATTCCATACAACGACAACATCTATGGCAGCGCCTACACCTCCGAAATCACCCCCGTCTTCATGATCAAGACCCTCGAGGTGGTGCGGGGCCCAGGTAGCGCCCTCTATGGTTCCAACGCCACCAACTCGGCCACCCAACTGCGGACCATCACCGCGGGAGATCTGGGCGGAGGCGGCGAGGCCCAAGTGCGCATTGGCAGTCAAGGTAACCGCATCTACGATTTCGCTCTAGGCAAGGAGGGTGATCTCATCTCTGTTGTGGCCGCCTTCAATGCCTTCGAGACGGGAGGCAACAACTACAACAGCTACGATGGCTCATTGCGCACAATCGGCAACGTGGTGGGTGGTCCCTTGGCGTCATTTCCCATCAACGATGAACGCAACAGCCAGTACGGATGGCTGAAGCTCACCGGCCATGGCGATCTCTATGGGTGGAACTTCCAGTTCCATCATCAGGCCTGGGACTACAAGACCGGCCACGGCTGGGTATGGCAGATCCCAGATCTGGGCGAGCGCCTGGAGGAAAAGCGTCAGATCGCAGCGCTAAGCTACGCGGGAAAGTTCTTCGAGAACTGGAACCAGGAATACCTGCTCCGCTACCAGAAACATGAGATCAACTGGAATATCCGCTTCTATCCGAACAACGGCTTCGGGGGCTACTACCCCACGGGCATCTTCGAGTATCTCGACACCTCGGCCGCCGATCTGTTCCTGCGCACTCAGTGGAACGTGGATCTCCCCATGGGCTCGAGCTTCTTGTTCGGCGTGGAGGGCACGCGGTTCAGCTACGACGGGGACAAGAGCCATTCCAGCAACAACCTGATGGACTTCCCCAATTTCACCCCCACGGTTGGGGGTGCCATCATCCCCAACGGCCCCTGGCTCGGCTACATCAAGGACAAGCCGATCCTCAGCACGGGCTTCTACGCCCAGTTCAGCTCCGGCCGACTGCTGGGCCCGCTGTTCAAGGTCGTGCTGGGCCTCCGCTCGGATCATGCCTCTTTCGACTACCGCAAGCTGGACACGACCCACACCCTCGACACCGGGCAGACCGGTTCCAAGTCATACTCCCAGACCAGCCCGCGCCTGGCCCTCGTCTTCACCCCCATTCAGAACCTGGCCATCAAGGCCATGTGGGGCCGGGCCTTCCGCGCTCCGGCACCCTCGGAGCTGGCCGGTGCCAATACCCTTACCCTGGGTTCCAATCTCGAAATGCTGCAGCCCGAGACCCTGGACACCACGGAACTGGCCGTGGATTGGATCATCGGCTCCAATCTGAACTGGCGCACCAATGTCTACCGCACCAAGTTCTCCAACCAGATCGCGTACAGCGCCGCCAACACCAACCTCAGCACCAACATCTACACCCTGACCACCCAAGGATTGGAGACCGAACTGCTCTTCGGATACGCGGGTTGGCGCGGCTTCGTGAACTACTCCTATGCCAAGCGGGTGGATGAAGAGATTCTCGACAACTTCATCGCGCCGAGTCCCGACAAGCTCACCTGGGATCCCGGCAGCCGCTTCAAGTTCGGCGTCATCTACACGGCGGGGCCCTTGGTCTCTGCCCTGACAGGCTACTACCAGAGCACCACGAACCGGCGCAGCACGGATGTCGGCCTCCAACCCATCCCCCTCATGGGGGGCGCCACCCTGGATGTGGACGCATACCGTGCCCGCAGCCTGGACGCCTGGTTCACCCTGGATGCCAAGGTGACCTGGAACTTCACCTCCGAATCCAGCGTTGCAGTCTACGCCACCAACCTGCTGGACACCGACAAGAACAAGTTCATCAAGATCCAAGCCTTCCCCTTCGACTACCAAGGCGAAGGGCGGAAATATGGTCTGGTGCTGAGAACCAGGTTCTAGCGGATCTTCCTAAAGAGGACGCCACAGGGTTGGCGTCCTCTTTTTTTAGAAAATCAAAGTTCAAAGCCCTGGTGTGGCGCCGGATATTCGCAGGCGAAACCTCGGCCTTCAAGGTCTGTCCGGATGGCTTGAGCGCGTTCGGCTTCACCATGCACCAGGAAGGTGACGCCCTGTTTGGCAGATTCGCCGTGCCACTTCATGAGGGTGGCGTGGTCCCCATGGCCCGAAAACCCGTTGATGGTGTGGATCTTGGCGCGAACAGGCACTTCCTGGCCGAAGAGCCGCAGAGTCTTGGCGCCGTCGATGATGGTCCGGGCCGGGGTGCCATTGGCCGCATAGCCCACGAAGACGATGGCGCAGTCCGGGCGGGGCAGGAGCTGTTCTAGATGGTGCTGCACCCGGCCACCGGTGCACATGCCCGCCCCGGCGAGGATCACGGCGCCTGAGCGCACGGCGTTGATCGCCTTGGATTCGTTGCGGTCCCGGGTGAAGCTGAGCCCTGGAAAGTCGAAGAGATCCCGGTCCTCCAGCACCTGGCGCGCGGGGCCGTCGAAGCACTCGGGATGGGCGCGGAACACTTCGGTGGCGCTGGTGGCCATGGGCGAATCCACGAAGACCTTGAGCCCCTGGGGCAGGCGCCCATGCTCCAGGCCCTCGCGAATTCCGTAGATGATCTCCTGGGCCCGCTCCAGGGCAAAGGTGGGCACCACCACGTTGCCCCCGCCCTGGATAGTCTTGGTGACGACTTCAAAAAACTCCTTGGCGGTCTCCAGGACACTGCGATGGCTGCGCCCGCCGTACGTGGTTTCCATGACCACCGCATCCGCCTCGGGTGCCGGCACCGGATCGTTCACGATGGGATGATCCGGGCTCCCCAGGTCGCCGGAGAACACCACCCGCCGGGACTTTCCGTTGCCCTTCGCCTCCAGGAGGATGCTGGCCGAACCCAGGATGTGGCCTGCATCCTGGAAGGTCGCGGCGAGGTTCGGCAGGAACTCGAAGCGCTGTTCGTAATCCGCGATGCCCGTGAAGCGGGCGCAGGCCTCTTCCACATCCAGCGTGTCGTAGAGGGGTTCTTCCGCCATGCCGTGAATCCGCTGGCCCCGGGCCTTGCGACGCTGAGTGCGGGCGACTTCTTCTTCCTGGAGGTGGGCGGTGTCCAGCAACACCATGCGCGCCAGTTCCTGGGTCGCGGCGGTGCAGATCACCTTCCCCTTGAAGCCCTGCTTCACCAGCAAGGGAATGCGTCCGCAATGATCCAGGTGGGCGTGGGTGAGCAGTACGGCGTCGATGGAGGCGGGGTCGAAACCGAAGGGGGCCTCGTTCTCCTCCCGCAGCCTGCGACTGCCCTGAAAGAGCCCGCAGTCCACCAGGATGCGCGCCGTGCCCGTTTCGAGGAGATGGCAGGAGCCCGTCACGCCCTGGGCGGCGCCGTGGAAGGAGATGCGCATGGAGATCCTCCGGTTCAGAGCTGCTTGTGGATGCGCTTCACCACGAAACGTGGCCGATCGCGCACTTCCTGATAGATGCGGCCGATGTATTCGCCCAGCAGGCCAAAAGCCACGAACTGCGCGCCCACGAAGAAGAAGAGGATGGCGAAGAGGGTGAATACGCCCCCCACGGTGCCTGCGGGATTCACGAAGCGGTAGATCACCAGCCCGACGAAGAGCAGGAAGCCCAGGAGCGCGATGAGCACCCCCAGCACGCTGAGCATCTGGAGGGGCAGGAGACTGAAGCTGGTGAGCAGGTCGAACTGGAGATTGATGAGTTTCCAGAGCCCGTACTTGCTCTCGCCCGCCGCCCGTTCGGCGTGGGCCACGGGGACTTCCGTAATGCGCTTGGCGAAGGAGTTGGCCAGGGCCGGGATGAAGCTGCTGCGCTCCTTGCACTGGAGCATGGCGTCCACGATCTCCCGACGGTAGGCCCGCAGCATGCAGCCGTAGTCGTTGAGCCTGACGCCCGTGGTCTTGCGGGTCACTGCGTTCACGATCTTGCTGGGCAGGGTGCGGAAGAGGCTGTCGTTGTCCATGCGCCCCTGACGCCAGCCGCCGACCACATCGAAGCCTTCGTCGATCTTGGCCACCAGCTTGGGGATCTCTTCGGGGGGATTCTGCAGGTCGGCGTCCAGGGTCACGATGACCTCCCCTGCCACGATGGAGAAGGCCCCGAAAATGGCGCTGTGCTGGCCATAGTTCCGGTTGAACTCCACCACCGAGACGCGAGGCTCCGTCTCGGCGATGGCCTGGAGCAGCTCCAGGCTGCGATCTCGGCTGCCATCGTCGGTGAAGATCACCTCCCAGCCCCGGTCCGGATTCGGAAAGGCCTCGTTGAGCACCCTGGAGAGCCGCTCCCAGAGGACGGGGATGTTTTCTTCCTCATTGAAGATAGGGATGACGATGCTCAGGTAGGGGTTCTTCATTGGGCAGGCTCCGATTCCCATTCTAGCGCTAGGATTTCTTCTACTTGGAGCCTCCATGCCCGAACCCCGGATCCTTTTGGTCGAAGACGAACTGAGCCTTGCCGAAGGCATCAAGCTCAATCTGGAAATGGAGGGCCTGCCCTGCGAGTGGACCACCCGCGGGGATGACGCCCTCAAGCGCATCCTCCAGGACAAGTACGACTTGGTGATCCTGGACGTGATGCTGCCCGGCATGGACGGTTTCTCTGTCTGCGAGCGGGTGCGGGACGCCAAGAACTTCACGCCCATCCTCTTCCTCACCGCCAAGAACACCGAGGATGACCGGGTGCACGGTTTCGAGACCGGCGGCGACGACTACCTGGGCAAGCCCTTCCAGGTGCGTGAACTGCTGCTGAGGGTGCGGGCCATCCTTCGGCGAGAGTCCTGGTACCGGAACCGCTCCATGGTCGGCCGCCAGAAGTTTGGCGAGCATTGGGTGGACTTCGAGAACTTCTGCGGAGAAGGCCCAGGGGGAGCCTTTCAGTTGGGCGTGAAGGAATGCATGATCCTCAAGCTCCTGATGGAGAGGCCCAACCAGGTCGTCAGCCGCACCGAGATCCTGGACAAGGTCTGGGGCGATGAGACCTTTCCCACCACTCGCACCGTGGACAACTTCATCGTTCGCATCCGCCGGGCCATGGAGCTCGATGCCCACCATCCGCGATGGGTCCACACCGTGCGCAGCGTGGGCTACACCTTCGATCCTGAGGGCAGGCAGCGGAAGGGCGAAGAGTAGATCCCATGGCGGGGATGGTGGTGATTCCATTCATTCTCATCCCCGCCCTGTGGGCCGCGCCGCCGGCCCCGCTCTCGCCGGAATACCCCAAGGCCTCGGCCCACGAATTGGCCGTGGTGAAGGAACTCTCTTGGGCCCGCACGGCCCCCCGAGAATATGCGCAGTTCCTGCGGGAGCTGCGGCCGTTCTATGAAGGAAAGAGATTCAAGCGGTCAAATCTTTCCGTCATCACAGAGGAAGGTCCCGCCGCCCTGGAGGAGGCCATCGCCTACCTCGAAAAGGCCAAGCCCATCGGTCCCCTCCGGTGGAACGAGGGTCTTTCCCGAGCCGCCCGGGATCACGTGCGCGACCAGGGCCGCACCCGCGAAACGGGCCACAGGGGCACCACCGGCTCCACCCTCCAGCAGCGGCTTCACAGGCATGGTTTGCCCCTCTCCTCCTACGGAGAGGTGATCACTTACAGTCTGGAATCGCCCCGCATGACCGCCATCCAGCTGCTCATCGACGATGGCGTAGCCAACCGCGGCCACCGTCACCTCATCTTCAACCCGGGTTTTCATGTGGCCGGTGCCGCCACGGGCCCCCACCAGGAATTCGAGGCGATGACCGTGGTGGATCTCGCGGACGGATTTACGGGGAACTAGAGCAAGCTTCCCAAGGCCTGCTTGAGCTTCTTGAGATCGAAGGGCTTGCCCAGATGGGGCAGCTTCCACTGCTCCATGAAGGTGCGCGTCTCGGGATCTAAGGAATCGCCCGTGGTGAAGATGATCTTAGAGGCCATTCCCGGCCGGTTCTCGCGGATCCAGTCGAAGAACTGGAACCCGCTCACCCCCGGCATGCGCACATCGGAAACGATGAGATCGTACTGGTCCATTTGCAGTTTCTGGATGGCCTCTGCGGCCAACCCGCAGGCGGTGACCTGGCAGCCCCAGGCATCCAGAGCATCCTCCATGCACTGGAGCAGGATGGCCTCGTCATCCACGACCAGGATCTTCTTCCCGCTGAGGGAAGGGTTGGGGTCGGCGGTGGGAGCGGCATCGGGCATGGGCAACTCCACGAGAAAGGCATTCCCGACTCCATCCTGACTGCGGACGGAAACCCGGCCGCCATGGGCCCGGGCCACGGCGGCGACCGTGCAGAGCCCCAGGGACTCGATGTCGGTGGCTCCAGCCAGATCGAAGACGCGGCCCTTTTCGGGTTCTGGGATGGCGGGCCCCGTGTCCTGGCTCACGACCTGGAGCAGATTTCCCACGAGCCTCGTGCCCACGCGCACACGCTTGACGGTGGATTTCACCGCCGCAAAGATCCCGCTGCGGAAGAGATTCACCATCGCCTCACGGATCTGATCAGGATCCAGCCCGCACTCGGGGATGCTGGGATCGAGGGTGAAATCCATGGCCACACCCGCGGCGACGGCCTCGCCTTCCACCCGCTTGCCCGCCTCCTGGACCAGGAGGTTCACGTTGCTGAGCTCGAGCCTGGGCGAGGAGGGCGAAAGCACCATGAGCAGGGGGCGCAGCAGGTTCTGGGCCCCGTCCACGGCCTGCAGCAGACGGGTGAGGCGAGCCCGCTGATCCGGATCCTGGATCGTTTCGAGGAGCAGGCTCTTCTGCATCAGGACCGGGCCCAGCCGGTTGGTCAACTCGTGGAAGAGCGGGGGCATGATCCGCACGAGACTGGAGCTGGTCTCCGCATGTTCCAGCTTGCGCTCCAGCGTGCGCTGCTCGCCCATGTCCCGCACCAGGGCCGAGAAGGCCAGTACGCGGTCATCGCTGCCGCGGATGGGGGCATAGGTGATGGAAACGGGGAACTCCTGGCCCCCCTTCCGGAGACGTACGCTGGGAACATCGCGAACGATCTGCCCCTTGGAGACCTGGGCGATGGCCTGTTCCAGCTCTCCGGCCCGGGCCGGGGGAATGAGCTGCTGGAAGGCGTGGCCCACGATCTCGCTGCGGGGGTAGCCAAAGATCCGCTCCGCCGCGGCATTCCAGGTCAGGATGCGCCCGTCGTGGCCGAAGGAGATGATGGCCTCGGCCACGCTCTGGATGAGGCCTTCCAGGTAGCGCCGGGTCTTGAGGTTGTCCTGGTTCGCGCGCTCCAGCTGGCCCATGAGCACGGCGGTCTCTTCGCCCTTCTTCTCCAGGGCCTCCTTGGTCTGCTTCAGTTCGCTGTAGAGGCGGGCCGTCTCCATGTTGGATTTGAGGGCGTCTTCCAGCAGATCCTGGGCATCCGCCACCTTACCGGGCGCCAGATCCGCCACGCTCACGTTGCTGTGGCGAAGCACGGTGCTCTCAGGCTGCGCCAAGGGCGGCTGATCCGGGGGCGGCAGTTCCCGCATGCTGGAACGGATGTTGGTCTCGATGAGATTCAGCATCTCGTCGAAGTCCTTGATCTTCTTGTCCAGGTGGTACTTCTTGAAGGTGGAACCCACCGTGTCCTTGGTGATGGACAGGAAAGTCTCCAGCACCCCCGCGCCCTTGGGGGCAATGGCCTCGAAGAAGGGCACCGAACGGAAATTGAGGCGCCGGTTCATCACGCCCACGGGCATGGCATCGGCCAGATCCCGCTTGTTGTACTGCAGCACGAAGGGAATCTGCTTGATGTTCAGGCGGTTCGCATTGAGGTTGTGGTAGAGATTCGACAGCGAATCCACGTTCTCCTGCATCTTGGCTTCGCTGGAGTCCGCCACGAAGACCACCCCATCGGCGCCCCCCAGCACCACCCGGCGGCTGGCATCGTACTGCACCTGGCCCGGTACCGTGTAGATCTGCAGATGGATGGCGTTGCCGTAGATGTACCCCAGGTTGATGGGCAGCAGATCGAAAAAGAGGGTGCGATCCTCCTGGGTGTTGACGGAGAACAACTCGCCCCGCTGCACTTCCTGACACATGGAGTGCAGCGCTTGGAGATTGGTCGTCTTGCCGGACAGGCCCGGGCCGTAGTAGACCAGCTTCAGCAGGATCTCGTTGGCGCGCGTATTGAATTGGACCATGAGGCGAAGTCCCGGGATATGCGATTAGCCTACCAGGATTTTTCCGACCTGCCGGGGGTCTCGGAACCCCGCGAGTCGCCATGTTAGAATTCGCCCGGCCTTCCCTGTGCCGAAGCCCCGCGAGGGGCTCATTTTCATACTCCCTGGAGATTTCGCCTTTGAGCCGTTCGGGCTATTTCGTTGCCAAATTTTGGGTACGCCCTGTGGGGGGGCGATGAGCGTGCCGCCCCATGTCGCGATCATCTTCTCGGTATGCCCTGCGGGCATACGCGAGACCTCCACGAGAAGCGGCTTAGATGCTCGAGCAGAGGGACCGCTATGAGTGTGTCGACCCACGTCGCCATCATTATCTCGGTATGCACCGCCTGCATACGCGAGACCTCAGCACCATGCGCTTCGGCGCGTGATCTGAGCGGGGTAACCCTGTGAGTGTCCCGACCCACGTCGCCATCATTATGGACGGCAACGGCCGATGGGCAGCGCAGCGGGGGTGGGCTCGGATCAAGGGGCACAAGGAGGGCGTGCGGGCGGTGGAGGATGTGCTGGAAGCGGCGGTGGACGAGGGCATTCGCCACCTCTCCCTTTACGCCTTCAGCACCGAGAACTGGAAACGCCCCAGCCTCGAAGTCTCGGCCCTCATGGCCCTGCTGCGGATGTACCTCCGGATGTTCCTGCCCAAGCTCAAGCGGAAGGGCATCCGGTTCCACCATCTGGGCTCTCTCGAGGGGCTGCCCGAGGGCATCCAGCGGGATATTCGATGGCTGGAAGAAGCTACGGCCGATCACACCCGCATGGTCTTTCACATGGCCGTCAACTACGGCAGCCGCCTGGAGATCGTCCAGGCCACCCGCCGCTGCGTGGAAGACGGGCTCCGCCCCGAGGAGATCACGGAAGAAACCCTGGCCGCCCGCCTCTGGACCGCCGGAACCCCCGATGTGGATCTGCTCATCCGCACCTCGGGCGAGCAGCGGATTTCCAATTTCCTGCTCTGGCAAGCCGCCTACGCGGAGTTCTATATCACCGAATGCCTGTGGCCCGATTTCCGCGGGCCGCAACTGCATGAAGCCCTGGCCGCCTTCGCCCACCGCGAGCGCCGCTTCGGCGGAATCTGAACGAGGAGCCCCATGAGCACCGCCGCCCCCCGCACCTTCGACAAAGGCAATCTGGCCCTCAGGCTCGGCTCCACGGCCGTTTTCGGCGTCCTCTTCTTCACCCTGCTCTACTTCGGCGAACGGCCCTGGGCCAAGCTCGCCTGGTTCGCCTTCATGGCGGCGGCGCTCGTCATGGGCATTCGCGAGATGTGCCTCATCGCCCGCAAGATCGGTCACCGCCCCTCCATCCTGGCCGCCAGCCTCGTGGGCCTGGGTTTCCTGACGCACTTCTACCTGACGGCCGGCGATGTTCTGAGCGCTACGGACCCGCTGCCCCTCTGGCTGGTGCTGGCCGGGGGCGGCATGGTCATCCACTTCGGCGCCCTCCTCTTCCACAAGGATCCCCTGGAGAACGCCCTCTCCAGCCAGGCCATCACCTGGCTTTCCGCCCTCTACATGGGCCTGGGCGCGGGCTTCATGGTGAAGCTCTTCATGTTCAGCAGCACCACCCTGAGCAACACCGGCGCACGGCTGATCCTGGCCCTGCTGGTCATCGTGTGGTTCGGTGATACCGGCGCCTATTTCCTGGGCAGCGCCTTCGGCAAGCACAAGCTGGCCCCCAAGGTGAGCCCCAAGAAGAGCTGGGAAGGCGCCCTGGGCAATGTGCTGGGCAACCTGGGCGGCGCCTTCCTCATGCGCGCCTTCGTCTGCACCGAGTGGACCCCCGTGGATGCCATCGCCATTGGCCTGCTGCTGGGCCTCGTGGGCCAGCTGGGCGATCTGGTGGAGAGCACCTGGAAGCGCAGCGCGGGCGTGAAGGATTCCAATATCGGCATCTCCATCCCCGGCCACGGGGGCATGCTGGACCGCGTGGACAGCCTGGTCTTCGCCGCGCCGGTGCTGTATGCGTACGTGCATTTCGTGCATGGGTTGAACTGATGGAGCAGCCTGCTCGGATGCGGCGCCTGGCGATTCTCGGGGCCACGGGGTCCATCGGCACCTCCACGCTGGATGTGGTGGAGGCCCATCCGGATCGATTAACGGTGGTGGCGCTGGCAGCGGGGCGCAATCGGGAGCTGCTGCTGCGGCAGTGCGAACAGTTCCGCCCCACCTGTGTCTCCGTGGCCGAGGCGGAAGATGCCGCCTGGTTGACGACTCAGCTCAGCTATCGCCCCGCGATCCATCACGGCGCGGAGGGCCTTCTGGCCTGTGCCCTGCACCCGGAGGCCGACACGGTGGTGGCGGCGGTGGTGGGCGCGACGGGACTGGCCTCCACGGAGGCGGCCCTGCGGGCGGGGCGGCGGGTCGGTGTGGCCAACAAGGAATCCCTAGTGGTGGGCGGCGCCCTGATGCTGAAGGCCCTCCAGGAGGGCGGCGGCGAACTGCTGCCCATCGATTCCGAGCACGCGGCCCTCCATCAGCTCCTGGCGGATCGTCCCGTTGAGACCATCCGCGAGGTGCGCATCACCGCCAGCGGCGGCCCCTTTCGCGAGTGGCCCCTGGCGCGCATCCGTGCCGCCTCGGTGGAGGAGGCCCTCAACCATCCCACCTGGAAGATGGGCCCCAAGATCACAATCGATAGCGCCACCCTGATGAACAAGGGCCTGGAGGTCATCGAGGCCGCCGTGCTTTTCGGCCTTTCGCCCGACCAGATCCAGGTGACCATCCATCCCCAGAGCCAGGTCCACGCCATGGCGGGGTTCACCGATGGCAGCTACCAGCTGCAGGTCTGCGCCAACGACATGAAGCTGCCCATCCAGTACGCCCTGCTCTGGCCCCAGCGAGTGCCGGGCCCCGTGGCCCCCTACGACTGGGATCTCGCCCGGTCCTGGACCTTCGACGCCCCGGATCTGGAGCGTTTCCCCTGTCTGGCCCTGGCCTATGCGGCCCTCCGGGACGGAGGCAGCGCCCCCGCCATCCTCAACGCCGCCAACGAAGAGGCCGTGGCCGCCTTCCTGGGGGGCCGAATCGGTTTCTGGGATATCCAGGCCTGCGTGGCAGACACCCTGGCCGCCCTTCCCGGCGAGGAAGTTCGAAGCCTCGGACAGGTCATGGAGATCGATCGGAAGGCCAGGGAGCGGGCACGGGGTTGGATCGGGCGCCCCTGATATCCTGATCCCCACCGCCCGCCGCCCCACGGCGGGCCTCTCGTCTGCAAGGATCCGCATGAAGCGCCTTCTCTATGTCGCCCCCGCCCTGGCCCTGATCGCCCTGTCCCCCAGGGTCGTGGGCATCTTGGGGGCCGCCCTCATGATCGGCGGCCTGATCTTCGTCCACGAGCTGGGTCATTTCCTCATGGCCAAGCGCATGGGCATGCCGGTCAAGGAATTCGCCTGGGGGCTGCCCTTCGGCCCCTTCATCACCTTCTTCAAGTGGAAGGAAACCTCCGTCGGCATCCGCCCGCTGGCGCCCCTCGGGGGCTACGTGATGCTCGCAGGCTACAACCCCGAGGAGCCTGATTCCGAGGATCCCCACGGCTTCCTCCAGCAGCCCTTCGGCAAGCGCATGCTCTTCTACTCCGGCGGCATTCTGGCCAATGTGGCCGCGGCCCTGGTCCTGATGTGCGTCCTGGGGGTGGATCGCTCCCGGTCCACCGTGATTCCCCAACCCGCCCCCCTGGCCATCGGCGATGTCATCTCGGGCATGCCCGCGGCCCAGGCGGGTCTTCAGCCCGGCGACCTGATCCACGCCGTGGACCACCTGCGCTTCCCCGGCAGCGATGCCACCGAGACCACGGCCTACATCCAGAAAAACCCGGGCAAGCCCCTGGCCCTGAAGATCGAACGCGGCGGCAAGATGATGGATTTCACGGTGACGCCCACCACGGATGGCCCCGGCAGGATCGGCATTTCCTTCGGTCCTTCCAAGGTCAGCTATGAGCGACGCCCCATCGCCCTCAAGGATCTGGGCCGGGGCATCGTGGGTGGCACCCTGCTGACGGTCGACATGGGGGGCCAGGTGGCCAAGGGCTTCTGGAGGCTCATCTCCTTCCAGGCCAACCTCAAGGAAGTGGGCGGCCCCATCGCCATCGCCAAGGCGGGCAGCGATGCGGCCAAGGCCGGCTGGGAGCACTTCTTCACGATCTGCGCCTTCATCTCCATGAACCTCGCCGTGCTCAACGCCCTGCCCTTCCCCTTCCTGGACGGCGGCCACATGGCGATCCTCGGTTTCGAGAAGTTGCGCCGCAAGGATCTCTCCATTGAGGTCAAGGAACGCATCCTCACCGGCGGATTCTTCGTCCTCATCACCCTCATGGCCCTGGTGATCGCCATGGATCTCTGGCGGCTGAAGCACTGATCCCGATTTCTGCGTTTCGTGGCATGAAAGGAACTGCTGAACCACAGAGATTCCAGAGAAAAGTAGGAGGGCCCCCGAGAAGAGGAATGGGTATCGACCCAATCCCGCGCTTTGGCGATCCTTCGAAGGACGAAATCCGGAAGCCAAAAATCAGCCCGCTTTTCTCCGCACCCTCCTTTTACCTCTGCGCCCCTCTGCGGTTCTGCTTTTCCTCAAGTGCAAACAGACCCTCCGGGTTGATCAGAGCCACCCGCCACTGAGTCGCGCCAGGGCACGCTGGCCCACGTCGGCATAGCGCAGTTCGCCGCAAAGGAGCTTGGCCATGCGGGCGGGGCTGCCGGGGTGCTTCACGCCCAGCCGGTACCCCAGCGAAGGCAGCCGAAAGAAGACCGCCGCCAGGCGCCGAGCCCAGAGCATCTCGCCGCCGATTTCTCGCTGGATGGCCGCCGTATAGCCTTCCAGGGCCCGATCCTGGCCCGCGAGCGCGCCGTGGATGGCTTCGGCGGCGCGGACGCCCGTGAGCAGGGAGGGCCGGATGCCTTCGGCGGTGAAGGGGTCCACCACGCAGGCGGCCTCGCCCACAAGCAGCGCCTGCTGGGTGTGCAGCTCCTGGTCGCCGTCCCAGAGGACGATGGGATGGGCGGCCACGACGCAAGCCTCGAGATTCGCCCCGAAGCCCGCCGCGTAGTCCCGCAGGATGCCCCGCAGATCCCGGTCTTGGCGGCCCCGCATGACGCCGACCCCCAGGGACTGGCCATCGGCCTTGGGGAAGTTCCAGAGGTAGCCGCTGCCCACGGTGCCGAAGTCCAGACAGAGCGGCAGATCTGCGGGGCCGGGGGTGGCGCATTCCGCCTCGATGGCGCCCGCCATGCGGAAGCGCCGCCCCGTGAAACCCAGGCTCTTGGCCATGGCGCCCTTGGCCCCATCGGCGACCACCAGGTAGCGGCCCCGTTGGGGGCCCTCCGGTGTGTCCACCGTCCAGGCGCCATCCTCGAAGCGCAGGCTCAGTGCGGGGCAATCCTCCCTCAGCTCGGCGCCTTGGGCCTGGGCCTGAGCCGCGAGGAAGGCATCGAAGACCTCCCGCCGCACCAGCCACAGGGGCTCGACCGTATCGGCCTCGGCCTCCACGGGATCGCCGCCTTCCAGCGTGAACCGAAAGCGGCGCACCTTGGCATTGATGGCCGGGGCGAAATCGAAGTCGAACCACTTGGCCACCTCGGGTGAAACCCCACCGCCACAGGGCTTGGACCGGGGCGAGGCCTCCTTCTCCAGGATCAGGACCGAGCGTCCCCGCTTGGCCAGATGGTAAGCCGCCGCGGATCCCGCGGGCCCGGCGCCGATGACGATGCAGTCGAACATGGATCCAGTCTGCCATGGGGCCGTGACACCCGACACGGGCGGGCCATGCCAAGCTAGGGGCCATGCTGGATCCCTTGCCGGAAGCCGCGCCTCCCAGGCTCTTCACCCGGGCCTTCGTCCTGCTGGCGGTCTTCTACTTCACGGTTTTCCTGGCGGGCTATCAGCTCTTTCCCATCGTGCCGCTGCATCTGCGCAGCCTGGGGGCGGATCTGGCAGAGAGCGGGCGCTTCATGGGGGCCTTCACCCTGGGCAGCGCCGTGGGCTCCCTGTTCACGGGGCCCCTGGGCGACCGTTTGGGACAACGGCGGGTGCTGCGGGTGGCCTCGCTGCTGATGGTGGTCTTCTTCGCCGCCTACGCCCTCATCGACAAGCCCGAACACCGCTGGCTCTTCTACGCCCTGGCCCCCATCCACGGCCTCGTCTGGTCGGGTCTCCGCACCGCCACCGTGGCCAAGGCGGGCTCCATGCTGGCCCCAGAGATCCGCGCCGAGGGCATGTCCTTCTTCGGCATGTCCAGCCCCGCAGGCATCGCCGTGGGGCCGCTGCTGGGCCTGCTGCTCTGGCCGGTGCTGGGGTTCCGCTGGATGCTCATCGCCCTCGGCGCCATCTACGTGGCGCTGCACATCCTCATCAAGAGCCTGCCCAAGGAACCCCCCGAACACCGCCGGAAGAACGCCCTCTTCCAGTTGCCGGAAAGGGTCACCCTCTGGCCCGCGCTGCTGCTCTTCGGCATCGGCGTCAGCTTCGGCCCCATGCCGCCGTACAGCGCCCAGGAGGCCAAGTTTTTGCACCTAGCCATGCCCAGCGCCCTGCTCACCAGTCTGGCCCTGGGCATCGTGGGGCTGCGGCTGATCCTGGGGCTCACGGGCCTGGGCAAGCGTCCCATCCGCATGCTCACCCCTATGCTGTGGGTCACCCTGGCGGGGATGGCGATGCTGGCGCTGCTCCCGGGCGGCACGGTCCGCCACATCTCCGCGGGGCTCGTGTACGGGGCGGGCTACGGCATGGTCCACACGCTGATGTTCATGTACATGATCGACACCTCGCGGCCGGATCGCCGGGGCGCCGCCGTGGGGATCCTCTACTTCAGCTACGACCTGGGCCAGGCCGTGGGCGCCGTGGCCCTGGGCTGGGCCATGGAGCGCCTGGGCGCCCACTGGGGGCTGGCGAGTGGGTACCGCGGCGGCTGGGCCCTGGGCTGCCTGGCGCTGGTGGGCTGCCTGGTGGTGGCGCCCAGGCTCCTGCGGAGGAGACCGAAGAGCGAGGCCCCCGTCGGAGTTTCCTCCCCCAGCTAGACTGAAGGGATGTCCGAGCCCCGCCCACGCCTCTTTACCCCCGCCTTCACGCTGGTCTTCGCCCTCACGTTTCTCACCTTTTTTGCCGCCTTCCAGCTCTTTCCCACGGTGCCTTTGCGCCTGCTGGACCTGGGCGCCAGTGTGGAGGAGAGCGGGCGGTTCCTGGCGGTGTTCACGGCGGGCTCCGCCGTGGGTGCCCTCTTCACGGGGCCCCTGGGGGACCGCATCGGCCAGCGGCGCATGGTAGTGGCCACGGCCTTTCTCTTCGCCCTCTGCGTGGGCAGCTATGGATTCATTCAGACGCGCATCTGGATCTATGTGCTGGCCCTGCCCCATGGCGTGGTGTGGTCGGGACTCCTGACGGGCACCATGGCCACCCTGGGGGGCGTGCTGCCGGAGGATCGTCGGGCGGACGGCCTGGCGCTGTACGGCCTCGCCAGTCCTGGCGGCGTGGTGGTGGGGCCCATGATCGGCCTGGCGGAGTTCCGCCACTGGGGCTTCGGTTCCGTCACCTGGATTCTCGCGGGCCTCTTCTTCGTGCTGGGCGCCCTGGCCCTGAGCCTGCCGAAGGACCGGCAGGAACGGGAGCGCCGCAGCGCCCTGCAGATGCCCGAACGGAAGATGCTCGGCCCCTGCTCCGTGCTCTTCGCCACAGCCCTGGGCTACGGAGCCCTCGGTACGTACACCGTGCAGGAGGCTCTGAAGCTGGACTTCCAGCCCATCCTGGGCCTGCCCACCACCTCGGCCTTCCTTACCTGCATGGCCATCGGCATGGTGGGCATGCGCATCGTGATGACCCGCCTCGGCTTTGGTAAGGATCCCGTGCGCCTACTGCCCAACATGCTCTGGGGCGCCTTCCTGGGGCTCGCCCTGCTGGCCGTCCTGCCAGGCGGCGTGCTGCGCCATGTGCTGTCGGCCCTGATCTACGGCGCGGGCTACAGCATGGTGCACACCCTGGTGAGCACTTACGTGCTAGGCGTGATACATCCCGAGCGCCGGGGCGCGGCCTTCGGCGCCACACTCTTCTCCTTCGATTCGGGCATTGGCCTGGGCAGCCTGGGCATCGGCATGATTATCGGTTACGGCGGCCGGGCCTGGGGTGCCGCAGGTTATCGGGTGGGTTGGGCGGTGGCGGCCGCGGCGGCGGGCCTAGCCCTACCCCTGGCCTACCGGCTCATCAACTCCCGAAAGGCTCCTGGCCTTTGAAGGCCTCGCGCTCGGGAAAGCTGCTCCGCATCTGGATGTGGCCATCCCGCACCAGACTCTTCAAGTCCCCACGCAGGCGGGGGCCGAGCTCGGCAGCATCGAGAGGCCCTGGCGTGTGGACGCCCACCCAGCCATCCCGTCCCGCGTGCTTGGCCGCGTACAGGCACTGGTCCGCCACAAGGAGGGTGTCCTCCCAGGTGAAGGCCTCGGGCTGGTGGTCCAGGATGGGGAATGCGGCGTAGCCGACGGAAATGGTGCAGCGCAGCCGCTGGCCATCGGGCAGCACGAATTCGTGGGCCCGGAGCGCCTGGCAGAGCTTCTCGGCGATCAGGTGGGCCTTCTCACGATCCGAACGCTTGGCCACCAGCAGGAATTCCTCGCCGCCCCAGCGCACCAGGGTGTCCGAGGTGCGGCTCGCAGCCCGCAGCACCTGGGCCGTCTCCAGGAGCACCAGATCGCCTGCCCCATGGCCGTACGTGTCGTTGACTCTCTTGAAGTGATCGAGATCCCCCAGGAACAGTACCAGGTCCTCGTTGCGCCCCAGGGGACTCTCGCCCTTCTCCAGATGGTCGCGGAAAATGCGGTGCAGGCGCACCGATTCTTCCGGCATGGTCATGGTGAGGAAGCGGCGGTTGTTCAGGCCTGTCAGGGGATCGATGAGGCTGGCTTCCCGCAGGGATTCATTGGCCACCTCCAGTTCCTGCGTGCGCGCCTTCACCAAGGCTTCCAACTGTTCGTTGCGCCGCCGCAGGATCGCCGTCCGCCACCGGAACGCCAGGATGGTGAGCCCAAGAAATGCCAGCCCCGCGAGAACCAGGAACCAGGGGCGCATCCACCAGGGGGAAAGGACTTCGAATTCCAAGACGCACACGTTTCCCACTTCTCCCACGGAGTTAGTGGTGCGCACCTCGAAACGATAGGTCCCGGCCCCCAATCCTGGGTACCGGGCCTCGGGTAGGGTGGTGCTCCGCCAGACATCCTCCAACCCCACCAGACGCACCTGGTAGCTCATGTCCTCGGTGCCCAGCGAACCGCTGGGAGCGTACCGTAAGGCCAGCGTGCGCTCACCCCAGGCAATCCGCTGAGGGCCTTGCTTCTCCAGAAGCGAACGTCCGGTCCCGGTGGCGGCCTCCAGCAATACCACGGGCGGCGGGGACTGCCGGGTCCCCATCAACTTGGGACGCCCCCGCACCATCCCCACGCTGAGGCCCACCCAGATATCACCGTTGGGATCGAACCAAAGGCCACCCTCGGCACAATCCTCGCCGGGAAACCCCGTGTGTCGCCCGAACCGCTCCACGCGCTGCCCATTCCAGCGCAACAAGCCCCGGGAGGCCCCGACCCAGAGATCTCCCTCGGGCCCGGTGGCCATCGCCACGATGGGGCTCTGGACCAAGGGGTGGGGGGGCACCAGGTTCTCCAGGATGACCAGGCGATCGCCCTTTCGCTGCAACCGGGTCATGCCCTTGGCCACCAGGTAGCTGATCCAGGCCGTGCCGTCGGGGGTGGGAGCCACCACCAACACGCTGGTGTCCAGCAGACCCTCGGCCTTGCTTAAGGTACTCCAGGTCTGGCCGTTCCAGTGGGCGACCCCCTGTTGGCCCACGACCCAGATCCCCCCCTGCCCATCGGGCCGGATGCGGCTGATAGGGACTTCCTGGGGCCAGTTCCCGACCTTCACGGGTTGCATGTCCAGACGGCTCCCCGTCCGGGTGCCCCGCAGGAGGCCGATGCTACTCGTGCCCATCCAGAGTGTCGTTCCCTCGGAATAGAGCGTCGCCACATACTCGCGGGGTGGAAGGCCCGGCACCGGGATGGTCTGGATCTCGAGGCTGCCCTTCTCCCTCAGCCCGAATCCACCCGGGCGCTCCTTGGATGGGGTGTAGCCGGTCCAGAGATTGCCATCTGCATCCACCGCCAGAGCCACGAACTGGTTGCCTCGGGTACGGGGCAACACTTGCCACCCACGCTCATCTCCTGCGGCCAGCCCCCCCGCGGTGCCCGCCCAGATCAGATCATCCGGAGTGCGAGTAATGGTCCAGACCACATCTGTGGGCAGTCCCTGGCGCCGGGTATAGCCGGTCCACAGCCCTTCCCCCAGGAGCTTGTGCACGCCCTCGCCCGTGATCCAAACCGTGCCCTGGAGGTCCACGCAGAGTGCTCCGGCGCCGCCCTGGGGCAGTCCCTCCCGCTCCCCTATGAAGCCGAAGTCATCTCCTTCCAGCCAAACCAGTCCCTCGGCCGTGTTCGTCCAGATCCGCCCCCGACCATCCACCCCTAGGTTGACGCTGTTCACTGCGGAAAGGCGGAAGGGCAGTACCAGCACCTGGATCGCCCCGTCCGGGGTATCCAGGCGGGCCAGTCGCTCCGTCGTCCGGAACCAGATCCGCCCAGCGCCATCCACCCAGATGGCCCGGACTTCCGCCCCCAGATCCTTGGCCAGTTCCCGGTGCCTCCAGGCGCCCCCCTGACGGATCCAGAGTTGATGACCCAACACTAGGATGAGCCGCTCCCGGCTGGCATCGTAGGTGCCCGCATTGAGACCTTCGCCCCAGGGCAACCCCTCCAGCAGCTGGAAGGGCTCTCCACTCAGGCTCAAGTACCGCGCCTTGCCTTCGAAATTGGAGAGGATGAACCCCCCCTGGGCGAGACAGACTCCCTGCCGAGGCTCAAAATTCACGCCACCGAGGGACGAGGGCGAAACGAAGCGCTGCCCGTTCCAGAAGGCCAACCCTCGATAGGTTCTGACCCATAGGCCCCGGTTCAGGCCGGGGGATAGCCCGTCGGCGGCGATCTTGGCGGAGGGCAGGCCCTCCTCCGGTCCGAAACGGCGGAAACGGTTCCCCTCCAGACGAAACAGGCCGTCCTCGGTACCCACCCACAGAAAACCTTCGGCATCCTGCACCAAGGCCTGACTGGAGAGATTAGTCAGGCCCTCGTCGGCCCCAAAACTGTGAAAAGCCATGACTCCGGGTGGCGCCTTCAGGACAGGCCGAAAGTCGGCTCCGCCCAGGGGCAGGACCGAACCCAAGAACAGGAGCCAAGTCAGGAGTGTGCGCATCACATGCACCTCTACGGCCCCGGCTCAGTTCACCTTGAGAAAGCTCGCGTTCAAGCCCTCCGGTGGACCTTGGCCATGGTGTGGGAGGCCTGATCCCTGCACTTCACGATCAGCTCGTCGATGTTCATGTGGTCCGGCAGGGCCATCGCCCAGCGGATACATTCGGCCACGTCGGCGCCGCTCAGGGCTTCGATACCCGTGTAGAGGGCCTTGGCCTTAGTTTCATCCTTCAGGCGAACCAGGGCGAACTCCGTCTCGGCCATGCCGGGGTCCACGCTGGTCACCCGGATGGGCTCGCCGCACAGTTCCAAACGCAGGGTCTGGGCCAGGGCCTTCACGCCGTGCTTGGAGGCACAGTACACGCCTCCGCCCTCGTAGGTGGCGTGGCCCGCCGTGCTGCCGATGAAGAAGACGTGGCCCCAGCCGCTCTGGCGCAGGTGGGGCAGCGCGGCACGCAGGGTCTTCACCACGCCCTCCACGTTGGTGCGCAACATGGCTTCCATGTCCTCGTCGGGGATCTCCCAGATCTTGTGCAGGCCACTGGCGAGGCCCGCGTTGGCCACCACCACGTGCAGGCCCCCCAGGGCCTTGGCCCCCGCCGCCACGAAGGCGTTCACGCTGGCGGTGTCCCGGGTATCCACGGCCCCGGCAAAGGTCTTCACGCCATGGTTCGCGGCCAGTTCCTCGGCCAGGGCCTTCACCCGCTCCACCCGCCGGGCGCCCAGGATCAAGTGACAACCCTGGGCCGCCAGAAGCCGCGCGGTGGCTTCGCCGAAGCCTGCGGAGGCTCCGGTGATGAGGACGATGGGATGCTCGGGGCGCATGAAAACTCCTGGGTTGAGTGCAAGGGCATGGATCGCCCGTTCAATCTTGGCGCCCGAACCTCCGGATCGGAAAGCCTCTTCTTCCTTTGCTCCTGCAAATTTGCATTGATTTGCAGCCAGGGATTCGGTCACACCTTGGAGGATCCGAACGCTGTCAGCATTGAACCCATGCCTGGGGTATCGCAAAATTTCCATCCCAGGCGCCCATCTCCCCCGCCTTCCCCATGAGGAACACCATGACCATCCAACTCAAGGATCTCGGCAAGGCCGTACTGGAAACCGAATATGCCGTGCGCGGCGCCATCGTGGCCCGCGCCCAGGAGCTCGAGCGCGAGGGCAAGGAGATCATCTACTGCAACATCGGCAATCCTCAGGCCCTGGAGCAGAAGCCCCTCACCTACATTCGCCAGATCCTGGCCCTCTGCCAGTATCCGGAGCTCATCGAGCAGGGCGACCACCACTTCCCCACCGATGTGGTGGCCACCGCCAAGGCGCTGCTCAAGGGCACCAAGCACGGCATGGGCGCCTACTCCGAGAGCAAGGGCGTGCGTTTCATCCGGGAGGCCGTGGCCAACTTCATCCATGAGCGGGATGGCATCGCCACCGATCCCGAGGCCATCTACCTCACAGATGGCGCCAGCAAGGGCGTGCAGACCGCCCTGCGCATTCTCATCAGCGGCCCCAACGACGGCATCATGATCCCCATTCCCCAATACCCGCTCTACAGCGCCACCCTCACGCTCTACGAGGGCAAGCAGGTGGGCTACTACCTGGACGAGGCCCACGACTGGAAACTGAGCAAGGCCATGATGGAAGAGAGCCTCCAGGAGGCCCGGCGCTACGGCGTGAAGGTGAAGGCCATCTGCGTGCTGAACCCCGGCAACCCCACGGGCTCCGTGCTGGACCGCGCCAACATCGAGATGATCATCGACTTCGCCCGAGAGCACGACCTGTCCATCCTGGCGGATGAGGTGTACCAGGAGAATATCTACCTGGCGGGCGATCGCTTCGTCTCCTTCGCCAAGGTCATGGCCGAGAAGAACGAGAAGACCGTGAGCCTCTTCAGCTTCCACTCCTGCTCCAAGGGCTTCCTGGGCGAGTGCGGCCAGCGCGGCGGCTACATGGAGATCCGCAACATCCCCGAGGATGTGGTGGCCCAGATCACCAAGCTCCAGTCCGTGAGTCTCTGCTCCAACCTCACGGGCCAGGTGGCCACCTACTGCATGGTGTGCCCGCCCAAGCCCGGCGAACCCAGCCACGCCCTGTACATCCAGGAACGCGACGGCATCCTGAACGAGATGAAGAAGCGCGCCATCATCCTCGCCGAAGGCCTCAACAAGGTGCCCGGCGTGCATTGCAACGTGGTGGCGGGGGCGATGTACGCCTTCCCCCGGGTGGACCTGCCCGAAGGCCGGACGGATGCGGAATATTGCATGACTCTGCTGGAGCAGACCGGCATCTGCGTTGTGCCCGGCACCGGCTTCGGCCAAGTCCCCGGCACCGCCCACTTCCGCACCACCATCCTGCCGCCCTCGAAGAAGATGCAGCAGGTCGTGGAGCGCTTCGCAACGTTCCATGTGAACTACCGATAAGACGGCGAACCGGAGCAGTGGACCCAACCAGTTTCTGGACGAGCGTTATTTAAGGGCGCTCAAGATCCTGGCTCTCCATCACCAGATCATCCCCGTTCATCCCAGGTTAAGAAGCAAAAAAACCGGCGATGAACGAGGATGAATGATGATGTCTTCCCTTGAATGTCCGCCACGGGTGCTCCCATGTCCCTCCGCCCCTTCGCCCTCGAACGCTACTTCGCCCGCCACGAGTTTTCGGCCAAGCATCTGCTCGGCTCCAGCGACCCCGAGGCCATGTCCATGGCCGAGCTGCTGGCCTTCGAGCCCGGTGCTGAAGCCGCCCTGAAGAACCTCTGGCTGGGCTACACCGAGAGCCTCGGCGACCCGGGCTTGCGCGCGGACATCGCCCAGCATCACGCCACCATCACCGCCGATCAGGTGCTGGTCTTCAGCGGCGCCGAGGAACCCATCTTCGCCTTCATGCACGCGGCGCTGGAGCCCGGGGATCACCTGATCGTGCAGTCCCCCTCGTACCAGTCCCATTACGCGGTGGCCGAGTTCCGAGGCATCCAGCTCTCCCGCTGGATGGGCGATCCTGCCAACCACTGGGCTCCGGACCCGGCGGAACTGCGGCGCCTGATCCGCCCCAACACCAAGGCCATCCTGATCTGTGCGCCCCACAATCCCACGGGCTATCTCTACGACGCTTCCACCTGGAACGAGATCATCGCCATCGCCCGCCACCATGGCCTCATCCTCTTTTCCGACGAAGTCTATCGGGGGCTGGAACACGATCCAACGCTGCGCCTGCCGCACATGGCCGATGTCTACGAGCGAGGCCTCTCCCTCGACTGCCTGAGCAAGAACTGCGGTCTCGCAGGGCTGCGCATCGGCTGGATCGCCACCCAGGACCGCCAGCTCTACGATTCGCTAGCGACCTTCAAGGACTACCTCACCATCTGCAACAGCGCCCCCAGCGAGTTCCTGGCCCGCATCGCCGTGGGTCACATGGACGCCCTGTTCGCCCGCCATCGCGCGCGTCTCGTCCGCAACCTGGATCTGCTGGAGGCCTTCTTCCAGCGGCGGCCGGACCTCTTCCGCTGGCAGCGCCCCGCCGCAGGCACCACCACCTTCCCCGAATATCTCGGCGGCAGTACCCTGGATTTCTGCGACCGCATGGTGGAGGAGGCAGGCATCATGCTGGTGCCCGGCACCTTCTTCGATCTGGAAGGGGAATACCTGCGTTTCGGCTACGGCCGCGAGAGCTTTCCCGCAGACCTGCGCCTGCTGGATGCCTACCTCAACCGCGGCTAGAAGCCTAGACTGGTAAAACTCCAGCGAGGCTCACCGTGCTTGATTTCTCCCTGACTCCCGAATTGCGGGCCTTGCGGACCAAGGCCCACACCTTCGCGGAGGAAGTCATCCGGCCGGTGTCCCGGCACTACGATGTCACCGGGGAATGGGCGGGACCCGTGTTCCAGCTAGCTTGGGAGCAGGGCCTCCTGCAGTCCTGCGTGCCCAAGGAATGGGGCGGAGCCGGGCTCAACCATCTGGAGGAGGCCGTCCTGTTCGAGGAGATCGGCTGGGGCTGCGCGGGCTTCTTCACCATGCTCAACTGCAACACCCTGGCCTCCATGCCCCTGCGCTTGGCAGGCACTGGCGAACAGCAACTCCAGTGGTTCCCTCGCCTGCTCGAGGCACCCCGCTTTGCCGCCTTCGCCCTGAGCGAACCCACCGCCGGAAGCGACGTGGGCGCCCTGGCTTGCACCGCCGTCAAGCGCTGGGACGCCTATGTGCTCAACGGCACCAAGTGCTACTGCACCTGCGGGGACGTGGCGGATTTCGTCATCGTCTTCGCCAACGTGGATCCCGAAAAGGGAGCCCGGGGCATCACGGCCTTCATCGTGCCCCGGGATACTCCGGGCATGCGGGTGGGCCGCTTCATGGACAAGCTGGGCCAGCGGGCCTCGCGCCAGGTCGAATTGCACTTCGAGGATGCCGTGGTGCCCGAGGCCAACCGCCTGGGCGCCGAGGGTGCGGGCTTCATGCTGGCCATGCACACCCTGGACCGCACCCGGGCCACCGTGGCCGCAGGCGCCGTGGGCCTCGCCCGGGCCGCCTTCGAGCTGGCCCTGGAATTCGCCAAGGCCCGCACCCAGTTCGGCACCACCATCGTGAACCACCAGGCCGTGGCCTTCATGCTGGCGGACATGGCCAAGAAGATCGAAGCCTCGCGCCTGCTGGCCTGGCAGGCCGCCTGGATGGCCGACACCAAGCAGAGAAACGCCAAGCAGAGCGCCATGGCCAAAACCTTCGCCACCGACACCGCCATGGAAGTCGCCACCGACGCCGTTCAGATCCTCGGCGGCCATGGGTACTCCAAGGAGTTCCTGGCCGAGAAATTCTTCCGCGACGCCAAGCTCATGCAGATCTACGAAGGGACCAACCAGATCCAGCGGATGATCATCGCGAAGGAAATTCAGCGAGAGGATCGCTGAAGCTTTCACCCACTCCCGCGGGCCCCAGCCACCGCTGGATCTAGCGGGTCGCGAAGGAAATCCAGCGAGAGGAACGCTGAAGCTTTCACCCACGTACCCGGGCCCGAGCCACCACTAGATCCCGCCGTATTCAGAATGCCGCGTGCTCGGTGCGGCGGATAATCTCCTCCTGCAGTTCCTTGGAGCAGTCCACGAAGTAGTCGGAGTAGCCCGCCACCCGCACGATGAGGTCCCGGTGGGCCTCCGGTCGCGCCTGGGCCTCGCGCAGGGTGGCGGCTGTGACCACGTTGAACTGGACGTGGTGCCCGTCCAGCTTGAAGTAGGCGCGCACGAGGTGGTGAAGGCCTTCGATGCCCGCATCTCCCTCCAGGAGCGAGGGGGTGAACTTCATGTTGAGCAGGGTGCCGCCGGTCTTCACATGATCCATCTTCCCCGCGGATTTCAGCACGGCCGTGGGGCCCTGGCGATCCGCACCCTGGGCGGGGCTGATGCCCTCGGACAGGGGTTCACCCGCCCGTCGGCCGTCCGCCGAAGCCTGACACACCTGACCGAAGTACACATGGCAGGTGGTGGGGAGCATCTCCAGGCGGTAGGCGCCGCCCTTGCCGTTGGGGCGGCCATCGATGGCCCCGAAGAGAAAACGGAAGGCCCGCACCATCAGGTCATCCGCATAGTCATCGTCGTTGCCATACTTGTGCGTCTTGTTCACCATTCGCTGCCGGAGAATCTCGCGTCCCGCGAAATCCTCATCCAGGGCCTTCACCACGTCCGGCAGCTGGAGTTCGCCTTTCTCGAAGACCACTTCCTTCAGCGCCGCCAGGCTATCCGCGAGACTCCCGACGCCCACGGCCTGGATGAAGGTGTTGTTGTACCGGGCACCCCCCGCGTTGTAGTCCCGCCCCCGAGAGATGCAGTCATCCGTGAGAACCGAGAGGAAGGGCGCAGGCATCCGCGTGGCGTAGAGGCGCTCGATAAGCTGGTTGCCGCGGATCTTGAGATCCAGGAAGTGTCGGGTCTGGGTCTCGAAGGCCGCGAACAGTTGATCAAAGGTCGCTAGACTCGCCGCCTCGCCCGTGTGCGGCCCGAGCTGGCGCGCGGTGCGGGGATCCCGCCCATCGTGCAGGGCCAGCTCCAGCATCTTCATCAGGTTGAAGTAGCCCGTCAGGATGTAGGCCTCCTTGCCGAAGGCGCCCACTTCCACGCAGCCAGAACAACCTCCGGCCCGGGCGTCCTCCAGACTCTTGCCCTGGCGGAGTTGCTCCTCCACCACCGCATCCGCGTTGAAGAGGCTGGGGAAGCCGTAGCCTTTGCGAATCACCCGCAGGGCATGCTTCACCACGGCGTCCGGTGTCTTCCGTGACACCTGCACATTGCTGCTGGGCTGGAGCAGATGCATCTCGTCGATGATCTCCAGCAGCAGATGGGTCACCTCGTTGCTGCCATCGCTCCCGTCGGCCAGAAGCCCCCCCAGATTCAGGTTGGCGAAATCCGTGTAGGTGCCACTCTCCGCCGCCGTCACGCCTACCTTGGGTGGTGCCGTGTGGTTGTTGAACTTCACGAAGAAGCACTCCAGCAACTCCTTGGCCGTCTCCCGCGTGAGGGTTCCATCGGCGAGCCCCCGCCGATAGAAGGGCCAGAGATGCTGATCCAGATGGCCGGGACTGAAGGCGTCCCAACCATTCAGTTCCGTGATCACGCCCAGGTGGCAGAACCAGTAGTGCTGAAGCGCCTCCTGGAAATTCCGAGGAGCCTGGGCGGGGACCCGACGACACACTTCAGCGATGCGGTGCAGTTCGTCCCGTCGTATCAAATCATCTATGGATTCGGCCTGGGCTTCCGCCAGTTCCGCATGGCGTTCCGCGAAGCGGATGAGCGCCTCGCAGGCCAGGGCCATGGCCTTCAGCTGCTCGCGCTTGTCCAAGGCCTCGGAATCGCGCTCGAAATCCAGTGCCGCCTCCGAACGCGCGATCTCCGCCAGAAAGTCCCGCATGCCCCGGGTGTAGATCTTGTCATCAAGCACGGTGTGGCCCGGGGCCCGCTGTTCCATGAACTCCGTGAAGACCCCGGCCGCATAGGCCTCCTTCCATTCACCCGGAAGTTCCTGGAAGATCTGGTCGCGCAGGCTGCGCCCCTGCCAATAGGGGATAATCTCGGCTTCGTAGCGCGCGATCATCGCCGCATCCACCCTGTAACTGGTCATGGGGCGCGCATCCAGGATCCGCAGATCCTCGGCGCTGTGACAGGTGAGCTCGGGATAGGTTGGCACGGCCTTAGGGCGCGGCCCCCGCTCCCCCACGATCAGTTCGCCCTCGCCGATCCAGAGCGTCTTGTGTTCGCAGAGATGCTGGAAGGTCCTGGCCCGCATCACCGGCACCGAATACCGGCCCAGGTGCTCTCGGTAGAAGGCCGTGACCAGTTCTGCCCGTTCGCTACTGAGCGCCGGAACGGCGTCCAGGCTTTCCTGGCGAAGCCTTGCGGTGCGAGCGTTCATGATCGACCTCCGATGTTCACCTCGAGCCCAAAGGACTGGAATACGCCTGCCAGGTGTCGCATCCGCTCAGGGCCGGGAGCCTCCAGGCCCCGCAAGGGATAGCTCGCGCCCATCCGCTCGAACTTGGCCTCTGCGGTCCCGTGATAGGGCAGCAGATCCACCCGCCGCACGCCCGGTGTGCCTGCAGCGATGCGCGCCGTGGCTTCCAGATTTGCGTCATCGTCGTTTATGCCAGGAATGATGGGCACCCGGATCCAGATGACCGCTCCGGTTCTGCCCAATACCGCTAGGTTGGCGAGAATCCGGCCATTCCCTTCGCCGGTGGCGGCCGCGTGGCGCTCAGCATCCGCGAGCTTGAGATCGAAGAGTACCAGATCCGCCCAGACCGCCAGGGCCAGCAGATTCTCCTGGGCGCCGAATCCACAGGTATCCAGGGCCACATGGACGCCCTCCGCCTTGAGCCCTTTCATCGTCGCGCCCGCAAAGGCGGGTTGCATCAGCGGCTCGCCCCCGGACAAGGTCACACCTCCGCCGGACTGATCGAAGAACACGCGATCCCGCAGCACTTCTCCCAGCAAGTCCCGCACCGTGATGTCCCGTCCGAACAGGCGCCGAGCGCCCGTGGGACAGGCTTCCGCGCAGTGCCCGCAGGCGAGACATATCCTGTCTTTGGCTCTACATACCGCTTCGCAGGCGCCGCAATGGAGACAGCGATCCCCGTGGGTCCCAAGCTCCACCTCTGGCTTTTGGCTCTCCGGGTTGTGGCACCATGTGCAGGCCAGGGGGCAGCCCTTCAGGAACACCGTGGTGCGAAGCCCCGGCCCATCCTGCAGTGAGAAACGCTGCACGTTGAAGATGCGCCCCCGGGTGGTTTCAGCCGAGCGCACGCTGGGCCTCCACCTCGGCCGCCGTGCGCGGCTTGCGCCTGCCGAGGAGCTGGGCGCCATCCTCGGTCACCAAAAAATCTTCCTCGATGCGGATACCGCCGAAGTCCCGGTACGACTCAAGCCGCCCGTAGTCGATGAAGTCCACAAAACGCTTTTCGGCTCGCCAGCGGTCCATCAGCTCCGGGATGAAATAGAGCCCCGGTTCCACCGTGAAGACGAATCCGGGCTGAAGCGCCCGCGCCAAACGCAGCGACTTGAGTCCGAACTGGGAGCTTTTAGGTGCGCCCTCATGGCCCACCCACACCTCACCCAGGTCCTCCATGTCATGCACATCCAGGCCCATCATGTGCCCGAGCCCGCACTGGAAGAACATGGCGTGGGCACCCTGGGCCACGGCCTCATCCAGATCGCCCTTCATCAGTCCTAGCTCCTTCATGCCTTCGGCCAAAGTGCGGCAGGCAAGGAGATGGATGTCCTGGAATCGCACCCCCGGCCTCAGGGCGTCAATGGCCGCCAAGTGTGCGCGCAGCACGATGTCGTAGACATCACGCTGACGGGGCGTGAAGCGAGGATCCACCGGGAAGGTGCTGGTGAGATCTCCGGCGTAGTGGGAAGGCGCTTCCGCCCCGGCATCCAAGAGGAAGAGCTGACCCGACTCCAGATCGTGGCCATGGAAATGGTTGTGCAGAGTCTCGCCATGCACCGTGGCGATAATGGGAAAGGCAAGCTGTCCCCCAGTGGCCACCGCGATCTCCTGCACTCGGGCCGCAATCTCGGACTCCTTCATCCCTGGGCGCGCCAGGACCATGGCTGCTAAATGCATCTCCACGGTGGTGTTCACCGCCCGCTCGATCTCGGCCACTTCCTCGGGGCTCTTGTGGATGCGGAGATTGATCACCGCCTGCACGAAGGCCGTGGAAGCCTCGGCGCCCTGGCGCGCCACCGGGGTGCCCAGCAGCTCCAGGAGACGCAGGCGATTCTCGGGCCGGTATGGAGGCAGAAAGTGGATGGGGCGCCCCTGGGCGCGGGCCTGTGCAACCACCTCCGGAAGCCTCCCGGCGGGTGCCGAGGCGGCGATCCCGGCACGGGCGGCCCGTTCCGCCACCGAGGGTTGGGGCCCCATCCACACGATGGCATCCAGGGAAAGATCATCGGCGAAGAGCGTGGTGCTGCCTTCCTCCAGATCCATGACGCCCGCGAAACCCGGCTGATCGACTCCCAGGAAGTAGAGAAAGCTGCTGTCCTGACGAAAGGGAAAGCCGTTGTCCGCGTAATTCATCGGGGATTCTTCGTTGCCCAGGAAGAGCAGGAGCCCCCGTTGCCCCTCCATCCCTGCCCGGAGACGGCGGCGGCGTTCCACGTAAGTCTGGCTGGCGAACATGGGGGGCCTCCCTTTTCTGTTCTGGAATGTAATATATCAGTTTCAAAAAACCAATGCCATGCCTCCGATCGCCACGCTCTCCGGCCACCCATGGGAGACTACATCCCGATCATTTCCGCGCACAGCCTCCGAAAGGTGAACCCCATGAAGAAGTCCTTGTTCGTCCTCCTTGCCTGGTTGGTCACAGCCACCGCGCTGCGCCCCTGCACCGTGATCGCTGCGGGCAAGAAGGCCACCATCGATGGCTCCGTGATTCTTTCGCACACGGACTGCGGCCCGGATTCGCGCATCCTGGTGGTGCCGGGGCGCAGCTATAAACCCGGCGAAAGAGCCCCCGTGAGCTGGGGCCTCCAGGATCCTTCGCGCCCCCTGGGATCGCCGGGAGAAATCCTAGGCACGATTCCGCAAGTGGCGCGGACCTACACGTATTTCCAGTCCGCCTACTCGCACATGAACGAGCACCAGCTCGCCATTGCCGAGAGCACCACCAATCAGCGCCCCGAGCTGGTGGTAGCCAAGGGCCAGGGTGACCAGATCATGACCATCGAGCAGGCCCAAGTCTTTGCCCTGCAGCGCTGCCGCAAGGCGAAGGAGGCGGTGCGTCTCATCGGCGAGCTGGTGGAGACCTACGGGTTCCTGCCCTCCTCCGGCGACGGCTCAGAATCGCTGGTGATCGGCGACCCCGAGGAAGCTTGGGTCTTCGAAGTCTTTGCCGTGGGGCCGGGCTGGAAGAAGGCCAGCGGCAAACCCGGCGCCATGTGGGCCGCCCAGCGCATCCCCGATGACGAGGCGGTGCACATCCCGAACTGGAGCGTTCTCAAGACCCTGGATCCCAAGGACAGCGCCCGCTTCCTGGTGTCCAAGAACTACCAGCAGGAGGCCATCGACCGGGGCTGGTACGACCCCAAGTCGGGGCGCCCCTTCGTCTGGCAGGAGGCCTACGCGCCCCTGCCGGAGGAATTCGCCACGAGTCGCTTCTGGCTCTTTGCCACTACTTTTGCGCCCAACCTCAAGCCCAACGGCCACGGCTGGCCCGATCGCAAGCTGAATTCAGCCGATCCCTTCAAGGGCATCAGCCCCTACTTCCAGACCGTGGAGCCGCTGTCGATCTATCCCTTTTCCCTCAAGCCCGAAAAGAAAATCTCCGTGCAGGATGTCATCGCCTTCCAGCGCTCCACCATGGAAGGCACCATCTACGACATGGCCTCCGATCCGGCCTGGAAGGTGCTTGATGGCAAGGGCGGCATGAAGCAGAGCCCTCTGGCCACACCCTTTCCCGGCAAGGATCTCCGCGCCCTGCTCAAGCTCACCTATCGCCGCCCCGTGGCACGCCACCGGGGTCACTACGGCATGGTCTGCCAGCTGCGAAACTGGCTACCGGACAGCATCGGCGGCCTCTACTGGATCTACCTGGACAACCCGGCCATCAGCCCCTACGTGCCCCTCTACGCAGGCGCTACCGCGACCGCAGCCAGCTACCAGAGCTATGATCCCGAGCTTTTCAGCGATGCCAGCGCCCGGTGGACCATCGATTTCGTGGACAACTTGGCCAACCTGCGCTTCCAGGACGCCATCCGCGATGTGCGCGAGGCCCGGGAACCCTTCGAGCGGGCCATCTTCGAGCGCCTCCCTGGGCTGGAGGCCGAGGCCGTGGCCCTGCACAAGCAAGATCCAGAGGCCGCCAAGCGCCTGCTCACCGAGTACTGCGTGGGCGTCCAGCAACAGGTGCCGGGCCTCTACATCCGCCTGCGGGAAAAACTCATCACCAAGTACACCAACAACCGGGAGTAGCTCGGCCTATTCTGCCCGATCCGTGAGGTAGTACACCCGCACGAAGGCTTCCTGCACCTCGAAGCACCAGTGCACGTCCCGGTGGTAGGCGGCGGCCTCGCCGAATTTGCCCTCTTCCAGCAAGCGAAGCACCTGATCGTGCTCCTGGATGGAGCGCTCCTCCCAGCTCTTCAGGAAGACCTTGCGCCGGGGCCAGTCGTACAGACGCTGTTTGAGGGACTGCACCAGGGCCACCATGCGCGGGTTCAGGCTGGCCTCCAGGAACACCCCGTGGAAGGCGGTGTTGTGGACGAAGAACGTTTCGTAGTCTCCGGCCTTGATGGCCTGGCGCATGGCCTTGTTGGCGGCCCTCATCCGGGCGAAGTCGGCCTTGCCCAGGCGAGGGCCTGCCGTGGCCAGGGCCGCGGATTCCAGCGCCCCCACGATCTGATAGATATTACGGATCTCTTCCAGCGTGAGGGGCTTCAGGCGAAAGCCGCGCCGGGGAAGGATCTCCACGAAACCTTCCACCTCCAACTGGAGGAGCGCATCCCTCAGAGGTGTGCGGCTGATGCCGAGCTCCAGGGCCAGGGCATTGAGATCCAGGAAGGAACCCGGCTGCAGCCCGCCGCTGTTCATCTCCCCCCGCAGGTAGTCGTAGACCTGCTCCCGAAGCGATCGGGTCTGGAGAACGGGCTTGTTCCTGTTGGTTGGGGCTTTCGTCGACATCTCGCTGGCACCTTCCACAAGAAGGCCACGGAGCGAGCGGCGCTTCAAGATGGAATTCCCACGCAAAGCAAGACACGCGGCAGACCGAATGCCTGCCGCGTGTCTTGGGGCTACTCGAACACGATGCTAAGTCCGGCGCTGCCATGGAAGCCCTTGGCGGCGATCTCGCTGCCTTTCCAGATGGCCCAGCCCGGCAAGCCGCGCTGGTAGGCCTTGGTCATCTGCCAGAGTTGCAGGCGGGTGTTGGCGCTGTAGACGTAGAGCATGCGGCGCGGGTTCCAGGGATTGGGCACGGCGAAGGCGATGCCATCCTCGGGCTGGGCGTAGGTCTGGCCTTGGAAGCAGAAGAAGCCCTTGCCGTATGCCACGGGCAGCTTGCCTTCCTCGGCCAGTCTCGCCAGCAGGGTGTTCTCCTCGATGCCGCCAAAGACCACGAGATCGCGGTTCTTCAGATCCTGTTCCGTCACTTCAGCATCGGGCTTGATTTCCGGCAGCACCTCGGTGAAGGTATCGGCCACCATATCGCGGAAATTCGTCAGCAGGCTGCGGTTCGCCTCGATCTGGCGGGAGGTGCCAGGGATGAAGAGGAGCTGCTCCCATTCGTCCATTAGGTTGGGCAGCGTGGCGCCCAGGGCGCTGGCCACAGGGATGTCCTGGCCCGCGTTGACGGTGATGCGGGTGGGCCTTTCGACCGTCTTGAAGGTGCAGGTCTCCTCGGCGCCCTTGACCTCCAGGCGCTCGAGAACGCTGCCCTTGGCGGTGGCGATCTCCACGGTGGTTACGAAGGGGTAGACCGCGCCCTTCTGGTGTACCTTCAGGGCGATCTCAAAGCCGCCCTCGACCTTGGTGGACTTGGCCTCGAGGCTGAGCTCCGGCAAGCCCGTGCGCTCCAGCCAGGGGAGCACCAGGGGACGCACATCGCGGCCTGCAGTCTCGGAAGCGATCTTCAGGAAGTCTTCGGTACGGATCGCCTTGCCCGCATAGGCCTCGTGCACCCGGCCCATGACCTTGGCGAAGGCCTCGTTCCCCAGCCAGAGGCGCAGCTGGTGCAGGGCGAAGGTGCCCTTGATGCGCGGCATCTGGTAGGCGCCGTAGCGGTCATAGGCCGTGCGGGTCTGGAGGGGCGCTTCTTCCTTTTCCCGCGCCGCCAGGAAGAGATAACGGGCGTTCAGGTCCGCCAGTGCATCCCGCTGCTGGTCAAAGGCCTTGGCAACATCCGTGGGCAGGCGGCGCAGCATGCCGTGGTACGCGGCATCCCCGCTGGAGAGCCAGTTCTCGCCATCGGTGGCGGGGAAGACGGTATCCGCCCACAGGCCCTTTTTCTCGAAGGAGGCCATGGCCTTCACCCTTTCGAGATCGCGCTTCAGAGGCGCAGGCGTGGCCTCGACCTTCACACGATCTCGAATTTCCTTCAGCTTCTCCGCCACGAAGATCGGACTGAAGGTCGTGTAGCCGTAGGTCAAGTGGGGCACGGCGTTGGGAAGATCGGGGATGTAGCGGCCGCCCACCCACTTCTCGCGCAGGGTGGTCTTGCCCTGGTGGGCGATGAACATGAGCTTCTCGGCCATCTCGGCGGTGGTGAGTTTGCCATCGCAAGCGTGGGGGCGATTGGTGGGCGAGGAGGCCCAGATGCGGATGGCCTCGGTGAGGTCAATCTGTCCCTTGCCCTTTTCCTGGTACCAGTTCCACAGCCCGATATCCCGGTTCCAGGTATTGAAGGCCAGATCCACGGGCGCGTTGTCGGGGTTGAGCACGTATTCCTTGCGCACCTCCAGATCCCGGTTGTTGTTGTTGGCCCAGACGTAGTCCTTCAGATTTCCGGGGGTATCGGCGGGATGGCCCTTGCTGCCAGTGCGCCAGAGGCGCGTCTTCTGGGTGCCCAGCAGGAACACGGCGCCCTCGTCCGTCTTGGCATCGGCGATGGTCCAGTCGTTGGTGTAGAGACCGTTGTTCCTGTCGCCGAGGATCCGGGCGACCTCGTCGATGGAGGTGGCGTACTGCGCGGCCTTGCGGATGCGGTTGCTCTGGGGCGTGCCTTCGGCATTGAAGGGCGTCTGCCCGACGGTTGTCTCACCGATCACCAGCCCCGCGCCATTCACGTACCAATCGGTCCCAGAGTGGATGCCGCCGGGGAAGGTCTGCATGACCACCCGCTGCCCCTTGGTGGGCACGATGTCCAAGATCACGTCCCAGTGAACGCCACTGTAGCCGTTCCACATGAACATCTGTCCGGTGACGAAGCGGCCATCCTTGGTGGCGCTCTTGGTGGCGACGAAGGCGGAACAGTGATCGCCCTTGCCCGCCTTTTCCGCTTCTTCTTCGGCCTTCATGAAGTTCCGTCCCGTGAGCGGCGTAGCCAGATTGCGCAGGCCGTCTTCCACCTGCCCCAGATCGATGGCGGAGTTCATGGTGACGATATCCAGCAGGTCGATGTCCCGGCCGCGGAACTTGGCGCCGCCCTTGCGCGCTCCATCGGCGATGCCCTTCATTTCCTCCAGATATTCCGGATCGAACTTGCGGAGCATGAGGGCATCCGCCATAAGGCGCAGATGGGCCCAACCCTTCTCGGGGTTCACGCGGTCCTGGTTGATGGCCAGCTTGTCGAGAAGCTTCGCCAGATCGCTGGCCACCAGTTCGCCGAACTGACGGCCCCGGGGATAGGGATCGCCTTCCACGTGGACGAAGCTCCAGCCGCCCTCCTCGTAGCGGAAGCCCTTGCCCGCCCAGCGCACGGTCTCCAGGGGAATGTGCTGGGTGATATCGTCCAGCTTTTCCAACTTCACATCATCGAACCAGGCGCTGCCCGCGGCCTTGCCGTTGCGGCCCAGATCCAGGCGCACGCGATCGTTGGCCGTGGTGGCGAAGAAGGTGACCGACACCCGACGCGCGCCATCGCCCGCCACCGTGGGGGAGGCGTTGGTGAAGGGAAAGCTCGCCATGGAGACGCAGGCCCCCAGGGCCGTGGGGTAGCGGGCCGTGGCGTCGGTCTTCACGCCCTGGGTCTTGATCCAGGCGCTGAGGCGATAGAGCTGGCCCACTTGGAGCTTCACGGGGGCGCTGAGGATGTGGGAGGAAGCCCCCAGGGCGGGATGCTGCACCATCAGGGCCGCGGCGCCCTCGGCCTTGAAGGCGCCGCTGGTGGCCAGCACGGCCTCGGGCGCCAGGGTGGCCGTCCACTGGGCAGGCTGGCCCTTGGAGCCCGTCTCGAACCCGGCATTGGCCAAGGGCACCACCACAGGCGCCTGGGCACAGGCGGGCAGGGTGAGCATCGCAACGAGCGCGTAGGGCAGTTGGCGCATGGATTCCTCCGCCCTCCATTCCACCTTGCCTCGCGTTAAGAGGCAAGGTGGAATGTCGCGCCGCCTGCGCCTTTTCGACCCTGATCGCCATAAAAACGCATCACGGAGTGCCGATAAGCGAACCCCCATGCTCACCCATGTTTCGAGTTCGCCACTCATTCCCCTTCATCACCGTTCATTTCTGGTTCAAAAAAGAACCGGCGATTAACGGTGATGAACGGTGATAAAAAGCAACGATCGCCGGGTTCGAGTCGCTGCGACCGCACATGGCCATGGTGCTCACCTGTTTCGCGGTTTTGTGTGGTCTCCGGCGCTTGGTCGGAGAGCGGTCACCTTTTTCAGTCGCCGCGAGTTGACACGCCCTGTCCATCCAGGCGACCCTGCCTCATCACACCCCGACATTCTGGAGGCATCATGGCGGCCGAGATCCGCACCGATGGGCTTGTAGACGCCGAGCGTCTGCGCAAGACCCTGGCCCTGCTCCGGGAAGCCGGTCCCAGAGGTATCACCAAGGCCCAGTTCGCCAAGAAGCTGGGAGGCGTCAGCACCCGCACCGTGGACCGCGCCCTGGGACTGTTGGAAGAACAGGGCGCGAGGCTCGAACGGAGTCGGGAGGGCCGCCCCGCGGTACTGCATTTCCGCATACTCAAGGGCCCCACCTGGGATGAGCACGTGACGGGCGATGCCCGCATGGCCCTGCGCCTCGCGGCCCTCACTCTGGCCCAGAGCGGCACGCTCCTGTGGCAGGACAAGCTCGAGATGCTGGAAGGCCTCGCCAGCGCCCACATGTCCACCCGGGATCGGGCCCTCTTCGAGGCCCTGTCCAAGGCGGTGCGCGTGCAGGGCGGCGTGGAGGATCCCATCGAGGGCCCCGATGTGCTGGAGCCCATCCTGCGGGCGCTCCAGGAGGAGCGGGAACTGGAAGTGGACTACCAGTCCGCGGGCGCCAAGCGCGCCACACCTCATCGGGTCGTGCCCTACGCCCTGACCCACGATCTCTATTCCGGTGGGGCCTTCCTGCTGGTGTGGGATCCCAAGCGCCACAAGCCCATCCATCTGCGTCTGAACCGCATCGGGCGCGTCAAGGTGGGCGTCAAGGCCCTGGTGCCCGACCCCGCCCTGATGGAGCGCACCGCCCACTTCCAGATCGGGGGGTGGACCAGCGAAGAGGCGCCTTTCGAGGTGGTGCTGCGCATCGAGGGCGCCCATTGGGTGCAAGCCTTCAAGGAGGCGCCCCCTGCATTGCCGGAGTTCAGTGGTCGCATCGCCAAGGACGGTCAGAGCATGGAGGCCCGCTTCAAGGCCACCCATTCCTACGGCGCCAGCCGCTGGATCCTGCAACTGGGCGAGGCCGCCGAAGTGCTGGAACCCGCCTGGCTGCGCAAGGAAATCGCCGAGCGGATCGAGAAGGCGCTGAGGGCGTACAAGCGGAAGTGAACGGCTGGCGCCGAGTGCGCGAGTTCGGGAGATCTCATTTGCGATCTTCGTGTTCTTTGCAGCGAACCCATCAATTCCGCAAATCGAGCCGAAAGGGAATAGCCACAAAGAACGCAAAAGACGCAGCGGATTTGGCCATCATCGCGCCGAATCCAGGCCGCTAGAGCGTGCGCCCCGCCGGATCCCACTGGGCCGCCTTGCGGCTGGCGCGCCAGATGACCAGGAGCTGATCGAGCATCTCCCCGAATTCCGAGAGCCGAAAGGCGTTGGGCCCATCGCTGAGGGCCTTCTCGGGGCAGTCGTGGACCTCGAAGAAGAAGCCATCCACGGCGGTGGCGGCGGCCCGGGCCAGGGTGGGGATCATCTCCCGGGCACCGCCGGTGGCGTTCCCCAGGGCGCCAGGTTTCTGCACGCTATGAGTGGCATCGAAGATCACCGGGGCGCCGGTGCGACGCAGGTGGGGGAAACTCTGGAAGTCCACCACCATCTGGCCGTAGCCGAAGGAAGAGCCGCGCTCCGTGACCCACACGGGGCCCGCGCCCTCCACACTGCGGACCTTCTCCACGGCGTTCTTCATGTCCCAGGGGGCCAGGAACTGCCCCTTCTTCACGTTCACGGGGCGGCCCGTGGCGGCGGCGGCCAGCAGCAGATCCGTTTGGCGGCAGAGGAAGGCGGGAATCTGCAGGATGTCCACGGCCTTGGCGACCTGGGCGCACTGGATGGATTCATGCACATCCGTGAGCACGGGAATGCCCAGCCGTTCCCGCACCTCGGCGAGGATCTCGAGGCCCTCCTCCATGGAGATGCCCCGGTAGCTGCCCAGGGAGGTGCGGTTGGCCTTGTCGAAGCTGGCCTTGAAGATGAGGGGAATGCCGCGCGCCTCCGCCAGATCGCAGAGCTGAGAGGCCAGGAAGTGGGTGTGCTCTCGGCCCTCGATCACGCAGGGACCCGCGATGAGGAAGAAGCTCTGGTCGGTGAAGGGGCGCTTGTAATCCATGGGAGTTCCTCTGGCTCAGTGTACCGGACCGCCCGGTTTCGGACCGAGAGGGATTGAAGGAATCGCGTCGATCTATTTGTCGATTCGTAAAGGCATGGACTCTCATCCCGGATAGGATGTTCCTTGAAGCACGTCCCAACCGGATCCTTGCCATGTCCAAGCCCCTCATGTCCGACGATCTCAACCGCCGCCTGGTGGCCCTGCTCCAGGAGGAGGGCCGCATCAGTCACGCGGAACTGGCCGAGCGGCTGAGCGTCAGTCGCCCCACCGTCATCGACCGGGTCAAGCGCCTGGAAACGGAAGGCGTCATCAGCAGCTACAGCGCCCGGGTCAGTCCAGCCGCCGTGCAGAAGCCCAATGTGGCCTTCGTCTCCGTCCGCCACCGCAGCGGTGACGACGATGCCCTGGGCGCCGCCTTCCTGGATGCTCTGCGCAACGAACCCGATGTGCTGGAGGCCTACTCCATGGCCGGGGAGGACTGCCTGCTGCTCAAGCTCGTCGCCGATACGCCCATGGGCCTCCACGAGCGCCTGAAGCGCCTCCGCAGCCTGGGGGACCAGGTCAACACGCGCACGGCCATCGTGCTGCAGACCCACTTCGTCAAGCCCGGCCCGAGTCCCTTTCCCCCGGACCTCACCATCATCCGGAAGCCCCGCAAGTGATCGCCTGGCTGGCCTACGCCATCTGCGCGCTGGTCTGGGGCAGCACCTACTTCGCCATCGCCCTGGGCATCGAGTCCTTCACGCCCTTCGGCATGGTGGCCACCCGCTACCTCAGCGCCGGTGCCCTGGCGCTTCTGCTGTCCCGCCTGCGGGGCGAAGCACCGATCCTGCGCCGGGATCTGCCCTACCTGATGCTCCAGGGCCTGCTGTTGCTGGGCATCTCCAACGCCCTGGTGACCTGGGCCGAAGGCCGTGTCCCCAGTGGCCTCACGGCCGTGCTCTGCTCCACCACGCCCTTCTTCTACGCGCTGATGAACCGCGAGGGACTCACCCGGCGTGCGGTCCTGGGCCTCGCCGTGGGCTTCTCCGGCGTGGCCGTGCTCACCTGGAAACCCGGCCAGGGCCTGACCATGAACCCCTTCGGCTTCTCGGCCATCATCCTCGCCACGTTCCTCTGGGCCTTCGGCACCCTCTTCGCCCGCAAGCGCGTGCAGGGTCACAGCCTGCTGGGCAACGTGGGCGTTCAGATGCTCACGGGCGGCGCCTTCGGACTTCTCATGACGCGCTTCACCGGCGGTTTCCTCCACGCGACGCTCACCAGCAAGGCCGCCCTGGCCGTGGCCTTCCTCGCCATCTTCGGCTCCCTCATCACCCAGACCGCCTTCAACTACCTCGCCCGAGTCTGGCCCCCCGCCAAGATGAGCACCTACGCCTTCCTGAATCCCCTGGTGGCGGTGCTGCTGGGCAGCCTCTTCCTGAGCGAGGCCTTCACCCCCCGGGTCGCCCTGGGGATGCTCGTGATCCTCGCAGGCGTCGCGCTGGTGCAGTTCCCCGCCCGGCGCCCCGCCGATCCCTGCCCCGCGGAGGAATGATGCGCATCGCCCTCGCCACCTGCGAAACCCTGCCCGAGCTGTTTCTCGATGACCAGATCCTGATGGAGGCCCTGCGCCAACGGGGTGCAGAGGCCTTTCCCCTGGTGTGGTCCTCGGAGGAGGCCCGCACCGCGAGCCCCGACGCCTGCGTGATTCGCAATACCTGGGACTACTACCATCGCCCGACGGAATTTCTCGCCTGGTCCGAGGGCATGGCCGCCCGCGCCACGCTGTTGAATCCTTTCGCGCTCCTGCGGTGGAATCACCACAAGGGTTACCTGCTGGAACTGGCCGCCCGAAAACTGCCCGTGGTGCCCACCATTCTCGCCCGCCAGGGCAGGCCGCTGCCGATCGCGCCCCTGGCCCTGGCGGCCGCCTGGCCGGAGATCGTGGTGAAGCCCGCCATCAGCGCCGGAGCCCATCGAACGGGGCGCTATGTTTCCGCCGATCCCGCAGCCCAGGCTCATCTCGCAGAGCTGACCCAGGACGGCGATGCCCTCGTGCAGCCCTATCTTCCCAGTGTGGAAGCCTACGGGGAGCGGAGCTTCCTCTTCATCGAGGGCGAACTCACCCACGCCGTGCGTCGCACCCAGGCCCTCACCGAAGGGGTCGGCATCGAGCGCACCATGGATCGCGTGACCCCCACGGAAACCGAGCGCGCCATCGCCCTGGCCGTAATGGCCGCCCTCCCCGTGGCTCCGCTCTATGGCCGGGTGGACCTGGCGCCGGATGCCGAGGGCCGTCCCCTGCTCATGGAAGTCGAAGTCATCGAGCCCCGGCTCTTTCTCCAGGAATGCCCCGAGGCTGTGGAGAAATTCGCCGATGCGATCCTGGTGAGGCTGGGCTGATCCCCTTTGATTTCCCCCCAAGGCACTCCGCCGCTTTCGCCGCTGGAGCCATGAGCCCCTCCGTGAGACACTGAAAGGCTCGGGTTTCGGGAGGATTAAATGGCAGTTCAGTGCGGCATCGTGGGGCTCCCCAACGTCGGGAAATCGACGCTCTTCAACGCGCTGACGCGGGCGGGCGCGGCGAGCGCCAACTACCCCTTCTGCACCATCGAGCCAAACACTGGCGTGGTGGATGTGCCGGATGCGCGCCTCGACAAGCTGGCTGAGATCGTGAAACCCATCCGCATCCTGCCCGCCGCCCAGGAATTCGTGGATATCGCAGGTCTCGTGCGGGGCGCCAGCAAGGGCGAGGGCCTCGGCAATGCCTTCCTGGCCAACATCCGCGAGACCGATGCCATCGTGCAAGTGACCCGCTGCTTCGAGGATGGCGATATCACCCACGTGGAGGGCGGCATCGACCCCGTGCGCGATCTCTCCATCATCGACATCGAGCTGATCCTCAAGGACATGGAGTCCGTGGAGAAGGCCCTGGAGCGCCACAGCAAGACCGCCAAGGGCGGCAACAAGGAATCCCAGGCGCTGGTGGTGATCTTCGAGAAGGTCAACAAGGCCCTCAACGATGGCCGCTGGGCCCGCACCGCCGATCTCTACAAGGAGGATCGCGCCCTCCTCAAGCCCTTCGGCCTGCTAACCCTCAAGCCCATGCTGCTGGTGGGCAATATCAGCGAAGCGGATATCCCGAACCCTTCTGCGAACCCCCACTACGCGGCCCTGGAGGCCGCTGGCAAGGAACGCGACTGCCCGGTGATCCCCATCTGCTCCAAGCTGGAGGCCGAAATCCAGGAACTGCCCGAGGACGAGCGCCCCATGTTCCTGGAAGAAGCCGGGCTCAAGGAGCCGGGCCTCAACACGCTGATTCGCGCCTCCTTCCGCCTGCTGGGCCTCCAGACCTACTTCACCGCCGGGGTGAAGGAAGTGCGCGCCTGGACCATCCATATCGGCGACACGGCCCCCCAGGCCGCAGGCGTCATCCACACCGACTTCGAGAAGGGCTTCATCCGCGCCCAGACCATCGCGTACGAGGACTTCATCCGCCTCGGCGGCGAGCAGGGCGCCAAGGAAGCCGGGCGCATGCGTTCCGAAGGCAAGGAATACGTCGTGCATGATGGCGACGTGATGAATTTCCTCTTCAACGTGTAGCGACCCACACCCTCTTAAAAGCAGAACCGCAGAGCGCGCAGAGAAAAGAGGAGAACACAGAGAAAAGCAGTAGGAAGCTCCAATTCCGCCCTTGTCTATTTTCCTTTCTCTGCGCCCTCGTTCTTTTCTCCGTGTCCTCTGCGGTTCATCTTTTCGTAGCCGAGCCCCCGATGTTCGAGTCCATCCACATCGCTGATCGCACGATCGCCCCCGCGCTTTTCCTGGCGCCCATGGCGGGGGTGACTAACTCGGCCTTTCGGCGGCTGCTTTCCGATTTCGGTGGTTACGGAGCGCTCTTCACAGAGATGCTCTCGGCCTCCGCCTTCCTTCAGGACAAGACGGACGAGTCGCCCTTCATCAAGCGCCGGGACTGCGAGGGCCAGGTTATCTACCAGTTCCGGGTCTCGGGCGAGGAGAACCTGGAGGCGGTCTTCGCGCGCATGGCCGAGATCGAGTGCACGGCCATCGATCTCAATCTGGGCTGCCCGGCGCCGGAGATCCAACAGAAGGCCTCGGGTGCGGCCCTGTGGCGGGATTCCCCGCGGCTCACGGAAGTGCTGCACCGCGTTCGCCGCTGCTACGACGGGCCCCTCACGGTGAAGTGCCGCCTGGGGGACGATCCTGAAAATTGGCGGGACGGCTTCAAGGAAAGGCTGCGGCTCTTCGAGGATTGCAATGTTCACGCAATCACGGTGCATCCCCGCTTCTCCACGGAAAAGCTCAAGCGCCGCGCCCGCTGGAGCGAGTTCCCCTGGATCGTCGCGCAGACAAAGCTGCCCATCATCGGCAACGGCGATGTGTGTTCGCCGCAGGATATCGAACAGAACCGCGCCTGCTTTGAGCCCCTGGCGGGCCTCATGCTGGGCCGCATCGTGGCCGTGAAGCCCTGGATCTTCCGGGACTTCGCCGGGCTTCCGCCCCTGGAGATCGATCACGCAGAAGTGTGGGACCGCCTCTACCGCTACACCCTGGAGGACTTCCCCCCGGAGCGGGCCTTCGGCCGCCTGAAGGAATTCACCGCCTACTTCGCCCAGAACTTCTTCTTCGGCCACGAACTCCACAAGGGCATCCAGAAGGCCACCACCGCAGCCGGCATCCGCGAGGCGGCGATGACGTTCCTGGAGGGAAAGCCCCAGCTCAGCGGAGGCGGAACGGCATTGTCAGCTTGAAGCGGGCCTTGACGGGTTTGTCGTCAAGCCGAGCAGGTTCAAAGGTCCAATCGAGCGCATAGTTCACGGCCGCCAATACCAGCTCGGCAGGTCCTTTGAGGGCGACCACCCGCAAGGGAAGGCCGTCCTCACTAATCTCAATCGAGAGCACAACCTCGCCCTGGATGCGGTGCTGCCGGGCTCCTTCCGGGTAGCTTGGCGCGGGTGGCTGGTGTTTTATCTTGATGGCGCTGAAGTCGAAGTCCACCGCCCGGGGAGCCTTCAACACCTCAAGCGTCCCCAGGTTGGGCTTCTCTGGGTGGGGTGGAATCACCGTGGCTCTCACGACTCCCTGAAGCGTTCGAAGCAGACTCTCCTTAGATCCGGTTTTTCCCCGCTGGCCAACCACCAATCCCGCCCGGATCACGGGATGCAGGGTATCGCCCTTGATTTCCTCGCTCCGATCACGGTAATTCGAGAGCCTAGCTCGAATGGCGTAGGTGCAGATCTCTCTGGGTCCACGGAGGGTCTCCACGGTGATCCGGAGATGGTGGAGATCCCTATCTTCAGGGGACCCCTCCGATAACACCTGAACACCTTCCTTGATGAGCATTTCCGAGACTTTCCCGGTGACCCAGGCTAACTCTGGCTGGAGCCCTGGCTCCTTCAAGCTTCCATTGACTGCTTCCACAACCGTTCGGGAGACCTTGGAAATGTGCGGAAGCCCATAGCGGAGGGAGAGGCCAAAGGCCAGGGGAGCGCGCGCCTCCAGGTCCTTTGGGACCTGGAAACGCAGGTTGGCCACATATCCGAGGGCAGCATTTACAAGAGGTCGAGCCCCTTCCGTAACACAGGCTTGGATTACGCGCCCCTTCCGATCGACCCGCAGGTCCATCGAGACCAAGCCTCCGACCCGCGCCTCTCGAGCCTCCCAAGGGTATTCCAAGACGGGTGCGGTCCCCTCCAGCTTCATGTCCTTCCCGTCCACCCGGATGTCAGCCAAATTCGGGAGTGTGACCCATTTCGGTTCGGCTTTCTCGGTGCTGGTTTCCGAGTCCTGCCGCAACACTTCCATCAGAACCGCTTGAGCGGCCTGGTTGAGGACTTCGGGAGACAGTTTCTCTTCCCGGGAAACAATGGCGCAGGCGGCGGCATTCCCCACACCAAGGCCTTGACCCGTGATGTCACCCGCCGGGGGCAGCCAGCCGATTACCTCCAGGCCTCTTGCACCACTAGGGGAAGTGCCATGGGAATCCACAAACACGCGAAGGAGGGAGACATCCTGCGAGCCATGTTCGCCAAAGACCGGATCTATCCCCCGTGCCCGCATCCCAGCCCGAAGCGCCTCCGTCATACCCGGAAGAAGGGTGCGAAGGGGTGCATCCACCGTCAGGCAATCCACCTTGAGGGCCATTCGGCGGGGCACAGCGGCCTCCCCGGCCCACCCCAACCCAAACAGCGCAGCGCCTAGAGCAAGACAACGCCAGACACGAACCATGAATATCCTCCGAGGCAGAACTAATTAACCCTAGGCCCAACCCCGTACACCACCCCCGGATAGCTCACGAAGTGGTACAGGTTCGCCGGGGCGGTAGCGCCCATGCCCAGTGCCTTTACGGGCAGTTCGGGGGTGTCCACACTGGCGCCGAAGGCGGCGGGGATGCCCACGGGTACCGGCTGGCCGAGGCCCTTGGCGGTGGCTTCCAGCAGCATCGTTCCGAAGGGGATGGAGAAACGCCCGCACCAGGGCCTGTGGTATTCGTCGGGGCGGTCGGGGTTCACGCAGGCGGTGAAGAAGGTGCGGGTCTTGTCCGTGGAGACCGGCCCCGCCAGGGGGCCTTGGAGCAGGGCGCGGTCTTCCGCCATGGCCTTCATGTAGGCCGCCACACCGCCTTCCCCAAAGGGCACGTACTTGAAGTCGCTGCCGTAGTGAATGCCGTCCGAGGAAATGACGATGGCCACATCCCTGCCGAGGGTCCAACCGCGCTTCTGCATGGCCGCGGCCAGCGCCGTGCCGAGATGCGCGGCCATGGTCTCGAGTCGCTCGAAACGGGCAGAGGGCAGGAGGATCGGCAGAATCTCCACATCCTTTCGCTGATGCTTCAGCCAGTAGGCGATGGCCTCCAGGCTGTGCTCGCTGTCGTGGCTGGCGGCATCCCGGGAGTACTCCTCCCGAGCAAGTCCCGCCAGCACCTCGTCCCGCAGGCTCGACACGGGGATCTCACCATCGGGTGAGCGCCAGGCGCGATAGTCGTCGAAGACCATCCGATCCCGGGCGCCAAAGCGCCGGTATTTGTGGAAGACGCCCACCAGCAGGATGGTCCTGGCTGTCACCAACGGGATCATCCTGCGATACACGCGTCCCGCGTACAGGTAGTCGTCGTGGGGCAGGATCGCCCCCATGACCCCAGGAGCAGGCAGCGGACCGAAGGCCTCCGGCGCGGGAGGCGCCTCGGCGAGGGTCCAGACCTTGGCCATCTGGTCCGCCGTGGAGGCGAAACCCACCACGTCCTGCTGGCCCCGCAACTCTTTTGTGGAAGGAATCCCCATGGCCTTGCGCACTTCCACGAGGGGGGGTGGGGAATCCTTTCCGGACTCGGGCGAACTCTGGGCGGCCAGGAGACCCGAACAGACGAGCGGGATGGCGAAGGCGAAGGCAAGGCTCATGGCATCCTCTGGGTGCCAGGAGAGTGTCCCGGAGGCGGGCCCCATCGCCAAGTCCGGAATCCTCGATATTCATGAAATTTCGGGTCCGGGCTCCTGCCATTTCATCACCGTTCATCCCTGTTGATCACTGGTTAAAAACACAGAAGAACCAGTGATGGACGGTGATAAACGGTGATGAAAACCTACGGTGGTGAGGTTGGCATCGCCCATACGTCGCGGGGCGTCGACTACCGATACGTCGCGCATTCCGCGGTTCACGTTTCGGGCGCAGCCGGAGCGATGATCGAGTGGCTCAAAAACGGAATCGTTCATGCTTTCGGTGCAGGGATCCGATAAGACGCCTTTCGGCATTTCCTTGGACAATGCTTTCTGGACGAATACTGCCCTCCAAAATCCCTGGGGCGCAATGGACTCTTGGATCAGGTGAACATGAATCTCGACCTTCGAACGCTGGCCTTCACCTTGAGCCTGACCTGCCTCACGCAGGTGATTGCCCTCGCCATGCAGTACTTCGAGAACAAGACCTACCGGGGTATCGGTTGGTGGCTGCTGGGGGCCATCGCCATGGCCTCGGGCTTCATTGCCCTCGCTCTTGGGCCGGTGCCATCCATCGGTGTCGTCGCCCTTTTCGGAAATCCCCTGCTGATCCTGGGGCGCGTCTGCATTTTCGTTGGGACGCTGCGGTTCCTGGGGCGAAGGGAGAACACATGGGCCGTGGTCCTTCCCTTTTTCGCCCTGGTGGCCACGTACTACTACTTCCTGCTCCTTCGTGACAACATTTCCGCCCGCACTGTGATCGTTTCCGGGGCCATCGCGCTCTACTCCCTGCTGACGGCCCACGCCCTGTTCAACCGCGCCCACCGGCATTTCTCAGGCTCCGCCCGGTTCACGGCCCTGGTCTTTCTCGTCCACGGGGGCTATCTCCTGGCGGTGATCTTCAAGACGCTCGCCTCCGGCCCGATGCACGTCTACACGGACTTCAGCCCCATCCAGACCGCCACGTTCATCGTTCCAACGATCACAAGTATCCTCTGGACCTTCGGGTTCATCCTCATGGTCAACCAGCGCCTGAGCGCGGAAAACCTGGAAGAGAAGGAGAACCTGCAGCGGGTGTTCAACACCGGCCCCGATGCAGCCCTGATCACGCGCCTGGAGGATGGTTCCTTCGTCGACGCAAACCACCAGTTCACGGCGATATCCGGCTATTCCCTGGAGGAGATCAGGGAGCAGACCGACCTTGGGGTCAAGTTCTGGGAGGACCCCGCGGACCTCCAACGCTTCGTGGCGGAACTGAGGGACAAAGGCTTCGCCGGGAATCGCGAGGCCGTCTTTCGACGCAAGGACGGCACGACGTTCACGGGGCTGATCTCGGCCCGAACCCTCACCATCAGCGGCTCCCCTCACGTCATCAGCGTGACCCGGGACATCACCGAGCCCCGCAGAATGGAGGTCGAGAAGCAGCAGCTGGAAACCCGGAATCGGCAATTGCAGAAGGCCGAGAGCCTGGGCCGAATGGCCGGGGCCATCGCCCACCATTTCAACAATCAGCTTCAATCCGTGATGGGCAACCTGGAACTGATGCACGAACCCACCGGAAAAACGGACGCCGCCATCTGCCTGACCCGAGCCAAGCAGGCCGCCGAGCGGGCCGCGGAAGTAAGCCGCCTGATGCTGGTCTACCTGGGCCAGACCTCCCCGGAGATGGCGCCGTGCCTCCTCTCCGAACTATGCCAGGGCGCCCTGCCTGTGCTCCGAGCCGGTCTGCCGGACACCGCCTGTCTGGAGGTGGAGTGTCCCTCGCCCGGGCCCGTCGTCCAAGGGGACGCATCCCAGATCCAGCAGCTGCTCACCAACCTCGTCACGAATGCATGGGAGGCCCTGGGCGCATCCAGAGGCACCGCCCGCCTGTCTCTCACGGCCTGCCAGGCGGAGGCTATTCCCATCGCCCACCGCTTCCCCGTCGGCTGGCAGCCCCGGGAGCCCGACTATGCCTGCCTGGAGGTTCGCGACACCGGTTGCGGGATCCCCAGCGAAAACCTCGAGACACTCTTCGATCCCTTCTACTCCACCAAGTTCACGGGCCGAGGGCTGGGACTCCCCGTGGTCCTCGGCATCGTCCAGGCTCACGGCGGGGGCATCGTCGTGGAGAGTCGGCTTGGGGAAGGCAGCAGCTTCCGCGTCTATTTCCCCATCTCCACCGCGACGATGGCGCCTCCGCCCCAAGCTGGACCGCGGGGCGCGAGTGCCGCCTGGCAGGGCACCCTTCTGCTGGTGGACGATGACGGGTTCCTGCTGGAATCCACCGGGGCCATGGTGGAGTTGATGGGGTTCACCCTCCTCACCGCCCGGGACGGCGTCGAGGCCCTGGAGGTCTTCCAGCAGCACAGGGAGGACATCCGCTGCGTGATCACCGACCTGACCATGCCGCGCATGGATGGCTGGGAGACGCTGACGGCCCTGCGCCAGCTCCAGCCCACCCTTCCCGTGATCCTGGCCAGCGGCTACGACAAGGGCCAGGTGATGGCGGGAGCCCGCGCGGAGCGCCCCCAGGCCTTCCTGAGCAAGCCCTTCGGACTCCGGCAGCTACGGGAGGCCGTGGATCAGGCACTGGGATCCGCCCGAAAGGAAGGGAACTGAGGCCTGTCCGAAAACCAATTCGTCGGGTCCGGTCCCACCTCTTAACGTTTCGAGCCTGGAGTCAGCCTTCCCTGGACGTCAACCATGGATAGGAACAACTTCAGAGATCGCCCATCACCGCAATGAGTCGCGTCCAGAGCTGATTGCCCGCCAGGCTATTGGTCAGGATGACCACGCCGGTACGGCGCTCGGGTGAGAACTGGCTGTAGGCCCGGAACCCGCTGCTGTTGGTGCCCGTATGGTAGACGATGTCGCCTTGCTCCGTGCTGTTGAGAATCCAGCCCAAGCCCCAGAACACGGCCCGCCCCCGGGCCACGCCGGGCCGCTCGATGGGCTCCCGGGAGTCGGTGGCCACCTGGTGGGCGAGCATTGCATTCAAGGTCTTGGCGTCCAGGGCCGCGGGCCCCTCGGCGCGCAGCATCACAGCCAGGAAACGGCCATAGTCCTCGGCGGTGGTGTAGAGGCTGTATGCCGAATTGGCCTGGCCATAGTTCGTGCTCGGCAGCACCCTGCCATCCTCGGCGTGACCCCTGGCCCGCAGCCCGTTGATGCTGGGGGTCAGCACGAAGCTGCTGTGCTTCATGCCGAGGGGGCGGAACAATTCACGCTCAGCCAGAACGTGCAGCGGCTCACCCGTGAGGTGCTCCAACACCCGCTGCAGATAGAAATAGCCCTCACCGGAATAATTGAGCCGCAGACCGGGTTCGAAGGCGATCTCCAGGGGCCCGTTGCGTTCGTCGCCACCGGGTCGCCAGTTGGGCAGGCCGGAGGTGTGCGTCAGCAGCATGCGGGCGGTGATTCGGGCCTGCCAGGGCTGAGGCGGATAGAAGGTCTCCGGCAGATAGCGCATCACGGGGGTGTCCAGATCCAGCCGACCGGCCTGCACCTGTTGCATCACCAGGCAAGCGAAGAGCGGCTTGGTCATCGAAGCGGCCTCGAAGACCGTATCCGCCTGCACAGGAACTTCCCCGCCCCGTTCGCGTAGGCCGAAGTGCCCGGACCACGCCACCCGGCCTTCCCGCAGCAGCGCCACCGAGACTCCCGGAATGCCCAGTTCCTTCATCAGCGCAGGTACGCGCGCCTGCACCAGGGCCTGGGTCTGTTCCCAGGTGCGCGGGGTGGGGGCTCCCAGGATGGCATTCAGCGCCCGGGTGGCGGCGCTCCGTACCGTGGCATCCGGCGACTGGCGCAGCGCCTCCAGCGTTGCCAGGGTCGTTGGATACCGAGTCACTGCGGGTCCGATGGCCCCCAGCGCTGTAATTGCACGATAGCGCAACGCATCGTCACCCCGCTCCAGCAGTTCACTCAGCGCGGGCACCGCAGGCGCCGCCTCCGGGCCGAGTCTGCCGAGCACATCGGCCGCGCTTTGCTGCGCCAGTGGATTGGGGGCCGTCAGCACCCTCACCAGCACCGGTACGGCAGCCTTCCCTTGGACTCGAAGGCGTTCGCTGGCCTGGATGCTTAGGGTCGGATCCGAATTACCCAAAGCGTCAATGACCCCTGGAAGATCGCAACCCGGTGGCTCCGAGGCCGGGATCGCGGCAGCCGCCACGAAGCCACACACCGCGCTGACGGTGAGCACTCGGTACCTCATGTAGACCTCCAGAGAATAGTCAGGCGGAAGGCTGAACTTCAGGCGCCTTTCCCCGATTCGGGCGCCGCCTTCAGCAGCCTCCAGGCCGCGAAGCCCAGGGCGAGGACGGCGAGTCCCGTGACCCAGGGCAGCCAGGGCAGAGTCCGATCCGGCAGCACGATTTTCTTCGGAAGGCCCTGGGGATCTGCCTCGGCGCCGCCCAGTTTCAGGGGTTCACGCTGGTAGACCGCGCGGCTGGAATCCGGCAGGGCGCCGAGATTGCCGGGGGCCTGCTTGGTCTGCCCGCCGTAGTGCAGGAAGTAGGTCTTGCCGGCCTCGGCGGGGAAGAGCAGCACATCGTGGCGCAGCAGCAGCTTTACGGACTCGGGATGGGCGCCCTCGGGCAGGCGCAGCTTCAGACGATCGGCGGTGATGGGCTCCAGACCCACACGGGTGGCCCGGGTGTCCAAGGCGGGAAGGTTCCAGAGCAGTCCGGTGGACACGAGATGACGTTCATAGGCATCGCCAGGGTCTGGGCTGGACACGGGCTTGGGCAGCCGGAATTCCGGCGCGATGGGCGCCACGGGGGGCGTGAGGGAGATCTCGGCGCCGATGATGCGATCCGGCGCGTCGAGGCTGAGCTGCCATTCCCGAGCCCCTGTGGCCTCCATGCGGGGCGAGATGATTTCATCCTCGGTCCGGGAACTGGGTTCAGTAAGGGCGGTCACCCGCAATCCGAGAATCTTCGGGGCTGTTCCCTGGGCGGGCCGCAGGGTCACCCGATAGATCTTGAAATCCCAGGGCACGGAAAAGCCGTGCTGCTGGCCCGCATCCCCCAAGTCGAAGAGGTGCAGCGGCGTGTCCCGCTGGAAGGTGATGCCCTTGCCGCCCTCCTGGCGCCGCTCCACGTCCACCCGGCAGACCCAGGGCGCCGAGCCCTCGAGGTCGAGATCGATGCGCAGCTGCTCGCGCTCCCGCACCTGCCAGCCCTGGGGGAACTTCAGCACGAATTCGGCGGTGGGGTTTCCCTTGGCATCCCGACCCAGGGCCAGCTTCTCCAGCTCCAGGGCCCGAGGCTCCCAGAGGCCATCCCGCTCCACGAGGTAGGGCACACTGGCCCCCTGAGCATCGCCCAGCCAGATCTCCGGATAGGCCTTCTGGGCCTCGCGATCCAGGGGAAGCCGGGCCCAGCCGCTGGTCGCGGCAGCCGTCACGGGCTTGCGGCGCAGGGCCTCCCGGTCCTGCCGGGTCTCGGGGGCACAGGCCAGGGCCAGCAGCAGGGGCGCGATCGCGACGAGTCTCATTCCTGCTCCTGACGCGCCTTGCGCACATGGTTGCCCACCAGGGCCGCCGCCATGACGACGGTGCCTACACCGAGGAAGGCCAGGGCCTTCATGGGCGTATCCGCGTGTTCGAGATCGATGCTGATGAGCTTGAGGCCTGCCAAACCGAGCCAGACATAGCCCGCCGCCGCCAGACCCGTGCGCAGACCGCCCTCTTCCTCGGAGAGGCTTCGCAGCCATTGCAGGGCACCGATTACGGCCCAGCAGAGGGTGAGGACCACGCTGGCGGTGCGCGCCGTACCGCCGCTCCAGCGCACCAGATGGGCCAATTCCAGGGACAGCGTGACAACCCCCACCAGTTCCAGGCCCACCAGACCCAGGACCCGAGTGAAGCCCTCCCGTCGGGCCAGCAGGGCCCAGGCCAGGCCCGTGAGCAGCCCTTCGGCGAAGCGGCTGTTCAGGAAGGGCATCAGCGGCCCGACCCCGTACCCATAGGTGTCGCCGTAGAAATCGGTGAAACCCCAGACATCCACGCCATGTACCAGCCAGCGAAGGGTGGCCGCGAGCACCATGCCCAGGGCCATCCAGGTGAGGGCCTTTACCTCGGCCTCATCCCACTCGGCGCGGGCCTTCGCCTCACCCACGGCCCAGGCCAGGAACAGCGCGAAGAGGCCCCACACGGGCCCCACCCAGCGCCAGGCCATAGCCACGGGCACCGCCAGGGCCAGATGGCCCGCCGCCAGTGCCAGCAGGCCCAGATCGGCCTGACGACTCCCCAGCCGCTCCCGCAGGGGCTTAACCAGCAGGATGTTCACGGCAGCGAAACCCACCACGGGCGCGGCGAACCAGGCAGGCGCGAGGGCCAGCTCCTTCCAGAGCACCCAGGCCAAACAGGTGGTGGCCAGGGAAAGAGGAAACCAGAGCAGGGTGGGCGTGCTGGGCTTGGCCTCCGCCTGGCCTGGCAGCCAGATCCAGAGCCCCGCGAGCACATAGTGGAGGGCCAGCAGGCCGAACAGAAGGCCCGCATCGGTGGGCAGGACTTCCAAGCAGGCCGCGGCGAGCAACAGCCAAGTGCCCACCAGGGCGATCCAGCGGGGGGCTCCCCACCGGGCGCCGAGCTTGGCCAGATAGGGCACCGCCAGGGCCGAAGCCATGAGCACCGCGAGGTAGATCGCCAGGGCGACCTCGTGATGACCGCCCTGGCTGAAGACCACCGGCGTGAGCAGCCCCGTGATGAGCGCGATGGACAGGGCGCCGCCGGATTTGGCCCGGGCGCTGAGTCCTCCGGCCATCAGGGTGCAGAGGAAGGTGGCCACGAAGCCCAGTACCGGCGGGAAGAAATGGTATTCGAAGGCCCCCCAGCGGAAGGTGAAGGTGAGGGTACCGAGTCCCGCCAGCAGCACAGCCACGCCCAGTTTGGAGCTGTCCCCCAACATGAGCCGAGCCGCCCCAAGGCTCAGGCCACCGCCCACCACCAGCCCGAGCAGGAAGCGCAGCTCCGGACCGATCCAGCCCCGCTGGATGGACCAGTGCAGGAAGAAGGCCGCCCCGATGAGGAAGATGGCCGAACCCGCCGTGGCCACCCAGACGATAGGGTTGATGGGCTTCCGCGGGCTCCCCGAAGCGAGGGGCGGGGCGGGCGGACGGGGCGGCAGCGGTCGTGGTGGCGGCATGGTGGGCAGGGGGGCCGTGCTACGACTGGCCTCCCTCGGAGCGTTGCCCTGCACCTGCTGGGTAAGCCAGCCCACCTGCGCCTCCAGCTTGGCCAGCCGCTCAAGGATCTCCGGGGAGACTGGATCCTGCTCGTTCATGGAAACTCCGAGGTTGTCCCTCAGGCTACCAGAGCCGAATGGGGCGATGGCTTGGGGAGACGAACAGCTGAACCACAGAGGGCGCAGAGAAAAGAGGAGGGCACAGAGAACTGATTACACCGAGTCGCAACATTCCGTTGTTTCCCGATTATCGGTCTGACTCAGCCACGAAGGGAAAAGCCAGCTGAAACCGCGAATAAACGCGAATGGACGCGAATGCCCCAATCCAGGCCCGCCTGGGCCTGCGGCCCCCAGTCGCGCGCGCGGCTGGCCTTTCAATCGACGTTCCGCCCGGCCTTCGATGGCTGGGCGATGCGCCGATTGAAAGGAGGCGGGGCGGCGGTTGTAGGCCATTCGCGCGCCCGCAAGGGCGTATTCGCGAGATTCGCGGTTCAGTCTTTTTGGCGGATTTTGGCCGATAACCAGGCGTTGTTTTTTCTCTGCTTTTCTCTGTGTTCTCTTTTTTCCCTCTGCGCCCTCTGTGGTGAATCATTTCAGCGCCTCCCGGTTTTCCTCAACGGCCGAGTGAGTCCAGGGAACGGGTTATCCTCGGGTTCATGGATGGTCCCCTCCTGCTCGCCCTTGCCCGTGCGCGCCTGCGCGCCGGAGCGGGCTCCGTGCAGGCTGTCTGGGTCTCGCCTCGGGCGGTGGCGCTCACCTGGGCGCCGGAGCGCCGGGCGGAGCAAGGTCCGGGCCTGACCTGGGTGTTCCTCCTCAATCCATCCCCTGAGCTCTGGCTGCTCCATGAAAAAGACGCCGCCATGGAGGTGCTGAAGGCCGAGGCCAAGGGCGATCTCTCCCGGCGCTGGGGCCAGGAGTTGAAGGGCGCGCGCCTTGAAGACATCGAGAGCGATCCCCGGGAACGCTGGCTGGGCATGGTCTTCCGGCGCCGGGCGGTCACGGGGCGCATCGAGTTGATGCGGCTCTGCTATCAGGCCATCCCGGGCCGCAGCGGGGCACGCCTGGACGGCCTGGATCTCAATCCGGCGCGCATGGGCCTGGGCACGCCCTTTCCCGCCACGGCCCCCGAGCCCCAGGACGACCCGCCCCCCTTGCGTCGCTGGCGAGAGCGCTTCGGCGATCAACTGGAGACGGCCCTCTCAGGCGAGCTGGCGGAAATCCTGCCGGGGGAAGGCACCCTCTTCGAGCGTCATCGGGCCTGGTCCTTGGAGCGGGCCCAGAAGCTGATCCTCGCGCCCCGCCAGACCACCGCGGATCGCAAGCTGGTGCGCGAGCGGGAGCGCCTGGTGCGCTATGGCGAAGCCCTGCAGGGCGACCGGGTCCGCCACGGGGCCGCCCTCCAGCTTCGCGCCAAGGCCCAGGCCCTCGCCTCGGAACTGTGGCGCCTGAAGGGTGCCGCCGGTCGAGTGGAACTCACCGATGGCACCGTGATCCAATTACCCGAGGGCCTGCGGGCCGAGGTCGCGGCCCAGAAGTGGTTCGGGGCCGTCAAGCGCGCCGAACGGGGCCTTCAGCGGATCGTGGAACTCGAGCGGGAACGGCTGCGGCAGGTGCTGGAACTGGAGGCCCGGATGGAAACCCCCCAACCCCTTCCCCCGCCCAAGAAATCGACAGGAACTGTCTCGAAGAAGGATGCGAAGCGCATGGAACCAGGCAACAAGCGGGACGACAAACGATCCGACGGCAAGGGCAAGGCCTTCCGCAGCCAGATGGTGGAGGGCTGGGAAGTGATCATCGGCAAGGGCGACGCGGACAACGACACCCTCACCTTCAAGGTGGCCGCGGCCCCGGATTTCTGGCTGCACGTGGCGGGCGTGCCCGGCAGTCACGTCATCATCCGCAACCCCGACAAGATCAGCGAACCGCCCCGTGAAGTGCTGGAGCGCGCCGCCCAGCTGGCCGCCTTCTTCTCCAAGGCCCGGGAGGGCGGCAAGGTCGAAGTCCACTGGTGCCGCGTTGCCGATGTGAGCAAGCCCCGGGGCTTCGCGCCGGGGAAGGTGATGCTGAAGAGCTACAAGAGCATCCGAGTGTACCCCCGGGAGTAGGGTCTACTCGGCCTTCACCGGAAACGAGGCCTGCCCTCGGGCCTTGAGCTTGGCCGCGACGGCCTCCATCTCGGCTCGCGTTCCGCCCTTGGCGAGGCGCACCTTGAACTGCCCCTTGCCCTTCACGATGGTGGGCGTGAAGCCCGAGGCCTTGGTCTTCTCGGCCACGCGCTTCGCCTCGGTTTCATCGGGGGTGGACACGAGTTGCAGGGTCCACTTCTCGTCGCCCTTGGATTCAGGCTTGGCTTCGGGTTTGGCACTCGCCTCGGGCTTCTTGGGCTCCACCTTGGGGGCGGGATCCTCCTTGGCCTCCGAGGGTTTGGGCGGGGCGTCAGTCTTGTGCGTCTTCTCGAATTCCCGGTTGTCCAGGAGCTTCAGCTGTTCGTCGATGGAGGCCGGAAGCTCGCCCAGCTCCTCGCCAGTCGTGCGAGCGCGAGCCTGATGCAGCGCGGCGCTCTGCTTGCCCACCTGCACACCCAGCACATAGGTCAGCGTGAGCAGCCCCACCCCCACGCCCGTCACCAGCAGGATGGTGGGACGGCTCAGGATGACGGTCTGGGCATCGCGGTCGGGCATGACTCTAGGCTAGCGCAGAAATCAAACGGCCCAGACTCAGTCCTTCTCCACCCGCATCGCCACCTGGCTTCCGCTGCTGGCGGGGGCGGTGATGAGAGTGCGCCGGGAAGGGTCCAGCAGCGCGGCGGCCAGCAGTTGCCCGCCGCTGCCGCAGAATTCGCCCCACAGGAGCTTGGGGTACCGGGGTTCGGGCCACCCGTACGCCTTGCGCAGGGGGAGTTCCAGGTCATCCAGCATCCGATGGCCGTTGGCCCCGGCGATCCACCCCTCGAAGCCCCTTGGGCTGAGACTGGCCGCCGCCTCCCGCAGGGCCTTGGCGCGAGCGGGGAAATCGTTGGTGATGGCGGCACAGGAGGCGAAGCCGGTGATCGAGGCGCGGATCGGCGCCCCCCGGACCACGGCCCGATTGCGGGTCTCCAGCAGGAAGGCCTGGGCCCCTTCGCCCGGCAGGAAGCCCCCCATGGAACCCACCCTCGGCAGGTTCTTGCCCGCCGAAAGATGGGTGCGCTGGAGTAGCTCGGTGAGGAACGGAAAAAGCCCATCGGTGCCCACCACCAGGGCGGCATCCGCCATCCCCGAGCGCAGCCACCGAATGGCCTGATCCAGGGCCACCAGGGTGCTGTTCTCCCGGCCGATCTGGGTGATGCTCGGGCCGCGGAACTTGAAGGCCGTGGAGAGATGGCCGCTGATGGAAACCGCCACGCAGTTGGGGAAGACCATGGGCGAGGCGCCCTCGGGCCCTCGGGCGAGATAGGGCCGCATGAAGACCTCGGCGGCTTCGCTGCCTCCGGCCATGGTGCCGGTGGCCATGGCCAGGCGATCCCCCAGGCGCTCGGGCTCCAGCCCCGCATCGTGGAAGGCCTCCCGGGCCGCCACCCAGGCGAAGCGGGTAGCACGATCCAGGCGCCGATTCACCATGGCGGGGATGATGCCTGCGCCACTGAAGGCGGTGCAAACCCCACCCAGGCCCGTTCCAAGGGATTCCGGCACGTCCGAAAAGCTGGGCTGCTGGGCATCCCAGGCGGCCTGGGCGGCCTTGATGCCATCGCCACAGGGCAGGACGAGCCCCAGGCCCGTGATGACGATCTCGGCCTTCATCGGCCCTCCCAGCGCAACAGGGCCAGGCTGATGTTGTTGCCGCCGAAGGCGAAAGCATTCACCAGGGCCGCCCGCAGCTTGCGTTCCCTGGGCACGAGGGGCGTGCAGTCCAGATCACATTGGGGGTCGGGGTCTTCCAGGCGCAGGGTGGGGCTCACCACCTGGTCCCGCAGGGCCAGCAGGGCCACGGCGGCTCCCATGGAACCCGCGGCGGCGAGGGTATGACCGAACTGGCTCTTGCTGGAGGTCACGGAAACGCGGGCGCTGGCCTCGCCCAGGGCCCGCTTGATGGCCAGACACTCGGCCCCGTCATTGGCCGGGGTGGCCGTGGCGTGAGCGGAGACCAGATCGATCTCCTCCGGGCGCATCCGGGCCGTGGTCAGGGCCATGGCCATGGCCCGAGCTGCACCATAGCCCTCGGGGTGAGGGGCCGTGGGGTGATGGGCATCCATGCTGGCGCCATACCCCATCACCTCGCCCAGGATGAAGGCGCCTCGGGCCTGGGCGTGCTCAAGGGATTCCAGCAGGAAGTGCGCCGAGCCTTCGCCCAGATTCAGCCCGCCGCGATCCCGGCTAAAAGGTCGGCAAGGAGCAGTGTCCATGGCCTTCAGAGACGAAAAGCCCGCGAAGGTGGTGCGGCAGAGACCCTCCACGCCGCCCGCCACGGCGAGATCCAGATCCCCGCAAGCGATCTGCTCCCAGGCCTGGCCCAGGGCCAGGAGGCTGCTGGAGCACGCATTCATGATGGTGCTGCGGGGGCCCATGGCCAGGAATCGCTGGGCAAGGCTGTCGGTGATGACTACCGGGGTCTCCCACACCGGTTCCGAGGCCCGGCCACGGCCACCGGCGGCCCGCGCCAGCACGTAGCGTTCGGCCGAAGGCAGGCCCGAGGTCGCAGCGCCCTGGAACACCCCCCGACGACGGGGATCACCCCGTTCCAGGTCCAACCCTGCCTGGGTCAGACATTCCTCCAGGGCCAGCAGCGCCAGGCTCTCACAGAAGTTGGCCCGCCTACCCCCCGGGGCATCCTTGGGCAGGTCGATTTCGGCGGCGATCTGCACCTCTTCCCCCGGCATGGCCAGGTTGCGCAGGGGGCCCACGCCGCAATCCCCCGCCAGCACCCGAGCCCAGGTGGCCTCGGCATTGAGCCCCAGGCTGGATACCAGGCCGAGACCCGTGACGACGACTCGCTTCGGGCTCATCGACCGAACTCCATGGGCGCGCCCTTCTTGAGCAGGAGCTTGGCGGTGCAGAGCACCCGGCCCTCGCAGGTGACCATGCCCTCGATGCGCTGCAGGCCACCGAAGGCGGCCTCGGCACGCACTTCCAGCCGTAGGCGGTCGCCCGGAAAGGCGGGGGCCTTGAAGCGGGCATCCACCACCTGGGCCAGGAAAACTGGGGTATTGCCATGGTTCTCAGTGTCGAGAAAGGCCCCGGTCTGGGCCAGCATCTCGATCATGAGCACCCCGGGCACCAGGGGGCGCCCAGGCATGTGGCCCTGCAGGTAGGGCTCACCCATGCTCACCAGTTTTTCGGCCACGGCCCGCACTCCGGGCTCACGCTCCAGCACCCGGTCCACGAAGAGGAACGGGAATCGATGCGGAAGCTGGCCCGTAACGGAATCCATCAGGCCTGCTGGTGTTCTTGAATGAAGGCCGCGAGGGATTCCACGTTGCGGAAGGCCTTCATGCCAGCTGCCTCGTCCTCGATCTTCACGCCAAAGGTCTGTTCGACCCCCAGCACCAGCTCCAGGGCGTCGATGCTGTCGAGGCCAAGTCCATCCCCGAAGAGGGGCGCCTGGTCCTCGATGTCGGCGGCGGTCATGCCTTCCAGCTTCAAGCGCTGGACGATCATCTCTTTCACGGCTTGCTTCAGATCGGTCATGGATTCCCCTGGAACCCCAATTCTATCCCTTCCGCCGGTCCCTCGTCACGGACTGCCCTCCAGGGACACCCCAAAAGAAGCGGCTCCGCGGGGTGTATGATCCATCCCGGAGCCCGCTCCCCTGGATGTCCCCATGCCGACCCCTGACACACCCTTTCTCCCCGCTCTCCTCCTGCTGCTGCTGGCCTTGCTAGTCGGCATAGGCATCCTCTGGGTCTCCGGCTGGCTCCTGCCCCGGTTCCTCAAGCCCAACAACCCTCGGACAGAGAAGCTCACTCCCTACGAATGTGGGGTGCCCATGTTCCAGGAGAACGCTCGGCGGCGCTACAGCGTCAAGTTCTACCTGGTGGCCGTGCTCTTCATCCTCTTTGATGTGGAAGCGGCCTTCCTGCTGCCCTGGGCCGTGCAGTTCAAGAGCAACCTCGCCTCCTTTTGGGTGATGATCGCCTTCATGGCCACCCTGCTGGTGGGCTACATCTACGTCTGGGGCAAGGGTGCCCTCGAGTGGGAGCGCTGAGATGGCGGAACTGAGCATCGACGACGCGGTCCTCACTACCCGCCTGGACGCCATCATGAACTGGGGCCGCAAGAACAGCCTCTGGCCCCTGCCCTACGGCACCGCCTGCTGCGCCATCGAGTTCATGAGCATGATGTCCTGCAAGTACGACTTCAGCCGCTTCGGCGCCGAGGCCCTGCGCTTCAGTCCCCGCCAGTCGGACCTGCTGCTGGTGCTGGGTACCATCACCAACAAGCAGGCTCCCGTGCTGCGCCAGATCTACGCCCAGATGGCCGAGCCCAAGTGGGTGATGAGCGTGGGCGTCTGCGCCAGCTCCGGCGGCGTGTATCGCACCTACGCCACCCTGCAGGGCATCGACCGCGTGGTGCCCGTGGACGTCTACGTGCCCGGCTGCCCGCCCCGCCCGGAGACCATCATCTACGGCGCCATGAAGCTGCAAGAGAAGATCACCGCCGAGGCCCTGAAGGCCCGCAAGGAGCACATCGACGCCTTCTACGAGAGTTTCGACCGCCAGAAACGCCTGGAGACCGCCAAGGGCCTCAGCTCCCACCAGGCCGTGCGGGAGATGATTCTTGAAGCCGGAGAAGCCGGCGCCCAGCGGATCTGGTGAAAAGCATGGAACCGCGAATGAGGCGAATGTGCGCGAATAAAAACCACCAAGCCCATCTTTGCTTTTCATTCGCGGTAATTCGCGTGAATTCGCGGTTAGAGGTCTTTTCATGATCATCGAACGCATCGAAGAACTGCTGCCGGGGGCGATCCTGGATCACCATGATTTCCGCGGCGATCAGACGATCGTCGTGGACCGGAGCCGCCTGCTGGAGTTGGTGGACGCACTCTTCGCTGAGGGCTTCCAGCAGCTGCTGGACGTGACGGCGGTGGATTTTCTGGAGCGGGATCCTCGCTTCGACGTGGTGTACCACTTCCTCAACCTCACCAGCCAGGATCGTCTGCGCCTCAAGGTGCGCGTGAACGCAGGCGAGGCCGTGCCCAGCCTTACGGGTCGCTTCAAGTGCGCCGACTGGAGCGAGCGCGAGGTGCACGATATGTTCGGCCTCTCCTTCGAGGGCCGAGAGAAGCTGGAGCGCCTGCTCATGTGGGAGGACTTCCCTGGCCACCCGCTACGCAAGGACTTCCCCCTGGATGGTGGCGACATCTTCTGTGATGACACCGGCGCCTCGTACGCGGGCGACGCCAAGAGTCTCCAGGCCTGAGGTGGACATGAACCCGAACCCCGCCACCCTCGAGCGCGACGGCGAGCGCATGATCGTCAACCTGGGGCCCTCGCACCCGGCCACCCACGGCACCCTGCGCATCATCATGGAACTGGACGGTGAGTTCATCACCAAGGCCACCCCCGAGATCGGCTACCTGCACCGGGGCGTGGAGAAGCTGGGCGAGAACCTCAGCTACCACCAGTTCATCCCCCTCACGGACCGGCTGAACTACTGCTCTTCCATCATGAATAACGTGGGCTACACCCTGGCGGTGGAGAAGTTGCTGGGCATCCAGGATCCGCCTCGCAGCCAGGTGATCCGCGTGCTGGTGAGCGAGCTGGCGCGCATCGGCGACCACATCGTGTGCGTGGGCATCAACGCCGTGGATATCGGCGCCTTCACCGCCTTCCTCTATCTCTTCAAGGAGCGCGAAACCATCTACGATCTCTTCGAGATGGCCGCAGGGCAGCGCCTGCACACCAGTTTCACCCGCATCGGCGGCCTGATGCGCGATCTCCCCGAGGGCTTCCTGCCCCTGCTGGAACAGTTCCAGGACAGCATGCCCCGCACCATCGACGAGATGGAAAAGCTGCTCACCCGCAACCCCATCTGGCACGGCCGCACCAAGGGCGTGGGCAGGATCACCGCGGAGGATGCCATCTCCTGGGGCTACACCGGCCCCTGCCTCCGCGCCGCGGGCGTGGCCCAGGATCTGCGCAAGGCGCAGCCCTACCTGGGGTACGAAGGCTACGACTTCGATATCCCCATCGGCACCTGCGGCGATGTGTACGACCGCTACCTGGTGCGCACCGAGGAGATGCGCCAGAGCCTGCGCATCATCGGACAGTGCGTGGCCAAGCTCAAGGAACTCGGGCCCGGCTCCGTCATCGTGGACGACTACAAGATCGCCCTGCCCCCCAAGGAGAAGGTCTACACCCGCATGGAGAGCCTCATCCACCACTTCAAGCTGGTGATGCACGGCATGGAAATGCCCGTGGGCGAGGTCTACAGTGCCACCGAGGCGGCCAACGGCGAACTGGGCTATTACATCGTGAGCGACGGCGGCAAAAGCCCCTACCGCATCCACGTCCGCCCCCCCTGCTTCCCCATCTTCAACAGCTTCGACGAGCAGGTACGAGGCGGCCTCATCGCCGACTCTTTGGCCATCCTCGGCGCTATGAATATCATTGCGGGCGAACTGGATCGGTAGACCGAAATCCTCATCGTGTCCGACACGATGGAAGGAAGCGCCGTAGCGGGGTGGGCCCTGGCCCGCCCCGCTGGCGCTATGGTCACCCGACGCGGCAACGCCGTGGAGGGGGACGACGGAATGGCCGCAGGACATTCCGCCCGCAGGGCGCGGCACAGCAGTGCCGCGTCAGCGTGATTGCGGGCGAACTGGACCGATAGACCGAAACCCACACCGTGTCCGACACGATGGACTGAAGCGCCGAAGCGGGGTGGGTCCTGGCCATCCCCGCGGGTGCGATGGTCACCCGACATGGCAGCGCCGTGGATGGGTTTCCCTTTCTTCTGCCCTCTTTGCGTTCTCTGTGGCCAAATCCCAAAAGGAACCGCCGGATAGCCATCCCCAAGCTGTCGCTCATCCCGGCGGCCGACTTCCGGCAAGGATTGATTGAAGCCACAAAGAACACAAAATACGCAAAGCCCAAATATCGGCCTGACTCCGCCGCGAAGGAATCCACGAAGGGAAAAGGTCGTTGAAACCGCGAATGCACGCGAATGGTCGCGAATGCCCCCATCAAGGCCCGCCTGGGCCTGCGGCCCCCAGTCGCGCATGCGCGGCTGGCCTTTCAAGCGGCGTTCCGCCCGGCCTTCGATGGCTGGGCGATACGCAAGCTTGAAAGGAGGCGGAACGGAGGGTGTATGCCATTCGCCCACTTCGCGATCCGGTCTTTCTGGCGGAGTTTGGCCGATAATCGGGATCCCCCGAGTCACTCAGGCCTTGCTGGATGGTTCCCGGGTCGCGGCCACCATGCGCAGATCCTCCTGCTGGATGTGCCGCACGAACCAGTTCTCCAGGAAGCGCACCACTTCAGCGCCCTTCAGCTCGGGATCCCCTGCCGGGGCATCGGCCAAGGCCTTCACCTGGAGGGTGAAGTTGTGGTGCCATTCCCGGTGTGCTTCCGCCTGGAGGTAGGCGTGCCGAGCCATCCATTCCTCCTCCGTGCGGAAATGGATGGCCGAATAGGCCTTCAGGAAGTCAAAGGTCTTCACCAGCTCGCGCTCTCCATCGCCCCTCTCCAGGGCGGTCTTTAGGCGGGAGAACGTATCGAACAGCGTGCGGTGCTGCCGATCGATCTCCGGATGACCGGTCTCGAGACCCTTGTTCCACGTGCTGGATTCCATGATCTCTCCCGACAGGGCCATTCATCGGGTCTGGCCCTAGGACGCCTGAATCCTGCCGTGTTCTTCCCGCATAATCCAACCGTAGGCCGCCGCCACCAGCAGGCAGCCCACACCCCCCAGGGCCAGGGCGGAGGACACGCCGATGCGGGCCGCGATGTGCCCAGCCACGAAACCGCCCAGGGGCATGGCTCCCATGAAGACCGTGGCGTGAAGGGCCACGATCCGGCCCCTCAGGGCGCCGGGCACCAGGAGCTGCACCAGGGTGTTGTTGGAGGTATTCACGGTCACCATGCAGAACCCGAGGGGGACGATCAGCAGCACGGAAAGCCAGGGCAGCTGCGAGAAAGCGAAGGCCGGGAGCACCACTCCCAGGGCGGCCAGGGCCCATCCCATCGTGCGGGAGAGACCCGCCGGATCCCGATGGGAGGCGAGGCGCAGGGCGCCCAGGGTGGCGCCGACACCACCCGCCCCCATCAACCAGCCCAGCAGGCGCGGTCCGGCCTCCAGCATGTCCTTGGCCACCGCGGGCATCAGCACGGTGTAGGGCATGCCCAGGAAGGTCGACAGCCCCACCAGGAGGAAAAGACGGCGCATCTCGGCCGAAGCCCGGACGAAGCGCAGGCCCTCCACGAATTCATCCCACAGCCGCCGAGGCAGACCTGTCTTGGCGAGGGCTGGCATCGTCACCAGCAGCAGCGCCGACAAGGCCGCCAGGTAACTCACCGCATTCAGCAGGAAGCACAGGCCCTCGCCGTAGCCCGCCACCACGAGACCCGCCAGGGAAGGGCCCAGGATGCGGCTGCCATGGAAGAGACTGGAGTTCAGGGCAATGGCATTGGGCAGGTCCTCCTTGGGCACGGATCGCCCCACGAGCACCTGACTCGCCGGCATATCGAAGGCGTTCACCACCCCCATCACCACGGCCAGGATCAGGACATGGGGAATGCCCACCCGGTGGGTGAGGGTGAGGTACCCCAGGGTCGCGGCCTGCAGCAGGAGCAGGCTCTGGGTCACCAGCACGATGCGGCGGGGATCCACCCGATCCGCCAGGGCGCCCCCCCAAACTCCCAGGAGAAATGACGGCCCGAGGCCCGCCAAAGCGACCAGTCCCAGCAGCTCGGGCCGATGGCTCAGCCTGTAGACCAGCCAGCCCTGGGCTACGGTCTGCATCCAGGTACCCACCATGGACACGAGCTGGCCCGTGAAGATCAGTCGATAGTTCCGGTGGCGTAGGGCCCGGAAGGATGAAGCCAGGGCGGCCATTTCAGGCTCCGCCTTCCGGCTCGCCGAGCCCTCGAATGCCCACCCGAAGCTGATCCAGCAGCGCCACGAGGAGCACTCGATCCTCGGCGGACAGCAGGCCTTCAAGCTCCCGTAGGAAGGCAGCATGGGCGGGCGCGACCTCAGCTTGGCTGGCCTCTCCGGCAGGCGTCAGCACCACATGACAGCTCCGCCGATCCCTGGGGTTGGCCTGACGGGCCACCAACCCGATCCCCACGAGGCGGTCCACGAGCCTGGGCACATCGGCGCTGCGGCTGATGACCCGGCGGCGGACCTCCCCGATGGTGTAGCCCTCGGCGGGACCGCCCTTGAGGATCCGGAGCACGTTGAACTGCTGATCCGTGAGCCCGGCGGGCTTGAAGACTCGCTCGTCCAGGAGCCGGGTCAAGTGTTCCCGGGTAAGGAGCACGGAAAGGGCCAGCTCGTGCCCCGGATCCAGGGGCTTTCCGATGTTCAATTCCGCCTCAATGCCCATGTAATCGAGTCCTCTCAGGGCAAGCCTAGCAGTGGGAGACCTTTTTGAACCCCAAAAAAGTGTTGTCACATCTTTTTTGAGCGACGCATCCCAAGATCACGGATAACGCCCCAGGAGGCTCCCATGACATTCCGCTCCATCCGCACCCTCATCGTCCTCGCTGGCCTCAGCATCGCAGCCACTCTGAACGCCCAGGATGTGTACAAGATCGATGCCGTTCACAGCCAGATCGGCTTCAAGATTCGCCACCTGGTGGCCAAGAGTTCGGGCCGCTTCACCAAGTTCGAGGGCGCCATCACCGTGGATGCCAAGGACATGGCCAAATCCAAGGTGGAAGTCACCATCGAGGCCGCCAGCATCAACACCGACAATGAGGCCCGGGACAAGCACCTGCGCAGCGCCGATTTCTTCGATGTGGAGAAGTTCCCCACGGTCACCTTCAAGAGCACCGCGGTGAAGGAAGTGGAGAAGGGCAAGCTACAGGTTACGGGAGACCTCACCATGCACGGCGTCACCAAGTCCATCACCTTCCCCATCACCAATGCGGGCACTCGCGCCGGAATGAAGCCCGGCAGCGTGGTGGCGGGCTTCATCGACGGCACGGTAAAGATCAACCGCAACGATTTCGGCATCAAGACCTACCCTGGCGTACTGGGCGATGACGTGGACATCAGTCTGGACATCGAAGCAGGGAAGTAGACCCCAAATCGAACCCCTTTCAAGGAGTTGACCATGAGCGATGCCAAGGTTGTGGACACCAAGCCGGTTCTGCTCGACCTCGAACCGGGTACCTATTTCTATTGCGCCTGCGGGCGCTCCGCCAAGCACCCCTTCTGTGATGGCACCCACAAGGGTTCGGGCCTGACGCCCAAGAAGTTCGAAGTCACCGAGGCCAAGAAGGTGGCCATCTGCGCCTGCAAGCACTCCGGGGGCGAGCCCTTCTGCGACGGCACCCACAAGAAGCTCTGAGCGAACGAATTTCCCGTCCTCTGCCCCGCCGACCGCGGGGCAGGGGCTTTCCCGGCTAAAATCGTTCCCATCGAGAGCGACCATGAACCATCCCCTGCCCCCCGAAACCAGCGACCGGCCCCTGGCGCCGGGCCAGCGCCTTCCGCACAGCAGCCGCGCGGCCCTGAGCCTCGAGACCGAGGGCGAGATCCGCGCCCTGATGACCACGTACCCGGACAAGCTGGCCGCCACGCTACCCGCCCTCTACCTGGCCCAGGCCGAGATGGGCTTCACGGGGCTCGAGGCCATGAAGGAAGTGGCGCGCATCCTGGAGATCCCCGAGGGCCATGTCTTCGGTGTGGCCACCTTCTACACCATGTTCCACCAGAAGCCCGTGGGGAAGTTCCACCTGCAGGTCTGCACCAACCTCTGCTGCGCCCTGCGGGGCGGCGCCCAGCTCTTCGAGCGGCTCTGTGAACGGGTCAAGGTAAAGCCGGGAGAAGTGAGCCCCGACGAAATGTGGAGCGTGGAGGAGGTGGAGTGCCTGGGCAGCTGCGGCACCGGCCCCTGCCTGCAGGTGAATCATGAGGTCTACGACGAATTCCTGGATGAGGCCCGCCTCGACGCTGTGATCGAGGCCTGCAAGCAGGGCGCCGTGCCCGAGTGGGGGAAGTGATGGGCGCCATCCGCACCAAGCCCGATGCGCAGATCTACACCTTCGAGGGCTTCGGCTCCGACAAGTTCCCCAACTTCATGCTGCGGGGTGCCGGCAACCTCGACAATTGGCGCCTGACAACCTATGAGCAGCAGCACGAAGGCTACGAAGCCCTGAAGAAGGCCCTGAAGATGGAGCCTGCCGCCGTCACCGGCGAAGTGAAGGCCTCCGGCCTGCGAGGCCGCGGGGGCGCGGGCTTCCCCACGGGACTGAAGTGGACCTTCATGCCCAAGGACACGGACGAACACAAGCACACCCGCTACGTGGTGTGCAACGCCGACGAAGGCGAGCCGGGCACGTTCAAGGACCGGGCCATCATGGAGTACAACCCCCACCAGCTCATCGAGGGCATGATCATCGCGGGCTGGGCCATGCAGTGCAAGCTGGGCTTCATTTACGTGCGTGGCGAGTTCAAGTGGCTCATCGACAAGCTGGATGCCGCCCTCCAGGAGGCCCGCGACGCGGGCTACCTCGGCAAGAACATCCTGGGCACAGGATGGGATTTCGATCTGCTCACCTATCGCGGCGCCGGTGCCTACATCTGCGGCGAGGAGACGGCGCTGCTCAATTCGCTGGAGGGCCGCCGGGGCGAGCCCCGGGTGAAGCCACCCTTCCCCGCCACCAAGGGCGCCTACGGCCAGCCCACCACCGTGAACAACGTGGAGACCCTGGCCTCCGTGCCCGTGATCCTGCGCCTCGGCGGCGCGGCCTACGCGGGCATCGGCACCCCGAACAACACGGGCACCCGCATCTTCGGCGTCTCCGGCCACGTGAAGCGCCCGGGCCTCTACGAACTGCCGCTCGGAACCCCCATGGACTTCCTGGTGAACGATCTGGCGGGTGGATGCAGCACCGGCAAGCCGATCAAGGCCATCATCCCCGGCGGCTGCAGCGCGCCCATGCTGGACGCCAAGGATTTCGACTGCCCCATGGATTTCGACGCCATGAAGGCCCGGGGCACCATGGCGGGCAGCGGCGGCGTGATCGTGATGGACGAAGATGTCTGCATCGTGGAGGCGGTGCTGCGCCTCACGCGCTTCTACGCCCACGAATCCTGTGGTCAGTGCACCCCCTGCCGCGAAGGCTGCAACTGGCTGGAGATGGTGCTGCACCGCATCGAGCATGGCGAAGGACACCCTGGCGATCTGGATCTCATCGCCAGCCTCACCCCCCGCATCAACCTGCGCACGCTCTGCCCCCTGGGGGACGCCGCCTGCGGCCCCATCGACTCCGCCCTCCAGAAATTCCGCCACGAATTCGAGCACCACATCGCGCACAAGACCTGTTTCGTGAAGGGCCAGCGGCTCACGGCACTGGCCGGAGCGCACTGAGCCTGGGTTTTCGATTTTCGCTGCGAACGGCTGGACCACCTAGGCCGCAGAGAAAGACAGATCGCGCAGAGAAAAGACACTGACAAGATCGGACTTTTCTTCTCGGCGCCGACTCGTTTTTTCTGCAGCCTCAGCGGTTCATCCCCCCCTGAATGCAAGCGTATGATCCGGGCCGAAGACGGCGGAGTCGGGACGAGGCTCCTGAACTTCGTCTTCCGGAACATGTGCCTTCCCTCACACCCCCGCGCCTTGCCCCGGGTCGGCGGAGCGGGGGAAAATGATTCCAGCCAACGGACTGCGGGCGGCGAAGTGTGGGTGTCCCTGCGGAATTCGCCTGGCTCAATCCGATCATTTGCGCCCTTCGCGGGCACGGAAGCGGCGGCATGGCACTCAGAATTCCGGCTCTCGAGAAAGATGAATTCCTGGACGGCGTGCGGAGCGCCCTCCCGATCTTCATCGGCTACTTCACCTGCTCCCTCGCCTTCGGGTTGTTGGCCGTGGCCACGGGCGTTTCGCCCCTGCTGGCGGTCCTCTTTTCCGCCACCAACCTGACGGGAGCCGCCCAGTTCATGGCCATCAACCTGCTGGGTTCGGGGTCCGCCCTGGGTGAGATCTTCGTCTCCGTCCTGCTCATGAACCTGCGCTACTTCATCATGAGCATGGCCATCTCCCGGAAGATCGAGTTCGGGGGCGTGAAGGACCGCTTGATGCTGGCCTTCGGCATCACGGACGAGGTCTTTTCCGTGGCTTCCCTGCGCCCGGGGCGGGTCTCCCGGTCCTTCATGCTGGGCCTGGAGGGTTTCTCCTGGCTCGGATGGGCCACGGGCACCGTGGCCGGGGTCACCCTCGGCTCCTTCCTGCCGAAGTCGCTCCAGGACGCCATGTCTGGCTCCCTCTTCGCCCTCTTCGCGGCGCTCCTGGTGCCCGAGATCAAGAAGGGTCACCTGCCCCTGGTGCTCGCCCTGTCGGCGGGCGGTTTGAACATGGCGCTCTACTACCTGTGGAAGGTGCCCGCGGGCTGGTCCATCGTGGTCTCCATGCTGGTGGTCACCGCCCTCGGCGCGGCGCTCTTTGAAGACACTCCCGATGCAGAGGGCGAGGCGGAGGTGGCCAATGCCTAAGGCCGTCCTCCTCATCCTGGGTTGTGCCGCCATCAACTACAGCCTGCGGGCCCTGCCCTTCTTCACTCGGACCATCAAGGAGTTGCCGCCGTACGTGAAGCGGTTCCTCGACTACATGCCCATCGCCGCCCTGGGCGCCCTGATCTTCCCGGGCATCTTCACCTCCTTCCCCCAGAAGCCCATGGCGGGAGTGGCAGGGGTGGCGGCGGCCGCCATCGCCGCCTGGTTCGCCCGGGGGCTGGTCATTCCCGTGTTCGCCTCCATCGCCGCAACTTGGCTGGTACTCCAATACAGCTACCCTGAGCCCACGCCACCGCCCCCGACTCCGGAAATCGCCGCCGCCCCTGGGCCCGTTGTGCATCGCGAGGTCACGGTCGGGAATCCGAGGTAGGCGCGCCGCCACATCCCGCGCGTATCCTGGTTTTGCTACCTGCTCCCGGATCGCCCCATGACCGTCACCTCCCTCGGCCTCACCCTCGCGTTGCTCGGCGCCCTGGGCTGGACGCTTTTCGACGTGGCGCGGAAGCGGCTCACCCAGAAGGTTCTGCCCACGATGCTCACGGTGTGGCTGCCGTTAGCCCAGGTGCCACTGCTCTGCGCCTGGGCCGCCAGCACCGGACCCTTCGTGATCCCCCGCGCCAGCCTGCTGCCCATGGCCAGTTCCATCGTGCTGAACGTGGGCGGGCTGCTAGCCTTCATGCAGGCCATGCGGCTCTCGCCCATGAGCCTCACGATCCCGCTGCTGAGCTTCACCCCCGTGGGCACCACCCTCATCGGCTGGCTGCTGCGGAACCAGGCCCCCACCTATCCGCAGCTGGGCGGTGTGGCGCTGGTGGTGGCTGGGGCCTTCACCTTGGGCATGAAGAGCGGCCAGTGGCCGGGGCTCCGCGCCTACGGCCAGGATCCTGGCGTACGGCGCATGGCCGTCGCCGCCATCATCTGGAGTCTTACGGCGGTCATCGATCAGGTGGCCCTGGAGCGCGGCGCGGGCTACTGGTACGCCCCGGTCATCACGGCGGGGGTGGGCCTGCTGCTGGGAACGATCCTGCTCCTGCGGGGGAAGGGCCCCGCCCTGCGAGAGGCTGGGACGGTCCTCTTCCGGCATCCGGCCCTGATGGCCACGGCCATAGTCATCGGTTCCGCCGCCCTGGCGGTGCAGCTGGAATCTCTGCGGATCGCTCCGGTGGGGTTCATCGAAACGGTCAAGCGCGGCATCGGCATGACCGGCGCCATCGTCTTCGGCCGCCTGGTCTTCAAGGAGCCCATCGGCGCACCCAAGATCATCGCGGTGATCCTGCTGACGCTCGGCGTGGGGCTCGTGGTGATGGGGGCCTGAATGAGCATCTTCCTCGCGTTTCTCCTGTGGATGCCGACGCCCCCGCCGCCCGCACCTCCGGCCTCGGCAAGCGAAGTTGCGGTCCAGGCCCGGGCCATCGAGTTGCCGCTACTGCCTTCCTCGCTGACCGAAGCGCGCACGGAATTCCCGAAGGTGCAGCCCCGGATCGCCGCCGCCATCCAGGATCTGGAGCGTGATCTCACGGGGCTCTACGCCACCCTTGCGGCCGAGGGACCCTCGGCCACGTCCTACCGAATGCCTGCAGAAACCACGGACGAGGTGCGGTTCCTGGCCACGAGCCTGCGGGACGACACCCACATGGCCATGGAGGAGACGGTTCACGACGCCTGGAACCGTTGGCAGACCCAGTTGCTCAGCCACGGGCTGGCCCTGCCCAAGGGCGGCTCCGCCATCACCTCCCGCATGGTTCTGCTCGCCTTCCAGCGCAACGAACTCCGGGCCTTGGAGCAGGGCCAGGCCTGGCCCCTCTTCGATCTCGTCGCGGTGAATGGCCTGGACTACCGCAGCCGATCCGCAGGCATTCCCCAGGCCGCGGCCCTTGCCGACGCCCATGCCAACCCACTGGCCCGCACCTGGGAGCCCCTGGCCCAGCACCTCAAGGCGAGCGCCGTGGGCATGCTGGAATTCGAACGGAACGCCCAGCCCGCGCAGGATTCTGCACTGCGTCTCCTGCGGCTCCAGGCCAAGATCAATGTGCTGGAGCGCTTCCGCTCAAGCCTCTGGTTCTGTCAGATGGTCTGGGCCCACATGGCCTCCAGTCCCTTGCCGCCAGCTTTGAAGAAGCTCCGGAACTGAGGATCTCGCAACCGTTCAACTTTCTGGAAAAGATCCACCACGGAGGACACGGAGAAAAAGGCTTCCCAGAGGATTCGTCCCCAGGTTTCTTTTCTCTGCGCCCTCTGTGCTGCTCGCGTAGCGAGCCTCGGCATTCTCTGTGGTGAGTCTTCCAGACGCTTACTAGGACTCGCTCCTGCTAGGTCAGCACACCCGCGATGCAGGCGCTGAGGAAGTTCGCCAGGGTGCCCGCGACCATGGCGCGGAAGCCCAGCCGCGCCAGATCGCCGCGGCGCTCGGGGATGAGGGCGCCGATGCCGCCAATCTGGATGGCGATGCTGCTGAAGTTGGCGAAACCGCAGAGGGCGAAGGTGGACACGAGCTTGGCCTTGGCGCTGAGCAGGGGCAGGTTGCCCAGATCCAGGAAGGCCACGAACTCGTTGATGACCATGCGCTTGCCCAGCAGGGCGCCCACGGTGCCCGCCTCGCTCCAGGGCACGCCCATGAGGAAGGCGAAGGGCTTGAAGACCACGGCCAGGATGGCCTCCATGGAGAGGCCCGGGTAGATGGCCTTCAGGATGCCGTTCACCAGGGCCACCAGGGCGATGAAGGCGATGAGCATCACGGCCACGTTGAAGGCCAGGTGGCCGCCCTCCCCCGCGCCCCGGGCTGCGGCATCCAGCACGTTGGCATCGGTGCAGGGGATGTCCACCTGGATCTCGCCTTCGGTCTCGGGCTTCCCCGTTTCGGGTTCCATGATCTTGGCCATCATGATGGCGCCGGGGGCGGTCATGATCACGGCGGTGAGCAGATGCACGATGTCCACATGGGCGATCTGCACGTAGGCCACCATGATCGAACCGCTCACGTGGGCCATGCCCGCGGTCATGATCACCATGAGTTCGCTGCGGGTGAACTTGGGCAAGTAGGGCCGGATGGTCAGGGGCGCTTCCGTCTGGCCCATGAGGATGGAGGCGGCCACACTCACACTCTCGGCGCCGGATACCTTCAACAACCGCCCCATGGCCCGGGCGCAGGCGCCCACCACCCACTGCATCACGCCCAGGTAGTAGAGCACCGCGAAGATGCTGGCCACAAAGATGATGGTGGGCAGCACCACGAAGGCGAAGACCATCCCGAGCTTGCCCACGGCGGACCCGTTGGGGCCCATGACCGCAGCGCCCGCCCCGTTGGCGAGATCACCGAAGACGAAGGAGGCACCCTCCTTGGCGAAGGCCATGAGGTGCTCCACCACGGAGCGCATGGTCTGGAAGCTCTTGCCCACCAGGTTGCCCCAGAGCATGGTGAAGACCACCGCGCCGAAGATCGACCAGTTCAAGTGTTTGTCCTGAAAGTGCGCAAAGCGCCTCAGCAGGATGGGCGTGAACAGGAGCAGCAGCACGACCCAGCCCAGTCCCACGAAGGTGGCATTGGGTTGGCCCGCATGCAGCCAGAATCCCGGCCAAGGCAGCACCCTGGAAATCGCACCGGAGATGAGATCGCCCTTGAGCACGATCACGGCGAAGATCCACTGCAGCACCAGCGCCCAGCCGATGGTGCGCCAGTGAATGGCTTTCCGGTCCCGGGACATCAATAGCGCGAGGCCCAGAAAAACCAGCACACCCAGCAATCCCATGAAACGCATCGCGGCGCCTCCTTCATCCAAGAGAAGGTTCACCACGGAGATACGGCGAACACAGAGGGATCAAGGGAAAAGGAGGTCAGACCTGATCTTGTTCCCTAAGGATTCCGTTCTCTGTGCCCTCCGTGTCTCCGTGGTGAACGGTTTTCACAGTTCCTTGTTCAGGGTCTCGATGGCCCGGCCCATCTCGAAGCGGGCCCGCCCCAGGAGGCCCTCCCGGTGCATGACCACCACCAGGGAGCACTGTTCGGAGGCGCCCATCATCAGGATCCAGTGCTGATCGGTGCAGAAGGCCACCTGCTCGATCTCACCCTTGTCGAATTCCTCCACGGCCTGCTGCAAGTGGCGCTTGACCACGTTGCGGTAGGCCCCCAGGAGCTGAAGGGCATCGTTCGGCACCTCGATCGTCCGCGAGCAGATGGGCTCTCCATCCTTGTCGTTGAAGGTGGCGGCGATCGATTCGGGAACCCGCTCGATCAGACGGTCCAGAATCTCCTGAAAAGGCATTGGGATACTCCAAAGGGACGTCGATCCATCATGCACGGATCAAATCCCCCGCGCTACCTGGAGGATCCAGGTGCCCACCAACAGCAGGACTGCCGCGATGCGAACCCTAGGCCCTTGGGGCAGGTCGGGATAGGGATCACCTCGCCAGGCCCGGCGCAGGTCCCACAGCACTCCGATGGGCGAGAGCAGGGCCATGGCGGCCAGAATGGGATGCCAGTGGAAGGCCTCGCCCAGACGGCCTCCCGCCAGAGCTAGGCCGCAACGGGTACCCCCGCAGGTGAGACAGGGAATGCCCAGGATCGCCTTCATGGGGCAGGGTGGGAGCCTCAAGGGGAGGGTTTCCAGCCCCCAGGCCAATAGCGCCAGGGCGAGACCTCCTCCCAGGAGGGTCAGGGCCAGCCAGGGAACGCGAGGTGGCGATTTCATGCCAGGACCGCCACCAGGAACAGGACGCAGAATCCCACCATGGCGCCGAGGCAGCAGGCCGCGAGTACCCCATGGAGCACCGTGGCCACCACCCCCTTCCACACGGGGCAGCGATGCCAGGCCGCCAGGGCGAAGCCCCGCAGCACCCAAAACCAGACCGCCACCGCCGTGAGGGGCAACGAGAGCGCCCAACCCACCCGGGGCACGAGCCCCAGTAGGCCCACCGCGGCCCCGAGGGACCCCACGGTGAGGGCTTCAGCTTCGGCCACCAGCGTGACCCTCAGGCCCTGACGCCCCTTCAGCCCTCCCAGCATCCAGAGACAGCCGTGATCCCAGACGGCATCGTGCAGCCACAGGCCCAGCAGCCACACCGGAGCCAAGAGCACCATCCAGGGTATGGCCCGAGTGGCCTCCGGCAGGGTGGGCAGATCCGCCACGAGCCTCCGCCAATCTTCCGGAGTCAAGGAGAGGGGCAGGAGCCCGATCCATCGGGCGGCCCCGCCATCCATCCCTCGGAGGTCCGCGAAGGCCCGATGGAGACTCCAATACCCGAATAACAGTTCGATGAACACCAGGGGCGAACGCAACAGCAATAGGGCCGGCAGAGAGGCGCCCAGCGTCGGCGCCTGGGCCGCCCGCTGCCGAAAGGATTCGGCGGGGGAGACGGTCCGGCGCCAGAGTTCGAGGAGGGTCGGCATCTAGGCCGCCAAGACTCTGGACCCCGGGTTTCCAAGGGGAGGCAGTGTCGAGGCAGAACCCAAGAAGCGCATGGGACCACGCTAGCCTCTAAGAACCCTGAAGAAAAGATTCCCAGGTTCATTCCCAGGATCTTTTGGTCCGAAGAGAATGGGGCATGCCGATTCTCGCCCGAGTGGCCCCACTCACCCCCCTGGACGCCCTGCGGGCGCTTCTGAGGGAATTCGCCGATGGCGACCCAGGGTTTTCGGCCGGGCTGACCCAGACTCTCCAGGGCATGCGGAAGCAGGCCCTGCCCGTGATCGGTCCCCTGTTCTACCCCGGGGCTGCCCCCAAAGGCCTGCGGCGCCTGCTCCTGACCCAAATCGCCCGCTTCGATTGGCCGGAATGGGCGGTCTACCTCCACGGCGCCCTGCTCCAGGAAACGGATCTCGGTCTCTTCGATGAGGGCTGCACGGCCCTGGGGCTCCTGGGCACTCGGGAGGCCTTCGAAGCCCTGGAGGACCTGAAACAGGCACGACCAGACGCCGATCGCCAGGTGATCCTTACCCGAGAGCTGGGTCTGTACTTCGCCCAGCAGCCCTTCTCTCACTATTTCGGGCGGCTGCTGGAGGGCACCGGCAATCCCCGGCTGGCCACCCAGGGTGCCCGGGTCCTCGCCTCCATGGCCGGGGTCGAACACCTGGGGGAGCTCATCGAGGCCCACCGGAATCCCGACGAGGTGGTCAGCCGACTGGCTCTGCGGCTGCTTTCGGGCATTCCCGGGCCTGAACCCACCCGGTTCCTCACGGAACTCGTGGACCGGAGCGCCGAGGAACTGCTGGATATCCAAGGGCTCCAGGAGATCCTGCGCAAGACCCACAACATGGCCCGGGGCACCGCCCGGGAGGAGTTCTGCAACCTCGTCGCCGAACGCTTCGGCGCGCGTCTGCCCGAGGCCGTGGGCGCCCTCCTCGCAGCCCAGACCAAGGCCTCCGAGGAACTGGACACTCCTGGGCTGCTGGAGCCCTTTCATGGGGCCATGCGCGGCGCCACCGAAGCCTTTCTGGTCGAGGCCCTCGGCCTGTTGATGGAGAGCAAAGTCGCCCGGTATTCCGCCTTCCAATCGGAGCGTTCGGACACCGCCGAGCGCCGCCAGGACCAGCTGGGTGCCACCCTGGACCAGGCCGCGGAAGCCCTTTCCCGGCGGGTGGACCTGGGGCTGGCCGGCACCGGGGAAGTGCTGCCCGCCTTGGCGGGCCCCTTCCGCCTGCGGCTGGGGGGGGATGCCTTCATCCATTCCTTCCTGCGGCTTGTGCCCCCCACCGAGGAGGCCCTGCTCGCCGAGGTTCTCGCCGAGCCCGATCTCCGCAGGCGCCAGCGCTGCATGGATGTCCTGGGCAACCGGGAGGACGATGCCTTCACGCCCTTCTTCCTCAAGGCCATGCAAGACCCCATCGTCGAAGTGGGCCAGCGGGCCAGCCACCACCTGGCCAAGCTCCCCAGCAGCCTGCCCTCGCTCATGGCCCAGTTCGACTCCGGCCTTCCCGACCAGGTGCGCAAGGCCATCTGGGCCTTCGGGGAGAACCAGATCCGCGAGGCCGCCGGGCCGCTCCTGGCCTTCCTCCAGAAGGACCAGCGGGACGAGCTCCTGGTGGAAGCCGTGGATGCCCTGGCCTTCATCCAGAACCCCGAGGCCATTCCCACCTTCCTGGAGCTGCTCCACGATGGCAAGCCCCTGGCGCTGCAGGTGAGCCTCGCCCGCGCCTTGGGTACCCTGGCCCACAGGGAGGCCTCCCTGGGACTGCTCCAGAAGGCCCCCCTGCTCAAGCACCCCCAGGTGCTCATCCTCTGCCTGGAGGGAACCCTCAGCGCCTTTCCGGGCTTCGAGCGGCCCCTGCCTCCAGAACATCTGTCCGCGCTTCTCGCCCTGGTGGAGCGCTGCTGCGACGAGCGGGAGGGCGAGGGCCAGCGCGTCCCCGCGATGCTGGCGATGCAGGATCTCTACACCTTTGACCAGGGCGCCTACGAGAAGCTCAAGGATCGGTTCTCGGATTTCCTCTTCGACATGCGCACCAAGGAGGCCTGGGACCGGGACAGCAATGAACGGGTGGCTGGGGTGGTCAAGGAGCTGGGTCGACGCAGCGCCAGCCTGGGTCTCCTGGCCCGGAAGGAATCGGAAATCCAGGCCTTGATCCAGAAGGTCCCCGACAAGGGGCCCCGGCGGGCCGAGGCCCTGCTCGCTCTGCGGGAGGCGCTCTCGGATCCCGAGTTCATCATCCGCCCAGAACTGGCCAGGAGCCTTGGCCAGATGGTGCTCCAGGACCTCGCGAGGCCCCATGCGGACTGGAAGGAACAGGCCCATCTCTGCGAGATCGGCGGGCTCACCCGTCAACCGGAACTGGTGGATCTGGTGCGTAATATCTACCTGCGGGCTACGGGCCTCGGCCTCAAAAGCGCCGCCCGCAAGAGCCTGCTCCAGCTGGGCCTTTCCGAGGCCGAGGTGGATCGCAAGCCCCCCGTCCAGAGCATCCTGGTGCTCGAGCCCAGCGCCTTCTTTCGCAAGCGCCTGGCTTCCACACTTTCGGGTACCGGACGGTGGCGGATCCAAGAGGCGGGCAATCGTGCGGAGGCCGAGGCGATCCTCGAAGGCGCTCCCGTGGACCTGATCATCACCGAGACCCATGACGGCAACGGCGATCTGAGCCCCTGGCTCGGGCAGCAATGGGAGCTCGGGCGCTGCCGAGCCGTGGTGTTCTCATCCTCCAGTCGGGATCTGGGGCCCCTCTCCGAAGCCGCCTGGGTGGAAGGTACACTCTTCAAACCCTACCCCATGGAACAGCTTCTCCGGGTCATCGAGGGCTGAGCCGGGCTAGAATCACACTCAGATTCAGACACCCCGTTTTGAGGCCCCTATGCCCCCGTCCTTCTTCCGGATCCGCTCCGCCTCCCTGGCCCTGGTGGCCTTCGTTGCGCTCAGCGCCCAGGATGAAGACCTCGCCGCGCGTCTGTTCCATTCCGGAGAGCGGGCCTACGCCGCCAAGTCTTACTCAGAGGCCCTGGAAACCTGGACCCAGCTGCTTCAGCAGGCCCCCCAGTCCGACTTCGCCGCCCGCGCCCTGCTCCGAATGGCCCAGCACCAAGTATCGGTGGAACAGAAGCCGACAGCGGCCCTGCCCACCCTCGAGCGGCTCAAGACGGAGCACATCAAGACACCTTGGGCCGCGGAGGCCCTGCTGCTGCGCGGCCAGATCCTCGCGTCCCAGGCCCGGAAGGCCCAGGATCTTCGGGAAGCCATCGGCGAATTCAACCGGGTGGTGGATCTCTTCCCCGATCATCCCGCGGTCCAATCGGCCCGCTACCACCTGGGCCTCGCCGCCAGGGCGCAGGGCCAGTGGGCCAGGGGCCTCCAGCACTTCACCGAGGTTATCCGGCTAGACCCCGCCTCTCCCATGGCCCCCAAGGCCCAGTTCCAGGCCGCCGAACTCCTGGACGTCATGGGGGATCTCCAGGGCTGTCTGCGGCTCCTTCAGGGCGTGCGTAATCGCTTTCCCCTGAGTCCCGAGGCCCTGGAGGCCGAGTGGCGCATCGCCGTGCGGGTCAAGCACCGCATCCAGAAACCACCCCTCGTCTCCACCGGCCCCTGGCCCCAGGGCAAGGTCAAATGGCTCAAGACTCCAACGCTGTTGGCCATGGGCCCCCAGGGGGAACCCTGCATCTACCAGGACGACCTCGATCGGGCCTTCATCCTTCGTGGAACGGAACTCACTGCCATCGGAGCCCCCGCCAAGAGCGCCAAGGCCCTCGCCCTGAATCCCGCGGGCGTGCCTTGGCTGGTGAGCACGAAGACGGGCATCACCAGCGCGGAAGGTGTCGCGCCCATTCTTTCGCCGAACCTCCCGGCTCCCACGGGAGCCTTCCTGGACGGCTGGCAGAACCTCTGGGTGAGCGACGCCAAGACGCCTGCCATCACGCTGGTGGCGAGCGATGGCACCAGCCGCACCCTGCCCTCCCCCGTCGGTGCGGCCATGGCCCCTCTTCCCACGGGAGGGGCCGTACTGGCCTCGGATGCCAACCGCAGCCTGCTCTTTCTGGACGCCACCGCCCAACCCAGGTTGACCATCCCGTACGGAAAGGATCTCCCGGCATCTTTCAAATACGTACTGGCCCTCTGCGCGGATCCCACCGGGAATATCGCCGCCATCGTGGATGGCGACTTCGAGGGCGTGGTGGTTTGGGGCCCGGACGGGGCCCTGCTGCGGCAGGCCACCTTCAAGGCCCTGGGCCTGAACGGGAAGTACCGCGCCATCGCCCTCGACCGCCAGGGCGGCATCCTCCTGGCGGACCGCTCCAATGACCTGCTGATCCGGTTGAACTGAGATGCCCATGCGCTTCCTTCGCTGTCTCGCTCTCCTTCTCGCGTCCCTCACGAGCCTGGGGCTCCGGGCCCAGGATCCGGCCCTGAGGGAGACCCTCCAACAGGCCAAGGCCCTCTGGGCCACCCAGGGGGACCGGGATGGGGCCTCGGCCAAATTCGAGCAGATCCTCGGCGCCCTGGAACCCAAGGGCAAGGCCCTGGAGGGCGAATGGCTGCAGATGCTCAGCGAGACCTACAACTGGCTGGCGGTCCTGGATGATCGAACCCCGGCCCGGAAGGCCCGAGCCCCCAAGCACCTCGAGGCCCTGATCGACCTGAATCCCGATTTCGACGTGGACCGCAATATCACCAACCCCCGCCTCCAGGCCATCTTCGACACCCTGAGGGGCGCCAAGCTCGTGCGAGTGAAACTGCTCCTGGAGCCTGAGGGGGGGACCCTCACCGTGGACGGCCGGGCCCACAGCACCGCGTTGAAGTTCCTCCCGCCGGGCAGCCGCAGGGTCGCCTACGCCAAGGCCGGTTTCCAGAGCATCGAGCAGCAGGTGGAACTTGCTCTCAAGGAACCCAAGACCCTCGAGATGAAACTCACCCGAGTCTCCAGCACCATCTCCCTGTGCACCTCGCCGACGGGCGTCGAGATCCTCCTGGATGGCAAGAGCCTCGGCTCCTCCACCGGGATCGCCCCCCCGGAGCTGCGCCCCCTCGCCGAAAAGGCGGGCCTTCGGCTGGAAGAACTGTCGAGCCCCTTCGTGGTCGGTGAGCTCTCCGAGGGCAAGCACCTGCTGGAATTCCGGGCCCCCTGCCTCCGTCCCCGCCGCATCGAGCTGGATGCCTCCTTCTCCGCGCCCTTCGCCGATCATGTGTTGGAGGCCGTCAAGCTGGAGGCCAGCCGTGGCCTGCTCTCCGTAAGCACCACCAGCCCTGGCGGTGAGCTTTGGCTCTCGGGCAAGAATCACGGCCCCGTGCCCGTCAAGGATCTCCAGGTGTGCAGTGGCACCTACGATCTCCAGGTGCGCTTCCCCGCCGGGGGGTTCACCCAGCGAGTGGAGGTCCCCGAGGGCAAGTCGGTGGTGGTGGAGGCGCGCCCCAAGGTGCGCATGGCCTACCTGGGGCTGGAGGGGGCCGAGGATTTCGCCGGCCGGGATCGGATCCTGGGACAACTGGAGGCGTTGGGAGAACGCCTTTCGACCCTGGCCTACCTAGTCCCCGTCAAAGGTGAGAGTCCCCAGGCGGCCCTGGCCCGCCTCAAGGCCAGCGGCGAGGCCGAGCTCACCCTGGTGGCGCGCCCATTGCCCGGGAAACCCATCCACGAAATCGAACTAGTGGTCTCCACCCTTCAGGGCGAAACGGATCGCAGTGTGGTCAAGCCCCTGGAACAGGATCCCCTGGCGGCGCTCGCAGCACGGCTGAATCGGATGCCGCCCCTCTGCGAACCCTGGGTGGGGCTCGATCTGCTGGACCTGCCCGGAGCGGCGGGCCCCTGGGTGCTTCGGGCCGATGGGGCTGCGACCCGCGCCGGCATCAAGGCATCCCAGGCCATCACCCAAGTAAACGGCAAGCCCACGCCCAACTTGCCGACCCTTCGCCAGACCCTTGCCGAAGCGAAGGGGGAGCAGGTGACTGTGAGCCAGGGGGAGACCGGCCTTCCGCTCAACCTCCGCCAGCAGGCCCTGGAGATTCCCCTGGACGCCGCCGATCTTTGCTACCCCTTCGTCCTGGCCGAACTGCGCCTGCGCTATCCCAGCGCCAAGGGCGACGAGGCCGGGTTCCTTCGCCTGAACCAAGCCTTGGCCCTCATGCACTTCCGCCACTACGACCGGGCCATGGAGGTACTGCGGGATGCCCGCGTCATGAGCACTCAGGGCGTAAGCCAGGGCACCCTCGACTTCTATACCGGCATCTGCCTGCTGCGCCTTGGGAACGTCTACACCCCGGAAGCGATCCAGGCCTTCAGCCACGCCTTGAACTACCCTCACTCGACCCTCTTCGGCCCCGAAGGCCCCCTCATCGCCCCCCTGGCCAAACAGGCCCTGGAAGACCTCAAACCCTGATTTCCTTTCCACGGAGAATCACCATGATCAAGGACAAACAACAGCGCGGCGAAGGCAAGATCGGCTGCATCGTGAGCCTGCTCATCCTGAGCGTTACCGTGGCCGCGGGTATGAAAGTTGTGCCGGTGCTCTTCTCCAACAACGAATTCCTGAACGCCGTGGAGGGTATTGCGGGGCGAGCCGCCATCATTCCCCAGGCCAACATCGAGGCCCAGATCAAGGCGGAGGCTCGAAGATTGGGTATCCCAGAGGCGCTGGCCCCGGAGGCAATCGTGGTAACCAAGACCGGGGACAACCTCCAGGGCACCTGCGTGGTCCGGTTGAACTACACGCGAAATATCAATATGTACAACGTCTTCACGTTCCCGTACAAGACGGAAACCGTCAAAACGGTTCCGATCATGGATGCCCGATAGCCGGAGCCCTTGCGGTTCAGCCCTCTTCCCGGCACCTTGGGGGGATGTTCCTGCTCGAGAAGGATGTCCTTCCCCCCGGAAAGCCTCTGGGCGATTCTGCCATACCCGGCTCGAAATCCGTCACCAACCGTGCGCTGCTATTAGCGGCCCAATGCCAGGGCGTGTCTCTTCTCACAGGAGGCCTCGAGGCCGAGGATACCCGGTGGATGCGGGAGGCCCTTCGGATGCTGGGGATTCCCGTTTCGGAGACCCCGTCGGGCTGGGAGATTCAGGGCGGGGCCAGACCCAGGGCCGAAGGCCCGCTCTGGCTCGGCGCCTCCGGCAGCACCCTGCGCTTCCTCCTACCCTGGCTCGCTCTTCAGGCCGAGGGGCCGGTGGTCCTGACGGGAGAGCCCCGCCTCTTCGAGCGTCCCCTGGGGCCCCTCCTGCAAGTCCTAGGAACCCTCGGGGCCCGGTGGGAGAGACGCGCCGAAGGGGGTTGCATCCACCCCGTCGCGGTACCGCCAAGGCACCTGGAGATGGCCATCGACGCCACTCTCAGCAGCCAGTTCGTCACGGGCCTGGCCCTGGCCGCAGCGGGACTTCCCAAGGGAGGAAGCCTTAGTTGGAAGGGTTCCGCCGCCTCACCCAGCTACCTGGAACTCACCGCCCACTGGCTGGAGCGCTTCGGCTGTCCCTCCAGGCTTGAGGCGACCTCGTGGAAAATTCCTGGCGGGCGCCTTGGCCCAGAGGTGCTCACTCTTCCGGCCGACTGGAGTGGGGCCGCCGCGTTCATCTGCGCCGCGGCAGTCACCGGTCGTTCCATCCGCGTGTCGCCTCTCGATGCGCGGGATCCTCAGGGCGACCGCGAGCTGCTGGGCATCCTGGAGGCTGCGGGATGCCGCATCGCCTGGGAGGGACAGACGCTCACCGTCGCGGGTCCCCTGAAGCGAGGCATGGAGGCGGATCTCACCAATTGTCCGGACCTGGCTCCTGTTCTCGCCGCCACGGCGGCCCTGGCCTCTGGCCCCTCGCGCTTCACGGGACTCGAAACCCTCCCCTTCAAGGAATGTGATCGGCTGGAGGCCAGCGTGGATCTTGTGCGGTGGCTGGGCGGAAGGGCCGAGGTCCAGGAGGGCGCCACGCTCCGCATCCACCCGGGTGGGGCGCCTCCTATCCGCTCTCCCTTCGACCCGCGAAGGGACCATCGCATGGCCTTCGCCGCCGCCCTCGGGGCCCTTCGGTGGGGCGGTGAACTCCTGGACCAGGATTGCGTGGCCAAGACCTTCCCGACCTTCTGGGAAGCCTGGCACGCCATGCGGGTGGGCCGGTGAGCGCTCTGCGCGCGCCCTGGCTGGGCTCCTGGAAGGCTCCCTGGGAGCTGGGTCGAGGTCGACGCTGGGGCGATTGGGCCTGGGCCCTGGCCGCCATCGCCCAGGGCTGGATGCTCGGGGGCCGAGAGGGACGTTGGCCGCAGGTGACCTGGAAGACAGGAAAACTGAGGGGCCCCTGGGTGGAGGCCCCGCCCAAAGAATGGAGAGAGCGGCCCGATCCGGCCTGGATCTCGCTGCTGCGTCACGGGAGCGCCTCCGTGCCCGCGGATCGCCGCGGAAAGCAGGAGGATGAACTCCATGCCTGGTGCTGGCAGGCCCTTCTGGAAGGGGACGGCACCCCCTGGATGAGCCTCGGCTCCGTGCGCCTGGATCGCTCCGCCCGAGAGCGGTGGATCGCCCCGCTGGGCGCCGTCGACCCGAACGGAGCCCTGCACCTCCCTCCGTTCCTGGCAGACCTGGTTCCCTCCCCTCTCCACGCCTTGCCCCCCGGGTGGTGGGCCACACTGCTTGGCTCCATGGATGCCGAGGGGCGGCTGCTGCCCGAGGGAACACCTCCACCCGAACTGCCCTGGAACGAACTCCTCGCCCAAGGCGCAGAGATCTTTCGGCCCCTGGTGCTGAGCGAGCCTCCACCGGCCATTCTCGCCCTGCGGGGCACCCCTTGGCTCCACGCCGTACCCGGCCTCGGGTTCGTCCTCGCCCCCAGCCTACGGGCCTGGGCCCGGGGCTTCGGAGCCTGCCCCGCGGCCCTCCAGGAGCTCGTTCCCCCCTCGCTGGCGATGGGCGACCCCGCCTGCTCGCCCATCGCCGAAATCCTCACCGGGGGGATCACCGAATCAACGCCCCTCCCTGGGGGTTGGCAGCCCTCTGTGCAATTGGATCTGGAAGAGCGGGCCCCCACCACCCCACCACCCGCCTCAGGGGATCCAACCCTCGATCGCCTCCGCATGCGCTGGAACGGAGAACCCGTCCCTCCGACCCCGGGCTACCCGACCTGGGGCACCTCGGCCCACCCCTGCGGGGACCCCTTCCACTGGATGGCCGAGGGGCGCCTCGCCTTCCGGGCCCACGCCATCGAGCGCGCCCTCCGGGCCTTCAGCTGGGCCCATGCCCACTTCCTGCGCCTGGGCAGTTCATTCTGGGCCGAGCGGGCCGCGGCCAATGCCGGCAGGGCCGCGTTCTTCTGGGGCGATCTGCCGGGCCTCATCCGGTGGCAGGAACTCCAAGGACCGCAGCCGACGCCCTTTCGGGAATTGAACGAATTGACCCTCCTGGCGGCCCGAGACGAATGGGACAAGGCCCTGCCCCTGATCCGCGCCCTGATCGCCGAGCATCCCGACTTGGAACAGGCCTGGATCTTCCTGGGTCAACGGGGCGTGGACACCGGCGAGGTGGACAATGTGTGGGAAGCCCTCCCGAACGTTGCCAACGAGGAGGTTCGAACGCTCCTCCAGGGCTTCCTGGCGGGTTTTCCGACCTCACCCCCCGCAGACCTCGATCCCGAATTCGCCCTGATCTGGCGCCTCCATCTCGCCTTGCGATACACGAATGAAGCCGAGGCATTCTGGGTTTGCTGGCAGTCCTGTATCAACCAGCCACTGCGCCTGGGCGTAGGGCTGTCCCTGCTGGAGCGCCTGCCCGCCGAACGCACCGCCGCCCGGCTGCTGGACCTCCAAGTGCTGGCGGACCGGCTGGATTCGGCCCGGCACCAGCAGCGGCTGCGGCCCCTCTGGCCCGAGCGGTCCCCTCAGGAGCCCGATGATCCGGCCTCTCTGCTGAAGGCGGCGCTGGAGGGGCGCGAACATCCCACCTGGCTGATCTGGGGATCTCCGGACCGACCCCAGACCCTCGGCTTCGGCGCTCCCGCCCCCGAGGGTGCCCTGAGCTACCTGCACCGGGATGGCTCACTGCCGCCCTTCGTGGCCCAGGGCCGCCTCTGGCGCGGCTTCCCTCTCCATTGGGAAGGGGGCATCGCCGGCCACGCTCTCACGGCCATGGATCCCAACGGTCCGCCGGACGATGGAGCCGAGCTCCGCCTCCTGGCCCCCTGGCTGGCTCGCCTGGCCCCCCGCGCTGAACCGGAACCGCCGCTCACGGGCGGCGTGCTGCTCGCGGACGGATCGGAACCCATGGCCACCGTGCTCCGCGAGCTCGCTCGCGTGGCGCCTTCGGAGCTTTCCCTCCTGATCCTGGGCCCCACGGGGAGCGGCAAGGAGCTCACGGCCCGGGAAATCCACCAGCGCTCCGGCCGCAACGGTCCCCTGGTGCCGGTGAACTGCTCGGCCTTCGCGGAGGGCCTGATGGAATCGGAACTCTTCGGCCATGTCAAAGGCGCCTTCACCGGCGCCGATCGGGACCGGCGCGGGGCCATCGAGGCCGCCGACCAGGGCACCCTCTTCCTGGATGAGGTGGCGGATCTCTCCCCGCGACTCCAGAGCATGTTCCTCCGGGTCCTGCAGGAGCGCGAAGTGCGCCGGGTGGGTTCCGACCGGGCCATCCACGTCAACGTGCGGTTCCTGGCCGCCACCCATCGATCTCTCGATGATCTCGCCGCCTCTGGGACCTTCCGCCGGGACCTGCTCTACCGCCTTCAGGGTTCCATCCTGCGGTTACCTTCTCTGCGGGAGCGGCGTCACGAATTCCCTTACCTGATTCCGCGACTGATGGCGCAGATCGCCCGGGAAGGCAGGTACAGGCTCCCGGACACGGCCCCCGGCTTGGCCCAGGCCTTAGCGCGGCTACCCTGGTCCGGCAACTTTCGGGAATTGCGCCACGCCCTCGAACGGGCCATGCTGCGGTGCGGCGAGGGTCCCCTGAAGATCTGCCACTTCCCCGAACTGCTGGTGCCCACCATCCAGGAGCGCACCTGGGAGCAGGCCACTCGAGATTTCCAGCGCCGCTTCCTGCTGGACACGCTGCGGCAGCATCGCTTCAGGGTCGCCGAGGCCGCCGACAGCCTGGGCCTCACCCGCCCTGCCCTCTACGTGGCCGCCAAACGAATGTCGCTGGATCTCGTGGCGGAGCGGGATCGCTGGGCTGCGGAATCGACGGACTAGACTCGCCGCCCGAAACTCCGCTCCAACTCGCTCCGCGTGAGCTTCTTGAGGATCGGCCTGCCGTGGGGACAGGTGTGGGGCACCTCGCAGGCGACCAGATCCTGGATGAGCCGGAGGGCCAATTCCGGCGTCAGGTAGTGGTGCTTCTTGATGGCGGCGCGGCAGGCGAGTTCGGCATTGAGATCCTTGCGGAAGACATCCAGATCCACGCGACCCTCCTGTTCGAGCCGTGCCAACAAATCCTCCGTGAGGGCCTGGGGGTCGCGGTTCGTGAGGAAATCCGGGAGTCCCCGCACCACCAAGGCATCCTCGCCGAAACCCTCGCAGACAATGCCGACGCGATTCAATTCCTCGAGGAAGGGCTCCAGGCGGGCCAGGGCTGCCGGTCCCAGATGCACAACCTGCGGCGGCAGCAGGGGCTGGATCGCGGGCGTGCTGCCCCGCAGGAACAGCTGCTCGTACAGGATGCGCTCATGGGCCACGTGCTGATCGATGATCCAAAGCTCGGGTTCCGTGGGGCCCGGTACCTCCGCGATCAGGTAGGTGCCATCGAAGGCCCCGAGGTAGGTGACATCCGCACCGTCACTCGGGGATTCCGCAACCCTGCCCGGCAGGGGGCGCGTCGAGTAGGCGCCGTCCAGCCGATCCTCGTACCTAGCCCCGGTCGCCTCCTGGAGACCGTTCTGGGGAGAAGTCCACAGATGGGGATGGGTCGCGGCGACGGGCCGAATCGGCAGATCGAATTCCGCTTCCGCGGGTTTGGGCGGCAGGGCCAGCACGGAAGGCAGATCACCCTTCAGCTGGGCCCAGGCCTCCCGGAGGGCTCGGCTCACCCAGGGAAAGATGCGCTGGGGATCCCGGAAGCGGACTTCGGCCTTGGTGGGGTGCACATTCACATCCACCGCCTCCGCGGGCAGATCCAGGAACAGCACGGCCGCAGGATAGGAACCCTTGGGGAAATAGCCCTGCCAACCATCCGAGATGGCCGCCAGCAGCAGGCGGTCCCGCACGGCGCGGCCATTCACAAACAGGTAGAGATGATTGCGATCCCGGAAGGAGAGCTCCGGTTTGGACACGTAGCCGCGAATACGCCAGGGCGGCTGCCCCTCGACGAGACCCACTAGATCCGCGAACTTGTCCCCCAGAAGGGGCGCCAGCCGAGAGCCGGGATCCGTCACGGGGGGCAGCACCAGGTCTGCGCCCCGATCCGTGCGGATCGTCCATCTCACCTCTGGCGTGGAGAGGGCCAACCGCGTCACCACACCCCACAGATGGGCATGCTCGGTTTCCGTGGACTTCAGGAAGCGCTTGCGGGCCGGAAGCTGGGCGAAGAGATCCCGCACCGTCACCGTGGTGCCCTGGGCCCTGGGGGCGGGCTGGACCTCCTTGATCACCCCGAATTCGCTGCGCAGCCGGTGGCCCGCGCCATCGGATTCGGCGCTATGCAGCTCGAAGCGGGTGACGGAGGCGATGGAAGGCAAGGCCTCGCCCCGAAAGCCGAAGCTCTCCAGGTGCCCCAGATCGTCCGCCGTGCGCACCTTGCTGGTGGCGTGGCGCTCCAGGGCCAGGTAGAGATCATCCCGCCCCATGCCGTGACCGTTGTCGGCGATCTCCAGGAGGCGCTTGCCGCCTTCCTCCCAGCGGATTTCGAGGGCCGTTGCCCCGGCGTCCAGGGCGTTTTCCACCAGCTCCTTCAGGACGGAAGCAGGGCGCTCGACCACTTCCCCCGCCGCGATCTGGTTGGCCACATTGTCTGGAAGGATGCGGATTTTCGGCATGGAGACCAGTCTAACGGGTGGGCGTTCAGGTCAGATCAGGAACGCGTCCACCAGAAAGAGCAACGCGAGCCCCACCGCCAGGAGGCCCTTTCCCACGGTGCCTGCCAGAAAGCCCAGACCGGCGCCCACTCCAGCCTGGAAGGCATCCTTGAGGCTCCGCCGAGAAATGAATCGCTCCGCCAGGACTGCACCCAGGAAGGGGCCCAACAAGAGACCCGGAAGCGAGAAAAAAAGCCCGATGATCCCTCCCAGAAGTGCGCCAAGGGTGCCCGCCCGAGTTGCTCCAGCCTTCCGGCTCGCGTAGAGCGTGATGACGAAATCCAGGACCAGGCCAAACAAGGCCACCACGATAAAGAAGACCACCGTCCACCAGGAGAGGACCTCCGGAAGGCAGATTCTGTGGATCAGCGCGCCCATGGCCATGAGCGGCAACCCTGGGAGCCCTGGTAACCAGGCCCCCAGAAAACCCACCCCCAGGAGCAGCGAACTGATCAGCCACGCGGCCCAGGGCGGCATGACTCAGAGCCGAAGGCGCTTCACGAAGTTCCGGACCAGAGCCTCGAAATTGGCGGCGGCGGCTGCACCGGCCTCCAGCACTTCAGTGTGGGTCAGAGGCTGGGGCAGCATGCCCGCGGCCATGTTGCAAAGGCAACTGATCCCGGCCACCTTCATGCCCTCGTGGCGAGCCACGATCGCTTCGGGCACCGTGCTCATGCCTACGGCATCAGCGCCCATGGCGCGGAAGGCGCGGATCTCGGCAGGGGTCTCGAAACTGGGGCCCGTTACGGCGAGATATACCCCTTCCTGGAGGCGCTGCCCCGTGGCCGTGGCGGCGGCGTGGATCTGCGCCCGCAGGCCCTTATCGTAGGCCTCAGTGAGGTCCTGAAAACGAGGGCCCGGCTCGACATTGGGCCCGATCAGCGCATTGGTGCCCTGGAGGTTGATGTGATCGCTGAGCACCATCAACTCACCCACTCGGTAGTTCCAGTTGATCGCCCCGGCCGCATTGGTGTGCAACACGGCCTTCACGCCCAGACGACCATAGAGGCGCATGGGCGCCGTCACGAGGGTCATGGGATTGCCCTCGTAGAAATGGAAACGCCCGGCCTGGAGCAGCACCTTACGCCCCTCCAGTTCGCAGAAGATCATCTTGCCGGCGTGGCCCTGAACGGTCTGCGCGGGAAAGCCCGGGATCTCCGTGAAGGCGATCGTCCTCCCAATTTCGGCCTCCGCGCAGTGGGCAAGTTGGCCAAGCCCCGAACCAAGGACCAGGACGATTTCGGGCACGAAGGGTGCGCGATTACGCAGCGCCTCAAAGGCGAGAGCCAAGTCCATGGGAACCTCCATAAATGAAGAGAAGCTACCGAGGGTCCAACCGCACCGTGATGTTCTGGTCCGCGAGGAGGGTGTCGGGGCTGATCAGCCGAAACTGGAGGCGATGGAGAACGGCCGTGGTGGCGGGGGGGACCGGCCCCGTGATCGTCTGCAGATCCTGGGAACCGGAGGCTGTGAATGTACAGGCCTTGGTGCCGTCCACCCGCACCTCGAGGGAAGCCCCAGCCGGAAGGGCCGGGAGCCCCTGAACCGTCAGCCGGTAGTTGCGATCCTTGGTGCAGGTGAACTGGGCCAGGTATACCTCGCCCTTGGAGAAGTTGGGATAGACGTTGAGACGATTCAGGTGGGCAATCCCCTGCATTTTGAGGGAAAAGGAGGGCAGCACCTTGACTGTGGAATTGGGGTCTGTGCCCCAGTTCGCCAGGAATCCAGCCTCCGGCACTAGAGGATCGGGAAGGGTCGCGGTGGAAGTAGGACGCGGCCACAGGATATCCGGTTCGAGAATCGCCTTGAGGTTGGCATCCGTGAAGAAGGCAGCCAGATCAACGGTATCCGCGGTGCCCCTGGCCTCCTTGAGCCGGGCCAGCTGGGAATAGAGGCTGCCGATATCGGCGGGCAGGGAGGTGGTGGCCTCCACGGGGGGCACGACTGCGAAGAACCGCCGCAAAGCCGTCTGCGACAGGGTCGCCCAGCCCGTGAAGGTGTCGGTCACGGGAGTCAGGACGCCCCCGCTGTTCGTGCCATTGGCGTAGAGGTTGAGCTTCCAGGCGATGGACGCCACCTTGGCAGCTGAATAGACATCGCTGCCGAGACCCGCGGTGAGACGGATATCCCTGTTGACCGTCCCCCCCGCCGAAGTGTCCGCCAGATAGGGTGATTTGAGCAGGATCGCGGCAATGGCGTCCGAGAAGCCCTCCAGCAGGGCCATGTCGGGACGCAGATCCTGGAGGTCGGATCGATCCGCGAGGGGCGTGGTGGGAGTCAGCGAGGTGAGCCTCTGGCTAACCATGTGGTTCCGGGCGAGCAGGGAGAGAATCACCCCCTCGTCCCAGGCATCGTCATTGGAGGAGGAGGCCCTCAGGTAGCCGAAATAGGTATTGCTGGTTTTCGTGGGGGTATAGGCCTCCAGGTCGTATTCGACGAAGCTGGGGCCGGAATCCGCGGACGTGACATCGTAATGGAGGGACAGCATTTTCCCCGGTGTGGGGTCCCCAATGGTGGAACCAAAGGTGTAGACCGTGTCCAGAATGGCCGCCACCCGGCTGCCCGTACCCGTGCTCTCCTGGGTGAGGCTGGGAAGCCACGTGGTTACCGGAGGAACGGCAGTCGTAACGGTTTTTTCGATCCGTGTGGAGGTGGGACCGACCCACCAGGGCTGGGCCAGACCAATGGCGAAATCCACGGTGGCATCAGCGGTGGGAGTGGACGAGGGGGTCTGATCGCCCGCGGGGCTGGTGCCATCAGCCGCCTTCCTTAGAACATAGAAGGGGCGCTCGGCGAGGGGAGTCGGATCAGAGATGGAGGAAGCCATGACCCTCACAGAGGATCCGCTCAATGGGCTCATGGAACTCGCGACCTCAATGAAGGTCGAAACTCCAGGCGCCACGCTAAGGGAATACTTGCCCTCTGCGGTCGTGTTGGTCGAGTTGACCACCTTCCACACGGTCACAGAATTTCCGCTGGCGTCCGTCTCCACCTTGCCCTGGAAGGCACGTACCGCCACCCCGCGAAGGGGGAGGCTCACGAAATCGGCGGTGTCTGTCTTTAACCCAGTGGGAATGCCGTCCGCACCCACCGCCAGGGGCTTTCGAATGTAGGTGACCGTACCCGACACCTTGATACTGGGCGTTTCAGTGCTGGCAGCGGCGTCCTTCTTGCCTCCGCAGCCCAAACCAAGGGGCAGAAGACAAAGCACGGCGAGGGTCGCCAGGAACCGCCAGGAAGAATGAAGAAACGCCATCACGACCTCGGAAAAGGGGCCAAAAGCTCAGAGTACCACGGCCCGCCCGCCTTGGCTTGCGAGAAGGACCGATGGTTGAGTGCAGCGAGCTCCCCGAAGGTTCAGGGGCCGGGTGTCTCAGCGGCGGGTGCGGCGCGGGGGAACGGCGGCCTCGTTCTGAGCCATGAGTTCCGCCGGGATCTCTTCCATGTCATCCAGCATGGGCAGGGGATTCTGGTGATCGCCATCGAAGCGGAGTTCGAAATGCAGGTGGGGGCCCGTTGATTTCCCGGTGCTGCCCACCTCGGCGATCTTTTGACCCCGGCGCACCACATCCCCGACCTGCACGTAGTTCAGCTTGTGGTGGCCGTAGAGCGTGGTCACGCCATTCCCATGATCCAGCACCACGAAATTGCCGTAGTCCTTGCGGCGCCCAGCATCAACCACGCGGCCATCCATGGCCGCGTATACATCGGTGCCCATGGGGGCGGTCAGGTCTACGCCCCGGTGGCTGCCCTGGTAGCGCTGACGAATTTTCCTTCGGCTGGTCTTAGTCTTCACGCGAACGGTGCGGGTGCGAATGCGAGGGCCCCAGGCGGAGCTGATGGTTCGTGTCTCCACGGGCCAGAGGAGGTCCAGCTTGGCCCGGTCCGCCGCCTCGAAGGCCAAGACCGGAGTCTCCGTCTCAGGCGCCTTGGGCAGAACGGGCTGCATCTGTGCCGCCATGGCCTTGCGGCCCTCGGTGGCCACGGGCAGGGAGAGGTTCGCGCCATCCGGCACAGGGAGGAGCGCCGCGGAAGGCAGCACGCGTTCCAGGTGCACGAGGGAGCCCGGACGCAGGCTCGGAGTCCCCGGCAAGGGGCGCACGGGGACGAAGGGCTTGGCAGAGGGAGAACCCTTCACGGGAAGGGTCGCAGCGCGGAGGGCTTTGCGGTCCGGGGCCACCCTCATGAGGGTGCCTACGGGAAGTTTGCCCAGGTCCAGGTCCGGATTGAGGTTCTCCAGCTGGGCCAGGGTCAGCTTGAACTGGCGGACGACCTTGGCGGCAGTCTCCCCTTTGCGGATTCGATGGACACCGCTCTGGGCGGTGGCCTTGGCGACAGGCTTGGCGGCTTCCAGACTCCCGGACATCCCCAGCAGGGAAAGCGCGAGCACGAGCGGCGAATATCTCATGGGGCCTCCCATTTGGTTTCGGGGGGTGGGAACGGGGACGCTAACAAGCCTCCTGGGGGACACTGCCCCCATGGTGGACGCACTCAGGGTTGGTCAAGGATAGCGAGTCTCAATTGGCGCGGCAAAGGTTATCGTTTTTTGCCTACTCCACCCAAGGACTGTCCGTCCACGGCCAGAGAATTTTTCCCCGACGTCCGCCCTCCTTACACAAGAGGCGCACCGGTCCCAGGGACATCTCATGACTCACGGCCTTCAGCATGTCGTAGAGGGCCAGCAGCCCGGCGCTGGCACCCGCCAGGGCCTCCATCTCCACGCCGGTTCGCCCCTCCATCGAAACTTCCACTCGCAACCAGGCGCGTCGGGCGGTCGGATCCCAGTGATGGGCCACATTCACGGCGTCAACAACCAAAGGATGGGCCAGGGGGATCAGGTCCGAAGTGCGCTTGACACCGTTGATGGCCGCGATCCGAGCCACGGACCAGGGATCGCCCTTGGGCCCGCCGCCCCGCTCCAGGGCTTCCGCGCAGGCCGGGCAAAGTTCCAGGCAGCCCACCGCCACCGCCCGACGCCGCGTCGGAGCCTTGGCCGAGACATCGACCATGGTGGGGCGCCCCTCGGCATCCAGGTGGGTGAGTTTCATGACTTCACGAGGGCAAGGAGGATATCCCGCAAGGCGGGAACATCAGGCGCATAGGCCCGGGGGCCGCAGGCTTCCAGGGCTTCGCGACCGTAGAAACCATGGCCCACGGCGATGCCGGGCACCCCGGCCCGGTTGGCCATCTCCAGATCGAAGGGTGTGTCCCCGACCATCACCGCCTCATCGGGCTGGAGGCCATGGGCGGCCAGACAGACCTCCAGGCTCTCGGGGTGGGGCTTGGCCAGGCGCACATCGTCCGGCGTCACCAAGGGGTCGAAACAGGCGCCCCAGCCGAAGGTTTCCACCTGGCGCTTCAGGGGGACGCCGCGCTTGGAGGAGGCGATGGCCATCTTCACCCCCAGGCCGTGGAGTTCCTGGACCAGGGCATCCATACCGGGAAAGGGCACCAGCAGATGCTCGTTGGCCATCCAGTCGAAGGTGCGGTAGACCCTCAGCACCTCGGCAGGGTCCAGCCCCAGGGGCCCGAAGGTGCGCTGCAGGCCTTCCTCCACGGGCAGCCCCACATAGCGCAGCCATTCCTGCTTGAGTTCCGGCTTGCCCTGCAGGCCCAGGCTGGTGAGCGCATGGTCCATGCCCGCCACGATGAGTGCCCGGCTATCCGCCAGCGTTCCGTCGAAATCCCAGACGATGAGCTTCACACCAACCTCCAGGCTCCAGGATCGCATGAAGGCTAGAGACTGGTATGAACGAGGGGGGACCGCCTGCTCCCTCCGGTCGCTCTGCGTCCCCCCTCGTGCTCCCCCACGCGGTGTCCGGGCAAAGCCCGGCCACCACGTCAGGCCTCCTCCGACGCCGGGTGGCTGTTTGGAGTGCCGCAGAAGCGTTCCACCAGGGTCGCTGTGACCAGGTCGCCGGTGACGTTGAGCACGGTGCGGCTCATGTCCAGCAGGCGGTCCACCCCCAGAATGAGGGCGATACCCTCGGGGGGAACCCCCACCATCCCCAGCACCATCATGAGCAGGGGAAGCGATCCCCCCGGAATGCCCGCCACCCCGATGGCGGTCACCACAGACATCAGGACCACCACCAGTTGCTGCCCGAGGCCGAGATTCACTCCGAAGACCTGGGCCAGGAACAGGACCGTCGCCCCCTCGAAGAGCGCGGTCCCGTTCATGTTCATAGTGGCCCCCAGGGGCAACACAAAGCCCGCAACCTGGGGCGAAATCCCCAGTTTCTGTTCGGCGGTCTGAATGGTGGTGGGCAGGGTGGCGTTGCTGGAGCTGGTGGAGAAGGCCGTGACCATCACGATGCGAATCCGCTTCAGGAAATCGAGCGGCGCCCGCCTTGCCAGCAACTTGAGGATTACGCCGTACCCGACCACCTGAAAGAGAAGCATCGCCCCCAGCACCGTGAACACGTACTTCATGAGATTGAAGAGCAGCTCGTACCCGAAGCGGGCCATGACGCTGAAGATCAGGCAGAAGACCCCCAGGGGCGCCACATTCATCACCAGGTCGATGATGGTGACCATGGCCTCGCCCAGGCTCTCCAGCACCTTGACCAGGGGCTCGGCCTTTGCTCGGCTCATGCGCGCCAGGGCCGCCCCCAGCACCAGGGCGAAGAAGATGACCGCCAGCATGTCCCCATCCACCGCCGCCTTCAGCGGATTGCGGGGCACGATGTTCACCAGCAGATTGATATCGAAGCTGGACTGGGAGAGCCCCATTTTCTCGGCCACCCGGGCCGTGTCCCCCTTGTAGGTGTCCATCAGCTGCACCTTGACGGCGGGATCCAGGCTGCGTCCGGGCTTCACCAGATTCATCGCCCCCAGCCCCAGAGTCGCGGACAGGGCCGTGAGCCCCAGGAAACAGATCAGGGTCACCAGCCCCACTCGCCCCAGGCGCTTTAGATCGCCCAGGCCCGCCACCCCCAGGGCCAGGGTGGATAGGATCAGGGGAATCACCACCATGATCAGGGAGGCCAGCCACATCCGCCCCAGAGGCTCGATGGCGTTGCGGATGGCCAGTTCCAGCCAAGGGTGCCCCCCCGACAGGAATTTGGCCAATAGCCCCAGGACCAGGCCTGCGAGAAGACCAAGAAGGATGCGCGTTGGGCCGGACATGTCTCGGACCTTACCCATGGGGCAGGATCGCCGTCAATACATCGGTAAACTCACACCAGCCTGCCCCGTATCCGCCCTGTCCAGGAGAATCCATTGATCGCATTCCAAGACCTCGAGGTCCGCTACGGAGACGTAGTCGCCCTCAAGAACCTGAGTCTCGACCTGCAGGACGGGATCATCGGCCTGCTGGGGCCCAACGGCTCCGGCAAGTCCACCCTCCTCAAGACTCTGTTGGGCCTGCTGACCCCCGCCAAGGGCGCCGGACAGGTCCTCGGCATCGGCCTGGGCAGCCCCGATGCCGCCCGGCTGCGGGCCCGCATCGGCTACATGCCCGAGTACGACGCCCTCATCGAGGATGTGAGCGCCTTCGAGCAGGTGGCCTTCTGGGGTGAGCTGTCGGGCCTGCCCCTGGATGCCGCCCGGGATCGTGCCCACGAGGTGCTCTATTTCGTGGGCCTCGACGAATCCCGGTACCGGCACGTCTCCGGCTACTCCACGGGTATGCGCCAGCGGGTCAAGCTGGCCCAGGCCCTGGTGCATTCGCCGGAGCTAGTCTTCCTGGATGAGCCCACCAATGGCCTCGATCCCGAAGGCCGCAAGCGGATGCTCGACCTGGTGCTGAAGGTCCGGGCCGAGTTGGGCACTGGCGTGATCCTCGCCAGCCACCTGCTGGAAGACGTGGAACGCTGCGCCGATCAGCTCGTGATCCTGGACAAGGGTGAACTCAAGGCCGCAGGCTCCATGACGGGGCTGCGCAAGCTGCTTTCCAAGCGCTTCGAGCTGCGCTTCCTGGATCCCCTCGACGCCGATCAGGAGGCGCGACTCGCCGAGCTGGGCAACATCCTCGACAATCACCACGGCCTCTACGACCTCGAACTGCACGAGCCCGATCCCGTGGCGCCCTTCCGTTGGGCCCAGCAGGCGGGTGCCGTGCTGGTGCAGCTCACCCCCCGCCACGACCGCCTGGACGAAGTGCTGATTCGCGCACTGTACGGGAACGGGGAAGGACACTGATATGCCGATCTACGCCCCTTCCCTCCCACCCCGCCCCGCCCTGGATCAGGGCCTTCCTCCCGCCCTGGTCATCGCCCGCTTCGATCTTCGGCGAATCGTGCGACAGCGATTGGGGAAGTTCTTTATTTTTATTTTCCTTATCATCCTGATCATCGAAATCGGTTGGCTTTGGGCAAATTTCTTGTCGAACAGCGGTTCGGCACTCTCTCAATTTGCCAAGGCGACGATGTCGATGCTTCCTCAGGATCGCGAATTCCACTCGAGCTTATTAACACTTGCTGGGGCAATACCGATTCTTCTCTGGTTTCAGGTTGCAATCGTAGGAGGAGGGCTGATCTCCAGAGACACCTTGTACCGAACCCGCCCGTTGATCTACGCACATCCTGTGCGCCCGGTGGACTACCTGTTCGCAAAAATTCTCGTATCTATCGGGATTCCCTTCCTCATCACAGCAGTGTTTGTTTTTGTTCCTTGGCTGCTTTCTATTCTTATTGCATGGACACATGGCCCCATTAAGGTTTTCGCCCCTCTGTTCATGCTTCCCGCAGCCTTGCTCACTTCCACTGTCATTGGGGCTGTAACCTTAGGCGCGTCAAGTCTGGCCTCCTCGCCTCGAGCTGCATTTGGGTGGGTGATCGGGATATCTCTTGGGATCAACGCCATCTCAAGTTTCGGCGCCGGACTGTTCCATTCCGAGTGGTGGTGGGTCTTAAGCCCTCAGGCGATTGCAGCAGCTTGGCCTGATCTCTGTTGCGGTGTCGCCAAACCGATGCTCTCCTGGGCTCCAACCCTGATCGGAACCCTTCTTCACATCGCCCTCTGGACCTATGTCGCAGCCCGGCGTACGCGCCCCTCGGAGGCCGTGCTATGAGCGCCACCGTTTCCCTCCAGCGCGCCTCCCTGCGCTACGGCGATATCCTCGGACTCTCGCCCACCACCTTCGAACTGCCGGAAGGCGGCGGCATCACGGGCCTTTTGGGGCCCAACGGTGCGGGCAAGTCCACGCTCATCCAAATGCTCTCGGGCCTCCTGCCGCCCTCCGGGGGCGAGGTGCTGATCTTCGGCGAAGCGCCCTACCGCAACCCCCGGGTGCTCTCCCGCCTGGGCTTCGTGCCCGAAGGCGACCGTTTCCCCACCGGCCTGAAGGGCATCGCTTGGCTGCGCATGATGGGCGAGCTCTCCGGCCTGTCCGGCGCCGAGCTGGATAGCGCCATGACGCGGGCCCTGGGCATCGTGGGCATGGAACTGAACGGCCGCAAGGGCTTCAGCGAGATGTCCAAGGGCATGCGCCAACGCATGCGGCTGGCCCAGGCCCTGCTGCACGATCCCCAGTTCCTGCTGCTGGACGAACCCTTCAATGGCATGGACCCCGAGGCCCGCCTCCAATTGATGGAGATGCTGCGGGACCTCGCCGCCAACGGTCGTCGCATCCTGGTCTCCAGCCACATCCTGGGGGAAGTGGCCCAGCTCACGGACCGCATCCTGCTGCTCTTCCGGGGGCGGCTGCTGGCGGAAGGCAGCGTGCCTGAAATCCGCGAGCTGCTGGATCGCCACCCCGTGGAACTGCGCATCACCGCCGAGGACGCCCAGGCCGTGGCCCGGTGGGCGGTGGAGCACGATGAACTGGTGGCCCTGCGCATGGAAGACTCCGGCGCCGTGCTGGCGGTGCGCAATCCGCGCTCCTTCCTGCCCAAAATGCAGGCGGCGGTGGTGAACGGCGAGCTGCCCCTGCGTTCCCTGGATCCCCTGGACCTCAACCTGGACGCAGTGTTCCAGTTCCTCACCAAGGATCACGCATGACGGCCCAGCCTACTCCCTTGCGTACCGTGTCCGCCCTGGTGCGCGGCTACCTGCCCCGGATCTTCCAGGTGCGCGGCTGGGTCTGCGCCCTCATCGTGGTGCTGCCCGTGGTCCTCAGCTTCGTCCTGGCGGCCATTCTCAAGCTCCAGGGCATGTCCTTCGGGATGACCCAGGTGCTGACCATTTTCCACAAGGTGCTCGCCCAGCTGGCCCTGCCCATCCTGGTGCTGGTGGCCGCCCCCGCGGGGATTCGCGAGGATCTGGAGCAGCGCACCCTGCCCCTGGTGCTCACCCGCCCGGCCCAGGCCTGGATCCTGCCCTTCGGCAAGGGCCTGCTCTGGTACGGCTGGGGCGCCCTGTGGATCCTGCTGGCGGTGGCAGGGCTCGGCGGCCTCGGCGCCGACCTCGCGAACCTGCCCCTCATGGCGGCTGCCCTGCTGTCTGCCTTTTGGGCCGAGCTGGCCTTCATGACCTTCCTCAGTCTCGTCTTCAAGCGCGGCACCCTCTGGGGCGCCCTCTACTTCCTGATCCTGGATCCCCTGGTACGCATCTTCCCCGGCAACCTGCAGCGCATCACCTTCCTGCACTACATCGAGAGCATCGCCGGCAGCCGCGGCAGCACCGTGGGCACCTCCCAGATCCTGGCCCAGGAACAGATCAGCACCCCCTGGCCCCTGGCCATCCTGGTGCTCTTCCTCTTCGGCGTGCTCTGCTGGGCCGCAAGTGGCTGGCGCCTGCAGCGCACCCCGGTGGGCCTGGCAGGGGCCGAGGCGGAGGGATAATCGACTTCCGGCAATAATCTCCAGGAGGGATCGCCATGCACCCGTCCCACGCCAGCCTCGCCTCAATCCTGCTCCTGGGCCTCGTGCTGGCCTGCGCGGCGCCCGCCCCTACGCCATCTCGGAGCCACACTCCCATGCCCACCCTCGATCCAGACAATCCGCCCAGCGGTGACCAACCCGCCTTCCAGCCCTTCCTTCGCCTGAGTCCAATGGAGGCGAGCACGACACCCGGCGGCGAGGTGCGCTTTTCCGCATCCATCAACTACGACCCCGCGGGCCCCAGGTACATCCGCCAGCCCGTGACTTTCCGCGTGGAGGAGGCGGAGGGGGGCACCATGGAGCTGGGAGGCCTGTACACAGCCCCCGCCCGGCCGGGGGTCTACCACGTGGTCGCCCGCCGGGACGACTTCCCGGACGTTCAGGCCCGGGCCACGGTGACGGTGCTTGCCCCCTGAGCCGTTTCTGGGGTGGGGTTCTTCTTCCCCTACACTGTTCCCATGGCCGAATCCTACTTCCGCACCACCACCCCCACGGGCACCGAGATCCTGATCGAACCCCTTTCGCACGTGCGGAGCTGTTCGGTGGGCTTCTGGGTGCGGCGGGGCAGCACCCACGAGACGGCGACCGAAGAGGGCCTGGCGCACTTCATCGAGCACACGGTCTTCAAGGGCACGGAACGCTATCCCAATCCCGAGGCCATGAGCGCGGCGACGGACGCGGTGGGCGGCAACGTGGACGCCTTCACGGGCAAGGAGACCGCCTGTTTCTACGGCAAGGTGCTGCGGGAGCAGTTGCCGGAGATGGTGGCCCTGCTGGGGGATCTCGTCACCACGCCGCGCTTCGAGGCCGAGGAACTGGCCCGGGAGCGCAGCGTGATCCTGGAGGAGATCGCCCAGAGCGAAGACCAGCCGGACGATTGGGTGAGCGAGCTGTTCTACCTGAACTTCTGGAAGGGCGGCGCCCTGGCCCATCCCATCCTGGGCCGACCCGAACAAGTGGCGCGGTACGGCGCGAGCGAGGCGCGAGCCTTCTTCCAGAAGACGTACCGGGCGCCCAATATCCTCATCGCCGCCGCGGGCGACATCGATCGGGAGGCCTTCCTCGCGCTGCTCCAGCCCATCCTGGAGCGCCTGCCCGGCGGCGTGATGGGGGAAGTCCCCGAGGTCGGCACGCCCCAGCCCTTCATCCTCAACACCCCCCGCAAGGATCTCCAGCAGGCCAGCCTCATCCTGGGTTTCCCTGCGCCAGGCCATCGCCATGCCGATCGCGTGGCGGCGAACCTGCTGAGCCATGTGCTGGGCGGCGGCATGTCCTCGCGGCTGTTCATGGAGCTGCGGGAGAAGCACGCCCTCTGCTACCAGATCGGCAGCTACCTCACCCATTACCGCGAGGGTGGCTCCCTGCAGATCAGCGCCAGCTGCGCCTCGGACAAGGCCCGGGAGCTCGTGCAGCGGGGCGCGGCAGAATGCCTTCGCCTCGCCGCCAAGGGCGCCACCCAGGAAGAACTGGAGCGTGCCAAGCTCCAGGCCCGCACCAGCCTGGTCTTCAGTCAGGAATCCAGCAGCGCCCGGATGTTCGCCCTGGCCCATCAGGCCATCCACATGGATGACATCCGCGATCTCGATGCCCAGATCGCCGAGATCGACGCGGTGGATCTCCTCCAGCTCAACCGCGTCGCCCAGGAGATGCTCCGCCCCGAGAACATGGCGGTTTCGGCCCTCGGCACCAAGAAGCAGGGCGAAATCCGGAAAGCGGACCTGGGCGGGTAAAATCGAGCTTCATCTTCAGCAAGGAACGCCATGCACATTCATCGATGGTTCCTGGGCGCGCTGGCTCTGACTCTTCTGGTCGCCCCCCTTCAGGCCGAACGCAAGCTCTCGGGCACCTTCACGAAAACGGAAAGTGGTCTCCGGATCGCGGAAGTCCAACCCGGGAAAGGCCCCGGGGCCACCAAGGGCCAGACCCTCGGCATGCTCTACCGGGGCTGGATCTACGACACCACCGTGGGCCGCCAGGGCAAGCTCTTCGATTCCAACCTGGACCGCAAGAAGCCCCTGGTCTTCAAGCTGGGCGAAGGCCGGGTCATCAAGGGCTGGGACGAAGGCCTGCTGGGGATCAGGAAGGGCGCCAAGCGGATCCTCATCATTCCTCCGGAACTGGCCTACGGCGATCAGGGCGCCGGAGATGTCATTCCACCCGGCGCCACCCTGCTGTTCGAGGTGGAGGCGGTGAGCCTCGCGGGAGAGGCGGCTCCGGCCATCCAGTAGACTGGAAGCCATGGTCGACGCCGCGCAGCCTCCCTGGGATCGCCCCGCCCCCGAGCGGGCGGGCAGGCCTTCGGTGTTTGCGCTGCTGCCGGAGGATTTCAGCGCCCTGGGAGCGCCGGGGCGGGCCGATCACATCTTCACCCAATGCCAGCATCCCTGGGCCTGGGTGGAAGATCGCCCCCGGGTGAGCCGCGAGATTCGGGACTGGATGGCGCTGAACGTGGAGACCGCCCTGCCGGAGATCCTGGAGCGCCATGCCTCCGAGGACGGCAGCACCAAGCTGGTGCTGGGCCTGGCCGACGGCGAGCGCATTGAGGCCGTCCACATGCCCCGGGAGGTGCGCAATCCCCGCGTGACGCTGTGCATCAGCAGCCAGGTGGGCTGCGCCATGGGCTGCACCTTCTGCGCCACGGGCGCCATGGGCATCAAGCGCAACCTCACCGCCGGAGAGATCGTGGGGCAGGTCCTGGCCCTGCTGCGGGAACTGGGCCCCGAGAAGCCCCACCAGATCACCCTGGTGTTCATGGGCATGGGCGAGCCCCTGCACAACCTCGAGCACGTGCACCGCGCCATCCGCGTGTTCAACCACGAGAAGGGCCTGAACATCAGCACCAAGCGCATCACCGTTTCCACATCGGGGCTCGTGAGCGGCATCGAAAAACTCGCCAAACTACAGCCCAGGCCCTGGCTGGCCCTCTCCCTCAACGCCACCACCGACGAGGCCCGGGGGGCCGTGATGCCCGTGAACCGCGTCTGGAACCTGGCCCGACTCCGGCAGGCGTTGGAGGCCTGGCCTCTGGGCGCCAAGGAGAAGCTCACCATCGAGTACGTGCTGATGGCAGGCGTCAACGACACCCCGGAGGATGCTGAGCGCCTGGCCGACTGGATGGGCACCCTGCGGGAGAGCCACAACCTCAACCTCATCCGAATGAACGAGCATGCCGCCTCCACCTTCAAGGAACCCGCCGAGGCCCGCCTGAACGCCTTCGTGGCGCGGCTGAAGGCCCTGGGTTGCTTCGTCACCGTGCGCAAGAGCCGCGGACGCGACGTACAAGGAGCCTGCGGTCAGCTGATACGAGAAGAACCCCGCCCCTTGTGACTTTTCTGTAAAATTCCAGGATGCGCGGCGAGCCCCCCCACCCCGAAGACACCCGGCCCTCCGGGGAACAGGATGAGCACCCCAAGGAACCCTGGATGCGCGAGCCCTATACTCGCGATCCCTACTGGCCCGATCCATACGCGGTCTAGCCTTGGCGGGAAGCCACCAGCACCCAATAGGCCACCGGCACCAGCACCCCTGCAGCGACGAACCACTTCCCGCGCCCCAGCAAACCCACGCGGCCCCGCAGCAGGAAGAGGCCCGACAGGGCCAGGAAGGCGAGGATCACGGCGTAGGCGTCGGCGATCCAGGTCCAGGCTCCCTTGGGGGCGTTCAGGTGCAGTCGGTTGATGGCGTAGAGCCCCGGTCGCGGCTCCAGCCCTTCCAAGGTCGCCTTCCCCGTGGGCAGATCCACCAGCACCGTGCGCCCCGGATAGATCAGCTTCAGCGTTTCGGCATCGAGTTGGTGGCTCGCCTTGGGGGTACCCAGGGCCAGACGCTCCCGGGCCTGGCCCACCAGGACTTCCTCCGGCTGTTCCTTGTCGAAGGTACCCAGGTGGCGAATCTCGGTGGTCTTTCGGTAGATGGGATTCCAGTGGGCCATGTGGTTCACCGCCAACCCGCTGATGGCGTAGACCAGGGTCAGTCCCACCGCCAGGTAGCCGAAGTCGCGGTGCAGGGCGGCATTCCACCGCCGCCAGGGGATGGGATTGCGCGGGGACGGTTCGGCCATGGGGTCAGACGTGGTGTTCGGGCTCGGCCCGGACACCACGTGGGGAGCACGAGGGGGACGCAGACGTGATGTCCGGGCTCTGCCGGGACATCACGTGGGGGTTAAAGGGGGGACATCGCGACCGCAGGGAGCAGGCGGTCCCCCCTTTCATGACAGAGCGACCAAAGGGAGTGGGCGTTCCCTCTCGTCTCATATCAGCGAACCTCGGCCCCGATGCCGTCCAAACGCACCAACACCATGGGGCCCGTGATCTTCTCCGGATCAAACTTGGGGTCCAGGGCCTTGGCCTCCACGGGGCACATGTCCTTCTGCTCCTGCACGGAGATGGTCTGCTTGGAGAGGGTGCCCTCCACGATCACTTCGCGGCCCACCAGGCTCACGGGGAAAACGATCACGCCATCGTCCACCTTGAACATCAGGCTCTGAAAGCGCTTTTCGCCCTTCAGGATCAGGTAGCAGCCGCGCTCGGGGCAGACATCCGTCACCACCGCCCGCACCCGGAGCCGCTTGCCCACGTAGGTGTCGGGCTTGGCGAGAATGTCCGTGATCTTCGTCTCGGCCTTCAGCGTCAGCGGCTTGCCGTATTTCTGAACACCGGCGGCCTGCACGAAGGCCGTCATGGAAAACAGGACAAGAGCAGGGGCCAGCAGGCGCATGAGTCTCTCCAGGGGACCCGCCTCAGGGCGGGACCAGGAACAGCCTACCGCACCGCCTGCCCCGCACTGAAGAGCGGCATGTAGATCGCCAGCAGCAGACCCAGCACCACCACGCCCATGAAGAGGATGAGCACGGGGCCAATGAGCCCGGTAACGGCGGCGGTGGCCTTTTCCACTTCCTGGTCGAAGAAGTCGGCCACATGGTCCAGCATTTCGGGCAAGGCGGAGCTCTGCTCGCCCACCCGAGTCATCTCGATGGCGAGGGGATCCAGTACCTTCGCCTGGTCCAGGGCCCCGTGCAGCGAAGAGCCCGCCCGTATCAGTTCGATGACGTGGACGAGGCGCAGCTTCATCCGTTCGCTGGCGGAGGTGCGCTGGATGACCTCCAGGGATTGCAGCACCGGCATGCCCCCCGACAACAGCACGCTCAGGGTGCGGCTGAAGACCGAGGAGTGGTACATGCGATATAGGGTGCCCATTTTGGGAATGCCCAGGAGGAAGCGCTCCATGGCGCGTTTCCCGGCCTCGGCCGTGAGGAGCCAGCGCAGCAGGAAGATGAACCCCACCAATAGGCCTGCCTGCACCCAGACCGTGCTGCGCATGAAGGCGCCGAACCCAAGCAGGATGCGGGTGGCCGTGGGCATCTCCACGGCGCCATCGGAATAGATCTCCTGGAATTTCGGCAGCACCACGTTGAAAATTACGCCCAGGGAGCAGAAGAGCACCCCCACCAGGAAGGTGGGATAGGCCATGGCTTCCACGATCTTGCGGCGGCTCTTCTGGGCGAAGGCCTGGAAGGCCAGCCACCGGGCGAGGACCTCGGGCAGGGTGCCGCTGCGTTCGCCTGCCACCACGTTGGCGCGGTACACCGCCGGAAAGGTGCCGGTCTGCTCCAGGGCCTCGGAATAGGCCATGCCTTCCCTCAGCAGCTCCACCACGCGCTCCAGTGAACTGCGGAGCAGCGGATCCTTGCCGTGGCCCACCAGCAGCTCCAGGGACTGGAGCAGCGGAATGCCCGCCTTCAGCAGCGCCAGCAGCTCCTGGTTGAAGAGGATCAGCGATTCCGCTGCGAGGGTGCGCTGGCGATGGAACGCCGAGGCCGCACGCTTCACCTCCAGGGGGAAGTCGCCCGCTTCCATGACGCGGGATCGCACCTCGTCGACGGAGGTGGCCTCAAAGTCACGGGTCAGGACTTCGCCTGTCCGGGTGGTGAACTTCGCAGTGAAGCGCATGGAGCAATCCAGAAACTTCGAGAATAGCCGCTAAACCCCCTTCCTCGGTGCCAGTACACTTCCGGGTCTGGAGCCGCTGCTCCCGGGAGACCCGATGCGCCTGTGGAATCTCAGGTTCCTGCCCGTTCTTTCCTGCGTCCTGCAAGCCCAGTCCCTGGTGCAGGTGGGGCTCCCTGTCCCGCCCCTGCTGGACCTGCGGGAAGCCGACGCCGCTCGGCTGCTGCCTGCGGATTCCCGGGATCCCGCCCAGATCGAGGCCGCCCGCCAGGCCTGGTCGCCCCTCATCGCTCCCTTCAAGCAGGCGTCGACCCTCCGGCTGCGCCTTCCCCAGGGTCCGGCGCGGCTCGGCCTCCTCCTGGCCGCCAGCCAGGCCCTGAAGGCCCAGAACCCCGACCAGACGCTCTACCTGACCTACGAGGCGGGTGCGCCCAGCCTCTGGGATGCCAATGCCTGGGGCGCGATCCAGGGCGGCCTGCTGACCCCCGAAGATTTAGGGGCCGACCCCGCCACCTGGCGGGATCTGCTGGTGCGGGCCCAGGAGCAGATGCCGGGCCGCCCCTGGTTTCTCTGGGCGCCGGTGGATCCGGGCGCACGCACCTCGATGCTCCTGGGGGATGGAGGACGGCTCGTGGTGCCGCCCCTGAGCGCCTCAGCCCGCCTCGCGGCGACCCTGCCGGGGGAATTTACGGAGGTCGAAGGGGGGCTGGGGGATCTGACCCTGCGCCACCGGAAGACCGGCGAAGCTCGGCGCTGGCGCTTCCTGGAGGGGGACTGGAGGCCCGTGGAATTGCCCAAGGAGCGCCACGAAGTCACCGTCACGGCCAAGGACACCTACGATGTAGGCGCCCTGATGGCGCGCATGCGGGCCACCCAACTCCGGGACCGCGCCGCCCTGCAGAACGGCGAGGCCCGGGTCGACGTGGATCTGCACATGCAGAGCGCCCAGGGCACCGGCTTCGATCTGGGCTTCACCTTCCGGGCCTTCGAGCGCCTGGGGGAAACCGAGGAACTGCTCCAGAAGGAGATCCGGGTCAACGGCGTGAAGGCCAATCTCCAGGGCGGCGTGCAGGTTCCCATCATCGAGGCCCGCAGCAGCATGGCCGCCCCCGTGGCCCTGAGCCTCACGGAACGCTACCACTACGAAGATGGCGGCTCGGGGGACCAGCCGGGCACTCGGAGAATCCGCTTCCGGTCCGTGGATCGGGATCCCCTCCTGCCCGAGGGCGAACTCCTGGTGAATGAAGCCACGGGGCGCATTCTGGAAGAGCGCAGCCAGCGCTCGGACCTGCCGGGCAAGGTCAAGAGCGAGCGCCGGGTGCTGAGCTACGGCGAGCCCGCGCCGGGGCTCTGGCGGGTGCAGAAGGTGGAGACCTTCGAGCGCTGGGTTACCTCCAGCGGCGTGGCCCAGGTGCAGCGCAATCTCGTCTACACGGACTTCCGTACCAACGCGCCGGAATTCGAGGCGCGGCGCCAAGCGGCCCGCAGCTCCCAGGCCACCATGCTGAAACAGACCCTCGACGGCCTGCGCTACTACAACCTCCAGAAGGACGGCAGCCGCCAGATCGAACAGAAGGCCAAGACCAGCGGCCGCGCCCTGGGGGGCGTGATCCTAGTGGATCCGGGCCTGCGCTATCCAGTGATGCCCCTGGGGGGCTTCGCCTATTTCGACTTCGATGCCTTCGGTAAGGGCATCCAGCTCAACGCCATCACCGCCATCGTCTTCAATCGCGTGGAGATCGGCGTACCGCGCCTGCCTGGGGGCTTCGACTTCGGTGCCCAGCTCAGCACGCTCCTGCTGCCCTCCACGGAGCTCCCGGTGAAGGACGGCAAGCTCCTGGAGAAGGATGGCGTGGCCCGGCAGTTCGGCGATCTGGCCCTACATCTAGGCAAGGACTTGGGCCTGGGTTTCCGCCTCCAGGCTTCGGGGCGCTTCGAGTACAACCGTTATTCCACCCCCCGAGAAGACGACTACGTGACGCCGGGCTACGTGCTGCCGCCCTCGGGGCTCACCCATGAATGGCGGGGCGCCCTCTCCTGGCAGGCCCGGGGCTTCCAGCTCCAGGGCTACTACGGCGCGGGCCGCAGGCCCGATGGCACCTATGGCACGGCCGCCGCGCCCCAGGAGATCCCCGATGGGGGCGATTTCCGCCGCTGGGGCGGCCACGTGGGCTACGACCACCGCATGGAGGGCAACTGGTGGCTCCACGGCGAAGCCGGACATGCGGGCGGCCGCAGCTTCGACCGCTTCACCTCCCTGGGCCTGGGCGCCGGAGGCGACGTGCGCGTGGCGGGCATCCGCGGCGGCGCCGTGGCCGCCGACCGCGTGGACTACGTGAAGGCGGGCGTGGTGCTGCCCTCCGGGCGCAACCTGCGGCTCACTCTGACCCTGGACCATGCCCGGGCCCGCAGCCTGGATGATCAGAAGACCTACGGCTTCACCGGCCTGGGCATCGCGGGCGATTTGCCGGGCTTCTGGTGGTTCACCACCCTACGGGTGGATCTCGGCGCGGGCCTGCACAGCGATGTCCCCGGCGTGCGCACCGTGAACGGGTACGTGGCGCTGTTGCGGGTGTTCTAGGATTCAACTCCGCTTTTCGTTTCCCCCAACATCCGCGAAAAGCGGAACGCAGAGAGGACGACAGACAACAGGGTCCTCCACTTTTCCTGCTCCTGGATCTGAGGAGATCTCACCCACTACCTATCGAAGGCGCTGGGATCTTGGCGCCGCCAGCAGGAAGGCTTTCAGGATCCCCTCATCCCACGTGAGGACAAAGCTCGGGTGCGTTTTCCTCCGCGTCTCCGCCCCCTCGGCGAACCTCCGTGTTCATGTTTTTTGCCGGATGCGCTTCACCTTCAGACCATGAACGGACAGGACTGCATCCGGCAGGAAAATCCTTTCGCGGAGACACGGAGAACAGCCCGAGGATCGCGGAGCAGAAGCGCTCTTCCTTCACCATGGCGGATCCCGACCTCAGCCCCGGGCCTGGAGTCTTTGGGTATATCCCGACCCTGCCCGACGCGCTTTGTGCATTTTGTGTTCTTTGTGGCTATTGATCACGTGGTGCGATCTCGTGTCTTCTACCTCGAAAGCGATCTCCTGGTCCAGGACCCTTGTGACTAACCCCATGGAGAAAGCCATCGGCCGCAAAGAACGCAGGAAGCACAAAAACGGATCACCAAAATACAGGCTGAGTTTCGCCGATGATCAGGTCCGGGTTCACTTCTCCCCGAAGGTGAAACTCCCGATATCCACCATGCGGTTGGCGCCATCCAGGCGCAGGGTGATGGACTTGTTCTCCATGCGCCCGGTGCCGTAGCGGAGATACAACTCCAGCACCACGGTGGTGGCGCCCACGGCAGTCTGCTGGCGGGTGCCGAAGAAGTTGGCCTGCACCCGGTAGGTGCCGGGAATGGCCTTCTTCAGCAAGAATTCCTCGGGGCCATAGCCATCGGTGACATCGGCGCTGATGCGCCCGCCGATGGCCGTGCGGTTGTGGCTGTAGTAGCAGGTCTCCCCGCGAGGGTCGATCACGTGAAGATCCATGTCGCTGTTATCCGTGTCCCAGTTGAGGACCACGCGGATATCTACGGGCAGGTTCTCCCGTAGCCGCGGATCCACCCGGGAGGCGTCGAGCCTCGTCTTGGCGGTGGCCACCAATGCGTTCAGCTCCCCCAAGGCGATGAGGTTCACGTCATGGAAGCGGCCATCCCAGCGTTTGCTCGCCACCTCCCACAGCAGCTCCACCGCCCGCTGAGGCGCCTTGGCCTCTGCGCAGGCCAGGGCCAAGTCCCGGCGACTCTGGGGCTCCTCCTCCCGCATCCGTAGCACCTCGCCAAAGGTCCACACCGCGAGATCGTGGAAACCCAGCTGCCGCAGCCGCTGCCCCAGCACCCGCAGCAGCGCCGCATCCTCCAGCTTCAGCTCCGCCAGATTGGACAGAATGCGCAGGGCCAGTTCCTTTTCCCCCTGCTCCCGGAAGAGATCCGAGACATCCAGGAAGAAGCCCGGCGTCTTGCCGTACGTCTCCCGCTGCTTCAGGTAGTGGGCATAGCGCTCGGCCTTGGGCGCCGCCTTCAGTTCCTTGAGGTAGGGCGTGTCCGGGGACCAGGGCTTGAGCGTGATGGAGGCAGCGGGTTCCTCGCTTTGTGTCTGGCCTGGAACAGACTCCAACTTATCCATGGAGTAATTAACCGAAGATCGGACTTCGGTTCGGTCTGGTTGAGCAAACTGCGCCACGACTTCCACAGTCGCCCCAGGCATCCGGTCGCGTCGATTTGAACTCGGAGAAGGCGGAGGTGGGGGTGGGGGTGGGGGCGCGTTGCGCACCGCCATGAAAGTTCCGCCAACGCCTCCACCTGCAACGCCGGGTCTGGGTTCTTCCGGCTTCTCCTTCCCGCCTGGCGCTTTCGGCGCCTTGAACTCCGTCATCCACCAGGTCTTCCGCTCCTCAAACTGCTTCACCAGCCCTTCCAGGTGTTCCTGGTCCTGGCGTTTCGCATCGTTCTTCTGCTCACCGATGCGCCGCTCGTACTCGGCCCGCAGTTCCTCGGGCGGGGTAATGCGGTAGCGCACGTAGTCGGCGATATCGTCCAGCACGATGAGGCTGGTGCCCTCGGTGACGAGGCTGTGGGCCTGGCCCAGGGCGGTGATGGCCTGGGCGTTTTTGGTCTTGTCCAGTTCCAGTTCCGCCAGTTTCTTCTGGGCCCAGAGCCGCGCCACGGGGGCATCCACGGCGGCCTTGGCATCGATCTCGAAGGTCTTGGTGAAGCGGGTCGTGGTGCCGAAGCCGAAGTGCAGGGTCACCTTGGCGGTTTGCGCCTTGAGCAGGCCCGCAACCCCGAAGGGGCCGCGCACGGCCCGGGCGGCGCTGGGGTAGAGTTCCTCCACCTCACCCGTGCCGTAGGTGGCGCGCAGGAAGGCCAGGGGGCGGGTGGTGAGGGCCTTCAGGACCTCCTCCGAACTCAGGCCCTGCAGGTTGAGGTACTCGCCCCCCCGCCCCTCGCTGAGGGCGCGGAGCAGACCGTGTTCGGCGCTCAGGGCGCTGTTGATGGCCACCAGGGGCGCTTCGGGAAACCGTGCCGCGCCGGGGCCGAAGGTGTTCATCCCATCGGTGAAGAGCAGCGTCTCGTCGACCTTCATGGCCTGCAGATCCAGCGCCCCGAGGCCCGTGGCCCCGTCCAGGGGCAGGGCCTCGAGATGACGACGCATGGCCTTGGCATCCCCACCCTGGATGGTGAAGGTCTGGAGAGGCTCGGCCGCATTGCGGAAGACCGCGAGACTCACCTCGCTGGTGCCCGACTTCTTCAGGTAGGCCTCCAGCAGGTCCAGTTCGCGCTTCAGGTCGCGGCTGCGGGCGCTGGCGGAGGCGTCCCAGACGATCAGCAGGCGCTTGGGCAGCACCTTGGCTTCCCGAGGCAGGCGCGGGTGTACCATCGCGAAGAAGTAGGCCTGACCGTCCCGGCGCTCCACGAAGACCTGGCCGCTGGCCTCGCCCCGGGGAATCACCACCGCCAGGGGTGTGCTCGGTGCAAAATCCTGGCGGGTCTCTTCGGCCACGAAGGCCCGCTGCACGGCCTTGAAGGCGAAATTGGCGAGGGGGCTGGAGGTGGCGCGGGGGGCCACGGGCTGATCCAGCACCTCCACCCGCAGGGAGAAGGTGGCCACCTTCTCCGCGAAGGCCAGGGGCAACTGATAGAGCAGGTCCTGGGTGCCCGCATCGGGCAGTTCCTGTTCGTAGGCCAGCACCACGCGCTTGTAGCCCTTGGCGGGAATGGGGTAGACCCGGGCCTTGAAGTTGTTGCCCGCGGTCTTCTCCAGCAGTCCGGGATCCACGTTGCGGCGCACGATCTCCTCGAAGGCGATGCGCCCCTTGGCCTTTTCCACCACCACCCCTTCCCGCAGGCGGCCATTCACATCCATGGCGAAGCGGGTGACGGTCTGCCCCTCGCCCAGGGGGAAGATCAGCTCGCCCTCCAGCACGCGATCCTGGGGGTTGTAGACCGTGAGCTCCCAGGTGGTGGTGGCCACATGGCCCACCACCTTCACGCCGATGCGCAGCTCCTGGAGTCGTGCGGGCTGGGAACGATCCTCCTGCTTGATGCGGATGCCAGGCATGGGCAGGGGCATTCGCTCCTGCCCGCAGAGCGGGAGCAAGACCATCAGGAGGAAGGCGAGGCAGCGCAGCATCGGGCACCTGTCGAGAGAGGACAGGACCACTCTAAACCCGACGGGCCAGAAATTGCGTCAGACGGCGTGGCAGGGCTCCGCCCGGCCGCACCGTGGGGGTCCGGGGGGACATTCGCGAGCGCAGCGAACAGGCGGTCCCCCCGAAAATGGATCAGGCGTAGAACCCGCGGTAGTGCATGGCCAGGGATACCCGCTCCAGGGCCAGGAGGTAGGCGCCGATGCGGGGGTTGGTCTTGTACTTGTCCGTCATGGCGAACACCGACCCGAAGGCGTGGGTCATGTACTCCACGAGGCGCTCGTTCACTTCGCGCTCGCGCCAGTAGTAGCCGATGCGGTTCTGCACCCACTCGAAATAGCTGACGGTCACCCCGCCCGCGTTGGCCAGAATATCCGGCACCACCAGCACGCCATTGCTGAGGAGGATGGGATCGGCTTCCGGCGAGGTGGGGCCGTTGGCGCCTTCCACCACCACCTTGGCACGCACCTTGGCGGCGTTGAGCTCGGTGATCTGATTGTCCGTGGCCGCAGGCACCAGCAGATCCACGGCCATGGTGAGCAGCTCCGCGGAATCCATGGGTTCGGCGCCTTTGAAGCCGACCACGGTCTTGTTCTCGGCATGGTACTTCATCAGGGCGTGGACATCGATGCCGCGGTCGTTGCGGATGGCGCCACGGCGATCCGAAACGGCCACCATGCGCGCACCCGCTTCGTGCAGCAGGCGGGCGCTCTGGCTACCCACGTTGCCGAAGCCCTGCACGGCGAGGGTGGCGCCCGCCAGGGGCTTGCCCAGGCGCTGCATGGCCTCCCGGGCGCTGATGAGGACGCCCCGTCCGGTGGCTTCCGCCCGGCCCAGGCTGCCGCCCATGCCCACGGGCTTGCCCGTCACCACGGCATTGGCGTGGAGGCGCGCGTGCATGGCGTAGGTGTCCAGCACCCAGGCCATGGTCTGGGCGTTGGTGCCCATGTCGATGCCCGGCACGTCGCGATCGGGGCCGATGACATCCATGACCTCGGCGGTGTAGCGGCGGGTGAGACGCTCCAGCTCGCCCTGGCTCATGGTCGAGGGATCGCAAATGATGCCGCCCTTGCCGCCGCCGAAGGGCACATCCACCACGGCGGTCTTCCAGGTGTTCCAGGCCGCGCCGGCCTTGATCTCGTCGAGGGTCACGCCCGGGTCGTAGCGGATGCCGCCCTTGGCGGGGCCGCGCGCCACGTTGTGCTGGATGCGGAAGCCCGTGAAGACCTCCCACCGGCCATCATCCATGTGCACCGGCAGACTCACGATGATGGAGCGTTTGGGCTGGATGAAGACCTTGAAGAGGGCGTCCTCCAGACCATAGAGTTCAGCGGCCACGCGAAGGCGGGCCTGCATGGCGTCAAAGGCACTGTGCTGCGTGAACATGACGTTTCCTCGATCAGTTCGTCGGAGTATTCGTGGGCAGGACTTCCGGGGGCAGTTCCAGATCGTGGCCGCCCTGGCCCCAGAGACCTTCCAGGTTGTAGTAATGGCGGGTCTCCTCGTCCATCACGTGCACGATGAGATCGCCGTAATCCAGCAGGATCCAGTTGCCGTTCTGATCGCCTTCCGTGGAGAGGGGCCGCTCGCCGGAGAGGCGGAGCTGGTCTTCCACGGCATCGGCGATGGCGCGGTTCTGCCGGTCACTGCCACCGCTCATGAAGGCGAAGGTATCCGTGAACGTGGCGATGCCCCTCACGTCGATGAGCCGGATCCGGAAGGCCTTCTTGGAACGTGCGGCTTCCACCACGATCGCGAGCCTGGGGTCTAAGGTCATTCCTTCTCCAAGAACTAACTAACGGTACAAGTTTTCTCGTTCAATAGCAGCCTGAACTTGAATCGGGAGGCCATCCGGCACCCGACCCTGGGATATTCCCTGGCGGAGTTGGGAACTGGAGAGTTCCAGCTCCGTGGAGGGCAACCACACGAGCTCGCCGGGACCACCCGACCAGGACTCCCGCAGGCGCCCCACGAGGGTCTCGGGCACACCCTTCGGACAACCGGGCCGAAAAGCCACGGCCAGAGAGGCCAGCTCCAGGATCCGGGCCCCATTCTTCCACTGGTCGAACTGGGCCAGCTGGTCGCTGCCCAGCAGCCAGATCCAGGCGTTTTCGGGTTCCCGGGCCGTCAGGGCCTCCAGGGTGTCCACGGTGTAGCTGATGCCACCCCGGTCCAGCTCGAGGGGCTCCACGGAAACGGAGCCACCCAGGTCCTCCACCGCAGCCTGGAGCAGGCGGAGCCGAGTGGCGCCGTCCTCGCCCTGGGCGGGTTTGCGGGGCGAATGGGCCGCTGGCACGAAGCGCAACTCGCCGAGGGCGAGGTGCTCCAGGGCCAGGGCCGCGAGGCGGAGATGTCCCAGGTGGGGCGGGTTGAAGGCGCCCCCCAGGAGTCCGACCCGCCGTTTGGGACTGGTCATCTAGGGAGTTCGGCCAGGGCCGCGCCCAGACGGAAGACCAGTTCCCGGATGCCCTCGCCGGTGACACCGGAGATGAAGAGGGGCTCCTGGCCGCGCTCCCGGCAGATGGCCTCGAAGCGGGTGCGGCGGTCCTCGTCCTGGAGGGCGTCCAGCTTGGTGGCCACGAGCCACCGGGGCTTGGTGTAGAGCACTTCGGAGAAGGCCTTCAGCTCGCCCTCGATCACGGCGATGGCCTGCTCGGGCTCCTGCATGGGATCCGCCAGATCGACCAAATGCAGCAGCATGCGGGTGCGCTCCACGTGCCGCAGGAACTGGATGCCGAGACCGGCACCCTGGGCGGCGCCCTCGATGAGGCCGGGGATGTCCGCGATGACGAAGCTGTCCATCTCGCTGCCGCCGAAATCCGCCAGGGAGACCACGCCCAGCTGGGGCTCCAGCGTGGTGAAGGGATAGTTGGCGATCTTGGGGCGGGCCGCGCTCACGCGGCTCACCAGGGTGCTCTTGCCCGCATTGGGGAAGCCCGCCAGCCCCACATCGGCGATGAGCTTGAGCTCGAACTCCACATCGCGGATCTCGCCCTCTTCGCCGGGCTGGGCGTGGCGAGGCGTGCGATTGGTGCTGCTCTTGAAGTTGTTGTTGCCCAGGCCGCCGCGGCCGCCCCGACAGACGCAGACCTGTTGGCCATCCTCCATCAGCTCGGCGAGCACCTCGCCACTGGCGGCGTCCCGGAGCAGGGTGCCCAGAGGCACTTCCAGCACGACATTCTCGCCATCGCATCCGTGGCAGAGGCTACCTTCTCCCGGCCTGCCCTGGCCCGCCGCAAAGGTGCGCGCGTTGCGGTAGGGGTTGAGGGTATTCAGGGCACGGGAGGCGCGCACGCGCACCGAGCCACCCAGGCCACCATCCCCCCCATCGGGACCCCCATGTTCGGCGAATTTTTCACGGCGAAAGCTCACCGCCCCGGCGCCGCCGTGGCCTGCTTCGAGATGGAGGGTTACATGGTCAAGAAACATTGGAAGTCCAATACAGAATCACCACGGAGCAACCGCGCCGCACGGCGCGGTTGCTCCGTGGTGATTCTAGCTGAGGCGACTAGGCCTCGATGGGATCGACGTGGATGAAGCGGCCGCGCTGGCCCTTATCCTGGAAACGCACTCGGCCATCGACGGTGGCGAAGATGGTGTGGTCGGTGCCGATGCCCACGCCCGTGCCGGGCTTGAACTTGGTTCCGCGCTGGCGAATGATGATCGAGCCGCCGGTGACGACCTGTCCACCGAAGGCCTTGACGCCGAGACGCTGGGAATTGGAATCGCGACCGTTGCGGGTGGAACCTACGCCTTTTTTATGAGCCATGACAGAACCTCTTGAATGATCAGATCAGGTTTAGCCCGAACAAGCTTTGCTTGCGGGGGCGCGGGGGTCCGGGGGTGTAGGGCGACAGCCCGAATCCCCGGAAAGCCTTCATCCTTTGATGCCCTTGATGCGGACTTCGGTGAAGCCCTGGCGATGGCCCTGGGTGCGCTGGTAGGTGGTGGTCCGCTTCTTCTTGAAGATGGTCACCTTCTTGGCGCGGCCGTGGCGGATGACCTCGGCTTCCACAGTGGCACCCTTCAGCGTGGGCTGGCCCACCTTCAGGTCGCTATCGTTGGCCACCAGCAGCACCTGATCAAAGGTGACGGCCTGCTTGGGGTCCTTCTCGAGCAGTTCGACGCGAAGGATATCGCCTTCGCTGACGCGGTACTGCTTGCCGCCGGTCTGGATTACTGCGTACATGACATCCTCGCTGGGGTGAGTCTGGGGCGGCAACCGGGAACGGCGCACTTGGGGGGCCCGAGACAAGGCTCTCCAGTGTGCCGAAGAAACCCTTTACCGACAAGGAAAAATTCCCACAGGTGCCCTTCAGCGCCGCCAGGCTTCCAGGACTTTGAACCGATCCCCCATCATGCCGGGCAGGGTCAGGGCCAGGAGGTTCTCCATCCGCCGCATCCTCAGGGTAGCGTCCAGCTCCTGCCACTGGGCCTCCCACTGGGCCAGGGGGCCATGCTCCCGGATCCACCGCCCCAGGCTCCGGGTGGAGACATCCTTCAGCCCCTGGGATTCCAGAGCGGCCCCGAGGCGGGTGAAATCCACATCCGCCGTGAGATCGGCCTCGCCCAGACCCTCCCACCAGTCGCCATCCACCGTGTGGCCCCGGTACCGGCGGAGATCCGCCCCCTTGGCCAGCAGCCGGGCCGCCGAGTCGCCGTAGTCGATGGTTAGAAACAGACCCTGGGCCAGACAGCCCGCCAAGCCCCCCGCCAGGGCGGGAAGCCCCTCGGTCCACACGCTGCCGTCCCCCGGTTCCGGTTCCGCCTGAGCCGAGAACCAGGCCCCGGCCTCGCCGGGGTCCGCCGCCTGCCACGCGGAACCCCCGGCCGTGAGCACCTCACGCTCCCAGCCCTCGCCGCTCCAGCGCCACGGCTGGGCCGGGAGGGCATCGAACAATTCGTTGGAGACCACGGCGCCCACGAAGGGTTCCAGCGTCTCGGCTTCGCTCACCAAACGCGCCTGCCCCGTGGCCAGCCAGGGGGCCAGGGCCTCCTCCGCCGCCCGCCGAGCCGCGGGATTGTCATCCCGATGCAGATACATCAGAGCCGAGGCGAAGGGCCCACGGGCCGTCGCCAGGAGATCCCGGCCCAGCCACCCCCGCCCCGCACCAGCCTCCAGCACCGTAAAACGCGAAGGGCGACCCAGTTCCTCCCAGACCCTCTCCAGCCGAAGCGCCACCGCCTCGCCCAGCAGCGGGCCACAATCCAGGGCCGTGTAGTAGTCCTTGCCCTCGAAGCCCCAGGGGCCTTCCGCCCGCCGATAATAGCCATGCTCCGGGTGATACAGCGCCAGGGCCATGACCTCGGCGGCGGGAAGGGGACCGGAGACAAGACGGGCTGCAATCAGTTCCACCAGGGCGTCGCTCATCCCCGCTCCTTCCGCAGGGGCCACTTCTCGATCATCCAGGGCAGCAGCCACTGGGTTACAAGCAGGGCCAGCGCCGTGCCGCCGAGGCACGCCAGGCCCAGGCCGCGCAAGCCACGATAGCCGCTGAAGACCAGACCACCGAAACCCGCCAGAGTGGTGCCGGCGCACACGGCGTTGACCCGGGACACCTTCTCGGCGGCGCCCGGTTCAAGACGAGCGCGGTGGAGCAGGTTCAGGGCCGTGTCCACGCTGACGCCCAGGGCGATGGGAACGGCCACCAGGCTCAGGAAGGTCAAGGGCTCCCGGGCCCAGCCCAGGATGCCCAGCACGCCGATCTGGCTGGCGGCCAGGGGCACCAGGGCCAAGAGCACGAAGCGCAGCCGCCGCCCGAAGAAGGCCACCACGCCCAGCACCGCCACCAGGGCCAGGAGCACCACATCCCGCAATGCCTCCTTGGCCACGGTCTTGATGGCCCGGAAGAGGGGGCGGGTGCCCACCATCCGGGATCCAGTGCCCTCCACCACGGCCTCGATGCGGTCCTGGGAGGCCTCGGAGAGGCGCACGGGCAGGGTGAAGCGCTCCACGGCCGGGGGCGGAGGTTCGCTGGACTTCAACCAGCCCGCCAGGGACCAGCGACGCTTTTCCTCCGGTGGCCGAGGCTGGGAGAGGAGGACCTGGAGCGAGCGCGGCGCCGAAAGAGGGTTCTCGGCGGCGGCCCGCAGCGCCGTAAGGGGACGCTCCAGGACCAGGGGATCGAGCCCTTCTTCGGCCGCAATAGCCAGGGCCCTGCGGTACCAGGTCTCGGAACCCAGCACCCGACGGAGTTCGGGGTCTGCCGTGCGCCAGAGCGGCATGGGCAGCCCCTCGGCGGCCAGGGCCTCGGCGATGGCATTCCAGCGCCGGCTCACCCGTTCGGGTTCGTCCAGGGGAATCTGGATGGCCAGGGGCTGAAGCCCCGCTCCCAGGGCCTTGCCGAGTGCTTCCTGAAGGGCCAGCGCTGGGTTGCCCTTCTGGCGGAAGCGGCGGAGATCCTCTTCCCACTGGAGGCGGAAACTGCCGACGACACCGAGGATCAACAGGCCCACCGCCACGAGGGCCTTCCAGGGCCGAGCGGGGCGGGGCTGAACCGGAGCAGCTGGAACCGGCGCGAAGACACCCCGCCCGCGATCGAAGGCCAGGAGAAGGGCGGGCAGCACCAGGAAACTGGTGGCCAGACAGGCCAGCAGCCCCAGACCGGCCGTGAGCCCCAGATCACGGAAGCCCGGAAAGGGGGCGGCGATGCAAGCCAGGAAGGCCAGGGAGGTGGCCAGCGAGGCGGCCACCACCCCTGGGCCCGTGCCCAACAGGGCCGCCCGCAGCGCGAGGCTCTTGGGCCGCCCCTGCTGGCGCTCCTCGCGGTAGCGGCTGAAGAGCAGGATGCCCACATCGTCGCCGACCCCCAGCAGCACGGCACCGAAGGCCGCCGCCATTAAGTTGAGGCGGCCCAGGATCCACCCCACGGAACCCAGCGCCCAGAACATGCCCAGGAGCAGCGGAATCACCACGAAGCCATAGCCCGCCAGGGTGCGGAAACCCACCCAGTAGACGACGCCGATGAGGATGAAGGAGAGCCCCAGGCTGAGGGCCACCTCGAAGCCCAGGCGCTGGGTTTCCCAGTAGGCGATGGCGTGGGCCCCCGTGGGTTGAAGGCCAAAGGGACGATCGGCGGAAGCCGCCAGGGCGCCTTCCACTTCCCGGAAATGAGCCTTGGGAGGAAGCGCCCCTTTGGCGCCCCGCCCCAGCCAGGTCAGCACCCGCGCCGTGGAGGCGGATTCGCCGCTGGGGAAGTCCAGCAGCAGGGGCACGAGCACGAAGCGGCCATCGGCGGTTTCGAGAAAACCCGCCCGGAGCTTCACGGGGAAGGCCTTGGCGCTCTGCCGGGCCCGGGCCACGGCCTGATCCCCTTCGTGCAGCAGGGTTCGAAGACCCAGGGGATCCAGTTGCGCGACGCGTGCCTTGATGGGGTCGGGAGAACCCAGCATTTGGGCGGTTTCCCGGAAGCGTGCCCGAAGCGCCGCCCCGTCTGCCAGGGGTTCCAGGCGGTTCCCCAGCATCAGGGGCGCCAGACCGTAGAACTGTTCCGTGACCAGCCGACCCACCACGGGATCACCCTCGAGGAAGCTGCCGGCCGCGAGGAGCGCGGGCCAGAGCGAGGGGCCCTTGGGACCGGCCACAGGCACCGGCGGAGAGAGCCGCCCTTCCCCGCCCATGCCGTTATCGGGCACGCCGTTCAGGGTGACGAGGCGTTCCACCAGGGTTTCGGCCCAGGCTTCCCGCGCCTCCAGATCGCTCGCTGTGCCCTCGGCCGCCAGCCAAAGGACCTCCTGCTGTCCCACGCCCGCTTCCAGGCTCGCCCGCACCACGGGGTGCTCGGTGGGCAGCAGGCTCATCAAATCCAGCCGCCGCTCCACCCGCAGCGCCCCCGCGCCCAGGAGCACCGTGATGACGCCGAGAATGATCCACAGCCCCGCGGGGCGACGCAGGTGCAGGAGGAAGAGCGCTCTCAACAGCCGCTTCATGCCCCAGCCCTACCCATTCAACGCATCCATGAGCCGTTCCAGCACGGGATGCAGCACCACGCGCCGGGACTGGGCCAGGCGGCGCATGAGATTGGGGTCCTCCAGCTTGAGCAGCGGATAGCTCTCGGGGCCGCCGCTCTGGAGCACTTCGGCCCAGCGGCTGGCGGTGAGGATGGTGGGGAGCTCCTCCGCGTACCGGTGGTCCAGGAGCTGCGCCAGGGCTCGCACCACACGGATATCCGAATCCATGCGATCGAAGTCGTCCAGCACCAGACAGGGTGCCTTGAGCAGCGGCTCCATGCGGTCCCGCTCGCTCTGGAAGCCCTTGTTCAGAAAGCTCCGGGTGTCGTAGTAGACATCCTTCAGCTCCTGGCTGAAGGTGCGCACCGAAACGAAGAGCCCGGCATTGCCCTCCCGGGTGCAGCAGGCCTTCAACGCCGCCGCCGCCAGGGTGCTCCGGCCACTGCCGGGCGGGCCATCGATCCACCAGAGATCCACCCGGTCCCGGTCCCGCCGCGCCCAGGTGAAGAGCGTGCGGTAGCCCTGGGGTTCCTGGGCGGGCTTGAGATCCTTCCAAACAGACTCCCCGCCCTTCCCGCCACACTTGTGGAGGATGTGATCCAGCTTGGAACGCAGATCCTCGCTGAGGGTGCTCCGGCTCGCCTCGTGCTCCAGCAGCAACTGGGCCGACTCCAGCCCCGCGACCACCTTTTCCCTCGGGTGCTGGATCTTCCACCATTCCCAGAAGCTCTCGAAGGACGCACCGCGGTACCGGGAAGGGATACCCAGGACCGAACCATCCGCGACCACCTCCTGAACGCAGGTACAGGGCCGTGCGGGAACCGATGGATCCGGATCCAGCACCACGCCGCGGCCATGGCAAGTGGGGCAGTTGGGGCGACCCTTAGCCACGGGATGCGCCTCGCTTCGCGTTCACGACGCACCTGCGCGTCGCCCTGCGGGCTTCGCCTGCGGCAAAGTGGCGCTTCGCGCTCACGGGTAATCCCCCTTGAGGAACTGCCCCAGCAGCACGCGACGGCGGTCCCGGATTTTGCCGAAGGCCCGTTCTTCGATCTGGCGCACCCGCTCGCGGCTGATGCCGGGATCGAAACTCTGGCCGATCTTCTCCAGGGTCATAGGGTCATTGCCGTCCAGGCCGAAATGGAGCGTGAGGATCCGGCGCTCCTTCTCGCTGAGCATCGCCAAGCTCTGGCGCACCTGCTCCTGGAAGGCCTCGTTATCCATGGCCTCCATGGGGCTGGGCTCGATAGTCTGCTCCAGGCTGTCCCCCAGAGTGAGGTCGCTCTCGCCCATGCCCTGCTCGGTGGAAACCGTCGTAGTGGTCTGCTGGAGAAGCTGCAACCGCTCCACCTCTTCCACGGTGAACTGGGGCGCGGCGGCCACGATATCGGCCACCGTGGGCGGGCGGCCCAGGTCCTGGCCCAGGCGGTGGGTGATGCGGTTCAGCTGCACGAGATGGCCCGCCACCTTCTGGGGCAGGCGGATCTTGCTGCCATGCTCCGCCAGGGCGTGAAAGATGGCCTGCCGCACCCACCAGGAGGCGTAGGTGAGGAACTTGTTCTCCCGTTCGGGATCGAAGCGCTTGGCAGCCTCGATGAGGCCCAGGTTGCCCTCGCTGATGAGGTCGAGCAGATCCAGGCCCATGCCCTGGAACTTCCGGGCCTCCTTCACCACGAAGCGGAGATTGCCTTCCACCAGGTAGCGCAGGCCTTCGGGATTGCCGTCGTTCTGCCACATGCGGCCGTACTTCCGCTCCTCGTCGGCCTTCAGCAAGGGCAGATCGCGGATGGAATCAAAATACTTGTCGAGACTGCGCTCTTCCAGATGCCTTTGGGGCACGGTTCACCTTGGTTGGGGGCTCCAGCATAGCAAGGGCGACGGAGCTGTCGCGCAAGACCTAGTCGCGCTTCCTTAATCCCTGGGGGCTCAGCTTCACCAAGCCCGTGGGCTTGAGGGGTTTCTCGAAGCTGGGGCGCTCCACCTCGATTCCGGCCGCGCGCAGCTTGCCTTCGTAGCCGTCGATGAGCCGTTGCATCTCGTCCTGCATCTTCTCCATGCGATCCCGAAGGCTCATCACCACTTCGACTCCCGCCAGATTCACACCCAAGTCCCGGGTAAGGCTGAGGATGAACTCCAGGCGTTCCAGGTCCTCCTCCGAGTACAGCCGGGTCTTGCCCTCGGTGCGACTGGGCAGCAGCAGGCCTTCCCGTTCATAGAGGCGGAGCGTCTGGGGATGGATCTGGTAGCGCACCGCCACCACGCCAATCATGTAGCAGCCGGCCTTGGAATCACGCCGCATGGGTCAGCTCCGATTCAAAAAAAAGATTCACCACGGAGGACTCAGCCTTTCACTTCGCCCGGATGTTCGCATCGTTGAGTTCGCCCAGTTCCCGCAGCAGTTCCTTGCTCCGTTCATCCTGGATCTGGGGCGTCACCACCTGGATCTCGGCGAAGAGATCGCCGCGCTGTTCCGAGCGGGGCACGGGCATGCCCTGGCCCTTGAGGCGCAGCTTGGAGCCGCTCTGGGTCCCGGGTGGAATCTTGATCGTGGTGTGGCCTTCGGGGGTGGGGATCTCCACCTTGGCCCCCATGGCGGCCTCGGTGAAGCTGATGGGCAGCTTCAGGTATAGGTTGGCCCCCCGGCGCTCGAAGCGGGGATCGGCCTCGACCTGGATCTGAAGGTAGAGATCGCCCGCGCCGCCACCGCGACGCCCCGCCTCACCCTTGCCGGTCACCCGCAGGCGGGTGCCGTCTTCCACTCCGGCGGGAATGGCAATGGTGACCGTTTCCCGCTTGGGATTGCGCCCGCGTCCCTGACAGTCCGTGCAGGCGGGCGCCTTCTTGCCCGTGCCGCCGCATTCATCACATTCCAGGCGGCTCTTGAAGAAACCCGATCCCTGCTCGTGGAAACCCCGGCCATGACAGGTCTGGCAGATGGCCTTGGGGGCGCCCGCCGCCTCGCCGCTGCCCTGGCAGGTCTTACAGGTTTCCGTGCGGGTCACATTGATGGGCAGGCGGGTGCCTGTGAAGGCATCGCTGAAGCCGATGCGTACGGCATGCTGGAGATCCTCGCCGGGACGCGGCCCCGCCCGCCGAGGGCGCCTGCCTCCGCCGAAGCCCTGGAAAATATCCGAGAAGGCGCCGCCCATATCCCCGAAATCGAAGCCCTGCCCCCCGCCCACCTGGGCTGCGGGCCCATTCGGGTCACCGAACTGGTCGAAGTTGCGGCGCTTTTCCGGGTCCGAAAGCACATCGTTGGCCGTGCTCAGGTCCTTGAACTTGGCCTCGGCCTCCTTGTTGCCCGGATTCAGGTCTGGGTGGTACTTCCGCGCCAGCTTGCGGTACGCCTTCTTGATGTCCTCATCCGAGGCGTTCTTGGGAACTCCCAGGATCTTGTAATAGTCGGGGACGGCCATGTCGGTACTTTAGCGAGTTCGACTCAGGTTATCAGCAAGGAAAAGAAAACCGCCAGTCACCCGACTACTGCGGGTGCCTGGCGGTGGAACTTTTCCTTAGTTCACGACTTCGGCATCGATGACGTCGTCGTCCTTCTTCTTCTTTTCTTCCTCTCCAGAAGGCGCAGGCGCGCCTTCTGGAGCCTGCTTGTACATGTGCTCGGCCATCTTGTGGGACTTGGCCTGGATGGATTCCAGGGCCTTCTTGATGCGGTCCGCGTCCAAGGAGCTGAGGGCTTCCTTGCCCTCGGTGATGGCGGCTTCCACTTCGGCCTTGTCGGCCTCGGGCAGCTTGTCACCGTTCTCCTTGAGGAGCTTCTCCAGCTGGTAGATGGTCTGGTCCAGGATGTTCTTGTCCTCCAGCAGCTTCTTGCGGTTCTCGTCCTCAGACTTGTGGGCTTCGGCCTCCGAAACCTTGGCGTCGATCTCCTCCTTGGAGAGGCCCGTGGTGCCGGTGAGCGTGATGCTCGAATCCTTGCCGGTGCCCTTGTCCTTGGCGGTCACGTGCACGATGCCATTGGCGTCGATATCGAAGATGACTTCGATCTGGGGAATGCCCCGGGGTGCGGGGGGAATGCCCGCCAGGTGGAAGTGGCCCAGGAGCTTATTGCCCTCCACCAGCGGCCGTTCGCCCTGGAAGACCTCGATATCCACGCCGGGCTGGTTGTCCACGGCGGTGGTGTAGACCTCGCTCTTACGGGTGGGAATGGTGGTGTTGCGGGGGATGATCACGGACATCTGACCGCCATTGGCGTTGATGCCGAGGCTGAGAGGCGTCACGTCCAGGAGCAGCACCCCCTTCACGTCGCCCGTCAGCACGCCGCCCTGGACGCCCGCGCCCACGGCCACGACCTCGTCGGGGTTCACACTCTTGTTGGGCTCCTTGCCGAAGATCTGCTTCACCAGCTCCTGCACCTTGGGGATGCGGGTGGAGCCGCCCACCAGCACCACTTCGTTGATCTCGTGGTGGCTGAGCTTGGCGTCCTTCACGGCGTTCTCGCAGGGCACCTTCAGCTTCTGGAGGATGGGCTCCAGCATGGCCTCGAAGCGAGCGCGAGTGAGAGTCTGGGTGAGGTGCTTGGGACCGCTGGCGTCCGCCGTGATGTAGGGCAGGCTGATGTCGGTCTGAGTGGTGGTGGAGAGCTCGCACTTGGCCTTCTCGGCGGCCTCCTTCATGCGCTGCATGGCCTCGGCCTGCTTGCGCAGATCGATGCCCTCGGCCTTCTGGAACTCCTCGATGAGCCAGTCGATGATGAGCTGGTCCACGTTGTCGCCGCCCAGGTGGGTATCACCGTTGGTGGACTTCACCTCCACCACACCTTCGGACACCTCCAGGATGGAGATATCGAAGGTGCCGCCGCCGAAGTCGAACACGGCGATGGTGCCGTCCTTCTTCTTGTCCAAGCCGTAGGCCAGGGCCGCCGCCGTGGGCTCGTTGATGATGCGCATCACCTCGAGGCCCGCGATGGCGCCGGCATCCTTGGTGGCCTGGCGCTGGGCGTCGTTGAAGTAGGCGGGCACGGTGATGACGGCCTTGGTCACCTTCTCGCCCAGGTAGGCCTCAGCGCTCTCCTTCATCTTGGTGAGCACCATGGCGCTGAGTTCTTCGGGACTGTAGAGCTTGCCGCCGATGTTCACGGCGCAGCCGCCCTTCTCGGAGCGCTCCACCACGTAATTCACGAGGCGCTGTTCCTTCTCGCTGTCCCCGAAGGGCAGGCCCATGAAGCGCTTGATGGAGTTGACCGTGCTCTTTGGCTGGGCCACCGCCTGACGCTTGGCGGTGCTGCCCACCAGGCGTTCGCTGGTCTTGGGGTTGAAGCCGATGACCGAAGGCGTGGTGTTGGTGCCTTCGGCGTTGGGGATCACTTTGGGCTGGCCACCCTCCATGACGGCGACGCAGCTGTTGGTGGTGCCGAGGTCGATTCCGATGATCTTGGACATGGGTTCCTTCCTTTTCGCGGGAGCGGCGACCGGATGGCCGCCTCGACCCCAGTTTACGCCGGGGGATCGAGACGTCAACAGGATCTATAATTTTCGACTCACATTTTCTAATTTAAATACCATCATTATCGACCTTACCCGGGGGCCCGTCCGACTTTGTCCTCGGGCTCGTTAAGATCGCAGGATGCCTGTTCATCCCTGCCCGACCTGTCGCAAACCCGTGGATTGGGAACACACCTCCACCCGCCCCTTCTGCTCGGAGCGCTGCCGGATCATCGATCTCGGTGCCTGGAGTTCAGAGAGCTACCGGATCCCCGTGGTCGAGGAGGACGCCCCCTGGGAATCCACGGATGAATCGGAGCAGTGAGGGGACAGGCTCCCCTGGGTTCTAGGGCAAACTGTTTCCGTGCAGCCCTTTTCCAAGATCCTCGCCCGCTCGCGCCTCCGGCATAAACGGGCGCGGCCTGCCTTCCCCAAGTCTCCCACCTGGCGGGTTCCCCTGCTGAGGCTGCCCCCCAAGGCGCGTCCATTCTTCAGCGCCCTCCACGACCTGCTGGATCGGCACCCGACCCTCACGCTCGGGCAACTCCTGGATGAGGCCGGGGAACAGACCTGGGGACTCACGGTCCTCCTCCTGGCCCTCCTTACCTTCATCCCCGGCGTGGCCAATGTACTGAGCCTGGCCACCCTACTGGTGGGCCTCCGGATGTTCTGGGGTTCTCCCCACCCCTGGCTGCCCAAGGCTATCCAAAACGTGGTCATCCACCAAGGCAGGGTCAAGAGCCTCCTGGCCACCATCGAGCGCCGTCTGGCGTGGCTGGCCAAGCGCCGCGGCACGCGCCGGGCGCCCAGTCAGCGTCTCCTGGGCCTGCTCATCGCCTGGACGGCCCTGCTCGCGGCCCTGCCCATCCCCCTGCCCTTCGCCAATGTGCTTCCGGCCATGGCCCTGGTCCTCTACGGCGTGGCCCTGCTGGAAGAGTGGCCCGCCCTGGCCTGGATCGGTTCCATCGGCACCTCGGCAACCACCGTCTACTTTGCCTTTTCCTTCGATCTCGCGTGGCGCGCCCTTCAGGCCATGCTCCGCGGCGTGATGGGATGATGTGATGCGCTTCGATTGCCTGACCCTTTTCCCCGAATTCTTCGAGGTTGCGCGACTCGGCGTAACCGGGCGCGCCTTTCGCGACCTGGGCCACGAACTCCACACCCATTCCTTCCGCACCTTCGCCGGAAACGCCTTCGGCCACGTGGACGACACGCCCTTCGGGGGCGGCCCCGGCATGGTGCTGCGCCCCGAGGTGCTGCGGGATGCGCTGGCCTCCCTGCCGCGAAGGCCCCTCTCCCGGGTGATCCACTTCACCCCCGCCGCGCCGCCCCTGACCCACCCCAAGGTGCTTGAACTGGCGCGCCTCGACCAGGCCATCCTCGTGTGCACCCGCTACGAGGGCCTGGATCAACGGGGCGTGGAATGCCTGGTGGACGAGGAGTTTAGCATCGGCGAGGCGGTGCTCTCCGGGGGCGAACTGCCCGCCCTGTTCCTCATCGATGCCGTCTGCCGTTGGCTGCCGGGCGTGCTGGGCAACGAGGAGAGCGCCACCCAGGATAGCTTCGCCACGGGCCTGCTGGATCATCCCCACTACACCCGACCCGAGGTCTTCGAGGGGCGCCCCGTTCCGGAGGTGCTGCGGGGCGGCAACCACGGCGCCATCGCTCTCTGGCGTCTACGGGAAGCCATGGCCCGCACCAAGCGCCTGCGGCCCGATCTCTGGGCGACCTTCCTCCGGGATCGCGTGGGGCAGTTGCCCCGCCCGGAGCAATGGTGCGCCTGGCAGGTGGAGCACCCGGAGAGTTGGGACCAACCCAAGCCGAAGGGGTGGAAGGGGTGGCCAGACCGCATTCAGGGAGATTCAAAATGAGAACGAGTCGTCATTGGGTGCAGATCGAAGGAACCCTGCCCACGGATGATCCCCAATCTAGGGTCAAAGTGGTTGCGGGATCTAACGTTTCTGAGGCAGACGCTCGGGAAGAAGCCGAACGGCGCCTCATATGGCTTCGTCGAAAGGTAATGGGCGAAAGGCAGCCCCCGGAAATCTACGAGGCAGAGATTCGCGAACAGGTCCTGGAGACCCTATCCGACAGGGCCGTTGTCACCCGGAACCGTTACGGCGCTCGGGTTCTGAATTGCGAGGTCCTGCCCATCCTTGATGTGGACAACCCTCCCTCCGCCTGGTGGCAGATGTTTGCACGCCAAACAGATGCGTGGCGCCTCGCTCAAATGCAGAAGACGCTCACCGCCCTAGCAGAACACCATCATCAGGACGGTCTTGGGTTCAGGCTGTATGCCACTGCCAAGGGATTCCGGGTCGTCGTAGTGGGAAAGGAAATTGAGCCCCGACATGCGTTGGCCCGCAAGCTGGCTCATTCGCTCAACACCGATCCACTGTACTGGCGACTCTGCCTCAAGCAGGGGTGCTATCGTGCTCGCCTGACCCCAAAGCCCTTTCGTATCAAAGTCCCGACCATCAAGGTGCCTTTTCCTCCAACCCCTGAATCCATGGAGACCGTGGATGCCTGGGAAGCCTCGATCCAGGATCGCGCCCAAACCTTTGGTGTCTGCCGATTCATCCGCCGATTTGGCCATGACGCCACTCCTCCGTTAGTGAAACAGCACGACGAACGCACCGGCGCCCATTCGACGCGACCCCTCGCCTGAACAACGGGTCGAGGAAAAGGGGGATGACACACCGAGTGGATCTCATTTAGGATTGCCCCATGCGCATTTCCCTCCCCGCTCCCCACACTCAGGCCCAGGCCTGGTGGTGGCGTCTCTCCTAGAGGCGGGCCCAGGGCGCATTCCCATGCATAGATCCCAGGACCCGCCCCGGCGGGTCTTTTTCGTTTGCCACCCTTCTGGAACTGAAGCCATGAACCTTCACCGCAATCTCGCCCTCACCGCCTGGTGGCCCTGGCCCGACCCCTCCGGGTGGATTCCGCGCGCCTGAATTCAGGCACTTCCCAGGAAGCCCACCCCTTGCGGTGGGCTTTTTCTTTTTCCCCTCATTCCTTTTCTCCCAAGGAGATCCCATGACCACCCTCACCCACCCCGCCTTCGAGCTCAACGTCCTGGAGGGCCAGGGCCGCTTCGGCGATTTCGGCGGCGCCTACGTGCCGCCACCCCTCCTGCAGCCGCTCCAGGAACTGGCCGAAGCCTTCGACCGGGCCGCCCGGGAGGGCGCCCTGGCCCTGGAACTTTCCGATCTGCTCCGGGACTATGCCGGGCGCCCCACGCCCCTCACCGAAGTCCCCCGCTATGCCGCAGAACTGGGCCGCTGCCGGATCTTCCTCAAGCGCGAAGACCTGCTCCACACCGGGGCCCACAAGCTGAACAACGCCCTGGGACAGGCCCTGCTGGCCAAACGCATGGGCAAGGACCATGTGGTGGCCGAGACCGGCGCGGGGCAGCACGGGGTAGCCACGGCCACGGCGGCGGCGCGCCTGGGGCTGCGCTGCACCATCTTCATGGGCGCCGTGGACGCCGCGCGCCAGCGCCTGAATGTCTTTCGCATGAAGATGCTGGGGGCCGAGGTGGTCGAGGTTCAGGGCGGCAGCCGCACCCTGAAGGATGCCGTGGACGAGGCCCTGGGCTACTACGTGGCCCATACCCGCGACACCTTCTACCTGCTGGGTAGCGCCGTGGGCCCCCATCCGTACCCTTCCATCGTGCGGGAATTCCAGAAGGTCATCAGCCTGGAGAGCCGCGCCCAGATGCTGCACCAGACGGGCGGCCTGCCGGATGCCGTCATCGCCTGCGTGGGCGGTGGCAGCAACGCCATCGGCGCCTTCAATGCCTACCTGCCGGACGAAGGCGTCCGCCTGGTGGGCATCGAGGGCGGTGGCCGCAGCCTGGATGCAGGCGAGCATGCCGCGCGCTTTGCCACGGGCCGCCCCGGCGTCATCCACGGCATGGCCACGATGGTACTGCTGGACGAACAGGACCAGATCCAGCCCACCCACTCGATCTCCGCTGGGCTCGACTACCCCGGCGTGGGCCCCCAGCACGCCCACCTGAAGGCCCTCGGCCGCGCCGAGTACGGCTTCGCCACGGACGAGGAGGCCCTGCGGGAATTCCACCGGCTGGCGCGCCTGGAAGGCATCATCCCCGCCCTGGAATCCAGCCATGCCCTGGCCGGGGCCGTGCGCCTGGCCCAGGAACTGGAGGATGGGGCCAAGATCCTGGTGAACCTCAGCGGCCGAGGCGATAAAGATGTCGCCCAGGTGGCCGAAGGGGCGGTCGATCCCGCCAAGGCCCCCCGGGGGATGTTCTGCTGAGGCAGCGCCAGGAATTCCGCCTTGTCTTTCAAGGCCATTCCGCTAGACTGATCAACCCCCCGTGTGGGGCTTTTCGTGTGCTAAGTCCCCGGCCCCTGAAACCTCATGCCGCGAAGGACCGCTGGCCCCAGAGGACACTATGAACATCATCGACAAGCTCGAAGCCGGTCTGCTCCGCCACGACCTGCCCCGCGTCTCCCCCGGCGACACCGTCAAGGTGCACGTGAAGGTGAAGGAAGGCGAAAAGGAGCGCATCCAGATCTACCAGGGTGTCGTGATCGGCATCAAGGGCGGCGGCATCCGCACCTCCTTCACCGTTCGCAAGATCTCGAACGGTGTGGGCGTGGAGCGCGTGTTCCCCCTGCACAGCCCCTCCATCGACAAGCTGGAAGTGGTCCGCAGTGGCAAGGTGCGCCGCGCCAAGCTCTACTTCCTGCGCGAGAAGCTGGGCAAGAAGGGTCGCCTCAAGGAAGTGCGTCGCGTCGAGACGCCCGCCGCCGAGTAGACGACTGCAACCCAACGAGAGCGCCCTTCGGGGCGCTTTTTTTGTGTTGAGTGACAATCCTGTGGCAGGGGCTGGCTAGTCTGGGGCTGAACCTTCCCAAGGAGTCTCCATGAAATTCAGTCGTATCGGATATCTCGTTGCCGCCCTGTCACTGGTGGGCGTTTCTGCCACTGCCCAGGAGATCCAGTTCGGTGTCCACGGCGGCCTCAACGTGCCCCTGGGGGATCTCGACAAGGCCCTGGACGGGCGCCCCGGCTTCACCCTGGGCGGCCACATGGGCCTCTACTTCGGCAACGGCCATGAGGTGCGTCCCCGGGTGGACTACACCTACTACGACGGCGGTTGGACGCCGGTGGATGGCGGCGGCAAGGCCACCGTCTCCGCCTGGGGCCTGGGCGCCGATTACCTCTACTACACCGAGACCCGTCCCCAGGGCATCTACCTGACCATGGGCCTAGGCGTGCAGGGCTGGACCGTGGACCCCGACCACTCCCCCAGCCACTCCAAGACTTCCATCTCCCTGGCCGCAGGCGCGGGCTATCGCTTCAGCCGCAATCTCTCGGTGGAAGCCCGTTTTACCACCGCCCAGTTCCAGTCCACCAACGGCCAGGCCAACGCCATCCAGGCGCTCGCCTCCTACCGGTTCTAGGCCCGCGATTCAAGGGGGAGACCACGCTGCGGCGCGGTCTTCCCATGTACGGATCAAAGTTTCTCCCAGGCGACCCTTCCCTTGTCAAGGAAGGTGGCGCCGCTCCAGCCCCTGTCCTCGGCCCGCTCCAGCATGACCCGCAGGAGTTCGGCGGTGGCCTCGGCATCCGGCAGGGCCCGGTGGGGGTGGCGGTTGTGCAGCTCCAGCCGCTCGCACAGCGAAGCCAGTGAACAGCTTTCCGCTTCGGGGATCAGGGCCCTGGCCAAGCGGCGGGTGCAGAGCAGGGTGTGTCGCCGCCAGAGTCCTTCCGGCAGGTAGGCCTTGAGAAAGGCGCCATCGAAGGGCGCGTGATGGGCGACCCACAGGCGACCCTCCAGGACTTCGGCGAGGCTCAGGGCCACCCGCTCCCAGGGTGGCGCCTCGGCCAGCATCCCCGGGGTGATCCCCGTGAGGCGCTGGATGCCGGTGGGAATCCCGCCTTCCACTGCGCAGAGGGATGCGAAGCTGCCCGCCAGGACGGGGCCGCTCATGAACACCACGCCCACCTCCGTGATCTCCGCCGCGGGCACAAACCGCTCGTCCCGGGTCCACCCCGCCCTGGGGCGCCCGCCGGAGGTCTCCAGGTCGATGATGGCGAACTGCAGTTCCCGCAGCGCACATTCGGGATCGGGCACCAACGGATCCATGCGGGGCGAATTCAGCCGCTGATGAGCGTCTTCAGTCCATCGCGGAAGAGGACCTCCGCCTTGCGCCCCGCTTTGCGCTGCACCTTGCCCAGGCCAAAGCTCGGATGATCCATCCACAGGCCCTCGTCCCACCGGACCGCGGGGCTGTAGGGCTGGGCCTTGGTGCCCGCCTGCTCCGTGATCATCAATTCCTGGAAACGATTGGGGCTGACCGTTGGCTTGGGCGCCGAGGCGGTCGCCATGCGCGGCACCCGAGGCGCGGAGACGGCCTTCGGGGGCTTCTCCGCCCGGAATTTGTGCACGGAATTGCAGCTCGTGCAGATGAGTTTCTCCGGCGTGCCGTCGGTGATGGAGAGGATCCGATGCCGCGTCTCCTCCTTGCACCGCCCGCAGGGAGCGTCGATATCCATGCCTGCGTAATAGGACTTCACCATGGGAACAGTCTAGCGCGATGGCGGCGAAGATGAGCGTGCGTGGTACCATTCCAGTGCTTCGCACTCCAATTTCTCCCCCTGGCGGGTCAGAACCCCTGATCCCCTGCGGGCAGACATCAACGACCGGGGTTTCTGAACCCCATACCAAGGGAGCCTCCATGGACGAAACGGCGAACACTCAAGGGTTTGGGCGCTTCACCAAACACATCATTCTGGGCGCCGTGTTCGGTGGTGTGCTTTCGGGCATTCCCATCCTGAACTGCCTCAACTGCCTGTTCTGCCTTCTCAACATCGCGGGCATCGTGATCGCGCTGTCGATGTACCTCAAGGCGAATCCCCAGGACATGATCAGCGGCGCCGAGGCTGCCGGGTTTGGCGCCGCAGCGGGCGCAGGCGCTGGCCTTATCTCCAGCATCCTGGGACTCGTGGTCAACATGTTCCTCGGCACGCTCCTCGCTTCCCTGATGACCAATATTCCCGGCGCAGGTCGCAACATGATGGCCTCCACGGCCATGGGCGCATTCTTCATCCCGGTGAACATCATTCTCTTCGCCGCATTTGGCGCCCTGGGCGGCTTCCTCGGCATGCAGCTCTTCTTCAAGAGCAACCTCCGCCGCGCTTGAGCCCACGGTTTCGTCTCGGGTATCCAGGCCTGCTGAGGCTCTTGCTTGCCTCAGCAGGCCTGGCTCCCTGGCTCCTGGTCTTGTTGAAGGAGCGGGGACTGGCCCTGCAACCCGCCTTCCATGCCTTCTGCCACCAGCTCCCGGAGCGGACCCTTGCACTGGGTGGAATTCCGATGCTGGTGTGCAGTCGCTGTGCAGGCATCTACGGAGGCATGGCCCTCGGCGCCATGCTCCCCGCATTCAGGTTCATGGCCAGACGGGGCAGACTGGTCCTCCTGATCTCGCTGGGCGGAATGCTGCTGGATGTATTGATCCAAGATGCTGGATTTCATCCGCCGGACCACGCCCTTCGCCTCGCCACAGGATTGGCCGCGGGCTGGAGCGCCAGCGCCTTTCTCTTTGCCTCTCTCGGAAGTGAGCCAGGGAGGTGAGAAATGTTTCGCGGGCCTCGCCCCAATCGGTATTCTTCCTTCTACTCACCGGCTTTTCGATAGCCCACAGGAGACGATATGTTCTGCCCCAATTGCGGCAATGGAGTAGCCGATCACGCCGTGGTCTGCGTGCAGTGCGGAGGCCCATTGAAGGCCGCGGGCGCCCCCACGGCCCAGCCCTACAACCCCTCGGCCAAATCGAAGATGGCCTTCCTCCTGCTCGGTATCTTCCTCGGTGGGCTTGGGATTCACAATTTCTACGCGGGCTATGCTGGGAAGGGCGTGGCGCAGCTGCTGATCACGGTTCTGACGTGCGGCTTCGGCGGATTGATCAGCTGGGTTTGGGCAGTGATCGAGGTCTGCACGATCCAGGTCGACGCCAGCGGCCAGCCCTTCGTCAACTAAAGCCCTTGCCCTTCGATTCCCCTTGCCCCCAGGAACGAGGCCAGTCCCTCCAGGGCCTCCTGTAGGCGCTTCAGACGAACCTTCGCGGGCTTGATGCCGGGTTCCCACCAGAGGCCCCGCACTTCCAGCACCCCCCGCTCCCGGTGCAGCTTGGGATCCAGGCGACCAACCAGCCGTTCGTCCTCCAGCAGGGGCATCACGTAGTAGCCGTAGGTCCGCTTGGACGAAGGCGTGAAGGCCTCGAAGCGGTAGTCGAAACCGAAGCGCCGGAGGGCCCGGCTCCGATCCCGCAACACCGGGTCGAAGGGGCAGAGCAGCCGGATGCCTTCGGGGGCCTCGGACAGCTTCGCCAAGCGCTGCTGCCAGTCCGCGATGGCGAAGGCCGGTTGCGGCTCGGAGCCGTCCGCGGCTTCCACTCGCACGGAAACGATGCGCCCATCCCTCAGTGCGCCCTGGCACCAGCGCTTGGCCTCCGAGACCTCGATGGCGCCCCAGAAGCCTGCCAGCTCCTTGGCCGAGAAGACCCCCAGGCGCTCCATGGCGGAGGCGCAGGCCCACTCCAGATGTACCTCCGCATCAGGCTCCGGCAACGCAAGGGTCTGGGGCAGGACGCGCTCGGCCAAATCGTAGCGCTTGTGAAAGTTCACACGATTCGCGATGGCCAGGACCCCCGTGCGCCAGAGGTAGTCCAGGGCCGCCTTCTGGGGTTTCCAGCCCCACCAGGGGCCGCGCTTCTCGGGATGATCGAAGTCCGCGCTGCCCAGGGGCCCTTCGGCGGAAATACGTTCCAGGACATGGGCGCAGACGCGTTCCGTCTCAGGGCCAAGTAGGTTCTGCCACCAGGCATGACGCTGGATGCGGGCTCGATCTAGGGCGAAGCGCGGCTTCCAGTGGGGGTAATACGCAGTGGGAATGGCCGAGGCATCGTGGGTCCACCCCTCGAAGAGCGAACGGTCCTCCTCCAGGAGGGTCTGGAGCTGCGCGGGTTTGTAGCCTGCAAGCCGCGAGAAGAGGGTGAGATCGTGGGCTCGGCCCACCACATTGATGGTGTCCAGCTGCACGAAGCCCAGGCCCTGAATGAGCCGAAGCAGAGCGGGGCGAGTGGCCCTTCGCGCCGGGTCCTCAAGCAGGCCCTGGGCGCCGAGAAAGAGTCGCCGCGAGGCCTGCAGGGGAAGGGTGAGCGCGACCATCTAGTGGACGAGCCGGAGGGCCACAGAGATTACGGGTTCCTGGGAGGTGGCCATGGGTTCTCCGGAGCATCGAAAAGAGCTTAGGACCTACCCCTTGATTTCGAGCCCAGAAAGTCCACCCTTCAATTCAAAACCGTGTGCAGAATCCCTTCAACCCAGCATCCAACGTCTCTGATCACCCACTTCCCAAGGAGGTCCCCGTGGCCACGATGAAGAACATCCTGGAGGGCAAGGGCTATACGTTTTGGTTTGTAGCCCCCAACGCCAAGGTCGGTGAGGCCCTCAAGATGCTCACGGAGAAACGCATCGGCGTGGTGCTGGTGATGGACGGCGAGCGGCTCTGGGGCGTCTTCTCCGAGCGGGACTTCGTGCGCCTCGCCATGAAGACCGGCAGCTTCTCGCCCGATCTCGCCGTGAGCGAGGTGATGACGAGCCAGGTCTACTTCGTGAAGCTCGACACCACCGTGGACGAGTGCATGGCCCTGATGACCGAGCGCCGCATCCGCCACGCCCCGGTCATGGACGGCAAGATGGTGGTGGGCATCGTCTCCATCGGCGACGTGGTGAAGGAGCTGGTAGCCGAGCGCGAAGGCGTCATCCGCGGCCTGGAGAACTACATCGCCGTGCGGGAATTCCCCACGTAGGCACCCAACTCCGCGTAGCTCGCAATAGGGCCGTGCCCGCTGTGGCTCGGCCCTTTTTGCGTCTTCTGCGTTCTTTGTGGCGATCAAGAAGAGGAATTCACCACGGAGACACGGAGAACACGAAGAACAGAGTAAGTAGCCTCAGGGGCATGTTTGTTATTGGTTGCATCCACGTGACATCTCCTCAGAGACCTCTGTGGTGAATCCTTTTTGAACTCAAATCGCGATCAGGGGTTCAACTCAGGCGATCACCCGGAGCTCCTTTGTCAGCACCCCCGCTGCGTTATCCTCGACGGATCGGGGTTCTTCATGTCAAAGCTGCTTCCCTCGCGCCTGAGCTTGCTGCTGTTTGCGGGAGGCCTCGCCTTCGCCCAGGGGCCCCGCCCGCAGTTGGTCCAGTCGGTGCCCACGGAAACGGGCCTGGAGGACCCCGGACTGCCCCTGGCCCGGGAGGTCTGGCCGGAGATGATTCGAGGGGCGAAGCACACCCTGGACCTGGCCCACTTCTACGTCACCAATGGCCCTGATCCGCAGACCAGCCCCCTGGAGCCGACCCTGGCGGCCCTGGAGGCTGCGGGAGCGCGGGGCGTCAAGATCCGCATCCTGCTCACCACCCGCATGCTGGATCAGGATCCGGCCTCGGTGGCCCGGCTTCGGAAAATCCCAGGAGTCCAGTTCAGGGCCTTCGATTTCGGCGCAGAGAACCGCGGCATCCTTCACGCCAAGTACTTCCTGGTGGATGGCCGGGAGGCCTTCGTGGGCAGCCAGAACCTGGACTGGCGGGCCCTGCAGCACATCCACGAGACGGGCCTGCGCTTCAGCACCCCGGCCCTCGTGAAGCCGCTGGCGGCCATCTTCGAGACGGACTGGGCCTTCGCCGCCACCCATATCCGACCCGAACGCCCTGCAACCGCGACTGTCACAGCCCGCCCCCCCTATGAGCTGGTGGCCAGCCCCGCCTTCCTCAACCCACCCGAGGTACGCCCCGCCCTGGCGGCCCTGGAAGAGTTGCTGGGGCTCGCCAAGACGCGCATCCGGGTGCAGCTGCTCACCTATTCTCCGGTGGCGGGCCGCGTGAACTACTGGCCCATCCTGGACAATGCCTTGCGGGCCGCCGCCGTGCGCGGGGTCCGGGTGGAACTGCTGGTGTCCGACTGGAACCTGGAGTCGCCCGCCGTGGAGCACCTCAAGTCCCTGACCCTGCTGCCCAACCTGGAGATCCGGATCGCCTCCATCCCCAACGCTGCCACGGGCCCCATCCCCTTCGCCCGGGTGATCCACAGCAAGTACATGACAGTGGATGGCGAGGTCCTGTGGCTGGGCACCAGCAACTGGAGCCAGGACTACTTCACCGCCTCCCGCAACGTGGAGATCATCGCCCGGGACAAGGCCCTGGCCGTGCAGGCCGACGGCATCTTCGAGCGCCTCTGGAGCAGCCGATTCTGCACACGACTCGACCCAGGCAAGGCCTACACGCCGCGCAAGCGGGAGTGATCCAAAAGATTCACTACGGAGCACACAGAGGACTCCGAGAAAAGAACACGGAGAGAGGCCTCGTACAGGCGATGTGAAACCGTGCGGGGACACCCGTTTCGGGCTCCATTGGAGCAGATCTGCCTTGCATCGGCCCCGTTATGTGAATCCGTGCAGAGACACTCGTTTTAGGCTCCACTGGAGCCTGAAACGAGGCTCTGCATCGAATTCACCCCATTGGCTCTTCGTGTTTGCAGGCGGGGCAGAGGAGGACGGTGACGGGGTCCTTGCCTCGGGGCTTGCGGGTCTTTTCGGTCATGTAGTTGGCCTTGCACTTGGGGCAGGTCATGGGCACGGGCTTGTCCCAAGCGGTGAAGTCGCACTTGGGATACTTGGTGCAGCCGTAGAAGATCTTGCCAAAGCGGCTCTTGCGGGGGCTCAGGTCGCCGCCGCACTTGGGGCAGGGCACGCCGAGGATCTCCTTCTTCACCGTCTTGCAGGTGGGGTAGTCCACGCAGCAGACGAATTCGCCGTAGCGGCCATGGCGCTTGACGAAGTGCTTGCCGCAGGTGGGGCACTTCTCGTCCAGGGGCACGTCGGCGGGCACGGGGATGCCCTTGGGGTCGGCCTTCACGATGCCCTTGCAATCGGGGTACTTGGGGCAGGCCCAGAAGGGGCCCCACTGGCCCTTGCGCAGGTTCATGGGGGTGGTGCCGCAAAGTGGGCATTCCGGGGCGTCCTCAGGCTCGTCCATGGGTTCAAGCTCTTCGGTGTGATCGCAGTCGGGGTATTTAGAACAGCCCAGGAAGAGGCCGTTCTTGCCATAGCGCTTGAGCATCACGGACTTGCACTTCTTGCACTTCACATCCGTGGGCACGCCGGCCTTGAGGTTGGCCATGTCCTTGCTCGCGCTCTTGAGCAGCTTCTCGAAGGGCCCATAGAAGGTCTTCAGCATCTTTTCGTAGCTAATTTCGCCGCCCTCGATGCGGTCCAGCTGATCCTCCATGCCGCTGGTGTAGCGAGGATCCATCAGCTCGGGGAAGCCCTGCACCAGCAGATCCGTCACGGCCATGCCGATCTCGGTGGGCTTGAAGCGGCCCTCGACTTTCTTCACGTAGTCGCGGTTCTGGATGGTGGCGATGATGCTGGCGTAGGTGGAGGGGCGGCCGATGCCGTCCTCTTCCAGCTCCTTCACCAGGGTGGCTTCCGAATAGCGCGCCGGAGGCTTGGTGAACTGCTGATCGGTCTCCAGGGTTTCGAGCTTCAGCGTCTCGCCCTTCTTGAGATCGGGCAGACCGATGTTTTCTTCTTCCTCTTCCTCGCTGGTGCTGTCCATCTGCTCGGCGGCACTCTCCACCTTGTCGGCGCGGTAGGCCGCGAGCCAGCCGGGGAATCGCTCGATCTCGCCCTTGGCCTCGAAGGCGGCCATTTCGCCGCTCTCCAGGGCGCTCTCGGCCGCCACGACGGTCTCGTCGAAGCGGGCGGCCTCCATCTGACAGGCCACCGTGCGCCGCCAGATGAGGGCGTAGAGGCGGAATTCGTCGTTGCCGAGGTGACCCCGAAGGCTCTCGGGGGCGCGGCTGATGTCCGTGGGACGAATGGCCTCGTGGGCATCCTGGGCGCCGCTCTTGCCGGCAAAAATCTTGGCCTTGGCGGGCAGATAGTCTTTGCCCCACTTCTTCTGGACGTACTCCCGGGCGGCCTCGATGGCCTCGGGGGCTAGGCGAGGCGAATCCGTGCGCATGTAGGTGATGAGACCCACGGGGCCTTCGCCGAAATCCACGCCTTCATAGAGCCGCTGAGCATTCTGCATGGTGCGGGAAACGGAGAAGCCCAGCTTGTTGGCGGCCTCCTGCTGGAGCTTGGCCGTGGTGAAGGGGGCCGGGGCATTGCGCTTCTTTTCCTTGGTCTCCAGCCCCGTCACCTTCCAGGCCGCCTTGAGGATCTGGTCCCGCAGGCCATGGGCCTGTTTCTCATTCTTGATTCGGGCCTTGGTCTCCTTATTCCCGAGTTGCAGGGCCTGACCGTTCAACCGCACGAATTTCATCCAGAACTGGGGCGGCAGCTTGGCGGCGAACTTGCCGCGCAGCACCCAGTATTCGACGGGCTTGAAGGCCTGGATTTCATGCTCCCGGTCCACGATGAGCCGCAGGGCCACGCTCTGAACCCGGCCCGCCGAGAGGCCCCGCTTGACCTTGTCCCAGAGCACCTGGCTCACCTTGTAGCCCACGATGCGATCGAGCACCCGGCGGGCCCGCTGAGCGTCCACCAGTTGCTGGTTCACTTCCGTGGGCGCGGCCATGGCCTTCTGGATGCCGTTCTGGGTGATCTCGTTGAAGAGAACGCGCTTTACCTTCAGGCCCTTGGGGGGCTTGATGGCCTCCAGGAGATGCCAGCTGATGGCCTCCCCCTCGCGGTCAGGGTCAGTTGCGAGAATCAGTTCATCCACACCCTTGGCCGCGGCCCGCAGTCCCGCCACCACTTTGGCCTTGGTGGCCGGGATCTCGTAGAGCTCCTGGAAGTCTCCGGCCACATTAATGACCGGCACTTTTTTCCCGCTCACCTCTACGGCCTCCTTGGTGGGCAGGTCGCGGATGTGGCCCACGCTCGCCATCACCTTGTACCCCTTGCCCAGGTATTTGGTGATGGTCTTGGCCTTCGAAGGGCTTTCCACAATGACGAGCTTGGTCACGGTTCTCTCCAAATCATTCAAAAGGGGATCATCCCACGGGCGTCAAGGGCAAATCTGCCCCAAGGGGAGGCTCGCCAGATCCTCCAGTATGTCCCCAGGCCCCCGACAGGCCCGGGCGGCGCCTTCTCGCAAGAGGCCATTGGGCCCCTCCGCCAAGGGATTTTCGGGGGCGCCGGGACAGGCCCAAAGCTCCCGGCCCAGGTCCAGGGCCAGGCGCGCCGTCACCAGGGAGCCGGACTTGGTGCGGGCCTCCACCACCACCACACCCCGGGTCCAGGCCGCCAGCAGCCAGTTGCGCCGTGGGAAGTGCCATTTCTGAGGGAGTGCCCCCGGGGGGAAGGGCGTGATCACGCCGCCGGACTCCGCCATGCGGTCCATCAACTTAATGTGCTCCGGGGGATAGGGATGATCTAGGCCCGAGCCCATGATCCCCCAGGTGGAACCCGCCTCCAGCGCCCCCGTGTGGGCCGCGCCATCGATGCCCCGCGCCAGGCCCGAAAGCACCGCCACCCCCGCCTGGGTCAGTTCTTTCGCCCAGGCCTTCGCCCGGGCCTTGCCCGCGGTACTGGCCTCCCGACTGCCTACCAGGGCCACGGCCAGGCCCTTGGGCGGCAAGGTGCCCCGCACCCAGAGGGCCACGGGATAGGGCAGTTCCGCCATGAAGTCCTGGGCCCCCGGGTCCGAGGGCAGCACGAGACGGGCGCCCCGGCCCTTCGCCTCTTCGCGGAGACGATCCGGCTCGATCCCTTTCAGTTCCCGCAACGTCGCGGCATCCAGGTGCGGCGCCTCGCCCCGCTGCAGCGCCGCCCAGAGCTGCGCCTTCCGACCTTCCGGCCAGGGCAGAATCGTGAAGGCAAGGGCCCAGCGGTCGAGTTCCATGACATCGAGTGAGGAAGAATTCCCTACCTTCGCCGGGAAGCCCACCCGCCGCAAGCCCTGCGAATTCGCCTTGAGATTCCGGGGGGATTTGGTAGACTAACTTTCCTTTGGCTGTGCCGTACCCGGAATTTGTGAGGTTGCCATGTCCCGTCAGTGTGAAGTTTGCGGTAAGAAGCCCCAGTTCGGGCACAACGTCAGTCACGCCCACAACATCACCAACCGTCGCTGGAATCCCAATCTCCAGCAGGTTCGCGCCCTGGTTTGCGGCGTGCCCAAGCGCATCCGCGTCTGCACCTCCTGCCTCCAGGCCGGCAAAGTCACCAAGAATGTCTGAAGCCGCTGGATCACGGAGCGCGCCGCAGTGCGGCGAGCGAAGTGAGGATCCAGCGAGCTTCAGAATAACTGCCTGAGTGGGTCGAGCACCAAAGCGGTCCCCCCTGGGGATTGCTTTGGTGCGTACCTCGAAAAGGTCTCCCTGCAGTGGAGCGTGAAAAATCAGAGCGGCGGTCCCCACGGAGACCGCCGCTCTGGCGTATCAACCCGTCCCGGGTTGCCCCCGTTCCCCCCCTTCATCCAAGATGGGATCCATCGATCCCGGAGTTCCCATGCCCGCACCTTTCCTCGTCGCCCGCTCCCTCGAAGCCAAGGACCCCCTCGATCTCCTGCTGCTGCCCCGCATGGCCAACCGCCATGGCCTGGTGGCTGGAGCCACGGGCACCGGAAAGACCGTAACGTTGCGCGTGCTGGCGGAACACTTCAGCCGGGCGGGGGTGCCGGTTTTCATGGCCGATGTGAAGGGCGATATCTCCGGCCTTGCCAAGGGCGGCAGCGACAACCCCAAGCTGAAGGAGCGGGTGGAGCTCCTGAAACTGGATCCCATTGAGTTCCAGGGGTTTCCTGTCACCTTCTGGGATCTCTTCGGCCAGCAGGGCCATCCGGTGCGCACCACCGTCAGCGATATGGGCCCCCTGCTTCTGGGACGCCTGCTGAACCTGAACGACACCCAGGCCGGTGTGCTGAACCTCGCCTTCAAGGTGGCCGACGACAACGGCCTGCTGCTGCTGGACCTCAAGGATCTCCGGGCCATGCTCACCTTTGTGGGCGAACACGCGGCCGAACTGCGCACCCAGTACGGGAACGTGAGCCCCGCCAGCATCGGCGCCATCCAGCGGGGGCTGCTGGAACTGGAATCCCAGGGCGGGGAGAGCTTCTTCGGCGAACCCGCCCTCAACATCGACGACCTGCTCCAGACCGATGCCAAGGGGCGGGGCGTCGTCAACCTGCTGGCGGCGGACAAGCTCATCGCCAATCCCAAGCTCTACGCCACCTTCCTGCTCTGGCTGCTCTCGGAGATCTACGAGCGTCTGCCGGAGGTGGGCGATCCAGAAAAGCCCAAGCTGGTCTTCTTCTTCGACGAGGCGCACCTGCTCTTCGAGGATGCCCCGGACGCCCTGCTGGAGCGCATCGAGCAGGTGGTGCGCCTGGTGCGCTCCAAGGGCGTGGGCATCTACTTCTGCAGCCAGAACCCCCTGGACATTCCCGAGAAGGTGCTGGGTCAGCTGGGCAACCGGGTCCAGCACGCCCTGCGGGCCTTCACGGCCCGGGACCAGAAGGCTGTGCGGGCCGCCGCCGAGACCTTCCGCACCAACGAGAAGCTGGATGTGGCCAAGGTCATCACCGAACTGGCCGTGGGCGAGGCCCTGGTGAGCTTCCTGGACGAGAAGGGCACTCCGGGCGTGGTACAGCGGGCCTGGGTCGTGCCCCCCGCCAGCCAGTTCCCCCCCATCGAAGCCGCCGAGCGCCAGGCCCTCATGGCCCAGAGCCTCGTGGCAGGCGTCTACGAGAATGCCGTGGACCGGGAGAGCGCCTTCGAGAAGCTGCGCGCCCGGGCCGAGGAAACCGCCAAGGCCGCCGAGCAGCAAGCCGAGGAGAAGGCCGCCACCAAGGCCTCCCGTGCCCCAGCCAGCCGCAGCGATTCCATGCTCGAGTCCTTCGGCAAGAGCGTGCTCCGCTCCGCCGGCAGCAGCATCGGGCGCCAGCTGATCCGGGGTGTCCTGGGCGGGCTCTTCGGCGGGAGACGCTAGACTGTTTGCATGCTGCTCGGCCTCGATACCACCACGGAACGCCTCCACCTCGCCCTTGTGGACGAGGAAAGATCCTGGACCCGCTGCCTCGAGGTGGAGATCGGGCGCAGCCACAGCACGGCGCTGCTTCCTGGGCTCGAAGCTCTGCTGGCAGAGGCCCAGGCGAGGCCCGGTGATCTCACGGGCTGCATCGCCTGCGTAGGGCCTGGAGGCTTCACCAGCCTGCGCATCGGCGTGGCCACGGCGGAGGGGCTCGCCCTCACGGGCCTGCCCACCTGGGGGTTCTCGGCCTTTGAACTCCGGGCCCGGGCGTTGCGATGTGCGGGGCTGCTGGAACCCACCTGGATCCTCCTGGATGGGCAGCGCAACGAGGCCTTCGCCCAGAAATGGTGCGCCACGGCCCTCACGCCTGCCGCCAAGCATCCCCTGGCCGACCTGGCCTCGGTGGTGGGAAGCGATCCCTGGTGGGCTCCCGCGGGCTTCCGGGCCAAGGCCTCGGCCCATCTCGCCCACGGCCCCAGCGTTCCGGAAGCCGAAACCGCGGCCACCCTGGAGGCCCTGGTGGCCCTCTGCCGAGAGAAGGAGGCCCTGCCTCCCGAGGCTCCGCTGGTGCCTTTCTATTTGCGCGAAACGGACGCGGAACTGAACTTTCCCCAGGCCTCCACCCATCTCTCCGACGCCCTGCGCCGAGGCCACGCCCGTTGACCCCATCGGCGAATCTCGTTCACTTTGGCCCAGGTTCTGCGCTGCCGACCTGGGTGGAAGGACTAGAGCGAGAGGCCTTCGGCGAGGCCTGGGGAACCCTGGAAGACAACGAGCAGATGTGGACCCTGGAAGGGCTCGCCTATGCCCGCTGGAGCTTGGTGCCCGTGGTGGGAGAAGCCGAACTCCTGCGCATCGCGGTGCGCCCCGCAGCTCGCGGCCGGGGCCTAGGCCGCCGCCTGCTCCGCGCGACCACCGAAGCGCTGCGGGATCTGGGCATCACGGAATTGCACCTCGAAGTTCGCGTGTCCAATGGCGCCGCGCGGCACCTCTACGAGGCCGAAGGTTGGCTCATGGCGGGGCTCCGCAAGGGCTACTACCGGGACGGCGAGGATGCGGCACTGTATGGGAAATCGCTTCCCCCGGCAGTCTGATCAGCCCTTCTCGAACAGCGCGATGCGGTTGCTGTTGGTGCCCTTGGCGTTGTTGTCCACGCCCCAGATGTTGGCGGTCTTGGTGAAGGTCTGCTCGTTGATGAGCAGCCCCACCGGGCGGAAGCCCGCGCGGATGCCCAGGGGCAGCACGACCTCTTCGAGACGAACGGTACCCTTGCGCACCTCGCCCACTTCGAAGGCCACGAAGCCACCGGGGCGGGTCACCCGGTAGAGTTCCCGGAAGACCCCCTGCATGGTCTCCGCCCAGCCCTCCACGGTGCGGGACATGGTGATGCCCGCTGCGATGGCCTCGGCGTCCAGCCCGCAGAACCAGCAGCGCAGCCAGTTGTCGGCGGCATACTGCACCACGTCCAGGAAGGGTGGACTGGTGACAGTGAGCTGGATCGAAGCCACCTCCAGGCCCGTCGTCGTTGCCGCATCTCCAGTCAGAAACTGGGCATCCTCGGCGGCGCGGCGCAGGTGCTGGTGTGCGGCCCCATCCAGATCGGACAGCAACTGTCGGGTCTTCTTCAGAATCAACGCCCGGGTATCCCGGTACTCGGGCACCTGGCCCCGCTTGCGGTTGATTTCCACCTGCTTCTCCGCCCGCAGCGCCTGGTTGGGCGGCAGCGTGTAGACCGAGAAGAAGCCCGGCGAATGGCCCGTGAGCCGATTGGTGGCCACCATGCGGATCCAGGCATCGACCCCATCGAAGGTGTCCGTTCGCATCCGCTCCAAAAACCAGTGCCGCAGGGCTCGGACCTCCGCCTCGGTATCGGGGTGGTAGAACATCGAGAGTTCCAGCCCATCCGAGGCCACGCCGTCTCTCGGAATTTGGCAGAGGCGGGCCTTCACCTGTGCGGGATCCGGGGGAGTGAGCCTGGGGCGCGCCAGAATCTCTGAAAGGGGGTTGATGTCGTTGGCGGCCACCCTGCGGCCCAGCAACGCCGCCTCCAGGGCCGTGGTGCCCCGGCCGCTGAAGGGGTCGTACACGCGATCCCCGGGGTGGGTCAGCTTCTCGATGAAGAGGCGCGGCAACTGGGGCTTGTAGCAGGCCCGGTAGGAGACCTCGTGCAAGCTCGAGGCCTGGCGCTGACGGGAGGTCCAGAATTCGCGGCTCCAGCACGGGATGCGCTCGCCCTCGGCCACCACCTCGGACCAGAGGCCATCCCCATCCTGGGCGAAGGACTCCAGAAAGGCCTGGCGGACTTCGAAGGGGTCTCTCGCTTTCACCTTGGCCATTCAAGCTCCTGGATCCAGGGTAGCCTTTCTCGATGGACGCCGAACCCAAGACCAAGCGCAATCGTGAGCTGAATCGCCTGTACGCGGCGGCGCTCCTGGTCGTGCTCATCGGGGTGCTCTTCCGGGGCTACAAGCTCCTCAGCACCCAGGTGGCTTCTGGCATCGATGCCCCCAGTCGCTGGGCCCTGCTGGCCCTGGGGCTGGCCAATACCCTGGCCATCGGCACCCTGCTCTTCATCATCGCCCGCTCCCTGGCCAAGCTGTACTTCGAGCGGCGGCGAGGCATTCTCGGCTCCCGCATCCGCACGCGCCTCGTGGTGGCCTTCTTCGCGGTATGCCTGCTGCCGAGTCTGGCGCTCTTCTTCATGGGCAAGGACTTCATCCGCAAGAACGTGGACCGCTGGTTCATGCCCGAAACCCGCGAACTGATCCAGGATGGCAAGGTCCTGTCCGAAGCCTATCGGCAGCAACTGGAGGACCGCCTGAGCCTGGCCCTGTTCCGGCTCCCCCATACTCCCGTCGAGGATCTGGGCAGGCTGCGGCAGGAGGCGGGCCTCGATCTCCTGGTGCACCTGAATCCCTCTGCCGAGGGGCCCACCCATGATCTCGGGCCGGACCTGATCCTCCCCACCCTTCCCGCCGAGTTCCACGGCCCAACCCAGGTGGATACGGGCAAGGGACTGTGGTTGGTGGCGCCCTCCCCTGCGGATCGGGCGGCTTCCAGGTTCGCCGCGGGCATCTTCATCCCCAGGGAACTCCAGGACAGCCTCCTCCGGATGGACAAGCGCGTGCGCGATGCCTCGCAGATTCACGCCTTCCGCAAGAATCTGGAGACCCTGCCCCAGGAAACGTTCCTGCTACTCACGCTCTTCACGCTCTTCTTTGCCGTGTGGGTGGGCCTGGCCATCGCCCGCACCATTTCCGAGCCCGTGCGGGCCCTGGCCAAGGCCGCCCAAAGGGTGGGCACGGGGGACCTGGAGGTCCGGCTGCCGGTCCAGGGGGAGGATGAACTGGCCTTCCTCTCCGGGAGTTTCAACACCATGATCGGTGACCTGCGCCAGAACCGGGAGGCCATCGAGGCCCAGGCCGCGCGCATCGAGCGCCAGCGAACCTACCTGGACCAGCTCCTGGAGGCCCTCCCGGTGGGGGTCCTGGGATGGAATCGCGAGGGCGAACTCCGGACCTTCAATCCCACCGCCCGCCGCTGGTTCGGCCTGGAAGCCTGGGATCTCTCCGCCTCCATCTGGAGCGAGCTGGCGGCCCAGCCCCGCATGGGCGGCCTTTCCGCCTTGGTGCAGGCGGTGCGCGATACCGGACGCCCCCGCGAAGAGGAACTCCGCATCGGCGGTGAGGGCGAGGGGCGCCCCGTGCGCGCCATCGTGGTGCCCATCACCGAAGGGGGCGAACTGGCGGTGCTGGAGGATCTCTCGCTGCTGGCCCAGGCCGAGAAGCGCGCCGCCTGGCAGGAGGTCGCCCGACGCATGGCCCACGAGGTCAAGAATCCCCTCACTCCCATTCAGCTCACGGCCCAGCGCCTGCTGCGCCGCAGCCGTGAGGGACGCCTGGAGCCCCAGGCCGTCTCCGAAGGAGCCGAAACCATCCTGGCGGAGGTGGCGAGCCTCTCTCGATTGGTGGACAGCTTCAGCCGCTTCGCGAAGCTGCCCGCCCCGCAGCCGCAGCTCATGGATGCCTGCGAACTGCTCCGCCAGGTGGAGGCCCTCTACGCCCCCACCCTTCCCCAGATCGCCTTCGAGCTGACCCTTGCGGGCTGTCCTCTCCAGGTGCGGTGGGATGCCGACATGGTGAAGCGCGCCCTCATCAACTTCGTGGACAACGCCGTGAGCGCCCTGGACGGCAAGGGCACCATTCACCTCTCGCTGAAGCCCGAGGGGGACCGCATCCGCCTCGAAGTGGAAGACGACGGTCCCGGCGTGGCCCCGGAGATCCGTGAGCGCCTCTTCGAGCCCTATTTCTCCACCAAGCGGAAGGGCACGGGCCTGGGCCTGGCCATCGTGCGGCGCATCGCCCAGGATCATGGGGGCGAGGCCCACTACCAGCCCCTCACCCCAGGCAGCCGTTTCAGTCTGGTGCTGCCGATGGAACCCCCGGTGGGCGGTATCCGCTGAGCCTCAGACCCTCAGCAGGCTGAAGACCGGCAGGCCCTTGAGCTTTTCGCGGCCCGGGAGTTTGTCCACTTCCACGAACAGCGTGAGGGCGATGGGCTGGGCCCCGGTGCGCTCGATGAGCCTGCGGGCGGCGGCGGCGGTACCGCCTGTGGCCAGCACGTCATCCACGATGAGCACACGGTCACCGGGCTTGAAGGCGCCCTTGTGGATTTCCAGGGCATCCTCGCTGCCATCCGTCGTCAGGTAGCTTTCCTGGAGGGTCGAGCCCGGCAGCTTGCCGGGCTTGCGGGCGGGCACGAAGCCCAGACCCAGCTTCTGGGCCAGGGCCGAACCGAAGATGAAGCCCCGGGATTCCAGCCCCAGCACATGGGTGGGCTGGAGGGTGAGCACCGGCGCGGCCATGGCCTCCACGGCCCGACTGAAGGCCTGGGCATCCGCCAGCAGGGGCGTGATATCCCAAAAGTCGAAGCTCGGCTTGGGAAAATCGGAGACTTGGCGAACGTGCTGCTTAAAATCCATGGCTTCTCTCTAAGAGCGAATCTCGAAAGGAAAGGGTAGAGATTCTCCCTCGGATAGCGGGTTCCAGTCCAGCCTGGAAACACGCCCAAAGACTGGGCCGCGTTCGAGGGCCACGCGGAAAGCCTCCAGTTCTCCCGGGGCGCCTTCCGCCCGACCCACCACGGTGCGGTCCCACTCATTGCGCACATAGCCCCGCAAACCCAGCGCCCGAGCCTCATCCCGGGCGAAGGCCCGGAAGCCCACCCCCTGCACATGACCGGATACGGTGAAGGAGACTCTCACGACGACTCGCTGTTCGGGTCGGACACAAGCCCCTGAGCCGACTTCATGTTCTCGGCATATGCAATGTTCAGGCACAGGCTCCGCACGCCGAGGCTGCCTGGCTGGTTGCGATCCGGCAACACCGCCCAACCGAAACCCAGAACCGTCGCGACCAGGGGCTTCAGACCCGGCCCCCAGAGGTCGACATCGTCGGCGAGGAGAATCAGACACTCGGCCATTGAAGAACATTCTATTAGAGAGGATGCCTTTCGCCCGTGAGAGATAGCCGTCTGAAACCGATTTGCATTCAATAAAATAAAACCCATACTTCACTCAGCCCCTCCAAGGAGCCGTGATGAAGACTCTGATCGCCCCCGACGAAGCCACCGTCAACCTTCTCGCCGAGCGACTAAAAACGGCTCGTCGACACACAGAGTTTCAGCGGATCCAGTGCGTCCTGATCCGCGTCACGCTTGGGAGTTCCGCTTCGGAGATAGCCCGCCTTTTGGGGTGGTCCGTCGCAACGGTCCACATGCTCCACTCCCGGTATTCCCGGGAAGGAGACGCCCTGTTCGACCTCAAGCCAAAGGGTGGACGGCGCCATCAGAACCTCTCCTTTGAGGATGAGGCGAAGTTGTTGACGCCCTTCCTGAGCCGGGCGGCCAAGGGCGGAATCCTGGTTGTCTCAGAGGTTCATGCCGCCTACGAAGCCCGGATTGGGAAGAAGGTTCCACCCAGCACGGTGTATCGGCTGCTGGCCCGACACGAATGGCGGAAGATCGTGCCCCGTCCTCAGCACCCGAAGGCCGACCCGGCAGCGCAGGCTGCCTTTAAAAAAACTCGAGACAGAGATCGCTGAGATTGTTGCCCGGGAGTCAACCAATGGGTGTTCGGTCCGGCTGATGTTCCAGGATGAGGGCCGCTTCGGCCTCCTTGGCGATCCCCGACGCTGCTGGGCACCCAAGGGCACCCGCCCCGTGGTTCGGAAACGGCAGCTTCGCCAGTACACCTATGCCTTCGCCGCCGTGAGCCCTCATGACGGGGTGATGGACAGCCTCGTTCTGCCCTGGGTGGATACAGAAACCATGTCCATGTTCCTGCGAACCGTAGCGGATCGCCATCGGGACGAGTTCATCATCATGGTCATGGATCAGGCGGGCTGGCACATCGCCGAAGCGCTCCGGGTGCCGAAGAACATGGAGCTCGCGTTCCTGCCGCCCTACAGCCCAGAACTGAACCCCGCCGAGCACCTCTGGGACGACCTGCGGGAGAAGGATTTCGCCAACCGGGCCTTCTCCTCCATGAACGCCGTCGAAGAATCCCTCGTGCAGGGCCTTCGGCGCCTCGAACAGAACCCGGTAGCCACTCAAAGGCTGACCGGGTTCGGGTGGATTACTTCTATTTCTTTGAATGCGAATTAGTATGAAAGGGCGTTCGTTCCGCCTCTTTTGGCCCGTATTCGCGAGGGGTCAAGGCAACTGTGTTTCGCCTCATTCCGCTCAACACTACATGAGGCTACAATTGTTGACTATTCCCCCCCAGCCGCAACTCATTTCGCCGCTTGTCTTGCATTGGGTGTACGGCCAGTTGGACGATCTTCTAACGGAGAAAACTTGGCGCACTCTAGATTATCCGGATCTGTCGTACACCGTGTGTTGTCCTATTCAGTCCTGACTGCTGGGCTGACACTTGCTCTTGGCTGCGGGGGTCGTGAATCGGATGCCGCTTCTCCCGTCATCCAAGGGAGTAGCATCGTCACCTATCACCCACTCTCGGGGGAGTCCGTCAATCGTCCGGAGGATCTCTCCGATCAAATTAACTTCCCCTCCGGTTCCATCTTGGCCCATCTTCCCAATGGGACGGGCGGGTACACCACATACGCAGGATCGGGAATGGCCGATGGAACCTTCCGCATCAATGCTGCGCCCACAGGCCACTACTGGCTTCGAGTAGGGTCCACCTACCTCTGGACCGACCAGACAAACATCGACCTTGGATACGATCAAACCGGTCGACCAGATTCACGGCGCCCCACTGAACCCACAAACGTGATCTTCAATGTCTCGAACTTGTCTCCGTGGAATGATTCAAGCCACAGGTTCTATTACTACGAGTGCAACACTGGCACCAGTTGGGCAGGATTCAGTGCATCAGACCCTGCGAATAATCCCAGCAATGGAGATACAACCCTGTCCGAGATGGCCGTCAATTGGCTCCAGGCTGACGCCCCGCTGAACGATGGAAGCAAGGGTGACCACCCCTACCTTGTCCAGCTGAGCATCCTTTCCACGACCATAGGGTCATGCAGGATCCCCCAAAAGGTGTTCGAGCCGACCCCATACACCCAGACCAATGGGAGAAACGTCACGCTTACGGGCGCCTTCACCGAAATCTCTCAGACAGAAACGCTGCGTCTCAACGTCAAGGCCTCAGAATTCGCACTCGATCTCGCCACGATCGGGCCCAATGCGGTCCCCAGCGATCAACTTTTCAGTTTCGGTGCGATGAAGGGCGCCGCAACCTATGGATCTTTCGGAACCGCTGGCGAACTCACTTACTTCGCCTTCTCGACTCCGCAGGTAGCAGATTTTGACCTCGGAGAAATCCCCATCAAGAATCCCTTCCCATCCACCTGGGACACGTTCCTGTATTCCTACACCTCATACAAAATCAGCCACTCGTTACCGGGAACCACTACCCCCAGAGATTTTTCGGCTTTCTTGGGTGTTGAGACGTCAAGCCTACCCTCGGCAACGGACCCCCTACGCCCGCTCGTAACACCCGTGCGGAATCCTCGAATCGAGGGCGTGGACCTCCTCACGAACCAGAGTGGTGTGGGACTCACTCCCAAACTGTCCTGGCAGGCTCCCGCCGTTGGCTCGCCTTCTGTCTATGTGGTTGACATCTACTGGATTTTTTCGTCCGGCCTCCACACAAGGGCCTATCTTGGCCCGAGGCTCTTCACGAATTCGACCAGCATGCAGTTACCCCCCGATGTGCTTAGAACCGGTTTGACTTATGTGTTTCGCGTGTCGGCCATCCAGTGCGGGAACACGAGAGTCTCCTCCCCATTACGCAATTCCATGCCAAACGGCAGAGCAGATGTGATTTCTGGAATCATTGCACCGTGACTCCAGAGGATTGACCCCAACATTCAGATGGCTGGTATTGAGGCAAAAACTGGAGACAAAAAAAAGGCACCCATCGGGTGCCTCTTTCTTTTGGTCGGCGCGAGAAGATTCGAACTTCCGACCCCTACCACCCCAAGGTAGTGCGCTACCAGGCTGCGCCACGCGCCGTGAATCGTTGAGTCTACGGGAATCGGGGGACGAGGTCAAGACTGGAGCGATCAGGGTAGCCCTGTCGGCTCAGATTTTACTCGTCCAGATCCAGGGGCAGCCGGGTCACGGACCACATGCGACCAAGGGCACTGGCCTCGGGCTTGGGTTTGCGGGGGCCCTTGGGCGTGGGTTCGGGGAGGGGGATCGCGGGAGCTTCCTCCGATGCTTCCGGCTCCAGGGGCAGGGCGGGCGGGCTTGGCATTGTCGCCACGACTCGAACGGTCTGGATTCTCGCTTTTCTCGGGCGGGTGGGAGGGCGCAGGACTTCCGGCAGCTCCTCAGTCTCTATGGAGGGCAGACTCCCGGGAGGCACAGAGAGGCGTCCCAGCACCTTCCGCAAGGCCTGCAAGGCGGTCCACAGGCGCGAGGGCGATACGGCTGTGGGTTCCGTTTCGCTGTGGGCGGCGGAGATGGGCAGTCCCTGGAGGCGCAGGCGGCAATCCGCCACAGTGCAGCCTTCGGCGAGCCACTGGCGGATGCGCTGCAGGCGGGCGATCTCCTCCTGGTGGTAGTAGCGCAGGTTGCCCTTAGAACGCCGGGGCTGCAGCTCGGGAATGACCTTCTCCCAGTAGCGCAGCTCCTTGGGAGTGGCGCCAACACGCCGGGCGGCTTCTCCGATCTTGAACCAGACCCGCTCGATCATCTCGACCTTCCCGGTCCTGATTCGCTCGAACCAAAGGCGCGCGTCACGGCTCCCTCGTCTCCACGCCGAGGGCCTTCAGGCGCTTGTACAGGTTGGAGCGGTCCAGTCCTAGCTTGTCGGCCACCCGGGTCATGTTGCCGCTCTGGAGCTTGAGTTCGCGCTGGATGTAGATGGACTCGAACCAGTCTCGGGCCTCCTTCAGGCTCGGGAATTCCGGGAAGGCGAAGGGATCGGGCTCCGCGAGGTGGCGGGTGGCCAGGGGGCCGAGGTCCCGGGTGGTGATCTCCATGCCCCGCCCCAGGATGAGGGCCCGCTCCATCAGGTTCTTCAGTTCGCGCACATTGCCAGGCCACTCGTGGTGCAGCAGCGTTTCCCGGGCCTCGGGGGCGAGGCGTTTCGCGGAGCGCCCGTAACTGCGGGCGAAGCGGGCCAGAAAGGCCTCCGCCAGGGTGATGAGTTCCTCGCCCCGTTCGCGCAAGGGGGGCACCCGCAGGGGCACCACCGCCAGGCGGAAGAAGAGATCCTCCCGGAAGCGCCCCGCCTTGATCTCTTCGGTGAGGTCCTTGTTGGTGGCAGCGATGACGCGCACATCCACGCTCACGGCGCCGCCGCCGCCCACGGGCTCGATGCGGCCCTCCTGCAGGGCCCGCAGCACCTTGGCCTGGGTCTTGAGGGACATGTCGCCGATCTCATCCAGGAAGAGCGTGCCGCCGTGGGCCTCGCGGAACTTGCCCTTCTGATCCCGAATGGCCCCCGTGAAGGCACCCTTCATGTGGCCGAAGAGTTCGGACTCGATGAGTTCCTCGGGGATGGCCGCGCAGTTGACTTCTACGAAGGGGCCCTTGGCCCGGGCGCTCTGGTCGTGGATGAGGCGCGCGACTTCCTCCTTGCCGCTGCCGTTCTCCCCGGTGAGCAGTACGCGACCCTCCGTGGGGGCCACCAGCTTCACGTCCGCCAGCAGCCGCTTCATGGCCGGGCTTTCGGCCATGAAGAAGCGATCCTGCTCCACCTCCTGCTGGAGACGCTGGTTTTCCTGCTCCAGGTGCCGCTGCTTGAGGGCGTTGCTCACCACCAGCAGCAGGCGGTCCAGATCCACGGGCTTTTCCAGGAAGTCGAAGGCCCCCAGCCGGGTGGACTGGAGGGCCGTGTCGATGTTGCCGTGGCCGCTGATCATCACCACGGGCAATTCGGGCCGCAGAACCTTGGCCCGCTGTAGCGTCTCCAGCCCGTCGATGCCCGGCAGCCAGACATCCAGCAGCATGAGATGGATGGCGTCGGGATCTGAATTCTCGATGAGCTCCAGGGCCTGCTCGCCCCGCTCCGCCTTGAGCACGGCGTAGCCCTCCTCGGAGAGGGATTCGCCCAGGGACCGCCGGATGCCCGGCTCGTCGTCCACGATGAGGATGGTCAGCAGGGAGCGCATCCCTAGAGAGTACGCCCTCGAAGCCCCAGCGTCAGCCAACACCTTTGGCCCGTCAGGTCTCCGAGGTGGGGGCAAGGTGCTCCTGATTGGGCATCACCAGAGGCAAAATCACCCGGAAGGTCGAGCCCTTGTCCACTTCGCTCACCACCTCGATGCGCCCCGAATGGGCCTCCACCAGGGCCTTGCAGATGCTGAGCCCCAGGCCCCATCCCTTCTGCTCATCTTCGACCCGGGTCTGGCGGAAGGGTTGGAAGAGGCCCGACTGCAGGGAGGGATCGATGCCCCGGCCCGTGTCCCAGACTTCCAGCACCCAGGTGTCCTCCCCAAGAATCGACCGGATGCCCACCGTGCCGGGCGCCTCGGTGAACTTCAGGGCGTTCTCGATGAGGTTGAAGAGCACCTGCTGAAGGGACGTGGTGTCCGCCAGGATCCAGGCCTGGTCCGCCCGAGGATCCAGCTCAAGGCTGTGGGAGAGTGCCCGCGCCTCGGCCTTCAACCTCAGGGTGTCCGTGAGTCCCTCCAGGGCCTCCGAGGGTCGGCACAGCCGCTGGTTGAGGCTCTCGGTGAAGGATTCGGACTTGGCCTGATCCAGCAGACCCCGGATGATCGCCTCCAGGCGCCGGGCCTCCCGGTCCAGGATATTGAGCATGGGATCATCCGATTCTCGCGCTTCGCCATCCCGGAGACGGTCCACGGAAAGCATGATGCTGGTCAGCGGTGAGCGCAGGTCGTGGCTCACGGTGCGCATCAATTGCACCCGGCTCTCCAGGGAGCGCTTCAACTGCTGGTGCAGGCGCTCCAGGGACTTGTTGCGCAGCCTCAGGGCTTCCGTGCGCTCTTCGACCTTGGCCTCCAGGAGGTGGGCCTGGCGCTGGAGCACCCGGAGGCGCAGATAGACCAGCAGGATGATGAGTCCGGCCCCCGCGAGAGTGAAGACTACGCGGGTGAAGGTGCGCTGATACCACGCCGGCCTCACCCGAATGGGCAGAGGGTCGGCTTCCACCCACTCCCGCCCGTCGAGGCTGGCCCGCAGGCGGAAACGATAATTGCCCGGCCCCACCTGGGCGACCTGGATACTGTTGGCGTTGTTCTCCACCGCCCGCCAATCGCCATCCAGCCCCTCGATCATCACCTGGTAGCGGGGCACGGAGGGGGCGGCCGGGAGCCCCGTATCGAAGATCAGATCCAGGGTGCCCGGCGTAGGGGGGAGATCTACCCGCTCGGGTAGCCAGCGGGACTCGCTGCCCCAGGCAACCTCCATCACCCGCGGCTTCGGCATCTGCACCTTGGCCAGGGGCTCCCGCGTATCCAGCACGCAGGCGCCCCCCTTCATGCCGATCCATAGCCGCTGTCGGCTGTCCAGCATCGCGGCATCGGTGGTGGTCTCGTCCGACAGCAGGCCTCGGTTCTTGGTGAGCAGCACCACCGATGAGCCCGAGATCAGCGAGACACCCTTGGCGTGGCCTACGGCGAGGGGCCCCGAGGGCAAGCGGCAGATCCAGTTGGGCGTGCCTTGAATACTGGCCTCCACGGGACCCAGGTGAACCCATTCCCCCGGTTTGCCCTTCACGAAACCGAAGACCCCCTCGTGGGTGGCGACCCAGAGCTGACCCGAGGGTTCCTCATACATGGTGGCAATGTTGGCGGAATGCACCGGCGTACCCGCAAAGGCCCGCTGGAACAGGCCGACCCCACCCTCCACCCGGAAGGTATAGAGCCCGACTTGCGTGGCCACCAGGAGCCCCGGCCCCGTGGGCCAAACCCGGGGCAGGATCTTGGGTACGGCGCCGCGCCCCACTTCCTGAGGCAGCGGGTGGAAGGCGACGAATTGGCCCTCCAGGGTGAGCTCGACCACGCCCTCCCACAGGGTCCCCGCCCACAGGCGCCCGCCGTGAATCAACAGGGAATGGGTCTGGACATTCCGGAGGCGCTCCGGTCCCGCCTCGATGCGCCCATCGATCCAGCGGAACAAGCCCCGGGTGGTGCCTAGCCAGACTCCTCCCTTGGGGTGGGCCAGCATGGACCAGATCTCGAGGGAAGGGACCCCCGGCGCGCTCTGCCAGCGTCCCAAGATCTGCGCCTTGTCATCCAGGAGAAACAGCCCCTGGGCGCCGCCCAGCAGCATGCGGCCCCCAGGGAGCTCATGGAACTGCGCCACCCCACCCAGGCCCAGCCCCGCGCCTGTCAAAGGGTCCGAGTGCAGCACCCGGAGGTCGGGGATGGCCTGCGCCAAGACGTCGCTGCCATCGGTACCGATCCAGAGCACGCCTCGGCGATCCCGATGCACCACCGCCACCCCGTCCCTGGGTAGGCCGTCCCGGAAGGTCCAGACTTTCATGTTTCCTTGGCGGTCCTTGATCAGGAGCCCATCGGTCCCCATGGCCAGGAGCATCTCGCCGCGCTCAGAAAAGGAGAGCGAGGTAAAGAGGGGACTCCCCGGCAGGGCCGGAAGGAACTGGGGCGCCCAATCACCCCCAGGGGTCTGACGGAGGAGCGTCTCAGGAAAGAGGGCCCAGAGGCTACCTTCCCGATCCCGGACGAGGGCCTGGACGCCCTTGCCCGCCAGGGCCGGTGGCAACACCGCACTCTGAACCGCCTTCCCATCCCAGCGGAACAGGTTCCCTTTCCGGGAACCCATCCAGATCCCGCCCTGGGGATCCTCCGCCAGGGCAAAGATCGGCAGGTATTTCCAGGGATCGGGCAGCACCACCCGCTCGAACCGATCTCCCCGGCGACGGAAGAGCCCCTGGCGACCGCCCACGAGGATTTCGCCGTTCTGGCGCTCCAGGAGCGAATAGACATTGGTGATATCCAGTCCGTCGGCCTCTCCGAAATTCCGGATGCGGCTCCCCCGGATCTCCGCCACTCCGTATTCCTCGCCACCGACCCAGATGCTGCCTTGCCGATCCTGCATCAGGCAGTTCACCTGGGTGGGGCGGAGCTGCTCCTGGGAACGATAGGGCCTAAAGCCCGAGGCGCCCAGTCGCGCCAACCCCTCCAGGGTGCCGATCCAGAGGAAGCCCTCGCGGTCCTCCAGGATCGTGCGGACCTGGCTCTGAGGGAGCCCGTCCCGATCATCGAAGCGACGAAAGGCCAGGGGTTGGGCCAGGGCGAAGGAGGCGACCCAACCCAATAACAGCAGAAGCAAGGCGAGTCCCCTGCCGCAGATGCGACCCAAGCCTGGAACTGGACTTGGGGGAAGGTTCAAGGCGGGCCTTTCACTGGAGTCGAGGTGTGGGTTCAGGGCTTCGTCGTGCCAACATGGGGCTGGAGTTCGTCATGCTTGTGGATGCTCACTGTCATCTTCTCGGCAGTCACCTGGAAGAGCAAAAGCTTAGCCCTCTTTTGGACCGTGCCCGCCTCGCCGGCGTGGGCGGCTTCGTCTCTGTGGCCACGGGGCTGGAGGATTCCCGCCAAGTGCTGGAACAGGCCCGGACTGCGCCCGATGTCTGCGCGAGCCTGGGCGTTCACCCCCACGAGGCCGCCACCTGGAACGCCGAAACCGGGCCCGCCCTGGAGTCCCTCCTCCGGGATCCGGCCGCCCGGTTCGTGGGCGAGACGGGTCTCGATTGGCACTATGATTTTTCGCCTCAGGAAACCCAGGAAGCGGTCTTCCGAGAGCAGATCCGACTGGCCCGGCGGGTGCGGAAACCCTTGATGATCCACACCCGGGAGGCGCCGGAGGCCACCCTGCGCATCCTCCAGGAGGAGGGCGCCTCGGAAGTGCGGGGCGTCATCCACTGTTTTTCCGAGGATCTGCCCTTCGCCCGGCGGGCCCTGGACCTGGGTTTCTATCTCAGCTTTTCAGGCATCCTGACCTTCAAGAACGCCCAGGCGATCCGGGAGGCGGCGGTCTTCGCCCCGGCGGACCGCATCCTAGTGGAGACGGACGCCCCCTACCTGGCCCCTGTGCCCCATCGCGGCAAGATCAATGAACCAGCCTTCGTCACCCTCGTGGCGGAATGCCTGGCCCGATTGCGGGGCCTCCGCCCCGATAACCTGGGTGACCTGACCACCCGGAACCTGGAGAACCTGTGCGGCTGGGCCCCCTCTTTCTGATTCCGGCCTCCCTCGGGGCCCAGGAGACGCGTCAACTGCCCTGGGCCCAGGCCCCGAGCCTGCCCTGGCGTGCCTCGCTCCCGGGAGAACTGGCCGATCCTGCGCCCCTGCCCCCGCTCCCCGAGGGTGGCCCCCTTCGGGTCAGCCTCGCCCCGGATGGCGCCCTGAAGATCATGGATGCCAAGGGTATCGTCCTCCTGCGCACGGGATTGCCAGGGCGCCCCCTGCGCATTTGGCGAGATGGGGGCCGCTTGGTTTCCGGAACCTCAGGCACGTGGCCCTTTCCCATCCAGACACCCCTCCGGCGAGGCATCGGTGCCCTTCCCTTGGGCCAGCCGGACTTCCGACCCGGTCTCGAAGGCACCCTCTGGATCCTCGATGATGAGGAACGCCTCCTGACGGTGGTGCATCCTGCCACAGCCCGGGTGGCCTACCTCACCCTTCCCGGGGGCACCGGCCTGGATCTCCAGTTTCTCCCAGGCCACCTCCTGGTCAGGCAGAACTCCCTGGCCGGCACCCTCGGACGGCCCGGGAACGTCTGGTCCCTGCCCTGGCTGAGCCTGCTGCCCCAGCTCATTCTCCTGGGCACCCCCCTCCCCGCCCCCAAACCCGGAACGGCCCTGGTTCCCTACCCCCACGGGTAGACTTGTGGAATGCCTTGGCACGGCCCTGGCATATCCTGCGCAGGGAATCATTCTTGGAATCGAATCCACCCGGATTCGTGGACCCACGGAACGTTGGAGGGATGCCATGACGCACGACCTGTTCAACCCCAGCATGCGGACGCTCGCCCTGTTGCTCGCCCCTGCCGCAATCCTGGCGCCATCGCTCAGCGCCCAGGCGCCGGACGATGATGCCGACTCCTACCTGGGAGAAAGCCCCGAGCGCTACGCGCAAGTCAAGGTGCTCGAGGGCGATGTGAGCGTCCGTAAGGGCGACTCCGATGAACCCCTGGCCCGGGGCATCCCCGTGGGCGAGGGGGATGTGGTGGAAAGCCGCGGTCGGGGTGTTCTGCAACTGGGCGACGGCAGCCGCATTGCCTTCGGCAGCGCCACTCGCTTCCAGGTCGCCGCCCTCTTCACCGACCAGAAGGGTGAGCGCCAGGTGCTGCTGCGCCTGGACTACGGTCGCATCCGCATCTCCCTGGGCGCCCAGAGCGAGGCCCGGATCCGCGTGGACACCCCCTCGGGCACCGCCTCCCTGGCCGACAAAGGCAGCGCCACCTTCGAGGTGGATCGGGATCGCACCGTGCGCCTTCGGGTTCACAGCGGGCGCATCCGCTTCGCCAACGATGCCGATCGGGCCACCATCGCCGCCGGAGAACGCCTCACGGTCTACGGCAATCAGGATCGCCTGGACCGGGTGCGGAGCTTCAACACCTACGACTCGGACGCCTTCGATGAATGGAGCAGTGGCCAGCTCATGCCCCGCCACCGGGCGAGCTGGGATCGGGTGCCCAAGGAGATCCGCTACTACGCCGATGACCTGGACGACAACGGCGACTGGGTCTATGTGGATGACACCAGCAGCTGGTGCTGGCGCCCCCGGGTGAGCGTGGAATGGCGCCCCTACTGGCGGGGCCGCTGGGGCGCCTACGCGGGCGGCATGACCTGGGTCAGCGATGATCCCTGGGGCTATGTCACCCACCATCACGGCCGCTGGGGCTGGGGCGCGAGCCTCGGCTGGTACTGGATCCCCGGGGTCTACTACAGTCCCGCCTGGGTGGCCTGGAACAACCAGGACAGCTACTTCGGCTGGGCCCCTCTGGGCTACTGGAACTCCCCCTGCAGCTGGGGCTACGGCTCCTGGGGCGGCGGGTATGCCTGGAACGTGGTGAGCGTGAATCACATCCACCTCCACAACCTGCACGGACGCATCTACTCCGATGCCAACATCATCCGCAACTTCAATCGCGGCACCGGCGGCTCCACCTGGACCGGCTCCGGCCCCGGGCGGCCCCTCACCCCCGGCTGGCAGCGTGGTCCCCTGGTCGTCACTCGACAGGAATTCAGTAATCCCGGCCAGTTCCAGCGGGTGGTCGCCCAGCGCCCCCTGCAGCGGGAACGCATCCAGACCTACAGCCGCCAGGCCGAAACGTCCACAGGCCGCACCATCCTGCGGCGCGATCCCACCGAGACCCGAACCGTTGATCGCGCCCAGCCCCAGGGCCCGATCCCTGGCCGAGAAGCCCGCCACGTCCCCTTCGAGGACCGCAGTCGCCCCGTTCCTGGGCGCTCCGTGGTGCGCGAACCCCGCATCGTCTCCCCCGCGAACCCCGATTCACGGGGCGGCCGGCCGGTGGATGCGGGCCGGCTTCCCGGCCCCAGTGACCCCCGCCCCGGTGGCACCCCCGGTCGGGAAGTCACCCCCCGGGATCAGACTCGAGGCGGGAGCCCCCACGAGGTAGACCGCCCGGCCCCCCGGGAAATGCCCCGCGAAGCTCCCCGGGAAACCCCTCGGGAACCCATCCGCAGCGAACGTCCCCGGGACTTTGAACGGCCGGCCCCCCGGGAAACGCCTCGCGAATACGAGCGGCCCACGCCTCGAGAAGCCCCTCGGGAATACGAGCGCCCCGCGCCCCGGGAAGCCCCCAGGGAAACGCCGCGAGAGGCCCCTCGGTATGAGCGGCCCTCATCTCCCGCGCCATCCCCCAGCCCCAGTCCTGCCCCGCGATCGGCGCCCGACCGCGCCCCCTCGCAGCGACCCCACGGACGGTAGCTGACCCCCACGAAAAAGCCCCCCGGAATTTCCCGGGGGGCTTTTTCGTTGGCGGTGGTCTCAGAAGTGCTCGATGGGGTAGACGCCCTTCTCGATGACCTGGGTGGCGATGCGGTCCCGCAGCTTGGCGCCGGGGATGGGCTGGTAGCCGTCGAAGGCCCGCAGGGCGGCGAGAGCCTGGGTCAGGGTTTCACCTTCCAGTACCTCGGCCACCAGGAGGCGGGCGTGGTTGAGCACGCGGCCGAAGCTTTCATTCACATAGACCTCGGCGCAATCCTTGGCGAATTCCGCCCAGCGGTGGCTGGAGGCCGCCATCTTCGCGGCGCGCACCACGGCGCATTCCATGGTGTAGACCTCGCTCACCATGTCGGCGGCCCGGGCGGCGGCTTCCTGGTTCTCGATGAGCTTCTGACCCGTGACCTCCAGACAGGCGGCAATGGCGTACTGGGCCTGGCGCTTGGCCAGTTCCACGGCCTGCTCGGCCTTGCCCAGGGGACCGGTGCCGACCTTCGGCAGATCCGCCGTGTCCTTGCGCAGGGCCAGGGTGCCGTTACCGGACTTCTTGAAGACCTGCCCCGCGATGATCAGGCGGTTGATCTCGTTGGTGCCCTCGAAGAGGCGGTTGATGCGGTTGTCCCGGTAGATCTTCTCGGGCGGGTACTCCGCGGAGAAACCGTAGCCGCCGAAGCACTGCACGGCATCGTCGGCGATGAGGCCCAAGGCCTCGCTGTCCCAGACCTTCATGATGGAGGCTTCCATCTGGAACTCGTCCATGATGTCCATCTTCTGCTTGGCGGCATCGGGCTGATCCCAGTGGGCCGCGTGCATGCCCTCGTTGATGTAGCCGATGGTGCGGAAGTTCATGCTCTCCGCCACAAAGATGCGCGTGGCCATGTCCGCCAGGTACTTGCGGATGAGGCCAAAGTTGTTGATGGTCTTGTTGAACTGCATCCGCTCGCCGGTGTACTTCAGGGTGTACTTCAGCACCTCCTTGGCGATGCCGTTGCAACCGGCGCCCAGCTTGAAGCGGCCGATGGCGAGGATGCCGAAGGCGATGCGATGGCCCTTGCCGATCTCGCCCAGCAGGCGGTCCTTGGGGATGCGGCAGTTGTCGAAGCTGAGGGCGCGGGTGCTGGAGCCCTTGATGCCCAGCTTGTGCTCCTCGGCGGCGATGGTGAAACCGGGATCGTTCTTCTCCACGATGAAGGCGCTGAACTTGCGGCCGTCCACCTTGGCGAAGACCACGAAGACATCCGCGAAGCCCGCGTTGGTGATCCACATCTTGGAGCCGTTGAGCACCCAGGTGTCGCCATCCAGGGTGGCCACGGTCTTGGCGTTCATGGCATCGCTGCCCGCGCCTGGCTCCGTTAGGGCATAGGCCGCCAGCAGCTCGCCGCTGCCAAGCTTGGGCAGGTAAGTGGCCTTCTGCTGCTCGGTGCCGAAGTAGACGATGGGCAGGGTGCCGATGCCCGTGTGGGCGCCGTAGGACACGGAGAAGGAGGCCTGGCGGCCCAGCTCCTCCAGCACCAGCAGGCCGGAGATCTTGTCCAGGTCCATGCCGTCGAAGGCTTCGGGAATTTCAAGACTCAGGAGCCCCAGCTCACCGGCCTTGCGGAGCAGATCCTTGGAGAGCTGGAGGTCGAGCTTGTCGATCTCCGCATCCTTGGGCAGCACCTCGCCCTCGATGAACTCGCGGGCGGCCTGGCCAATGGCCTGGGCGTCTTCGCTCAGCTCTTCGGGCGTGAACTGGGCCTGACTGCCGATGGGCGCCAGCAGAAAGCTGCCCCCAAAGATCGTCTCGTTCGTTGTTGCCATGAAACCTCCAACAGGGTGCGGATTCAGACTAAAGGTTCTATTTTACCGGAGCCAGACTACTGGATCCCATGGAGATTTCTACTCACCCCCCGCACCGACCATGAAACAAACTGGGGCCGTTGTAACGGCCCCAGTTTCTCTTGCACGATAGGTGTATGTCGAAACGACCCGTTTTCTCAGACGGAACTATGGTTTCCCTGCCTCAACAAAGGTCATCTGATCGAGAAACAGCAGGTTTCCGTCTGGCTTGAACCGCCAGTTGAAATTACGCAAATCATCTGCGCACTCGATCCTGGATTTAACGTTTTGGGGAGTCGCAACCTCATGAAGGCGGCCATCTCCGAGATAAAAGTGCCACCACTGCACAACCGGGAAGGCTTTGGATGATTCGTCTGCATGCCGGTTGTGAAACCTCAGGAACTCCGACCACCAGGATTCAGAGGAAGTACCGGCAGAATCCGGGTGCTGGAATCGAGTATCGTCACCGAAGAGGCCCGCCGTTTCCGTGCGGGAGGCGATCAAGAGATCTCCATCCCGAGTGGGCTGAACCCCCAATAGCACGGGAAGCCCTGCCTTTTTTTCGACCACATCCTCGCTCAACCCGTTGAACAGCCGAACGACACGCTTGAGGTTCCCTTTTCCCGAATCGACAACCCAGAAGTAGCCACTAGCCTGGGACGCGGCGACTAGATATCCGCCGCACCTAGTTATGGGATAAAGACCTAGATCGAAAAGTCCAGGATATTGATGCTTCCCATCCGGCTTGAAGAAGGGTTTCCCCAGCCCCGCGTCGAAGGAATCCGTCACTTCGAAATCACCCGAGGAGGATACGCGCCAGATGTAGAAGGGCCTTTGGCCCTTGCCCTTGAGCATGCTGCCCACAGAAAGGTATTTCCCGTTACCAAGCTCGTATAGTTCGAAAGGAACCGGATGCTGGTCCTGCTCCCTGGCGGTAGGCCGCCATTTGCCCTGGGCCAGTACCCGCCATTTTCCTTCTTCGAACACAAAGATGGCTGTAAAGAAGAAGAGTCCCTCGGCATCCTGGGCGCGCCTGTGTTCCCGAGCATAGAGACGACCGTTGCAGTAGTCGTAGCAAAGCAGGCTGCCCCCCTGTAGGGGTTTCGGGTGCGGTACCTTCCAAACTATTTTTCCAGTGGGAGATTCACACTGCGCCGCAATGCCCCGTTCCGGATGGGTGACCACGAGATTAGGACCATCCCAGATGCAGGGATTTGGAGCAAGAGCATTCTGCGCAACGAGCGCTCCCGAAAGGATCAAGAACAATCCCAGGGCTTTCATACCGCCTCCCAAAAGAAGGCTAACAATTTTTACCTACAAATTGTTCAAGCCTTGCGGCTGATATCGTGTGACCTTTCCAGTCGGATCGCGTCACTACGATGTACGTGCCATCACTGCAGGAATGCACATAGCAATCCCCCTCTGGATATGCAAAGAGTGAGGTTGTCATTAAGGCTAGGACAAACGCCAGATGAATTGCTTTTTTCATTATTTGCCTCCATGAGATTCGAACCAACTTATCAGCGGGGGGGGGGGGGGGTGACGGGGGTCACGATCACCCCAGCATGAATTCGAATCATCAGAAGTAGCGCACGCCATCGAAGTGGGCATGCTAGCAATTACGAGGTCACAATGCCCGAGGGTGCCAAGGTCCAGTCCATGTTCAGCGGCATCGCGCCCCGCTACGACCTGCTGAACCATCTGCTGAGTCTGGGAGTCGATTTCTACTGGTGGCGCTGCATGGCGAGGGCATCTGGGGCCCAGCCCGGCAAGCGGATGCTGGATGTGGCCGCGGGCACGGGCGATTCCAGCCTCGCCCTGGCGCGGCGAGGGGCCGAGGTCATCAGCACGGATTTCACCCAGGCCATGCTGGCCCTGGGCCCCGCCAAGTTCCGCCGGAAGCGCCTGGAAAATCTCGTGTGGGCCAGCGTGGGCGCCGATGCCCAGCGCCTGCCCTTCACGCCGGAATCTTTCGACGGAGTAACCATCTGCTACGGCATCCGCAACGTGGAACGCCGTCCCCTGGCCTACGCCGAGTTCCTGCGGGTGCTGAAGCCCGGCGGGCGTTTGGCGATCCTGGAATTCAGCCGCCCGCGCTGGGCCTGGCTGCGCGCCTTCTATGATTTCTACAGCCTGAGGATCCTGCCCCGAATCGGCAGGTGGGTCAGCGGCGACGCCAGCGCCTACACCTACCTGCCGGAGAGCATCCGCGCCTTTCCGGACCAGCCCGCCCTGGCGGCGGAACTGTCGGCGGCGGGGTTCAGCCGGGTGACGTGGCGGAACCTCACGGGCGGAATCGTGGCCCTGCACGTGGCGGAAAAGCCCTAATCCTCTGGATGCACTACAATGGGGAATCCGTCCGGCCTTCCTCCGTACGCCTTTCCCGCATCCCGAGGTGCCGCTATGTCCAAGCCCGATCCTTCCATCACCGCCAACCTGCTCGGCACGCTGACGGCCAAACCCACCCAGGAAGGCCACGATGGCCTCAAGCCCGGCAAGCCCGGCCACGCCGAGCGCCATCCGGCCCCCACCGCCCACAAGCCCTCCAAGCCCGCCCCCAACAAGCAGGCCTCGGCCCACACCCGCAGTACCAATCGCGGGAAGTAGCCCTGGATTTGACGATTTGTAGGCCGTGATCCAACGAGGACGACGGCTTGTGTAGCCTGGAGGCACGGGTGACCCCTCGGTCCCCGAGGAGTGGTCCATGGTCGGGTTTCTCAGCACGATGATGTTCGCCTTTCTGGCGCTCTTCCCCATCCTGAATCCTCCGGCCATGGCGCCGGTGTTCGTGCAGCTCACGGCCGGGGTGAAGGAATCCCAGCGCAACCACCTGGCGGCCCTCATCGGCTTCTATACCTTCGTGTTCCTCACCTCCCTGCTGCTGGTGGGCGGTTGGCTGCTGAAGCTCCTGGGCATCTCCATCCCCGTCATCGCCATCGCCGGCGGCCTGCTGCTCTTCCACAGCGCCTGGCACATGCTCAACAAGGACCCGCGGATGAGCGAGTCCGAGAAGGCCGAACTCCAGACCTACATGCTGGACAAGGCCTTCTTTCCCCTGACCCTGCCAGTCACGGCGGGTCCGGGTTCCATGGCGGTCACCCTGAGCCTAGTGCCCCGGGGCCGCATCTCCGATCCCCACACCCTGCTGGATTTCCTGGCGGTCACCTGCGGCATCGCCCTGGCCGCGGCCACCATCTTCATCTTCTACCGTTACTCCGCCAAGGTGCTCCGCCGCCTGGGCAACACCGGCGCCGCTACCATCAGCCAGATCTCGGCCTTCATCCTGCTGGCCATCGGCGTCCAGATCGTCTGGGGCGGACTCCGGGAACTGATCCGAACCCTATAGGCTCGAACTCACCCCGGCCCCGATTTCCGACGATAACTCCCCTGTGGGGCTCCCTGGAGGATCTCCGCGGAGGGTTCCTCATGCGTGTCAATCAACCCGTCACCAAGGTCGAGAAGCTGGTCCAGGAAGGGGCCTTCCTGGTCTCCATGACGGATACCCGGGGCATCATCACCTATGCCAACGACGAATTCGTGCGCCTCAGCGGCTTCAGCCGGGACGAGTTGATCGGCCAGCCTCACAATCTGGTGCGCCACCCGGACATGCCCCCGGCGGCCTTCGCGGATCTCTGGGCCACGGTGAAGGGCGGCAAGCCCTGGCAGGGCTTTGTGAAGAACCGCTCCAAGGACGGAGGCTTCTATTGGGTGGATGCCAATGTAACCCCCGTGGTGGAGCAGGGGCACACGGTGGGCTATGTCTCCATCCGCAGCCGCCCCAGCCGCTCCCAGGTGCGCGAGGCCGAGCGGGTCTACTCCCTGATGAACCAGGGAAAGAGCCTGGAGGAAACCCAACAAAAGGCCTGGGTTCCTTTTCCTAACCTGACCTTCGGGAACCGACTGCGCCTCGCCTTCGCCCTGGTCATCGTCCTTTTCGTCGCCACACTGGTCCTGGTCGCCGCCTCCCTGGGATCGGCCCAGGGGCCCCAAGACGGCGTTCTCTGGCGCCTGGGGCTGGCGGGTGGAGTCGCCGTGGTGGCCTCCATCCTCATCGCCACCCTTGCCGCAAGGGTTGCCCAGGCGCAGATCGGAGGCGACCCCGACTACGCCATCCGGGTTACCCGCGCCATCTCCGAGGGAAATCTCCGGATGGAAATCGACACCCGCCCCGGAGACGTCACCAGTGTTTTGGCTACTCTGCGGGGCATGCAGTCCAACCTCAAGGGCATGATCAACCGCATCCGCTTCGATTCCATGCGGGTGACGGACAACGCCGCGACCTTTGCCTCGGCCACCCACCAGATCTCGGCCACCAGTCAGGAACTGGCCCGGAACGCTGAGGAACAGCGCGGCTCCGTGGAACGCATGGCCTCGGCCATGACCGAGCTCACAGCCTCCATCGAGGAAGTCTCCGGCAACGTGCGATCCAGCCAGCGCCAGGCTGAGGCGGCGGTGGAGGCCACCCAGCTCGGTGACCGATCTGGGGAGGCCGCCATGCAGGCCATGGCCCAGGTCGAGCAGTCCACCGCCAAGGTCGTGCAGGCGGTGCGGGTCATCCAGGACATCGCCCGCCAGACCAACCTGCTCTCCCTCAACGCCGCCATCGAGGCCGCCAAGGCCGGGGCCATGGGCAAGGGCTTCGCCGTGGTCGCCGAGGAAGTGCGCAAGCTCGCCGAGCGCAGTGCCCAATCCGCCCGGGAGATCGCCACGCTCATCGAGAGCAGCAACGAAGCGGTGGCCTTGGGCAAGTCCACGGTGCAAGAGGCGGTTCAGGCCCTGGCGGAGATCCGCGAACACATCGGCCAGGTCACTTCGATGGCCCTGGAGATCAGCTCCTCCACCGAGGAACAGGCCCACGCCAGCGCCGAAGTCACCCAGCAGGTGGAACTGGGCGCCCAGAAGGCCATGGAGAACGCCAGTGCCAGCGTGGAACTGTCCGCCACCGTGGAGAACAACGCCCAGACCTCCGACCAATTGGCCCGCACCGCCGAGGGTCTTGCGGCCCTGGTGGCGCGGTTCAGGACCTAGGAGCCCGTCCAAGTATTATGCGGGGCCGCGCTGGGGTGCCAGCCGAGCGAGGCAAGGAAGGCGACGAAGGCCCTCTCGGTATCGGCTTCGCCGATACGCGAGACGAGCTGAAATCTGGTGGCCCCAAGGACAAGGAGCCTGACGCGGCATCGCGACGGCTGGCGCCCCAGCCCGAAGGGTTGAGCGCAAAGGGCTCGCTGGCTGTGTCGGCGCGTTCGGACGATGGACCCGCATCGCCTCTCACGCGCCTTCGTGCCATCAAGTCCTTTGCACTCAACGCGGTTCCCGCAGAATACGTGGACGGGCTCCTAGTACGCCGCCTCGGCCTTCCCGCTGAGGCGCAGTAGGCTCTCGCCTTCCATCTCCCCAGGCTGTTCAATTCCCAGGAGCTCCAGCAGCGTAGGGGCCACATCACACAGCGCCCCCCCGGCGCGCAGTTGGCGACCGGCGAAACCCTCCGCCACGATCACCGCGGGCACGGGGTTGGAGGTGTGCGCCGTGTGGGGATTTCCGGCCTCGTCTCGCATGCAGTCAGCATTGCCATGATCGGCGGTGATGAACAGCGCGCCCTTGGCCGCCAGCACCGCCTCCGCCACCTGGCGCAGGGCGTCATCCACGATCCCGCAGGCCATGGTGGCCGCATTGAGATCGCCAGTGTGGCCCACCATGTCGCCGTTGGCGAGGTTGCAGACGATGAAGCGGTGCTGCCCCGCATGGATGGCCTTCACCAGGCCACGGGTCACCTCGTGGCAACTCATCTCGGGCATCAGGTCGTAGGTGGCCACCTTGGGAGAGGGCACCAGCAGCCGTTCTTCGCCTAGAAATGGCTCTTCCCGACCACCGTTGAAGAAGAAGGTGACGTGGGCGTACTTCTCCGTTTCGGCGGTGCGGAGCTGCTTCAGCCCCTTGTTCGCCACCAGCTCGCCCAGGATGTTGGCTAGGTTCTGGGGCGCGTAGGCCACGCTCACAAAGGGATCCAGATCTGTCTCGTACTGGGTGAAGGTGAGGAGCTTGATCGCGGGGCGCGTGGGGCGGGGGAAGCCGTCGAAGGCCGGATTCACCAGAGCGTGGCTGAACTCCCGGGCCCGATCCGCGCGGAAATTGAAGAAGATGACTCCATCGCCATCCTCCAGCGGGTGGAAGTCCGCCGTGGTGGTGGGGCTCACGAATTCATCGGTCTCACCCCGGCCGTAGGCGGCCCGGATGCCAGCCTGGGCATCGACCGCCGTGAATTCCCCCGCGCCTTCCACCAGCATCTTCCAGGCCCGGATCACCCGCTCCCAGCGCTTATCGCGATCCATCACCACGTAGCGCCCGCAGAGGGAACCGATGCGCACCCGAGGGCAGGGTTTCAGGTCTTCGGAGAGCTGGGCCAAGAAGCCATCGGCGCTCTTCTGCGCCGTGTCGCGCCCATCCAGGAAGGCATGGATCACCGTTGGGACATCCTCCGCCTGGGCCCACTGGGCCAGGGCCACCAGATGGTTCTGGTGGCTGTGCACGCCGCCGGGGCTCACGAGGCCCATGAGATGCAGGCGCTTGCCGGAGGCCTTGAGTTCGGCCAGCAGGTTCCCCATGGCCGGGTTTTCCCGAAAGGTGCCCTTCTTGATGGCCGCGTCGATGCGGGTGAGTTCCTGCCACACCACTCGGCCCGCGCCCAGGTTCATGTGCCCCACTTCCGAATTGCCGAACTGGCCCTCTGGCAGCCCCACGGATTCCCCGCCTGCCTGCAACTGCGTGGCCGCGTACTGCCCGCGCAGGCGGTTGAGATTCGTCATCCCGGCCCGGAACGTCGCATCGAAGTGGTTGCGTGCGCCATCGGCCACGCCATCGAGAATCAGGAGCACCACGGGGCCCTGGATCATGAAATTACCTCGCGAAAGAATCGGGCTTCCCCGAGCTTTCAGGATACCCCGCACATCCTTAGGCCATGCTCTCGCGATCATTCCAGGCCAGGCGCCCCTTGGTCTTCAGCAATCCCACGATTCCAAGGGCCAGCAATCCAACGGCGAGAGCCCAGGTCCAAACGGCGGGCCAGGATCCAACCTGAATCCCCATGGCCGTCGCCAAAGAATCGGGTGCCCCATTACCGAAGGCATGAGCAAAAAGGCATGGCCACAGGGAGCCCGTTTCCGCAAACAGCCATCCCACAAAGAGGCCGAACACCCCCGCTCCGACGAATTGCCCCAGGTTCCCATGAGACGCGCCAAAGAGGATTGCACTCGCCAAAATCGCGAACCATTTGGGATAGTGCTTCAGAAAACCTCCCAAGATGATCCCCCGAAATACCACTTCCTCCCAAAGAGGCGCTCCCACAATCGCCAGCAACCACCCGTGCGCACCAGCACCGGGGCTAGGGTCAGCAGGGCCGATGGAAATCAGATTGGTTTGCAGCATCACCAGGAGGAAGCACCACGTAAGTGCCCTTTCGCCAACCGAACCCACCACAATGGACGGCCAGCTTCCCCAGGGAACGGGACGAAGCGCGAGCATATCTCCGAACGTGCGCCGTCCCCAGAGCCGCGCCAACAGAGGCGCAGACAGGGACGCGAGGACTACGACAGCCGCCATCGCCACCGCAGTCGCCCCGTACCATTCCAACCGAATGAAGGGACCGGCGATCAGAAACGCCAAGATGGGCTGGGCCTTACCAATCAGCCACACCATCAGCATGGCTTGAAGAAGCCCAGGAAAGCCTTCCCGCCGGAGTTCTTGCTTCAAGAGACCCCATGCAGAATTGGATTTCAATGCCTGGATTTCCAGTTCGGGTGGAGAAAGGGTGTCGACCGCTGGCGCCATAAGAATCCCAATTCTCAGAGTTTCTTCCCCTACGGAGTTGCGAGACTTCCGTTTACGGGGAATCTCTCATGACCCGCTCAACGCTACTGGCCCCCGCAGCGACTTGGGAGGATCATTGGGACCGCCGAGCACACCACCACTGGCATCACGCCATCACAAGGAGACCCCATGGACCGCAGCAAGAGCATCGCCCTGCTGAATCACGCCGTTGCCGATGAACTGCAGGCTGTTCACCAGTACATGTACTTCCACTTCCATCTCGATGACCAGGGCCTCGCACCCCTTTCCATGCTCTTCAAGCGCACGGCCATCGAGGAAATGATGCACGTGGAGAAGCTGGCGGACCGCATCCTCTTCCTGAAGGGCGAGGTGGAAGTAGCGCCCGCAGGCCCCGTGGCAAAGATCACGGATCCCACCGCCATGCTGAAGAAGGCCATGGAGATGGAGGCCGGCAGTCAGATCGACTACAACAAGGCCGCCCTGGAGTGCGGCGCCAACGCCGACGCCGTCACCAAGCAGCTCTTCGAGAGCCTGGTGGTGGACGAAGAGCGCCACTTCGACCAGTACGAAAAGCAGTTCGAGAAAATCGAGCGCTTCGGCCTCAACTATCTGGCCCTTCAGTCCTTCGGCAACTCCGCTGAACCCGGTGCCGCCCACCCCACGGCCTAGCCGTGAAGAAGCTGAAGGACAAGGAACTCTGCAAGCTCGTCAAGGATGACGCGCTTGCGGAGTCCCTGGACGCCTTCAAGAAGCTGGTGGAGGCGCCCACCCACCTCTGCCTCAAGTGCGGGCGCGTCAGCAATGACAAGAAGCGGCTCTGCAAACCGGAGCGACTCACGGGTCAATAGCGGTAAGGGGCATTCCCGTCTCGCCCGGCGACCCGGCTTGAGTTACTAATGGATGCCGAGTGCGCGGGATCGGAATCCTCCAGTTTTTCCTCCCCCTTGGCTTCGAACAGTCGCATGTCTCCACAGGGTGGGAGGACGAATCAGGTTGGTCAGTTCGACGGTACCCCCGGGTCGGAACCCAGGGCCGCAGCCACCCCGTTCACGGTGGCCGCGATGCGGATGGCGTCGTGGATCTGCTGTTCGGTGAAGCCACCCTCGATCAGGGTCTTCTCGTGGGCGCGGACGCAAACCTCGCAGCCGTTCACCGCGCTCACCGCCAGACAGTAGAGTTCGAAGTCCAGCTTGGGGCCCGCCGGTTTGGCGATGCGGTTCATGCGCAGGCGGGCCGGAAGTTGGCCGTAGCTCTCCTTGCCCACCATGTGGCGGAACCGATAGAAGATGTTGTTCATCCCCATGAGCGCTGCGGCGGCCAGGGCATCCTCCACCGCGATTTCACCCGCACGGGAAAGCGCCTCCTGGCGGAGCGTCTCCCGAAGCGCGCCGTGGCGGGTGGCCGTTGCCACCGCCAGGGCCGTGCCGTATTGCTGAAGGGGGCTGAGGCTGGATTCGCCCAGCACCGCCTGGATGTTGAGTTTCAAATCCTTGGCGTATTCCGGCAGGCTTTCGCGCAGGCCTTCGAGATCCAGGGTCGCCATGGTCACACCTGCAGCGTGGCGTCGCCCTTCTGCCAATTGCAGGGGCACAGTTCATCGGTCTGCAGGGCATCCAACACCCGCAGCACTTCTTCTACACTGCGCCCCACGCTCAGGTCGTTGACGCTGACGTGACGGATGATCCCCTCGGGATCCACGATGAAGGTGGCCCGCAAGGGCACGCCCGCCTCCTTGTGCAGCACGCCCAGGGCCGTGCTCAGCTCCCGCTTGGTGTCCGCGAGCATGGGAAAGGGCAGATCCTTCAGATCCGCGTGGTTGTTGCGCCAGGCCAAATGCACGAAGTGGGTGTCCGTGCTGGCGCCCAGCACCTGGGCATCCCGGTCCAGAAAATCGCCGTTGCGCTTGCCGAAGGCGGCAATCTCCGTGGGGCAGACGAAGGTGAAGTCCATGGGCCAGAGGAAGAGCACCTTCCACTTTCCCGAGAAACTGTCCTGGGTAAGGGTCTGGAATTCCTTGCCCTTCTCGAGACTGGTCACGGCCTGCAATTCGAAGGAAGGAAGGCGATCGCCAACGGTCAGCATCTCAATTCTCCTGTGGGGTGGGGCGCACTCTTCGCGCCGCTTCACCAGCTTCGTTCCGAGACTGTTGCGGGTCCAAGATATCGTTTCTATGTTTTTGATAGATAATACAAATCATGGATGCGACACCTCTACCTTTCACCCTGCGCCAGATGCAGTACGCCCTCGCCGTGGCGGAGACACTCAATTTTCGCCGGGCCGCCGATCTGTGCGCCGTGGCGCAACCCTCTCTCAGCTCCCAGCTCGCGGCCCTGGAGAATGCCCTGGGTGTCCCGATCTTCGAACGTGGCCGGGGTGGCGTGCGGGTGACGCCCCCCGGTCAGGCCCTCCTGGCTCGCATGGAACGCATGCTGGCCGAGGGCCGCGAACTGGCCCAGGAGGCCCAGACCTTTCTGGATCCCTTCGCGGGTTCGCTGCGCCTGGGCATCATCCCCACCCTCGCGCCCTACGCACTGCCCTTTCTGGTGCCCGCCCTGCGGGAGGCCTTTCCCCGCCTGCTTCCCCTCTGGACCGAGGCGCACACGGACACCCTCGTGGCCGCCCTCCAGAAGAGCGAGTTGGATGGCGCCATCCTGGCTCTGGAGGCCGATCTGGGCGACCTGGAGCACCTGGTGTTGGGCAAGGATCCCTTCCGCGTCTGTTTGCCGACCACCCATCGCCTCGCCCGACGCAAACAGGCCCTTCGGGAGGAGGAACTTGAAGGGGAGCGACTGCTCCTGCTGGAGGACGGCCACTGTCTCCGGGGCCAGGCCCTCGCGGCCTGCAGGGGGGCTCGCCTGGAGGAACTGGGCTACCGCGCCACCAGCCTGCCCACCCTGGTGCAGATGGTGGCCAGCGGTGCAGGCATCACCCTGCTCCCCCGGCTGGCGGTGGCCACCGAAGCGGCCCGCGCCTCGGTGGTGATGCGTCCCCTGGCGGAGCCCGTGCCCTTCCGTACCCTGGTCCTGGTGTGGCGCCGGGGCACTTTCGCCCAAGGGGCCCTGCGGCGTCTCGGCCCCGTGGCCGCAAAGGCCTTCCGGAAGAATCCCGACGGGATGTGATTTTCTCCACCCTGCCCTCGGTCTAAGCTCAAGTCGGCCCTATGCCTGGAGGTTGACCATGTCCCACACCATTACCGATTCCTGCATCGCCTGCGGCGCCTGCCTGCCCGAGTGCCCCACCGAAGCCATCAGCGAAGGCGATATCTACGTCATCGACGGCGAAAAGTGCACCGACTGCGGCACCTGCGTTGATGCCTGCCCCACGGGCTCCATCGTCGCCGGTTGAAGCGCTGCATAGATCAAGCGAACGGGCCCGCGAATGCGGGCCTTTTCATTTCAATGCCAAGCCACGGCTCGCAACCGACCAGGCTATGGATGGGCACGCGTCAGGTCCCTGAATTTCGAGTTGCGGCTCAATGGAACGAATCGAGGTTCTTCCCTCGCCTCCGTTGCCAGCCTTGGCTCGCGCGAAATGGCATCTTCAAGGTCGAAAAGGGCCCTGTCCGTGCGTTTCCCCGCAGCAAAGGCCATGGCTCGGAAATACCTATACTTTGCGATCCCCGGTTGGTGATGGATCAATTTCGTATAGGTCTCCGCGGCCCGACGATAGTAACCCAGCTGGAATTCGGCCTCCGCCATCAGGAGCAAAACCTTGGCTTTGGGTGCATCCAACGGGAGCCCATCCTGCATTCGCAAGACCAATCCCGGATCCGATTCCACCAGCTCTCGAATGTTGGTGGCTCGAGCCGCCCGAATCAGGCTGTCTTCATCCATCTGTGTGATCTGGTTGAAGGTCGCCGTGGTGGCAGGAAGCGCTGGATTAACAGCGCGGGTCACCGCGGGGATCTTCTCGATCGGTGAGCCCTGGGCTGTCTTTGACCCGGGCGGCAGCGAAGGGCCTGGCATAGCAGGCTGCTCGGCGGAGGGTTTGGGTTGATCGCCCTGAGCCAACTCTGAATCCTTGAACGCCACCAGCATCGCGATAAAAAGCGCCCCAACGACCAGCGCGATCGTGACTCGCCGGAAATACCAAGGCTGAGGGCTGGAGGCCCACAGGTTGAGATCGGGCACATGAACGCGGGGATTGGCCATGAATATGGAGCGCCTTCTAGAGGGAAGGACCTGACCACCTGGATCGTGGCCGGATTCAGGGTCCGAGTCTATCGTCGATCCGCCCACGATGGGCCTCTGTAGGGGCAGTGGAGAAACCGGCTGGACCGTCGATTGGTACCGATGAGCCCATGGCGGCCTCCGATTGGCCTGGGGCATCGACGCTCTCCCCGGTTTCGGATCACCCTGTCTGAGTCATCATGGTGCGAGAAATCCGCCCGAACACCCACCCTTGAAAGGACCCGCAATGGAAGCCCAACTGTCGACCCTCTGGCTGCCGGTGGTCGGTGGCCTCGCCGCCCTCCTGATCCTGCTGAAATCCTTCACCATCGCCAAGGGCAACCAGATCATCCTGCTGGAGCGCCGATGGTTCGGCAGGCAGATGCCCGATGGCCGCACCGTGGCGCTGCGCAACGAAGTGGGCGTGCAGGCCCGGGTGCTCGGCCCCGGCTTCCACTTGCTGATCCCCTTCATCTACAAGGTGATCAAGCGGGATTTCTGCATCATCCAGGAGAACAAGGTGGGGGTGGTGCGGGCGGTGGCAGGGGCACCCATCCCCAGTGGACAGTTCATGGCCAAAGCCGTGGAGTGCGATCTCTTCCAGGACGGCGAGGCCTTCCTGCGCAACGGTGGTGAGAAGGGCCCCCAGCTGGCGATCCTCCCCGAGGGTGAATACAAGATCAATCCCCACCTCTTCGATGTGGAAGAAGTGGACGCCACCATGATCCACGACGACGAAGTGGGCTACGTGGAATCCATCGCCGGACAGCCCGTCACCCGCGAGGGCGGGAACTTCGGCTCTCCCGTGGCCTGCGACAGTTTCCAGGACGCCCAGGCCTTCATCCTGAATGGCGGCCAGAAGGGACCGCAGATCGCCTTCCTGCAGCCCGGCTACTACCGCATCAACACGCTGATGTTCAAAGTCCAGAAGGTGCCCATCACCAAGATCCCCGGCGGCAAGGTCGGCCTGGTGGAGGCGGCAGACGGCGCCCGCATCCCCGAGGGGCGCCTGCTGGCGGCACGGGTGAAGGGTCACGGAAACTTCTTCGATGGCGAGGCCTTCATCAAGAACGGCGGCGAGCGCGGTCGGCAGCTGGATGTGCTCATGCCCGGCGTCTACCGCCTGAATCCCAGACTCTTCCGGGTCATCGATATCGTGGACTGGACGCACATCGAGGCCGATCAGGTGGGCATCGTCACCATCAACGAAGGCAAGCCCATCGTCGACTCCTCCAAGATCGCCGCGGAGGAGCTGCCCCTGGGCACCCACGACAACTTCCAGGATGCGGATGCCTTCCTGAAGGCGGGCGGCCAGAAGGGCCTCCAGATCCCCGTGCTCCGCGCAGGCAACTACGCCATCAACCCCTGGTTCGCCACCATCGAAAAGGTGGACATGATCCGCGTGGACATCGGCAACTGCGGGGTAGTGACCAGCTACGTGGGCAGCGAAGGTGCCGATCTCACCGATGATGCCGTGAACGCCAAGATCGTGGCCAACGGCAGCAAGGGCATCTGGGCGGACCCGCTTCAACCAGGCAAACACCCGCTGAACACCAAGATCTGCAAGGTGGATATCGTGCCCACCACCCAGATTCTCCTCAACTGGGCCGATAACCGCAGCAGCGCCCACGAGCTGGATTCCAACCTCAAGACCATCACCCTGCGCACCGCCGACGCCTTCAACGTGAACATGGATGTCAGCGTCATCATCCACATCCCCATGAAGAATGCACCCAAGGTGATCGCCAATCTGGGCTCCGTGCGCAACATGATCAGCCAGGTGCTGGAACCGGCCATCAGCAGCCACTTCCGCAATGCCGCCCAGTACATCAAGGCCCTGGATCTATACACCCAGCGCAAGGAACTGCAGGAGAAGGCCAAGGAGCACATCGATACCGTGCTGCGCGTCCACCACATCGATTCCAAGGACACGCTCATCGCCGATGTGGTGCTGCCGGTGGAACTCACCAAGACCGTGACGGATCGCCAGATCGCCGAACAGGAGAAGAAGACCTTCGCCACCCAGAAGGAAGCTCAGGATGAGCGGCGCAACCTGGAGAACGCCAAGGCCCAGGCCAACATGCAACCCCAGGTGGTGGAATCGGAACGTAACGTGGAGATCCAGAAGAATCTCGCCGAGGGCCGCATCAAGGAGGCTGAAGGCTCCAAGCAGGCGGCGATCCTGATGGCCGAAGGCCAGGCCACGGCGGTGAAACTGCAGGCAGGCGGCAAGGCCGAGGCCACCAAGGTCAATGCCGATGCGGATTCCGAGGCCATCAAGAAGGTCGGTGGCGCCGAGGCCGAGATCATCCTGGCCAAGGGGGTCTCCACCGCCGAGGCCTACAAGCTCGAAGTGGCCGCCATGGGGCGCGAAGTCTTCGGCCAGATCCGAGTGGTCGAGAAGATCGCCGCCAGCGACCTCAAGCTCATCCCCGACAACCTGATCCTGGGCGGTGGCGGCAGCGACGGCAACGCCATGGTGAACGGCCTCTTCGGCATCGCCCTGTTAGAGAAACTCAGTGGCCGCAGCTTCGTGGTCAAGGATGGCGCAGAAGCCGCGCCCAAGACCCTCTAACGACCCTCTACCCTTGCGACCCGCGCATCAAATTCGATGCGCGGGTCGCTCTTTACCGAGCAAATGCCAAGACAGACCCGCCATCGAAGGATCCGGGCAATTTGCAGGAAGATCCATTGGCCACAAAGAACGCAAAAGGCGCAAAAAAGGAAGAGCCGCGGACCTTTGCCCTTTCAGAATTTCGCTACTTCCGAGGAGGGAAGTTGATCGCCCACTTGGAATCCCGAACGACCTTCATTTCCGCGGGATTGACCACCGCCAGGTGATAGCCCGACTGATCGCGGTACACCACCCTGGCCTCCTCGCGGCTCATCGTGAACACACCGTCGATTCCCACGTCCCCCTTGGCCACCGTCACTTGCCGGGTGCCCTTGGGATCGGCGAAGACGAGGGCCGTCTGTGGCTTCTTATCCGCACCCTCGGAAGCAATGGAGTAGAGCTTCCCGAGGGGGGTAGAAATCCCACTCTCCACCATCGAAACGTCCTGTTCCCCCGCGATGACGGAGTCCGAATCAGGGAGCAGCCACCAGGATTTCCCATCACTGGTGTCCACGAAGAGGATGTTGCGAGTCGCGGATGGGGAACCCTTGAGACTGAAGGAACGTCCCCCCGTTTCGTGCAACTCGGCTCGAGCCACGCTGGTGCCCTCCAGCCGCTGGAAGGAGCCCAGCCGGAGTTCCGGTTTCCCCGGCTCCTGAGGTACCGATTCGGGCGCCGCGGCCTGGGTCCCAGGGGAGGACCGAAACAGCTCCGAGAGGAGCGTGGCAGAGAGCCCCACCACCGCCAGCCCCACCACCAGGAAGATGCCCACCGCATTCACGCGCCAGACGATCCGGAAGACTTTGGACCAGGTAAGGGCTCTCATGCCGACTCCTTGAAAAGAGGCCCGCAGCGCGGGCCTCGTGACACCATGACGCGCAGAGACGGGTTAAGGCACCTGCTCCCCGTGGGGATTGGACAGGAGATACAGCACGGCCATTCGCACGGGTACGCCGTTGGTCACCTGCTCGAGGATCACGTTGTTGGGGCCATCAGCCACTTCCGAGGTGATCTCGAAGCCGCGGTTGATGGGGCCGGGATGGAGCACGGCCACATCCTTCTTCGCGCGCTTCATGCGGGCCGCGTTGAGCTGGTAGTAGCGGATGTACTCGCCCTGGCCGGGGATGTACTGGCCCGTGCCCCGCTCGAACTGGGCCCGCAGCATCATGATGGCATCCATGTCGGGGATGACGGAATCCAGGTCGTAGCTGAAGTCCACCATGGGCCAGGTCTCCCGCAGCTCCGTGGGCAGCAGGGTGGGCGGTCCCACCAGAGTCACCTTGGCGCCCATCTTAGTGAGCAGCCAGAGATTGGAGCGCACCACGCGGCTGTGGCGGATATCGCCGACGATTGCGACCTTGAGGCCCTCGAACTTGCCGAAGCGCTGGCGCAGGGTGTAGGCGTCCAGCAGGGCCTGGGTGGGATGTTCGTGGGCGCCGTCCCCGGCATTGATGATGCTGGCCTTCATGTGCCGGGACAGCAGCGCATGAGCGCCGGGTGCGCTGTGGCGCATCACGATGAGATCCGGATGCATGGCCTCCAGGTTCATGGCCGTGTCGATGAGCGTCTCGCCCTTGCTCAGGGAGCTAGTATCGGCGTCGAAGTTGATGATCTCGGCGGACAGGCGCTTTTCGGCGATCTCGAAGCTGTTGCGGGTGCGGGTGGAGTTCTCGAAGAAGAGGTTCACCACCATCCGCTTGCGCAGGGCGGGCACGATCTTGATATCGGGGCGTTCGCAGACTTCTTCAAAGGCCTCCGCCTGATCCAGCAGGGCCGTGATGTCCTGGGGACTGAGGGGTTCGATGCCCAGCAGGTGCTTGTGGGGAAAGATGTACCGCGTCGTGGTCATTTCAACTCCGTCCTTCCAGGAATACCCCATCCACCTTGTCGATTTCTACCACACGCACGGAGACCCTCTGGTTGAGAGGCACTTCCAGCTTCAGGCCCACGAAATCCGCCTGGATGGGCAACTCGCGACCGCCGCGGTCCACCAGCACCGCCAGCCACACCCGGGAGGGCCGACCATGATCCTGGAGGGCATCCAGGGCCGCGCGGATGGTGCGGCCCGTGAAGAGCACGTCATCCACCAGCACCACGGTCTTGCCCTTGAGGCGGAATGGGATCTCCGTGGGACGCACGATGGGGCTGCCCGCCATCTCCGTGAGGTCATCGCGATACAGGGAGATGTCCAGGATGCCGATGGGCACCTCCCGGTTCAGGATGGTGTTGAGCTTGGCCCCCAGGCGCTCCGCCAGGGGCAGGCCACGACTGCGGATGCCCACCAACACCAGATTTTCATCGTGGCCGAAGGCTGCCGCGATCTCCCGGGAAACCCGCAGGAGATAGGCATCCATCTGCTGGGGATCGAGCAGGCAGGGTGCATGGGCATCGGTCATGGGAGGCCTCCGGACGGGAACCCCTCCAGTTTAGCCCAAGGACCTCCCCTTCCCGTTCTCATGAGGTCGGCTGTCCCCGCCAGCCCCGGCGCCATCAGTGCTTCGGTCGCTCCAGGTAGGTCGCCGCGCCCTTCATCTCGGCGGTGGGGCCGTGGGCTGGCCCCTTGGCCTTGCTGCGCCGTGCGCCATGGGCCCACTGGACCTTCAGGGCCGTGGCCTCGGGATGGCCCGGGGCGAGCCGGAGCACTTCGGCCAGATCGGCGAGGGCCTCGGCGCGCCGCCCCAGCTTCTCCCGGAGGAGGGCCTGCTTCAGGAAACCCCAGGTATTGCCGGGTTCCTGGGCCACAATCTCCGCGTATTCGGCCTCGGCCTCGATGAACCGCCCTCCCTCCTCCGCAACCTCCCCGCACAGAAGATTCGTCACCGTGCAGAAGCCCAGCCAAGCCTTTTGCTCCGCGAATTCCCGAGGCGAGTATGCGGCCTTCCGCTTGATCTGATTTGCCACGGCGTCCAGGTGGCGCAGGGCCCGCTCCGTGTGGACATCCACCCGGGCGAAGACCTCCGCATCGCCGGTGGCCCGGAAGAAATCCTTCGCGATGCGCCCCTCTTCCCGATAGCGGTCGAAGAGTCGGGTGCCGGGATAGAGCGCCAACGGGGAGATCTGCACATCGTGAGGGCGGACCTCGCGGATGAAGGCGGCGCTCTCCTCTACATCCTCCCAGGTCTCGCCGGGAATGCCGGTGATGAGAAAGACGCCGAGGTTGAGCCCTACCTTGCGCACCAGGGACAGCGCGTTGCGCGCCTGGCGCATGTTGGTGCCCTTGTCCAAAAGCGCCAGCACCCGCTCGCTGGCGTGCTCCACACCGAACTGCATGAACTCGCAGCCCGCCCGTTTCATGGCCACCAGGCGATCCTCGTCCACCAGATTCACGCGGCTCTGGCAGTTCCAAATGGGATGCAGCCCACTCCCCTGGATCAGCTCCATGAGTTTGAGAATGCGCCCCCTGTTGGCGGTGAAGGTGTCATCCCGGAAGGAGAAGTAGGTGAGCCCGTGCCGTGCCCGCAGCAGGTTCATCTCCTGAAGCACCGCCTCGGGACTGCGGAAGCGGATGGAACTGCCCCAGAATTCCGGCGTGTTGCAGAAGTTGCAGGTGGCCGGGCAGCCCCGGCTGGTGCTGAGGTACGCCAGCTGGCCCACGTCATCGAGGAAATCAGCCTCGAAGTGCTGGGCGGGGAAACCGATGACATCGAGGTTCTCGAGGGGCGCCTGGCTCAGAGTCTCGCCCTCCCGCAGGATGAGGCCCGGCGCCCGTCTCCAGAGATCCGAACCCGGTGCCGCAGCCAGTCGTTCCACCACCCCCAGGAGGGGCAACTCGCCCTCGCCCTTCACGATGGCATCCAGGGCCGGACATTCCTGGAAGACCTCCGTGGCGAGATGGGTGGGATGGGGCCCACCCGCCAGCAGCACCGCGGCGGGATGGGCTTCCCGCGCCCACTGCAGCAGCTCGAAGCTCCGCTTGCGGTTGAAGGTGAACATGGAGATGCCGATGACCTCGGCTCTCTGCGACTGGAAGTAGGCCAACGCGTCCTTGCGGGACATCCCGGAGAGGTTGGCCAAGCGGCAGGGGTAACCCTTCTGCTTGAGCGCCGCCTGGAGATACCCCAGCCCGATGGGAAGGAAGCGCATCCACTCGTCGCCGAAACCGCTGCGGGGGGCGCTGTACACCAACAGAACCGAGGGCTTCACGTGGGCTCCCTGGGCGCCATGACGCCTTCGCCGCCCTCGTAGTGGCGGCGCAGCACGCCCTGGAGCAGCCGCTGAAAGAAGGGCCCCGGCTTGGGGCCGATGACTACGGAGGCCGATGCCTTCAGTTCCGTGCCCAGTTCCATGAGCCCCGATGCCTCCACCCCCGTGCCTACCAGCAGGAAGGGTTGCCGGGGCGGGAGCACCTCCACCAGAGTGCGCAGGCGCTTGCGTTCGTCCAAGCCCAGGCTGGGCAGGTGGAAGAGGAGGAGCGCGGGATGGGCCATGACCGCCTCCTTCATGGCCGCCATGGTGGGTGGAATGCGGCGCAGGGGCGGGAGGTCCACCAGGTAGTTCCGCAACCCCTCTTCCATCTCGGCGGAGGTCGATACCAGCACCAGGCCCCCCGCGCCGGTGGTGGGGGCGGGGCTGAGGGGCGTACCCAGGCTTCGCAGGCGATCACTGTCTTCCTCCCGTCGCTGGAAGACCCACCGGGAGAGGGGCGTGAGCACGGGCTCCGGCAGGATGGGCACGAACTCGAGCCCCAGCGCGCGCCCCTGGATCCACCGCACCACGGCGGGAGCGTTGATCTTGAGTTCCTCCGCCACGGGAATCGTGACGGTCATGGGATTCCCGATCTCGAAGAGTGCATCCAGTTTTTCCTGCTGGGAGTAAATGCGCGCCCCCGTGGCGCTGAGACTCGCCAAAAGTCCGGTGCGGATCTCGAAGCGGGGGGTGCTGAAGGTGACCTCAATGCGCCCGACGCGCTCGGCGCGATAGGCCCCCCGCTGGTCATCCTCCCGAAGCGTCTTGGGCAGTTCCAGCCGCAGGCTGCGGCGCCCCTCCACCATGCCGAAGCCCAGCAGCCGCGTCTTGCCTTCCAGAAAGCGGGTGGCGTGGGGGAAGCGGAACCGCAGATCGGCGCTGCGCAGGCCGAACATCGCATCCTCGGCCCCCATGGTGGCCCGGGCTTGGAGGGCACCTTGCTCCATCTGCAGGAAGTTGGATTCGAAGCGGAGGTAAGGCGTAACAAGGATCATCAGTTCGCGGTTGGCGCAAGCCTGGGCCAGGATCCCCTGGACCTCCCCCGCCGCACTCACCACGAAATGCCCCATGACCTCCCCGTTTGGCCTGCGCTCAGGCTGGTTCCACCATAGTTGGTGTAGTTCTTAAACTGTATCCTCATCCCTGCACGATAAGAGAAGGCGGGAGGCTTCGGTGACCATCACCATCAAGGACCAGAGTGACATCCGCGAACTGCTGGCCCAGGCCTGCACCCGCCGGGAGCTGCTCATCCTGGCCACGCCCTACCTGCGCTTCGAGTCCAGCTTCGTGGCGCTGGAAGAAAACGAACTCCACGTGCTGGCCACCATGAGCCGGGACGATGCGGCCTTCGGGCTCAAGACCAGCGACCTCAAGATCCGCTTTCCCCAGGGCCTTGGATTCTTCGAGTCCTCGGTTCAGATGCTCGGCCTGGGCCTCTACGAAGGGCGGCGCACGGTGCGCCTCTCCATCCCCAGGAGCGTCCAGGAGAATGACCAGCGAGTGGCCTTTCGGGTGGAGCGCCTGGGCAAGGTGGAGGTGACCTTCAGCACCCCCAGGGCCGATCTCTATACCGCCACTCTGCTGGATGTGAGCACCTCCGGCGCCCGGATTCACACCCGTGTGGACCTGCCTGAGGGGGCGATGTACGCCGGGGATCCCATCCGGGTCTCCATTCCCCTCGACCACGGCATTCGCATCGAGGGGGGCGCGCGGGTGCGGCACATGCGGGGCCGCAGCGTGGGCCTGCAGTACCAGCCGGAGCTGGGCCCCGAGGTCCTGGAACCCCTCTCCCGGTGGGTCTTCCTGCGCCGGGAGGAGGAGCGGGAACGAATGGCCCGGCGCCTGGAGCAGGCGGCCTGGTCGGAACCCCAGGGCAGTGGCATCGCCGAACTGAGCATCCTCCTGATCAGCGCCGATCCCGATCTGGAACAGGAACTGAAGGAGGCTCTGGCGGGAGTTCGTCCCCTCACCCGCCTCGCCCCCGCGGCCCAGGCCCTCAAGGACGCCCTGTCCGCCAAGCCCTCGTTGGCCATCTTCCATGTGGGCGGCGCCGGACTGGACGAGCGGCGGCGCCTCAAGACCCTCCTCGAGATCGCCCAACGCAAGGTCCCCACCCTCCTGCTGGGCACCGAGGTGGATGGCGCCACCCTCTTCGAGCTGGCCAGCGAATGGAAGGCCTCCAGCGCCATGAGCTGGAATCACGGGCGCGGCCCCTTCCTCGAGCGGCTGGTGCGTGGCATGATCCGGCGCCACATGGACTCGGGGGAAGGCCCCATGGCCCCCTTCGAGGCCGGGGAGCCCTGATGAAACTGCCCTTTCGGGAGTCCTCCAAGGCCCCGGGAGCCCTGGAGGGCGTCCAGCGGGACGAGGTTCTCGCGGAATTATGCACGCGCCACCAGGCCTGCCTGCTGGCCACCCCCTACCTCAGCTTCGAATCCCGGATGCTGGAAGTGACGCCCAGCGAACTCTGCGTGCGGGCCACCATGAGCCGCGAGGCGGCCAAGCACGCCCTGGGTCAACAGCCGCTGAAGCTGCGATTTCCCTGGGGCCTCACCTTCTACTCGGGTACGACCAAGGTGCTCGGCTACGAGCAGGGCGAGCAGCGCCGCACCCTGCGCCTGGCGATTCCACCCTGGCTGGAGCCCGATGAGCAGCGCAAGGCCTTCCGCCTGGAGCGGGTGGGCCGCTGTCACGGCGCCCTGGGAAACCAGGAGGGAAACCTGCTGCGCATCACCCTGGAAAACATCTCGCAGCATGGCGCGGGGGTCTTCTGCCTGGAACCCATTCCCCCCGAGGGTTTCCAGACTGGGCGCGTCCTGTCGCTGGCCCTGGGGCTGGACCAGGGGCCCAGCCTGCGCTTCGAGGCGCGGGTCTGCCACGGCCAGGGCCAATACCTCGGCCTCCGGTTCGATCCCAGGCCGGGACCGGAAACCGCCGGGGCCCTCCAGGAATGGCTGGACCCGCGCATCGAAGACACTCAGCGCCGGTGGGACGACCGCGCCGAACTCAGGGCCCATGCCGAACAGGCGGCCAGACCCAAGCTCCCCCCCGCCGGTGTGCTGTTGCTCTCCAGGGATCCGACTCTGACCGCCCAGGTGGCCGAAGCGCTGGACAACCTCCAGCCCGTGCGGAGCGCCCCCCCCAGCATGGCTGCCTACAAGGAGACCCTCGAACCGCCGCCCCTGCTGTTGCTTTTAGATATTTCGGGAGCCGACGGCGAGGAACGCCATCGGCTGCGGGGACTGTTGGAGGGCCAGCCGCCCGGCTGTCCAATCCTGGTGCTCGGTCGCGAAGGCGACCCGGACACCTGGCGCACCCTGGCCTCGGACCTGAAGGCGCGGCTCTACCTCACCTGGAATCCCACCCAGATGGTGTTTTTCCGCAGGCTGGTGCTGGGCCTGATTCAGCGGCACTGGAAACAGGCCGAGTAGAATCGACCCAGGACGCGCGATCGGCGCGCTTCCCAACCGCCCTTTTGTGGAATGCCCATGCACCCTTGCGTCCCGACCCTGATTGCGGTCCTTCTGGCCAGCCATCCCAGCGCTTCTCAGCCTTCCGCCTCGCCCTCCATTGAAGCTCCCGCTCCCGCGTCGGTACCCCCGCCCGAGGCCGTGAAGAGCCCCTCGGGCCTGGCGACCCTGCGCCTGAAGGCCGGTCGCAATGCCGTGCAACCCGGGCACAAGGATTACGTCACCCTGCACTACACGGGCTGGACCCGGGACGGAAAAGTCTTCGACAGCACCCGTACCCGCCAGGAGCCCATGATCCTGGGCCTGGAGCGCTTGATGAAGGGCATGGGCGAAGGCCTGCAGCTCATGGTCGAAGGGGAGACGCGGCGCATGTGGATTCCCGAGGCCCTGGCCTTCGCCGGAGCTCCGGGGCGTCCCCAGGGCGATCTGGTCCTCGAGGTGGAATTGCTCTCGGTGGATCCCCCGCCCACCCAGGCTCCCGTAGATGTGGCCCAGCCCCCGGCCGAGGCCCGCATCACCAGCTCGGGGCTCGCCTTCCGCACCCTGCGCCCGGGCACCGGTTCCCAGCACCCCACCCGTCGGAGTCATGTCAACGTCCACTACACCGGCTGGACCACCGACGGAAAGATGTTCGATAGCTCCGTCCTCCGCCGGGAATCCTCCGGCTTTCGCCTCAGCGAAGTCATCCCCGGCTGGACCGAAGGCATCCAGCTCATGGTGCAGGGCGAGAAGACCCGCTTCTGGATCCCCCAGAAACTCGCCTACCGCGGCGAGCGCGGCAAGCCCTCGGGTGTGCTTGTCTTCGACGTGGAGCTGCTGAGCTTCTGGGAGTAGGTCGCCAACGTCAGTGAGGAAACCCACAGGAGCGAGGGGGTATCATGCCTCCATCGCCCCCGCGGAGTCCTCATGTCCCGTGAAGCCATGTCTCCATGCGTCTTCGATCGCCGCAGCTTCCTGGCTGTAGGGGGTGCTGCCCTGGCGGGGGGCGTGATGCTGCAGGGCGCCAAACCCAGTCCCTCGGCTTCCTTGTCCCTGGAAGAGGCCACCCTCGACCAGCTCCAGGCGGAACTTGCGGCGGGCCGTCTGACCTGCCGGAAACTGACATCCAAATACCTCGCCCGTATCCGTGCCCTCGACCAAGGCGGACCCGCCTTGCATTCGGTAATCGAGATCAATCCGGATGCCCTCGCCCTCGCCGAAGAACTCGATGCGGAACGGCAGAAAACCGGCCCTCGGAGCGCCCTGCACGGCATCCCCGTCCTGCTCAAGGACAACCTCGACACGGCGGATCGCATGAAGACCACAGCGGGCTCCCTGGCCCTGGCCGATGCGCCCGCCCCCAGTCGCGACGCCTTCATCGTGCAGCGTCTGCGGGAAACGGGCGCCCTGATTCTCGGGAAGACCAATCTCAGCGAGTGGGCCAACTTCCGTTCCACCCGCAGCACCAGTGGCTGGAGCGGGCGCGGCGGCCAGACTCGCAATCCCTACGCCCTGGATCGCAGTCCCTCGGGGTCTTCCTCCGGCAGCGCCGTGGCCGTGGCGGCCAACCTCTGTGCGGTGGCCGTGGGCACGGAAACCGACGGCTCCATCGTGAGCCCCGCCAGCATGGCCAGCCTGGTGGGCCTGAAACCCACGGTGGGGCTCCTGAGCCGCAGTGGCATCATCCCCATTTCCCACACCCAGGACACCGCAGGGCCGATGACCCGCACCGTGCGGGATGCCGCGATCCTGCTCACCCTGCTGGCGGGCCCGGACCCTCGGGATCCCGCCACCACGGAAGGCGGCCGCCCAGCCCCTACGGACTACGCTCGGCATCTGGATTCGAAGGGCCTGCAGGGCGCACGCCTGGGGCTGGTTTCCGGCCTGCTCGGGCAGCACGGCCCCCTGGACCGCGCCCTTCGGCCCGCCCTGGAGGCGCTGAAGACCTGCGGCGCCACGGTGGTGGACGTGGAACTCACGTCCAGCGCCTACGACAAGGCCGAGCTGGAGATTCTGCTCTACGAGTTCAAGGCCGATCTGGAGGCCTACCTCGCGGGCCGGGGAGGGGCCGTGAAGAACCTCGCCGACCTCATCGCCTTCAACGAACGACACAAGGAGAAGGAGATGCCCTTCTTCGACCAGGAACTCCTGCATCAGGCCCGGGCCAAGGGACCGCTCACCGAGCCCGCCTACCTGAAGGCCCTGGAGGCCACTCGCCAGGCTCGACGGGATATCGAAGACGTTCTCAAAAAACACCAACTCGCGGCCCTGATCGCACCCACGGGCGCACCGGCCTGGCTCACGGATCCGGTGAATGGCGATGCCTCCGGTTTCAGCTGTTCCAGCTTCGCCGCCGTGGCGGGAACCCCGCACATCACCGTGCCCGCAGGGTTCGTCTGCGGCCTGCCCGTGGGCCTCAGCTTCTTCGGCCGGGCCTGGAGCGAGCCCACCCTGCTCGCCCTCGCCTATGCCTTCGAGCAGGCCACCCAGGCCCGGCGCATGCCCCGGTTCGCGCCCACGGCGAGCCTGTGATCATGCGCCCCTTCCGCCTCCTTCCCCTACTTCACGGACTGGCCCTGCTGGTGCTCTTCGCGCTCCCCTGGATGACCGTGAGCTGCCCCCACAAATCGACTCAGGTTCGGCCGGACACGATTCCCATCAGCGGCCTGGAGCTGGCCCTTGTCCCAGGCTCCATGCCCAAGCCGCAGCCTCCCGAAGGGTGGCCCACACCGACGAACACCGAGGTAAAGCGGGATCGTCCCGTACTCGACGCGGAGCATCCCTCCTACTGGCTGATCCCCGTGGCCGCGATCCTCGGGGGACTGCTCGCCTTCGGTCGACTCGGAACCTCCCATGGCCTGCGCCGCGCCGCCCTCCTGGCCTGGACTCTGGCCTGCCTCGCTCTGGCCCAAGGGGCGATCCGGGACACGCGGACCTTTCATGGATCGCCCTGGGGCTACCGCCTGGAGTGGCGGCTGTCCTTCTGGCTCACGGTGGCGCTGCTGCCGCCTTTAGGCCTCTGGGCCATCAAGCCCCGCCCCGCAACCAGACCAATCACGTAGCCGCGGCGCGCAATTCGTCCTCGCGCTCCTGCAGATCCCTCAGGAGCGCGAACTGGACCCGGGCGCGGTCCAGGTTGTGGCCCTCACGGTGGATGCGGAAGTAGCGATCACCTTCCAGGAAATCCGTGAGGAACCGCAGGCCCAAGGTGTAGGCGAAGACCTGGGTGGCACCCACCAGGTTCTCCCGTTCCACGGCGTTCAGCCCCTCACCGGTCCCTTCGAGAAATCCCTTGGCCAGGGCACCGAAGAGACTCGGCTCCACGCGCACCTTATCCAGCCGGGACTCGTCTTCGACCGCGCCACAGGCCGCGCTGCGGGCGAGATCCCCGAAATCATAGAGGGGCAGCCCGGGCATCACCGTATCCAGATCGACCACGCAGAGGGCCGTATCCGCGGTGGCCTCGAAGAGCAGGTTGTCGAGCTTGGTGTCGTTGTGGACGATCCGCTCGCGCATGTCGCCTCGGGCGATGAACCCCGCGAAAAAATCCGCCAGGACGCGATTGCCGAAGGCGAACCGGATCTCCGGCACGGCCTGGCTGGCCCGGTTGTGGGGATCCTGGTCCAGGGCCTCGCTGAAGGCCTGGAAACGCAGGCCTGCGTCATGGAAGCGCGGGATGGTGGGGACGAGACTGGGCGGGGGCAGATCGCTCAAGAGCCGCTGAAAGACGCCATAGGCCCGGGCAGCTTCAAAGGCCTGGGCGGTGTTCTCCACCGCACCCAGGGTCCGGGTGCCCTCGATGAAGGGGAAGCAGCGCCAGTAGCCGCCTTCCTCATCCTGCACGAAATCGGCCCCCTCCTTCGAGGGGACCAGAGCGAGGGCGCGGCGCTCGAGATCCTCAACGCCTTCCTGGGCGAGCCGTGCGCGCACATGCCGGGTGACTCGGCCAAGGTTTCCCATGAGGGCCCGCGGATCCTGGAAGACACTGGCGTTGATCCGCTGCAGCAGGCAGCGGCGCTCGCCTCCGGGTTCACGGCATCCCACTAGAAAGGTCGCGTTGATGTGGCCGTTGCCGTAGGGCTTGGCCCAGCAGACTTCGGGTGCGAGCTGAAACCGCCGCGCGATGTCCCTTGGGTCGGGCGCCGCGGGGGCCTCCACGTCAGCCCTTCTTGGGGAACTGACGATCGTAGGCCTCCTGGGCGTACTTGCTGGGAGGCACACTGAAGCGCCGCTTGAAGGCCCGAGTGAAGGCACTGGCATCGTAGAAGCCAAGGTTGGTGGCCACATCTGAGGGCCGCTCGCCGTCGGAGAGCATCTGCACGGCGCGCTGGAGGCGTCGCTCAATCAGGTACTGATGGGGCGTCGTGCTGGTTGCTTCCCGGAAGAGGCGGATGAAGTGATCCGGCGTGCAGCGGGCGAGCTTGGCGAGATCCGGCACGGAGTTCTTGGAGCCGATGTGGGCCTCCATGTGATCCAGCACCAGTTGCAGGGTAGAGCGGGACAGGCGATAGGGGAAACGGCCCCGATCCTCTTTTTCCGTGAGGCGCTGAAGCTCGGCGCCTAGAAGGATGAGGAAGAGCTCCCGGGTCATGAGCTGAAGCCCGTCCGGATGGGACATTTCCAGGGTAAAGATATCGAAGAGCTGCTTCAGGCTCTGGCTGCGAAGGGACGCGAAGCTCTGCTCCTGCCACTTGCGGGGCGGGTGCTGAAGGATGCTCACCAGGGGCTCGGGGAAGGGCCCATCCAACTGCAGGGCGGTGAAGCCGAAGGGTTGATCGGCCACGTGGCGCTTCAGGTTGTGGCCGAAACCCGGCAGCAGGAGCGCCAGGCTCCCCCGAGGCACGATGCCTTCCTCGTGGTCTTCGCCCGTGCAGACCCGCACGGGGCCGGTGGGCAGGAGAAGCGTCCAGGAATCACGGCTGGGAGCGGCCTTGGCGGGCACGGGATCCCGCTTGAGGATGACGAGCCGCAGTGAGCCGCTGGTGCAGGTTTGGAGGTTTTTGGGATCGTGGTTGGGCATGGCAGCTGTGAAAAATCCGAATAGAAATACAAGGAAGGATGGCACCGTTCCCGGGGTACGTCATGTTTTTTTCTAGGTCGGCATTTTTTCCCGCCTGGATTTTTTGCCGAACTAAGGGTCATTCCTCGCAACTCGAGGGTTTGTAAAATCCTTCAATTCCTCCAGCCGCCGCCGGATCTCGTCCCGGGCCGCCCGAAACCGTTCGCGCATCTGGTCAGGCATGAGGCTCGGATCGTCGCTGGCGGGATCGGGAATGGGCCAATGGAGGCGCTCCGCCTGGCCCAAGAAGAGCGGACAGACCTCCTCGGCGCACAGGGTGATCACGAGATCCACGGTGGCGGGGTCGATATCCTGCACAGATTTCGAGGTGTGGGACCTGGCATCGATGTCGAGCTCGGCCAGGACCTCGATGGCATAAGGGTTCACGCGGCTGGGGCGACTGCCCGCGCTCTGGATGCGGAGGCCGGGAAACATCTGGCGGGCGAGGCCCTCTCCCATCTGGGAGCGGGCGCTGTTGGCGACACAGAGAAACAGGAGGCCGGTGGGGGTCATGGGGATTCCTTGGGATGGGGTGAGGCCGCTCGGTCCTTCCTGGATCTCATGACACAGGCGCACTCGCCGTGAAGCAGCGCCTCCGGGTCGGTGACGAGAGGCATGTCCGCCTGGTCCCAGGCCAGCATGCCGCCATTCAGGCAGGCGAGCCTTTCGAAGCCGAGCGCCTTGAGGGCCGCAGCCGCGCCCTTGGTGTAGACACCAGAGGAATCGGCCAAGACCAGCAGGCGGTCCTGGGGAAGTTCCAGCGCGCGCTCCGCGAGGACGGCATGGGGAAGGTGGATCACTTCAGGAACCGAGAAGGCCTTCATCTCGACCAGATCATCACTGCGAAGATCTACCAGCACCGCCCCCTGCTGGAGGACGGCCAGGGCCTCCTGGGGCGCCAGGAAAAGGAGCCCCTGGATGAGCATTCCCGGCGCTCGATTTTCGGTCATCGAAACCTCCTTCCCAGGAGTCGCGGACCTACTTGCAGCAGCCCGCATCCACCACGGCTTCATTACTCTCCGGGTACCACTTTCGCTTCAGCCAGAGGGCCACGCTCACCAAACCGATGAGCACCGGCACCTCCACCAGCGGGCCGATCACCGCCGCAAAGGCGGCACCGTGGGCGATTCCGAAGGTGGCCACGGCCACCGCGATGGCCAGCTCAAAGTTGTTGGAGGCAGCGGTAAAGCTGAGGGTCGCACTCTGGGGATAGGTGGCGCCCACCTTCTTCGACATCCAGAAGGAGACCAGGAACATCACCACGAAGTAGATGAGCAAGGGCAGGGCGATGCGGATCACATCCAAGGGCAGCTTCACGATGGTGTCGCCCTTGAGGCTGAACATCACCACGATGGTGAACAGCAGGGCGATGAGGGTGAGGGGACTGATCCGCGGCACGAAGACCCGGTGATACCAATCCAGCCCCTTGATCCGTCCCAGGATGAGCCGCGTGAAGAAACCCGCGATGAAGGGAATGCCCAGGTAGATGAAGACGCTCTTGGCGATCTGGCCAATGGTGATGGCCACCACCGCACCCTGCAGGCCCAGCTTGGCGGGCAGTACCGTGGCGAAGAACCAGGCGTAGATACTGAAGAAGAGCACCTGGAAGATGGAGTTGAAGGCCACGAGCCCCGCGCAGTACTCCGTGTCGCCCTTGGCGAGGTCATTCCACACGATGACCATGGCGATGCAGCGAGCCAGACCGATGAGGATCAGGCCGATCATGTACTCCGGCCGATCCCGCAGAAAAATTACGGCGAGCGCGAACATGAGCAGCGGCCCAATCACCCAGTTCTGTACCAACGAGAGGCCCAGCACCTTCTTGTTGCGGAAGACCAGGTGCAGCTCCTCGTATTTCACCTTCGCCAGGGGCGGATACATCATCAGGATGAGCCCCGCCGCCAGAGGGACGCTGGTGGTGCCCACGTTCCAGGCGTTGATCGCACGATTGAAGCCGGGAACGCCGAAGCCGAGGAGCACTCCCAGCCCCATAGCCAGGAAGATCCAAAGGGTCAGGTAGCGATCGAGGAAGGAGAGGCGCTGGGACTGGTTCATGTGGGCTCCGAATTCACGCGGGCTTGCGGGCGGAAATGATCAGACTGGCGATGAAATGGGAGGGCTGGGTTCCTTCCGGAAGATGATCCCGCACCAGGATGGCCATGGAATCCCAGGCGGGGAGCATGGCCTCCACGGCGCCCTCCTTGGGCGTCAGGACCAGATCCACCAGCCCCGCCTCGGCGACCATCTGCTTGAGCTCCTCCTGGAGTGCTGCTCCCGCGATGCAGCCCACCAGAGCCTCAACGCTCGCGCGGAGGGCCTCCGGCAGCGGCTGCAGCAGAACCATGTCGGAGATCGACACGCGTCCGCCAGGTTTCAGCACCCGGGCGATCTCCTTCCAGACCCTGCCCTGGTCGGGGCTGAGGTTCAGGACACAGTTGGAGATCACCACATCCACCGAGGCGTCCGGCAGGGGCAGCGCCTCGATCTGGCCGTGATGGAACGCCACATTGTCCAGGCCCGTCCGCAAACGGAAGGCCTCGGCATTCCGCTGGGCCTTGGCGATCATTTCGAGGGTCATGTCCACGCCGATGGCCCGGCCCCCGAAGCCCACTCGCTGGGCCGCCAGGAACACATCCAACCCGGCGCCACTGCCCAGATCCAGAACGGTTTCTCCGGGCTTCAATTCCGCCAGGGCCGTGGGATTGCCGCAGGAGAGGCCGAGATTCGCGCCCTCGGGCAGGGTGGCCAGTTCGGCATCGGAATACCCAACACCCAGGGCGACCTCCGCGGCGCGCCCGCCGCAGCAGGATGACTGAGGCCCACAGCAACCGCCCCCGGCCACCGCGATGCGGCCGTAGGCCTGGCGGACAGATTCATGGATGGGATGGCTGGAGGTGTCCATGGGGAATCCTTTCAGAAGCTCTTGCGGGTACAGCAACCGCTTCCACCCTTGCAGCAGTCCTCCCAGAGGTACTCGGTGAGGCTTTGCAGGATGGCGAAATCCGCCCGGTAGCGGAGGAAGGTGCCTTCGCGCTCCACCTTGACCAGGCTCGCCTCGGCCAGGGCCGCAAGGTGATGACTCAGGGTGGAGGCGGGAATGCCAAGGCGATCCTGGAGTTCCCCCGCGGGCGTGCCCCCCTCGGGCCCCTGGACCACGAAACGAAGAATGGAGAGCCGCACCGGATGGCCCAGGGCCTTCAGGCGACCGGCATTCAGCTCCAGGCGTTTGACCACGGTGGCCTCCCGCCTTTAATTCTAGAATTCTCGAAATAGTCCGCAAGGGATTATTTCGAGAATTCTAGAAACAACCGCTCTCCTCTGTTGCCTCGTGGCGCTCAGTGGCAGCCGCAGCCGCCCTCGCCGCAGCCTTCCTCGCTGCACTCGCCCTCTTCGCAGCCGCACTCGCCGCCGCCGCCACAGCAGCCACCCTCGGGCTTAGCGCCGCCCACGAGGTAATGCTCGGCCATCTCCACCAGGGAGCGGTGGGGTGCCATCTTGACCTGGAGCGCGATGTTCACGGCCTTGATCATGTCCTCCCGGGCCACCCCCAGCTTGTGCAAGCGGAAGTGGTGGACCTGGAAGGCCTCCTCATTGTTGGCGGCCATGGCCGCGCCCAGGGCGATGAGCTCCGTGACGGCTTCGTTGATCTGGGTTTCGGCGGGGGCGGCGGCTTCTTGACTCATGGGAGGCTCCAGAGAGAACGGGTGAGGCCTGATCGGGAAGTCGGTTCACCCGCATTCCTGGCCATCTCCTAGGATGCCAGAAGGGGTGTGCATGAGCCCAACAGGAACGAGGGGGGACCGCCTGCTTCCTTCGGTCGCGATGTCCCCCCTCTGACCCCCACGTGGTGTCCGGGGCAAGCCCAGACACCCCGTCCGGGCCCTGGCTCACGCCTCACAATCATCGTATTATGATGCCTTTGCCTCCGCGCTGGAGTTCCATGCCCTACATCGGTGAATTCGCCTCGATCCTCACGGCCATCTGCTGGTCTGCCAACTCCGTGTGTTTCACCATCGCCGGGCGGCGGGTGGGCAGTTCCACGGTGAACATCGTCCGGCTCTGGATCGCCTTGCTCGCCATGCTGCTGCTGCACCTGGCCATGTCCGGCAGCCTGTTTCCCCATCCCGAACCCTGGCGGCTGAGCGTGCTGGGCATCTCGGGGCTCATCGGCTTCGCCCTCGGGGATGCCGTGCTCTTCGAGGCCCTGGTGCTGCTGGGGCCGCGACTCACCATGCTCATCATGACGCTGTGGCCGGTCTTCGCGGCGGTGCTGGCCTGGGCGCTGCTTGGCCAGACCATGAGCTGGCCCCGGATCCTGGCCATGGCCACGACCCTGGGGGGCATCGCCCTAGTGGTGGGCGATCACTCCTCCGCCGCAGACGGCGGGAAACCGAAGAGGCTCACCCTGGGCATCCTGCTCGCCCTGGGCGGCGCGCTGGGTCAGGCCATCGGTTTCCTTCTATCCAAGTACGGCATGGCGGGTGACTATAGCCCCATCTCCGCCAATCTCATTCGCGTGAGCGCCGGCACCCTCGCCCTTTCCATCTGGCTTCTGCTGCGTAAGCAACTGCTGGACAATTTCCTGCGCCTCAAGGATCGCCGCGCCTTCGCCTTCATCGCCCTGGGCGCGGTCACGGGCCCGGTGCTGGGCGTAGTGCTCTCCCTCTTCGCCATCGGCCATGCCAAGTATCTCGGCGTGGCCTCCACGCTCATGTCCCTCTCCCCGGTAATCCTTTTGCCGGTCTCGTTCTTTGCCTTCAAGGAGCGCGTGACGCCCCTCGCCATTCTGGGCACCCTCATCACCCTGGCGGGGGCCGCGGCGCTCTTCTTCCTGAAGTGACCTACGCAGAGAATCAGGGAGACGGTGCATCCCCCATATCTCTCAGCAACGGGAAAAAGATCCGAAACACGCTGCCCTCGCCGCACCTGGATTCGACAGCCACCACTGCGCCGTGCGCATGGATGATGCCCAGCACCACCGGGAGGCCCAAGCCTCGCCCTGCGAACTTGGTGGTGAAGAAGGGATCGAAGAGTTTCTCGATGTCTGTCACCGGAACGCCTACACCCGTGTCCGCCACCTCGAGACAGGCATATTCGGGGTCCTGCGCCTGCCAATCGACGGGAAAGCGGTGGACGGTAGGAATGTCGCTCCCCGCACAAATCCGCAGTGCGAGGCGAACACTCCCCTGGCCTTGGCCCGCCGCCTCCCAAGCATTGGTGACAAGGTTCACGATGGCCTGCTGAACCAGTCCAGGATGGGCGTTGATTACCGGTCCCGGGGTGGGCAGCGCAACCTCGAGGGCCACGTTTTCGGGCTGGAAGCACTGGACCGAGACCAGGCTCTCGCGGCAGAGTTCCGATAGGAACCGGGGCTCCAGATGCACCTCTCCCTTCCCGAGATACACCAGGAGCAGACGGCTCACTTCCGCGGCCCGTTCGGCGGCCTGCTGGCCACAGGTCAGGCATCTGCTGAAGCTCGCTCCCCGGGGGAGTTCTCCCAGGAGATCCAGACTCCCCATCACGATTTGAAGCTGGTTGTTGAAGAGATGGGCGATGGCCCCTGCCATGCGAGCTAGGCTTTCGGATTTCTGGAGCTGGCGGTTTTCGGCCTCCATCCGGCGGTGTTCGCTCACATCTGCCACCACGAGGTGAACCACACGATTCCCATCATTCTTCCCGACCACCTGGCATTCCAGGAGCGCCCAGAAGACCGTCGCCCTTCCAGTCAGCATCTGCAGCTCGCAGGCTCGCGGCGATTCGGTTTCTGCTGACTGGCCGCCAAGGCTATCAAAGATCGCTCGATCCGAAGGCAGGATGAAGCCCGATAGGGGGCGCCCCAGGAGTGCAGCGCGATCCTCACCCAGCAGCGCGGCAAATCGCGGATTCACCTCAGTGATCCGCCCCTGACCATCCAGGCTGCAATAGCCCACCGGAGCCTGATCGTAGAGGTCCGCGTAGCGGGCCCTGGCCGCCTCCAGATCCAGCTTGGTGCGTGCCAATTCCTCGTTCCTGAGTTCGAGTTCGGATTGGTGTTGCCGCAATTCACGGAGAATCTTCCCGGTGTCTTCGGGGGAGAGGGATTCACAGAGATCCAGGAGGGCTTCCACCCGCAGGGCCTCCTCGGTCTTGCCCCGCCGTTCCACGACCACCCCCAGCGCGGTCCCCACCGGCCCCGGAGAAAACAGCAATCGGCCCGCCTCGGCCAAGCGCCCCGCTGGCGCGTTTCGTCGGCGATCGCGGGTCTGCCTGCGCTCACCCGCCCTTCGGCGGTCGGGGGCTTCGCGCTGGTGGAGGAAGTGGTCCATGGCACCCTCCGTAACCGCCCAGGCTCGTTCGCGCCCGGATAGAAACCGAAGGGAGCATTTTACGCTCGGAGCCAAATACTTCCCCCAACGAATTCCTGGATCCGAAATCTCGTCAGGCCAGTCCTTCGACGGCCCTCAGGATCAGGGAGTGCGCCCGTTCCAGGAGCCGCCCGCCCTCCACTCGGTCCACCGGGATCACGCCCCGCAGGGCGTTGGCCAGAAAGACGCCCTCCGCCCCTTCCAGATCGCTCCAGGTAAGCGTTGCCTCGGCCACTTGCCCAGCCTCGAGCAGCACCCGCCGGGCGATGCCGGGCAGGGCGCCATCTTCCACGGGCGGCGTCCAGACACGCCCTCCCAGCACCACGAAGAGCGAGGTGCGCCCACCATCGCAGAGATGGCCCATCTCGTTCAGAGCGAGTAACTCGAAGAGGCCCCGGCCTTGGGCCTCCTCGGCCAGACGCAGGTTCTCCAGGTAGGAGAGGGTCTTGAAACGATTCAGGGGATTGCGGCTGAATCGCACGGTCTCCAGGCTGCGTCCCAACCCCACGGAAGCAGGCAAGGCCGGGGGCGAGGGCTCGACGAAGATCCGCAGGAAGCCATCGGCGGCGATCAATCGCAGGACACCTCGCCCGATCTTCGCGCACTCGCCATGGGTGCGCAGGAAGGCGCGAACCATAGCCGCCTGGGGCGGAGGCGCCATCCCCAGAAACGCGCAGCCCCCGGCCAATCGTTCCAGATGCAGCTCCAGCCAGTGGGCCTCCCCCTCCTGCACCCGGATCGTCTCGAAGAGCCCCCGCCCGTGGCGGATTCCGCTGGTTCTCAGATCCACCTGAGTGGCGGCGCTCAACTCAAGCATCGGACTAGGCTCCTTCCCTTGTGCAGCGTTTCCTCGTATTCCTCGCGGGGATCGGAATCCCAGATAATGCCGCCCCCCACCCCGAAGCGCAGCTCGCGGCCAAAGGCCCAGGCCGTGCGAATGGCGATGGCGAATTCCGCCTGGCGGAGATCCGACCGACACCAGCCCAGGGCCCCCGTGTAGATGCGCCTGGGCATGGATTCCAGCTCACGGATGAGCGCCATGGCAGCGAGTTTGGGACAGCCGGTGATGGAGCCGCCGGGGAAGGTGGCCCGGAGCAGCGCGTCCAGGGTCACCTCGGACCGCAGGGCCCCCGAGACCTCCGCCACGAGGTGATGCACGTTGGCGTAGCTTTCGAGCACAGGGAAGACGTCCACCCGTACCGAGGGGACCTGGCAAACCCGGTTCAGATCGTTGCGCAACAGATCCACGATCATGGCCAGCTCGCTGCGGTTCTTGGCGCTCGCCAGCAGCTGCGAACCCAGGCCCCGATCTTCGTCTTCGGTGCGCCCCCTGGGCGCGGTGCCCTTGATGGGACGGGTAATCAGGCGCCCGGCCTCGATGCGCAGGAAGGATTCCGGCGAGGAGGAGACGAGGCTCCACCCGGGACCCGCCACCAGGGCGGAGTAGGGCGCCGGATTGAGGTCGCAGAGGCGTTGGGCGAAACCGGACAGATCCCCTTCCCAGCGCCACTGTTCCTGACGGGTGAGGTTCACCTGGTACACATTGCCTCGGGCGATCTCCTCCCGGATGCGCTCGACCTTCGCTTCGTAGCCCCGGCGGTCGTCGCTGTCGCCGATCTTGCGGGCCGCGAAAGCGCCCCTTCCCAAGGCATGAAGACGGGCCTCGGTGGTGCGCTCGGTTTCACGCTCCGCCGTGTACAGGCGCCCTTCCACGCGGTCATAGAGCCGCACTTGGCGATACAGCACCAGCTGGAAATCCGGGAGCGGGTCGATAGAGGCCGGAGCGGGCGGCAGCGTCGGATCCAGTCGGTATCCGTACTCGTAGTTCACATGGCCGATGAGATCCGGCTGGATCGGCGGCAGGGCTCCCCTTCTCTCGAAAAGGAATCCGTCTAGACATGCCCTGTCCAAACAGACCATGGGATCCTCCGCCAGCATGAGCCACCGGCCGCTCCCGTACAGGAAGGCGAAGGGACAAGAGGGCAGCTCGGCGAAAAAATCCGAGGTCTCCAGGCGGCGGGCCTCCACCCGCCAGGTTTCAGAAACAGCCCGCGAGTGCATGGCGAAAGATCACGGAACCCTGAGGGGTGAGAAAGGAGTCGGGGTGGAACTGCACCCCGGCGATGGGAAGGTCGCGATGACGGAGGCCCATGACGAGGCCCTCCTCGCTCCAGGCCGTGGCCTCGAGACAGTCGGGCAGCCGGGTCACCGCGAGACTGTGGTAGCGCCCAGCCTCGAAGGGATCGGGCAAGCCCTCGAAGAGGCCGCGTCCCTCGTGGCGAATGCGGGAGACTTTTCCGTGCACGGGCACGGGAGCGCGGCCCACAGATCCGCCGAAGGCCAGGGCCAGACACTGGTGACCCAGACACACGCCCAGGATCGACAGGCGCCCCGCCAGGGCCTGGATGGCCTCCAGCGAGAGCGTGGCGTCTTCGGGTCGGCCCGGACCGGGACTGATGACCAGGAGATCCGTCTCGGCCGCCAGGATCTCGGCCAGGCTCACCTGGTCCCGTCGCAGCACCCGCACCTCGGCTCCCGCCTCCACTAGGCCCTGACGGACGTTGTGGGTGAAGGAGTCGAGGTTGTCCAGCAGCAAGGCGCGCATCTATCCGGTGTACCGGTTCTGCCGCACTCCGTCAAAGGAAGCCTTCCTGCTACCTCCGCTTCCGCTGCATCTCGGCGATGTCTTTCACGCCCGCGATGGCGGCATCGATGTGGGCCTCGGTATTGAAAGCGCCGATGCCGAAGCGCACGGCGCCGTGGAGCTTGTCCGTGCCCAGGTGCTCATGGACCATGGGCGTGCAGTGCAGGCCCGTGCGGCAGGCGATGTTGTTGTCCACGTCCAGCATGGTGCCGGTGTCCATGGCTTCCAGCCCGTCGATGTTGAAGGAGAGCACGCTGATGCGGGGCTTGCCGGTGTCCTCGGCACAGTACATCGTCACGCCCTCAATTCCCGCCAGGCCGTCCCGCAGCTTCTTCCAGAGCGCCATCTCGTGGCGATGGATGGCCTCGATGCCCAGGCTGCTGACCCACTTCACCCCCGCGTTGAGCCCCGCGATGCCCGGCAGGTTGGGCGTGCCGTACTCCATGCGGTAGGGGTATTCGTCCAGATGGCTTCGCTGGGCGCTCTTAACGCCGGTGCCGCCGGCGCGGGTGTGGGCGATCTCCACGCCTTCGCGCACGTACATCCCGCCGATGCCCATGGGGCCCATCAGGCTCTTGTGGCCGGTGAAACACACGATGTCCGCACACAGTTCATCCATCTTCACGGGCACCATGCCCGCCGTCTGGCTCACATCCAGGATCAACAGGATGCCCTTGGCCCGACAGGCCTTCCCCACCGTGGCCACATCCTGCACGGTACCGATGACATTGGAGCCATGGTTCATCACCACGGCCTTGGTGTTGGGCTTGAACTTGGAAATGATCTCCTGGGGGTCGACGTAGCCTTGGGCATCGAAGTCCACCCAGTCCACCTGGGTGCCGTCCTGCTCCAGTTTCCAGAGAGGGCGCAGCGTGGCATTGTGCTCGAGGTGCGTGGTGACGACATGGTCGCCGGGCTCGATGGTGCCCCAGATGGCCAGGTTCAGGGCATCCGTGGAGTTGTAGCTGAAGACCAGGCGATTGGAATCCGTGCCCCCGAAGAAGGCCGTCAGCAGCTTGCGGGTTTCATCCACCAGGGTTCCCGCCTCCAGGCAGAGATCGAAGCCGCTGCGCCCAGGGTTCACACCCGCGCTGCGGTAGAAGCTGTCCATGTAGGCATAGACCTCCGCCGGCTTGGGGAAGGAGGTCGCCCCGTTGTCGAGGTAGATCATCTTCACTTCGGGCGGGATGGGGAGATTGAGGAAGGGGCTGGCAGCGTTCATGGACACCTCGGAATGTTGGGAACGAATGACGGGAGGAACTGATGAACCACAGAGGTCACAGAGAAAAGAAAGAGGACAAAGAGAGTAAGAGGGTCTCTGTTTCTGCTTTTCTCTGTGCTCTCCATTTCTCTGCGCTCTCTGCGGTTCAGTTTTTTGTTGGTTTCGGGCCCAAACGAAAAATGAGCCATCAGGTCACGATCGCCTCCGCCACCACCTCGGCGACAGTCTTGATCTGGACCTTCAGCTTGTATTCCTTGTTCAGCTCTGAGAGCTGATCCACGCAGTTGTGGCAGGGGGTGACCACCACTTCGGCGGCGGTGGCCTTGATCTGGGCTGCCTTGATGCCCCCCGCCTCCAAGCGTCGGGATTTGTAGCGGGCCATGGCCAGCTGCCCCCCGCCGCCACCGCAGCAGAAGTTGTGCTCGCGGTTGGGCGTCATCTCCACGAAGTTCGCCGCGCTGGCCCGCAGCACTCGCCGCTGGGCCTCGCTGATTCCGCCGTGGCGCACCAGGTTGCAGGGGTCGTGAAGCGTCACAGGCGCGGGGTTTTTCGTGGGGTCGACTTTTATCCGCCCATCCCGGAGGTACTCGTCCATCAGCTCCAGGATGCTCATGACCTTGAACGGATATTCCCGCTGCAGCCACTCCGGGCCTTCCCAGCGGGCTGACGCGAAGCCGTGGCCGCACTCGCCGATGACCAGGGTCTCGCAGCCCAGGCGCGCCATGGCATCCACTAGGTTCTGGGTGAGGACGCCGGCCTCCTCGTCCTTGCAGTTGAAGAGGCCGTAGTTGGTGAGATCCCAGCCGGGATCGGAGGTGAGGGTCCAGTCCTCCTTGGCGGCCCAGAAGACCTTGGCGCTGGCCTGCAGGCTCAAAGGGAAGAACTTGGGTTCCCGGGGATTCACGGTGAAGAGGATCTTGGCGCCCACCTTGTCCAAGGGCAGCCGCGCCTCGGGATCGCCGGTCTCCATCTGGAGTTCCTCCTCGATCCACTGCACGGTCTCCACCCAGTCGGTCTTGGCGATGCCCATGTTGTTGCCGTGCTGGAGGGCCATGTCCACCGTGGCCTGGAGATCCGGCGGCGTGAGGCCCATGGCGCCGAGGGCCGCGCGGGCGGCCCGAAACAACCGAGGCAGGGCGATGCCCACGGTGCAGTTGAGGGAGCAACGCCCACACAGGGAGCAGCGCCCGAACACCGCGTCCACCCAGGCCCGGGCCATGTCCTTGTCCAGGGCCTTGGCCCCCACTAATCCTGGGACCAGCTTGCCCATGGTGGTGAACTCGCGCTTGAACACCGCGGCGATCTTCTCCAGCTTGGCGGCGGGAACGTTCTCCAGCTCCGGCTGGGCGCGGTAGTAGTGGCAGCTCTCCGCGCAGAGGCCGCAGTGGACACAGGTATTCAGATAGGACGCATCCGCGGCCCCCAGCTTGGCCCTGAAGACTTCCAGACCGCGCTTGAAGTCCGCTTCCGTGAGCGCCTCCAGGCGGGATTCCAGTTCATCGTGCTCCGACATGGCGGCTCCTCAGGCTCGGCCCAGACCCGGCGGGAACACGCCTCGACGCCCGAAGAACGCGCCGGAGTGGTACCGGGTGGAGAAGAAGAAGACGCAGTGCCGAATCTTTCCCAGGGGCACATAGATCAGGAGCGCGGCGGTTTCCAGCATCCAGGCAGAGACGAGGCCCGGAAAGAAGACCGCGAGTCCCGCCAGGGCGGCGAAGGCCGTGGCGAGGCCGTTGGAGAGGTAGTCATCGACACAGGAAAGCCCGCGCAGATGAGCTTTGAGGATCCGCTTGAACAGCAGCGAGAGGCCACCCAGTGCGCCTCCCAGCGCCAGGACTGCCAGGACCCGGGAGTCGCCCCAGCCCGCCAGGCGCAGCGCCAGCAAGGCAAAGGCGGCGAAAACCCCCATGTGGTAGAGCATCCCGGCGAGATAGGAGACGGGATTTATCCTCACGCTCTCCTTGGCCTGGGGGGCCATGCCCTTGGTGAAGGCGTAGCGCACGCCCGCCTGGGCATCCCCGCTGGGGGTCGCGAAGAGGCGTCGCGTGCCGAAGGCCCGGGCGTGGCCAAAGGCCACGACCAGCGCCACCGCGCACCAGGCCGCCGCCAGAAGCACCACCACATCAAGGGTGGCCATGCCTACACGCAGCCGTCGGGCTTGGGCAGGCCCGCCAGCTTGCAGGCCCCCTTGGCGGGTCCGCTGGGGAAGAGATCATAGATGCGCTTGAGGGGAACGCCCGTAGTCTTGCAGATGGAGCGCACCATGGGCGCCGCCTGGTGTTCCTGGAAGTGCTGACGAATGAAGCGGATCACCGCCCAGTGGTCCTCGCTCAACTCCGCCAGGTTCTCTTCCTTCTGGGCCAGCACCAGGGCGAGCTCCTCGCTCCAGGCACCCGGGTCCACCAGGAAGCCTTCCTCGTTCAGTTCAATCTGGGTCCCATTGAATTCAAGGGCAGCCATGGCGCCTCCGGCAGAATGGAGAGGGAAGTCCCACAGGGGATCATTCAGATTGCATATGCAGAATAATATTCCGTTATGCAGCACCGAAGAGCATAGTCCACTCGGCTTTGTTTCGCAATATCTTCTTATTTCTGACGGCTAACGCAGGCCCCAGGGGCCCTTGGGGAGAATCCGCCACCCCGGAATATGTATGTTCACCCCATTCGGGTTTCCCGGGGAGCCGGGAATGAACGTTCAGCCTTCCCTTTCGCCCACCATCAGGAATACCGGGAATTCCCGGATTCCTGCGGGAGTCTGCCGCAGCACCACACAGGGCCTGGTGAACCGGATATACCCGAAGCCAGCCTCCTGCATCTTCCGGGTCAGGGCTTCGCGATCAAAACCCCTGTGGCCGTCAAAATCCGGCCCGTGGAAGGAGCCGTCCTCGAGGTCCAGGTCCGCAATGCAGAGTGCGCCCCCGTCCCGCAGCAAGGCATGGAACCGCGCCAGGATCGCGGCGATATCCGGGATGTGATGCAAGGTCATCAGCGTGCAGATCAGATCGAAGCGGAGCTCCGGGAGCGGCCCCACGCTCAGATCCAAGGCCAGCGAGGTCACGTTGCGAGCGCCGCAGGCAGCAATTTTTTCTTCGAGTACCTGCAGCATGCCCCGGGAGGTGTCCGCCAGGGTGAGGTGCGCCACATGGGGCTGCAGCACGAAGCCCAGCAGACCCGTGCCGCATCCATATTCGAGGACTTCCCGGTCGGCCAGGGAGCCCACCGCACCTCGGATGGCCTCGGCCACGCGCTGGGCCCGGTCCACCTTGGCGGGATCCGCATCCCAGGTGCGCGCTTTCTCATCGAACTCATTCATGGTCATGCCTCTCTCTGATTCTTCCAGCGGGTTCAAAAGGCAGCCGTCAGGCTGAGGCCCAGCCCCATGTCGGCCGTGTTCTCGTTGTGGGTGATGTTATTGAGGTAGCGGAAGGTCAGGGTGGCGTTCTTCCAGACGGGCCAGTGGAAACCCAGATCGTGCTGGAGGCTGCCCCGATCCAGTTTCTGGTAGAGCTGGGGCTGCAGGTACCCGCTCTGCGCATAGAGCTGAAGGAAGGGCCGGAAGCGCGGCCATCGGCGGTATTCCCAGGTTCCGTGGGCGCCCCAACCGTTGCGCATGCCCCCGAATGCGAGCTGATTGTAGGGCGTGCTTCCCGGGGGTCGCCCCACGTAGGCGCCCCCGAAATAGAACACGTGCCGAGGCGCAGGCTGCCAGCGCCCCGTCAACCCCAGGGAATGATCCCAACCGGAGCGATAAATATCGTAGGTGGTCGTCGTCGGCGGTTTGAGAGTGAACTGCGCCGAAAGGGACCAGGTGGGACTCTCCAAGAATCGATGCACCACGCCGAGGAGCGAATCCTGGGTCTTGCCGCGAATGGTCTGGTCGCTGTAGAAATCCAGGTTGCCCCGGGTCATCACCACCAGCGTCAGACGATTCTTGGCGATCCGATCCCGTCCAAACTGCTCGAATCCAAGGGAATGGAAACCCTCGATGACGTTGTCCAGGTAGCCACCTCCGTGGCTCTGGAAGGGAAGCTCCGCCCAGAGATCCGTATTCGCGGTCAGCCCGTATCGCACCCGCAGCGTGGTGCGGCTGATCTCCTCGTCGAAGAAGAAGATCACGGGCACCGCGGCGTAATCCGCGGCATGGGCCAGCACGAACTCCCGAGTGAGGGTCACTCGCCCCTGGGCATCCCGGGGCGCTTGGGTCTTGAATACATCCGAGAATTCAAAGGTATTGGCCCGAATGGTATCCAAGGCCACCCGCCACCGGCCTTGGCCCACCGGAGTCGGGTCCACCGGCTGATAGGCCAGGGTGGGCAGGTAGAGGGGAAACATCTCCCGCGTGGGAATGGGCCCCATCTCCATGGGCTCCTGGGCCACCAACCGTGGCGCCAGCAGCGCCGCGAGCACCCCGCGCCCAACCCTTTGTGTCCACTCCATGGTGCTTCGCCGTTCTCCGAAAGGTCAGAGCACCCGCTGCCAGGGGCCTGCGTTGTACACCTCGACATACCCAGCCTGCTTCAAGAACCGCTGGGCGTAGGCGCTGCGACTTCCAGACGCGCAGCAGAGAATGATGGGTTTGGCCTTGGTCAATTCCCCCATCCGCTGGGGCAGCTGGTCCAAGGGGATGTTCAGGCTGCCAGGGGCTGAAGCCTGAGCGAATTCACCCGAGGTTCGCACATCCACGATTAGGGCCCCCTTGGCCTTGAGTTCGTTCATTTCATCCACGCGAATGCCTCCCCTCACCAGGAGTAGGATGCGCCGGAGCACGAAGAGTGCCGCGAAGGCGACAACAACATAGAGGATGAGACGGAAGGGATTCATCTGCAGGCTCAGGTCAGCGCTTGATAGGAGGCCTTGGCCCGCTCGCTGACATGGCCGCACACCAGTTCACAGAGATCCGCCACCAGGGGCAGGACGGGCCGGAAGAACACCGTGTTCCCCTCGGGACTTCGCGTGACGAGCCCCACCCGCACCAGGCAGGCCAGGTGCTTGCTCGCGTTGGCCTGGGAGAGGCCCGCTACCTCGGCAACGCCCCCCTGACTCAGGGGCTCCTTGGACTCCAGCAGCGCCCGCAGGATCTTCAACCGCGAGGCATCCCCCATGGCGTCGAAGAGACAACTCACTTCATCGATCATCGCGTCGCTGGCCAGGAATGGTTTCATTTCTACTCCACAACCAAACGGTAATATTCCAAGCCGGTATTGTCAATGCCCAAGCTGTGACCAAGGGGCCTTTCGTTAAACTCCTCCCCAGGAGTACCCATGCCCACCCTAGAGGAACGCGCCAAAGCCATCCGCCTGGTCTGCACGGACGTGGACGGGGTGCTCACCAACGGCCTGTTGCACGTTGGTCTCGAGGGCACCCACACCAAGGCCTTTCATGTGCGGGATGGCGCGGCCACGGTCTACCTGCAGCGCTGCGGCATCAAGGTGGCCTTCATCTCCGGCCTGGACAGCCCCTCCACCTGGGCCCGGGCCAAGCATCTGGGCGTGGAGGACTGCTTCGCGGGCAACCTGGAAAAGGGCCCGGTTCTGGAACAGCTCTGCGCGAAGTACGGCCTCGCCCCCGAGCAGGTGGCCCACCTGGGCGATGATCTACCGGACCTGCCCATCCTGCGCCGGGTGGGCCTCGCCTGCTGCCCCGAGGATGCCGTGGCCGAAGTGAAACAGGTCTGCCACCTGATCGTGCCCGTGCGCGGCGGTCAGGGCGTACTGCGCCCCGTGGCCGAATTGATCCTGAAGACCCAGAATCTCTGGGACAGTGTCGTAGATAAATACCGGGAGTGACCTTCATGCGCCTGCGCCCCGCCCTGCTCTCTCTCCTCCTCGCCCTTCCCATGACTGCCCAGGTGCTGGAACCCAGCATGCTGGGCATTCAGGGGCGCATCAGCATCCCCGAGGGCAGCATGCGCGACGCCCTGGGTGGCCTGCGAATTCCCGGCTTCGGTGCGAGCCTCTTTGCCGAGCTGGACCTGGGAGACAGCCTGCACGGACGCGCCAACCTCGGCGCCGACCTCTGGCCCCAGGGCAAAGGCAACCTGAGCAGCGAAGATCGCCAGATCCAGGCCTTCCATCTGGGCGGCGAAGTGCTCTACTTCCTCCGGGATGAGGGCGAAAAGGAACTGCGCGGCCCTTACGTAACCGTCGGCCTGGCGGGCTACGCCTGGTCCCTGGGCAAGGATGTGAGTGCGAACGGACAGAAGCGCCGCGTGCTTCACGCCGCCGCCACCCTCGGCCTCGGCTGGCGCCTCGCCCGCCACCTGGATGCCGAGGTGAAGGTGCTCGCCGGGAAGATCGACCCCGGCGTGGATGCCATGGCGCTGATGGCGGCGCTCAACTATCGATTCTGAGAACCCTGATTCAGCTTCGCCAGCAGATGCTCGGCCACACGTTCCGCAGCGCCTGGTTGGCCGAGGTGGGCGCGCACTTCCGCCAGATCCTTGCGGATCATTGAGGCGTTCGCAGGATCCAGGAGCTTGGACAGTTCCTGTCCAAGGCGCTGAGGGTTGACCTCGCCCTGGAGGAGTTCCGGCGCGATTTGGCGGCCCGCCACCACGTTGGCCAGGCCGAAGAAGGGCACCTTCACGAAGCGGCGGGCCAGCGCCAGCGTCAGGGGGCTCATGCGGTAGAGGATGGCGAAGGGCGTGCCCAGGAGGGCCGTCTCCAGAGTGGCTGTGCCGGAGCACACCAGGGCAGCATCGGCATAGGCCCGGGGCGCGTAGTTCTGGTCTTTCACCAGAACGATGGGGGCGCCCTCCAGGAAACCTTCGACGAAGGCTCTTTCCAGGGTGGGGGCCACCGGCAGCACCCACTGGACTTCGCGATGAGCGGGATCTCCGCGCCAGGCCTTGGCCAACTGGGCGAGGGGCGGCACCAGGCGCTGGATCTCCTCCCGGCGGCTGCCCGGCAGCAGGGCCACCAGCGGGCGCTGGGGATCCAGCCCTGTTGCATGGAAGAACGTCTCACGGTCCACCTCGGGCCGCACGGTCTCCACCAGGGGATTGCCCACCCAGAGGGCCTCCACGGGAAGTCCCTGGAAGAGCCGGGGCTCAAAGTCGAAGAGGCAGTACAGCGCATCGAAGAGACGGCCCATCACGGGAATGCGTCCCGCCTTCCAGGCCCAGACCTGGGGGCAGACGTACTGGTGCAGCCGCACCGAGGGCAGGGCCTTCCGCAGGGACTTGGCCAGGCTCAGGTTGAAGCTCTGGTAGTCGATGAGCAGGGCCGCATCGATTTTTTCTTCGACCGCCACCCGCAGGATTTCCTTCTTCAGGGCCAGCAGTTTGGGAATATGGCGCAGCACTTCCACGAAGCCCACCACGCCCAGTTCGCCCACATCCGCCAGCTTGCGATCCAGGTACGGCGTCATGCCCGCACCGCCCACGCCGATGATGCGCAGCCCCGGCTCCCGGGCCTTCAGCTCCCGCAGAAGCTCGGCGCCATGGAGATCGCCACTGGCCTCACCGGCCACCACCAGGAGCGTTGTCACGGGGTCACCTCGGGGAAGTAGATCATGGGGTGGGCGGCCTCGAGCCGCCCTATCGCACGCATCGTGGTTTCGGGGCTGGAAGCCGGAACGGCCACGTTCCAACGGTAGCCCAGGCGACGGAGCCCTGCGAAGTCATCGCCTTCTTCCCCTACGGCGCAGAAGAGGCGGTCCGAAAGGATTTCCAGATCGGCCCCCACACCCGCATCCCAGCAATAGCCCACGGCGTCGCAGTTCATTTCCTTGAGCAGGGTCACCAGGGCTGGACCCGCACCGGGGGCCGGGCGCAGCGCGAGCTTGACGCCACGACCCTGCAGCGCCTCCAGCAGAGCCTCCAGGGCTCCCAGGAAATGGGCCGATTCCGCCCGGTTCCCGGGCGCTCCGGTGGGAAGGATCAGAAAATCGACACCCAGGGGAGCGCGCAGGGCCTCGCAGGCCTCCACCACCCGCGACTCCCCCCAGGGACGGGCCGGCAAGTGCAGGGCGTGGATGCCGAGCCCTTCCCTAACGGCCTTCGCCCAGCCGGGATGCAGGCTGCCCTCCCAGGAGAGTTCCAGGTTGCGGAAGGGAATCCAGGGCGCCGGATCTTGATGAGCGGACAAAAGAGGGAGAAAGCGCATCCAATGATTATGATGGAGCGCCGGAGGGCCGCATGACTCACGTTTTCACCCTGGAGGAGGCCCGCCACCTGATGCCCCAGGTGAAGGCCATTACCAAGCCCGTTTTCGATCTGGCCGCCAGCCTTAGCCAGGAACTCCACGACATGGAGGAGCAGCGCAACGAGGATCGGGCCGAGGAACTCCGTGAGCGCCTTCAGGTGCTTGTCACCACCTGGGCCGAGGCCATCCGTGATCTCGGTCCCGAGGTAAAGGGGCTCTGGCTCGTGGATTTCGACTCGGGCGATGGCTACTGGTGCTGGTCTTTCCCCGAAGAGGATCTAGGCCACTGGCATAGCTACGAGGAGGGCTTCAACGCCCGGGTGGGCGTGGAGCACCGCCCCACCCCCCAGGGATGATCCCGGCGGCACCGCTCCCCTTTCGCGAGGCCGTGCTGGCGCTGGTCGCTCGCATTCCCCGAAGTTGCCTGGCAAGTTATGGGCAGATCGCCCTGATGGCCGGGTTTCCCCGCCGCCCCCGCCAGGTGGGCATGGTGCTGAAGGGCCTGCCCGAAAGCACGGAACTGCCCTGGCATCGGGTGGTCAATGCCCATGGCTACGTGCCCAGCAAGGGCCGATGGTGGGGCGCGCAACTGCAGATTGCCCGCCTCCGCGCCGAGGGGATCGCCGTGGATGAACTGGGCAACCTGGACCTGGAGCGGTACCGCTGGGATGGGGCCGGGGGTTCTCATCCACCCATTCCCCCACCGAGAGGCACCGATGGGACGGAGCCTACCCACAACCCGCCGGAAAAGGGGCCTGCCCGCCGCCGGTGAGGCGAGACTTGAGGTGCACCCGGAACCGCCGCTTCCGCCCTCAACCACGGACCCAGCCCATGCTCTTCCTCGACGCCCTGAAGGCCTGCCGCGCCCGGCTTCATAAACCAGCGCACTGGCTTCTCGTGCTGGCCCTTCCGGCCCTCATGGTACCCATCCTGTTCTTCGCCCTGCGTCAGGTGACGGTGCGGGGGATTCTCCAGTTCCTCAGCCTCCAGGCCATCTGGACCCTCGGCGTCTTCCTCGCGGCGCTGCCCTGGCAGTGGCATGGCCAGGGGCGGCCCGGGTGGGCCTGGGTGCGAGGACTTCTGCAAGCCCTGGTGCTCTTCGGGGGGCTGGCGACCCTTGCAGGTTTGGTACTCGTCGCCCTGAGCGCCAAGAGTGGCGCCTTCGCCGCACGCTGGGCAGGGATCGGAACAGGATTGATGGTGCCCTTCCTTGCCCTCCTCGTTCCCGTTGGACTGGTGGGCTCTCGCATCGAACGCATGGACGCCGAGGCGGAGGCCGCCCGCGCCAAGGCCAGGGAGGCCCAGTGGATGAGCCACCGCGGCGCCTTCAGCCCCCATCTCCTCTTCCGCAACCTGAACCACCTGGCGGACATGGCCCCCGGCGAATCGCGCCGGGCGGAAAAGGGGCTCCTCGATCTGGCGGCCCTCTACCGACAGTGGCTAATCGAGGCCGAGAAACCGCTGATTCCCTTTTCGGCGGAACGGGAAATCACGGAGAGCTACCTGGCCCTGGAGCGCAGCCAGTGGGGTGAGCGTCTCCGTACGCGTTGGGTCCTCGACCCCACCCTCGATGCCCGGCCCGTTCCGCCGCTGCTGTTCCTGCCCCTGCTGGAGGACACGCTCTCGGATTGCCGGGGTGAGGACACCCTGTCCCTGGAGTTCCGCGCCGTCCTGGAGGCGGCGGATCTCATCCTGAGCCTTCAGGTACGCGGACGATCGACTCTCCCGGGAGAACAGCCCCTCGCCCAGATTCGACAGCGCCTGCGGGCCGTCTTCGATCACGGCAGTGATGTCACGGTCGAAGCCTGCCCCAACGGTTGGGATGCCCGCTTCCGGGTGCCATCCTTGAGTCAGGGAGCCCACTCATGATCCTGAAGGACGCCCTCGCGGCCATCCCGAAACGCCTCAAACGCCCGCTGGTCTTCACGCTGATCGCGGTCTTCAGCACCTTCTACATCGCCTTCGCGGCGGTGACGCCCATGATCATGCGGCATCTCCCACCGCCGACACCTTGGGTCCAGCCGCTCACCTTCTGGTATGCAGGCTTTCTAGTGCTGGGCGTTGTCCACCTCTTCGCCCTCACGGCCCTGCCCTGGCAGTGGACTGGGGACTCGCGCCCCATGGCGCCTCCCCTGCGGGGGGCCCTCCAATCCTTCGCCACCTGCCTGGGGATGAGCCTGCTCAACATGGCCGTGCACTATCCCCAGATCAGGAACACCCTCGCCTCTCTGCCCGCGGAAGTGCCTCGCCCCTTCGTGATCACCGTGGCCACCATGGGCACCTTCATGGGAGTGGCCTTCAATGCACTGGTTGGTTTCGCCACCGCCTACTGGGAAACCCGCAAGGCAGAGAAGGAACAGGCGCAACGCCAGATCGAGGAGGCCCGCTGGAACCTGCTCAAGGCCCAGATGTCCCCCCACGTCCTCCTCAACAGCCTGAACGGCCTCGCCGAACTGGTACGCGAGGACTCCGCCGCCGCCGTGAAAGGCATGCGGGATCTCGCGGACATCTATCATCAGCTTCTGATCCTGGGAGATGCGCCCAAGGCCCCCCTCGGCCACGAACGGCGACTCCTGGAGCGCTACCTCTCCGTGGAACAGCTGCGCCTCGGCGATCAGCTCCAGGTGGCCTGGGACTGGGCCGACGGGCTGGATGATCTGCCGGTGCTGCCCCTGCTCCTCCAGCCCCTGGTGGAAAACGCCCTTAAGCACGGTATCGCCGCCTCCCCCGAGGGTGGCCTCCTGCGCATCGAGGCTCACCGGGATGACAATTGGCTCCGTCTGGCAGTGGCCAACACTGGACACGCCGCCCCCAAGCCCAAGCCCGGGGGCGGCCTGGGCCTGCGGAATCTGAAATCCCGACTGGAACTGGCCTACGGGGGCCGCGCCACCTTCCAGTTGGTGAAAGAGCAGGAATGGACCCGGGCTGAAATCAGCCTTCCCCTGGAGCTCCCATGACGCTGCGAGTGGTCTTGGCCGATGATGAACCCCTGGCCCGCAAACGCCTCGGTCGCCTGCTTCGCGAGGCCGGCTGCGAGGTGATCGCCGAGTTCGGCCAAGGCAGGGAGGTGCTCGAGTGGTTCAGTGAGGCCCATGAAGCCGACGCCCTCTTCCTGGATATCCAGATGCCGGGCCTCACGGGCCTGGAGGTGCTGGCCGAACTCGCGGACCCGCCGCCGGTGGTCTTCGTCACCGCCCACATCCACTACGCCATCCAGGCCTTCGAGGCCGCGGCCGTGGACTACCTGTTGAAGCCCGTGACCGAGGACCGCCTCGCCAAAACCCTGGAGCGGATTCAGCATCGGGAGATCCCCCGGCGCAAGGGCCCCGAGTTGGCCGCCCTCATCCCCGCCCCCACGGAACGGTTTCCGGTGCGCGCCGGGGAAGGCTTCGTCTTCCTCGATCTGCGCAAGGTGACCCACTTCGAGGTCTGCGAAGAGGTCGTCTACGCCTGGTCCAATGAGCGCTTCCGCACCAACTGGAACAGCCTGGCCGAGGTGGAGGCCATCTTCCCAGGCGAAGACCTGCTGCGCATCCATCGCCATCTGCTGGTGCGCCCCCAGGCCATCACCGGCTTCAAACCCCTGATGGGCGGCCGCGGCGAGGTGCGGGTGACCGGGGGCAAGACCCTGGAAGTGAGCCGCAGCTCCGTGGCCAAGCTGAAGGCCACCCTGGGATTGCACGGCAAGGGCGAGGCTTGACGATCTACGGGCAGATTCACCCCAGTTGCTTCAGCCGCTCCGCCTCGTGGGCGGCCCGCAGGGGTTCGAGGATGGGCTCGATCTGGCCCTGCATGAAGGTGTCGAGCTGGTGGATGGTGACATTTACCCGGTGATCGGTGACGCGGCTCTGGGGGAAATTGTAGGTGCGGATCTTTTCGCTGCGATCACCGCTGCCCACCTGGGACTTGCGCAGGGCCGAGGCCTCGGCGTCCACTTCGGCCTGGGCCTTGTCGAAGAGGCGGCTGCGCAGCACCGTCATGGCCTTGGCCATGTTCTTGAGCTGGCTGCGCTCGTCCTGGCACTGCACCACCGTATTGGTGGGCAGGTGGGTGAGGCGCACGGCGGAGTACGTGGTGTTCACGCTCTGACCGCCCTTGCCGCCGGAACAGAAGGTATCAATGCGCAGATCCTTCTGCTCGATCTGGATCTCCACTTCATCGGCCTCGGGCATGACCGCCACCGTGGCGGCGGAGGTGTGGATGCGGCCCTGGGTCTCGGTCTTGGGCACCCGCTGCACCCGGTGCACGCCGGACTCGAAGCGGAAGACGGAGTAGGCGCCTTCGCCCTCGATCTCGGCCACCACTTCGCGGAGTCCGCCCATATCGGCTTCGTTCTCGTCCAACACCGACACCTTGAAGCCCTTCCGCTCGGCGAAGCGCACATACATGCGGAACAGCTCCGCGGCGAAGAGGGCGGCCTCTTCCCCGCCCGTGCCGGCGCGCACTTCGAGGATGACGTTGCGGGCATCCTTGGGATCCTTGGGGACCAGCAGCTTCTGCAGCACCTCTTCGCCCGCGGCCAGGGCGGTTTTCAGGTCGGGGATCTCCAGCTCGGCCATCTCCCGCAGATCGGCGTCCATGGTCTTGTCGGCCAGGATGCTCTCCGCCTCGTCCAGCTGTTTCAGGCGCGTGCGCTGGGCCTGCCAGGCCAGCACCACGGGCTCCAGCTCGGCCCTCAGCTTGGTGAGCTCCCGCAGCTTCTTGGAGTCGCTGACGATGGCCGGATCCTGAAGCTGGGCTTCCACTTCCTGGAACTTGGCATCAAGGGAATCGAGCTGATCGCGCATGGGAGTCCTGGAGAGAGGAGAGTTCCGGCAGCTGGTTTTGCATACAAAAAAAGAACGGGCCGAGAATTCGGCCCGTTCTTTTTCTGGGAATGGCTAGGCTTCGACGGTGGGCTCAGCAGCAACTTCCGCGGCGGGAGCGACCTCGGCCTTCTTCGCGTACTTGCGGTTGAACTTCTCGACGCGGCCGGTGATGGTCATGTCGCGCTGCTTGCCGGTGTAGAAGTTGTGGCAGGCGGAGCAGACTTCGACGCGCATCTCCTTCTTGGTGGAGCGCGTGGGGAACTCGCTCCCGCACTGGCAGTGAGCGATCACGTCGTGGAGCTCGGGGTGGATCTTGGGCTTCATGGCTTCCTCCTGGAACCGACCGGAGGCACCTGTGCCCGCGGCTTGTTCACGCATAAGAGAGACAGTCTATCCCGGAAAGGCACGGCGCTCAACGGGAATTCGTGCGCGCTACCGCTCCTCGCGGGTGGCCAGCACCCAGCGCCCTGCCAGGATGCGGCGCAGGTTCAGCGCCACCAGCACCGCCAGGGTGAGGGTGAAACCGAAGGCCAGTTCGAGGGTCCAGTTGTAGCGCCATCTCGGGTGGAAATAAGCCATCTGAAGGAAATCCAGGACCGTGAAGGCCAGGGTCTCCACCACGGGCTGCCAGGCGGGACGGCCTTCCGAATGCCGCTCCACCAGGTAGCCGGTGAAGGCGCCATACATCAACCGGCTGTATAGAAAGCCCCGATGGCCGGTGAACCCCAGAGGGATGGCAAGCAGGGCGCCGAAGAACACCGAGAGAAAGATGCGCATCCCGGTCCCGAACCGCTGCCAGCGACTGCGCACCAGGAAGATCCCCGTACCCACCGCAAAACCGTGGGCGGTGCCGAACACCAGGGCGTAGTGCCAGGGCCACTGGCCCTGGAGCCAGAGGTAGCCGCCGGTCACCAGACCCAGCAGGGCACCCGCCAGGAGGGCGGTTTCGGAACGATGGGTGGTATCGCCGCTCTCACCCTGGGCGATCTCCCGCGCCAGGGTTTCCGGAGATTCCTTTTCGGCCAGCAGGCTCCGCATGCCACTCTCGCTCAGCAGGTCCCTGGCCTCGGCCTCGTCCAGCAGATGTGCCTCCAACTCGCGAAGCACCAGACGCCGCCGCCCCGAGCCCAGCCCAGAGAGGCCGCGAGCGACCTCATCGAGATAGGCAACCAGGGCTTGGATCACGGCTGGGCTCCGAGTCGGTCAGGCTTCATGCTTTGGGCCCCACGAAGGCATCCACCATGGCGACGAAGGCGTTCCACTCGACCTTCTTGGCCTCGAGGAAGGCCTTGCCTGCGGGCTGAAGGGCGTAATAGCGACGATCGCGGCCATTGGGCTGGGTCTGCCAGTAGGAAGTGATGAACTCGGTGGCTTCAAGCTTATGGAGCGCAGGGTAGAGTGCCCCTTCTTTCAGCGTGTACGTCCCCTCGGTGCGCTGCCGCACGGTCTCGATGATCTGGTAGCCGTACATCGGGCCATCTTCGAGCAGGGATAGGAGCAGAAGCGGAGTGCTCCCCTTGAGCAGTTCACGGTCCATAAGGCCTCCCGTTTAGTCCCAAGTATTACCTCGCAAGGCGATGGTGTCAAGATTCGGGGGGAATTCATCCCCTCATGGCCTCGATGATCGGGATGCGGCTGGCCCTCCAGGCCGGCAGGAATCCCCCCAGGATGCCCATGACGAGGCTGAAGGCGAGCCCCTGGCCCACCAGGGCCGGGGTGACCGCAAAGGCGTAGCTCACATCGGAGAAGGTCATCATGCTCGTGGCGCCCGTCTGCATGCCGTTGAAAAAGAAGGCGCCACCGCAGCCCAGGGCGCCCCCCAGCAGGGTCAGGAGGATGGCCTCCCACTGGAAGCTGGCCAGGATCTCCCGGCGCCGGTATCCGAGGGCACGGAGGGTCCCGATCTCCGCGGTACGACCCGCAATGGCGGAATACATGGTGTTCATGGCGGCGAAGATCGCCCCCACCGTGAGGATCACCGTGATGATTTGACCAAGGATCTGCATGGGCTTCCCCGCATCTCCCATTTCCGCAAAGTATTGCGGCTCGGTCTTGGCCTCGAGTTTCAAGCGCACATCCCGCTCCATATCTGCCACGAAAGCGGGCACGTTCTCGGGGCCCCGAAGGCGGGCCGTCACACTCGAGAAGGCGTTCCATCGACGAAAGGCCTGTACCAGATCATTGGCGTCGATCCAGATCTCGGAGTCGAAGGCGCTACCGCCCCCATCGAACACGCCCACCACGGTCCAGCGCCGGGAGGCCATTTCGAACCTTTGTCCCAATTCGAGCCCGAGGTATTTCCCGAGCATGCGCTGGGGCACCACCACTTCGCTGAGATCGGGATTGAACCAGCGCCCTCTCACCAATTTCGCTTGGCTGCGCATGCGGATCCCGGTGGGCGTCGTGCCTCTCACACTCACGGACATGGCGCCCGTTCCATCCGCCAAGGGCACCTGTTTGCTCACTACCACATCCGCCGTCACCAGCGGCCCCAGTTCGTCGCGCGCGATCAGGGGATGGGTCGAGATGAGCCTCGCCTGGTCCCTCTGCACGACGCTCATCAACTCCACCCGGGCGTTGGGACGCAACACGATGACCTGGTCCTCCCGGCCACTCTTCACATAGGTGTTGGCGATCCCTGTGGCCATGGACCGCACGACGACGAAGATCATCACCACGATGGCCACGGCGCCTACGGTGGCGAGGGTTCCCACCCAGCGCTGCCAGAGGGATCGCCAGTTGTAGCTGAGGGGTACGGGGTAGCGGAAGGCCGCCCACAGGAGCCAGGCAAGGTAGGGCGCGAGGAGGATGAAGAAGAGGCCCAACATCACAGGGCCCTCAACGCTTCCACGATGGGCTTGCGACTGGCCTGGTACGCGGGAACGAAGGTGGAGAGGAGGCCCAGCGCCAACATACCGAAGGCGCAGAGTAGCAAGGTGTCCAGACCGATATAGAAATCCGCCATCCAGGGGAGGACGGCGCTGGCCACGGTGGCCATCCCCTTGGCCGCAAGGACCGCCATGCTGAGACCGAGCGCGCTCCCGATCAGCGCAAGCAGTGATCCTTCCGCCATGAGCAGACCCATCACCTTCCCGGTGGTGAAGCCCAACGCACGCATCACGGCGATTTCCGTGGCTCTCTCGCGGATGGTCATGGCCATGGTGCTGGCCGTCACCAGGAGAATCGCCAGCAGGACCGCGCTGGTGATGGAATGCAGCATGGTGCCGAAGTCTCCGAACATCTTCATCATGTTCAGGTTGAAGGCATTCTCACTCATGGAGAGGGTCTCGGGGGAAGCGTTGGCGAAGTTGCGATCAATGCGGTCGCAGAGTTTGGGGATGTCCTGGGAACGTTTTACCCGCACCACGAAGGATCCGACCCGCCCCTTCATCCAAGGCACCGCCTCCTGGATCTGCTTGAGATCGAAGACCAGCGCCTGCTCGTCGGATTGGCGTTTGCCCGTGAAAATGGCCCGCACATTCAGCCTCAGCGACATGTTGAAGATGGGGCTGCGCAGGGGCACCACATCCCCAACCTTCCAGCCGTACTTGTCCGCCAGGGATTTCCCCACCAGGCAGCCGTTGCCATCCATCAGGAAGTCCCGCACCTGCGCGGAGGGGATCGCATCCAGGCAAACTTCCTCGCGGTAGACCTTCAGGTAGGTTTCCTTGTGCACGGCGAAATTGGCGAAGAAGTTCTTGGGATCCTTGTACTCGCCGCCAAACCACTGGAACTGCGTGACGGATTCGATCTCGGGCTGTGTGCGTAGGAAGTTACCGTAGCTCTCGGGGATGGGATTGGTGAAGGAGGCCTTGTCCTGGACCACCAGCCTGGAGCCGCTGGCGGCGCTGGTGGTGAGGGCATCGAGGGTTCCCAAGAAACCTTGCATCAGGGCCACGAGGAACACAGAGAGAGAAAGAAAGGACAGGGTCAGCAAGGTCCGCAACCGATGGCGGAAGAGCGAACGTAGGATGAGGCTGAGGAATTTCACTGGGTTCAGGGCCTGAAATCATGAATCGGGGAGACTGCGGTTGCGACTGAAGTCTCGCGTATCGCCGCAGGCGATACCGAGAGGATGAGGCTGAAGAATTTCACTGGGTTCGGAGCCGGAAGGATTTCAATGGAGTAGGTGCCCACGGACGATGGGCTCCAGGTGCGGCAGATCGTGGACTTCCACGGTGTGGTCTAAGACGCCCTTCTCCAGGTGGATCTGGAAATGCGCGTGGCGCGCGGCCTTGGGATCGTGGGTGACCATCACGATGGTCTTGTCTAACTCCTCGTTGAGGTGCTGAATGAGGTTCAGGGCCTCCTCGGCGTTTCGTGCATCCAAGGCGCCCGTGGGCTCATCGGCCACGATGAGATCGGGGTCATGGACGATGGCCCTGGCAATGGCCACACGCTGCTCCTGTCCGCCGGAGAGCTGCCGGGGGTAGTTGTGCATGCGGTCCAGGAGGTTCACCAGCGTGAGGGCCTCCATCACGCGCTCCCTCCGTTGCGTGCGGGAGAGGCCCGTCAGGAGAAGCGGAAGTTCGATGTTCTCGTAGGCGCTGAGCACGGGAATCAGGTTGTAGTTCTGGAAGATGAATCCGACGTTGGAACCCCGCCAGGCGGCCAGTTCGTTATCGTCGAAGTCGTTCAGGCGGTACCCACAGACCTCCAGTTCGCCCCCCGTGGGCCGGTCAATGCCCGCCAGCAGATTGAGGAGCGTCGTCTTGCCGGAGCCACTGGGGCCCATGAGGGCATAGAACCCGCCACGGGGAATCTCCAGATCAACACCCGTCAGCACGGGGATCTCCAAGGTGCCGCGGTAGTAGCTTTTCGCCAGATTGCGGAGGCGAATAATGGGTTCCGCGTGGACGTCGTTTCCTTCCTGGGCCATGGTCACGACTCCTTGGCCTGGACTCGCCGCCCCTCTTCCAGTTTCACCTCCTGGGGCACCACCAGGATCGGGAAATCCGCGGGAAGGCCCTTCACCTGATAGCCCAAGGGGTTCTCCACTCCCAGCTCAACCGGCACCAGCGCGGACTTTCCGCCCTTGAGGGTCCACACGAAGGGTTTGCCCTGTCGGCGCACCACCTGCTCCCGCCCAACGAAGTAGGTGTTTTCCGTAAAGGGCTTCCCCAGGAAGGTGACCTTGGCTCCCATGTCGGGGACGAGGCTGGGGTGCTTGTCCAGCAGCGCGACCCGGACCACCACCACGGCCTTTTGGCGATTGGAGGTCGGGTAGATCTCGCGCAGTTCCCCGCGAAGGGGCTTGGCTCCAGGCTCCGCCTCCAGGGCATCCACCTTGATTTCCGCAGGCATGCCCTTTCGGAGCTTCACGATCCCCGTCTCGTTCACTTCTACTTCCAACTCGAGGCTTTCGAAATCGGCCAGAATCGCGACGGCGTTGATGGCATTGGCGCCACCGGCGCTGCCGGGACTGACTGTCTCTCCCACTTCCGACAGTTTCTGCGTCACCGTGCCAGTGAAGGGGGCGCGAAGGACCATGTTTTCCAGGACGGCGTCCTGGTAGCGCAGCTGCGCCCTGTAGGTGGCCGCGCCGGTGCGAAGGTGATCCAGATTCGCCCGGTCCAGGATGCCTTCCCGGGCGAGAGCCTCGCCCCGTGCCAGGTCCGCCTCCGCCTGCTGGAGGTTCACGAAGGTCTGATCGCGGGCGGCCTGGGTATCGGCATCCTCGAGCCGAGCGATGATTTGGCCCTTCGTAACGCGGTTCCCCTCCTCGACCCCCAGCCAGGCCACGCGACCCGGCACCTTGGCACTCACCGTGGCCCGGTGGCGAGCCACGAGGTACCCGCTGGCGGTAAGGACCGGATCACGTTCACCGACCTTGAAGGCCACGGGACGGCTGATGGCCAGACTCAAGGGAGCGTGCTTGACGGCGAAGATCGCGATTCCAGCGCCAACCCCCAGTGCGGCCAGCCCAATCCATCCCCATGGAAACTGCTTCTTGATTTTCATCGGACCACTGCCCATGGAACCCCCTCATGTCTTCGCAAACACCTGACCCACTATTCTGACGCCACCATCACGCGCTCCGTTCACCCTTTGCGCCGCAATCGCCGGGCGACCCCTTTACGCCACGGGCTGTCGCAGGATCGTCCTCAATCGTTCCGGGGCCGTGCGGCGGAAATCACTCAGGTAGATCTCGTGATGCCTGCCTCTGCGATCCCGGCCACTGGCCTCGATGAAGGCGTGGAGGATCCGCGTCTGGTAGTGGCTTCCGTTGTCAGCGTTCATGCCTCGACCCCGAACCAAGGTACGAGGAATTGCCCTCGTGAGGCTTGACCAGAATTGCGAAAATTCAGTGGAGTTCGCGTCTCCGTGTCACCCATCGCGTATCCGCCGCCGCAAAGCGCCGAAGAACCGCACGATCCTCCGGGCTCGCGAAGTCGATGCCCACCCGAGGCCCCACCAGGATCCGCCCCGGAACCTCACCCTTGCGCAGTTCCAGCCCGCCCGCCTCGAAGAGAAGATGATGGTTAAAGGTGCGATCCAAGGCGAGGGCCTGGGCGACCCGGCCCGGCCCCGCGAGCAGTTCCGACCCTTCCAGAGCACCGCGGCGCGCCTGGACCTCCCCGAGCCCCACCACCGGTTCGCAGGCGCGGATGAGCACGGCGCCGGCTTCGCCAGCGAGACCCGTTACGAGGTTGAGCATGTGGTGCATGCCATAGCAGAAATAGATGTAGGCCCGACCGCCTTCCTCCCACATGGGCGCGTTTCGCGGAGTCTTCCCGTGCCGGGCGTGGCTGGCGCTATCCTCCGGACCTCCGTAGGCCTCCACTTCCGTGATCCGTAGGACGATGCCATCCCGACAAAGATGCTGGCCGACCAGCTCACGAGCCACGATTTCCACGGGCCTCAGATAGAACGACCCGGGGATCAGGCTTCCGCCGCAAAACACTGCCGCCCCCGGATGTAGGTGGCCCGCACCAGGCCTAGCTCCTCCCGATACAGCATCCGGGAAAGCGTCCGCTCGGGCGAAGCTGAAATCAGCAGGTGGGCACGGTAGAGCATGGGGCCTTTATGGGGAAGGATTCAGAGGTCGTGGTGATGTTCTCGCCGCTCGCGGATGTAGCCGAGGGCACGGTCCTTGTCGCCATCCATCACGACAGTGAGCTCGCACCCCGGCGCCACTTCCTCCAGATCGATGACCCGGACGCAGCGCTCGATGCGCGTGCAATCGGGAAGGAAATGCAGCAGCGCATTGGGGCTCTTCTGGAAGAATTCCTCGTTGAAGAGGTTGCCTTCCTCGTCTGGATAGAGGGCCAGATAGTGGATCTTGGCCTCCACGAGATCCTGGAAGAAATGCGTCCCGAAGGAAAGATCGGGCACGTAGTTGCCCTTCTTCCGGGCAATCTCCACCAGCAACTGCGTGTTGTTGATCCCCGAATAGGTGATGCCCACCCCGAGGGTGACATCGCCTCGGCTCCCCCAGCGCCCCGGCCCCATAAGGATGAACTGGCGTCTGGGAAGCATGGCGTTGAGGCGGCTGACGGCCTCGGCGACACTCAGCAGATCCGCCAGATCAGGCAGTTTCCGGTATTCCTCGGGGTCCACATACACCAGGTAGCGCACATCCGTAATGTGGCCGTTGGTGACGAACTTGCTCGCCGAAAAGAGTTTGCGCTCGAAGGGGATCTTGTGAGGCATGGAGACATGGCGATCCTCCTCCATGCGAGCCTGGGGCCTGCACTGCAGCAGGTAGAGGTGCTGCCCGTCGTGGGCGAACTCCAGATCCACGGGTGAGCCCATCGCCTCCTGGAGAATGGCCAGCGTCTCCCGGATCTGACTCACGAAATCGGTCTGTTCACAGAGGCCGGCGAAGGTAACCACCAGCTCGTCGGCGCCCATGTTCACCATGCCCTTCATGGGCTTCTTGAGGAAGCCATCCTCGTTCACGGAAACCACTTTTTCAAGCAGGGGGAACTCGTCGCCAGTCTGGTGGAGCACCTCGCGAATAGGCAACGATTCGAAGCGGCCCGTCTCCAGATTGATGACATCGATGTGATTCTGGGCGTAGTGGACAACCTGATCCGGCGTCACGTTCACCCGCAGGTTGGGCTGACCGGGGCTGAGCATGAAGGGGAAGTCGCTGCCCACCCGATCCACGGCGCGAGTACCGAGGCCGGCCACCATGCGCACAATGCCATCCTCGCGCTTGAGCCGCGGAGACCAGCGGAATTCGTTGTGACTGAAGGCCACGCCGGCGAAGGCGGGAAAGAAGTACTTGCCGACCCTCTGGCCCACCACCCGCTGGATGATGATGCCCATTTCTTCCACGAAATCGATGAGCCCGCGCTCGACCCGGTACTCGATGGGATCGGGCCCGAAGACCGAGGCGTAGACCTCCGCCACCGCATCAATGAGGGCTTCGAGCCGCTCTTCCCGCGTACCGGTATTGGCCAGGAACAAACTTCGGTACTTGCCGGAGAAGGCCGTCCCCTCGCTATCTTCCAGCAGACTCGAGGACCGCACGATGAGCGGCCCTTCGCCCAGATCATCCAGGGCGAACTGGAACTGGTGATACATCTCGAGCGAGAAGAAGGAGTTCTTGAAGACCTGCTCCAGGTAGGGAAAGGTGTGGCGCACCTCCTCTAGCGGCGAGAACTTGAGGCTCCAGAGATCCTCCAGGCTGTTGTGACGCAGGAAGTTATAGATGCCGTCGGAGGTGATGTACCAGGTGCGCGGCGTGCGGATGCTCTCCACCCGGGGATTACCCTTGCCCTCGCGCTTGAGGATCCGCGAAGCGAGAATCAGGCCTGCGGCCTTGCCGCCCATCTTGCCGCTGCCTTGGGCCGGCCCCGCCACATGGCCCAAGAGCTTGCCGAAATCGTAGATGGAGAGATGGCGCTTGGCGATGCCGATGAACTTCAGGTTGTCCGTGAGAAAGCGTCGGATGAGCGCCACGCGCACGTTCTGGTCATCGGCCGGGGAAAGCGCGGGATCTTCCTCGCGGGTTTCCCGGCAGAAGCGATCCACGATCTCCGTGATTTCCACCAGCGGAATATCCCGCTTCTCCGTGGCAATAGCCAGGAAGCCGAGCTTGTCCTGCTTCATCCACTGCTTGATGAGGCTGTTGAGTTCCGCGTCCTCGAAGACGATGGTGGCCACGTCCTGGATCTCGGCGAAGGTCTTGCGCAGCACCGCCATGTCGCGCTTGGGCAGTGGCGCATTGGAACCGTGGGAGGAGGCCTCGCCCTGGGCGTAGATGGCCGGATCGAACTGGGCGATCATCTTGTGAACCCCTGGCACCCCCAGCTTGGTGGCGTGGTTCATCAAGCGCCGGATCAGGCGATGGTGGAGGTTGGGATCGATCTCGCCCAGCAGATCCAGGATCGCCCGCCATTCTGGTTTGCGTTCCATGAAGACCGGTGATGCGTCACGCTCGGCCTCCGTCGTTTCGGGGCCCTCCTGCCGCGCCTCGGCATCCTGGCCAAGCTTGAGGGCGGTGAGATCCACCAGCTTCTTCTGGTCTAGATGGAAAGGACTGTCGGGGGCGCGGCTGGAGAGGTTCTCGAGGTAGACGACTTCCACTTCACCCAGGGTCTCCCCCTTCACCAGGATGGGTGCCCGCAGCGTCCAGGTACTCGGATGGAAATCGGGGCTCTCGTAGGGAACATCCCTGAAGAGAATGCGCGCGCGGCAGACTTCCTCGTACTTGAAGCCCTTGGGCAGTTCCTCCGCCACCCGCTGGAGGACCTGGGCGAAGGGCAGCTCTTGGTGAGCCAGCAGTTTGGCAATCTGGAAGATCGTTTGGAGTTCTCGGGACTGGCCGAAGGTGTGAGAAGTCATTGGACCATCCGCGGTGAGGAATCTGGGCAGTGTACCGGACAAAACAAAGGGCCCGCGAGGCGGGCCCTTTGTTTTGATGCGGGAAAAACGAAAAGCGGTTACACCCAGCCGCGCAGATGGCAGGCTTCGGCCACGCGCTTGATGGAGATCATGTAGGCGGCGTCGCGCATGTAGACCTTCTTCTCGCGGGCCATGGCGGACACGGCCTTGAAGGCGTTGGTCATCTTCTGGTCGAGCTTGGAGAGGACCTCTTCCTTCTCCCAGTAGTAATTCATGTTGTTCTGCACCTGCTCGAAGTAGGAGCAGGTCACGCCACCGGCGTTGCAGAGGAAGTCGGGGATCATGAAGATGCCGCGCTTCTGGATCTCGGCATCGGCCTCGGGGGTCGTGGGGCCATTGGCGCCCTCGGCGATCACCTTGACCGTGGACTTGATCTTGCCCACGTTGCCGGCGTTCAGCATGTTCTCCTGGGCCGCGGGCACGAGCACGGTGACTTCCTGCTCGACCCAGGCGTCGCCGGGCAGCTGCTCCCAGCCATAGCTCTTGGCCTTGGCGGGATCCACGGTGCCGAACTTGTCGATGGCGGCCAGCAGCTTCTGGAAGTCGATGCCGTCGTTGCACTTGTAGGTGTAGGCCTTCTTGTCCTTGTTATCCCAGCAGGAGATGGCGATGGTCTTGGCGCCGTACTTCTGGAGGAGATCCACAGTGTACTGGGCCACGTTGCCGGCGCCCTGCACGGAGGCGGTGGCGCCCTTGATGTCGATGCCCAGTTCCTTGAGGGCTTCGCGGATCGTGTAGACCACGCCGTAGCCGGTGGCCTCGGTGCGGCCCAGGGAGCCGCCCATGCCCACGGGCTTGCCGGTGATGACGCCGGGATACTGGCCGCCCATGATGTGCTCGTACTCGTCCATCATCCACAGCATGTGCTGGCCGTGGGTCATGACGTCGGGGGCGGGCACGTCCTGCACGGGACCGACGTTGCGGGCCACGTTGCGCATCCAGCCGCGGCAGATCTGCTCCTGCTCACGGTCGCTCAGCTCGCGGGGGTCGCAGATCACGCCGCCCTTGCCGCCACCGAGAGGAATGTCCACCACGGCGGTCTTCCAGGTCATCCAGGTCGCGAGGGCGCGGACGGTGTCCACGGTCTCGTGGGGGTGGAAGCGGATGCCGCCCTTCGCAGGACCGCGGGCATCGCTGTGCTGCACGCGGAAGCCCTTGAACACCTTCGTGGTCCCGTTGTCCATGCGGACGGGGATGTTGAAGTGGTACTCGCGCATGGGGTTGCGGAGGAAGTCGCGGGAGCCCTGGTCGAGGCCGAGCTTTTCAGCCACGGCATCGAACTGCTTCTGGGCCATTTCAAACGGGTTGAAGGCCATATCAGCCATTGAACAACTCCTTGAGGTTGGATTGATGGGTTTGGGCCTGACACCCAGGCGCCGGTCAAGGCATCCCGCCTGACGCGAATACTCTAGCGCTGACTCAGCGAGTCGGAACGCGTGGGTGACGAGTCGTGATCATTAGCACTTGAGAGAAGAACTACTTGGCCTGCTGTTCCTTCATCTTCTCGGCGACCTGGGCCAGCTTCTTGGCGCCGACCTTGAAGTACACGTAGGAGACGGCCCAGGGCTTGCCGGCTTCCGACTGGATCAGGCTCACCTGCATGATGGTGGTGCCCTGGAAGCCCAGATAGACATCCTGGATCTTGGTGTTGGTGGGATTGGGCTTGACCTCCAGTACGCTGACCTCGGGCCACATCTCCGCAGGCACGCCCCGCATGACGCGGTAGAGGCCACCGGCAAGGGCCGCTCGCAGCATTGCGGGGTTGTTCTTGACCTCGTCGAACTCGGGGTTTGGGCGCCCGTCCGGGAACTTGGGCGAGGTCGGCAGGGCATCCAGCTTCTCGATGCTCAGACCGGCCAGATTCTCGGGAAGGGCCGGCTTGTCGGCGGCCTTGCCCTTCTTCACGGGGGCGGCCTGGGCCTCGGCGTTCAGCTTGTCGAGGGCGTCCTGAAGATCCTTGTGGCTGGTGCCAGCCGCAAAAAAGCCCTTGGCGACGAGGGGCTCGAGGCCGAAGGTCTTGATCTCTTCCGCCGTGTAGGCGATGCCCATGTCGCCCGCATGCTTGTTGAACCACCAGGCGGAGCCGTGAATGACCTCGGGATCCACCGGCACGATCAGGCTGGTGTGTTTCATGTCCTTGCGCACAGACATGTACTGGAGGTGCTTGAGCACCTGGAAGGGCTCCGTGATCGCGGTGGGAGCCGTGGTGGGAACGCTGTCCGTGGGCTTGCTGTCGCAGCCGAGAATGAGGGCGACACCGGCAACGGCCGGAATCCAGGCGCGGTTGAAAGACATGATTCCTCCTATGGGATCAGACATAATAGTTCCGAATTGTGCAGGATTCTTCCAGCAGGGCACAGTGTACCCCATCCGCCTCATCACCATAGGAAAGCCGAAGTTGGAAGGCATCCAGGCATTGGATACCCATTACCTGGGTCTCCTGAGGGGCTATGCCCGCCTGGACATCGTGGAAATCCCCGAAGGCAAGGGAGCCGAGGAGCGCCAGCTGGCCGACGAGGCCGCACGGCTGCGGCGCCTGCTCGAGCCGGTCCGATGCCCCGTGCTCCTGAGCGCCGAGGGCCCCCGCCGGAGTTCCGAGGACTTTGCGGCCTGGCTGGGCACCCGCATGGATCGGGGCGATAGCCTGGCCTTCGCCATCGGTTCGAGCCACGGCTTCGACCCCGCCCTCAAGGGTGAAATCCGGGAGCACCTGAGCCTCTCCCCCATGACCTTTCCCCACGATCTGAGCCGGGTGCTGTTCCTGGAGCAGCTCTATCGGGCCTTCACCATCCTGAAGGGGAAGACTTACCACAAGTGAGGGTCAGCCGAACATCTTCAGGGTGTCCTCGATAGCCTTCATGACCTGGAGCACCCGGAAGGGCTCCACGGAGATGAAGTCCACGGCCCCGGCCGCGATGGCGCGGTTCCGCTTGAGGGCGACATCGTCCTCCAGCCCCGCCACCAGGATGGGCAGGGTGCAGCCCTCATTCTCAACCAGTTGATGGGTGAGCTCCAGGCCGCTCCCCACCCGCAGGCGCTGGTGGACCAGCAGCAGCTTCACGGGCCCCCACTCGCCGGGGCCCAGGGTCGCCACCATCGGCCTCACCAGGCCCTGTACGTAATCGAGGGCGGCCACGCCGAATTTACGCCCCAGGGATTCCGCCACCCGCTGAGGGAAGGCCTCGCCCTGGGCGATCACCAGAAGCATGGGGTCGCGGCCGATCAGCACCCGTGCCTGGGAACCGGGCCGCGGCGCCTCGGCCTCCTCCTTGGTCCTGGCTCGCACCCCCTTGGGATCGAAATCCCGTTTGTCCCGCTGGAACTGGGAGCGGAGCATCTCCCCCAGCCAGCCCCGGTAGGCTCCCAGCACCTGAGGGTCGGCATCCTCCTTGAAGCGCAGAGCCACATGCCCCTCGCCAAAGTGATCCACCACCGAGGGCAGGACTAGGTGGGTTTCCCGGTCCAAGGCGAATTCGAGTACCGTCCCCGTCCCCAGGCGCAGGCCTACGTCGCCGCTTCTGGGAGCCAACTCCACCCCCTCGTTGCCGAAGGCCTTGAGCAGGCCATCGCGGATCTCCAAGGCGTGGGTGGTGAACGTGCAGGGCAAAGGCCGCTCCGGCAGGAAGTCAGCCATGCGGCGCTCGTCCAGACAGGTAAGCATCCGGGGTGTGCCGAAATGGCAGCATTCCACACCCTCCAGTCGCCCGTGGCCCGCCAGCTCAACAACGCTCTCGAACCGGCGCCCCCGGTCCTCCACCCGCATCAGGACCCGGGCCCCGGGCTTTAGGTCCCATTGGCCCCGCTCAACGTCCGAGATGCCCAGGACGAGCCTCGTGCCGTCTTCGGCCAATACCGGAAATTCCTGCTCGAAGGCGCCGAACTTGAGACGGACGCCTCCGCCCGCCCGGCAGATTCGTTGAAACACCATCCGGATGTCTTCCGGCTCCTCGAGGTGAAGGTTCCGTGCCATGCCTATTCATCGACCCGCCGAATCGGTTACGGAAGTTTCGTGCGACAGCCGCAAGGCATCCTCCAGGGCCAGCTTGAGCGTCAAGATCCGCAAGGGCTGCACGGGCAGGAAGTCCAGGGCCCCGAGAGAGCGGGCCCGCTCCCGCTTCACTTCCTGACCTTCTTCGGTTCCCACAATCAAGATGGGGATGGGGCACCCTTCCACCTCCACCAGCTTGCGCACCAGATCCATGCCGCTGACGAGTCGCAGGCGGTGGTGCACCAGGATGAGACGGACCCGCCCCCAGCCCTCCGCCTGCCCGGCCATGGCGGCCACCAGGGGCTGCACGGAGCCCTGCAGGTAGTCCAGGGCCGCAAAACCGAAGCGTCGCCCCAGCGATGCCGATAGTCGCTCCACCAAGGCATCGCCCTCCGAGATGACCAGCACGAGGGGATCCCGATCCTGGATGAGCTTCACACGGAAACCCGGGCGCTCGCCGCTGGGGCCCAGATTGCGCACGGTGGTGACCCCTCCGGGCCTAAAAGCCTCCCGGTCACGCTGGAGCTGAGTCAGCAGCGAGTCCATGAGCCAGGTCCGATAGCAGCGCATCGCCGCCTCGGCGCCCTCTTCATGGAACAGGATTCCCGCCATGCCCTCCCGGAAATAGGCCACGGTGCCTTCCAGGCGGAGCCGGGTCTCGGGCCCCAGGGGAAGCTCGATGACACTGGAGCCTTCCACTCTCAGCAAGTCCAAGCGTGAATTCTCCGTGCCCCCCAGGCGCAGTTCGATGCCCTCCGCGCCCATGGCCCGGATGCGGCCTTCGCAGATATCGTGGCTCGGCGTGGAAAACAGGCAGGTGATCGGCGCATGGGGCATGAAATCCGTGAATCTGCGGTCGTCCAGGCACAACAGATGGCGCGGCTGCTCAAAATGGCAGCACTCGATGCCCTCCACCCGGCCCAGGCCAGCCACCTCAAGGGTGGCCTCGTAGCGTCGGCCCCGATCCACGAAGAAGGCCGACAGATGCCCCCCGGGCTCCAGGCCCCATGACTCCCGTTCGGCTTCCGAAATGGCCACCGCGATGCGCCCCTCGGATTCCGCCAGCAGCGGGAACAAGCCCCGCCGCGTGCCCTTTCTCAGGAAGAGATTCGCCCCCTCTTGGCAGAGCCGCTGGAAGGTCATCCGAATGGTCTTGGCGTCGTCACTGGGGGGCGGGTTACCTGGCATCGCTGTCCTATCGGCCAAAGCGTTGGATGCCTCAATTCCCGAGCGGATGCTAGACTTCCCTTTTGTGTTCAAGGCGATCCGAGGCCTTCATGCCCCATTCCAAGACCAACCCCACCCGGCCCGCCCCCAAGGCTCCCGCCCCCTCCGAGCAGTCCGGGGCCCCCGGCACCGTGCGGGTCCAGAAGCGGGACCCGCACGCGGCACCTGCCCTGCGGGAAAAGCTCTGCGCCACCTGCGGCAAGCCCTTCCAGGTGACCCCCGAGCAGAAATTCTTCGACTGCCCCGATTGTTACCGCAAGAGCTTCCCCCCCCACAAGTCCAAGAAGAAGGGCGAAGCCCAGGTGCTGGTGCAGATCGAATGCGCCCAGTGTGGCACCAAGGAATTCCTCAGCTTTGCGCCCACCGACCCCAAGGCCGTACTGTGCCGTTCCTGCTTCTCCCAGCAGAAGCGGGAACAGAAGCTCGCTTCGCCACACTCCACTCGTCGTTAGGAGTCCACTTCGCCATGCGCCTCATGCCCCTCCTCTGTCTCCCCCTCGCCCTGTCGCTCTCGGCCCAGACGGCTCCCGCCGCCAAGCCCAAGGCCCCCGGCAAACCCAAGGCTGCACCCCAGGCCAAGGACAACCTCGAGGCCCAAGTGGCCCGCCAGACCCTGCAGGCCGTTCTCGACACCATCAACAACACTTGGTTCGGCGCCGCCTATCAGGACATCAACGCCGTCGATATCCAGGGCGGTCTAACCATCCAGCTCTCCGCCGCTAGCCTCAACACCAAGGTGGACCAACTGAGCCGAGGCCAGGTCAAGGGGGGCATCACCAAGGACGGCAAGGCCACCCTGCAGATCAAGAGCACCTATTTCGCCAATTCCGATTTCAAAACCGAAATGACAGGCAGCTTCGGCAACCTGCTCTACTACCGCGCAGGCAATCGCGGCTTTCTCTACAGCCAGACCCAAAACGCCTACACCACGGGCGTGACCAAGGGGCCCAGCGACGCCCCCCTGACCTACCTGGGTTGGTTCCGCTCCATGCTCAACGACATCAAGGAAGTCTACGTCGATGGCCCCATGTTCAAGGCCACCCTCGGCAAAGAGGACAGCTCCGGAGGCAAGAATCTCCAGACCCTCGTGTTCAGCGCTCCCACCTCCGCCTACGATCCCAAGAAGCGTGAACAGAGCCTCGCCGACAGCCTCGGCTTCTGGAAGCGCGGTCGCCTGGAGATCCAGATCGACAAGACCACCCGCCTCCCCCATCGCATGAACTTCAGCAACGAGGGCCAAGGCATTCGCACCCAGATGGATTTCACCTACGACGCCAAGGGCCTGCCCCTCACCATCAACATCGCCAACCACAGCAAGGGCATGGAAGGCCCCGGCTTCATTCGTGTCGCCTACAGCAACGGCCTTATCAGCAACGTTGCGGGCGAACTGAGCGGCCAGGACAAGAAGGTCGCCTTCGACCTGAACTACGCCTGGGCCAAGGGCCGCAAGACCAACACCATCCACAGCGTGCCCCCACCCACCGCCAATAAGCGGAGCACCGAAGACCTGGAGATCGCCCTCCTCACCGGCGTTGCCCAAAACATCCTCGAACTCCAGCGCGCCGGCCTCAATCTCCGCAGCGTCTCCCTAGGCGCCAAGTAATCCTGCGCTACACTGATACCCAATCGGGGCGTGGCGCAGCCTGGTAGCGCATCTGCTTTGGGAGCAGAGGGTCGAAGGTTCGAATCCTTTCGCCCCGACCAATAAAGGCAACACTTAGCACCGAGGGCCCGCGATCATTGCGGGCCCTTCATACATCCACCATACAAAGCCGCGACCCAATCGAGCCTCGGCATCCAAGTCATGTGCGAACTCGATCTCCCGTCATAGACCCTCGTTGGCGGGTTTCTGCGTTGCGGTGTTCTTGAAATCGGGCTTCCCTCCACCTGTGTCGGAGCGCCGCTCTCCGCTGGAACAAGAACTGTACGAACCGAGTACCCCTTCCTCCGCAGCCTCCATTCTGGGCTGTAAGCCCGGTCCCGCCTTCGCTTCGCGCGCCTCCGGCATCGGCATGAGGTTGCCAGGGCTTCGGACCATGGCTTCGGGAGGGCCCGAGTGTTTATGTGTCACAAGTGAGCCGAGTTCGCCAGAATAGGGAATCACTGCGACCGTATACCCTTTCCATTTTTGTGGCCCATCCCCAATGACTCCAGAAGCACTGGCGAGAGAGAACATCGACGCCCAGCTGCGCGCAGCGGGGTGGGTGCTGCAAGATTCCAGGCAGATCGATCTCAGCGCCTCACTGGGCGTTGCCGTACGAGAATTCCAGGGCCGAACCGGGCCTGCAGATTACGTGCTGTTCGTGGAGGGCAAGGTCGCGGGAATCATCGAGGCCAAGGCTGAAGGCACCACCCTCAGTGGCGTGGCCGATCAGGCCGCCCGCTACCAGGCCAACCTGCCGGAACATTTGCAGTGCTGGTTCCCGGTGCCACCCTTCCTGTACGAGAGCACCGGAGCCGAGACCTACTTTGGTGATACCCGGGACCCCAACCACCGCTCCCGGAGCATCTTCACCTTTCACACACCCGAGGGGTTGAAGGAACTGCTGCTGGAATCCACCACTTTCCGGGAGCGCCTTCACAACCTGCCGGAACTGGATCGCACGGGCCTGCGCGACTGCCAGGTGGAGGCCATCCACGGGGCCGAACGCAGCCTGCGGCTTAATCACCCCCGGGCCCTGCTCCAGATGGCCACCGGCAGCGGCAAGACCTACACCGCCGTCACCCTGGCCTATCGCCTGGTGAAATTCGCCAAGGCGCGTCGGATCCTCTTCCTGGTGGATCGCCGCAACCTGGGGCGCCAGGCCAAAAATGAATTCGAGCAGTTCGTCGTGCCGGGTGATGGGCGCAAATTCACGGAGCTGTACCCCGTCCAGCACCTCACCCGGGGCGGCATCGACCCCGCCGCCAAGGTCGTGATCACCACCATCCAGCGCCTCTACGCCAGCCTGCGGGGCGATCCGGAAGGCCCCGACGAGGATGCCGAGGAACACAGTGGTTTCGAGAGCGAAGTCCGGGACCAGGCGCCCCGGGATGTGGCCTTCAACCCCGAGATCCCCATCGACACCTTCGACCTCGTCATCGTGGACGAATGCCACCGCTCCATCTACAACCTGTGGCGCCAGGTGCTCGAGTACTTCGACGCCTTCCTATTGGGCCTCACGGCCACCCCCAGCGCCCACACCTTCGGCTTCTTCAACCAGAACCTGGTGAGCGAGTACCCCCACGAGCGGGCCGTGGTGGATGGCGTCAACGTCGGCTACGAAATCTACCGCATTCGCACCCGGATCACCGAGCAGGGCGCCACCGTGGAGGCGGGCACCCTGGTGGACCGCCGCGACCGGCTCACCCGCCAGAAGCGGTGGGAGCAGCTCCAGGACGACCTGCCCTACGATGCGAAGGATCTGGATCGCTCCGTGGTTGCCAAGGATCAGATCCGCACCGTGCTCGCCACCTTCCGGGATCGTCTCTTTGTGGATCTCTTTCCGGGTCGCACGGTCGTGCCCAAGACGCTCATCTTCGCCAAGGACGACAACCACGCCGAGGATATCGTCCTCATGGCGCGCGAGGTCTTCGCCCAAGGGGACGCCTTCTGCAAGAAGATCACCTACCGCTCCGCACTTTCGGGCGAGAACCCCGACACCCTGCTCTCCGAATTCCGCAACAGCTTCCACCCCCGCATCGCCGTCACCGTGGACATGATCGCCACGGGCACCGATGTGAAACCCCTGGAGTGCCTGGTCTTCATGCGGGATGTGCGGAGCCAGCTCTACTACGAGCAGATGAAGGGCCGCGCCACCCGCGTGCTCAGCGCCGAGGAACTGCACAGCGTCACGGCCGACGCCCTGGCCAAGACCCACTTCGTGCTGGTGGATGCCGTGGGCGTCACCGAGACGGACAAGACTGATACCCGCCCCCTGGAACGGGAACCCACCGTGCCTCTGGACAAGCTGCTGCTGCGCGTGGCCCAGGGCGACCGCTCCGTGGATACCCTCGCCACCCTGGCCGGTCGTCTGGCCCGGTTGAATCGGCGCGCCAACGCGGAGCAGGCCGCCCTGATCCCGCCCGTGAGCGCCGAGCATGGCCACGGACCCGGCCTGCGGGATATGGCCAACCGCCTGCTGGATGCCCTCGATCCCGACCGCATCCAGGATCGCGCCCGCAAGCAGTTTGGCCTCCTGCCGGAGGTCGAACCCACGGCGGCCCAGTTCCAGGCGGTGCGCCAGGCCATGAGCGATGAAGCCGCCCGGCCCTTCAACCGGCCCGCTCTGCGAGAGCGCCTCATCAACCTCACCCGCGAGACCGAACAGACTCTCGATCACATCACCCGGGACGAGGTGCTCTATGCGGGCTTCGACGAGGAGAAGGCCAAGGGCCTCATCCAGAGCTTCCGCACCTTCATAGAAGAACATCAGGACGAGCTGCTGGCCCTGCAGGTGCTCTACCAGCACCGGCACAAGGACCGTCACCTCACCTTCCAGGCCGTGAAGGAACTGGCCGAGGCCATGAGCCATGGCCGCCCGCCCCTGGCCCCCGAGCTGCTCTGGAGCGCCTACGCGCGCCTGGAGGCGGGCCGCGTGAAGGGCGCCACCTCCCGGCGCATGCTCACGGATCTCATCTCCCTGGTGCGTTTCGCCATGGGCGAGCGGCCCGAGCTGGAGCCCTTCCAGGACGAAGCCGAGCGCCGCTTTCAGGCCTGGATGAAGGCCCGCCAGCAAGGCCCCCATCCCTTCACGGAGGCCCAGGCGGAATGGCTCACCCTCTTCAAGGAGCGCATCCAGGCCGCCAGCGCCGTGAGCGTGGATGACCTGGAGCAGATGCCTTTCACTCAGCGCGGCGGCCCGGCCAGGGCCGTTCAGCTCTTCGGACCCGGCTTGCGTGCCATCCTGGAGGAGTTGAATGAGGTGCTGGTGGCATGACGGAATTCCCCGGGCGTTGGCCCAAAGCAAAGATTGGCGAGGTTTGCACCCTAATAAATGGGCGCGCATTTAAACCCTCAGACTGGGGAGCCACCGGACTTCCAATCATCCGCATTCAGAACCTGAATCGGTCCGATGCAGCGTTCAACTACTTTGAAGGAACATTGGACCCCAAACACGAGGTTCAGCCCGGTGAGCTTCTCTTTGCTTGGTCTGGCACCCCTGGAACCTCCTTTGGGGCGCATATCTGGTCTGGCCCTAGCGCCGCTCTAAATCAGCATATTTTCCGTGTTCTGCACTCCGAAGATGTGCTGGACCGGAAATTTTTCAGGGAGGCAATCAACAATCAGCTGGATGAACTAATCCGCAGAGCGCATGGGGGAGCCGGTCTTGCCCATGTAACAAAGGGCAAATTCGAGTCCATTGAAATTCCTGTCCCTTCTCTTGCCGAGCAGCACCGCATCGTGGCCAAGCTGGAGGAGCTGTTCAGCGAGCTGGATGCCGGTGTGGCCGCCCTGCGCCGCGCCCAGCGCCGCCTCGCTCGCTACCGCCAGTCCCTCCTCCACGCCGCCGTCATTGGGGAGTTAACAAAGGAGTGGCGCGGAAATACTAATCTTTGCGTTGAACCTGGTGAAACCCTTCAGAGAGAAGTTATCCGGGATCGCAAACATCGTTGGCAAGAGCGAAATCCGGCCAAGAATTTAGAGCGTTATCGAGCCGCCTGTGATCCAGGACAAGAGGCACTTTTCGAATTACCTGGGTCTTGGACTTGGGTGTCGTTTGATCAATGCTCTGATGAAATCACGGTTGGACACGTGGGCCCTATGCGCACCCGCTATCACGACTCTGGTGTCCTTTTCCTGCGCAGTCAGAACATTCGGCCCTTGCGCTTCTCTCTCGACGGGCTTGTTTTCATAGCTGCCGATTTTCATCAGCAGCTATCTAAATCTAGACTTTTTGGTGGTGAGCTACTGGTGGTAAGAACTGGCGTGAACGTTGGTGATGCCTGCGCCTTCCCACAGAATCAGGGTGAAGCCAACTGTGCCGACCTAGTAATTACCCGCCCCATGCCTCAACTCGATCCACGCTACGGCGCCCTGTACGTCAATTCCCCGATCGGGAAGGCCGCATTGCACCTTGGCCGGACGGGCAATGCTCAGCCCCACTTCAACATTGGCGCGATGGAGCGTCTCGGTGTACCACTTCCTCCAATTGAGGAGCAGCGAGCCATCCTCGCCGAACTCGACCGCCGCCTCTCCGCTGTGGAGGTCATGGAGTCCACCATCCAGACCAGCCTCCGCCGCGCCGAGCGCCTGCGCCACTCCATCCTGGAGCGCGCCTTCCGGGGCGAGCTGGTGCCCCAGGATCCCCGCGATGAACCGGCAACGGTGATGCTCGATAAGATACGAACCAAGGCGGAGTCACCCGCACCGGCCCGCCGTGGCCGCCCGCGCAAGGAGGTGAGGGTATGAGTGCTCCGCAGCCTGCCATCGTCGGCTTCTGGATCGCTAGGGACGAAAGCAAGACCCTCGAGTTCAAGCGCCTCGCCAAGGGCATCGATGTCACCAAGTGCCTCCAGACCCTGGTGGCCTTCGCCAACACGGCGGGCGGGCGGCTGGTGCTGGGCATGGAGGATTTTCGAAAAGCCCAAGGGGCGGATCGCCTGTACGGCATCGAGGAAAACCCCGATGTGGTGGATGAACTGCGCCGCCAGATCAGATCCCGGATTCAGCCGCTGATGGGCGGGGAACTGATGCCTGAGCCTGCCTTCCACGCCGTGCCCTGCACCCTGCGGAACGGGAATCCCGGCACCCTGGTGGCCATTGATGTCCGCCCCAGCCGGGATCTGCACTCCATGGTGGACGGCGGTACCTTCGAGCGCCTGGAGCGCGGCAATCGGCATCTGTCGGCCCAGGAGATCACCGAGCGGCGCCTGCGTCTGGGCGTCCTCAGCGTGGTGGATCTGCCCGTGGAAGTGCCCTTCGAACTCCTGGACACACCCTTCTGGCACGAGTACCGCACTGCCCGGGGCAGCACGGCGCCCTTCCCCGAGGCACTGAAGCACATGGGCCTCGCCAAGCTCCTGGCGGACGGTGCCTGGAAGCCCACGCGCCTGGCTGTGCTGCTCTTCGCCCAGTACCCCAGTGACCTCCTGGGGGAGAAGTGCGCAGTGCGCATCTTCCAATACAGCGGCGACGAGATCCGCCAGGAGGGCAACACCTACAACTTTCTGCGCCCGCCCATCACCATTGGCGGACCCGTGCTCTCCCAGATCCGCGAGACCCTGAAGGCGGTCGTGAACGCTCTTTCGAAGGGTGTGCAGATGGGCCCCCTGGGCATGGAGATCGTCCAGAGCTACCCCTTGCGCGTGCTGCAGGAGGCCATCACCAACGCCGTGCTCCATCGGGACTATCGGCTGCCCACCGATGTGCATGTCCGCCTGTTTGCCAATCGGATCGAAGTGGAGAGCCCGGGGCTGCTGCCCCACCGCCTACGGCTGGAGGATCTGGGCAAGGTCGGGAGCAAGCCGCGGAACCCCAGCCTGACCGGCCATCTGCGCGACTTTCAGGACGCCCCGAATTTCGAGCTGGGCGAAGGCATCCGCATGATGAACACCCTGATGCGGGAGGCGGATCTCTTTCCGCCAGTGTTCCAGGTCAATGCTGAGCGGGAATCCTTTACGGTCATCCTTCGCAACCAGGCGCGCCCGTCGCTATGGGATCAGGTGGACAACTACCTGGAGGCCCACGCCACCATCGGGAATGCGGAGGTGCGCAAGCTGCTGGGCGTGGCGGACCCCATCAAGGCCAGTCGTCAACTGAGGGGCTGGGTGGAAGGTGGCCTGCTGGTGGTGGCTGACCCGTCGGCTGCCCGCAGTCAACGCCGCTACACCCGCCCTGGCGCCAGTGCCCAGGAGGATCTCTTCGGGAATGGCATCCCCGACCTTCCGGATCATTCGGAGGGGGATGAAGCGGGGTCTTCTTGACGCCTTTCATTTGCAAAGGGGCTCTGCAAATGCTTTTGGGTTTGCATATCATCCCGTTCTAAATCTGCACTTAGGCCTATCCCCCTATTGCAATTGGACCGATGCGCTTTCTGCCCCCTGCACATCCGACTCACGCCAATCCTATTGCGGAAGCGAACGGAAAACGAATCTAAAACATGATGACAACCTGAACCAAGTCAACAAAAACGCTTCAGTCGCTATTGCATCCGCGCTCGTCTATCGAAAGCATTTATGAACGCCCAAGCCCTTGTACAAAAAGTCTGGAACTTTGCTACCGTCCTCCGGGATGACGGGGTGAGCTACGGGGATTATGTGGAGCAGCTGACCTACCTGCTGTTTCTCAAGATGGCTCAGGAGCGGCAAGACCTGGATGCGGCCCTGGGGCGCCCGGCGGCCGAGCGCATCCCCAAGGCCCTGGCCTGGCCCACGCTGCTGCGGGAGGACGGGGATGATCTGGAAAACCACTACCGCAAGGTGCTGCAGGAGCTGGGGCACAGGCCGGGCCTGCTGGGCACCATCTTCCGCAAGGCCCAGAACAAGCTGCAGGACCCGGCCAAGCTCAAGCGCCTGGTGTTGCTCATCGAGGCGGAGAGCTGGAGTAGCCTGGATGCGGACGTAAAGGGTGAGATCTACGAGGGCCTGCTGGAGCGCAATGCCCGGGATGTGAAGAGCGGGGCCGGCCAGTACTTCACGCCGCGACCCCTCATCGAGGCCATCGTGGAGGTGATGAACCCCACTCTGGGCACGGTGGTGAGTGATCCTGCCTGCGGCACAGGGGGCTTCCTCATCGCAGCCCACGACCACATGGCGGCCCATGGGCACCTCACGCCGGACAAGGCGAAACACCTGAAGGAGAAGGCACTGCGGGGCGCGGACATCACCACCGAAGTGGCCCGCCTCTGCGCCATGAACATGCACCTGCACGGCATCGGGGGCGAGGAAAGCCCCGTGGAGGGCGGAAAGGATTCCCTGGCCTCACCGCCTTCCGAGCTGGTGGACATGGTGCTGACCAATCCGCCCTTCGGGAAGAAGAGCAGCATCACGGTGGTGGCCGAGGACGGCAAGGCTCAGCGCGAAACCCTGAGCTATGCCCGCAACGATTTCTGGACCACCACCAGCAACAAGCAGCTCAACTTCGTGCAGCACGTGAAATCCATGCTGAAGCCGGACAGCGGTCGGGCCGCCGTGGTGGTTCCGGATAACGTGCTGTTCGAGGGTGGCGCGGGGGAGACCATCCGGCGCAAGCTCCTGCACGAATGCGATGTGCACACCCTGCTGCGCCTGCCCACCGGCATCTTCTACGCCCAGGGCGTGAAGGCGAACGTGCTGTTCTTCGATCGCAAGCCCGGAGCGGCCAAACCCTGGACGAAGCAACTGTGGATCTACGATCTGCGCACGAACATCCACTTCACCCTGAAGGAAAATCCGCTGGGTGCCGATGATCTGCGCGATTTCGTGGCCTGCTACCAGACCAAGGATCGGCGCAAACGCGCAGAGACCGAACGGTTCAAGGCCTTCGACCTGGAGGCCCTGCTGGCCCGGGACAAGGCCAACCTCGATCTGTTCTGGCTCAAGGATGACGACCTGGAGGCCAGCGAGAATCTGCCCGCGCCCGACATCCTCGCCCGGGAAATCGTCGAGGACCTCGAGGCCGCCCTGTTGGCCTTCACCTCGGTAGAAACGGCGTTGGGGAATGAATCGGAGTGATTCAGACCTGCGTGAAATGTGGGCCTCAGAGGAGGATGTTCGTCAGGCGATGAACTGAAGAGTTCGAAGCTCTTTGGTTTTGGACTGAGGCCTTCTATTCGGTCGAGAACTCTTCCTCGAACTTCGCGAGGCTCCGTTTGTAACGTCTCTCCAATCCGGCCACCTCCTCATCTTCCTCTTCGTAGAACTGTAGGCGTTTTCTTCGTTCGAAGACTGTTTTTTTGGCTTGTGGAAACAACATCTCCATGGCGTGCCTTCTATCGTTCTGAATCCCTGCCAGCAAATCGAGAGCCAGAGACAACGGTTCTAGTTCGTTGACTGAAAACTGGCTCATCGCCATCCGAATGAAGGCCTCTAGCCCCTTCCGTCGAACCATGTGGTAGTTGCAGAGACAATGGTAGGAACTCAGAGGAAATTCCCACGGATCTTTGCCTGGCACCCAGTAGGCGATGTAGACAGCGACGTTGGTTCTCGATCCACATTCCTGGCAACTGTGACAAAAACTCTCAAGAATGCTGTCCCGGTGGTGAATCCACCTTGGGTCTTGGAATCGTGGGGTGATTGGAGCACTCAAGGGTCGCCCTCCTCGAATTGAATGGAGTCAAATTAACCGACCAAAACCGCGAGGGTGGTTGCTCTCATACGCTGTTGCGTTAGGGGCTTCCAGGTTCCTGTTGGTGAAAATTTTTCTAGGCAGGTGTGGGTCAATACTGCTGTGAGCCGAACTCCTCAGAACGGGTCACGAGCTATTGGATCCTCGGAAGATAACCCTGGTCGAAGCGCGCCGATCGGGGGTGAATGAGCCACACCATCCGACCAGCTACGCTCCTGCCCGCTCGAAACACATCAGGTAGTGAACGGTCGGCTCGTGGCACCCCCCTGGGGGGAAATCAGAAATGCACCAGTGCCCCAAAGCGAATACTGCATTTCACTTTCTTTCTCGCGCGCACGGCCCGAGATTGCGAGGCTCTCCCTGCAGGGAAGGCCCTGGGTCGCCCCCTGTACTGCTGGATGGATTTCTGCTGACCGATCAATGCGGTACCAAACGTTCGTTCCCAGCCAGGGGCGGTGGTACCCCCACATGTATTGGCCTCGTAAACACCCATGTGCGCCTCCGGCGGGGGGGAACCAAAAAACCTCGCCTAAAGGCTCAGTTTTATTGGCTCCCAGTGCGAAGAATTTCCTGATGGGCTCGCGCTTGCCGCGAGGCCCTAGCGCGAAGCGTGCTTTAAAAGCAAAAAGCCTTCGCCAGAGGCTCAGGCTTTTCGATTTGCTTTTCGTTGACACCTAGAAGAAGCATAAAACAGGACGTTTTTACATTCCAATACAGCCTTTTTTAAAGGGGATGTCCGAAAAAACTAGGACACCCCTCTTAGGGCCTCGCTCGAGATGAGCATTTTTTGAAATCGGCCGATTACCTTCCCAAGCCCCGCATCCGTCCCGAAATAGGCAATCTTTGGATTCACCATGTAACGGCCTGAAAATCCAGCGATGATCCCGTGGCTCCGAAGGCTCTTGAGCCGCTGCTGTAGCGAGGACCTACCCCACCCAGTGATGGCCTTCAATTCGGAGACTCCCACCGGAACTTGGTTCCCCCATTCCATTAGGTCGAAAAGATGCGCCAATAAGCAAATTTCCTTTGGCTTGAGGAGCTTGATGGCTTGTAGATAGCTCCCCGGACTTACTTTTATCCAACCACTTCGACATCCAGAATCCATGCCCCGAAGCATCGAGGATTCTGATTTGTAAGTTTCCCGTCTACTTGGCGATGAAATCATTAGGCGCCTCCTTTCAAGAGCCTTTCTCTTCCTTCTCGTTCCCGCCTTTTCTGGCTCTTCTCCACTTCAATCCCCAAGAGAGCATCCAGGGTGGATGGCATCAGATAGCACCAAGCATCCAGGCGACGTAGCAGAGCTCCAGAGACGCCCTCCCTTCCCGAAGCGGCGATATCAAACTCGAATCCCGCGGCACTCCAAGCGAGGTCACAAGCTCTCCTGGAGACCGATCTCCACTTACCGTCGAGGACTTGGCGGAGAGCTTGAGGTATTCAGCATCTTCTCCCGGCAAGCCTTGTGTCGTGGTCGAAATTTTGGCGCTCATATCAAGCTCCCTTTGGAAGAAGGTCTGCTTCCGCCGTGCTCGATACAGTCCTGCTTCGAAGCCAGTTCACGACCTCCGCGGTTTCGTACAAGACTTTGCGAACTGAAATCCTCACAAATTTTGGACCCCGCCCTTGGCGCCGCCACGTTTCAAGAGTCTTCTGGGCGAGCCCAAAGCCTGATTCAACCGCTTTTGGCGTTAGAAACAACAGTTGCGTCGAATTTTGATCCTTGTTCATTGAAGTTCCCTTTGTTAGACACGGTTAGACCCATGGCTCTGCACTTGCCACATGCGAGGCCCGGATTGGCAAAGGTATGCCTTTGCCCGAGATGCTGGGGAAGGTCACTTTGGCTCGGAGAACAAGAACCCAGCTTTGAGATCAGGGAGCAAAAGCAGATCCCCTGAAGCCCCATCTAAGAGCATCCCATTCCCTCTTACAACCCCTTTTATTTTGCAAAATCCGCGAACAAAACATCTCGTTTCCGAATTCCATGCTCTTCAGCGCACAAAAGGTAAATGTTGAGACTCAGAAATTTTTTGGACTATCGATCAGCCCAATCAAGCGAGTCTATGGATCCGCGAGGTGTCGAAGAAGCTGGGCAATTGGACACTGCAGTGCAGCGCCCAAACAGGAATTGAACTAGACCGTGAAGATCACCCTGGTCTTCGGAGCCAGCTCCGCTGAGGACATGGCAGGCTAGGTTGCCAATCCGCAATGCCAACTCGAACTGGCAGCGTGGAAATTCGAGTTTGCATTTCCGAGGTGGATTGGCGGAAAGCAAAAGAACGAGTGATGGAAATCCTCGCAGAGCAACGCTGACTGCAATGCCTGGCATAGCCCCATGCGCCCATGATTGGCAGCCCAAGGGGAATCGTCGCGGAACGGGAACGGGTCTATTTGAGGCACCCCAGGGGAGAATTCAAAATCAACAAGTCTCCAAATCGAATACTCCATATCAAATTCGGCCTCGCGCATGCGGAGCCGACCGCTATTCCACCAGGCGTAATGAATTGCATTTTTATCGCAGACACAAAGAGATCGACTCGGGCCTGCAAACGAAGGTCATTGATTCGATGCAGCATGCCCGTCTTACTGACGCTTTGTTTGACTACAAGGACGGAATTTTTCCACCTCGAAACGGAAAGAGGATTAGGATGGTTTCCGGAGACAAACCATGAAAAGTATATCGTTCGTTCTGGCCGCGGTTCTCGCCCTTCCGGGCATGGCTCAGTCCACTCGGTCCCACCAGGTGAAGCCCCACGTTCGGAAGGACGGGACGTTCGTTCAGCCTCATGTTCGGACTAACCCCAACCAGACCCAGCGGGACAACTACGAAACCCAGGGCAACGTGAATCCATACACCGGGAAAGCAGGCAAGAAAACCCCCAAGAAGTAAGCAGGGGCATGGCTAGTGCGCATCGGCATTGGTGGACTCTCGCAGGCTCTGCCACGCGATTCCTCGATAGCCAAGAGGAATTGCATCATTTCCCAACACCGCGATTTTGCCCGATGGGACAACCTGGGGCCATTCCCAGAAGGGAGATAAATGAAAGAGGCGGGGTCCGATAATCACGATCAGGACGCTATCAGCTACCTCAAAGGTCCCGAGGTCCAGGCCAAATTCCAGAGCCTCGATCCTGAAGTCTTCCGGGCTGGGTTCCGTGTGGAAGGTCTCGTCGTCCGGATTCCTTCGGACTGCGCCGGAGAACCTCTCTACGGCGGCATGATCCGCCTCCTCATCCTCGACGAGAACCAGCGGATCAAATCCGTAAAGCTCCAGCCCCTCATCACAAGAGACGGCCTATTCTTTACAACGTCCAAAGCCCAGATCGAAGGTGCGGTAGAATCCCGGCGAAAAGACGTGGAGGGAATGCTGTGAGCATCGGTCTCCAAACCCGCCCGGACTACATCCGATTCGAACTCTCGGTCGTCCCAGACGGCGACCGCTGGCGCGCCTTCGCCACACGGATAGACAAGAACATGACCCCGTGGCCCGTGGGCTTGGGGGAATACTTCGAGCTGCCGACTATGCCCTCCCGGGAACTCGCCCTGGAGCTGGGGTGCCTTTTGATCTGGGGCCGCCTCGACGAGGCCCGGGTCCAGGTGGGCTACGACCAGGAGCGGGGCACCGAGATCTGGCACTACATCGACGAGCTCGAATAACCACAAAAGGGGCCTTACGGGACCACCTTTGTTCATGTCGGGCATGTATGTCAGCAGTGAGAGTGCGAGTCTTCCCTCTAACCAAATGGAGGCGAAGTATTTGTCCGCGGGGAGCGGGCAGTCCTGTGGGAATGGGGGGACTGAAGTCCTTTCCGAGCAAAACGCTCAGGCAAAGTGCCAATGAATCTATGAGGGCGGTGTGCAGCCTAGTGTCCCTACCCCTTCAGGTAGAGGTTCGGAAAGTGCTCCGTTTCGTTCCCCTTCGCCGTGTCGCAGGCCTCGCAGCGCACCTTCGGGAACGGCGGGCGCATCAACGGCTTCCGGCTGGCCTCCGCGCCGCAGAGGGTTGGTCCCTCCTCGTCCCGGCGCGCATGGGCAAGCTCACCCGGTTTCTCCCAGTGCCATGTGACGGACATCGTTTTCTCCTTTTGTCATAAAAAATAATAATTTAAGATAAAACCTATAGCGTAAGGGCGTCAGTGTCGGTCTCAAGCTGCCTTGGCAGTGGCGTTTGAGGCCAATCTTCCCGTACAGGACATGGTCATGCAGGGGCTGGGCCGGAGCTTGAAAACAGAGACCGGCTGGGAGTGGCTTGAAGAATCTTGGGCTCACTTAGCTTTGGCTTGTTTTTCTATGTGTCGCTTAACATCCTGTTTCAAGTCATTGACTGATCTGGCTAGGTCTGCTTTTTTGAAAACGACGAAGGCAATGGCTTCAATGAGCAACTGGCGCTTCTGGTCCGATTTGAAATAAGCGAAAAGAGTGACCAGAAAGACCGGGACGCAGAAGATGGCACCCAGGATCCACACGCCGGAGAGCCTAAAAATCCAGTTTTGATACCCAAAAATCAGTTCTAGCAGATAAATAACGAGGGCCCCTCCGCCCAAAAACGCACCAGTCATTAGCACGACTAGGAGCTCGTTCATTCCCAATTTCGCTTTCGATTGAGTGGATGTTGTGGGCGTTTGTCCAACATCCTTGAAATTTTCGACAACCTCTTTAGCAATCATTGGTCCTAAGGGCGACACGCACGCCTCCAAATCTTGGACTGGGAGGATCAACACCCAGGCCCATGATGGATACTTTACCTAAAAACCATAAATGGCCCCAGTAATCTGGGCGAGTCTATTCATGTTGTCACCCTGGCCAGAACCCTTGCTGTTGACTTTATTCCCTTGAATTAAATTCAACGAGACGATCTCTGCCTCAACTTTGCGGCGATGAACCCAGAAGCCTGGTCTGCTCCAGCGATAACCGGACTTACACCCATGTGAGCGTAACGCTCCGTCACCTCCCTTGTCTTCTGTCCAAGAATTCCTGCAATCACTTCCAGAGAAAGTCCCGAATCTATGGCCTGAGACGCGAACACATGGCGCAAATCATGGATTCGAAGATCTGGGAGTTCTGCCTTCACGCGAAGATCAGACCAGAGGCGCTTCAGGGCTGTCACCGCTGATTCTGGGTTGGAATACTGGAAGACCATCGGATTCCCTAAAAGTCGCGGAATTCCCTGGATTACGGCGATTGCTTCTTCACCTAGCGGAACCGCCTTTGCTCCAGTTTTTGAGTCTGGAAGGCGCAAAATCCGTTTTTCAAGATCGACCTGATCCCAACGAAGGTTCAGAATTTCGCCTCTTCGAGCTCCTGTAAGCAGGAAAAGCCGAACGGCCGAAATCATGAGCTTGTCCGAGTTCTTTGAGAAACCATTCCCTTCCATGGCCTCGCTGAGTCGCTCCAATTCGTGGTCTTCAAGTCGACATACTCGTTTGGGTTCATTGAATCTTTCGATGAGTGAGCACGGATTTGTGTTTTGCCTCCGCACACCCCACTGCTCCGAGAGCTTAAACATTTTCCCGAGGACCATCACTACAGTGTTTGCCACCCTGGGGGTCGATGCCAACCGATGGTGAAGTCTTCGAATATCCGAAACGTCAACGCTTTCGGCTTTTAGTGCCCCGAGATGCGGCAGAGCATGTTTTTTAAGAATCCATGTGTAGTGAGCAGATGTCTTGGGCTTGAGCTTGGGTTGGACGTGTTCGGTGAGAAATTTTTCAACAAGATCATTCACTGTTGGTGCGTCGTGACGCCGCTTTCGTTCCTCAACCGGGTCTTTGCGCAGCGTGACCGAGGCCGCAGCTTCTCGCGCTGCTATTCGCGCTTGTTCGAGGGTTAACTGGGTGCCGAAGCGGCCCAATGTTAGCCATCGCTGCCGCCCATTTATGGAGTATTTCAGGAAGAAGGTTTTGATACCGCTTGCATACACCTGGATGCCAAACCCATCGATCTCGGTATCCATCACCGAAAGGACGCTCGGCGATTGCTTGGGGACCAGCCCGTCAAGAAACCGTTTCGTGAATCGGACCTTTTGACCAATTCGCGGCATCCTACCTCCGTCACCATACATCCACCATACAATGAACGAAAGGGAACGGGAGGGGCTTCGATCTTAATCCAGCATTAAAGTGATTGATATGTTTGAACTTTTGCTATTTTCTACGCTCTAGAGCGCGAATTGATTTCTGCTTTGGGAGCAGAGGGTCGAAGGTTCGAATCCTTTCGCCCCGACCAACAAGCCAGTCGCAACATCAACACTGGCAACACCTGGGAGCCCGGTCACGCGAGTGACCGGGCTCTTCGCATGGGGGCAGATGTCCCGAGATGTCCTTGTAAGTCCAATGTTTCACCCGCCGGTTCACAAGAATGGGGACGAAATGTTAGCAGTTGGACTTTGCAAAAAAGCGGCATGCTTTGAACCCAACGGCAGAGGGTCACGTTCGTTGAACGCACGGCCTAACACACCGATCGGCCTAGGATCTCAGGCGTTTCTGGCGACACTGATCGGGTGCGGATCACAACCGCTCGAATCCTGCCTGAGCCTGCTCGACACATTCCCCTGTGATCACACCGAGCCTCCCTCGCCATCAGTGGGCGACATGGACTTCGGGGTCGGGTCGTGAAAATTTGCCACGACGTGGCAGATTTTCACGACACCCTTCTCGCCCCCGCTGCCGTCCAATTCCTCATTACCGGCCCATGGCGGACTCCGCTCTCCAATTGAGCCATCACCAATTGAATCAATCTTTCGATCTTGCTCTTGAGGTGGATACGTTAAAAAAAGAACCTTGTTTTTTTAACTCGGTGGGCTCACCCTTCCATCATGCCTCACCGATCGGACTCGTCCCCGAGAAGGACGCCTAGCACTTCACCCTCCGAGGGGGCAAAGTCAGCAACCATCAGCCAGAAGCTTGCGCAGCGGATCGCACGGCAGGTGCAGAAGGAGCCGGAGCGTGTGTTCACGCCCTTCGATTTCCTGGATCTCGGTTCTCCGCATAGCGTGGGGATGACCTTGCTGCGCCTCGTTCGGAACGGCCAGCTCAGGCACTTGGCGCGTGGGCTCTACGATGTCCCGCGAAGCCATCCCCTGCTCGGCGAACTGCTGCCAACGGCAGAGGCCATCGCCCAGGCGCTGGCACGGCGTGACGGGGCCAAGATCCAGCCTATGGAGGCCATGGCGGCAAATCTGTTGGGGCTTTCGGAGCAGGTCCCGGTCAAGGCGGTCTTCCTGACGGATGGACCGGACCGTCTCGTCAAGGTGGGCCCGCTGACGGTGCAGCTCAAGCAGCGCCCCCTGCGCAAGGTGGGTAGCGCTGCCCCGACCAGCAGCCTCGTCTTCGCGGCCCTGCGGAGCCTGGGGAAGGACCACGTCACTACCGCCCGCATAGCCCACCTCCGGGAAACCTTGAGCCCCAAGGACAGGAAACGCCTCCTCAAGGACCTGCCTCTCGCTCCCGTATGGATGCATCCCTTTCTGCGTTTCATCGCGGGAGAAAACGCATGAGTGCCTTCGCTGTTCTTCCGGCCTCCGAGCGCCGCCTGATCATCGAGCAGGTCGCCGCTCGGCGTGGCATCTTGCCAGTGATTGTCGAGAAGGATTTCTGGGTGTGCTGGATCCTCGGACGGATCTACGCAACGCCGGAGATGGCTACCAGCGTGGTTTTCAAGGGTGGCACGTCCTTGTCGAAGGTCTTCGGTGTGATCCAGCGATTCTCCGAAGATGCCGATCTGTCCGTGACTCCAGCGTCGATCGGGTTTTCCGATACAGAGCTGGACGACGCGCCCTCGGCGACTCAGCGGAACAAGCGGATGAAGGCGTTGGCGAGGGCCTGCGAAGTCTGCGTCGAAGAGCGGTTCCAGCCCGCGCTGGAGGCGGCGGTGGCCGGAATCCTGGGGGCGCCTTCACAGCAACCCACCTGGCTGAAATACGAAATTGATCCCCAAGCCGCGACACCCAACCTATGGTTCCGCTACCCATCAGTGCTGCCGCAGGCAGGGGGCTACATCGCCAAGCAGGTGAAGCTGGAACTCGGAGCCCTGACCGACCAGCAACCCACCGGGAACCATGTGATCAAACCCATGCTGGCGGACGTGGTCGGCGATGCCTTCAGCGATTTCCAGGTCCCTGTTGTGGCTCTGGAGCTGGAACGCACCTTCTGGGAGAAGGCCACCATCCTTCACGCCGAATTTCATCGACCTGCATCCCAACCGATGCGGGATCGCTCTGCGCGCCACTTCGCGGACATGGCGTCCCTCTGGCAGCATCCGAGTCGTACCAAGGCTCTGGCGCGGTTGGATCTACTCCAGGATGTCGTTCGCCACAAGTCACGGTTCTTCACCTCGGCCTGGGCCAGCTATGACACAGCGATCCCTGGCACCTTTCACCTGGCACCACCCGCGCACAGGCATGCGGAATTGGCGCGGGATCTGGAGGCGATGGGACCGATGTTCCTTCAGGCGTCCCCGCGTTTTCCAGAGCTTCTTCGACAGCTTGCTGAAGCAGAGGGCCAACTGAACGTTCGGACGCCCTGAGGCAATCTCGCCTCATTCGCGAGCAATGATCAGCCAAATGAGTTCAGGTCCGTTGTTCTTGGTATTCCCCACCGAGGCCCCAACCAGATAGGCCTCCATCCTCTCGGAAGCACAAGGCGCATGAGTTCTCTAGTGTGGCGGTTCCCAGGGGCAAGCCAAGCATCTTGAGCCTATGGAGCACGGATCACAGGCATCCAATTGTGGATTGGTGCCACTAGGTCGTTGGGACGTAGTGGTCACGACCATGCAGGTGGAAAAATCTCTTCAAATGCGCGGAGAAAGATCGCAACCCATCGCCCGCCGGATCGACCTAGCAGTACCTGGACCTTCGGAATGAGAGTGAGCCGTGACCCGGCTTCGTCACACCTGGGGTCGGGTCTTCGCGTGCAGGATTGGGAAACGATTTCGGAGGAATGAGCAATCTTCCCTCCTGGCGGCTACCTAGACTTTCTCCAGCACCCCGTGGTCGGTGAAACGGCCCCGGACCGGAGGAATCATGCCCAAGAACATCATCGCCTGCCCCGCGCAGGCTGCCACCTCAGATCCGGCCCTTCACCTCACTGGCCTGCCCCTGGCCGCTCGGATTGGGTGAGGCGAGCCATGGGGAAAAAGGTCCTCATCCTCTCCTCCAGTCCCCGGAAGGGCGGCAATTCGGACACCCTGTGCGACCGGTTCCTCGCGGGGGCCATGGAGGCAGGCCACACCGCCGAGAAGGTCTTCCTTAGGGATAAGACCGTCGGCTACTGCACGGGCTGCGGTGCCTGCACGAGGGGGGCGAAGAAGTGCTCCCAGAAGGACGACATGGCGAAGGTGCTCGACCAGATGGTCAACGCCGAGGTCATCGTGATGGCAACGCCGGTCTACTTCTACACCATGGCCGCGCAGATGAAGACTCTCATCGACCGCACCTGCGCCCGGTACCAGGAGATCTCGAACAAGGAGTTCTACTTCATCCTGGCCGCCGCCGACGGCAATAAGAAGGCGATGCACCGCACCCTGGAAGGATTCCGGGGTTTCACCTCCTGTCTCGAAGGGGCGAAGGAGAAGGGCGTTGTCTACGGCACCGGAGCCTGGGAGGTCGGGGACATCCAGTGCAGCGCCGCCATGCAGGGGGCCTTCCAGATGGGTCTTTCGCTTTAGCCAGGACTCAGCACACCTCAGATCAGCCACATCCAAGGAGAACACCATGCAGACGCGCAAACTCGGCAACAGCAACCTCGAAGTATCCGCGCTCGGCCTCGGATGTATGAGCATGAGTTCAGGATACGGACCCGCGGGGGATCCCCAGCAGATGATCGCCCTGATCCGGTCTGCCGTGGACAAGGGCGTCACCTTCTTCGATACCGCAGAGGTCTATGGCCCCTACGTGAACGAGGAACTCGTCGGGGAGGCCCTGGCGCCCTTCAAGGGGAAGGTGGTCATCGCCACCAAGTTTGGCTTTGATCTGGACCCGGTGAGCCAGCAGCGCACCGGAGGGGTGAACAGCCATCCCGATCACATCAAGGCGGTGGCGGAAGCCTCCCTGAAGCGTCTGCGCGTGGAGACCCTCGACCTGTTCTACCAACACCGGGTGGATCCCCAAATCCCCATCGAAGACGTTGCAGGCGCCGTGAAGGAACTCATCCAGCAGGGAAAGGTCAGGCACTTCGGACTATCCGAAGCCGGGGTCGCTACGATCCGCCGGGCGCACGCCGTCCAGCCCGTGACGGCACTTCAGAGCGAGTATTCCCTGTTCTGGCGAGGGCCAGAGACGGAAGTCCTCCCGACCCTGGAGGAACTCGGCATCGGCTTCGTGCCCTTCAGCCCCCTTGGAGCGGGTTTTCTCACGGGGAAGATCGACGAGACCACCACCTTCGACGCCACGGACTTCCGAAACTCCGTTCCGAGGTTCAGCCCTGAGGCCCGCAAGGCGAACCTCGCCCTGGTCGAGATCATCCGCTCGGTCGCCACACGCAATGGCGAGACTCCAGCGCAAATCGCGCTCGCCTGGCTGCTGGCGAAGAAGCCCTGGATCGTGCCGATCCCTGGCACCACCAAGCTGCACCGGTTGGAAGAGAACCTGGGGGGAGCCGCGATCCAGCTCGCGCCTGACGACCTCCAGGAAATCGAGTCGGCAGCCGCGCAGATCACCGTGCAGGGGGCCCGTCTTCCCGAGGCGGCCTTGAAGATGACAGGCCGATGAGGCCTGGGCATCTGCGCGGGTGGAGGCTACACCATGAACGCCGCCCAGACGGAACACCGGATCAAGGCGGCAGCCGGTGTCAGCACCTTTGATGTGGGCACCGCACGGCGGGAGGGCGTGGGCGGCACGATCTCATACGAGGCCCGGATGAAGCGTCTGGACGAGATCGCCCAGCAGCGCAGCCGAGAGGCCAGAGGTGAGCCGATCCGCTACATCTCCTTCCTGCCGGAATCGGACGCGGAGGCCACAGCCAACCCCTCCGTCACCTACCGGGAGGGCTACGACTACTACATGAAGATCGCCCGCCATCCCAATTCCACTGGGAAATACGCCTTCACCAGCCTCGGATGGCAAATGGCCTTCTTCCCGTTCGAGCAGATGGAAACCATCTCACCGCGCCCGGTCCTGCTCGTGGCGGGTTCCAAGGCAGACACGCTCTTCATGAGCCAAGCCGCCTATAACAAGGCCAAGGAACCACGGGAACTGTTCATCGTTCCTGGAGCGTCCCACATCGACCTGTACTACAAACCCGAGTTCGTTCCCACCGTGGTGGCGAAGCTCAAGGACTTCTTCGACAAGGCGCTCCGGTAGCGGGAGGACAGGCCATGGCACATCGAATCGGTTCGCTGCGAAGAGCAGTCATCGGCATCCTTGCGCTCTGTGCACCCGTTGCCATCTCACTGGCCTCGGATGGCAGCAAGCCGCTGGTGATCCAGCGCCAGGGCAGTTTCGCCGTCGGCGGCACGGTCATCAGCCATCCAGGGACCTTCAATACGAACAAACCAGGCTCCGAAGGCCAGACGCTGCATGGCGACCACGCCTACGTTTCCTATCAGATTCCCGTCAAACCCCGACGCTTCCCGCTGGTGTTCCTTCACGGAGCGGGACAGTTCTCGAAGACCTGGGAGACGACGCCGGATGGGCGCGAGGGTTTTCGGGAATTGATGCTGCGTCGCAGGTACTCGGTGTACCTCGTCGACCAGCCCCGGCGCGGAGGCGCCTCACGCAGCACGCAGTCCTTCACCATCAACGCGGTCCCTGATGAGCAGGCCTGGTTCAACCTCTTCCGCCTGGGGAAATGGCCAAACCTCTATTCGGGGGTTCAGTTCTCTCGGGATCCGGAGGCCTTGAACCAGTTCTTCAGGCAGATGGTTCCGAACTCGGGCCCCTTCGACATGGAGGTGATCTCCGACGCGATGTCGGCTCTGTTCGCCAAGACCGGTCCAGGAGTGCTGGTGACCCATTCCCAGGGGGGTGGGCCCGGTTGGCTGACTGCCATGAAGAGCACCAATGTCCGGGCCATCGTCGCGTTTGAGCCCGGCTCCGGGTTCATGTTCCCCGAAGGGGATGTCCCGCCAGCCATGCCCAGTTCGGCGGGTCCCCTGGAAGGCACAGCAGTGCCCCTTCAAAAATTCCTGCCACTGACCAAGATCCCCATCGTCCTGTTCTACGGGGACAACATCCCCGATCAACCCACGGATTTCCCTGGCCAGGACAACTGGCGCGTGCGACTGGCGATGGCCCGCCTTTGGCGCGATGCGGTGAATCGGCATGGCGGGGATGTCCGCGTCGTGCATCTGCCGGAGATCGGGATTCGAGGAAACACCCACTTCCTGTTCTCGGACCTGAACAACCGGGACATCGCGGCGCAGGTGACTGCCTTTCTAAAGCAAAAGCGCCTGGACTAAGGCTTCGCAACCACCATCTACCTCCAAGATCGGAGAAGAAATCATGCCGCACAAACTCGAAGAGAAAGCCTCAGAGCACATCAACGATCTGGATCGCCGAACTTTCCTTCAGGCGACTGGATTCTTCGCCGCCACGGCCCTGGGCACCGGCCTATCTCTTCCAGCCTTTGCCAAGGAGCCAGGTGGTAAGTCTGGCAAAGCCCTGGTGAGTGGTCGGCGCAAGCTCGGGAAGCTGGAGGTCTCCGCCATTGGCCTTGGCTGCCAGGACATGACCGGCACCTTCTATTCAACCGCGCCCCGCCGGGCCGACATGATCACCCTCATCCGCACGGCCTATGACCGTGGCGTCACGTTCTTCGACGCAGCCGAGGCCTATGGCCCCCACGAGGTCGAACGGATCCTGGGCGAGGGCGTCGTGCCCTTCCGCAACCAGGTGGTGATTACCTCGAAATTCGGCTGGGACATCGATCTGGAAACAGGGAGGTTCCGAGGTGGCCTCAACAGCAGGCCTGAACACATCCGTTTAGCCGTGGAAGGCATGCTCAAGCGGTTCAAAACGGATCGCATCGATCTGCTCTACCAGCACCGAGTCGAAGCCCCAGGAGATCTCGGAAGTCATCACCCATTTGGCGTTCTACGCTGGTTGGGGCAACGCGATGGCAGCGGTGAAAGTGGCAGAACCGGTGTTCGCCCGTCGCCGGATCTCTGCGGCACAGCTTCCTCCAGCGACGGGTCCCCGCTTGGCCGTGGATGAAGCAGGAGAAGCCAAACGGGCAGCGATCACGGAGCGTTCCATCGGTCCTGAATTTCCGGGTCTCGCGCACTACACCAACGATCTCGTGTTCCGCGATCTGTGGCTGCGTCCAGCGTTAGCGCCGAGGGACCGGAGCCTGATCACGATCAGTGCCCTCGTCGCATCAGGCCAGCTTGGCCCCTTCGCGAACCACCTCAACCGGGCGATGGACTTCGGACTGACGGAAACGCAGGTCACCGAGGCCATCACGCATCTGGCCTTCTATGCCGGGTGGCCCTACGCCGTCTCGGCCATCCCCATCGCCAGGGATGTCTTCAGCAAACGCCCCCACTAGCCCAAACATCAGGAGAGACACCATGAAGAAACGTAACCTTGGAACCCACGGCCTCGACGTATCCGCCCTCGGCTTGGGCTGCATGGGGCTGAGCTTCGGCTACGGGCCCGCCGTCGACCAACAGGAAGGGATCGCTCTGATCCGGGCGGCCGTGGAAAAGGGGGTCACCTTCTTCGACACGGCGGAAGTCTACGGCCCCTTCACCAACGAGAAACTGGTAGGCGAGGCCCTGGCGCCCTTTCGCGGCCGAGTGGCTATTGCCACAAAGTTCGGCTTCGCTGTCGACCACGTGAGCGGCGTGAACCTCGGGGGCCTGAATAGCCGCCCCGAGCGTATCAAGGCCGTGGCCGAGGCCTCCCTGAAGCGCCTCCAGGTGGAGGCCATCGACCTGTTCTATCAGCACCGGGTTGATCCCGAGGTTCCGATCGAAGACGTCGCAGGTGCGGTGAAAGACCTGATCCAGCAGGGCAAGGTCAAGCACTTCGGGCTCTCCGAGGCTGGAGCGAAGACCATCCGCCGAGCCCATGCGGTACAGCCCGTGGCGGCCCTTCAGAGCGAATACTCCCTTTTCTGGCGCGAGCCGGAGGCGGAAATCATTCCCACGCTTGAAGAACTCGGCATCGGTTTCGTGCCCTTCAGCCCGCTGGGCAAGGGCTTTCTCACGGGGAAGGTCGACGAGACCACCACCTTCGACGCCACGGACTTCCGGAACACCGTGCCACGGTTCGCGCCGGAGGCACGCAAGGCCAACTTCGCCCTGGTTGAAGTCCTCACGACGCTCGCCGTGGCCAAGGGGTGCACACCCGCCCAGCTCGCGTTGGCGTGGCTCCTGGCCCAGAAGCCCTGGATCGTGCCGATCCCTGGCACCACCAAGATTCATCGGCTTGAGGAAAACCTGAGCAGCGCCACCCTCGAACTGAGCGCCGACGAGCTGAAGGCCATTCATGCTGCGGCTTCCCAGGTCGAGTTGCAGGGGGAGCGCTATCCGGCCCATCTTCAGCGGATGGTGGGGCGCTGATGGCCAGGACACGGCTTCGACCCCAGGCAGTTTTATGCCTTTCCGCCTGCCTTCTCGGATGGACGGCGCCCCCTGAAGCCCAGGCCGTCACCGGCACGCTCAGGATCATCCGGAACGGGACGCAACCATCCACGAAGGGACCCGCGGATTCATTTACCGGGACCGTCCGCGTGGATCCCCTGTTTTCGGCCCAGGAACTCTCCCGAGTCTCGGCCGCCTATGTGACCTTCGAACCGGGCGCCCGTACTGCCTGGCACACGCATCCCCTGGGCCAGATCCTAGTCGTGACAGGCGGACTGGGGCGGGTCCAGTGTTGGGGTGGCCCGATCGAAGAGATCCGACCTGGTGATGTGGTCCGGATCCCACCGGGCGTAAAGCACTGGCACGGGGCCGCTCCCTCCACAGCCATGACCCACCTTGCCATTCAGGAGCAGAACCAGGGCACGACCGTTAACTGGCTGGAAAAGGTTAGTGACGTGCAGTACCACGCGGTGCGGGATGTTCAGCCGCACTAGGCCAAAATCCCTAGGCAGGCGTGGCGTGGCCTCAGCGATCCAGTCATCCGGTGGATCAAAGTGGCACCGCGCCATCTTTCACGCTGGTGCCAGCAGGAACGAAAAACCATTCACAATAGATGTTGTTCTGCGGACCCTCACCATGACCCGAGTACCTACCACTTCCCACACTCCGGATTCGGGAGAAGGCCTGACCGATCTGGCCAGACTCGTGCGGATGTGTCTGGCCCATGCTCCCTACGATGGGACCTTTGACATGAGGCTGCCCGGCGTTCATGTATCCAGGGCCTCCACGGCTCGAAAGAATATGGCCCATGGAGTGATCCCGTCGGCCCTCTGCCTGGTTGCTCAGGGTGCCAAGCGGATCATCCTCGGCAAGGAGATCTACGACTACGATGCGTCGCGCATGTTGGTCTATTCGATGGATGTCCCCGTGGCTGCACAGGTCACTCAGGCCAGCCAAGAGGCACCCTGACGCGTTTCGGAGAGAACTTCGTCGCTCCCGACGCCAGCATGACGTTCCTTGCGCGACTGACCGAGGCTGCCATCGCGAAGCTTGGGTACCGGTACACCCGCCTGGACATCGACGCCTTGCAGGAAAGGGCAAGGGCTCTCAACAGCAAAACATGGACAAAGCTCAAGAAACGCCAGAAAGAGAAGACCGGGCCCAGCGTCTACCAAGTTTGGCTGGACAACCACTCGGGGTCGTTCCAAGGCTTCGTTGCCCTAGCGCGTCCTAACGAGTATCTGCGCAATGTGTTGGCTCTCGGCTACCTGCTCAAGGATCTCGCCTCCGGCAGTGGCCTGTCGTGCATCGAAGTTCCGCTTCTCATGGGCGGTGCCCTGAAGGTTTATCCGAGCACGCTGGAGTCCGCGCTGTTCGAAGCCAAGGCTGAGGCGGACCTCTTCCTGACCGCAACGACCAGCTTCTCCGCTCGTCCGAGCTCTCTCGATGAAATTCCCCCGTCGCCTTTCGCGATGACCGTGCTCCTGGGCCAGAACCTGGAGATGGTGGAAGTGCCCAACACCTTCCTCATGCCAACCAAGGACCAGCCAGAGAGTGTCCAGATCACTCCAGACCATCTCGCCGCCCTCGGCCTCCTCGGAGGGGACCACGATGAGCGGTGCCACTACGAGGGTCTCGGTGTTCGCGCGCTCATCCCGCTGGATATGCGCCCGCTGCTCCGGCAGTACCCCGACAACCTGCCCGGCGTTCGCTTCTGGCTCGGAGTCCAGCACTGCCTTGGCATGGGCATCCGCCTTCAGGATTTTGAGCTTCCTCGGTGCGTCGCAGAGTTATGGGATCGCATTGCGGTCTTCTCCGGGGCCAGTTCATCACAGAGGTAATTGGCGGTGAGTCGGGCCAGTTCGCCGCGCAGACAGGCGCCTTCACAGGCCAGGACCACGATGGGCTTGGTGGCCTCCCTTGCCGCGTATTCTTCGCAGAGCCCGCAGCCGGCCGTGGTTCTCGCTAGATGGATGGTTTCAACGGTGTCGGACATGATGTCACTCCTTCATCCCTTTAGACGAGATGGGAGTGGCGTTGGATACGGATCAGTCCTCGATCTTGCGATCACACTGAAGGTCAGCCTGTTCGTCCAGGATGATCCGACACTGTTGCTCCATCTGCGTGCGGAGCACCTGCCGGGCGCGGTGAAGGCGGATCTTGGCCGCGCCCGGCGTGATGCCTACGATCTCGGCGATCTCGCTGATCCGAAGTTCCTTCAGCTCGCTGAGGTAGATGATCGTCCGGTAGTCCACCGGCAGCTCGTCCACCAGTCCGCGAATACAGCGGCACATCTCGTCCTTGAGGGGCTGCTGGTCATGGGCTGGGATCATGTGTGCCGAGTTGTCTTCGAGAATGGCATCGGGCATGTGTGTCATGGAGGCGCGATGCGAAGCGCTCTTCAGCCGATCCAAGGCCGCGAAGGTCGCGATCTGGAATACCCATGTCGTGAGCTTCGAGGCACCCCTGAAGGTGTCGAGTCCCTGGTGGACTTTGAGGAAAACCTCCTGGGCTAGATCCTCCGCCTCGGTCGGCCCCACGAAGCGGCTGAGGTAGCTGAGGACCTTCGGCCGAATGGCCGTGTGCAGTTCCTCAAAGGTAGTGGCGTTTATCGTCATCGTTGTCATGGCCTGCGAGTCTTCCAATTGTGGCGCGATCCACCTGGAAAAAGTACAGCAGGTAATCCTCGCGAGGGATGCTGCTCTGCCAGCGGCCTGCCAGCATGGCCGCACCCGTGATGGCCACGAAGAGGCCCACCAGGAGTGCGGCATACACAGCTGCGGGAACGGCATGGGCCCTCGGGACCGCCATGGTCAGGGTGTCCTTCACGGGACAGGCCGCCACGCAGCTGTAGCATCCCGTGCACTCGTCGCTTCTGACCCGCTGGACCTGATGCACCTTGATGCGGGCGGGGCAGACTCGGGTGCACTTGCCGCAGTCGATGCAGGTGGAGGCTCGGCGGGTGATTTTCAGCGGACTCAGCAGGGAGATGAATCCCAACAGGGCGCCGTAGGGGCAGAGGTAGCGGCACCATGGGTTCTGGAGCACCACCGAGAGCGCTCCGAGAATGATCAGCACGACCAGGCCAGTCCCTGAGATCCGCGCAAAGAAGAGATACATCTTCACGTCTGCCATGCGGTTGAAGGGGCTGTGGAGGAAGAACGCGAGCTGCTGCTCGGACATGCCGAAGATCGCCCACAGGAAGAAGGCCAGGAAGAAATACTTGAGTCCCCGGAAGGGGATGTCCACCCAACGCGGCAGCGCTGGGTTCCGCCCGAAGAGGCGGCGGCCCAGGCGCCACAGGGCCTCGCTCAGGGTGCCCACGGGGCACAGCCAGCTGCAGAAGCCCTTCTTCAGGAAGAGGCCGATGGCGAGGATGGCCACCAGAATGAACACCGACGCAGGGTGAATGGTGTTGAGGGCTCCGCTCAGGAACCAATGCCACAGGCTCATCAGGGCGCTGATGGGAAGAAAGCCTTCCGACCCAGGCGGACGCGGCACATAGGCCTCAACACCTCCACTCAGGCCCCAGCGGGTGAATAGCCAAAACTCCACCCCGATCCAGAGGCACAGAAGCGCGAATGCGGCCTGAATGACGTGTCGCAGGAACTGGGAATCCTGGCGGAGCCGCGTGCTGAGGCGCGCCCATCGCCCGCTGGCTTTCGACACATTGACGAGGTCGGGGAAGGCGGAGGGCGTGGCCATGGATACCTCTGGTCAGAGGATCGAACCCCTGCCTTCGGCGCGCATTGATCCAGATCAAGACTGGGCAGGAGGCTTGCACCCCCTGCCCGAGGTTGCCTACCGGAGTGTCAGGCTGACGTTATCGAATACGAAAGAAGTCTGCAGGTTGGTGTCCTCGGTCTCCGTGACGTAAACCTGGATGGCCTGGCCCTTGTAAGCGCTCAGGTCGAAGCTCTTCTGGACGTAGCCCGGGGCCTTGTTCAGGTTGCTGTAGGTGGCCAGGGTGGCCAGGGTCGTGCCGCTGCTGTTGCGCAGGCGGAGGGTGCACTTGTCGTAGGCGGTGCTCGTGGTGGTCTCCGCGGTGTCGATGTGCAGGAAGAAGCTCAGGACCGCGCTGGTGGCCGTGCTGGGGACTTTCACGGTCTGGTAGAGGCTTTCGGTGGTAGCGGAGCCATTGCCGCCGAGCCAAGCGCACTTGGTGCCCTGATAGGCAGGCTGGCCACTCCAGGTGCCAATGGCGCCGGTAGTGCCGCTCCAGCTGGTGGTGCCGGACTCGAATCCGCCGTTGGTCATCAGCTCGCCCACCTTCGTCGGGTTGTTCACCTGGAAACTGAGGGGAGCAGAGCTTCCCACGTTGCCTGCCGCGTCGAAGGCCTTGACCTCGAGCGTGTGGGTTCCATTGGCCAGGGTGGTGGAGTCCAGCTTCACCTCGTAGGGAGCCGTGGTGTCTGTGCCCTTCAGGAGGCCGTCCACGTACCATTCCACCTTGGTAACGGCCACATCATCCGTGGCGGTGGCGCTCAGGATGATGGTTCCGGTGGTGCCGGATTCGGAGGCGGAGACCGTGGGAGCCGTCGTGTCGGTGCTGACGGGGACGACGGTCAAGGTCGCGGGATTGGAGTTCACACTGCCCTTGCTGTTGCTCACCTTCACGTAGAAGGTGACGCCGCTATCGCTGGCGACCGTGGCGCCCGTGGTGTAGGTGGTAGCGGTTGCTCCGGAGATGGGGGTGGTACCCCGGTACCACTGGAAACCGAGGGGCGCCGAGCCCGTGGCCACCACATTGAAGGTGGCGGTATTACCCAGGCTGGTCGTCACGTTCGCGGGCTGGGTGGTGATGCTGGGCGCGGTGGCGGCAGAACTGCCAACAACGGGCCAGGTCCAGGCGTTGTAGACGGTGGCGGGCACGGAAGCGGGTTTGGCGGGATCGTTGGCCACGGCCAGCACGAGATCCCGGGCCAGGTCCACGGCGCGGGTCATCTTCACGTAGTCGATCTTGTTGGGGGTATCCGTGACCTGGTGCAGGTCCGCATGGTCCCCGGAGTTGAAGAAGATCACCGGAATGTTCCGCTGGGCGAAGGTGTAGTGGTCGGACTGCCGCCAGTACTGGTCGATGCCCTTGCTCAGGTCCAGGTCCTTGGTCTTCACCAGCTCCCGGGCCTTGGTCACAAGGGTCGTCACGTAGCCGGAAACGGCGGCGGGGGTGATGTACAGCGTCCGGGTGGCATTGCGTCCCAGCATGTCCAGGTTCACGTTGGCCACGACCTTGGACAGGCTGATGGGAGGGGCGCTGGCGAAGGCGGCGCTGCCCAGCAGGCCCTTCTCCTCCCCGCTGCAGGCCAGGAAGAGGATGCTGCGCTTGGGGGAGGTGCCCTTCAGTAGCGTGGCCAATTCCACGAGGCCCGCAGTGCCGCTGGCATTGTCATCGGCGCCCGGATAATAGCCGCCATTGGTGGCGACGCCCAGGTGGTCGTAGTGGGCGCTGATGAGAACGTATTCCGAGGCCAGGGCGGGATCGGTTCCGGGAATGACCCCCACGAGGTTGGAGGCCGTGGAAGCCAATGCGGGCGTCAGGTTCTGGGGTTCGGCCAGCCCCAGACTCCGGGCCTTCGCGATACTTGGTTCGCCGTCCTGGGTGGAAAAGAAACCCAGCAGACGCGCGCCCTCCTCGTTGACGTGGATGCGGGGCAGGCGTCCCATGGGCTCAGCCGCGGGCAGGGGAAAGAGGTCCCTGAAGCGGGGACGGAGCCGGAGCCGCTCACTCCGCAGGGGAGCGGCGGGCCAGGAGGACTCGGGCCGGTGCACCACCACCAGCCCCAAGGTGCCCGCCTCAGCGGCGGCCCGGGCCTTGGCTTCAACGCTTCCAGCGTCGAGATCCTCGCCCAGGGTCGCATCCGGCACGCCTTCCAGCACCACCACCCACTTGCCGTTCACCTGGCGGCCGGCGAAGTCGTCCTGTCCTTGCGTCTTCAGGCCGTAGCCCAGGAAGACCGCCTCGCCGCGTTGGGCGGGAAGCCCGTGGGCCGTGTAGTGCAGGCCCGGCAACAGCGTCGTGCCATTGAGGGTGAAGCCGCCGCTGAGGTAGGACGAAAGCGTGTAGGGGTGGTGGTAGGGCGTCTCTCCGCTCGCGCCTGTTGTGGGGAGGGTGGAGAGTCCCAGGGCCTGCATCTTGCCCGCCAGGTAGGTGGCGGCCTTGACGCAGCCAGGCTGGCCGGATTCTCGGCCCTGCAGTTCCGGGCCCGCGAGGTATTCCAGCGTCTGCCGCATGCGGGCGGCGTCCTGGGCCCCGGCGGCTCCGGCGACGAGAAGGCATGAGATGAGGGCACGGTACGGATAGGCCATGACGGCTCCTGGTGGATGCCAGGGACCCCTTCGAGCGGATGACAACCGCAGGGATGGAAGGGGGTCCTGACGGGATTATTGGAAGGGGGCCGAAGGATTCCCCAGCCGCAGCCCCGCGGATCCGCGGGTTTCGCGGGAAGACCCGCGGGGTCGGGAGTTGGCACCCTGGAAGAAGTCAAGGGAACGCCCGCCAGTGTCCCTGTACTCGGGGATGACTGGATGGTCCGGTTCCCAGATTCCCAGTGGTCCGGCCCCAGGGCCGCCCCACCCCACCGTCACCCCTCTGGTGGTAGGTCGGCGGCTCAGTCCCTCTCGCCCAATGGGGAAATCAGCGCCGGATATCCCAGTTGGAGATCGTAACGGCCACCTCGTGCCCCCCGAAGACCACGATGAAGGCGTTGTCCTCGGGATGCTCCACCAGGAAGCCGCCAGCTTCCTGGAGGGCCTCGGCGCAGATGGCGTGGATCTGTTCGATGAGGGGCGGGACGGAGCCCGGTACGGGGTTAGCGAGCCTGCGCGCCTTGGCCATGACCACCTCTCTGGTTCACCTGCCTCATGTAACGGCACGGCGATCCAGAATGTGAAGATCCTGGCCTGGGGGCTCCGGTGTCCTGTCCCCCGTTGGGGTACTGGACTCTGGCCCCTCACGCTTCCCGTAAGCCTGGGCCATCCCGCGGGGATGTCCTACTATCATTGCTTCACAATCTCCCCTGGGTGCCCATGCCCTTTGCCTCGGCCCCGAGCGGCCTCCCGCTCGGCTCACCACCTCGCCTCGACCCTCCGGGGGCGGGGGAGGGTATTGCCGCGGGTTGGCCTCGCCGGATTTTCTCGCTGCCGATTCCACCTTCCAGGAGCCTCCATGAGCATTGAACGCAAGATCCTCGACCTCGCGCACCTGCGTGAGCAGGCACGGGTGGCCGGGGGCGAGAGACGCATCCAGAAGCAGCACGACCAGGGCAAGCTCACGGCCCGGGAGCGCATTGAGAAGTTGCTGGATGAGGGCAGCTTCGAGGAATTCGATACCTTCGTGACCCACCGCTGCACCGACTTCGGCATGGAAAAGGATCAGCCCCTCACCGATGGCGTCATCACCGGTCACGGCACCATCCACGGGCGCCTGGTCTTCGTGTTCAGCCAGGATTTCACCATCTTCGGCGGCAGCCTCTCCAAGGCCTTTGCCGAGAAGATCTGCAAGATCATGGATCTGGCCGTCAAGGTCGGCGCCCCGGTGATCGGGCTCAACGATAGCGGCGGCGCCCGCATCCAGGAGGGCGTGGATGCCCTGGCGGGGTACTCCGACATCTTCCTGCGCAACGTGCTCTCCAGCGGCGTGGTACCCCAGATCAGCCTGATCCTGGGCCCCTGCGCCGGCGGTGCGGTGTACAGCCCCGCCATCACGGATTTCGTCACCATGACCCAGGGCAACAGCTACATGTTCCTCACGGGCCCCAAGGTGGTGAAGCAGGTGACCCGGGAGGATGTCACCACCGAGCAGCTCGGCGGCGCCAGCATCCACTCCACCAAGAGCGGCGTGGCCCACTTTGTGGCCGCCGACGAAGAGGAGGCCCTCGCCCACACTCGGCGCCTGCTCTCCTTCCTGCCCCAGAACTACCAGGAGAAGACTCCCCTCGTGGCCTGCACCGATCCCGTGGATCGGCCCACCCCGGAGCTGAACACGGTGCTGCCGGAGGGCGCCAACAAGCCCTACGACGTGAAGGATGTGATCCACGCCCTGGTGGATGATCGCGACTTCCTGGAGGTCCACGAGGCCTTCGCCGCCAATCTTGTGGTGGGCTTCGCGCGCTTCAATGGCCGCGCCGTGGGCATCGTGGCCAACCAGCCCAAGGTCATGGCCGGCGTCCTCGATAACAACGCCAGCATCAAGGGCGCCCGCTTCGTGCGCTTCTGCGACAGCTTCAACATTCCCCTCCTCACTCTGGAAGACGTTCCCGGCTTCATGCCCGGCACCAGCCAGGAGTACGGCGGCATCATCCGCAACGGCGCCAAGCTGCTCTTCGCCTTCGCCGAGGCCACCGTGCCCAAGGTGACCGTAATCCTCCGCAAGGCCTACGGCGGCGCCTACTGCGTGATGAGCTCCAAGCATCTGCGGGGCGATGTGAACTACGCCTGGCCCACCGCCGAGATCGCCGTAATGGGCCCCGATGGCGCCGTGGAGATCATCTACAAGAAGGAACTGGATGCCGCCGAAGATGTGGCGGCCAAGGCCATCGAACTCAAGGAGCGATACGCCAATCTCTTCGCCACGCCCTACGCCGCGGCCAAGAAGGGCTACATCGATGACGTGATCGAGCCCGTGGGCACGCGCTTCCGGATCATCAAGGCCCTGGAGATGCTGGCCCACAAAGAGGATCGCAACCCCACCTGCAAGCACTCCAACATTCCTCTGTGAGGTGAACCGTGACTCAGCTTGAAGCCTGGATCGTCACAGCCCTCGGCATGGGGGTGGTATTCATCGGTCTGATCCTCTGCATCATCGCCATCAATTCCTTCAACCGCCTGGCCCGCAGGATCAAGTGGGAAGAGGCGGGCCAGGGCCATGCTCCGGCGCCGACCGCCCCCGCTCCCGGCCCCGCAGTCGAAGCCGCTGCCCCGCCTCCCGTGGCACCCAGTGAGCCCATCGAACCCGAGATACTCGCGGTCATCGCCGCCGCCCTGGAAATCGAACGCCGCCTGTACCTGGGCCGTTCGGGCCAGCGCCTGACCCTCCGTCGCACCGATGTCTAACGATCGAAGGATGAACCCATGAGCCAACACGTCATGAATATTGGTGGCCGCGAGTACAAGGCCCAGGTCATGGAACTAAGCGCTGACCACGCTCTAGTGGTGGTCGACGGCAAGGAATACACCGTCGATCTCGCTCATCTGGGGCGCAAGACCGTCACCGCAGCTGAGATGCCCCGGATCGCCGTGGCTGCCCCATCGGCTCCCACGGCCCCGGCTCCCGCCGTTGCTGTTGCCGTGGCACCGCCCCCGGCCAAGCGTTCCGTGGTGGCCGCGGGCAACGGCGCCATCACGGCGCCCATGCCCGGCTCCATCTTCCAGATGAAGACCAGGGAGGGCGCCACGGTCCAGGCCGGTCAGGTGCTCCTGGTGATGGAGGCCATGAAGATGGAGAACCCCATCACGGCCCCCTACAACGGCACCGTCACCAAGGTGTTCGTGCGGGAGGGCGACAACGTGGGCGAGGGCGACCTGCTCGTCGAAGTTGCCCGTCCCGAAATGACCACCCTCTAAGGAGCTCTACGTGAAGCGATTCCTGCTGCTCCTGCTCGCCCTGATGGCGTTGCCCCTCCAGGCGGCGCGTCCGGGCTTCGGGGTTACCTTCGACCCCACGGCCACCTATATCCGTTTCGGTAAGGGCACCACCGAAGGTCTGAAGAACGACTACCTCGGCCCCAAAGCCACCACCGGCCGCATCGTGGATGTCCGGGGCAGTGAACTGGGCACCTTCGTCACCGAACATGCCGATGATTTCGAGACCGTCGCCCGAGTCGTCTCCCTGACTCCGGGCAAGTCCCTGGCGGATGCGGATCATCTGGAGATCCCCAGCCTCGGCATGGGCTTCCTCAAATTCAAAGAGGAGCTTTCTTCTTCGTATTTTCGCCTGGATAAGGGCACCGATCACATTCCCGCCGCCAAGCTGAAACGGGCCGCCAAGGGCAATCTGTACGACGACCAGGGCAGGCTCGCGGGCATCTTCACCGTGGTCACCGTGGGGAAACAGGCGAGCCTCGGCTACGTCACCCAGTTCAACGCCAAGCATTTCGCCAAAGACATCCACCGGGGCGAGATCACCGGCTACCTCGACCAGATCCTGGGTGGAAGCGGCTTCGTGAACATCACCTGGTTCAACGGCATCATGATCCTGGTGGCCCTGGCCTTCCTCTATCTGGCCATCGCCAAGGAGTACGAGCCCCTGCTGCTGGTGCCCATCGCCTTCGGCATCCTCATCGGCAACATGCCCATGCCCCTGTCCATCTTCAACAGCGTGTCGGTCTACATGATCGACCCGGTCACCCATGAGTACGCCTTCAACACCGGCGGCAACAGCGTGCTGGGGATGATCTATTTCGGCGTGAAGAGCGGCCTGCTTCCGCCCCTCATCTTCCTGGGCATCGGCGCCCTGACGGACTTCTCCGCCCTGCTCAGCAACCCCAAGAGTCTGCTGCTCGGTGCCGCCGCGCAGTTCGGCATCTTTGCGGCCTTCATCGGTTCGCTGTGGCTGGGCTTCAGCCCCCAGAGCGCCGCGTCCATCGGCATCATTGGCGGCGCCGATGGCCCCACGGCCATCTTCACCGCCGGTCGTTTGGCCCCCAGCCTCCTTGGCCCCATCGCCATCGCGGCCTACAGCTACATGGCCATGGTCCCCGTGATCCAGCCGCCCATCATGAAGCTGCTCACCACCCGCGAGGAGCGGCTGATCCGCATGAAGCCCGGGCGCAAGGTAAGCCGCTTCGAGAAGGTGGCCTTCCCCGTGGTGGCCCTCCTCATCACCAGCCTCGTGGCACCGGGCGGCCTGCCCCTGCTGGGACCCCTCTTCCTGGGCAACCTGCTGAAGGAAAGCGGCGTCACCGGTCGCCTGGCCAAGACCGCCTCCTCCGCCCTGCTGGACATCTGCACCATCATGGTCGGCCTGGGGGTGGGCGCTTCCACCAGCGCCACGGTATTCCTCACCAAACAGTCTGTGATGATCTTCGCCATGGGCTGCGTGGCCTTCGCCTTCGCCACGGCGGCGGGTGTCGCCTTTGCCAAGCTCATGAATGTCTTCAGCAAGGAGAAGGTGAATCCGCTCATCGGCGCTGCCGGTGTTTCCGCCGTGCCCGATTCCGCCCGGGTGGCCCACATCGTGGGCCAGCAAGAGGATCCCACCAACTTCCTGCTTCAGCACGCGATGGGCCCCAACGTGGCGGGCGTCATCGGTTCCGCCATCGCGGCGGGCGTGTTCCTCGGCCTCTTCTAGATCAAGGACCCGACCATGACCAAGATCATCACTGTCGTTCCGAATATCAGCGAAGGCCGAGACACGGCCTTCATCGAGGACCTGCAGCGCAAGCTCCAGGCCGTGCCGGGCCTCGTGGTCCTGGACGTGGCCATGGATCAAGCCCGCAACCGCACGGTCATGTCCTTCACCGGCAGCAAGGAGGCCATCTTCCAGGGCGGTTTCGTGCTGTATGAAGAAGTGCTGAAGCGTGTGGATATGCGCGAGCATCAGGGCGAATATCCCCGCATCGGCGCCGTGGACGCCTTCCCCTTCGTGGTGGTGAAGGATGCCACCATCGAGGAGGCCGTGGCCTGGTCCACGGAATTCGCCGAGGAAGTGGCCCGCCGCTTCGAGCTTCCCACCTACCTGGCCTACGAGAGCGCCCGCCACGCCCAGCGACGGGACATCGAGAACATCCGCGAAGGCGAGTACGAAGGCTTCGCCGCCAAGATGGCCGACCCGGCCTGGAAGCCGGATTTCGGCCCCGAGACATTCCCCGTGGACAAGGGCGCCACCATCATCGGCGCCCGCTTCCCCCTGGTGAATTTCAAGGTCTACCTGAGTACCGGCAACGAGGAGGCCGCCGTCTGGGTGGCCAACACCCTCTCCAGCCCCACCACGGGTCTGCCCAACGTGAAGTTCTACCCGGGCCTGGATCGCCAGCGGGACCTGGCCCTGCTCAACATCACCGTGGGCAATTACAAGGCCACGCCCCTCTACCGGGTGCTCGAGGCCATCAAGACCGAGCTGCGGCGCTTCGGCGCCAGCATCAGCAAGGTGGAGACCATCGGCCTGGTGCCCTCCCCCGCCCTGGTGGACAGCGCGTTGCACTACCTCCAGGTAACGGATTTCGCCGACGAGAACCTGCTGGAAAGGCGCCTGAACCACGTGGTGGACGCCAGCCTGGGCGCCTGAGTTGCAGCATTGGCCCGTCGCCGTGCAAGCCGCGATGAAAAAGCTCAACACGAGGCGCGGAGAACCGAGGAGGATCGCGGAGGGAAAAATCGGAATAGGCCTGCGGGTTTGGCATGAGCCTGTGTTCTGTCTTTCCTCCGCATCTCCGCGTGGAGCTTTTCGTCTCAGGATCCAGGCGCGCAGTACCTGTCGATCCGGACCACTCTCAAACCCACGCCCAGAAAGGGCTCTTCCGAAAATTGGCCGACCCTTTTTGACTCGGAGCCCCGCTATTCTTCGGCGAAGATTGCGATCTGACTTCTTCCGTCGGAGTGCCGGAAGGCCCGGTACATGCCCTTGGTGTTGAAGGGCATGGTGAGGTTGCCTTTTGGATCCAGGGCGATGAGGCCGCCGTCTCCCCCCAGGGCCTGCACCTTGTCCAGGGTACGGCGGGCGGCTTCGGCCAGGGGCGTGGCCCGGTAGCGCATCTGGGCCGCCACATCATGGGCCACCACGACCCGGATAAAGAACTCGCCCCAGCCGGTGCAGGAGACGGCGCAGGTCCCGTTGTCGGCATAGGTGCCGATCCCGATGAGGGGCGCGTCCCCCACGCGACCGAAGCGCTTGTTCATCATGCCGCCCGTGGAGGTCGCGGCCGCCAAGTTGCCCTGGGCATCCAGCGCAACGGCGCCCACCGTGCCCTTGGTGCTGACCGGGGCCTTCTCCTTCTGGAGCTTCTTCCAGGCCTCCAGCCGATCCGGCGTCACGAAGTAGGCATTGGCCACGAGGGGCAGGCCCTGGATTTTCGCGAAGGCCTCGGCGCCCGCACCGATCATCATCACGTGGGGACTCTGTTCCATCACCCGCCGGGCCAGGGTGACGGGGTTCTTGATGCGGGTGAGGCCCGCCACGCTGCCCGCCGCGAGAGTGCGCCCGTCCATGATGGCCGCGTCAAGTTCGGCCTTGCCTTCGGCGGTGAGAACGGCCCCCCTTCCGGCGTTGAACAGGGGGTCGTCCTCCAGCACGCGCACCGCGGTTTCCACTGCATCCAGGCTGCTTCCCCCCTTATCCAGCACCTCGTACCCCGCCGCCAGGGCCCGTTCCAATCCTTGGCGATAGGCCTTCTCCTGATCGGGGGTCATGCGAGCCCGGGCGATGGCGCCAGCACCGCCGTGGATGACCAGGACCCGCGGGGACTTGGCCTCGGGTGCCTGGGCGAGCAGGTTCAAACCAAGGGCCAATATCAGAAAGGTGGATCGGATCATGGCAGTTCCCCCAAAGAGTGTGGGCCCGGCTTTGAACCTTGATCCTGCCACGACAGCCCTGAAGACAGAACCTAGCGTGCCGAGGTAGGGTAAAGGCAAACCTCGGAGAACACCATGGAACTGCATGCGCTCGTGGACCGCATCAACGGTTGGGTGTGGGGCATGCCCCTAGTGCTGCTCTGCCTCGGCACCGGTGTGCTCTTCTCCCTGTGGACGCGGTTCCTCCAGGTCCGCCACCTGAAGGCCATGGTCACGCAGCTCTGGCAGGGCCAGGCCTCGGACAGCGGCATCAGCAGTTTTCAGGGTTTTGCCATGGCCCTGGGAGGCCGGGTGGGCACGGGTAACATCGCTGGGGTGGCCACGGCCATCGCCATGGGCGGTCCCGGCGCACTCTTCTGGATGTGGGCCATCGCCTTCCTCGGCGCGGGTTCGGCCTTCATCGAGGCGGCCCTGGCCCAGGTCTGGAAGGAGAAGGTCGACGGCGAGTACCGGGGCGGTCCTTCCTACTACATCGAACGGGGCCTGGGTATGCGTTGGTACGGCATCCTCTTCGCCGCCGTCACGGTGCTGAGTTGCGGCCTGCTTCTGCCGGGCATCCAGTCCAATAGCATCGCCGCGGCCTGCGGCAGCGCCATGCACATCCCCATGTGGGTCTCCGGCGCCATCACTACCGGCCTGCTGGGCCTCATCATCTTCGGGGGCGTCAAGCGGATCGGCAGGGTCGCGGAACTGGCGGTGCCCTTCATGGCCGTAGGCTACATGCTGATGGCCGTAGCCATCGTGGTCCTCGACTACCGCCGCGTACCCGAAGTGCTCGGCCTGGTATTCCGCTCCGCCTTCGGCATGGATGCGGCATTCGGCGGCATCGCGGGTTCCGCCATCGCCTGGGGTGTGAAGCGGGGCATCTTCAGCAACGAGGCCGGCCAGGGCACCGGCCCCCAGGCCGCCGCCGCCGCGGAGGTGGCCCACCCCGCCCAGCAGGGGCTCGTGCAGGCCTTCTCGGTCTACGTGGATACTCTGGGCGTCTGCACCGCCACCGGCCTCATGGTGCTCCTCACGGGCCAGTACAACGTCGCCGACGGCAAGGGCGGCTTCCTGGCGGCCAATATCCCCGGCGTGGAGCATGGTCCCCTGTACACCCAGCGGGCCGTGGATACGGTGCTGCCGGGCTTCGGCCCTGGGTTCGTGGCCGTGGCCCTCTTCTTCTTCGCCTTCACCACGCTGATGGCCTACGCCTACTACGCGGAGTCCAACGTCGCCTACCTGCTGCGCGGGCGCAACACCAAGTGGGGCGTCGCGGGCATTCGCCTGGGGCTCCTGGCCATGACCTTCTTCGGCGCCGTCCGCACCGCGTCCCTCATGTGGGGCATGGGCGATATCGGCGTGGGCCTCATGGCCTGGCTCAACCTCATCGCCATCCTGCTCCTGGCCCGCACCGGCATCAAGGTGCTGCGGGACTACGAAACCCAGACCAAAACGGGAGCCGCCCTCCACTTCGACCCCGAAGGCCTCGGCATCCCCAACACCGCCTGCTGGAACGAAAAAACCAAGCCCTGAAAACTCACACTGGGCTTAACTTCGGCCACTGCCTCCGCAGCCAATGCACACACCTGATCCACCGCAGGCACTGCAGTGGGATTCTCCTGAACCAAAGGATCTCCCCGTACCGTTGCAGTAGCTGCAACGCCCTGAACCACGGCAGGAACGGCAAGCAGTGCTGCCCTCAGAGGAACCACCACGAGTGGGTCCCCTGAGGCCGACACACCCCGTGCAAAGACAAAGCAGTCCTATTGACAGAACAACCAAAGTCAAACGCATGGGCGTCACCTCGTCGATGTGAATAGAGTGGAGGGGAAGTTCCTGGGCCCTAACCACGTGATGGGATAGGCACGGAGGAGGGGGTGAAGGGTGTGGGACGAACCGATGGACCTACCATCGTCAAAGTGACTCTGGTATCGACCGCTCCAAGAGAATTCATAAACCTAGACGATTTGTGGCCAAGCCCCGTCGAAAGACTGAATCGCGAATTCCGCGAACACGCCCTTGCCGTGACCTTCGTCGTGGTTTCCCCCTAGTTATGCACCCCGGGCGCCTCGCGGCCGGTCTTCTCCACGTATTCCAGGTAGGAGCCGCCGAAGACCATGGGGCCTGCGTGTTCCTCGCCGCCCAGCTCGAGCACCCGATTGGCCAGGCCCCGCAGGAAGGTTCGGTCGTGGGAGACGAAGATCATGGTGCCTTCGAAATCCCGCAGGGCCTCGATCAGCATTTCCTTGGTGGCGAGATCCAGGTGGTTGGTGGGCTCGTCCAGCACCAGAAAATTGGGGGGATCGAAGAGCATCCGAGCCATGGCCAGGCGGGATTTCTCGCCGCCGGAGAGGGCGCGGATGCGCTTGTCCACGTCGTCTCCTGAGAACTGGAAGGCGCCCAGCAGGTTGCGGATCACCCCCAGGCCTTCCATGGGAAAGTCCTTCTGCATCTGCTCCAGCACCGTGAGCTCGGCATCCAGCAGATCCAGGGACTGCTGGGCGAAGTAGCCCAGCTTGAGGCTGGCGCCCAGCTTCACCAAGCCCGCATCCGGCGCCAGCACGCCCGACACCATCTTGAGCAGGGTGGACTTGCCTGCCCCGTTCTTGCCCATCACGCACCAGCGCTCACCCCGGCGGATGTGCAGGGCGAAATCCTGATAGAGGCGGCGCTTGCCGTAGGCCTTGCAGACGCCTTCCAGCATGGCCACGTCATCCCCGGAGCGGCCCGGAATGCGGAAGTCCCACTTCACGACCTTGCGCTTCTTGGGCAGTTCGATGCGCTCGATCTTGTCCAGGGCCTTCACTCGGCTCTGCACCTGGGCGGCCTTGGCGGCGTGGGCGGAGAAACGCTCGATGAAGCGCTGTTCCTTGGCTAGCTTGGCCTGCTGCCGGGCGTAGGCCGCCTCCTGGTTGGTCTCGCGGGTCTCGCGCTCGCGCACGTAGAAGTCGTAGTCGCCGGAATAGGTCACGATATCGCCGCCATCGATCTCGATGACCTTGGAGACGATGCGGTTCATGAAGTCCCGGTCGTGGGAGGTCATCAGCAGCGTGGAGGGCACGTTGCGCAGGAAGTTCTCCAGCCAGAGGATGGATTCGATATCCAGGTGGTTAGTGGGCTCGTCCAGCAGCAGTACATCGAAGGTGCCCAGCAGGACCTTGGCCATGGACACGCGCATCTTCCAGCCGCCGGAGAGGGCGCCCACATCGCCATCGATCTGCTCGTCCTCGAAGCCCAGACCGTGGAGGCAGGCCCGGGCCTTGGCCTCCAGCTCGTAGCCGCCCAGGTGCTGGTATTCCTCCTGCACGTGGCCGAAGCGCTCCAGGGCGGCCTCGAAATCCGGGTGTTCGGGATCGCCCATGGCGTGTTCGAGATCAATCAGTTCGTGGTGAAGATCCCCCAGGCGCCCGCTGCCCGCGATGGCCTCATCCAGCACGGGCCGCCCCTTCATCTCGTCCACTTCCTGACGGAAGTACCCGATGGAGAGCTTCTTGGGCAGGCTCACCACACCGTCATCGGGGCTCTCCTCGCCCATGATCATGCGGAAGAGGGTGGATTTCCCGGCGCCATTGGGCCCCACGAGGCCCGCCTTCTCGCCGGGGTTGAGCTGGAAGCTCGCGTCGATGAAGAGCACCTGCTTGCCATACTGCTTGCTGACATTCGAGAACGCGACCATGGGGCTCCAGCGGAACGAAGGGGTGCGAAAAGACGGAAGCGGCCCGGGGCTGAACGGCCCTCTCGCCACGGCTTCCAGAATCGATTCTACCCGGTTGCCCCGCCTTCCCGAGAACCACCTCCGGGCGCAGAATGCCTTCATGCACCGAACCGCCGCCGCCCACGTTGCCCGGGAAGACCACGAAGTCGTGATCGCCGGGCGGCGCCTTTGGGTGCGCACCCTGGTGCCTCATGGCGGCCCCGACATCGGCCAGGGTCCGACCCTGGTGCTGCTCCACGAGGCCCTGGGCTGCATCGCCCAGTGGGGCCACTTCCCGGAGGAGCTCGTGCGCGCCACGGGCCTACCGGTCCTGCTCTACGATCGCTATGGCCACGGCCAGTCCGAAGGCCTGCAGGGCCCGCGCCCCCCCGACTACCTGGAGACCGAGGCCATCGAGGTCCTGCCCCGGGTCCTCGCGGCCTTCGACATCACGGCGCCGATTCCCTACGGCCACAGCGACGGCGGCACCATCGCCCTGCTCTTCGCCGCCGAATACCCCACGGTGCCCACCGCCCTCGTCTGCGAGGCCCACCACGTCTTCCTGGAGGAAATCACCCTGCGGGGCCTGCACCGGGCCGCCGAGGCCTATGCCACCGGGCGGCTGCGGGATCGCCTCGCCCGGCTCCACGGCGACAACCTGGATCCCCTCTTCCGGGGCTGGAACGACATCTGGCTCGCCCCCGAGCGCCGCCACTGGGACATCACGCCCCGGCTCACCACCATCCAGGCCCCCGTGCTGATGATCCAGGGCGAGTACGACGAATACGGCAGCGAGGCCCAGATCCACGCTGTCACCTCCCGAGTGCGCGGCCCCGCCGAAACCCTGCTCATCCCCGACTGCCGCCACGTCCCCCACCACGAATGCAGGGAACGGGTGCTGGAACGGGCAAAGGATTTCCTGGGTGGGGTGCTAGCGTTAAAAGGGCTCTGAACCTGCCCGCAAACCCATCCTGCATATCCTGTTCATCCTGTCAGATCATTTTGAATTTCTGGATGCCTCACCGATTCTGCGCTGCTGCGCAGAAAGGCATGAGCATTCCGATACCCAGACATCGGAGAGTCTTGGTCCGGATCTTGGCGACCCCCTTTTTTGTGTTTTTGTGGCCAATCCCTGTTTTGGACCGTTGGCCATCTTGAAAAACGTCGCCTCCCTGTTTCCGCCCTGAGACAGGTCGCCCCTTTCGAACATCCAAGCCCTGATCTCACGCCCACAGCTTGCCTCTGGACTCTCAGGAGATCGGGAAGACCGTCACCGACTTTGGAATTGAATTGCTTGAATGTCTCTAGTTAGCCACTCAACCCGGAGGTGTCATGGGTGATCCGAACGGCCCCCCCATCCGGATCGTCACGGCGGCCTCGCTGTTCGACGGTCACGACGCCGCCATCAACCTGGTGCGGCGCCTCCTGGTGGCCCAGGGCGCTCAGGTCATCCACCTGGGGCACAACCGCAGCGTGGCCGAGATCGCCAAGGCCGCAGTGGAGGAGGATGCCCAGGCCGTCTGCGTGTCCTCGTACCAGGGCGGGCACATGGAATTCTTCGGCTACCTCGCCGAGCGGTTGCGGGAACTGGGCGCGGGCCACATCCAGGTCTTCGGCGGCGGCGGCGGCGTGATCCTGCCCACCGAGGCCGAGGCCCTGCATCGCCTGGGCGTCGAGAAGATCTACACGCCGGACGACGGCATGCGCCTGGGGGTGGAGGGCATGATCGCCGATCTGCTCGCCCGGGTGCAGCGCGCCCAGGCCGAGCTGCACATCCCGTCCATCGCGGGCCTGCCCGGTTGGTCCGAGCGGGCCACCCTCGCGCGCCTCCTGACCCGGGTGATGGCGGGCGAGGTCTGTCCCGAGGGGGGATCCTCCTCCGCCACGCCGGTGGTGGGCTTCACGGGGACCGGCGGCGCCGGGAAGAGCTCCCTGGTGGATGAACTCCTGCGGCGTCTCCTGCTGGATTTCCCGACGATCAGGATCGCGGTACTGGCCATCGATCCCACCCACAAGCGCTCCGGCGGCGCCCTGTTGGGGGACCGCCTGCGGGTCAACGTGGCCGAAGACGACCGCATCTTCTTCCGCAGTCTCGCCGCCGCGCCGGGACAGGACACCATCACCGCCGTGCGCAGGGGCATCGAGCTGCTGCGGCGCAGCGGCGCCGATCTGATCCTGGTAGAGACCACCGGCATCGGCCAGGGCGACACCGAGATCACCGAGATGGCAGAGCTGCCGATCTATGTGATGACCAGTGAATTCGGGGCCGGGACTCAGCTCGAAAAGATCAACATGCTGGACTACGCCCAGCTGGTGGTCATCAACAAGTTCGAGGACAAGCGGGCCGAGGATGCCCTGGTGGCCGTGCGCCGCCAGGTGCGGCGGAACCGGCACATCCCCCCAGAGGTGCCCGACGGCGCGTTGCCGGTGTACGGCACGGCGGCGGGGCATTTCAACGATGCGGGCGTGGACCGCTTCTACCTCGATCTCCTGGCCCGCCTCCAGGCCCACGGCGGTCTTCCCGGCCAGTCGCACCTCGCGGATCCAGGCCCCATCGCCTTCTCCAGTGATCGCAGCAGCCCCATCATCCCCTTCGAGCGGCACACCTACCTTCAGGACATCGCCCGGAATGTGCGGGAGTACAAGGATCGGACGCGCCAGCTCGCCACCCTGGCGGATCGCCTCCAGGCCTTTCAGTTGGTGGAAGCCGAGGTGCCTTCGGATGTCACCAAGGCCAGAAGGGAGGAGATCCAGCGCACCTTTGGCGATACGGGGCAGGCCCTGCTGGCGGATTGGGAGCGCCTGAAGCAGGCCTACGGGGGGAGCACCTTCACCTACACCGTGCGGGACCGGGAACACGCACTGCCCCTGGTGACCGAGAGCCTTTCGGGCACGGCCATCCGCAAGGTCGAGCTGCCCGCCACGGATCGCTGGGGCGAGATCGTACGCTTCCTCCGCCTGGAGCAGGTGCCGGGGGCCTTCCCCTTCACCAGCGGCGTCTTCCCCTTCCGCCGCAGCGACGAGGATCCCAAGCGCCAGTTCGCGGGCGAAGGTGGCCCGGAACGCACCAACCGGCGCTTCCACTTTCTCTGCCAGGGCGAGAAGTTCCACCGGCTCTCCACGGCCTTCGACTCCGTAACGCTCTACGGCGAGGATCCCGACGAGCGCCCAGACATCTTCGGCAAGGTGGGCGAGAGTGGCGTGAGCATCGCCACCCTGGAGGACATGAAAGCCCTCTACGCGGGCTTCGATCTCTGCGATCCCAACACCTCCGTGTCCATGACCATCAATGGCCCGGCCCCGGTGATCCTGGCGATGTTCTTCAACACGGCCATCGATCAGCAACTGGAAAAATGGAAGGCCGAGCACATGGGGCGTGAGGTTCCCTCCGAAGTCGAAGCCGCCATCCGACAGCAGACGCTCAAGGGCCTTCGCGGCACCGTGCAGGCCGATATCCTCAAGGAGGATCAGGCCCAGAACACCTGCATCTTCTCCATCGAATTCGCCCTGCGGATGATGGGCGATGTGCAGGCCTTCCTCATCCAGCACGATATGCGGAACTACTACTCCGTGAGTGTCTCCGGGTATCACATCGCCGAAGCCGGAGCCAATCCCATTAGCCAGCTCGCCTTCACGCTGTCCAACGGCTTCACCCTGGTGGAGTACTACCTGAGCCGGGGCATGACCATCGATGAGATCGCGCCGAATCTCTCCTTCTTCTTCAGCTCCGGCCTCGATCCCGAATACAGCGTGATCGGCCGCGTGGCACGGCGCATCTGGGCCATCGCCATGCGTGACCGCTACGGGGCCTCGGAGAAGAACTGCAAGCTGAAGTACCACGTGCAGACTTCCGGCCGCTCGCTGCACCTGAAGGAAATGAAGTTCAACGACATCCGCACCACCCTGCAGGCCCTGATGGCCCTCACGGACAATTGCAACTCCCTGCACACCAATGCCTACGACGAGGCGCTCACCACGCCTACCGAGGAATCCGTGCGCCTCGCCATAGCTATCCAGCTCATCATCACCAAGGAATTCGGCCTCTACCTGAACGAGAATACGCAGCAGGGTTCCTATTTCATCGAACGCCTCACCCAGGATGTGGAAGAAGCCGTGCTGGAGGAATTCGTCAATCTGGGCGCACGGGGAGGCGTGCTGCGGGCCATGGAAACCCAGTACCAGCGCTACCGCATCCAGGAGCAGTCCCTTCTGTACGAAACGCGCAAGCACTCCGGCGAACTCCCCATCGTGGGCGTCAACACCTACCTGCGGGAGGACGAACCCGAGGTCACGGGGCCCCCGGCCATCAGCCGCGCCACCGAGGCCGAGAAGCGCGAATGCGTGCGGCGCCTCCGGGATTTCCAGGCCCGCCACGCCACCCAGACCGAGCCCGCCCTGGAACGCCTGCGGGAACAGGTGCGCCGGGGCGGCAACCTCTTCGACGTGCTCATGGAGACCGTGCGGGTGGCCAGTCTCGGCCAGATCACCGCCGTGCTCTACGAGATGGGCGGGCGCTACCGGCGCTCCGTATGATTCCTTGCCTTCGACCCCCTGAAACCTCAACCCCAATCCGAGCACGGGAGACGCCATGTCCAGCCCTCTGACCCAACTCAACGAAGAAGAACAGGCCTTCCGCGACATGGTGGCCGATTTCGCCCAGAACGAGATCGAGCCCCTGAAGATGAGCATGGATGAGGCCCAGGAGATGCGCCCTGAGCTCATCCAGAAGTTCTTCGAGCTGGACATCATGGGCATCGAAGTGCCCGAGGAGTACGGCGGCATCGGCTCGACCTTCTTCAACGCGATCCTTGTGATCGAGGAACTCTCCAGGGTCGATCCCTCCGTGGGCGTGCTGGTGGACGTGCAGAACACCCTGGTGGACAACTGCATCCTGCGCTGGGGCAGCGCCCCCCTGAAGGCCAAGTACCTCCCCCAACTCTGCGGGAAGAAGATCGGCGCCTACGCCCTCTCCGAATCCGATTCCGGGTCCGACGCCTTCGCCCTGAAGTGCCGAGCGGTACCCGAGGGCGACGGCTACGTGCTGAACGGCAGCAAGCTCTGGATCACCAATGCCCAGCAGGCCGATATCTTCGTCGTCTTCGCCACGGTCAATCCCGAGGCGGGCTACAAGGGCATCACCGCCTTCATCGTGGAGCGCGGCATGCCCGGCTTCACCGTGGGGAAGAAGGAGAACAAGCTGGGCATCCGCGCCAGCTCCACCTGCGAACTCTCCTTCGCCGATGTGCGACTCGGCGCCGAGCACGTATTGGGCGAGGTGGGCAAGGGCTACAAGGTGGCCATCGAGACTCTCAACGAGGGCCGGATCGGCATCGCCGCCCAGATGCTGGGCCTCGCCGAAGGGGCCCTGGGCCACGCCCTGGCCTACACCAAGGAGCGCAAGCAGTTCGGCCAGCCCATCTTCAATTTTCAGGTCATCCAGATTCGCCTCGCCGAGATGGCTAGCCGCATCGAGGCCGCGCGCCTCATGACCTACAACGCCGCGCGGCTGAAGGACGCAGGACAGCCCTTCATCAAGGAGGCCGCCATGGCGAAGTACTTCACCAGCCAGGTGGCCGAGTGGGTCGCCAGCGAATCCCTCGAACTCTTCGGTGGCTACGGCTTTACCAAGGACTATCCCGCCGAGAAGTACTTCCGCGATTCCAAGATCGGCAAGATCTACGAAGGCACGACCTTCATGCAGCTGCAGACCATCGCGAAGATGCTCTGAAAATTTTCCCTCCGCCCCACGCAACCCAAGGTGACTCCGCATGACACACAGCCTTGAAGAAAAACTCGCACTGCTCAGGCAGAAGACGGAACAGGCCGAGCTGGGCGGCGGCCTGGATCGCATCGAGAAGCACCACGCCTCGGGTCGCCTGACGGCCCGGGAGCGCATCGCGATCCTGCTGGACGAAGGCAGCTTCACGGAGATCGATAAGTTCGTGCTGCACCGCTGCGACAACTTCGGCATGGAGAAGACGAAGATTCCGGGCGATGGCGTCGTCACCGGCTATGGCGCCATCGACGGGCGCCTGGTCTACGTCTTCGCCCAGGACTTCACGGTGTTCGGTGGCTCCCTCTCCAAGGCCTACTCCGAGAAAATCGTGAAAATCATGGACATGGCCATGAAGAATGGCGCGCCGGTGATCGGCCTCAACGACTCCGGGGGCGCCCGTATCCAGGAGGGCGTGCAGTCCCTGGCGGGCTACTCCGATATCTTTTTGCGCAACGTGCTCTCCTCCGGCGTGGTGCCCCAGATCAGCGCCATCATGGGCCCCTGCGCGGGCGGAGCCGTTTATTCTCCGGCCATCACGGACTTCGTGTTCATGGTCAAGGACACCTCGTACATGTTCATCACGGGGCCCGAAGTCATCAAGACGGTCACCCACGAGGAGGTCACCAAGGAGGAGCTGGGCGGCGCCATGACCCACAACGAGCGCTCCGGCTGTGCCCACTTCGCCAGCGGCGACGATGAGGAATGCCTGCTGATGATCCGGGAGCTGTTCTCCTTCATCCCCTCCAACAACCAGGATGACCCGCCCCTGAAGGCCTGCACCGACGATCCCAACCGCTGCGAGATCGCCCTCAACACGCTCGTGCCCGAGAACCCCAACCTCCCCTACGACATGCAGCACATCATCAAGGCCGTGGTGGACGATGGACTCTTCTTCGAGGTGCAGGAGCACTTCGCCAAGAACATCGCCGTGGGTTTCGCCCGTCTCAATGGCCGCTCCGTGGGCATCGTGGCCAACCAGCCCGCCTTTCTCGCCGGGGTGCTGGATGTGGATTCCTCCCTCAAGGGCGCGCGGTTCGTGCGCTTCTGCGACGCCTTCAACATTCCGCTGATCTTCTTCGAGGATGTGCCGGGCTTCCTGCCGGGGGTGGGTCAGGAGCTGGGGGGCATCATCAAGCACGGCGCCAAGCTGCTCTACGCCATCGCCGAGGCCACCGTGCCCAAGCTCACGGTCATCACCCGCAAGGCCTACGGCGGCGCCTACTGCGTGATGAATTCCAAGAACATTCGTGCCGATTACTGTGTGGCCTATCCCACGGCGGAGATCGCCGTCATGGGCCCCGAGGGCGCCGTGAACATCATCCACCGGGCCGAGATCCTGAAGGCCGAGGATCCCGAGGCGCGCCGTCGCGAGCTGGTGGAGGACTACCGCGACACCTTTGCCAACCCCTACAACGCCGCCGAGCTGGGCTATATCGAAGAGGTCATCGAACCCTCCCAGACCCGCCCCAAGCTGATCCGCGCCTTAGAAGCCTGCAAGAACAAGCGCGACAGCAACCCTGTGAGGAAACACGGAAATCTGCCGCTGTGATGAGGAGCTGAATCGATGTTCAAGAAGATCCTCATTGCCAATCGCGGCGAGATCGCCATCCGGGTGCACCGGGCCTGTCGGGAACTGGATATCCCCACGGTAGCGATCTATTCCGAGGCCGACCGGGCGGCCCTGCACGTGCGAGTCTGCGACGAGGCCTACTGTGTCGGGCCCGCCCCCAGCCGCCAGTCCTACCTCAACATGGATCGCATCCTGGAAGTCGCCCAGCAGAGCGGCGCCGATGCCATTCATCCGGGCTACGGCTTCCTTTCAGAGAACGCTGAATTCGCCGAGCGCTGCGCCAGCCTGGGCATCACCTTCATCGGTCCCAACACCAAGGCCATCCGCATCATGGGCAACAAGACCACCTCCCGGGTGGCCGTGGCCGAGATGGGCGTGCCCCTGGTGCCGGGCATGAAGGAGAACCTGCGGGACGAAGCCCACGCCATGGAGTGGGCGGAGAAGATCGGCCTGCCCTTGATGATGAAGGCCGCGGCGGGGGGCGGCGGCAAGGGCATGCGCATGGTGACCCGCATGGCGGCTGTGCCCGCCGCTTTCCGCGCCGCCCAGTCCGAGGGCCTCAGCTCCTTCGGGGATGGGTCCGTGTACCTGGAGCGCTACGTGGAGAACCCGCGCCATGTGGAGATCCAGGTGCTGGGGGACAAGCACGGAAACCTCATCTATTTCCCCGAACGCGAATGCTCCATCCAGCGGCGCCATCAGAAGGTCATCGAGGAGGCACCCTCCACCATCGTGGATCCGGCCATGCGCCGCGCCATGGGCGAGGCCGCCGTCAAGGCCGCCCGAACCGTGGGTTACGACTCCGCCGGCACCGTAGAGTTCATCGTCTCCGGCAAGACCCGGGAATTCTTCTTCCTGGAGATGAACACGCGACTGCAGGTGGAGCACCCCATCACCGAGATGATCACCGGGGTGGATCTCTGCAAGGAGATGATCAAGTCCGCCGCCGGAGATCCGCTGCCCTTCCGCCAGGAGGACATTCCCCTGCACGGCCACGCCATCGAATGCCGCATCTACGCGGAAGACCCAGACAACAACTTCCTGCCCACCCCTGGCCGCATCATCGGACTGCGGGTGCCGGGTGGGCCGTGGGTGCGCGACGAGTCCGGCATGTACGAGGGCCTCGATGTGCCCATTCACTACGACCCCATGCTCTCCAAGCTCGTGGTCTGGGGCAGCACTCGGGAACGGGCCATCACCCGCATGTTGCGAGCCCTGGCCGAGTACGCCGTGAAGGGCATCAAGACCACCATTCCCTTCCATGCCCGCGTCATCGGCAGCGAGGCTTTTGCCCGGGGCGACTTCGACACCCACTACATCGATAACCACTTCCGCCCGGCAGACGCGGCCCGTCCCATGCCTCACGAGGATATCGCCCTCATCGCCGCAGCCATCCAGGCCTATCGGCGGGACAAGGAGCGCGCCCAGCACCTGTTGGGGGGCCACCCCGAAGGCCAGGAACATTCGGCCTGGAAGGCCAGCGGCCGGGTAAGGAGATAGCCATGACCTACATCGCCACCTACCGAGGCCAGACCACGCGCATCCAGATCCAGGAGAAGGAACCGGGCCAGTTTCAGGTGCTCCTGGGCGACACACCGTATGCGGTGGATTTCCTGGAGCCCCAGCGCAACATCCTCTCCCTGCTCATCGACGGCAAATCCTACGAGGTGGATGTGGATGCCGCCGAAGACAGCGACGACTTCGGTGTGATGCTCAAGGGCGATCACTACGAGATCGAAGTGGTGGAGGAGCGCAAGAAGAAGCTCGCCATGAAGATGGCCGCCGGAGCCTCGGGCCGCCAGGATCTGAAATCGCCCATGGCGGGCAACGTGCGCAAGATCCTCGTGGCTCCCGGTGAGCGCGTGGCCGCGGGCCAGGTGCTGATCATTCTCGAGGCCATGAAGATGCAGAACGAGATCAAGTCCCCCATCGATGGAATCATCGCGTCGGTGACTGCCCGAGAGGAGATCACCGTGTCCCTGGGCGATCCCCTCTGTGTCGTCGATCCCCTCTCCGAGTGAAAGCGAGGCCCTCATGGACACTCCCGCTCTGAAGCTCAGCCGCCAGGACGCTACCGCCATCCTCACCCTGGATCGAACGGAGGCCCTCAACGCCCTCAATCTGAGGGTCTTCGATGAACTCGAGGCGGCCTTCACGGCGCTGGCGAGCGACCACACCCTGCGCTGCGTCATCCTCACTGGCGCCGGGAAGGCCTTTGTGGCAGGCGCCGACATCAAGGAGATGGCGGCCTTCTCGTCCGTTCAGGCCCGGGCCTTTTCCCGTCGGGGCCAGCAGGTGATGAACCTCATCGAAGGCTTTCCACGCCCGGTGATCGCGGCGGTCAATGGGTTTGCCCTGGGCGGCGGCTGCGAACTGGCCATGGCCTGTGATCTGCGCATCGCCAGTGAGAAGGCGAAGGCGGGCCAACCCGAAGTGAATTTGGGCGTCACTCCTGGGTTCGCCGGTACCCAGCGGTTGGCGGGGCTCGTGGGACGTTCCATGGCCAAATACCTGCTCTTCACCGGCGAGATCATCCCCGCCGACCGCGCCCTGCAGATCGGCCTCTTCGATGAAGTCGTGGCGCCGGAACAACTGCTTCCCCGCTGCCTGGAGATCGCGGCCCTCATCGCCACCAAGGGGCCCGTCGCCGTCTCCTACTGCAAGCACGCGGTGAATGTGAGCGCCGAGTCGACCCTGGCCCAGGGCCAGGCCTACGAGGCCGAACTCTTTGCCCAGACCTTCGCCACCCGGGACCAGAAGGAAGGCATGGCCGCCTTCATCGAGAAACGGCCCGCCACCTTCCGAGGCGAATAGGGCGCCGCACATCGAGACAAAGAGAGAAACAGGATGAACAGGATAAAAGCGGGATGACAGGAGAAAGGATGAATGGCGGGAGAACGTCGCGAGCCATGCCCATCCCTTTTCATCCTGTCTGTCCTGTCTTCTTTTTTCAGTAACCCTTTGGTGGAACCCAGGAGATGCACATGGACCTGAACACCCGACTCCAGAACGTCTCGGTGGTGGGTGCTGCGGGCAAGATGGGCAGCGGCATCTCGCTCCTGCTGGCCCTCGAACTCGCCTACCGCGCCCTCGAGCAGAAGGACAAGACCTATGTCCTGAACCTCATCGACATGAACGACGGGGCCCTCCACGGCCTGCTGCGCTACCTGCGCGAGCAGGCGGTCAAGGAGGCCGAGAAGCAGATGTCCCGCCTGCGGCGACTCTACGCGGACCGCGACGATCTGGTGGAGAATGGCGAGATGGTGGAGGCCTTCGTCCACGAGGTGCTACTCCACGTCCGCACGGGCAAGACCCTGAATCTGGCCCAGGATTCCACCCTCGTGTTCGAGGCCGCCTTCGAGAAGGAGGAACTGAAGATCGACCTCTACCGGGAGCTCGCGGCCAAATGCCCCCAGGAGATGCATCTCCTCACCAACACCTCGTCCATTCCACTGCACGTGCTGGCGGAGGCTGCCGGGATGACGGGCCGTGTCATCGGCTTCCACTTCTACAACCCACCCGCGGTTCAGAAACTCCTGGAGGTGATCAAGCCCTCCATCTGTGCGGAGGAACTCCAGGCCCTGGCCCTCGAGCTGGCCGCCATCCTGGGCAAGACCGTCGTTCCCTCCAACGACATCGCCGGTTTCATCGGCAACGGCCACTTCATGCGCGACGGGCTGCACGGCATCCGTGAGGCCGAGCGGCTGGCCCAGGAACACGGTCTCGTGAAGGCCGTCTACATGGTCAACCGGGTCTCCCAGGAGTGGCTGCTGCGGCCCATGGGGATCTTCCAGCTCATCGACTACGTGGGCCTGGACGTGTTCCAGCTCATCCTGCGGGTGATGGACAAGTATCTGCAGGGAGGCCTGCATAGCGCGCTCATCGATCGGTACCTGGAACTGGGGGTGCGGGGCGGACAGACCTCCTCGGGCGGCCAGAAGGACGGCTTCCTGAAGTATGAGAAGGGCGCCATCGTCGGCATCTATGACCCCGACCGCCGGGATTATGTGCCCCTGGAAGGCACGGGTCATCCCGAGGCCGATGCCCTGCTGGGGCCCCATCCCGAACCCGCCCTCTCATGGAAGAGCCTCCAGCGGGCTCCCGACCGGGAAGCCAAACTGAGAGCCTACTTCGGGGGCTTCGCTTTTCGGGACACCCTGGGCGTCCAGCTCGCCGCCGCCCACTTCAAGGCGAGCCGGGAGGCCTCTTTGCGGCTCGTGCAGGATGGCGTGGCCCACAGCGCCGAGGATGTGAACCGGGTCCTCATGCTGGGCTTCTTCCATCTCTACGGCCCCATCAACGATTACCTGGATTGAGGGAGACAACCATGAAGCGCATGCCCAAATCCCTCTATCTCGCCGCCGGCGCCTACACCGTTAGCCTCGGCACCGGGCGTCCCGAGTTCAACCCCCGCAAGGCCCGGCCCGGCCTCGAGCACTACATCCGCGAAGCGGGACAGGCGGCCCTCGCCCAGATCGATGATGCCGCCAATATCGACGAAGGCGTCATCGGCAATTTCATGGCAGCCCGCTTCAACAAGCAGGGCCACCTGGGTTCGCTGATGACGATTGCTCATCCCACCCTGGAGTACAAGCCCATGATCCGGGTGGAGGGCGCCTGCGCCTCGGGCGGCCTGGCACTGGCCACGGCCATCAAGAGCGTGCTCAGCGGCCTGGCGGAGAATGTGCTCGTGATGGGCGTGGAGGTGCAGAACACCGTAAAGGCCGTCTACGGCGCGGATATTCTCGCGGGCGCGGGCTGGTTCGCGGGCGAGCGCAAGCAGGGCGGTACCTACTTCTTCCCCGAAAAATTCTCCCAGCGCGCCGGGGCCTATGGCGCCAAGTACGGCGTGGAGCGAACCCGCCAGGCCATGGCCGCCTGGTACGCCACCGCCATCGAGAATGCCCGGCTCAACCCCCAGGCCCAGGAGTACCACAACGCCGTGCAGGACTTGATGGCCCAGGGCATGACCCCGCCGGATGGCCGCACCTTCTGCGAGCACATCAACCTGTTCCACTGTTCCAAGGTCTCCGATGGCGCCGCCGCCATCATCGTGTGCTCCAAGGAAGGCTACAAGCGCCTGGGGCTCAAGCGCGAGGATGTGGTGAAGATCGTGGGCTACGGCCACGCCGCCGCCGACCTCACGGCCCCGCCGCCGGATCTCACGGAACTCACCACCAGTCGCTTGGCTTCGGCCAAGGCCCGGGACATGGCGAGGATCTCCAAGGATGACTACGGTCTCATCGAGGTCCACGACTGCTTCAGCATCACGGGCATGCTGAGCCTCGAGGCCCTGGAATTGGCCGCTCCGGGGAAAAGCGCCGAGCTCATCCTCGCCGGGGAAAACAAGCGCACCGGCCGCTACCCCACCAACACCGGCGGCGGCCTCATCGGCTACGGCCACCCCACCGGCGCCACGGGTGTGCGCATGGCCGTGGATCTCTGGAAGCAGCTCACAGGCAAGGCCGGTGGGGCGCAGCTCTCTCTACCCAAGGAACACGGCATCATGATTTCCATGGGCGGCAACGACAAGACCGTGGTGAGCCTGGTGGTAAAGCACTAGGCAACCTGCCACAGCCCCTGCTGGATTCCTCCGATTTCGTAGATCGAGATCTTTCCCCAACCTGGGATGTCCATGTAGTTGAGCAATATCTGAGCTCCGAGACGGGCGGCCTCCACATCCCGCGTTACGATCTCCAGGTAGTGGATGGAAGGGCTCGGTAGGTTCATGGGATCCTTTCCCTCATTCATCCTAGGTTGGAGATCGAAGCGTCCAGGCCCGCGACGAGAGTCTCCTGGAGATCGCGACCCTGGGGGCGATCAGGCCCGAAGGGTCGGAATCCACGCCTTTGGATGTCCTTCAAGGATCCCGATGGGGCTACTTGCGCCGCGTGTATTCGATCTCCATGTTCAGCTTGAACTTCCCGTCCTTGCCCTTGATGAACATGGTCATCAGGCGCTGGTCGGGGCCCTTCTCGACGCTGACCTCCTTGTAGGTGGTCAGCTTCCCGTCCATGCCGGGGCCCTTGAAGATCATGGTGGTTTCCCGGCAGTCGTCCTTGCAGGTGCCTACCGGCAGGCCGAGCCCCGTGACCATGGAATCCACCCAGGTGCCCACGTGCTTCTGGGTGGCGGTGTCGTAGCCGAAGATCCCACGCCCCTCGAAGGGAGTGCCGAACATCTCGGACTTGAACTCCGAGGTGAGCCAGAGCCCGCCGGGCACCACCGTGTTCACTTCGACGCCCTTGGAAATCATGGGTGGTTTCCCTGGGGCCTCGTACATCTTGATCACCGCATCCCAGGTGCCTTCCGCCCGCTTCAGGGCCAGATGGTGGGAGGTGGGCTTGGGGGCCTGCATCTCCTGGGCGAAGAGACTGACTCCGGCCAGCAGAGAGAAGATCAGTACACGCATGGATTCTCCTTTCACGCGCCCTGGAAGACGCTGAGGGTGGCGCCCACCGGATCTCGGAGGACGGCGAAACGGCCGATGTGGATGTCGGTGACGGGCACGCAGATGGTACCGCCCAAAGGCCCGATCTTGGCCACCGTGGCCTCAATGTCGGACACGGCCACATATGCCATCCAGTGGTCCGGGATGCCCTCCCAGCGATCGCCGTCCATGGCCATCATCCCAGCCACCTGGTCGGTGCCCCGATGCTGAAGGTGGTAGGTGAAGCCGCCTTCCATCGTCTCCGCCGTGGAGGTCCAGCCGAAGAGATCGGCGTAGAAGGCCTTCTCGCTTTCCACATCCCGATTCATGCACTCGTACCAGCAGAAGGTACCGGTACCGATCGGCTGGGGGTTCTCCGGTTCCTTGTCGGTGGCGTAGACACCCAGGATGGCCCCCCTGGGATCGGCGAACACGGCGATGCGGCCCACCTCGGGGATCTCGGTGACGGGGACGAGGATCGTGGCACCGTGGGCCGTGGCCTTGGCCACAACCTCGTGGAGGTCCTTCACCCACACATAGGAGAGCCAGTGGGAGGGCGCCTGGACCTCTGGAGGCATGGCCATCAACTCTCCCACCATCGTGGCCCCGTTGGATATCAGATGCATGGGCACGCCGCCCATGGAGTCCTCCACGATCTGCCAACCGAACAGGCCCTCGTAGAAGGCCCCGCTGGCGGCCAGGTCCGGCGTGTTGAGTTGGTTCCAGCAGAAGGCGCCGCATCCCGTCGGCATGGTGGGCTCTGACATGGTCTCCTCCGAGAAGTAGGCCATGATGCGCCTAACAGGCTGGGATGAAAGGGGGAAATTCAAGACATTTGTGCCCCTGCTTGCGATTTTCGCAAGGCGCCAGTCCGGGCACCCGCAGGCTTTTCTGGCAGGAAAGCCTCGTGCAGCCACTCTTGAGATGAGCCCCCAGCTAGGCGCCGCTTGGTCGCTCTCCGACAGCGCACTGCGCTGTCTCCATGCGACATTCGGGGGTTCGAGTCCCCAGGCGGTCCAGATCAAAAGAGCCCCCAGCTAGGCGCCGCTTGGTCGCTCTCCGACAGCGCACTGCGCTGTCTCCATGCGACATTCGGGGGTTCGAGTCCCCAGGCGGTCCAGATCAAAAGAGCCCCCATTCGGGGGCCCTTTTGATCTGGGGCGGCTGAGGGGACTCGAACCCCCGACACCTGGAATCACAATCCAGTGCTCTAACCAACTGAACTACAGCCGCCGTTGGAGCCGTTCAGTGTAGCAGGGGTGGGGGGCGATGGCCAGGGTTGAAACCTTTGAAGGGATGGCATCATGTTGGGTCTGATCCGACCCTCTGGGTCTTTACTGCACGAGGTTGCCACATGAATCGCATGGTCAAACAGACACTTGGCCTTTCAGCCTTTGCAGCGGGCTGCCTGGCCCTGGGGATGGGGCTCAGTTACCACTGGGTCGCCCAGGCCCAGGAGGAGAAACCGGTCATGGTGGATGCCAAGGGGCTGGACCGCCTGCCGCCCATCGCGGAAGTGGCGGAAAAGCTCAATCCCACCGTGGTGTCCATCCAGAACACGAGCTTCGTCAAGGCCCGTCCCAACATGGGCAATCCCTTCGGGGGCGATGAATTTTTCGATTTCTTCTTCAATCCCCGAAATCCCGGCCAGGGTTCGCCCCGGCAACCCAGGGGGGAAGAGGATGTCCAGAAGGTCATGGCCGGTGGCAGCGGCGTGATCATCAGCCCCAACGGCGAGATCCTCACCAATCACCATGTCATCGAAGGCATCCGGGGCGCCGATGCGGAGCTGGAGGTCAAGCTCTCCGATGGCCGCACCTTCAAGGCCAAAGTGCTGGGCAAGGACAAGGAACTGGATATCGCCCTCATTCGCATCGATGCGGGGCACTTGCCCTATGCGGCCCTCGGCGACTCGGACAAGGCCAAGGTGGGTGAGTGGGTGGTGGCCATCGGCAATCCCCTGGGCCTCGATCACACCGTCACCCAGGGCATCATCAGCGCCAAGGGGCGCAGCGCCCGGGCACTGCGGGGCTCCAGTGGCCTGGAGTCCTTCCTCCAGACTGATGCCGCCATCAACCGGGGCAATTCCGGCGGCCCGCTGCTGAACCTGCGGGGCGAGATCATCGGCATCAACACCGCCATCCGGGCCGATGGCCAGAACATCGGCTTCGCGGTGCCCATCAACATGGTGAACCGCATCCTGCGGGACCTCCGCTCGGGTCGGCCCGTGAGCCGCGGCTACCTGGGCATCACGCCCATGGAGTTGGACAAGGCCTTCCAGGATTCCCTGGGCATCCGGCAGGGTGTCGTGGTCAGCGACGTGGTGCGCGGACAGGCGGCGGACAAGGGCAACGTGCAGCGCCTGGACGTGATCACCGCCATCGACGGCGAGAAGATCAACAGCCCCGATGAACTGGTGGCCATCATCGCCAGCCGCCGGGCCGGGGATGTGGTCAAGCTCGCCGTGGTCCGAGACGGCAAGACCCGGGAACTCGCCGTGACCCTGGGGGACCGTAAGGATCTCCCCCGGGCCGATGGCAGCACGGAAGAGGACGAGAAGGATTCCTCCGACTCCAAGGGTGCCGCCCCGGACGCCAAGAAGCCGAACCTCGAGAAACTCTATGGTTTCGATGTGGCCCCCATCGATGCCGCCACCCGCCATCAGTACCGGATCGCCAATGACCGCAAGGGCGTGGTGGTGACCTTCGTCTCCCCCCGGGCCGTCACCGCCGAAAAGCTCCAGGTGGGCAACGTCATCAGTGCCGTCGGCACCAAGAACGTCGATACCCTCCAGGAGTTCTATGCCGAGGTGCGCAAGCTGAGCGGCAAACCCCTGCTGCTGCTGGTGCGCGACGGGCAGAGCCCCCAGCAGATCACCGTGGCCATTCCGCCCCGATAATCCAAGCCGTTTCCACACCCGCCGCCGGGTTCTGCCCGGCGGTGTGTTTTTGGAAGGATTGGGGTTAGACTGAACGTCCATTCAAGGATCAACGCCATGGGCCAACGTCTCCTATTCGTCGATAGCGACAGGAGATTCATCAAGGATCACCAGGTCGCCCTGGAATCCGCCTTCGACATCGATTTCGCCTACGGCACCGATGGCGTGCTTCAGCGCCTGGAGACCGGCGAATACGCGGCGGTCCTGCTCTGCGTCGAAGTCTCCGAGAACAAGGGCTACGCCCTGTGCTCCGCCATCCGCAAGAATCCCCTGCTGGCTGGATTGAGGGTCGTGCTCATCAGCGCCAAGGCCACCGCGGAGGAATACGGTCGCCACCAGAGCCTCAAGGGTCGCGCCGATCTCTACCTCCACAAGCCCATCGACTCCAGCACCCTGGTCTCCGAACTGACCCCCCTGGTGCCGCTGCGGGGCGTGGACCCCGATAACCCTCTGGGTGATCTCTCCGGGGCCGATCTCGGGGAGGAATGGCTGGACAGCCTGAAGACCGAGCTCGATACCGATGAGGCCCCCGCGGTCCACCCCTTTGCACCGATTCCCCTGCCCCCCCCCGCGCCCGAACCACCGGCGCGGCGCGGAAGCTCTCCGGCCCTGCCGCCCCTGGCCATCGCCCTGCCCTCCGCCTTGACGCCCCCGACGGTCGCCAAAGATGCCGGCAAGGTGGAGCTGCTCGAGAGCCGGGTCCAGGATCTGGAAGCCAAGCTTCAGGATCTCGGCGCCCTGCTGGTGAAGAAGGATCAGGAGCTGGACGGCCTGCGCTCCGAACACGAGCGCACCACTCGCAACCTCGATGAGGCTGAGCGGAGCAGGGCGGAGCTGAGCGGCCTGCAGCAGGAGCTGGAGAATCTCCGTCTGGAGCATGAGCGGGCCACCCGCAATCTCGATGAGGCCGAACGCCGACAGACAGAACTCGGCGAGCTGCAACAGAAGCTCAAGGACACGGAGGAAGCCCTCCTGGCCCAGGAGAGCCACACCACCCGGGCCGAGACCGAGACTACCCACCTCCAGGAAAAGCTCGAGGACACCGAGAAGGAACGGGAGGATCTCCGCGTTCGCCTCGATGAGCGCGAGCGCCACGCCCAGTCCCTCGAAGGCCGCATCCCCGAGCTGGAGGCCACCTTGGCCGCCGCGGAGCAGCGCCACGGCGAACTCGAAGCGGAGATCGCCCGGTTGTCGGAGCGCGATGCCGAGCATCTGGCCGCCGCCGAGAAGGCGCGGGACCTGGAAGATCGGATCAACAGCTACGAGGCCCGCATCCAGGAGCTCCAGAACCAGCTCGAGGCCCGAAATGCCGAACTCGCCGAGCGCGCCAAGGAAGGCGATGCCCTGAAGGTGGATCTCGCAGGCCTGGAGGCCACCCTCCGGGGCCAGCGCCGGGAGCTTGCGGACCAGGGCGGCCGCCTGGGCGGCCTGACCCGCGAGTGCGAAACCATGCAGGCCAAGCTCACGGAACACGAGGCACGCCGCCTGGAACTCGATGCCACCCTCCTGGAGAAGGAGAGCCTCCTGCAGTCCCTCGGGACCGAGGCCGCCGAGCTGCGCCTAGTGCGACAGGATCAGGAGCAGCGCCTCGCGGGGCTAGAAAAGGAAATGGCCCGCCTAGTGAGCGTCCACGACCAGCAGAGACTCGAGCTCATGCAGGGTATCGACGAGCGCGAGGGCCACCTGAACCGCCTCAACGCTAGCCTTGATGTACAGCGGGACCGGATCGCGGCCCTGGATCGGGAGAAGCGGGAACTCGAAGGCCATCTGAACGAGAAGTCTGCCCGGCTGGACGCCCTGAGCGAGGCCGTCGCCGATCTGGAAACGGGCATCCGTCGGGCCTCTGATCTCACTCGGCCCGTCTGATTTCTGCCATGACCGCCCTGATCATCACGGGCATCCTGCTGCTCTTTTCCGCCTTCTTCGTGCTGGCGGAATTCGCTATCGTCCGCGTGCGGCCCACCCAGCTGGAATCCATCGCCGAGCAGGAGCCCCGCGCCCTCAAGGCGCTGGAGGTGCAGCGGGACCTCAGCCACCACCTGTCCAGCGTGCTGGTGGGCATCGCCATCTGCACCATCGCCTTCGGCGCCATCGGCGAGGATCTGCTGGCCCGCCCCCTGGAGCTCCTGTTCAAGGGGTTGCCCTGGCCCTGGGTCGTGCATCCGTTGGCCTCGGCCATGGCCCTGCTCTTCATGACCACCGTTCACGTCGTGCTCACGGAGATGGTGCCCCGCTCCTTCGCCATCCGAAATGCTTCCAAGTGGTCCATCCACACGGCTCGCCCCCTGCTGTTCTGGTCCCGCCTCGTGCATCCCCTCACCTGGAGCCTGGGCTTCCTGAGCCGCATGGTCGAGCGCCTGCTTGGCCTGCCGAACCAGGCCCATGGCCACGACGAGGAACTGCTCCCCACTGAGGATGAATACCGCCAGATGCTGTCCCGCAGTCAGGCCACCGGCGCCCTGGGGCTGTCCCGGGCCGAGTTGATCGAGAATATTTTCTCGTTCTCCAAGCGCACGGTGAAGGAAGTGGCCATTCCCCGCAGCGAGGTGGTCTACTTTGACCTCCGCCACGACCTGGCCGCCAACCTCGAGCTGGCGCGCTCCACGCCCCACACGCGCATTCCCGTGGTGGAAGGCGACCTCGATCATGTGGTGGGGGTCATCCACCTCAAGGAACTGCTCTGGGCCCTCCACGATCAGGGTCCGCAGCTCGATCTCCGAGCCCTGGCCCGCCCCGCCTTCCTGGTGCCCGAGATGCGGCTGATCCAGGATCTGCTGCTGGATTTCCAGAAACAGAAACAGCACTTGGCCCTGGTGGTGAACGAGCACGGCGGCACCGATGGCCTCGTCACCCTGGAGGATGTCCTCGAAGAGCTGGTGGGCGAAATCCAGGATGAATTCGATCGCGAGGTCATCAACCTCCGGCGCACCCGGGGCGGCGCCTGGCTCGCCCAGGGCACCGTGACCCTCGAGCAACTGGAAGACCACCTGGACCTGCATCTAGAAACCGAGGCCGACTCCGTGAGCCTCGGTGGCTTCTTCCAGGAGCGCCTGGGGCGCATCCTCCGGGTGGGAGATGAATTGAAGCTAGAGGGCTGGCGCATCCGCGTACTGGAGATGCGCGGCATGGCGCCGGGAAAATTCCTGCTGCGCCCGGTCAGCGGAGACGGCGATTCCGATGCCGAGGCTTGACGGCTTCATCCTCGCCGCGGGCCTGGGCACGCGCATGGGGCCCCTGTCCCTGGTGCTTCCCAAACCCGCCTGGACTCTGCGAGGACGCCCTCTGCTGCTCTGGGGGGCCGATAACATGCGCGCGGCGGGTCTGGGCCATCTCGCCTGCAATGCCCACCACCTGCCGGAGCGCCTGACGGAGGCGGCCCAGGGCGAGCTGGAGGTGTGTCCCGAGCCGCTTCTGCTGGGCAGCGCCGGGGGTCTGCGCCATGCCCTGGGTCGAGCCGCCGATCCCCTGGCGGTGTGGAATGGTGATGCCCTGGCGGAAGTTCCCTGGGCCGCCTTCCGTGCGGAGCATCTGCGCCGCGGCGCGGAGTTGAGTTGGCTGCTGGTGCCCCACCTGGGCGGTCCCTGGAACTCCGTCTGGCTGGATCGCCAGGGCCGCGTTCTGCCCCAGGGCGAGACCGGCGAAGGCCCCTATCACTTCACGGGAGCCGCCTTCTGGAGTGCCACCGCCCTGGCCCAGCTGCCCGAGGGGCCTTCGGATACCAAGCGGGACCTCCTGCCCCGCCTCCGGCACCACGCGGGCATCGTGGTGGAGCCCTTTCCCTGGCTCGATATCGGTAGTCCCGATCACCTCATCGCCGCCGCGGCGGAGATCGCTCCGGCCCAGGAGGGTCGCCTCTCCGGTTGCTACGTCCATCCCACGGCCACTCCCGGCGGTCAACTTCGGCGCTGTGTCCTCGGCCCCGGAGCCGCGCCTCTGCCCGCCGTGCGTGACGCCGACGCCTTCTGGTTCCAGGACGAGGGGCGGCAGGTGCGTCTGGGATTAGACTAGGGTGATGGAACCCCGTCTGCAGGCCGTGCTCGAACGCTGGGAATGCCGCAATCCCAGGCCCCTGAGCGGCGACGCGGGCGCCCGGCGGTACTTCCGGGTGGATCATCCCCAGCTGGGCACCGCGCTGGTGGTGATGTATCCGCCGCCGGACCCCGCGAAACCCGACGATCCCTACTACGATTTCCGGGCCCTCCAGGCCTTCCTTGATCCCGTGGTGCGCGTGGCCACCATCATCCAGTGCGCCGACGAGGAGCGCTGCATGCTCATGGAAGACCTCGGGGATGTCTCCCTGGAGAAGCGCCTGACCCTCAACCCCGATGAGGAAATGCACTGGGCCGAAGAGGTCGGCGGCCTGCTGGCCACCTGGCTCGGCCTGCTCACCGAGGGCGCCCCCAGCCGGGCCTTCTTCATGCTGCGCGCCTTCGACCGCGAGAAATTCGACTTCGAATGGGCCTACTGCCGGGATAACTTCTTCCGCGACTTCCTCGACAAGGAGCCTCCCCGCTGGCTGGAGCGCCTGATGGAAGAGGCCCATGGGGCCCTCGAACCCCGAGCCCGGTTCCTGGCCCACCGGGATTTCCATGTGCGCAATCTCATGGTCCAGGGGGATCGACTGGTGGTGCTGGATTTCCAGGATGCCCGCCGGGGTGCCGCCACCTACGATCTCGCCTCCGTGCTCTTCGATGGCTACTGGGACTGGTCCCCAGAAGCAGGCGCCCTCCTCACGGATCAGGTGCGCCAGGAACTGGGCTGGTCCGAGCGCCTGCTCTGGGAAGAGCTCAACCTCAGCGCTCTGCAGCGCAACTTCAAGGCCCTTGGCACCTTCGGCCACCAGCTGCTGCACAAGAAGAAGGCCTATTTCGCGCCCGCCATCCCGCGCACCCTGCGGCACATCCTGGGGCACTTCCAGCGCATGAACCACGGCGAGGGCGTGCTGGCGGTAGAACACTGGCTCAGGCTGTCGGAGAAACGCCTGCTGCGCGGAGAAGAATGAGGCTCCCGCAATCCTCCTCTCCCAGCTTGCTACGGCGCCTGTTCGACTGGTGCCTGCCCCCGGAGGCGCGGGAAGACCGCCGCTGGATCGGGTGGCTGCTCTTCGCGGCCGTGGCCCTCGTCGCGCTCTTCCTCCTCTTCTCCCTGGTGCTCCTGATCGTGCTCATCGATTCCACAGCCAGTCAGGGCGTAGACGTCTTCACGGACGCCTCCAGCACCTACCGCCAGGGCGTTTCCGTGGCCCGGTGGTGGCTCTTCGGACTCCTGTCCATCGCGCCCCTGTCTCTGTTCCGCCTCTGGTGGCACTTCGGTCGAAGCGATCGTCCCGCCTCTGCTCACGGCGATCTCAAAGCCGCCCAGACCGGGGATGGCGCCGCCGCCCATCGCCTGGGGCAGCACTACCGCCACCGCGACCCCAGTTCGGCCCGGGCCTGGCTGGCCCAGGCCGCCCACGCCGGTGTGCCCGAGGCCATGGTGGACCTGGCCCTGGATCTACGGGAGGGCCGCGGCGGGCCGAAGGATCTCGTCTCCGCCCAAGGCTGGCTCCTCCGCGCCCGGGCGGCCGGTGCCCCCGGCGCCAAGGAATACCTGGCGGAGGTGGAAGCCCAACTGGGGGACCGCCACTCGGAGCAGGGATTCTGAAAGGCTCACCCCTTGGGGATCCACTCCACATCGCCCAACTGGGCCACGGCGTTCTCGGCCCGAGCCAGGGCAAAGAGCCAGTCGCTCAGGCGATTGAGGTAGGTGATGACGATGGGGGGCAACGCCTCGAGCTCCGCCAGGGCCACGGCCTTGCGCTCGGTGCGGCGGCAGAGGGTCCGCGCCCAGTGGGCATAGGCCGAGGCCGGGCAGCCGCCCGGCAGCACGAAGTTCTGCATGGGCGGCGCCAGGGCGCTGAGACGGTCGATATCCGCCTCCATGGCGGCGATCTCCCAGGTCGGCCGGGTCATCTTGGTGCCGAGCCTCGATACCTGGTCCTCCGGAGTGGCCAGCACCGCGCCGATCACGAAGAGATCCTGCTGGATCTCCACCAGCCGCGCCTGGGCCCCGGCTTCCTCCGAGACATGCAGGCGCAGCACCCCGATCACACTGTTCAGCTCATCCAGGGTGCCGTAGGCATCCAGGCGAACATGGCTCTTGGGTACCCGCCTCCCCCCGAAGAGGGCCGTGGTTCCTTCATCTCCGGTGCGTGTATAGAGGCGGCTCATGGTCCCTCGGGTAGAAATGGGTGGTTCGCCCTGTCCCGGTTCGGGTGCAGGCCTTCCACCAGTGTCAGAGGGTGCGAGGGATCTGGGAAGTGTGGTGATGTAGGATCGGATTGGGCCGGGCCAGATCCACGAGGAAGCTGAAGCGGGCCTCGAAACTGAGCAGTTCCCCTTCCACCGCGAAGCGCCAGCAGTAGATGCCGCACAGCGAATGCAGGGAAGCCCCCAGGCCCTGTACGGCCAGGGTCTTCTCGTGCAGGGCGATGCTGAGATCCTCCCGGTGGACCAGGTTCTCGAAGTACTCCCGCCGCTTCTGCGGCCCGTTGAGCAGACGGTTCGAGAAGGTGGGAATGAGGATCGCCTGCTCGTCGTAGAGGGCCAGGATGCCCTCGATGTCTCCCTCGTTGACCCGGGACAACCACACCTTCAGCAGATCCTCCGGAGCCTTGAATAGCATCTTCACCCCCCATAGATCCCGGTGAGCAGCTGCGCTCACAGGTCTTGGGATAGGTTGATCCTGGCCCTGCTTCCGTTCCGAATTTCTTCCATACAAGCTGGCTAGGAGCGAACCTCAGGCCCCGCCCCTGGCGCGACTCCAGGCGCTCGCGTCCCGCTTCCATTCCGTCAGGGAGGCCCTGTCATCGCCCTGGAGGATGCCCTTGGTCTCGGCGCGGGCGGCCAATTCCTCGAAGGTCGCCAGCACCCGCAGCGCCACCTTGGCCTCCTGGAAGGCCCGCTCGGCTGCGGGCAGGCCGTAGCTGAAGAGGGCCAGGATCTCGAGCACCTCGGCGCCTTCGGCCCGCAGGCCCTCCACGCATTTGAGGCTCGAACCGCCGGTGGAAATCAGATCCTCCAGCAGCACCACTCGATGGCTCCCAGTGCTCGGTCCCTCGACTTGGCGCCCCATGCCGTGCTTCTTGGGCTCGGGGCGCACGTAGGACATGGGCAGGCTCAGGCGATCCGCCACGAGGGCGGCCCAGGGGATGCCCGCGGTGCTCGTGCCCGCGATGAGCGTTGGCTTGAGTTCCGCGGCCCGGGCGGCCAGGGTGTCCGCGATTTCTCCCCGCAGAGCTGGAACCCCCAGCAGTTGCCGGTTGTCGCAGTAGATGGGCGCCTTCATGCCGCTGGCCCAGGTGAAGGGTTCCCGGGGTGAGAGGCGCACCGCGCCAGTTTCGAGGAGTCCTGACGCGAGATCGAGTGGAATCACGGAAGCTCCTGACTGATATCGGCCACGGGGAACTTACTCAAGTAGCGTTCTGCGCCATCGCAGAGCAGCGTCACCACGCGGCTTCCGGCGGGAAGCGTGCGGGCCAGCCGCTCTGCCGCCCAGGCGTTGCAGCCGCTGGAGCCACCCACCAGGCAGCCCTCGGTGGCGATGAGGCGCCGTGCCGTAGCGAGGCTGTCCTCATCCGTCACATCCAGGATGTGATCCGCCAAGGAAAGATCCAACACGGCGGGCACGGAGGTACTGCCGATGCCCTCGATCTTCCACTCGCGCACTTCCTTGTCGCCGTAGCAGGAACCTTGGGGCTGCACGCACCAGGCCACCAGCTTGGGATTGTGTTCCTTGAGTCGCTTGACGATCCCCGTGAAGGAACCGCCGCTGCCCGCCGCGATGGCGATGCCGTCCACCCGGCCTTCCATCTGCTTCCAGATCTCTTCGGCGGTGGTCTCCGCATGGGTGCCCGGATTGTCCCAGTTGTCGTACTGGCGGCTGAGCCAGGCGTTGGGGATCGTCTTCGCGAGTTCCTCCGTGCGCGCCACGGCGCCTTCCATGCCGCCTTCCTTCGGGAGTACCACCAGCTCGGCGCCCAGGGCCTTCACCAGCTGCATCTTTTCTTGGCTGTACTTCGTGGTCATCACGATGATGCAGCGGTAGCCCAGGGCCTTGCAGGCTAGGGCTAGGCCGAGGCCCGTATTGCCCGCCGTGGCCTCGATCACCGTGGAGACGCCGGGGATGAGCTCGCCTCGCGCCTCCGCTGCCCGCAGCATGCCCACGCCGATGCGGTCCTTGATGCTGCCGCCGGGGTTCAGGTATTCGAGCTTGCCGAAGAGCGCCAGCTCAGGCGCGAACCGCCGCAGCCGCAGCATCGGCGTATTGCCGACCAGCTCCAGGATGGAATCGATCACAGCGGGTAGAGGCATCGGCGCTCCGGACCCTCCATTCTAGCGGAGCTGGAGGGCCCACACGACACGAAACACCAGCATTCACGCGGGTTTGGGAATTCCATCCACCCCGACACCCGGACTGCAGCTGTTAGACGCACCAATTGGTCTGTGGGCTGGCCAATCAAGATTGAAATCCCAATCCGCCATTGGACGAGCTCGACAGGGCCACCGTTCAAAAAAATAGCCATGGATATATGGCAACCCGGTAGATTGCGCCGAAACACTCTGGCAACATACTGTTAATAATTCCCGAGGTTCAGCTATGTGGAATTTCCGCCAATGGATTGGTCTGGCAATCGCCACGATGATGATCCACTGCGGTGGCGGGGGCAGTTCCCCAGCCCCGACACCTGCGCCCACCCCCGTTCCAAGCCATTTCAAGGCCCAGGCCGACGCAGTCGACTTCAACAAGTTCTACCTGTCGTGGGATCAGGCCCCGAGCAATTCCGGGTTTGAGCTGGAAGGCGCCATCGAAAGTCAACCTTTCGCCAAGCTCCATGCAGGCATGCTTCCGCCTGATGTAATTGGCATAACTATCACCGCAGACGACGCGATGCCGGAATTGATCACCTTCCACTTTCGCCTTCGCAGAATTGTAAATAACCAACCATCGGATTGGGCCAGCCTGGACTTCCTACGCTCAGTTCGCACTCCAAGCACCCTGAACGTAAAATTCGACATCGAACGAGAGGCTGTGAATCTTGCCTGGACTCACCAGAGCATTGTCGCGGACACGGTCGTCATCGAGCGCAGTCTCATTCCCGAGGATTCGAACAACTACAGCGTGATTGCGACTCTTCCTATCTCGAATGCCACCTTTGAAGACCCAAGCCTGACAGAAGCCCAAACGGGGAGTTACCGAGTCCGATTGATCTCTGGGAAAACGTCATCCCTCCCTTCAGTCACTTCTCAAGTCAGTTTCTCTGTCCGGGCACCCGATTCGTTCAAGGCAAACGCCAGAAATGGCATTGCAAACCTGGTGTGGAGAAATCGCAGCCAGAAGGCCACTGAAATCCACATCATGAAAAACAACCAAACCTTCGCGATTCTGGCCCCGGGTGAGACCACGTTCCAGGATGCCAACCTTGGCTCTGACTTCACAACCTATGCCGTGAAAGCGGTTCTTCCCGGTCGCAGTGAGGCCATAACCCCGCAGAGGTTCCTGGCTCCACCTCCCCCAGCGGGGCCACTGAATCTTGTTGCCGGATCTCTCCCCTCTTTCAACCGCGCGGGCGCGCCTGCAAGGGATGGGACAGGCACGTGGTGGCTACCAACCCTGGCAACAAATACCAGTAGAGATGCAACTCTGGTCTCCGATCCCGCGATGCCAGGGGCCGCTTATCCCGAACCCCTCCCACTCCCTCCTGCGATTTACATTGATGCATCAGGCCGTCCTCACATCATTCGTAAGTTTGAGCAGCGTGTGACTTCACCTTTCTCGGAATCCTATTTCCATGGCTGGCGTGATGGAACTGCCTGGAAGGAAGAACTCTTGGGCGAAGGCCCGACCATGACCAATCTGGTCTTCGCCTCCGCACCGGATGGAACCCTTCACATGGTCTGGCAGGCACCAACCCCCAGTTCTCCAAACGAGAAAACCCATGCCGTCCGCACATCCACGGAACTGATCAAACGGGCACTTCCCGAGTGGGATGGGTTTTCATATCCCAGTGCCATCCTCGCCCAAAGCCCCAGTGTGTTCACAGGCATTCTCGATGGGCCTTCCCTTCTCGAAAAGGGTTTGGACGGGAGCTGGAATTCCCAAAAATTACCCGCTGCCGGACCCGGCTCTTGGAGCGGATCGACCTCAATGGCTTTCGACGCTCAAGGCCGACTGCATTGCGCCTTTTTAAGGCGTCGTCCAGACAACCACTACGATCTTGTCTACCAGTATCGGAGAAACGATGGCGGTTGGAGTGAACCCGAAATCCTAGGCGTTGCGCTATGGAGTTATGACCAAGTACAGCTGGATGTGGACCCAAATTCCGAACGTCTCATCTGTGTCGCCAATCTCGAATCGGGCCTTTCCACGTTCGTGAAGACTTCCGCTGAATGGGTACTGCAGCCCCTTCCGGGAATCACTTCCAGATTCGCGCAGACGGGCTTCCTGAATGACGGCCGGTGGTGGATTGCCTTCGAGGGGGCTCATTCCTCGCAATGGTCATATTACGAGGAACCCAAAAACCCCTAACCCTGGCCAGTTTATAAGGCCCAAATGCCAGCCCTGCCGAGGGTTCACGCTCACAGGGTGTCCTCGGGGCCTACTTCACCACGATGCTCACCAGGGTGCCGTTGGGGGGTACGACGACCTTGACGATCTCCTTGCCCGCCAGGAAGCTCTGGGCCTCGGGGCAGGCCAGGGCGGCCTCCCGGCGCTGATCGAGGGTGGAGTCCGCGGCCATGCTGAGGCGACCCCGCACCTTGCCATTCACCTGCACCACCACGGTGACGGCCTCGTCCACGCAGAGGGCCGGATCATATACGGGCCAAGGCACGGCCTGGAGGGAGGGCGCATGACCCAGCGTCTCCCAGACTTCCTCCGCCAAGTGGGGCGCGAAGGGATGGAGCAGGCGCACCAGCGTCTCGACGCCTTCTCGCGGCAGGGGATCGGCCTTCGCCAGTTCGTTGAGGTAGATCATCATCGCGGAGATGGCGGTGTTGAGCCGCAGGGCCTCGATGTCCTCGCCCACCTTGCGGATGGTCTTGTGCATGAGACGCAGGAGATCGCCCTGGGGCGCGCTGCCTGAGACGGGCTTCTGCCCCAGGTTCCAGCAGCGCTCCAGGAAGCGGCTCACACCCTGGATGCCCGTAGTGCTCCAGGGCTTGGTGGCCTCCAGGGGCCCCAGGAACATCTCGTAGAGCCTCAACGCATCGGCGCCGTGCTCGCGAATTACGTCATCGGGATTCACCACGTTGCCCCGGGACTTGGACATCTTGAAGGCCCGGGCCTCCACCTGGATCGCGGGATCGGCCTTCAGCACGATCTGAGGCCCCTTCTTCTCCGTGGCCTCCTCGGGAACCCTCACCATCAGGACTTCTTCGCGACTGCCCTTGAGGCGATAGCCTCCCTCGGGATTGCTCTCCACCCGATCCCGGGGGACGAAGGTCCCGCCTTGCTGGTACCCGGTGTACTCGACTTCGCCCAGGATCATGCCCTGGTGCACGAGCTTGCCGAAGGGCTCGGGAACCTGCACGTGTCCAGCGTCCTGGAGCACCTTGTGCCAGAAGCGCGCGTAGAGCAGATGCAGCACGGCATGTTCGGCGCCGCCCACGTAGAGATCCACCGGCAGCCAGCGCTGTGCAGCCTCCTGGGACCAGCCCGCCTCGGGATTCTGGGGATCCATGAAACGCAGGTAATACCAGCAGGAACCCGCCCACTGGGGCATGGTGTTGGTTTCCCGGGCGTACCAGAGACCGTCCTTCTGGAAGAAGCGCCAGTCCGTGGCGCGCGCCAGGGTGCCCGCAGGATCCTCGCCGGGGTTGAAGTCCTCCAGTTCCGGCAAGCGCAGGGGCAGCTCGCACTCGTCCACGGGCATAGGCAGGTCGTATCGGATGGTGTAGGGATCGCCATCCCGGGGATCGCCGGAGGTCTCCACCGGGAAGTAGATGGGAATGGGCTCGCCCCAGTACCGCTGACGGCTGAAGACCCAGTCCCGCAGGCGGTACTCCACCCGCAGCTTGCCCTTGCCCGCCTTCTCCAGATCCTCGGTGACCCGCTTCTTGAAGGCCTCCGTGGCGAGGCCATCGTAGGCGCCGGAATTCACGGCCACGCCACATTCCGTCATGGCCTCCGTCAGCTCGCCTTCCATCACCTTGCCGTCCACGCTCACCACCTGGACCACGGGGATACCGAACTTGCGGGCGAACTCGAAATCGCGCTGGTCGTGGGCGGGCACGGCCATGATGGCTCCGGTGCCGTAGCCCATCATCACGTAGTCCGCCACCCACACGGGCACCTTGGCGCCGTTGAGGGGGTTGATCACGTAGCCACCGGTGAAGACGCCGGTCTTCTCCTTGGCGGCCTTGCGGTCCAGATCCGAGCGGTTGATGGCCTGGTGGGCATAGGCCTCCACGGCGGCCTTCTGGTCGTGGGTGGTGAGCCGCTCCACGAATGGATGCTCCGGCGCCACCACCATGAACGTCACGCCGAAGAGCGTATCGGGCCGCGTGGTGAAGATCTCCAAGAAGCCGTTGCCATCGGCCAGGGGAAACTGGACCTCGGCGCCCTCGCTGCGGCCGATCCATTCCTCCTGCATGGTCTTGGTACTCTCGGGCCAGTCCGCCAGGCTCAGGTCATCCACCAGGCGATCCGCGTAGGCGGTGATCTTCAGCATCCACTGGCGCAGGGGCAGGCGCATCACGGGATGGCTGCCCCGCTCGCTCTTGCCATCGATGACTTCTTCGTTGGCCAGCACCGTGCCCAGGGCCGGGCACCAGTTCACGGGCTTCTCCGACTGGTAGGCCAGGCCGCGCTTGAAGAGTTGGAGGAAGATCCACTGGGTCCACTTCACATACGCGGGATCCGTGGTGTCGATCTCCCGATCCCAGTCGTAGGAGAGCCCCAGGGCCTGGATCTGACGCTTGAAGGTGGCGATGTTCTTCTGGGTCGTCACCGCCGGATGGGTGCCCGTCTGAATGGCGTACTGCTCCGCCGGCAGCCCGAAGGCGTCCCAACCCATGGGATGCAGCACCGCGTGCCCCGTGGCTCGCATGTAGCGGCAGTAGATATCCGTGGCCGTATAGCCCTCGGGATGCCCCACGTGCAGGCCAGCCCCGCTGGGGTACGGAAACATGTCCAGCACGTATTTCTTGGGCAGCTTGGGATCCTCGGGCGTCCTGAAGGTCCGATGCTCGGCCCAGTAGGCCTGCCATTTGGGCTCGATGAGGGAGGGCGTGTAGCGTTCCATCCCACCAGAATCCCAAGGGAAGGCAAGGGGATCAAGGAGGATTCCCCGGAAGCTCGACGTTCTCATCCGTCCTCTCTGCAGGTTGTCCGGGTTCCGAGGGCGTTCATCGGGAATCAAGGGCAGGGATGCCACCGGACCCATAGCCTGGATACAACCCAGGAGCCTCTCGGTGTCGCGGATACCAGGGGCCCACCTTAACCTGGCGCCTTAGTCGCGCCCCTCTCGAGGTCTGCCATGCTGTCCTGCAAAATTCCCCTTCTGGCCCTCTTCATCCTGGGAACCGGAACCTTGTCCCACACCCAGACGCCCGCTCCCAGGATCGCCGAGCTGGAGGCCACCTTGTCCCGCAACGGAATGGATGTCGCGGCGCTGAAGGAACTCGGCGATCTCGCTTTCGCCAAGGCCGCCGCAGGCGATCAACCCGCAGTGGGTCAGGCCCTGGAGATCTACCTTTCGCTCATGCAATTGGAACCATCCAACGCCAGTCACATCTGCCGCTACGGGAGCCTGTCCGCCATGAAGGGGCGGGATGCCACCCTGCCCATGGCGCGGCTGTGGTACGTGCAAAAGGGCCTGGAAGCCATGGGCAAGGCGGTGACCATGGCGCCCGATGATCCCGGCATCCGCCTAACTCGGGCCAATACCTGCGGCGCCCTTCCCCCGCAGTTCAAGCAGCTGGAGACGGCCATCCAGGATTGTCAGCATCTGGATCGCCTCATGGTCAAGGCGCCCCAGTATTTCCCAAAGGATCTCGTCTTCCAGACACGGTTATTGCTGGCCTCTTCTCTCAAAAAAGCGGATCGAAAGGATGAAGCTCGAAGCATCCTGGAAAAGGTAAAGGTCGAGGCCAAGGGAACTCCCTTCGCCGCCCAGGCAGAAGAACTGCTGAAATAGAACTATGCGCCTCCTGTTCCGGATCCTGCTGGCCAACCAGCTCTTGGCCATCGTCCTCCTTGTCGCCTTGACCCTCATTTACGGGCCGCGGAACCTGCCGAACCTTTGGTTACCCGTCCTCGTGATCACCCAGGCGGTGGGGGGCTGCGTTGGGCTGCTGTTTGCGGGGCTGGAGGCCAGCGGGATCTACCACGGGGCGCCCCGGCTCGCCCAGCAGGCCGCCAGGGCCGGTGCCGTGCTGCTGGGCACAGTCCTAGGCATGTGCCTGGGCCTACTCATACTCAAGGCCCTCCGGCCAGGGCTGACCCTCGACCGCGGCTCCATTATCAACACTGGCGCCTTCGCCCTGCTCATCGCCGCAGTCATGGCGGCTCTCAATATCCTGCTGGGCCGCCTGAAATCGAGCATCGAACAGAAGGCCATCGAGATCCAGAAGTTGCGAGAATTGGAGGCTCTGACCCGCCTGACCAGCCTGCAGGGCAAGGTGAATCCCCATTTCCTGTTCAATACCCTGAATACCATGCTCAATCTGGTGCATACCTCCCCCGATGCCGTCGAAACCTTGATCCTCAGCCTGTCGGAGCTGTATCGCAGCATGCTCAAGCTGCCGGACACGGGATTCATTCCACTCTCCCAGGAGCTGGATCTCGTGCGCCGCTACCTGGAAATCGAACAGATCCGTCTAGGCTCGCGCCTGACCTTTGAATTGGAAATGCTCCCGGAAGTGGCGGCCTTCCCTGTGCCCCCGCTGTTGGTGGAACCCCTGGCGGAGAATGCCGTGGAACATGGCATCGGCCCCAGACCCGAGGGGGGCCACGTCCGGATCCAGGCTCGGTCCGAAGGCGACACTCTGTGCGTGGCGGTGGAAGACGATGGCGTTGGCCTCACCTCGGCCAAGGGCGAGAACGGCTTTGGCCTCTATAGCATTCGGGAGAGGCTGCGCATCCTGTACGGGGGGCGGGCCAGCTTGACGCTCCTCCCCCCAGCCGGCGGCGGCTTCCGGGCCGAACTGCGGGTGCCCCGTGATTAGGACCCTGTTGGTCGAAGACGAGCCCCACTCCCTGGAACGCCTGCGGAGTGTGCTGGCGGGGCACCCGGAGTTGGAGATCGTTGGAGAGGCCACGGACGGCACGTCCGCCATCGCGCTGGTGGACGCGCTCAGGCCTGAGCTCCTGTTCCTGGATATCCACATGCCGGGCTGCGATGGGTTCCAGGTAATCTCACGGACCGCGCATCGCCCCATGGTGGTGTTCGTTACGGCCTACGACGAATACGCCATCAGGGCCTTCGATGCCAACGCGGTGGATTATCTACTCAAGCCGAGTTCCCGGGAGCGCATCTTCGAGGCCGTGGAACGCGTGCTGGCCCGTCGGCAGCCCGTGGACGGCAACCTCGTCGAGACCCTCAGGGCCGCTCTGGGGGGTCCAACCTACCTTCGCCGTTTCCTCGTGAAAGTGGGCGACGAGATTATCGTCATCCCCGAAGCCGAGGTGCTCTGCTTCCGGGCCGAGGACAAGTACGTGAACCTGTGCACCGAGGGGCGCACCTTCATCACGGACTTCACCCTCAAAGAACTGGAACAGCGCCTGGATCCTGGGAAATTCTCACGGATCCACAAGAGCGCAATCGTCGCGCTGCACCGTGTGAGCCGCATCGCCAAGTGGTTCCAGGGGGAGCAGGTCGTGGTGCTCGACGACAAGGCGGGCACCCGCCTGAAGGTGGGGCGCGCCTATGTCGAGAGCTTTAAGGCCCGGTTGGGTTGAGGCCTCAGCCCAATTCCTTGGCCACCATTTCGTTGATCCGCGCCAGGAAGGCCGCGGGGTCCTCGGGCCGTGAGCCTTCGGCGATGAGGGCCTGGTCGTGGAGGAGGTGGGCGTAGCCCTCCAGACGGGCATCGGCGGGGTCGGTCTGGTATCGCGCCAGCAGAGCCTTCACCGTGGGGTGCTCGGGGTTCAGCTCCAGCACCCGGGGGCTGGGGCCGCGGCCCTGACCTTGGCCGAGGCGCGCCAACAACTGCTCCATGTGGGGATCCAGGGCATCGTCCGCGGCCACCAGGCAGGCGGCGCTCTCCTTCAGGCGGCTGGAGAGGCGCACGTCCTTGAGGCCCGTGAGTTGGGTCTTGAAGAGCTCCAGCAGGGGCTTGAATTCCCCGGCGGCAGCCTGGGCCTTCTCCTTCTCGGCCTCGGGCAGCTCCGGGGCGTGTCGATCGGCGGCCTTCAGGGCGTGGCCCTTGTACTCAGGCAGGCCGGGGATCACGAAGGGATCGATGGGATCGGTGAGCAGGAGCACATCCCAACCCTGGGCCTTGAAGGCCTCCAGGCTGGGTGCGTGGGCCAGGGTGGCGCGATCCTCCCCCGCCAGGTGGTAGATGTCCTTCTGGGCCTCCAGCATGGCTTCGACGTATTCCGCCAGTGTAATGACCTGGCCGGGTTCACCCTTGAGGTGCTCGAAGAGCAGGAGATCGGCGATGGCCTCGCGGCGCTCCCAGTCCCGGCCCAGGCCCTCCTTCAGAATCTGGCCCAACTCCTTGAAGAATTCGGCGTAGGTCTCCCGTTCGTTGGCCTTCAGTTCCTCCAGGGCCTTCATGACCTGCTTGACGAGGTTCTTCTGGATCCGCTCCAGCAGCGGATTCTGCTGGAGCAGCTCCCGGCTCACGTTGAGAGGCAGATCCGGGCAGTCCACCACGCCCTTCACGAAGCGCAGCCACGCGGGCAGCAGCGCCTCGCAGGGATCTTGGATGAGCACGCGGTTGATGTAGAGGCGCGGCCCCACCTTGGCATCGCCGAACTGGAGATCCATGCTCTTGTGCCTGGGAATGAACAGAAGGGCCCGGAAGCTGGGCGTGCCCTCCGCCTGCACATGGATCACCTTGAGGGGCGCCTCGAAGTCATTGGAGATCTGCCGATAGAAGGCGTGGTATTCCTCCTCGTTGATCTCGGCCTTGCTCCGCAGCCACAGGGCCTTCTGGGTGTTCAGGGTCTCGTCCTCGAAGGTGGTCTTGTCTTCCACCTTCTTCTCCACCGCCATCACGATGGGATGCTCGATGAAATCCGAGAACTGCTTCACCAGGCCCCGCAGGCGCCAGGTCTCCAGGAAGTCCTTTTCATCGGCCTTCAGGTGCAGGATCACATCCGTTCCCCGCCCCGCCCGTTCCGCGGGGGCCACGGTGAATTCGCCCTGGCCATCGGATTCCCAGCGGACGGCCTCCTTCGCACCCGCGGGGCGCGAAATCACCGTCACCTTGTCGGCCACCATGAAGGCGCTGTAGAAGCCCACGCCGAATTGCCCGATGAGCTCGGGCCGCGAGGTGGCTTCGGCCTCCTTGAGGCGCTCCAGGAAGGCCCGGGTGCCGCTCTTGGCGATGGTGCCCAGGTGCTCGATGATGGCCTCACGATCCATGCCCAGGCCGTTGTCGGACACCGTGAGGGTGGCCGCCTCGCGATCCACGCTCAGGCGGATGACCCAATCCCGATCGCCCTCCAGCAGCGCCTCGTTCTCCAGGCTGTTAAAGCGCACACGATCGATGGCGTCGCTGGCGTTGCTCAGCAGCTCGCGAAGGAAGATCTCCTTGTGGGAATAGAGCGAGTGGGTGATCAGGTGGAGCACCTGCTTGAGTTCGCTCTTGAAATTCATGGTTTCAGTAGTGCTCATGGCATCTGCCTCATTCAAAGGGCCAACAGGCGGCCAAGGAAATCATCCTGCCATCCGCCAGGGTTCGAAGCCAAGGGGAGCGGGAGCCCGACCCTGCCAATCCGCCTTTGTGCTTTTTGCGTTCTTTGTGGCTATAGAGGGTCGGCCCCAGCCTGATGGATTCTCGGGCGATTGCCGCCAGACCTGACGTTCTGCCCTGATGGCCAAGCAACGGAAAATGATTGGCCACAGAGAACGCAGAGATCGCAAAAGAACGCGTGGATGATTCGCTCGAATCAATGCGCCTCGGCCTTCTTCCGCCCTTCTCGCACCAGTTGTCCACAGGCCCCCGCCACATCCTGACCCCGGCTGCGGCGCACGCTTAGGGTGAGCCCGGCCTCGGAGAGCAGGCGGCCGAGCTCGTGGATGCGCTCCTCCGTGGGCGGCTCGAAGCCTGCGCCCTCGTGGGCATTGAAGGGGATCAGGTTGATCTTGCTGGGGAAGCGTCGGGCGAATCGAATGAGGCGGTGGGCATCTTCCAGGCTGTCGGTCACGCCCTTCAGCAGCACGTACTCCAGGGTGATGCGTTCCCCGTTCTCCAGGGGAAAGGCTTGCAGGGCCTGGGCCAGGGCCTCCAGGTTCCACACCCGGTTCACGGGCATGATGCGCGAACGGTAGTCGTCGGTGGTGGCATTGAGCGAAAGCGCCAGGCGGGGGCGCTTGGCAAAGGTCCCCAAGCGGGTGATGCCGCTGACGAGACCAGAAGTGCTGAGGGTGATCCGCCGAGGTGGGATGGCCAGCCCCTTGGGATCCGTGAGAATGGCGAAGGCCTCCATCACGTGATCCAGGTTGTGCATGGGCTCGCCCATGCCCATGAAGACGAGGTTCACGGGCTCCGGCGCGCGGTGGCCATGGGCATTCAGCATGGCCATCACCTGGCCCACGATTTCCGCCGCCGTGAGGTTGCGGATGATGCCCATCTGCCCCGTGGCGCAGAAGGTGCAGCCCATGGCGCAGCCCACCTGGCTGGACAGGCAGAGCGTGCGCCGATCCGCGTAGGGCATATGGACGCCCTCGATCTGCTTCCCGTCGCCCAGACGGAACACATGCTTGGCGCTACCGTCTTCGCTCGTGTGGGATTCCACGATCTCGGGCCAGGCCAGGTCCACCTCGGCCTGGAGGCGCTCCCGCAGCCCCTGGGGCAGATTGGTGAAGGCCTCCCAACGGGTGTAGCGATGCCTGAAGAGGCCTTCGAAGGCCTGAGTCGCCCGGAAGGCTGGTTCGCCCAATGCGGCCATCAGGGTCTTCAGGGCCGCCAGGGACATCCCCGCCGCATTGGGTCGCAGCGATCCTTCCTGTTCGGGCGCAGGGGAAGCCCACAGGGGCGGCGCCGCAGGATTTGACGGGCCTTCGGTCATTCCGAATTCCTCTCGCTCATTCAATCCAACGCGATCTTGAAGGTCCGCAGGAAGGCGCGATCCTCCTCGGACCACTGGGCGGCCGGGCGCTCGGCCTCGGTGGGGAAGGTAGATTCCACCGAAGCAAAGCGCGGCTCATCCCTGGTCTCGAGGACATCTTCGTCCAGGGATTCGCTCTTTTCTTCGCGCTTGTGGAGGGCCACGGTGGCCTCCAGCAGCAGGGTCACCTCGAAGCCTTCCCCCTGTATTTCCCGCGCCAGGGCTCGGCTGGCGGGGTCGGCGGCCAGGGCCTGTACGAGTGCATGGCCGAGGCGATCCACCAGTTCGTGCAAATGCTCGGGGATCTCCATCACAGCCTCCGGAACAATTGTACTCCTACACTCCGAACCAGCCGCGGATCTGCGCCAGCCACTGTTCTCGGCGCCCGGGGTGGGGCCCGCCCTCGGCCCCACCAGGAACCTGCAGGCGGGCCTCCATCAGATCCACCAGGCGATCGAGGATCTGGGGTTCGCGCCGGATGCAGGTCTCGAAGGCCTCCTTGGGCACTTCCACCAATTCACAGGCCGTGGTGGCCACCACGGTGGCGTTCCGCCGTGCGCCGGTGAGCAGTGAGGCCTCGCCGAACCATGCCCCCGTGCCGAGGTCCGCCACCGTCTCCCAGTAGAGCCCGGTGTGAGGTTCGGTGCGCTCCACGGGCCGCACCACCCGGAGGTGGCCCTCAAGCACGTAGAAGAGACTCTGGCCGGGATCGCCCTCACGAATGAGCCCTTCCTCCGGTGCCACGCGGCGCACCTGGATCAGGCCCCGCAGTTCCGCGGCCCAGTCCAGGGGCAGCTGGAGCTTGCCCAGGAGCTCCCTCAGGGCGTCTTCGCTCATCGCCTTTTCCCTGGGATGCAGGGTGGTCGCGCCGTGGGGACCAAGCAAGGGGAAGCCTTCCCTGGGCAGCACGGTGTTGGCCAGGCGCATGGCCAGGAAATTCCCCGCCCTCCCATGGCGATAGCCGAGGGCCCACCAGCGCAGCTCCAGCACGGCGCCGCCCATGTCCGCGCCCCACACCACGACCTCGGGGCGATGGTGGGGGTAGTGGGGAATCCCCGCCAGGGCGATGGCGAGCTTCTCCACGGCCACGTGCAGCTCAGCATTGGGCTCCGTCACCACCTTGGCGGTGCGGCGATGCAGGCCCGAAGGCACGTAGAGGTTGGTGACCACGGATTGGGCGATGGCCCGGTTGGGAAAGATGTCCGTATCGCCGTTCTCCGTGCGCAGTTGCACCGTGCGCCAGGTCATGGAGGTGACTTCTCCGATGAAGGTCTCCCGACCGGGCCCTCCGCGCAAGTTGCCGGATACTTCGATCCAGTCCCCCACCTCGAAGGCGGGATCCAGCCGCATGGAGATTCCGGCGAAGAGGTTGCCCAGCGTTTCCTGGAGGGAGAGACCAATCACCGCCGCCGCGATGGCGCCGGTGCCCAGGAGCTGGCCGACGCTGACACCGAGGCCGTTCTTCAGAACAAACCAACCGGCGATGCCGTAGAGGAACACCACGATGAGATCCCGCGCGAAGCCCGGCGTGGCCGTCCTCCGCTCCCGCAGGAGCGGGTCCAGCAGCAGAAAGGCCAAGAGGCGGATGAGCCCGTAGGCGGCGGCCAACTGCACCAGGACCCGGCTCCACCGCTCCACCTCGGGATGAAGGCGGTCGCGGAGCAGGAGACTCCCCGCGATGCCCACCAGCCCCAGGAAGAGGATCCAGGCCAGCATGCGCCGACCGGAGGTGACGCGGGTTCGGAGATCGCGGAACATGCCCGAAGGATACTACCGCCAGGCCTGCCGCAACCTCGCCACCACGCCGAGAGGATCGGGCGCCAGCCAGAGCGAACGGATCATGGCCACTCCGGCCAGGCGCGGATGACGAAGGGAGCCACAGTTCTCCGGCGTGATCCCGCCCAGGGCCAGGAAGTCTCCGCCGAAGGGTGGCAGCGCCTCCAGTCGCCGATGGAGCGGGTCGACTCCCAGCGCGGGCCCCTTGTCCGGTGTCTCGAAGACCGGGGAGAGGATCAACTGCTGCGCCCCTCGGCGGGATTCGAATTGATCCGGATCGTGCAGGGGACGCGACAGGGGCAGCAGCGATTCGGGAATCTCGGGATAGGCCTCGGGGGCGTGCAGCCCACATCCTGCGGCGAGGGCCACCTCCAGGCGCCCATTCACCCAGATCCGCAGTCCCGGCGCCCAATCCTGTACTCGCCGCGTCAGCTCCAGCAGCGCCCGGCTGCCCAGCGCCTTCTCCCGGATCATCACCGCGTCGATCCCCGAGGTGAGCACGCGGCGCCAGGAGGCCTCCTCGAAGCCCGCGCCGGGGGAAATGGCCAGGATGATCATGGGCTTCATGCCTTCATCATGCTCCGCGGCGCGGCTCCTGATCCATGGTCCATGTTTTTTACGAAGCCGTGACCCTATCCAGGTCACACTGACATTCATAAATCACGGGGCTGGAAACAGGAGGTTGCCCATGTTTCCCCTTTCTTTGACCACCGGTTATGCGGTGCTGGCTCTCAATTGCATGAAGACCCCCGGGGGCGACCCCGTGCAGGTGGCCTCTGTCGCCACGGCCACGGGACTGCCGGGCCCCTTCCTCTCCAAGATCGTGAACCGCCTCGCCACCCAGGGCCTGGTGAAGACCCGCCGGGGGCGCAACGGGGGCGTGGTGTTGGCCCGGCCCGCCGACCAGATCACCCTGGTGGATATCGTTCAGGCGGTGGATGGCGAGGACTGGGACAAGGGCTGCTTCCTGGGGCTCCGCAAGTGCGGTGTGCCCGAAGGCCACTGCCCCATCCACGAGTTCTGGCTCGAGGAGATCGAGCGCTTCCGCGTGAAGATGGGCTCCATCACCCTTGCTCAACTGGAGTGCTTCGATCCCCTCAAGGCCACGGCCGATGGACTCCTGGGGCCCGCGGCCTTCGGGGTCACGGCCCCTGGGAACAAGGGGCGCGACGGTTGCCCCCACGAGTGCGGTTCAGGCGAAAACAGCTGCCATTAGTGGGATTGGGCCAGCACCCGCGCACGGTCCAGGGCAGGGATGATCCGCCAGGAGTTGGTCACGGGAACGCTTAGGGTGGGCCGACTCAGCACGTGCTCGAAGAGCAGATTCCGCAGGGACACGGGGTTCACGACCTCGGCCTTGCCCTTGAAGTGGACCGCCTCCAGGTACCCACCCCCGCCGTTCAACCGGTAGCTGGTGACCGCCATGGTGAAGGGCTGGTTCTCCTTCACGGGCTGGCCCTGGAACTTGAGATCCACCACCCGCTGGCCCAGGGGCTTGCTGAGGTCGAGGCCGTACGTAACACCTTCGATCATGTCGAAGTCGAAGCCCGGCACCTCGCGATTGAAGAGTTCCGGCAGATGGCTGAAGTTGTAGTGCCGGGCCGCGTGCTCCAGCCAGAGCTTGACCTGGAGGCCGGTCAACCGGATGCGGCCCACGGTATTTTCGTAGGGCATCAGGGCCCAGAACTGCCGGATGGAGGTGGGGCCCTTGGGAACGAAGTAGCGGGTGGACGGACTGAAGGCCGCCGAGAGCTGAGCTCCCACGGCCTTCTTCTGCACCGTGTGGAGGAGCTGCACCAGGGCCGAATCCTCCATCCGGGACCAGCGCCCATCCAGGTCCACCTCCAGATTCGTCGCGAAGGTGTCCAGGTACTGGTTCGCTTGAGCCCTCAGCGAGGCCGTGAGTTCCAGCACCTGGGGATCGCTGGGGGTCTCCAGGGTGGGGCGCTCCAGGCGCGGCTCGACGGTCACCACCTTCCAGCGATTCTTTTCCTTCCTGAGCACGAAGTCGGAGACGCCCAGCGCCTCGCCCTTCGAGAGGCTCTGGAGGATGGGCACACCCTTGTGGCGCGCGGTGACCGCCTGATGGGTGTGGCCCGCCAGCACGAGATCGATGCCCGGCACCCGTTCGATGAGGGCCAGAACTTGATCATCTTCGAAGGGACCGGCACCGGCGGTGCCCTGCCCCGAATGGAAGGCCACGATCACCACATCGGCCTTCTCCTTGTCCCGGAGGATGGGAACCAGGGTCCGGGCCGTTTCCACCGCATCCTGCACCCGCATGCCCTCCAGATGAGCGGCATCTGCAATACGGGCCAGGCCGGAGGTGGTCAGCCCCAGGATGGCCACCCGAGCGCCCCCCATTTCCACGATGGCATAGGGCGTGAAGGCGCTCTTGCCCGTGGCGGTCAAGGCGATATTGGCCCCCAGCCAAGGGAAGACGGCCTGGTCCTCGGCCTTGCGGAGCACCGCCTGGCCCCAGTCGAAGTCGTGGTTGCCCACCGCCATGGCGTGATAACCCAGGGCGTTCATGATGGCCACGGAGGGATCGCCCACCTCGGGGTGCAGCCGCGCCCGCACGTAGGCCAGGGGCTCGCCCTGCAGGGTATCGCCGCAGTCCACCAGCAAAATATTGGGCTGCTTGGCCTTGTGCTCTCGAATGAGGGTGGCAATCTTGGCCCAGCCCCGGGCGACCGGCGCCAGGGTGTAGGGGTCCTCGGGCATCACCGCCGCGTGCATATCGGTGGTGGAGAGGACCTGGAGCCCCAATTCCTGGGCGGAGAGCGAAAAAGCGACGAGCAGGATGCAGATCCAACGGATCACGGGTGCCTCCAGGGGACCTCCCCAAGATACTCTGGAAGGGCACCTGGGCTGGGCCTTCAGGCTTTCGTTTGGAAAGGCCCCCCCCTGAAGGTAAACTGATCCTTCACTCAGGAGATTCCATGCAGGAAGTTCAGATCAAGGCCCCCAAGCACGAATTCACGCTGCTCTGCGATGACATCCGCCAGGAGATGGGCGGCAAGACCTCGCTCATGGGCATCTACGACCACCACATCGTGGTGCCGCAGGTTCCCTTCGTCCTCCCCAAGGTGTGCTTCTACACCCGTTTCAGCCGCATGGACGGGCAGTTCAAGTTCAGCTTCTCCATCGTGAGCCCCGGCGGCGAGCGCAAGGACATCATCCGCGACAGCGATGTGCAGATCCCCGACGGCGCGAAGGAAGGCACCTTCAACGTCATCGCCAGCCCCTTCGAGGTTAGCGCCGAGGGCGTCTACGAAGTGATCATCGGCCTCACCAAGGGCACCGACCGCTTCGAATACGTATACAAGTTCGCCATCTCCGATGCCAGCCGCCTCCAGGCCGAGTACGAGAAGGCCATGGCCGAGCAGGGCGCCCAGCAGTAGTTCTTCCTTTTTCCCAGAAAGGGACGGGCCCAGGCCCGTCCCTTTCCTTATGGCCAAGTCCCGTGGGCAGGCTATCGCTTGAAGGCGCTCCTCCGCGGGGATTGGGACGCCTTCCCGGCCCCCTTGGTCCAGTAGGTTCCTTCCTCCACGAAGCAGACATTCTCCAGGTCTGCCGCGCGCTCCTGGAAGTAGGCCTGGGCGTCGGCGATGGCCTGGTGGTAGATGGCCGGGCCGATCTCCGCCAGGCAGAAGCGCAGGAATAGGCCGGCCTTCAGCTCCCCCGCATCCTCCTCGAAATTCTCCGCCAGATAGCGCTGCACCGAGGCCGTGAGCCGCTGTTCCACATCCTTGGTCAGCTTGATTTCCATGCCCGCCTCCCGCGTCTCCGCCTGGGGCATGATGCCCAGGCGGTGCGCCGGGATGGGAGTCTTGAATCCGGTGGGAAGCTGTGGGCAAGGCTCCCGGAGCTTACTTGGTTTTGAATCCATTGCAGGGCCCGGTACCCTGTTCACCATGAGCCGGTACTCCAAGCAGCGTCATCATCTCGGTATCGCCGATGGCGATACGCGAGACCTACGCTGGCATCGCTGCACCCTGGGCAGGAACGAGGCATGATGATCGATCGCTACGCCAAACAGCGTATCTTCTCGGCATCGCCTTCGGCGATACGGGAGGCCCTCCCCTCCCATCGACTAAGCTCGGTCAAGGTTCGACTCCGATGACGAACCGCTACGCCAAACAGCGTATCTTTCTCGGCCCCGAGGCCGACGCCCGGCTGCGCGCTGCGCGGGTCGTGCTGGTGGGCTTGGGCGCCACGGGTTCCGTCATCGCGCCCTGGCTGGCGCGGGCGGGGGTGGGGCACCTCACGATTCTCGATCGCGATATCGTGGAGCAGAGCAACCTCCAGCGGCAGCTCCTCTACGGTGAGCATGATCTCCTGCGGCCCAAGGCCGAGGCCGCCGCCGCTCGGCTCCGGGAGGCCAATTCCGAGATCGAGATCAACCCCGTCATCGCCGATCTCACCAGCGGTAACGCCCGGGAGCTGCTGTCGGGTTTCGATCTGATCATGGATGGCACCGACAACTTCGAGGCCCGCTACCTCATCAACGACGTGTCGATCATCACGGGAACACCCTGGATCTACGCGGGGGCGCTGGGGGCCGAGGGCATGGTGTGGCCCATCCACCCGCCCCGCACGCCTTGCCTGCGGTGCCTGATGGAGGAGCCACCCGCCTCAGGCGACGTGGATACCTGCGACAGTGCCGGTGTGCTGGGGCCGACGGTGGGCATCGTGGGGAGCTGGGCGGCCCTGGAGGCGATCAAGATCCTCACGGGCAAGGAGCCCCACCCCGAATTGGCCCGCTTCGATTTCTGGCGCAACGAGCGGCAGTTCATCCATCCGCCCAAGTCCCGGTGCCGCTTCTGCACCGAGAAGATCACGGAGTTCTTGGATGCCCGCTGGAGCCTGCGGGCGTCCCGCCTGTGCGGCCTGGAGGGCGTGCAGATCCGCGTGAATCCCCCCGGCAACCTCGACCTCGAAGCCCTCCGCTCTCGCCTGGAAGTCCGCACGGGCAATCCCTGGAAGCTCAGCTCCCTGGCCCTTTCGGGCCTCGAAGGCACCTTGCGGGTCATGCTCTTTCGGGATGGTCGCGCGCTCATTCACGGCGAAGTGACTCCGGAAAGGGCCCGCGCCTGGTACAGCGAAGTGGTGGGATGCTGATCGGCATCCAAGCCCTGGAGGTCGCCATGGAACGGTTTTTCTATGATGTGATGGTCGAAGGCACCCATGGCAGCCAAGGCTTCCTGAAGACCGTGCGCGTCTGCGCCACCTCCGAGGCCGAGGCCGGAGACTTAGCCTTCTCGACGGCACTCAAGGCGGGCCTCATGCCCTCGCGAATCGAGGGCATCACCAAGGCGGGCCCCGCCGACTCAGACCAGGCCATCGGCATCACCCGCGGTTTCGGCACGTCCTTCTTCGAGAAAGGCTGACCATGAAGCTCCTGCTCGCCTCTAGAAATGCCCACAAGGCTCAGGAACTCGGGGAACTCCTTCCGGGTTGTACCTTCGTGCTCTGGCCCGCCGCGGCACCGGAGATTCCCGAGGATGGCGCCTTCTTCCAGGACAATGCCCTGCAGAAGGCCACCCATGCCCTCCAATGGTGGAAGGAGAACGGGACGGAGCCCGTGGATGGGGTGCTCGCGGATGATTCTGGACTCTGCGTGGATGCCCTTTGGGGGGGGCCCGGCGTACTCTCCGCGCGCTTCGCGCCAGGGCTCGACTATCCCGCCAAGAACAAGAAACTCCTGGCCATGATTCCCATGGAGGCCTCTCGCGCCGCGCGATTCGTCTGCGTGCTGGCCCTGGCCCCGATAACGGGCGAACCCTTCACCGTGGGCGGTGCCGTGGAGGGCTCCCTGGCCTACGAAGTGCGCGGCACCGAGGGCTTCGGCTACGACCCCATCTTCGTGCCCGAGGGCTTCAACCAGACCTTTGGCGAACTCTCCAGCGTCATCAAGCACAGCCTCAGCCATCGCGGGTGCGCCGCCAGAGCCCTGCTGGAGCGCCTGCGCTAAGGACGCGTCTGTCAGAATCAACCCATGGGCATGTTGATTCTTTTCCTGGTGCTGGTGATCGGGGGTGTGGGGGGCTGGCTGGCGCGGGATTCCGCCCGGGCCGTGGGCCTGAATCGCCACCTCACCCGCGCCACGCTCTGGGCGCTGCTCTTCGTCATGGGCACCAAGCTGGCGCTGAACCGCGATCTCTTCGCCAAGGATCTCCGGGTCTTCTTCGCTGCCATCGGCTCGAGCCTCCTGCTGGTCGCGGTCTTCTTCACCCTCTTCCTGCTGGTGGATCTGGTGCGGGGCGGGCGGCGCGGGTCGTCTTCCACCGTCGAGGCGAGCCCCGAAGGCGAAGGGGGTCACGAACTCACCGCCGTGGCCCTGAACAGTGGCTGCATCGCCGCCGGATTCCTGCTCTTCTTCGTCTTGCCCGCGCCGGTAGCGGCGCGCATTCCCGTGGATCCTATTGGCGAATGGGTGCTCCGCGGCCTGTTGCTTTTCATCGGCTTCGATCTGGGTGTGGAGCTGCACCGCCTGGATCTGCGCAAACTGCCGCCCCTGCTTCTGGTGGTGCCCTTCGTGAACATCCTCATCAGCCTGGGCTGCGGCCTGCTGTTCAGCCTCATCTCTCGCCATTCTGCGAGGGAAGGACTGCTGCTCTACTCGGGCCTCGGCTGGTACTCGCTGTCCTCGGTGCTCCTGGCCGAGCGAGGCCTGGTGCTGCTCTCCATCCTCGCCTTCATCCACAACGTTTTCCGCGAGCTGCTTGCCATCCTATGCGCCCCTCTGGCCGCCAGGGTTTCACCCTACCTGCCCATCTACCTCGGCGGCGCCACCAGCATGGACGTGATGCTCCCCTTCGTGCAGCGCTACTGCGGGCGCCAGTACACCCTGGTGAGCTTCTACTCCGGCGTGATCTGCAGCCTGGCGGTGATCCCGCTGGTACGGCTGATCGCCGGGAATTGATTTCGCCCGGGGCGAAGGGCCTCAGGGCCGCAGCAATTGGGGCAGTTTTTCGATCAGGAAGAACACGATCTCCACAGCGATGAGCACGATGACAACCCATTCCAGGCGGTGGCTCTTGCGAGTGGCCAGGAGGTCGATCACTCGTGCGGCGGCGTCCGAGAGGTAGGCCAGCTTCTGCTGGATGGCCCCGAGGCGCTCATCCAGATCGAACTGGTCGAAGAGATCGCTGTCCAGGTGGGCAAGCGATTCGCTCTCCCAGGTCTCCGGCGGATCGTCGAAGAGCGTCAGGTTCTCCAGCACCGCCGCCCGGATCTCCATGGTGAAGCCGATGATCTTCATGGCCTCAAGATGGCTGAGGAACAGGCGTCCATGACGAGCCAGGCCGGCCATCACCGGCTCGAATTTGGCCATGGCACCCCGCACGGTGCCTTCGATGTGATCCAGCGCCACACTCTGGGCCAGGGCCAGACTCACAATCTTGAGGCGATCCAGGGTGAAGTCCCGCAGCCATACCTCGGAGAACCCGACCTGTTCTTCGGCGGCCCCCACGTGGACCATCAGCTGGTCTCGAACGCCCTCCACCCGCGCCCCGAGGGTGGGCAGTACCCGCAGCTCCTCATGGATGGAGGCCACCAGGGAATCGGAGCAATTCCAGAAAACCACCCCGCCGAATTTTTCCAGATAGACGAAGGCACCCTGCTCCGGCTCAAGCACCAGGGGGTTGGCGCAGATGACCCGGTGATGCCCATTGTGGGCGCGGTAGAGGCGGCCATCGATCTGGCCCTCGTAGTAATCCGCCACGAGCCGCAGGGTGGCCTTGCCTTCGACCAGGAGCCCCGTGCGCGGGCTGAGAGGAAAGGGGAGTCCGGTTGGTTCCATGGGTGACCTGGCTCCTGAAGGTGCTTGGAGAGGCTCTCAGTCCTGCGGTTCTTGTGTCAGCAGGGGCATGGGCTGGGTCTGGCCAGTCCGGGAGGGCACCAGGGGTTCGCCTTCCCCTGGAATGACGCCCGTTTCCCGCAGCACGGAGGCCGCCTGGTAGGCGGCTAGCACGGCGGTGCGGATGCGCTGGTAGCTGGTCTCCGTCACCTTGGTGTTGAAGCTGAGGTTGCCCACCACGTACCACGACTCGCCATTGGGCAGAGCCTGAGGCGCCGACACCTGGACCTGGGGCGGCATGATGGAGCTGGAACTATCCTCGCGCAGCTGGTTGGCCACGCGGTCGCACCAGGCCTGGAGCCGGGGGGTGAGGGCGAGCCCTTCGGCCTCGTCCTTCACGGTCACACGCCCGAAGAGGGTGAAGAACAGACGCAGCTGGGGCATGTCGAAGCTGGAGTTCAGGAATCCAGCCATGGAGGCGATCTGCTGGAAATCCCGCTGGAGGGCGAGGAGCTTGGGCGTGGGGGCCGAGGGACCGCGGGCGGCAGACATGGCTTGATTATGGACTCCCCGGTGAACACTCGGGGAACTTGCTTCCCGCACCGTCCCCATGAAACCCTGGGACTTCCAACCGCCCCGGAAGCCGGGAAGCAGGTGAAGGTCCTCCTCCCTCGAGCGGGCCCATTCCTGCGCTGCCCCGCAACGGTAAGCACCTCCGCCCCCATGGCGGAGAGACCCTGTCGGGGCCACTGGCGCGCTGCGTCGGGAAGGTCCCGGGGACCTCGATGGTCCGTCGTGTGTGAGCCCGGAGACCGATCCGAGGTCAACCTCTCGCCGTGGGAGCGAGCAAGGAGCCCCATCATGCAACTGCCCCACCTGCCCGTCCTGGACCCCTCCAGGAAACCCACTCTCCAGGCCCATCTGGACGATCTCACCAAGCCCCAGGGAAGCCTGGGGCGCCTGGAAACCCTGGGCCTCCAGCTCGCCTGGATCGCCGGAACGCCCCGCCCCGCCGACCCCGAGGCCTACCTGCTCACCTTCGCGGGCGACCACGGCATCGCCCGCCACGGCGTCAGCGCCTTTCCCCCCGAGGTCACCCCGCAGATGGTGGCCAACATGGCCTCGGGCGGCGCGGCCATCTGCGCCCTTTGTGGCGCCAACCGCATCACCCATCGGGTCATCGACGTGGGCGTGGCCTCGCCCTGCCCACAACCTGGCGTGCGCCAGCGCAATGTGCTGCGGGGCACCGCAGACCCCCTGACGGGCCCCGCCATGACCCGCGAGCAGGCGGAAGCCTGCCTGCAGGCGGGCTTCGACGAGGTGGCCGACCTGCCCAAGCGCCCCTTCGCGCTGCTGGGGCTGGGGGAGATGGGCATCGCCAATTCCGCCATCGCCGCGCTTCTCGCCTGCACCTTCGGCGGCCTCACCCCTGAGGAGGCCGTGGGGCCAGGCACGGGCGTCCAGGGGGATGCGCTCTCCCACAAGCTCCAGGTCGTGAAGGCCGTGTTAGACAAGCACTGTCCCGATCCCGCCGATCCCATCGGCGTGCTAGCAAGCATCGGTGGTGCCGAATTCGGGGCCATGGCCGGGGCCATGCTGGCCGGAGCCTCCCGGGGCTGGGTCGTGGTGGTGGATGGCTACATCGCCGGCGCCGCGGCGCTCCTGGCCATGGCCCTGGATCCGAAGATGAAGGACTTCCTCGTGTGGAGCCACCGCAGTGCCGAACCCGGCGCCAAGCGACTGCTGGCGAGGTTGGAGATCGAGCCCGTGCTGGATTTCAATCTGCGTCTGGGGGAAGGCAGCGGCGCGGCCCTGGCCATGCCCATCCTGCGCTCCGCCTGTGCAGTGATGCGCGAGATGGCCACCTTTAGCGGCGCGGGCGTCACTGCGGCCGGACACTGAAAGGAATTGAACCCCATGCCCTCCCACTACCTCCCAGGTCAGCGCTGGATCAGCACCTCGGAACCCGAGCTGGGTCTGGGGGTGGTGGAGGCCGTAACCCAACGCACGCTCTTGGTCGGCTTCAGAGCCAGCGGTGAGCGGCGACAGTACGGACTGGCTCATTCTCCCTTGCAGCGGGTGCGTTTCCGGGCCGAGGATCGGATCCAGGACCAGCAGGGGAGAGCCCTGGTGGTGCAGAGCGTTCAGGAGGTCGATGGCCTGATCGTGTACGCAGGGCCGGGCTGGGAGCTGGCGGAAGCCGACCTGAACGACGGCCTCACCTTTGACACCCCCGAGGCACGGCTGCGCGGGGGCCACTTCGATGCGCCCAGCGCCTTCGATCTCCGGGTGACCGCCCTCAACCGCCAGTACCGCCGCCGCCTTTCCCCCGTGCGGGGCTTCGTGGGGGGACGCATCGCCCTCATTCCCCACCAGCTGGGTATCGCGGCCGAGGTGACCGAGCGCCTCGCCCCCCGAGTGCTACTGGCCGATGAAGTGGGCCTGGGCAAGACCATCGAGGCCTGCCTCATCCTCCATCGCCTCCTCGCCACGGGCCGGGTTCAGCGGGTGCTGATTCTGGTGCCCGAATCCCTGGTCCACCAGTGGTTCGTGGAGCTGCTGAGGCGCTTCAACCTGTGGTTCGCCATTCTCGACGAGGCCCGCTGCGCCGGGCCCGAGAACCCCTTTCTGGAAGACCAGCTCATCCTCTGCAGCCTGGATCTGGTGGCGGGCAATCCTGCGCGCCTGGATCAGGCCGTGGCGGCGGGCTGGGATCTGCTGGTGGTGGACGAGGCCCATCACCTGGGCTGGTCGCCGGAGGCCATCAGTCCGGAATATGCCGCCGTGGAGGCCCTGGGCACCCAGACCCCCGGCCTGCTGCTGCTCACGGCCACGCCCGAACAACTGGGCATGGCGGGACACTTCGCCCGCCTGCGCCTGCTGGATCCGGGCCGCTACGCCGCCCTCGACGCCTTCTTCGCGGAGGCCGACCACTACCGGGACATTGCCCGCATAGCCGAGCGTCTGCTGGAAGGGAAACCCCTCGCGGACGAACACATCACGCATCTCGCCAAACTCCTATCCCGCTCCGAAGAGGCTCTTAGGGAGGATCTCGGCAACGCTTCCGAGAGTCTCCGGCAGACACTCATCGGCGAGCTCGTGGATCGCCACGGCACGGGGCGCATGATGTTCCGCAACACCCGGGCCACCATCCAGGGCTTCCCTCCCCGCCTCGCGCATCTAGCGCCTCTCACCGCGCCCGCCGCGGCCCTGCGTTTACTGGCGAAGGAGTGGGACACCGATGAAGGGGGCGCCTGGCGCCCCGATCTCACCGAGGACGCTCGCGTGCGCTGGCTGGCGGAACTCCTGGTCGCCCTTGGCGAGGCCAAGGTGCTGGTCATCTGTCGCACGCGGCTGAAGGCCGAGGCCCTGGAGGCCGCCCTTCGCCAGCGCCTCACCCTCAAGATGGCCGTCTTCCACGAGGGGCTCTCCCTGGTGCAGCGGGACCGCGGCGCGGCCTGGTTTGCGGAGGAGCGAGGAGCGCGCCTCCTGATCTGTTCCGAGATCGGCAGCGAGGGGCGCAATTTCCAGAGCGCCCATCACCTGGTGCTCTTCGATCTGCCCCTGGATCCCGCCCTGCTGGAACAGCGCATCGGCCGCCTGGATCGCATCGGCCAAAGGGGCGATATGAACGATGGGGGACCGCTCAGTCGCTTCGCGCCTTCTGCGTCCCCCCTCGTGCTCCCCCACGGTGTGGCCAGGCAAAGCCCGGCCACGCCGTCCGGCATCCACATCCACGTGCCCTTCGTGATCGGCAGCCCCCAGGAAGTGCTGGCCCGCTGGTACCACGAGGGGCTGAACGCCTTCGAGGCCCAGGTCCAGGGCGCGGGCGAACTGCGGGCCGCCTTCGGCGAGCGCCTCCAGGCCCTGGCCCGGAAGCCCCGCTCCGCCGACTTGGAGGCACTCATCGCCGATACCCGCGCGGCCCAGCACCACATCCGGGAACGGCTGGCCCAGGGCCACGACCGGCTGCTGGAACTCAATGCCTGCCCAGCGGAGCGCGTGGCCGCCCTGGTTCTGGAGATCCAGGCCCAGGATGGCGATCCCGCCCTGGAGGATTTCCTCCTAGCCGCGCTCGAACAGGCCTCCATCCAGGTGGAGGAGATCGCCCCGCGCACCTACAACCTGGGTTCCGCTGGAGTGTTGGAGGACGCCTTCCCTGGCCTTCCCCCGGGCGGCCTCACCGTGACCTGCGATCGCGCCCGGGCCCTGGCCCGGGAGGATCTCCAGTTCCTCACCTGGGATCATCCCCTGGCCACGGGTGCGCTGGATCTGATCCTGGGCTCCGAGAAGGGCAACAGCTGCTTCGCCCGCTGGCCCGACACCGTTTCGGCGCTGTACCTCGAGGCGGTGTACGTAATCGAAGTGGTCGCGCCCCCGCACCTCCACGCGGACCGGTTCCTGCCGCCAACACCCATCCGGGTGCTGGTGGATCACCAGCGCCAGGACCTGAGTCTCGAACTGCCTCGGGCCGCCTATGCAGGCGCACTGCAGGAGACCGCCGCGACGGCCCTGCTGGACCAGCCCGGCTTCCGCGAGACCCTGCTGCCCCGCATGATTGCCACCGCCCAATCCCTCGCCCGCCAGAAATTGCCCGAGCGGATCGCCCGCGCCCGCAAGGCCATGGCCGCCCGGCTCGGCCCCGAGCAGGCGCGCCTGGAGGCCCTCCAGAAAATCAACCCCGCCGTTCGCCCCGAGGAGATCACCCTCCTGGCCCGCCAGCGCGAGGAACTGGATCAGCACCTCGCCAAGGCCCGCCTGAGACTGGATGGCCTGCGGCTCATCCAGCGGGGATAAGGTCAAGCTCATCCTTGCGCCTCGGCAACAGGCCCGGATCAATCACCATGACGTGGTACATCCCGTTCAAGTTCGCGATCATGTCTCGGATGAATTCCGTCATCGCCTCAGAGCGGTAGCCCCCCGTTTTCAGATCCTTCATCTCCCGCTTGAGGGCCAGATCGAGGGCTTCTTCGGCGGATTTGTAGAGGCAAATTCCCCCGAAGACATTCCAGTGGCGGCTCTTGTCGCTTCCGTCCTCCTTGTTTCCAGGGAGCAGGAAATTGTCCAGGGCCAGGGATCGCGGGAGTTTTTCTCGTGGGATGGATTTGATCCAGGCGAAGGGTATGCGGATGGCCTCATCGAGAAGTCCCACGGCCCGCTTCTTGTCTCCGCCCTTGATGCGAAGCGCTTCGCGAAACAGCAGCACCATGGGTAGGTTGTGATTCTCCACGCCAGGATCTCCATGCTTCCGGCTTGTGCGGGCAACCGCTCGCAGGTACCGGGCATCGTGCTGGGCATAGTTCAGGAGCTGGAGGAAGTCCTCGGCTCGGGTTGAAGTTTTGTAGTACTGCCACTCCGCACGTTCCAGATAGTTCTGGAGATGGGTGAGATTGCGGGGCGGACTCAAGGATTCAAGACGGTAGTCGAGACCCAAGTCTGCTTTCAGGTATCCCTCCATGACCTGGAGGATCTCCTGCCATGTGGCCTTGCCTCCGCGGTATCGCTCAAACAATTCGGAAGAAAGAAGCTCGCGCAGATGATCCCGGAGTTGGAGCAACTGCATCGGCTTTTCCATGGATGGCGTCGCCCTGAGGGTTTCGGCGTCTTCTACCAGGGCCATCAGCTCCAGCAGGAGCTCGTAGTGAGCCTCCTCCTTCTGGAGCCGCTGGCACCGGGCCAACTTCTCCCGCGCATGTGCAGATTCCCTGGGGAGAAGTCCAGATTCTCGTTTTCGGTAGGCCTCCTGGAGACGCACCGATTCGTTGTAAATCTGCTGCTGAAGGGATTCGGCATAACCCCGAGCGCCCTCGGTGGAGGGCTGCACTCGTATCCCATCGAAGAGGGGCACCGGGTTTGGTGCGGGCAGTGCCCAAAGAGGCCTCGACTTATAGGTACCTGCGGCCTCGTAGCGGTAGAGCTCTCGAGGGCGCGGGAAGGGGATGCCCGCCTGACGTGCGGCCTCCTCGGCCCGGTAGGGATCGGGCTCGGCGGTCAGGGTTCGCAGTAGGCTGACATCCTCAGGATCCAGGAGTCCGTTCTGATTGAGATCGATGCGCTGGGCGAAGGCGTCGGAGAACGCGAATGGATCCTTCAAAAACGCATCGAGTCGCTCCCGATCGCCCGAACCCCACTGATGATCACCATCCAGATCACCCAGCATGACCAGTGTGGAACTTACCTCAACTCGATACGCGGGAATGAGCTTGCGGTACCCGTAGAAACCGAGAAGTAGCAGAAGAACGGCAATGCCCCATTTGGCCCAGCGTTTCATTGTTTCTCCTGGAAGGAATCCCCAGATTATCCCCGAGGGTTGAAACCCTGAGGGGATAGCGGCTCCGCCGTGGTCGATTCCGGCGCAACAAGGAAGGACGGACCCATTCTTGGCCTATCCAGAAATCCCCTGACGCCCCCATGCGACAATGTGCTGAGTTCCCACGCGCAACCAAGGATCCCCATGACCGCCTCCGCCAAAGCCCCCAAGAAGGAAAAAGCCAAGAAGCAGACTCCGGAAGAACGTCAGGCCGCGCTGCGCTACAACCACATGATGTACGGCCCCACGGCGGGGGAATTCCGGGCACCGGCCAAGAAGGTCAACTACGGGTCCGCCTACCTCGACCATCCCAGGTTTCAAGGCCTCATGGCCGCGTTCAAGAAGGGCACCGCGTTCAAGTTTGATGTGACCGTGAAGGACAAGACCCTCACCATCGCCACGGATGGTGAGCACATCACCTTCGATGGGAAGACCGTTTTCTACTCCCGCCCCTCCAACCGGCACGAGGATCATCTCCTGCTGGATCGCGTGGCCACCCTCCAGTACCAGACCACCGATGCCCTCGTGCACCTTGTATTCGCGGTGTTGCGCACCTTCCCGGAACTGGCATCCCACACCCTGTCCTATCGGCACAACCAGTTCTTCTGGGGTGCCGAGACCCTGGAAGCAGGAGTGGTGGAGCACGGTCCAAATCTGTTGATTGGATCCTTCAAGCGGGCCTGAAGGGCGAATCTATCCAGGGGAGCGTGGGTGGCCGCTAATCAAATAGCGGGTTAGGACGGCATTCCTGCCCTGGATTATCGGCGAGCCTCACCCCATTTTCTGGCGATCAGGTTTTGTAATTTTTGCGTTCTTTGTGGCCAATTGCTTTCCGCAGTAGTGGCCCTTTGCCTTGATGCAGCCGTTTTGCTTTCCGGCGGATACAGCAGTCAGACCCTATCCTTCGCTCTATAGCCACAAAGAACGCAAAGAACACAAATGGAGCGCGGAAGGAGTCGAGCAAACATGGGCGGCCCGGTCGAACCGTCCTCTTGATCACCTATCACCCTGAAGCCCTACTCCGACATGCCTTCGATCCGCACGGGATCGCTCTGCTCCTGGAGCCTGGGCAGGCCTGAGAAATCGATGTAGTGGCCCGAACGCTGGGCCTTGGTTTCCAGGTAGAAGCGGTTGTGGGGATTGGGGGGCAGGAGGTGCGGAAGGCGCTTGGAAACCCTGACGCCGTACTGTTCGAGCTGCTGCACCTTGCTCGGGTTATTGGTCATGAGGTGCACCGAGGAGATACCCAGGCTCAGCAGCATGTGGGCGGCGATGGCGTAGTCGCGCTCATCGTCGCGGAAGCCCAGGGCGAGGTTGGCCTCCACGGTATCCATGCCCTGATCCTGCAAGGCGTAGGCGCGGATCTTGTTGGCGAGGCCGATGCCCCGGCCTTCCTGGCGTAGGTAGAGCACGACCCCGCGCTCCATCTGGCCGATCTTCTGGAGGGCCGTTTCCAGCTGGTCGCGGCAATCGCAGCGCAGGGAGCCGATTACATCTCCCGTCAGGCACTCGGAGTGCATGCGGATGGGCACGTCCTCGGCGCCCACCACGTCGCCGTGAACGATGGCGATGTGGTCCTTCTGGTCGCGGTTGTTCCAGAAGGCCACGATGCGAAAGTCTCCAAAGCGGCTGGGCAACTTGGCCACGGCCACGATGCGGACACAGACGTGATCGGGGCCGAACCCGGCGCATTCGTGGGTGCGGTCGCGTTCGACCAGGGCCTTCAAGCGGGAATCCATGGTGGTCATGGGCGTACCTCGTTCAGGAATCGTTGGGCCAGGGCCGCGCCCGAAAGCCAGGCGGCCTGCACACCGCCGCCGGGAGAAAAGACATCCCCCGCAAGCCCGAGCCGCGCACCCTGTGGGAGTGCGGTGAGGACGGGGCGAGAGAGTTCGTTGCCACGGTCCACTCGCGCATAGCACCAGCGGTGAGGCGAGGTCCAGAGGGGTCGTCTGACCCAATCACCCACCTCCATGGCTGCCTGCTCCAGGAGTTCTGCGGACCACACCTCCTCGGGAAGCTGCAGCCGCTCCTTCGACCACTGGGGCCGGGCCTGGATCACCAGCGTGAGGAAGGAAGGCCGCTCGCGCTTGCGGGAGTCCTGGGCGATGAGCTGCAGGCTGGCGGATTGGTCGGGGTAGAGGATGTCCCAGTCCGGCGCGGTTTTCTCGCCGGGATAGGCGGCCAAGAGGGTCAGCGAAGGCACGCTGGCGAACATGCCGAGCAGGGTCTGGAGGCTCGCCACCTCGGGTCCGGCGGGTAGGGTTTCCAGCAGACGAAGGGCCTGCTCCAGGGCCATGGCCAGCACCAGATCCCGGCAACGGAAGGTCTCGCCCGCCTTCACCTCCACCGCGAAACCATCCGGGTCCAAGGCGATTCGCGTCACCCGAGTCTGCAATCGCACATCCAGGCCCAAGGCCAGATGCTTGGCGAAGGCGTTCAGGCCGCGCGGATGGAGGGCTCGCCGCTCATCGGCCGCGAAGGCATCGGGCTGGCAGGGCTGACCCTGGCCCTTGAGCCGACGGGGCCACCCAGTGGGCAGGACCATCCCCTCCACCTCACCCAACGCCGCCAGGAACGAGGGGTGACTGCCGTGAAGGAACATAGGCCCGAAATCGATGGGCTGCCCTTCAAAGCGCCGCGTGGCCAGGCGTCCGCCCACGCCCCGAGCGCGCTCCAGCACCACTACATCGCGGCCTGAGCGGTGAAGCTGCCGGGCGCATTGCAGCCCCGCGACCCCTCCGCCGATGACAATCACCTCGTGCAGCATCCAGTCCTCTCGCGGTGGCCCGACCAGCAAGCCCCTCCAGGGTACCCGGATCTACCCAGCGGATCAGGGCTCTGGTCATGGCGCGGAAAAACGAGGACTGGGAGTGGGCCCCTCACCCCACCGTGCCGTGCGCTCCCCAGATCACGGCCGCCATGAGGGTGAGGGCGTAGATGTTGATGTCCAGGAAGGCGCGCCGGATGGTAGACGCCTCGGAGTCGGGGCGCAGCAGGCGGGTGAAGCGGGCCAGCAGCCAGAGACTGGCGGCGCCCAGCAGCAACAGGGCGGGAAGGCCCCGCAGCGCGTGGAAGAGGGGCAGCAGGGCCCCCGCGGCCACGGTGCCGCAGGTCCAGGTGAAGGTCAGGCGCAGGATCTGGGTGCGATCGAAATGGCGCGTGAGGGTGGGAAATCCGGCCTGTTCGTAGCCCTCGGCATGAAGCAGGGAGAGCAGCCAGAAATGGGGCACCTGCCACACGAAGAAGACGAAACAAAGGGCCGCCATGGCAGGATCGCCCAGGGAACCCCCCGCCGCCGTCCAGCCGATGGCGGGTGGCAGGGCGCCGATGATGGACCCCGGCACCACCGCGAAGGCACTGCGACGCTTCAGGGGCGTGTAGAAGCCGTTGTACCAGCCCAGGGCCAAGAGCCCCAGAAGGGCGGGGATCCAGCCGTGAAAAACCTTGAGCAGAAGGAAGCCCGTCAACGCCATCAGACTCGCTAACACCGTCGCGCCCAAAGGGGAAATTAGCCCCCGGGGAAGCGGCCGATTCCGGGTGCGTTCCATGAGCGCATCCAGGTGGCGCTCCTGGACTTCGTTCAGGGCCGAGGCCGCCAGGGCGAGCAAGAGCGTGCCCAGCAGCGTGGTGACCAACCCGGCATCCACACCGCGATGAAAGGCGATGTAGCCCATGGAGGCGGTGAAGGTGGAGGCGGCGGAGATCTTGAACTTGGTGAGCTCGAGGAAGAGCGCCGCCCAAGTGGGCCGGGGGGTTGGGATCGCGGCGGCGGTCATGGCGGTCCTATTTCAGGGTCTTGAGGTAGGTCACCATTTCCGTCACTTCCTGAGCCGTAATGGGGGCGGGTGGCATCGCGGGCGGATAGCCCTTCACCACATCCCGCATGGGCTCCTGGATGGCGACCCGGAGGTAGGCCTCGTCCACGGTCACGGAGCGCGACTGGCCCTGAGTGAGGACCTCCTGCTGTCGACCATAGAGGGCCTTGAGGGTGGGCCCCACCATGGGCTTGCCATCGATGGAGTGGCAGGCGAGACAGCCCTTGGCGCGCATGAGGGCGAGGCCCGCGGGCTCATTGGTCGCCACGGGACGGGCTGCGACAGCAGTGATGTTCCTGCCGGGTTCCGGCGCGTTTTCACCGCCGAAGTACCAAGCCTTGAACTCATCTTCGGGCACCACGATGACCTTGCTCAGCATGAGGCTGTGGTCCACGCCGCAGATCACAGTGCATTCGATGTCGAAGGCGCCGAGTTTGGTGGCCTCGAACCAGGTCGTGTTGGCGCGGCTGGGCACGGCGTCGATCTTCAGGCGGAAGGAGGGCACGAAGAAGCCATGCACCACATCGGCGCTGCGCACCTCCAGCTTCATGGGCTTGGCGATGGGGGCGTAGAGCACCTTGCTCTGCTTGCCGTTGGGATACTCGAAGGACCAGCTCCACTGGCGAGCCGTGACCTTCACCACCATGGAATCCCGGGGCGCCTGGCGCATGTATTCGTAGTTGGTCCAGCCGTAGTAGAAGATGGCAAGGAAGAGCACCAGGGGGATGGTGGTCCACAGGACCTCCAGGCCCGTGTGGCCCTCGATCTGGGCGGCCTTGGGGTGGCGCTTGCGGCTGTAGCGGATGACGAAATAGATCATCAGTGCCGTGATGAAAACGAGAAAGAGCACCGAGAGCCCGAACACGAAGAAGAAGACCGCATCGGATTTTTCGGCGGAGGTCGAGGCTTGCGTCATCCAATCCATGGCTGGTCCTTACCTGAAGGCGACATCGGAAAAGAGGAGCGCGAAGAAGATCAGCAACGTGCCCAGCGTAACCAGCACCACGACCTTCAGCAGCGGTCCCTCGTACTTCAGGTGCATGAAGAAGTAGAACACCAACCCGGCCTTGAGGGGCGTCAGGGTGAGCAGCCCCCACACCGCCGCCGTCTGCCCCACGTGGGCCAGACCCACCAGGGCCCCCGTAAGGCAGAGCAGGGCGACCCACACCTTGATGAAGGTGCCGTAACCCGGATGGTCGTGCGTTTCAGAGGTCGTGTGCGCATCCATTTTTTTATCCGTGTCCATCCGTGTTCATCCGTGGATAAAGCAGTTCACGCGGCCAGGTAGAAAAGCGGCAGCAGGAAGATCCAGATCACATCCACGAGGTGCCAATACAGGCCCCCGTTTTCCAGGTGAATGTAGCGGTCCGGTCGCACCTGGTTCCGGACCATCATCCAGAGCACCCAGGCCAGCACCCCCATGCCCGCGATGACATGGATTCCGTGCAGGCCCGTCATGGAAAAGTAGAGGCCGAAGAAGATCTGCTCTCCCGGCGGCAACGTGGCGAGATGGGGCGAATTCGGGTAGAGCCCGTGATGAAACTTGGCCGCCCATTCAAAAGACTTGATGACGAGGAAGACCGCGCCCAGTCCCAGGGTCGTGCCTAGGAAGGCCATGGCTCGCTTCATCTCGCCCCGCTGGGTGGCCACGATGCTCAGCACCACCGTGAGGCTGCTGGTCAGGAGCACCACGGTATTGAGGATGCCGAGGGTGGCATTCAGCTCCATGCCCGCGTGGTGGAATTCCGCCGGGTAGCGATGACGCATGGCCGAGTAGGCGATGAAGAGACCCCCGAACAGCACCATCTCCGTGACCAGGAAGAGCCACATCCCGAGCTTGGAGCCGAAATCATCCCTGTGCGCGTTCATTCCGCACATCCTGTGCGGAACCCCTGCGGGGCTTCGCTGCGCAAAGTGGCACTCCGCTCCTGCTGCGTGCTCATGCCTTCTCCTCCTGGGGGAAGTGGTAGGGGCCCGTGGTGACGGTGGGGATCTCCTCAAAGTTCTCCAGCGGGGGCGGGCTGGGGATGGTCCACTCCAGGGTCACACCTCCCCAAGGATTGGCCTCGGCCTTCCTGCCCCGAAAGATCGCGTAGAGCAGCGCCCCGAAGAACATCAGAAGGCCCAGCACCAGCAGCCAGCTGCCCACGGTGGCGAACACATGCATCCAGTGGAACTGGGGCAGGTGAACGTAGTAGCGCCGGGGCATACCCATCACCCCCAGGATCAGCATGCCGAAGTAGAGCATGTTGAAGCCGATGAACATGGGGAACCAGGAGGCGTAGATGGCCTTCTTGCTGTACATCTTCCCGAACATCTTGGGGAACCAGTAGAGCAGCGCCGCGAAGAATGCGAAGCCCGTGCCGCCGAACATCACGTAGTGGAAGTGGCCCACGATGAAATAGGTGTCGTGGATGTGGATGTTGATGGCCAGGGCCCCCTGCATGACGCCGGTCAGGCCGCCGATGCAGAAGAGGAAGATGAAGGAGAGGGCGAAGAAGAGCGGGGGCTGGAAGTCGATAGAGCCCTTGTACAGCGTGGACACCCAGTTGAAGACCTTGATGGCGCTGGGGACGGCCACGATCATCGTGAGGAGGGAGAAGACCATCTGCGCCACGCCACTCATGCCGCTGGTGAACATGTGGTGGGCCCACACGAGACTGCCGACCCCCGCGATGGCCATGCTGGAAAAGGCGATGGCCTTGTAGCCGAAGATGGTGCGACGGGCGAAGGTTGGGATGATCTCCGAGATCGCGCCCATGGCCGGCAGGATCATGATGTAGACCGCCGGGTGGGAGTAGATCCAGAAGAGATGCTGATAGAGCAGAGGATCACCGCCCTTGGCGGGATCGAAGATGCCGATGCCGAAGAAGCGCTCGAGGATCACCAGCACCAGCGTGATGGCCAGGATGGGCGTGGCCAGCAGCTGGATCCAAGATGTTGAGTAGAGCGCCCAGCTCATCAGCGGCATGCGGAACCATGTCATGCCTGGGGCGCGCAGGCGATGGATGGTGGTAATGAAGTTGATGCCCGTGAGCATCGAAGAGAAGCCCAGGATGAAGGCGCCGAAGACCGCCAGGCTGATGTTGGTGCCAGTCTTGATGCTGAAGGGTGCGTAGAAGGTCCACCCCGTGTCCGGTGCCCCGCCGCCCGTGAACAGCGAGAGGATCGCGAGAATGGCGCCGATCATGAAGAAGTACCAGGAGGCAAGGTTCAGACGCGGGAAGGCCACATCCTTGGCACCGATGAGGATCGGCAGGAAGAAATTTCCGAAGACCGCGGGCAGGCCCGGCACCACGAAGAGGAAGATCATGATCACGCCGTGGAGGGTGAACAGGGCGTTGTAGGTCTGGGCCGTGATCAGATGCTGGAAGGTGGTGAGCTGCACCAGGCGCATCACGATGCCGATGCTCGCGCCCACGAAGAAGAAACTCACCATGGAGAAGAGGTAGAGCAGACCCACGCGCTTGTGATCCGTGGAGGTGAGCCAGGACAGAAGGCCCGTGCGCTCTCCGGTGTTCACGAGGTAGCTTGGCTGGGGCATGGAAGCGTCGTGACTCATGCGTTCTCCTCTCCCTTGCGTCGGCCCTTCCGGAGAAGGACCGCCAGGAAGATGCCAGCGCCCAGCAGGATGATGCCGGCGCCGATCTTGGTGAAGTTCAGGACGTACTTGCGACCTTCGGGGTCATAGCTGAAGCAGATCTTCAGCCACTTGTTGATGGTGGGGCGGGCCTGGTTCTTCGCCGCCTCCTGGGCCGCCAGCTGGAGATCCGCCGGCAGGTAGGTGACCCCGTACATGTAGCGGGTGATATCGCCCGTGGGGCTCAGGAAGATGATGGCCGCAGCATGAATGAAGTCATCGCCCTGCCGCTTGAACTTGAAGCCCACGGAATCCGCTAGGGCCTTGCTCGTGGCTGCGTCAGCCGTAAGGAAGCGCCAGGCCGCCGGGGGGAAGGGCCGAGTGATCTCGCGCAGGTAGTTGGTGCGCTTGTTGGCCGCGATCTCGGAGGTATCCCGCTCATCGAAGCTCACGGTGATGACCTGGAAATCCTTCCCGGGTTCGGCCTGGGTGCGGTTGAGCACCTCCACCACGCCGTTGAGCTGGGGCGTGCAGATGCCCGCGCAGCGGAAATAGTTCAGGGTCAGGATGGTGGGCTTGTCGATGAGGCTGCGGAGCTGAACGGCCTTGCCGTCTTCATCCTTGAGGACAAGGTCGATGGCGGCGCGCTGGCCCAGCCTTTCATCGATGCCCACTTCCTCCACAGAGAAATTCGGGGTGGAAGGATTGGGATTGGCGGCGGCCTGCCCGCGCAGGGGGCCACTCAGAACGCAGGCGAGGGCAAGGGCGGGAAGGGCTCGAAGGAGCATCATGGGCACCTCAATTCTGGGAAAGCGCAAGGCGTAGCTCCTTCCATTGGGCGGGCGTGTAGATCGCCAGCACCGGAGCGAAGCCATTGCCGGGGAGGCCCGGCAGGATTCCCTTGGCCAGGACCTGATCGCTGGCCTGCCAGCCGGGAATCCCGGCCAGGGCTTGGGCGGCTCGCGGGGCATCCAGGATGGCTTCACCGAGCAATGGATTCGTACCGGAGGCAGGAATCGGCGTGGTCGCCTGGAATTCAGCCACCAGGCGCTCCACGGCGCTCTTCACGGGGATGCGGCTGGGGATCACTTCGCCCGCAGTGGCGAAGAGCCTTTCCAGGGCCGCCAGCGCCGCGGGATCGCTGGCGCCGTGATCGAAAGTCCCAAGGCTCTGCACCACATGCACCAGGGCCATGCGGTCCTTCTTGCTGAGGTAGGCGTAGGACACCATGGAGCTGCCCTTCACGCCCTCCTCCAGGGTGCGGTAGATGTTCTCGATGCGGCTGCCGTTCTTCCAGCCCCCCACCGTGAAATTGCGGGGCGCGGGTGTGAGGCCCTTCGCCCCGGGGCCATCCCCCTTCCCTTCGGGGCCGTGGCAGGTGGCGCAGGTCTCCGCGAAGAGCTTCCGGCCTCGGGCCAGCAACTCGGGATTAGGCGTCATCACCGTTTTCGGATCGATGGGCGGGATGACTTCTCGCGCGGCGCTGGGGTAGTCCGTGGGATCGAGCCAGCCGCTTTCCCCCTGCACCGCCACCACCGGACTCTCCTGGGAGGTGTGCGCCTGGTAGCGCAGACCCGGCACGATGATGAAACCGAAGAGGGCCGCCAGACCGATGAAGCCCAGCACTACCAGCAGGGCCGACAGCAGCCGCTGCAGTTCATCGCGGGAAACGAAGCGGTCGATCATAGGTGGAACTCCAGGGCCTTGGCCAGGAACGGATCACCCACCGGCATGTCCTCACCCCAGTTCAGGGTGCGACGAACCCAGAGCAGGGAGCCGCCCACGAAGAAGAGGCCGAAGCTCACCTCGGGCCAGGAGAAGAGCACGCCCTTGCCGAGCACTGGGAACACCAGCCAGTACAGATCCAATGCATGGGCCGCCAGCATGAGGATGCCCACCGCCCGCAGGCGCCGGGGATCCCCCTTGGCATCGCGAGTGACCAGCGCGAAGAAGGGCACGATGAAGTGCAACACGGCCAAAGCGATGGTCACGGAATGCCAGCCACCCACAAGGCGGGCCTGGTACCAGACCACCTCCTCCGGCAGATTGGCGTACCACATGAGCATGTACTGGGCGAAGGCGATGTAGGACCAGAAGACCGTGAAGGCGAAGAGGAAGGCCCCCAGGTTGAAGCGATGATCCCGACGCACCCCCAGAAGACGGCCCTGTCCCTGGAGGTGGCCCAGGGCGAGTGTGGTGGCCGCCAGGGCCGCCAGGAAGCCGCCGGCAAAGAGATAGACGCCGAAGATGTCGCTGTACCACTCGGGCGTGAGCCCCGAGATCCAATCGAAGGCGGCGACGGTGATGACCAGGGCGAAGATGGCCATAAAGACCGGTGCGAATCTTCGAGCCCTAACGTTGAAGCTGGGATCCTGGGTCTGATCCTGGCGCAGGGAGCCCCGTACGAGCACGAAGAGCGCCAGCAGGGAGAGCCCCAGGCAGATCACCGTGCGCAGGGAGAACCAGGGCAGCCCCAGCCAGAAGGCCTTCCCCGCCAGCAGAGGATTCTGGAGGGCCTCGGGGCGAGCCCCCGGGAAGAGCACGGGCACGGCGCCCAGGGCGATGAGGGCCACGGGTACCACCGGCAGCATCAGGGTGGAGATCCGCTCCGGCAGGCGGCGGATGGGCACGCTCCACTTGGCGGCGACCAGATGCTCGATGGCCACCAGGAAGAGACACCCCAGTGCCAGCGTGAAAAGAAAGAGGAACCAGACCAGCCAGTTGGCCCAGAACCGCTCGGGGCCCGCCTGGAAATAGGCCAGGACCACGCCCAGGGCGCCAAGCAGTGTGAGTCCCGTGAGGAGTCTGGGAGTCTTGGAAGTGGTGTCAGTCATCGGGCCCCCGCTCCCTTCAGATCCTCATCCTTGGCGTTCTGGGCCCGCTGGAGGGCGCGCACATAATGGACCACCGCCCAGCGCTGCTCCTCGGTGAGATCCGCGGCCTGACTGGGCATGGCGTTCTTGCCGTTCACGATGGCCCAGTAGATTTGCCCGTCCGCATAGTCCCGGAACTGCTGGGACTGGAGGTTGGCGGGCTTGGCGCCATAGGCCGCCGTGAGACTGCCCACACCGTTGCCCACGGCCCCGTGGCACACGGCGCAACGATCCGTGAAAGCCGCCTTCCCCAGGGCGAATATTTCCTTCGTCCGGGGCAGGGGATTAGGCAGGACAGCCGCTTCATCCTGGGTACCCGTGGCGCTGGGCAGATGGCCCCGGGCGATGGTGCCCTGCACGGGCATCCGCATGCCTCGACCATCCTTGAAGAAGGCGTTGCCCTGCTGGGCGCTCAAGCGGGGCTGGTCCTGCATGTGGGACATGGGCGGCAACACCGGGAACAGCTTGATTGCCCAGTACATCACGAAGCCCGATACGAGGCAGGCCGCGAGGATCCCGCCGAGGGTCCGCAGGATGAAGTCGCTGGTGAGGAAGGGCGAGCGATCCGGCGCAGGCAGGACCTCGATCTCCGTGGCCCCGGCCGCTAGCAGCTCGGCGCGGGCGGCCTCGGCATCCAGTTCGGGATCGGCTTCCACCGCCAGGGCGAAGCGATCCCGGGTGATGCTGCGGATGGCCTTGGAACCCAACAGTGGGTGGCCGAAGAAAGGCAGCTTGTTGAGGAGCAGCAGCATGCCCAGCCCGGCGGTGAAGGTGGCGAAGAGCACCATCACCTCGAACATGATCGGCACGAAGGCCTCCCAGGACCAGGGTGCCTTGCCCCCGGTGACGATGGGGTAGTCCACGGCGCTGATCCAGTACTGGAAGCCCAGGGCGGTCACGGCCCCGAGAATGGCCATGACCAGCACCATCCCTCCCAGGGGCGAGCGGCGCAGCTCCAGGGCCTCGTCGATGCCATGCACCGGGTAGGGCGTATAGGTCTCCAGGCGCCCCATCTTGTGGGCCTTCATGTGATGGATGGCCTTCAACAGTCCATCCGGGCTGCTGAACAGACCGACAACGGCGAAGGCACTACTCATGGTGGCCTCCCTTAGGCTGTGCGTCTGGGAGGATGGCCTTCACTTCCGTGGTGGCGATGACCGGCAGCACCCGGGCGAAGAGCAGCACCAGGGTGAAGAAGAGCCCGAAGGAGCCCAGGAGGATGCCGTAGTCCACCAGCGTCGGCGAGTAGAGGCGCCAGGCGGAGGGCAGGAAGTCCTGGTGCAGGCTGATCACGATGATGACGAAGCGCTCGAACCACATGCCGATGGTCACGCCCACCGCCACGAGGATCATCCAGAAGTAGCTGGTGCGGCATTTCTTGAACCAGAGCAGCTGCGGGATGAGGATGTTGCAGGTGATGGTGAGCCAGCCCGCCCAGCCGTAGTGGCCGCCGATGATATTCATGAAAGTGTGGTGCAGGTAAGTGTTCTGGCTGTACCAGGCGGTGAAGCCCTCCATGACGTAGCTGTAGCCCATGAGGCAGCTCATGCCGAGGATCACCTTGTTCATCACGTCCAGGTGGCGAACCGTGATGAGGTTCTTCAGGTTCATGGTCTCGCGCACCACCACCAGCACGATCACCACCATGGAGAAGCCCGCGAAGATGGCCCCCGCCACGAAGTAGGGCGGGAAGATCGTCATGTGCCAGCCGGGCACCACGGAGGTGGCGAAGTCGAAGCTCACCACGGAGTGCACGCTGAGCACCAGGCCCGTGGCCAATCCCGCTAGCAGGGTGTAGGCCTTCTCGTAGTGCTGCCAGTGGCGACCGGCGCCCTGCCAGCCCAGGGAGAGCATGGCGTAGATGAGCTTCTTCCACTTGTTGGTGGCTCGATCCCGCATGGAGGCGATATCCGGGATCATGCCCAGGTACCAGAACATCAGCGAGACGCTGAAGTAGGTGCTGACGGCGAAGACATCCCAGAGCAGGGGCGAACGGAAGTTGGTCCAGATGGCCCGCTGATTGGGATAGGGGAAGAGCCAGAAGGCCAGCCAGGGCCGCCCCACGTGGATGAGGGGGAAGATGCCCGCGCACATCACGGCGAAGATGGTCATGGCCTCCGCGAAGCGGGCGATGGCGTTGCGCCAGCGCATGCGGAAGATGAAGAGGATGGCGCTGATGAGGGTGCCCGCGTGGCCGATGCCCACCCAGAACACGAAGTTGATGATGTCGAAGGCCCAGAACACGGGGCTGTTGTTGCCCCAGGCCCCGATGCCGGTCTTGAGGGTGTAGCCGATGAAGCCGAAGCCCACGAACATGAGGGTCATGGTGATGGCCAGGGCGATGAACCAGGCCCGGGGCGGCTTGCGATCCGTGTGGGAGAGCACCTGATCATCGAGGGCCCCTGGGCTCATGGGACCTTCGGTGAGGGCGGGCTCCTTCAGTCCATCGGGCAAGAGGGTGGCCTCACGCATGGGGGCCTCCGTCCTTCTCAGGCTCCACCGCCGGGTTCTTCAGATTCGCTAGATAGGTGATGGCGGGCCGCGCACCCACTTCCTCCAGCACCTTGTAGCCCCGCTTGGACTTCGCCAGTCGGGAGACTTCGCTGTTGGGATCCTTGAGATCGCCGAAGACGATGGCATGGCTGGGGCAGGCGGCGGCGCAGGCAGGCTGCACTTCGCCATCCTTGATGGGGCGCTGGTCGCCCTTGGCACGGATCTTCACATCCTGGATGCGCTGCACGCAGAAGGTGCACTTCTCCATGACGCCCCGGGGGCGCACCGTGACTTCGGGGTTGTAGACGAGGCTCTCGGGTTCGACCTTGTCCGCGGTGAACTCCAGGAAGTTGAAACGGCGCACCTTGTAGGGACAGTTGTTGGCGCAGTAGCGGGTGCCCACGCAGCGGTTGTAGGCCATCTGGTTGAGGCCGTCGGGGCTGTGGTTGGTGGCGTTCACCGGGCACACGTTCTCACAGGGTGCGCTGTCGCAGTGCTGACAGAGCATCGGCTGATGCACGACCTTGGGATTCTCCAGTTCGCCCTCGTAGTAGCGGTCGATGCGCATCCAGTGCATCTCCCGACCCTTGGCCACCTGATCGGGGCCCACGCTGGGAATGTTGTTCTCGGACTGGCAGGCCAGGGAACAGGCGCTGCACCCGATGCAGGCGGAGAGATCGATCACCATGCCCCACTTATGGTCCGGGAACTTCTGCTCGTCATAGAGCGAGTGCGGCTCGTGGGCCTCGTGGTGATGGGCCGCCTTGTGGGCGAACTCCGCCAGAGTGAAGGAGCGCACCAGATCCCGGCCCTCCATGCGGTGGTGACTCTGGGTGCGGGGCAGTTCCAGGTGGCCCCGGCTCTTGGTGAGCTTCACGCCATGGCGCAGGTGAGCGGCGCCTTCCATTCCGAGCAAGGGGAAGGCATTGACGCCCACGCCCTTGGCCACGCCTCCCGTGGTGCGGCCATAGCCCAGCGCCAGGGTCAGGGTACCCTGGGCCTGCCCCGGCTGGAGGATGACCGGTAGGCGCAGCTTGGTGCCCGCCACCTCCAGCTCGGCCATGTCGCCATCCTTGAGCTTGAGCCTTTCGCCATCCACCACCGCGAGGGAAAGGGGATTGCCCCAGGTGGCCTTGGTGATGGGATCCGGCAGCTCCTGAAGCCAGCTGCTGTTGGCGTAGCGACCATCGTGCACCTGAGTGCCCGGGCGGAGGTGTAGCTCAAAGCCTTCCGACTTCCCTGGAAGGGTTTCCCCCAGAGTGCCGAGGCCCTTGAAGGTGGGTTCGGCAGGCTTCGTCTCCAGCTTCACGAGGCCATCGTGCAGCGCCGCCTGGAAGAAGGTATCAAAGGAAGCGAAGCTGCCTTTGGGTTGGACCTCTCGCTGCCAGCGGGCCTGGAGGTAGGCATGGTAGTCCTCGGCCTTGGGGGCGCCCAGGCCCTTGAGCACTGCAAGGAATAGATCCTCGCCCTGCTTCGTGTCGTACAGCGCGCCGATGGTGGGCTGCTGAAGGGTGAGCACCGCGCCATCGGCGTGATCGCCCCAAGCCTCCAGCCAGTGATGCTCCGGCAGCGACATGGAGCACTGGGCGGCGCTCTCGTCTTCGATGAGGCCGATCCAGGCCCGGGTGGGCACCTTGGCGAAGGCGGCCTTCCAGGCTTCGGGCTTGGGAAAGGCGAAGGCCGGATTCACATCCCAGAGCAGGGCAGCCGCGTACTTCCCCTCGCCCATGGCCCTAGTGACCGCTTCCAGGTCCTTGAGGGACGCCAGTCGCTCAGCAGGCCGGAGTTCGAGGGCCTGGGAGCCCAGCATGGCATTGAGCAGCGCCGCAGCCGCATGGGCCTCGGCGGGCAGGGTCTCACCGCAGAGCACCACGGCCTCGCGCCCGGCGGATTTCAGGTCGTGGATGAGTTTCTTCCAGGCCGCGGCAGGAACGCCCTCGTGACCCAGCCCCTCGGACAGCTTGACCCCTGCGGGCAGCGGGCCCAGCTCCCGGGCCAGGGCGAAGGCCAGGGCCGCGAGCCGCGAGGCGGGCACGGGGAAGCGCTGATCCGCGTTGGAGCCCGTGAGGCTCAGGGCGCCTTCCAGCACCCAGAGGCGGTTCATGGTTTCCCCGGGCTCGGAATGGCGGCGATGGGCCGTGAAGGCCGCGATGGCCTCCGGGTCGTCCCCGTTCAGGAAATCCGCGCCGAGGCTGAGGATCATTTTGGCCTTGTCCAGGCGGGGGCGGATCTCCACGGGCGCACCGTACGTGGCCAGCGCGGCTTCCTGGGCGCCATTCCCCAGGACCGGTTCCCAGGCAAGGTGCTCCAGGGTGGGCAGGGCTGCCTTCAAATCCGCCAGCAGGGCCTTCCGCGTGGGGCTGGAAGTGGCGCCGCTCAATAGCAGTACGGGCTTGTTCTCCCGCTTGGCGGCCGCGAGGGCGGCTACGAGGGTCTGCTCCGCCTCAGCCCAGGTGGCGGGGCGCCCCTGAACCTTGGGGGCGCGAAGGCGGTCGGGATCGTAGAGCCGCAGCACATCCGCGAGGGCCCGAGGGCTGGTCTTGCCCTTGAGGCCCGGGTGCTCGTCGTTGCCCGTGATGTGGATGGGGCGGCCTTCGCGAGTCTTCACCAGCACGGAGTAGGCGCGGCGGCCTTCCGGAAAACTGGTGGCGTAGTAGTTGGCCACGCCGGGCACCACTTCCTGGGGGCGCTTGGTGTAGGGAACCACCGTGGAGCGGCCCTTCTTGTCGCAGGCGACGGTGGCCGCCAGGGCCGTGGTGGCACCCACGAGAGTCAGGAAGGTGCGCCGCGAAAGATTGGTGCTGGGCGGATCGGAAGGGTCCATGGCGCCGGGCTTGAACTCGTCGTGAGCCGCCTGGCGAGCCTCGAGGGTCTCCGCGCGCTCCTCCAGGGAACGCCAATGGCGGGGCTGGCCGATGGGCAGGAGATCGTCCGGATCGTGCTGGAGCTTCGTGTCCACGTTCTTGTCCATGCTGTGCTTAACCACGCTTCACCGAATGGGCAGGGGGGTTGATGCGGGGCCGGGGCTGGTCCTCCGGAGCCTCGGAGCCCGTCTTTCTGGGCAGGAAGGTGTGCACCAGGGCCTCCTTCCCCAACACAAGGGGCGCGGCCAAAAGAGCGGCCACGCTTCCCAGGATCTGGCGGCGATTCTTGGCTTCCATCGTCACTCCTAGCGGTGGCAGGCGGCGCAGTGCTCAGCCGCGCGGGTGATCTTGGAATCCTTGGGCAGGGCCGCATGGGGATCCCGGTGGCAGGCCAGACAGTTGGCCATGCGCATGCCCATTTCACGAGTGATCACCGGCATGTTCTGGACCTCCCCGTGACAGGTCTGGCAGGCCATGCCGGCGTTGACGTGGGGGCGATGGTCGAAGAAGACATGATCCGGCAGCGTGTGCACCCGCTTCCAGGGCAGAGCCTCGCCCGCGTTGTAGATGCGGGTCAGTTCCTGGATGGCAGGGCGGTCGGTCCGGGTGACCTTGTGGCAGCCCATGCAGGTCTCCACGCTGGGCACCCCCGCCGCCCGGGACTTGGTGGCCCCGGAATGGCAGTAGGCGCAGGACATCTTGAGCGTTCCCGCATGCAACTGGTGGGAGAAGGGAATGGGCTGCTCGGGGGCATAACCCTTGGCGAAGCGGTCAGGCTGGGTGAACCAGCCCACGGCCACGACCGTTCCCAGCACCGCCACTGCACCCAAGGGCAGAACGAGGCGGAACACACGGTCGAACAGGTGCATGCAGTACCTCCGAGGGAAAACTCAGGTTGTCCTCCCGGCAGGGATGGAACCATCTCGAATGGGACGCCGGATTGTCATCAGATGTTCAACGCTATTTTTCACGCCCAGGGGAATGAGGGTGAGTTTTTCTTCCCGGGCCCCGAAAACAGGGTGGCGCCATCGCCCAAGGGCTCTCTCTGATAGACTTCCTGCATGTTTCTCTATCCATCCGGATTCGGAGTCCACTCGGCTCCCGGGGGCGGCGCATGAGCCGTGACCTTCTGCTGGGCGGAATCTGGTATTCGCCGGTGCTGGATCTGGGCGGGGTCGAGGCCTGCGGCTGCTCCTGCCAGCTGGTGCGCGCCGGGGAGAGCAGCGAACTGCTGCTGCTCCAGGTCCTGAGACCCCGCCCCCAGGACCGGGACCTGGACAAGCTTCGGGAGGTCTATCTGCAGCGGTTCCTCGACGCGGAGCCCCTGGATCCGACCACCTGCCGTTTCGGATTCGACGACCACCAGGTTTGGCTGCTCCAGGAGCTCCCGGGCCAGGGCCTCGAGGAGGCCTGGCCGGAGTATTCCCAGCCCTGCCGGGAGGCCTTCCTGAGCCACCTGGAACAACTCCTGCGGCTCAGCCCCCAGCCGCGTTTGCTACTGGCCCCCGCCCTGCGGCTGCGCCCCGGGCAGGTGCTCATCCCCCGGGCCCTGGGAGAAACGACGACCACCCCGAAAACACTCAGGGCGAACCTCGATGGACTGGGGGGCCCCGGCCCCCAGGACGGGGAACGCCCCTGGGAACAGGCCCCGCGCATCTCCGATGACCTAGCCCGACCCATCCGAGGCCGCTCCCAGGAGCTCACCTTCCTCAAATCGCTGATTCTGGGCCTCAGTGCCCCTGCGCCCATGGAGCGCATCCTGGTGCTCCTGGGCGAGGAGGGCCTGGGACAGGATCCTCTGGCGGACTGGACCGCCTCGGTGGCAGAAACAGAGGGGCTCTGGGTGGCCACCTACGAGGTCGCCCACGGCGAGACCGACGGCGCCTTCCTCGCCCGTATGCTCCAGGGACTGCTGTGCGGCTTCGAGGCCGACTTCTACGCCCGCAGCCCCGAGCTGTCCCGGACCCTGGCCCGCAGGCTGCCTTCCTTCGCCTTTCTCCGGGGCGGGCGAAAGGCCTCCTTTGAAGGCAGCGCCGTGGAAGTCGAGGAAATCGAGGCGGCCCTCCAGGCCTTCGCTTTCGCCGCCGAGGTGCACCCGCGCATGTTCCTCGTCCGCAACGTGGATCACGCGGATGAGAGCCTCCAGCGTCTCCTGTCCACCCTGGCGCTGCGCTCCGAGCCGCCCTGGCTCTTCACCCTCACGGCCACCGGTCAGCCCAGCGGACTCCGGGACTTCCTCGGCCCCATGAAGGGTAAGACGGAGGTCTCCTTCGTGACCCTCAACCGCCTGGAAGATGCCGCCCTGCGGGAAGTCATCTCGGACCTTCTGGGCGCCCACACCCTCCCCGAAACCTTCGTCCAGGAACTCCTCCATGCCTGCCTCGGAAACCCCGGCCTGCTCCGGGGCATCCTCGAAAAGGCCCAGTTGGATGGCGCCCTGGTCTGGGGCGCCCGCGGTTGGCGGCCGATGGAGGGCAACACCGGCACCATCACCGTGCACGAGGATCTGGTGGCCCAGATCCTGGCGGGCCGCCTGCAGCGGATCGGCCCCGCGGGTCTGGCGGTGGTGCGGGCCCTGGCCTTAGCCGATCGGCCCCTGGATCACCGGACGCTGGGCCTGACCCTGGGCATCGCCGGGGATCCCCTGGACGAGGCCCTGCGCGCCGCCGGGAGTGCCCGCCTGGTCCATGCCATGGAGGGGCAGGCCTCCCTCGCGGACCCCAGGCTGAAATCCATCGCCCTCGCGGGCAGCTCACCAGGAGAAACTCGCCGCCTGGCCAGGGCTTTGCTGCGGGCCCTCCAGGAAGTGGCCGGCCGCCCCGTACTATCCGTGCAACTCCAGTCCCTGGCCTCGGACGAGAAGACTGCCCTGGCCCACGTGCTGGAGGCCATCGAGCAGGACCCGCCCTCCCCCCAGGAGGCCGAGCGCGTGGTGCAGCAGGCCCTCCAGCTCAAGCCCGGACCGACTCAGCGCGCCCGGCTCTGGGAATTCCTGGCGGACGCCTGGACCCTGGGCACCCTGGGGGGCCGCGTGCCCTCCGAGGTCCTGGGAGACCGCTCCCCCTTTGAGTTTGCCCTCGAATCCCTGGGGCTCGCGGAGGTCGCCCTGGATGAGTGCCAAGAGCGGAACGAGGCTTTCCGGGGCCAGCTCGCCCGGGTGCTGCGCAAGCAGGCCTCCCTCCACATCCGTCTCCGCAACGTGCCCAAGGCGCTGAAGACCGTCCAGGCCGCCGCCGAAGTCCTGGCGGAGTTTCCCCGGCACCCCGAACAGGCCAGGCTGCGATTGGCCCTGGGTCAGCTGCACGGACTGGAAGGCTTCCAGGGCAAGGCCCTGAAGGCCCTGGAGGAGGGGCTCCAGATCCTGGGGCCCGAGGCCCCCTCGGGCAGCCACCGGGACCGGGTGATGCTCCTGCTGGAAGTGGGCCGGGCCCAGGGCCAGAAATGTCAGTTCCAGCGAGCCCTCGGCACCCTGCAATCGGCCCTTCGCCTGCTGGAGCATGGCCAGGATCTGGGCCGCCTAGTGGCGGTGCTGGGTTCCCTCGCCAACGTCCGCCTGGCCCTGGGCCAGCCCGATGCCGCCTACAGCCACCTCCGGGAGGCCCTGCACGCCGCCCGCCTGCTGGATGACCTGCAACTGCAGGGCGAGTGCCATCTGCTCATCGGGAGCTTCCGCAGCATTGAACAGAGCCTGGCCCCCGCGCTCCACCATCTCGATGGCGCCCTTAGCCGCTTCTCGGCCATCGGGGATCGCGTGGGCGTGGCCCGGGCCCGGGTCTGGAAGGCGCGAACCCTGGCCGCACTCGGCGAAACGGTGGAGGCGGAGATGGAGCTGTTGCAGGCTCTCAGCACGCCACCGGAACGCCTCACCGCCACGGAGCGCGGGGATTTCGCCTATCTCCAGGCCGAGATCGCGGCCTTCCGCGGCTCCCTGGGGGATGCTGCCCGGCTCTTCCAAGCGGCGGCGGACACCTTCGAGGGGGCTGGCCTACTCTGGCGCGAGCGTCTGGCCAAGCTGCGCCACCTTCAGGCCGAGGCGACCTTCACCCTGGATCTAGGCCGGGAGGCTCGCCTGGAGGGCCCCTGGACCCGTCTGGAACTGCTCAAGGCACCCGTGGAGGGCTCCGGTTCCCGGTGGCTGGAGATGGAGTGGCACCGCGCCCACGCCCTCCTCCTGATGGCCTCCGGAGAGCAGAGCGAGGCCATCGTCGCCGAGGCGCTCTCCGCCTGGAGCGAGACCCAGAGCGCCGCCCGGGAACTGCGCTTCCCCGCCGTGGCCCTGGAAGCCAGTTCTCAGAGTGCGGCCCTGCTCATCAAGCGCCGCGAGAAGCTCGGGGCCCGCTCCCGGCTCCAGGATGCCTACAGCACCTTTCAGGAACTCTGGTCCCGCATCCCGGAGGCCCACGCCATGGCCTTCCAGGGCCGCCCCGATGTGCACCGCTTCCGGTTGGCGGTGGAAGGGGCCGGGCTCCGCTTCATCCTCCCCGAACGGGTGGACCCTCTGGCAGACTGGACCCCCACCCAGGTGAGCCTGCCGGTGGTGAATCCTGTCCGGGGGAACCCATGAGCCATGCGTCCGACTCCCGCTCCCAGGTGACCATCCCGGAACTGGGGGTCATGCGGGAACAGGGCCGCAGGATCGTGATGACCACGGCCTATGACGCCCCCACGGCCCGCATCGCCGATGCCGCTGGGGTGGATGCGATCCTGGTGGGGGACAGCCTCGGCAACGTGTGTCTGGGCTTCGAGAGCACCCTGCCGGTCACCATGGCCATGATGCTCCATCACCTCCAGGCGGTGGTGCGCACCCGTCCCCGAGCCCTGTTGCTGGCGGATATGCCCTACCTGAGCTACCACCTGAGTCCGGAAGATGCGATCACCAATGCCGGGTCCTTGATCCGCGCCGGGGCCCAGGGGGTGAAACTGGAGGGCGGCACCAAGCGCCTTCCCGTGGTGCGGGCCCTGATCGATGCGGAAATCCCCGTGATGGGGCACCTGGGACTCACCCCCCAGTCCCTCAACACCATGGGCGGCTACAAGGTGCAGGCCAAGGATGGCCAGCACGCACTCGAACTGCTGGAGGATGCCCTGGCCCTCCAGGCGGCCGGCTGTTTCGGGCTCGTGCTGGAGGGCATCCCGGCGGAACTGGCGGCCAAGGTCACCGAAGTCCTGAAGATCCCCACCATCGGCATCGGGGCCGGAGCCGACTGTTCGGGCCAGGTACTGGTCTTCCATGACGTGCTGGGGCTGCTCCCGGAGGACGGCCCCAAGTTCGTTCGTAAGTATCTGGATGGCTACGGCTTGATGGTCGAAGCCATGGCCAGCTGGGCCGGGGACACCCGATCCCAAGGGTTCCCTGCTGCGGCTGAATCCTATATGCTGCCAGAGGCCACACGGAAGCTTTTGAACGATTGGCAGCCTCCGGCCGATACTGAACGGTAGTCACCCAATCAACGGGAGTAGCCCCCTTGTCCATGCGAATCGTCCGAACCATCTCCGAGCTGCGTGCCGTTCTCAAGGCGCTCCGGGAGCATGGCAGCCGCATTGGCTTCGTCCCCACCATGGGCTTCCTGCACGAGGGACACGCCGCCCTGATCCGCCAGAGCACGGCCCGCTGCGACCACACCGTCGTGTCCGTGTTCGTGAATCCCACCCAGTTCGGCCCCAATGAGGACCTCTCCCGGTACCCCCGCGATCTGGAGCGGGATCAGGCCCTCTGCCTCAAGCTAGGGGTGAGCGTGCTGTTCCTGCCCGAGGCGGCAGAGGTCTATCCCACGGGCTTCTGTACCTTCGTGGAACCGGGCCAGCTGGGGGAGCAGCTCTGCGGCGCCCACCGATCAGGACACTTCCGGGGCGTGGCCACCGTGGTGGCCAAGCTCTTCAATATGGTGCAACCCGATTTGGCCTTCTTCGGCCAGAAGGATCTCCAGCAGACCGTCATCATCCGCCGCATCGTGCGGGATCTCAATCTGCCCGTGGACATCGTAGTGGCACCCACCGTGCGGGAGACCGACGGTCTCGCCCTCAGCAGCCGGAACGCCTACCTCGAGCCCGCCGATCGCAAGCGCGCCCTGGGCCTGAGCCGGGCCCTCTTTGCCGCCGAGGCGGAATTCCAGAAGGGCGAACGGCGCCCCGAGCGACTGCTGGCCACGGCTCGGGAACACCTGGGCGAGGTGGAGTTGCAGTATCTCGAGATCGTGGACACCCAGACCCTGGAACCCGTGGATCGGGATATCGTCCGCATTTCCGCGGTTTGCGTGGCGGCCATCGTCGGGAAGACCCGGCTCATCGACAACGTTCTTTTGGCCCCCGATCCCGATACCGCCCAGTTCACCAGCCATCTGGAACCCGTCTAAACCTCGATGAATGACCTCCTGGACTGCGGCCCTCTTGGGCTGCATCCTAGGGGTCAGGCCGGGACCTCCCTGGGAGGCCTGGACCCGGAGGCCCAAATGCTTCGACAGTTCCTGCTTGGCAAGATCCACCGCGCGACCGTTACCCGCGCCGACTTGGACTACGTGGGCTCGATCACCCTCGACCCGCTCCTCATCGAGGCTGCCGGGTTCATGGAAAACGAGAAGATCGATATCTACGACATCACCAACGGTTCCAGGCTTTCGACCTACGTGATCCCCGGGATTTCCGGCTCTGGTGAGATCGGCATCAATGGGGCTGCGGCCCACTTGGTGAATCAGGGCGATCTGGTGATCCTGGCGGCCTACGGCTACCTGACGGAGGCCGAGGCCCAGCACCACCAGCCCAAGGTGGTCTTCGTGGACGCCCGCAACCGGATCACTGCCAGGGAGCACCTGGAGCGTACGCCTCCCGTGGCAGATGCCTTCGCCTAGATCCTTTTTGAAAATAACCTTCCCAGGTCTTCTATACCCTGGTAAAAAATGGAGGCCCCCAGGCTGGTACGTCCTGGCGGGCAGTGGGAAGCCGCGGGTCGCGTCTTCGCCGAATTCAAAGAGAGGTTACAACCATGGAAGTCCGCCGGTCTCTGGTGGTCAACTCGACCCCCCTGGAGACTCGCATTGCCCTTCTCGAGAATGGGCAAGTCTGCGAGCTCTTCATCGAACGCAGTTCCCACCTCAGCCAGGTGGGGGATGTCTACAAGGGCCGGGTGGCCAAGCTGCTCCAGGGCATGCAGAGCGCCTTCGTGGCCATCGGCGGCCCCAAGGACGGCTTCCTCTACCTGGATGAGCCCGAGGCCCACCGCCTTGGCGCTGAGGACGCCTCCGAGGAGGAAGACCCCGAGGAGGCCCTGGAGTTCGAGGCCCTTCCCCTGACTCTTCCCCCGGTCAAGGAGGGCGAAGAGGTGCTGGTGCAGGTGGTGAAGGATCCCATCGGCACCAAGGGCCCGCGCCTCTCCCGCCACATCAGCTTTCCGGGGCGCTTCCTGGTCTTCATGCCCGGCGTGGAGCATGTGGGCATCAGCCGCAAGATCACCGATCCCGAGGAGCGGGATCGCCTGCGACAGCTCATCAAGAGTCACGCCCAGCCCGGCGAGGGCTTCATCGTGCGCACGGCGGCCATCGGCGAGAAGGACGAGGATCTGGTCTCGGACGTCGCCGCGCTGAGGGAACTCTGGGCCGAAGTGCAGGACCGTAGCCTCCAGTGCCAGGCCCCCTGCCTCGTGTGGCAGGATTCGAGGCTCCTCCAGAAAGTCCTGCGGGATCTCTTCCGGGAGGAAGTGGCCAGTTTCTGGGTGGATCACCGAGACACCTACCAGGAGGTCGTGGACTTTGTGACCCGCCTCCACCCTGAATGGGCCACCCGCGTGAAGCACTTCACCAGCGACCTGCCCATCTTCGACGCCTTCGGCATCGAGAAGGAGGTCGACCAGGCCCGCCATCCCAAGGTCTTCCTCAAGCATGGTGGCTCCATCGTCATCAACCAGACGGAAGCCCTGGTGAGCGTGGACGTGAACACCGGGAAGTTCGTGGGAAAGAAGGATCTAGAGGAGACGGTCTTCCACGCCAATCTCGAAGTCATCCCCGAAATCGTGCGCCAGCTCCGGCTGCGCAACTTGGGGGGCATCATCGTCATCGATTTCATCGACATGATGGAAGCGGCCCACCGCGAGGCCGTGATGAACCGCCTTCAGGAGGAGTTGAAGCGGGATCGCAACCACGCCCGGGCGGTGGAGATCAGCGACTTCGGCCTGGTGGAGATGACCCGCAAGCGCACGGGCCCCAGTCTGGATCGCCTGCTGACCTCGCCCTGCCCCCACTGCGAGGGCTCTGGCCGTCGCATCAGCCCCGAGACCGCATTGCTGTCCGTGTACCGGGAGATCGCCCGTCTGGGCGATAAGCTGCGGGGAGCGACCCTGCGAATCTCCATGCACCCCGAATTCCGACTGGCCCTGCCCCCCGAGACCCGGGATGGCGTGCATCACCTGGCCCGGGCCTTCGGCGCCCAGGTGGCCTGGATCGACCGGAGCGAGGGCCCGAGCCATTCCGTGGGCTTCGACATCGCCCGATGAATACCGATTTTTGGAGCCCACCCATGTCTTCCCAGCGCGCTGCCCTCAAGGACCAGGTCTTCCTCCGCATGGCCCTGGAGATCAGTCGCCTGGGCACCTGCTGTCGGCTAAAGGTGGGCTGCATCCTGCTGCGACCCGATGGGGGAATCGCCTCCGGAGGCTTCAATGGCGCCCTCCCCGGCATGCCCCACTGCACCCCGGAGAACTGCAATCCCAATCAGCGCTGCCTGCACACGAGCCACGCCGAGGAGAATGCCCTGGGCTTTTCCGAAGGCTCGGTTTCCGCGGCCTACGTCACCGACGAACCCTGCCTCACCTGCACCCGCGCTTTGGTGCGCCGGGGCGTGCGCCGCGTGATTTTCCTGCGCCCCTACACCAGCATCGCCGAACAGGAAAAGGCCGAGCGCGCCGCGATCCTGGAACACTTCGGAGTGCAGTGGGAGCGGGTCGAACTCACCCCTGAATCCTGAACCTGGAGTCCCCATGTCCCACGAATTCATCCTGCCCCTCTTCCTCGGCTCCTGCGAGCCCGAGGAGGCCGAGATCGCGCTCTTCGGCGTCTGCTGGGATGGCACCAGCTCCTTCAAGGCCGGTTCGCGCTTCGCGGGTTTCGCGGTGCGCGAGGCCTCCTTCGGCATGGAGGAGTTCAGCTTCTACCAGCAGCAGAGCCTGGCGGACATCAAGTTCGCGGACTACGGCGATCTCTTTCTGCCTCCGGGACAGAAGGAGCGCGTCATGGCCGACATCGCCTCGGCTGTGCGGGAGATCCGCGCCAAGGGGCAGTTCCCCATCGCCTTCGGCGGCGAGCACCTGGTGGCCCTGCCCCTCATCCTAGCGGCCCATGAGGAGCATCCCGACCTGGCCCTCATCCACTTCGACGCCCACGCGGATCTCCGGCCGGAGCTCTGGGGCGATCCGCTCACCCACGCCACCATCATCGGCCGCGCCGCGGATCGCATCGGCTACGAGAACCTCTTCCAGTTCGGAATCCGCAGCGGCTCCATCGAGGAATGGCAGCTCGCCCAGCAGCACAACACCATCCGGCCCTTCACCGTGGAGGCCATCGATGAAGTCCTCGCGAAACTAGGCGATCGGCCCCTTTACATCACCCTGGACATGGACGTGCTGGATCCCAGCCTCTACCCGGGCACCGGCACGCCGGAGCCCGGCGGCATCGGCTGGGAACTGCTCATCGCGGGCCTCAAGCGGTTCCAGGGTCGGCGCCTCGTGGGGATGGACTGCCTGGAGCTGGCGCCTCACTACGACAGCACTGGCGTCTCCGCCATGACCATGGCCAAGACGCTGCGGGAGATGATCATGCTGGCCCAGGACCGGAAGCGGTAGGCGCCCTACTTCACTTCGATATCGCGGAGGTCCTTGCCGGGCTTGAAGCGGATGCTCTTCCCCTTGGGGATCTCGACGCTCTGGCCCGTCTTGATGTTGCGGCCCAGGCCGCGCTTGCGGGGGCGGGGCTCGAAGACGCCGAAGCCACGCACTTCGATGCGTTCACCTTCCAGCAAGGCCAGCTTCATGCGCTCGGTGAGAAGATCCACCACCTGCAGGGCCGTGGCCTTGGAGATGGGAAGGGTCTGCATCAGGGTGTTGGCGATATCGATCTTGATCATGGAGGCCTCGGCCTTGGGGGGTCTCAAAGGTTTAGCAGGAGCGGACGCGGGGAGGAAGGGGAATCCAAAAGTTTTCCTTACCAGGTCGGATTTTTCGCCAGCAGCTCCTCCGCCTGGGCGGCGGGCAGGGGACGGGAGAAGAAATACCCCTGACCCTGATCACAGTTGAGGAGTCGAAGTCGAGCCAACTGCGCCTCGGTCTCGATGCCCTCCGCAGTCACCCGCATGCCCAGGGACTTGGCCAAGGAAATGATGGCCCCCACGATGGCCGTGCTCTCGGGATCCTTGCCGAGCCCATCCACGAAACTCTTGTCCACCTTTAGGGTGTCCACGGGGAAGCGCTTCAGATAACTGAGGGAGCTGTACCCCGTGCCGAAGTCGTCGATGACCAGGTGGATTTCCAGGCCCCGGAAGACCTTCATGGCCTCGAGGCTGGCCTGGGGGTCCTTCATCATCACGCTCTCGGTGATCTCGAGCTTGAGGCAGGAGGCCTGGAAGTTGCTGGCCTCCAGGGCCTCGGTCACGGTGGTGATCAGCTCCTTCTGCTGGAACTGGCGACCCGAGATGTTCACATTCATGAGCCGGGGCGGAGCCGAAGGGAAGCGATCATGCCAGCCACTGGCCTGCCGCATGGCCTCCTGGAGCACCCATTTGCCGATGGGCACGATGAGGCCGGTCTCCTCGGCCAGGGGGATGAACTCCAGCGGGGGCACCATGCCCCGCTCGGGATGCTTCCAGCGAACCAGGGCCTCCCAGCCTTCGATGAGGCCCGTACCAAGCGAAATCAGCGGCTGGTAGAACAGCACGAACTCTTCCCGTTCGATCGCCCGCCGCAGCTCGCTCTCCATCTGGAACCGGGCCAGCGCCAGGGCGTTCATGCTGGGATCGAAGATCTCGATGCTGCCTTCGCCCTTGGCCTTGGCCCGGTACATGGCCACTTCCGCATCCCGCACCAGTTCGGAGGGAATCGTGTCCGCCACGGAACAGAGGGCGAGGCCCATGCTGCAGGTGGTGAAGATCTCCTGGCCATTGAGAGGGAAGGGCACCTGCATGCTCTCGGAGATGCGCTCGGCCACCCGCAGGCCATCGTTGGCGGAGACCAGATCCTCGAAGAGGATGACGAATTCGTCGCCTCCGAGGCGGGCCACCGTGTCCTCGGGGCGGAGGCAGCCCCGAAGGCGCCGGGCCATCTGCATCAGGAGATGGTCCCCCGAGTCGTGGCCGAGGCTGTCGTTCACTACCTTGAAACGGTCCAGATCGATGAAGAGCACCGCCGTGGACAGTTTTCGCCGCTCGGTGCGGAGGATGGCCTGGGCGAGGCGCTCCATGAAGAGGGTGCGGTTGGGCAGAGAGGTGAGCCGATCCCGGAAGGTCTGGATGGCAAGCTCCGTCTCCGCGGTGCGCTTCTGGGTGACATCCTCGAAGGTGAGAATGACTTCGCGGATCGCCCCCTCGGAATCCACCCGAGGCTCTGCGGAAACCGAAGCCCACACCCAGTTCCCGTCCGAACTCCGCTCGAGACCGAGCACCACGTCACGCACACTCTGGCCCGTGGCCAGCGCCTGAACCAACGGCCGGTCGGCGGGCTCCATGGGGTTCCCATCGGGCTGAAGGACCAGGGCCTCGGAACGGGTCCAGTCCAGCCCCACGGCCTCCGCGGCTTCCAGTCCGAAGAATTCCAGTCCCTTCTGGTTGCACCAGACCAGGCGCCCCCGGCTGTCCGTGATCGCCGTACCCACGGGCAGCAGCTCCAGGAACTCCTGAAAGTCCTTCTCCGCGTTCTGGCGCGCCACCTGGGCGGCGCCTACCAGGCTGGCCTGCACATGGGCATGGATCACCAGGGCCGCAAGGATGGCGAGCAGGCCCAGTCCGAGCAGGAGCAGTCCCAGAGTAGAAGCCCCCGTAAGGCGAGGCCCCCAGCGGTAGACCCCGATCACCCACAGGGCGCCCCCGATCCCGAAGGTCGGGATCATCCACCACGGCGGACGCCGTCGGAAGTTGCTGGGCAGGTTGAGAGTCATCCGGGGGTTTTTCAGGAAGCAGACATGGAGCCTACCCTTTCCTTTCGGGGAATCCCACCTTGGGGTTAACTTACAGCAGGCAAATTTCTTCCGGAGCGCCCTTTGGAGCTGCTTGAACCCTTTCTCGACGCCGCACGGTCCTCCCTGAGGCACCCGCAAGACCGTGCCCGGGCCGAGGCCCTGCTCCTGAAGTGGGCGGCCGCCTGGCAGGGCCCCGCCCGCAGGCTCACCCTAACCTCATCCAATCACGGGGCTTACCTCCACTTCGACCAGCGGGTGGGCACGGTCTGGTCCCAGGTCTTCAGCTTCCACGCCGCCCCTCGGGTGGGTCTCGCCATGCGCGGCCCGGACCCCGACCGGGTTCGCAAGGCCCACAAACATCGCGCCAACAAGCTGGATCGCCACCCCCTGGACGCCCTCTTCGAGGCCTGGTCGGCCCATGGCGAGGCCCATCCCGCCAACAACGTCGTGGAATTCTTCCTGGTGGAGACTCCCGACGAAACCTGGGAGGCCTGCCTGCAGGAGGCGCTGGCCTGTCTGGGGAAGGCCTAAGTTACTAGGTTTCAGACTTGATGAACTGGGGCTTGGCGATGCGCTCGGCCTCCAGGAGCCGCTGGATGGAGGCCTCCCGATCCCGAGAGGCCAGGGCCGCGGCGATGGTATGCGCAACTACGGCGAAGGACGCGATGCTGTGGGTGAACATCAGGTTCTCCCCGGCCACGGGCACCGTGAGATTGGCGTGGCGGGCCAAGGGCGCATCCAGGGAATCCGTGAAGGCGATGACCGGCGTGTTCCGCTTGCGGGCGTAGTCCACCACGTCCAGGGTCTCCTGGGAGTAGGGCGGAAAGCTGAAGGCAATGAGCAGGTCCCGGGCGTCCAGGTTGGCCACCTGGCGAGCGAATTCCGCAGGGCTCTCCGCCACGGTGACAAAGCCCGACACGGTCAGCAGGTAGCCCAGGTGCTGGCTCATGATCCGCGAAACGCCGTGGCCCACCAGCACCCGGAAACGGGCCTGTTCGATTCGCTGCACCAGCTTCATCAGCAGGTCTTCGTTGATGCCCTGCACGGTGCGTTCGATGTTCAGCATGTCCTGCTTGGCCACCTCCACCAGCATGGCCGCGGCCTCCCGAGGGGCGCGCAGCAGCCGATCTTCCGGGGCGGTCTTGGCTTTGGCCTGGGCCACCAGGGCCTGGCGCATCTCCATGAAACCCCGGTAGCCCAGCTTCTGGGCAAAGCGCACCACCGTAGCCACGCTGCTCTCCGCCCGCTCGGCCACTTCTTCCACCCCCCAGAAGGCGGCCTCACCGAGGTTGGCGAGCAGGCAGGTCGCAATCCGGCGCTGGCTGGCCGACAGCCCCTTGGTGGCATGTAGGCGAGTGACGAGGGTGTTCTTGGTGGTCATAGGGACAAGCCTAGCCTGGGTCCTCACCCGCCCATGCGGAACATCTCGACCTTGGGACTCGGCGCGGTGGCCTCCGACCGGAGTTCGGAGTAGCGGTCCACCCGGCGGCGCCACCGGGATTCCACCACGGCTGCCAGATCCCCGTCGGAGGATCCGGCCCGGAGGAAGGCCTTGAGATCCAGGCCCTCTTGGGCAAAGAGGCAGGTGTACAGCCGACCTTCCGCCGATAGGCGCGCCCGGTCGCACCCGGCGCAGAAGGGCTCGGTGACGGACGCGATGAGGCCGAGCTCGCCCCTGCCATCGGCGTAGCGCCAATGCTGGGCCACACAATTGGGATGGTCCTTCCGGAGTGGCTCCAGGGGCCATCGGGCCGCAATGCGGCGCAAGACCTCCGCGGCGGGAATGACCCGCTCCAGGCTCCAACCATTGCCGGTGCCCACATCCATGAACTCGATGAACCGCAGGATGTGTCCCCGTTCCCTCGCGAATTCGGCCAGGGGCAGGATTTCGGCCTCGTTGACCCCCCGCTGCAGCACGCAGTTGAGCTTGATGGGGCCGAAGCCCGCCTCCCGAGCCGCCTCGAGGCCCCCCAGGACTCGCTCCACCGGGATGCCGGAATCGGAAAGTGCCGCGAACCGCGCTGGATCGAGGGCGTCCAGACTCACCGTGATCCGGTCCAGGCCCGCCTCCCGCAGGGGTTTGGCAAGACCCCCGAGGAGTGAACCGTTGGTCGTGAGCGCAATCTCGCGCAGGCCTTCGATACCACGGAGCCTGCAGACCAGGGCGGGAAGGTCGTGGCGGAGCAGGGGCTCGCCCCCTGTCAGCCGGATCTTCGCCACTCCGAGCCCCACGAAAAGCCTCGCCAGGCGCTCGATTTCTTCAAAGCTCAGGATCTCTTCGCGATCGAGAAAGGAATGCTGCCCCTCGAAGCGCTCCCGGGGCATGCAGTAGGGGCACCGGAAATTACAACGGTCCGTTACCGAGACCCGAAGGGCCCGGAGAGGACGACCTAGAACATCCGCGACCCGCATAGTTCCAAGATTAAGCTCATCGGGGCCCCGCTTCTCGGGCAAAATAGAAGGTTGGAATCGAGCTGCCCATGAGTTTTCTTTCAAAATTTTTCACCCGCGCCGTTGTGGCGCCCCTCCCGACCCTCGGAGAACTCTTCGAGGCGCGCGGAATCCCGGAAAACCTGCCGGGGTTGGAGCCATTCCGGGAGGTCTTCGAGCATCTCGGTGCCGAGGAGCGCCTCCGCTGGGCCGATGCCGTGGCCGAACTCCACCGCAAGGACTGGCCCTTCCCCCCCGTCTGGACCGATGCCCAGTTCGAGATCATCCCCGAGATCGTCCCCACCTGGCGAGCTGAGCGGGAGCAGCGCTACTACCGACCCGTGATCGAGGGGCTCAGCGAGCGGATCCGGGTGGGCGAGGAAGTCATGCCCGAGGCCTGGCTGGCCCTCTGGGATGTGAATCGCGAGGAGGTGATGGAGCGCGCCCTGGACCATCTCCGCGACCGTTCCAAGGGCAAGAGTTTCGAGCGCCTGCCCAGCGGAATCTACCGCAGCACCTACGGAGACGGCCTGGATGCCGCCCGCCTCCTGCTTCCTGAGCTCTGGTGCAACCTCTTCCCGGGGCAGAACACCTTCGTGGCCGTACCCTGCGCGGACCAGCTCCTGGTGACGCCCCAGGTCCTGCTGCCCAAGTTCGTGGAAGCCATCGGCCAGGCCCTCGCGAATCCCACGGGCCCCAGGGTTCAGGCCGTCATCCTGCAGGTGGTGAACCAGAAGCTCCTCCCCGCCAATCTCCAGGACCCTCACCCCATCGCCCAGCCCCAGCGAGAACTGCGCCAGAGCGATGTGATGGAGGCCTATCGGGCCCAGGAAGAGGATCTCGATCCCTCCCTGGGCGTGGCCGCCCCCATCACCCTCCTGAAGACCAACCAGGGACGCTCCGTGAGCATGGCCCTGTGGAGTGAAGGCCAGCCAACTCTGGTGCCCGAATGTGATTGCATCGGCTTCGTATCCAAGAGTGGGCAGCCTCTGGGCGCCTATTTCCGCCAGACGCTGCCCCGGATCCCCGAACTCAAGGGCACCCCGGTAGATATATGGGGGCCCCGGCGGATGCGCTACGAGAATTTCCCCACCGTCGAGCAGCTCGGTCGCCTGGAGGCCTTCGCCAACGCCGAACAGATGGCCCAGATCTTCAATGGCGGCCCCGCCAAACCCACGACCCCCCGGGCCACTGCGGGCATTGCGCCGCCGCCAGTCTCCTCAAACTCCAGCCCCGTGCCCCAGCATCTCAGGGGCCAGAATCTGGGCGTGCAGGACACTCAATGAGGGTCGCCATAGGGACGCGAGGCTCCGAACTGGCCGTGCGCCAGGCGGAGCCCATGGTCCAATTCCTCATCGACCAGGGCTTCGACGTCACCTGGAAGCGCTTTACCACCAAGGGGGATGCATGGCTGGCCGGCCCCCTGGACAAGCAGGTGGGCACGGGTTTCTTCACCAAGGAACTGGAAGAATCCCTGGCGGCCAAGGATGTCGATCTGTTGATCCACTCCTTTAAGGACGTGGCCCTAGAGCGCCCCGGAGGCATCATCCGGGCCTGCGTTCCCAAGCGGGAAAACCCAGTGGACTGGCTGGTGATGAGGCCCGGTGCGCCCCAGCGCCCGGTCATCGGCACCAGCTCCGAGCGCCGCCGCCGCTTTCTGGAAAAGGCCCTGCCCCAGGCCAGCTACACCTGGATTCGGGGCAATGTGCCCACCCGGCTCCAGCGGGTGCGGGATGGCCTGCTCCGGGAGGAACCCCTCCACGGAACCGTGCTGGCCGCCGCGGGCCTGGAACGCTTGGGGCTGGATCTTCAGGGCCTAGAGGTGCGGGCCCTGCGCCCCGACGAACTCCTTCCGGCTCCCGCCCAGGGCGCCTTGCTGGCCGAGACCCGCGAGGATCGCAGAGATCTGGTGGAGGCCCTGACTGGGATGCACGACGCCCTCGCGACACGCTGCGTCCTGTTGGAGCGGCAGGTCCTGGCGGGCATCGGCGGGGGTTGTCAGCAACCCCTGGGCGCCCTGGCCGAGGTGCTGCCCGGCGGAACCCTGCGACTGCGGGCCGCCTTCGCGGGCGATGACGGTCTCCGCTGGTCCGAAGCCGAGGGGGCCGATGATCTGCAGGTGCTCAACGAAGTCGTGAAAGGTCTTGGATGGTAATTCGCCTGGGCTTGGCCCGAGGCCCCGAGGAACCCCTCAGCCGCAGCATCCGAAAGTGCGGCTGGGAGCCCGTCTTCTGGGCCGTTACCGAACTTCGCCCCATGGGCTCTCCGCCCCCCTTCGCCCATGCCCGGGCCGCCCTGGTACTGAGCCCCGCGGGTGCCCGGGGAGCCCATCTGCCTCCCGGTATGCCCTGCCTGGTCACCGGCGAGGCCACGGGCCGCGCCCTCGCGGGCCATGAGGTGCTGGTCAGCTCCGAACCCAAGGCCGAGGGCCTTTGGGAGACTCTGCGCCATCACTTCCCCGAAGGTGGCGATTTCCTTCTGGTTCGCGGCGAACGCAGCCGGGGTTTCCTGGAAGAGGCCGCCCAGGGCACCGCCTGGCGCCTGCATCCCTGGATCACCCATGAAGAAGCACCCATGAATCCTATGCCTTCGCGACCGGAGATCGATGCCGTCCTCGCCCTGAGCCCGCTCCAGGCCGAGGTGCTGGCCCCCCTGACCGGGGACATTCTGCGCTTTGCCTGGGGGGAACGCACCGCCGCCGCCTTCGAGGCGGCCGGCTGTCCCGCCCACGGCGTCTGCGAACCCAAGATCGAGGCACTCGGGCGTATCCTGGCTTCGTATCTTTGAGACCCAAGGAGGACTCCATGTTCATCCGACCCCGCCGTCTCCGCCGCACCCAGGCCATCCGCGACCTCGTGGCCGAGACCGATCTGCGCGCCCGCCACCTGATCCAGCCCTACTTCGTCCAGATGGCCGAAAGCAGCAATCCCATCGATGCCATGCCGGGCATCGCCCGCACGGGCATCCAGGCCACGGTCAAACAGGTGGAGGCCGATCTCAAGCTGGGCCTCAAGAGCGTGCTGCTCTTCGGCGTGCCCGATGAGAAATCTCCCTTGGCGGAACACAGTCACGATCCCCATGGCGTGGTGCCCCTCGCCGTCATCGCCCTGAAGAAGGCATTCGGCGATGATCTCATCGTGATGACGGATGTCTGCCTGTGTGCCTACACCGATCACGGCCACTGCGGCATCGTGAAGGACGGCTACGTCAACAACGACGAGAGCGTGGCGATCCTGGCTGAAATGGCCCTCACCCACGCCCAGGCCGGGGCCGACATCGTCGCCCCCAGCGATATGATGGACGGCCGCATCGCCGCCATGCGCGCCCGGATGGACGACGAGGGTTTCCAGAATGTTGGCATCCTCTCCTACGCCATCAAGCACAGCGGCGCCTACTACGGCCCCTTCCGCGAGGCCGCCGACAGCGCGCCGAAATTCGGCGACCGCCGCAGCTACCAGATGGATCCTCGCAATGCCCGCGAAGGCATCAAGGATGCGCTCCTGGATATCGAAGAGGGCGCCGACATCCTCATGGTCAAGCCCGGGATCCACAACCTGGATCTGGTCTGGCGCCTGAAGGAAGCCTGCCTGCTACCCATCTGCACCTACCACGTCTCCAGCGAGTACAGCGCCGTGAAGGCCGGGGATCGCCTGGGCTGGCTCAACGGCGACCAGCTCATGTACGAGCAGCTGATCAGCCTGCGCCGTGCCGGTAGCGACATGATCGTGACCTACGCCGGACGCGAGGCGCTGCAGAAGAAGTGGATCAGCTAGGCCTAAGGAAAAGCAGACAAGATGGACAGGATGACTGGGATGGACAGGATGAGAGCAGTCTCCGAGCTTCCGCATGGGGAGTTGACGGAGCGCATCCTGGGTGTGGCCATCCAAGTGTCGCGTGAGCTGGGATCCGGCTTCCTGGAGTCCGTCTACGAGCGTGCCTTCGCACTAGCCTTGAGCCAGGAAGGGCTTGCCGTTGAAACCCAGGTGCATCTCGAGGTCCATTTCCGTGGCGAAATCGTGGGGCGATTCCTCGCGGACATGCTCGTCGAAGGCAAGGTCCTCCTCGAGCTGAAGGCCGTGGAACACCTCTTGCCCGAGCACCAAGCCCAAACCATCAACTACCTAAAAGCCACCGGAATTCCCGTGGGGCTCCTCCTGAATTTCGGTACGCCAAAGCTCACCTGGAAACGCCTCCACCCCTGACCCCGCTTGTCACCAATTGACACCTATTTTCTTTTATCCTGCCCATCCATTTCATCCTGTCCATCTTGTTGCGAGTCGACCCCATGAACAACGAAGCCCTCTTTGCCGAAGCCCTGACCCACTTTCCCGGCGGCGTATCCAGCCCGGTTCGCGCCTTCAAGTCCGTGGGCGGCACGCCCAAGTTCTTCAGGCGGGCCTGGGATGCGTGGTTCGAGGACGAGGACGGCAAGACCTTTCTGGATCTCTGCATGTCCTGGGGCCCGCTGATCCTGGGTCACACCAATCCCGATATCCTCGCCGCCGTAACCGAGGCCATGAAGGAAGGCCTCACCTTCGGCGCCCCCTCCCGCCGTGAGATCGCCCTGGCGCGGCGCATCAAGGCCATGGTGCCCCACCTGGAAAAGATGCGCTTCGTCTCCAGCGGCACCGAGGCTGTGATGTCCGCCCTCCGCGCGGCCCGCGGATTCACCAAACGGGACCGCATCCTGAAATTCGAGGGCTGCTATCACGGCCACAGCGATGCGCTGCTGGTGAAGGCGGGCAGCGGTCTCGCCACCTTCGGGGAGCCCACCAGCGCGGGTGTACCCAAGGCCTTCGCGGACCTGACGCTGGTGGTGAGCCTGGACGATCCCGAGGGGCTGGAACAGGCCTTCGCCAAGTACGGCGCGGAATTGGCCGCTGCCATCATCGAACCGATCCCCGCCAACAACGGCCTGCTGCTGCAGGATCTCTCCTTCCTCAAGCGCCTGCGGGAGCTTTGCACGAAGCACGGCACGGTGCTCATCTTCGACGAAGTCATCAGCGGCTTCCGGGTAGCTCCCGGCGGTGCGGCGGAACTCTACGACATCACCCCGGACATGGTCACCTACGGCAAGATCATCGGCGGGGGCATGCCCGTGGGTCTCTACGGTGGGCGCAAGGACATCATGGGTGTGGTGAGCCCCGACGGCCCCGTGTACCAGGCGGGAACCCTCTCCGGTAATCCGGTGGCCATGGCCGCAGGCCTCGCCACCCTGGAGCGGCTGACACCTACTGTCTATGCGGATCTCAATGCCAAGGCGGCCCGCTGGGCCAAGGCCTTCGAGCAGATCCCCGGCCTCCACGCCCCCCATATGGGCAGCCTCATCTGGCCCCTCTTCCAGCCCGGCGTCAAACGCGCCGATCGCGTGGAGAGCGGCGCCATCGCGCAGTTCAACAAGATGCACAAGCTGCTGCTGGACCAGGGTGTCTACCTGCCCCCCAGCGGCTACGAAGTGGCCTTCCTCTCCATCGCCCACGGCGAAAAGGAGTTCGCCCACTTCGATAAGGGCATCCAAGCCGTGAAGGGCGCATTCAGCGCATGAGAAACGAAATGATCCGTCGCCGAGGCACCAGGGACGCCAAGGAACACCAAGTAGATCTTGCTTGGTGAATCTTGGTGGGCTTAGTGCCTTGGTGGTGAATCCTTTTTGAGGAGAATTCCATGACTCGCATCTACACCATCGGCCTCGAGAACCGCACCGAGAAGGAAGGCGCCTACCTGGTGATCCAGGTGGCCCATCGCAACAGCGCCAAGGCCGGGCGCGTGGCCATGAAGGAAGCCGCCCAGCGCGGAGGCCGTTGGCGGGTGGTCCACCTCGCCGCGCGCCGCACCGGCACGGTCATCCCCGAAGGCGAAGTGCTCGGCGCCACGGGCCCCTTCACCTTCTCGCTGGACCGCGAGTAGCACTTTCTCCGAGGCCGATGTGACTCAGCCCCTGATCCGCGCCCTTAGGGGCGAAGTCCTGTCCACGCCCCCCCTCTGGTTCATGCGCCAGGCGGGCCGGTTTCTCCCGGAATACCGGGCGCTCCGCGCGAAGGTCACCTTCGAGCAGCTGCTCTATGATTCCGACCTTGCGGCCGAGGTCACGCTCCAGCCCGTGCGCCGCTTCCCCGGCCTCGATGGCGCCATCATCTTCAGCGATATCCTGGTGATTCTCGAGGCCCTGGGCTGCAACGTGACGATCCCCGAGGGCGGACCGCGGCTGGGCAAGACTCTGGACCAGATTCCCCTGGACCAGCCATTGGACGAGGCGATCTTCGAGCCCGTGCAGGCGGCCATCCGCAAGGTGAAGGCCAACCTGCCTGCCCATGTGGCCATGCTGGGCTTCGCGGGCGCCCCCTGGACGCTGCTGGCCTACGGCATCGAGGGCCATGGCTCCAAGAACTGGACCCGGGCCAAGGCATTCCTTCATGCGGAACCCGCCAAGGCCAAGGCCTGGCTGGACCGCCTGGCGGATGCCGCCGCGCGGCTGCTGAACCTCCACATCGGCGCGGGGGCTCAGGGCGTGCAGCTCTTCGATACCTGGGCCGGAGAACTGGACCCGGAAGACTACGCCACCTTCGCCTTGCCCGCCGTGGATCGCACGCTGCGACAGGTGGAAGGCGCGCCCAAGCTCTTCTTCGCCCGCACGGGCTATCTGCCCCAAAGCCTCCAGACCCTGCCCTGCGAGGCGCTGGCCGTGCCCTGGCAGGTGCCCATCGCCGAAGCCCGTCAGCGTTTCCCCATGAAGGTGCTCCAGGGCAACCTAGACCCCGTGGCGCTGTTGGCAGGTAAGGACGTGGCCTGTCGAAAGGCGCGTGCCATCGTGGAAGCCATGAAGGGCCATGCCCACGTCTTCAACCTGGGCCACGGCCTGCTGCCGGAGACCGATCCCGAGGTGCTGGCGGCGGTGATCGAGGCAGTGAAACAGGGATAGACCACAGGATTACAGGAGGTTTAACAGGATAGACGGGAAGCACGGGAGCGTAGGCGGTTAGGGCGGATCAGCCTTTTCCCCTTTCCAAGCATCAAAGCCTTTTGAAGAAGTCCCCATCGCTCCCCTCTCTTTTTGTCATTTCACCCTGCCCATCCTGTCATTTCACTCCTGTCCATCCTGTTTCCCTTTCTGTCTGGATCTGCGATGCCTGAACTCCCCCTCATCGACCTCGTCAAGCACTACGATCGCCCCGGCCCACGCTACACCGGCTACCCCATGCCCCCAGCCTGGACGGAGCAGTTCCCGGAGGCGGAGCTCCACCGCGCCCTGGCCGATGCCAACCAGGACCCCCGCCCCCTCTCCATCTACACGCACATCCCCTTCTGCAAGCGCCGCTGCTCGTACTGCGGCTGCAACGTGGTGGTGAGTCCCCAATACACCCCCGTGGAGGCCTATCTGCGGGCACTGGAGGCCGAGGTTGAACTCTGGGCCAGCCATCTACCCACCCGCCGCCAGGCCATCCAACTGCATTGGGGTGGCGGCACGCCCACGTACCTGAAGGTGCCCGAACTGCAGCGGGCCTTTCGCATCATCACGGAGCGCTTTCCCTTGCTGCCGGGGGCCGAGGTGGCCATCGAGGTGGATCCCACCTTCCTGCAGCCCGACCAACTGCCCGCCCTGCGGGAGCTGGGCTTCAACCGCGTCTCCTTCGGCGTGCAGGATCTGGATGACCACGTGCAGGAGCTCATCACCCGGGGCCAGACTTGGGATCAGACCCTCGCGACGGTGAAGCAAGCCCGGGAACTGGGCTTCGGCGGCGTGAACCTGGATCTGGTCTACGGCCTACCGGGCCAGACCATGGACACCTTCCGCCGCACGCTGGAATCCACCCTGGAGCTCGCGCCCAACCGCATGGCCATCTACGGCTTCGCCTACCTGCCCAAGATGCTGCCCCACCAGCGCACCATCCCCACGGAGACGCTACCCCAGCCCGAGCTGCGGCTGGACCTGCTGCTCATGGCCACGGAGATCCTGGAGAAGCATGGCTATGTCGCCATCGGCATGGATCACTTCGCCCGTCCCGACGACGAGCTGGCCAAGGCCGTAAAGGACGGGCGCCTCATCCGCAACTTCATGGGCTATGCCGTGCAGGCCGGGAGCGACAGCCTGGGCTTTGGTCCCAGCGCCATCGCCAATGTTGGCGGCGTCTATGCCCAGAACGAGAAGATCCTCGCCAAGTGGGAGCGGGCCGTTACCGAGGGCCACTTCGCCATCCACAAGGGCTTCCGCCTCACGGAAGAGGACCAGATGCGCCGCTGGGTCATCCACCACATCATGGGCAGCTTCGAACTGCGCTGGGCGGAGCTGAAGGAGAAGTGGGGCGTCGACGGCCCCACCCACTTCGCCGAGGCCCTCGAGGAACTGAAGGCGGAAGTGCCCATGGGCACTGTGGAGCTCCGAGAGGACGGCATCTTCGTCACCGAGCTCGGCAAGCGCTTCGTGCGCAACCTCGTGATGCCCTTCGACGCCTATCTCAAGCGACTGGCACCCAGCACGGCGTTCAGTCGGACGGTGTGAAATCCATTTCCTTCAAAGGCATGGATTTCTTTTAGATTTGTTTGCACAATTATTTATAGGTCCTGATAGGCTGTTGCCTGATTTTATGCTTGAGAAGGAGATTTTGGCTTGAAAACACCAAATTTAATCCTCTTGTTGTTCGCAGCTCTTTCTATAAGTTGTTCCAATCGTACACCCGAAGTACTGGCATATCGCCCATGGCTTCGACTGACTGGCGATGCCAGCAGTATTCAGCCAGGAACTAGCGTTTCGGTATCTGTGCTTGGACAGGGTGCGCCTTTACTAGGGGCCGAGAACTTAATTAATGAAAAAATGAAATCAGAACTTTCCGAATTAATTGCAAGACGTGGGGTAATCATCGCTGCGACTGAAAATCGATTCAAAATTACACTTCGCCATAAAACGTAACGGTTTGATGCGCCAAAATCCTCGATTTCAATATCTTACTCTGGTAGAACAAATGGGGTTTCTGGATTAGGTGTAAATGCGGCACAAGAAATCGCAATAGCTGCGATTTCTTCCGAAACTAAAGCTGGTGTATCAATAAAAACAAACACCGAAAGATTATTTACGCATAGTATCGGAATTGAAATATTGGATAACGACAAATTAATCTGGAAGGGAGACTCAACCTGGGATTCAAAAAATTTAGATATTGTTTCTGATGCACGGCCTGCAATTCAGCTCGCGCTTGCGAATTTTCCTTCAAAAGTTAATCAACGTAACGTGATTTCAGATATTAAAGATTCCCACATTAATATATTTTACAATTTAGAATGTAAAAACAAATGGTTTGTGTGCCCTGCGCTACCTTACCGAGTTAAAATGGAGATGGAAGACAATCCAAATCCTGACGAGATCCCTCGGGCAATAACTAGTTCTGCTGCACTCGTGGCTTGTCGAGATCTTTTAGAGACTGCAGAATTTGCTATTCCGATCGATAATAAAAATCGAATCGTTAAAAATCCAAATGATGATTTAAAATTAAATATTTTGGATAATAAAATTTGGTCGCGGGTAGAGCTTAACGGTAAATATGCTATCGGTAAGAGAACTGCGAATATCGTTTTAATTTTGTCAGGCCAAGAAAGCGGATATTATATCGAGTCCTGCCAACTTGTAGATGATTCTGAATTTCAAACCCACGAAAAACTACTGAGCGAATGGAAGGCCACGTTGGCAGATTTTTATTCTATGTACAAATAATAACAATTATATTATTCAAATCATACCCTCCAAAATTATCCTTAGCCGGGCCAAAGAGAAAAAACAACAATATGGGCTGCGCCATTTTAGCCTTTGGCTGGCAACCCTCGTTTGTGCCTTTCGGTTCAAACTTTGTGTCTGTTTTTCTCTGTGCCCTTCGTGTTCTTTGTGGTGAACATCTTTTCTGTTTCCCGGAGTCACTATGTCCACAGATGCCGCCATCGTCCTGATGAACCTCGGCGGGCCTTTGCGGCTCTCGGATGTGAAACCCTTCCTGCTCAATCTCTTCAACGACCGGGACATCATTCGCCTGGGGCCGGCGCTGCTGCAGCCGCTCATCGCGCGGATCATCGTGGGATCGCGGCTCAAGGCGGTGCAGGGGCGCTATGCGCAAATCGGCGGGGGCAGTCCCATCCTGCGGGAATCCGCGGCCCAGGCCAGCGCGCTGCGCAAGGCCCTGCGGGGTGCTGGGCGACAGGAAAAGGTCGTGCTGTGTTTCCGCTACACCCGCCCCCGCGCTTCGGGACTGCTGCGCTCGCTGAAGACCCAGGGCATCCGGCGCCTGCTGCCGGTCACCCTCTATCCCCACGATTGCCGCGCCACCACGGGCTCCAGCCTGATGGAGCTGGAGCGGGAAGCCAAGGCGATGGGCATGGAGATGCTGCCGGGCGTACTTCACTACGCCACGGATCCCGACTACCTCGCGTGCATGGAAGAGAACCTCCGAGCCACGCTGTCCAAAACGCCCAACGCTACGGTGGTCTTCAGCGCCCACAGCCTGCCAGTGAAACAGATCCAAGCGGGGGATCCCTACGAGCGGGAGATTCGCGCCACGGTGGAGGCTCTCCAGGCGCGTCTGGGCGCCATCCCTGGCGGTTACCGTCTGGGCTACCAGAGCAAGGTGGGCCCCATCGAATGGCTCGCCCCCGCCCTGGAAACCGTGCTCCAGGAGTTGCGCGGGCGCGAGGTGGTGGTCATGCCCGTAAGCTTCGTGGGCGAACACATCGAGACCCTGCACGAACTGGATATCGAGTACCGCGAGGTGGCGGAGAAGGCCGGAATCACCCGGTACCTGCGCGTTCCGGCCCCCGGTGTGCATCCGGCCTTTATCCAGTGCCTGCTTCGGAAAACCCTGGAGGCCCTGCCCGGCTAGACTGGGGTTCTCCTACGGACGGCCCCATGACCACTCTCATCCTCGGCGGCGGCATCACGGGCCTTCTGACGGCCTGGCATCTCCACGGACGCGGCGAAACCGTAGAGGTATGGGAGGCGGAATCTGTCCTCGGCGGCTGGGTGCAGACCCTTCCCTGGCCCACGGAGGACGGGCGTCCAGGCCGCGTTGAAAAGGGCCCCCAGGGCATTCTCGTGCGGGCGAACAGCCCCGCCGACCGACTCTTCAAGAAGCTGGACCTGCCTCTCAAGAGTCCCGGCAAGGGGGCCCGGTGGGTGGGCAAGGAGGGTCGCCTCATCCCCGTGCCCGCCCATCCCGTGGGTCTCATCACCAGCGACCTAATGCGGTGGTCCACCAAGTTCCGCATGTTCCTGGAACCCTTCCAGCCCGTGCGACCCGCGGAACCCGAAGAGGGCCTCTCCGACTTCATCGCCCGTCGCGCCGGTCGCGGCATGGCCGAGGAACTTCTCCCGGCCATGGTGGCGGGCATCCTCGCCACGCCGCCCCATCTCCTCAGCATCGATGCCATCCCCATGCTCAAGAAGTGGGAATCCTTCGGCAGTCTCTTCAACGGCGTGCGCAAGAGCGGTATTAGCCACCTTATGGTGCCCGAAGGCGGCATGGGCGCCCTGACCCTACGCTTGGCTTCGCTGCTGCCCCGGGTCCATTCCGGACTTCGGGCCCGCACCTTGGAACCGCTGCCGGATGGCGGGTGGCGTGCCCATGCGGAGGGCCACAGCGTGGATGCGGATCGGGTGATCCTCGCCCTTCCCGCCTTCGAGGCGGCTGCCTTGCTTGCGCCCCATGCCAGCGCCAGCGCGGATGCCCTGGCCTCGATTCCCTACACCTCCGTCAAGCTCTGGCATAGTCGCCATGCCATCCTTCCGCCCTATCACGACGGCTTCGGTTTCCTCATCGATCCGCCCTCGGGCCGTCCCTATCTGGGCACCTTGGTGCCCAGTTGGATCGACAAGGGCTGCGCCCCCGAGGACCGCATGCAGCTGCGCAGTTTCATCGGCGATTCCACCCTCTGGGATGATCCCCACCCCGAAGAGGTCAAGGATTGGGACTGGACCGAGACGCGCCTGAAGCAGTGGCTCCCCGCCCTCTCCCAGCCCTTCCAGACCCGGGAGGAGCTGAGCCCCAACGCCATTCCCCGCGCCGAGCTGGGTCACCGCTACCGGGTGCGCGCCGCGCTGGATAACCTCCCCCGGAACATCGACTGGCTGAGCAATGCCCGCTTCGGCCCCGGCGTTCGAGATGTCATCGAAGGCCTGGAAGGCTGGCTCCAGAACCCGCATTTCGCCGTTTGAGGTCAGAAGCCCGAAGAGCGCCTTGAGACAGGCGATCTTCGGGCTCGAGGGTATCCAGGCTCAGCTCGCGGGGCCGTCAATCTCCAGGAAGAGGGGATGGCTCAGGTAGCGCTCCCCCGTGTCGCAGAGCACTGCCACCACGGTCTTGCCCTTGCCCAGTTCGGCGGCGACCTTGAGGGCGGCATGGACGATGGCGCCGGTGGAGATGCCCGTGAGCAGTCCTTCCTCCCGCGCCAGGCGGCGGGCGATGCGCAGGGAATCCTCGTAGGCCACATCCTCGATCCGGGTGTAGGCCTCGCGGTTGAGGATGGTTGGCACGAAGTTGGCGCCGATGCCCTGGATCTTGTGGGGACCGGCCTTGCCCTGGGTCAGCAGCGGCGAGTCGATGGGTTCCACCGCCACCACCAGGGTGCCGGGTTTCCGCTGGGCGATCACCTCGCCCACGCCCGTGATGGTGCCGCCGGTGCCGATGCCCGCCACGAAGGCATCCAGTTCCGGCACCTGCTCCAACACCTCTAGGGCCGTAGTGCGTCGGTGCACCTCGGGGTTGGCCGGATTGTCGAACTGGCGCACCAGGAAATAGCCCTGACCAGAAGTCGCCAGCTCTTCCGCCTTGTCCACGGCGGCCTTCATGCCGCCGGAGCCCGGCGTGAGCACCAGTTCGGCCCCATAAGCCTTGAGGAGGGAGCGGCGCTCCACTGTCATCGTGTCCGGCATCACCAGAGTGATATCGTAGCCCTTGGCGGCGGCCACGAAGGCCAGGCCGATGCCCGTGTTGCCGCTGGTGGCTTCCAGCAGCTTCATGCCGGGCTTCAGCACACCGCGCCTTTCGGCATCCTCGATCATGGCGAGGGCAATGCGATCCTTCACGCTGCCGCCGGGGTTCGCGCTTTCCAGCTTCACGAAAATCGTGGCGCTACCCTCCGGCACGATACGGTTGAGGCGGACCACGGGGGTCTGGCCGATGAGTTCATAGGCGTGATCGACGCGATTGGGGCGGGGCATTGAGTCTCCTTTCTGGAGTGGATTTGGGGTCTTTCATGTTCGGGTTGTGGACCCGCCAGGAGGCAGGGCCAGGATCGAGTCTGAAGAGCCATATTTTTATTGTCAAGTAAATACCCGAAGTTATGGAATAATTAGATTCGGGCGAGGCTTCCCTCGGCCCAGGGAGGTTTCCCATGCAGGTTTCCGCCAAAGGGCGTTCCGGTCTGCGGGTGATGATGGAGTTGGCCCTCCACTGGGGCCAGGGGCCGGTCATGGTGGATGTCATCGCCGAGCACCAGGAGCTTTCCGCCAAATACATTCACGTGCTGATCGGCGGCCTCAAGACCGCCGGCCTCGTGCGCGCCGTCCGGGGTCCCAGCGGCGGCTACGCCTTGGCCAAAGACCCAGCCCGTATCACCCTGCTGGATATCGTCCTCGCCCTCGAGGGCGAGCTATTCGCGCCCAGGCCGGACGCCACGCATCTCCACGGAGTGCCCTCTGCCGCGGAAGAAGCCTGGGCCCAGCTCGGCCAGGTGGTTTCGGAGGTCCTGGCTCGGCGCACCCTGAAGGAACTGGCGGACCGACAACTCGCCCTGGGTGGTGCCACCTACTGCATCTGAAACGGCCTGGGCCGGAGGGTTTCCACCCTCCGGCCCAGGCGCCGCGGTCTCTTTCGTTAGGCTTGGCTGCCCCGAAGCCCGAGCTTTTCCCGGATCTGCTTCTCGACCTCGTCCGCCAGTTCGGGGTTGTCGAGGAAGAGCTTCTTCACGTTCTCGGCGCCCTGACCCAGGCGGCTGTCCTTGTAGGAGAACCAGGAGCCGCTCTTCTGGATGATCTCCAGCTGCACGCCCAGCTCCACCAGTTCGCCCGTGCGGCTGATGCCCTCGCCGTACATGATGTCGAAGGTGGCCACCTTGAGGGGCGGCGCGACCTTGTTCTTCACCACCTTCACCTTGGTCTTCTTGCCCACCACGCTGGAATCCTCGTCCTTGGCCGCCACCAGCGGATCGCCGGTGTTGCCCTTGATGCTCTGGACGCTGCGCACATCGAGACGGACGGAGGCGTAGAACTTCAGCGCGTTGCCGCCGGTGGTGGTCTCGGGATTGCCGAACATCACGCCGATCTTCATGCGGATCTGGTTGATGAAGACCACGCAGGTGTTCGTCTTGCTGATGGTGGCGGTCATCTTGCGGAGGGCCTGGCTCATGAGCCGGGCCTGGAGGCCCACGTGACTGTCGCCCATCTCGCCGTCGATCTCGGCCTTGGGCACGAGGGCGGCCACGGAGTCGATCACGATGATGTCCAGGGCGCCGCTGCGCACGAGCTGGTCGCAGATCTCCAGGGCCTGCTCGCCGCTGTCGGGCTGGCTGATGAAGAGGTTGTCGATGTCCACGCCCAGTTTCTTGGCGTAGTCGGGATCCAGGGCGTGCTCGGCGTCGATGTAGGCTGCCAGCCCGCCTGCCTTCTGGGCCTGGGCCACCATGTGCAGGGCCAGGGTGGTCTTGCCGCTGGCCTCGGGGCCGTAGACTTCCACCACACGTCCCTTGGGCACGCCGCCGACGCCCAGGGCGGAATCCAGGCTGATGGAGCCCGTGGAAATGACCTCAATGCCCTCGGCGCCGAGATGGTCGCCCAGCTTCATGATGGCGCCCTTGCCGAAGGCGCGTTCGATCTCCGCCAGGGTGCGGTTGAGGACTTTCAGGCGATCGTCTTGCTCGGTGGCGGCCATCGACTTCTCCTTGCGGCGAGTTCAGGATCCCAGGTTGAGGCAAAAGGCGAAAAAAACAAGAATATATTTTCCGGCGCCCTCCGGAACAAACCCACAGGCCCCTCTCCGCCGATAGGATGGGGACCGATGCTGATGTGATGAATCCCTTTCTGGCAAAGCACCTGGCCCAGCTAGAGGCCGCAGGAGTGGCCCTCCCCCAGGGATCGGCCTGGGAGGGTTTCCTGAAGGGCGTGGAGCGTGGCCTCCGGGCCTCGCCGGAGGGCGACACCCAGGAACTGCACCGCTATCAGGGCCTGATCTCCCATCTCAGGGAGGTGGTCTTCCAGATCGATCGTGAGGGCCGGTGGTCCTTCCTGAATCGGGCCTGGTCTGAACTCACGGGGCTGGATGTCGACGAATGCCTGGGGCAGCCCTTCCTCGGCTTCATGCACCCCCAGGACAAAGTCCGATATCTCAATATCCTCACCTACGCGATGGAAACGGACCAGGACACACTCCAAGGGGAATTCCGGATCGGCACCAAGACCGGCGACTACCGGTGGGTGGAGATGTCCAACCGGATCACGGTGGATGATCAGGGCGGGGTGATCGGCGTGTCCGGAACCCTCACGGACATCACCGAACGCAAACACAACGAGGCCGCCCTGGCCACCATCAACAGCCGCCTGCGGGCCCTGATCGAGAACATGCAGGCGGGCATTCTGGTGGAGACCGAGGACCGGCAAGTGGCGCTCATCAACGAGACCTTCTGCCGCCTCTTCGAGATTCCCGTGCCCGCCCACCTGTTGGTGGACAGCGAGGCCGATGAACTCATGGAGATGTGCGTGGCCCAGATGCGGGATACCGAGTCTGCGCGCCAACGAATTTCCCAGGCCCTGACCACGGCCGCGGTCACCCTCGGCGAAGAAGTGGTCATGAAAGATGGCCGCGTCCTCGCGGTGGACTTCGTCCCCATCGAAGGTGCCAAGGGCTTCTACGGCCACTTCTGGCAGATCCACGACATCACGGAGCGCAAGTTGGCGGAAGACCAGGTCGCCCAGTTCTCCATGGACCTGGAGATGAAGAACTGGCAGCTCGAGGAGGCCCGGGACGAGGCGGTGCGCCTGGCTGGCCTCAAATCGGAATTCCTGGCCAACATGAGCCACGAGATCCGCACCCCGATGAACGGCATCATCGGAATGTCCGATCTGTTGATGTCCACGCCCCTGTCGGAGGAGCAGCACGATTACGCGCGCACCATCCGCTCCAGCGCGGGCACCCTGCTCCATCTCATCAATGACATCCTGGACTTCTCCAAGATCGAGGCCGGCAAGCTCGAGTTGGAGCGCATCCCCTTCGATCTTCAGGAACTGCTGGATGATCTCCTGGCCGTACTGGGCGTGAAGGCCCACGGCAAGGGCCTAGAGCTTGTGACCCTGGTCTCCGGCGACACGCCCACGCGGCTCCTGGGCGATCCGGTGCGCCTTCGCCAGGTGCTCACCAACCTGACGGACAATGCCCTCAAGTTCACCGCCCAGGGCGCCGTCACCATCCGCGTAAGCACCCCCGCCCGGGATGGGGATGTGGTGACCCTCAGGGTGGAAGTCCAGGACACGGGAATCGGCATGGGGGAAGCGGTCTCCTCCCGGCTCTTCCAGTCTTTCTTTCAGGGCGACACCACCACCACGCGGAACTACGGGGGCACCGGCCTGGGCCTCGCCATTTCCAGGCATCTGGCGGAACTCATGGGGGGGGAAATCGGGGTCAGCAGTGCTCCGGGATCCGGCAGCACCTTCTGGTTCACCGTGCGTCTTCATCTTCAACCGGATGCAGGCGTCCCCTGGCGACCCGACACCCCCTGTCGCTTCCTCCTCGCGGGCCTGCCCACCGTCACCGGCGAGCTCCTCGAGGCGCAGCTCCGGGCCTGGGGCCTGGAGGCCGAGCGGCTCTCCACCCTGAAACAGGCGCTGCAGCGCATTCGTGAAGCGAACGGTCTCGAGACCATCCTGCTCTACCACCCCGCCAGCCCCCTGGCGCAGGCGCTCCTCCGCGCCTTGTCGGCGGAGGGCGCCACGCCCCAGCTTCGGCGGGTGGCGACGCGATCCATGTACGACCGGGAACCCACGGCTCCCGACGCCGCCGCCGAGGCACTGCTGCTGCCCTTGCGGAAGTCCCACTTGCGGGCGCTGCTGGATCGTCGAGCGGCATTCCTTCCCGCCCCGGAACCCGAGAATCGCGCCCCGGTCCGCTCGAGTGGCCTCACCGTTGCCGAATCGCTGCCTGTGCGCCTGCTGCTGGCGGAGGACAACCTCGTCAACCAGCACGTGGCCCAGGCCGTTCTCCGCAAGCTCGGGATCAAGGCGGATCTTGCGGTCAATGGCCGCGAGGCGGTCCAGGCGGTCCAGGCCAAGGACTACGACCTGGTTCTGATGGACTGCCAGATGCCGGAGATGGATGGCTACCAGGCCACCCGGCAGATCCGGGAGCAGGAGTCATCCGGGCGGCGAGTGCCCATCCTGGCCATGACCGCCAACGCCATGCAGGGCGACCGGGAACGCTGCCTGGAGTGCGGGATGGACGACTACCTGGCCAAGCCCATCACCCTCGAGGGCCTCAAGAATGCCCTGCGCCGCTGGCTCCCCGCCGGTTCGATCCCCTTCTGACGGCGCCGCGATGCCTCCCTCCGAACGCCTCATCGAAGACAGTCTGGCCATCCGGATGGTGCTCCAGCGCCTGCTGGTGGCCAACGAAAAGGTCACGCTGGCCTTCCGTGCGGAGCGCCGCGAGTTCACTCTGCTGGCGATCGAAGCGGACGCGCTGATGCTGGCCATGGGGCGACCCGAATTCGAGGCCTGGAAGCTGGTTCCCGGAGAGAAGGTCTCCCTCAATCTGGAGGACCGCGGCTTCAAGTTCGAGGCCGTCACCACCTGCCTCGGGCTGGACCAGGCCGAGGGCCTCTCCGCCTGTGCCTTGGAACTGCCCCGCAGCCTCCGGAGAGCCGACAGCCACCGCCTGGTGGACTTCGCCCCGGACCGGGAACTTCCCCGGGCCACCTTCTCGAACGCCCGCAATGCGCTGCTCGAGGGCCAGGTGACCGGCTTTGGGCGGGAGGGCCTGGAGCTGTCCCTTGCCGATTCCCGTCAGAGGATGCAGGACTACTTCCGCATGGGCGAGGAGTCCACCCTGGACCTTCCCCTGGAAGGCAACCTCCACCTAGTGGCGCCCACCCGCGTGGCCTACCTCGATGACAACGTGGTGGGCCTCAAGTTCACCGAGAAGGCCGACAAGGATCTCCTGGGCAGCTACCGCACCTGGCTCGATGGGCAGGAACGGCTCCAGGCCCAGCGGGATCGCGAGAGCTTTGAAGCCGGGGACAACCGACGGCTGCCACGGAAGAGCGCGGCCGAACTGCCCAGCGCCCGCCTGTGGGTCGAGCGCGATCCCATGATCCTGGTGCTCACCGAGAACGAGGACTTTGCCAAGCGCATTGCCGAAGGACTCGGGCGGAAATTCGGCTTCATGAGCCTGGACTACATCAAGGGCAACCTGCGGCCCCTGCTGGTGGCGAAGGAAGCCGCCGCCCAGGACTGGGGACGCATCCGCCTCGTGCTGATCCACAACCGCCTGCGCCTCGCCAGCCCCCTGGAACTCAGCCGCCAGCTGGTGGAGCAGGAGAAATGTCCGCTCCCCATCGTGCTCGCGGGGACCGACGAGGATGTCGACTTGAAGCGGGTTCGCGCCCTGGAGGCCGGTGCCGTGGACTACCTTCCCGTGGAGCCCTTCAGGATCCTCGGCGTGCTCAAGAAGCTCGATGAATTGATCCAGGTGTTCAACGGCTGAGGGGCACCGTGCGCCCTCGCCAGTGGTTCACCCCCCGCAGGCGGTCCCCAAAAGCCCAGGCGATGCCCACACTGGCGGCTGGACCGATGAGGGGCCAGAGCAGCCAGATCCAGTCGAAGGATTGCCCCGTCAGACGGCGATGCGCCACCCACACGATGAACGGCCACAGCAGCCACTCCAGCAGCGCGAAAGCGGGCCGACCGAGCAAGGCCAGCCAGAGGGGACTCAGCAGCAAGGCCAACATGAGTCCGATCAGAATGGGCGCGAAGACCCACAGCACAGGGATGCCCAGGATGTTCTTCCGCATGGCGCGGATCACCTCCCAACCACTGGCGTACATGCGGAGATGCAGATCCGGCCCGCCCTGGGCCATGCGGTTGACGAAGCCCGCCTGTTTCGCACGCCGGGCCAGCATCATGTCGTCGATGGGTTCCATGGCCTCGGCTGCGTGTCCCCCGATGGCGTCATAGGTGCTTCGGCGCACCAGGGTGAAGGCCCCGGTTCCGCAGAAGAAGGGACTCTTGGGGTCGGCTACGCTGCCTGGGGGCACCAACCACAGGAAGAAGGTGGCGGCCGTGGGCAGGAACAGTCGCTCTCCAACCGAATGCGTGTCCACTCCTGGCACCAGGGCGAAGATATCCGCCGGGGTTTCTTCCAACAGGGCGAAGACGCGGCTCAGGAGATCCGGCACCGCCTGCACATCGGCATCGACAAAAAGCAGCCATTGGGCCTGGCGCGCCTCCGGTGTGGAGGTCGCGAGGTGCAGGGCGTGGTTCTTCCCGAGCCACCCGGGCGGCAGGGTTTCATTCCGGATGACCCGCAAGCGGTCGGGATGGGCGACGGCCCGCCGGGCGAGAATTTCGGGCGTGGCATCCGTGGAGCCATCGTCCACCACCACCAGGCGCAGGTTTGGATAAGCCTGGTTCAGCCAGGAATCCAGGGCCGCGCCGATCTCCAGACCCTCGTTGCGGGCGGGCATGCAGAGGCAGACCGTTTGGGTAGACTCCCGAATACCGGAAGCTGGGAGTCGAGGCAGGGCCCGCAGCCTCGATAGCGTCAGCCCCAGCAAGCCAAGGCCGAGGCCCAGGAGCGCCAGGGGAATCCAGAGGGGAAGCACGAATGAAGGCATGGCACTCCGGGGCAGACGCACAGCATCGCAGGGACCTTGGATGCCGGAACGTCGCTTCCCCTCGCCGTTCACCTGCTTTACGCTACGGGATGGTGATGGTGTCCACCCTGTAACCGCCCCGATGGCTGATGGCGCCTGCGCAGAGTCGTGGGAGGACTGTATGCAGGGATGGCGGGGAAGGCTGGACAGGACCGGGTGGGACCTGGGCATGGGTTCCGTGGTGGGCGTACTCGCAGGCCTGGCCTCGGCCCTCTTCCTCTGGCTGCTGGACAAGGTGCTTCACCTGCGGGCCCAGCACCTTTGGCTCATCGCCCTGCTGCCAGTCTTCGGCATGCTGAGCGCCTGGATCTACCACCGCTGGGGCGGGGAGTCCGAGCGCGGCGGCGCCCTCATCCTGGACGAAGTCCTGGAATTCAAGGGGCGCGTCCCCACCCGGATGGCGCCCCTGGTGCTGGTCGGCACCCTGCTGACCCACCTGGGGGGCGGCTCCGCGGGCCGCGAAGGCACCGCCGTCCAGATGGGCGCGAGCCTCGCCCGCACCCTGGGGAAGCTGCCCTGGGCGTGGCTGCGGCTCACCCAATCCCGCCAGCGCCTCCTGCTAATGGCAGGCGTCTCCGCGGGCTTCGGCTCGCTCTTCGGCACGCCGGTGGCGGGCGCGGTCTTCGGCATGGAGGTCATCGCCATCGGGAAACTGCACTACGAAGGCCTGCTGGTGTGCGGGGCCGCCAGCTTCGTGGCGGATGGCGTGTGCAGAGGTCTGGGCATTCAGCACTTCCACTTCCCCGTGGCTTCTCTGGCCATGTCGCCCCTGCTGGCCCTGAAGCTGGCGCTCTTCGCGCTTCCCGTGGCCCTCGTGGCCGGAGGTTTTTCGGAGCTGACCCATCGCCTGGGGGCCTGGACGCGTCAGCGACTGTCCAATCCCTACCTGCGCGCCGCCTTGGGTGGGCTGGCGGTGATCGCCCTGGCGCTGCTCTTCCGCACCACCGACTTCCTGAACCTGGGCACGGTGTGGCTGCCTCGGGTGCTGGAAGGGACGGTGCCGGTCCCAAGCTGGGCCTTCGCGGCGAAGTGCCTCTTCACCGTGGTGACCCTCGGGTTCGGTTTCAAGGGCGGCGAGGTGACGCCGCTCTTTGTGATCGGTGCCCTGTTGGGCTCCGCCCTCGCACCGGCGTTGAATCTCCCGGTGCCCTTCATCGCCGCCGTGGGCTTCATCGCGCTGTTCGCCGCTGCCAGCAATACCCCCATTGCGTCTACACTGATGGGGATCGAGCTCTTCGGGTCAGGCTTCGCGGGCCCGCTCGTCATCACCTGTTTCCTGGCGTACGTCCTGGTGGGTCACCGGGGCATCTACGGCGGGCATCGCGTCCACACGCCCAAGCACTCATGAACGGAGGTCCATCCATGATCTACTCCACCGAAGTCGAACACATGTGCCGGGTGGCGAAGGGGCCCAACCACGGCCCCGCGCCCATTCCCCAGGAAGGCCGCTGGACCCAAGCCAAGGAGATCAAGGACATCTCTGGGCTCACCCACGGCGTGGGCTGGTGCGCCCCCCAGCAGGGTGCCTGCAAGCTGACCCTCAACGTCAAGGACGGAATCATCCAGGAGGCCCTGGTGGAGACCATCGGCTGCTCGGGCATGACCCACAGCGCCGCCATGGCCGCCGAAATTCTGTCGGGCAAGACGATTCTCGAGGCCCTCAACACGGATCTGGTGTGCGATGCCATCAACACGGCCATGCGCGAGCTCTTCCTGCAGATCGCCTACGGCCGCACTCAGACCGCCTTTTCCGAAGACGGCCTGCCCATCGGCGCGGGCCTGGAGGATCTCGGCAAGGGCCTGCGCAGCCAAGTAGGCACGATGTACGGCACCGTGGCCAAGGGCGTGCGCTACCTGGAAATGGCCGAGGGCTACGTGACCCGCATGGCCCTCGACGAGAACGACGAGGTCATCGGCTACGAGTACGTCCACATGGGCAAGATGATGGAAGCCATCGAGAAGGGCGTGGAACCCGCGGAGGCCCTCAAGAAGGCCACCGCGAACTACGGCCGCTTTGATGAGGCCGCCAAGGTGATCAACCCTAGGCATCAGTGATCGAAGCGACTCGCTCTCTTTTTTATCCCCTTTATCCCCTTCATCCCTGTTAACCCATCTTTCCCATGACCCTTCCCCTCGAAACCCTGACTGGGCAGATTCTTGAAGCCGCCTTTGAAGTGTCGAATGAACTCGGCACGGGCTTCCTGGAATCGGTCTACGAGCAGTCCCTGTTCATCGCGCTCAAGGACAAAGGTATTCGGGCGGAACGTCAGCAACCAATCAAGGTGCTCTTTCGAGGGCAATTGGCGGGCGTCTTCAAGGCTGACCTTGTCGTTGAAAACGAAGTCATTCTTGAAATCAAGGCCCTGAAGACACTCGCGCCTGAGCATGTGGCCCAGACTTTGAACTACCTCAGGGCCACGGGGAAACCGATCGCCATGCTGCTGAACTTCGGCCCTCCCAAGCTTGAATGGCGCCGATTTGACAACAGGTTCAAAGAAGAAATGAACAGGGATAAAGGGGATGAAGGGGATAAAAGCTAGAAGGGCGAGCCTCTGCGCCCCGCCTCCAAATCGAATTACGACACACCGGAGAAATGACCATGACTCTGTTTGAAAGCTACGAACGCAGAATTCCCCAGATTGAAAAGGTCCTCGCCCACCACGGCATCGCCTCCCTGGAAGAAGCCCGGACCATGTCCGAGGCCAAGGGCGTGGATGTCTACGGTATCGTGAAGGGCATCCAGAACCTGGCCTTCGAGAACGCCTGCTGGGCCTACATCCTGGGTGCCGCCATCGCCCTCAAGAAGGGCCAGACCAAGGCCGTGGACATTGCCCTGTCCCTGGGCGAGGGCATGCAGGCCTTCTGCATCCCCGGTTCCGTGGCCGATGACCGCAAGGTGGGCCTGGGCCATGGCAACCTGGCCTCCATGCTACTGAAGGAGGAGACCAAGTGCTTCGCCTTCCTGGCGGGCCACGAATCCTTCGCCGCCGCCGAGGGCGCCATCGGCCTCGCCCGCAGCGCCAACAAGGCCCGCAAGGAGCCCCTGCGGGTGATCCTCAACGGCCTGGGCAAGGACGCCGCCCAGATCATCAGCCGCATCAATGGCTTCACCTACGTGCAGACGAAGTTCGACTACGCCACGGGCAAGCTGGGCATCGTGAAGGAGATCGCCTACTCCAAGGGCGAGAAGGCCAAGGTGCGGTGCTTTGGGGCCGACGATGTGCGCGAGGGCGTGGCCATCAACCACCACGAGGGCGTGGATGTGAGCATCACGGGCAACTCCACCAACCCCACGCGCTTCCAGCATCCCGTGGCGGGCACCTACAAGAAGGAATGCCAGGAGCAGGGCAAGCCCTACTTCTCCGTGGCCTCGGGCGGCGGCACAGGCCGCACCCTGCACCCGGATAACATGGCCGCCGGTCCAGCCTCGTACGGCATGACGGACACCATGGGGCGCATGCACAGCGATGCCCAGTTCGCGGGTTCCAGTTCGGTGCCTGCGCACGTCGAGATGATGGGTTTCCTCGGCATGGGCAATAATCCCATGGTGGGCGCCAGTGTCGCGGTGGCCGTGGCGCTGGAACAGGCCCTCGCCAAGTAGGAGACTCCGATGGCCGATGCCCCCGACGTGCCCAAGGCCAAATGGCTCAACCGCACGGTCTGGGGCATGGCCCTCACCAGCTTCTTCTCGGATCTCGGCCACGAGGCCCAGAGCACGCTGCTGCCCAGTTTTCTCGCGGCCTTGGGCTGTCCGCCCCTGGCCCTGGGCGCCATCGAGGGCGTGACGGATGCCGCCAGCAGTTTCATGAAACTGGGCGCGGGCTGGATCTCGGACCGCCTGCCCCGCCGCAAGCCCTTCGTGGTGGCGGGCTACGCGGCCACGGGGCTCGCCTCGGGCATCATCGCCCTGGCCCAGGGCTGGCCCCTGATCCTGGGCGGCAAGCTCTTCGGCTGGCTGGGCCGGGGAATCCGGGGACCGCTCCGCAACGCCCTTCTGGCGGAGGCGATCCCCCCCGAGGCCCGGGGCCGGGCCTTCGGTTTCCACCGGGCCGGTGACACCCTCGGGGCCATTCTCGGACCCCTGGCCGTGGTGCTCCTGCTGGGCTGGGGCAACGCCCATGGGCTGGCGAGGCTGCCCTACCTGCGCACCCTGATGTTCTGGACCATGATCCCCGGCCTCATCGCGGCGGCCATCATGGCCTGGATCATCCAGGAGAAGCGCCGTACCGAGCTCCGCAAGGTCTCCCTGCGCCATGCCCTCGCCCAGATGCCCCATCCCTTCCGCCGCTACCTGATCGGCGTGGGGCTCTTCGGCGCCGGGGACTACGCCCATACCCTGCTGATCCTGGCGGCCACTCAGCTCCTGACCCCGGCTCACGGCCCCATGAAGGCCGCGGCCCTGGGGGGTTTCCTGTACGTCTGGCACAACGGGATCTACGCGGCAGCGGCCTATCCTGCAGGCCACCTAGGCGACCGGCGGGGCCATCGGGTCATCCTGGGAATCGGCTACGCCCTCTCCGTCCTCGTGCCCCTGGCCCTCATCGGATGCTTCACCCGGGGCTGGGCCTCCATGCCCGTCTTCGCGGGGATCTTCGGCTTGGCGGGCCTGGTGAACGGCATCCAGGACACCCTGGAGGATGCGGCCACCGCCGACCTGACTCCCGCGGAACATCGGGGCCTGGGTTTCGGCCTTCTGGGTGCGGTGAACGGGATGGGCGATCTCGTCTCCAGCCTGGTGGTCGGTGCCCTCTGGACGATCAACCCCACCCTGGGCTTCGGCTTCGCGGCGCTGATGATGGCCCTGGGGGCCATTCTCGTGCTGACGGGCAGGCGCGGCTGAAACGTGACGAGCCCTGGGCACTCGCTCCCCAGGGCTCGTTGTCTTGACGGGCAACCTCGAATCAATTGGCCTTGACGAAGATCGGGTTGCTGTAGAACCAGAGATCGGCCCAGGCTTTGGCGGCGGTGTTGGTGTAGCTGGTGAAATCGACCTCGTCCATCAGCGGATCGCCCGTCACGGAATCCAATTCACCCCCCATCAGCGACTGGTTGGTGCCCCTCAGGCGGATGTAAAAAGATTTCTGCACGTTGGGGATGGTCACCACCGCCACCTTGTAGCCCTCCGCATCAGTCTTGAACTGAGAGGCGGCGAGGCGCACCTGCAGGCGCGTGCTGGGGTTGGTATCGGCAAGGTAGGCACCCGTGCCGGGCTGGGCCTTGCTCCCCACATCGCCAACGATGACATCCACGTGGTCCACCACCGGCGTATCGCCGTTGTTGTTCTTGGCGGGACTCTTGAAGCGGATGGTGACCTTAACGTCCTGACCCTTCTTCGCGGCGAGTTCCTCGCCCATGGTCTTCACCAGGGCCGGATCGCCCATGGAGGCGCCGTCACCCACGGAGGCATTGAAATCGAGGGCATTAATGAGATCACCCTGGGCGATCCAGATATTGCCGGACTTGATGGAGCTCACGATGGAGGCCTGGGTCTTGTCCTTGGCTTTGCTGTAGGTCTTGGCGTACTCACCAGGCCAAAAATCCGCATCGACGGCCGAGGAATGGAAATCGGAATCCACGAAGACCCAGAAGCGCTGGCCCTCGCCCCAGAGCGCGTCCATGAAGCCACCCACCTTGGCGAGCATGTAGTCGGCGCCACCGTAGGTACGCGCCCGATGGGTCACATCGACGGTGTCGGCCGAAGCCGTGCCTGAGACCGTGCGGGTGGCCGTGTTGAAGTAGTACGGGCCATTGCCGTAGCCGCCGCGCGCGGCTTCTTTCTGATGGCCAGGGAAACCCTCCAACCCCACGGTTACGTTGGGTCCCGCGATGAGCATGTCGCGGACGTGCTCGATGTTGTAGAGCTGCTTTCGGGACGGGTGATTGATCATGAAGTAGCCCGTGTCCTTGAAGTTCTTCTGAAGGTAGGCCACACCGGCCACGGCATCCGCGTGAGTCTTGCGCTTGGGGGAGAGCGCATTGCCGAACATATCCACATCCGTAGGCCAAGCCTTGGTGCTGACGGTTCCATTCGCCGCTGTAGTGAGGAGCCCGCTGTGGCGGCTTTGATCCTTGGCCGACTGGTCGAAGGTGTACTCGAAGTCCGCGATAGCCTTGCCGTTGGAGACGCCCACGATGCCGACACTGGCGTGCTCGTGGGAGGGCACGTTCCACTCCACGCCCTGGACCAGCGTCTGGTTCGGGTACTGGCTCTGCAGGCCGGGAAGCACGAGAGCGGCTCCATTGGTGCCGCCGAAGAGCATGGGCCAGGAGAAGTCCCGCAGGCTCTGCCAGCGCCACATCTGGGTGTCCCCCCGCAGAGCCTTTCCGGTGGCGTCGGCGTTGTCCCCGAGGCCCAGACCACTGGCCCAGGGGCTGCCATCGGTGCTGCGATCTCCAAGACCGCCATGTTCGGAATTGGCCATCCAGGTGAGGCCGAATTTCCCGAAAGCGTTCTCGAGCACCTCAGTTTCAGCGTGGCTGCCATCCGTGAAGAAGGTGTGGGTGTGCAGGTCGCCGGTCACCCACACCCTGGCATTCGCGTTGGTAGGCGTGGGAATCGGTTCCAGGGTCAAGTCTTTCGGACTCGCGCTGCTGCCTCCGCAACCGATCATGGCCACTGCCAATAGGGCAGCGAGCGGGGTCAGGAAAAATGCGGTTCTGCGCATGGGGGCTCCTCAGGGAACCCCTCGATGTTCCAGGAAGCCCGTGACGGTTCCGCAGAAAGCAGGTAGCAGGTGAGTGCCGATCCGGCACTATTTCAAGCGCACCGGACACCCCGCCACCAGCAGCCAGGCCTCATCCGCTTCCCGGGCGGTGGCTTGTGCCAGCCAGCCCGCCAGATCGCGGAAACGCCGCAGTTCGGCTTCGCCGGGCACCAGGGACCAGCCCACTTCGTTGCCCACGATTACCGTGGGCCAGGGTGCGGTCTTGAGGTACGCCAGCAGGCGCTGCCAGCCCTCCAGGATGCCCTCGTCCGAGGCCTCCATCCGCCCCGCCAGCCACACCGTGAGACAGTCCAGCACCAGGCCCGCAGGTGGCGGCTCCAGATGGGCCAGGGCCGCCGCGAGATCGCCCGGCGCTTCCAGGGTGCGCCAGGTCGCGGGACGCTCCTCCCGATGGCGCCGCACCCGGTCCACCATCTCCCCATCCTCCGGGTCCAGACGGTAGGTGGCGGCGTAGACCACCTGCTCGCCCCAGCCCTTTGCGAGGTCGAGGGCGTAGCGGCTCTTGCCGCTGCGCACGGGTCCGGTGACGAAGTGGAGTTTGCCCATGGGGACATGCTAGACCCAGATCCGGGTTTCGACCCATTCACTCGAAAGGCTGAACCACAGAGGGCGCTGAGAAAAGAAAGAGGACGCAGAGAAAAGCAGATGGGACCGGTAGGCCAAGGTCAGAGTGTGCTGCTGGTGTGGTGAGGATGAACGGCCTTGTGATCCCTCCCGGTATTTCCTCTGCGCCCTCGTCTTTCCCTCTGCGACCTCTGCGGTTCATTCCTTCAAGCCCTCGGTGCCACCCCAACCCCTCGGCTAAACCCGCCGGAAAACAAACCGTAGCCGCTGCACGATCTCTGACAACTGGAGGAACCATGCACGCCTTAGCCCTCGTCGCCCTCGTTCTCGTCGCCCCCCTGGCGGCCCAGACCCTGGTGGTTCAGCCTACGAAGGCCGAGCGCACCACGGAAACCCGCACTGTGCGCCTCGCCAGCGGCTCCACCCTCAAGGTGGAAAACACCAACGGCTTCATCCGGGTGGAAGGCTGGGACAAGGAAGAGGTCCAGTTCACGGGCCAGTTCAAGCCCAGCAGCAAGGACGAACAGGTGAAGGTCGTCCTCGAATCCAGTGATCGTCAGCTCAAGATCCGGGGCGAATATCCCAAGCGCAACGGCTGGAATTTCGGGTTCTACAAGGGCCCGGAATGCCAGATGACCCTCAAGGTGCCCTACAAGGTCCTGCCGAGCCTGGAGAGCGTGAACGGCGATGTCACCCTCACCGGCACCTTCGGGGCCGCCAGCGTGGAGACGGTGAACGGCGCCATTCTCGTGAAGAACCAGCAGGAGGGCCTGAAGGCCGAGACCGTGAATGGGGCCATCAATCTGGAGCAGGTCAAGGGCGCCCTGTACCTCGAGACCGTCAATGGCTCCATCAAGGGCGCGGCCCTGGATGGCCAGGGCAAGGGCCTGAAGGTCGAGACGGTGAACGGCTCCATCCAGCTCCAGATCGGCGGCCTCAAGGGCCACCTGAAGGCCGAGACCGTCAACGGCGGCATCACCTTCAAGGCCAAGGGCGCCGAGCAGGTGGAGGTCAAGAAGCACAAGGTGACCGCCACCTTCCCCGGGGGCGACCAGACCCTCGCACTGGAAACGGTGAACGGTTCCATCGTCATCGAGTAGGCGGTTCCAAATTCCGCGAAAGGGGCCGCAGGGCCCCTTTCCTGTTCCATGATGAAGGCATGGCACACGCAATCTCCGTTCTCGGCAGCGCCTCGGATGTGGGCAAATCACTCGTAACGGCGGGACTCTGCCGCCTCCTGGCAGATGCCGGTTTCGATGTGGCCCCCTACAAGGCCCAGAACATGGCCAACCAAGCCGGTGTCACTGCCGATGGCCTGGAGATGCCCCGGGCCCAGATTCTCCAGGCCGCCGCCTGCCGCAAAGCGCCCCACGTGGACATGGGGCCGGTGCTGCTGAAGCCCCTCACCCACACCGGGGCGCAGGTGGTGGTGCTCGGAAAGGCCCTTGGCGTGATGGAGGCCCGTGCCTACTTCCAGGGGAGCAATCCATACCGGGCCGTGGCCCTGGAGGCCCTCCACCGCCTGGCCGCCCGGCACGAGGTGATCGTGATGGAGGGCGCCGGCAGCCCGGTGGAACTCAATCTCATGGACCGGGACTTCGTGAATCTCGTCCCGGCCCGGGAGCTGAACGCCGCCCTGGTGCTGGTGGCCGATATCGACCGGGGCGGCGTGTTCGCCCAGGTGATCGGCACCCTGGACCTGCTGCCCCCCGCCGACCGGGCGCGGGTGCTGGGGATCGTCGTCAACCGCTTCCGGGGGGACGCCACCCTCTTCGAGGACGGCATCCGCATCCTGGAGGAGCGCACGGGCCTGCCCGTGCTGGCCCTGCTCCCCCACATGGTCCACGACCTGGACGAGGAGGACCGTCCCTTCCGCATCCCCGTGGACCAGCGTGGACCCGAGGGCAAGCTCAAGGTGGGGGCCGTGCTCTACCCGCGCGTGAGCAATACCGAGGACCTTGCGCCGCTCCTGGCGGAGCCGGATTTGCACCTCACCTGGGTCACGCAACCCGAACTCGTCCGGGACCTGGACCTCATCCTGCTGCCGGGGTCCAAGGCCACCGTGGGCGATCTGGTGCAACTCACCGCCAGCGGCATGGCGGAGGCCATCCGGGAGGCGGCCCGGGGCGGCGCCTGGACCCTGGGACTCTGCGGGGGCTACCAGATGCTGGGGCGGGAACTGGTGGATCCCGAGGGCAGCGAGGGCGGGCCCTGCGCCTTTCCGGGCCTCGGGCTGCTGCCGACCCGGACTCGCTTCGAGGCAGAGAAGATCACGCGCCAGGCCGAGGCGCGTTCCGCCTGGCCCGAGGAGGGTCATGCCCTGACGGGCTACGAGATCCACCACGGCCGCACGGAGCTCCAGGGCGAGGGCGGCGAGGCCCTGGCCGTAGGCGGCGCGGAAACGGGCTGGCGCCAGGGGCGGGCCGCCGGGGCCTACCTCCATGGCCTGCTGGCCTCGGATCCCTGGCGCAGTGCCTTCCTCAACGGGGTGCGGCGGGATCGCGGCTTCCCCGAGCAGCCTATCCACACCGCCGACCCTCTGGAACAGCGCCTCCAGCGCTGGGCCGAACATCTCAAGGGCAGCCTGCGCCCCGGCGCCTGGGAGCGCATTCTCCGAGCGGCCAAGGGGTGAGCGCACCAGCATTCCTCCTGGCGGGCACCCACTCCGGCTGCGGCAAGAGCACCGTGGCAGCGGGCCTGCTGCGGGCCTTCCGCAATGAGGGGCTCGCCATCGCCCCCTTCAAGACCGGGCCGGACTACCTGGATCCCATGCTGCACGGCGTGGCCGCCGGGCGATGCTCCTGGAACTTGGATGGCTTCTTCCAGGACGATGAAGGTCTCCGGGAGACCGTCGCCAAGGGGAGCGCAGGGGCGGATCTGGCCGTGGTGGAAGGCGTCATGGGCCTCTTCGACGGCTCGGATCCCGTCACCTTTCAGGGCTCGGGCGCGGATCTGGCACGGCGTCTGGAGCTGCCCGTGGTGCTGGTGGTGGATGGCGGGGGCGTGGGCGGCAGCGTGGCCGCCACGGTCCTCGGCCATGCGCGACTCTGGCCGGACCTCGATCTGGCGGGGGTGATCCTCAATCGCCTGGGCGGCCTCCGGCACTTCGAACTGCAACGCGCTTCGCTGGAAGCGCACACGAGCGTTCCCGTGCTGGGCTGGATTCCCAAACGCGCAGACTGGTGCCTGCCCGAGCGCCACCTGGGCATCCACCAACCCCACGAGGTGCCGGGCCTGGAGGAGGCCCTGGACCGTCTGGCATCGGGGCTTTCGGAGACCGTGGAGCTGGCGCGGATCCGGGCCCTGGCCCGCCCGGTGCCGGGGCTGCCGCGGATCGAGGCGCCGGACCGCGGGGAGCTTCCCGTGGCCCTGGGGCGGGACGAGGCCTTCGCCTTCACCTATGCCGACACCCTGGATCGCCTGGAGCGCCTGGGCGTGCGTTGGGTGCCCTTCTCGCCCCTGCGGGAGCGCCTGCCGGAGGGTGTCGCGGGCCTCTACCTGCCCGGTGGCTATCCCGAGCTGCACGCCGCGGCCTTCGCCGCCAACACACCATTCCACGCGGACCTGCGGGCCGCCCACGAGAGCGGGATGCCCATCTTCGCCGAATGCGGCGGCTACATGGCCCTTGGACAGTCGCTGACGGATCTCGAGGGCCGCACCCACAGGATGGCGGGAGTCATTCCCGGGCGCTTCCGCATGACCGAGCGCCTCCAGTCCTTCGGCTACAAGCGGCTGTGCCTTTTGCGTGAAGGACTACTGGGGCCTATCGGGGGTGTGGGGCTGGCCCACGAATTTCATCACAGCGTCCGCGAGGACGCCTCGACCTCGCCCGCCTGGCGGGCCGAGGACCTGCGGGGAGAAGGCGCGGCCGAAGGCCATGCCCAGGGCAATCTGCTGGCGGGTTACGCGCATCTGCATTTTGGCGCCCAACCCCAGTGGGCCGAGGCCTGGGTGGCGCGGATGCGCGCCTGGGCCGCGCCCTCCGCCAAAGGATCACTCAAAGCCTAAAGGCGAGTGCCTCGAGAAGATGCCGGCGGTCCTGCGGCCCCCGCAGGGCCAGTCTGAGGTAGCCATCGCCCAGGCCGGGCCAGTGGGCGCAGGTGCGCACCAGGATGCCCTCCGCCGCGAGATGTGCCGCGAGGGCGGTGCCGGAGACGGGCACGGGCACCAACAGGAAGGGGGCCCGACTGGGCAGGGGCTCCAGGCCCAGGCCCCGCAGTTCGGCCTCGAAGGTGGGGAGGTCCACGGTGAAAGCCTCCAGGCTGCGGGCCTCGTAGTCCTGATCCCGAAGGGCGGCCTCCGCGGCCAGTAGCTCCAGCTGGCCCACGGGCCAGCCTTCCTGGAGCGCCGCCATCCGAGCCGCGGTGTCGGGGCCGGCGAAGGCGTAGCCCACCCGCAGGGCCGGCATGGCGTAGAACTTGGTGAGGCTGCGGAGAATCACCGTGCGGGGCCTCGTCAGCAGTTCCGGCAGCAGGCTCTCGCCGGGCGCGTAATCCATGAAGGCCTCGTCCACGATCAACGCAAGGTCCGGGTGGTCCTGGATCCAGGCACCGAATTCGGTTCGAGACAGCAACTGTCCGGTTGGATTGTGGGGATTGGTGAGGAGCAAGGCATCGCCCCCAGAGGCCTCCAGGGCCTGCAGGTTGAGCCGCAGGTTCTGCATGGGGAGCGGCACCAGCTCCGCGCCGCAAGCAGGGATGGCCCGGGGCTGTTCCCGGAAACAGGGCTGGGGTACGAGCACCCGCCTGGGGGCCAGGGCCCGCAGGGCGAGGAACAGGAGCGCAGCGCCGCCCGATCCCAGCACCAGCGAGGCGGGTTCGGCGCCGTGACGCGCGCAGAGTGCGGCCCGGAGCGAAGGTGCGTCGGAATCCGGGTAGGCGGCGACCAACCCTCGATCCAAGTTTTGAAAGAGTTCCATCACCCCTACCGGCGGGCCCAGAGGATTAAGGTTCGCGCTGAAATCCAGGAGTTTGGCCTGGGGAAGCCCCAGCTCCCGCACGGCGGCGTGGATGCGCCCACCGTGGAGGGGCTCAGCCATGGAACCTCCACAGGAGCAAGGTCCCCACCAGAAGCGCGACCAGGTTCACCCGCCGGGCCAGGCGAAGACCCTCGCCCAGGGCCAGCCCATCGAGTCTGGAGCCCGGATCCCCAAGCAGGGGGCCGACCTTGGGAACGCCGTCGTAGAGATTGGTGCCACCCAGTTGCACGCCCAGCGCCCCGGCGAAGGCGGCTTCCACCACACCCGCGCTGGGACTCTGGGTCTTGCTGCCATCCCGCCAGGCTAGACGGAGCGCCCGTTGGGAATGCGCGGCAAGGGCGATGAGCAGGGCCGTTATTCGCGCAGGCACCCAGTTCAGGCCATCGTCCAGCCGCGCCGAGGCCCAGCCGAAGTGAGTCCAGGGGGCCTCAAGGTGGCCCACCATGCTGTCCAGGGTGCTCACGGCCTTGAAGGCCCAGAGCCCCGGGAGGCCGCCCAGGACGAACCAGAAGAGGGGCGCCACCACGCCATCGCAGAGGCTTTCCGCCAGCGTCTCCAGGGCCGCCCGGACGACTCCGACCTCATCCAGGTGCGCCGTGTCCCGGCCCACGACCCGAGAAACCGCGTATCGCGCTGCATCCAGGTCGCCCGCCGACAGGGCCGCGGCCACCGTCTGCACGGCCTCCCGCAGGCTCCGCCCCGCCAGCATCCAGGCCCCCAGGATCACCTGAGCGATCCAGGCCCAGGGGCCGCACCCGCGAAGGATGACCCAGGCGCAGGCTCCTGCAGCGAGTGGCAACGCGAGGGCCAGCAGGATGCCGAGGCCGCGGAGAAGCGCCGGAGAATTCACCCTGCCACGAGCGGCGTCGAGCCGGGCGATGATCCAGCCGAAGGCCCGGACGGGGTGGGGCCATCCTTCGGGATCGCCTACCGCCTCGTCCAGGAGGCCCGCCCCCAGGAACACCGCCGGATGGAGCATCAGAACTCGATCCCCGCTTGGGCCATGATGCCCGCCTTGAAGGGGTGCTTGAGTTCCTTCATTTCCGTGACGAGGTCGGCGGCCTCCACCAGGATTTCCGGCGCGCCGCGGCCCGTGAGGACCACGTGGAGCGACCGGTTGCGGGCCTGGAGTTCCGCCAGCACGTCGGCGGTATCGAGAAAGCCGTGGCGCAGCACGATGTTCAGCTCGTCCAGCAGCAGGAAACGCAGCTCGGGATCCGCCATGTGACGGCGCACGAGTTCCCAACCCTGCTGCGCGTGGGCGATATCGGCGTCGCGATCCTGGGTGTTCCAGGTGAAGCCCTGGCCGCAGCGGTCCCAGGTGAGCGCGCCGCCCATGGCTGCGGCGACACGCTCCAACACCACCTCCGCCGTGGCCTGCTCGCCCTTGATGAACTGCACCACGGCGCAGCGGTGGCCATGGCCCAGGCTTCGCACCAGCATGCCCAGGGCCGCGGTGCTCTTACCCTTGCCGTTGCCCGTATGGACCATCAGCAGGCCCTTCTCGTGGATGGCCGCGGCGATGCGTTTATCCACGGCGGTCTTCAGCTTGCCCATCTGCCGCTTATGGATGTCAGGGTCATTCGAAAGGCCCATGGTTCCCTCAAAGCCGCTTGTCGGCGCCGACGCAGTCCCGAAAGATCTCCATGCCCTTCTTGTTGGCGCAGAAGTCGCCGCACATGGTGCAGGTTTCTTCCTTCGCGGGCATGCGGCTCTCCCGGATCTCCCGGGCCTTCTGGGGGAAGAGCAGCAGGTCCATGTGCTCGGCCCAGCGACTATCCCGGCGGGTGAGGGCGGCGCGCTTCTCCAGGTCGCGGCGCTCGGGGTACTTGGCCAGATCGCCGATATGAGCGGCCAGCCGGGTGGTGCGGACGCCTTCCCGCACATCTTCCTCGTTGGGCAGGGCGAGATGTTCGGCGGGGGTGATGTAGCAGATGAGATCCGCGCCGTAGCGGGCGGATTCGGCGGCCCCGATGGCAGCCGTGATGTGGTCGTAGCCCGCGCCCCGGTCCGCGGGGAGGGGTCCCAGCACGTAGTAGGGAGCGCCGCCGGACATGCGTTTCTCGAGGATGATATTGGCCTCGATCTCGTCCAGGGGCACGTGGCCCGGGCCCTCCACCATCATCTGGCAGCCCAGGTCGCGACCGATCTCCGCCAGTTCGCAGTTGATGATCATCTCGGCCATCTGGGCCCGGTCATGGCTGTCGTGGATGGCTCCTGCGCGCACGCCGTTGCCCAGGGAGAGCACCGCGTCGTATTTCCGCATCAGCGCGCAGACCCGGTCAAACTGCTCGTAGAGCGGGTTCTCCTTGTTGTTCGTCTCCATCCAGCTCACGAGGAAGGTGCCGCCCTTGCTCACCAGGCCGCCATAGCGGTAGCCCTGCTTGCGCAGCCGCTCCAGGGTAAAGCGGTTGAGACCGCAGTGGATGGCCATGAAGCTGAGGCCATCCGCGAGCTGGCGCTCGATGAGCTCGAAGAGGTACTCGGGATCCAGCCTGTTGGGGTCGCCATACTTGCGAGCGGCTTCGCAGAAGGCCTGGTAGAGGGGCACATTGCCCACGGGCAGAGTGGTGGCGGCCAGCACCTCGCGGCGGACCAGATCCAGATCTCCGCCGGCGCTCAGCTCCATGAGCGTGTCGGCGCCTTCCGCTTCCGCGATGCGTGCCTTGCGCAACTCCAGTTCGATATCGCAGATATCCGAGGAGGTGCCGATGCTGGCATTGACCTTAGTGCGCAGGCCCCTGCCGATGCCCACCGCCCGCTGGCCCGTCCGCGCCGGGTTGCAGGGGATCACCACATGGCCAAGGGCCACCCGCTCCCGCAGATGCTCAGGCTCCAGGCCCTCCGCTGCGGCCACCTGGCGCATGGATTCCGTGAGGCAGCCCTCTCGGGCGCATTCGATCTGACTCTTCATGAGGTTCCTCGCTGGGTTAGATGGATTGCAGTTCGCCCTTCAGCCACTGCGCCGTGTCCAGGAAGCTCGGGCCATCGTGGATGACGTTGAAACCCCGCGCCACGGTGGAGTTCACGACCTTGGGCCGCCAGTCCCAGCCCCGTTCCCGCATGAGCCGCTCCCCATCCACGGGGTATTCCGGTTCCTGAAAGACGAGAAAGATCTCCGGCCGCAGGCGTGCCACCGCGCCCAGATCAGGCCGGGGATAGGCCCCTGCCGTGGCCCCGAACAGGGGTTCACCCCCCGCCACCTCGATCAGGTCGTGGATGAAGGTGAGGCCTTCGATGGTGCGCAGATGGTGCCCGAACCACAGCTCCGCGTACACGCGGGGGCGCTTTATCGGCGCGCTATCCATCAGCGCGGCGAAGCCTCCCTCCATGCGGTTGCAGAGAGCGCGAGCCTGGGGCACCCGCTGCATCAGGCCGCCCAGAGTCAGCTGGTTTTCCAGGATGCCGAAGCGACTGGCGGGCAGGGGCAAGGCGTACACCGGCAGCCCCGCCTGGGCCATGCGCCGACCGAAGGCGGTCTGGATGCCCAGGGTCACCAGCACGAGATCGGGCTTGAGGGCCTTGAGGGCCTCGAGATCCGCCTTGAGGTAGTCGCCCACCACCGGCGCCGAGAGATTCTCCACGTAGCGACTGCAGTAGGGCGTCACCCCGATGACCGCCTCGCCGCACCCCAGGGCGAAGAGAGTCTCTGTGGCGCTGGAGACGAAGCTCACCACTCGGCGCGGGGGCTCGGGAAAGTCCAGGTGGGTGCCGTAGGCGGGGCAATCGATCTTCACTGGGGCAACTCCGGAACGAGGGAGGTGACGAAGCTGGCCTCCACCCGGAAGACCTCCCGGATGAGGGCGGCCGTCAGCACTTCATGGGGCGCGCCATCGCCCACCAGGACGCCGCGATCCAGCACCAGCACTCGGCTGAAGCGGTAGGCCGCGCGGATATCGTGGAGGCTCACCAGCAGGGTGGAGCCACTCTCGGCGAGGCGCTGGGCCAGGCGGTAGACCTCCAGGGCATGGCGCACATCCAGACTGGAGGCGGGTTCGTCCCAGAGCTGGATGGGGGCGCCGGTGGCCAGGGCCCGGGCCAGGAAGACGCGGCGCCGCTCTCCTCCGGAGAGCTGGGTGATGGGACGGCCGGCGAGGTGCGTGATGTCCAGGGTGGCCATGGCCTCGTCCACGCTGGCATCGTCATCGCCCCAGGCGTGGCGCCCCTGGGCCACCACATCCCGCACCGGGAAGGCGAATTCGGCGTGGCTTTCCTGCCCCAGCCAGGACAGCATGCGGCCCCGCTGGAGGTAGGGAATCCTGGACAATTCCTGTCCATCCCAGGCGATCGTACCCTGGGCGGGCAGTAAGCCACCTAGCGCCGTCAGCAGGGTGGACTTCCCGGCGCCATTGGGTCCCAGCACGGCGATATGCTCGCCCGACGCAGCCTCCAGGCTGATATCCCGGAGGCGCTGATCGACGGAAAGGCCATGGGCGTTCAGCATGGCCGCTTCCGCAGCAGCCACAGCAGGAAGGGGCCGCCCACCAGGGACGTCACCACCCCCAGCCGCACCCCCGCCGGCAGGAAGCGCGTGGGCAGATCGCAGAGCAGCACGAGGCTGGCGCCCCCCAGCATGGAGAGGGGCAGCAGGCGCCGATGATCGGGACCGAAGGCCATGCGCACGAGATGGGGCACCACCAGGCCCACGAAGCCCACCACGCCACCCACGGCGGTGGCGAGGGCCGTGAGCACCGTGGAGAGCGCCACCAGCTGCCAGCGGAGCCGCTTCACGTCCACGCCCAGGCTCTGGGCGCCGGATTCCCCCAGGGCCAGCAGGTTCATGGCGCGGCCCAGGGGCAGTAGCAAAATACACGCGAGGATCACCAGGGGCAGGGCCATCCACACGTGCTCCCAGGTGCGATTCTCGATGCCGCCCATGAGCCAGAACAACACCTGTCCGCTGGCCTGGACATTGACGGAGGCCACCAGCACCAGAAAGCTCGTGGCGGCGCCGAAGAGGGCGCTCAGGGCCACGCCGCCCAGCAGCAGATGCTCCGGCGAGGCGCCCCGCCGCGCCATCATCATCACGGCCCCGGTGGCGAGAAAGGCCCCGACGATGGAGGCCAGAGGCACGGTGAAGAGGCTGATGGCGCCGCTGCCCAGGGTGATGGCCGCCACGGCCCCCAGGGCGCCGCCGCTGCTGACCCCCAGGAGCCCAGGGCTCGCCAGGGGATTGCGGAAGTAGGCCTGCATCACGGTCCCCGAGGCGCCGAGACCCGCGCCCACGGCGAGTCCCACCAGAGTGCGGGGCAGGCGGATGTCCCAGAGCACCGTGCGGGCCAGCTCATCGCCCCCGCCGAACAGCGCCGCCAGGATCTGCCGGGGCGGCAGCAGCGCATCCCCCAGGGCCAGCGAAGCCAGGGCCGCCAGGGCGGTGAGGCCAAGGAAGAGAAGGACGGGGCCCGTGATCCGGGCCTTCACCGGAAGCGCTCCGGATGCAGGGCCCGCGCCAGCCATTCGTAGGTTTCGACACGGCGGTGACTGGTGGCCGAGAACAGCGCCCCAGGCAGCGTCACGAGCCGGCCCTGGCGCAGGACGGGCATGAACTTGTAGGGGCTGATCTGGCGCAGTTGGGCCGCGAGATCTTCGCCCCGATCCTGGGAGCCCACGAGCACCTCCGCCTTCCAGGTGAGGGCGCGCTCTCCGGGCATCGGCACGATGCCCTTGAGACCCGCCTCCGCCGCCACATTGAGGGCGCCTGCGTGGTCGCAGATGTCCTGGAAGGACGTCTCGGCTCCCGCGGCGTAGGGATAGATGCCCGCCGCCATCACTCGCACCGGTTTCGCGCCCTGAAGGCGCGCCGCCAGGGCCTGCACCCGGCCCTGGCAGGAGCGGATGAGGGCCTCGGCCCGGGCCTCCTGGCCCAACTCAACGCCCAGGCGACGCAGGCTGGCGTAGACATCCTCCAGCCGTTCGAAGCGCTCCACGAGATGGATCTTCACCCCCGCTCGCCTCAGCAGCGCCACGCCTTCCGGCGGCGAATAGCTGGTGGTCAGCACGAGATCGGGGCGAAAGCGCAGGATGTCCTCGGCGCTGGAATTGCGCAGGGCCGGGTAGCGCTTCGCCTCCTGCCAGGAGGGCGCGTAGCGCTCGTCCTGTCCAAGATGGGAGAGGGCCGCGATCTGCCCCGGATCCGCCAGGGCCAGCAGCAGATCATCCGTGCCCACCGCCTGGGAAACCACCCGCCGCGGTGGCGCCGCCATCAGGGCAGCGGCCACCGCAAAGGCGAGGAGGAAACGGAGCGCGTTCACGCTAGAAACGGTAGCGCGCTTCGAGGGTCACGGTACGGGGCTGGGCAGGATAGCCATAGATCATGGCGGCATCGTTCTCGAAATCTCGGCTGCGATCCAGCCATTCCTCCCTCGTGATGGCGGACTGGAACAGGTGCTCACCGCGCAGCGAAAGACTGAACTGCTTGGTGAAGGGGTAGGAGGCCGCAAGGCTCGCATCGTTGAAGTGGGCTTTGTAGGCAAAGGGAAGCCCGTACTCATAGCGAGAGCCAAACCAGGACCAGCGCCCATCAATTCGGAGGGCACCGAAGACTGCATAAGCGCTGGCGCCGACTGTCTGGAAAGGGCGCCGGACTACTGTGCTTGTCATCAACTGCTGGACCTCGGGAACGCTCAGGTCCCGGGCCTCCTGGTTTCGGTAGAAGCCCTCGATGCCCCAGCCCTGAAGCCGGTACCCGAGCCCCAGCTCCATGGATTGAACGCGGATGTTCTGGCCGTTGATATAGGCTCCAGACATGCCGCCCCAGGGCGAAGGCACGCCCAGGGTCGGATCGAAGGCCACCAGGCTGTCGTACTGGGTGCGGGAAAGATCAAGTCGGGCGCTCCATGGGCCGGACTTCCAGCTCGCGCCTGCCTGAGTCGTCTTGCCTTTTTCGTTCTTCAGATCCTGACCCAAGTTGTTCAGGTTGTACATCACCTGGAAGAGCGTGGGGTGGGCAGAGCTGTTGCCATGGGATCCATAGAGGCGGAAACCAGCCCCCAGGGTCCAGTTGAGGCCGAGCTTGCCGACAACGGCCGAAGAGTTACGCTCCCCGGAGGCCATTCCCTCGGGATGGACCTGGAGGCGGTCCTTCTGAGTGCGGACTGCGAGCGTGAAGCGAAGGTCCCGCAGGGGTTCCAGGAACGCATCCAGCGCCAGGGCGAGGTGTCGGCCTTCACCCACATTCCGCGTAATGTTGCCCGGACTGGTGCCCCACTCTCGGGAGAAATCTGCCGTGCCGCTCATCCCCCCGATAACGGAGGGACTCCAGCTGAGTGTGCCTGTGGCTTGGTTCCCGCGGCTATTGTAGGCCTGGGTGGGCAGACCGGTCATCCAGTCGGGCGTGAGGCGCTGCTGTTCCCATCCGCCCGCATTCAGTTCCCCCAGCAGGGTGTCCGTAAACTGGCTGCGGACTGTGGCCCCGAAAAGCTCGAGGCGACTGTGGTTTTCCCGGCGAGGGTTGAACGCGCCTGGAGCCCGGGGGGTTATCGCATAGCTGCTCGAGGCGAAGGGCGTGGGGACACCCGCATAGGTGTTGCGGTAGTGGGCGGTAACAAGAGTGGATTCCCCGATGGACTGGCCCAGGTTCAGGGCGGTCCCCACGACGCGGTAGGGCGCCTCGGTTTCAATGACCTGATCCTCCCGCGAGCTGGCCACGCCCAGGCGAACCCAGCCGGAGCCCCAGCCGTAGGCGGGCGCGAGGCTGCCCCGCAGAATGCCCTGGGTACCCGCGGCGAGGGAGGCCGATCCAGAGACACCAGCAGGCGCCGGGTTACCGGAATAGAGGGCGACAACGCCGCCCATGGCATTGGCGCCCTGTCGCGCAGAGACCCCACCACGCTGGATCTCGACGCGATCGATGCCCACCAGATCCAAGCCGCTGAGATCCACACCAAGGCCCATGGGATCCTGAACCCGCAATCCATCGAGGGTAATTACCACATCCTGAGACCTCGCTCCGGCAGGGAAGAAGCTGGCTCCGGTGCCTACGCCGCCGTAGCTGAGGAGCTGGCCGGGCAACAGACTCTCAATGAGTTCGGCCGCGCTCCGGGGCGCAAGGCGGTCCAGTTCCATCCTGTCCACGACGACGACGGCATTCGGCGTCTTCGCGATCTCCACCGAGGTGGCCTCCGCCGTCACCGTCACGGTGGCGCCCGCTTCGGCCTTGGGCTTGGGCTTCTCCAGGGGATCGGGCGCCGGCTTGGCGGCGCTCAGGGCCGCGCCCAGGGCCAGGAATAGGGTGATTCGGGTGATGCCCATCGCATGCCTCCACGCATGGGCCGGGGATGGACGAGGACGAGAACGCGAGGCTCTGGTCCCGGCACCGCTCCCTCGGCGGTTGGGATAATGCCGGACCGGTCTCCGGGCTCGCGCACGACGAATCCCTTGCAGGATTCCCGGAAACCTTCCCGGAGCGGCGCTCCAGTGGTCCCGGCAAAGTCTCCCGTTTCGAACGAATCTAGAAACGAGGCGCACACCGTTGCGGGGCAGCGCAGGATTCACACCTGCTTCCCGTGCATCCAGCACGAAATTTGTGCTTTCAGCCTCCCATGGGGCGAGGCCACATGGCAAGTCTCACTCAGGAACCGCTGGCGAGACTCCGGTTATGGAAGCGCAACACGGCCCGATTGGGGGCGTAGACCTCCAGCTTCGTGAGACCGTACGGCTGCCAGGCCAGATCCAGGGCCCGTTCCAGGGGCAGGCCCAGGAAGTGCGCCAGGATGGCCCGCAGCGAGCCTCCGTGGGCGAGCACCAGGGTGGACTGTTCTCCTTCCAGGGCGCCCTGGAGGGCCAGCAGGGAGCGGCTGGCGCAGCGGGCGAAGGACTCGCCGCCGGGAGGGGCGGCCAGGGCCGGGTTGGCGAAGAAGGCATCGGCCCCCACCACCTGTTCCCAGGGCAGGCCATCCCAGTCGCCGAAGGCCTGTTCGCCCAGATCCGGCAGCACCAGGCAGGGCAGGCCCAGGTCCAGGGCGTGGTTCCGGGCCCGCTGAAGGTCGGAGGTCAGCACCCGCTGGATGCCGAGACTGAGCAGTTCCTGTTTGACCAGCGGCCAGAGCGCCTCACCCTCCGGCAGCACCGGCAGATCCAGGCGCCCCAGGGGGGCACCCGCCTGAGAGGCCGCCGTGGGGCCGTGGCGCAGGAGGTAGAGAGGCGTCATTTCGTCATCAGGGCCAGCAGCACCGCGGCCTCGACGATCTGGTTTCCGGCGCCCAGGAGATCCCCGCTGTGACCCCCCAGACGGCGGCGCAGGTAGAGAGTCCAGAGCAGGGCGAAGAGGGCGGCGGCGAAGGTGGCCCGCAGCACATGGGGCAGGCCCAGATGCCAGGCCCCGAAGCAGAGGCTCCCGGCCAGCAGGGTGGATGCGAGGTAGGAGCCCCAACCCAGGCCCTTGTGGACCTCCTTGGCCAACCCCTGGCCGATGGGCGGCAGCAGGCGCAGCACGAAGGCCACGGACCACCTTCCCAGCACCATGGCGAGAGGCAGGGCCAGGATCGCCCGGCGCTCGAAGGCCACCAGGGCCGCCCAGCGCAGCATCAGCAGGCACCACAGCGCCATGGCCCCGTAGGCCCCGATGCGGCTGTCCTTCATGATTTCCAGCACCCGCTCCCGGGTCCAGCCGCCCCCCAGGCCATCGGTGGCGTCCGTGGCGCCATCCTCGTGGAAACCCCCGGTGAGAAGGAGACCCCCGGCGATGGCCAGCACGGCGGCCACGGGGGCCGACCAGAAGCGCAAAGCGAGTAGGAAGAAGCCCGCCGTGATCCCGCCCACCAGGGCGCCCACCAGGGGAAACCAGCCCACGGCCCCGGAGATGTCCTCGGCTCGAGTGTCGGGGCCGGGCATGGGAATGCGGGTCAGAAAACGAATGGCGGCGACGAAGGAGCGCATGAAGGCGCGGTCTTCCCTCAAGGCATGCCCAGCCAGATCTGCATCAGACCCAATCGGGCAATGAGCTCTGCGAACCGCTCCACGGGGAAGCCCATCACCGTGGGGAAACTGCCCTCGATGCGCTCAATGAAGAGGGCGGCGATGCCCTGGGCGGCATAGCCCCCGGCCTTGTCCATGGGCTCGCCCGTGGCGGCATACCACTGGGCCCGGGCCTCGCTCACGGGGCGCAGATAGACCTCCGCCGTGTCCACCAGGCTGTGGATCTCCTGATCCCGGCGCAGGCAGAGGCCCGTGTGCACCTCGTGGCGGCGGCCCTGGATGAGGCCCAGCATCCGGGCGGCGTCGGCCTCGTCCACGGGCTTGCCCAATACGTGATGATCCACCGCCACCGTGGTATCCGCCGCGATCACCCAGCGCCCCGGGTTCACCTGGGAAACGATTTCCGCCTTGGCCCGGGCCAGGCGCTCCACCATGACCGCGGGCTCTTCGCCCGGCAGCGGCATCTCGTCCACCTCCGGCGCCCAGATTTCGAAGGGAATCTCCATGGCCTCCAGCCACTGGCGGCGCCGGGGCGAGGCCGAGGCCAGGATGGGCGGGGGCAGGTAGAGGGTCTGCTCTTCTCGATTCATTTCACGGTTTCCTTCTTGCGGGTCAGGAACAGGACGGCCATCCCCAGGGTGACCAGGGAGCCCCAGATCACCCCTGGCCCCCGCGCCGGGGTCTGGCGCGGCCGCCAGGCGATGGAGAAAGCATACGCCCCTTCGGTGCGGGGCTCGCCCCAGAGCACCCAGCTGCCATCCTCCCGGAAGACTCCGGATTTCCCCGTGAGGGTGGCCCGCAGCAGGGGCACGCCGGCCTCCACAGCCCGCAGGCGGATCTGGGCCGCGTGCAGATCCGTGGCGACACTCCGCTCGAACCAACCATCGTTGGTGTGATTGCTCAGCAGCTCGGCCCCCGCGAGGCGCACCCCTTGGGCCACGCGCATGGGCATCAGGGCCTCGCTGCAGATGAGCGGATGGACCCGCAGATCGCCTTGCGGGGTGGGGCAGGCGAAGCTGCTCTCCGCCCCCAGTCGGCCCGGTTCCTGGGAGATCAGGTCCAGGCTGCGCTCCAGGGCCCGCCGCAGCGGTTCCGGCCCCGGCATGCGCTCCCCGAAGGGCATGGGCTCCGTCTTGGCCTGGAGGAAGGAGGGCCGCCCCGCCGCCTCGCCCCGCACCAGGTTGTAGAGTCCGCCCTCGGTGCCGAAGAGCCAGGCGATGCCCCGGGCCTGGGCCTCGGCCCCCAGCCGCGGGTTGGGCGAAAGATCATTCCGCCCCAGGACCGAGCTCTCGGGCCAGAGCACCAGGGTTGCCGTCCCCAGCCTGGGCAGATGCTCCTGGGCGAGCAGGGCATCGGTGCGGGCCCACATGTTGGCTTCCATGCCGGAAGCGCGGCGGCCCGGCTCGAAGTTGGGCTGGATCATCACCACGTCCAGGCGCCGTTCGGGGCCCCGGGGCAGGGCGAACCAGAGCGCGGAGAGCGCCACCGGAAGGGCCACCCAGCCCAGAGGCACCCGCAGGGCTCGCCCCGTGCGTCCCGAGGCCAGCCAGGCGGCGAAGAGGGCGCCGCAGCCCCAGCACCAGGCCGAGAGCCCCGGCGTCCCCAGGAATGCCGCACTTCGGGCCAGCCAGGGCAGCCCTCCCAGGGCGGCCCCCCAGTTCCAGGGATAGACGTGGAAGCCCAGGACTTCCCAGGCCGCGATCCCAAAGGCCGCCATCGCGGCCGCCGCCCAGGGGCCGGAGCGCCGATTGGCGAAGCGTGAGGCCATGAGTATCAGCAGGAAGCCCAGAGATTCCCAGGCGGCCAGCAGCAGCGAGGCCGCTAGGGCCGCGGCATAGGGCATGGGCCCCTTCAGCTCCAGGGTGGCGGGCACCCAGGCGAAGAGGAAGGCGAAGCCCGCCATCAGTGAGAGGAAGAGCCAGCCCAGGCTCCGCCCCTTGAAGAGCGCGTCGAAGAGCAGCGCCGGAAACAGGAAGGCGAACGCAGCCTCCAGGTAGCCCCAGCCCGAGGCCGCGGGAAACCGGAAGGCGAGGGCGAAGAAGCCGCCCAGAATCAGCGCCTCCAGGAGGCGACGCAGGAACTTCGGGATCATCGGGAGAGCCTCCGACCGCTGGAAATCATTCGGCCATTACCACCGGCTTAAGCCCGAGGGTCTGGGCCCAGGCACGAACCTGCCGAAGGCGGAGCTGGGCCGCCCTCCGGGTGGAGAAGGGGCCCATGCGGATCCGGTGGAGCGGAACACCTGGGCTGGCGAGAGTCTCCACTCGGGACAGGCGCGCGGGCTGACCCGCGGCGGTCGTTAACTCGCCCTGGATCTCCCGGGCCCGGGCCTCGTTGGCCAGAGCGGCGAACTGGATCCAGAAGCCTGGTTCCACCGGAGGCGGGGGTTCTTGTTCGGGCCTCGCCTCGGGTTTCGACTCGGGTTTTGATTCAGGTTTTGGCTCGACTTCCACCGCCACGGCCACGGGCACACTCTGTCCGCCCCCGTCGTTGGTGGCGTGCAACCAGTAGACGGTGGCTTCCTGCGGCGTCACTACCCTCCGCCCCAGAGGGGCCACCTCTTCGCCGGGAGGTTCCAGGATCACCTTGGTCGCATCCTGGGTCGCCCAGGCCAGTTCCACCGGGCTTCCCGCCTTCACCGAGCGGGGCCGAGCCTCGAAGAGCAGCACCCGCGCCGACTTGGGCGCGCCCTGGCTCCACAGGAGCGTGGAGGCGACGAGACACATCCCGATCTTCCTCATTTCCGCCCCCGAGTCGCCTCGTAGCAGGCGATGCCTGCCGCCACCGCGGCATTGAGACTCTCCACCCCCTGGGTGGGAATGGCCAGGAATTTCACGGCTTCCGGCAGTTCCGTCTCCCGCCACCCATGGCCCTCGTTCCCCACCAGGATGCGCAAGGGGGCGCGGAGATCGACCTCGCCGAGGGACGCCACCCCAGGTCCGCCGTGGAGGGCATACCAGGTGCCTCCATCCAAGGGCAGCTCCACGCAGCGCCTCAAGGGCATCAGGAAGGCCGCCCCCATGGAGCCCCGCAGGGCCTTGGGGCTGAAGGGATCCGTGCAGCCGGGGCCCAGCAGCGCCTCCTGAAACCCGAAGGCCGCCGCGCTCCGCAGCACGGCCCCCAGGTTGCCGGGATCCTGGATGCCCCAGGGCACGATGACCCGCTCCGCGAGAGGTCCTGCGGATTCGGGCCCCAGTTCCATGAAGAGGGCGTGGGCCGGGGGACTCCCTGCCTCGCCCAGGTCGCGAAGGAGCGATTCCCCCAGCAAATACACCTCCACGCCCAATTCCTTCTCCAGCGGATGGGGCTTCGCATTCTCCAGGCGCAGCCAGATGGCAGGGCGCAGACGGGCCCCGGCGGAGCTGCGGCGGGCGGCGGCCCAGGCCTCGATGAGCTTCTCCCCCAGCAGAAGGGTATGCGTCCGCCTGGCGCCTCCGGCGGAGGCCTGGGCACGGAGCACCTTGAAGCGGGGGTTGGCCCGACTGGTGAGGAGAAGGGGTGAATGCATATGACCAGGGTACGCGGGCAAAAGGCTTTTGAAAGTCAAAGCTCTGGGGTGACAATGGAATACTGCCTGAATTCAGCTCGGCCCGATGAGGGTCATTGTTTTCTGTGCCATTCACATTTTCGGGGGATCTCCATGCAGCCATTCGTTCCCAGTAACCAGAACTTGAAAGAGTTCACCCTCAAGGCCGTGGTCATCGGCTTGGCGATGTCCATCATCCTGGGCGCCGCCAATGCCTACCTCGGCCTGAAGGCGGGCATGACCATTGCCGCCACCTACCCGGCGGCGGTCATCGGCATGGCCCTGATCAAGGCATTCAAGGGCAATATCCTGGAGGAGAATCTCGCCCGCACCGTGGGCAGCATCGGCGAATCCGTGGCCGCCGGCGCCATCTTCACCCTGCCGGCCTTCGTCATCAGCGGCATCTGGCCCAAGTTCTTCACCGCCGGCAACTACATGACCTCCGCCTTCATCATGTTCAGTGGCGGCCTGCTCGGCATCATGTTCGTGGCCCTCCTGCGCCGCGTGATGGTGGAAGACGCCGATCTGCCCTACCCCGAATCCCTCGCCGCCGCCGAGATCCACAAGGCCGGTCAGGGCGGTGCCTCCGGCACGGGCTTCCTCTTCAACGCCATGGGCGTCGGTGCAGCCATCCAGATCCTGAACTCCCTCAACCTCTATGCCACCACCTGGATCAAGTGGGTCACCTTCAAGTTCGCCGAATTCAAGGTGGTCAAGGGTGCCGTCGCCGTGAAGGCCCAGGGCGGCCTGGTGCTCACCAACCCCGGCATCAGCCCCGCCTTCATGGGTGTGGGCTACATCATCGGCCCCAAGCTCGGCAGCCTCACCTTTGCGGGCGGCATCATCGCCTGGGGCCTGCTGGTGCCCATCATCACCTACTTCGTGGGCCCCGCCGTGCTGCCTCAGGACGCCGCTTCCGCCGACTGGATCGCCCTTTCCAAGTCCGTTTTCGGCAACATCGTGAAGCCCATCGCCATCGGCGGCATGCTCGTGGGCTCCGGCTTCACCCTTTTCAAGATGCGCAATAGCCTCATCACTGGCTTGAAGCGCTCCATCGCCGATGTCAAGAAGGCTGCCAGCGGCGACCACACCGTGGATCGCATCGACCAGGATCTCAAGCTCACCTGGATTCTCGTGGGCATCGGCTTCGCCGCCCTCTGCACCTTCCTCATCGCGTATTTCATCTTCCACACCAACGTCCTGGTGGCCTTCGTGGCCGCCCTCCTGGCGGTGATCCTGGGCTTCTTCTTCGCCGCCGTGTCTGGCTACCTGGTGGGCATCATCGGCTCCAGCAACAACCCCATGTCCGGGCTGACTCTGACCGCGCTGGTCATCACCGCCCTCGTGATGGTGATGCTGGGCGTCAAGGGCAATCCCGGCATCGCCGCGGTGCTGGGCGTCGCAGCTATCGTCTGCGTCTCCAGCGGCGTCGCGGGCGAGATGCTGCAGGACCTCAAGGCCGGTCACATCCTGGGCGGCACCCCCTGGCGCATGGAAGTGGGCGATATCCTGGGCGTGATCCTCAGCGCCGGGCTCCTCTTCCTGCCCCTGGTAGTTCTCCACGAGGGCTCCATCAAGAAGGCCGCCACCGAAGAACTCAACAAGCGCCAGGCCAGCCAGGTGCAGGTCGTGCACTACGAGGGCGAGCGCCGTCCCGACCTGAAGGGCGACCACACTCTGGCCCAGATCAAGGCCATGGACCCCGATAGCCAGAAGGAAGTGCTGGGCCTCGATGCCGGTTTCGGCAGCACGGAATTGTCCGCCCCCCAGGCGGGCCTCATGGCCGATCTCAGCCGCGGCATCGTGGAAGGCAAGATGCAGTGGGCGCTCATCGTCGTCGGCATGCTCATGGGCCTCGGCCTCGTGCTCATGCAGGTGCGCAGCCCCATGATCGTGAGCGTGGGCATGTATCTGCCCTTCGGCACCACCTTCGCCATCTGCCTGGGCGGCCTGATCAAGGGCGTCGTGGAGAAGCTCGGGGAGAAGAAGGGCTTCAATGACGCCCAGAAGACCCGGGTGGAGAACGTGGGCGTGCTGGTGGCCGCGGGCCTCATCGCCGGCGAGGCCCTGGTGGGTCTGCTCTTCGCCACCTTCCAGTTCTTCGACGTGAAGTACCAGCTCAATGCCCTGATCTGGGGACGGGACGCCCTGGGCAATGCCCTTCCTCCCGGCGCCTTCTGGATCAGCCTGATCATCCTGGCCATCGTGGCCACCGTGTTGATTCGGGTGCCCATGAAGAACCCCGGCAGCCCCGACCAGCCCGCGCCCCCCAAGGCGTAGCGCCTTTCAGAACAAGGGCCCCGATCGGGGCCCTTGTTCTGAATATTGAGGAATACCAAGATGACAAAGCCCCCCAGGACCCTGAATGAGATGCTGGCCGCCGTGCCCCAGCACGCTGTGGAGCATGTGGTGCGCGAAGACGGCCTCTTCACGCTCCTGCGCCCCAAGTTCATGAGCCCCCGCCTCCAGTGGCTGCAGCGCCTGATCCAGCGCCGCCACTTCAAGGTGCGCCTGGATGCCGTCGGCACCTGCCTCTGGGCCCACATGGATGGAGAACGCACCGGCTATGAGCTAGTGGAAATTCTCCGCCTGGCCTTCGGTGAAAAGGTCGAACCCGCCGACGAGCGCACGGCGAAGTTCCTGCTGCAACTGACAGAGGGCCAGTTCATTACCTTGAAGTAAATCACGCAAACCACACTCCCCAGTCATTGGAGAAACCCGTGAAACTTGCTTTGGCCTTCGTTCTTCCCCTTGCCCTGAACGCCACGACGCCTCTTCCCTACTGGAGCATCCAGCTTGGCGCGATCCGGGGAAACCAATTCGGTTCCCTAGAGAACCGCCTCGGAACGCAGGCGGCAATCCAGTTCACCAAACCGCTTTCGGAACGACAAGATCTTCGGTTCGGCTTGGAAGCCTTCTGGGTCAACGGCAAGGAAGTCCCTGCCCAGATCGGGAACTGGGGCACATGGCCCTTGCAAATCTTGGATACCGGAACAATGCGGGATCGCATCAACGCTCAACTGCTCAGCCTCGATTACCGTTTCCATTTTTCTCGCAGTGGCACAGGGCCCTATCTGGTCGCAGGGCTGGTGGGGGGACGCTACGAATGGTCCAGCACCTTTACGGGCGCCACGAACCAACTGACCGGCCATGAGGCAGGCCTGAAATGGGGGGGCAGCCCGGGTATCGGCTTTCAGTTCCGCCGAACCTTCGCCATAGAGCTGCGTTTGCGTGGACTCCAAAACGCAGAACCTGCCGACCATTACCTGCTGGGAATGTCCTACCGCTTCTGAACCAGATCTATACGAGGCCGCATTCGCGGCCTCGTATCATGAAACCTATTCGATCCCCAGTCTTCCCTGGGTCATGCGGATGATGGCGGGCACGTGGAGATCATCCCCCATGCCCATCACCTCGCCGCTGGGGGTGGGCCCCTGGGGCAAGAGTCGAGTAGGCGTGGCGGGCGGGGGCATTTCCACAGAGGCCGCAGAAGTATTATCCCCGTAGACGGGGCCCGTGTTCACCTTGGGCGTGGGAACGGGGGCGACCAATGCGAGTTCCTGACGGGGCGCCGGCATGAACTGGGGCTCGGCGACGAGATCGAAGCCCGAGGCGAGCACGGTGATCAGGGCCTTGTCCTCCAGCTCCGGGGCTTCCACCTGGCAGATCTTGATATCGGCCTGGCCCTGGTAGTGCTCCTGGAGATAGCGCATGGCCGTCTCCACGGCAGAGAGCTCCACCCGATCCCAGTCGGCGGTGATGGAGACGATGACCTGGGTGGCGATGCCGGAGGCGGAACGCTCCAGCAGGGGGCAGTCCAGGGCCTTCTGCAGCGCGTCCAGGATGGCTTCCTCACCGCGGCCCTGACCGGTGCCGATGAGGGCCTCCCGGCCATTGCGCAGCACCGCTTCCACATCGGCAAAGTCGCCGTTGAGGGTGCCGGGACGCAGGATGAGATCCGTGATGCCGCGCACGCCCTGGATCAGCACACCATCGGCTACCCGGAAGGCCTCCTTGGTCTTCACGTTGCGGTCGCAGAGGGCCAAGAGCTTGTCGTTGGACACGGCGATCAGGGTATCGGCGGTGTCCCGGAGATTCTCCATGCCTGCGGCGGCCTTGGCGGCCTTGCCGGGGCCTTCCCAGCGAAAGGGCGTGAGCACCACCGCCACCGTGAGGGCGCCGATCTCCCGGGCACAGCCCGCGATGATGGGCGCTGCCCCCGTGCCGGTGCCGCCGCCCATGCCCGCGGTGATGAAGACCATGTCCGCGCCCTGGAGGCTGGCCAGGATCTCGTCCCGACTCTCTTCGGCGGCGAGGCTGCCCCGTTCGGCGTTACCGCCGGCGCCGAGGCCACGCATGCTCATGGGCCCCAGGGGAATCTTGACGTGGGCCTGGCTGGTGGCGAGGCTCTGCTGGTCCGTATTCATGGCGATGAGCTGTACGCCGGCGACATTGCTCTGGACCATGCGATCCAGGGCATTGCAGCCCGCGCCGCCCACGCCCACCACCTTGATGTTGGCGCCAGGGAGATGCACGGGACTGGGGAGGAAGGGGACCTCGGCCATGGAGACTCCGTCGGAATGCATGTTCACAACCATTTCTTGAACTTGTCGAGGAAACCGCCGGTGCTGCGGGCGGCGCGACCGGAGGCGTCGTTCATTTCCCGGTGCAGGGACTTCACGGCGCCCAGGGCGTTGGTGTAGAGGGGATTGCCCATGACCTGGGGCAGGCCCTGGATGCCCGCCACCTTGCCCAGCACGACCCGAGGACGCCCCAGGATGTTCTGGGCCAGGATCGGCAGGCAGGGCAGCAGGGCGCCGCCTCCCACCAGGTGGACCCCGCCATGGATCTCGTGCATGAGACCGCTGCGACCGATCTCCGCGAGCACCATGTTGAGCAGCTCGATGGCCCGGGCGTGCAGCACCTCCGCCAGTTCCCGTCGAGAGACCATGCGGCCTTCTTCTTCCAGCTCGATCTGCTCGGAGGCATCCACCTGGGTGGGCAGGGCCGTGCCGTACACCCGCTTGATGCGCTCGGCCACGCTGATGCCGCCCAGGTGCTTGGTGATCTCCAGATCCTTGGTGAAGTGCTGGCCGCCGATGGGAATCACCGCCGAATGGCAGAGCGAGCCGCGGATGAAGACCCCCAGGTGGGTGAGCTGATCGCCGATGTCCACCACCACGGCGCCATTCTCCGCATCCTCCCGGGAGAGCACGGCCTCGGCGCTGGCCAGGGGCGAGTAGATGAGCTTGGCCCCCTGAAGGGAGGAGAGGTGCATGGCGCGATGAATGTTCTCCAGCACCGAGCCCGGCGCCACGATGATGCGGATCTCCGCCTCCAGCGTGTCGCCCACCATGTTCACGGGGTTCTTGATCTCCCGCTGGCCCTTGATGTGGAACATCTGCGGGATGCGATGGAGAACGGTCTCTTCCTTGGCCAGCTTGCAGGCGTTGGTGGCCTGTTCCATCACCCGGTCACGATCGGCCACGGTGATGACCCGATCGGGATTGGAGATGGTGATGGAATCTCGGAGATTCTCGCCCTTGAACTGAATGCCGTCCACGGACACGCATATGCCGCTGAGGGCCGTCTGGCCCGCGGTGCGCATGGCCTCTTCCACCACACGGTTCACCGCCCCCACGGCTAGATTGATGTCCGTGATCTCGCCCTGGCGGATGCCGCCCTCGGAACTGGCGATGCTGGCCCCGGTGACGCTGAGCCCGCCTCCCTCTTCCTGGACCGCGACGACCGCGACGACTTTGCTTGCTCCGAGATCCAGACCGAGGAGTACGGCGGGTTGCACCATGTGGGTTCCTAGTTCCTTTCCCTGATCATACCCGCATGGAGCCTGGAAATTCGAGCCCCGGAGCCCGTCCATGTATTATCCCGGGCCGCGCTGGGGTGCCAGCCGAGCGAGGCAAGGAAGGCGACGAAGGCCTTGGTGGACCCAAGGACGAGGAGCCTGACGCAGCATCGCGACGGCTGGCGCCCTAGCCCGAAGGGTTGAGCGCAAAGGGCTCGCTGGCTGTGTCGGCGCGTTCGGACGATGGACCTGCATCGCCTCTCACGCGCCTTCGTGCCATCCAGCCCTTTGCACTCAACGCGGCTCCCGGAGAATACATGGACGGGCTCCTAGGGTTTGTCGTTCTGGGCCTTCGGCGGCACCGTTTCCTCCAGATCCCCCGCCACCACATCCCCATCCCAGCGGAGGTCGAAGTACCGCACCCGAGCTAGCTCCTCGCCCTTGGCATAGCGTTCGAGGTAGATGGCCTGGAAGTCGGGAATGTTCTTGGCGGGGTCGTGCTTCGAGAGGTAGATTGGCGCCTTGAGGCCCTCCAGGAAGGCCACGGGGCCCCGAGGGCTCCAGCGGAGTTCCGAGATCCGCTCATAGAAATCCTTCTGTCGGTCCCGCAGCACCGAGGCCGTGCGGATCAGCGCCACGATGGATTCGTCGCTCTGGCTCGGGGGATCGGCAACCACGGGAATGGGCAGCAGATTGCTCTGGTTCACCCGATCCAGCAGCACCCCATCGTCCGCCAGGAGAAAGACCCCCGTGGACCGCGCCAGCCAGAGGAGGGGCTGGCGCTCCTCCAGCACCAGGCTGAGGCGGTCGGGAGGGTCGCGGCGGATGATCAGCCCCTTCACCCAGCGCCGCGCCTCCAGGGTGGTCCGCAGCTTTTCGGCATCAAACCAGAACAGCGGCTTTCCCAGGCAGAGATCATTGGCCACCCGCTGTACCTCCGCCAGGCGCTCGCCCCGGCAGCCCGTGATGTTCACCGCCTCGATGGTGAGCCGCTGAAGCCCCAGGTAGCGCTGCCCCAGCTCCAGCACCCCCCATCCCGCCCCCGCCACCAGTGCGACCACGATGACCACCCGCACCCAGGGAAACCAGGGCCGCGAGGGGCGGGTTTTAGGAACGAATGCCATAACGCCAGCGTACCCCAAACGGGAGACCCCAGTGGTTCAGCTTCGCCAGACTTCCACTTCGGGCTGCAGATCCACGCCGAGGATCTGAAATACCCCTTCGTGGACTCGAACCATGAGTTCCGCGAAGTCCTCGGGTGTGGCGTGCCCGTGGTTCACCAGGAAATTCGCATGTTCCGGGCTCACCTCGGCATCGCCGATGCGCAGGCCCTTGAGGCCCGCGGCCTCGATGAGGCGCCCGGCGCTCTGGTCGGGGAGGTTCTTGAAGATGCAGCCCGCGTTGCGCTTGCTCTTGGGTTGGCTGGTGCCCCGCCTGGCCCGATGCTCGGCCATCTGGGCGCGGATGCGGGTGGGGTCGCCTTCTACCAGGCGGGCCGTGGCGGAGAGCACCACATGGCCCGGGGTGAACCAACTTCCCCGGTAGCAGAACTCCCCAGCCTCGGGGGCCTTCTCCACCAGATCGCCCTCGGGGGTGAGGAAGCGGTAGCGGGCCAGGACCTGCACCCACTCGCCGCCATGGGCCCCCGCGTTCATGCGGATGGCGCCGCCCAGACTGCCGGGGATGCCGCTGGCCCATTCCAGGCCGGAGAGGCCTTCCGTGGCCGCGGCCTCCGCCAGGGCGATGTGACCGTGACTGGCGGGGGCAGTCAATTCCAGGCCAAGCAGCTGGGCCTTGGCTCCCAGGCGGAGCCGCAGCACGGGGGTCTCGATATCCCCTAGCACCACCAGGTTGGACCCGCCTCCCAACACGCGATAGGGCAGGTCCTCCCGGTGGCAGGTGCGCACGAAGGCCTGGGCCTGGGCCTCGGTGGTGGGCTCGAAGAGCCAACGGCAGAAGCCACCCACCCCCAAGGTGGTGAGACGCGCGAAGGGCACGTCCCGCGTGTGCGGGACGTTCAGGAGTTCATCCGGGAAGGGGCGCGCCATGGACTTCCAGTATCTCATTCGCGGACGGATTCCAGCGCCATCAGCCGCGCCTTGGTCTCCAGACTACCGAAGAGGCTGAAGCCCCCTGGCCCATTAGCCGCCACCACCCGATGACAGGGAATGAGGATGGGCAGCGGATTCTTTGCCATCACCTGGCCCACCGCCCGGGCCGCCCCGGGAGTACCCGCCATGCGGGCCAGTTGACCGTAGGTGAACGTTTCCCCGGGCGCCGTAGCCCGCAGCGCCTCCAGCACCCGGCGCGTGAAGGGGGGAAGGCCCTCCAGATCTAAAGGGATGTTGGACAGATCCCCAGGCTGCCCACCGAGGTGGTCTCGCAGTGTCGCCGTCGCCTCGCGCACCCAGTCCGGCGGCTCTCCCTCGTCAATCCCTGGGCGCTCCGAACCCGCCAGGTGCAGCTGCGACAGCCCCCGGCTATTCCACCCCAAGGCGATCCAACCCAGCTCGGTTTCAAAGGCAGTCCATTCGGCCATGGGTTTAGGATGGCAGGATGCGCTGGCTCTCCATCGATCACGGCACCAAGGAACAGTCTTGGCTTGGGTGCAATTCGTTCGTACCCAAAACGACCAAAGCATTCAGTCAATGTATAGGGCAAAAATGGCCCTGATTGGTTCCCCCGGCATACCGAGGTCTTTGCCGGATCCAACAACCATAATCCTGGCCTAATCATCCGGGCTCCAAAAAAACACTGGGAGCCGCACCAATGTTGGAACTTAGTAGGTTCATGGTATCACCCAAGGGGTGATGGCTAAGCGACCGCGACTCTTCGATGTAGGTGGAATCCAGGTGGAGATCGGGCCCCCGATCTCGACAGACGGCGGCCTTGTCTTTGTGGCGCGGCATGTCCGCGGATCGGCGTGATTCAGGGCAGTGGTGCCTGCGGTGCGCGCCGCGATCGCTGGCTTTGACGGCCAAGGTTTCGGCTTTGTGAGCGAGGAGAAGCTCGTGCGCACGCTGCTGGCGCTGATCTGCGGCTTCGCCATGGGCTATCGTTCGGGCAAGGAGATCGCGGATGTGATCGACGCGGCCCGCCACTGGTTCTCCAGGACCCTTGCCTTTCGGGAGTCGAGACAAGGGATCTGCGGATACCGCGTTTGGCGCAATGCGCAGGACCCCAACCAGCGATGGCGTCACAGCCGTGGCCTGGTGGAAGGCGTAACGGGCATCGGCCTCGCCCTTATGGCGGCAGCCACGCCTCTAGAGCCCGCCTGGGACCAGTGCATGTGTGTGAATCTCTCGGCGATGTAGCTTTGTAGCTTTGTAGCTTGACAATAAATCAATCCCAGGAAATTCTCTTTTCACAACCCAACAAGGAGCTCTCATGAGCCTGAAACTCAACAAGGAAACCCTGCGCATCATCTCCGGTGAAGCCGTGGTAGGAGGTGGTCGTGGGGACGTCTATTACAGTTCCATGGTTCCCGTGGAGGACCCCAAGGGTCTCTGTGCAATGTGCGCAACAGTGGAATTCAATACTTGCCAGTAAGAAATTTATTCATAATCTATTCAAAATACAAGAAGCATTCTGAGTAATTCTCGTTTCGCTAATTCCTTGTCAAAGCGCCTCAACAACTTGAGGCGCTTTTCATTGTCTTTGGTGGGGTTCACGAAGATCATCATTCTCCCCTACGGGTTGAGGGGCATCACACTGACTCGGATTGTGGAGTGGGCTCCGATCGCGGTGGGATTCGCTGGGAGGGGTTCTTATCTTCGCGCTGACGACGGTGGCCCAGGCGGCTCGGATGTAATTGAGGGCAGAGGCGGAGCCGCTAGCTGCAGAACTATCGATAGAGGCTTTGGAGGGCTCCGGGGCAAAGGCGCGAAAGCTTAGGGGGCTTGGTTGCCCGCGACTCACAGCAAAGGTGGTGGTACGCACAGACCAGCTGTCCTCACCTTTGGTTGGCTTGAGGCTGAGTCAGCGTTTCATTTGCTCGCCAAGGCGCCCTAGCATTGGACATTGGCGTCGGGAGACGGGCTAAAAGGCGCTCACAAACTGCTCAAAGAGCTGATCCGCCATGCCGCAGTTAAGGCGATGTGTAGCGAACCTCGCCGTGCATCGCCTGGGCTGGCGCCGATGATTCGCGCAGCTACCTTCCATGAGAACAAGGCCCAGCCATCGGAATCGAAGGTCCAACCTCCACCAAGAGTTCACCCATACCAAAGCCTCTCGACCCCTTGGTTATCACCTATTGGGGGATGCCATGGGCCTGCTTTTTAAAAGCCAGCATGGGTTTCGCATTTTGGGAGATCAGAATGGTGGCTCTTCGCTGAATCGTGTGGGTAGAGCCTCAGGGTGAGGTCGGTTCTTGGTCCAATAGAGGGATGGACACGAACCTTCTTTTCACGGCGGCCCTCGGGCTTCAACCTCCTTGGGAGGTGAAGTCACTGGAGTTCAATGCACGCGAGCGTCGACTAGACATCCTGGTGGACTTCCAGCGAGGGGCCTCCTTCCCATGCCCTGAGTGCGGTGCGCCAAGCAAGGCTCACGACACGGAGGAGAAGACTTGGCGCCACCTGGACTTCTTCCAGCACGCGGCCTATCTCACGGCCCGGGTGCCTCGCTGCAAATGCGAGACCCACGGCGTGAAGACCGTCGATGTTCCCTGGGGGCGGAAGGGCTCCGGTTTCACCCTGATGTTCGAGGCGCTGATCATGGTCCTCGCCCGCGAGATGCCCGTGAGAGCGGTGGCCCGGCTAATGGGTGAGCACGACACACGGATCTGGCGCGTGGTAAAGCTCCACACGGATGAAGCACGGGCGAAGCTGGACTTCTCCACGGTCGAGACGATCTGCGTCGATGACAAGTCCTACCGACGCGGCCACACCTACCTCAGCTTCTTCATGGATTTGGATTTGCGGCGGGTGATGTTCGGCACGGAAGGGCGGAATGCGGCCACCCTGGGCGCCTTCGTGGAGGACCTGAAGGCGCATGGGGGAAAGGCCGAGCAGATCCAGGACGTGTGTTGCGACATGTCCCCGGCGTTCATTGCAGGCATCCAGGAGCACCTGCCCAAGGCCGAGATCACCCTCGATCGCTTTCACCTGATGAAGTTGATGAATGACGCCCTGGACGCCGTGCGGCGCTCAGAGTCACCAGCCACGCCAGGCCTTAAGAAGACCCGCTACTACTGGCTGAGAAACCCCGGCGATCTAACGAAATCCCAGAAGGCCCGCCTCAAGGAGCTGAAGGCCATGAACCTCCAGACCGTGGAGGCCTACCAGATGAAGCTCCTCCTGCAGGATTTCTTTGAACAACCCAATCGCCGAGCCGGAGGCATGTTCCTCAACGACTGGTGCGCCATGGCTCATTCCAGTGGCATAGGGCCTTTGGTGAGGCTGGCCGCGACGTTCCAATCCCATCGCAGGGGCATCCTCAACTGGTGGCGCAGCCAGATCAGCAACGGCCTCATCGAAGGCATCAACAGCCTCATCCAGGCCGCCATCGCCAAAGCCCGAGGCTACCGCAACCCCCACAACCTCATCTCCATCGCCTACCTCATCGCCGGCAAACTCGACTTCAATAACGTCCCCACCCGGGCACCACTACCCACATGAAATAGCGAAGAACCAGAATGGTTATGTTAATTTGAAATAATTGCAACATTACCGCCAGGAAATCTGTTGACATGCTTCGCCATCCGGAACAAAATTTTCGGCGAACCCCTGCGCAAGGTTTCTAACAGCCCCCACTCAGTCAATGCCAAGGCTACTCTTGGCTCTCCAAGTCCATTGTCACCAAAAAAAAGGAAACGTCATGAAATTTAATTCCAAGCTCGATATCTCCAAAGAAACCCTCCACCGCCTGTCCGAAGCCGAAGCTGTCCACGGCGGTCTCGTTCCGAGGCCACTTACCAATTGCTGTCCGACGTCTGCAACAAATAATACCTATTACGCGGGCGACAAGTTTTGTGTGCTTTGCAGCGCGGATTAAAACAGTAGCTTAAGGGCTGGCTTCGGCGTCAAGGTCGGGCCCTGCTCAAACACCTGCGATTGCACCCCAGGGGACTCCGCCTCCTGGGGTATTCATATTTTTTTCTTTAAATGCATTATCTGGATTACGACGACCATGCATACCTCTGAGACCAGATGGAGACCCCTAATTGAAGGAGAGAATGCGGCGCCCTTTCTGAGTGAGGCCACCAGTTTGGCACACTACCTCAAGGAGCAGTTTTTCAATGCCGAGCGGTCGAAATTTCCGGCGTCCTTGGCCTCGGGCAGTACGGGCATGGCAATCTTCTTCAGCCGAATGCATCTCGTGGATCCCAATGGGGGATGGGACGCCCTCACCGTGGAACTGCTTGAGCACGGTGTGGGCTCGTACGCCACAGGAATCCATGAGGCCACGCTCTTCGAAGGCTTCAGCGGCACCGCTTGGGCATTGGAAATTTTGCACCGGGACTTTTTTGATCCGAGCGACGAGGACCTTAACCGCATTTCAGACAAGGCTCTTGTACTCAACCTTAGAGGGCCCGCGCCCATCGAGGATTTCGACCTCGTCCGAGGTCTGACGGGCATCGGGACTTATGCATTGGAGCGAATGGACCACCTTTTCGGGCCCGTTCTCTTTGACGAGGTGATCCGCGCATTGGAGCGTCACTCCGAGAGGGCCGCCGATGGCATAACATGGCATCGGCGGCCTGAGCTCTTGCCAGCGTGGCAGCAGAAGCTCACGCCCAAAGGGCATTACAACCTGGGAATGGCCCACGGGAACGCTGGCATTATTGCCCTCCTCGCTTCGGCCAAAATTCGAAGGGTAGCGCATCCGGGGATTCTTCCGATGCTCGAAGGTGCCGTCGAGTGGCTGATAGCCAAGGGTTGCGCCACTCCACAGGCCGGGAGTTACGGCGAGGTTATTTCAAAGGGTAATGATGAATTCCATTCATCTAAAGGACGAATTGCTTGGTGTTATGGCGATCTAGGTGTAGCAATCTCCCTATTCCTCGCTGCAAAAGCATGTGGTCGCGAGGATTTGGAAGAGGAAGGTGCCAGGCTTAGCCTCGAAATTGCCCGCAGAACAGCGAATTATTCTTCGGTTGGGGATGCCTGCATGTGCCATGGCTGGGCAGGGAACGGACACATGCTAAATCGGATCTACCAAACAAGTGGTTTGGAGGAAGTTGGAGAATCCGCCCGAATCTGGTACCGGAGGGCTCTGGAATATTGCCAGGCCGCCGAATACGGAGGCGCTACCCACTTCAGCCCGAAGGAACCCGATGACCCAAGGCCCTACGAACCATCCTTCGGAATTCTAGAAGGTGCCGCAGGCGTCGGACTCGCGTTCTTAGCGGCGATCAGTCCCCAGGAACCCATTTGGGACAGGATGTTTCTGGCCTCGGCACCCGAAGAGCGAAATAAGGAATCGTAATAGTGATGGTTTCGGGCCAGATCAGGGGAGATGGCCCGAACCTCAAAGCGCAGACCGAGACGAAACTGGTGTCCGGCGATGGGGTGAGGGTGCCAGGCCACCCTCACCCCATCGCCTCCGCGAGGGTTTCCATCTCATACAAACCGCTCTCAACTCTTGCGTCCACCCCTCTCCCCACCAACACCTCCTCGTGACTCGCGTAGATGACGGTCCGGCCTTGGAAGCGGGAGCATTGAAGGATGCGCTGGCGGCTGACCCAGTCCAGGTTGGATAAGGCCTCATCCAGGAGCAGGAGTTGTTTGTCTGAGGCCAAAACAGCCGTGATGGCCACGAGCTGGCGCTGACCTCCGGAAAAATTACCACCGCCGGCGGCCACCATGGTCTGGTAGCCCATGGGGAGGGTTTTCACCCATTCATCCAGGCCCGTTTCTTGAGCCACCTCGAAGAGGTGGGCCTTGGGGCGGTCACCGGAGAAGATTCGAAGGTTTTCTAGGATTGATCCGCTGGAGAGCTGGGGGAACTGAGGCAGGAAGACCATCAGACTCGCCGCTGCCATACTGTCTAGGCCGCCCATGCTGATGCGGCCGGTATCAGGCGTGTAGAGGCCCGCTAGCAGTTTCAGGAGCGTGCTCTTGCCGGAACCAGAGGCTCCCTTCACGTGATGGAAGGTTCCTGGCTGCACCCTGAGATTTGAGCCCTGGAGGATCCACGGGCCCTTTTCCTCGTAGCGGAACCACACATCCTCCGCCACCACGGGACCCGCGAGTGAGCGCGGGCCGCTCAATGACGCTCGGGGTTGGCGGGTCGTGGCAAAGGCTTCGTGAACTTCCGCCATCTGTGGCTTGGCCAGGGCGATGGAGAGCACCGTCTGGCTGAGGCTGGTCACGGCCCCCACGAAGGCACCGCTGAGCTGCGAGAAGGCCAGGAGCTCGCCCAGGGAGAGCTCCGCGCTCAATACCTTGAAACCGCCCCAGACGAGGATGCAGATGCTGCTGCCTTGGCTGAGGAATTCACTGATCGCATCCTCCCAGAGGCCGATACGATCCTGCTTGAGGGCGTGGGCCAATTCCACGCTCAGCTTTCCCTTCCATCGCGCTAGCACCCAATTCTGGCTGCCCGTGGCCTTGAGCGTGGGGGCGCCGTTAAGGAGTTCTGCCAACGCGCTGTGTTCCGCCTGACTGGCCTTGATCTGTAGGCGCGTTTGTCTGGCTTGCAGATAGCCAATGGCGGCGGAAGCGACGCTGAGCAGCAGTGCCCCCAAGATCACCACACCCGCTACGGCAGGCATGAGCATCATCATGTAGACCAGATAGGCCACCGCGGTGCAGGCATCAAATATCGCGGCCAGTCCGCGATTAAGCACCAGGGCGCGAGCCCGCTTGATGCCACTGAAGGCCTGGAGCAGTTCGCCCAGAGTCTTGCCCTGAAGGTGTTTGTAGGGAAGGTGCAGCAGGTGATCGAAGAGGCCCTTCTCCAGCGCCACATCGATGCGCGTGGCAAAGGCGTTAAGGGTGATGTCCCTTAGCCAGCCCGCCCAGGCCCTGAAGACAGCCGTGAGAATCATTCCGATGCATAGGATCTGAAGCAGGCTGCCCGCGCCCTTGGCTAGGGCACCATCCATCATTTTGGTGGTGAGCCAGGGGGAGATGAGGGCGAGGCCCTGGACCAGTCCAGAGGCCCCCAAGGACATCAACAGGAACTGCCGGTGCGCCGGAAGCAGCTTCAGGAGGCGCAGCCAGAGCCCGCCCCTGTCGGGGAAGGCCTCACTTATTTCCAGGGCCGTGCCGGAGAAGGATTCCGCCAGAGTGCCTTCGGAGACGAGACCCGCGCCACCACCGTATTCCACCAACCAGCCCTGCGCGTTTCGCCTACGAAGGAGGATCCATTCGTCTTCATGTGTGAGGACCAGGGTGGGCAACGGCAGATGCGCCAGGTCACTGACATGGGCCTGTACGCATCGGACTTCCAAGCCGCTGGCACGGAACTTTTGGAACATCCCATCAAGGGTGAAGTCACCATCGCCCTCCTCGTCCAGCATTTGCAGGCTGGTCTTGATCCCCCGGTGCACTAGGATGCGCCAAAGGGCGATGCGGGCGGGGAGGCCCTTCAAACGCAGATCACCCACGTCCCGCCTCCATCGCCAGGACGGTCTTCTGGAAGGCGCCTTCCCGCCGGGAAAGATCTTCATAGGTTCCCTGCTGAGTAATGCGACCATCCTCCAGTACCAGGATGCGATCCGCGTCCTTAACGGTCTCAAGCCGATGGGCGATGACGATGCGAGTGCAGCCCAATTTCGCGAGATTGGCGTGAACTCTGGCCTCGGTCTCCAGGTCTAGAGAGCTAGTAGCCTCGTCCAGCAGGAGAATCGAAGGTTCCAGGGCCACGGCGCGCGCCAGGCAGAGGCGCTGGCGCTCTCCACCGCTGAGGGTCTTGGCGTTTTCCCCTAAGCGGGTCTTATAGCCCTGGGGCAGCTTGTTGATGACCTCGTGAACCTGGGCTACCTCCGCGGCCCACTGCACCCGTTCCATGGGCAGTAGGGGATCACGGAGAGCCACATTGGCGCGGACCGTGTCATCCAGCAGGAAGCTCTCTTGCATCACCACACCCATCTGGCTGCGCAGCTTGTGAAGATCCAGAGTGCCAAGGTCCTGGTGGTCGAAGCGAATGGAGCCTTCCGTTGGCAAGTGCATGCCCATGAGCAGTCGGGCAAGGGTGCTCTTGCCCGCCCCCGTGCGACCCACTAAGGCGATCTTTTCGCCGGGCTTCAAGGAGAGGTGGATGTCCTGCAAGATCCAGGGAGAACCTTCCGCATAGCGAAAACTCACTCCTTCAAAATCGATGTGACCCTTCAGGCGGCCCGGATCAGCGTTCCCCGAGGCCTCCGGCGCACTCTCCATCACATCATCCAGGCGGAGGAGGTGGCTAGTGAGGAACTGAAGATCGGTGATGGCACCGAGCATGGATTCCAGGGGGCCCATGAAGAGGCCCTGAAGGGCGAGAAAGGCCGTGAATACGCCGAGGGTCATGCGCTCCCCAAGTACCTCCCGGCCCCCCATCCAGAAGAGCGCTGCGGTCGCAAATCCTTGCAGGATGCCCATCAGCTGGCTGGACGTTATCGCCAACCTCTGGCGTTCCATGGACACATTGGCCCGACGCACTAGCCGTGGAATCCACCGAGCCATTACCCGGTCTTCCGAAGCGGATGCCTTGATGGTCTCCAGGCTTCCCAGGGCCTCCATGAGGATGGCTCCCTCCTGTCCCGAGACTGTGAGTTCCGTGGTCATCAGTTGCTGGTTGTGCCGCCGAATGGCCAGCAACAACATCACCCGCAAGGCGGAAAGGCCCATGACCAGGAGTCCCAACTGCCAGTGGTAGGCCAGCATGAGCGAGGAGTAGCCCAGCAATAAAAAGACATCGAGGATGGCGGAAACACTGCGAGTGGAAAAGAGATCCCGGATCTGAGAATTGCTCTCCAGGCGCTGCATGAGATCACCGGCCTGCCGCTGAAGAAAAAATCCGATGGGCAGACTGATGAGGTGGGTGGTGAATCCCTCCATGAGTTGCCGGTCCATGCGGTTCTGGAGGCCTTGCAGGACGTAGCTGCGCAGCAGTCCCAGCAGGAGTTTGGCCACGAGGGCCAAGCTTAGTCCCACCGCTAGGCCCCACAGCCAGGGTTGGTAGTGCGGCAACAGCACCCGATCCACCAGCACTTGGCTGGCTACGGGAAAAATCAGGCCCACGGCTTGGAGCATCAATGAGGCCCCCAGCAGCTGCACGAGGCTGGGCCGGACGCTTCGCAGGATTTCCAGGTAGCGCCCCAGACTGGGAAAGCGCCGCTTGCGCTCTACGAACTCGTCCTCCGGGGCGAAGACCAGCGCCACCCCCGTGAAGGACGTTCTAAATTCCGCCATGGAGATGAAACGCCGCCCCATGCCGGGATCTACGATATGGACACCCCTGGCCGTGATGCGTTCCAGCACCACGAAATGTTTGAATTCCCAGTGCAGGATGGCGGGCAGGGGCAGATCCCGGATGTGCTCCACCTCTACCTTCACCGCCTCCGCCTCCATCCCATAGCCGCGGGCTGCCTGGAGGATATTGGCGGCGTTGGCGCCATCCCGGGATACCTTGCAGGCCTCGCGAACATGGGGAAGGGGGGCGTGATGGCCCCAATAGCCCAGCACCATGGCCAGGGCGGCCGCGCCGCACTCCACCATCTCCATCTGGGGAACATAGGGGACGCGACGCATCTCGGTCTATTCCAGCCAGCGCCGCAATGGATCGAGCACCACGGTGATGAGGCGCTGGCGCCGCAAGGTGAAGCGGGCCTGAAGCAACATGCCGGGGCGGATCTTCACATCGGCGAGCCGCTTGGTGCGCTCGGGTCGCAATTCGATCTCCACTCGGTAGCCTGGCCCGTCGAGCTTGCCCGTCTCGCCAAGGGCTTCTTGAATTTCGTATTGAGAAGCCAGGTCCGACCCGATGCGAAGCACGCGGCCCTTCAGAGTGCCGAATTCCGTGAAGGGATAGGCCTCCAGCTCGAGCAGCACCGGATCGCCGGTCTTGACGAAACCCCGATCCTTCTCGGGCAGGAAGGCGACCACCTGGAGCGGTGAATCTTCGGGAATGATCTTGGCGATGGTTTGGCCCGGTTGAAGGAGATCGCCTGGGCGGGCCACCAGTGCCTCAAGAAAGCCCGCCACCGGCGCTAGGACGCTGGTCTGGCGCAGGGTGGAATCCAGGGCGTCCCGCTTGGACTGAGAGCCACTGAGATCCTGAAGCCGCTGCCACTGATTGCGCTGCCGCTGGCTCTCCAGGCTGGAGAGTTCCTGGCGGAATTGCACCAGCTGCTGCTTGGCGCCGTCCAGCGTGCGCAAGGCCGCGTTGAGTTGATCCTGGGCCTCGTCCAAGTTGATGGCAGCCACCAGGTTTTCGGCCAAAAGCTTGCGGACGGCCTCCACCTTCTTCTCCTGGACTTTCACTGAACTCTCGTAGCTCTTCACCTGGGTTTCCTGGTGGACGAGCTTCAACTGCACACCATGCAGTTGCTCCTGCAGCAGCTTTTCTTCTCGGTCCGTGTAGCTCTGCCCCTGAGAGCGGAGCAGCTTCAGCTGGCGCTCTGTCTCCAGGACGGCTCCCTGCATCTGCGCCGATTCGATGCGGGCGATGGGTTGGTTTTCCTTCAAGATATCGCCGCTGCGGGCATAGGTCTCGGCCAGCACACCCCCGACTTGGGTCTGCAGCAGACGCACACCCGCGGTGGGATGCAGGATGCCCTTGCCGGTATCCTGGACTTCAACCTTGCCGAAAATCGCCCCCAGGAAGGCCGCCAACAGCGCGCCGCCCAGGACGAAGAAGAGCGACCAGGTCCAGGGCGGCGAGACCCGAAGGGGCTCACGGATATCCTCATCCTTCAGCAGGTGTTCCAGGGCCTCCTGGCGGAAGAGGGATGAGCTGGGCTGGGGATCGGATTCCAATGGGGCTCCGGGTTGCGCGGTTTCGAAGAGAGGATCAGGAACAGGGGCGAAACGGGTGCGATGCAATTAACCCGGGTACAGGGCGCTCGCGGCCAGGGCGCTTGAATTTGAGGATTATTCTACCCCGGCCGCGGCAGGGCTCTTGGCCTTCTTCCGTTCCCGGGCGAGGCGGGATTCGTAGAGACGATCCAGGAAATCGTATATGGCGAATTCCTGGTTCCGCTGGGCGGAGCGCAGGAGGCGGTTCACATGCATGTGGGTATAGCTGGGAGCCAACTCGGCCCGAGTGCCCGCCAGTTGGCCTTCTGATTCGAGCTCCCGCAGCCTCTCCCAACAGGCAACCAGATCCCTGTCCCGCTGCTCCAGGATGGCGAATCCGGGAGCCAAGGCTTCTTTGGCATTGTCCTCGAAAAGCAGAACCTCCAACTCCTTCCGCAGTTTTCGGAACTTGTCGCCCAACTGCACATCCAGTCCACGCTTGCTATTGAACTCTCGTCCAAAACCCTCCCGCGCCCGACGGATGATGCGGGCCTTGGTCTCGAAATCGAAACCCATGCCGTCCAGCAACCCATTCACGGCTTTGAGGCCCAGGCGCCAACGCAGGTCCGCGCCTCCGTCGCCCGGATAGGTCTGTACCAGGTCCAGAACGGCCTGGCTATCCCGCCAGAAGAATTCCTCCGCAAGCTCGATGCCCATGGGGCCGCCGTAGCGCTCCATTTCCCGCTCGAAAGTGTCCAGTTGGACCTTCCAGCAGAGCCCTTCGGATATCAGTGGCGCGAGACGCGCGTGAATTCGAGGCTGAAGCTCCTGGGTGAGGATGTGGGGATCGCCATGGAAGCGTAGACGCAGATGGTGACCACCCTCGTTGTAGCGGATGAAGAACCAGCGGTCATATAGATCCCGGGTTTCTTCCAGCAACGGGGCGATATGATTGGCGAGAATCTGATCCGCGGTACTGGTGCCCGTGAATACCTTGAGATAGAGCCATTCCGAGCCAGGCGGAAAGGTGCGGGCAGAAGGAGCCTGTGCGATGGGCATGGGCGTGTTTTTTGGATGCTTCACCCCAGTGTCCTCGCCACCCACTCCGGTGGGCGAGACAGGCGCTTCCCGCAGGAAGGGCACCACCAACTCGTGGCAGAACCGCCCCTCGGGCCCCGTGGCCAGCAGGCGATGGGGATCGGGGAAACATTCCTGTAATTCAAAGCCGGTTCGCTTGGCCACCAGCCCCAGCAGCGTTTCCAACCAAGGGGGATTCTCCAGGTCCACCAGCAGCGTGTTGTCACCATCCGCCAGCAACACCATGCGGGGTAGTTTCCGCTTTTCCCGCCAGGCCCTAAATTGGGTATAGGCCTTGGCCCCGTCTGCTTCCTGGATTTCCTTGAGTTCCTTGCTCTCGACGTGCCACTTGGCCTTGCTGAGGATGTGGCGCCCCTTCCGCACCCGGGGTAGGAAGGGCAGGCCATCCAGATTGCCCCAGGTCCAGCCGCTGTTGATCGCCTGCTGATCCTGCATTCGACAGAGAAACCGGTAGACCCCAAGGCCCCGGGAGTAGTTGTGGGCAGTGCTGAGGCGGGGCACGATCTCCTTCTTCAACCTCTCGGAGCGCAGTACCACGCGGTCTCCCACCACGGAGACCTGAAGATCCTGAAGGGGAATCTGAAGCGCGTCCTCGGCACCACTCACGCCTAAGAATGGAATCTCGTAACCCCGAAGCAATGGCCGGCAAAGGATATTGCCCATTCGTCCCTCGGGAAGATGAACGATTTCGGCGAAAATCGCATCAGGGGCCAAGGCTTCTTCGGCGGCCAGATGGGCCTTCACGGCCTCTTCCAGTCGCGAGTCCCCATGGCAGAAGCGCCCCAGCAGCCTCGCGCCGGACGGCCCTGAGAAATGCTCCAGCAGCATCTCGAATTCCCCTGCGTCCAGGGCGTTGTGGGAATGGGCGGCCAGCACAGGAAGGGCGGCGAAGGCATCCGGGTACATTGGCGGATCGGGGTTCTTCAGCGCCTTCAGATCATCTGAAGTCAGCTCCCATTCCATTTCACCGGGATTGGCCACGAGGTGCTTCAGGAGGTGGAGTTCCCGACCCGTGAAGGGAGCGCCTCCCGATTCCTCCCGCCCAGGAAAGGCCAAGCCTTCCAGCAGCGGCGACGCCTCGGCTCCGGGGGCGTTGCCGCTCTCGAATCCGATTCCGCTCTCATCATCCAGCACTTCCAGGAGTGGAACCCACCGGGATTCGTAGCGTTCTCGGAAGGAGTCCATGAAGCGCTTCATGGAATTCCCATTCCTGGAAGGCGCCAGACAGCGCAGCAGCTCGATGCCCTCCTCGATGTCCTGGCGCACCTTGCCGCTGAGCCGCGCCTCCGGCGCGGGTTTCACCAGATCCACCTGGAAGAGGTGCTTCAGCTTGATCTTGGCGGGCAGGGCCTCCAGATCCTTGGCCAGTTGGCGGTAGGTCTCGGGTGCCCGTTCACAGGTACCCTCATCCAACGCCTCGAGACGCGCCAGTGCGGAACCCAGCCCCGCCCCCAGGTCTTGCGTATCGGGGTGGCTCTTCAGCCGCGCCACCACCCCATGGATGGGTTCTTCCCCCGTGACCGCTGGATAGAGATTGGAGACCAGCACCTGGTTATCGATCAGCTCATGGATATAGCCATTGGCATCTTCCAGGCCGATTTCGTCATCCACCAAGGGATGGGCCAGCTCCTCGATGGAAGCGCCCAGCCGGGCGCGTTCGAGGGTGGCTTCGAGGTAGGGCGTGGGCTCCAGAGCCACCAGGTGGTAGTCCCGGCCCTTGTCGGTATTGAAGCGCACTTCCGCGTACCGCAGCCGTCCGGCGGCGGTGTAGAGGCTGGTGTTGGGGCGGTACCGCAGGGTGCCGCGCACCACATGATCTTTTTCCAGCGCCTCCACCAAGGAGCAGAGGTAGTCCATGTCCAGCCGGGTATGACGAAGACCGGCTTCCATCCCCTCGACCTTCAGCAGGCTGTCCTCACCCCAGACCCCCGTAGAACATCCCGAGAAGAGCCCGAAGGGCGTGGAGCGTGCGGCCATGCGAGACAGGTAGCGCACTAGGCTCCGTTCTACGCGATCCCGCTTCTCGCCAGTCAGCTTGCCCTGAAGCCAGGGATCCAGCATCTCCTCCATGTCCGGCGAGGCCACGAAGATGGCCTCCCGGATTTCGGGGCGCAGCAAGGCCTCTCGCAACTTGGAGCGCAGCTCATCGCGATCCGCCTCCAGGGCGAAGGGGAGATCCTCGGCGTCCGCCTGGGGCGCACGCAGCGTGGAAGACCATTCCGTCAGGAAATCGTAGGGAAGGGCGGGGGTTCGAAAGGCAAAGAAATCTTCAGTCTTGAAAGCGCGGGCCATGGATCATTCCACAAAAAACGACAATGCACGTTCAGATTGCATCCGGCAGGCTGAGCATCATCAATCTATCCCATTTGGGTTCGATCCCGAGCGCTGCCAGAAGCGCCAAACCGACTCCAGCCGCGCCTTCTAGCAGACCGGGGTCCGACTTGTAGGGGTCCGTGTTTTCCTTGGCCTTGCCCTCCCCGTCCATCTCGGGCTTATAGGTGGTGTAGCCCGCGAAAGGACCGCCGGGGTTGCGCGTGTCAATGAGGTGCTCCAGGTACATCTGAGCGGCCTGGCGGAAGCACGCCTCGCCCGTGATATGGAACAGACGCTGAAAGATGAGCACATTGCCCGCGCTGCCATGACAGAGAGAAGTATCGCGCACACCCGACGTCTTCAGGGGACGTGCGGCGGCCAACCGTGCCATGTCGAGGGCCTTGGCTTCCCAGTCCGGCCTTCCCACCAGGTGGGCCGCATTCAGGATGGCCAGCGAGGCCCCCAGGTCGCCATAGCACCAGGCCACGCGGCCCCCGTGGGATTCCACCTCCGGCCTTTCCTGTTCCAGGGGACACCAGCCCGCCAGGTAGGACCCATTTTCCGAGGCCTGGAACTGGCTAAAGAACCATTCCATGCCACCTTCCAGGAGCTTCGCCGCTCGCCGGGAATCAATTTCCTGATACTTTCCGCCCGCCCTTTCCAGCGCAGCCAGAAGCATCAAAACCCCCGGTACACCATGGGCCAGCCCCAGGTTCAAATAGCCCTGAGGGGCCAGCTCCCGCTGCCAAGTGGGCAACAGCCCGGGCGCCGTGGGCCAGCTGTGTCCCGTGGGTCGGGGCACAGCCAAGGCTTCCAAATGATCCAGAATCCTGGCCAGAACCTGTCTGGCCCCAGGTCTAGACAGGCGTTCCAGCGCGTAGACTCCAAACCCTACAAGCCCCGAGATGAGGTCGTAATCGTCCCGCCACGGGCTTGGCGCCAGAAGGTCCTGCAACACCTCATCCACCCCTTCGTTGGCATCCTCTTCCTCCGCATCCTCGAAGACCTCTTGCTGAAGATGTTCCACGGCCCAGGCGATGCCCGAATAGCCCGAATAGAACTGGGCCCCGGGAGTGCGCTCCACCCGTTCCACGGCCAGGCTTAGCAGATCCATGGCCCGATTCTGGAGTTCTTCCCTACCCGGAAGCTTGGAGAGATAGCCCAGGAAGAGTGCCGTGCCAGCGGTGCCACCGGAAAGACAGGGATGGGCCTTCTCGGCATCGGGATCCAAGGTCAGCGCCAGTTCCTCCAGGATGGAAAAGATAGATGCGCGTTGAGATTCGGAGGCCAGGGGAGGCCAAGTTGAACGAATTGAAGCGCAAAGCATGGGGACCTCACAAAGGGGATTCCGGCATGGCATATCGATGGGAAGTGCGAAAGGTTGTCCCCTGCGATCAAAAGCAAGGAGCACATTCCGACAAGACCAAGGGCTTGGAAACAGTCTACTGGAGCGAGATGTATTATCGCTCGACTCCAGGAATCATGGGTGCAGGCCGGGTTCATCCTGTAGGGGCGGTGGCACTAGAGGGGAAAGCCCCTCAAGCCAGGGGCTGAGGGGCTTACCTTTCCTGATTCTGCGATGGTGCGGTTAATCCATAACGCAGACAGTCCGGACTCGGCATGTGATCCACTCGGTCCAGCAGACTTCACACCCAGTGGCGTAGGACGGGGGCAGGCCGGCGGCGATCTGGTCCTGGGCGTCCTTATCGAGGGCTCGGAGGGTTTCCTTGTTGAGCGTGAGCTTCTTCATGACATCTCCTAATTGCTCCAACCAGGAGCGGGTGGTTGAGGTGACCCCGCGGGATCGGCGCCAATCTGTTGGGATCTTGCAACCACTATCCCTTCTGGCCAAAAAGGGGTCAAGGAAGATTTTGAGTGCGTGTAATTCCAAGAGGTTTCATTAGGGGATGGATCGAACCATGGTTGAATTGGCGGTTCGCTCGTCTCAATCTGGAACAGACGAAACCAGCTTCTGAATAACCTCGACGTTCCGAATATGACCCTGATCTTCTCGTTAAAGAATTGACTCGGCCCCATAGACAATCAGGCCCTTAATGGGGGCCTGATTGTTTCGGAAGATGATCGATTTGAGCACCCCAAATTGGGGGGTTGCGATTACTTCTGATTCGTTGAATTAATCGATACAGTTCTTCTGCGTTGGATCTTCAGTGATGCACTCCTGTATATTACGGGTTAGCAGCTCGAAAGTAGGACCTAGACACCATCTGCAGGTTGCCCAACCACCGACCCCGGTCCCACCGTTCACAAGCTTGTCTTCATATTCAGTCATTCGAACAAGGGTTTCCCTGTTGAGCGTGAGCTTCTTCATGACATCTCCTTAGTGCTCCAGCCAGGAGCAGGTGGTTGAGGTGACCCCTTGGGATCGGCGCCTATCTGTTGGGATCTTGCGGCTAGCATCCCATCTATGCAAAAAGGGGTCAAGGAAGATTCTGAGTGCGTGTAATTTCAAGAGCCCACACGGGGCGCGAGAGCTTATCGAATCCGGATTTAAGGTTCGTCCATCCGCTCCTGGTTTAGGATGGCAGGATGCGTTGGCTCTCCATCGATCACGGCACCAAGAAGCTCGGCCTCGCCTTCTGCGATGAGCTGGAGATGCTGGCTTCCCCCTACGAGGTATGGCCCATGGAGGGCGAAGCCACCCTGGCCAAGCTGGCGAAGCTCGCGAGATACGAGTGCGTCCAGGCCCTGCTGGTAGGGCTGCCCCTGCACAAGGACGGTACCGAATCGGAGACCGCCGCCCTGGCCCGGGCCTTCGGCGAGGACCTAGCGGCGCGCACGGACCTGCCCCTGCGCTTCCTCAACGAGCACCTCACCAGCATGGAGGCCGAGCGTCTCCTGGCCCAGCGGGGCGTCAAGGCCAAGGACCGCAAGGCCAAGCTGGATGCCGCCGCCGCCGCCGTGCTGCTGCAGGAGTGGCTCGAAGACCGACAAAACCGGCGCATTCCCGCCGATCGCCTCGATCCCTGAACCTTCACGTTTCGCTTTGTGCCTTTTGCGTTCTTTGTGGCAATCATGCGAGGTGCCGCCTGGCCGCTTCTGTCCGGAAGGCAATTTGTAGGTCTGCCACCCAGAATCCACGGCCGCTCTCACCAAACTGGGATTCGCCACAGAACACGCAACCAAACACAACAGTCGCTGCCTTATTCGCAAACCTCGGTGCGAACCAACCGCTCCACCGGGAACCCCTGTTCCCGGGCCTTCTGCACCAGGGCCTGATAGGCGGATTCCTCCATGCGCGGGGTGCGGGCCAGGATCCACAGGTATTTCCGGTTGGGTGTGCCTACCAGCACGTGGCGGTAGTCGGGGTCCAGGGCCAGGATCCAGTAATCGCCAAAGAAGGGCCAGAAGAAGGTGACTCTCAACTTGGCGGGACTGGCAGAATCCACCACCTTGGCCCAGCCCTTGGCGAGCTTGGGGCTCCCGTCCACGCCCCGGCAGCGGTTCACCACGGCGACCTTGCCATCGGGACGCAGGGCGTAGGTGGCCGTGGTACAGCCACAGCCCCGCTGGAAGCGGTTGGGGAACTTGGCGATCTCGTGCCAGGTGCCCATGTAGCGGGCGAGATCCACCTGGGCCACGACCTGGGGTGGCGCCGCCTGGAGGGTCGCCATGAAGAACAGAAAGGGCAGCACGCGCATGGGTTCTCCGATGCTGCTTGGATGCCGAGTCAGACTGTTGCGCTCAGGGCTCCAAGGCTTCCCGGGTTCCGTCGGCCTTTCCCCGCCAAGTCCGACCCTTCTCCCAGAGCCAGGCCTCGCCTGGGCGGCCATCCTTGATCCCGGCATCGATGCCGTAGACCCGGCCGCCATGGAAGACGCCGATGCGCGCCAGGGTGGTGTGTCCCACCACGAAGGCCTTGGCGCCGAGGGCCTTCAACAGGGACTGAATCTCCTCGTCGCTGGCCTGGGGGCGCCCGCCTTCCGGCAGCAGACCGCGGTACCAGAGGGGACCGCCGCTGGCGAGGATGGCCGCGGCGGCGGGAACGCCCTTGGGCTCCTTCGCGAGGACCGCTCGTACCTCCTCGTTCAGCCGCTCAAGGCCTTTGTCACCTGCCTGAAATTCCGGCGACAGGCCCCCGTGAACGAAGAGGAAGGGCCCCAGCTTCAGCAGGACCGGGCGATTCCGCAGCCAGCGCCCCGGCTCCGAATCCGGCCCCATCTGGGCGGACAGGTCCGGCCAGCCCTCCCGGGGACGCAGGTACTTGGGATTCGCGTAGCGCACGTCCCCGGTCAACACCATGGCCTCATGGTTGCCGAGCAGCACATGGACGCGCCCGCCCGCCTTCTGGGCCGCGGCTTCGAGGCCCCGGAGGAACCAATAGGCCTCGATCACCTGGGGACCGCGATCCATGACATCCCCCACCACCACCAGATGCCCCTTCCCGAAGCGCCAGCGGAGGCCTTCGTCGATGACCTGCTGGGCCTTCAAGAGCGTGAGCAGCGTGTCGAAGCGGCCGTGGATATCACTCACGGCGAGGATTTTGGGCGGAAGGTCGAAGCGCGCACTGGAGGGCTCAGGCACCTGCGGAGATAGGCCCAGGGGCGCGGCGGCGAGCCCCGGCAGGCTTAGCTCGAAGGCACCTTTGTGCGTCTCCGTCTCCACTTTGTCATCCCGAAACCGATAGACCGTGGCCTCATCACCCTTCCACAGCACCACGGGACCATCCTGGGGAAGACCGGGAGCGCCCTTCGCTTCGCTTTGGCAGGCGAGGCTCGGCGCGAGGCCCAGCATCAGTGCACAACCCAGAATCCAGGAACGACAGGCTTGCAGCATGGCTCAGGCCTCGGCGGGATGGGCCGTGCCCAAGCGCACCGTGCGCTCGCAGCGTGAGGCCAGATCCAGGTTGTGGGTCACCATCATCGTGGTGGGCTTCAGCTCCTCATGGAGGCGAAGCAGCACCTCGAAGACTTCCTGGGCCGTTTCGGGATCCAGGTTGCCGGTGGGTTCGTCCAGCAGCCAGAGGCTGGGCTTGCGCACCAGGGCCCGGGCCAGACCCACCCGGGCCGCCTGACCGCCACTGAGGGTGCCGGGAAGGCGCTCCGCCAGGTCCGCCAGCCCCACCCGGGACAGGAGCTCTCGCGCCCAGGCCTCGTGAGCTTCCGCCAGGGTTCCATCGATGCGCAGCGGCATGAGCAGGTTTTCCAGCACGGTGAATTCCGGCAGGAGATGGGGCTGCTGGAAGGCCAGCCCCACATGCCTGCGACGGAAGAGCGCCAGACCCTCGAGATCCCCCTTGGGCACGGCCTCGCCATTCACCTGGATTTGCCCTTCCTCCCAGGTGTCCAGCCCCGCGATGCAGTTGAGCAGCGTGGTCTTGCCCACACCCGAAACGCCCACCACCGCGCAGAGGCCGCCGGCCTCCACCTCCAGGTCGTAGCCATGAAAGACGGGATGCTCGGCGCCGGGGTAGGTCTTGTGCAGGTTGGTAATGGACAGCGGCTGTCCGATCATCGGGCCAGCTCCACGAGTTTCCAGTAGAGGTCGAAGGTGGCCAGGGCATCGCCCAGGGCCGTGTGGCGCTTGTCCTCGGGCACCTCGATGCCGAAATGGGCGAAGAGGGCCGTGGAGCTCAGGTTCTCCAGGGGGAGCTTGCCCGCATCCCGCAAGCCCGCCGCCAGGCTGTGGGTATCGATCAGGCGGTGGCTGAAGCGCGGCTCGAAGGCCCGGCCCTGGGACTTCCAGAAGGCCTCCAGAAAGTCGCGATCGAAGGCCACGTTGTGGCCAACCAGATAGATGGGCTCGTTCTTGCAGGGGAAGTACTGATCCAGGAACACATCCAGCACCGCCATCATGGTGGTGCCATCCATGGCCGCCCCGTGATGCTTGGCTAGATCGATGCGGTTCACCTTCATGGCCGGGCCATCCACCACATAGGTGTCGTGCTTCAGGAAGAGCTCCAGACTGTGGCGCACCTCCCCCGCATCCCCCAGTACGAAGCCCAGGGAAAGCAGACTGTGCCGCGCTGGATCGAGGCCGCCCGTCTCCGTATCCACGAAGAGGTAGGGTTGCTTCAGGGGTTCAATGGGAAGGGCCATGGGCGGCTCCTTTCGTTTGTTGCGCAACACCGCGGAAAAGAGGAACCACAGAGGACACAGAGTGAAAGATGGAGAACGCAGAGAAATGAAGAGAGAAAAGATCGGCTCGGATTCCTTCTCTGTGGCCTCTCTTTTCTTCTCTGTGCCCTCTGCGGTTCATTCTTGTGATCCCGCCGCGTCTCATTCCGCCCTCAGCGCATCCACTGGATTCACTTCCGCCGCGCGGCGGGCCGGGTAGCGGGAGGCGGCCCAGGCCACGAGCAGGGGGAAGACCGCCACGGCGGCGAGATCCCAGAGGGAGAGTTTGAAGGGCACGTAGGTGATGAAGTCATAGAGGGCAGGGGGCAGCTTCACCAGTTTCCAGTGATCCAGAATCCAGCAGGTGGGCACGGCCAGACCCATGCCCCAGGCGCTGCCGACGGCGCAGATGCGCACGCCCTGGAGCTCGAAGATGCGCTGGATCTGGCGCGGCGTGGCGCCCAGGGCCAGCAACACCCCCAGGTCCCGTCGCTTTTCGGTGATGAAGAGCACTAGGATGGCCACGATATTGAAGGCCGCCAGCACCACGATGAAGGCCAGGATGAGGGCGAAGAGCAGCTTCTGGAACTGGAGGGCGGAGAAGAGGGAACGGTTGGTGTCCCGCAGATCCGTAGCGGAGAACGGCCCCTTGGCGCCCTCGTTGAGGGCCTTCAAGGCGGCGGGCTTCACGGTCTCGATGGCCTCCACGTTGCTGGCGCGGACTTCGATGAAATCCGCCTGGTCCGTCCCCGCCATGCGCTTGGCGTCCTCCAGGTGAATGAAGACCCAGCGCTGATCGTATTCACTGATGTGGCTCTCGAAGATGCCCGCCACCCTGAACCCGGCCATCTTGGGCTGGAGCCCGCCGAGGCCCAGATCCGCTCGCATGAAGGTGATGCTCACGGTATCGCCCACCCGCAGCCCGATGTTGCGGGCCAGTTCCTTGCCCACCACCAGCTCGCCCTCGCCCATCTGTTCCACGGGTCGGGGCTGGAGGCTGTCGAAGATGCTGGACGTGCCATGGGCAGTGGCGGGATCGATGGCCTTGACCGCCACGCCCTCCGGGGGCGCTCCTGGAATCGCGGATTTCAGGAGGCCCCGTTCCAGCCGCATGGGACTCGCCGCCACCACGCCGGGAGTGCCGCGGATGATGGCCAGGGCCTTGGAGGTGTCGGGGATCTCCCCGGCAAAGAAATTCACGGTGAAATGCCCCGTGGCCGTGAAGAGGTTCGCTTGGATCTCATCCCGGAACCCGTTCATCAGCGCCTGCACCACCACCAGCACGAATACGCCCAGGCCGATGCCCCAGCGGGCGTAGCGGGTGAGGGTGCGCACGAAGGCGCCCTTCCGGCGGGTCTTCAGGTAACGCTCGGCGACAAAGGCTTCGAAGGCTTTCATGCCTCTAGGTTAGCCTCAGCCCGAGGCCTGCGAAGGGCCCAGCAGAAAGAACTGACGAACCACAGAGATCACAGAGAAAAGAAGGAGGGCACAGAGAAAACAGGGAACCAACCCTCTCGCGTCTCTCTGCGTTCTCTCTTTTCCCTCTGCGATCTCTGTGGTTCAGCTTTTCGTGGGACGGAGCCGGAGCCCCTGTTCCGGGTCAGCGCTCCCGCTCGTGCTCATGGAGGAACCTCACAAGCAGGCGATCCACCAGTTCCCAGATCTCCAGGAGGGCGGCGATGGCCATGACCACGGCGATCCCGAAGAGCAGGCCCCTGCCCCAGGGCGTCGTGAGGAAATGGGCCACCCTGGGCCACTCCCAGAGGAAGGCCGGGGGGCGCACGCGATTGGTGGCCGCCATGGAGACCAGGAGCATCCCGCCCCAAAGCAGGTAGAAGAATCGCAGGATCCTGAAGAGGACATCCCAGGCGAAGGATCGGGGGGGGCGCGGAGCCATGGGACAAGCCTACCCCACCCCACGTTCAGTCCCCTAGCGAGTAGGATCATGGGTTCGAGGGATCACCATGGGCCGCGACTTCCAGACCTTTCTCAAGCAGCTCGAGGCCGCGGGCGAGCTTCGGCGCGTGAGCGTCGAGGTCGACCCCATGCTGGAGATGGGGGCCATCGCGGACCGCGTTTCCAAGCAGCCCGGCGGCGGCAAGGCCCTCCTCTTCGAGAAACCCAAGGGTCACACCCTGCCCGTGGCCATGAATGTCTTCGGCAGCCTCCAACGCATGGAGATGGCCCTAGGCGTAGACCGGGAAGCCCGCGGCCTGGACGCCATCGGCGACCGCATCGAGAAGCTCATCACCGAGGCCATGCCCAAGCCCGGCAGCGGCCTTCTGGACAAGCTGGCCAAGCTGCCCATGCTGGCGGAAGTCTCCAACTGGATGCCCAAGACCGTGCGCAAGGGCATCTGCCAGGAGATCGTGCTGAAGGGCGATGAGGTGAAGCTCTCCGAGCTGCCCGTGCTCACCACCTGGCCCGAGGACGGCGGTCCCTTCATCACCCTGGGCATGAGCCATGTGCGTTACAAGGACGGTCGCCGCAACATGGGGCTCTACCGCTTGCAGGTCTACGACGATCGCACCCTGGGTTTTCACACTCAGCTCCATCACGACGGGGCGCGAGCCCGGCACGGCTACGCCAACGGCGAGCGGATGCCCGTGGCGGTGGCCTTCGGCGGTGATCCGGCCCTGACCTATGCGGCCACCGCGCCCCTGCCACCCTTCCTTTCGGAGGTCATGTTCACGGGCTTCCTGCGGGGCGAAGGCCTGGAGATGGTGAAGTGCGTGACGAACGATCTCGAGGTTCCCGCCGATTCCGAGCTGGTGATCGAGGGCTGGGTGGATCCCGCCGAATCGCGCCGGGAAGGCCCCTTTGGCGATCACACGGGCTACTACTCCCTGGCGGACGACTACCCCGTGCTGCATGTGGAAGCCATCACCATGCGGAAGAATCCAGTCTTTCCCGCCACCATCGTGGGCCGCCCACCCCAGGAGGACGCCTACCTGGGCCTCGCCACAGAGCGGATCTTCCTGCCCCTGCTCCGTCTCGTGCTGCCGGAGATCCGGGACATGCACCTGCCTGCCGCCGGAGCCTTCCACAACCTGGTGATCCTTTCGGTGAAGAAGGATTACCCCGGCCACCCGCAGAAGGTGATGAACGCCATCTGGGGCACAGGCCAGATCATGTTCACCAAGGGCATCGTGGTGGTGGACGAGGACATCGACCCCCACGACCTCCAGGAGGTGCTCTTCCGCCTCACCTCCAACGTAGACCCTCGGCGAGACATGCTCTTCACCGAAGGCCCGCTGGATGCCCTGGACCACAGCGCCGAACGCTTCGCTTTCGGCAGCAAGGTCGGTATCGATGCCACCCGGAAGAACAAGCCCTTCGATGGTTTCACGCGGGAATGGCCCCGGGATCTGGTGTTTCCCGAGGCCATTCTGGAGCGTGTCACCGATCGCTGGCGCGAGTACGGGCTGTAACGAACTCGGCCTTTTGCGCTCTTTGCGTTTTTTGTGGCCTCATCGCTTTCCCATGATGTTGGCCCGTGATACACGGTTGCCCGCTCTGCAGGCGGCTCCCCAGTTAGTCGCAGTCCGGCCGCACTTTAGGTTCAATCGCCGCAGAGGACGCAAAAGGCGCAAATCGAATCCAAAAGGCCTGCGGTCCGTTGCTCCTAGAACCGGAATCCCAGGCTCGCCTGCAGGGTGTTGGCGTCGAAGGTCTTGCCCACGCTGCTCACCACATAGCGGGCCTCGAGATTCACGCGCTTGGCGAACTGCACGCCCACGCCGCCCGTGAAGGCGAGCTTGGTGGTCCAGCGCGAATCGTAGGAGGTGGCGGTCGTCTGCTCCACACACCACCGCGCCCCGCCCAGGCCCCCCACCAGGTAGGCCTGAGTGGTGCCCGTATTGAGCTTGAAGAGGTGATCGAAGCTCAGGATGTAGTTCTTCGCGTAAGTCTTGGTACCCGCTGCACCCACGGGACCGCTCTCGGGGAAGGTGTTCCACTCCAGGCGCGTGCGGCTGGCGTGCCAGTCGCCATGATCGTGGGTCCACTGCAGACCCAGGCCATAGCCCGTGCGGCGGTCCAGACTCTCCTTCAGATCCCGCAGCGGCATATTGGCCTGGACCGAGGCGCTGAAGGCGGAATGGTGATGGCGGAAGGAATGGTGACCGCGGCTGAAGTAGCATTGCTCCTTTTCCTTGTCCCGGGGTTGAGCTCCATCCTCGACAGTCGGCTTGACCTCAGGTTTTGGGGTGGGCTCCTGGGCGAACAGGGTTCCGCAGGCGAGGGCCAGAGGAAGCAGGTACAAAGATCGTGCGAGGGGCATGAGGGCTCCTGGAAATTGAGGCTCGAGGAATGCGAGCGCAGAAAGCCCTACGCAGGAGCCGTGCCGAAGGTTGAGGCCATGGAAAACACCCCCAGAACATCGGTCACACTCCGCCGAAAATCGGCATCCCGAAAACACCCTTTTGTGCGCCCAACACAAGGCTCCGTAAGCTCCCGGACCTCTGCAGCTCAATCGAAGACATCACCGTTCATCTCCGGTTTTAACGGCTTTTTTACCGGTGATTGACGGTGATGGAAAAGCGGCAGGGTGCATCCTGCGTCGAGAAATCCCACAGGCGAAGGCTGGGGCTCAGCGGCGCTTCCAGAGGTCGAAGGGCTGGGTTCCGATCAGGGCGTTGAAGCTGCCGGTGGTGGGGCTCCAGCCCTGGGCGGGATCGTATATTTTGAGGAAGCCGTAGGACAATTCCACATAGAACTTGGCGGCCATGGTGCGCAGGACCAGCCCGGTGCCCTTGCCGCGCAGACCCCGGAAGAGGTCTCCGGGTTCCGGGCCGATCACCCCGTAATCGAAGCGGGGGATGATCTGCAGCGAGAGCCCGTAGGGCCCATTCATCCGGAGGGGCAGGCCGAAGCGCGCCACCGCGAAATTGGGCGAGAGGAATCCCAAGGACTTGGAACCCACCAGGAAGGAGGATCCACCCAGGGTCCACCAGTGGTCCAGGGGCAGGCGATGACCGTAGCCCCATTCCACATCGACATCCATGCCCAGTTGCCGATTGGGGCTCACCTGCCCGAGGGGTGTGAGACCCCGGGCCCGGAAATAGGCCATGCGGAAAGGGCCCTGAGGTTCGAGCCCAGGGAGAGTCTCCCCATGGGTGTAGAAGCCGCGCAGGAGCAGCCCTTTCCGGGGAAAGGTGTGGCGGTCGAAGTCGTCCCATTCGACCCCGAGCTGGGCGCTGCGCTCACGATGTTCGCTGGCCTCACTCCGCTGGAGGAACTCCGCCTTGCGGTACGAACCCATGAGGCTGACCCGACCCTGGCCCAGGTCGCCGAAGCGGGCGAAGGCGCCGAAACTGACGTCGGTGCTGCGGATTCGCATATCCAGGGACTGGGCAGGGGCCTCGGCAGCAGAGAACAGGAGCGGCACCCCGAGGCGCTGTTCGAAGATCGTCGCCTTCAGCTCCAAACCCGCCCCGGGAAAGCGCTGGAAGGGACCGCTCAAGCCCAGGGAAGCCCCCTGCTGGAGACGGTTGCGGGCGGCCTCCACCACCAACTCCCAGCCCGGCAGGCCGAGATTGAGGGTGCGGTACCGCAGACCCCACTGGCCCCCCAGGGTCGTTTCCCAACCCAATCCGAAATCCAGGGAGTGGGGCTTGTCGTGCTGCGGTGTGAGGACCAGTTCGACACCGCCCTCCTTGGGCCGCAGCAGGTAGCGGAGCTCGGCGAGGCGCAGCCGCTCCTCGGAGAGGTCCAGGCGCTGGCGTAGCAGTGCCGTGCGCACGGGCTGTCCCAGCAGCGGTGCCATGAGGTCTTTCAGATAGCCCTGCTCCTGGGGCGTTGCATCCTTGATGGCCAGGGCGGTGAGCAGGGGCTCCTGGGCCACCACTCGGAGTCGCCCCGAGGGTTCATCGAAACCCGAACCCCGCACATCCACCAGGGGCATGCCGCCCATGATGAAGGCGTGCACCCAGCGCCCCAGGAAGACTCCGAAACGCTCGGGGTTGTAGCGTTCCCCCAGGGGGAACTCCCTCTGGAGATCCCGCAGGATCCCGTCTCGCATGGCGGGCGGGGCCTCCACATCCACCGCCTGCACCGCGGGGAAGGGCACGTATTCCAGCTGTAGAACGCCTCCCTCCGGGCCTTCCCGAGGCACCACCTCCGCCTTCAGATCCTTCAGCCACCCGCGCACGATGGCCTGCTGCACCACCGCCAGCACATTGCGGCGATGGATGGGCTGGCCCTCGGGCAGCATCATCTTGATGACCCGGGGCAGCCCCGGATCCACGGGCACCGGGTTGCGGATCTCCACCCGACGAGCCGGCAGCACCTCGTCGTCCGTAACCTGCTCCAGCAGCAGGCGCCGCAGCTCCGGTTCCTTGGCCCGCAGGGCGTCGGCCCCGGCCTGCACCAGCTCCGGCAGCTGGGCCCCGTACTCGGTGAAACTCACTTCCTTCATCTCCGGCCGGATCACCAGACTTGCCGCGGCGATGCTCTCCCGCTGTCGTTGTTCGATCACCAGATCGAGGCTGCGGGAGGCCACGCTGAAGAAGTTGGTGGCGTACCGTTTTTCCAGCCGACTGCTCACATCCACCGCCACCAGCACCTGCGGATGAAAGACCTCCCGGGACTGGAAGACCGGAATGTTCTCTACCAGCGCGCCATCCACGTACTGCTGGTTTTCGATGACCACGGGCTTGAAGGCTCCGGGCACAGCCAGGGCCGCCCGCAGGACCTCCACCAGGTCGCCCTGGGCGAAGCGCCTCCCCTGGCCAGTCTCCAGGTTGGTGGCCAGCACCCGCAAAGGCACCTTCAGTTGATCGAAATTCCCCCCGGAGAAGTAAGCCCCCCGGGCCAGCAGTCCCTCCAGGGTGCGTTGCACCTCACGGCCGGATTTCAGCCCCAGGGCGAAACTGGGAAGGCCCCGCTTGATCTCCACCCCCAGCAGGGTGCCGTTCTCCGCCTCCTGTTCCTCCAGTGTCTTGCCCGGCGTGCGCATCAGGGGATCCAGGAAGGCCCGGCTGAAATCCAAGCGCTGGAAGAGGGCCTCGATCTCCTTCCCCGAGAATCCACAGGCGTAAAGTGTTCCCGTGAGGGCTCCAGAACTGGTGCCCACGATGGAATCGATGGGGTATCCGCTCTCGTCCAGGCGCTGCAACACCCCGATGTGGGCCACGCCCCGGGCCCCGCCGCCGCTCAGGACGAGCCCTACGCTGGGCCGGCCTGGCACAGCGACCCGGGGCCCGAAGTGGAATACGAAATCCGGCGGAATCGTGCGCACCGTCAGCTCGGCAGGGGCCCCGCCTCCGCTCCCCTCGCCCCATAGCCCCGCGGCCAGGAACAGGGCGAGGAGGCCGAGGCGCGCGTTCACAGCGCCTTCAGCTGGGCAGCCATGAGGGTTTCGCAGCCTTGCAGCCCCAGGTCCACCAGGGCCACCGCCTCGGCCCGGGTGAAGCTGCGCCCCTCACCCGTGCTTTGGAATTCCACGATCTCCAGCGCCTTTCCCGCCCGGGCGGCCACCAGATTGGTATCCACGGCGGCGCGATGATCCTCTTCGTACTCGAGATCCAGGATGAGCCCGGAGCGCCCCGCCCAATCTGTTTCGGCCGCGGGTTCCAGAATCCCGGCACTGACCGCCGCCACCTGGCGAATCAGGGCCGCCTCCAGGGAGGCCTTGCGCAGGGCGATGGCGAGGGCCACCCAGGCCCCGGTGATAGCCGCGCAGCGCGTGCCGCCGTCGGCGTTCAGGACATCGCAATCCAGGGTCAACTGCCGTTCCCCGAGCAGGGTCAGGTCCACCGCTTGCCGCAGGGATCTGCCAATCAGGCGCTGGATTTCCACGGTGCGCCCCTGCTGCTTGCCCTTGGCGGCCTCCCGATCCGTGCGGGTGTTCGTGGCCCGGGGCAGCATCCCGTACTCCGCGGTGATCCAGCCCTTGCCCTTGCCCTTCATCCAGCCCGGCACCTTCTCCTCCAGGCTCGCCGAGCAGATCACATGGGTATTGCCCAGGCGCACGAGGCAGGAGCCATCGGCGTGTACCTGAAGGCCGGTCTCGAAGGACAAGGGTCGAATTTCGTGGGATTGGCGCATGAATTCTCTTTTCCTTATATTCGGCAGCGGAGGCGGTCCGAGAAAAAAACGATGAAGATCCCGGCTCGAAGAGGCCTGATATTCAAGCCAGTTCGATCTTTTCGACTCGGGCCTGGTGCCTGCCCCCTTCAAATGGGGTGTCCAGGAAGATTTTGAGGTAAGATTCAGCCTGCAGCGGATCCGTCAGCCGCTGGCCGAAAGCGATGGCGTTTGCGTCATTGTGCTGACGAGCCAGTTCGGCGTGCTCCGGGGAGGTCACCAGGGCGCAGCGGATATGGGCATGGCGGTTGGCCGCCATGCTGATCCCGATGCCGGAGCCGCACACCAGTACCAATCTGTCCCACTTGTCCTTGCCTGCCGCCGCCCGGTGCGCGAAATCCGGGTAATCCACTGAGGCTGGTCCATCGGTTCCAAAGTCCACTGCCTCGTGTCCCTGGGCCAATGCCCACTTCTTCAGGCTTTCCTTCAGGTCGTAGCCCGCATGGTCGCTCGCAAATCCGATTCGCATTCTTCATTCTCCCGGGAAAATTAACGGAATGATCCGTCCCATCCTTCAGTATCGCCCGCTGGACCGCGGTTTCATCATCGCCCTTCCCGGTTCCGCCGAGCCACCCACCTGGCAGCGCGTTTTGCGCGGCCTTCCAGGCAACCTCCACGGGCGGGATCGCCTTACGCCCGCCCGGTCGCGCCTCTTCCAGCCCGATGGCTCCCTGGTGGAGACCCACACCATTCCCCTGCGCTGGCAACGAGCCCTCCCCTGGCTGGCCAGCCTGCCCGCTGAGGCGGATCGGGTGGGTGGCAGTCTCGCCTTCTGGTCCGCGGCCCTTCGGCTGCTGCAGTCGCTGGTGATCCGCGGTGCGCTGCTGCCCAAGCTCAATACCGACGCCAATCCCTGGCGGGCCGCCTGGGGCATCAGCCTCACCAGCCCCACGGACCGCGAGGCCGTGGACCGACTGGTGGCCGCCATGCCCCCCTCGGTGCTGGCCTTCCCCGAGGATGACATCTGGGTCTTCACCAAGGGCCTGGCCCTGGGCACCCTCGACACCGAGGAAATCGAGGATGATCTGGCGATGCCGCCCTCGGCGGAAGCATTGCTTCGGGCTTTTCTCGAGGATGGCGCCGATTTCCTGGTGCGCTTTGTCGCCGGTAGCCTGCGTCAGGGCGAGGATCCCCGCCTGGGCCTGATCCATCGCCTGCGGGGCCACAAGCGGGACCGCCTGCCCTGGGACGAGCGCCTGATGGTGGCCCTGTCCCATCCCATGAACGAGTTCCCCACCATCGGGATCACCGAGCGGACCCTCGGCGAGCAGTTGGAGCAGTGGAGCGAGGGCGCTCGCGCCCAGGCCATCCGCCCCAGCCTGCGCCTGGAGGCCCCGCCGGTCCCCGGCGATCGGGACGCCATCCAGGAGGCCGACCGCCTCAGCGAGGCGGGCTGGATCCTCCGGGTGGGGCTCGAGACCCAGGACAACGAATTTATCCCCGTGGCCCGCCTGTGGGAGCCCTCCACGGAGGCCGTGGTGCTGGAGGCGCGCAAGGTGCTGCTGCGCGGCCTAGCCCGGGCCGTGCCCTTCTTCCCACCCCTCCAGGGCGCCCTCTCGGGACAGAAGCCCGAAGACATGGTGCTGCTGCCCACGGAGGCCTGGACCTTCCTCACCCGCGGCGCGGATCAGCTCAAGGAAGCCGGCTTCCTGGTGCACCTCCCCGAGGGCATGGCGGAGTTCGGCGGCGCCCGGCGCCTGCGCGCCAAGGTGCGCCTGGGGGCGCGGCAGGTGGAGGAAAGGCCCACCCTCGTCTCCCGCCAGGAAGGGCTGGAGGGTTCCGTCTCCGCCGAGTGGTCGCTCATGCTCGGGGACGACCAGCTGGAGATTGAAGACTTCGCCCAGATGGCCAGCCTGCGGCATCCGCTGGTGGCCTGGAAGGGCAAGTGGGTGGCCCTGGACCCCGAGACTCTCAAGCAGATCACCGCCGTCATCCAGGCCAGCCGTGGCGCGGGCTTCGAGAGCATGACCCGGGGCGAGGCCCTGGCCGCCGCCCTCACCGGCACCACCCGCATCCCCGGCGTCAGCGAGGCCATCGAAGTGGAAGTGGCCGGCGACTTCGGCAGCGCCTTGACGGAGCTGAAGAACCTGCCGGACAAGCCCATCACCCAGCCCAAGACCTTCCAGGGTCAGCTCCGTCCCTACCAGCTGCGGGGCCTCGCCTGGCTGGAGGGCCTGTCGCGCCTGGGCCTGGGCGGCATCCTGGCCGATGACATGGGCCTGGGCAAGACCATCCAGGTGCTGGCGCTCATGCTCCACCGCCAGGAGCAGAGCCCCACCTTCGGCCCGCCCCTGCTGCTGGTGTGCCCCACTTCGCTGCTGGGCAACTGGGAGCGCGAGATCGCCAAATTCGCGCCGACCATTCCCTTCTTCGTCCACCACGGCAACAACCGCGAGGATCTCCCCGCCACCTTCAAGCCTCACACCATCGTGCTCACCACCTATGGCGTGATCCGGCGCGAAGAAGAGATCTTCGGAAATCGAGCCTGGGGCGGCATGGTGGTGGACGAAGCCCAGGGCATCAAGAATGCGGGCAGCGCCCAGGCCAAGGCCGTGCGCAAGATCCGCGCACCCTTCAAGCTGGCCCTCACGGGCACGCCCATCGAAAACCGGCTGGTGGAACTCTGGTCCATCCTCGCCTTCGCCCTCACGGGCTATCTCGGCAGCGAGAGCAGCTTCAAGGAGCGCTTCGCCAATCCCATCGAGAAGTACCGCGATCCCGATGCCGCCCTGGAACTGCGCCAGCGTGTGGGCCCCTTCATCCTGCGCCGCGTAAAGACCGACCGCAGCATCATCCAGGATCTGCCGGAAAAGAACGAGATGAAGGTCTACACCCAGCTCACCCGCGAGCAGGCCCTGCTCTACCAGGCCCGGGTGGACCAGATGGAAAAGGATCTGGCCGCCGCCACGAGCCTCGAACGCCGGGGCCGCATTCTGGCGCTGCTCACCCACCTGAAGCAGATCTGTAACCACCCGAGCCAGTTCCTCAAGCAGCAGGGACCCTACAAGGCCCGCAGCGGCAAGCTGGAGCGCCTCACGGACATGCTGGAAGAGGTCATGGAGAGCGGCGACAAGGCGCTGATCTTCACCCAGTTCAAGGAGATGGGCGACCGCCTTCAGATCCACCTCAACGAGGTGCTGGGCTTCGAGCCACCCTTCCTTCACGGCGGCAGCTCCCGGGATCAGCGCGACGAAATGGTGCGCTCCTTCCAGGAAGATGCCGACGGCGCGCGGGTCATGATTCTCAGCCTGAAGGCCGGCGGCGTGGGCCTCAACCTCACGGCTGCTACCCACGTGTTTCACTTCGATCGCTGGTGGAATCCGGCGGTGGAGGACCAGGCCACGGACCGGACCTACCGCATCGGCCAGACTCGCAACGTGCAGGTGCACAAGATGATCACCATGGGCACGCTGGAAGAGAAGATCGACGCCATGCTCGAGAGCAAGCGGGATCTCGCGGATCGCGTGGTGGGCACGGGCGAAGGCTGGCTCACGGAACTGGACGACGAAGCCCTACGCCGCCTGGTGGCCCTGGATTCCGACGTGGACCTCATGGGCGAGGAGGAGGGCAACGGGAATGGCACCCATGCCGCTCCCTCGGCCCTCCCTGGACCCGTCCGAGTCCCAGAGCAGGCCATCGGGGAGGAAGCAGCGGAGGAGACACCCGAAGCTCCCGTCTCCGAACCTAAACCCGCGCCCAAGCGCCGGGGTCGTCCCACCAAGAAAGGAGTGATCGGATGATCCACTCCAGCGATCGCTTCGGCATGACCTGGTGGGGCCGCCTCTGGATCAACGGCCTCGAGAAACTCGGCGATGACTACGAGAACCGTCTGCCTCGGGGCAAGAAGTACGCGGAAGAAGGCGCCGTCAGCCACTTCACCGTGAGCCCCGGCGAAATCCAGGCCAAGGTCCATGGCCGCAAGACCTACAACGTGACTCTGGGCCTGCCTGCCCTGACCGCAGCCCAGTGGGAGCGCGCCCTGGAGGGCATCGCCCAGGAGAGCCGCTTCGTGGCCTCCCTGCTGGCGGGCGAAATGCCCCAGGGCCTCGATGAGACCTTCCGCGAAGCCGGGGCCAGCCTCTATCCCCGGGTGCCCAAGGAGCTTCAGACCCACTGCGACTGCCCCGACTGGGCCAACCCCTGCAAGCATGTGGCCGCCGTGTGCTACATCATGGCCGAGGCGCTGGATCGTGATCCCTGGCTGCTCTTCGATCTGCGCGGTAAGACCAAGGATGGCATCCTGGAGGCCCTTCAGGCGCTCCTGGACGCCTCCAGCGAAGGCGCCACGCCCGCGCCCCGCAAGCGGGGACGGCCCAAGAAGATCGTTCCCCTCACCGAACTCCTGGCCCACAAACAGGCCTTCCTGGATCCCTGGCTGCGAATCAACCCCGAGGTCTACGACCGCCTGGCCGCGCCCCTGCCCGAGTTCATCATCCCCCGGAATCCCCCCTCCGATCCCAGCGTCTTCGTACAGCTGGGCCCGCTGCCCCACGCCCGCATCGAGGCCAGCCTCTGCCTGGCCGCCCTGCTGCACCGCACGGCCCAGGTGGTGCAGACCCAGATCGAAGAGGGCGTCGGCAACATGGAAGAGCCCGACGCCGGTACCGAAGCCCAACCCACTTCTCCCTTCGAAAGCCCCATCCCGCCCCCCGCCCCCAGTGCCCACAAGGGCTGGCGCGGCAAGAAGCGGCGCTGGAGCAAGTGAACCTTCCCCAGGAGCGACCATGAGAACCATCGCCAGCCCCCACGCCCCCGCCGCCATCGGCCCCTACAGCCAGGCCCAGATCACCGGCAACCTGCTCTATACAGCGGGCCAGATCCCCCTCATCCCCGAAACCATGGAGATGGTCACCGGCTCCATCGAGGCCCAGACCCAGCGCGTGCTCGCCAACCTCGACGCCGTGATGAAGGAGGCCAACACTGGCTGGGACCGGGTGGTGAAGACCACGGTCTTCCTCACCGATCTCGCCGATTTCGCCACCTTCAACGCCGTCTACGAGAAGCATCTCGGCGCCGCCAAGCCCGCCCGCAGCACCGTTCAGGTGGCTGGCCTGCCACGAGGCGCCAAGGTTGAGATCGAACTTATCGCGGAAATCTGAGCCTATCTTTTTCCTCTATAGAACGAGAGGCCGGGAAATCCGGCCTCTCGTTCTATCGCCTGAAACGGATTAGGCCTTCACCCACCGCAGGATGGGCTTGCGGGCGGCGGTGGTTTCGTCGAGGCGGCGCACCACGGTGGTGGTGGGGGCGTGATGCAGGAGATCGGGATTCTCGTCTGCCTCTTGGGCGATCTTCTTCATCGCATCGATGAAGGCGTCCATCTCGTCCTTGCCCTCACTCTCGGTGGGTTCGATCATGAGCGCGCCGTGGACGATCAGGGGGAAGTAGATCGTCGGGGGATGGAAGCCGTATTCCAGCAGGCGCTTGGCGATATCCAGAGTGCTCACGCCCTTCTTGGCCTGGATGCTGTCGTCGAAGACGGCCTCGTGCAGGGTGGGGGTGTCGTATTCCAGGTGGAAGACGCCCGTGAGCTGCTTGCGGATGTAGTTGGCGTTGACGATGGCCCGCAGGGTGGCGGCCTTGAGGCCGTCGCCGCCGTGGCTCAGGCAGTAGGTCATGGCGCGGACCACGATGCCGAAGTTGCCGAAGAAGGCGTGTACCTTGCCCATGCTCGCGGGGCGATCCCAATCCAGGCGATAGGTGTACTGGGGCACCTCGCCCTCGCCCACCTTGGTGGCTTCCCGCACAACCACGGGTCGGGGCAGGAAGGGCTCCAGGGCCGCGCTGCAGGCCACGGGACCAGAGCCCGGGCCGCCGCCGCCGTGGGGCGTGGAGAAGGTCTTGTGGAGGTTCAGATGCATCACGTCCACGCCGAAATCGCCGGGCCGGGCCGTACCCACCAGGGCGTTCATGTTGGCGCCGTCCATGTAGAGCAGGGCGCCGATGCCGTGGAGGATGTCGGCGATCTCCTTGATGCGGTATTCGAAGATGCCCAGGGTATTGGGGTTGGTAATCATGGCCCCGGCGATCTCGGAGCCCAGTTCCTTCACCAGGGTGGCGAAGCCCTTGCGGACCTTGCCGGTGCTGGCGTCCGTCACATCCTCGAAGCTGATGGTCCCGTCTTCCCGGGAGGGAAGTTCCACCACGTCATAGCCCGCCATGGCGGCGGTGGCGGGGTTGGTGCCGTGGCCGCTGTCGGGGATGAGGATGACGCGGCGGTGGGCGCCCTTGGACAGGTGGTAGGCCCGCATGAGCATCACGCCCGTGAGCTCACCGGCGGCGCCCGCGCTGGGGTGCAGGGTGACGGCGGGCAGGCCCGTCATCTCCTTCAGCCAGTTCTCCAGGGTGTACATCAGGGCCAGGTTGCCCTGGACATGGACATCCTGGGCCAGGGGATGGCTCTCGGTGAAGCCCGGCAGCATGGCGGTCTTCTCATTGAGCCGGGGGTTGTGCTTCATGGTGCAGGAACCCAGCGGATACATGCCGTCGTCCACGCCGAAATTCCACTTGGAAAGGCGCGTGAAATGGCGGATGACATCCACCTCGGAGCAGGAGGGCAGGGCCTCGAAGGCGCTGCGCTTGAGGTGCGCCGGGCGCGTGTCCCGGGCGGCGGGCACATCCAGTTTCGGGAGATCCATGCCGGTCTTGCCGGGCACGGAGCGTTCAAAGATCAGGGTTTCGCGGGTGCGGAGGGCCATGGTTCGTCTCCTCAACCAATGCTCGGAATGCGGGCCAACACCTCGACGAGGCGCTCGATCTGCTCGCGGGTGGCGGTCTCGGTGGCGCACCAGAGGGTGCAACTCTTGAGGGGCTCGGCGTAGGGCGTCAGGTCCAGCCCGGCGAGGATGCCCTCGTCGGCGCAGGCCTTCTGCATGGCCTTCACATCGCCCGTGTAGCGCAGGACGAATTCGTTGAAGAAGGGCCGGTCCTGGACCGCCTCAAAGCCCGGCAGTTCCAGCAGCCGCTGGCGCAGGTACTGAGCCTTGGCGGCGTTCTGCTCGGCCAGGCCACGCAGACCGTCGGGGCCCGCGAGCTGGAGGTAGATATTGGCCCGCAGGGCCACCAGCGCCTGGTTGGAGCAGATGTTGGAGGTGGCCTTGTCGCGGCGGATGTGCTGTTCGCGGCTGGCGAGGGTCAGCACGTAGCCGGTGTCGCCGCTCAGATCCTTGGTCTGGCCGATGAGGCGACCGGGAATCTCGCGCTTGTAGGCATCCTTGACGGCCAGGAAGCCCAGGAAGGGGCCGCCGAAGCTCACATAGTTGCCGAAGCTCATGGCCTCGCCGCAGGCCATGTCGACCCCGAGCTTGCCCGGAGCCTCGAACCAGCCGAAGGCCAGGGCCTCCTGGGTCACGGACACCAGCAGGGCCCCCGCGGGCTTGGTGAGCTCCTGGATGGCCTTGAGATCCTCGACGCATCCGAGGAAGTTGGGATAGCCCACCATCACGCAGGCCACATCCGGCGTGAGCTTGGCCTTGAGGTCTTCCAGATCCGTGACGCCATCCTTCAGCGCCACCTGGACCAGCTTCAGGCCCTCGTGGGGCGTGATGTTGGTGCAGAGCACTTCCTGGTAGTGGGGGTGTAGCCCCTGGCTGATGAGGATGGTGTTCTTCTTCTTGGCCAGACGCACGGCCATGAGGGCGGCCTCCACCGTGGCGGTGGCGCCGTCATACATGGAGGCGTTGGTGACATCCAGGCCCGTCAGGTCGCAGATCAGGGTCTGGTACTCGAAGATGGCCTGGAGCGTGCCCTGGGCCACTTCGGGCTGGTAGGGCGTGTAGGCGGTGAACCACTCTTCGCGGCTGGTCATCATGTCCACGGCGGTGGGGACGAAGTGCTCGTAGGCCCCGGCCCCCAGGAAGCGGGCCGTGAAGCGGCGGTTCTGGGCCGCGAAGGCCTCCATGGTCCGCAACACGTCCAGCTCCGACGCCTTGGGCGGCAGGTCCAGCTCGCGATGCAGGCGGAGCTCAGTGGGGATTCCCTTCAGCAGGTCCTCGGCGCTCGAGACGCCGATGGCGTCCAGAAGCGCACGGTCCTCCGAGGGGGCCGATGGCAGATAGCGCATAAGGCATCCTTCGAGGTTGGGGGAGGGCAGCACGCCCTCCACCAGGGCAGGGTACCACGGAGGCCCCTTTCGTCATCTTTCTGCCCAACGGGCTTTGCTATTCGTCACAGACGTGGTGGAACGCGGGGGAGGACGCCATGTACGAGGACCGACCGGGCGGTCCCCCCTCGTACATGGCAGTCCGCTCCGGTGCAGAATGGAGGCTCAACCCGGAGGTCCCATGCGCCTGCTTCCCGCCCTCATTCTTGGTGTGCCGATGATTGCCCAGTCCCTTTCTCCCCACCAGGACCGCGCCGACCGCTTCCTCAAGCTCGTGAACGCTGCCTACCAGTCCCTGGTCACGGTGCAGTCCGAGGCCCTCTGGGCCGCCAGCACGGACGTGAAGCCCGAAAGCGATGCCGCCGCCGAATGGGCGGGCAAGGCCGGCGCCGCCTTCAACGGCAATCCGGCCCTCATCCAGGAGGCCCGGGAGCTGCTCAAGGTACGGGACCAGCTTTCGCCCATCACCGTCCGCCAGTTGGAGCGAGTGCTCTTCAATGCCGCCGACGGGCCCATGACCAACCCCAAGCTCACCAACCAGCGCATCGTCATGGAGACCCGTCAGGCCTCCACCCAGAACGGCTTCGTCTTCAAGCTGGATGGCCAGCCCATTTCGGCCAACGGCATCGATAAGATCCTGAATGAGAGCACCGACCCCGCCCAGCGTCTGAAGGTTTGGACGGCCTCCAAGGAGAGTGGCCCGGCCCTGAAGGAAGGCCTGATCCAGTTGCGTGATCTGCGCAACGGCTGCGCCCAGGAGCTGGGCTACCAGGACTTCTTCGCCCTCCAGTCGGCCAAGCACGGCCTCAGCACCGAAGAAATGCTCAAGCTCCATCGGGACTTCCTGACGGTCCTGAAGCCCCTCTACCTGCAGCTGCACACCTGGGCCAAATACGAGCTGGCCAAGAAGTACGAGCAGCCCGTACCCAAGACCATCCCCGCCCACTGGATCAACAACCGGTGGAGCCAGGAGTGGACGGGCATGGTGAGCGGCGTGGACTTCGATGCCTTCGTGAACAAAGAGAAGGGCTGGACCTCCGAGAAGATCGTCCAAACCGCGGAAAACTTCTTCCTGGGCACGGGCTTCCCCAAGCTGCCCGCCACCTTCTGGCAGAAGTCCGATCTCTACCCCGTGAAGGAGGGTGACACCCGGAAGAAGAACAGCCACGCCTCCTGCTGGCACATCGACCTGGACCAGGATGTGCGCTCACTCATGAGCGTGGAGCCCAACTTCCAGTGGTTCAGCACCGCCCACCACGAACTGGGCCACGGCTACTATCAGCTCGCCTATTCCAATCCCGGCGTGCCGCCCCTGCTGCGGGACAGCGCCACCACCGCCTTTCATGAGGCCATGGCGGAGCTCGTCTCCCTCGCCACCCGCCAGGTGCCCTACCTGAAGGCCACCGGCGTGCTGCCCGCCGACTACAAGGCCGATCCCATCCAGGTGCTGCTGGCCGAGGCCCTGGAGACCGCCATCCCCTTCATGTTCTGGGGCAGCGGCACCATGACCGAATGGGAGGCCGACTTCTACGCCGGGAAGATGCCCGCCGACCAGATGAACGCCCGGTGGTGGAAGCTGGTGCGCGACCTCCAGGGCGTGGAGCCCCCGAGCCCCCGCAGCGAGGCATTCTGCGATGCGGCCACCAAGACCCACATCAATGACGCACCTGGCTACTACTTCAACTACAACATCGCCTTCGTGCTCAAGTTCCAGTTCCACGACTACATTTGCAAGCACATCCTCAAGCAGGATCCCCACGCCGCCAACTACGCGGGCAACAAGGAAGTGGGCAAGTACCTCCGCACCTGGCTGGAGAAGGGCGCCACGGAGAACTGGCGCAAGCTCCTGAAGGACGCCACCGGCGAGGATCTCAGCACCCGCGCCATGGCCGAGTATTTCGCCCCCCTCCAGAAGTGGCTCGAGAAGCAGAACAAGGGCCGTCAGATCGGTTGGGAATAGCCCTCCAGCTTCTTCCAGCAGTGAATCCAAGCCCCCCGGACGGCCTGCACCGGGGGGCTTTTGTATTCCAAACTGGTTATTCAATTTTATGAAAGTTTCCCATTGCGATCCGTTGGCGATATGCTCATCTTTAATGTGATCCGAGATGGATTTCTCGATACCCCTCTCCGAAAGGACTCACGCATGCGCCTTCCATCCGCTGTCCTCCTCCTCGCGGCCCTCGTGGTGTCGCTGCCTTCATTTGCGGAAGGCAGCGATACCAAGGGCAAGTACTACTTCAAGAAGACCTGCAAGACCTGCCACGTGGAGGGAAAGGGCAAGGTGGTAACCCCGCTCTCCAAGACTCAGGCCCAGTGGAAGCAGTTCTTCCAGACCGGCAAACACAAGGGTGAGGGCCTCTCGCCCAAGCTGGGCACCCCCCAGCAGATGCTGGATATCAAGACCTTCCTGGTGAACCACGCCTCGGATTCACCCCAGCCCGAAACCTGCGGCGGCTGATCCGCCAAGCCCCACTCTCATTCCCAATTGAAGCGATGACCTTCGGCCCCGCCGAGGGGCTTCGCCTTGCCCCGACACCCTCTCCAAGGAGCCCAATCATGCGCATGACGCGCCTCGCAACCTGTCTGCTGGTGGGCCTCGGCCCCCTGGCCGCCCAGTCTCCCGCCAGCGATGACCTCAAGAAGCAGCTCGAGGACCTGAAGAAGCAGGTGGCCGTGCTGGAGGAAAAGGCCAAGGATCAGGAGAAGACCCTTACCAAGGTGGAAACCAAGGTCGCCCAGGACAACATCGCCTGGGGCGGGGACCTCCGCACCCGCTTCGACAGCTCCAAGTGGCACTTCAAGCCATACAACCAGTTCATGGGCTTCGTGCAGAACCCCGGCCCTGGACCCATGACCGGCATGCCCATGCCCATGCTCCAGCAGATGCCCGACCAGGACTGGTCCAACTCCTCCCAGTGGTCCACCCGCCTGCGGCTGCGCATGAACATCAACATCAATGAGCACGCCAAGATCATGGGGCGCTTGACCATGTTCAAGGTGCATGGCGGCGCCGATGTGCCGGTGTTCAACGGCTCGCCCAACACCGTGAACAACTCCTTCAACAGCGGCAAGGTGCCCACCAACGACATCCTCCACGTGGAACGCGCCAGCTTCGTGTACGACTGGCCCGCCCTGGGCGTGCTCTCCATCGGCCGCCAGAACACCTCCGATGGCCCGCCCTTCGAGGTGCGCGAAGGCGGCGAGCGCCAGGCCACGCCCCAGGCCCTGGCGGTGAATGCCATGGTCGATGGCATCGGCTGGAAGTTCCACCTGGACAAGCTCGGGTTGCCCGAGCACAGCCTCTTCGGCCTCTGCTACGGCGTGGGCTACGAGAGCGGTTTCGGCGGCGGCGGCCTGGTGAAGGCCAGCGCGGCCCCCGTGGGCTTCAACTTCACCAACGCGACCCTGGCCAACCCGGCGGCCGCGACCCTGCAGGTGAACCCCATCGGGCCCCTCAAGGACACCACCGTGCTGGGCGCCATGTTCGACATGCCCCTGCTCTTCGAGGCCTTCGGCACCGTCCACTCCGCCAATGTCTACCTGGGCTTCAACCGCTTCGGCAACATGACGGACATCCCCTTCGGCCAGCTCTCCAACTTCCCCGTGGCCGCCATTCCGGGCATGGGCGGCATGCCCAGCACCCAGTACGTCACGGCCACCACCAACCTGGGCGACATGGATCAGTGGACCGCCACCTGGAAGCATCGGATCGGTGATTCCTTCACCTATTTCGCCAGCTTCGGCGCCATCAAGAGCAACCCCAACGGCAAGGTCAGCCAGTACGGCGCCTATTGGGACTTCCCCGCCATCATGCCCCCCGGCTACCCTTCGGGCCCCAATGTCCAGCTCACTGGCTTCGGCGGCATGATGGGCGATGCCAACGCGAGCCAGACGGCGACGGCCTACTATCTGGGCGCCCGCTGGGATGTGCTGGAGAATCTGGGTCTGGGCTTGGAGTTCAACCACGGCTCACCGCGCTGGTTCACCTACAGCCCCGCCACCGGCGAGGCCACCGAGAAGCTCGGCGCCCGCGGCGATGTGTGGGAGGCCTACCTCCACTGGCAGTTCGTCAAGAACGTCGCCCTTCGGGTGGGCTATATCGACTACAAATACAGCCACGCCTTCAGCGGCTGGCATATCGCCCCGGCCCCCATGGCGGGCTCCTGGGAAGACGCCTACGACCTGAGCAAGAACCCGATGCTTCAGTACGCCTCCCCCGCCAGCATCAAGAACACCTACGTCTCCCTTGAAGTGAGATTCTAGGTTCCAGCACAGAGTCGGGGCCCAAGAGCCCCGACTCTGTGCGTTTTCAGCCATGAGGTTGCTTTATGTCTAGTCCGCGCCGCACTGGATCCATCTGGCGGATCATGGCCCTCCTGGGGCTCGTGATATGCCTACCCGCCCTGGCCCAAGGGGCCCAGCCCGCGAGCCGGAAGGCCCCCTCGCCCTATGCCCAGGTCCATGCAGAGGCGGCCCGCCGCAGCACCGCAGACCATGGGCAGTACAAGATCCTCAAGGGCCCCTTCAAGGAGGGCGATGGCTCGGCGGTCACCAAGGCCTGCCTCACCTGCCATCCCAAGGCGGCCGAACAGGTCATGGGCTCCAGTCACTGGACCTGGAACCCCAAGGATCCGCGCTTGGCCGGATACGGAAAATCGACCCACCTGGTGAACAACTTCTGCATCAGCGCCCAGGGTGGCAACCAGGCCGCCTGCGCCCGCTGCCACGCCGGGTACGGCATGACGGATCGCCATTTCGATTTCTCCAAGTCCGAGAACATCGACTGCCTCGTGTGCCACGACACCACGGGGGATTATGAAAAGATTGCCGGAGGGTTCCCGAACCCCGCCGTGCCCCTGGACGAGATCGCCCAGAAGGTGGGCCGATCTACCCTCCAGAACTGCGGGGTCTGCCACTTTTTCGGCGGCGGCGCGGACGCCACCAAGCACGGCGACCTAGACGACACCATCCTGAAGGCCACCCCCGCCGTGGATGTCCACATGTCCAAGCAGGGCGCCGCCATGGTCTGCACCGACTGCCATGTCTCCCACGCCCACGAGGTGAGCGGCCCTAACTACGTCATCCCAGCAGATAAGCGCGAAAAGGCCCATTTCCCCGGCGAAAGCATGTCGCGCATGGCCTGCAGCGCCTGCCATACGGATTCCCCCCACGCCTCTACGGTGCTGAATCGCCACTACCGCAAGGTCGCCTGCCAGACCTGCCACATCCCCGAATATGCCCGGGGCGGCCTGGCCAGCAACCTCTCCTGGGACTGGTCCACGGCCGGAAAATTGAAGGATGGCCGCCCCTACAAGGAGAAGGACGCCAATGGCTTCGAGACCTACAACACGATCCACGGCGACATGGTGTGGGCCAGGAATGTGAAGCCCTCCTACCTCTGGTACAACGGCAACCTCAAGTTCACCCTGCTGACCGATACCCTGCCTGCGCAGCGCCCCGTGCTGTTGAACCCTGCGGAGGGCTCATACGCCGACCCCGGCGCCAAGATCTGGCCCTTCAAAATCCACCAAGGGAAACAGCCCTTCGATCCCGTCCTCAATCGCCTGGTGGCTCCCTACACTGCGGGCCCCAAGGGCTCCGGTGCCTTCTGGGGCGATCACGACTGGGATGCCGCCATCAAGACCGGCATGGAGAAGGCGGGTCTGCCCTACAGCGGCAAACATGATTTCGTCTCGACCACCATGCTCTGGCCCATCACCCACATGGTTGCGCCCGCCAAGGACGCCCTCTCCTGCAAGGATTGCCATGATCGCCACGGTCGCCTCGAGGGCGTCGAAGGCTTCTACCTTCCCGGCAGGGACCGAGGCTGGGGGGTCGACTTCCTGGGCTGGACCCTGGTGGCCCTGGTGGCCGCCGCGACCCTGACCCACGGAATCCTGCGCTACCTGTTTACCGGGAGGTCCTGATGCAACGCCTGGTTCTCTACACCGTCTTCAACCGGCTCTGGCATTGGTCCCAAGCCCTTCTGATCATGCTTCTGGCCCTCACGGGTTTCGAGGTGCGGGGCACCTTCGCGATCTTCGGTTATGCCCGTGCGGTCTACCTGCACAACATCCTGGCCGTGGCCCTCATCGTGCTGATCGTCTTCGCCGTCTTCTGGCACATCACCACGGGCGAATGGCGCCAATACATCCCCACCCGGGCCTTCCTCCGGGAAATGGTGGCCTTCTACCTCACGGGCATCTTCAAGGGTGCCGCCCACCCGGTGCGCAAGGAACGGACCGCCAAACTCAACCCGCTCCAGCGCCTGGCCTACCTGGGGTTCAAGGTGCTGATCATCCCGGTGCAGGTAACCACGGGGGCCCTGTACTACTTCTACCCCAACCTGAACGCCCTGGGCTGGTCCCCGTCCACTCTCTGGGTAATCGCGGTGATCCATGTCCTGGGCGCCTTCGGCCTCCTGGCCTTCCTGATCGGCCATATCTACTTGGCCACCACCGGCACCACGCCCCTATCCAATTTCAAGGCCATGATTCGCGGCTGGGAGGAAGCCCATCCCGAAGCACCCGCTGAATCCAGGGAAGAAACCACCTAGGGATTTCAATCCCCAGGTTTCTGGGCCACCCTTGGAGGATCGCCCCTCTCTTGTCTGGAGTCACTCGTGCTGCCCCTCTCTCAATCCGCAGGCTATGCGGTCCTGGCCCTGAGCTGCCTGGAGGATCCCGGGGGTGAGCCGGTGCTCGTCCAGGATGTCGCCGCTTGGACCGGGGCGCCCGGGCCTTACCTGGCCAAGATCTTCAGCACCCTCACCCGGGCGGGCCTCGTGGTCGGCAAGCGGGGCAATCAGGGCGGCGTGATTCTCGCCAAGCCTGCCAGGGAAGTCACGCTCGACCAGCTGGCCGAAGTGCTCGACAGCGCAGGCTGGCGGACCAGTTGCCTGCTCGGGCTCGAGGAGTGCACCGACGAACGGGCCTGCCCCATCCATACCTTTTGGAAGGACATCCGGGAAAAGATCCACGGGGAGCTTTCCGCCCTCACCCTGGCGGATGTCGCCCGTTTCGAGCGCGAACGCCACACGTCCCTCGGCTCCCCGGGCACCCCGCGCCCCTGAACCGATCCCGGATCAGGCCTCGACGTTGAGGCGTCCCCCGACGCGGTCGCCGCCCTGGGCCTTCTTGGCCAGATCCGCGGCGGCCTTGAGGGCCATGGCGCTGGCCATGGCTGCGACCTTGCGATCCTGGGGCGAGGGGTCCGCGGGGGCCATCGCCGCCGCCTTGATCTGCTGGGCCTTCTGGAGCGTCGCCGCCGGGTTGTCGGAGACGGGCGAGGTATCGATGCTGACTTCACCCCCCACGGCGTAGTTCTTCCCGTCCGGTCCCCGTTGGTAGCTGTAGGCGGCCCCGCCCCGCACCAGCCCGCCCCCGGCCGCCATGTGGGCAGCCTCGTGGGCGCGCACCGCCTGATCGACCTGGGCTAGTTCGGCGATTTTCTTCTTGGCGTCGGGCGAGATCTCCACGCCATCCTCGCCAGGAGTCTGGCCCGAAGGGTTTCCTGGGCTCTCAGGCAGTTTTCGCGGGCTTCCGGGCACAGCGGCGCGGCGGCCCCCCACCGCCGGGACGGCCCCCACGCCCGTGAGTGTCAGTTCATCCGCCATGGGTCTAGTGTAGGCCATGCCCCATCCCTGCGCCGCCCCTGGAGACAAGATGCCGAGACCCCCACCTGCATCCAAGAGGGCAGGCGGTCAAACCTAAACCCACGTCCTTTCCATGCGAGGCGCCATGTCCACCTTTCCCCTCACCCTCCGCTGGGCCGGCAACACGCTGGATGCCGCCTACAGTCGCAACGCCGAACTTAGCAACCCCGGGCACCTGACCATTCCCGCCAGCAGCGCCCCAGCCTATTCCGGGGATCCCACCCGGTGGAACCCCGAGAACCTGCTGGGCTCGGCCCTGGCCACCTGCCACTTGCTGACGTTCCTGGCCCTGGCCGCCAAGGCCAGACTGGAGATCAAGGCCTACGAGGACCACGCGGAAGTGTTTCTGGAAACAGTGGACCGCATTTCCCGCGTGGGCGAGATTCTGCTTCGCCCCACCATCCGGGTCGCCCAGGGCACCCCCGCGGGAAAGGTCGAAGAACTGTTCCGCAAGGCGCATAAATACTGCATTGTCGCCAACTCGATCTCCTGCCGCGTGCGCATGGAGCCCCGGGTGGTGGAGGGATAATACCGATACTTGTTCCACGTGGAACAAGTCCAGGCCGCTCATGCATTTTCAAGAGTCCCCGGAATCGTTCGATAGGAACGGGGGGGACTCCATGGGAGCCACACTCACCCGCGTGCTGATGGTCGACGACGACCCGGATCTCCGGGCGATGGCTCACCTGAGTCTCACGGCGGTGGGGGGCCTCGAGGTGGAGCTCTGTCCCTCGGGCGCCGAGGCCCTGGCCCGGGTTTCCAACCTCGCGCCAGACCTGGTGCTACTGGACGTCTCGATGCCCGAGATGGATGGGCCCACTACCCTAAGTGAGCTAAGGAACCTGCCTTGCATGAAGGGCGTTCCGGTGGTGTTCATGACCGCAAACACCCAACCCGGGGAGGTGCGGGCCCTCCTCGCCCTGGGGGCCGCCGCCGTGATCCCCAAGCCCTTCGACCCCATGCGCCTCCCCGCCGAGTTGCTCGAGATCTGGGAGTCGCGCCATGGCTGAGCCCTCCCCGGCCTTCCAGGCCCAGCTCCGCGCCCTGCGAGAGGCCTTCACCCAGGACCTCCCAGTCCACATCGCCGAGCTGGAAAAGACCTGGGCCGATCCCACCTGCGATGACGAGGCTCGAGTGGCTAAGCTCCAGCAGCTCGCCCATCGCCTGGGGGGCACTGCGGGTACCTTCGGCTTCAAGCCCCTTGCCCACGCGGCCCGGGAGCTGGAACTTACCGCCCGAGCCACCTCCCCGGGAGAGGGCACCCTGCCCGAAGCCCTCCGTAGCCTCCTGGAGGACCGTCTGGCCCATTTTCGCCAGGCGGGGGAAGAGGCCCTCCAGCACCCCCTCACGGCGCCACAGGCAGCCCCTTCGGTGCCCCCAGCGACGGAAATCCCCTCTGTGCCAGAGGTGTTCCTCCTCTACCAGGGTCCGGCGAAACCCGACTGGGTCTCCCAGCTCTCGGCCTTCGGGTTTCCCTGCCGGGAATTCCAAGACTGGTCCTCCTTCGCCGCCGCACTTCAGGCGGTCACTCCACCGGTGGCCGTGATCGACGATGCGGCGCTGGCGGGCTCCCCCACCACGCCGGGTCCGTTGGTGGAGCTGCAGACCGCTCGACAACGCGCCATCCCGCTAATCATGCTCTCCGATTGGCCGGATCTGGAATCCCGGGTGCATGCGGTCCGCGCCGGCGGCCGGGCCTATCTCTCCAAGCCGCCGGATATCCTGGCCCTGGTGGAGGCCGTGGAGGCCCACTCCCAGCAGACCCAGGCCAATCCCCTCACCGTGCTGGTGGTCGAGGATGACCCCCTGCAGGCCGACCACCACGCCACCCTGCTGAGCTCGGCCGGTATGAACACGCTGGTGGTGAACGATCCCCTCAAGATCATGGAACCCCTGGTGGAGGCACGTCCCGACCTGGTGCTCATGGATGTCTACATGCCCGGCTGCACCGGCGTGGAGCTGGCCACCGCCATTCGCCAGCAGGAGGCCTTCCTGGGCATCCCCATCGTGTTCCTCTCCCAGGAGCGGGGCCGGAGTCTCCAGCTGGAGGCCATGCGCCAAGGAGGGGATGACTTCCTCACTAAGCCCGTGGACCCCGAACAGCTCCTGTCCATCGTTTCTACCCGCGCCCAGCGAGGCCGGGTGCTCCGGGGGCACATGGTGCGCGACAGCCTCACGGGCCTGCTGAACCACAGCGCTATCCTGGATCGCCTCGAACACGAGCTGGCCCGGGCCCGGCGCTCGAAGGAGCCTCTCGCCTTCGCGATGCTGGACCTCGACCTCTTCAAGCGGATCAACGACCAGTTCGGCCACGCCGCGGGCGACCGAGTGCTCCGAAGCCTGGCCCGGATGCTCCAGCAGCGGCTCCGCAAAACGGATCTGCTGGGGCGCTACGGCGGTGAGGAATTCGCCATCATCCTTCCGGGGGCCACGGCTGCTCGCGCCGCGGAAATTCTGGATGACATCCGCGAGAGCTTCGCCGCTCTCGAATTCCCCTTCGGGACGCATCGCATTTCCGTCACCTTCAGCGTGGGCGTCTCCGAATTCCTTAGGCACCAGTCGCTGGACCAGCTGGCGGAGGCCGCGGACCACGCGCTCTATCGCGCCAAGGGCGAGGGCCGCAATCGGGTGGTCCGGTTGTGAGTTCCTCCGCCCGCATAATCTCCTGCGGCCCCGGCCTTTAAGCCTGTAGCCTAGTGACATGCGCTGTCCCTTCTGTGGCCATCTCGAAGACAAGGTGGTGGATTCCCGCGAGAGCCGGGAGGGCGATGCCATTCGCCGCCGCCGGGAATGCCTGGCCTGCACTCGGCGCTTCACCAGCTATGAGCGGGTGGAAGAGATGCCCGTACTCATCGTGAAGAAGGATGGCCGCCGCGAGCCCTTCGATGCCCAGAAACTGCTGCGCGGCATGATGGCCGCCTGCCAGAAGCGACCCGTCACGCTCACCCAACTGGAGCAGGCCGCGGGCGATATCCAGGCCCGCCTGCTGGATCAGCCGGACCGGGAAATCTCCAGCCGCAGCCTGGGCGATCTCGTGATGGACGCCCTCAAGCAGCTCGATTCCGTGGCCTATGTGCGCTTTGCCAGCATCTATCGCGACTTCAAGGATCTCCCGGATTTCGTAAAGGCGCTGGAGGGAATGATGGCGGGGCAGGGGCATGGACCCACCTCTGCGGCCCCCACGTCCCTCCGCACGCCCCTTGAACCTCAGGCCTCGCCTTCCCATCCTCAGGAAGCCTCGGGGCCCACGCCTCTCTTCCCAGGCCTCGCCCCAACTCACCTGGGCCCCGCCAAGCGCCGAAAAGGCCGGTGAGAGTGGCGCTACACTGAACAGCAGAGGTATGACGTGGCCGAAGAACGCGAAGTTCCCCAGCTCCTTGACGAGTCCCCCAAGATCCCCGAAGTCCTGCCAGTGCTGCCCCTGCGGGACGTGGTGGTCTATCCCTATGTGATTCTCCCCCTCTCCGTCAGCCGCGAAAAATCCCTCCGGGCCGTGGACACGGCCCTGGTGGAGAACCGCATGATCCTGCTGCTCAGCCAGAAGCAGATGGAGATGGATGATCCCGGCCCCGACGATCTCTACAAGGTGGGCACCGCCGCCCTGATCATGCGGGTGCTCAAGCTCCCGGATGGCCGCATCCGCGCCCTGGTGCAGGGCCTCCAGCGGGTGCGGGTGGAGTACTTCACCGAGACCGAGAACCTCTTCAAGGCCCGGGTGGAACCCATCGTGGAACCGGAGCTTCCCGAGCGCGGCATCGAGCTGGATGCCCTCATGCGCACCGTGAAGCAGACCCTGGAAAAGGCCGTGGCCCTGGGCAAGAACCTGAGCCAGGAAGTGCTCGTCATTGCCGCCAACCTCGATGCGCCGGGCCGCCTGGCGGATCTCGTGGCCTCCAACCTGGATCTCAAGCCGCCTCAGCTCCAGGAAGTCCTGGAAATCACCGGGCCGATCCAGCGCCTGAAGCGCGTGCACGAGCTCCTGATGCGTGAGATCGACCTGCTGGAAGTGCAGCAGAAGATCACCATGGAAGCCCGGGGCGAGATGGACAAGGGCCAGCGCGAGTACTACCTGCGCCAGCAGCTCAAGGCCATCCAGAACGAACTGGGCGAGGCCAACGAGCTGGCCGAGGAGATCCAGGCCTTCCGGGACAAGATCGCCAAGCTGAAGGTGCCGGAGGAGATCCAGACCGAGATCGACCGCAACCTCAAGAAGCTGGAGCGCATGCACCCGGATTCCAGCGAAACCGCCGTGACGCGGACGTACCTGGAATGGATGACCGAGATGCCCTGGGGCGTCCAAAGCGATGACAACCGCGATCTCAAGCTGGCCAAGGAGATCCTCGACGAGGACCACGACGGCCTGGAGAAAATCAAGGACCGCCTGATGGAATTCCTGGCGGTGCGCAAGCTGCGGCCCGACCTCAAGGGCACAATCCTCTGCTTCGTGGGCCCTCCGGGCACCGGCAAGACCTCCCTGGGCAAGAGTGTGGCCCGGGCCCTGGGCCGCAAGTTCGCCCGAGTTTCCCTGGGGGGCGTGCATGACGAGAGCGAGATCCGCGGTCACCGCCGCACCTACGTGGGCGCCATGCCCGGCCGCATCGTGCAGGCCCTGCACCAGGTCAAGACCATGAATCCTGTCATCGTGCTGGACGAGGTGGACAAGATCGGCCGCGATATGCGCGGCGATCCCAGCGCCGCCCTGCTGGAGGTGCTGGACCCCGAGCAGAACCACACCTTCCGCGACAACTACATGAACGTGCCCATCGACCTCAGCCAGGTGCTCTTCCTCACCACCGCCAACGAGCTGGATCCCATCCAGCCCGCCTTCCGGGACCGCATGGAGATCATCCACCTCAGCAGCTACACGCTGGAGGAGAAGATCAGCATCTCCGAGAAGCACCTGATCCCCCGGCAGCTCGAGAAGAACGGCGTCAAGAAGGAGCAGGTCGCCTTCGCCAAATCCGGCCTGAAGGCCCTGATCCAGGGCTACACCCGGGAATCCGGTCTCCGCCAGCTGGAGCGCGAGATCGGCAGTGTCTGCCGCAAGATCGCCCGCCGGGTGGCCGAGAACCGCCAGAAGGCCAAGTTCACCCTCACGGATGTCAATATCCAGGAGCTCCTGGGCCCCGTGAAACTGCTCAAGGACGAGCGCCTGAAGGCCCCGCGGGTGGGCGTGATCACCGGCCTCGCCTGGACCTCCACCGGCGGCGATGTGCTCTTCGTGGAGGCCCTCAAGATGCCCGGCAAGGGCGGCTTGATCCTCACGGGCCAGCTCGGGGATGTGATGAAGGAGAGCGCCCAGGCGGCGCTGAGCTACATCCGCAGCCGCAGCGAAGCCTTCGCTATTGATTCCGAGGCCTTCCAGAAGTATGACATCCACATCCACTTCCCCGAGGGCGCCATCCCCAAGGACGGTCCCAGCGCGGGCCTGGCCATCGCCACCGTGCTTCTCTCGGTGCTCAAGGGCATCCCCGTGAAGAACACCATCGCCATGACCGGCGAGATCGATCTGCGGGGCGAGGCCCTGGCCATCGGCGGGCTCAAGGAGAAGTCCCTGGCCGCCCTGCGGGTGGGCATCAAGGACATCATCATCCCCCACGCCAACCTCAAGGATCTGGAGGAGATCTCTCCCGAGGTGCGGGACAAGCTGCGCTTCCATCCCGTCAAGCACGTGGAGGAAGTCTTCGAGATGGCCCTCACCAAATGGGTGTGCCCGGATCGACGGGGGCTCGGACAGGCCGTGGCCGTGAAAGGGAAGGGCGCCAAGGCGGTGCCCAAGAAACCTACCCGGAAGAAGTAGTCGACGGGACGAACCTTCAGCCCTTGCCGGGAGGCTCGTCCAGCCCATCCTTCAGCCGAGAGTCCCTGCCATGTTCCCCTCCTGCCCTCCTCCCCCCAAACCCGAGCCCACCCCCTTGGTTTGGGTGCTCAACGTGGAACCCTTCTATTTCGACGGATGCACGTTAAATAATTTTAAATTAGGCACTTACGACTCAGCCCAGGGCGTCCTCGCCCGATCTCCAAACTGGGCCTCGCGCCCGAAAATTCAACCCCCAATCCCGCTATCTGGGATTCACCTCCGCGTCTTTTCCAAGAAACACCCCTGGCTTGCGCCGATCCCTGACGAACTCGTGGCCTTCGGTCTCACGGTGCTCGTCGGTGCTTCGGGAGGGAATGGTTCCTTCCTGGTGTCGGACCCACTCCCGCCACCAAACCCGATCCCCCCTCAGCCCCGCTGACCGGGGGACGTTCCAGATGGAACAGTCCCCTGCGACCCCGGCTAGACTGGAGATCCAACGCCGAGGTGCACGTGGGTCTTCTTTCCGGCCTCATTGACAAGTTCAAGCAGGGCCTACAGCGCACCCAGGAACTAGTCCTGGCGCCCATGGGTCGACTGCTGGGGCTCCGGCGCCTCGACGAGGATCAACTGCTGGAGTTGGAGGATCTGCTGCTCCAGGCCGACCTGGGGGTGCATGCCACCCAGCGCCTGATGGATCGCCTGCGTTTCGAGATGCGGCGGTCCTCTGAGATCGATCCCAAGGCCTTGCTCCGGGACGAGCTGTTGAAGATCCTGGGCCAGGTGCCCCGGCGCCCCCTGGAGGCCTCCGGCACCCAGGTCCTGCTCCTGGTGGGCGTCAACGGTGTGGGCAAGACCACGACCCTGGGCAAGCTCGCCGCCCACCTAAAGGGCAGGGGCGAGGATGTGCTGGTGGTGGCCGGAGACACCTTCCGGGCCGCCGCCATCGATCAGCTTGAACTCTGGGGCCAGCGGGCCGGTGTGCCCGTGATCCGCAACCAGATGGGCGGCGATCCCGCCGCCATCGCCTACGACGGGGCCAACAGCGCCCGCACCAAGGGCACGCCCTGGGTGCTCATCGACACCGCCGGACGTCTCCACACCAAGGACCACCTGATGCGCGAGCTGGACAAGATCCGGCGCAGCCTTCAGAAAGTCATTCCCGAGGCTCCCCACCGTGTCCTGCTAGTGCTGGATGCCACCACGGGGCAGAACGGCCTGAACCAGGCCGAAGCCTTCAAGCAGGCCGCCGGGGTCACGGATCTGGTCGTCACGAAGCTCGACGGCAGCGCCAAGGGTGGGGTGGTGGTCTCCATCCTGGAGCGGCTCCGCCTGCCCATCGCCTTCGTGGGCGTGGGCGAACAGGTGGACGATCTCATTCCCTTCGATGCCGAGGCCTTCGTGGAGGGCCTCCTTGGTTGAACTGACCCCGGCACTGGCCTGGAGCCTGGCCACCGGAGGTCCCTGGCCGGACCCCGATGGCCTCGAGGGTCATGCCCGGTACATGGCCCTGGCGCTGCAAGAAGCCACCAGGGGCGTCGGCCTCTCCAGCCCCAATCCCCCGGTGGGTTGCCTGCTGGTGCGCGAGGGGCGAATCCTGGGCCGGGGCGTCCATACCCGGGCGGGGGACCCCCACGGCGAGATCATGGCCCTGCGGGATGCCGAAGGGCAGGGGGAGATCATTCGCGGTGCCACCGCATACGTGACCCTGGAGCCCTGCTGCCACCACGGCCGAACGCCTCCCTGCACCGAGGCCCTGACCCGGGCGGGGGTCGCCCGGGTCGTGGTGGGCGCCCGGGACTCCAACCCCCGGGTGGATGGGGGGGGCTTCGCCATTCTCCGCGCCCATGGGGTCGAGGTGCTGGAGGGCTGGCTCGAGGCCGACTGCGCGCGGTTCCACGCCCCCTTCTTCAAGCTCATCCGCACCGGCCTGCCCTGGGTCATGCTCAAGTTGGCCCTGGATCGGGATGGCGCCCTGGGCCCCGAGGGCCAGACCACCCAGATCACCCCCCCGGAGATCCAGCGGCTGGCCCACAGGCTGCGCCGGGCCGCCGAGGCCATCGTGGTGGGGCGGCGCACCGTGGAAATCGATGACCCCCACCTCACGGATCGCTGGGCCGCCCCCACCATGCCCCACCGAACCTTCCGGCGCCTCGTGCTTGACAGCCAGGGACAACTGCCTGTGACTCGCAACATATGGAACCCCGCGGAAGGCCAGCCCGCCATGCGGGTGACCACCGAGGAACTCCCTCCGCTCCCCGGGGTGGAAGACCTGCGGGTTCCGCCCGGCCCCGGCGGATGCAGTTTGCGACACCTGTTGCACGAGCTGGCGGCCCGAGGGGTCGGCAGGGTGCTCTTCGAAGGGGGCGCCGAACTTGCCACGCGCCTTCTCGACCAGGGGTTGGTGGACGAATTCCACCGATTCACCGTCGAAAAAACCTTGGGCGGTCGGCCCTTGTCCCTGAATCTGGCTGAACTTCCGCACCTTCGGGCTCATCTCACATTTCCCGGTGGCACTTGGGAGGTCCTGACCCGACCCTGATGGCACGCCCTTTGATCTACTTATCGAATTCCCACGGAATGGAGGTTCATATGGCGAAGCACCCATGGTCCTGGATGATGGCCGTTCCCATCCTGCTGCTTACGGCTTGCACTGGGGGAGTGGGGGATGGTTCCTCGGAGGATACGGTTAGGGTGGCCCTGCAGGGACGCTACGAGAAGCGCATGCTGAGCAGCAGCGGCTTTGGCCCCATCACAACCCTTCCGACACGCTACTGCTGGGCCGAGGTCTGGCGCTCCGGTGGCTCAGGCCCCATCAGCTATGGGAATCTCGGCACGGACGGCACCGGCTGGGTTGATGTACCCCGCGGAATCAATTTCTACGTGGTTCTCCGGGCCGACATCACCGTGCCCAACACGAGCGGCGGTGGCTTTTACATGCACGGAAGTGTGAAGCAGGGAGCCCTCCAGGCCAGCTATGCCAGTGGCACCGCATTCAATCAGCTTCAGACCTGGTCCATGCAGAGTTTGACCCAGGTGGCCGATGGCGACATGACTTTGCCTCTCCTGGCCCGGGAAAATCCCGTCAATGCCGATGGAAACGCTGGCCCCTTCGCCATCGTCGACCAAATGGCAACCTTTGCGGAAAAGACCAGGGCCCTGGAACCTACCATGAGGATGCCGGATCTGCACGCCTTCTGGAACGTCGGCAACACCGGCACCGCCTACCCAACAGCGGCCCTGGATGCACAGAACAATGTGCTCCAACAGCCCGTCACGACACCCGAGACCGAACCCTCCCCTGGTGATAGCCGCCCCATCTATCAGCACCGAATCCGCTACGCCGCCCCCACCGCCCTGGATCGGGGGGCCGATGCCTACAATGACAGCTTGCTCCAGGAGACCTTTGCACGACTGTTCTTCAGCAGTGGCATCATTCGGAGCGATAACGATCCAACTGCCTATATCAGCCCCACCATTCCTTCCGAATCCACCATCGCCTTCGCAAGCGGCTTCGGGAACTTCTTGTCCTGTGCCTACCGCGACAATGCCAATCTCTATGACCTGAGTCCTACTGGGGTCCCCACCACTTGGCGACTCGACCAGCATCAGGCACCCACCTCGGGTGGTGAATTCCAGGGGAATGCCATCGCTCGCTCGCTCTGGGGCATCTACCGAAACAACGGCATCTTCACCAACCCCCAAACGGGCCTCCAGACCATCTGGAATGCCACCAACCCGAGTGTCGTCAATCAGACTAACGAGTTCGGAAACACCGTGCTGGGGTGCTACCCAACCTACCTGGTGGGCCTCACCCGTCTGGTGGGTACCCAAGGGGGACTGGTCGCCGCCAATGCGCTCAGATCCGAACTCGCCCTGGAAAACATCGGGAACGGATTTGACGTGACAATCCCAGAGGGCCCGTACTATGCGACCTCGGCTCTGTGGATCTCTACCGGCACGTTCTTTACCCAACCCGGGACACTGAAGACCTACAACACATCCACCTATGGGGTCATTGCCTACGACCGCGACCAGGCGCAGGCGTATCGTTTCTACTATGATGGCCAACCCCGCACGATTGCTCTCACCACCAGCAGTCCTGGACTGCTGGTCGAACTGATGGATTCCAAGGGCTACTTGACCTACGCAATGGCACCCGGCGCCCAAAACACCATTACTCTCACAGGAAGGAATCCCGGCTTCTACGCCGCAAGAGTCAGGATCGATCCGTACGTGACTTATACCGGAGCCGATGCGACGTACACCCTCACCATCCAATAACCCCTTGCAACCAAACGAAGGGGGCCGCGTCTGCGGCCTCCTTCATTTATCCCCCCCCAACCAGCCTCACCACTTCCAGCCGATCCCCATCCTTCAGTAGGGCCGTCGCATGTTCGGCCCTTCTCACGACAGTTCCATTCAGCTCCACCGCGCTGCCGAAGGTGGGCAGTTCCAACCAGGCGGCCAGCTCTGCAACATTCGCAAACTCGGGGGTCGTCTGGGGCTCCCCATTGATGATCAGCTGCATGGTGGCCTCAAAGCATCATGGTGGCGGCTTGGAGGCCCCGTTCCAGGTCGGCCTTGAGATCGGGTTCGTCCTCGATGCCCACGGAGAAGCGGAGCAGTCCTTCCGTGATCCCGAGCCGCGCCTTGACCTCGGCGGGGGTGCGCAGGTGGCTCATGGAGGCGGGGTGCTGGATGAGACTTTCCACGCCGCCCAGGCTCACGCCCCGAATGATGATCTCCACGGCCTCACAGAATCGCCGCCCGGCGATGAGGCCCCCCCGTAGCTCGAAGCTCAGCATGGCGCCGAAGCCCCCCTGCATCTGCCGGGCGGCCACCTCATGGCCCGGGTGAGCCGCCAGCCCCGGATAGTCCACCCGGGCCACCTGGGGCTGCCACAGCAGCCATTGGGCCAGGGACTGGGCATTATCAGAGGCCCGGCGCACCCGCATGTAGACCGTCTTGAGGCCCCGGTGTAGCAACCAGGCCGCCATGGGATCGGGGGTGGGGCCGGTCAGCTTGGCCACTTCCCAGCACTTCACTACATCCGATTCATTGCCCGCGATGACCCCCAGCACGATATCGGAATGCCCACCAAGGTACTTGGTTGCGCTGGATACACTTAGGCTGAATCCCAGCTCGCAGGGCCGGGTGAGTACCGGCGTGGCGAAGGTGTTGTCTGCCACCGTGCGGATCCCGTGCTTTTCCCCCAGCGCCGCGACTCCCTCCAGGTCGGTCACCGCCAGGGTCGGATTGGAGGGGCTCTCCACCCAGATCAGGGCGGTACCCGACTCGAGGGCCGCTTCCCACTCCGTGAGATCGAGGGGGTTGGCCACCCAGGTGACCCGCAGGCCCTTGGTGATTTCCCAGCGCCGCAGCAATTGCTCGGTACCCAGGTAGATCGCCGCCGGGGCCACCACGTGATCCCCGGGCTTGAGGAAGGCTTCCAGAACGGTGGCGAAGGCGCTCATGCCCGAGCTGGTCAACAGGGCCCGGTCCGCCCCCTCCAGGGCGGCGATGACGGCTTGGGCCTCGCTGAAATTGGGATTGCCCCACCGCGTATAGAAGGTGGGGGGTTCGATGGAACTGGCGAAATCGGCGCCTTCCGCATTCTCCATCAGCTCGAAAACAGAGGTCTGGAAGATCGGGGTGGTCACTGCTCGAGTGGTATTGAAGGAGCGCCCGGCGTGGATGGCGGTGGTGGTCGGTCCCCATTGCTTGCTGTCCATGGCCTCGGCTCCCATCGCAGGGGAGGATTGCCACCCTCACCCGCCGGAGGCCAGGATAGCACTGCCGCTCCCTGAGGATCCTAGCGGGACCACCAGAACACCACGGCCAGGGCCGCCACCGCGACCACCAGGAGGGTCACCAGACGCCAAGCCGTTGGTCGAGGGTCGCCCAGGTGGGCCTGGGTGGCCTCGGGATCCTCGAGGGCGGCCCGGGTGAGCTCATCTCCAGGTGTTTCCGGAAGTCCGGGATGGGCTGGAAAGAGGGGATCGGCCACTTCTCCCAGAACTATTTTGCGGTAGGTGTCCTGGTGCAGAATCGCCTGCTCGGGATCCACGGCTTCGTCCGGCACTTCCGGGGTGGGGTCGCTCATAGAGCCTCCGTCCCCAGGCTAGGGCCTGACCAGGGCCTCGTCCAGGATCTCGTTGACCAGTTGGGGATTTACCTTTCCCTTGCCGGCCTTCATCACCTGTCCCACCAGGAAACCCCGCAGGCCGGTCTTGCCCGCCCGATACTGGGCCAGCGGCTCAGGATGGTCCCCCAGCACTTGCGCCACCAGGGCCTCGATGGCGCCGCGATCCGTCACCTGAGCCAACCCCTGCCGCTCGACGATCTCCCGGGGGCCGCCCTCCCCCGCCAGAAGGGCCGGGAAGACGATTTCCTTGGCGGTATTCAGATTGATCAGGCCGGATTCCACCAGCTTGATCAGTTCGCCCAGGGCTTCGGGTCCGAGGTTCAGGTCGGCAAGTTGGAGGCTGCGGTCATTGAGGGCCCGGCTCACTTCGCCCAGCATCCAGTTGGCGGCCTGCTTTCCGTTGCCAGCCACCCGGGCCGTGGCCTCGAAGAAATCCCCGAAGGCGCGGCTCTGCAGCAGCATGTCGGCTTCGTATTCCGTGAGACCGAAATCCTCCCGAAACCGGCGGGCCCGATCCTCGGGCAGCTCGGGAAGGGAGGCCTTCACCCCCTCGATCTCTTCCCGATCCACCCTCAGGATGGGCAGATCGGGTTCCGGAAAGTACCGGTAGTCCATGGCAGCCTCTTTGCTGCGCTGGCTTCGGGTCACGCCCGCCTTGGCATCCCAGCCCCGGGTCTCCTGGGGGAAGGTCTCCCCGCGCTCCAACAGACCAATCTGGCGCTCCATTTCGTAATCCAGGGCCTGGCGGACGAAGCGAAACGAATTGAGGTTCTTCACCTCCACCCGGGTGCCAAAGACCTCGGTGCCCCTGGGGCGAACGGAGACATTGGCATCACAGCGGAAGCTGCCTTCCTCCATGTTTCCATCGCAGAGCCCCAGATACGTAACCAAACTATGGAGGGTCTTCAGGTAGTCCGAGGCCTCCTGGGCACTGCGGAGATCCGGCGCGCCCACGATCTCGAGAAGGGGAACACCGGCTCGGTTCAGGTCCACATGCGTGAAGTCCGGGTCCAGGACGTGGGTGGATTTGCCCGCGTCCTCTTCCAGATGGGCCCGCTCGATCCGCACGCGCACCGGCTCCGCCGAACCCCGGATCGCGGGGTCCCCAGGGATCTGGATCCACCCATCCTCCACCAGGGCCACGGGTCCCTGGGTGATCTGGTACCCCTTGGGCAGGTCTGGATAGAAGTACTGCTTGCGGTAGAAATCACTCTCGCCACGGATGGACGCGTGCACAGCGCAGCCTAGGGCAATGCCCATCTTCACGGCCGCATCGTTGAGCACCGGGAGCGCGCCGGGAAGCCCGAGACACACCGGGCAGGTGCGGGAGTTCGGGAGGCCTCCATAACGATTCTCGCAGGCGCAGAACATCTTCGATTGGGTGAGCAGCTGGACATGGATTTCCAGGCCGATGACCGCTTCGAATCCAAGGCTCTGCGCTGCATTCATGGGTGCTCCCTGGATCATCTTAGCCTCGGCTCACTTACCCAGGCAGAAACCACTGAAGACCTGATCCAGGGCACTCTCGGCACGATCATCACCCGTCAACTGCCCAAGGAGGCCCCAGAGTCCTTGCAGGGTGGAGGCCGTAAGTTCCGGCGCCGCACCCGGGATGAGCTCCAGCACGAGGCAAGCCTGGGTCACCAGTTCATCCAGCAATTCCCGCTGGCGCTGGGTCGCCAGGGCGCCGAGGCAGGCGTCCGGCGCTTGGGAGCCTAGAAAGCGTTCCCGGAGGGCGTTCGCCAAGGGTTTTAGCTCACCCGTGGATGCAGAAATCACGATGCCGCCTTGCCCGACCCCGGCTCGGTCCCCGAAGGTCCGCACCTCCAGCACCTTGCCCTGGAAGGGCGCCAGCCGGTCCAGGATTTCCGGGTCGGGGCCCGCGTCCAGGGCGGGCACCAAGTGAAGGATTAGATCCACCGCCTCGAGGACGGCCGCCACCCGGGCCACACCGAGCCGCTCCACCGGATCGGTCGCGTCCCGAAGCCCCGCGGTATCGAAGATATAGAGGGGCAGGCCCGACCACTCCGTGCGAATCTCCAGCACATCCCGTGTGGTCCCCGGAATCTCGGTGACGATGGCCCGATCCTCACCCGCCAAGGCATTGAACAGGGTGCTCTTCCCGGAATTGGGCCGACCCACCAGGGCCACCCGAATGCCATCCCGCAGCCATCGGGCGGCGGCGCTCCGCGCCTGTTCCACGTGGAACGTCTCCAACAACTTCTGGATATCGGATTCCAAGTCACTGAAATCAATAAGGATGTGTTCGTCTTCGCCATAGTCCACACAGGCTTCGGCCCGGGCGACCCAGGGCGCGAGCCGCTTCCTGGCCTCCATGATCCAATCGGGAAAGGCGCCAGAGCGAGCCTGGGCCATGCGCAACTGGGTGTCCGTGGCCGCGGCGATCATGTCCCTCATGGCTTCGACCTCCAATAGGGACTGTTTGCCATTGAGCAAGGCTCGCTGAGTGAATTCTCCTGGCGCGGCGAGCCGCACTCCAAGCTCACCCAGAGCCTCCAGAAACCGGCGCACCAGCAGGGGGTTGCCGTGAAGCTGAAACTCGACCACATCCTCGCCCGTGTAGCTTGCAGGTGCGGGGAAATAGAGGACAAGGGCCCGCTCGAGAAAGCCCTTCCACTGGATGCGGCGCAGGGTGGCAACCCTCGCTGGAGGTAGGTCCAGCATGGGTTGCAGCGTTTTAGACAGTGACTGTCCAGAAACCCTGACGATGGCGACCGCACAAGGAAACAGCGGCGTGGCGGGCGCGCAGATGGGGCCTGTCACGAGCGCCTCAGGCCTTTCTCATGACCTTCAGCGCCTTGATGGTGCCCATGCCTTCGCTTTCGGTGATCAGGCCCTCTTCCCGGGCCACCGTCAGATGAATCCACCGTCGCTCCCGGGGCGTGAGGGACGCGAAGGTGTGGCTCCCAGTCTGGCGGGCCCGTTCGATGGCCATGGCGGCCATGGCCTTCACTTCCGTCATCCGGAACAGGCGGAAGCCCTGGACATCCAGGTAGGCCAGGCGGCCTTCCTCGCGCTCTCCCTGGGCCTCGTGCAGTACGAACTGCAGGGCGTCCAGGGCCTGGGCCTTGTTGGCCATCAACCACTGGGCATCGGGCCCCTCGAGCACCAGGCGGTTGGGAAAGAGCTCCTCGTCGCCGGAGGGCTGATAGTGGGCGCGCACCTTGAACCCGAGCTGAGCGCACCAGGCCGTCGCGAGCTCCGGCAAGGCTTCCAGGGAAACGGCCTTTCGCATGGCTCCTCCTCGGGACTTCAGATCACCACAGGCTGGGATTTGTAGTTCTTCATGACCCACCAAGTCTGCAGCATGCCGATGAGGTTGAAGACTAGGTAGTAGAGGCAAAGCCCCGCAGGTGTTGTGCTAAAGAAGAAGGTCATCATGGCAGGCATGAGGAACATCATCATCTTGCGCTGGGCGGGATCGCCGGTGGCGGGGGTCATGGCCTGCTGGGCAATCATGGAGACACCCAACAGGATGGGAAGCACGTAGAACTTATCAGGCCCCGCGAGGTTGTGGATCCAGAGCATCCAGGGGGCCATCCGCAGCTCAAACACCGCACCGAGCATGGACCAGAGGGCGAAGAAGACGGGCATCTGGAGCAGCATGGGCAGGCAGCCACCCATTGGGTTGTGGCCGTTCTTCTTGTAGAAGGCCATCAGCTCCTTCTGCATCTCGGCCTTTTTCTGCATATCGTTGCCGAACTTCTCGTACTTGGCCTGGAGGGCCTTCTGGTGCGGTTCCAAATCCTTCATACGCAGCAATTGGATCGTGGTCTTGTTATTGAGGGGCCACAGCGCCAGGCGCAACAGCACGGAGAAGACCACGATGGCCCAGCCCCAGTTGGGGATCACCGTCTGGATGCTGAGGAGAACCCAGAACATGGCCTTGGCCACGAGCCCGAAGAAGCCGAAATCCATCACCTGGGTGTAGGGCTTGCCGAAGGCTTCCAGCTCGGGCTTGTGCTTGGGCCCCAGATAGAGACGCGCCTGGGCATGGCCCGAGGCATCGGGAGCCAGGTGGTAACCGGGCAGGGCGTCCGTGGCGCGAATGGCGGCCTGTCCCGTCTCCCAGAGGGCCACGAAGAAATGATTCTGTTGGACCTTCTTGTCTGTTTCGATGCCCGCATCAATTCCCACCCGACGACTGGCGGGCGGCAGCACGTTGCGCTTGCCCCCCACAAAGCTGTACCAGGGATCCTTCAGGGTGCTCATCCAGGGCACGGCCTTGATGCCCTTCTCCTCCAGGGAGAAGATGCGCCCCAGGCCATGCAGGGGATTCTGTTCGGTTTCCTCGCCCGTGCGGGGATCCTTGAGCTTGGGCAGTTCCGGCAGGGTCCGGATGAGGGCGAGCTGTCCGCCGCGAGGGGAAGTCCACTCCACATTGAGGATGTGGCCCTGCTGGGGAATCTGATAGGAAAGCCGCTCACCGTCCGCGTTCTTGAAAACAACGGCAGACCCACTCTGGTTGGCCACAATCTCGGGTTCGCCCGGGAACCGGGCCTCGAGGGCGCCGCCCATTCCAAGGAAGGCCGGAGCGACCAACTGGCCCGACTTCGCGTCGTGGATTTCTTCGGGGAAGAAACGCGTGCCGTCCTGCTTCCAGAGAACCTGAAGCAGGGCCCCATCCTGCTTGCGCCAGGTGAGTTTCAGGTCCGTGTTCTCGAAGGAGAACAGGCTTCCGGGATCCACGAGGGCCACAGGAAGGCCCTGGGGCGCCGCGGGGGCCGCCGCCTGGGTGGGCGCAGCATTCGTCGGGGTCTCCGCCTGCACCTGAGGTGGGGTTGGCGGGGGATAGTAGCGACTCGTCAGGGCGTAGTACACGCCCAGGAGCCCCATGCTGAGGACGATGAAGAGCAGGAGATTCTTGTTTTTCATCGGGCCTTCCAGCGGCGAAGGGCCAGCATCAACTGGCCCGCAATATCAGCATAGGGGACATCACACCGAATTCGGGAACCCCGCGCGGGTCGAACCCAGATCACGCCGCCGAACGGCGTCAGATCGGGGTCCGAGCGGAGGATTTCCAGGAAGGCCATGCGCACTCGGCGCCGGAAACGGTTCCGCATAACGGCTCGCCCCTGCTTCCGGGAGGCATTCACCAGGAGCAGGGGCAGGGAACCGTCTTGACCATTCCAGATCCTCACATCCAGCGGACTTTCCCGGGGTGAAAGGGGCCTGGGGGGCGCCTCGGGAACTGCGTGGTCCCTTCTTTGGACCACACGGTAGCGCCCGGCGACGCGCATTTAGAACTACAGGGCGAGGACGTGGCGGCCCTTGGCCCGGCGGCGCTTCAGCACCATGCGGCCGTTCTTGGTCTTCATCCGGCTCAGAAAGCCATGGGTCTTGGCACGGCGTCGGTTGTTGGGCTGGAAAGTGCGCTTCATGGTCCACCTCTTGAGCCCGTTCCCTGGGGGAGATGGGCGAACCTTCGAGCCTACCAGTGGAGGTTCCGGGACTCAAGCCCAAAGAGCTTACTCACACCCGCATGGGGGTGCTAGAGTACCTTCCCCGCCACCAGCAAACGTGCCCGGCCCCGCCCAGTGGACGGATGCGCACCTCGGTTCCCGGCGGATTCACCCGATATCAGGGCGGTGTTCTCCATGGCTGCGAACGATCCACAGACGATCTGGGAAGGCATCCGGAAAGGGCTAGCCTCTAGGCTCCCAGAGCGGACCTTCCAGGACTGGATCGAACCCTGTCGCGCCACCAACTTCGACGGGACCACCCTCTGGATCCAGACCCCCAGCCCCTCGGCCCGGGTCTGGATCGAGCAGCAGCTCGCCGAGGAGTTCCACGACGCGCTTTCCCAGTGCGACATGCCGAACCTCCGCTTGGTGTTCACCGTCACCGGAGCCCCGGCCGCGCCTGCACCGAAGGCTTCGGGCAAGACCAAGGCCTCTCCCCAGATCGAGGCCTCGGAGGTGGATTCTCCCTTTCCCCAAGGTTTTCACCGCTACACCCTGGATCGTTTCGTGGTGGGCCCGGGTAGCCAGTTGGCCTTCGCCGCCGCCAATGCTGTGGTGGAGAACCACGGCAAGGCCAACGCGACCCTGAACATGAACCCCCTCTTCATCTATGGCGGCTCCGGTCTCGGCAAGACCCACCTGATGATCGGCATCGGCAAGGGCCTGGTGGCGCGCAATCCCGCCCTAAAGGTGGCCTATCTTAAGGTGGACAATTTCTTTAATGAGTTCACCGTGGCCATCAAGATCAAGAACACCGAGGCCCTAAGGAAAAAGTACCAGCTGAACGATGTCCTCCTTCTCGACGATGTGCAGACCCTGGGCCGCATGGAACGGACCCAGGAAGAGATCTTCTACATCCTGGAGTACCTGCTCCAGTACGGGAAAACCATCGTGATCACCTCGGACAAACCCCCGGAACGCCTGGAGGGTCTCCACGATCGCCTGCGCACCCGCTGCAAGTGGGGACTCACGGCGGATGTCCAACCCCCAGACTTCGAGACCCGGGTCGCGATCCTCAAGAAGAAGCTCGAGGACGAGGTCTTCCGGGATCTGCCACCGGTTCCAGAGGACGTCATCACCTTCGTAGCCCACAAGGCCAAGGGGAGTGTGCGCGACCTGGAGGGTCTCCTTACTCGCGTAGTCTTCCAGAGCAGCTTCCTGGGGGTGCCCCCCAGCTTGGAGATCGCCCACCAGGCCTTCCAGGGCCAGACCGGCCAAGAGGCCACCTCTGGCGTTTCCCTGGAGCGGATCTGCCGCATGACGGCGGAAACCTACAACCTGGCCTATATGGACCTTATGAAGAAGAAGTCGCGGCAGCAGGCCATTCTGGTTCCCCGTCAGGTGGCCATGTACCTGGCGCGGGAACTCACGGCGGTCTCCTTCAGTGACATCGGGCGTTCCTTCAACAACATGCACCACAGCACGGTGATGAACGCCATCGATTCCGTGAAGAACCGGATGCAGAAGGACCAGGATTTCCACAAGCAGGTCCAGTCCCTCCTGAACAGCATCAGTTGATACCCAAGGGGATTTCCCCCGGCTTCCGCAGATCCGCCGCAGGACCCTTGCGGATTGATTGTGGAAGTATTCAGCAACACCCCCCTGGGAACCGAAATCCACATCCCACGAGGGGTCATCCACAAGTGGTCGGGGCCTCTTTTTCCAGGTAGAATGAGGGTTTGAACTCTCTTTCCGCAGCCCTAAAGCGTCTTCAATACGATCAGGGTGATTCATGAACTTTCAAGTACAGATTTCTAAAGAACGTCTGGACAGGACCCTCGGGATCCTCAAGCACGCTCTGGAACGGCGAGTGACCCTCCCCATCCTCCAGCACGTGCTGGTGGAGGTTGAGGATCAGGAAATGACCCTCAAGGCCACCGACATGGAGCTGGCCTTCGAGGCGACCATCCCTGTGGAAGGCAAGGGCAATAGGGTCTCGGCCATCCCTGGCAAGAAGTTCATCGAGACCGTGCGCGTCTATCCCGACGGCATGCTCACTCTCGAGTGGCCGGAAACGGGAAACCGCCTCTGGCTGCGGGCCAAGGGCTTCAACTCCGAGCACAACATCCAGCCGGGAGAGGGCTTTCCCGAGCTCCCCCGCCCCGATGCTGGGCTGCCCTCCATCCAGGTTGCATCCAACGCCTTCCGCAGGGCCATCCAGCTTGGGTCCATCGCCGTCAGCAAGGACGCCACCAAGCCCGCCCTCTCCGGCGTGCTGCTCCACCTCTCCAAGAACTTCATCCGGGTGGTCTCCACGGACGGTTTTCGGTTGGCGGTGGTGGAACTCCCGATCAAGACGGACCTCGAGGCCGACGCCCGGCTCATCGTGCCCAAGCGGGCCCTGGACCTCCTCCCCAGTTCTCTCGGGGATGACGGCCAATTGAGCCTCTCCTGGGATGACCGCAGCCTCTTCATGGATCAGCCCGGGCTGAAGTTCAGCACCCGCCGGGTCACGGGCAACTATCCCGCCTACGAGAAGGTCCTGCCTGCCGACCTGCCCAAGCGAGTGATCATCGATCGGGAGGATTTCCTCCGCACCCTGCGGATCGTGGGCCTCAAGAAGGACGACTACAACAAGAACGTGCGGCTGTTCTTCGAGTTCCCCAACCTCCGCGTCTACTTCCAGCACCCAGACGAGGGCGTCAACCAGGGCACCATCAGCTTCACCGGGGAAGAACAGCCCCTCGAATTGGCCTTCAACATCGATTACCTCACCGAGCTGCTGGAGCGCATCCCGGGCGATGAGGTGGTCTACCAGTTCAAGGACGATGTGGGCCAGGGCATCTTCATGTCTCCCAGCCTCGAGGAGATGACCTTCCGCTACATCCTGATGCCCGTTAAGTTCGCGAACCCAGGGTGAGCCTGGCGGCAGTATCCGCCGTTCCTCCTGTTCCGAACATGATTTCCGTCCAGAAAAGCGAGCCTTGATGTCTGAAACGATCACCCCGACTCCCCAGGAATCTCCCAACACCTACACCGCCGACAACATCACCGTTCTGCGAGACCTGGAAGCCGTACGTAAGCGGCCTGGGATGTACATAGGCGACACGGATGACGGCAGCGGCCTCCACCAGATGGTCTACGAGGTGGTGGACAACGCCATCGATGAGGCCTTGGCCGGTTATTGCAACCGGGTGGATGTGATCATCCACGACGACGGAAGCTGTTCCGTGGAGGACAACGGCCGCGGCATCCCCACCGACCTGCACAAGGAAGAGGGCCGCAGCGCCGCCGAAGTCATCATGACCGTGCTCCATGCGGGTGGGAAATTCGACGACAACTCCTACAAGATTTCCGGCGGCCTGCACGGCGTGGGTGTGTCCTGCGTCAACGCCCTGTCCGAAAAGCTGTGGCTCACCATCTGGCGGGAGGGCAGGGAATATTCCATGTCCTTCACCCGAGGCAAGGCAGACATGCCCCTCCAGACCCAGGGCCCCACGACCCGCCGGGGCACCCGGGTGCGTTTCAAGCCCGATAACGAGATCTTCCACGAGAAACTAGATTTTTCCTTCGATACCCTCACCCAGCGTCTGCGGGAATTGAGCTACCTCAACAAGGGTGTGCACATCCGGGTAACCGATGAGCGCAGCGGCGAAAACCACGACTTCATCAACGCTGGCGGCATCGACGCCTTCGTCGGCCACCTGAACCGGAACAAGACCACCCTCCACAAGCCCCCCATCCACATCGAGGACACCAAGAGTGATGTGACGGTGGAGGTCTCACTTCAGTGGAACGACTCCTACCAGGAGACGCTGTACTGCTTCACCAACAACATCCGCAACCGGGATGGCGGCGCTCATCTGGAGGGCTTCCGGGCCGCCATGACCCGAGTGATCAACACCTACGCCGAGAAGAACAACCTACTGAAATCCAGCAAGGTTACCCTCTCGGGCGAGGATGTGCGTGAGGGGCTCACCGCCGTCATCTCCGCCAAAGTGCCCGATCCCAAGTTCAGCAGCCAGACCAAGGACAAGCTGGTCTCCAGCGAGGTGAAGGGCATTGTGCAGACGGTGGTCTACGAGCGGTTGACGAGCTTCTTTGAGGAAAACCCTCGCGAGGCCAAGGCCATCCTGGAAAAAGCCATCGAGGCCGCCCGGGCCCGAGAGGCCGCCCGTCGCGCCCGCGAACTGACCCGCCGGAAGGGCAGCCTGGACAGTGCGGGTCTGCCGGGCAAGCTGGCGGACTGTCAGGAGAAAGATCCCGCCCTCTGTGAAATCTTCCTCGTCGAGGGTGATTCCGCCGGTGGCTCGGCCAAGCAGGGCCGCAGCCGCACCAATCAGGCCATCCTGCCCCTGCGGGGTAAGGTGCTGAACGTCGAGAAGGCCCGCTTCGACAAGATCGTCGGCAACCAGGAGCTGCGGCTGTTGGTCCAGGCCTTCGGCACGGGCATCGGCCAGGACGATTTCAAGGTCGAAAACCTCCGGTACCACAAGATCGTGCTGATGACGGACGCCGACGTGGACGGCAGCCATATCCGCACCCTGCTGTTGACGTTCCTCTATCGCCAGATGCCAGAGCTGGTCCTTCGGGGCCACATCTACATCGCCCAGCCCCCGCTGTATAAGGTCAAGAAGGGCAAGCAGGAGCGCTACCTCAAGGATGAGCGCGCCCTGGAAGAATACCTGTTCCACAAGGCCCTGGATGGCTGGACGCTGACCCTGCCTACCGGCGCGGAAGTCAAGGATGCTGTCCTTGTCCGTGAAATGAAGAAGTGGGGCGAGTTGAAGCACATCTACGCCAAGTTGGAGCGGCGGGGCTATGCGCCCGCCCTGGTGGATGCGCTGCTGACGGAAGGCCTGCTGGACGAGAGCCGCTTCGGGTCGGTCGAGAATGTCACCGAATTGGGTGAGCGTCTCATGGCCTCGGGCATGGGGAAGGTGGAGCTGGAAACCGTGGAGGCCGTCGAGGTCGACGATCAGATCATTCCCGCCACCCACACCATCAAGCTCACCCGCGTCCACATGTCGCGCCCCATTACCCTCTGGATCGATCAGCAGGTGGCCCATTGGGGCGAGTTCCGTCGCCTGATGGCCCTCAAGCAGGATCTCGCCACCTTCCAGGGGGGCGCCCTGAAGCTGCGTCGCACCTCCCAGGCCGCCAAGCCAGTCGAAGAGGGCGAGGAGCCCGAAGAGGCACTGTCCACCAAGGTGCAACCCAAGGAGATGGTCTTCGAAAGGGCGGAGGATCTGCTGGCCTCGATCCTTGAGGAAGGCAAGCGGGGTCTCAGCATCCAGCGCTACAAGGGCTTGGGTGAGATGAATCCCGAACAGCTGTGGGAGACCACCATGGATCCCGAGCGCCGGACCCTGCTCCGAGTGCAGGTGGAGGATGCGGTGGAGGCCGACGAGATCTTCACGATCCTCATGGGGGATGCCGTGGAGCCCCGGCGCCGTTTCATCGAGAACAACGCCCTTCTGGCCGAAAACCTGGATGTCTAACCACCAAGATCCCCAAGGGCGCCGATTCTGGCGGGCGCCTCTGGGGAGTTCTTTGTGTCTCTGGTGGTGAGTTTTTAAGTAGAGGTTCCACGTGGAACAACAACAACCGAAAACCCAACGGATCGAACCCATCGAGATCGAACGGGAGATGCGGAAGTCCTACCTCGACTACGCCATGAGCGTGATCGTGGGCCGCGCCCTGCCGGATGTCCGGGACGGCTTGAAGCCGGTGCATCGCCGCGTGCTGTTCTCCATGAAGGAGTCCGGCAACGAGTGGAACCGCGCCTACCGCAAGTCGGCCCGCACCGTCGGCGATGTGATGGGTAAGTATCACCCCCACGGTGACTCCGCCATCTACGACACCTTGGTCCGCCTAGCCCAGCCCTTCTCCATGCGCCACGTTCTCGTGGATGGTCAGGGCAACTTCGGGTCCATCGACGGCGACAGCGCCGCGGCCATGCGCTACACCGAGGCCCGCATGGCTCGGCTGGCCTCCGAGATGATGGAGGACATCGACCAGGAAACGGTGGATTTCGGTCCCAACTACGACGACAGCCTGGAAGAGCCCCTCGTCCTTCCCACCCGTTTCCCCAATCTCCTGTTGAATGGCTCCCAGGGCATCGCCGTCGGCATGGCCACGAGCATCCCGCCCCATAATCTGCGGGAGCTCTGCGGCGCCCTCATTGCCCTCATCGGTGATCCCAACCTGGGCCTTGAGGGAATCATGGAGCACATCAAGGGGCCCGACTTCCCCCTCGGCGGCCTAATGCTGGGCACCGAAGGCGTGGTGAGCGCCTACCGCACCGGGCGCGGTCGCTGCATCGTGCGCGCCAAGTCGCACATCGAAAATGTGCGGGTCAAGAACAAGGGTGAAGTCGAACAACTGGTCTTCACCGAACTGCCCTACCAGGTGAACAAGGCCACCCTCACCGAAAAGATCGCCGAGCTCGTCCACGAGAAGAAGATCGAAGGCATCGGCGATCTGCGAGACGAGTCTGATCGCGACGGCATTCGCCTGGTGGTGGAGCTCAAGAAGAACGAGCCCAGCGATATCGTCCTGAACCAGCTCTACCAGCAGACGGGCCTTCAGAGCAGCTTCCCCATCACCATGCTCTGCATCGTGAACGGGCAGCCCCGGGTCTGCACCCTGCGGGAAATCCTGAAGGAATTCATTGGTTTCCGCCGCGAGGTGGTCACCCGGCGAACGATGTTTCAGCTGCGCAAGGCGGAGGAACGGCACCACATCCTGATGGGCCTCAAGATCGCCCTGGACTACCTGGATGCCGTGATCAAGCTGATCCGCGCCGCCCAGAGTCCAGAAGAAGCCAAGGCGGGCCTCATGGCCGGCGCCTTCGCCACCGCTGCGGCCCTCAAGAAGGATCCCAGCCTCGCCCTCTCCGACCGACAGGCCCAGGCCATCCTGGACATGCGCCTCCAGCGCCTCACGGGCCTGGAGCGGGAGAAGATCCTCGAGGAACTGGCCGAAATCGAGAAGACCATTGCCTACATGAAGGCCATCCTGTCCGATGACAACCTCTTGATGTCCGTCATCAAGGGCGAACTCCAGGCCATCAGCGAGCAGTTCGGCGATGCCCGGCGCACCGAAATCATGGGCTTCAGCGGCGATATCCGCATGGAGGACGTGGTTCCGGACGACCCCATGGCCATCACCATGTCCAAGGCGGGCTACATCAAGCGCACCGAGCTTTCCACCTACCGTCGCCAGAAGCGCGGCGGCAAGGGCAAGCTGGGTATGAAGACCAAGGATGAGGACTTCGTCGAGCGGCTCTTCCTCACCAAGGCCCACGACACCCTGCTGATCTTCACGGATCGGGGCTATGCCTACGCCATCAAGGTCTACGATATCCCCGAGAGTGGTGCGGCCAATCGCGGCAAGCACATCAAGAACCTCATCAGCCTCAAGGATGACGAGAAGGTCGTCACCCTCATGGCGCTGCGCGAATTCCCCGAGGATTCGCACCTGGTCTTCGCCACCAGCGACGGCACCGTGAAGAAGACGGCCCTCAGTGCCTATGCCAATATCCGCAGCAACGGCCTCATCGCCCTGAACATCGAGGATGGCAACAGCCTCGTGAGCGTTCGGGTCTCCAACGGCCAGCAGCAGATTCTGCTCATCAGCGCTCAGGGCAAGGCCATCCGCTTCCCCGAGGAGGATGTCCGCGCCATGGGCCGCACCGCCACTGGCGTGCGCGGCATGCGCCTGGGCTCCGGCGACCACATCGTGGACATGGAGGTGGCCGATCCGCTGCCGGACCTGCCCGAAGGTGTGGAGGCCGACGAAAGCACCGCCGAACACGGCATGCTCCTCACGGTCACCGAGAAGGGGTACGGCAAGCGCAGCCTGCTCCAGGACTACCGGCTCCAGGGCCGCGGCGGCACGGGGGTCATCAACATCCGGGCCGGGGTTCGCAACGGCCATGTGGTGGGTTCGGTTTTGGTCAAACCCGGCGAGGGTTGTCTGCTCATCTCCCAGGAGGGCATGGTCATCCGCTTCGCCATCGACGAGGTCCGCAAGACGGGTCGCGCCGCCCTGGGCGTCAAGCTGCTGAACCTGGCCTCGGAGACCGATCGGGTGGTCGGCCTCGCCATGATCGATGCCAGCGCCCAGGCCCTCGACGAGGAAGAGGATCTGGATCTGGTGGTCGATGCGGAGACGGCCCAGCCCGGCCCCGACGAGAGCGGCGAGCCCCAGAAGCTCGGCCTGGAGTAATCCTTGGAACCCCTGCGGGAAACCTTTACCGTCCGCACCCGGGACGGGCGGGAGTACCCGGGGATCACCATGGCCAGTCTTCGGATCGGAGCGGCTCAGAAGATCTTCTCCCTGGATGACATGGTGCGACCCGAGCAAATGGCAGGCACCTGGACGCCTATCGCCCGAGTGCTGAGCCTGCCGGAAGCGGGTTCAGTTCGAACGGAGCCCCCGGCTTCCCGAGCCGCTCCTGAGTTCCCCCAGGTTTCAACGGGAATCGCCCTGGACCTGGATGCCCATCCAGCCCCCAGACCTCAGCCCGTGGCAGCGCCCCTGCGAGTACAGCCCCAGGAAACGCCTTTCCGCAGCGCTCCGGTTTCGACTCAGATGGATGAAGACGAAGGCCCCGTTCGCTATCGGCTGCAGATCGCGGGGGCCTACCTGCTGTTCTTCGGCATCCTTGGCATGGTGGCCTACGCGTTCGGGAAGCACGGCCCCACGGACAGCATCATCATGCTGGTGAACACCGGATTCGGCATCGCCCTGCTCATGAATCTGCAACAGGTTCGAAAGTGGGCGGCGGGATGGGTCATCGCCGGGTGGGCGCTGGCTGGTTTGGGCGGCACCCTTGCGGCGGGATGCTTCGGGCTAGTGTTGGTGGGTGTCCTCGCAGGGCTAGGCTTTGGCGGTCCCGCCTGCCTGCTCTGGGGCGAAGAGTGCCCTCGACCCAGGTTCTGGACCGGCGTCACCCTCATCGGGATCATGCTCTTCCTGGCGGTGGTGGGCATGATTCTCGGTGCCGTGGCCGGGGCGGCCCTGCTGCAGCGCATGCGAACCTGACAAGAGGATCAATCCATGGTTGCCACCCTTCAATCCGGGCTCACCCACCAGTTCGAGAAGCTCACTGAACCCCGGGAATCCGCTGCGGCCGTGGCCTCCGGCGCCCTGGATGTCTTCAGCACGCCTTCCCTGGTGGCGCTGTTCGAGAGTACGGCCCTTCAGGCGGTACAGCCCCACCTTCCCGAAGGGCACACCACCGTTGGCATCGAGGTGTCGGTACGGCACCTGAAGGCCACGCGAATTGGCCAGCGCGTTCGCTGCCAGGTCTCGGTGAGCGCGCTGGAGGGCAAGCGCATCGCCTTTACTGGAGAGATGTGGGACGAGCAGGGGAAGATCGGCGAAGGCACTCATGTCCGCTACGTCGTGAACGAGGCCGAGTTCATCAAGCGGTTGGATTGAATCTAAGGAGTCTCTCTAGATGTGCGGAATCGTCTCCCTTTGCTATGCCAGCGAGAACCCGGCCATGGGCCGGGAGGGGGGCGAGCTGTTGAAGCGCCTGGAATACCGCGGCTACGACTCCACTGGCGGCGCCTTCATCCGGGCGGATCGTTCCATCCGACTGCTGAAGAAGGTCGGGGCCCCCAGCAAGGTGGTGCCGGAGTTGGGCATCGACCAGGAGGCCGGGCAGCGCTTCATCGGCCAAGTCCGCTGGGCCACGTACGGCGCCGTGACTGATGTGAACAGCCAACCTCATCACGTGACCTGCAAGGTCGAAATCGTCGGCGCCCACAACGGCAACATCTCCAACACCGACACCCTCAAGCCCTACCTCACGGCCCAGGGACACAAGGTGGTTTCCGATAACGACGGCGAGATGATCACGCACCTCACCGAGCACTACTACGCCGAAAACCTCGCCAACCCCGCGCCGGTTCTGCTGGCGGCGAAGCAGGCCTGCGCCTCGGCGGGGCTCGGAGAAGGCATTCCCAAGGGCGTCTTCCTCCTCATCGATGGCGCCCGGAAGGCGGATGCCAAGGCCGAGGGCTCCTACGCGGCGGCCTTCTCGGATCCGAAGGTTCCGGGCGTGGTGGCCGTGAAATCAGGTTCCTCGCTCTACGCGGGCCTCGGCACCGATGAATTCGGCGATTTCGTGGTGGTCTCCAGCGATCTGACCTCGGTGCTCTCCAAGACCCGCATGCTCATCCCGCTCTCAGAAGGCGATGGGCTCTGGTTCACCGAGCGGGAGTACCTGGTCTTCTCCCTGGGCGAGGAGCTCTCCTTCTCGGTGCCCAAGCCCAAGCGCTCCAAGCTCAATGTGCGCGACACGGGCCTGCGGCCCCCCTTCCGCTACTTCATGGAGCAGGAGATCGCCTCCTCCCCGGACAATCTGGATCAGATCCTGCGGTACTACTTCCGGGAACCCCAGACCGAGGGCCTCTTCGCAGCCTTCGAGGACCGCAAGGATCTCTGCAAGGCCCTGCTGGACAAGGTCCTGGCCCTGTACCAGGCGCCGGACCAGGAGGCGCTGACCAAGGCCTTCGCCGGGCTGCTCGTGGACCCGGTTTATCGGGAACTGGCCACGCGCGTGCAGCCCCACGGGGAGGTGCTCCGGGCCCATCGGGGCCATCCCGTGTCTGATGAACGGGCGCTCCTGGCGGATCTGGCGCGCCTGGCGCCCCAGGACTGGGAGGCGCTGGCTCTCTGCGATCTGCTCTTCGTCTGGAAGAAGCGCCGCCGCATCACGCGACACTTGGCGGAACTGGTGCAGGCGATCCGGGCAGCCCAGAAAGAGGGCGGGCGCGTCTTCCTGGTGGCCTCGGGCACCTCGTACCACGCGGCGCTCACCGCGGGCTACTTCTTCAACAACCTGGCGGGCGTCGCGGTCTTCCCCTGCAATCCGGGCATGTTCCGCTCGATGTACATGAACTCGCTGAGCGCCCAGGATCTCCTGATCGGCATCACCCAGAGCGGCGAGACCAAGGATCTGGTGGACATCTTCCAAGATGTGCGGGCCCGGGTGCCCGGGCTGCGACGTGTGGCGCTGGTGAACAACGAGAACAGCCGCATTCCCCAGGAGCTCACGGAGTTCTATTTGCCCATCCTCTGCGGCCCCGAAATCGCCGTGGCCGCTACCAAGAGCTTCCTGAACCAGATCGCCATCCTCTACGTGCTCGCAGCCTCCTTCTCTCTAACGGAGCGGAAGATTGTGGAGAAGCTCAGCCGGGCCAAGGAACTCATCACCGAGACCCTGCGGGCCTGTGAAGCGGACGTGGAGGAGGCGGCCCAGCGCCTGCATCTGGAGCCCAGCCTTCACATTCTGGGCACGGGCCTCATCGGCTTGGCCCGGGAGGGCGCCCTCAAGATCCGCGAGGTGGTGCTGAACCACGCCGAGGGCTACGACGCGGCGGAGTTCAAGCACGGCCCCAACACGATCCTGGGCAAGAACACGCTCTTCTCTATCCATGACCTTGCTGGGGTATTGGAAGCCTACGAGGCGGAGCGGGATGGGCGGCCTTTCGCTGGCGGCCTGGAGTCCCTGAAGGCCTGGCCCCAGCTGGTGGAAAAGCGCTTCTCCAACTATCCCCTGATCTTCGTATGTCCCAACGAGGACCGGGATGTGCGCATCACCATCACCCAGATCCACACCCACAAGATCCGCGGCGCCGATATCATCCTGGTGGCCGAAAAGAACTCCGAACTGGCCATGGCCGCAGCGGGCCGGCCCATGGGCCAGGACAAGTTCTGGTCCAAGTACCTGGAGGTCCCGGCCTCAGGGGATCCGAATCTCTTCGTCTTCGCGGCCACCGTGGCGCTTCAGCGCTTGGCCTTCCGCATGTCGGTCCTCAAAATGGAATACCTGGATCGCCTCACCGTGGCCGATCACGGTGTCCACCCCGACGCCCCCAAGAATGTCTCGAAGTCCATCACCGTTGATTAGCGAGGTACCTATGTCCAAGCCCGTGCTCGGCCCCGTCGGCAGCTTCATCCAGCATCACTACCGCCACTTCAACGCCGCGGCCCTCATCGACGCCGCCGAAGGCTACCGGGTCTTCCTGGAGCAGGGCGGCAAGATGATGATCTCCATCGCCGGGGCCATGAGCACCGCGGAAATGGGGCTCTCCCTGGCCGAGATGATCCGCCAGGACAAGATCCACCTCATTACCTGCACTGGCGCCAACCTGGAAGAGGACATCTTCAACCTGGTGGCCCACGACTTCTACGAGCGGGTGCCCAACTATCGGGATCTCACGCCCCAGGACGAAGAAGGACTTCTGAGCCGCCACATGAACCGCGTGACGGACACCTGCATCCCCGAGATGGAGGCCATGCGCCGCATGGAGAAGGCCATGCTCGAAGTGTGGATGGAGGCCGACGCCAAGGGCGAGCGCTACTTCCCCCACGAGTTCTTCCAGATGGTGCTGAAGAGCGGGAAGTACAAGGAGTATTACCAGATCGATCCCAAGAATTCCTGGATGCTGGCCGCCCTAGAGAAGAACGTACCCATCGTGGTGCCGGGCTGGGAGGACAGTACCCTCGGCAACATGTACGCCGCCGCCGTCATCCGGGGCGATGTGAAGAACGTCCACACCGTGCGGAGCGGCATCGAATACATGACCTGGCTGGCGGAGCACTACACGAAGGCCACGGAAAAGGCGCCCCTGGGCATGTTCCAGATCGGCGGCGGCATCGCCGGGGACTTCCCCATCTGCGTGGTGCCCATGCTCCACCAGGATCTGGAGCGCACCAACGTGCCGCTCTGGGGCTACTTCTGCCAGATCAGCGACTCCACCACCAGCTACGGCTCCTACAGCGGCGCCGTGCCCAACGAAAAGATCACCTGGGGCAAGCTGGGCATCGAAACGCCGAAATTCATCGTGGAGTCCGATGCGACCATCGTGGCACCGCTGATCTTCGCCTACCTGCTGGGCTGGTAGGCGGGGTCGCAGCCCCGGCTGTTACAGCGGAACAGTCGGGCAGCGATAGGCCGGGAAATAGTCGGGGTTGGTGGCTCGTCGATTCTGGGCAGCGTTCAGGCGGGTCTTATCCTTGCAGAGTTCCCCGTAGACATCGGGAAGGAGCAGGGCCTGCCACGTGGAGAAAGTGTGCCTGCGATCCGAGAAACGGGACTTGTATTCGAAGACGGAATCTTCCTGGGAGCCGACGCCGCCCCCGAGATGCAGGACATGGGCGCCCATCTGGCGTGCGTAGCGCCGTTCAGTGTCGACAGAGAGGCGGTCTGGGGACATCTTCAGGAAGGCGTTGCGCGATCCCCCAAGGAAATCCTGCATGATGCCGCCCGCAAGCGTCGCCAGGCTGGCACCCGCCACCTGGTCGTTGTGGAGCACCACAAACAGATGCAGGGCGGGGCCAAGTTCCCGGGCCAGAGTCTGGAAATAGGCCAGGTCGAAGTAATAATCCCGATGGGCGCTCACCCGCCCCATGGTCTCGTGATAGATCTCCACGAACTCCGGCAGGTAACGCATCTCGGTATCGTGAACGCCCACGAACCCAGCCTCCAATAGCTTGCGGATGGTGTTTCGGCACCGCTTGTGATAGCCCGCCCACTGCACTTCTTCGGATTGGGTGAGGTCGATGGAAATGGTCGGGCCCTTGATCTTGAATTCGCCCAGTCCCTGGAGGATGTGGTGCTGGGGGAACAAAGGGTGCAGGCGCGAGAAGGCGGTCACGATGCGCAATGCGTGGAAGGACTGCAGGAGAGCCGCCTGGAAATGATGGATCACAGAGTCTGGGATATCCGAGGGCGAGACGATGGGGCCGCCGTACCCATACACGGAGGTGGCGTCCTGCCAGCCATTGGGTTGCGCGGGATCGATGGGGCGCACCAGGAGCGGCAACGCAATCATGTGACCGCCTTCCCGCCACACAAAGAGCTGGGCTAGGCCGTCGCCTTCCAGTTCGGCCACGCGGTGGTACCGAGGGAGATGACAGAAATCATGACTCCCGGCCCCGTGGACGACCTCCATCCAGGCGGCCTCGTCCTCGGTACCGAGGATCGTCAGGCGTCCCTCGATGGCAGCACCGCCCGGGGCTTCAATTCGTTCCATGGGAACGCCGGAATTCCAGGAGGAGGCTGCATCGCGTGAAGGGGAAGGCATGAACGTGCGCCTATGGATTAATGAATCGGGTCGGCTGCTGTGTTGCCAAGGCCATCGAGCATCTGGAAGTGAAAAAAGCGAGAAGGGTCGTGCCGGGATGGAGAATAGCACCAGTGGACGATGAGTCTCTCACTCTATACACGAAATACTAAATGGAATAGACGAACTGCCTCGCATGTTGCCCGAATTGATTCCTGGGCGCCACCAATTGAGGTGCTACTCGGGAATCGAGAACTGCTCGGAGAGATGGAAGACCTGCTCCCGAATGCGGGCCAGGGCGGATTCGTCTGCCCGGTGCTTGAGGGTCAGGTCGATCCAGTCCGCGATCAGAGCCATCTCGGTCTCCTTCATTCCCCGCGTGGTGACAGCGGGGCTGCCGAGGCGGATGCCGCTGGGCTTGAGGGGCGGGTTGGGATCGAAGGGAATGCCGTTCTTGTTGACGGTGATGCCCGTGAGATCCAGGGCCTTTTCCGCCTCGCTGCCCAGGATGCCCTGGGCGAAGACATCCACCAGCATCAGGTGGTTGTCGGTGCCGCCGGAAACGATACGCCAGCCCTTGGCGGAGAGCGAATCCGCGAGCACCTTGGCGTTCTTGATCACCTGCTCCTGGTAAGTCTTGAACTCGGGCCTCAGCGCTTCGCCGAAGGCCACGGCCTTGGCGGCGATGACGTGCATCAAGGGGCCACCCTGGACACCGGGGAACACGGCGCGGTCGATGTCCTTGGCGTACTTCTCCTTGCACAGGATCAGGCCGCCCCGGGGCCCGCGCAGGGTCTTATGGGTGGTGGTGGTCGCGTAGTCCGCGTAGGGGACGGGACTGGGGTGATGGCCCGTGGCCACGAGGCCGGCGATGTGGGCCATGTCCACCATCATCAGCGCACCGACCTCATCGCAGATGGCGCGGAAGGCGGGGAAATCGAAGATGCGGGGATAGGCCGAGGCGCCCACCACGATCATCTTGGGCTTGTGCTCCAGGGCCAGGGCGCGCACCTGCTCCATATCCACGCGCTCGGTATCCTTGCGCACCTGGTAGCCGATGAACTTGTAGAGGATGCCGCTGCTGTTGAGGGGATGGCCGTGGGTGAGGTGGCCGCCATGGGCCAGATCCAGGCCCAGTACCGTATCGCCGGGCTTCAGAGCGGAGAGGTAGACGCTCATGTTGGCCTGGGCGCCGCTGTGGGGCTGGACATTGGCGTGCTCGGCGCCGAAGAGCTGCTTGGCGCGATCTCGTGCGAGATTCTCGACGGTATCCACGTTGACGCAGCCGCCGTAGTAGCGGCGGCCGGGATAGCCTTCGGCGTACTTGTTGGTGAAGTGGCTGCCCATGGCCTGCATCACGGCCTTGGAGGCGTAATTCTCGGAAGCGATCAGCTCGAGGTGATGGCGTTGGCGCTGGACTTCGAGATCGAGCGCCTGGAAGACGGCGGCGTCATTCGTTCGGAGAGCTTCGTACATGGGCATGGTGTCACCTCGCGGAAATCTTCGCACAAAACACCCGTGAGGAACCGCACGATTCCGCTGTGAGACACTGGATGCAAAGGTGTCCCATGAGCTTCCTGCCCTCCTCCGATTCCCCTGAACTTGAGCAGTTCGAGCACCCCCTCAGCAGCCGCTATGCCTCCAAGGCTATGGTGCGTCTCCTCTCGCCCCTTTACAGAATGCGAACCTGGCGTCGCCTGTGGATCGCCCTCGCCGAGAGCGAGGCGGAGCTGGGTCTTCCAGTGACCCAGGCCCAGCTTGCCGAGATGCGCGCCACCCAGGATGCGGTGGATCTCGAGGCCATCGCCCGCTTCGAGGCCGACCTGCGCCACGATGTCATGGCCGCAATCCATGCCTGGGGCGAACAGGCGCCCAGCGCGCGGCCCATCATCCACCTGGGGGCCACCAGCTGCTTCGTGACGGACAACGGCGATCTCCTGATCTGTCAGGAGGCGCTCCAGCTCCTGCGGCGGCGCCTGCAGGATGTGATCGCGGCCCTCTCTGGATTCGCTGGGCAGTGGGCCGAACAGCCGACCCTTGGCTTCACCCATTTCCAGCCCGCCCAGCCCACCACCGTGGGCAAGCGCGCATGTTTATGGCTCCAGGATCTGCTGCTGGATCTGGAGGATCTCGACCACGTGATCCACACCACGCCGGTGCGGGGCGTGAAGGGCGTGACGGGCACCCAGGCCAGTTTCCAGGAGCTCTTCAACGGTGACGGCGCCAAGGTAGACGAACTGGAAGCCCACTTCTGCGCCAAGGTGGGCTTTCCGGCCATTCCCGTCAGTGGCCAGACCGCTACCCGCAAGCTGGAAGATCGCATCGGCCAAGTGCTCTGTGGCATCGCGGCCAGTGCCAGCAAGTTCGCCTGCGACCTGCGTCTGCTCCAGCACTTGAAGGAGGTCGAAGAGCCCTTCGAGAAGAAGCAGATCGGATCCAGCGCCATGCCCTACAAGCGCAATCCCATGCGCAGCGAGCGCATCAACAGCCTCGCCCGCTTCGTGCTGGGGCTCATGCCCTCCAGCTACCAGACCACGGCCACCCAGTGGATGGAGCGGACCCTGGATGACAGCGCCCACCGCCGTCTCACCATCAGCCAGGGGTTGCTGGCCGTGGACGCGATCTTGGTGCTCTACCGGAACGTGGCCTCAGGGCTCGTGGTGAATCCCAAGATGATCGAGGCCCGGCTGATGCAGGAGCTCCCCTTCATGGCCGCCGAGGTCATGCTCATGGAAGGCGTGAAGCGGGGCGGCGATCGCCAGGATCTGCACGAAAGCTTCCGGGTGGCCTCGCTGGAGGCGGGGCGCCGCATCAAGCAGGAAGGCAAGGGCAACGAGCTGCTGGGCCTGCTGGCCACGAATCCTGCCTGGAACATGGATGAAACCGAGTTGCGGGAGCTGCTGGACGCCCGGCGCTTCACCGGCCGGGCCGCCGAACAGGTGCGGGCCTTCCTGGCACGGGACGTGGCCGCTGCGTTGAAGGATCACCGCCCCTCGGAGGGGGCGGAAGTACGAGTCTGATTTCCCTGGTGTTCAACGTCTTTCCAAGTGGTGAATGAAAATGCTGAAACTCGCGGTTCTGGGTGCCCATACCCTTCTCGGTCGTGAACTGGTGCAGGCGCTGGAGGTGCAGGAATGCTCCGTGCTGCCCCTCTCCACGGGCGTCCTGACGCCCGCGGAAGAGGAAGGCAGCCTGGTGGTCTTCGCCCCGGTCCCAGCCCTCCTGGAGGGCCTGGATCTGGTGATCCTCGCCGACTCGCCCCAGGATCCGGCCCTATTGGCGGCCTTTCCCGGTCGCGTGCTGGATCTCCGCGATCAGCCCGACGAGAAGGCCGAGCCCGTGCCTCTGGTGGGGCCCTGGCCCAAGGACCACCGCGTGCTCCGCAGCCGCCCCGCCCTGGAGATGGTGCTGGCCCTCCTCCCGGGGCTGGTGGAGGGCTTCGGCGAGATCGCTGGCACCCATCTGCGCTCCGTGGCCTGCCTCGGCGACCGGGGGCTCGAGGGCCTGGCCGCCCAGACCGCCACCCTGCTGAAGGGGGATGACCCGGAAACGGAGACTCTGGGCTATCGCGCCGCCTTCGAGGTGGTGCCCCAGATGCCTCGAGGCGCGCTCATCGAGATCCGCGTGCCGGTCTTCCACGGCGATCTCCTGGTCCTGCATCTGCGGGCGGAGGAGGGCAAGACCCTCAAGCCCCGCTCCGCCCGGGAAGGGGTGCTCTGGGTGGATCACCCGCCCACCAGCCGGGAAGTGGCGGTGAGCGCGGACCTGCTGGCCCATCTGGCCCTGGGCGCCGAGGGCCGAACCGCCATCCTGACCCTCGGTTTCGATCCCATCCTCTGGGGCGCCCTGCGGCCCGTGCTGCGGATCCTGGAACTGGGCGGCCTGGCCTGAAATGGCCCGCAAGCTGGATGAGCCCCAGGATCGCTTGGGTTTCCTGAAGGCCCTGGGCACGGTCATGGCCGGTTTCGTGGCCGACAAGGTGGAAGAGGCCGTGGTGGGCTCGGGGCCGAGGCTCCTGCGCCCCCCAGGGGCGCTGGAGGAATTCGCCTTCCTCACCGCCTGCACCCGCTGCGACAAGTGCCTGCCCGCCTGTCCCCAGGACGCCATCCTCAAGGCGCCCGGCAGCGCGCGCTTGGCCCTGGGCACGCCCTATATTGAGCCCCGTGGCATGCCCTGCTTCCTCTGCATCGATCTGCCCTGCATCCCGGCCTGCCCTGAAGGGGCCCTGGTCTGGCCTCGACGTCAATTGAAGGGCCGCGAGGTGGATGGTCCTCGGGCGGTGAAGATGGGCACGGCGGTGGTGATGCAGGATCGCTGCAAGACCTGGGCCAACGAGGACCGGGCCGCGCAGACCTGTCGCACCTGCGTGGATCGCTGTCCCTACCCGGAGGAGGCAATCCGGATGGTGGAGGATCCTGCGGGTGGGATCGCTCACCCCCAGGTGGACGCCGAGGTTTGCACGGGCTGTGGCCTCTGCGAATTCGGGTGCCCGACCCCCCGCTCTGCCATCGTTGTGCAGCCCCGTTAGGCGGTCGGCAGAAGCTCCCGCAGCGCCAGGACAAGCGCCTCCTGGGAAATGGGTTTGTGGAGAACTTTTTTCACGCCGAATTTCGTCAAGCGGGCCTCAATTTCGGGGTCCCGCAGGGCCGTGAGGACCACCACCGGCACCGAGGCATCGGCCCGCTGGGCCGCCTGGGCCACGCTGAGGCCGTTGACACCCGGCATCCGGAAATCCGTGAGGATGAGGTGAGGCCGAGACGACGCCATCCGCTCCGGGATCTCCATGACGGACATGGGCAGCCAGTCTTCCACCTCGAATCCCCCCAATTCGAGGTAGTCCCGAACCAGGGTTCGCATCAGGGCGCTATCGTCGATCACGAGAACTTTGGTCACGGTGGGTGCCTCAGGGCAGTTCTCTGAGCATAGCCTGAGCCCGCTATGGATCGGTCCAGGGAGACGGGCGGTCAGGCGATGGAGATGCCCTCGTACTGGCTCACTTCGTGGGCATTGAAGCTGGAGCGCACCAGGGGGCCGGCGTAGACGGCGCGGAAGCCCAGGGCCTTGGCCTTGCGGCCCAGTGCGGCGAAGTCGTCGGGGTGGATGTAGGCCTTCACGGGCAGCTGGTGGCGGGTGGGGCGCAGGTACTGGCCCAGGGTCAGGATGTCCACCCGAGCCTCCACCAGGGCCGCGAAGACTTCCATCAACTCAGCCTCGGTTTCGCCGAGGCCCAGCATCAGGCCGGACTTGGTGCGGAAGCCCTCGCCGAAGAGGGCGGTGCCCAGCTGTTTGGCCTCCCGCAGCACCGTGAGGCTGCGCTCGAAGCGGGCGGCGGGGCGCACCGTGGGGTAGAGGCTGGGCACCGATTCCGTGTTGTGGTTGAAGACCGTGGGGCCTGCCGCGACCACGGTGGCGACGGCCTCTAGATCTCCTAGGAAATCCGGCACGAGGACCTCGACGCCCACTCCGGGGCACCGGCCGTGGATGGCGCGAATGGTCTCGGCGAAATGCGCGGCGCCGCCATCGGGCAGGTCGTCGCGGTTCACGGAGGTGAGCACGGCGAATTTGAGTTGCAGCTCGGCCACCCGGGCGGCGGTTTCTTGGGGTTCGTGGGGGTTCAAGGGCAGGGGCTTGCCGCTCTGGATGGCGCAGAAACCGCAGGCCCGGGTGCAGGTGTCGCCCATTAGCAGGAAGGTGGCCGTGCCATGGGTGAAGCAGTGACTGCGGTTGGGGCAGCGGGCCTCCTCGCAGACGGTGTGCAGGCCCGACTGCCGCAGGGAGGTCTTCATCCCATGGAGCTCGGAGAGCTTCACTCGTTCCCGGGTGATCCACTCGGGGAGCCGCACGTGGTCCTCCATGACCTCGCGACCGGCACGCTTTGAAAAACGGGGCATTCCACACCTCACCCTCCAGTTTGCCGGAAGGTGGGGTCTGGGATGTCACGGGCCGGTAGAGTGGAGGCATGTTCGATCCCTTCCAGTCCACCCTCGCCCGGGAGCAGAAGGCCTTCCTGGCTCGGAATCGGGGCGCCTGGGGGGATCATCTGCTGAGGATTCGGGATTTCCTGGGAGTGGGCCTGGATCGGGCCGACACGGCCCATCCGACCCTGATCCTGGGGGCCGGGTCGGGACTGGAAGTGCCCTGGAGCCGGGCGCCGAAGGGCACGGTGGGCTGGGACGGGGATCCCTTCAGCCGGCTGAGGACCGTGTTGCGCCATGGCCGGTGGGCCCCTTGGGTCTTCGGCGATATCACGGGCGCCTTCGGCCCGCTCCAGGCGGCGACCCAGCGGGCCGTGCGGGAGAGCTGGTCGGGTCGGCGCCGTCCCCGGGAGATCGCCCGGAAGCGCCTCTCCGCCCTGTTGCCCTCCCTTCCCGAGGCGCCCACCGCCCTGGAAGCCTGGATCACCACCCATCGTCCGGGCACGATCCTGGGGGCCAATTTCATGGGGCAACTCGCCCCCCTGGCCCAGCGAATTGTCGAGGGGGTCTTCGCGCCGGAGGACCCCTGGGAATCCAATCCTGATGAAGCGGATTTTCTGGCGGAGGCGCTGGATCTTTGGACGGCACGCCTGCTGGGACAGCTGCTGGCCATCCTGGAGCGCAGCGGTGCGGAGCTGTGGCTGGTCCACGATCGGGCGGTGCTGGGCGGTGAGCGAGCCGCAAGGCTCGGGGATTTCCAGCCCGACTGGCGAAGTCAGCTCCAGGCTGAAGGGGCGCTGGAGGCCTGGGATCCCCTGGCGGGACTGGATGTGGTCGCGGGCCTGGAGGCCCGGTCGCCCCTGCGGCAGGAACGCTGGGTCTGGCCCGTTGGCCCCGGTCAGCTGCACCTCGTGGAGGCTCTGGCGGTGCGCTGAAGAAAAACGGAGATCGTGATCCGTTGCCCTCAAGGGCCCTGCCTTTCCGTGGTCAAATAGTCCCCCTGCGGCTGCCGGTCAGCGGCCCATCCAGGTGTCTATGCCTCAGTTCAAGCGCTTCGTTCTAGGTCGTCGGCTCGCGAGCGACGAGACCCACCACACCCAGGTCAGCAACTTCATCGGCCTCTCCGTGTTCAGCTCGGACGCCCTTTCCTCGGTGGCCTACGCCACCCAGGAAATCATGGCGAGCCTCTCCACGAACCTGCACGGGATCGCAGCCACCACGGCGGTGGGCGCGGCCATCCACCCACTGTTCGGTCTCTCGATTCCCGTGGCCTTCGGCATCGTGGCGCTGCTGGTGGTGCTGGGCATCGGCTACCGCCAGACCATCACGGCCTATCCCGGGGGCGGCGGGGCCTACATCGTGGCCAAGGAGAATCTGGGAGAGGTCGCGGCCCTCGTGGCGGGCGCCTCGCTCCTGGCGGACTACATCCTCACAGTGTCGGTGTCGGTGGCCGCGGGTGTGGCCGCCATCACCGCCGCGGCACCCTTTCTCCAGGGCACCAACGTCGCCCTGACCATCGCCTTCATCATCCTGGTGGCCATCGCGAATCTCCGGGGTGTCAAGGAATCCGGCGCTGTCTTTGCGGTGCCAACGTACGGCTTCGTGGCGATCATGCTGACCCTGCTGGTCTGGGGTGGGGTCCGCATCCTGACGGGCAATGTTCCCGCCGCCGCAGCGATGGCTCACGGCGCCCAGGTTGCCTCGCACACTTCCACCTTCACGGGCCTCGCGCTGCTCTGGATCTTCATGCGGGCCTTCAGTGCCGGATGCACCGCCCTGACGGGAGTGGAGGCTATCTCCAACGGCATCCAGGCCTTCAAGGAGCCCTCCGCCAAGAATGCCGCCAAGACCATGGTGTGGATGATCCTCCTGCTGGGCATCATGTTCATGGGAATCACGCTCCTGGCCAGCAAGTTCGGCGTGACGTATTCCCACAGCGAAGACGCGAAGAAGGTGGCCGAGACGCTGCTCTCCATGCTGGCCAAGGCGGTCTATGGGGATGTCAGCCACGGCCTGCCCAAGCTCATGTACCTCCTGACCCAGGGGTTCACCTTCGCCATCCTGGTGGTGGCCGCCAACACGGCCTACGCGGATTTCCCGCGTCTGGCCGCCCTCATGGGAAGGGACAACTACCTGCCCAAGCAGTTCGCCAGCCAGGGGGATCGGCTGGTGTTCTCCAACGGCATCATCATCCTCACCCTCGTGAGCTGTTCGCTGGTGTGGATGCTCCACGCCAATACGGACCTGCTGCTGCCGCTCTACGCCCTGGGCGTGTTCACCGGGTTCACCCTCAGCCAGATCGGCATGGTGATGCACTGGATGAAGCTGAAGCGGGAAGAACCCCGGTGGTTATCCAAGGCCATCATCAACGGCGTGGGCGCCACGGCGGCGGGCGTGGTGATGCTCGATATCGCGGTCACCAAATTCACCCACGGCGCCTGGATCATTGTGGCGCTCATCCCGGTGATGGTCATCATCTTCCAGCGCATCCACCGCCACTACATCCGCGTGAAATCGCTGCTGGCGGCCAGTCGCACCGAGCATGTGTACGCCCGCAAGAACCGCGTGGTGGTGCTGGTTTCGCGCATCCATCGCGGCACCCTGGAGGCCATCCGCTACGCGAATTCGATCGCTGAGCGAGGGCAGGTCGAGGCCCTCACCGTGGATTTCCTCACCGCGGACGGCAAGCCCAGCGCCGAGCGGGCGCGGCTGGAGGCCGACTGGCACCGGTACTGCGAAGGCATTCCGCTGCGGGTGCTCGAAAGCCCCTTCCGCAAGATCGTCGAACCCGTGGAGGACGAACTGGACCGTATGAGGTCGGCCGAGCCGGAGTTCACGATCACGGTGGTTCTTCCGGAATTCGTCTCCGCCAACTGGTGGGGCAACTTCCTCCACAACCAGACGGCGCTGCGCCTCAAGGCCACGCTGATCTCCAAGCCCAAGACCGTGGTGATCTCCATTCCCTACCACCTGGATCGCGACGCGGAGTAGCCGCGCCGGTGGCCTTGGATTCTCGGGGTCGCGGGAGCGGCGCGCGGGTATGCTGTAGGCTTCTTCCTTACGCCTATGCCTGAACTCAAACGCTTCCTGTTGGGTCGGCGCCTTGCCACCCATGAAACCGAAGACACCAAGCTGAACAATTTCATCGGCCTTTCGGTGTTCAGTTCGGATGCCCTCTCCTCGGTGGCCTATGCCACCCAGGAGATCGTGGCTTCACTGTCCATGGCGTTGCCCCATGGGGTCGCGGCGGTGACCGCCGCCGGTGCCCTGCATCCGGTCTTTGGCATCTCGATTCCCGTGGCCCTGGGAATCGTGGCGCTGCTGGTGATCCTTGGGGTGGGCTACCGGCAGACCATCCTGGCCTATCCAATGGGTGGTGGCGCCTACATCGTGGCTAAGGAGAACCTGGGCGAACTGGCGGCCCTGGTCGCCGGGGCCTCGCTGCTCACGGACTACATCCTGACGGTTGCGACCTCCGTGTCCTCCGGTGTGGCCGCCATCACGGCGGCGGCGCCCTTCCTCCAGGGACACAACGTGGTGCTGACGGCGGTCTGCATCGTCTTCATCGCCATGGCCAATCTGCGGGGCCTGAAGGAAAGTGGTTCCTTCTTCGCGGTGCCCACCTATGGCTTCGTTGTCTGCATGATGATCCTGCTGTCCGTGGGCTTCTCCCGCTGGGCGATGGGAGGCAGTGTGCCCACCCCCAGCCCGCAGCAGGTGCAGGCGTCCCTCTCCCACGCGCAGCAGTTGTCGGGACTGGCCATGGTGTGGATTTTCATGCGCGCCTATAGCGCCGGTTGCACGGCGCTCACAGGCGTGGAGGCCATCTCCAACGGGGTGCAGGCCTTCCGGGATCCGCCGGAACGCAATGCCTCGCGAACCATGATCTGGATGGTGGTCCTGTTGGGCACCATGTTTCTGGGGGTCACCCTGCTGGCCCACCACTACCGGGTGGTCTACGCCCATAGCGCAGATCCCAAGGTGGTGGGCGAGACTCTGCTCTCCATGCTGGCCCGGGCCATCTACGGGGATGTGACCCACGGGTTGCCCAAGCTGCTGTACTTTGCCACCCAGGGCTTCACCTTCGCCATTCTAGTCGTGGCGGCAAACACGGCCTTCGCGGGGTTCCCCAGTCTCGGGGCCATGATCGGGCGCGACGCCTACATGCCCAAGCAGTTCGCCAGCCAGGGGGATCGCCTCGTCTTCTCCAACGGCATCATCATCCTCACTGCCGTCTCCTGCCTGCTGGTCTGGCTGATGAACGCCAATACGGACCTGCTGTTGCCGCTCTATGCGCTGGGGGTGTTCACGGGCTTCACCTTGAGCCAGGCGGGGATGGTCATGCACTGGGTGAAACGGAAGCGCACGGAGGCCCGCTGGCGGTCCAAGGCCTTCGTAAACGGGCTGGGGGCGGTGGCGGCGGGCATCGTGATGCTCGATATCGCGATCACCAAGTTCACCCATGGTGCGTGGCTCATCGTGGTGCTCATCCCGGCCATGGTGGTGCTCTTCCTCAACATCCACCGCCACTACATCGGCCTGACGGCCAAGCTGGCCGCCAGTCGGCTGGACGCGGTGCTCCCCACCAAGCACCACGCGATCGTGCTGGTGTCGAGCCTGCACAAGGGCGTGGTCCAGGCCCTCCGGTACGCCCGTCTGATTAGCGGGGACCGGGTGGAGGCGCTTACGGTGGACCTGGGTTCCGATGGCTACCATGACAGCCCTGCCATCGAAAAACTGCGGGCGGACTGGGTGCACTACGGCATGGGCGTACCTCTGCGCAGCCTCCCCAGCCCTTACCGCCGCATCGTGGAGCCGATCCTCGCCGAAGTGGATCGCTTCCGGATCGCCGAGCCCGATGTCTGCCTCACCATCATCCTGCCGGAATTCGTGACCAGTCATTGGTGGGAGCGCGTGCTCCACGGACAGATGGCCCTCCGCATCAAGGCCCAGCTCATGCTCAAGCCCGGCGTCATCGTCACCAGCGTGAGAATGCATCTACCACACTAGCGGCGGCTATCGCATGCGGGGCATTGGGCGGGCTAGAATCTCCTGGCCTGTAAGGAGTTCGGCCAGGGTGCGGTGATCAGGTGTGAGCGCCAAGCAGAGAAAGGAGACCGGGAAAAGGGCCACGGAAAGCAGGTGGAACATGGAAAAGGCGAGGCGCCGTTCGGGCTGGCCGGTATCCAGGAGCAGGCCCTGGGAGCCCATCATCGGGGACTGACCCGTGAGGGCCATGGGGACCATGACGAAGGCCCAGGATAGGCCCAGGTGAACGGGCAGGATGAAGGGCCAGAGCTCGCCATACACCCGCCCGATGGGCGCCCGGCTCAGGGCGGCGGCCAGCAGGCAGAACAGCCCGTTCAGCCCAGCCAGGAGGAGGAACTCCGTGAACTCCATGCGCACCAGGGGCCAGAAGGAGATTTCGATCGCATCGAGGGCCTGGGAAGGTTGGGCTGGGGGCAGAGGAAGCGGGATGGGAGGCTCTTCCAAGGCTCCAGCGGGGGGCTGCGGCTCCGCCAGGAAGACCGGGGTGACCCGCCCCAGGGCGGGCGCGGAGATGGCCTGTTTCCGGCTCTCCGGGGGCTGACCCTGCTGGAGGGCGGAGGCCTGGAACAGCAAGGGGCGGGGCAGGGATTGGGGGCTGAGGCTCAGGCCGCACACCGGACACTCCGCCGCCAGGGGCGAGAGTCGATAGTGGCAGCTGGGACACTGGTGCCTGGGGTTCATGGGCATTCGCGCGTTCAGCCCAGGAACCGGATCCAGGCCTTGCGTTCCTCCGCGCCCATGGCCCGAACGCGGCCCAGGAAGAGCAGGCGGGCACGCCAGGCCTTGTCGCCGGGGTACATGGCCCGCCCGCGCTTCAGCCGATCTTCCGCATCGCCCCACTGCTCCTTGGTGGCGTAGATCTGGATCAGGGCAAGGCTCAGGCGCGCCGTGCGGGCCTTTAGGTCGGCGTCGTCGGGATTCTTCCGGAGCAGGTTCAGCAGCATCCGCTCGGCGGCGTCCAGCTCCCCGACCTGGAGAAGCCGTTCCACTTCCTTGACGGAGCCCTGGCCGGCGCCTTCGGCCTGGGCCATGGCATTGCTGGCGCGGCCCATCAGCTGGGCGGCCGGGCCATCCAGGGGGTTCAGACGGATCAGCTCCTGGCCCCGGTAGTAGGCCCGGAGGGGGTCATCCCCCAGGACGCCTTCCGCCTCCCGGCGGATGGCCTCGGGAGATTCATCCAGGTTGGCGATCTCCAGATTCCGGGCTACGTTGGCCAGGGCCTCTTCCCGGAAGGAAACGGTCTTCTGCTTGAGCAGGGACTCGCCACGATTCCAGCGGAAGACCATGTAGCCCGCGTTCACCAGGACGATGCCCGCCACGATGGCGAGGATGGTGCGGGGCCGCTTGAGCCAGGCGGGGATCTCCGCCTCCATCTGCCGCAGCAGCTCCGGCAACTCCAGGCCCTTGCGGGGGGGAGGGGCCGGGGCCAGCAGGGCGGAGGGGGGCTCCACGGCTTCCGGCCCGGGTTCCGGGTCGGTATAGGCTGCGAGAGGAGCCGGGGCCAGTTCCAGGCCGGGCAGGGGCGGCGTGGGGGGATAGAGATGGGCCGGGGGTGCGGTGTGAGTGGCCTCCCGGGCCTGGAGCAGGGCTTCCGCCTGATGCAGACCCTGGAGGGCACGGAAGTTCTGAGGAGAGGCCTTGATGACTTCCTGGAAGAGGAAGGCGGCCTCCTCGAAGCGTCCCTGGTGAAGCAGGGATTCGCCCTTGCGGAGATTCGGTTCGAAATCCTCGGTCTTGGGCTGTGCGGTGGGCCTCGGAGCCGGCCTTGGGGTTGGCGCAGCCGTCACCTTGGGCGCGACTTCCGTTTCCAACCGGGCCATGGCCAGATAGGCTTCCACATCCTTGTGGCCGGGCACCAGGGCCAGCACCAGCTCCCACTTCTGGATCGCCTCGGCGGCCATACCCATATCGAAGAGCTGGGTGCCCTCCCGGATCAACTGCTCCACCCGGTCCTGGTCATCCACGGGCAGGGGGCTGGGGTCCGGTGGTCGCACGCCGGTTGGGGGAAGCTCCACCGGGGCCGGAATGGCGCCATCGGAAAGAGTGTCGAGCCCCAGATCCCGCCGGGCATCCTTGATGTAGGCCCGGGCGAGTTCATGGCTCGGGTCGAAGTTCAGGAGCTGCTCCCATTTCTTGAGGGCGTCCTGGGGCTGACCCATGTCGTACAGCGTGCAGCCATCCCGCAGCAGACGGTCGATCTCATCCTTGTCTACCGGAGGTGCCGCCGGAGGGGCGGGGGCTTCCTTCTCAAGAGGGGGCGGTGGGGCCACGGCGCCGGTGCCGAGGTACAGATCCGCGGGCAGGGCCGAGGTGGCACGGGGCTCACTGCCGCCCGTCTCTCCCTGCACCGGTAGGCCCAGGATGCGCTGGGCGCCCGTGATGTAGCCCTTGGCCAGCACGTTGTGAGGATCCTTCTCCAGTACCTGATCCCATTTCGCGATCGCGTCCTCGAAATGGCCCGCATCGTAGAGGGTGCAGCCCTGTTCCAGCAGGCGCACCAGCTCCGCGGGGCCACTAGGGGCGGCCTGGGGTGCGGGAACGGGGGCCGGGGCCGATTGGGCCGCCAATTCCTTCTTTTGTTCGGAGGCCAGCCCGTCCTGGGTGGCCCGGGCGTCGAAGTAGAGCTTGACCTTGTAGAGACCTGCCCGGGCCTCGGCGTGATCCGGGGACTTCTTGAGGATGGCCTGCCAGATCTGGCCCGCCTGAACCACATCTCCGCCCTCGAAGAGCGCGGCGGCCTTTTTGAGATAGGACTCGAAGGGATCGCGATTGGCCATGGCTCACATCATCAAGTGCGGATCGTCCGTGCGAACGAGCAGCATGAACGTGCTGCGACCACAGGTGAACTCCTGGCGGTCGGTCAGTTGGATGGTGCCGAAGATCTGCACGCCATCCACAAAGGTGCCGTTGGTGGAACCCAGGTCCATGAGCCAGACGGTGCCGTCCGTATGCACGTCCAGTCGACAGTGGCGCCGGGAACACTCGGGATCCTTGGTGAGGATGTCGCCCTCTTCGCGCCCGATGACGGTCTGCGTGGTGGAAATGGGCCGCACCGTGGAGGCCATGGGGCCCGACAGGAAGGCCAGGCTGAAGTGCATGCCTGGGGGCAGGTTGTTGCCGAGACCCGCGACAGCCAGCATGGAGTCCCCTCCCTTGCGGGCAGTGGTCTCCCGAGCGGAGGCCAGGGAAACGGTCTCCGTGCCGTCGGGGCCGGCGGGCAGAGCGGGGGGGGTAGGCAAGGTTGGGGGGACGACCGCGGCGGGCTGGGCCGTCGTGGGACCTGCACTGAAGGCCGGGGGCAGGCCGGGAGGCGGCAGGGAGGGGTTGGCCACCTCGAAGACGGCGACGCACTTGGGGCAGCGGAAACGCTTGTGGGGGGCGCCCTGAAACCGCGCCTCATCGTACTGGAAGCGGGCCGAACAGGACGGACAGACGACGATCATGGATGCCTCGAGCTTGACTGCCGCTAGTTTAGCCTTGCGGAGGGCTACTTGCTCTTGCGGGTGGCAAAGAAACTGAACTCGGACCGAAGGGGCACCCCTGGAGGCACCTTGAAGCCCGTGACGGCGGCGGGAAGGGGCTGATTGACTTGGAGGGGGCCGAGTTCCAGCAGCCAGGAATCGCCCCCCCGCTCCACCCAGGTGATCTGGCGGGGCAGATAACGCTCCCGGTCGACCCAGATATAGAGGGCCTGGATGCGCTTCTTTAGGCCGTAGCTGCGAGGGCGAAGGGTGGCCAGGTAGGTGCCCGGAACGTCCTTGTCCTCCCCGATGGTGAGCAGGAAGTAGTCCGAGAGATCGGCGAGCTTTTGGCCCAGGCCCAGAAACCGGCGGTCGTGGTTGCGGATGATACCGATCTTGAGCCGCTCACCCTGGCCCGCGCCTGGGCTGTACGAGATCAGCTCCTTGGGCGACAGGTGGAGGATGAGGTCCTCCGGGGAGGCGAAGCCGAAATGGACGAAGTCCGAACCCTGGAGGTAGAGCATGCCCTTGGTGATGGTGGGGGTCTTCAGCAGGGAGCGCCGCAGGGTGAGGGTGAAGGGCGCCTGAAGGGTGGTGACCTTGGCCTGGGCTGCATCGAAACGCTCCACCAGTTCCTTGGCCGAGGGAGGTGCAGGCTGGGCTGCGAGCAGGGGCAGCGCGAGGAGGAGGGCGATCCACTTCATCAGAACACCGAGAGGGCGGCGCCCTTCATGGGGCGATCCTGGCCGATCTGGAAGCCGGCGCCGATGTGCCAGGTGCGACCGTGCACAAAGAGTGTCGCCCCAGCGCGGATGAGATTCTCGTCCGCCATGCTGCGACGCTCGGCGCCCAGGATCAGCGCGATGGAGGGACTGGGGGCGATGCGCAGGGAGGCGGTGCTGGTGCGCTGGCGCACCGGGAAGGGCATCCGCATGGTCCGGTTGATATCCGAATCGATGCTGAGCTGGACGGTGGCGCCGAGATCGAGCTCGAAACCGGCGCGAAACAGGGCGCCTTCGTAGACATCCCCGAAATGGCGGGGCAGGAGGCGGTCCACGGTGGCGCCGAAGCGCACGCCCTGGATCAACTCCTGGGTGATGCCTAGATCCACGGTGACCACCGTGCGGGTGGAGCCTGCCGTGTCCCGGAAGGCGAGGAGATCCTGCCCGTCCAGGGCGACCGATCCCAGTGAGGGCGTGAAGGCCGGGAGGGCCTGTCCAGTCTTCCACCGCTCGGTGCGCAGCGAAATGCCGTACCCCGAGCCTTGGTCGAAGCTGCCTGCGCCCACGCACATGCGGTCCACCACCATCCGGCGCACATCCACCAGGGTGCCGTTCAGGCCCAGGCCAGAACCGAGATGGGCAGGATCCAGGTCGGGAGCGGCGAGGAATCCCGTGCTCTCCTCGCGGGTGTACGAACCGTACATGCCCTTGTCCACGTAGGCCAAGCCGAAGGCCCGGGAGCGCTGGGCCCAGGACTTCTCCGCCAGGGTGGCGAGGCCGCTGGCGGTGGTCGCGGGATCCGCGAGGCCGCGCAGGGCGGTCTTCGTGTCCTTGGCGCCCTGGTCGCCCTCGGCCCAGCCCAGGTAGACACCTGTGGCGGGCTTGTTGAAGCGGGCCGGGTTGCCCAGCGGATTGAGGCCTTCCGAAAAGACACGAGAGCCGCCAAGGGCGCCGCCATCCGCGAAGATGGGGGCCTGGGCGGAGAGCGTGCCGGAAGCCAGGGCCAGTAGAGCGATCGCGCGTGGGAGAGTCATGGAGTCATCCTGCGCCCGTTATACGGTTGCTGCAACCAGCAGCGGCTCCCGCTGGGAGGCCACCAGGGGGCGGATCCCGTGGCTGCGCAGAACCTCCTCGGCGGCGAACCGCGCGAGATCCGGTTCGTTGTTCTGCTCGCTTAGATGGGCGAGTACGACTGCGCGCAGCCGCGGCGAGCAGACCCTGGCCAAGAGTTCGGCCATGGCCTCGTTGCTGAGATGGCCGACCCGGCTCAGGATGCGGGCCTTGAGTACCGGGGGATAGCCGCCCTCCCGCAGCATCTGGATATCGTGGTTGGCCTCCAGGGCCAGGAGATCCAAATCCATGCAGTGGTCGGCCACCAGGGCCGTGGGGTGCCCGAGATCCGTGACGACCGCCGCCGCCACGCTCCCGGCCTCGATTCGAAAGGCCACGGGATCCACGGCATCGTGGGGCGTGGAAAAGGGTAGGATGCGCCACCCCTCCCAGTCGAGGGCATGACCGGGCCGCAGGGGGATCCAGCGATGGGCGGGCACGGCCACTTCCTTGATGCGGCAGATGGCCTGCAGCGTGTCCTCGGTGGCGAGGATGGCGCAGTCCGTGTGCTTGAGCAGCATGGGGAGGGCCGCGATGTGATCGGAATGCTCATGGGTGAAGGCCACGGCCCTGAGCGCATCCAGGGGCCAGCCCAGGGCCTCCAGCCGGGTGCGGATCTGGAGGTACGAGATACCCGCATCGATGAGCAGGGTGCGGTCCCCGTCCGTCAGGGCGTGGCAGTTCCCCTTGGAGCCCGAGGCGAGCGAGGCATAGCGCATGGTCCCAGGATAGCGCCCTTCAAGGCTCGGCCTGCTCCGGGGCCGGGCGCGCGGAGCCGCGCCAGAAGCATAGGAGGACGATGGCCACCAGGCAGATCAGGGTGCAGGCCACGCTGCCTTCGAGACCCACGGCCCCGCCCGTGAGCCAGTCGGGGCGGTCCTTCAGGATGGGCTTGAGGGGGGCGAGACGTTCGCCGGTGCCGCTCACGGGAAAGCCCAATAGATTGCCCTGGACGAAGTTCCAGGCCCAGTGGATCCCGATGGGCAGGGCCAGGCTGCGGGTGCGCAGATAGGCTAGCCCCAGCAGAATCGCCGCCAGGGCGATGTTCAGGGTGGTGACGGTCTTCAGGGCAGCGCCTGCGGTCTGTACGCCGGGATTGCTCAGGTGCACGAGGGCGAAGAAGCCGGCGAAGAGAAGCTGGGTGCCCCAGGGCCCCAGCCCGCCTTCCGCGAGCCTCTGGAAGGGGTAGCCCCGGAAGAGGGCCTCCTCGTTGATGGCCACGAACAGGAAGAACCAGCCAGCCTTGAGCAGGGCAGCGCCCCTCATGGCTGGGTTGGCAACCCAGGTGAATCCGCCCAGGGCCCAGAGCGTCGAGGCCGCCAGGCCGATGAGCACCGCCCCCGCCAGGAGGCCCAGGGCCAGGTCCCGGGCCCACCGCGGGTTCAGCCGCAGGCCCAGATCCGTCAGGGGGCGATCCTCCAGGCGCAGGGCCGCCCAGCTCACGCCGAGCACGATCAGTGTCGGGATCACCTCGCCCGCCGGGCCGCGCACCAGGGCGCCCAGGCCCAGCACGCCGACCAGCACCGAATAGGCGAGGACGTTGGCCACGGCGAGCCCAGTGAGGAAGGCCAGGGCCTTCCAGCCACTGCGCAGGCGCCCTTGTCCATCAAGCAGGAACTGGAACACGAGAGACCCCGGGCTACATGATCCGGCTGGGCTCGTCCCAGTCAGGATCCTTGAAGCGGTTCTGCCGGCGGCCTAGCAGTATCAAGACCAGCAGGGTGACGGCGGTGGCCAACATGCCTGGCAGCGAGGCCTCGAGCCCCGAGACGCCCCCGGTGAGCCAGCGGGAAAAGGCCGGATTGGCGGTGGGCAGGTAGAGCCCCGGCGTGCTCTGGCCCCCGGTGGAAAAGCCCAGGAGGGTGGCCTGGGCGAAGGTCCAGCCCGCGTTGAGGCCCAGGGGCAGGGCGAGGCTCCGGGTCCGCAGGAAGGCCTCTCCCAGCACCAGGGACATCAATACCAGGGCCGCCAGATCCAGCAGCCGGGACAGGCCGAAGGCGCCGGGGATGAGGCCGTGGATGACCAGGAAACCCAGGGCCACGAGCCCCTGGGCGGGCCAACGGCCAAGGCCGGCGGCGAGGCGCTGAAAGACGTAGCCCCGCGCGAAGATCTCCTGGCTGAAGGCTCTTGCCCCTGCGATGAGGAGCCCAGAGGCGAGGAGGGGCAGGGCGCGGGCCTCGGTGGGGCGCCAGTGGATGGCGCCGAGGAAGGCCAGGAAGAGGGCGGGCAGGGCCACCAGCAGGAGCCCCAGCAGCAGGCCCATGAGCAGTTGCCGCAGCCATCGGCGGTTGAGCCAGAGGCCCAGGGACGCCAGGGGACGATCCTCGAGCGTCAGGAAACCCCAGCTCACAAGCAGGGTGGCGAGGCCGCCGAGGAGCGGGGCGATCCAGGCCGGAGCCTCGCGCCCAGGGAAGAGCAGGCCCAGGGGCACGGCCACCAAGAGCGGACCGAGGAGGAACCAAGCCAGGAGGAAGAGCAGGATCCGCCAACCCTGACGCAGGCGATGATCCTCCCGCAGGATAAAAGAGATCCACCCATCCTGGCCTGGGCGAGGCAACCGTGGGAGCCGCATCACAGGACGGACTGCGTTTCGGCAGAGGCCAGGATGAAGGCGGTCAGAGTGCGCATGGTGCCTCCTGGGGATTCAGGCCCAGCTTAACGCTTGGCCTGGTGCCGAGCGACGGATTCGGCGTAGGCCAGGGCGATCTCGTTCCAGGCACACCAGTCCTTGGGGGCCGCTTCCAGAGTCTTCTGGGCGTAGCGGGCGGCGAGTTCCGGTTGATCCGCTTCCAGGGCAGCCTTGGTGAACGCGGCGCAGTGTTTCCACTCCTTGGGGTCGGCGAGGTAGCCGCGCTCGAGCCAGGCCGGGGCCAGGTCGAAGCGACGGTTGTGCAGGCAGGCCTTGGCGAATTCCACTGCAAAGTCCTGGTCGCTGGGTTTCGGGTACACCTTGCAGAGGTGGGCCATGAGCTCGAGGGCCTCCTCGGCCATGCCCCGATCCATGAAGGTGATGGCGGCCTTCAGGATGGTCCGCGGTGACTTGGGGTCCCGTTCCAGGAGTTGGCGGCAGGCGGCCATGGCCTCGGCTTTCTGGCCCGCCGCCAGCCAGTGCTGAGCGATCAACCAGTAGGTGGAGCCGTCCTTGACATCGAGGGCGATGGCCGCCTTGAAGGCTTCCTCAGCCTTGGGGCGATCCCCTGCGGCCAGGTACACGCGCCCAATTTCGGTCAGCAGCTGGCTGTCCTTGGGTTCAATGCTCCGGGCCTTTTCCGCGCAGGCCACCATGATGGTTTTGGCGTCGCCCTTGAAGAAGGCCGCATCCGGTGCCTGACCGAACAGGGGCAGGGTCAGGGCCGCAGCCAGGGCGGTGTAACGCATGGAACCTCCAGGGATTGGAGGTTCCAGGATACCGAAGGGATGCGGTTGGCGACTACAGCGGGATGTTGCCGTGCTTCTTGGGGGGCATGGAATCGCGCTTGGTCTCCAGCAGACCCAGGGCGCGCACCAGCTTCTTGCGGGTCTCCCGGGGCAGGATGACCTCGTCCACATAGCCCAGGCCCGCGGCTACGTAAGGATTAGCGAAGTCCTCGTTGTACTTGGCGATGATCTCTGCGCGCTTGGCGATGGGATCTTCCGCCTTGCTGATCTCCTTGGCGTAGAGCACGTTGGCCGCGCCCTCGGCGCCCATCACGGCGATCTCGGCGGTGGGGAAGGCAAAGTTGAAGTCCGTGCGGATGTGCTTGGAAGCCATCACGATGTAGGCGCCGCCGTAGGCCTTGCGGGTGATCACCGTGAGCTTGGGCACGGTGGCCTCGCAGAAGGCGTAGAGCAGCTTCGCGCCATTCTTGATGAGACCGTGGTGCTCCTGGTTAACCCCGGGGAGGAAGCCGGGCACATCCTCGAAGACCACCAGGGGGATGTTGAAGGCATCGCAGAAGCGCACAAAGCGGGCGCCCTTCTCGGAAGCGGAGATGTCCAGCACTCCGGCCAAGTGGGCGGGCTGGTTGGCCACGATGCCCACGGAGCGGCCTTCGAGGCGGGCAAAGCCGACCACGATATTGCCCGCGTAGCCTTCCATGACCTCGAAGAAGTGGGCGTCGTCCACGATGCCTTTGATGAGCAGGCGCATATCGTAGGGCTTGCCGGGATCGTCGGGCACGATATCGTCCAGATCGGAGTTTTCCAGGGCCATTTCCATGAGCGGGGCGCGGCGCGGGGCCTCGGCCATGTTATTGGAGGGCAGGAATGAGAGCAGCTCCCGCGTGTGGGCCAGGGCCGCCAGATCACTGGGCACAACGAAATGGGCCACGCCGGACTTGTAGCCGTGGGCCGAGGCGCCGCCCAGCTCTTCTTTGGTCACATCCTCATGGGTCACAGCCTTGATGACCTCGGGGCCGGTCACGAACATGTAGCTGGTGTTGCGGACCATGGTGATGAAGTCGGTGATGGCGGGGCTGTATACCGCGCCGCCGGCGCAGGGGCCCATGATCAGGCTGATCTGGGGGATGACGCCCGAGGCCATGGTGTTGCGCAGGAAGATCTCCGCGTAGCCCGCCAGGGAGTTCACGCCCTCCTGGATGCGGGCGCCGCCGGAGTCGTTCATGCCGATGCAGGGACAGCCCACCTTCATGGCCATGTCCATGATTTTGCAGATCTTGCGGGCCTGGGTGAGGGAGAGGCTGCCGCCCACCACCGTGAAGTCCTGGGCGAAGAGGGCCACGGGGCGGCCTTCCACCCGACCGAAGCCCGTCACCACTCCATCGCCGGGGATCTGCTCACCGGGGTTGGGGTTCATCATCAGGGCATCCACTTCCTCGAAGGAGCCCTCGTCCAGAAAGGCGGCGATGCGTTCCCGGGCCGTCAGCTTGCCCCCCTGGTGCTGCTTATCGATGCGGGCCTGGCCGCCGCCCTTCAGCGCCGCCTCGTACTTGCCGCGCAGTCGATCGATCTTCACCTGAAGGGACATAGGAACTCCTAATGGGGCAGCAGAATTTTCAGCGGGAAGGGGCCAGTCTAGCGCTTTCTGGGGGCCCGGGGTCTGGCCTTGGCCTTGGAGGGAACCGCCTGGGCGGGTGCCAGGCGGGGCGCGTCCCGGTCCGGGGAGGCCTGGGGCGCGTCGGCCTCGGGCGCCTCTGCTGCGGGCTCCTCGACCTTCACCACGACTGCGGGGCGAAGGACCCCAGACCAGGGTTCTGCGACCGGGGAAGCAGTGAGGAAGCTGGCAAGGACGAGAGTGAGCATCGCGGCTCCGAGGCAAAGCATAGGATTATAGCCCCCCGCGGGGAAAACCCTAAGCCGCGCCCCAGAGGACAGGAGGGCCGCGGCGATGCGGCCCTCCTGTCTACTGGAGATGGGTGTCCTACTTGACGACCTTCTGGGCCATGAACTGCCCGAATTTGTCGGCCCACTTCACGAGCTTGCCCTCGATATTGCTGAGGTTCGTGCCGCTGATGGTGCGGTGGTGGATGGCGACCAGCAGCTCCTTGGTCTGCGCGTCCACCAGCTTGATGTCAAAGGTCACATTTTCCTGGCCCGCCCCAAACCCCACCAGCCACTTGGCGGCGCTGGAGCCCGCGTTGCAGTCCGCGATCCGGCCCAGCACCTCCACATCCCCTTCGTTGCGGGAAACCTTGGCCTTGCCGTTCAGGGCGCCGGAGAGCGCCCCCCTCAGGGTTGCGGGCAGCGTATCCGTGAGGGCCGTGGCCTTGGCGTTGTCCTTGCCATCCCGCCCCTTCTTGAGCATGACGGGGTCGTCCCAGGGCTTCATGAAGAGGGTGCGCCCCGTGAGATCGAGGCCCGGCTTGATCCAGAAGAAATCCACCTCATCGTGTTTCGTGAAGGTCACCTCGGGGCCGAACCAATTGGGGTCGAGCAGGCCCTCGTCCAGGAGGGGCAGCACCTTCTTTAGAGCAATCGGCGCGACCGGAGCGGGGGCCGCTGGGGCGGGAGCCGCGGCCTCGGTGGCGGGCTGGGTAGGAACAGGTGGAGCCTCAGGTTTTGGGGCCTCCTGGGCCACCAGGCCCAGGGCGAGAGTGAGGGAAAGCAGCAGGGCGCGGGACATTTGGAGGCTCCTTGGTGTGAAGGGTTCGATCCTGCCAGGAAAGGGTGCTGGATTCCAAATCCGATGGAAAGGGAGGGGCCGATATGGTCGGCCCCTCCCTGCAACGCGTTTACGGACTTCTAGTTCGCCCTACGGGCTCAGACTCATCTAGGAGCGGGGTCGGCCTGGCAGGCCACCCGGCTCCCGGTGCGGTTCCGATTCAGCGTCCCGACTTTCTCCAATCGGCCATGAAGCCTTCGATGCCCTTGTCGGTGAGGGGGTGCTGGATCATCTGGTCGAAGACCTTGGTGGGGATGGTGGCCACGTGAGCGCCCGCCAGGGCGGATTCCGTGACGTGGCGGGGGCTGCGGATGGAGGCAGACAGCACCTTGGTCTCCAAATCGTAGTTGGCGAAGATCTGCACCAGATCCTCGATGAGCTCCATGCCCACCAGGTTGATGTCGTCCAGGCGACCCACGAAGGGGCTCACGTAGGTGGCGCCGGCCTTGGCGGCCATGAGGCCCTGGGTGGCGCTGAAACAGAGCGTCACGTTGGTGCGGATGCCCTCGGCGCTGAGGGCCTTGCAGGCCTTGAGTCCCTCGGGGATGAGTGGCAGCTTGACCACCACATTCTTGTGGATCTTCGCCAGCTTCTTGCCTTCCTCGATCATCTGGGGCGCCTCCATGCTGATGACTTCGGCGCTGATGGGGCCGTCCACGATGGCGCAGATCTCCTCGATGATCGCCTCGAAGGGCTTGCCGGATTCCTTGGCGATGAGGCTGGGATTGGTGGTCACCCCATCCAGGATGCCCCACGCGTTGATGCGCTTGATTTCGCTGATGTTGGCGGTGTCGATGAAAAATTGCACGGGCTTCTCCTGGAGTTGAAAAGGTGGTGGCGAGGGACGTGGCTGAAAGGTGGATGGCCCATTCAGCCCTGAGCCGCCTTGGCGGCGAAGAGGAATTGCATGGGCTTCTCCTGGAGTTGAAAAGGTTGTGGCGGGAGAGATAGCTGGAAGGAGGATGGCCCGTTCAGCCCTGAGCCGCCTCAGCGGCGAAGAGGAATTGCACGGGCTTCTCCTGGCTCCTGGGGCGACAGAGGGGTCGGATTGGGATCCGCCCAATAGGATTCTCTCAGCTTTGAACCCCTTGGGCCGCCTTCCGTCCGAAGGAAATTCAGAGGCCCTTCCATTCTCAATTGGGGAACGGGGTGAAAGCGGCGGAGGGCCGATGGGGTAACCTGGAGGAACGGAGTCTCCCATGCCCCACCCTTCCATTTCCGTCCTCGATCGCGGTTTCGTGCGCCTCATCGATCACATGGGCACGGATCTCACGGTGGTGAATGCGGCGCGGGTCTCCTTCGGTAAGCGCAAGGAGGCCTTCGACGCGAAAGACGCCGAGCTGGTGGACTACCTAGCCCAGCACGAGCACACGGCGCCCTTCCGGCACGCCTATCTGACCTTTCACGTGAAGGCACCGATCTTCGTCTTCCGCCAGTGGATGAAGCATCGCATCGCCAGCGATTTCAACGAGATCAGCGGCCGCTACGTGGAATTCCCCGACGGTGAGTTCTTTGTGCCCGAGAACTTCCGCCAGCAGGCCAAGGTCAACAAGCAGGGCAGCGAGGGGGAGATCCCCGAGGCCCAGCGCGCCCAGGCCCGCGAGATCTACCTGGCGGCCTGCCGCAACAGCGTGGCCGAGTACAAGAAGCTGATCGAACTGGGGGTCTGTCGGGAGCAGGCCCGCTGCATCCTGCCTCTGGCCCTCTACAGCGAGGTCTACTGGACTGTGAGTCTGCAGGCGGCGGCCCACTTCCTCCACCTGCGCCTGGATGCCCACGCCCAGTGGGAGATCCGCCAGTACGCCGAGGCCGTGCGGGAACTCATCGAACCCCTCTTCCCCGAAAGCCTGAAGGCCCTCATGCGGGCCCCCATGGCCTAGGAGTCTTAGCGGAACAACCAGCTGATCTTCATCTGCACCACGTCATCGCTGGGCAGGTGGCGAAGCATGGGGAGGTCGTGCCGGGGGCTGATGCTGGCTCGGTCATTGATGAGGGCATCGGTGTAGGTGCCGTGGGTGTAGACCAGGAAGAAGGCGCTGCCGGGGCGGAATTCCCAGCGAGTGATGAGATTGACGTTCCAGACCCGGTCGCTGCTGGCGGTGGTGACGCTGGCGAGGCCCGGTGACAGTCCGGGGGCCAGGGTGCAGTCGTCCACGTAGTGTTTCACGTCCCGGTAGGCCCAGTTGGCCTCCAGCCACTGGCTGAAGAACTGGACCGAAAAAGTGGGACTCATAGCATAGGCCACCCGCAAGGTCTGGTTGAATTGGCCCATGGTGCGGAGGCCCACCATGGGAGCGGCGGCATCGGCGGCCTTGGATGAGGTGTAGAGGTATTTCTGTTCACCTTCGCTGCGGCTCGCCGTCGTGTTCAGCTGGAGCTCGATGGCCGAACCCAGTTTGATGGCCTGGTACACACTGAGGCTCGTGGTGGGGCCGCCGTCATGCCAGGCCCTTTCCACCTCGGCCCGCAGGTACCAGGGACGATTGCCGGGGGTGTCGAAGCCCAGGGAGGCCCAGGGGATTTCCGAGGTCCGCAGGTACTTCTTGATGGGGTCTTTGCGGTAGTAGCTCCGGAGTTCCCGGTCGTCATCCACGGGAAGGGCGACTCCCAGGTTGCTCCACAGGGCGAAGAAGTTGGTGAAATCCGTGCGGGCGAAGAGCATGGCCTCGCGCTGGAAGACCCGCCCCGCCTGGTCCCGGGCCAGGGCCCCGTCGATCCCCGCCTCCAGGTTGCGAATGACGCCGAAGGTCTTGTCCCACCGGCGCTGGAGGGAGAGGTTCAAACGCTGCTCGTCGGCCCGGTTCAGGTAGCCGATGTCGTTGGGATCGAAGGCGCTGGAGGCGTTTGTGGCGGTGAGCCCCGCGGCCCAACCGGAGCGCCAACGGCGATTGATGTTCAGGCGACCGCGCCAGCCCTCCCCGGGCTCCAGATCGGAGCGAAGCCCCGCTCGGGTATGGGCCAGGGTGAACTCCGTGACCGTGCTCTTGTCGGCACTTCGGTACACCCCGTCCAGGGCGTGCACCTGCGCCTCGCGGCCGTCCGGGGCGGCCTGGCGCATGAAGGCGCCGAAGCCCCCGATGTAGCTGCCGTGGGTATCGAGGGTCTGCTGTGCCCGGAGGACGCCGAAGCTGGTGAGGGGATAGATCTCCCGCTTGAATTCGTTTCCCGAGGCGTCCGCGAGGGTGGCCTTGGCCTGCTGCACGCTGGCACCCAGCACGCCGAGGTTGAAGCCCGAGGCGAGCTTGGTGGTGAACTTGGCGGCCCCGTTGATCTCGGCGGCCTGGGGCCGATCTACCAGGGTCTCGCCTTTTCCAAGATCTGGATCGGAAAGCCCCTCGCCGATGCGGCGGCTGTAGAAGAGGCCGTTTCCGGCCACCCGGAAGATCTCCATGCCCTCCAGGAAGAAGGGGCGCTTCTCGGTGAGGTAGGTCTCGAAGGTGCCCAGGTTCACCACGGCCTGGTCCACCTCCACCTGGCCGAAATCGGGCCGGATGGACAGATCGAGCTGGCTGTTGGTGCTGAGGCCGAGATGGGCGTCCAGGCCCGCGCGGCCGGTCCACTTGCGGTCATCGAAGCTCTGGGCCGTCTCGAATTTCCGCTGGAGGCTGAGGTAGGGCACCCATTCTCGGCGGGGCTGGGGCCGGATCCCCTCGATGCCGGTGAGGGTCGGAAAGCGGCTCACGAAGGCGTTCTCGCCCCGGGGCGGCAGGGCCCAGAAGCTGCGTTCCCGCACGGGGCCCTGGTCCGAGCGGCTGAAGTTGATGCCCCAGGTCTGAGCGCCCGCTTCGGGGCGGATCCGCAGGAGGGAGAGGGGGATCTTCAATTCGGCGGTCCAGCCATCGGCATCGACCCGGGTGGCACCCTCCCAGACCCCGTCCCAGCTTGAATCCCCCTGCATGGCCGCGTCGGCACTCTCGGAATCGTGCAGCGTGTCCCGTTGAACTCCGGAGGCGTTGATGGAGAAGCCCAGGGCGGTGCGCCGATCCAGCAGGCTGTCGATGTAGACGCTGAACCAGTCGCTCGTGCTGTCCTGGTCGCGGCGATGGAGGCGCTGCACGACCTGGGCCAGGCCCTTGGGATGATGCAGGCGGGCGCCTACATAAATGAAATGGTCGTCGTAGAGCACCTTCACTTCAGTGGGGAGCCCTGCGGCCTTGCCGAAATCTGGCCAGGCCACGGTGAATTCGGTGGCGAAGGGAGCGTCGGCCCAGGCCTCTTCGGAGAGCTTGCCATCCACGCGAAGGGGGGCGGAAAGCCGAACGGCCCGCAGAGATTTGGGGGGCTCCTGTGCCCCCGCGCAGAGGGCCAGGCCAAGGGCGAGAGGGAGTGCGCGTCGATTCATGGACCCATCGAGACCGGAGGAGCCGGGATGGATTCAGACTACCCCATCTTTTGAGGTATCATCAAGGAACCTGCCCTTTCTTCGGTAAGATCACTGCTTCTGCGGAGTCCCCATGCACCCGTTCCTCCTGAGCGCCATTCTAGCCATTGCCCCCACCCAGACTGATGGGGGCACAGTGGCGGTCAAGGGTCAGCGCTTCCTGGCAGAGATCGCGCGCACCGATCAGGAGCGGGCGAAGGGCCTGATGTATCGCACCAATCTGGCGAAGGACCGCTGCATGTTCTTCGTCTACGAGGAGGACAGTTACCACACCATCTGGATGAAGAACTGCCTCATCGCCCTGGACGTGGTGTGGGTGAAGGCCGACGGCACCGTGGTGGAGATCAAGGAAAACGCGCCGCCCCTCTCGATGATGTTCCGGGGCGCGGAGACCGATATTCCGAACTACGGCGGCAACGTGATGTCCCGCCACTTCATCGAGTTCGCAGCAGGCACCGTACGCCGCCTCAACCTCAAGGTTGGCGAGCGGGTGGGCTGGGATTTGAGCTTCAAGGATGGTGGCAGCCTGGTTGGCGGCGCGCCGGTTCCCAAGGAAACGATCAAAGCGAAGAAGGCACGGAAGAAGAAGTAGGGATCTACCCTTCGGAGCCGTCTTCCTTGGCGTCCCGCCGACGCCGCGCCGCGGGGCGGGCCAGGGTGCGCAGGGCCTCGGGAGCCTGGGGCAGGGCGGGCAGTTCCAGGGGGCTGATCTGGTGGTCACCCAGCACCTTCCAGGCCCTCGCCTGGCGGGGCAGGCGCTCGGGCTGCATGACTTCCCAGCCCTGGGCATAGCTCACGAAGGGTGGGATCACCAGGGCGAAGCCCGTGAAGAGGAAGGCCGGATAGCGGAGGAATTCCTCCTTGCCATCGGGGCCCGGCACCGGCACGGCGAAGAGGGGGTGCAGGCCGCCGTTGATCCAGAAGCCCTGTGGGGGATCGTGGCGGGGGTAGACGAAGATCCGGCGGCGGTGCATCAGGGTGTGGCTGCCCACCCGGTACGTGTCCACGGGCTGCACGCCGGTGCCCTCCAGGGCGGGGCCCCAGCTGCGCTCCGGGTGGCCCACGATCTGGACCACTTCCCGGCCGGGGCCCTGGAGCTTGCGGAACAGCATGCGCAGTTCCTCGGCCTCCTCATCGGCCACGGTGCCCTGGGCGGGCTTCACGTCTCCCAGTAGGGCGATGCGCTTGGGCTGGTAATCCGCGAGGAGTCCCAGCAGGCGCTCCCAGAGATCGTTGTGCTGCCCGGCGGGGATGAGGTCGGGCCGCTTGCGGCGCCCCGCGCCCAGGCCCAGAAAGAGATCGGCGATCACCAGGGTTTCCTGCTTGGGCAGGATCACGGCGCGCCGGCTGTCGAGGATCACATCATCGGAAAAATTGATCTGCATGGGCCATTCCAGTCAGCTCCATTGGAACACAGACTCGGTGTCCGGGCCTCAGGGAGCAGGCGGTCCCTCTCGACGGGGCGGACTCGGTGTCCAGGCTTGGCCTGGACACCGAGTGGGGGTCAAAGGGGGGACATCGCGACCGCAGGGAGCAGGCGGTCCCCCCTTTAGAGAGTTAGACTTCAGTCATGGCCGATCCGACCCACTCCACCTTCCAGTTCGTCGCGGGAATGGCGGCAGGCCTCGGGGGCGGCACCCTCTCCGGGCTCTTTGGCGTGGGAGGCGGCGTCGTGCTCATTCCTCTGCTCGCCGGTCTGCTGGGTCTGAGCCAGCATCAGGCCCAGGGCGTCACGCTGGCGGCCATGCTGCTGCCTAACGGCCTCCCCGCGGTGCTGCACTTCCGCAGCCGTGGCATCCCCATCCATTGGCGCCTGGTGGGCGCGATCATGCTCGCCTTTCTCCCCGGGGTCTGGCTGGGGGCCCGCATCGCCAACCGGATTCCCGAGGGTCCGCTGCGGATTGGTTTCGTCTGTTTCCTGCTGCTGCTGGCCCTGCGGACCTTCCTCCAGAAACGAGTGGCGCCCGCGACCGAGACGGTGGACCGGCCTGCGCCACCCTGGGCGCCGGGGTTGGCCATCGGTCTGGTCGGTGGACTCGCGGCGGGCCTGCTGGGCCTTGGTGGTGGCGTGGTGATGATTCCGCTGCTGGTGCTCTGGCTGAAGCTCCCCCAACACGAGGCCCAACTCACCAGTATCGCCGTCATGCTGCCGCCGGTAGGGCTCCCGGGCGTGCTGGTCTATGCCCGCTCCCAGCCCCATTTCCCATGGATCGTGCTGGGGGGGCTGGCCCTGGGCTTCATGGTGGGCGCCTACGGTGGGGCGAGGGTAGCTACCCGCATCGCGGGGCCCCACCTCCAGAAGATCTTCGCGGTGGTCATGGTGGGGCTGGCCGTTTTGCTGCTGTTGCGGTGAGGGTCGCCGAAAGGATGAACCACAGAGGGTGCAGAGAAAAGAGATGAGGGCACAGACGTGAAGTCCGGGCTTTGCCTGGACGCCACGTGGGGGTCAAAGGGGGGACATCGCGACAGCAGGGAGCAGGCGGTCCGCCCTTTCACGGCAGAGGAGGAATGCCATCTCCGTGGCCTTCGCTTGGCACCCGATGACCGATGGAGAAGGTCTAGGTTGTTTTCTTCGCGTTTAGGATCAGCATGGCGTCGCCATAGCTGAAGAACCGGTAGCGCTCCCGCACGGCCTCGGCATAGGCCTGCTTCGCGAAGTCCTGGCCCAGCAGGGCGCAGATGAGGACGAAGAGCGTGCTCTCGGGCAGGTGGAAATTCGTGAGCAGGTGATCCGCCGTGCGCAGGGTGTGGCCGGGCTTGATGAAGATCCGTGTGGCGCCGCTGTGGGCCAATCGCTGACCATCCCAGGCCGCCTCCAGCGTCCGAAGACTTGTCGTCCCGATACAAAGGAGAGAATGCTCGCGCGCGCAGAGCGCACCTTCCACCGCGGCAGCGGTGGAATCCGGAATCTCGTACCGCTCCTCGTGCATGACATGATCGTCGAGGTCATCGGCGCTCATGGGCCGGAAGGTGCCGAGGCCTACGTGCAGCCGCACGGGCAGCCAGGCGCAGCCCCGGGCTTCCAGCTGGCGGATGAGTTCCGGCGTGAAGTGCAGGCCCGCCGTGGGCGCGGCCACCGCCTCGCCTTCCGGGCCGTGGAAGGCCGTCTGGTAGCGGGTCTCGTCCTGGTCTTCTGGGGCGTGATGGATGTAGGGCGGAAGGGGCAGGCGACCAATGGCATCCACCGCATCCCAGTCGAGGTCCAACGTTCCGCGCTGGATGCGCACCTTGCGCAGGCCTTCGTCCAACGTGTCCTCGACATGGAGCTCAGCCAGCACCGCGCCCGTAGCGGGATCGACGACCTCGGCCCGCTTGCCGGGCTTGAGCTTCACGCCGGGGCGCACCATGGCCTCGAAGGCCCCATCGGGGAAGGCGCGGAGCAGCAGGGCCTCCCCGACTCCACCCCGGGATCGTCGGAGCAGCAGCCGCGCGTGGCGCACCTTTACATCGTTGGGCACACAGAGCGTGCCGGGAGGGATGAGCTCAGGGAGATCCCGGATCGAGGCGTGATGCAGAGTCTTGGCAGCGGCATCCACCACCAGTAGCCGCGCCCCGTCTCGCTCGGGACAGGGGTGTTGGGCGATGAGTTCCTCGGGCAGCTCGAAGGAGAAGTCGGTGCGCTTCATGCTTCGGCAAACTGGAGGCGGTGGAGGCGCGCGTACTCGCCGCCCAGGGCCAGCAGCTCATCGTGGCTGCCCAGTTCGGCGACCCGGCCCTGCTTGAGCACGCAGATGCGCGTGGCCCGCTGGATGGTGGAGAGGCGATGGGCGATCACCAGGGTCGTGCGGTCCTGCATCAGGGCCTCCAGGGCGGCCTGCACGGCGCGTTCGCTCTCGGTGTCCAGGGCCGAGGTAGCCTCGTCGAGGATGAGGATGGGCGGATCCTGGAGCAGGGCCCGAGCGATGGCGAGACGCTGCCGTTGGCCGCCGCTCACGCTGGAGCCCGTCTCCGCCAAGGGCGTGTCGTAGCCTTTGGGCAGGGCGGCGATGAAATCATGGGCGTGGGCGCGTTTCGCCGCGGCGACGACCGCCTCGCGACTGGCCTCCTTGCCGTAGGCGATGTTGTCGTGGATGGAATCCATGAAGAGCAGCGTCTCCTGGTTCACGATGCCGATGCGCCGCCGCAGCTCCCGGGGGTCGAACTCGCGGAGATCAACGCCATCAAGGGTCAGGCGCCCCGCCGTGGGATCGAAGAAGCGCGGCACCAGATTCACCAGTGTCGTCTTGCCGCCCCCGCTGCCGCCCACCAGGGCCACCGTCTCGCCACGGTGCACCTCCAGATCGATGCCCCGCAGGACCTGATGCTTTTCGTCGTAGGCGAAATGGACGCCCTCGAAACGGATCGTATCGGGCTGGAGGGGCATGGGAGTGGGTTGGGGCGGGCCTTGGAGTTCTGGCTGTCGGTCCAACATCGTGTAGACCCGATCCAAACTCGCTTGGGCCACTTGCACTTCGGCGTTGAGCTTGGTGAGTCGTCGGATGGGGTCGTAGAAATTGAAAACAACGATCAGGTAAGAAAAGAACTTGGCACCATCGATCCGGCCCGCCTGAATACCGAGCGTCGCGTAAACCAGCAGGCCGCCGATCAGGAATCCGCCAAGGATCTCCATGATTGGGTGGGATAGTGCCGAGACGCGGGCACTCTTCATTCCAAGGCGGTAGAGTTCCTGGTTCATCCCATGAAAGCGATCAACCTCGTAGTTCTCCCGGGCGAAGCCGATGACCACCCTGATGTTGCTGAAGGCTTCCTTCATCCGCTGAAGCAGGCGGCTGGAGGCCTCCATGTTGCGATGGTTGATTTTCCGGATGCGCTGACTGAGGGCCTTGATGGGGAAAACGACTGCGGGCACGAGGATGAAAATGGCCAGAGTGACCACAGGAAACATGTACATCGCGGTGATGAAGAGCCCGATAGCCAGCATGATTTCCTGGACGGCGAGGGCGAGCTGGTTCGAGGCGATGCCCTGGACGGCCCCCACATCGCTGATGCAGCGCGTGAGCAACTCCCCGACGGGGTGTTTCTGGAAGAAGGCGGGTTCCTGGTCCAGGATTCGCCCGAAAAGCCGGGCCCGCAGTCCCAGCGTTGCCTTCAGGCCGGACCGGACCATCAGCATGGTTCCGCTGTAGGTGAAGACGCCCTTCAGAATGAAGATGACCAGGATGAGCGCGGGGACAAAATAGGCTTCCCGGCTCAGAAAGGACTGGTCCGGGAGCAGGTTCATCAGCCAGTCCTTGGCCCGGCTCACGAAATCTGCGTTGCTGGCCATGGGTGTGGCCTTGGATGCGGCCTGGTTCAGTAATTCGGAGCTCTTGACGCCTAGATTGCTGAACACGAAGCGAAGGCTGAACAGCATGGCGCCCTGGCAGAGTCCCGCCAGGAGCATGAACAATGAACCCAACGCGATGATGGGGAGGTTGGCGCGAAGGTGTTCCCTGAAAAAACGATAGAGATTGGTCATTGAGTGTCTCGTGAATCCTCCCAGATTACCGCCTGGAGGCTATTCCACGGTCACCGTGATGCTGCTCTTGCGATCTTCCACGGAAAAAAGGATCGAGCCCTTGGGCAGATCGGCGGCGCGGTCGGTGAGGTTGCCGAGTTCGATGCCCTTGGCGCGGGCCTGACGGATCTGCTCGTCGCTCAGGTAGTTCTCCATGACCCGGGCCAGCCCCAGGGAGAGCCTGATCGTGACGGGATCGCTCTTGCCCTTCTCTCGGATGCGCATCACCAGGAAGCGGCTGGCCTGGGGCGAGACGGGGGCAGGCTTGACCCCTAGGCCCAGGAGGGCGACGCCGCAGGCATCGGCGTAGGCGGGCATGGCGAGGCCCTTCTGGAGGGCATCGAGGGCGCGGCGGTCCCGGGTCTTGGCGAGCTGGAGGGCGGCGGCCACCTGCACCTCGGGGGTTTCATCCGCGAGGGCGGCGATCAGCCCTGGGGTGGCGCCGGGGGCCTGCCCTTGGCGGATGCCCCAGCAGCGGATCCGGTTCAGTCGGGCCTCCTTGCCCAGTAGCCGCTCATCGGGATGCCTGGCCAGGAATTCCGTGTAGGCCGCTGCGGCTTCGTCCCAGCGCTGGTCCTGTTCGAGGGTGGCCGCAAGCCAGAACCGGGCCTCGGTGCTCCAACTCGAGGTCGGGTGTTCGGCTAGGTAGCGGCGATACAGGGCTGCGGCTTCAAAGAAGCGCTGCGCATAGCGAAGGGACTTGGCTTCGCGAAGCACCGCATGACCGGGCGCGTCCTTGGTCACCAGGGACTGAGGTTCCAGGGCCGCCGGGGCGGGTTCCAGGGGCGCGAGGGTGAGGAGGATGGGGAGCAGCATCAAGAGTCCTCACCCTTGAGTCGCTCGCTCAGGCGCTGGGCCTGGGCCTCAAGATCCTGGGCACTGGCGAGTTGGCGGAGCTCCTGGGCCCGTTCGGGGCTCAGGCAGCCGTCTTCGAGCGAAAGCTCCGTGAGCCAGAAGTGCAGCTCGTTTCGGGCGAATTCGGCCTCGGGGATCGTGGAGGGCGTGGTTTGACCGGCGAGCTGGCGACTGGCCTCCAGTAGGGCCATGGCGAGCACGCGTTCCTCGTTGCGATCCTCCCGTTTGCTATCGCAGACCGGGGGCGTCAGGTCGAAACGCTTGAGAAGATCCGAGGACTGCTGGAAGAAGGCGGCCCAGAGGCGCCCCTGGCCGCGTTCCCGGGCGGAGGCCTCGATGCGGGCGCGAGCCGCGGACTGGCGCTGGACGGATCGGCCGTGCTGGAAGGCGTAGACCGAAGGGACGATCGCCATGAGAGCCGCTGCGGCAGCCAGGAGTCCGTTGGAACGCAGCCGGGAAAGGCCGGATCGGGTTTTGAGGGCGGGTTGCAGCTCCGCGCCGTGGGCCTGCAGGGCGAGATGGAGTTCGAGAAGTTGGGCCAGCTCGGCCTGGATGGCCGGATCCTCCGGCCATTGCTCAGGATGCTCCAGGAGTTCGAAGCTGGCGGCGTCGGACTTGAGGCGGGTTTCGAGTTCGGGGTTCATGGCGTCACTTCCAGGTTTTTGCGGAGCTTGGCGAGACTCTGAAACAGGGTTGCCTTGACGGTGCCCTCGGCGCAGCCGAGATCCTCGGCGATCTGTTTCACGGGGTGTTCGTGCACGTAGTAGGCGAGAACCATGGTGCGTTGGCGGGGGGTGAGCCCTTCCAGGGCCTGGCGAAGGGCCTGGAGCTTGCGGTCCTGATCGACTTGGTCCCAGGGCGAGGGCTGATGGGGATCGGGGGCGTCAAAGGACTCGGGAGGGGGTAGCTCCCGACCCCGTTTACGGAGGTGGTCGGTCGCTGCATTAGCCGCCAGCGTAAAAATCCAGGCGGAAACGGGCCGACCCTCCTCGAAACGCTGACAATGCCTCAGGCACTTGAGGAAGACCTCCTGAGTAAGTTCCTGCACCACACCAAGTTCGCCATGCAGCCGCCGGTGGAGGAAGGAGAAAACCGGGCGCTCGAACCGGGCCATGAGATGGGCCAGGGCCTCCTCGTGGCCGGCCTTCAGCCGCCCCATCCAGTATTCGGGAGTGGCTTCCTCACCGGAACGAGGTTCGAGCACGCCGACGAGGGTCATGGCTTCCGTTCTTCGGGAGGAGCGCCCTTGAAGAGCCCGGGCTGGGAGATGCGGGACATCACGGCCTCCAGCTGGGAGGCATTCAACTGGGCCTTCAAGCCGATGCGCCCTTTTTCTTCGAGCACATCCGCCGGATGGGAGGGCGCACCGGGCATGTTGCTGACCAGGGCCACTAGGCGCTGGATCCAGGGGGAGATCTGCCGGATCCCCTCGGGGGTGCCCGTGACCGCCAGCTCCAGACTGTGGGGCGCATCCTTTGCTGAACTTGGAGTTACGCTCCAGGCCAGGGCCTGGATGCCCTTGGGCATTTCCTTGGCGAACTCCTTGGGGAGTTTCTGGGAAGCCTGTTCCAGCAGTTGCTCCGGCAGCACCAGGCCCTGGATGGGGGCCCGTCCATTGATCCACTCGGCGGCTTGCTGGGCGGGGCTGGAGAGGGTCGGTGTCCGGCCCAGAGCCGCCAGGGCGGAGATATCCCCGATCCAGATTCGATCCTGTTCGTCGAAAATGAGCCGCATATGGAATTGGTTGTAGTCCATGAGCACGTAGAGCGGCAGTTCGCGCTTGCCCACCAGGAGGGAGCCTTCCATGGGGAAGGCCTCCGTGATGGCCATCAGCAGGTTCTTGGGTTCGCGAAAGCCGCCGAGCTGGATGAGGAAGCTGGAACCATCCACCCCGGCCTTGAGCTGATCGGCGTTGAGCTTCAGATCCATGACGTAGAAGGAGACCCGCCCGGTTTCTTCCGTAGGGTTGATACGGGCCCGCTTCAGGAAGAGGTCCAGGGTTCGCTCGGCGATGGGGAACTGCCCCAGGAAGGTCTGGAACTCCTGGCGCTGCACCACCCAGGTGGCTTGGCTGGAGACGGCCATCACGGTGCCCGCCGGGGCGGAAGTCGCCCAGTCCGGCCCCTTGGGCTTGCGGGCGCCGCACCCGAGAAGGGCGAGGAGGGTGGCGGAGAGGATGAGCTTGGCGGCGGTTTTCATGGCGATCCCAGGTCTCAGGGCTACGCAGGCAGCGGCAACCCGCTTAGGATCGGGCTCAGGATGCCAGGTGACGGAGCGTGGCGGGCAGGTGGGGGCTCTTCAGGAGCTGGGACTGCTCGCTCTCGGACAATAGGCCCCAGACCCGCGTGGCGGATTCCCGCGGGGTCTTGGGATTGAGCAGGAGCTCCGACATGATCGGCGGGTGGGCCATCAGGGTGGGATGGGCCGCGATGGCCTCCAGGATCGAGCGGGGCGTCTGCTTGTTGCGGGCGAGGCGCAGGAGGATGCTGGGGTCCAGTTGGCGGTCGGAAACCATCTGGTGCAGCGTCTCTTCATCCTTGAGCACGTCCTGGGGCAGATGGCGGATGAGTTCACCCCCGCTGGCCCGCAGGGCGATGATCCGCTGCTGGACGCTGAGGCCGAGGTAGATCGCCCGGAGGGCTTCCAGGGCGTGCTGCTTGACCTCCAGGTGGGGAATGCGGGGATCCCGGAGCAGATCCAGCAGGGCCCGGGGCGTCGTGAGGCCCTTCAACAGCCGGAGCGCCGTGGGCTGGCTGAGGTGCACGTTGTGGAGCAGGGCCTCCTGAAGGGCGGGGTTCTCGCTCCAGGAGTTGTGATTGGCGAGCTTTTCCGCCCGGAACTGATCCATGGCGGGGATGGCCGCCAGCAGCTCCCGGGGCGTCAGGCCAGGGTTCTCGAGTACGACCGTGAAGACCACCGGGTCGGGATCCCGCAGGGCCGCCATCATCTGTTCCGGCAGGGTGGACTGGTTGGCCATGAAGACGCGCTCTTCCAGGGAGGCCCAGCGGCCCTCGGGCTGGGAGCCCAGCCCGCTGATCTGAGTGGTGCGCTTGCGCTGGAGGCGGTCGTAGAAGATCTTGATCACGCGCAACAGATTGGGGGCGCTGCGCTTGGCCCAGAGGGTGATGTACTGGTATTCCGTCTCGTCCAGCTGAGAGAACAGGCTGGCGATCCCATTCAGGGCCCGGGGGCCCTGGGCGCCCCGGGAGAGCTGCGCCAGGAGATCCCGGCTCACCCGCAGCTTCTTGGCGAAGGCGTCCGGCAGGCAGGGGGCCTCGTAGAGGGCTTCCCGAATGGGATCGCGGAAGTACCACCGAGCCTCGCTGTAGACCTCCTCGAAGAATTCGGGAAGGGTGGAGGCCCGGAGGGCGTCCGTCAGGAAGTCCTCGGAGATCATCGGGTTGTGCAGGGCCGCCTGACGGATATCGGCATCCGGGTTGCCGAGACCGTCGAGCACTTCTTCCGCCAGGTGGGTGGTGGCGGTCCTGGAGACGAGCTCGTCCTTGGAGATCTGCACCGTCATGGGCTGGGTGGCCCCGCGGCTCTTGGGGGGCTCCGTCAGGGCGTCCCAGTCCTGGTCCTCCGCGGGAAGGGGCGGAAGCTCCTGGGTCAGGCCCGTGGGGCTGACCTGCCGGGCCAGCTGCTTGAGCTGCTGCTTGACGATGGGCTTGAGATCCGGGGAGAGCTGGGCATAGACGACCTTCACGGTCTCTGCGCGTTCCTCCCGCTCGGCCACCGGGGCGCGGTCCATGGTGTGCATCAGATCGAACAGGGAGACGGCCAATTCGAGATCCCGCCGAAGGGGCTCCGGGGTGGCCTCGTTCTCGGCCAGGGCCTGAAGGATGGCGGGGTTGATCAGCCAGTGGGGCGTGCGGGCGATGAGGGTGAGGAGGCGGGGCTGGGCGAGATTGCGGGCCAGACCCTCGATCAACCGGGACTGGCCCTCCGAGGGCAACTGAGGGCGGATGAGCGCCAGGTTGCGGAAATGGAGCCTCTCCTGCTCGGTCAGCGCCGCGAGGAAAGAGGGTTCAGAATCCGCCACAGAGTCTCCTATCCGCAGGACTGGCCCTGGGTATCGAGCAGGTCCGGTGCCTCGAGCACGAGGCGGGAATCGACGAGAACTCCGTGAATCCCAGGGATTTCGCATGCCTGGGCCACATGCTGAGCCGAACGGATGCTGCCCCCCATCAGCATCGGCAACCTGCCGTGCTCGGAAATGTGGGCGGCGGTGGAGAAGTCAGGCTTTGCGCCCTCGGAGCCGGGAATATCGGAAAAGAGGATGCGCCGGAAGCCCTGTTCCCGGATGCGGCTGGCGGCCTCCTTGGGGGTGAGGAGCGAGGATTCGCTCCATCCCGAGGCCTGCACCTGGCCCTTGCGGGCGTCGATGGTGGCAGTGAGCTGCTCGCGGAAACGACCCAGCAGCTGATCCACGATGAGCGGTGAACGATGCAGGATCGTGCCCACCAGCAGCCAGGTGGCACCCTGATCCAGGAAGAACTGGGCCTGATCGGAGCTGCGGATCCCACCGCCGATCTGGATGCAGGCCTTGGCCTTGGACTGGTGAAAACGGTGCATGATGCGCGAGATCAGCATGCGGTTGTTGCCCCGACTCCGGGCGGCATCCACATCCATCAGGCACAGGCGATTGCAGCCGCAATCCAGCAGGGCCTCCGCGATTTCCATGGGCTCGGAGGGTACAGTCTCCCCCCCGGCGCTCGGTGCCAGGCACCCGTTCTGGATCTGGAGGGTAGGCAGGACCTTCAAGGGGAAACCTTTCCCTGACGCAACCCCCGGATCTTAACGCAGGCCGCGGGGTTGGGCTAGGAGCCCGCCCAAGTATTATGCGGTTCCTGCCCAAGTAATCTTCAGCCCTTGGGGTGTGCGGGGATTGTCTCGAGCACCTTGCGGGCGGCTTCGATCTGGGCCAGTTTCAGAGAGCGCGCCGAGGCCTGTGCCTGATGGGGCCCCACGGTGACGCATACGGTGAAGGTGGGCGAATGGTCGGGCCCTGAGCGCCCCAGGGTCTCGTACTTCGGGGTGGGAAGCCCATGGCCCGCCGCCCGCTCCTGCAGTGTGGTCTTGGTATCGTGACGCTCCCAGGAATCGGCTTTGGCGCTCCGCACGGGATCCAGGAACCGCTTCTCGATGAGCGCACACACGCAGGCGAACCCGTCCTCCCCGGCGCGCTGGGCATCGAGGAAAACTGCCGCCAGCAGGGCTTCGACCGCGTCCGCCAAGGGTTTCCGGAAGGCCGTCTTGAGGTGACTGGGATCGGCCTTGGGGGGCAACTGCAGCCGCAGCTGGAGGTCCTCGGCCCAGCCGTGGAGCGAATCGGTGCTCACGAGGAGATGGCGCAACTTCGTCAGGGAGCCTTCGGGCCAATCGGGCTTTTCCCGGAACAGCAGAAGACTGAGGGCCGCGCCGAAGAGCGAATCCCCGATGAATTCCAGGCGCTGGTTGTCCGGCAGCACGCCGCTGGAGGGATGAGTAAGGGCCTGTTTCAGCAGGGAGGGATCTCGAAACCGATAGCCCAGGCGACGCTCCAGGTCGGTACCGCCGCTCACTCCTCGCCCCGGGTTCCGCCAGGGATCTGGCGGTTGAAGGCCTCGCGGTTCATGGCCGCGCGGAACCGCATGTTCGCGGCCAGCTGGGCCCGGGAGATGCCATTCTGTCGGGCCTTGGCCATGAGGGGCGGAATCTCCGAATAGCGGCCGTCTTCATAGAGAATGGCGATGGCCCAGGCATAGGCGCTGGCATTGGTCGGATTGGCGGAGATGGCGTTGAGGAAACCCTCTACGGCCCGCTTATGATCCTTGTCCGAAAGCTGGATGGCCTCGCTCATGGTGATGTTGCCGAGATTCTTCCGCTCGGGCACATCCATCCGGCGCAGATTTTCGGGAGCGAAGCGGCGGACCTCCGCAGGCGTGTCGGGCTCCTTGGGCGTAACCGACCCATGGGCGGGGCGATCCACGGCAGGTAGGGCAGGATCCCCCGGAGCTTCAGGGTTCAGGACGGCCTGGTCCGTGGGGTGCGGAGAGGACTGCTTGATTTGGGTCGGGGCCTTGGTTTCCCCGGCAGGGAGCGTCTGCCCTTCCACCACCTTGGTGGTATCTCCGGTCGCGGGTGCAACCAGCTCGGGGGACTGCGGGTGACCGAAGGCACGGTAGGCCACGAATCCGCCCCCAGCGACGAGGACCAGGCCGCCGAGGCTGGCGGCCAGGATCAGGCCCTTGTTCGAACGGCGGGGGGCGCGGGGGGCCACGGGCATTCCCACCGTGGCCGGGGCTGGGGGTGCCGGCGGCAGGCCCTGGGGAGGCACGGGCGCCGTGGGCGCGGCGGCCATGAGCCGGGACGTGGCCTCTTCGATCTCACCCTGCCAGGTGGGATCCTTGGCGGCCCGGAACGCCCTGGCGAGATCCTCGGCGGTCTGGAATCGTGCATCCGGATCCTTGGCGAGGGACCGATCCAGAACCATGCGAATGGCCGGGCTGATGCCCTGCAGGCTCTCGAAATCGATGGGGTCCGGGGGCTCGTTGACGATCTTGTATAGGATGGTGGGCGTGGTGTCACCGGAGAAGGGTTTGCGCCCCGATAGGACCTCGTAAAGCATCACGCCCACGGCGAAGAGGTCCGAGCGGGGATCGGGCTTGCCGGTGCGGATGTATTCCGGGGCCATGTAGCTGACGGTGCCCATCACCATGCCGGTGGCGGTCATGTCCGAATTGCTCACCCGGGCCACGCCGAAATCCATCACCTTGGCGTGGATGCGCTTCCCGTCCCGGGTTACCCGCACATTGGAGGGCTTGATGTCCCGGTGCACGATGCCGTTGCGGTGGGCGAAGTTGAGACCATCGCAGACCTGGGCCAGCACCTCGAGGGCCTCAGAGCGGCTCAGGGACTGATCCCGGAAGAGTTCCTCCAGATCATGGCCGCGGACGTACTCCATGGCGATGAAGAGCACGCCCTGGTCCTCGCCGAACTCGTAGATGGTTACGAGATGAGGGTGGTTCAAGACCCCCGCGGCCCGGGCCTCCCGCTCGAAGCGGGCCTTGGCCTCATCGCCCTGGGCGGCGTTGGGGATGATGGTCTTGATGGCCACCTCACGCCCGATGGCGGGATCCAGGCCGAGGTAGACCTCGCCCATGGCGCCCTGTCCGAGGAGCCGTTTGATCTGGAACCTGCCAAGTTTTTCAAACATGAATCCACCTGGTTCGGTGCAAAATGAGAGCACACGAAAGAATAAGGCCTCCTCCGCCCGAGGCCAATGGAAGGGTGGCCTCGCTTGGTATCTCTTGGATTTACTGCATGATTGAAACATTGCCTATTCGTAGGGAGACCCTGTGACCCGGCCAGAACCGCCCCGGATCCTGCCCGCCATCATGGGGGGGCTCTGCCAGCAGAGAGCGGAAGGCACCCTTGTCCTGGAGCAGAATGACGGCTGTCGCCGGTTCTACTGGGCGGACGGCAACATCGTGTACCTCCAGAGCGACGTAGCGGGGGAACAGTTCGGGAACTACCTCCTGCGCCAGGGAATCCTGGACTATGCCTCCCTCACAGAACTGCTCGCCAACGAGGAACGGTTTCGTCTGGGGGAAAAGGTCATCCAGTGGGGTCTGATGACCATCGAGGAGCGGGATCTCCACTTGGGCTCCCTCCAGGAACAAGTGATGATCCATGCCCTGGAACATCCCATTCTGAACCTGGAATGGAAGCCGGGTGGTGTGCAGCAGCAGTTGAGCGACGACCTTCGCTTCCGAGTGAACCATCGGCACTTCGTTTGGAGCACCTTCCAGGAGGCCCACAACGAGGACGATCTCTGCGATCTCCTCTTCCAGGAGAAGGAATGGCGCTGGGAGGCCCACGGGGACCTGCTGGAATCCATGAGCGATCTGCCCCTCACCCCGCAGACGGCCTACGCGCTGTCCTTCCTGGGGCGCGAACCCGTAGGCTTCGAGACTTTTCTTTCGCTCAGCAACCTGTCCGAAGGGTTGGCGGCACGGCTCCTGGTAACCCTTTGGGCGCTGGGGGTCATTTCCCTTTCGCAGGGCTCCCTGCCTCTGGTGGAGCCTGCTCCGGAACCCGAGCCCATTCCCCTGGAAGCCATCACGCCTCCGGTGATGTCCTCCACCAACCTGCCTTCCAATACGCCCGCCGCCCTTCCGCCTCTGGAATTCGAACCCCGTGCCGAACAGGGGTTGCAGATCGAGTTGGACGATAGCGCCCCCGGGGTGGCCTTCCCTGCCTATGCCGAAATCCCCTCCATCCCTCTGCCGGAGGCCGAGCCCGTCCTCGAGAGTCCCCTGGTCCGGGCCAAAAAATCGTTCGCGAAGGCGCGAACCCTCCTGGTGCAGGACCGCACCGCGGAGGCCATCCGCTTTCTCGAGCAATGCGTGAAGCTCGACCCGGACAGCGATCAGGCCTACGAGCCCTGGCTGCTGCTGGGCAAGCACCGTCTCGTGAATCCGGCCTGGTCCACTCGGGCCATCGAGGCCCTTCAGGCCGCTTCCAGACTGCAGCCCAAGGCCGCAGAGCCCTGGGCGCTCATGGGCGAGGTCTACCACCGGAAAGGCTTCAAGGCCAATGCCAAGGCCTGCTTCAAGAAGGCCTTGGAGCTGGATCCCTCGGTGCCCATTCCCGCGGACGTCAATCCCAAGGAGCCCGACGAGGTTCCCGAGAGCGCCGGCCTCTTCGGGCGCTTCAAGGCCATGCTCGGCGGCGGGAAGGATCGGGACTGACGGGTCAAGCTCCGTTGGCAGCGGGCCGAAGAGATACCCATCGGCCCTTCGCTGATCTCGGTTTTGTGTGCCGGTCAGAAATCAATCGCGGGGGAGTCCAGGCCGATACCCGTTGAGAGGATCGTCATGCAGGGATATCCCGGAGGAAAGGCCACCAACCATTACCTGGTGCAGCGCATCCAGGGTGCGAGTCCCGAGCAGGTGGCGGCGCTCCTGCTGGAGGGTGGCCAGCGGTTCCTCAACCTGATGATCAAGGCCATGGAGACCGGAGACCTGCCCAATCAGTCCGTGTACATCGGACGGATTTCGGACATCATCCTGGGCCTCAAGGAACGCCTCAATCTGGATGACGGGGGCGAAGTGGTGGAAAACCTCATCCGTCTGTACGACTGGTGGGCCGATGAACTCTTCGATGGCTCCCTCAACGGTCAGCCGGACCGCCTCCGGGTGATCTTCAACCAGATGGGCGAGCTGAAGGAGACCTGGGAAGAGCTGCACCGCCGGAAGAGCGCCGGAAACCAGCCTGCGGGCTCCATCGACGGCCTGTCCGTGTGAGCGACCGGGAGGTGGTACTTGCCCTGGATGCCCTGGAGCAGTTGCTTCAAGGGGAGCTGCCGGAACCGGAGGCCATCGCCGCCTGGCGAGAAGGCTTCGATCAAGCCGTGCTTTCCGCCTCGCGGGGGCCGGGCTGGGCCGCGATCGTGACCCGGGCCCACGCCCTATCCAAGAGTCTGGATGCCAGGGCCGAGGCCCTCGCCGAGCAGCGGGATCTCCTGCGGAAAGAGCTGAATCTCCAGGACCAGGGCGCCCGCGCCCTCAAAGGCTACAAGTCCACCTGAGCCTCGGCTTCGGGTGTCTGCGTCAATTCCTGGACGACATTCCGAAGGGTGGCCTCCCAGTCCCCCGGGGTGGGTTGCCGGAAGATCCTAATGGTCGGGTACCAGGGACTATCCTCCCGGTTCAGCAACCACCGGAAATCGGGCTGGAAATGGACCAGGAGCAGGGTGGGGATGCCCATGGCCCCGGCGAGATGGGCCAGGGCCGTGTCCACGGTGACCACCAGATCCATGCCGCTCAGGGCGTAGGCGGTGTCTGAAAAATTCTGCAGGGCAGGGGCGAGGGTGGTGATGCCCGGCAGGCGAGGATTATTCATCACCCCGAACTGAAAGCTGTACCAGGCCACGTCGGGCACCGCGGCGAGGGCACCGAAGGTCTTCAGCGGGATGGAGCGCTCCTTGTCTCGCTTGTGCTTGGGGCTTCCGGCCCAGGAGCACCCGATGCGCACGCGCCCATTGGCCTTGGCCAGCAATCGGGCGAGGGCCTGCCTGTTGGGCACCTGTTCGGGCACGTCCAGATAGGGGATCTCGCAGGGGATGGAGTCCAGATCGGTTCGGAACACATGGGGAAGGGAGGGCAGGGAAAGGTGGAGATCGAAGGGGGGGAGCGGGGCCCCTTCCGGGATGACTGCATCAATGCCGGGACAGGTGGCGGCCACCGCGGCGATCTGTTTCTGGGCCAGGAGCAGGACTCTCCCGCCTCGAGCCTTCACCAGGGGTGCGTAGCGCAGGAACATGAAGGTATCGCCGAAGCCCTGCTCGAAGTGGAGTAGAAGTGTCCGATCGGGAAAGGGCTCGCCCGTCCAGCGGGGCTGGGTGAAGGGGCGAGGCGGCCCCACCTTGCCGGGGATGCGCAAGCGGACCTCCCATTGATCCCAGCCCTTGGGCATCTCGCCAAACAGCAGGCTCAGGTAGCTCCGCTCGTACTCCGCCAGATTCGCAGGCAGGTTACGGTGGGCATATTCCAGCTCGGACCGCAGGCCGTTCCAATCCCGCAGGCGCAAGTATAACGTCGTGAGGCGACCATGAATGGCGGTGCTGTCCGGTGCCTGGGCGAGGCACTGCAACAGGAGGCCGCGGGCCTGGTTAAGGCTGCCCTCCCGGACCCAGGCATCCGCCTGGACCAGGTGGTCCTCGAGGCGCCCCCCCGAGGACGTTCCACCAGGGTTTGTTGACGAGAGAGGGGGCTGAGAATCCACGGGTAATCCTTCAGGGCTGGGCTGGAGATTCCGGGGCCAGATCATCCACCAGGCGCCGGATGACCGAGTCCCAATCCCCCGCCTCGGGCTGTCGGTACAGGTGCAGGCTGGGGTACCAGGGGCTGTCCTCCCGGTCGAGCATCCACCGCCAATCCGGCTGGAAGGTGAGGAGCAGTAAGGTGGGGATGCCCAGCGCCCCCGAAAGATGGGCCAGGGCGGTATCCACGGTGATCACCAGATCCATGCCGCTCAGGGCGTAGGTCGTATCGGAGAAATCACTGAGCAGGGGGCCCAGGCGAACCAGATCCGGCAGGGGCGGTGCATCCGTGCGTCCCAGCTGAAAACTGAACCAGGCCACCCCCGGTAGGGCGGCCAAGGGTGCCAGGGTCGCCGCAGGAATGGAGCGTTCCCCGTCCCGCTTGTGGCCGGGATTGCCGGCCCAGACGAGGCCGATGCGGATTCTGCCCTGGGTCAGGGCCAGCAGCTCCGAAAGCACCTGGCGATTGGGTACCTGGGGCGGCACATCCAGATAGGGGATCTCGGCCGGAATGGACGAGAGTTCCGTGCGGAACAGCCAGGGCAGCGAGAGCAGAGATGCGTGGAGATCGAAGGTAGGCAGGGGCTCACCCCTGGGGATGACCCGATCCACCCCTGGACAGGTGGCGGCCACCGCCGCGAGGGAGGGTTGGGCCTCGAGAATCACCTGACCCCCCAGGGCCTTCACCCGGGGAGCGTAGCGGATGAACATGAGCGTGTCCCCCAACCCCTGCTCGTAGCAGAGGAGGAGGGTCTTCCCCGCAAAGGACTCGCCCTGCCAGGCGGGCTGAGAAAAAGTGCGCACCGGCCCCACCAGGCCAGGGATGCGCAGGCGCGCCTCATGGCCCTTCCAGCCCTGGGGCATCCGTCCGAACAACAGATCGAGAAAGCCCTGCTCGAATTCGAGGTAGGTGCAGGATGGGTCCAGGGCCCGGTAGCGATCGATCTCGGTCTGGAAATCCCCCCAGCGGCCCTGGGAGTAGAAGATGTGGCCGAGCAGCTGATGGGCTTCGAGGCTCCTGGGGTCCTGTCGAATCACCCGGGCCAATTCCTGTTCTGCCAGATCCTGGCGCCCCGCCTTCAGGAGGCACTCCGCCAGGGCTCGACGGGCATCTACTCGCTTGGAATCCACGGCCAGCACGGCACGAAACTGGCCGAAGGCCGCTTCCCACTGGCCCTCCTGCATATGGACGCAGCCCAGGTTGATGCGCGCCGACAGGTTTCGGGGGTCGAGCGCCAGGGCCTTCCCGCAGGCGGCTTCCGCTTCCTGCGACTGGCGAAGCACCAGCAGTTGGCCCGCATAATCCGCCCAGACATCCCCATGGCGAGGTTCCAGGGCCAGGTACTCCCGGTAGGCGGCCAAAGCCTCCGGGCCTCGCCCGGCGCGGTCCAGGGCATGGGCCCGGGCCAGGAGCTTGGCATGATTCGGATGCACCCTCTGTTTCCCCTTCAATCGATGGCCCTACGTTTTCTCATGGAAACCCATGTCTGGGGAGAGGTTCGGCAGGGAAAGAAAAGGCCCCCTGGTTGCAGGGGGCCGATGGCGGAGCGGGAAGCAGGGTGGATCAGATCCCGCTGAGGCTGGAGCTGGAGGCCCGCAGCTGGGAAACCATGGATTCCATCTTGTCGAACTGCGCCTTGAGGGCGAGACGTTTCTTCTCGAGGTTGGCCTGCCCGGCCTCGATGCGCGTGGTCAGGATCTTGTTCTGGGCCTCGATGCTGGTCCGGGTCGTCTCGATGGTCCCCGAGTAGGAGGTGAGGCTGGTGACCAGATCCTGCAGTTTCTGACCGACGCCTCGGGTGAGGGTCAGGGCGCCTGCGCCGGGGCCGGTGACGTTGAGCTTCAGCCCCTCAAGAGGAGTGCCCGCAGGCCCCGTGAGGATGCCATTGGTCACGCTGAGGTCAGCGTAGGTGGTGCCCCCCACCGTGAGCGAACCCGTGAGGGCTCCCCCTACGCCTGAGGTGATGGCGAAATCCACGGCGCCGGTGGCGGTCTTGGGGCTGCCGGAGGCGAAGGAAACCGCACCGTTTGTGGAACTGCCGGAGAAGGCGAAGACGTTCTTGACCGCCACCGGGTCCTTGTCGAGGGCGGCCTGGAAGACCGTGGTGTCCAGACTCAGGGTGCCGTCGGCGTTGGTCTTGATGCCGAGATCGGCGGCGGACTTGAAGGGGGCCGATTCCGGCAGGCCATCGGGATTGCCCCGAAGCACGCCGCGCAGGTCATTGATGACCGAGCGGGCCACCGCATCGCTGGTCAGCGGGCCCTGGTTGGTGACTCCCGTGTCGGTCTTGGAGACCGCAGCGGCGTCCTTGTAGGTCTTGAGAACCGCATTGAATTTGGCGATCACGTCCTGCATAGCCGCCGTGGCATTGGCCTTGTCCTGGCCTACGGTGAGGGTGGTCGCGTTGGTGGTGTCGCCCTTCTTCAGGGTGAAGGTGACCCCATCCACCGCATCAGTTACGACGTTGCTCTTGCGGGTCATTTCGATCCCGTTGATCGAAAAGACCGCGTCCTTGGCGGTTCCGGCCGAAGTGGACGAGAGCCCACCGGCCAGATCGCCCAGGGAGGCCGCCGTGCTGGTAAACCCAGACGCCCGCAGGGACACGACACCGTTGGTGGCGCCTGTGCCCGTATCCTTGGCCGTGAGCACGAGCTGGTGTTGGTTGCCACCCTTGCCGGTATTGACGATGGTGGCAGTGACCCCGGCGCCCGAGCCATTGATGGCATCCCGCAGGCCGTTGAGGCTGTTGTTGGTGAGCTCAAAGGTTTTGGCTTGGCCGTCGGTGCCAGTCACCGTGAAAGTCCCGGTGCCGCTGGTGATCGCCGTGTTGGGATCGGCCATGGCCAGGGACGTGGGCAACCCATCCACCATGGTGGGGCCCAACTGGCCCTTGGTGGCTACCGAGGCAACCTTGACCTCGTAACTGCCGCTGGCCGCCCCGGTGGCGGTGGCGGTGGCGAAGGTGCCGGTGGAATCCGTGCTGGTAACGGCCCGGTTGGCGAAGCTGTCGAAGAGTCGGGCCATGCTTAGAGTGATGTTGGTCATGCCCGAGCGCATGGACGCCAGGGCGGCGGAACGCTTGGTGTTGAGGGCCTGGCGTCCCTGGAGCCGCTCCACCCCGCCGCTGTCCCGGGCGATGATGGCCTTGATCAGATTGTCGGTCTGAAGCCCCGTCGTGACGCCCTGGAAACTCAGTGTTGTCGCCATGGCTAAACCCCCTCAGGCCTCAGCCTTCTTTATCCATCAAAACGCCGGACGAGTCCCGGGTATTGCTGAGTTCCCGCAGTTTCCGGGCCATGGCCAGCACTTCTTCGGAAGGCACTTGCCGGATGACTTCTCTGGTTTCGGGATCGATGATCTTGAAGTAGTACGTGCCCGTGGCCTTGTCCACCACGAACTTGATATCCGTAGGCAGTTGCTGAAAGTAGCCCTGGACGTCGGTCGCGGCGGCTTCCAGGCTTTCCTTGGATACGCCTTGACCCTGCCCCTCCGGGTTCGGGGCCCGGGTTTCGGCAGGTCTGGGGGGCGGCTTGGAGGGAATCGGGGAAGCGACCGGGTAAGTCTTCGCCATTCCCGCAGCCAAGCTACCCAGAGGGTTCACTTGATCGGTCATGGGAGGTCTCCTTATGAGACACCGTAGGGGACGAGCCTGGCTCGTCCCCTACGGCGCATCATAAAACCCGACTACCGAAGGAGACCGAGTACGGTCTGACTCGCCTGATTCGCGTTGGTCAGCGCACTGGTGCCCGACTGGCTCAGGATCTGCCACTTGGTGAGGCTTACCACCTCGGCGCCCATATCGGCGTCCATGATGTTGCTCATCTGGGCGGTCTTGGCTTCAGCCTCGATGCCGTAGAGGTTGGCATTACTCAAGGACGTTGCCATGCGGCTCGCGATCGTGCTGCGGGCTGCGTTGACCACACCCAGGGCGGTGGAAGCCGTGGCCAGATCGGTGATGGGGGCCACCACAGTGGCGGCACCAGTCTTGGCTGCGGCGGCCACAGCGAGGCCGGAAACCGAGGCCATTTCGCTGGCGGACATGTTGCCACCGGCGGCCAGTTCCATGGTGCGCATGATCAAGTTGGTGGCCTCATCCAGGTAGCCGTCATCGGCGGCGGCCGCATAGTAATCCTGGGTGGCGAGTTTGCGACGCTCGGTGGCGACCTTGGAATCGGCCAGGTAGGCGTTGGCGTTCGCCAAGCCCGCGGCGTCATCGGAAGCGTGATTGATACGCTTGCCAGTGGTGAGACGCTCGATGGTCTGCTTCATACCGATCGCAGTGATACCGAGCTGACGGGTGGCGGTGAGAGCCGCAACGTTATTAAGAATAGAAGGCATGACATCCTCCGTGATGTGCCTTGGCAGCATCCGTGCTGCCGGGTTTGGTTGGGGGGATCCCCCGACCTAAACCTTTTCGGGTGGGGTGGGGTGGTTCTTTAGGAGTTTTTTGATAAGAATTTAAGTATTGCAAATAAAGGTTGTAATTAGTTTCGAGCTTGAATCGGGCTTCTCGACCTCGGCCTTCGCTGCTGGAATCATGGCCAGTCCACCTCACGCAGAGCCACGAATACGAGTAGCGATCGAACGGAGTACCCACTGGTCCAATATCCGCCTCTTGTGAACTCACCCCTGACCATCCAGGCGGTTTCCAGTGGGTTCCGGCAGGGAGGGCGAAAATGAATCGTCTCATTGGCAAAAATGGCGTCCGGTTTGAGCGAGCATGGGCTCGCCACATTGCGCAAGAATGATCGCCTGCATGCGGAGTCGACCATGAAGCTCCCGGAACCTCCATACCCTCCAAGAGATGCTGCCTACTACCAGCGGCTTCATGAAGGGGAAGCCGGTTATCAGACCAACAACTGGTTGCTGGAGGAGCTCGATCAGATTCGGGCATTCGGAGGGGAATCGCTGCTCGAGATCGCTTGCGGGAACGGCAGGTTCCTCGAGTCTGCCGCGCCCTTTTTCAAGTTTGTTACAGGATGCGATTGGGCTGTCTCTCCTCGCATCCAGGGAGTTATATCGAGGCATCTCAACGTGTCCTTTCAGCGGGTGGACATGTACCGGGAGCTGCCGATTGGCCAGCCAGATTTGGTTGTGAGCGCCGACTTCCTCGAGCACTTGGCCCCCGAAACGCTACCGGAGATTCTTCGCAGGATCGATTCCCTGAGCGCCAAGGCCTTCCACAAGATCGCATGCTACGACGACGGCCATAGCCACCTAAGCATCATGTCCCCTGGGAAATGGCTGGAGCTCTTTCGGGGCGTCGATCCCAGTTATTGTCTCGAGCGCGTAGAACTACGCCTGGGTGATCCAACACGGGAGATAGCAGTCTTCACCAAGGGACGACCTGTTCCAGCTTCGCTGGAAGTGGAGCAGGTACTTGCCGTGGCCCAAAGCCTTTTGAATGCGGAGGCTCTGGAAGAAGCACGGGAAACTCTCACAGAGGGACTCCGACACTACCCTGGAGACCGCTTGCTGCGCCTTGCCCGGGCGAATGTCCTGCTGGCTCAGGACAAGGCCTCACAGGCGATTGAAATCCTAAGGGCCCTTGCTGAGGACTTCCCAAGCGATCCTCTTCTGCTCGTGAATCTCGGGGGTGCCTTTTTTCGGGCCGGGCAACTCGATGAGGCGGGCGCGGCGGCCTGTATGGCCTATGCGCTGGCTCCAGAGAACGAGGACGTGTGCCTGCTCATGGATGTCCTAGAGCCCAACCCCACGACGCCTTCGTCACCGCACCATCAAAACCAGCCAGAGCGGCACTTCGATTTAGGAAAACCCATCGGTGGCCGAGATGAGGTGACCCGGTATTTTGTCGAGCGGTACGAGGCATCGTCCATCCTGGATATTGGCTGTGGATCAGGTCCTGTATGGCGTCAATTCTTCGAGAAGGGAATGGCCATCACAGGGGTAGACCTAGTTCCAAAAGAAGTGGTAATGGCGGGGCATCAGGGGTGTGCCGCCAACTATCTTGTTGGGGACTTCTTGGAGGTCCAGCTCCCAGACACGTATGACGCTGTCTACAGTTCCCACACCATCGAGCACGCCGCAGACACAGAGCGATTTCTGCGAAAGTTCTTTTCCTGTCTTCGTCCCGGGGGGGCCTTCTGTCTGGTCTGGCCCCCCCCCAAGCCCGAGGTTGTCAGCGGCCATGTCCACGTGTTCAACCTCGGACTGATGCTCTACAACCTGGTCCGCCTAGGTGTGGACTGCCGAAAAGTCGAGATGGTGCGCTGCGGGTACTGCCTTGCCCTGATGGGGCGCTACCAGAGATTTTCGCTGCCCGAGCTGACTCACAATGAGGGCGACCTCGATAGGTTGGGGGCCTTTTTCCCCTTTCAGGCAAATCAGGGATTCGATGGGGACCATCCGACCGGAGTCGTGGACCTGCCTGTTGCGGGATCGGGGATAGAGCTTCGCCCATTAGTGTAGGCACTCCACTCACAAGCGTTGGCCACTCGACCGAGTTAAGGATTCAGCTTTTCGTCCAGCTTCCTTGAGGAGAAGCAGTCGGCCACGGTGCCATCCTGGAGGAAAAATTTGCGCTTGGGTGAGATTCGACGGCGGTTGTACCGCTGAGTCCACCATCCGTCACCGCAAGGGTCAAAAGTCGGGGCCTCCGTCCGACGGAAAATCGCCGTACCCTCGATCAACGCCACGGACTCGAACATTTCGTCTTCGGCAAGGAAGTCCCCCAGGCGCCCGATGGTGGGGATCTGGACATCATCCACGATCAGGATTCCCCCCTTCTTCAGATGCGGGAACAGGCAGAGATACTCCAGTTCCGGGAAAGGGTAGCCGTGGGGCCCATCCAGGAGAATTACATCGTACATGTCGTGCTCGGCGTAGGGCGGCAGCGTGCGCTGGGTGGGACCGTAAATGAACTCCACACGCTCCGGCCTGCTGATGGGGCAATCCTGGAAGAAGAGGACAGACGACTGTTCAGCCAAGGAGCGGTCATCCAAGGCGAAAACCTTGTGGTGCTTGGATAGATTAGAAAACAGAATCGTGGATTTCCCGCAGCCGGTCTCAACGGAACACTCCACCCGCTCGGGCAGGTAGGCTTCGATCCTGCGAAGGGTTCTGGTCGAGAAGGCCTGACCGGCATGAGTCCGCATGGATTTCTCCCATGCGTGATACTTGTCCATCCAGAAGAGCCGATCCTCTGTTTGGACCTTCGAGATGGCCTCGGGGAAGGATTGGGCGAGTTGCGCGAGATCAGGATCCTTCGGGAACTTTCTCTGGGCGATTTTCAGCCAAGCACTGGCTGAATCCGTCTGTCCACATTGGAGGAAGGCGCCGCAAAGGTTCACATAGACGATCGGATCGTCCGAGAATTCCACGACCAGACGAAGGAAAAGTTCAAGCCCCTGGTTTGGGTCCGCCTTCTGAAGGTGGATGTTCCCTAGGGCAACAGACAGGCACAGGCGCTCTGCCTCGATGCCTTGTTCCAGTCTTTCCTGAACGAGAGTTTCCGCAGTTTCGATCTGCCCAAGCTCAAGGAGTGCCTCCACCTTCGAGAACAGCTCGGCCAGACCTTCAACATCTGCAGGGCGATCATCTCCCCAAACGGCCCGGTCCAGACCGTAAAACCCAACTATTCTGCGGATGACGTTTGGAGAAACGGGCGCAAGAGGCTCCTCTTCCGATATTTCCTGACCTGGGAGGAGCGGCTGGAGCAATCGCGACCAGAAGGACGGGGTGCAGCAGTCATTCAGGCTCATCGGTCCGTCATAGACATGGTCGAGGAAATGGCTATTGAACGTGGTGACAGTCTTCCCGAAAAGTCGCGCCTCATGTGCGACGGAGGATGAAATGGTAACTATCTCGAGGGGGGCATCGGAGGCCAGGAGGCCGTATGTGGGATCGAGGATCAACTCACCCCGTGCCTTGTCTTTCAGGAGGGAAAGGATGGGGTTGTCTAACTGAAGCGGGTGAGGTTTGATCCAGAGCTTCCGGTCCCCCAATCGCTCCAAGATGCCGTTGACGGCATCTTCGATGGCATAGAGCCCGTGGGGCGTAAGGAGGGTTCGGTCCACGTTGGTTTGTGCGAAAAAGACAAGACCATCTCCACGAGTGCAAGGGGTCTTGCTGTAGTAATCGCGGAGGTGTTCCACGGCCAGGTCCAAATGCCCTTTCTTCAGCCAATGGTTGGCACACCGGGAAAGGTCAACGTGACTAGAGCTTCTGAAGGTGAAGGCTAGATCCGGGAGGAAACGTATGGGGCTCCACAAGATGTCGATCCATGGGACTCCAAGCCGGTCCAGTGTGCGTTCAAGCAAGGGGGATAGCTCGAAGGCGATAACCAGCGACCCGTCAAATGCGGGTGCCAATACCTCCAGGAGGGCATCCGTTGGCTCCTTGAAAAAGGTGTCAATCCATGAAATCAAATTGGGGGTTCTGTACATGGCCCGAAAATATTCCTCCGGCACAGGAGCTCCTTGCCCTTCGCTCCTGCCCAGTGGATATTCCTGCCCGAACCAGACGGTCGGTTGAATGCCCGTCGCTTTGAACAAGGCTTTTGAGATCAGCCCGTGCAGCCTGAACACGTTCCCGAGCTGGTTTGGCTCTCGGTGATCCGAAGTCCGGAAGAAATCGCCCGTCAAGACAATGCGCTCGATCCTCACATGATCCCCTTTATTCAGCTGTCTAACAGATCCCCAATCCTAGCCCCAATCCACTAGGTTGAATCAGGCCCCTCTTCGGTGGAATTCAAAACCCCAAGTCTGTCGCCGTGTGGCAGAGTAGTCGAATTCAACCTTGGTTTCCTGGAGATACGCTGGTGTCCATGTCGCACAGACGAGGCCGGGCAGTGGTCTTCGTCCCATTTAGTCCATATCCAAGTGCCACTGGTGCACATAGATACTTCTGTCAAGTTGTGCGGATGTTCCAGGAGTTGGGTTTTGATCTGACCCTGGCTTCCTCCCCACTCTTTCACGATGAGCCTTGGACAGAAGAACGAAAGGGGGCCTTCGAGCGGGATTTCGACGCGAAGGTTCACATCTACGAGCCTCGGAGTTCGGACCGCGCCTGGTGCTCGGTTCGGTTTTCGTGGCAGACCAATTTTGAAACGAGCCGATGGAATCCTCCTGGGCTACGAACTTGGTTTGAAACAATCCTGGAACAAGAGGCGCCAGACCTGCTGCTCGTGAACTATGCCAAGTGGGCCCCCCTCGCTTGTTCCGATGCTGCGCGTGGCATCTCCAAAGTGCTCCTGAGCCAGGATCTGCTGTCCCTGAACGCGCACCTTCAGGCCAAATTGAATCCCCACTTCAAGGGCGGTCCCTACGATCTAGGCAAACTCTCGCCGAGAGTGGTCCACCCCAGTTTCCTGGAGGCCATCCGCCTCGACACTGTGGAAGGAATGGAGGCTGAACTTGCCGCGGTCGATGTGTTCGATCTGGCAATTGCCATTTCCGACTGGGAGGCTCAGGTCTTCCAGCGCTGCCTGTCTCCTGCCAGAGTCCACCACCTGCCACTGGTTTTCGAACCGCGAGATCTGCCCAATAGATACGCTGGGGCCCCTATTTTTTTGGCTGCCATGAATTGTTTCAATCTTCAGGGGCTCGCCCTTTTCGTGCAACACATCCTGCCGATCATCCTGCGTTCCGCGCCAGACTTCCGGCTCAGGGTGGCGGGCCCAATTTGCAAGCATCTGCTTCCAGCCCAGGGGGTGGAACTGCTCGGTTTCGTGGATGACCTCGACGCGCTGTACGCGGACGCGCGGTTTTCGATTTGCCCCCTGCTGGGTGGCACCGGCCAACAGGTGAAGGTCATGGAGTCCATGGCGTGTGGAGTGCCCGTGGTTTCGTTTGCGGGGATCGCACTGGCCTGCGGCCTTGAGGAGGAACGGCAGGGTCTGGTCGCGAATAGCCCGGAAGACTTCGCTCGGGCTTGCCTCCGCCTTTGGGAGGATGGCGCCCTGGCTGCTCGTCTAGGTACACAGGCCAAGGCCTTCATAAGTGAGCGGCACGGTTTTCCTGAAGCCGTCCATCGCCTAGAGTCGGCCTTGAAAGGCTGCCCTCGGCCCCCAAAGGTGTTCCCATGACCTTGCCGAAGAGCCCCTCTCCCCATCCCGAAGGCTCGATTCAGAAAATTCTCGTGGTACTCAATCTGGGGTTGCCCGAGGCAATCCTGGCAGGGTGCCTCCTTCATGGACTCCGGGTGCGCCACCCCCACGCAAAAATCACGGCGCTGGCCCCAGCCAGCCAACTAGGGGCCGTCAAAAGCCATCCTGCAATCGATGGTGTGATCGCCATTCCAGAAAACGCGGAGATGGCGCTGGCGATCCCGATTTGGGAAGAAACAGCTGTGAGGCAGCTGATAAATTCCATCCGGCCAGAGAAATTCGACTTAGCACTGGCACCCTCTCCCACGCGGAATGCCCTGGTGGACATGGCCATTTTGGCCAGTGATGCACCCGAGCGGATCGGCTGGAAGACCGCGGTGAACCGGGGTGAGGACGAAATCGATGCCAATGGCTGGGACAGCTTCTATACCCACCTCGTCGATCTTCTGGACGCGCCCCACGCCGAGCCGGACCGGTATCGCCATTTCGTCCTGGCCCTGGGAATGGACCCCGGAGAGGACCGCCTTTCATGGCCTGTCTGCAAGGAGGCATGCCGATCCACCGCCAAGCGTTTGGGGGCGACCGGTGGATCAAAAACATCCACCTGGCTAGCCCTGTGGTGCGGTCCAGGCGATTCTACGGGTTTTCACGCCTGGGGTGAGGCTTTACGGCCCATTCTCCATGCGGATCCGAACATGGGGATGATTCTCCTGGGATCAGGAGGCCGGGGAGCCCTGGCGGAAGATGCGACAAGTTGGGGGAAATCACGATGTCTGGATCTCCGGGGTTCGCTCGCTGCTTCCGAGGTGCTGGAAATGCTTTCCTTGTGCAGGGTGGTGGTGGGTGAAGAGGGGCCCTGGGTTTCTCTCTGCACCGCCCGGCAGGTACCCCATGTCGTGCTCGTGGGTGGTGGAGCCTTTGGGCGTTACGCACCCGTAAGTCCCTGGGCTACGGCCGTATGTCACCCCCTGACTTGCTATTTCTGCGACTGGGCCTGCGATCAAGGGGGGCACCACTGCCTAGGCCGGATCCCGCCCGAGGCGGTCACGGAGGGGGTGCGACACGCTCTGGCATCCTCGGGGACGAAGCCGAGACTGTTGGTCTCCCTGGCCGGCCCGGGGCTGGGCATTCCTCCCTTGGACCTAGAACCGCTGCTTGACCCAGATGCCTATGAACAAGTGCTGTGGCAGCCTGCTAAGTCGTGAGCTCCTTGAGGCGTTCCGTGGCCAGGGCGTGAGCCGGGCTCAAGGAAAGACAGGTCTCGAACGAACTCCTAGCCTCTGTCGACGCATTGAGTCGGAGCAGGAGCTCCCCTCTCAGAAAGTGGAGGTCAGCGTTCTCCATTTCCTGACGAAGGGCCTGGTCCGCAAACCGCAGTCCATCCTCCAAGTGGCCTCGGAGCAGCATGACCGTGAGGCGGAGCACCGCGATTTCGCCTTCTCCTATGGTGTCGGAGCCGGGGGGCATTCCGTTGATCTCGTCCAGGGCGCTCATTGTTTGATCCAGGGAATTCGCCTCCAGGGCCTGGAGCGCGTCCAGGAAGGCGAGATTACGGGAGACTGCGTGCCCGGAATCAGGAAGGTCCTTGGCCTTATTGAAAAATTTCCGAGCGGCGTCGCCGTCCCCCGCGCGAAGGCTGGCGAGCCCCATCAGGTTGACCACCCCACCATGCAAGGGCCACAAGGGTAGCCACTGCCGCAGCAGCTCGAAGGACTCGTCCACTCGGCCAAGGCTCTGGAGCAGCCGTGCGCGGAGCATGAGCGTCGCTGCCTCGGATGGGACCTCTGGCAACGTCTCCAAAAGATCCAGGGCACGTTGGAGTTGGCCGGAGGCTGCTATGGTTTCCACCCGAATGAGTAAGGCTTCCCGTTCCATCGGTGTGACCTGGAGCCAAGGGATCATGGCCTCCCAAACCCTGTCGGGCGTGATGTCGCGGAGGCAGTGGTAGGGATCGTCAGTCTCTAGACACCACGTGAACAGGAGATCATTGATGGCCCTGCCGCCCTCCTTCAGTGCCTGCTGGAAATGCTTGACGTGTTCCGGCGCGGATATGAAGCGGAAGCAGGCCCGGTGGGGACATTCAGGTTCGACTAGGCTGGCGCCCCATAAGGGCTGTCCATGGCGGAAGGGAATGCGGCAGCGCCCCGCAGCGACAGTGTAGATCCCGCAAATGGCGATGTCCGAGGCTCCCGCTAGTTGGATGGGGCCGCTATCGGAAGAAACGAAGAGATCACAAAGCCTGAGGAGTTCCACCATCTTGAGGGGGTCGAACTGGCCCAGGAGATCGATGGCCCCAGGAAGATCCAGGCGGAAGGCTTTCTCCCGAGAATTGATGGCGCCTTCCCCTATAAGGATTAGTTGATGTCCTTCGGTTAGCACCTTTCGGCCCAGGGCCTCCCAGGCCGGCTTCGGCCAGGTGCGATTGGGATCGTTATGGGCGGCGTGAAACACGACTCGGCGTTTCCCGGTTGGACACGGCGGGAGGGCCTTCAGGGCGGAGCCCGAGGTAGCGGGGGGCAAGGTCAGGTCCAGGGACTTGCAGTTTGCCTCACAGAGTGGCTGTTTGAGGTTGGCAAGGTAGGCCTCCACCTGATTCAGTGGGTCCAGGCCGAACCGGACATGATCGAGGAGCCGAAAGGCGAAATCGGGATTGCGGCAGGAGGCTTCATGCATGGCATCGGCGATCCTGGGGTAATTCCCGGAGGTAAAGAACTCGTCGATATGGGGGCAGGCCGCTGCCAACGATAGGTTGCTGGGACTAGTCACGAACCAGATTGAACAACCCGGGTCAGCCACCTTGAGCGCCTTACAAGCGCAGAGCGCCATGCAGACATCACCGAGAGCGCCGGTGCGCTGAATGATCCAATGCCTGACCGGTTTGCTCATCGGGAACGGCCTTTCCGCGGACTGTGTGGGCGACATTGATAATAAAGATGACGCGGCCTGACCCGTCTCAGGCCGTGCCGAAGATCCGATCCCCGGCGTCGCCTAGGCCGGGGAGGATGTAGCCGCGCTCGTTCAACTGGCGGTCGATGGCGGCCACCACGATCCGGAGATCCGGATGATCCGCTTGGAGTCTGGCGATGCCCTCCGGGGCGGCCAGGACGGAGGCCAGGGTGATCTGACGTGCTCCCGCGGCCTTCAGCTGGCGCACGGCCTCCGAGGCACTGCCGCCGGTGGCGAGCATGGGGTCCAGTACGAAGACGGGGCGTTCCTCTAGGAGCGGGGGAAAGTTGCGGTAGTAGGGAACGGGGACCAGGGAGTCATGGTCCCGGTAGAGCCCGAGGTGGCCCACCTTGGCGGTGGGGAGGAGCTGGAGGAAGGAGGGCAGCAGGCCGAGACCCGCCCTGAGCACGGGGACGAGAACCGGGTCGAGGGGGTTCAGCCGCTGCCCCTGGATGCGCTCCAGCGGGGTTTCTACGACGATGGTCACCGTCGGCAGGTTGCGCGTGCTCTCCACCGCGAGCAGCAATCCGAGTTCCTCGATCAGCTGCCGAAAGAGGCTGCCATGGGTTTTCCGGTCCCTGGCGAGGGTGAGCTTGTGGTGAGCGAGGGGATGATCCAGGACGATCGGTTCCATATTTTTTTCTCCGTGATCGGGGTGGTATTCGCGAGGACAGGAAACGTCGAAAAACGAGTGAGGACGCGGGGGAGGAGGTGTTTGAGCGATGCGGCCAGATGCAGTGTCCTCCCGTTCAGCCCTTCAGGCAAAGGGTTGAGAGATGGCGATCCAGGGAATATATTTTCGTTGAGCAACTCGAAATTTTGTTGACCTGCAATAGAACGCTGCTTTAGTTGATCACTAGAAGTAGTCCTGACATTGAGATCACGGAATGACCGGTCACAGGATCAGGGCACTCTGAAGGAGAGTAAATGCTGAAAAAAGTCCAGATATTCAAGGCGCTGGACATCGAGATCAAGAAGCAAAGAGGTCCCGCGGCAATCAAGGACGCGTACCGGGGGCACCACTCTCTCAAGGAAGAGCTAAGCCAGCCGGGCATTTCCGTGATCGCTGAAGTTGCCGGAGGCAATCCGCTGCGGGGTCAGGTGCGGGAGAGTTTCCGACCTGCCACCCACGCCAAGAGCCTTGTGGAGAACGGGGCTCGCGCGATTTCCGTGGCCACCGATCGCTTCCTGTACTCCGCCGAGGACAAGCACCTCTCCGAGGTCCGCGGGCAGGTGAAGGTTCCGCTCATCCGCCGGGACTACATCTTCGAGGAGTACCAGATCGAGGAGAGCAAGATCCTCGGTGCCGATGCCATCTACCTCGTGGCGGCCCTTCTGGAGCCGGAGCGGCTCATCGCCCTCCAGCGCCTTGCTGCCGCGAAGGCCCTCGATGTAGTCGTCGAGGTGTTCTGCGAAGCCGACCTCAAGCGAGCACTTGAGGCCGAGGCCGAGATCGTCTGCGTCGTCGGCCGCGATATGGATACCTGGGAGCCCTCGTTCGACAAGGCTCTCGCGCTCCTCAAGAAGGTTCCGGAAAAGAAGTGCTTCCGGATGGTCGAGGCCGCCGTCGCCACCCTTGCCCAGATCCGCCAGCTCGAAGCCATGGGGGTCCATGGCGTGATCATCGGCGACGTCTTCCTCGACGAGTTCTATCCGGGTAAGCGTTTGGCCCAGATTCTCGCGGGGATCGAGCCTCCCAAGAAATCCCCGAAGGCCAAGACCAAGTCGGAAGCCGCACCGACCAAGGATTCCAAGGCCTCCACACCCCACGTGGAAGAGACGAAGGCTTCTGCCGGGGACAGTGCCACAAAAACGAAAGCCAGTACCAAGTCAGCTCCACTCTCACCATCCACCCCTTCACCCCACCCCGCCCGGAAGGGCAAAAAGGAGTTCCCAATGGAACACGTCCAGCTCCCTGACGAGACCACTCCCGTCGCGGATACCCCGGCTGAGCCTGTGAAGAAGGCCGCCAAGAAGCCCGCCGCCAAGAAGCCTGCCGTGAAGAAGCCCGCGGCCAAGAAGCCCGCGGCGAAGAAGCCCGCGGCCAAGAAGCCTGCGGCCAAGAAGCCTGCGGCCAAGAAGCCTGCGGCGAAGAAGCCTGCGGCCAAGAAGCCTGCGGCGAAGAAGGTCGTGAAGAAGGCCGTCGCCAAGAAGCCGGTCGCCAAGAAGGTCGTGAAGAAGGCCGTTGCCAAGAAGCCGGTCGCCAAGAAGGTCGTGAAGAAGACCGTCGCCAAGAAGCCGGTCGCCAAGAAGGTCGTGAAGAAGGCCGTTGCCAAGAAGCCGGTCGCCAAGAAGGTCGTGAAGAAGGCCGTTGCCAAGAAGCCGGTCGCCAAGAAGGTCGTGAAGAAGGCCGTCGCCAAGAAGCCGGTCGCCAAGAAGGTCGTGAAGAAGGCCGTTGCCAAGAAGCCGGTCGCCAAGAAGGTCGTGAAGAAGGCCGTAAAGAAGTAGGAAGCGTTTTTTCACTGCTCCGCCCCCAGGGGGGCGTTCTGGAAGTCTCGCCATGAAGTTGATCGAACGCGTTTCAGCCCTCGAAGTTCTCGATAGCCGTGGTAATCCCACCGTGCTTGCCCGGGTGTACCTCAATGATGGTACCTACGGTCAGGCCATGGTCCCCTCCGGTGCCAGCACCGGGAGTCGGGAAGCGCTCGAGAAACGCGATGGCGACAAGAAGCGCTATCTCGGCAAGGGCGTCCTCGACGCCGTGCACGCGATCAACACCGAGATCCAGGACGCCCTCCAAGGGATGGACCCCTTCCAGCAGGCCGAGCTCGACGAGGTCATGATCAGCCTGGACGGGACCGAGAACAAGTCGAATCTCGGCGCTAACGCGACGCTGGGCGTCTCCATGGCGTTGGCCGATGCCGCCGCCAAGGCGCAGGGCCAGCCGCTGTACCGCTACCTGGGCGGGGCCTCGGCGCGCCTGCTGCCCGTGCCCATGTTGAACATCCTCAATGGCGGTGCCCACGCAGACAACAACGTGGACATCCAGGAGTTCATGATTCTGCCCGTGGGTGCACCCTCCTTCACCGAGTGTCTCCGCTGGGGCACCGAGGTCTACCACGCGCTCAAGGCTGTGCTGAAGGCCAAGAAACTCTCCACGGGTGTGGGCGACGAAGGCGGCTTTGCACCGAATCTGGGGAGCAATGAGGAAGCCCTGGTCCTCATCGAGGAAGCCATCAAGAAGGCGGGCTTCAAGCCCGGCAAGGATTTCTATCTCGGTCTCGATTGCGCTTCCAGCGAGTTCTACAAGGACGGCAAGTACGAGATCGACGGCAGCAAGCGCGGCGGCAAGGAGCTCATCGAGTACTACGCCGGAATTGTGGATCGCCACCCCGTGATCACCATCGAGGATGGTTGCGACGAAAGCGACTGGAAGAACTGGAAGGCGCTCACGGACAAGCTCGGCGGAAAGATCCAGCTCGTGGGCGATGACCTCTACGTCACCAATCCCGAGATCCTGGCCAAGGGCATCAAGGAGGGTGTGGCCAACGCCATCCTCATCAAGCTGAACCAGATCGGCACCGTCACCGAAACGATGAAGGCCGTGGACATGGCCCACAAGGCGGGCTACCGCGCCATCATCAGCCACCGCAGTGGCGAGACGGAAGACACCTTCATCGCCGATTTGGCCGTGGCCACGGGCGCGGGTCAGATCAAGACTGGCGCGCCCTGCCGCACCGATCGCGTGGCGAAGTACAACCGCCTGCTCCAGATCGAATGGGAACTGGGCGCCGCCGCTCGGTACGCCGGAGCCGAGGCCTTCGGGCCGGTTCTCCGCTAAGGCCGTGAACGCCGCCTGGCTCCTGCGATCGCGCACCCTGTGGGGTGCGATGGGTTGCTCCGCTGTGCTTTCGTCTGGCATCCTGCTCCTGGCACCGGACGGAATTCCCGCGCTGAGGAAGCGGCAGGAGGAACTCCACGGTTTCAAGACGGAACTCCTCCAGAAGGCGAGGCAGAACCGCGAGCTGGCCGAGGAAGTCCGCCGCTTGGCCTCCAAGGATCCTGAACTCTTCGAGGCCCTGGCGCGGAGACAGGGCTACGCCCGCCCCGGGGAAACGGTCTACAGCTTCCGCGAGCGCGGCGAGCGCCGCTGATTCACGGAAGGACACATGTTCAGCATCTCGGCCGCCTCGGGGAATGTCTTCGCCTATCTCTGGGCGGATGAGGCCCCACGGGACTTTTCGGGCCCCGAGTTCGCCAGGGCTCTCTGCCCCCGGGGCAGGGGACTGGGGTTGGACGGACTGTTCCTGCTCCAGCCCTGGGTCGAGGGCACACCCTGGGAGATGGACCACTGGGAGCCGGATGGCTCCAGGACCTTCTGCTCCAATGGCACCCGGGCGGCGGCGAGCCTCCTCCCTGCGGGGCTGCGGGGTGACTTTGATGCGCGGGTGAGTGGCGAGGCCGTCCGGTTGCGACTGGATGCCGACAGCGTGGGCCTGCGTTTGTCGGAGGGACCGGAGCACGTCCTTCGCTCCGCCCTCCTGCCGCTGGCGCTGCCCCACGCCTTCGGGTGGACCGGCACGCCTCACCTGGTGGTCGAAGTACCGGATGTGGATCGGGTGAACCTCGCCGATTTCGCACCGCCCCTGCGCCATCACCCGGATCTGCCAGAAGGCGCGAACGTCAGCATCCTTCAGGTGACGGCCCTGGGCCACGCCCGCATCCGCAGCTGGGAGCGAGGGGTCGAAGGGGAGACCCTGTGTTGTGGCCAGGGTTGCGCGGTGGCGGGGGCCTGGCTGGCCCAGCGCACTGGCACGATGGCGTGGCAATTCCGGCCCGCCGGTGAGGATCCCGTGCAGGTATCACTGGAGGCCATGACCGAGGGCCGCTGGTCGGGCCTCTGGCTCGCGGGACCGGTGCGACGCATCGGTACGTTTCAGCCGGATCCAGTCCTACTGAATCGCCGCTGAATTGGCCACAGATCCAAGTCGTGGGACCGTGGAACGTGTTAGACTCTGAATGTTCCACATCCGAGGATGACCGGTGAATTCCCACCCACCCAGCCCATTTGCTGTGAAGTCGAGGTTCTAGCATGTCTGCGCGGATCGTGGCCCTGGCCAACCAGAAGGGTGGAGTCGGCAAGACCACCACGGCGATCAACCTGGCCGCCTCCCTCGCCATGATGGAGAAGATGGTCCTGCTGATCGACTTCGATCCCCAGGGCCACAGCACCACAGGCCTGGGCTTCCCCAAGCCGGATCAGCGGGCAGGGGCCTTTGCGCTGATGAAGGGCGCACCGGCGAAGGCGCTGATCCTCAGCACCGAAGTGCCCATGCTCCAGGTGATCCCCGCAGGCAAGGATCTCGCCCAGCTGGAGTTCGAACTCTTCGAACTGCCCGAACTGCAGGTGCTCCGCAAGGCTCTGGACGCGGTGCGGGACGACTACGATTTCATCCTCATCGACCCTCCGCCTTCCCTCGGCATGATCACCCTCAACGCCCTTACGGCCGCCGACGAAGTGATCGTGCCGATGCCCTGCGAGTTTTTCGCGCTGGACGGCTTGGCCGAGCTGGTCGAGACCATTCGCCGCGTGCAGGCCGGGCCCAATCCCCGCCTGCAGATGGGGGGCATCCTGCTCACCATGGCCGAGGAACGCACCAATCTGGGGGCCGCCGTGGCCAACGAGGTGCGCCAGGCCTTTCCGGGCAAGGTCTTCCAGACCTTCATCCCTCGCAACATCCGCCTGGCCGAGGCCCCCAGTCACGGCAAACCGGTGGCCTTCTACGACCTGAAATCCAAGGGCGCCCAGGCCTATCTGAGCCTGGCGCGGGAATGGATGGGCCAGCTCGAGCCCGCCCTCCAGGAGGGGGAACGATGATCCCGAAACGGCCCGCCCTGGGGCGGGGTCTCACGTCGCTCATGAACCAGATCGCGCCGGAGGATGCCAACTCACGCGAGCTTCCCGTGGGCAGCCTCGTGGCCAACCGCTACCAGCCGCGCATCCATTTCGATGAGCAGGCGCTGGAGGATCTGGCGGCCAGTCTCAAGCTGCACGGCATGGTCCAGCCCATCGTGGCCCGCAAGGTGGGCGACAAGTTCGAGATCATCGCGGGCGAGCGCCGCTGGCGCGCCGCCAAGCGGGCCGGGATCTCCATGGTGCCGGTGGTGCTCAAGGAAGTGCCCGAGGATCGGCTCCTGGAATTCGCCCTGGTAGAAAACATCCAGCGTCAGGAGTTGAACGCCATCGAAGAGGCCAAGGCCTATTGGCAGTTGGGCGAGCATCTGCGGCTCACCCAGGAACAGGTGGCGGATCGCGTGGGCAAGAGCCGCCCCCAGGTGGCCAACACGCTGCGTCTGCTGCGCCTCCCCGCGCCGATCCAGGAAATGGTCGCCACCGGCACGGTGTCCACGGGGCACGCCAAGGTGCTCCTGGGCGTGGAAGAGGCCCGCATTCAGGAGAATCTGGCCAACGAGATCGTGGCCAAGCAGCTCTCCGTTCGGGCGCTGGAGGCCAAGGTGCATCAGCTGGCCCGCCAGCGGAAGGCCCGGGCCAAGCGCCACAATCCCAGCGTCTTCCTCAAGGCCGCCGCCGAGGAGTTGACCCAGGCCTGGGGCACCCGGGTGGAGATCAAGCCCAAGGGCAAGGGTGGGGCCCTCCTGCTTCATTTCGGCAGCGAAGATGAACTGGAGCGCCTCTTCGAGTCCCTGAAGCACGGGCCCAAGAAGGCCTGAGATGTCGGCCCCCGAGACCGGAAGCCCCTTTCCTTCCCTGGAAGGCGCACTGGATTGGCAAACCTTCCCGAATATCCAGCGGCTGGAGGCCCGGGGACACTGGGGCATCAAGCGGGGGCTCGGCAATCCGAATCTGTTGCTCGAGGGGCTCGGTCACCCCGAACTGGGCTTCCCTTGTGTGCTCATCGCCGGGACCAACGGCAAGGGCTCTACGGGCGCCTTTCTCGCTCACGCGCTGCGGGCCTGCGGCCTCACGGTGGGCTGGACCACCTCACCGCACCTCATCGCCCCCACGGAGCGGATCTGGATCGACGGCCATTTCATCGGCGCCTCCGCCCTGGATCTGCTCCTGAGCGAAGCCTTCGACTGTGAGGTTCGCGCGGGGATCCAGGCCACCTATTTCGAACTGATGATCACCTCCGCCATGCTGGCCTTCCGCATGACGGGCGTGGAGGTGGCCATCGTAGAAGTCGGCATGGGGGGCCGCTGGGATGCGACGAACGCCCTGGACCCGCTGCTTACGGTGCTTACCAATGTCGGGTTGGATCACACAGCCTTCCTGGGGGAAACCCGGGAAGCCATCGGCCGAGAAAAACTCTGCACCGCTCGCGATGGCCGCCCTCTGGTGATGGGGCCCACCCTCGATCCCCAGTGGGTTCGACCCCTGTTGGAGTGTCGCCCAGAGCTTTGCCCCGCACCCAGCCTCCAGGCCGACGAGATCCGTTGGGATCGCAGCCTTACCCAGGGGCGTTCCATCGGCCTGCCGGGCATTCACCAGTTGGAGAACCTGGCCACGGCCCTGGAAACCCTGCGCCAGCTGCGCCGCATCGGCTTCCCCATCCCCGAAGGGGAGATGTGGGAGGGCATCGCCGCGACCCGCTGGCCGGGGCGCATGTGGGAAATACCGTGCCTTCCGGGGGTCTGGGTGGACGGCGCCCACAACCCCGATGGGGCGGCCACCGTGGCCCGGCATGCCCTGACCTGCGGGGTCCGGCCCCACCTGTTCTTCGGCGCCATGGGCGACAAGGATCTGGCCCAAATGGCCGCCGCCCTGAAGGCCATGAACCCCCGGTCCGTGACGCTGGTGAAGGGCTCCAACGAGCGCTATGCCTCCGCGGAGGCCCTGCGGGCCGCCTGGGGTGAGGACCTTCCCCTGCTGGATATTGGAGCGCTCGCCGCCCACCTGCGGACGCCAGAACCCGATATTCGACTGGTGACCGGATCCCTGTTCCTGTTGGGGGATCTGCTCCGGGCCCTGAGCGTCGTTCCTCAGACCTGAGCTCCCCAGAGCCGATGGGTGGGCATGAGGCAGATGTTGCTGGGATTCCTCCTGGGCCCGATGCTCGCAGGGGGGCCGCCCCTTCAGGTGGCGGGGGTCGTGCGCAGCGGAGTGCCGCCCTACGACGAGGCGGAGCGGCTCTATCGCCTCGAAGGCGAGGGCTCCCAGGTGCTTCAAATCAAGGAGTACCTGACTCTCCGGCGGGTGGGTGAGCGACGTCCCCTCGGGCGGCTCCAGGTGATGGCCATCAAGGATGGGTACGCCCTGGCACGGTTGACCACTCCCGGCGAGACGTACCCCCTGAAGGGCGATCTCATCGTGCGCCACGAAAGGGCTGTGCCATTGCCGGTCCTGCCGGAACCGACCTCCGGGGAAGGGTTGCGTCCCCCCGGGGATTTGGCGCCCAGGGTGCTGCAACTCACGATCCCCAGGAGTCCTTCGACAGAGAAACTCCATCAGGAACCCATCTTCTTCCTCAAGGGCAGCGCCGAACTCTCCCCGGCGGCCCGGGTCAAGCTCAAGGCCTGGGTCGGGGCCTGGGGGCTTGAGGGGCGCTGGGTCTTGCGGGTGCCGAAGGATCCCCAGGTGCCCGCGAGCCTCTCCCAGGCGCGGGTGGAGGCGCTGAAGCAGGCCCTGGGTCAGCTCGGGGTGAGCCGTGTCGAACTGGATTCGCAGGCGCCGGGAGTGCTTTCCCGCTTCGATTCGATCCACCTGGCCAAGGAACCTTGGTAGGCTCACTTCTAATGTCGCTCAAGGTGGATAGCCAACTCGGTCCCTACGAGATCGTCGGCCTGCTGGGGGCCGGTGGCATGGGCGAGGTGTATCGTGCCCGGGATCGTCGCCTGGGCCGCGAAGTCGCGGTGAAGATGCTGCTGTCCTCCGTGGCGGCCGATCCTGAGCGGCTGCGCAGGTTCGAGCAGGAAGCCCGGGCCGTGGCGCTGCTCAACCATCCCGGCATCCTGCAGATCTACGACACGGGGATCCACGAGGGAATGCCCTTCCTGGTGATGGAACTGCTCGAGGGGGAGACCCTCCGGGAAAGGCTCAAGGCTCGGCCCCTTCCCCTGCGAAAAGCGCTGGAGTACGGCCAGCAGATCGCCCGGGGCCTCGCCGCCGCCCACGAGAAAGGGCTCACCCACCGCGACCTGAAACCGGAAAACATCTTCATCACCGAGGACGAACGCATCAAGATCCTGGACTTTGGCCTCGCCAAACAGCGGGGTCCCCAGGCCTCGGATTCCGACATGACGTCGGCAGACCCGACCCTGCCCATGGAGACGGAGCCCGGCATGGTGGTGGGCACCGTGGGCTACATGTCCCCGGAGCAGGTGACGGGCCGTCCGGCGGACTACCGCTCGGACATCTTCGCCTTCGGGGTGATCCTCTGGGAAATAATCAGCGGGAATCGCCCCTTCCACGGGGACTCGGCGGTGGAGGTCATGCACGCCATCCTCAAGGACGATCCGCCGGAGCTGTCCCTGGATCTGCAGCTCCCGCTTCCCCTGCGCCGGACCCTGCTGCGCTGCCTGGAGAAGGACCCCCGGGCTAGGTTTCAGAACGCCCAGGATCTAGCCTTCGATCTCGAGAACGTGTTGATCACCTCTACCGGTTCCGCCCGGGCGCTCCGCGGGGCGGTGCGGCCGTGGCGCGTGCGCCCGCGGGTGATCGCGGCCGCCTTGGGTGGAGTGGCGCTGGTGGCGGGGGCCTTCTGGCTGGGGGCGGGTTGGAGACCCCGCAACCCGCCCATCCTGCATCGGCTCACCTACCGCACGGGAGAGATTCAGAACGCGCGGTTCGCCCCGGACGCCCGCAGCTTCGTATACAGCCTGAGCGGAACCAATGACCCCGGACACCTGTGGCTGGGGCGGGTGGAAGGCCTTGGCGCACGCTCGCTAGAGCTGCCTGAGGGCACCGAGATCCTCGCCATCGCCGGGACGGGTGAGATGGCGCTGCTCCTGCGACCGGCAGGAGGCGCGGCGGATAGCGGAATCCTGGCACGGGCGCCCCTCGGTGGTGGCGCGCCACGGGAGATCCTGGAAGGCGTGCGGTCCGCGGACTGGAGTGCCGATGGTCAGCAGCTGGCCGTCGTGCGCTGGGGCGATAGCGGACGCCAGCAGCTGGAATACCCCATCGGAAACCGGCTGTTCGAGGCGCCCCCCGCCAATTCCATCGACTGCCCCAAGGTCTCGCCTAAGGGCGATAGGGTCGCCTTCACCGAAATCGTGTCGGCGGGCAACCAGTCCCTCTCGGTGGTGGACAAGGAGGGACGCAGGGTCGTGCTGGCCCGGGGGGAGATCCAATCGCTGGCCTGGGCGCCCGATGGCCGAGAAGTGCTCTACACCCTGCGCCTGCCGGAGGACCGCCAGGAACTCCGGGTGGTTTCTCTGACGGGTCGTCAGCGGTTGATTTATTCGGTGCTGGGGCGGCTGTCCATCCAGGATGTCTCCAGCACGGGCAGGGTGCTCCTGCGGCACAGCCTCACCCGCCAGCATCTCTTCTTCAGCCAGGAGGGCCGCGGGGAGCGCGAACTCTCCTGGCTCCAGTCCTCCAAGGTGGCGGATCTGGCTCAGGGTGGCAAAGGGTTGCTCTTTGCCGAGAGCCGAGAGGGCTCGGGGCCTGGCGGCGCCTATTTCCGCAAGGCGGATGACCGCGAGGCGGTGCGGTTGGGAGATGGCGACCCCATGGTGCTGTCGCCGGATGGCAAATGGGCCGTGGTGCGCACCCTCACCAAGAGCGGGGCCGAGCTGGCCCTTCTGCCCACGGGCCCCGGGGAGGCGCGACGCCTGCCGAGCCATGGCGTGAAGGCCGAGTGGGCGGCATTCCTGGGCCCCCAGACCCTGCTCCTGGGCGGGGTGGGAGCCGACAAGATCTTCCGCTATCACCTGCAGGATCTCCAGAGTGGAGAGATGAAACCCTGGCTTCCCGGGCCTGGGCGGCAGGAAGCCTACGGCCTGGTCTCCCACGACGGTGCTCGCGTGGTCCTTGGGCCTGTGGATGGCAAGCTGCAACTGTATCGACCCAGCGGCGAACTCCTGCGGGAGTTGCCGGGGTTTCCGCCAGAAGATATTCCCTTGCAGTGGAGCGCCGATGGCCGGGAACTGTTCGTGAGTTCCCTGGAAGGGCTGCCCGTCAAGGTCTGGCGGCTGGACGTGGCCACGGGGCAGCGTCGGCTCTGGAAGGAGCTGATGCCGGCGGACCTCGTGGGCGTGAGTCGGCTCAACAATGTCTGCGTGAGCCCCGACGGCAAGACCTACGCGTATTCCTTCCTGCGGGTGCTCTCTTCGGATCTCTACTTCATGGAAGGCTGGAAGTAGGGCCATCTCCCCCGGCCAAGGGGCGATCCCGGCGGTCCCCGATCACCCGGGCAGGCACCCCGGCGACGATGGCCCAGGGCGGGACTTCGCCGGTCACCACGGCGCCCATGGCCACGATGGCATGATCGCCGATGCGAGCCCCATCGGTGATGCCCGCCAGGGCCCCGATCCAGACATCGGCACCGATCCAGATCCCCTTCGAAACCACGGGTTGTTCGCGGATGGGGTGATCCGGCGCCATGCCGTGATTGAAGGCGTAGAGGGCCGCGCCGCTGGCGATGCGGGTGCCTGCGCCGATGGTGATTCCACGGCCGCCGCCATCCAGACTGGCCCGGGCATTGATGGAGACATCGTCGCCAAGGGTGATGGGGCCGTGGAGAAAGGTCTCGGCGGCGATGGCGCAGCGGTTCCCGATGCGGATGCCCCGACCGGGCTCGCCGAAGATCCGGGCCTCGGGGGCGATGAAGCCACCGTCGCCGATCTCCACCGTTTCCAGGGCACGGAGGCGTTCCTGCACCTCGCGCTGCCAGGCCTGGGCCCAGGCCCGATGACGGTCCTTGAGGGTGAAGTACAGCCAGGGCATCCAGCTGAGTCGCAGCTTGTGTTGTTCGCGGTACTGCATCGGGTCGTCCATGCAGCGATAGGATAGGACATGCCGACCTTTCTGCCGCTGCCAACCTGGTCCTTCATTCTGGGTGTGACCGCTACACTCTTTTCGGTCATCAATCCGCCCAGCTCAGCCACGCTCTTCGCCACGGCGACCACGGGAATGGATACCCCGTCCTTGCGCCGTGCGGCCCGCAAGGCCAGTCTCACCGCTACGATCACCATGGTGCTCTTCGCGCTGGTGGGGCAGTTCATCTTCAGCTTCTTCGGCTTCACGGCGCTGGCCATGCGCTTCGTGGGCGGTGTGCTGGTGCTCTACCGGGCGATCTCCATGCTCTACGGCGAAGACCCCCGCGAACGTGCCACGGAGCAGGAAAAGGCGGAAGCCGCCAAGAAGCTACCGGACGATTTCGCGATCATCCCCTTCGGCATCCCGCTGCTGGCGGGGCCCGGCACCATCTCCACCGTGATGGGGATGATCGCGGGAGTCAGCTTCTCCGAGTACCTGGTGGTACTGGGGGCCATCTTCCTCAACGGATGGATCTGTTACCAGTTTCTCCGCCAGGCCCCACGGGTCATGGCGCGCTTCGGCGCCCTGGGCATCAAGATCGTGAACAAGCTGATGGGCCTGATTCTGGCGGCGGTGGCCATGCAGTTCCTCATCAACGGCGTGAAGGCCTTGGCCCTGGAGATCCAGCAGCAGCGTCCGGCAGTGGTCCAGGGCGCTGCTCCCCGCTGATCAACCTGGGAGTCCTTGGTTCTCAGCCTCCTGGACAGTACGCTGTCGGAAGAACTGATGCACGGTGTCCACCAGGCTTTCGGGGGCAATGGGCTTGAGCACATAGCCCACGAGATTCCACCGGCTCAGGCGCTCCACCAGCTCCGCTTCTCGGTGGGAGGTCAGGATCAGGAGCTGCGTGTCGCGGATGGCCGTATCCTCCCGGATACCGCGCAGGATCGACTCTCCACTGCACAGAGGCATCTCGTAATCGGTGATGACCAGGGCGGGCCGATGGGTGTGGATGGCTTCGAGTACGTCAAAAAGGGAGGTGGGTTCAACCTCCTGCACGGCATACCCGGCCTCCTGCAGGTGGATGCGCGTGAAGGCTCGGATGTACTTGCTGTCATCGATGACGAGAATGTCCAGAAGGCCCTCCCGGATGGCCGCTCTATCTGTCATCGGCAGGCCGTGGCCGACTCTGAGAGTAGGCGCCTTTGGCCGCTTTGAACTGACGGGCCACCCAAGGGGAAAGGCCTCTGGGCGGTACCCGGACAGCGGGATAAAGGTGGCGTCATAATCGGGACATGCGCCTTCCGGATGTGATTGCCTACGAAAAGGACCGCATCCGCAGCCCGTGGGTGCGGGTGCTGGTCTTCGGTTTCGGACTACTGCTGGCCCTCGTCAGCGCCGGAGCCATGGTCCTGGTGCCCTGGACCTACCACCCCGTGGATCTGCTCAGCGCCGTGCTCGGCTCCTTCGGCCTGCCCATTCTCGTGCTTTGGTTGTCCCCGGCCCCCTGGCTCTGGACTCGGGGGCGAGCCACCCACGCCCCCTTCCTGAGGGGCCTGGTCCAGTCCGGACTCTTCGCCAGCGTCTTCATCCTGACCCTGGGGGGCTTCCTGATCCTGCTGGGAACCCTCTTCAAGCTGGATACAGGCCAGCCCCTGGCCTCCTTGGCCCTCGGTTCGGCGCTGGCCATCTGGGTGCCCACCACCATGCTCGCGGGATACTTCATTACCCTCTGGGAGCGCACCCGCATCATCAAGGTGGAGACCGAGAAGAAATTGAGAGAGGCCCATTGGGTGCTCCTGCGGGGCCAGCTCAGTCCCCACGCCCTCTTCAACGCACTGAATGGGCTGGCCGAACTCGTGCACACGGATCCCATTGCCGCCGAGAAGGGCATCCTGGATCTCGCTTCGCTGTATCGCGCACTGTTGGACCACGGCAGCAAACCCAGCGCGGCTCTGCGGGATGAGCGTGTGCTCGTCACCCGATACCTGGCGGTGGAATCCATGCGGCTGGGACAGCGCCTCGACGTGCGGTGGGACTGGGATGAAACCCTTGAGAGCCTGGAAACGCCACCCTTCCTGCTTCAGCCCATGGTCGAGAACGCCATCAAGCATGGCATCGCCCCGGCCCTGGCAGGCGGAGCCCTGGACATCACACTGCGGCGGGAAGGCGATGACCTCGCGCTACGGGTGGTCAATAGCGGGAAGCCCCTACCGCTGCTGCTGGGCAGCGGCGTCGGGGTGGGCAACCTGGAGGCCCGGCTCTTTTTGGCCTACGGCGACCATGCCCGCTTCCGCCTCTGGGGCGAGGAAGAACACACCCTGGCCGAAGTACGAATCGAATTGAACTGGATCGGGAGGAAGCCATGACCCCAATGAAAGTCGCCCTGGCCGATGATGAGCCCCTGGCCCGCGCCCGGCTGGGCCGCCTTTTGCGAGAAGGCGGCTGTGAAGTCCTAGCGGAACTGCCGGACGGCCCTTCGGTGCTGGCCTGGCTGAAGACGGGTCCCGAGGTTGAAGCGCTCTTCCTGGATATCCAGATGCCCGGGATCACGGGCCTGGAAGTTGTGGCCGAACTGGCCGACGGCCAGGATTGCCCGCCGGTAGTCTTCGTGACGGCCTTCTCCGAGCATGCGGTGCGGGCCTTCGAGGCCTCCGCCACGGACTACCTGCTCAAGCCCGTTTCCGCCGAACGGCTGGAAAAGGCCCTCGCCCGCCTGCGCCAAGGTGCCGTGCCTCGGCGCAAGGCCGGAGAACTGAAAGCGGTCATGGGCGCCCCGCCCCGTTTCCCCGTCAAGGCGGGAGAGGGCCATGTCTTCCTGGAGCTGAAACGCACCACCCACTTCGAGGTGGAGGAAGAAGTGGTCTACGCCTGGGCCCCTATCGGCGGCAAACACACCCGCCAGCGCACCGACTGGACCAGCCTGAGCGAAGTGGAGGAGGCCTTCCCCACCGCGGGCCTCATGCGCATCCAGCGCCACCTCCTCCTCCGCCCCGAAGCCGTTCTCGGCCTGCGTCCCCTGGAGGGCGGCAGGGCCGCCGTGCGCGTGGCTGAGGGGGTGGATTTGGAGGTGAGCCGGAGCGTGACGCCGAGAATCAAGAATGTGTTGGGGTTGTAGAGAATGTGTAGATGAAGGTTGGTGGGTACCTATAGAATGCCTAACAAAACCATCTTGTACAAGCACTTGCAGATGCAGAATATAGAGGAATGGTCCGAGAGATTTTGTCATCTGAGCTGTGGAAGAAGATCGAGCCTGAACACCCAGAATCTGGTGTGCGAATGAAACCGAAACCGAAGACCCACCAGCAGGCCATGATCGGGACCATGCGCCTCGATCTCGCGTTGGACATCCCCACCTTTCGGGTGTACGGCATACGTGATAGGTTCCCGTAAATCCGCATCGAATATGGATCTATGCGGCTATGCAAGATCGACTAAGTAAAAATACATACGAGGGGACCCAGATGGGTCCCCTCGTATGTATTATGTATAAATGATGCGTACTAGAAAGCGAAACGGAATCCAACCGCTGCTGTACGTGGCTGATTGTTCTGATAACTGGGGCTGCGCTGACCAAAATCCTCTGCACGAGTGGCCACGCCCCCGCTTACCTGGTAATAAGTATTATTGTAGTTGGAACCGTAATCATAGTTGTTTAAAACATTCGAAACCTGAAGGAAGGGCTCCAGACTCATCTTCTTCCCAAACTTGAAGGAATGAGATACCCGAAGACCGATATCCATGGCCCAGTCTCCGTAACCCTGCCCGAGGTAATCGTTCGGGTGAGCAGCGTCGGTGCCTTCACCTGCGCCGAGCTCAGCGTTGTAGCCAGCATAAATATCATAAATTTTGCCGCTATGCCATGTGCCGAGAATACCCAGTTTGGTCCCGATGTCGAAATTGTAGGTGAAGGCGAAGGAACCCGAGAAGGACTCCGTTCCTGCGCTCCGGCGCTCAGGATTCTGCTTGAAGGCGTATTCGGCGCCACCACCGTAGAAGTCAGCAGAAGCATGGCCATCAAAGGAACCCGCAGAACCACCGAAGGAGGCCCGGAATTCCTTGATCACCAACGTTGCCAAGGCGCTCCATTTGGGAGCCGTGTAGGAATACTTGACCTGCACTTGATTGCTACGTGCGGTCTGATTCGACATGAAAATTGCATCACCCATGTCATTGTTGCGAGGGTCGAGGTCGGGATCATGCATCGTCTGTCCGGGGTTGTCAGGATCAGGGATGCTTGATGCCAGATAGGCCGCTTGGGCAACCCCCCAGTTATTGGTGCCAAGAGCTCCGTTATTGGACCAGGCGGCGCCGATGCTGCCATCGGTATAGAGCTGAGCGGTTGCATTCCTGGTGCGCGACCAGATGTACTGAAGATCAAGAGTCTGGTGATCACCAATTTTGAATGTTCCACCGATGTTAATGGTGTCCGTGGTGGGGTACTCGAAATCGGAGGCCATCAAGCTTTTGCCAGCAGTGCCGAAATTGGCAGTGGTCAACCACCCATTCACAGTATTCCTAAAATAGTCCCGAAGACCTCCAACATTGTTTGCATAGTTGTAGGGAGTCAGATCGGCAGGGAGGATCACCGGGTTTCCATTAACAGTTGTTAATGTGGTCCCTGCCGCGAAGGAGGCTACGCTAAGGGTGGAGGGGGCGGCTGCTCCACTGAAAGCAACTGCAGCGTCATTGGTGATCGTCGTGCCGTTTATACCGTTGGATTTGTTGCCCAGGGCACGGCTGAAGCCAGTGACATTGTCGATGAGACCGGCAATGAATTTCCCATATCCAGCCTTGAACGTAACGCTATCGTCTCCCTTTGGTTTATAAACGATCTGCATACGGGGTGAAACGTAGGTCTTGTTGGTTGGGATTGTGGAACCATGAAGCAGGCCCGGATTTGCGGCCGCGATTTGTGTATAAAGGCCCTGGTATGGCTTCATGAAGTCGAAGATGTCATCCTTGTCAACTCGGAAGCCAAGGTAGACGGACAACTTGGGGGAAATAGTCCAGTCATCTTGGGCGTAAAAGCCGAATTGTTTATATGTTTGACCGGCCTGGAAACCATTTTGAACAAGAGCAACACCCACCACATGTTGATCGGCAACGACACTGTTTCCAAAGGGCTGGGCGCCCATAGGAAATCCAGCTACGCGGATGGCATAGACACCTGTCTCTGGCCAGAAAAGATTTTGATCGGCGTATGTAGTTTTCTGGAAATCGAGACCTCCCTTAAGGAAATGGTCGCCGATTACATAGGTAAGATCGTTCCGCCACTGAAGTCGCTTAATGCCAGTGTTCTGGAAGGCGTTAGGATCATGCCCCATGCGCGCCCTAAGCGAGGCTGGGATATTGAGCAGAGTGCTAGAGGCTGTGCGAACCTGCATGGCGCCAACCGTTAGACCACCAGGATTGGGCGAGATGCCGTTTGCATAATCGAAATAGACGAGGTTGCTTTCCCAAATAATATTGGGAGTGAAACTGGTCGTAGCTTTGAGGCCAAATCGATTAGTCTTGTTTAGGCCTGTTCCAAGCATTGAGGGATCGACGTTGCCGTTGGCAGCACCCGTGTGGGGAAAGGCCTGATTGGGCGTCTCGTTTTTGTCATAAGAATAGGTTGCGGTGATATTCATCATCTGATTCGCGGCCCAGTCAAGGCGCAAATAAGCGATAGTTTCCTTCAGTTCAGTCTTGATGGAGCCGAGCTCTGGAAACGCCGCGACAGCCTGAGGGGTAAACGTGAAGGCGGCACCTTCTTCGTCTTTTCGCTCCACAGAGACCATGAAAAACAGCTTATCCTTTATGATGGGCCCACTGACTAAGGCGGCAAGGGTGCGGCTGTTGTTGTCCTTCTTGTCGCCCTCGTCTGTAACTCTGGCACGCATCGACTGGTTGGTATACTGTCCACTCATGATGCCGGAGAAAGTGTTGGTGCCGGCTTTTGATACGACATTCATGAATCCAGCATTCGAACGCCCGAACTCAGCCTTGTACTGATTCGTAACAACCTGGAATTCACCAATGGCGTCCATGGGGATCGGTGATACGTAGCCGCCAACATCAGTAGAGTTGTTGTCGCCACCGTCGATGTTGAAGTTTGTGCCCCGTCCCTGGCCCTCGCCGGTGGACATGTAGGTTGAGCTCTTCTTCGTGGGATCCACATTGGAGCCAGAAATCAACTGGACGCCAGGTGCCAGAACGGCGGCAGAGACGACATTTCGGCTTAGCACCGGGAGAGATTCCAGCCGCTCAGACGAGACGTTCACTCCAACTTCGGCCGAGGTGGTGTTTACCTGATCAACAGTATCGGCCGTAGCAACGACTGTTACTGTGGCCATAGCGGCAGGGGCCATGCCAACGGAGGCGTCAGTTTCCGATCCGAGACTCGATGTGCGAATCATTGATGCCGTAGAGTCATTGGACTTGAAGAGAATGCGGTAATTCCCCAGAGGCACTACGGAAAAACGGAAGGTGCCGTCGCTGTTGGATACAGCCTGACGGTGGTAGCCCGTGGCCTGATTATCGATGGTGATGACGACTCCGGCCTTGGGTGCGCCTGTCGCCTTATCGGTAACACGGCCTTTGAAGGCACCGAATGTCTGTTGTGCGTGAACGATACTGGCTGTGCAGATGCCTGCTGCGATGCAGCAAAGCAGTCTTGTGTTGCGATTAGCCATGGATTCACTCCTTGAAGATGCGGCAAAGCCGCGGGGGGGCGACAGGTGAACCCCTGATGGGGTTTGAAAACTCAAGATTGAGAAGGAAGAGCGATTCTTTATGCGCTTGGTTCGAACGGATTGCAATAGAAAAGTGACGTTGAGCAAAAAAATATGGGAACCTTTCCTGTTTCCACAGCCAACGAGCCAGCACCGGCGGATCCGGTAATGGCTCGTTGGCTGGAAAGCGAGGAGTCGGCTACTTGATCGTGCCGAGTAGCCAGGGCTGTTTGACCACAGGGTTTGCTTGAACAGTCAGGGCGCCCAGGTATCGATCCTGGGGCACCGCGGCTCCGGTCTTGGCGTAGACGGTGAAGAGAGTCTCCCCTGTCTGCACGGCATCCCCCACATTGCGGTGCAGGCGCATCCCCACGCCCAGATCAAGCACATCGTCCTTGCTGCGGCGGCCGGCGCCTAGCTCCATGGCGAGGAGGCCCAGGGCGCGGCTATCCACGGCGTGGATCCATCCATCCTGCTGGGCCTTGATTTCGATGATCTGGCCGGGCTGGGGAAGGCGAGCGAAGTCGTCCAGGGCGGCGGCATCTCCTCCGTTGAAGGTGGTCCAAGCGCGGAAGGCCTCCATGGCGCGACCTGAGTGGACGGCCTGGGCCACCTTGGCCTCGGCTTCTGCCAGATCCTTGGTTGCGCCACCTAACACCAGCATCTCGGCGGCCAGGCGGAAGCTCATTTGGGCCAGGTCGCTATCACCATGCTGGCCCTTGAGAATCTCCACGGACTCCATGACCTCGAGGGCATTGCCGATGGCCCAGCCCAGGGGCTCCTCCATGCGAGTGATGAGGGCCTTGATCTTCATCCCGTGGGCCTTTCCCACGTTGACCATGCTCTGGGCCAGGGCCTTGGCGTCCTCCTGGGTCTTCATGAAGGCGCCGCCGCCGCATTTCACGTCCAGCACTAGGGCGTCGCTGCCGCCCGCCAGCTTCTTGGACATGATGCTGGCAGTGATGAGCGGAATGGATTCGACAGTGGCTGTCACATCACGCAGGGCATAGAGCTTGCGGTCGGCGGGGCAGATGTCTCCCGTCTGGGCGCTGTTGGCGAAGCCGGTTCTGCGCAGGCTTTCCTTGAACTGATCGATGCTCAGCTCGACCTTCAGGCCCGGCACGGCAGCGTACTTATCGACGGTGCCGCCGGTGTGCCCCAGGCCCCGGCCACTGAACATCGCGCAGGGCACGCCGCACGCGGCCACGATGGGGCCCAGGATCAGGGTGGTCTTGTCCCCCACGCCCCCGGTGCTGTGCTTGTCGACCTTGATCCCCGGAATGACGGAGAGGTCCACGCGATCACCGGAGTCCCGCATGTTCAGGGTGAGGGCAAGGGTCTCTTCGGTGTTCATGCCGCGCCAGCAGATGGCCATCAGCAGGGCCGCACTCTGTTCATCAGGCACGCTGCCATCGGCGGCGCCCCTCACCCAATAGGCAATCTGCTCTGGAGTGAGAGAGCCACCGAGCTTCTTGGTGTAGATGAGGTCGTACATGCGCATGGAGCCTCCCTGGGCGGGCAGACCTGGATGAATTTTAGATGCTGGTGAGGACTTTCTCGAGGGAGGCATCAGCCCGGTCCTTGAAGAGAGCCTTGTATTCGGCGTAGTCCTTCAAGGCTTCGGCCCGGTCGCCCTTTAGGCGATGCAGGTCCAGCAGAGTGGCCCAGTAGAGCGGCGCCCAGGGCGCGTCGGGCTTCGCGGCGCTGCGCAGGGACTTCAGAGTGGCGGTGGCTTCCTCGCCCTGGCCGAGGGTTACCTGCCGCTGAGCCGCCCGGAGGCGGTCCCAGGGATCGGACCCCAGGGTGGGACGGGAGGCCGTGCCGTCAAGCTGCAAACGCCAGGAGGCGAGCATGCCCTGGGCGATTTCGGCGGCCCCGCCGGGCGCCCCCTTCGCGAGGGCCTCGAGGCGGGGGAGCCGCTCCCGCATCCGTTTTTCCATGTCCGCAGGGGCCACCAGCGTAATGCCGTCGCCCTGGACTTCCTGGAGGAGTTCCGCCACGGCGGCCTCATGCTTTTCGAGGGCATTGGCGCGCCATACGCGAACGCCGAAGAACCCGATGGTCAGCACCGCCACGATCCCCGTGCCGATGAGCAGGGGCTTCAGCAGGGTGACCTGGGATTCCGTCCCGCTGGCCAGCTTCTGTTGAAAGGCCTGGAGACTCTGGGCCGGTTTCTGAACCTGGATCTCTTTGCTCTTGATATGGACAGCCATGCGCAACACTCCGAACCTTCAAGGATGCCTTAATCGCACTCAGGATCGCACTTGAAAATGCGCCCATCCCTGATAGTCTGTCTGTTCCCGCCTGGGTAGCTCAGTTGGTAGAGCAATGGACTGAAAATCCATGTGTCGACGGTTCGATTCCGCCTCCAGGCACCAAAGAACAGTAGGTTTCACCCCCGGCTTCCAAGCTGGGGGTTTTGTATTTGTGCTCTGGATGTGCTCTGTGAGCGCAACCAGGCACTCCCTGCAGGCTCGAGACGACCGGGGGACATCGACGCCATCCCTGTTCGAAAGTTTGGTGGTGATCGTTGTGACACCGGGCATCTAAATTGCAGATAGGATGCATTCATGTCTTCGGAACGCGTGGTAACCCTCAAGATTGATGGCGATCTCGCCAAAGGTGGGCGCGTGCCTTTGGACATCTTGGCCGAAAAGTTGAAGGCTCTTCAGGACATGGTCCTTGCGGCGGCACAGGTGGTCCGACCTGTGCTTGCAAAGGGGTCGGGAAGACACAAGGAAACGGCCCAGCGCAAGGTGACCGCTAAAGATGCCTGTCAGCTTGTTTTCAGGGATTTTCGAAAAAACTGCCTCACCTTGGAGGCAGAACTCCCTGAAACGGATGCCCTCTTCCCTGAATACGTCGATTGGGGACTTCAGAGCGTGGATCGAGCCGGTGCGGTTCTATGGGCCATCCAGGCAAAAGATGAACGCCGACTGGTGGATCTGGTCCCAGAGTCTTCCCGAAGACTCAATCTGCTTAAGAAGGCGGAACACTTGATGCCGCGCGCGTCGAATTATTCGATTTCTCTCACGACGGCAAATCAATTTGTGGACTTCCAGACACAGGCGGACGCCTATATTCATGGCCTGGAGGCTCGGATCGCTGCTGAACGCCAATCTGACATCAGGACAATCATCGGCGAGGTGTTTCGGTCTGATTCAGATGCAGGGACTTTCGGGCAGATCGGGCTAAAAATTCGTGGCCATCACGTGGTTTGTGATCTTACCTCAGATACCAAGACGCAAATTCGCGAATACAGCCCCGGCGTTTTCGCGGAAGTGACCGGCAAGGCTCTGCTTACTAAAACAGGGAAGATTCAGCGAATCACAGAGACTCACCACCTCCGCGCTCTCGGAATGGAGCCCCTCCCCTGGACCCGAATCATCTTCGGGGAACAGGATTTCCAATTACACCGCCCTCTGATCGTGGATGTCCATTTTGACGAAGAAGGGTGGACATACGAATCGAAGGAGCTGGGGATCATGGGTTATGGCCGTCAGCGCCGTGAAGCAGCCCAGACCTTCCAGCAGGACTTTGCTGCCTGTTGGGACAACATCGCTCAAGCACCCGACAGTATCCTTGCTCACGATGCTCTGGGATTGAAGGCGGAAATGCTTGCGCTGGTAAGACGGGTCGGGAGGGCTGAATGAAGCCCCGTGCGACTCGAGAAATCAAATCTTCCCTCATCAGGAAGGGCTTTGAGGAAGACAATACCCACCACCACTATTTTTGGCTGATGGTTGATGGCAAGAGGACGCGGGTTCGCACCCGTTATAGCCACGGTGCCAAGGAATGCGATGGGTGGATACAAAAACGGATGGCTGAACAGCTTGGGTTAGAGCCGAAGGAATTCGAGGATTTGATCAATTGCCCGCTCCAGCACAAGACGCTCGTCGACATCCTGGAACGCCGAGGAGTGATCTAGCCTGCTTGGAGGTATCACTTTTTCGAGCTTCCCGGCAGCTGTAGCCCCGGATGTTTCGCGGGACAGTGCCGGGCCAACCTCCGCGAGGCCTAAACTTTTGGTGGCAGATTGAGCCTCACTGCTTCAAGGCGGCAATGATCTCCTTGATTCGCTTGATGGAATCGGCGTCTTTGTCGGCCCGCTCTTCAAGGCTCTTGATCAGTTTTTGTTGTGCTTCAATCCCCAAGGGGGAACCTGCATACCCAGCTGTTTGCTCTGAGGCCGGGTTTTTAAGCTGGGCAATTTGCTTGCGGCTCATTTCCAAATCGCGCTCGCGGTCAGGAAGTCCCTGCCCAACTATCCAGGTCAGGGCGTAGGACAGATCCCAGCCCCGAAGCATGGCCTGCTCGGCAGCAAAGGCGAACTGGAAGTTGGCCATCACCAAATCACCGCCCTTTTCCGCATTGATCTTGAAAAACTTGGTGCGGAGCGCCCGTCGGCTTCTTGACTTGTGGACCCATTCAACGACTTGGGCGTGGTTCGGATTCTCCCGCTTAAGGCGCTCCCATGCTTCTGGAGAATACCCATCGGGGATGCTCTGGCAGCCCACGACCAGGATTGAAGCTGTGAGGGTGAGAGTCTTCACGAATTTCATGACGGTTCCTTTCCTAGGGGCTCTCAAGCGCCTTCGATTTGGCGCACAAGGTGGTGAATGTGGCGGATAAGGGCTGGAGCCAAGCCTGAATCCATGAAGGTTCCAAATCCCGCCTCTTCGTAGACCCACTTCCCAAGCCGCTGCAGGTGCCCGAGAAGGCGGAGGGATTGGTCCAAGGTGAGTCCTGGGATTTCCGAGCGCTCCGGGACGGGAGTGGAGATTTGGAAGTAGTGGATGCCTTGAGGAACAAACCCGAGGTCCAGAAGGGCCTTTTCGAGAGTCCAGGCCGCCTCTTTCCTTCGATCTGAAAGTGCTGTGGATGCCTCCCAGGCTTCCAGGTGCCGAACCAAAACCTCCACACCAGCCCGCAGGGGCCCCCAGGCAGGCCTTGGTGGGTGCGAGACGTGCTCAAGAGGACCAAACCCGCCTTCAGGTTCTTGACCCATCGTCGCGCTCCCCCAGGCCTCCAAGGAGGTGGAGGCGGCGCGATACGCCTCCCGGCGCCCAGGCTCGTGGACGGCTGCGGTGAAGTCTGGGTAGTCCAGCTCCTGAATATGATTGGCGACCCGGAGTGCCACCGTGTCACGGGAGATCGTCGCGTGGTAGGGGTAACCCCCTGTGGGGTGACTCTCGATCTCCGCTTCAGGGAACATCCTGAGGATGTCCTCACTGCGCCGGGCTCGGATGAGAATCAAGGTCGAGTCATCGCGGTGCTGGGCGAATGCGAGAAAGGATCCTCGGGTTAAGACCCACATTGCGGTCCTCCATGTTATCGAAAGGGCGTGGGTTGGAGCGGGGGTGGGATGGCAATTGGTATTGCCCGAATTGGGAGATTCAATCGCCTGCTAATCGGAGGCCGGTGTGTTTGGATGGAAGCGCTTCGCCAGATCCTGTCCAACTGGCGACTGAAGGGGGAGCATGGTGCCAGTGGTCTGGCAGGCCGCGCAGTGGAGCGGCGGCTTGCGATTTTTCAACCACCATCCGATCCCAATGACCCCTGCGGATAGAGGAAGGGCAATGCATGCCACCCCCAATCCGAGGAACCAGAAGAAGACCAGGGCGAGGAAAAAGATGCTGCCCACAACGATGAAGCCTGTCCCGACACACCCCCCTCTGGGGTCCGTGTGCTCGGGCTTGGAAATCGTCCCGCAATTCCGGCAGATCATTGGGTCCATTGTCTGGTGCTCCTGTTTCCTGGGCAGTCGATCATCGGGTCACGGCTTAAACACTGAAAGCAGATAGTTTTTCGATTGACCACGTTGGCTTTACGGGCGGTTATTCTCCGGATGGGACAGGTGGATCAGGCACCCAGGCGCGACGAAGGGGTATCAAGGTCCGGTAGCGATGGTCCAGCTGGTCGTAGTGCTCGCAGATCAAGTCAACGAGTTCGGGGCCATCGATGAGCCGGATGGATTTCGGCCCACGAGCCACCTTCTTGGCATCCAGGTTGAAGGTCCCCAGGGTGACGAAGAGCCCGCGCTCTTCGTTGTGAAGGAGGCCCACGAGATCCCGGACATCCTTTTCTCCGGTGGGCGTCTCGGTGCTTTTCACCTGGACCTTCATCACGGGGCCCTGCATGCCGAGGGCATCGCTGTGGAGAAGGATGTCGATGCCGCCGTCGCGTCCAGGTGGTGAGATCTGGGTGCGGTAGCCCATGATGTTCAACAGGTGACCCACGAAATGGGCGAAAGGGTGACCCTTGAGGCTTCCGGCGAGGCGCTTCAGCACGAAGTCCTGGGTGCTTTCCACGGGGTTTGGAACCGAGGCAAGGGACTCTGGATCCGCATCGGGCGCCGAGGTCGGCATAGGTGGCAGAGCCCCGGTTTCACCGAGTCTCGAGAGAAATTCCTCGGTGTTGTTCTTGATCTTGAATAGGGAGATCGCGGCGCCGATCTCGTTCAGCGCAGGCTGGCTGAAGGTGTTTCGCGGGACGCTCTTCAGAAGCTCTGCTTGTCGAAGATGCGGGAAACCTTCTCCCAGTTGGGGGTCGTATCGGTATGGTCCCGTGACCCGGAACAAGTGGATGCATCTGTCCTCCTGGCTGGGGTAGGCGACCAGATCTCCTACCTCCATTTCGTGGACAAAACGAAAGAGGACCCCCGTATCCACCGGCAGGGCTCCTGCTGGCTTCTCGGGGTAGGCGCTGGCCAGGGCCGCCTTGATTGCATCACGGGTCGCTTCCAACTGGCTGAGGTCGCCCATGGCGGACCACCCCAGGGCGAGCTGGTTCTTTTCGCGGAAAAGCGGATCCGCAGACCCATCGCGGCCACCGTGAATACCCCACAAGGTCGTCATGCCAATCCTCCGGATTGCAAAAATCGTGTTTTGGGTATTTTGAACCTTCAATAACCCTTCCACAACCACCAATGCCCATCTTGGGTTGCCGATGAACTGGGGTAGATTGTGGGAATGGTGCAATGCCACCGCTTCCGCTCTGCAGTCAGGAGCGGGCGGGGAAGGCTGACCGAAATACCCATAATGAGAATTCCAAAACCTGCTCCCTGGTTCCGGGGTGGGCGATGAAACGGGCGCTTCGTGGCGCGTATGGCAAGGCTATGGCCGCGCCCACCACAATCGGAGAACGCATCCGACGGGTGCGGCAGGCCTGGAAGTGGAGCCAGATCCAGTTGGCTGAGGCAATCCATGCGAACCAGAAGACCCTTTCTCGATGGGAACTGGATCGCCAAGAACCAAGTGAGCCAGCCCTGGGGGCCCTTTCAGGACTCTTCGGCCTGAGCATTGAGGCACTGAAAACGGGGCGAGGTTTCAACATCCCGGCGCCTCCTCGCCGAGTGGGAGACCTCCTCGTCGCCGAAGCCTACGCCGTGGATCTGATCCGACTCCCTGACGTTGGGGCGGAGGGCATTTCCCTGGTCAGCCGTGACGACGAAAGCTCCCGGTCGATCACCGCTCGAAAGGCGACTGAAGCCATTCGGAAAGCACGGGAGGAGGGGCGCCCCGTGTGGGTCGTAGTAGGGTGAAAACGCCCCTCAGGGGCGGGGCTCACGACGGTGCATTGGGATGTCCAGAAAGCTCTGGTAGTGCGGTTCTAGGCAAGGTAGGTCACCGGTCTGACTCCGCCCTTATGCCTACTTAGCACCTACCAAAAAGGGGCGTTTTGAATTGGAGGAAGGGGCGCCCCTGGGGCGCGACAGAGAAAACGCCCCGTATTGGGTGGGGGCGGGGGCGCCGGACGGTGCCCTGTGGGAAGGCTAAAGGCTGAGGTGGTGCGGATCTAGGTAGGGCGGGTCACCTGGTTCGGTCCGGCAAAGTGCCTATATACCACCTATGCTGCACATACCTTATACCTACGCTTAGGGGGCGTTTTGAGTTGGAGGGTAGGGGGGAAACAGGAATCGCCGCCTCTCGGTCTGGTCGGGTCTGGGCTAGGCTGAAGGGATGACCCCCGAATCCTTCATCGCAAAATGGTCGAAATCGGAGCTGAAAGAGCGATCTGCCTGCCAGGAGCATTTTCTAGACCTCTGCCACCTCGTGGGGCACCCCACCCCTGCCGAGGCAGATCCCACTGGCCAGTCCTATTGCTTCGAGCGATTCGCCGAGAAGCTCGACGGCTCCGACGGCTTCGCCGATGTCTGGAAGCGCGGCCATTTCGCCATTGAATACAAGGGCAGGCGGAAGGACTTGGGGGCTGCCTACGAGCAGCTGCTGCGCTATCGCGAGGATTTGGATAACCCGCCCCTACTGGTCGTGTGCGACACCGACCGCCTGGTGGTCCACACCAATTTCACAAACACGGCCAAGCTGACCCACGAACTGAACCTGGAGAACCTCGCCGACCCCGGCAGCCTGGCCCTTCTCCGCGCCCTCTTCTATGCCCCCGAAAAACTGAAGCCAGGCACCACCATCGCCTTCGTGTCCGAGGAGGCCGCCCGGCGCGTGGGCCAACTCGCCGCGATCCTCGAAGGGCGGGGCCACGGGCGCATGGATACAGCCCGATTCCTCATGCGATTGGTCTTTGCCCTATTCGCGGAGGATGCCGACCTCCTGCCCGAGAAGCTGGTGGAGAGCCTGCTCACCGAGGGGCTCCGAAAGCCCTCCATGGCATGCCCCCTCCTGGAAAAGCTCTTCACGGCCATGCGGGATGGCGACGATGGGATGGCCTTCACCCGGGAGATCCCACACTTCAACGGCGGGCTTTTCGAGGACCCCTCGGCTCTGCCTCTGGAGACGGGCGACCTGGAGATGCTCGTGGGCGTCGCCAAGCTGGACTGGTCCACCATCGACCCCGCCATCTTCGGCAACCTCTACGAATACGGCCTGGGCGCCGAAAGCCGCTCCAAGCGGGGCGTCCACTACACCAGCCGCGAGGACATCCTCCACCTCATCGAACCCGTGCTCCTGCGCCCGTGGCGGGGCCGCTGGGCCGCCCTCCGGGCCGAGGTCGAGGCTAAGCTCGCCGCCAAGCCCAAGGCCGCCGCCCTGGCCACCCTCCAGCGCCGCGTAGAGGATTTCCGCGAATCGCTCGGGCAGGTGCAGATCCTCGATCCGGCCTGCGGCAGCGGCAACTTCCTGGTGGTGGCCATGCAGCGCCTCCTGGACCTGGAACTGGAGGTGGTCCGCTTCCAGGCGGAGCTTTTCCACGCCCGCGCCTTGAGCTTCCATGTCGGGCCCCAGCAGCTCCACGGCATCGAGATCCTGGAGTTTCCCCACGCCTTGGCCAGCGTCGTGGTGTGGATCGGCCACCTCCAATGGCTGCGCCTGCACGGCTACCGCATCCAGGAGCGCCCCATCCTGAAGAAGCTCCAACCCATCGCCCATGGCGACAGCCTGGAGCTGCCCTGGCCCCAGGTGGATGTCATCATCGGCAACCCCCCCTTCATCGGCAGCAAGCGACTACGTTCGGCTTTGGGGGACGCTGCCGTGGACGCCCTCTTCGAGCGCTGGGATGGCCGCGTAGCGCGGGAATCCGATTACGTCTGCTACTGGTTCGAGAAGGCGCGGGAGGCCGTGGCCGGAGGGCGGGCAAAGCGCGTGGGCCTGTTGGCCACCAACAGCATCCGGCAGGGCAAGAACCGCGTGGTGCTTGAGCACATCCTGGCCGATTCTCAGGTCTTCTTCGCCGAAAGCGACCGCGATTGGGTGCTGGAAGGCGCAGCCGTGCGAGTGAGCATGGTTGGCTTCGGGGCCATGGAAGTTGGGGAATCGCGGGTTCTCGACGGGGTTGAGGTCGCGACAATTAACCCGGATTTGAGCAGCAGCCTGGAACTTTCCCGTGCTGTGCGGTTGGTGGAGCTTCGTGGGTTCAGTTTCATGGGCAACATCAAGGCTGGGCCATTCGATATTCCCGACGATCTCGCGCGGCAATGGTTGGCCCTTCCCATCAACCCGAATGAACATTCCAATTCGGACGTCCTGCGGCCCTGGGTCAATGGGATCGACATCACACGCCGCCCCTTAAGGCGCTGGGTAATTGACTTCGGGATGCCGCTGCCCAGAGGAGCCGTCCCGACCCCTGGGATGATGCATCTGTCCGAGCATGAGGCCTCCTTCTACGAAGCGCCTTTTCATTACGCGGAATCGCGTGTGAAACCGATGAGGGCTGTGACACGCACCGGAGACCGTAGGCCGTGGTTTGTTCATCGTGAACCCTGCACCGGGATGCGCAAGGCCCTATTCGGGCTGTCACGGTTCCTGGTGACGCCAACAGTTGCGAAGCATCGCCTGTTTGCCTGGGTCGATGGCGGCACACTCCCGGATCATCAACTGATCGTTTTTGCTACTGACCAGGACGCGATGTTCGGCCTCCTCCAAAGTCGCATCCACGAGCTTTGGGCTCTGGCGATGTGCTCCTTCCTGGGTGTCGGCAATGACCCGCGCTACACCCCGAACACCACCTTCGAGACCTTCCCATTCCCAGATGGCTTCCGGGAGACGCCTCCCGGGGCCGTGGCAGAGGCCGCCCGGAAGCTCCACGAGGCCCGGGAGCGCTGGCTGAACCCCGAGGGGGCCAGTGAGGCTGAGCTGAAGAAGCGCACCCTCACGGCCCTCTACAACGCCCGGGAGGCAGGGCAGGCCGCTTGGCTCAACCATCTCCACAGGGACCTGGACCGAGCCGTGCTCGCGGCCTATGGCTGGTCGGACCTCGCCGAGCCGCTCTTCGCCGCCGAGGATGCCCTTCGGGCCGCCAATCCCAAGGGCGACGCTCTGGGCCTGGCCCTGGGGCGCACTGCCCCTGGCCAGGAATTGCTTCATCGTCTCTTGAGGATGAATTTGGCGTGTGCCGAAGCGAGCAATGATAGTCGCTGAAGTCGAAATCCCGATCCAGCAGGGGAAACTCAGCAGGTTCAAAAAGCGTTGAAATCACGGAGAATTGTGGCCGTGGTGGGGAATATTGAAGCCCCAGGGGGATTTGACTCTCCATTTTTCGAAATTTATCTCATTCAAATATATCTGTTGTTTTGGCTTGGTTTAATTGTTGATTGTGAGGCTAGATAGCCCACTTAATGGCCTATTGTCTGTAGTGCAAGGCGTCGGCTTGCGCTATTAACAACCTTTTTTTTGTAGAGATTAGATAATTCTAGATGAGCCTGGATGGCACCACTCAGGCCTTGCCAATACCATCCGATTTCAATTCTGGGCTGCGGGCCGTTTGACGCCCCCAGCGGACAGAACCGCCAATAGTTCCGGGAATCACTAACCGCACCAGCGGTTGGGGGCTTCGTCTACCCGGAAACGACAGAAAACTCTCGGCCAGGAGGCCCCTATGAGCGCAAACCCAACTGCCCTGGTAACGCCAGAAATTCTGGCTCCTGGTAGAGCATGCCTGTCTGTGAGCGAATTCCGTGCTTCCATCGGCATCAGTCGGACAATTGCCTATCGCTGGCTCCAAGAAGGGAAGGTGAAGTTCTTCCGGGTTGGGAAACGGATTTTCATCCCAGTCTCTGAGCTTGCCGATTTCCCCGCTCGGATGACGGACCGCCCGTAATTCCTGCGGCTGTCCTGGAGGCGCCTGGAAGTAGGTGCCTTCGGTCTCCTTCCTGGCTCGCCCCAGATCGCTCCCGCCCCATTGCATTTGGGGCGGTTCGGCGGGGCTTCTTTCGGTTTGCCAATGCTGACCACTTCTTCCGTGGACGAAGCCGCCGCCTTCATCCTTGGGTTGGCCCAGGAGGGTGTGGTTTTCGTCAGGCTGCACCCGAATACAAAGCAGCCGCAGCGTGGTTTTGACTATTTCCGGGCACTCCACAAGCGGCTTGGGTGCCCAGAGGACCGCGTGCTGCGCGCTCTCTCGTGGCTTCGCGAGGGCGCGGGCACGGGATACCTAATTGGGGAGTCAGGGCTTTATGTTGTGGACGCCGACGATGCAAAGGCCGTTGCGTGGATGAACGAGGTCATGGCCGAAAGTCGGATCTTCTGTCCGATGGTCTCAACGCCCTCGGGGGGGCGGCACTACCTTATGCGCCTACCCCCAGATTGGGCCTCTCGCCCGCTGAAATGCCATACACGACCCCCAGACGCGCAAAACAACAAACAAAAGTGGGACTTCAAGCTGTCGGGAAACACCCTCCTGGTTGCACCTGGAACACGGCGCGATGGGCGGGCTTATACGCCTCTAACTGCCTGGTCTTCCCCTCCCCCCGTGGATCCGACATTATTTGCCCCAGCGGAAGCTCTGGTGCCGGATCCAAGGCTCTGGCAAATGGCACCTGGGGACGACAAACGACGAAGGACGCGGGCCTGGATCTACCTTCGGAACTGCGCGAGGGTCTCCCGAAGCGGCAGTCATGGGCGGGATACCTTGATGGGGGTCTGCACCCACCTCACCCGATTTTTGGGAGTTCCAGTCCCGGTGGCGTTCCACCTACTCGTCTTGCCCCAGGATGGAAAACCCGCCTGGAATAGCCGCTGTTTGAATGAAGACGGCAAAACCCCATATCCCTGGAGCCAGCGCGAATTGTTTGAAGCGTTGAAGAATAGCCTCGACCTAGTCCCAGAGGCGGGAGTCAAGGAGCACATGGCCGAAACATCACGGAAACGGCTAGAAGAGTGCTTGGTCCAATTTGGCGGGTGTCTTCGACGGGTGCATCGCCAGGACTCTGAGATCAGGGTGGAGGATGCCCAGAAAATGTTTCAGGAATGGGCAAAAGTAGAGATCTCGGCCACCACGTTTGGCGCGGCGTTAACCAAAATGGGGATTCCTCGAAAGAGGGGCCTTCGAAAAGGGGAAAAGGTCCGCCTGATTCCAGGTGTGGACGCTGGGGAAGTCGGCAAGATCCTGGAGGTTTCTTCCCCCCCTACACCCCCAGCCTCATAAAGCAGCAACCCGGTCCACGAAGGGGTGCCAGTTGCTGCTTCGGTCTTAAATAAAGCAGCAACCCGGTCCACCTTCCCGACCGGCGGAGGCCACATCGCATGCACCTCACACAAACCTTCGGCTCCTGTCTCCTCCGCTGCAGGGTCAATTCAAGGCGAACTCCTTTGGACCCCCTGGCCCGGCGACCATCCACTCCGATGGTGCTGGCCGAAGTAGGTGGTGCAGGTCTGCCTCGGAAGTGTCCGGATCCAACCAGGCGCCCCATTCCGACGGCCCCAGGATCGCAGGCATCCGGTGGTGAGGCAGCTCGGCGATCAGCTCATTTGGCTCCGTGGTGATCACGGTCGCCGTGTCGTGGTGGATGCCGGTCTCCGGGTCCTGCCAAGGCCCCCATAGCCCGGCGAAAACGAAAAGGTCCCCGGTGGTGGGAGTGATGGTGCATGGGGTGCCCTTCTTGCTCCCCGGGGCCTTCGGCCACTCGAACCAACCGTTGACCGCAATCAGGCACCGCTGGCTCCTGAACGGCTTCAAGTAGAGTCTGCCGGTGGCGATCTTGTCGGCACGGGCGTTGAAGCTGAAGTATTGGCTGATGAAGGCTCGGCTGGGTGCATTCGGCGGGAGGAACCCCCAGAGATAGCTCGCGGCCACCCGGGCGCCACCCACCAGCCGGACTCCGGGGATGGCGTTGGTCGGGGAGACGTTCGGGTTGGGGACAGCCCAGTCCTTCGTTTCCCCAGCTGCATCGAGGTGCTCCAGCACGAGGCCTTCGATGCCCTTCCTCACCCCCACCCGACCACACATGAGATCTCCCGCTATCGGCCCCATCATGCCCCTGATCACCTACTGGCGGGCTCCCTCTGTGGCGGAATGCGGGAGGGCACTCTGTCCGGGTTCAACTTTCTTGCCCCCTTAATTCCCCACCCCGCGTCCATTCAGGTCCCTCAGCAACTCCAGCGGTATCGCGGTTCGTGATGGCACGCCCCCTACACCAGGCAGATGGCGGAGAATTAAGGGTGGCGGTTTCGTCAAAATTTCGCCATCCTTGGATCCCCCTGCTGTGGGGTCAAAGGTATTTCCATGTTGGCGGTGTGGGTCCCAGAGCTTCCGTTCCAGCTCGCCCGGCTTCAGGAGCCCGGGCTGGCCGGGCGTCCGCTGGGCTTCCGCAGCCCGGAGGCTGGACGAACCCCGCGCTTGTGGATTGTTGATCGAATCGCGAGGGCGGCGGGCCTGGAGGCTGGGGTCCCAGTGGACGTGGCTCTCCATCAGGACCCCGGCCTCGTGGTCCTCGACCCGGCGCCCACTACCTGGATGGATGCCCGTGCCTGCTTGGGGCGTCACTTGCTCGCTTTCAGCCCCCTGGGTCGCCTGGGGCGCTTCGGGGAGGGGTTCGTGGACCTTCGTGGCACGGAGCGCCTTCATGGCTCTGGGCTCGACGCTGCCGAACGGCTCCGCAGGGAACTCCTTGAGGAAGCGGGCTGGAGTGCTCACGGAGGCCTCAGCCAGAGCTACTCCGCTTCCCGATTGGCTGCCAAGGCGGAGGACCAAGTGCGGATGATCGAGGCGGGCCAGGAGGCGCCCTTCCTGGCTCCCTATCCGCTCGGAGCACTGTCGGCCTTGGAGGCGCGGTCACGAGATCGCCTCCAGCACTTTGGCCTGCACCGCGTCGCCCAGGTGCAGCCCATGGAGGTCCATGCCCTTGGTCGAATCATCCCTGCCCCGGAGGCGTTCCAGGTGCTCCGTCAGGCCCGGGGAGAAGACCAGGACAGGCTCCCTCCGCTGGAGGTCGTCCAGGCGTCCGAGACTTTGCGGAAGATCATCATGCCCCCGGCACACAAGCACGACCTGGGGTTGGCGTCGTGGGTGTGGGAGGCGGCCTGGGCTTGGCGCCTGGATGGCAGGTTCGTTCATCGTCTCCGCCTGTCCTGGTGGGATGCCGATGACCTCCCCCACGTGTTGCCCTTCAGCCTCAACGGCGAGGATCTCTGGGCGTGCTGCCACGACCTCGAACTCCAGTTCATGGCGGGGGCTACCCGGCGCGTGCTCATCCAGCGTCTGGAGCTGGAGGCGTGGTTGGGGCCCACACCCGGCACCCCGCTCCTGCTCGCCGAGGACCACGTCCAAAAGAGGCTTGCAATAGAAGCTACTGCCCTTCGGCTCCATCGTCGCTTCGGCCACCAAGCCCTCCGCCAGGGGGCCTGACCATGGCATTGGCCCTCGGCATCTCCGCCTACAGCCTCATGGAGGGGGTCTACCTGCCCGAGGACTTGGGGAAACTGGCGCTCCACCTCGGCTATACGGATCTAGCCCTGGTGGACCGTGGGCTTCATGGCCTCCCCCGGATGCGCGAGGCCGCAGACAAGCTCGGTCTCCGGCTCCACGTCGGTTGCCGCCTGCCGTTGGGCGACGGCGAGGTCTACGTCCTCCCCTTGGACGCCGAGGGCTACACGGGCATGAATAAGGCCCTGACCGACAAGGCCCATGGGCGGTCATGGGGGTGGCCGGGCAGCTGCGTGCTCCTGGCGGACCGGTGGGGGGTGGCCTTGCAGTTGCGGGACGAAGCCCCGGAGGACGGGCAGGTGGCCATTCTCATCGGGGGGGGTGGCTGGCAGGTCGCCCAACGGGCCCGGGCCGAGGGGATCGCAGTGGTGGGCCCCCAGGTGCTCCGATTCCTGAAGTCGGAGGGGCTGGCTATCCACAAGGTCAAACGGGCCATTGCCATGAACGCCATGCTCCAGGATCTGAAGCCCAAGGACTACTGGGAGCCGCGCCTGGGGGCGAAAACCTGCGCGGCCTGGGAGCAGGGGCTCTCCGAGGAGGTGAACGAGGGCACGCGGCGCCTTGAAGGTCAGCTTGGCGCGTGGACATTGCCATGGGGGAAGTGGGTGCTGCCGAACCCGCCCCACCTCCACCCCGGCGAGGACGTGGGCGAGCGGTTGTGGGCCGGGGCGCGGGAGGGGATCCGTCGCCGCTACGGCGCCGTCTCCGACCCGAAGGTGCATCGCCGCTTGGAGAGGGAGATGGATCTCATCCTGCGGAAGGGCTATGGCGGCTACTTCCTGGTCATGCAGGCCATCACCCAGAATGCCTCCCGGACATGCGGGCGGGGGAGCGGCGCGGCATCCCTGCTTAGCTACCTGCTGGGCATCACCAACGTCGACCCTGTCGGGGCCAACTTGATGTTCGAGAGGTTCCTCAACGAGGACCGCGAAGACCCTCCCGATCTCGACGTGGACTTCGCCTGGGACGAGCGGGACGAGGTGCTCCAGTGGGTGTTCGAGACGTTTGGGCGGGACCACGTGGCCATGGTCGCGACTCACAACGTGTTTCAGCCCCGGGCCGCCATCCGTGAGGTTGCCAAGCTCCACTGCCGACCGGAGAGCGAGATCAGCCGTATGTCAAAGCGGCTGCGGACGTGGGGCTGGGAAGAGGAGGCCGGGCTGTCGGTGAAGCTCGGGCGGACGACTCGGACCGATGCTCCGATGCCGGACCCCTGGCCGGACATCGTCCAGATGGCATCACGGCTCGTCGGCCAGCCCCACCTGCTGTCTGTGCATCCCGGCGGGACGGTGATCACCCCCGGGCCCCTTTGGGAGCACGCGCCGAGCCAGCCCGCGCCAGCGAAGGACGGCGTCTCCATCCTCCAGTGGGAGAAGGACGGAGTGGAGTCCTACGGCCTCGTGAAACTCGATCTCCTGGGCAACCGGTCTCTCGCTGTCGTCCGTGATGGCCTTGCGGTCCTGGAGGCACGAGGGGAGGCCCCGGAACGCCGCACCTGGTTCCCTGAGCAGGACGAGGTGACCCAGGACCTCATGGCCAGAGGCGACACCATCGGCGTCTTCTACGTGGAGAGCCCGGCCAGCCGAATCCTGCAACAGCGGGTAGGCAGAGGCGACTATGAGCATCTGACCATCCACAGCTCCCTGATTCGGCCCGCCGCCAACCGTTGGGTGGACGCCTACGTCTCCCGCACCAAGGGTGAGCCCTACGAGCCCATCCACCCGTCGCTGGACGACCTCCTGAGCGAGAGCTACGGCGTCCTGGTCTATCAGGAGGACGTGATGCGTGTGGCCCAGGGGATGGCCGGGTTCACTTACAAGCAGGCCGACAAGTTGAGGAAGGCCCTGGGGAAGAAGGACCACGCCGCCCGCGTGCCCGACTACAAAGCCGCCTTCATGGACGGCTGTCGGGCCAACGAGATCCCCGAGAAGGGTGCCGAGGAGGTCTGGTCCATGATCGAGACCTTCACGGGCTACTCGTTCTGCAAGCCGCACTCCGCCAGCTACGCCCGGGTGAGCTACGAGAGCGGCTGGATCAAGGCCCATCACCCCGCGCCGTTCTACGCCGCCGTCATCAACAACCAGGGCGGGTTCTACCCGGCCATCGCCTACCTGGGCGACGCCCGGCGCCACGGGGTGAAGGTTCTCGGCCCTGACGTGAACGAGAGTGACGCCGGGTATGCCCCGCATGGCGACCACGCGCTCCGCGTCGGCCTCAGCTTCATCAAGGGCCTGCCCAAGGCCGACCTGGAGAAGCTGCTGGCCGCCCGGGGAGAAGGCGGCGCCTACCAGGATCCCCAAGACCTCCAAGCCCGGGCGAAGACCTCCGCGAAGGCCATGGAGCTGTTGGCCAGGGCCGGGGCCTTTGACCGCTGGGCACCCGATGGAGACCGGACCCGACTGCTCTGGGACAGCGTGGGTGGCCTACCCAAGGGTGTGGCTCCGAGGCCCACCGGGCTCGTCCAGAGGGCCAACCAGGAGTTGGAACTCCTCGGCATCACCCTGGAACTACATCCGGCGGCCCTCACCCGTGGGCAGCGGCCCGGGGAGGACTACCCCCACCGTGCCGGACAGGTTTCCCACCGTATAGGGTGCGAGAGTCGGTTCTGGGCCCTCGTTGTGGCCGAGAAGCTCGTCCATACCAAGGACGACCAGCCGATGCAGTTCGTCACCCTGGAGGACGAGACAGGCCTCGTGGAGGCGGTCATATTCCCCGACGCCTTCCGCCGACGGGGCCAAGGGTTCACCGTGGGGGAGGTGGTGCCCGCGAGGGGCGTAGCGGACCTTCAGGATGGGGTGGTGATTCTTCGTTTGGTCTGGACTCAATGATCGAGTCCAGAAAGTTGCCATCACGCCGTGGCGGCCTTGGTTTTCTTGCCTGCTTTGACTTTCACACCAGCCCGAGGGGCCTGCCCAAGGAGCGCCGCGCCAATCCAATCGGCGGTTTCTTGGCTTGCGCGGCCAAGAATGCCGTCTGCGCCGAATTGGGTGTATGTGTCTCGGATTCTGCCGAGGCTGTGGCCCAGAAGTGCGTCTCCGATGGAGGCGGGGTATCCCAGTTCGTTGCAAACGGTGCAGAAGGTGCGTCGCAAATCGTGTGGGGTAACGTCGAGCAATTCGGCACGAACTCGGATGCGGTCCAATACTTTGCCGACCCCGTTGAAGGGCCGGTCGGGTGAGGCACCTGGGAAAACGAAGATGCTTAGACGCTGCTTACCGCGTTCACCCAGGATCCGCCGGAGATGGGAGTTCAAGGGAAGGACCTTTGTGCCCTCAGAGTCGGTTTTGTGCTCCTCAAAAGTCATGGTCCACCGTTCCAGGTCGATGTCCTTCCACTTCAGCCCTAGGGCTTCTCCTCTACGAAGCCCGGAAAGGGCCAGAAACCGGAAGAAGTCAGCGTGGGCAGCCTCCAATTTTCCCTCTGAAACGAGTTCGGTCAGGGCGATCTCAAGGGCAGCAAGTTCTGCAGCCGTCAGAATCCGGGTCTTGGGTTTCTCGTCCTCTCGCTCCAGTTGGTGGCAAGGGTTGACCCCGGTGGTTCTCCACTGCTCGACCTCAGCAATGGTCAGGAGCTTTGAAAGCACGGCCATGGCCCGATTAGCCTGAACTGGGGTGGTTTTCCGAGTTTCCCGGTAGAGAGCCTTCACGTCGGCTAGGGCGAGATCCTTAACGAGTCGCTTTCCGAGGTTCGGGATGATGATATTGCGGAGGAGGCTTTCGTAGCTGTTGCGAGTGGAAGGTTTAAGGTGAGAGGCGTAATCCTCCCGCCAGAGGTCGACCAGCATTTCCAGGGTTTTCCCGCTCCGCTCCTCCTTCATAAAGGCCTGGGGATCGCGGCCCTCCTCGTGCATTTTGCGAAGCGTGGCCGCTTTCTCGCGGGCTTCCTTCACGCTCCAGACATTGACATCGCCGATGGATACCGAGACCTTGGTGCCGCCGGATCGCTGGAATTGAACTCGGAAGGTCCCAGAGCCTGAGGGCTGGATGAGGACATGGAAACCTGGGATAAGGCTGTCCCAGACTCGATACTGCTTCCCGGTGGCTCTGAATTCGCGAACCCGCGTGTCGGTCAATTTCACGTTAGAGCGAGCTTTTTCGGGCATTTGGGCCTCGAATGGTGTGCTCTAAGTGTGCTCTACGAAGGGTGGGTTCGCGAGTGTTATGTTGTGTCACCTAGTCCCTAAGTCCAATTAAATTGCCAGGTGCATGGACTAGGCAACATCCCGGATCACACCTGGATTTGGACTGAAAATCCATGTGTCGACGGTTCGATTCCGCCTCCAGGCACCAAAGAGCATTGAATGGCAAAGGCCCCCGAGTGTGGGGCCTTTGCCATGGGGGCTCCATCCGAATCCTGGTCTGTGAATTGGCCGACTGGTGCTGGGCGCTCATGAGCGAGACCTCTTCTTCTTCGGAAGCCAGGGATCGGATTCGATGAGTGAATTCGTCAGCGCGACATGAAGGGCTTTGGGATAATTTCGAGGATGTTTGATAGAATCCTCAAGACCTCACCATCCTGTCCCAACCAAGAACAGGTCTGCGAGGCTCGAACGCGGGTTCTGAATCGCACAGCCAGAGACGTCCAAGATGCCGATAGTCGATCTCTTTCGAAAAACAGCCAAGAGCCAGTGGTTCCGGCAGCTCATCAAGCTCGTGTTGGATGGGCAGATGGGGGCCCTGGGGTGGCTCGTGGTCTTCGACCTGATCCAAGGCGAGGCGATCATCACCATCGATATCATCGATTGGGTGATCCTGGTGGTCATCGTCAGCGCCTTGTTCCGCTTGACCCGAATCCATTACAGGATGATCGGCATCAAGGACTTTTTTGAAATCGTGATGGCCGGCATCACGCTGTTCCTGTTCTCAATCGTGATCCTGCTGATCGTTGGGAGGCAGCACGGTGGCCGGGTCTACCTGTTCCTGTTCTTGGCCAGCATGTTCACAGGTATCTTCTGGGCCACCCTCCGGATCATTGCCCGATCGATCTATGAGGGGATTTTCCCTTTCCTGCCCAACATCCTTTCGCCGACGGCGGTGGGTTCTCGCACCCTCATCGTCGGAGCGGGAAGGGCGGGACTGCTGGTCTCCCGGGAGCTGGATCGCCATCCTGAACTCGGCTGCCGCGTCATTGGCTACGTGGATGACGCCTTCGAGAAACAGGGGCTGAGGATCCAGGGAATCCCGGTGCTGGGGACCACGGATCTCCTGGATTTCATCATCAAGGAGCAGCGGATCACGAAAGTGGTCATCGCGATTCCCAGTGCGCCCGGGAAAATGATCCGGCAGCTTAGTAATGTCATTCGCGGGGCAGGCATTGAAACCAAGACCGTTCCGGGCATCTACAACCTGCTGGGCAATCAGTCCTGGAAGCCGGACCTCCGGGATATCTCCATCGAGGATCTGCTGCGCCGTGATCCCATCCATCTCGACCAGACGGCCCTGCAGCGTGTCCTGGGCGATGCCGTGGTCCTGATCACCGGGGCGGGAGGCTCCATCGGTAGCGAGTTGGCCCGCCAGGTGGCAGTGTTCAAGCCGGCCCGCATCGTGCTGCTGGGGCGGGGTGAGAACAGCCTCTGGATCGTCGAGCGTGAGCTGCGGGAGATCTCGCCCAACCTGCCCCTGGCCGTCGAATTGTGCGATATCCGGGATGCCACTCGCCTGCGGCAGATCTTCCTGCGCTGGCGGCCCCAGGTCGTGTTCCATGCCGCAGCGCACAAGCATGTGCCCTACCTGGAACTGAATCCCGAGGAGGCCATCGAGAACAATGTCTTTGGCACCAAGAGTGTTCTGGAAGCGGCGCTGGCGGCGCAGACTCAGGTGTTCGTGAACATCTCCACGGACAAGTCCGTCAACCCTACCAACGCCCTGGGGGTTTCCAAGTGTCTGGCGGAAGGCGTGGTGCGCTGCGGCGCCGCCCAAGCGCAGCCGGGAAGCCAGTACGTGAGCGTGAGGTTCGGTAACGTCCTGGGCAGTCGGGGCAGCGTGGTGCCCATTTTCAGGGATCAAATCTCCAGAGGTGGGCCGGTGACCATCACTGATGTCCGGATGACCCGCTACTTCATGACCATTCCCGAGGCCAGCCAGCTGGTGCTCCAGGCCGGGCTGCTGGGCGAAACCGGCAAGGTATACGTGCTGGACATGGGTGAGCCGGTCGCCATCCTGGATCTGGCCAAGGACATGATCACCCTTTCTGGCATGGTGCCGGAGCGGGACATCGAGATCCAAGCCACGGGCATCCGTCCCGGGGAAAAGCTCTTTGAAGAGCTGTTCAACATGGCGGAAATCAGCCAGACCGCAGTGCACAGCAAGGTCTTGGAGTCGGCGCTGGTGGGCGATTCCCCAGCCGAGATCCACGCCGGCCTGGCCGCCTTGCGAGAGGCCCTGTCGATCGAGGACGAAACCGCCCGCAGGCGGGAACTCGTGGCTCAATTCCAGGCCCTCGTTCCATCCTATGCACCCTCCGCCCTGGGACTCGGGAAGTACTGCGTGCATCACACTCCCAAGGAAGCGCTCTAGCTTTGGGCGCACGGATTCAATGACGCCAACGAACTCTTTTCACGCCTCGGAGTGGTCCCGCCATGCCTTCTTCCCAGTCCACTGATCCCCGCCGCACCCAACCCTTCGGGCCCTGGCCCCATTATGCTCCCGACGAAGTCGCCGCCACGGTGAGGGTTTTGGAGAGCGGGCAGGTCAATTACTGGACCGGGCAGGAGGCGCGGGAATTCGAGAAGGAATACGCGCGGGCCGCCGCCTGCGACCATGCCATCGCCCTCTGCAATGGCACGTCGGCCCTGGAACTGGCGATCTACGCCCTGGGTATTCCGCCGGGCTCGGAAATCATCACGACCCCCCGTACCTTCATCGCCAGCGCCAGTTGTGTCGTCATGCGGGGCTGCACTCCCGTGCTGGCGGACGTGGATCCGGTGAGCCAGAACATCACGGCGGAATCCATCGCGAAGGTTATCACCCCAAAGACCAAAGCGATCATTGCCGTTCACCTCGCGGGGTGGCCCTGCGACATGGATCCCATCATGGAACTTGCGGATCGACAAGGCCTCAAGGTGATCGAAGATTGTGCCCAGGCCAACGGGGCGACCTACAAGGGGCGTCCCGTGGGTGGACTGGGCCATGTGGCGGCCTTCTCCTTCTGCCAGGACAAGATCATCACCACCGGGGGCGAGGGAGGGATGCTCACGACCAACGAACGGGCGCTCTGGGAACGAGCCTGGAGTTTCAAGGATCACGGCAAGAACTGGGACTCGGTTTACAACCGCAAGCACGAACCAGGGTTCCGGTGGCTGCACGATTCCTTCGGAACCAACTGGCGGATGACCGAACTCCAGGCGGTCATCGGGCGCGCCCAATTGAGGAAACTGCCGGAGTGGACCCGTCAGCGTCGAGCGAACATGGCTCGCCTGAACGAGATCCTGGGCCGCTTCGATTGCATCCGAACGACTCCTGCGCCCTCGGAAATCGGCCATGCGGCCTACAAGGCCTACGCCTTCGTCAAACCCGAGGGGCTCAAGGAAGGGTGGAGCCGGGATCGGATCATGAACGAGATCACCGAGCGGGGCATTCCCTGTTTCAGCGGGAGCTGCAGCGAGATCTACCTGGAGAAGGCCTTCACCGAGAGCGCCTTCGCCTTGCCCGAGCGCCTTCCCGTAGCCCAGCAGTTGGGCGAGACCAGCCTGATGTTCGTAATTCATCCGACGCTTACGGAGCAGAACATGGAGGACACGGTGAATGTGGTGAGCGCGGTGTTGAAGCAGGCCTCCAAGTGATCGCCAAAGACAGGCTTCCGGGAGTTTCGGCTTGAGAGTCGTTCACCTCATCACGGGACTGCACACGGGTGGCGCGGAGACCATGCTGCTGAAGATGGTCCGGTGCCATCTCAAACGCGGGGTCGAGATGGAGGTGATCTCGCTGCTGCCGCCGGGGACGCTGGTGCCCGAATTCGAGGCGCTGGGGGTGCCGGTGCATTGCCTGGGCATTCGCCAGGGCGTGCCCGACCCCCGGGGATTGTTCAGGCTCCTCAAACATCTCTCACGCTTCAAGCCGGATCTTGTCCAGACCTGGATGTATCACGCGGACCTGCTCGGGGGTATGACCCGGGTCTTCAGGCCTGGCACGCCCGTGGTCTGGGGGGTTCACCACAGCAACCTGAACAAGGGCATGAACCGCACCATGACTCTGCGCATTGCCAAGCTCTGCGCCTGGCTATCCCGGATGCTCCCCCGGAAAATCGTCTGCTGCTCCGAGGCCTCCAGGGCGGTCCACGCCAAGCTCGGCTACGACGCCGGTCGGATGGTGGTCATCCCCAATGGTTTCGATCTCGATCTCTTCCATCCAGATCCGGAGGCCAGAGTCGCCCTGCGGGCGGCCCTCGGCATTCCCGAAAACGCCCTGCTGGTGGGCCTCGTGGGGCGCCTCGATCCCCTCAAGGACCATGGCAATTTCTTCAAGGCCTGGGGACAGCTACCCGCCGAGATCAATGGACATCCCCTGCACGCCCTGCTCTGCGGCGCGGGCATGACGCCGGAAACGCCCCAGATCGTCGAGTGGACCCAGGGGCTCGACCTCGGTCGAATCCACCTTCTGGGGCTGCGCCGGGATATGCCCCAGATCAATGCTGCGCTCGATGTGGCCTGTTCTTCATCCATCGGCGAAGCCTTCCCGAGCGTGCTGGGTGAGGCGATGGCCTGTGCGGTGCCCTGTGTAGTGACGGATGTGGGCGATTCCCGACTGATCGTCGCGGAGACGGGTCGGGCCGTGCCACCCTCGGATTCCGACGCGCTGGCGGTCGCCCTGCGGGAAGTGCTCTCCCTGCCGGATACGGAGCGACTGGCCTTGGGGCAGGCCGCCCTTCACCGGGTGCAGGCCAACTACCGAGTTGACATCGTGGCGGAGAACTACCTGAATGTTTATTCAGCACTCTTGAAATGAAAACGGGGTTTCCATGATGTTGCTGTACTGGATCGCGGACCGTTGGCTCGACTTCAAGATCTGGAGGCTGCGCAGGCAAGGGCTCACCATCGCCGATGACTGCGACTTCATGAGTCTTCCCGACTTCGGCTCAGAGCCCTACCTGATCACCATCGGCAAGCATGTGGGCATCGCCGATGGCGTGGTCTTCATCACCCACGATGGGGGAACCCATGTCTTCCGACACCAGGAGCGCTATCGGAAGGTGATCAAGTACGGTCGCATCAACATCATGGACAACTGTCTTCTGGGGCAGCGGGTCATGATCATGCCGGGGGTCACCATCGGGCCCAATTCGGTGATTGCCGCGGGCTCCGTGGTGACGCGCACCATCCCGCCCAATGTCCTAGCCTCAGGCAATCCAGCCAAGCCCATCATGTCCATCGAGCAGTACGCGGAGTGGTCGCTGGCCGCGACTCCGGACTATGACGAAGCGGAGTACAAGCGGGACAAGCGAGCCTTCCTGCTGAAAATGACCCGCAAGGGCGGGCGCACTCAGCCGATCAAGGAAGACGCCTAGGTTAATCAGGCCGGAAGGGTCAGGCCCGAGGCCTGGGGTTTCCCTGGCTTGCGATTCAGGGCCCGGTTCATGGCCTCATCCCAGAGGGCCAGCACCCGTTCCGTGGAGAAGCGCTGGACGACGCCCGGGGCCTTGGCGCCGAGCCGGGCGCGGGCGGCTGGATCGAGCATGAGCTTCAGCATGGCTTCGGCCAGGGCCTTCGGGTCGGCCGGAGGCACCAGCAATCCGTTCTCGCCGTTCTGGATGATGTCTTCGGCCGCGCCGCCGAATCGTGTGCTGATGACGGGAAGCCCGCAGGCCATGGCCTCCACGAGGGCATTGGGGAAACCCTCGGCGTGGGAGGACATGACGAAGAGATCCCCCTGACGCAGCACCTCGAAGGGCTGTTGGGTGACGCCGCAGAACCGGACTCGCTCGGACACGCCCCGATCCTGGGCTCGCTGCTGGAGAGCCTCCAGTTCGGGCCCCGCGCCCCACATCTCGAGGCGCCAGTTCGGGACCTGGCCCTGGATGGAAGCGAAGGCCTCGATGAGGACATCGAAGCCCTTCACGGGCACGAGACGTCCCATGGTTACAAGGCGCGGGTTATCGGGATCTTTTGGAATGGGTTCACTCACAGAGGGCGGGGCGGGCACGGGATTGGGAATGACCATGCCGCGTCGGGTGATGCGGGAGGGAAACCAGTCGGCGACGGCCTGGGACTGGAAGACGATGCCATCGGCCAAGGGATAGGTGAGCCTGCGCAGCGCGTCCCAGAGACGCCCGATGGAACGTCTGGAGGGATCGGTCCGCTCGGAGATGATCACGGGCAGGCCCAAACCCCGACTCGCGAGAAGGGCCACGATGTTGGTCTTGTCGATGAAGGAAATGACGACATCCGGCCGGGTTTCCAACAGCACGCACCGCAGGGATCGGATGCGGGTGAGGTTGTTGGTGAGCGCGGACACCACGGAGCCGCTGCTGCTTCGCAGGAGGTCCAGATGGCGCAGTTCCACGGAGGGGGCGAGGGGGTAGAAGGAGGTGGCGTCCGGGGCATCCATGGTGAACACGACCACCTCCCAGCCCCGCTCGGCCCAGGCATTGGCGAGAATGGAGAGCACACGCTCCGCACCGGCAGGCTTCAGGGCCCATATGAAAAAACCAACCTTCATTTCGTCAACCTCATCCTCAGATTACACCAATCCCGCCGCGGCCACGCGGATGCCGTCATCGTCGCAGTTCCTTCGCGGAATTTAACGACCAGGATCTCGATTGCCGTAAGATTCACGTACCGATGCGGAGAGGTGCCCCGTGGATTCGAAGGCTCGATTCTCGACCAGGAACGGCGCCGCTCCCCCTGCAGAAAAGCCCGAGGAGGGCGCACTCGGGGGTTCTGGGCCAGGGACCTGGATCTCCCTGGCGGCCGCCTTCCTGGGCGCGAGCCGGATCATTGCCCTGCGAGAGAGGTCCGGGGTCTGGCACGCCAGCGCCGAACTTCCGGAGGCCCGGAAACGGGAACTGGAAGCCACCTTTCATCCTTCCGACCGTACCGAAGGAGTGGCGCAGCAGGGCCGTGATGGCCTCTGGCTGCTGGAGGCGTTCGCCTTTGGGGAGAGGGATGGCCTGGGCCGCCTGTTCGTTCTGGCCCAGACGCCGGACCCCCTTTCGCCCGGGGAGCGGGCAGGGCTCCAGCGGTTGGTGGCCCAGCTGGGGAGCTTCGTTCCGGTGCGCTCCGAAGAGGAGCGGCGATCCCTGGGCCGCGGCCCCGCCGGGGCGTCTTTCGTGCCGGGGTTGGTGCATGAGCTGCGAAATTTCATTTTCGGCATTTCCGCAAGCCTCGACGCCTTCGAGGCGCGGTTCCGGGGAGAGGCAGAGGCCGCCAAATATCAGGCGATCATCCGGAAGAGCCTCGACCGCCTTGGTGTCTTTGTGGATGAACTGCGGGAATACGGCGATCCGGGCAGGCGGCCCTGGGCCGAGGTCTCCCTGGAGCCCCTCCTCCGCGAGGCCTGCGAACACCACAGGGCAAAAGCCGGGGATTTGCAGCTCCGGGTCGAAGGACCTCTGCCACCGCTGAGAGGTGATGCCGAGGGACTGCGCCTGGCGCTTATCCATCTGATGGACCTCGCGCTCCAGTCCCGGGGCGCGGCTCCGGTGGAAATCCACGTGGGGACGGTCCGGGAGGATGGCCGTGCGAGGCTCTGTGGCCGCCTGGAGGCGCCATTGGAATTGGGCGATCTGGACCCCGCGCGGCTCTTCGAACCCTTCTACTTCCGACCTGCGGGTCTGGGAAGGCTCGCGCTGCCCGTTGCCCGCCGGATCCTGGAGGCACATGGAGGCGAGCTGCTGGCGGGTCCAAGCCCCCAGGGGGGCGTGGAAATTCGTTTCTCGTTGCCGGCAATCTGAGCCCACCTCGGCTCCCATTCGACCCGGAGGGTCCATGGCGAAGGCGAAAATCCTGGTAGTGGATGATGACGAGATCACCCTCTTCGCCATCCGCGATTTCCTGGAGCTCCACGGCCACATCGTGGACGAGGCCGAAAGCTGCGCCGAGGCGGAGATCAAGTACCGGGCGGATGTCTACGATGCGGTGACCCTGGACTATTCCCTGCCCGACGGCAACGCCCTGGATCTGCTGCCCCGGCTGAAGGCGATCGATGCGGGGGTGCCCATCATCCTGCTTACGGCCCATGCCAGCATCGAGCTGGCGGTGCGGGCCATCCAATTGGGTGCCGAGCAGTTTCTGGTGAAGCCCCTGGACCTGCCCGCGCTCATGCTGGTCCTGGATCGCGTGCTGGAAAACCAGCGCAACCGCCGCAAACAGCTGGCGCGGGATTCCCGTGAGCAGCCTCAGCAGGCGGTGGACCCCTTCATCGGCTCCAGCGCGGCGATCCTCAGGCTGGAGGAACAGGCCCGCCTGGCAGCTGCCACGGAGAGCCCGATCCTCATCCAGGGCGAGACGGGCACGGGCAAGAGCGAACTGGCGAGATGGCTGCGGCGGAACAGCTCCAGGGCCGCAGAACCCATGCTGGAGCTCAACTGCGGGGGCTTTACCAAGGAATTCCTGGAGACAGAGTTGTTTGGCCACGAGAAGGGGGCCTTCACCGGCGCCGTCAGCACCAAGATCGGGCTGCTGGAGGCGGCCCATCGGGGCACGATCTTCCTGGACGAGATCGGGGACATGGATCTCCAGATCCAACCCAAGCTACTGAAGGCGTTGGAGGAAAAACGATTCCGTCGGCTGGGTGCGGTGCAGGATCGCAAGGTGGACTTCCGCCTGATCGCCGCCACCCACCAGAAGCTGGAAAGACTGGTGGAGGAACAGCTTTTCAGGGCGGATCTCTTCTATCGCATCAGTGCCATCCAGCTTCAGGCCCCCCCATTGCGGGAGCGGGCAGAGGATATCCCGAATTTCTCCCAGCGGCTCCTGGACCGCCTTACCCGGGAATGCGGGCGGGAACCCATCCATCTCACCCGGGGCGCCCTGGAAAAGCTCCAGAAGCATGGATGGCCTGGCAACATCCGGGAACTGAGGAATGTCCTGGAGCGCGCCCTGATGGGAGTCAAGACCTCCGAGATCGATGAGTTGGATCTGGATTTCGCCGCCAGCCCCCAGGGCCGGGTGGAGGACCGCTATTCCCACATGACCCTCAAGGAGCTGGAGCGCCACCATATCGTCCAGATCCTCAACGAGGAGGGAGGCCATGTGGACCGGGCCGCCCGACGCCTGGATATCCCCCGGAGTACCCTCTACCAGAAGCTCAAGGCCTACGGTCCCGAACCGTCCAGATTCTAGAATCTGGATCCAGAATTCAGACTCGGCCCTCCGGACGGATGATCCGCGTGGTTCTATCCGTTGGTATAGATAAGTTTATCACAAACCTTGGTTCGAGGGTTTCGCGGCACCTCCGTTGCACCTATGGCGGACGGAGGTGGTTATGCGAATCGGAACTCGTCTTGCCCTGGTTCGAGGAGTCGTGGTTGCTGGGTTGATCGCTCAGATTGGTTGTGGAGGCGCTGGAAACACGCCCGAGATTGCAGTTGTTGGCGATCCCGCCGCCGCAGTCAATGTGGTGGTAAGCCCAGCTCCCGCGGATGTGGACCTGGGCCAAACGAAGTCTTTCACCGCCACGGTCTCCGGTGCCTCTGACACCGGTGTGATCTGGGCGGTGAACGATGTCGTCGGCGGAAATTCAACGGTCGGAACCGTTGTGGGGAGCGGGAATACCGTGACTTACACGGCCCCCGACAACGCCGGTGATTTCGTGCTGACGGCCACCAGCTCGGTGTACTCGACGCGCCGTGGTTCCACGGTGGTCCGGGTCAAGGGTTCCAACGTGGCGGTCAGTCTGTCGCCGGGTACGGGCAGCCTCCTGACCGGCGCCTCTCTGGCCTTCACCGCTGCAGTCTCGGGCATGGGCAACGGGTCCGTGGTCTGGAGCGTGGATGGCGTCACCAACGGCAACACGACCGTGGGAACCATCACCGGCAGTGGGAACACCGTCAGCTACAAGGCTCCGGCAGTCACGGGTAGCCACGTCCTGAGGGCTACCAGTGTGGCGAACGCCAGCAAGAGCGCCACCGCCTCGATCACCGTGACGGCCCCGCCGCCTCCTCCCGCCGTGGTCTCGGTGGCGCTCAGCTCCACCTCCGCCAGCCTCTCGGCTGGCAGCGCACAGTCCTTCACTGCCACGGTCTCGGGTTCCACAAATACCGCGGTCACCTGGAAGGTGGATGGTGTGGCCAATGGCAACACCACGGTAGGCACGATCACGGGGACGGGAAACACCGTCAGCTACACGGCGCCGGCCACTGCGGGCAGCCATACTCTGACGGCCATCAGCGCCGCCGACACCAGCAAGAGCGCCGCGGCCTCGATCACCGTGACGGTCCCGCCGCCTCCCGTCGTGGTCTCGGTGGCCCTCAGCTCCACCTCCGCCAGCCTCACGGCAGGCAGCACGAAGACCATCACCGCAACGGTCTCGGGTTCGTCCAACACCGCGGTCACCTGGAAGGTGGATGGTGTGGCCAATGGCAACACCACGGTGGGCACGATCACGGGGACGGGAAACAGCGTCACCTACACGGCCCCGGCCACTGCGGGCAGCCATACTCTGACGGCCATCAGCGCCGCCGACACCAGCAAGAGCGCCACGGCCTCGATCATCGTGACGGTCCCGCCTCCTCCCGTCGTGGTTTCGGTGGCCCTCAGCTCCACCTCCGCCAGCCTCACGGCGGGCGGCACGAAGGCTTTCACCGCAACGGTCTCGGGTTCGTCCAACACCGCGGTCATCTGGAAGGTGGACGGCGTGGCCAATGGCAACACCACGGTGGGCACGATCACGGGGACGGGGAACAGCGTCACCTACACGGCCCCGGCAACTGCGGGCAGCCATACTCTGACGACCATCAGCGCCGCCGATACCACCAAGAGCGCCGCGGCCTCAATCACCGTGACGGTTCCGCCGCCTCCCGCCGTGGTCTCAGTGATCCTCAGCTCCACCGCCGCCAACCTCACGGCGGGCAGCGCACAGCCCTTCACCGCAACGGTCTCGGGTTCGTCCAACACCGATGTCACCTGGAAGGTGGACGGTGTGACCAATGGCGACACCACGGTGGGCACGATCACGGGCAGCGGAAACACCGTCACCTATACGGCCCCGGCCGCTGCGGGCAGCCATACCCTGACGGCCATCAGCGCCGCCGATACCAGCAAGCAGGCCTCCGCCGCCGTGACGGTGCAGGCGGTCCAGGGCGGCTGCGCCCCGGCCCCCACCTCCCCCTTGGTGGTGAGCGTCAAGACCTACGGCGCCAAGGGTGATGGCCTCACTGATGACACCGCCGCCATCCAGGCCGCTATCGAAGTCGTGGCCGGCACCGGCGGTACCCTGCTGGTCCCCGATGGCACCTACATGATCAACGCCATCCTCAACAACTACCAGGGCCTCCAGCTCCGCAGCAACATGACCTTCCGCATGAGCTCCGGTGCAGTGTTGAAAGCCATCCCCAACGGCTCCGCGAACTATTCGATCCTGTTGTTGCCCCGGGTCAGCAACGTCAACATCATCGGCGGCACGCTGGAAGGCGACCGCAGCACCCACACGGGCACCGGCGGCGAATCCGGCATGGGGATCTTCGTGGCCAGCTCCCAGAATGTGTACATCGAGGGTGTGACCGCCAAGGAATGCTGGGGCGATGGCTTCTATGTCGGCGGCTCCGCGGGCACCACCAACATCACCCTCTGCAACGTCGTGGCCGACCACAACCGCCGCCAGGGCCTCTCCGTGGTCTATGCCGATGGTGTCGTGGTGAAGAACTCCACCTTCAAGAACACCCAGGGCACCCTGCCCGAGGCCGGGATCGACATTGAGCCCAACGCAGGCGAGACCGTGGCCAACATGCAGATCCTGGGCTGCACCTTCACCAACAATTCCGGCGGTGGCATCCAGAACGGCCTGGCCCTGGGGGACCGCGGCATCGCCTTCGCCAAGAACGTCCTGATCGATGGCAACGTCATGGTGGGCAACGGCTTCAACGCAGCCAATGGCCAGACCGGCGGCGGCGGTGTGGAGATTTCCAACACCTCAGGCCATCGCGTCACCAACAACGTGATGCGGGACAACAAGAACTGGGGCCTGAGGATGCGGGACGAGGCCGACAACAACACCGTCACCGGCAACACCATCACCGGCACCCAGGGCGACGGCATCTACCTGGATCCCACCATCACCGGCTACACCATTACCGGCAACTCCGTCACCGGCAGCACCCGCTACGGCATCTACCTGGGCAGCGGTTCCCAGGGCACTCTCAGCGGCAACACTCTATCGGGCAACGCGAAATAGGGCGCCCGCAATCGAAAACCAAAACCAGTCTGGAAGAAGCGTCGGGGTCAGCTCTTGGGCCCCGACGCTTGTCTCTGTCGCAGGATGCGGAAGGTCGTCAGGTCGAGGGCGGGCTGGATGAGCAGGAGCCATGCGGCGCCATAGGCGAAGGCGGCGGCAATCTTGGCCCAGACGGGGGCGGCGGGGATGCTCTCCCGGAGGAGCCAGACCGGCAGAATGGCCAAGGGAATGCAGGTAGAAAAGGTCGTGATGAACACCGTGCGATAGGTGCGCTTGCTGACTCCCAGGAGTTTTTCACAATCGGCGAGTCCCTCGCTCTGGCCCACCCGGAAGTAGTCGCGGTAGGCGTTGAGGATTGAACGTCCGGTGCTCATGGCAGTCTGCCTAGCGAGAACCCGGAGACTTTCCGGGGGGAGGGCTTGAAGAAACTGGATGGCGGTCCCCTGGTCATCGCTGCGGACCACGGTTCCCTCCGCCAGAATGCCCTGTCCGCCCGGGGAACCCGCAGTGAAAAGGGCCAATTCACAGCGGCTGCCCAGGGGCAGGGGAGGCGCGGCGGCCAGCAGAACACCGCCCAAGCTGAGATTGACGGCCAGAGAGTAGGCCACCATCCTGCCCTGGATGACGACCTTGACTCGGTTCCGGATGGGGATGCGTTCCGATGTCCGGTGTTCGATGGAAGTGCTCATCGCGGGCCTCCGTTTCAGGAGCATGCCCCGAAAGGATAGTGCCTCCGGCGGAGAGGCACCAGCCGGGGTGAGGGCTTAGATCTGGGGCGCCGGGTCGGGGAGGAGGCTCCGAAGGGCGTTTTCGGTGGTGCGGGCCAGGCTTTCCACGCTGAAGGTGGAACAAATGCGGGTGCGGGCCGCGGCGGTACGTTGCGCCCTGGCCTCCGGGGGCTCCCGCAGCAGGGTGGAAACGGCGGCCGCGATGGCGGAATCATCACCCACCTCGGTGGTCAGGCCGGTGTCACCGATCAGGATCTCGGCATCACCCACCCGGGTGGCCACACAGGGGATGCCGCAGGCCATCGCCTCGCCTAGGGCATTGGGGAAGCCCTCATCGGCCGAAGAGAGCACGAGCACCGAGAGGGCATTGTAGGCGCTGGGCATGGATTGGCTGACTCCGGCCCAGATGAGCCGGTCCTGGAGCCCCAGGGACTGTGCCAACTCCTTGAGGGAGGCCAGATAGGCCTCGGGGCCCCCTCCCACGCAGACGAATCTGGCCTCGGGCCATTCCTTGGCGAGTCGGGCCATGGCGCGGAGAAAGGTCGGATGATCCTTGACCGGGTTCAGCCTCCCCACGACACCGATCAGGGGGGCGTTCTCCGGGACGCCCCAGGCCGCGCGCTGGGCCTGGCCCTTGACCGCATCGGGCGTGAACCGGGTGATATCGAAACCGTTGGGGACCACGAGCATGCGGGGTGGCTTCATCCCCATGGCGACATGGCTCAGGCGTCCGGATTCGGAGTTGAAAATGACCAGATCGACAAAGCGGGCGAGACGCAGCAGAAAGGTCGACATGAAACGCGAGCGGCGGGGCAGCTTGGACTGGTCCTTGTCGGTGCTGCGAATCCCCCAGACAATGGGGCGACGGAGCAGGCGGCCCAACAGCAACAGGGGCAGGTTTCCGTCGATGTAGCCGTGCAGGACGTCGGCTCGAATCCTCAGGATCAGGGTCAGGAGCTTGGGCAGTGCGGTGAAGTAGCCCGGCACACCGCGGCGCTTCTTGAGATCATGCAGGGTCACATCCGGGAGATTGGCGATGTCGGGCCAGAGTTCGCCGCCGTTGAAATAGCCGGGTCCATAGAAGACCGCGACGTGGACATCGAACCGCGTCCGGTCCATGTGCTTGACCAGCTCACAGAGCTGCCGTTCGGCACCCCCCGCAGCCAGAGAGTCGATGAGGAAGAGGACGGTGGTTTTCTGGGTCATTGGGCGGGCGACCTGTGGGGGATTAAAAAATAGTAGACATGGGCGGCCAGGGACCGGGAGCGGATCCAGAGCAGGCGGAGGGCGGCGGAACAGCGGTCCGCCAGGGTCTGCCTGCGGGAGCCGAAGGCTTGCAGCACGGAGGTTACGTCCGTGATCTGGGGGCCATGCTTATCCAGCACCGCGGTGAATTTCGCCAGTTGGGAGGCGTTCCAGGCGTTGTGGTGGTAGCAGATGGTCCAGATCCCGGGCGGGCATTCCTTGAAGTCCCAGTGCTGGGTGGGAATCCAGGTGATCCGCCCCTGTTCCGAGAAGGGCCAGGGCCAGAGGCCATCGCTGATGACGGGGACACCCAACGCAATCAAAAGATCCACCGTGGTGCGGTCGAAGGAGTGGGAAGGGGCGATCCAGGCGTCGGCACGCACCCCGTGCTCGGCAAAGATGGCCAGCCCCTTGCGGAGTTTGGCTTCCTGGGCCTCTCGGGATAGTCCCGCGAATTCACTCTTGGACTCGAGGCCCATGATTCCAGGGTTCTGGTTGATGTAGAGGTGCTGGTAGCCGTGCATGGCAATGGTCCAGCCCTGGGCCTGCCACCGGCGGACACGGTCCCAGAAATCGGTCCGGGCCTCATCCACCATGAGCTTGGGGTCCTGGTTGTCAGGGACCACCGCGAGCAGGGGGCGAACCTGGTGGAGATTCAAGTGGGCCTCGATTTCATCCCAGACCTTCCAGTTCATCGTGGGGCAGATGTCATCGAAGCGCAGGAGATAGCGGGGCTCGGGCATATGCGGGTCTCGGCAAGGGTCTTGCGGGCTTGGGCCTCGAATGAGAAAAACTCGGTGTCCTGGAATGACATTCTTGGCTTTTAGCAGGAGAGGGGCTAGGATGAATCTCGTCCCTAACTGCTCGGAATTCTCCCAGGGATGCCATTCCCTACCAAGCACATTTATTGTTTTCTTTCAGGGAAACCCCCGGTTCGGAGATCTCTCTTGGATGCCGGTTCGCGGTCTTTCGCTACTTCCTGCGCCGCGAAAATGATTCGTACCCCTGTCCTTCGGAGCCTCCCCTGCCTCGCCTCCTCATCGCGACCACCATCCAGGCGACTCTTGAAGGGTTCCTGCTTCCGTACGCCACTCATTTCCGCGCCCAAGGCTGGTCGGTGGATGCCCTCGCGAGAGGGGTCACGGAATCCATTCCCTGTGGAGAGGCCTTTGATCAGTGTTTTGAAGCCGACTGGACCCGCAATCCGCTGGATATGGCGGGGCTGATCCGATCCGCCGCGGCGCTGCGCTCACTGGTGACCCGGGAAAAGTACGATCTAGTACACGTGCACACGCCCTTGGCTGCTTTTACCACGCGCTTTGCGCTCCGCAATCTGCGAAGGGAGCTGGGCCTCAAGGTGGTCTACACCGCTCATGGCTTTCACTTCCATGAGGGCCGGAGCGCCTTGGGGAATGCCCTGTTCGCCGCAGCCGAGCGTCTGGCGGGCCGGTGGACGGATCGGCTAGTGGTCATCAACCGGACGGATGAGCGGGAGGCCCTGCGGCGGGAGATCGTGCCGCCGGCCCGCCTCAGGTACATGCCGGGCATCGGCCTGGACCTGGGGCGGTACAGCCCGGAAGCGACTCCCGATGAGGAAGTGGAAAGCGTGCGGAGCGAGCTGGGGTTGCGCCCGGGTCAGCCCCTGTTCCTCATGGTGGCGGAGTTCAACCCCGGCAAGCGTCATCGGGATCTGCTGACCGCCTTCGCGGACCTGGGCGATCCGGAAGCCCATCTGGCCTTCGCCGGGACGGGTCCCGAGCTGGATGGGCTGAGCCAGTGGTGCACGGACCGAGGCCTCGACGGGCGCGCCCACTTCCTGGGCCACCGCCGGGACATCCCCGCCCTGATGCGCGCCTCCCTGGCCACCGTGCTGCCTTCGGAGCGAGAGGGCCTTCCCCGCAGTGTGATGGAATCCATGGCCTTGGGGGTGCCGGTCATCGGCTCTGATGCACGAGGGGTGCGCGATCTCCTAGAGGAATGCGGGGGCGTCATGGTTCCCGTGGGGGATTCGGCCGGGTTGAAAGTGGCGATGCTGAACCTCCTTAGAGATCCCGAGGCCGCCCGCCGGATGGGAGAGGCGGCCCGGGGCAAAATGGCCGTCTACGACATCTCGAATCTGCTCCAACACCATGAAGCCCTGTACCACGAACTGCTTAGCGACCAGGAGAAACGGTAATGTCCTCGACCTCTGAACCCCATCTGGAGGCCCTGGCCCGTCGACCCCACCGTTGGCTGGTGACGGGAGCCGCAGGATTCATCGGCTCTCATCTTACGGAGGTGCTCCTGGAAAACGGGCAGGCGGTGGTCGGCCTCGACAACTTCGCCACGGGCCGTCCCGAGAATCTGGCTGCGGTGAGGGCGAGTGTGGGCCCCGAGGCCTGGGAGCGATTCACGCTTCTGGAGGGCAGCATCGAGGAGGCCGACCAGTGCGCCAAGGCCTGCGTGGGGACGGATTACGTGCTGCATCACGCGGCCATGGTGTCGGTGCCGCTTTCGCTGAAGGATCCAGGGCGTTGCGACCGGGTCAATGTCGGCGGGTTCGCCACCCTCCTGGAGGCCGCCCGGCGCAACGGAGTGCGGCGGGTGGTCTATGCCTCTTCCAGTGCGGTCTACGGTGATGCCTCGGGTGCGGCCAATCGGGAAGAGAATCTGGGCGAGGCGCTTTCTCCCTACGCGCTGAGCAAGCGCATCAACGAGATGCAGGCGCGCTTCTATACCCGCGCCTACGGCCTTTCCACCATCGGGCTCCGCTATTTCAATGTGTTCGGGCCCCGGCAGGATCCGAACGGGGCGTACGCCGCGGTGATTCCCCGCTGGATCGAAGCGGCCCTGCATGGCAAGGCCTGCCGCATCTTTGGGGATGGTTCCGCCACCCGCGACTTCTGTTTTGTGCGGGATATCGTCAAGGCGAACCTCCTCGCGGCCCTCTCGGTCTCTGCCCAGGTGGAGGGCGAGGTCTTCAATGTCGGGCTTGGAATTCCCGTGGACATGCAGCAGCTTCATCGGACACTACTGGGGGTGTTGGCGGAACGGAGACCCGAACTTCCGAGGCTGCCCCCCGTGTTCGAACCGAAGCGGGAAGGCGATATCGAACATTCCTGTGCGGAGACCATGCGTGCGAAACGTGATCTGGGGTTTGTTCCGAGCTACGATCTCCGCCAAGGCCTGGAAGCCATTCTCTGAGATCAACTGGGGTGGCGCTTCAGCCAATCACGGCAGGCGCCTGCTATACATCCTGGGCGGGATCTTGGGACTGGTCCTCCTGGTCCTCATCGCGGAGTACTTCGGTTTCTTCAAGATGATCGATTTCTATCTGTACGAAGACTACTGACGCCAGAGCCCCCCCGGGGTGGTCGCGACGGGTGTTCCGTTCGGAGTGGAAATCCGGTTTAGATCATCGGTACATTGGAAAAATCCAAGACAGCTCCTTATTTCATTGGGTATCATGAGTTGAATCAAAAACAGGATCGGGCTGGAAGCAGCCAGGACCAATCGGTTGCATCTGGAGGTGCCATGCGCATTGCTGTCGTCGGTCTCGGGTACGTTGGGTTGCCGCTGGCGCTCGAACTCGCGAAAAAATTCCCCGGCACCATCGGGTTCGATATCCACGCGGCGAAGGTTGCGGAGCTCCAGAAGGGCGTCGATCGTACGCGAGAAGTGGATGGGGCAGCGCTTCTTCAAACGTCGTTAAAAATGACCGCCAATCCCGAGGACATGCGCGGGGCGGATTTCTTCATCGTCGCAGTGCCCACGCCCATCGACGGGTGGAATCGCCCGGACCTCACGCCGGTCATCAAGGCCAGCGAGACCGTTGGGAAGGTCATCGGCAAGGGCAGCATCATCGTCTACGAATCCACGGTGTTTCCCGGCGTCACGGAGGACATCTGCGGCCCCATCCTGGAAAAGCAGTCGGGCCTGCGTTGTGGCACGGATTTCAAGCTCGGCTACTCGCCGGAACGCATCAATCCCGGGGACAAGGTCCACACCGTGGATCGCATCGTGAAGGTGGTTTCGGGACAGGATGCGGAAAGCAGCCGGATCATCGCGGGGGTTTACGGCGCGGTGATCACCGCGGGCATCCACGAGGCTTCTTCCATCAAGGTCGCCGAAACGGCCAAGGTCATCGAGAACACCCAGCGCGATATCAACATCGCCCTGATGAACGAGCTGGCCATCATCTGCGACCGGGTGGGAATCCGCACCTCCGAGGTACTGGCGGCGGCGCGCACTAAGTGGAATTTCCTGCCTTTCGCCCCCGGTCTCGTGGGTGGCCACTGCATCGGTGTGGATCCGTACTACCTGACAACCAAGGCCGAGGAACTGGGTTACCACCCGGAAGTCATCCTCGCCGGGCGGCGCATCAACGACAACATGGGCGCCTTCGTGGCCCAGAAGTTGGTCAAGCTCCTGGTCCAGCAGGAAATCCCGGTCAAGAAGGCCCGGGTGGGCATTCTGGGTCTGACCTTCAAGGAGAATGTGCACGATATCCGCAACAGCAAGGTGCCGGACATCGTCGAGGAGCTTCAGCAGTTCGGCATCGAACCTCTGATCCACGACCCCATGGCCGATCCCACCGAGACCCATGAGGAATACGGAGTCACCCTTTCGCCCCTCGAGAACCTGCGCGATCTGGATGCCCTGGTATTCGCGGTCAGCCACCAGGCCTTCCTTGAGCCGGGGCTGGCGCCCATCCTGGGCTGCATGAAGGCCAAGGGGGTCTTCCTGGATGTGAAGTCCTGCTTCAATCCCAAGGACTTCCCTAGCCAGATCGCCTACTGGAGCCTTTGATGAGTCGATACCAGGAGCTTTGCAGCCAACTCAAAAACGAGCCCAGGCGATGGCTCGTAACTGGAGTCGCGGGCTTCATCGGCTCCTCCATCCTCCAGCGGCTGTTGGAGCTGGATCAGACGGTGGTGGGCCTCGACAATTTTTCCACGGGTCACCCACGAAATCTGGACAGCGTGCGGGAGGGTGTTGAACGGTCGGCCTGGAGCCGGTTCACCTTCATCGAGGGTGACATCCGGGATCTCGAGACCTGTCGGAAGGCTTGCGAGGGGGCGGATTCCGTTCTCCACCAGGCGGCCCTGGGATCGGTCCCGCGCTCTATTAAGGACCCCATCAGCAGCCACCTCAATAACGTGGATGGCTTCCTGAACATCCTCGTAGCCGCCCGCGACGCTGGGGTGAAGCGCATGGTCTACGCCTCCTCATCCTCGGTGTATGGCGACGATCCCGGCCTGCCCAAGGTGGAATCCTGCACGGGCAACCTGCTTTCGCCCTACGCGCTGACGAAGGCCATCGATGAGCAGTACGCCGCGATTTTTGCCCGCAACTATGGTTTCAAGGCGATCGGCCTGCGGTACTTCAACGTGTTTGGCCCGCGCCAGGATCCTGATGGCCCCTATGCCGCCGTGATCCCGAAATGGGTGCAGGCCCTGCTGGGCGGAGAGACCTGCCAGATCCACGGCGATGGCGAGACCAGCCGTGACTTCTGCTTCGCGGCCAATGCCGTCCAGGCCAATCTACTGGCCGGCACCGCGCCGGAGGCCTCCCTGGGCGAAGTCTTCAATGTCTCCTATGGCGGAAAGACGTCTCTGACCCAGCTCTACTGGATGATCGCGGAGCGCCTGGCCGCCAGCCATCCCGACTTTGTGAAACGGGATCCCGTCTACACCCAGCCACGGGATGGGGATATCCGCCATTCCCAGGCGGACCTATCGAAGATCAAGGCTCACCTGGGTTACGATCCCACCCACTCCGTGGCCCAGGGGCTCGACGTCACTGTTCCCTGGTTTGCTTCGCGCACGACTCAGAGCTGACCCGAGATCTCCCGAATCCTTCAGGGGGCAGTCATGGCGGCCCGGGAAGGAGGCTGGGCCAGTTCTTCGGCCGTTTTTATGATCCTGGCGGGGTTTCCTCCCGCGATCACCATGGGGGGGACGTCGCTCACCACGACGCTTCCCGCCCCAATGACGCTGCCCCGACCGATGCGCACTCCGGGAAGAATGATGGTGTTGGCGCCGATCCAGACGGAATCCTCGATCACAACGGGTCGACCGCCGCTGTGCGTATTCACGCGATTGTCCACGTCTTCGAAGGACAACTCGTGTCCATTGCAGTCGATAATTTGACAATTGGCGGCAATAAGGCAGTTGCGTCCGATCGAGATCGAGACATAGGCATGGATGCAGGTCCCGTGGATCCGCGTATTCTCTCCGATTCGAATAATCGCGCCATCCTTGTCGGCAAATAGCTTGACTGGACTGTGCATATTAACGTGGTAGCCCAGGTTCGAGGAATTAATGGTGACACCATTCTCGATGTGAATCTGGGCTCCGTTTTTGATTTCTATGTTGGGGTCACCCAAAAAAATGATTTTGCCATGAAGATGGAGGCCCTTAATTTTCTTCAGTCTCCTGAGCCTAAGGCGCGAGGAAAGGGCTGCGGCGATCACTCTGCACTTCTGAATTAAATGCCACACCTGGTCTCTCCTTGGTGAGGGATTGCGCGCTAGGTCAACATTTCCGCCGGTTCCGTGTTCATCTTGTTTATCAGTATCCGGCGCAGGGCAATAACACCACAGAGCAGTGCCACCAAGCTCCAGACGGAGGTGGCAAGGGTGATCCCTGCGATACCGAATTTTTTCATAAAAATAATATCAAATATGATATTTAGGATGAAGCTGAAAACACTAATGAGCGTCAGCACATAATTGGATTTCAGGGCGGTCAAGGAACGGGTGACCAGGACTCCTATTGTTGATATGGGGATACGCAGAAGATAAAAAACTTGAACCTGGTTCACGAGATCCACGTCGCTGGCCGAAAATGAACCGTGTTGAAGCAGCACGCGAAGCAGAACCCGAGAGGTTAAGAGCAGCAGCAGGGTGACGGGAATCGATATGCCTAGCAGAATCAGCGAATAGGTCTTAACAAAGCGCTGCAACCCCTTCCAGTCATGGACCGCCGTCATCTTGGAAAGCTGGGGAAGGATGGCGATTCCGAGAGAGGAGGCGCCGAGCGAGAGGATCAGCATGGTCAAGCGGCTGCCGTAGGCGAGGGCCGAATTGCTGCGAGGCCCCAATTGCGAGGCCATGGCTTGGTCCACGAGGGACATACCGCTCACCAGGAACGCCCCGGCAATGCAGGCGCCGTACTGACCGCAGACCTTTCGGAAGGCCGGAGTGGCCCCGTACCAGCGGGGCATGAGCGGGTGGCCCTGACGCGAGAGGGCAATGCCGATCAGGGCGGTCTCGAGCGCGACTCCCAGAAGCGTGCCCACCAGGAGCGCGTAGATCCCCATAGAGGACAAGAAGAGACCAAGAACCAGCACGATGGCGAGGGGTTGAAAGGCGGGGGCGATCGCCACCAAGGCGAAGCGCTCGCCCGCGTTCAATAGGGCCCCCCAGGTGGTGGAGAACCCGGTGAGCACGATGATGGGGAGTGAGCCGTAGAGAAGGGTCCGCGCGAGTGCGAGCTTCTCCGCATCGAATCCGGAGGCAATGATCGGAAGCCAGAGCCGCGCCGTTGTCGCCATCACCAGGGTGAGCCCGAGGAGCAGTACGGTATTCAGCATCAGCACCGTTGTGTAGAGGCGGTGCGCGGCTTGGCGGTCCTGCTGCTCGCGGATTTCAATGTAGGTGGGGATCAAGGCACCGTTGAGGGAGCCGGAAACGATGGAGATGACGGTCATGGGGAGCAGCAGCGCGATGATGAAGGCATCGAAACTCGGACCTGTCCCGTAGGCCGCAGCCACAAAGGATTCCTTGAGGAGGCTGATGATCTTGATGGCGAAGGTGAGCACTCCGACCACGAGGGTCGCGCCGAAGATTCGGCGATTCACGGATCCGGTCGTCAGGCCCTTGAAGCGCCGGGAAAGGCGAGCGAAGGATCCGTTCGGAAGAGGGGGTGCGGTTTCCGGTGGATGATCGCCGGTCACAGGCCACCCTGTGCATCGAGGGGCAGATCCAGGAGTGCTGAGAGGTGCATCACTCCGATGGGGATGGGCGCACAGTCGACGTACCCCTCGGGTTGTCGGAGAAAGAGCGTGTCCGAGTAGATCCGGTTGAGGAGGAAGGAGTAGGACAGTTCACCGATGACCCAGCCTCCGGCCGATCGCATGAAGTCGTAGGTCATGCTGGTGAAGCCGTGAGTATTGCTGATCCGAAGGGCGAGATCACAGGCCTCCGTGGGCAGGTCCGAGGGTTTGACCTTTTCCCAGAGGCCGCTACCGCTGGCTCGAAAATCCCCCGGGCGATTTTTCCGCATGAAGACGGAGACCAGGTTCTTGCCCAGGGTCGTGATGCGCCAATCGCAGTCGGTGTGGATGAACTGTTGGAAGTATGCGTAACGAGGCCTGGAATTGCGGTAATGGTGATTGAGGGAGAGCAGGAGGTCGCCCTTCTTCAGTCGGGGGGTGGTGTAGCACCTGGCCAGGATGCGGGTCCAGATGGAGTCTCCCTTGAAGATCCGATCCAGCAGGCGATGGGCATCCCGGCGGGAATGAAGCATCATCACGCCGACGGAACTGGCGCCGCAATGGGACTTGACGATCAGGGGATACTCCGCCGCGTCGGCATGGGCGCGGGCCGCTTCTTCGTCGAAAAACACAGAGGTGGTAGGCGTTGGGTAGTTGTGTTGGCGCAGGAAGAAGGTTTCCCGGATCTTGTCATCAAAGAGCCAGAGCATCTTGGCGCTGGGAAAGCAGGGGATGCCCATTGCCTCGATCAGGGGGATCTTCGTTCGTGCCTCGGCCATGCAGCTGGCATCGCCCATGATGAGCCGCCAGACGAAGCCATCGAGGCCTTGGAGTTGCTCAATCCAGTCATCGCCGCCGATCCGAATGAGGCGGAATTCAATGCCGAGTGCCTGACTGGAGCGTTTGAATTCCTCCAGCCAGTTGTCGTGGGTCCGAGTGCAAATGCCAATCTTCATCAGGGTGTGACCTTCCGCGCGTGAGCCTGCAGAGAATCCTATTCGTAGGTCCTGAACCTCAGCCTGCTGGCCTCGAGAGCCGGACTGGTAGGGAGCAGGAAGAACAGGGAAAAGGCGATGATGCCCTCAGCGCAGAACAAGTGGCTGTGGCTCACCGTAAGGATGAGGATGTTGGAGATCATCAGGGAAAGCAGTGCCCACCTGACCCTAGGCGTGAATCTAGAGACGATGCATACATAGATGAAATGGGTGAAAACCCCCAGAAAGGCGAGAAACCCGATGGGACCGACATCCACCCAGATGCCGAGATAGGTATTGTGGGTGCCGGTTTCATCGAGTTCCTTCCGCGGATTGGGACTGTTGGGCTGGGATCCACCCATCGAACCCAGGCCGTAGCCGTACCAGGGGGCGCGGCCTGCGATCGGGAGCCAGGCCTTGAGTAGGTCGACGCGGGTGCCGCCGTCGGTGTCTTTTTCCGAAAAATCGATGATCCGGGAGATCTTCCGATCGCTGGCCAATTGAGAAACGGAACGTCCCATGACCCGGTTTCCGAAAACCAGCAGCAACATCAGCGCGAGTGACCCGACGCCCAGCAGCACCCAAGCCTTGGCGTTTCGCCGCTGAACAATGACCATGTTCAGGAGCAGGATGAGCACCAGGAGCAGGGAGGCCTTGCGGCTGGCACTGAGGTAGATGATCGCGACTCCCGAGAGGCGGCCCAGCCAGGCCACCCAGCGTGTCGCCCAGGTCGAGAGGAGGATGCTGATGATGCAGACGTAGCCGGCCATGTTCGGGTTGCCCCAGAGGCCCGCGAAGCGTTCCTTGGCCAGTTCGTATACCTCGCCGCTGTTGGGTTCGGCGGCGGCCATGGACTGGAGGTCCGGATAACGAAGGACCAGGAATAGAAAAATGATATTTAATACAAGAACCCATTGCGCACAATTTGCGAATAATTTTAAATACTCTTGCTTGGAGGTAATGATGCTAATGGCACTGGCGAAAACAATCGTGTAGAAGCCAATGGTCAGAGCCAGGGGCAGCGTTCGATTGGGGGATACCACTAGGCCGAGAGTCAGGTAGCAGAACAGCCATGCCAGGTAGGGCCACATGGGGAACAAGAGGCGCTTGATCGGAAGGGTCTGCGAAAAATAGAAAAGCAGAAAACAGAGCAACAGCCATATGGCTCTCAGGACGATGCTCGAATAATTCCCAATGATTGGTAGCGCACCGCTCCACATGGGGACGAGGAGGAGTGCCAGCAGCAGGTACGGCCAGCCAATTTTAAGAGAACCCTGAGGTTGGGAATTCTCGGTCGCTATTTCATGCATGGCCGACAGCATGTCGATTGTGATCCAGTAAAGACAAGGCCCGAGAAGGGTCTTCGGAAGACAGACTGGTGAAGATCCTACTCATTGTTTTTTATAACTGTAGTGGTATGCATAGCGATAGTACTGGTTTTTGTATCCGAAACCCCTTGGCTTGATGTCATTGAAGATGCAGCCTTGGATGTGGACGCCCACCTTGGCGAAACGCTTCTGGCAGGTGGCGATTTCATCCAGGGAGCTTTCTCCGGACTTCACGAGTAGCAGGACGGTCCCGACCCGGGTGCCGATGATGGTGGCATCGGACACAGACAGCAGTGGAGGCGCGTCGATGATGACGAAGTCATAGGCCTTTGATACCTCTTCGATGAAGGTGGAGAACCGCTCGGAGAGCAGGAGTTCCGAGGGATCCGGGGGCAGAATGCCGGAGCTGATGACATCCAGGCCCTGGACTTCGGTGGCATGGATGGAGGAATGCCACTCGGCTCGCCCAGAGAGAATCTCAGAGAGCCCTCCCATCCGATTCTTGAGTCCGAAGTAGTGATGCAGAGAGCCTCGGCGGAGATCGCCGTCCACCACCAGGACCTTGGCGCCGGTTTCCGCGAGGACGGCGGCCAGGTTGCTTGCGACGAAGGATTTGCCGATAGATGGGGAGGGGCCGGTCACCATGATGACGCCGTTGGGAGCGTCCTTCAGGGAGAACTGCATCATGATGCGGAGACTGCGAAGGCTCTCGGTGGCCAGGTCGTCGGGGTTGGCGACGGAAAGCAGGTGCAAGCCGCCGCTTCGCCGCGCCACGGCCTGCTGGTGTTCTTCCTGGGCGCGGCTATGGGGAATCGTGACGAAGACCGGCATTCCGAGTCTCGACTCGATGAGGCGGTGATCCTCCAGGCCCCGACGCAGGAACTTCCGTAGGCCGACAATCCCAAGGCCCAGGAAGAGCCCCATCAGGGTGAAGGCGGCGGCGACCATGGTTCGATTGGGCCGGATGGGCTGCAGGGGGGGAATGGCCGGATCCACAATGCGGGCCTTGTCGACTTCCCCCGCCATGGTGATCTGGAGGTTCTGGATGTTGTTGAGCAGGGCCGTGTAGAGCTCGGTGTTGACCTGAACCTCCCTGGACAGCCTCAGCACCTCTTGCTGGGTTCGGGGGAGCGACCGGACCTTGGATTCAATGTGGCCCTGTTCATTCTCCAGTGCCTGGATCTGCTGGTTGAGGGTCGCCACGACATCCGAGGATTCCTTGTAGGTTCTCAGCAGGTCTTCCTTGCGCTGACGGAGGGCCGAGATCTGGGAACCAAGGGCGGAGCCCTGTTGCAGGGCGAGGTCGGCTTCCCGGGAGAGATCCACGGAACCCGAGCGGCTACGGAACTGGTTGAGGCGCGCCTCGGCCGCCTCCATCTTCTCCTTGAGCAGGGGCAGCTGCTCCTGGAGGATGGCTCGGGTCTTGGAGGCGGTATTCGCCCTCCGCTCGGCGTTCTGGCGGAGGTACTGATTCAGGATTTCGTTAAGTATCAGGGCAGCCTTGCGTGGATTGGGGCTTTCCAGACTCAGGCCCAAGAGGGTGGCCGGCGTGTTGGCGGCCTTGCCTCGTTCGATCACGAAGAGGGCCGGTCGGAGATCGGCGATGGCGCGCTGGATGGTTTTGCGCCCGAGGTGGAACTTCTGGCCGGCCTTGGCATAGAGGCGACGCACCTGGAGCTTGAGGTCCAGCCCCGTAAATGAGGCTGAGAGTACATCCCCGGGTCTGCCGGAAGCCAGAACGGATAGGTCCGGCGCGATCCACTGGAACGAGCCGTCCTTGAGGGCGACGATCTGGAAGGGCTGGCCCCGGAGCGAATCCGGGATCTCGAACATTTGGATCTCCAACTGGGGCGCCGTGGCCTTGCCTCGGATGAGGGCCTGCCCGATCACGGGGAGCAGGATGGGCTGAGCCTCGATGTCCAGCGCGAGGCTTTCCACGGTGCGGCCGAGCACGAGATTGCTGCCGATGATTTCGATCTCGGTCTTGGTTTCGCCGGGATCCGAGAACAGGCTTTCCATGCGCGCGAAGGCGGGATCGGTGGAGGTGTTCGACTTCTGGCCCTCGATCTGAAGCAGGGCCTGGGCCTCATAGATGGGGGTAGACCGCCAGGCATGGAAAAGGCCCATGGCCAGGAAGAGCCCCGTAGCGCCCAGGATCACCAGACGGTGCTCCCAGAGTCCCGACAGGATTTCCATGAGATCGAATTCGCCGCCCTTGTCGCCCTCGGGAAAGTGATGATCCGTCGACCGGGGAGAGTGTGACTGATGGGAAATGGATTCTGGGGAAGTGGGGTTCATGCCGACCTTTGTTTGTTGATCAGGCGCGGCAGCCAAGCCGCAACGGAATGGGTGATGCTGTCGTAGGCCTGCCTGAAGGCGTCCGGGCCCCGACGGAAGGGGTCGGCGATCTCGGGAGGGGGCGTCGCCACCCAGTGACTCAGCAGAAAGATCCGACCCCGGGTGCTGGGAACCACCCGCTCGCACCATTGCTTCTGGGTGTGTTCCATCACCAGAATGAGATCAGCAGAGAGGGCCATGGCGGGGGTGAGCTGCCGTCCACGGTGCCGGGAGAGGTCGAAGCCATGCTCGGCCATCAGGCGGATGGCCTCGATGTCGGCGGGCATCCCGGCCAGAGCCGTGAGTCCCGCCGAAGAGACGCTGAACTCGGGCCCCAGAGAGGACCCGAGAAGCGCTTCCGCAATGGGACTGCGACAGTGGTTGCCTTCGCACACGACCAGGATGGATTTCAAGGTGAGCTTTCGAGAGGGGGATCCTTGAACGGATATGTCTGTGCTACCGGTTCCGGAAGTAGCGGATCTCGGCCGCGGTAAGAGCCGTCGAAGACACGGCGGAGACCGTGGGAAGCAGCAGGCTCATGACACGGCTGAAGCGAACGAGGGTGCCCGCATCCACATACACGATATCGCGGGGGCCAAGGATGAATCGATCGGCCAGCACCATGGCGGTGGGATTGCGGGCGTCCAGGTGGAAGACGTCCACGGCATTGGGAGCATTCGTCTGGCGGATGACGTAGATGCAGCGAGCATCAGCGCTGGAGCCTTGGATGCCCCCCGCATCGGAGAGTGCCTGGGCCAGCGTGAGATTGCCGTGGACCAGGGGCAGGGAACCGGGGTGCATGAGTTCGCCCAGCATGTAGACGGGCTGCTCCCGGGTATTGGGCACATGCAGGGCATCGCCGTCCTTGAGGACGATCTGTGTCAGCCCCTTGCCGGTGGCCATCAGGGCCTGGAAATCCAGCTTCCAGGTGCGGTTTCCCCGGGTCAGCAGAATGCGGCTGTCGTCGGCGGTGGGAAGAAACCCGCCGCAGCGTGCAATGGCTTCGGAGAGCGTGAAGGGGATGTCGGTGACGTTGTACACCGCGGGGTTGCGCACCTCGCCGCCCACATAGACCTTCTGGGACCGGAAGGCGACCACCTTGACATCCACCTGGGGCTTTTGGAGCACATCCGCGAGACGGAGGGTGATCTTGTCCCGGGCCTGGGTCACGGTCAGTCCTGCCACCGCCACCTTGCCGATGTAGGGAAAAAACACATTCCCGTCGTCATCCACGGTGGTCCCGGTAGCGGAATCGGTGCGGTACTGGCCCAGAGGCAGGGTGATCTCCGGATGATCCCAGACCGTGACCAGCAGGACATCCTGGGCGCCGATGCGGTAGACGCCTGGTTTCTCGCCGAGCAGGCCCTCCAGGGAGAGCGAGTCGGGGGCCTTCTGGGAGACAACGACGTCGGAGGTGAGGGCCCGCAGGGTCACCTGGAGGCCTTCCACCTGGGATCTCTCGGGCCTAGAACCCGATTTTGAATTGAGCTTCATCCCCGGGGCCGTGCAGGCCGTGAACAGCATCGCTGCGGCGACCGTGAGCCCGAGGGTGAGCCCGCGCGGCCTGGCGGCCACGGGAGATGAACTCGAATCTGGGCGATGGGGGATGAACATGTTTGCCTCCGGAACGGAACAGGCATGAGTCGCGCTATTCATCAGGCACGAAATCCAAGATGAACAGTCGTAATTTTCCCCGCTTTCTCGAATAAAATCCAGGCGATTCGGTGACAATAAAAAAAAGATACCGCCGGGACGGTCAGCTGCCGGGAGTCTCTGGTTCCAGGAAATCCAGATCCCGTCCGTGGGTCTCCTGGAGCCCCCGCAGGGCGGAAAGTGCCAGCAGGAAGCAGACGGCGCCGACCATCCAGGCGGAGCCGATCAGGCCGAGGGTGCTCTTCAGGGCCACGAAGGCCCACATGATCAGGGGCACGGCCCCCCGCACGAAGTTGGGTACCGTGGTCGCCACGGTGGAGCGGAGATTGGTGCCGAACTGTTCCGCAGCGATGGTCACGAAGACGGCCCAATAGCCGGTTGCCAGCCCGAGGTATCCGGCCAGCAGGTAGAACAGCACCGGGCTGAGCCCCCGAAGCGTCAGGTAGAGCACCACCCCGAGGGCCGTGCCAAGGATGAAGACGAGGACAACCTTCTTGCGGGTTCCCCAGAGCTGACTGAGGATCCCGGAGCCCAGGCTGCCCAGGGTGATGCCGCTGTAGCAGAAGGCCACGGCGGTGCCGGCGTGGATGGGGCCCGTGGTGCCGAGAATGGGCGCGAATTCGGGGGCCAGGTTGATGAGGATGCTCACCACGAACCAGGTGGGCAGTCCGATGAGGATGCACCGCAAGTAGCGCCCGAGACGTTCGGCGTTGGTGAACAGGCTGAGGAAATCGCCTCGGACGACTATCGCGGGATCGAGGTTCTTGAACATGCCGCTTTCACGGATACCGACCCGCAGGAGGAGGAGCAGGAGGCCCAGGCCGCCGCCCACCAGGTAGGCCATGCGCCAGGGCAGGTACTTCCCCACCAGGCTCGCCGCTACCGTGCCGAGGATTCCCACTGCGGCCACGATGCTGGTGCCATAGCCGCGCAGATCCCTGGGCAGGATCTCGCTCACCAGGGTGACCGCCGCCCCCAGTTCCCCCGCCAGGCCGAGCCCTGCCAGAAAGCGCCAGAAGGCGTACGCCGGAACGGAATGGACGAAGGCATTGGCGATATTGGCCACGGAGTAGAGGGCGATGCTGCCGAAGAGGGTGGAGAGCCGTCCCTTCTTGTCGCCTAGAATGCCCCAGAAGATGCCGCCGAGCAGCATCCCCGCCATCTGGGCGTTCAGGAGATGGGTGTAGGGAACGATCTGCGCGGCGCCGTGGATCCCAAGGGAATCGAGGCTGGGCTGGCGCACGATGGGAAAGAGCAGCAGGTCGAACATGTCCACGAAGTAGCCCAGCGAGGCCACCAGGACGGTGAGGCTGAAGAGGACGCGAAAACGGGATGGAGCGGACATGCCTCCATGGTTTCACAAGGAGAGCACCGGAGGCACTCCCCTCGTGAAGGGCCTACCGCCCCAGGATCTCCCTCAGGGCCGCCACATGTACTTGGAAGGCGGCCCGACCCTCGGGGGTCAGGTGCAGATAGGTGCGCGGCTTGCGGTCCACGAAGGTCTTCTCCTGGACGAGGTAGCCCGCCTCTTCCAGCTTGAGGAGATGGGCGCCCAGATTGCCGTCGGAGAGCTTGAGCAGGTTCTTCAGGTAGGTGAAGTCCACCCGGGCATCCGCCTCCAGGGCGGCCAGGGCCGAAACGATCCGTAGGCGGACGGTCTGGTGGATGATCTCGTTGAGTTCCGCCATGGTTCACTTCCAGCGGAGCTTGACGTAGAGGCCTGGGACGAAGAGTCCGCCTCCGCCGAACACGGCCATCCAGAGCATGAACTCCCGAGGGGGAAGGCAGAAGCGCCCGACGAAGGTCGCCAGGGTCACGGCGAGCCCGATGAAACAGAGGAGCCCTGTCCTTAGCCAGATGCCCATGAGTACGTAGGCCAGCATCAGCAGGGTTACGATCAGGGTCATCTCATCCACCCAGTTCCGCAGGGGCAGCACGATGCAGAGCGCCATGAGGTAGCCCATGACCGCTGCCCAGAAGAGGCCAACCTGTCCCAGGACTCGCTGGGCCGCGGGGCTCCGGATCTCCCCACGGCGGTGGTTCATCAAGGCCAAGAGGGCCATGGTGGCCAGGCCCGAGGCGGAGAGCACCAGCCAGATCATGCGACTGTGGGTCGGGAACAGGTAGTTCAGTGTGAACCCGAGGATCCACATCACGCCCGCGATGATCAGGTTGTTGCCCATCGGGCTCCTGGCCACCGCCCGAAGCATTTGCTGCTCGGCCCTGTCGACGTCGGCCAAGGCTATCCGGGCCTCTTCCTGTGTGATGGGGGTCATGGTCACTCCCGTTCCCGTCTCAAGTGTAGGGGCACTCTCCTTGCGCACGGGTTAGCGGATCCCGATCTGGATCAGGAGCATGTTGTTGTTGGAGGCCTCGCCCTCCCAGAACAGAACCATCTGGCGAGATTCCGGTAAGGGAGTCTTGCCGCTGGCGAGCAGGGTGGGGTAGAGGGTCTCGTAGACCTTCCCGAGCCCGGAGAAGGAGCCCGTGAACACCGTGGTCACGCAGGTGAAGGGCGCCAAGGTGCGCACGCTGCACCCGGCCGGGGCGGCGGTGCCCCTGGAGACCAGGACGCCCACTTCGATATCCAGGGGCTTGGCAGGGTCGGCGCTCATGCCGTGATAGACCACCTGGATGGGCCCCAGGCTGGGGATCCCGCTGGCGAGCAGGGCCTTGTGAAGCTGGGGCACGAGCAGGGCCATCTTCCCGGGCAGTTCCCCGAGGGTGGTCTGGGTGGTCAGGTGCAGGAAGGTGCCTTCCGCGAAGGTTTGGACGGCGGCAGGGCCGGAGAAGCTGCGGGGCTTCTCCAGAAGCTGGACGGGAGTCTGAGGACCGCTGGCCAGAAGCGTGGCGCAGGCGAGGGGAAGAAGCAGGCGGGAAAGGGCCATGGGGCCTCCTGGAGAGAGGGATCTTGGCGGGATTGCCATAGATTACTCTATAACACAGAGTAATCTATGGCAATCCGACGTCAACCCCTCTTCCTTAAAAAAAGAAGGGGCCCAGACCTGGGCCCCTTCCTCGTGGTGCGAAAGCGCGATTATCCGATGGTGGCGACCATCACGGCCTTGATGGTGTGCATGCGGTTCTCGGCTTCGTCGAAAACGACGCTGTGACGGCTGCGGAAGACTTCGTCCGTGACCTCGCGGATATCGTGGCCCAGTTCCTTCTGCTCTTTGGCCAGCTTGGTCTCGAAGTCGTGGAAGGCCGGCAGGCAGTGCAGGAAGAGCACGTCCTTGTTGCCGGTGGCGTTGATCATGTCCATGGTGACCTTGTAGGGGGTCAGCTGCTTCACGCGCTCGGGGATCTGGGCCTCTTCGCCCATGCTGGCCCACACGTCGGTGTAGAGGACGTCGGCATCCTTCACGGCGGTCTTCATGTCGTTGCAGACCTCGATGATGGCGCCGGTCTCCTTGGCGGCCTCGCGGGCGGCGGCCAGCACCTTGGGCTCGGGAGCCAGGCTATCGGGGCCGAGAGCCACGAAGTGCATGCCGGTCTTGGCGGCGCCGTACATCAGGGCGTAGCTCATGTTGTTGCGGATATCGCCGCAGAAGACGAGCTTCACCTTGTTGAGGGGCTTGGCGCAGTGCTCTTCAATCGTGAGGAAGTCCGCCAGGATCTGGGTGGGGTGATCCACATCGGTGAGGCCGTTCCACACGGGCACACCGCTGTGCTTGGCCAGCATCTCGACCACTTCCTGCTTGAAGCCCCGGTACTCGATGCCGTCGTAGAAGCGGCCCAGGACCTTGGCGCTATCCTCCAGGCTCTCCTTCTTGCCCATCTGGGAAGAGTTGGAGTCCAGGAAGGTGACGTGGGCGCCTTCTTCCAGGGCCCCGACCTCAAACGCGCAGCGTGTGCGGGTGGAGGCCTTCTCGAAGAGCAGAACGACGTTCTTGCCCTTGAGCAGATAGTTGAAGACGCCCATCCGCTTCTTGGCCTTCAGATCGTGGCTGAGGTCCAGGAGATAGCGGACTTCGGAAGGGGTGAAGTCCATCAGCGTGAGGAAGCTGCGACCCTTGAGGTTGACGGCCATGGTTGATTCTCCGTCGGCATCTTTGGGACAACCTGCGAAGAGGGGACGCGCGGACCCTCCACCAGGCGAAAAAAATATTTCACCATGGGAAGGGTCCGCAGGCGACACCTATTCTTGAGGACCCCGTCGTCGAGAGGACGTCTATTTGGCCTTGGGCAGGGCGTTCCAGGCGGCGAGGGCTTTGGCCTCCGCCTCGGCGCTGGGACCGGCCAGCTTGTTCCGCCCCTTCTCTGCCTTCTCCTGGGTCTTGAACCAGGCGAGGGTGTCCTTCACGGTTTCCTCCACGGGGCGGAAGTGCAGGCCCGCCTTGACGGCCTTGGCATTGCTCCAGGTGTGGAAGCCCTTGGTCTCGCCCTCGTAGGGTGCCCAGATCGGGAATTCCAGCCCCTCCTGCTTGGCCACGAATTCGGCGGGCATCCAGACCAGGGTGGACTTGGCGGAGGCCCCCTTCTGGCAGGCCTCGATCACCCGGCCCCAGGTCATCGGCTTTTCGGGGCCGCAGGCGTTGAAGACGCCATAGGTGCGCTTTTCCGCGAGCGTCACCAGCCAGGCGCCTAGATCCCGACCATCGATGATCTGCAGTGGGTCGGAGGGGCTGCCGGGCACGGCGATCTCGCCGCCCTTATCGAAGCGCACGGGCCAGTAGGTGAAGCGGCCGGTGGGATCGTCTGGGCCCACGATGTAGCCGGGGCGCACCACCGTCACGCGGCCGGGCATGGCCTTCTCGGCGGCCTGCTCACAGAGCGCCTTCAAGGCACCGTAGTACTCGTAGCTCTTGCCCATGTTCTCCAGGGTGGGATCGGGCATGGTGGCCAGGGGCGCGGTCTCGTCGCCCTTCACGGGATTGGGCTCCTTGTATGCGCTGATGGAGCTGATGAGGATGTACTGCTTGCAGCGCTTGGCCAGGAGCTCTGCGGAGGCGGTGACCATGCGCGGGTAGTAGGCGCTGTTGTCGATGACCACGTCCCATTCGCCAGTTTCCAGGGCCTTGAGGCCTTCCCCTTTCTTGGGATCCCGGTCCCCGTGGAGCCTTTCGACAGTGGGGAAGAGATCGGGCCGGGTCTTGCCGCGGTTGAACATGGTCACCTTGTGGCCCCGGGCCTGGGCGGCCTCGATGGTGGCGGGACCCAGGTAGCCCGTGCCGCCCAGGATCAGGATGCGCAGGGGTTTCACGGTGGGCGGTGCGGCCAAGGCGACAACAGCCCCCATGGCGAGGGCCCACTTAAGGATCAGCTGGGTGAGTGACATGCTTTCTCCAGAAGAAGGGGAGGCAGAAAAAATGGGAGGAAGATACCTCGTGATCTTACATATATAATCGCTCTGCGGCCTGAAGCAAGCCCTGAATCCGGAGGATGCCATGAATGAAAATCCCGACGCGGCCCCGAAGGCTTCCGGCCCCTGGGCGCGCCTGGTTAGGGTCGAGCCCGGGGAAGGGCGGGCCCTGCTGCTGGCCTCGAGTTATTTCTTCTTCCTCATGCTGGGCTACTACCTGCTGCGGCCCCTGCGGGAGTCCATGGGGATCGCCCGAGGCGCCGACAAGCTGCCCTGGCTGATGACGGGCACGCTGCTGGCGATGCTGCTGGCCAACCCCGCCTTCGCCGCCCTAGTGTCCCGCCTGCCCCGAAGGCGCTTCATCCCGCTGGCCTACCGGTTCTTCGGCCTCAACCTGCTGGCCTTCTTCATGCTCTTCCAGTTGCTGCCAGGGCATGGCGGTACCGCGCTAGGGTACACGTTCTACATCTGGCTGAGCGTGTACAACCTCTTCGTGGTGAGTGTCTTCTGGGGGTTCATGGGAGATCTCTTCACCGAGGAGCAGGGCAAGCGCCTCTTCGCCATGATCGCCATCGGGGGAACCCTGGGCGCCATCGTGGGCGCCGGACTCACTAAGACCCTGAGCCTGGGCGTCGCGTTTGGGGTCGCACTGCCCTTCAAAGCCAGTCCCGCAGTCCTGGTGCTGGTGGCGGCGGGCCTCCTGGAACTGGCGGTGCAGTGTGTTCTTGGCCTGGCCCGGCACTACAAGCTGGGCGACCGGGCCGGAGGCCCTCGCGAGCCCGGCCCCGGTCTCATGGAGGGCCTGCGCCTCATCACCCAGTCCCGGTACCTGGCGTTGATCTGCGGCTACATGCTGCTCTTCACCCTCACCACCACCTTCCTGTACATGGCCCAGGGCGCCATCGTCGAGAAGGCCTTCGCGAGTCAGGCCGCTCGAGCGGCGGCCTTCGCCCGCATCGATCTGTGGGTGAATGTGCTCACGCTGGTGACCCAGCTCCTCATCACCAGCCGCCTGATGACAACCTTCGGGCTGCGCCCGGTGCTGGTGCTGCTGCCCGTCCTGACCATGGTGGGTTTCGGGGTGCTCTGGGTATGGCCCACCTTCGTGGTGCTGGCGGTTTTCCAGGTGCTGCGCCGGGGCCTCCACTACGCGGTGGACCGCCCCGCCCGGGAAATCCTCTACATCCCCCTGGGGCCGGACGAGAAGTACAAGTCGAAGCCCTTCATCGATACCTTCATCTATCGGGGCGGCGATTTCCTGGGGGCCTGGGCTCCGGCCCTGCTGGGCTGGGTCGCTGTGCCCATCGCCGCTGTTGCGGCGGGGATTTCGGGGCTCTGGTTCTGGGCAGGGTTCAGGCTGGGGAGCCTGCAGCGGCTCCAGCGGGGGCGCGCGACTGAGGCCGGGAAAGAACCCACCCAGAGCTAGAGCCCATCCACGATCAGGATCGCGGGTTCGAAGCCCAGGCCTGCGGCATCGCCGGGAGTCTTCATGCCCCAGAGGGCGAGACGGTTCGCGTAGGGCCGCCATAGGGTGGGGTTGGCCTTCACGGTCTTGAGGGGAGGATGGAAATAGAGCGCCGCGGGCAGGTTGGCCAGGTCATCGGGGGTCAATTCCTCGGCCTCATCCAGTTCCCAGAGAAAGCCACACCGGGCCTCGTGGCACTGGGCCCAGAGTTGCAGCACCTCGCTGTGTTCGAAGCTGGAAAAGAGCACGCGGTCCAGGGCCTCGGCGGCTTCCACCGCCGCCAGGGCCTGTTTCCATCCGGGCTCGCCCTTCAGCTCGACGTTGATCAGTCGCGCGGGGAGTTCCAACGCGTCTGAAAGCCGTGGAATGGCTTCTCCATTCCTCAGTCGGGGCAGCTCGTTGGACTTCAGCTTGCGCAGCGTGCCCGAGCCCGAGGTGGTGCGATCGAGATCGTCATCGTGCATCACCAGGCAGACGCCATCCTGGGTGGGCTGCACATCCAGTTCGAAGCCGTCCATGCCCACCGCGAGCGCGGCGCGAAAGGCCTCCATGGAATTCTCGAGGTGCTGGGCGGAGTGGCCACGGTGGCCGAGGATCAGGGACATGGCAGCCTCCGGGGATGAGCTTCGCTACTGACCAGACCAGATGAGCACCGAACCATCCGGCAGTTTGAGTGCGCCATGGGCAGTCGGGTTCTCGGGAGAAAAGCTGCGCTTGGATTTCATGGGGCCGCTGGGGGTGAGCGATTTTCGTTTCTGATCCCAGATCCAGACCTGGTCTGTGCCCTCGGGGTTGTCCTCGGAGCGCCCGCCCAGCACCAAGGCCCGGGCCGAATCCAGGCTGACGACCAGACTGTCCTTGAGGAGGTTGCCTGGCGGAAAGGGTGGATTGCCCGAAACGCGAGGCATGGGCTTGGCTCGTTTCAGCAGGGTGGCCAAGTTTTCCCGCCGGCCGAGGGGAGACAGATTGCCGGTTTTCGGATCCACGGCATCCACGATGGGCCCGACGGCGAGCACTTTGCCGTCCACGAGGACCAGGGCCTCGGAACCCGAGCGCAAGGCGCCGATGTATTGGCACTGGCGGGTGCGGGGATCCCAGCGTTCCAGGGCCGGGCCCCAGACGGCGGAACCCAGCACCAGGAGCTGGTTGTCCTGGAGAGGCACGAGCATGGGGGCCAGGTAGGCATTGGCCAGATGCCAAAGGGAACCGTTCGACGCGAGGAGCGCATTGGGATTCGCGACCTTCCGGGGGGCGGTGCTCCGCTCCGGGAGGTACAGCCCAGCGCCCGCCACCGTGGTCCAACCCGGCGAGGGGAGTTCCGAGGCCGGGAGTTTTCCGGCTTGGGTCGCGGTCTCCTTGACTGGATCGAGAAGCTCGAGGGTCTCCACCGGGGCGTCCGCGTTCTCGCCGAAGCCACCGAAGAGGGCGACCTTGCCCTCCGCGATCAGAGCCGCCTGATGGCGGGCCCGGGGCAGCAGGTTGACCTTCCAGGCGCTCCAGCGGCCCTTCCGGGGATTGAAGACCTCCGCGGGAAGGGCGGTGGAGAGGGGTTTCGACGGGGTCGGTCGACGCCAGCCGCGGCGCTCTTGCTGGGGGGCGGCGGGCCAGCCGCCGGTCACGAGCACCCGGCCATCACCCAGCCGAAGCGCCTCGAAGAGCACGCGGGCATTGCCCAGGCTGCCCGTCGACTTTGGCGCCTTGGCCTTCTCGTCCCAGAGCCAGCACTTGCCCTCCTGGCCGTCGATGAGCAGCAGGCCTTCTTCGGTGGGGATGGCCTGGGCCGAGAGGGAGAACTTGGCGTCGCCATTCAGGGGCTGGAACTTGCCGGTGCCGGGGTCCAGGATCTCCGCCGGTGCGGGGCTCTCCGTGCCCCCCACCACCACCAGTCGACCATCCTTCAGGAGCAGCGCCCGGTGGCCCTGCCGGGCCCAGGCCATGATCGGGCCGGGGCTGAAGCGCCGGGTACTCGGGTCGAACCATTCAGTGGTGCCGGCCTTCAGGCTGCCGCCGGTGACCAGGACACGGCCATCCGGGAAGAGGGTGGCCTGGAAATCCGTGCGGTTCTCCTGCATGGGACCGATGGCCCGACTGTGGCCATGCTCGAGGTCCAGCAGCTCGCCTCCGGCGCCCGCTGCCGGCAATTCCGGGAGCGTCTGACTGGGAGCCACCTTCACGGCGCGCTTGGTGAGCTTCTTGGGGGGCGCCGCGTGGGCCAGGCACAGGGCGGCGCAGGCCAGGAAGGCCGAAGAACGGTGGAATCGCATCAAATGACCTTTCCCGGATTGAAGATGCCGTGGGGATCGAGGGCGCCCTTGATGGCGCGCAGGGCCTGGACCTGATAGGGATCGGAGAGCGCCAGGAAGGCATCGCGCTTGGCCAGGCCGATGCCGTGTTCGCCGCTCAGGGTGCCCCCCAGGCGGAGGCAAAGCCGGAAGAGCGCCATGAGGTGGGCGTCCCTCTCCGGGGCCGGACACTCCCCGGCGTGGAGGAAGTTCACATGAAGGTTGCCGTCCCCCAGATGGCCGTAGGTGACCAGGGGCAGGTGGAGCGCTTCCACGCCTTCGAAGAAGGCCCCAACTTGGCTGCGGGGCACCACGATGTCCTCGCTGACTTTTTTGGGAAACTGCTCCTTCAGCAGCACACTCGTTTGGCGGCGAATGGCCCACAGGGCCTCCCGCTGACGCGCATCGGTGGCGCTCTGGAGATCCTCGGAAACGGGGCCGAGCACTTCCATCACTCGTTCCAGGAAATCCTCGGAGGCGCAGCCCGGATCATCGAACTCAAGGAGGGCGAGGGCCTCACCGGGCATTCTCCGGGCCTCCTCGGGGCCGAAGCGCCGCAGAAGATCCAGCACCGTGGGATCCCAGAATTCGAAGGCACTGGGAAGGAGACCCGCTCCCACCAGCAGCGTGGGCAGCTCCAGGAGGGTGTGCCAGTCCCGGGCGGGGAGCAGGAGCGTGAGCCGTTCCGTGGGGGCGGGAATGAGCCGCACCGTGGCCCCCAGGATGATGCCGAAGATGCCTTCGCTGCCCACCAGGAGCTGGGCCAGGGCGGGTCCGGCATTGTTCTTGACCGTGGGAATGCCGAAGGTGTGGATCTCGCCATCGGCCATGAGGGCCTCCACCGCCAGCACCCAATGGCGCGTCATGCCGTACTTGCACGCCCCGGGTCCGCCCGCATTGGTGGCGAGACTGCCCCCAAAGGCGCACTGATCCCAGGAATTGGGGTCGGGGGGATAGAAGAGTCCCTGAGCGCTCGCGGCGGCCTTCACCTCTTTCAACAGGGCGCTCACGGGGGCCTGTAGGGCCAGGTCGGCCCGAGAGACGCGGATCTCACCGGGCCATTCGTTCAGGTCCACGACCACGCTGCGCTCGGTGGGAACGCAGCCCCCGGCCTTGCCCGTGCCCGCGCCCCGGGGCACCAAAGCGAAGCCTTCGGTTCGGGCACGGCGGACCAGTTCCCGGAGGGCTTGGGGGCCGCGTGGCTTCACCATGGCGAGAGGAAAGGGCCCCTGGAGATGGGATTCGTCCCGGCGGTAGGCCTCCAGGGCCTCGGAGGCGAGGATCACGCTGGCCTGGGGGAGCTCCGGAAAGGGTTCCATGGCTTCATTTTGCCTGCATCCGAACGGTTCTACCGATCGATCATCCCACCAGGGTGCCGATGACATCCCCGTTGACTGCGGCGAGGAGGTTGCCGGGCTTGTTCATGTCGAAGATCAGGATGGGCAGCTTGTTCTCCATGCACAGGGCGATGGCGGCGGCGTCCATGACCTTGAGCCCCCGCTCCAGGACCTCCTGGTAGCTCACGCGGTCGTACTTGGTGGCGGTGGGGTCGGTGCGGGGATCGGCGGTGTAGACACCATCCACATTGGTGGCCTTCATCACCACTTCGGCGGCGATCTCGTTGGCCCGCAGGGCGGCGGCGGTATCCGTGGAAAAGTAGGGGTTGCCGGTACCCGCACCGAAGATGACCACCCGTCCCTTCTCCAGGTGGCGCACGGCCCGGCGGCGGATATAGCTCTCGGAGATCTTGGGCATCTCAATGCCAGACAGCACGCGGGTTTGGATGCCTTTCTGCTCCAGGGCGTCCTGGAGGGCCAGGGCGTTGATCATGGTGGCCAGCATGCCCATGTGGTCGCCCGTCACCCGATCCATGCCCTTGGTGGCCCCGGCGACACCCCGAAAGATGTTGCCGCCGCCGATGACCAGCCCAACTTCTATGCCTAGCTCGCGAATGGCCTTGACCTGATTGGCCACCATGGTGACCACGGCCGGATCGATGCCGCCCTTCTGCTCTCCCATGAGGGCCTCTCCGGACAACTTGAGGAGGATGCGTTTGTATTTCATGGGAGCTCCGGGGTGGTTTGATTGTTTCAAAAAAAACCCCGGCACGGGACCGGGGTTTCTTGGATGGGAAGCGGGTTCAGCGCCCTTCGCCAGCGGGCAGCGACGGTAGCATCCGGTGCAGGGACGCCTGGATGTGGTCGTTGACCCGGTGTTCGCAGGCGCGCAGGGCGGCCCGGATGGCATTGGCCACGGCCCGACCATCGCTGCGGCCGTGGCCGATGATGGAGACGCCCTTCACGCCCAGGAGCGGGGCGCCGCCGTACTCGGCGTAGTCCAGCTTCTTCATGAACTTCTTCATGGCCGTCTTGGCAAGGAGGCCACCGATCTTGGCCCGAAGGCTCTGATTGATGCTGTCCCTCAGGCCATGAAGGATGCCCTCGGCCAGTGCCTCGGAGGACTTCAGCACCACATTGCCAACGAAGCCATCGCAGGCGACCACATCGAAATTGCCGTTCCAGATATCCCGGCCCTCGGCGTTGCCACTGAAGTTGATATCGAGTTCCCGAAGGATATGAGCGGCAGCGCGGGTGGTCTCGTTGCCCTTGCTCTCCTCCTCGCCCACGCTGAGCAGGCCGATGCGCGGGCGCTCGAGGCCGAGAACCTCTTCGGCGTAGACGGCGCCCATGAGGGCGAACTGGGCCACATGTTCGGCCTTGGAGTCCACGTTGGCGCCCACATCCAGCAGTACCGTGGGGCGTCCCTTGATGTTGGGCATGACGCCCGCCAGGCAGGGGCGATCCACGCCATCGAGGGTGCCGATGACCATCACCGAGGCCACCATGGCGGCACCGGTGTTTCCCATGCTGACCACGCCATCCGCCTTGCCCTCGCGGACAAGTTGGGTAGCGATTCGGATAGAGCTGTCCTTGCGATCCTTCAGCACCGAGGTCGGCTTGTCCTCCATGGTAACCACGGAGGCGGCGTGGACAATCTCCGTCCGCGTCGCCAGCTCGCCCACGAGGCCGTGGTGCTTGAGCAGGGGACGCAGCCGAGCTTCGTCGCCGACCAGGTAGAGGAACAGATCGTCGTGCTTCGCCAGGGCGATGCGCGCCCCGTCAAGGGTAGTGCGGGGAGCATGGTCGCCCCCCATCACATCCAGAGCGATGCGGTAGATCGGTTGGGATTCCACCCGAGCGTCTCTATACGGTCTGCTGGGTCCGGACTGCCAGCTTGCCGCGATAGAACCCGCAGGACGGGCACACGCGATGGGGCATCTTGGCTACGCCGCAGTTAGGGCAGGTGCTGGAGCTCATGGTGTCCAGGGCGTCGTGAGCGCGCCGGCGGTCACGGCGGGCGCGGGTGTGGCGTCGCTTGGGATTCGGCATGGGTACCTCGGGGAAAAGTTTGCGGTTTTCAGGATTCCAGGTCGAGCTTTAACCCGGAGAGAGCCTTGGCGAGTGCGCTGGGTTCCGTGTGCGACTCGGGGGGGCAATTGCAGCGCCCCTTGTTCCAATTTTTACCACATCGGGGGCAGAGCCCCTGACATTCATCTTTGCAGACCGGATGCATGGGCACGTTCAGCATGAACTGTTCGCGCACCAGGGCGAGTTCGTCGATTTCGTATTCCGGCAGGAAGACTACGTCCAGGTCCTGAGTGCCCAGGGCGTGGGAGCCGCGTGCCACCAAGTCGGCATCCTTGCTGCCGAGAAACTGGCTGGAGATCTCGAGATTCTGCTCGAAGGCTTCCAAACACCGGGAGCAGGCGCATTCCCAAATGGCCTCGCCCCGGACTTCGAGGAAGACGTCACTGCCGGAGGGTAGGGCGAAGAGCTGCCAGCGAACCTCCCGCAGTGCATCCTGCCCTTCCAGAGGCAGACGGGCCTCCTGGCCTTCGAGGCGAAGGCCTTCGGCGCCGAGCTTGGCCAGTTCGATCACTTGGGCGCCTCGGGGGTGGGGGTGGCGCCTGCGGCCGGGGTGGAGGGCTGACTGGAATCGGAGTATTTGCCGGGTTCAATGGTGAAGGGGCCGAATTCCTCGGGATGGCTAGGGTCGCCCGCGCATTTGAGGGTGTAATTGGCCTTGGTGGAGGTGCCCTCATAGGGCTGGCCCCAAGGATCCTTGGAAGGAGCGTTGGGGGGAACGAAGTTCTCTTTAACCAAGGGAGAGTTGGCCTCGACCATGGCCTCGTAGCTGGCCAGATCCGGGAAATAGCCGTGCCTCAGATAGTAGTTGTCCAGCCCCTTGCCCACCGTTTCAGCGTTGTCCTTGGCCTTCAGGAACCGGGCCTGGGCCGTGTTCTTCTTGAACTGCACGAACCCGATGGTACCGATCACCGCCAGGATGGTCATGGCGACGAGCAGCTCGAGCAGGGAGAAGCCGGACTGTCGGGTGGTGCGCATGGGAGCCCCACTAGGGAAGGTGAAACGTCAATCGGGCGAGGTACGCACCTGCCCGAGCATTTCAGTATGCCATTGGCGGCGGGATTTACAAGGAATCATCCCTCGGGATCGCCCTCGGAGGGGGGCTTGGGGGGGTAATCCACGGGGTGGGGGAGGTTCGGCGTGAGGGCATCGGCGCCTCCCAGTTCCTGAATCCAGTAGCGGAGGGCGCGGAAGCTCATCCCCAACATGCGGGCAGCCCGGGTGCGGTTCCCGTCGCAGCGCTCGATGGCCCGGCGCAGCAGGTGGCTCTTGAGGGCCCCGAGGTAGGCCTCCAGGTCGAAGCCCTCGGGGGGGATGTCCAGGTGGAGACCCGGATGGCGCTCTGGTTCGCCTCCTCGGCCTTCGGCCTCCGCCAGGATGTTATCTGGAAAGAGATCCACCCCAATGGGGCCGCCTGCGTTCAGGGCCACGCAGCGCTCCATGAGGTTCTCCAGTTCCCGCACATTCCCTCGGAAACCATACTTGGCCAACACGGCATAGGCCTCGGTCGTGAGCGTCATGGGCGGCTTGCCCAGCTTGCGGCAGAAGCGGAGGAGGAAGTGCTCCACGAGCACCGGGAGATCCTCGGGGCGCTCCCGGAGCGGAGGCAGCTCGATGTGCAGGATGTTGAGCCGGTAGTAGAGATCCTGGCGGAATTGTCCTCTCTCGGCCCGTTGCCGGAGATTCTGGTTGGTGGCGCCGATGACACGCACATCCACGGGCCGCTCCTCGTTGGCTCCCAGGCGTCGGATGCGCCGCTCCTGGAGGACCCGCAGCAGCTTCACCTGGAGGGGCAGGGGCATCTCGCCGATCTCGTCCAGGAAGATGATGCCCCCCTGGGCCTCCTCGAAGAGCCCGCGCTTGGTCATGCTGGCGCCGGTGAAGGCACCCTTCTCGTAGCCGAAGAGCTCGGATTCCAGCAGGGACTCGGGCAGGGCGCCTACGTTGACCGGGACGAAGGGCCCCTTGGCGCGTTCCGAATAACGATGAACCAGCCGCGCCACGATTTCCTTGCCCGTGCCGCTTTCCCCCGTGATGAGTACCGTCGAGTCCGCCAGGGCCACCTTTCCCACCAGCGCCTGCACCTTGCGCATGGTGTCGCCCACCCCCACCAGGTCCCCGAGGTCGTGAACCACCGCCGAGGGGGGGGCATGCTCCATGAAGATTCCCCGCAGCACCTTGGTGAGTTCCTGGATGTCGTTCTTGGCCTTGGTGAGGAAATCCACCGCCCCCAGGTTCAAAGCCTGCACCGTGGTCTCCGTGGTGGCGAAGGCCGTCATGATCACAACCGGGATCGCGATGCCCTGCTCCTTCATCCAGATGAGCAGATCGATGCCGCTGCCGTCCTTCAGGCGCAGGTCCGAGACGATCGCATCGAAGCTTCGTTCCCGCAGCAAGGCCTTGGCGCCCTCGAGAGTGCCCACTGTCTCGGGACTGAATCCGTGGGGGGACAACCCTAACTGCAGTACCTCCCGGAAACTGGGCTCGTCTTCGAGGATCAGGATGGAGCGGGAGGGGGTCATGGGAAGCCGGGAAGGGTTGAGCGATGGGGGTGAGGCCCATGGTAGCGCCTGGGAGTCACTTCACCCAGCGTGCCAGCGCGCCGTGCGGCGAATCCCTTCCTGCAGCGATACCGTTTGTCTCAGCCCCAGCCTTTGATGGATGCGCTCGGTGCTCGGCACGTAGCGCTCAGGCTTCTGGCCTGGGGCCGCCTGACCCAGAATCTCGAAGGAGACGTCGAGTTCCTGACCCACCCGGGCGGCCAGTTCGCCGATGGAAACGGCTTCCTCGGAGCCCACATTGAAGGGGACGCCCGATTCGCCATGCACCAGCAGCTGCCACAGCCAGGCGGTAAGGTCGGTGGCGTAGAGATAGGAGCGGTAGGGCGTGCCATCTCCTTTGACGCGGATGGTTTTCCCGGCCAAGGCATCGCCGATGAAGTTCCCGATGGCGAAGTGGGTGTCGAGGGGCAGGAATGGGCCGACGAAGGCGAAACATCGGGCGATGCTGATGGGCAGTCCGTGTTGGTGGGCATGGATGCCGCAGAGGGTCTCTGCGGCGCGTTTGCCCTCTGCATAGGCCGATCGCGGATCAGCACAATCGAGCAGCCCATTCCAGTCTTCCGGAATCCGCTCCAGGTCGTGGGGCTGCCGCCCGTACACGGCGCCGGAACTCAGAAAGAGGCTACGGCCGACGGCCTTTTCGGTGGCGACCTCGAGAACGGCCCGGGTGCCGGAAACGATGGTGTCGAACATCAATTGCGGGTTCGCCGCCAGGAGTTGGACGCTCGCGTCCGTGGCCGCATGAATCAAGTGGGTGAAGGATCCCGCGAGGGCAGGAGGTTGACGAACGTCTCCCTGGACGAGGTGAATGGCGGGGGAATCACCCAGGTGCGGCACTTTCTGGCGAAAAGCCTCGGGATTCCGGGTCAGGACCACGGCCTCCAGATCGAGGTGGTGCCTCTGATTGGCGTGAACGAGGCTTGCCAGGAGCCAGGTGCCGATGAACCCGGTGCCACCGGTTACGAGAACCCTCGCGCCCCTGAGATCGCCCCACAGGCCTGAGGTCAGATCGAGAACCTCATCCAGATCCGACTTCAGCAAGCTAGGCACTGATTCCTCCGGCATACCAGACAGTCAGGCCCGCGGTCATCGCGTGGTCTTTGCGGACTGGAAGAAGGATTTCATCGATTCCACCGTGTGGTTGAGCGAGTCTTCCAGCAGCCCCGGGTACAGGCCCAGCCAGAAGGTCCGGTTCATGATCCGATCGGTGTTGTCGAGCCCGCCGTGGATCCGGTAGTTCAGCCCCTGGAAATAGGGCTGGCGGGTGAGGTTGCCACCAAAGAGCAGGCGGGTGCCGATCTTGTGCTGATCGAGGTGTCTGAGCAGGTCGACCCTCTGCACGCCGCAGTCATCCCGCAGGGTGAGCGGGAAGCCGAACCAGGAGGGATCGCTCTTGGGGGTGGCCTCCGGCAGGATCAGGCAATCCTGGAGAGGCGCCAGACGCTCCTTTAGGAAGGCGAAGTTGCGTTTGCGGGCCTCGATGAAGCCCGGGAGGCGATCGAGCTGGGCCAGGCCGCAGGCCGCCTGCATGTCGGTGATCTTGAGATTGAAGCCGATGTGGGAGTAGGTGTACTTGTGGTCGTAACCGGTGGGGAGCTGTCCCAGCTGCCAGCCGAAGCGGTTGCGGCAGGTGTTGTCGCAGCCGGGCGGGCACCAGCAGTCCCGGCCCCAGTCGCGGAAGGACTCGGCGATGCGCTTCAGTTCCAGGTGTTGGGTGAACACGGCTCCGCCTTCGCCCATGGTGATGTGATGGGCGGGGTAGAAGCTGAGGGTGGCGATATCGCCGAAGGTACCCACCAGCCGACCCTCATAGGTGGAGCCGAGGGCGTCGCAGCAGTCCTCCACCACCCAGAGGTTATGGGTCTTGGCGATTCGCATCACCTCTGAGAGGTCGAAGGGATTGCCCAGGGTGTGGGCGATCACGATGGCCCGAGAGCGGGGTGTGATGGCGCCCTTGATCCGGCTCGCATCGATGTTGTAGGTGGGGATCTCCACATCCACGAAGACCGGCACCAGCCCAAAGTGGAGGAGGGGGTTCACCGTGGTGGGGAATCCCGCCGCCACGGTGATGACCTCGTCCCCGGGTTTCAGGGCGCGGTCGCCGAGCTTGGGTGAGGTGAGGGTCGCCACGGCCAGCAGATTGGCCGAGGAGCCCGAGTTGGCGGTGATGACGTGCTTGACTCCCAGAAAGGTGGAAAGCCGCTGCTCGAAGGCATCATTGAAGCGCCCGGTGGTGAGCCAGCCATCCAGGGCGGCATCCACCATGTTCTGGATTTCGGTGGCGCCCAGCACCTTCCCCGCGGGGGGCACGGAGGTGACATTGGGCTCGAAGGGGCGCGGGGCCAGGGAGAGATCCGCGAACTGACCCACCAGGGCGAGGATCTGTTCACGAAGGGCGGCGGCACTGGGGGACGGATTCATGCTCGGGTTCCTGCGGAGTATTGGGCGATCTGATCGAGGGTTCGGGTTCGCATGTCCTCGCCCTCGTTAAAGGCGCGGTACCAGGTCACGATCTGGGCCAGGGCCGTGGCGAGATCCCACCTGGGGTACCAGCCCAGTCGGGCCTTGGCCTTGGCGCAATCGAGCTTCAGGTAGGAGGCCTCGTGGGGATGCTGGCCATCGTCCAAGCGCCAGGAGGCGCCCTCGCCCCAGAACTCGGTCAGACGCTGGACGATCCACTGCACGGGTTTGGCGTCCTCATCGTTGGGGCCGAAGTTCCACCCCTCGGCGAAATCCGGTCCGGCTTCCCACATGTGTTCGGCGAGCAGTAGGTAGCCCCGAAGCGGCTCCAGCACATGCTGCCAGGGGCGGATGGCGTGGGGGCTGCGGATGATCACCGGCTTCCCCGCTGAAAAGGCTCGGATCATATCCGGGATGAGGCGGTCTCCGGCCCAGTCGCCCCCACCGATGACGTTGCCGGCTCGCACCGAAGCCACGCTCACACCGTGGCGGTCGAAGACCTTGGGGTTGAAGAAGGAGGAGCGGTAGGCCGCCGAGACCAGCTCCGCACAGCCCTTGCTGCTGCTGTAGGGATCATGGCCGCCCATGGGGTCGTTCTCGCGATAGCCCCAGACCCATTCGCGGTTCTCGTAGCATTTGTCCGTGGTGATATTCACCAGGGCGCGAACGCCCGGTGTGTGCCGCACGGCCTCGAGCACGTTGACCGTGCCCATCACATTGGTCGAAAAGGTGTCCACCGGCTCGGCGTAGGAGAGACGCACCAGCGGCTGGGCCGCCATGTGGAAGACGATCTCGGGACGATGCTCCTGGAATACGCGCTGCAGATGATCCAGATCCCGGATATCCCCCAGATGAGACGCGGCCAGGCCATCGCCCACTCGCGCGCATTGGAAGAGGCTGGGTTCCGTGGGCGGCGCCAAGGCGTAGCCGACCACCTCGGCGCCCATGGACTGGAGCCAGAGGGCCATCCAGCCCCCCTTGAAGCCCGTGTGCCCCGTGAGGAGAACGCGTTTGCCGCGCCAAAAAGTCGGATTCATGGCCACATCTTCCAGGGAGCCTTGCCGCTGGCCCACATGTCTTCAAGCTGGACTTTGTCGCGCAGCGTATCCATGGGTTGCCAGAAACCGTGGTGCAGGTGGGCGGAAAGCTGCCCCATGGCGGCGAGTCGCTCCATGGGCTCCCGTTCCCAGATCGTCTGGTCGCCTTCGATCAGGTCCAGAACCTTGGGAGAAAGCACGAAGAAGCCGCCATTGATCCAGCCGCCATCGCCCGTAGGTTTTTCCTGGAATGCATGAACTTTGTTCCCGGTGAGCGCCAGCGAACCGAAGCGGCCAGGGGGTTGGGTGGCCGTAAGAGTGGCCCAGGTCCCTTGCTGACGATGGAATTCAAGGACTCGGGTTATGTCAATGTCGCCGACACCATCGCCGTAGGTCGCACAGAAATCCTCATCACCCACATAATTGCGGATGCGCTTGAGGCGTCCGCCCGTCATGGTCGTTTCTCCCGTGTCTACCAAGGTAACCTTCCACGGCTCCGAATTGTTCTGATGCACCTGCATGTGGTTATTCACCATGTCGAAGGTCACGTCCGACATGTGGAGGAAGTAGTTCGCGAAATATTCCTTGATCAGGTACCCCTTGTAGCCCAGACAGACAATGAATTCATTGATTCCATGGGCTGAATACATCTTCATGACGTGCCAAAGGATTGGGCGCCCCCCCACTTCAATGAGGGGCTTCGGCCGGATGGAACTTTCCTCGCTGATCCGCGAACCCAGCCCACCGGCAAGAATCACTGCTTTCATGGCATCACCTTCGGTGAAAATCCTAAGCTTAGCAACAATTGAGCAGACATGGGGCCTCCCGCGTAGCCGATCTGGGCTCTCCTTCAGTGGGTCGACTCTCCGGCCGTGGGGTGCTGGGGGCAACAGGAGGCGATTGTGATATGCTCTGATAATGGAGAAAATGAAATCATTCCGAACACTAAAGGCGCCATATGTGAACCACAGCTTGCTTTTTGTGGTTTTGGGTGCATTTCTGTGGATCATTATTATTAAATTCGGCAATCGACAGTTCGGTGGATATGACTTCAGTGTATTGGTGGATACACCTTACCGGCTTCTTCAAGGGCAGACCCCCTTCCTTGATTTCTATCTGACCACGCCGCCGTTTTTTGTGGCAGGCGCTTGGCTGGCCTACAAGGCGTTGGGGACGACCTGGATTGCATTATTGTATTTAACTGCTATTTTTTCACTATTGGTGTTCGCAATTCAGAGCTATCAGCTTGCTCGGCATGGCTTATCTTTATTTTGGGCCATAGTCTTAGCCCTATGTTTTCAGGTGATGACAATCGTTGTTGGATCCTACTGGTGGTATAATTCTATCAGCTTGGCGCTATTAACGCTCCTGATTGGACAGACGAGCCTTCTTTTGAGGGGCGAAAAGGGTTGGAAGTCCTGGGCGCTATTTTGCTTGTTGTGTGTTTGTGTATTGGCATCAAAACCAAATACAGGATTCCCCGGGGTCGTGTTGAGCTCGTTCACCCTTTTCTGGAACAGGGACACGCGTAGCCAACTACTTTTGTGGCTTCCGATTAGTATTGTTCTATTTATACTGTTGCTCTTCGTCATGCGAATAAGCCCTGTGGAGCTTTTCCATGCCTACCGGACAATTGCGGGTCGAGCGACCCCAGGCATTGGGCGCTTCGCTCAGGATCGCAAAATTGGGATGACCGCCATTTTTCTCGTTGGAACGTTAGGTTGTGTCTATTTTTCAATCCGCAGATTAGCGAACCAGATTATTCTTCGGGCGGGGACATCTCGAAAACAGTGGCTTCTAGAGTGCATGGCTGCCGGGGTATTAATATTAGTCTATCTCTGGACTGGCAATAGATGGATTATGATTCCGGCTCTGTTCCTTGGAACACGTGTCGCGCTAATGATCCACTCCGATTCCTCGGGGGAGGTCTTGACTCGACCATTGCTTTGGGTTGGAACAATTATAATCGGCCTGTTTTCATGTTTTACAAACGCTGAACTCCAGGTAATCGCCTTTCCGATTCTTCTGTTGCCCAGTCTATTTGCACCTCTTTCACCGAGGCCCACGCGTCCCTGGTTGATATTTCTCGCATTTAGCACTGTTTTTGCTCTCATTCTTGGAGGGATCCGCTACAGAGTAAAATTGATCGGTCCCGACCTCTTCTATCAGAAGGGCCACTCTGTGTTGTTGGCAGGCGGGCCGGAATACTTTCAGGGATTCAGGGGAAGCCCCTTGTTTTCGAGAGTGGTCACGGATGTTCGCGAACTGCTTAACGAGGATTCCATACGAACAATTGGCAATACTAGGACTTTCTTCGGGCCTCGCATGGAGTGGGCCTACGCAGCCTTCCGTCTGCCCTCCCCAAAGGGGCTCCCGATATGGTGGGATCCTGGCGTCTCCTTTCCTCCTGACGATGCGGGGAAGATTATCCGGCAATTCAAAGCCAGTCATTTTAATACTTGTGTCTTTTTCCGAGACGACTTCACGCGAATGCCGGAAGATCTCAGGCGTTGGATCGAGGAAACCTATACCCGAGAGTCACGAGGTAATCTAACGGTGTTTCATTACCGCTGGCCAGAGGAGCGTCCGTGAGAGAAGGGTGTAGGAAGGCCGTCACTCTGCTGACGGGAGGCACTGGTTTTCTGGGCAGCCATTTGTTGCGCCACCTAGTATCCGAAGAGCGCCCGGTGGTTGTGCTCAAGCGTTCCTTCTCGGATGACTCGAGGATTCGCGGTCTTTCAGGCAGGTATGAGGCCTGGGACCTTGATTCCGGGCCCGTTGAGGAGGTATTTCAAAACTACGAGGTCGAGAGAGTCATCCACTGCGCCACCAACTACGGGTACGAAGACACCGTGCCCTGGGAAACGATAGAGGCCAACCTTATTCTCCCCCTGAAGTTGGTTCACCTCGCTCGACGGGCGGGTGCGAGGACCTTTGTGAATACCGACACGATTCTCGATAAGCGGATCAATCACTACTCTCTATCCAAACATCAGTTTATCGACTGGATGCGGAACTACGCCTCCGACATCGCCTGCATCAACATTGCGCTCGAACATTTCTACGGGCCTGAAGACAATGCATCCAAGTTTGTGACCAGGGTGCTCATGGATCTGTTTGAGAAAAAACCGCGCATTCCTCTGACTCCCGGGGAGCAGCGCAGGGATTTTATTTATATCGATGACGTAATCGATGGCTTCTCGAGGATTCTCTCTGCTCACAGCGATTCGCCCAGCGGATACTACGAGTATGAAATCGGCACGGGCCAGAGCGTTTCCATCCAGGATTTTGTGCGACTCATGAAACGCCTGTCCGGGAATCAGGAGACTTTTCTTGATTTCGGCGCCCTGGCCTATCGGTCCAACGAGGTCATGAACAGCGCCGTCGACAACCGGGCCCTGCGTGCCTTGGGGTGGGAACCTCGGTACACCCTGGAACAGGGGTTGCAAAAAATGCTTGAAGCAAAAGGATATAGGGAGGAGCGATGCGTTATCTAATCACTGGGGGGTGCGGATTCCTTGGATCCAACCTCGCCGCAGAAGCGCTTCGGAGGGGCGACGAGCTATGCGTAATCGACAACCTTTACCGGGTGGGCTCTCGGGAGAACCTCGCCTGGCTCCGGACGAAGGGGGAGTTTCTTAATATCGAAGGGGATGTCCGGGATGCCGCCACGGTCATGAATGCGGTCGCCGACTTCCGGCCTGACGTCGTCTTCCATCTAGCGGGACAGGTGGCGATGACGACTTCCATCAAGGATCCCCGCCTGGATTTCGAGATTAATGCACTGGGAACCTTGAACGTGCTCGAGGCGGTCCGATCGGTCTCGCCGAAATCTGCGGTCATCTACAGTTCCACCAACAAGGTCTACGGGGACCTGGAGCAGTTCCACTACGACGAGCAGCCGACCCGGTACGTTTGTCCAGACGCTCCCAATGGCTTCGGCGAAGGCGTGCCATTGGATTTCCACTCGCCCTACGGCTGCTCCAAAGGCGCCGCTGACCAGTACATGCTCGACTACCACCGAATATTCGGACTTCACACGGCGGTGTTCCGTCACTCTTCAATCTTTGGCGGTCGGCAGTTCAGTACGGAAGACCAAGGCTGGGTGGGCTGGTTTGTGCGAAAGGCCCTGGAGCGTCTGGCCGATCCAACCACGGCACCTTTTACGATCTGTGGCACGGGCAAACAAGTGCGGGATGTGCTGTTCGTTGATGATTTGATTGCCTGCTATTTTTCGGCGGCGGCAAACATCCAGGCGTGCCAAGGGCAGGCGTTCAATATTGGCGGGGGAATGGCCAACAGTCTCTCGTTGGTGGAACTCTTTGCGCACCTGGAAGCGCATCTGGACGTAAAACTGTCCTATGAAGGGCTTCCCTGGAGGTGCAGCGATCAGCGCATCTTTGTGGCCGATACCCAAAAAGTTCGCGACTACCTTGGGTGGCAGCCTCGCATCTCCATGGCGGAAGGCTTGGCCCGCATGATCGACTGGGCTCGTGAGTGTGCGAATGATTGATCTGTCCATCGTACTGCCTTCGTACCGGGAGGCTGAGAATCTGACCTTCCTCCTTCCACAGCTGACCGAAGTCCTCGAGGCCCTTGGCGTTGCCTACGAGGTGCTGGTGGTGGACACCCCGGAGCCGTTGGACGAGACGCCGCGCGTTGCCTCAGAAAATCGCGCGACCCATCTCTGTCGGAGGGGCGGAGACCGCTACGGGGATGCCTATCGCACCGGTATTTCTGCATCGCGAGGGACCTTTGTGCTGTTCATGGATGCGGATGGCTCCCATCCACCCTCTTTCGTCGCAACCCTGTGGGCGGCTCGGGAAGAGGCGGATGTCGTCATGGCCTCTCGGTACGTATCGGGTGGCGAGAACCGAAACGGGGCCATTTCCGTAGGGATGAGCCGTCTCCTCAACGCAATTTTCGGCAGGGTTCTGGGGATTGCCTGCCATGACTTGTCCAACAGCTACAAACTCTACCGGGGTGATCAGCTCCGTGCCCTCACCCTGCGGTGTGCCAATTTCGACGTGATCCCCGAGATCCTGCTCAAGTTGCACCGAGCTTACCCGAAGCTCCAAATTCTGGAAGTACCCTTCCAATTCGAGCGCCGGGTTTTCGGAGAGAGCAAGCGCAGTCTGGTCTGGTTTATGACTACCTACCTGTGGACCCTGGTCCGTCTGAGATTCTCATCCAAGTGATCTCGTGTGGTCGCTGGGCCTAATTGAAACTACCGCCCGCATCCTCAATTAACTTGCGGTAGCGACTCTCCAGCATCTCGATCCGTATGTTGTCCTCGCGATGGATCAGGCCGTAGAAATCCCGCTTGTTCTTCAGCCACATCAGTTCGAATCCAACGGCCTTCAGGATGCCCTTTTCGTAGTCGCCGTTCATGGCTTCGGGGCACGCGAAGATGACCTTCCGGGTCTCGTACCTGGCAATACTGCCCGCCGAAAATCGATGGAGGAAGGGCACCGTCTCCTTGGAGACGCCGCCGCCAATGACCACTTCCAGTCCGTACTTCTTCGCCTCGAGAATCACCCGAGAGGCGATGTCGAAAATACGATCGGAGTTGACATCTTCCCGAGTCAATCCGAGGGACCCGGTGAGGTCTACGCGTCCAAGGACAATTCCGGAAAGGCCTGATATATCGTATTTGCCCAGAACCTCTTCGATGTTGTCACAGGCGGTGTAGGTTTCAATGTTCACCAGAAATTGAACCGTGTCGAATTCATCGGCAGGGAAAGCCGTTCTGGCGGAGGCCAGGTACTTTTTCAGAGCATATGCCGATTCGATCATGGGGCCGACGATGTGGGTGACCCCGATGGATCGGGCATCGTAGAAATCCTTAAGGGCCTCGCAGCCGCCGATCTTGATCGTCAAATCCAGTCCGGCTTTGGTGATCACCTCTTTGAGGCGAAGAGCCTCTTCGAGACGCGTACCCTCCGCCTCGAATTCCGCCTTCACGCCGACCACATGATGATTTTCACGAAGGTCACGCAACTGATCTACCATGCGTTTTTCTAGAGGGTTCACGGTCGGCTCCTGGAGCAGGGTTCTCAGAGATTAGGAAGTTCGGAGGCGAAGAATGCGCCGAGAATGGGTTCAAGCTCGCGCTCGATACTCAGCGACCGCTTCTCCATGGCGCCAAAACCGCAGGTCAAGATGCAAGTGACTCCAGGGTCGGCATTTTTTTTGTCGTGGCGCATGGCCTGAAGAACAGCACTCAGGCTTGATGGATCGAGAAGTCGGCCGTAGGGGATGCACCAGGGAGACAGTTTTTCTCTAATGTCATGGTAGTGCTCCCAGGGGACCATTTCCAGGTGAGCCGAGGCGAAGGTGGCCGCAAGAATGCCCAGGCTGACGCCGATGCCATGGGGGATTCCATAGTGGGTGGCAGATTCAAAGGCGTGGCCAAAGGTGTGCCCGTAATTGAGCAGGTTGCGGCGCCCACGATCGAATTCATCTTCTTCAATGTAATTCTTCTTGGTGGCAAGGGATCTGGAAACCCATTTCTCAAGGAGGGAGGGATTCTCGGGCAAACAGGAAAGATCGGCGACCAGCTCCTCGAACTCTCGCTGGCCCACGAGCAGAGCGAGTTTTAGCATTTCGCCAATCCCAGAACGAATCTGGTCCCAGGGTAGCGTGCCGAGCACCGAATGGGTCATCAGCACGCGATGAGGTGCGTAAAAGGATCCGATCTGGTTCTTGAAGGGTCCGATGTTGATTGAGCTTTTGCTGCCGATGCAGCTATCGGCCTGGGCCAACAGCGTGGTTGGGATTAGCTCCCAGTGGATCCCTCGTGCGAGGGTTGTGGCAATGAAGCACCCGATATCCTGCATCACGCCACCGCCGATTACCACGAGGTTTCCGTTGCGCTTGAGGCCCTTTTCGATGAACTGGAGGAATACGGGGGCTATAGCCTCGTAAGACTTCTGTTCTTCTGTGGCGTTGAGGACCACCGATCGGTTTTCCGGCAGGAATGCGGCGAGATCTGAGTAAAGTGCAATGAGATTTCGATCCACCAGGAAATGGGTCTGCTCTGGTTGAGTCACCGCACCGAGGGCTGCAGCGAGAGTCGAGAATTCTTCCACGGTGTAGGTGTGAGATCGGCTTTGAATGGCTAGCCCTAGAGGCACGTGAAGCCTCCGTCGGCCGCCACCACTTGTCCAGTCATGTAGGTGTTCTCTTCGGAGACCAAGAAGCTCGCGAGCTTGGCCAGTTCGTCCACTCCGGCTAGGCGGCGGAGGGGAATGGTGGCGCAGATCGCCCCCAAGGCCTCGGGGGAGTTGTTCTGTCGCGTCAAGGCGGTATCCACGTAGCCAGGGGCCAGCGCGTTGACGATCACGCCGGAAGGCCCGAATTCTACGGCGGCGCTTCGCGTCAGCGCGTTGATCGCCGCCTTGGTCATGGAATAGGCGACTCGACGCTCCTTGGTAACGAGACTGAAGATCGAGGATACGTTCAGGATCCGGCCCCAACTCCGGGCGGCCATCTGCGGCCCATAGGTTTGAGTCAACCGCAGCGCGGCGGAAAGATTGGTCTGAACCATGTCGGCCCAGGTGGACTCATCGAGATCCTCGAGGCCGCGTAGATGGTTGATGCCAGCGTTATTGATCAGGATATCCACTGGTAAATCCGAATGAGCCACCAGCCATTTCTCCAAGGATTCTTTATCGGCCAGATCCAGTTCGGACCGGGGAGGAGCGATGACCCGAATTCCGCTGCGGCTCAGCTCGTCCTGGATGGCGGCACCAATCCCCCGGGCCCCCCCCGTCAACAAGGCAGTCCGATTTCGAGGGCTAGGCATTCGGATCCTCCTTAGGGGAGAGCATATTGGAAGCGAAGGCCTCACGGGTCAAGAAGGGCGCCATGTCCTCCAGGGGCGATGAAACCATGCGGCCATTTGGAAGTTTCCGAGAGGACAGCTTGGGCTCAAAGGCATAGTCGGTCTTAAGAAGCACTTCCCAAATGACTGGCCCATCCAGATGCTGGACATAAGTCTGGTGCTCGGCCAGTTCCTGGAGGCTCTGCGTCCGCACGAACGGCATTCCATACGCGGAGGCCAGTTTCTCCATGTCCGGGAACCCCAGACCCGAGGCCGTACTGCAGCCGTATTCGGAATCGAAAAAGTTGGCCTGAGTCTGGCGAATGGAGGCGTAGCCGCCGTTGTTCAAGTAGACCAGTTTGATGGGAAAGCGGTTTTGCATGACGGTGGCTAGTTCCTGCAGGTTCATTTGCAGGCTGCCATCCCCCGCAAGGCACCATACCGTGCGATCCGAGTCGGCCGCCGCCCCAATGGCAGCGGGAAGATCGAAACCCATGGACGCGCAGCCGCTGTTCCAGAAATAGCGCTGCCCCTCGCGGACCACGCCCGCCTGAAACAGCACGACGCAGGCGCTTCCGTTGCCTGCTACCACCGTGGCATCCGCCGCCAGGGCTCGCGTGAAACGTTCCATGAACGGGTATGGCTGGATTCGTTCGGAATCCACTAGGTGGTCCGGGACCACCACCGGGTTCAGTTGGGTGCGCTCGCGAGCCCAGTCCCGCCACTTCCGTCTGTCCGGGAGGTGGGTGGCATCCTCGACGAGGGAGAGGAATTCAGGAAGGAAATACCCAAGGTCCGCCTGGATTCTATGGGTCGCTTGGAAGGTGGGTTTCGCCAGCTCCGCAGCGTCGATGTCCACGGCTACCGTGATGGCCCGATGCGCGAAGTTCTCCCAGTTATAGCTCACCTGGCGGACGTTGTTGCGCGTCCCCAGAAAGAGCACCAGGTCCGCATTCTGGAGGGTGAAATTCCCGCCGCGAGTCCCCAGGGTGCCGATGCGACCCGCGTAGCACGGATGATCATCCGGGATCAGATCGAATCCGTTGAAGGTGGTTAGAACTGGGACTTTCAGCCTGTCCAGGAGTCGATGCAGGGTGGGGATCTGCTGGGCCAGACGGATCCCGTGTCCGGCGACCACCACAGGGCGTTGGCTATCGAGGAGCAGCCCCAAGAGAAAATGGAGCGAAGGCGTCGGCCCCTCGGAAACCTCGGGCATGAATCCCTCGAGGCTCGACTCGTCGATGTCCGCTCCCTGGATATCCATGGGCACATCGATCCAGACGGGCCCCATCCGGCCCGCAGTCACCAGGTGAAATGCTCGTTCGAGCTCCTTTCGGATTTGAGTCGGGTCTTTCACGCTGACCGCATGTTTCGTCAGAGGGCGCACGATGGGGATGATGTCCACCTCCTGGTCGCCCAGTTGGCGAAGGGGCAACTCGCGGCAACAGTCCAGCGTGGTGGTCTGCTTCACCTGTCCCGAGATATAGATGGCGGGGATGCTGTCGGTCCACTGGCCCATCAGCCCCGTGAGGGTATTCAACCCACCGGGGCCCGTCGTGACATTGACGACCCCGATCTGTTCAGTGGCTCGGTACAAGCCCTCGGCCGCGATGGCGCAGGCCTGCTCATGATGGTTGTAGATAACCTTGAAGGGGGCCGATCGGGCAAAGGCGTCGTTCAAGTGCATGGCGCCGCCGCCCGTGACCATGAAGACATGCCTGACGCCAAGCTCGTAGAGCCGTCGTGCGATGTAGTCACTGACTCTGGTCATGAGGATTCCCAAACCGAAACCATGAGTCTACCGACAAAGGGAGCTTACCCAGACCAGATGGCAGTAAGCTGAGGTAAGAGGGCGCGGATCGTCCTTGAAGGCGGGGGTAGAGATCTTTTATGTGTCCTTCTTTGGAGACGGCATGGCTCGATGCGCAAAAGAAGCTGGTCTTCCCTTCTGGTAAGCGCCATCCCTACTACATCGCGGCACCGTCGTGGGGCAGGGGCGATTCTGCCGGAGTTCGAGCACTTTACCTGCTCTGCCATGCCTTGAACCGCACCGGGCAATCGGCTTACATCATCTTTCCCTCGCGCAGAAAGCGCAGGGTGCCGCTAGACCTCTTGACCCCCATCCTTACGGATGACATGGCACGGCACCATTTTTATGAAGGCTTGGTGCCAATTCTCGTTTACCCGGAAGTGACCTTCGGCAATCCCTTTAGGGGGGCTGTGGTCGCTCGGTGGATTCTTAATTTCCCCGGGCTTTTGGGTGGTGACATCCGGTATGACTCCAGTGAACTTCTGTTCGGCTACTCGAGTGAGTTGGCCGAAGCAGCAGGATCCGGGAACGTCCTGCACGTGCCCACTATAGACACACGGGTGTTCCATCCGTGCATTTCTGTACAAAATCGGAGTGGTGCCTGCTTTTATGCACACAAGTTTCGGAAGGCACATCCCGAGGCCCCCCTTTTTCCCATCACGGAAGGGGCGACGGAAATCACCAAGGGCCTTCCCCATTCCCAGACGCCTCAGCAGATCGCCGAACTCTTTCGGCGTTCCGAGGTCTTCTTTGCATACGAGAATACCATCCTGGTATTCGAGGCCATTCTCTGTGGCTGTCCGGCGGTCCTCCTCCCTAATGTCCACTTGACCTGCCCCATCGGGCGAGAGGAGCTTGGGTCGGATGGCTATTCCTGGGGTGCTGAGCCGGAAAGTGTGGCCCGCGCCAAGGCCACAGTCGCACAAGGTGCGCTCAACTTCCTAAAGACCTACGACATCTTCTGGGAGCAACTGGACCAGTTTGTTGCCATGACTCAAGCTCAGGCTTCGACAGTAGGTTACGTGCATCGTATCAAAATTCCATCCTGGTGGCGGCGAATCGGCAACCGCCTCAACTTGCGACTCGGGCGAATCTGACCAAAGTGAAGTTGGTATTTGTGGGACGTGTTGTCGGGAAAGCCTCAATTTACTGGAGATCACGATAAATCGGCGGTAATACTGGCCGATTTTGGATGGGATGATGTGCATTATGTTCTTGGGGGTGCCGCTGTGAAATGCTTGTCATTGTCAAGTATGATAAAGCCCTTTCCGGGAATCAAGCAGCATTGCTTCTCTTGCAGCATGGGGCCGCCATATGTGGTTTTGGCATGTAAATAACAGGACCTCACCCATACCCACTTTTTGAGTTTTCGGAGCGGGCACCCGACCACCGCAGCTAGACCCACTGGTAGTATCTGCCCGCTAATCATTATTCTCAATGGAGACAACTGGGGCTGGCACCACTATCCGGCACCACACCCTTCAATGCCGCACAAACTCCCCGAACTATGTTCGAGAATTTTTGAGTCTTACATTGTTACACATTCCCACAATTCAGGAAAACACTACGCCCGCCGTGGTCCTGGTCCACTTCGGAGATCCCGGTCCCACCAAGCGGTGTGTGCGGTCTCTCGCTCAGCACGAGTCCTTTCCTCACAGGGTAATCGTTGTCGATCATGGTCCCGGGGATGGATTGATTGCGGCCCTAGATGGCATCCACTCAAACCTCTTGGTGCTTCCGGCGCATGAGAACCTTGGCTTTGGGTCTGGTTGTAATCTGGGAGCCGGGAGGGCCTTTGCGGAAGGCGCCGAAGGCGTCTGGTTTTTAAACAACGATGCTTTCATTGCAACCCCTCTTGTCGGAGGGCTTCTGAGGCTGGCCCGGAGTCACCCAGAGGTTGCCTTCTGGGGGCACACACAACAGGAGGGCGATCGCCGCATTGGCGCAGATTTGCACCCTCGTTGGTATGCAGTCAACCTCCCTCCTCCTCCTCCTCCACCTCCCCCGGGCGGGTGCACCTACCTTTCCGCGAGAGAGAGTCTGAGTGGCGCCTCCCTGTTCGTTTCACGCCGGCAGTGGGAACGGATCGGGCCGTGGCCCTCGGATTTTTTCCTTTACTATGAAGATGCCGCCTACTGTCATCGAGCGCACCGCCTGGGTCTGCACCTCGTCCTCTTGGAGTGTCCAATTTTTCACAATCGTGGAACCACCACAGGAAAGAGGTCGCCGTTGACAACCTTCTACGGCGTTAGGAACCGTTTACTCCTGCACCGTGACATCCACCCCGGCCAGAGCCTCGCTCGTGCATTCATGGGGCTGAATCTTCTCCAAAAGCGCGTTTTTCAATTCCGATGGGCAATGCTTAAGCCTACCTTGGATGGTCTCCGGGCGGCCGCGTTGAACCATCGCGGCAGGGATCCGCGCTACTGACCTATTTTATGGCGGCCTGCCCTCCTAGGAACCCCTGGCGCCCGAGTGGCGGGGCCCTTGCCCATTAGGACCCACATGGCTTTCCCTGAGGATTAGTATGGAACATTAATTTAACTAACGTATCCCACACCAGTTCGGGATCGATTTTTCCTAAACAAGGGTGGCTTTGGATTGGGCAAATTTTGTAGCGACAGGGTTTGCACGGGATGTCGCTGCGTGTCAACACCTTCACACGAGGTCCCAATGGTTGAAACAGGATTGGGTCCATGGGGCCAGAAAGAGTCACCGTGGGAGTGCCGCAGGCGGCGGCGAGATGTCCCAAGCCGGAGTCGTTGCCAATGGCTCCAGTAGCATTGGAAAACCATGTGATGGCTTGTTGCAGGTTGGCGCCACAGGCATTGATGCCGTGCACTCCGGCGACTAAGGCGCCGAGTTCCTGTTCGTTGGGGCCACCTTGAACTACGACTATGAAACCATTGGCCTGAATGATCTGAGCCAGCGTCCGAAAGTTCTCGGCAGACCATGTTCTGGCTTGGTTGGAGGCTCCGGGCATCAAGCAGATGTATGGTTGGTTGGGCAGTTCTACGGCTGCCACTGACCGCAAGGCAGGAAAGGGCAGTGCATCAATTTTGGGCCAGCGGAGCGCCAGTACCTTGCAGTGGCGTTCGTGACATGTGCCTTCGCCTTTTCGAAAAGGCAAGGAGTGAGTGTTGAATGGACCGGCCAAGCTCTCGCTGACACCAATGCGCTCTGGAACCCCGGCTAACCAAGCAGCCAATGCCGGTCGGAGACTCTTGGGGAAATGAATCGAGCGCAGGGCGTGATGTTGGCGCAAGGTTTTAGCCATGGCCCAGGGGCTGGGTTTCCCGTCATCGGGCAGGATGGCGTCTACCAAATCTTGCCCTTCCAACATGGATAAGGTCAGCTTGGGGCCCCAGGCCACTATTGGCCCGATCTGTTGCTGGCGGAGGGCGCGGATCACGGCAATCTGCATGACAGCATCGCCGATGTAGCGAGGGAAGCGAACCCAGGTGGCGTGGTTGGGAATCAAAACGAAGTCTCCGTGTGGTTTGGAGAATCAGCTAGCCGTGGGCTTATAACCATGGCGCTATGGCTTGGCGAAACAATGCAGCAGCGTCGTAATCCCGGGTGAGGCCAACACCCAATTCGTGGGCTTCGCGGCGCAGCCTCGTCCAAGCGGCTGGGTCCAACCAAGCCTCGGCAAAATTGCTGGCAGCGTCCTGCAGGGCTTGCCGTGGGATCGCTTGGCGATCGTCTGGCTTGCGCACGAGAAAGCCGCCGTGCCCCTCTTTCAACACCGTGGCGATGCCACCCACTGTGGGTGCGACGATGGGAATTCCGCGCTCCAAGGCTTCGATCAGAGCAATGGGAAAAAAACCCTCATTGCGACTCGTCATCAAATAACCGTCCAGCGCCGCGAGTACGGGATCGACGCTGCAAACTACGCCTAAGCGGCGAATCCAATTCTGACTCGAATCATCTTCATACACAGCGCGATCAAGCTCCTGAGCGCCATCGGGGGATTCCCGTCCCGCAAAGACAAGAGTAAGTGGCTGGCCGATCCGCTCACGGATTTCCTCTGCCAGTTTTACGACCACCGCCGGACTTTTTCGGCCATCGATTTGACCGACATATCCAAGCACCAACCCATTTTCGGGGAGATGCAAGTTCTGCCGTGCTTGGCGCCGTTGTTCGGGTGTGATCATGGCAGTGTCCGGCCTTGGGTAAAGCGGGTGGATCATGGCGCAGTTGCGTGATCCAAGACAGGCTTCCACCGAGTCCTGAAAGGCCCAATCAATCAACCAGCGGTCAACCAAACTGCGGATACCACGGTATTTCCGCATATGGTGATGGTAGTGTTCGTGCAAGGTGACTGCCGTAGGAATTCGCAACCCCAACCGGGCCAGCCATGGCAATGCGCGAATGACGCCCTTGTGGTTGCACAGCAACATGAAATCGGGGCGATTCCGCCAAAGCCATTTGCCACAGGCCAAGGCACTAGGCAGATAGAGAATCTGGTCCACATTCGGGTTCCGTCGACGCAGTTCTTCCTCAACATCGCGTTTCCCAGGCTCTTTTCGAAACAACACGCTTATCCGGATCGGCAGCTCAGCCAGCGCTGCTACACGCTCCACCATCACCCTTTCGCCGCCGCCAAAGGACAGTTTGCGGTGAGCTATGACGAAATGTTTCATGAGGTCTCAGGGTGAAATGGAAACATGGGCCAAACCCATGGTACGGCCAATCTTTAGGGATGGATAAGGGGAAAGTGGTTCACTGCTGTGAAGCAAGCATCGCGACCTGTTCCATTGGGGCCCACTGCGCTGCTGCGCGCTGCTTGGCACGGTGTCTGGGCCGCCCACCGTGGGCTGGATGGACGGGATCCTCGGTACTAAGTCCGGTAGAATCGATAAGCGAGGTCGTCATGCGTCGAATCCTGCCTTTTGCCATCGGGTGTGTCTGTCTGGCCCAGGCGCCGACTCCGGTGCTCAGCTTCAACAAGGTGCATCACGACTTCGGGCGGATCTACGCGGACCGCAAGGTCTCCTACCGCTTCAAGGCCACTAACACCGGCGGAGCGCCGCTCCAGATCAAGCAGGTGGTGCCTTCCTGCGGTTGCACATATACCTTGGTGGGGCAGTGGTACCTCAAGCCGGGGGAGTCCACGGAGATCGAGGCCACCTTCAACCCCGCGGGGATGCGGGGCGCGGTGCGGAAGACCATGCAGGTCGTTTCCGAGGATCCCGTGAATCCGGCAATCACCCTCTCCTTCGAGGCGGATGTGGTGCAGGAGATCATGGCAAGTACCACCGCCCTATTCTTCGATGATGTGGTGCGAACCGTACCCCGCAAGGCCACCCTCCGGCTGCAATCCGGCAATGGCCAGCCCGTGCAGATCCTGGATGCGAAGGCTCCCGGGGCTCCCTACCTGAGCGCCACCTTCCGCAGTGAGGGGCGCGACGTGGTGGTCGAGGTGGTCCTGGACGGCAGCAAGGTGCGCCCCATGCAGCAGAGCGGGGTGGACTCGCTGACGATCCGCACCCGGAGCGAGCGGATGCCCACCATTCCTATCTCGATCCAGTGGGCTCTGCGTCCCGTCATCATCGCTTCGCCTGCCAAGCTGGCCTGGGCCGAGGCCGCCGGGAGGCCCCTCCGGGGCACGCTCACTCTTCAGCAGGCCAACGGGAAGCCCTTCAGGGTCCTGGCCGCCAAGCCGAGCCATTCCTTGATTCAGGTCGAAGGTGTCGGTAAGGCCGCCGCGGTCAAGCAAGAGCTGACCGTTACCTTCAGCGCCAAGGCCAAGGCTGGGAGCTACAACGAGCACATCCTCTTCACCCTGGATGATCCCGATCAACCGGAGCTTGACGTTCGCTTCTCCGCCGTTTTGCAATAGCCCGGCGCATGTCCATGACTGGGCCCACCAAGGGCAAGCACCTTACTGCCGTAATCGCGATGTCTTGCCTCGCCTTGGTGTGGGGCGGCAGTTTTGCGGCAATGAAGTTCACCCTGAACTCCACCTTGAGCGTGGGGGCCATGCTCACCCTGCGGTTCGCACTGGGGGCGCTCTGTCTGGGGCTGATGGCCAAGGCCTTTCGGATCCCCTTCTCGCGACAGGCGGTGCGGGATGGCGTCATCCTGGGCCTCTGGCTCACGGTCGTCTTCTGGCTCCAGGCCGATGGCCTGCGCTTCACGACTACCTCCAAGAGCGGCTTCATCACGGGGCTCTACGTGCTCTTCACGCCCATGGTGAGCCTGCTCTTTCGGGACAAGCTCAAACCCTCCCACGCCCTGGGCGCCGTTGTCGCCGCCCTCGGGCTCTACCTGCTGGTCCACGAACCTGGTGCACGGTTCGGAGGATGGAACCGAGGCGATTCCGAGACGCTGGTCTGCGCCGTGGGCTGCGGGTTCCACATCGCCTTGACTGGGCGATATTCCAGGCGCTCCAGTGGCTGGGTGCTGGCCACCGTCCAGGTGGCGGTGGTGGCGGTTCTTTCGGCGCTCATCACCGGGCTGTTGCCGGCGCCCCATGGCTTCCAGGACATCCTCAAGCCGCTCTCGGAGCCTGGGGTGTGGGTGGCCCTGGGGTACCAGGCCTTCCTGGCCACGGCCCTGGCTTTCTGGGGCATGTCCACCTACCAGGCCTACCTGGGGGCCACGGAGGCCGCGATCATCTACTCCATGGAGCCGGTTTACACGGCTCTGATCGCGATGACGGGATGGGTTCCCGGCATACGGGAACACCTGAGCCCCTTGCAGCTGGCGGGGGGTGGGCTACTCCTGGGTGCCATGCTGCTGGCCGAACTGGGCCCTCGGTGGTGGAAATCGAGAACAGCCGAGAATGAAGCCCTAGGCTGAAGGCGTTCCGACTACCCGATGCGGTCGAGGATGACCAGGGTGACATCATCCACAAAGGGAGCCGGATCGTTGAAGGCCTTGGCCTCGCTCACGAGACGGTCGGCGGCTTCGTCCTCGTCGGCGGGAAGTTCCGCGCAGAGGCGCAGCAGGCCTTCTTCGCCGAGGAGATGGCGGTCCTCGCGTTCCACTTCCACTAAGCCATCGGTGAAGAGCACGAGCCGGTCGCCCTTTTCAAAGGGGGCCACCTTTTCTTCAAAGGGCAGGTCCTCTTCGATGCCGAGCATGAAGCCGTGGCCGCTGAGCACCTGGGGCCGATGCAGGCCGCCCCTCGCCCCATCGGGAATCCGGAAGGGAGCGTCGTGTCCGGCGGAGACGAAGTGGAGTTCGTCCGTGGCGGGCGTGAAGCGCGCCAGGAAGGCCGTGGCGAACTGCTCGGAGAGCGTGTTCCGGGTGAGATCCCGGTTCATGCCCTGGGCCCAGGCAAGGGGGGTGCCGCCCAGGCGCACCTGGCTCTCGAAGGAGGTCTTGACCATGGCGGAGATCAGCGCCGCCGTCACGCCGTGGCCGCTCACATCGGCGATCAGTAGGGCGATATCGCCACCGGTCATGGGCAGGATGGTGTAGATGTCGCCACCGATGCCCTCGGCGGGCAGATAGCGGTGGGTGTACCGAAAGCCCGGCGCGATTCCGGGAAGGGCCGGGAGCAGGCCGATCTGCAGGCGGGCCGCGAGGGAGAGCTCGGTGGTCATCCGCTCCTGGAAACGGGTCAGCTCCTGGTTCTGGCGCTTGATCTCCTTCTGCATCTCGATGATGCGGAAGGCGCTCTCCACCTTCGCCATGACTTCCTGGGCGTGGAAGGGCTTGACGATCATGTCGTCGGCACCGAGGTTCAGGCCGCCGATCTTGGAGGCCGTGCCATCCATGGCCGAAACGAGCATGAAGTAGATGTCCCGGGTTTCGGGCGAGCCCTTGACGATGCGGCAGAACTCATCCCCCGCCATCTCCGGCATCCGCAGATCCGACAGGATGAGGTCGGGCTGAAGCTTGACCATGACCTCCAGCGCCCGGGCTCCGTTCTCGGCGAGGAGCACCTGGTAGCCGGCGCGCTTGAGGTAGAACCCGAGGATGTCCCGGATCTGGGCCTCGTCATCCACGACCAGGACGACACCCTTGGTCATGCCCGGACTCCGGTGCCGGACCCTAATGCTTTTGGGACACCCGGGAAGACCTCGCCGGCACGGCGAGCGGACGGTCTCCCCTGGAACATGCTAGGCCCCGCGGAGCGCGTCCTGCTCCGTGGCGAAGATGGAGAAGTAGTTCGTCAGATTGGTCTGATCGAAGGTCTTCTTGACCTGGGCCGGAAGGCCGCAGAGATGCAGCTTGCCGTTGTTCTTGTCCACGCTGTTGCGCGCGGCCACGAGGAGGCCGAGACCCGAGGAATCGATGAAACTGACGCCCTCGAGGTTGATGACAAGCAGCTTGGGCTGGTGCGTGGTCACGGTGTCCCGGATCACATCGCGCAGCTGGGCCGTCACCTCGAAGTTGACCTTCCCCTGGATGGTCACCACGGATGCATTGCCTTCCTGGCGTGTCTGGATGTTCAACATGAGGCCTCCTGGGGCGCAATGCCTTGCAGAACGCGTCTTCGGACTGCTTCTCGCTGGCGAAACTTGTACTCCGCGTGCGAGGCGGGACCCGAGACGATACTTTCAAACCCCGATCTTTCCATGACTTGAACTTCGTGTGCAAAGAAGAAAGTAAACTCCTCCTGCTCCTGGATCAACTCCGGAATGTGCAACAAATCGCCGATTTCGGGGCGGCCCACCTGCTGGAATCGGGCCTGCACCTTCTCCAGCACCGCTGCCGCCGGGTTTGGAAGGCGGATGAGAGTGCGGGCCGTGAACTGAACGGCGGAATAGCTGCTGCTGGAAAAGGGATTGACTTCGGCCCGGGCCGAGGAAAGGGTGAGACTCTCCGAGATTCGGGCCCGGTCCCCGGGGCTCAGGCTCTTCAGGGAAAAACCCTCCGGGAGCGTGGCCATCCACCGCTCCAGCTCCGCCAGATCCACCATCAGGTTCCGGGTGCGGCTGGGCATGACATGGTTGGCCATGAGGATGTGGTGGTCCAAAAGGAACCGGATCACCAGCAGCACCCCCAGGAGATCCTCGGCGATGAAGCGCAGGCCGATCTGATCGTAGATGGTCTCCGCCACATTCTCGGGCTTGTGGAGAAGCTTGAGGAGCATAGAGACACGGTCCTTGCTTTCCTTGCGCTTGATGGCCATGAGGGGCACTTCGTAGCGACCCTTGAGCAGCCAGCCTCCCTCCTGGGTGGGCACGAGAAACCGCTCGTAGCGGTCGAAGATCTGCTGCTGGATGTCAGGGAGAAAGCGCAGGTAGACGTTGTTGTCCACGTGGAAGAGCGTGTGCATGACTCGCAGCAGCGCGCAGCTCCAGCGGGCCCGGTCATCCTGGGGCCGCGCCGAGGCCCAGACCAGGAGTTCCAAGGGATCCTGGAGCTCGAAGAATTCCGGCGGGATATCCATGCCGGTGCCCTCGAGGATCACCTCCTCCAGGAAGGCCAGGGCGTCCTCGAAGACCTCCACCAGGTGATCCCGATGGTGGGGGATCTCCACGTCGTAGCCGTAGCCCAGGGCGAAGTCCTGGGCCAGTTCGTGGGCGGGCAGGGACATGCCCTTCTGGTCGATGGGTGAGGCACCCCCCAGGATCACTCGGGTGACCTCCGAGGGCAGCGGAAAGAGCGGGAGTTCCAACATGGGCCTCAAAGCACAGCACTGCGACAGCCACGAAACAAAAACGAGGCGCCAGGTTCAGGCGCCCCGTTTCAGCATTATCTACCTGATCTACTTGACCGCGAAGGCGGCGACGAGCACGTAGATCACCAGGGCCTCGATGAGGGCCAAGCCGATGATCATGGTCGTGCGGATGTTGCCGGCGGCCTGGGGATTGCGGGCGATGCCTTCGCAGGCGGCGACCACGGCCTTGCCCTGGGCCAGACCGCAGCCGGCGGCGGCGATGGCGAGGGAGAGGTGGGCCAGGAACTGACCCTCGAAGAGGCTCTTGGGGGCGGCAGGAGCGGCCTGAGCGAAGGCGGCCACGGCCAGGGTGAAGAGGAAGGCGGTGGTGAGGAACTTCTTCATGGGAAACCTCGAAAAGGGGCCCGGGGTTCGGAATCCCGCGGCCAGGGTGAAAACGGATCAGTGGTCGTGGGCGACCGCGCCGGAGACATAGATGGTCGCGAGCATGATGAACACGAAGGCCTGGATCATGCCGAAGAAGAGGCCCATGACCATCAGGGGCACCGGTACGAGCAGGGGTACCAGGGTGAAGAAAATGAGAGACACCACGTGCTCGCCCGCGATGTTGCCGAAGAGACGCAGGGAGTGGCTCAGGATGCGGGAGAGCAGGCCCAGGACTTCCAGGGGCCACATCAACCACCAGAGGAACCACACGGGTCCGGCGAAGTGCCCCAGGTAGCGCAGGAAGCCCTGGGACTTCATGCCATGGAAGTTGTAGTAGAAGAACACCACCAGGGCGCAGCCGAGGGTGACGTTCCAGTTGCCGGTGCCGCTGGGCAGACCGGGGGCCAGACCGAAGAGGTTGTTGAGCAGGATGAAGAGGCCCAGGGTGCCGATCAGAGGCACGTAGCGCTCCGGGTGATGGGCCACATTGTCGGCCACCAGGTTCCGCACGAAGTCCACCAGAAACTCCATGGTCTGCTGGAAGGGGCCGGGGATGCGGGAGAGCTTGATTCGAGTGGCCAGCACCATGGCCATGATCACCAGCGTAGCCAGGAGGGCCGCGAAGAGGTGGTCGTAGCGCTCCAGGATGGACAGGGCCTGGCCGTGGGCGAAGGTGCCCCAAGGGTGCCTGCTCAGGTGCAGCAGGTTAGTCAGGAGGGTCGCGAGGTACGACGCGTGGTGTTCCATCGTTCTTCCTTTGCGCGTTCAGTCACGGGCGCCGGCTTCCGGCCAGAGGATGAGGCGGAGAGCCTCCAGCAGGATGGCCCCGACGAAGAGTAGGATGCCCGTCGCCAGGGGGAGTGCCTCCCGGGGGAGGCTTGCCATCATCCCACGCAGCAGGACCACGATCAACGCCAGCTTCAGCAGGCCCAACAGGGCGTAGAACCAGCGGCGGCGCACCGAAGGCGTGAGCATCCGGCCCACCACCCAGCGGTGCAGGAACCAGAAGCCCAGACTGCCCAGCCCGCCTGCGGCGAAGGCCAGGGCCGCCCAGCGGGACCGGAAGAGCCAGGCCAAGGCGCCCAGGGGCCAGAGGATGAGCATGAAGCGGCCGATCCAGGCCAGGTGGTGGCTGCCGGGATCCTCAGCCCTCGGGATGACGGTCATCTTCGTCCTTCGAGGGCCCTTCGGGGGGTGGCGGGGGATCCATTCGATCCAGGCGCAGGGTGACCTTGTACAGCTCCCAGAAACCCGTGGCAACGCCCAGGATCAGCCCCACCCACTGCCCCGGCTTGGGATGGCCGAAGAGTCCTCCAACCCAGCGCCCCAGGAAGAACCCCAGCACGATGGCGACCGGAAAGACCATGCCCATGGACATCAATTCCCCCCAGAGGGCGCGCTCCTGGGGGTTGGCATCCTTGGGCTTGGGGCGGAGCAGCATTCAACGTCCTAAAGACAAACCACAGAGGGCGCAGAGGAAAGACTGAGGGCACAGAGAAGAAATGGAAGGCCGCGAAACGAGTGTTCTCTGCGTTCTCTCTTTTTCTCTGCGCCCTCCGTGGTTCATCTTTGTGGGTTCGGGCCCTACCCCACCACGATCCGAGCCGTCCAATCCAGCAGCTTGTGGCCGAAGAAGGTGCCCAGGAGGATCAGGGCGCAGGTCAGGGTGAGGATGAAAGTGAAGGCCGTGCTGAGGGGCTTGATCTCCCGCTCGACGGGCTCCTTGAAGTACATGGTGGCGACCACGTTCAGGTAGTAGTACGCCGCCACGGCGCTGGTGAGGAGGGCGAGCACCGTGAGGGTGACATGGCCCTGTTCGATGGCCAGCTTGAAGAGGTAGAACTTGCTGAAGAAGCCCACCAGGGGCGGAATGCCCGCGAGGCTCAGCATGGAGACCATCATGGCGAAGGCCAGGACGGGCTGGCGCTTGGCGAGACCCCGGAGATCCTCGATGCGCTCGCCTTCACCCTTGCCCTGAAGGTAGATGATCACTGCGAAGGCGCCGCTCTGCATCAACAGGTAGGTGAGCATGTAGAGCCACACGGCCTGGGCTCCGGCTTGCACATCGCCACTGAGCACGCCCAGCAGCATGTAGCCCACATGGGCGATGGAGCTGTAGGCCAGCAGGCGCTTCATGCTCTGTTGGCGCAGGGCCGCGATGTTGCCCAGCACCATGCTGGCACCCGCGATGAAGGAGAGGGGCAGCACCCACTCCACGGCCACGCCCTGGAGGCCGGTGCCGAAGACGCGGATGAAGGCGGCCAGCGCTGCGGCTTTCGGCGCCATGGACATGAAGGCGGTGATGGGTGTGGGAGCACCTTCGTATGCGTCCGGGCTCCACATGTGGAAGGGCACGGCGGCGACCTTGAAGGCGAAGCCCACCAGCACCATCAGGGCGCCCGCGAAGACCAGCAAATTGCCGTTGGGGCTCACCAGGGCCAGCTTGTCATTCAGCTCCGCCAGGTTGGTGGTGGTGCCCCCGGCGGCGCCAAAGAGTAGGCTGATTCCGTAGAGCAGGATGCCGCTGGAGAAGGCCCCCAACAGGAAATACTTCAGACCCGCCTCGATGCTGCGTTCCTGGGTGCGCAGATAGGCCACCAGAATGTAGATGCAGAGGGCCATGAGCTCCAGGCTGAAGTACACCGACACCAGGTCCGCCGCGCCCACCAGCAGCATCATGCCGCTGATGGAGAAGAGGAGCAGGGCGTAGTACTCGACGGTCTGTTCTCTCAGGGCATTGAGCTGGGGCTGGCTGAGCACGATGGTGACGAGCCCTGCCAGCACTGAGAGGAACTGGAAGCCCTTGGTGAGGCCGTCCACCTTGAACATGCCCGAGAAGCCCACGCCGGGCTGAGCCAGCAGGGCCAGAGTCCCGCCCGCCGCCAGCACCAGGAAGGCCACATAGGACCACACGCGCTTGTTGTTGCGGCCCACGAGGAGATCCCCGGGCCAGATCATCAGGGTCGCTGCAAGGATCAGGAACAGCGGCCCGTAGAGAAGGGGGAGATCCCTCGAAAGGCTCTCCAGCAGGCTCTGGGCGAAGGGCATCAGTGACCTCCGTGGGCTTCAGCGGAGGGTGCACCGTGACCGGAGGCTGGCGCCTCGTGGGCGGGGGCGGTCATGCCGGACATGCCGACTTGGGCGGCGGCCTTCTGCTGGGCGGCCAGTTCCTGCGCCTTGAAGTAGTTGGGGTCGATCTGGGTCACGAGCTTTTCCACGGGCTTCTGGAGCACCTTGAGGATGGGCATGGGATAGAGGCCGATCCAGAAAGCTGCGATCACCAGGGGCGCGAAGTAGGCCAGTTCCCGGGCATTGAGGTCGGGCATCTTGGCGTTGACCTCGCTGATGGGCCCAAACATGACGCGCTGGTAGAGCCACAGCATGTAGGCCGCACCCAGGATGATGCCGCTGGTGGCCGCCACGGCCCACCAGGGATGCACCTGGAAGGCACCCATGAGGATGGCGACCTCGCCGATGAACCCGTTGAGCCCCGGGAGGCCGATGGAACTCATGGTCATGATCATGAAGATCGTGGCGTAGAGCGGCATGGATTTCGACAGGCCGCCGAAGTCCGCGATCATACGCGTGTGGCGGCGCTCGTAGACGATGCCCACGATGAGGAAGAGGGCGCTGGTGGAGATGCCGTGGTTGAGCATCTGGAGGATGCCGCCGGTGATCCCGTTGGGATTCATGGCGAAGAGGCCCAGCATGCAGAGGGCGAGATGGCTCACGGAGCTATAGGCCACGAGCTTCTTCATGTCCTTCTGGATCATGGCCACCAGGGCGCCATAGATCACGCCGATGATGGTGAGGGCCAGGAACCAAGGCATCAGGGCCTCTACCACTACTTTCGAGCTAAGCGAAATGGGCAGCAGGAAGCGCACGAAGCCGTAGGTGCCCATCTTCAGGAGAATACCGGCCAGGATCACCGAACCTGCCGTGGGCGCCTGCACGTGGGCGTCCGGCAGCCAGGTGTGGAAGGGGAACATCGGCACCTTGATGGCGAAGCCCAGAAAGAAGGCCAGGGCCAGCAGGATCTGGAAGGTCTTGGCCTGCTGGGCGATGTAGGGCGCCATGGCGTGGAAGGATTCAATGGAGAAGCTGGGCGTCATGCCCACCTTCTTCTGCAGGAAGTAGATGGCCAGGATGCCCACGAGCATCAGCACGGAGCCCGCCAGGGTGTAGAGGAAGAGCTTGATGGCGGCGTAGAGCTTCTGCGGCCCGCCCCAGATGGCGATGAGGAAGTACATCGGCACCAGCATCAGCTCCCAGAAGAGGTAGAAGAGGAACACGTCCTGGCAGATGAACACGCCCAGCATGGAGGTCTGCATCACCAGCAGCCAGATGTAGTATTCCTTGTGGCGTTCCTCGATGGCCTTGAAGGAGCACCACACGGCGATGAAGCCGATGAAGGTCGTGAGCAGGAAGAGCACCAGGCTGATGCCATCCATGCCGACGCTGAACCGCACCCCCAGGGATTCGATCCAGGGGATGTCCGTCACCCACTGCACCGCGGCGCTGGACCGGTCGTACTGGAACCAGAGCGGGATGCTGAGGGCGAAATCCAGGATCGTGATGCCCAGGGTCGCCAGCTCGAAGATGCGGCGTTTCTCCTTGGGCACGAAGAGCAGCAGCAGCGCCCCCAGCAGCGGGATGAAGGTGACCCACAGCGGCAGGTTCTGGAACCAGGGGATCAGGGTCGGATTCATATCAACTCCGGGAATCGGCTAGCAGAAGGGGCAGGGACCGAGAGGCGGGCTTGGTCTGGCACGAGGTGGGGGTCCGGGGGGACATCGCGAACAGCGTGAGCAGGCGGTCCCCCTGGCTCATGTCAGGCGAGGAACTTCCAGAAGGCAAACACCAGGAAGCCAAGGAACATCACGAAGGCGTAGTTCTGAACCCGGCCTGTCTGGAGCTTGCGGAAGCCCCCGGAGAGTTGCTGGAGCAGCCAGGCCACTAGGTTCACGAGGCCGTCCACGATCTTGGCGTCGAACCAGTAGCTGATGTGGGCCCAGACCAGCGTGAAGCGGGCGGCGCCATTCACCATGCCATCCACCACCCAGGTATCGAAGGCCCAGAGTTGGGCGCCCAGCTGCTTGCAGGGGCCGAGGATGGCCATCTCGTAGAACTCATCCACGAAGTACTTGTTGTGAACCCAGCGGAAGAGGCCCGGGAAACGCTTCACGAAGGCCCGAGGCCGCGCCCAGGTGGGATCCATGGCGTAGAAGAAATAGGCCAGCAGCATGGCGCCGGGGGCCCAGACGAAAGTCGCCCAGGCCATGAGGCCGTACTCGATGGCGGGCGCGGCCTCGTGGGCGGCATGGACAGGTGCGCTCTGGTAGAGCAGCGGTCCGATCCATTCCGAGAAATGGGCGCCGCCCAGCCAGTGCAGGCTGTGGGGAATGTTCAGGAAGCCGCCCACCAGGGCCAGCACCGCCAGCGCGAAGACGGGCACCCACATGTTCCAGACCACTTCCCTGGGGCCGTGATCGTGACTGGCGTGAGCAGGGGCTTGGTCGTGAGCATCGTGCCCATGATCGTCGTGGTCGTGGGCCTCGGAAGGCACCCCATGGCCGTGGGGATCGTGGCCCGCACCGCGGTATTCGCCGCCGAAGGTCATCACCATCAGGCGCACCATGTAGAAGGCCGTCATGAAGGCCCCCGCCATGCCCATGAGCCAGGCCACCAAGTTCAGCGTGTGGCCGCCCGTGTGCCAGCCCTCGAAGACCTTCCAGAGGATCTCATCCTTGGAGAAGAAGCCCGAGAAGGGGAAGATGCCCGCGATGGCGATGGTGGCGATGAGCATGGAGCGGTAGGTCCAGGGCATCTTCGCCTTCAGCCCGCCCATGTTGCGCATGTCCTGCTCGTGGTGGCAGGCCATGATCACCGAGCCGGAACCCAGGAAGAGCGCAGCCTTGAAGAAGGCGTGGGTGAAGACATGGAACATGCCCGCCGTGTAGGCCCCGGCACCCATGCCCATGAACATGAAGCCCAGCTGGGACACGGTGGAATAGGCCAGCACCTTCTTGATGTCGTACTGGGCCAGGCCCATGCTCGCCGCCACGAGGGCGGTGAGGGCACCCACGAAGAGCACCACGCTCAAGGCGACCGGCGCGTTGGTGTAGACGAAATTGAGCCGGGCGATCATGTAGAGGCCGGAGGTCACCATGGTCGCGGCGTGGATGAGCGCGCTGACCGGCGTGGGCCCCGCCATGGCGTCCGGCAGCCAGACGTAGAGAGGAATCTGGGCGCTCTTGCCGCAGGCGCCCACAAAGAGCAGGATGCCCGCCAGATTGAACCACCAGGTGGGGCTATGGGTGAGGCCGAAGATCGTCAGCTCGGGCCGCGCCATGACCGCGCGGGTCATGCCCATGAGGGTGTCGAAGTCCACGCTCCCGAAGATCTGGAAGAGCAGGAAGAAACCCAGCATGAAGCCGAAGTCGCCAATGCGATTCGTCACGAAGGCCTTCTTGCCTGCGATGGCGGCGAACTCCTTGTCGAAGTAGAAGCCGATGAGCAGGTAGGAGCAGAGGCCCACGCCCTCCCAGCCCAGGAACATCATGAGGATGTTGGAACCCAGCACGAGGTTGAGCATGGAGAACACAAAGAGGTTCATGTACGTCATGAAACGGTAGTAACGACCGTCCTTGCGCTCTTCGGCCATGTAGCCCGTGGAGAAGAGGTGGATCAGGAAGCCCACCCCCGTCACCAGCAGGGCCATGGCGCCGGAGAGGGGATCGAACTTGTAGGCCCAGTTCACGGTATTGCGGGCCACGCCATCCATCACCCGGGCCCCACCCAGGTCGATCCAGGTCCAGATCGACTGAGTGATCGAGCGGTTGGCGGGGGCTTGACTCAGCAGAACGCCGAAGTAGTAGACCGCCAGGATGAAGGCCACGCCCACGGAGCCCAGGGCGATGAGGTCCACCAGCTTCGTATCGGGTGCTTTGCGGCCCGTGGCCTTGCAGAACAGGCCGTAGGCGCCGTTCAGCAGGGCCCCGAAGAGGGGCAGAAAGGGAATCAACCAGAGCACCGAGGCGTGAACCGGGGTGCTCAGGGCCGCGCTGGCTGCGTGTTCCATTAGCATTGTCTCAGCCCTTCAACAGATTGATCTCGTCGACGGCGACGGTGTTCTTCTTGCGGTAGAGCGCCACCACGATGGCGAGGCCAATGGCCACCTCGGCGGCGGCGAGCCCCATGACCATCAGGGCGAAGGCCTGCCCCGTCACGGTGCCACTCTGGCGGGCGAAGGCGATCAGATTGATATTCGCTGCGTTGAGCATGAGTTCGGCGCACATGAGGATGATCAGGGCGTTGCGGCGGATCAGCACGCCCGCCACGCCGATGGAGAAGAGCAAGAAGGAGATGAGGAGAACTTGATTCATCGCTGGCATCAGACACGCTCCGCTCTCTTGGTATCCGCTTTGCGGATACGCAAGACTTCAGCATCAATGGTCATTTCTGGATTCGGCATCGTGGGTGCTCGGTCGGCACACATCAGACACGCTCCGCTTTGGCCAAGACCACCGCGCCCACGAGGGCCACCAGGAGGATCACCGAGAGGATCTCGAAGGGCAGGAGATACTCCGCGAAGAGGCCCCGGCTCACGAGTTGGGCATTGCCCAGCTTTTCGCCCTGGGCCACGAGGCTGGGAGACAGGGTGAGGGCCTCGGCGGCGCTGGCGCCGAAGATGGTTTGCCAGAAGACGCCGACAAAGGCCACGGCGCCCGCCAGCACCAGCACGAGGGCAAAGGGCGTCTGCCGCTGGAAGTGGCCCTTTTCTTTGGCCTTGCTGAGTTCCACCAGCATGACCACGAAGAGGAAGAGCACCACGATGCCGCCCGCGTAGACCAGGAGTTGGGCCACGCCCAGAAATTCCGCGCCGATGCAGAGGTAGCAGCCCGCCACGGAGAGCATGGCGAAGAGGAAACCCATGACGCTGTGCACGGCGTTCTTGGCGAAGATCATGATCCCCGCCCCGGTCAGGGCCATGAGGCCGAAGACCAGGAAGAGGTGGTTACCGATTTGAGTGAGCAGCTGTTCCATGGCGGTCCCCGTCAATCCTTCTCGTCCGCGACCGAATACTTGGCCACCGGCGAGGTGCCGAACATGTTGTGGAACTTGCCTTCCATGGCGAGGGACATGTCCTCACGGTCATAGACGGCCAGCTCGAACTGGTGGTTCAGGATGATGGCGTCGAAGCCGCAACTCTCCACACAGAACTCGCAGAAGATGCAGCGCTCCATCTCGAAGTCGTAGCGGGTGGGCAGCTTGGTCTTGCGGCCCTCCTTCTTGCCGGATTCGATGGTGATTACCTGGGTGGGGCAGATCTTCTCGCAGGCCAGGCAGCACACGCACTTGATCTCGCCCGCCTCGTCCTTGAGCATGGTGAGCCGACCGCGGAAGCGGGGCTGGACCTTGGCAGGCACCTCCGGGTACTCGGACACCACGTGGAGCGGCACCTTCCGGCGGTTCGCCGTGAAGAACACCTTCGAGAAGTGCTTGCCCGTGATGGCCAGGCCCTTGGAGATATCGAAGGGAATGAGCGTCTTGAGGAACTTGTTCATGGCATCTCCCTCAGGCGCAGTAGCGGACGGCCGCCGCCAGGAGCAGGTTGACCAGGGCGAGTGGGATCAGGTATTTCCACGCGACCGCCATAACCTGGTCGTACCGGTAGCGAGGGATGGTGCCCCGCACCCAGATGTAGACGAAGAGCAGGAAGATGATCTTCGCCACGAAGAAGAGGGCGTGAGGCTCACAGAGGAAGGTGACAAGCAGAGCTGGGAGATGGGCCGACAGGAAGGGGTTGACCAGTCCCTGCAAGCCGAAGGGCAACAACCAGGGACCGCCCAGGAAGAAGGCCGAGGCCAGGGCCGCCACCACAGTCATGTTGATGTACTCGGCCAGGTAGAAGAACCCGAACTTCATGCCGGAGTACTCGGTGTGGAAGCCCGCCACCAGCTCGTTTTCCGCCTCGGGCATATCGAAGGGCAGACGATTGGTCTCGGCGAAGCCACAGGTGAGGTAGATGAAGAAACCCAGGAACTGGGGGACGAGGCCCCAGAAGGGCAGCCCCACGGCCATGCCCCTGGACATCTCGCCGAACTGGAGGCTGCCGGACATCACCACGGGGGCCAGCAGGCTGAGGGTGAGGGGCACTTCGTAGCTCACGATCTGGGCGCCGCTGCGCAGGCCGCCCAAGAGCGGGTACTTGGAATTGGAGGCCCAGCCCGCCAGCACGATGCCATAGACGCCCACACTGGCGATGCCCAGGATCCACAGCAGGCCCACATTCACGTCCGCCACGGCCCCGCTCACGGGCAGGCCGCCCACGAGAGGAATGAATTTGGGCAGGACGAAGAGGGTGCCGGGCACGAAGCTGATGGCGGCGAAGACGATCACCGCCGCGCAGAAACTGATTGCCGGGGCGATGAAGAATACGAACTTGTCGGCCTTGGTGGGGAGGATGTCCTCCTTGATGATCATCTTCACCACGTCGCCCACCAGCATCACGATGCCGCGCCAGTAGGAGAGCATGGGCACCTTGCCCATCTTCCACATGTTGCGGTTGACGAAGCCCGTGAGGCCCGTGAGGCTACCCGCGACGCGGGTGGCGCCCAGGCGCAGCTGGAGGTAGCCGAGCACCTTGCGTTCCGCGTAGAGCGTGAGGGGCACCACCACGAAGATGAAGACCACCACCAGGATGGCCTGGAGGAGCGCGATGATGAGGGTCTGGGTGAGGGTCGGAGTCGGCATGGATCAGGTCCTCTTCAGCGGTCGATCTCGCCGAGCACGATGTCCAGGGTGCCAATGGCCGCGACGATATCGGCCAGAAGGCTCCCCTCGACCATCTTGGGCAGGGACTGGAGGTTGATGAAGCCCGGTGCCCGGACATGGAAACGGTAAGGGTTCGTAGACCCCTTCTCGCCGACCAGGTAGTAGCCGATCTCGCCCTTGGGGGCCTCGGTGGCGTGGTAGACCTCGTTGACCTCGGCGCGGAGGATCTTGGGGATCTTGGCCATGACCGGGCCTTCGGGCAGGCCATCGATGCACTGCTGGATGATGCGGGCGCTCTGGCGCATTTCCTCGAGGCGCACCAGGTACCGGGCGTAGGTATCGGCCTCGGTGCGGGTGGGCACTTCGAAGTCCATCTCCTCGTAGGCCGCGTACGGTGCATGCTTCCGGATATCGAAGGGCACGCCCGCGGCCCGCAGTACGGGACCGGTCACGCCCAGGGCGATGGCATCCTCGGCATTGAGCTTGGCCACGCCGATGGTGCGCTTCTTCCAGATGCGGTTCTCGGTGAGGAGATTCTCGTATTCGTCGAGGCAGGCGGGGAACTTGGCCAGGAAGGCCCGAACCAGCTTCTCGAAGCCGGGGGGCAGATCCTCCCGCAGGCCGCCGATGCGGAAGGCGGTGGTGGTGAGGCGGCTGCCGCAGAAGGCCTCATTGATATCCAGGATGTCTTCGCGTTCCCGGAAGGTGTAGAGGAAGACCGTCATGGCACCGATGTCCAGCGCGTGGGTGGCCAGCCAGATCAGGTGGCTCGCCAGGCGGTTGAACTCGTTGAGCATGGTGCGGATGTACTGGGCGCGGCGGGGCACCGTAATGCCGAAGAGCTTCTCGTTGGCCTCGGCCCAGCCCAGGTTGTTGGCCACGGCGGAGCAGTAGTCCATGCGATCGGTCCAGACCTGGCCCTGGAAGAAGGTCTTGTTCTCGCAGATCTTCTCCACGCCCCGGTGCAGGAAGCCGATCATGGGGCGGCAGTGCTTGATGGTCTCGCCGTCGAGGCGCAGCTTGACCCGAAGCACGCCGTGGGTGGACGGGTGCTGCGGGCCCAGGTTGATTTCCATTTCCTCGTTCTTGAACATCGCTCACTCCGCCTTAGGCCGCTTGAGGTTGATGCCGAGCTGGCCAGCCTTCTGCAGGGCGATGCGGTTGAGCATGCCGCTGCGGTCTTCGCGGAAGTCGATGTCGCGCTGGCCCCAGCCCACCACGGGGTAGTCCTTGCGCAGGGCGTGGCCCTCCCAGTCTTCGGGGCAGAGGATGCGGGTCATGTCCGGGTGGTTCGCGAAGCGGATGCCCAGCATGTCCCAGATCTCGCGCTCCATCCAGTTGGCGGAGGGGTAGACCTGGGTGGCGCTCGCGGGCTCGAAGCCTTCCGGGATCAGGATGCGCAGCCGCAGCCGCTTCTTCCGGGCGATGCTGGTCAGGTGGTAGACCACGCTGAAGGCGAAGTCCTGGGCGGCGGGATAGTGGGTGGCGGTCTCGTCCGCCAGCATCTCGTATTTGAGGCGGGAATCCTCGCGGCAGAGATGCAGGGCCTCCAGCAGATGTTCCTTCCCAATCTGGCAGGTCATTTCCCCCGCCTGCTCGAAGGCCTCTTCGACCTTGTCGCCGAGGAGTTCCATCAGGCGCAGCAGATCGGGATCCTGGGCCTCGATGGGGGCAGGGAAGACCATGTCCGTGTCGTTCTTCTTCGCCACGGCCTTCACGGGGGCCTTGGGGGCTTCCTTGCCCTCGGCTTCGGCCTTGGCCTTCGCGGTCTCGAAGTCCGCCAGCTGCTTCTGCCACTTGGCCTCATCGGCCTCCGCGGCGGCTTTCTGTTCGGCTACAAAGGCCCGATAGCCGGGCAGGGGCACAGTCTTGGGTAGCACGATCTCCCGGTTGGGGGCCGTCTTGTAGTCGTAGACGAAGGGGCCGGTCGGAATTTCAGGGGTGGTCTCGTCCGCCATCAGCCGACCTCCTCTCGATAACCCTCTGGGGCCGTTTCGAGGCCTGGACCCTCGAAGATCTCCTTGTACCGATCGGCGAGACTGCTGCTCATGATCTTGTCCTGCAGTTTCATGAAGCCGTAGAGCAGCGACTCCGGTCGGGGCGGGCAGCCTGGAATGTAGACATCCACGGGGATGACTTTGTCCACGCCCTGAATGGTGTGGTACGAATCAAAGGGGCCGCCGCAGGTGGCGCAGCTGCCCATGGCGATCACCCACTTGGGCTCGGGCATCTGGTCATAGAGCTGCTTGATGATGGGCGCCATCTTGTAGGTGACGGTGCCCGCCACGATCATCAGGTCCGCCTGCCGGGGCGTGGCGCGGAAGATGCCGCAGCCGAAGCGGTCGAAGTCGAAGCGGGCGGCGCCCGTGGCCATCATCTCGATGGCGCAGCAGGCCAGACCGAAGGTCATGGGCCACACGCTGGTGGCCCGGGACCAGTTCATGACCTTTTCGACCTTGGTGGTGATGAGGATGTGCTCCAGGGCCGTTGGCTGGTTTGCTATTCCCATGTGAGCGCTCCCTTGGACCAGATGTAGCCGTAACCGAAGAGCAGCAGGAAGAGGAAGATGCCGATCTCGATCAGGCCGAAGAGGGCCAATTCCTTCATCTGGATGGCCCAGGGCATGAGAAATACCGTTTCCACATCGAAGACGAGGAACATGACTGCCACCAGGTAGTAGCGCACCGAGAACTTCTCCCGGGCCTCGCCGGTGGTCGTGATACCACATTCATATGTTGAGGATTTGGCCGCACTGGGCCAGCTGGGGCGCAGCAGCCGGGACAAGTTCCAGATGATGATCGGCAATGCCACGGCCACAAGGATCAGAAGCAGGATGGGTGCGTACCCACGCATGGAACCTCCGGGCTGTCGCTAGGATTTTCAATTGTGGGCGTTGGACCCTCACTCGGTCAACGCCGTATTCCGACTCGGGAGTCTATTGGACCTTTCGGGCGCTGGGGGCACTACCATTTACCCATGTCCTCCTCCATGCCCTCCCCCGACTCCGATTCGCCGACCCTGCACGGGGACCTCACCAAGGTGCTGGATCCTGCGGAACTCTCCAAGACCGACTACCGGCCACCCCAGCTCTATCCGACGCTGGATCTCACCAAGGAGCCGGTGGACTTCGGCCTCTTCCAGGCCATTTCCCTGGACCTCATGCTCAAGCACCACTTCGTTCCGGTGCACGAGGAGGGCGGTGCTCTGTGGTTGGCCATGGCCGATCCCCTGGATGTGGTGACCCAGGATCTCCTCCGGCGACAGCTCAAGCGCCCGCTGCGGTTCGCCGGGGCGCCCCAGGCCCAGATCCAGGAAGTGCTCAAGAAATCCGAATCCGGCCAGAAGGTGCTGGACGAGGCCGGCGAGGCCCTGAAGGTGCAGGTACTCCGGGAAGAGGACCTCGACGACGAGGTGCTGGATCTGGACCGCATTACCGACAAGGACGAGGCGCCCATCATCCGCCTGGTGGACACCACCATCTTCAACGCCCTCCAGCGCCGGGCCTCGGACATTCACATGGAGACCACGGCCACGGGTTTCCAGATCAAGTACCGCATCGACGGCAGCCTCTACACCGCGGCGGAGCCCATCGACAAGCGCTTCGCCTCGCCCATCATCAGCCGCATCAAGGTCATGTCTGAGTTGGACATCGCCGAGAAGCGCAAGCCCCAGGATGGCCGCTTCAAGCTCAAGGTCCGGGGCCGGGCCATCGACTTCCGCGTGTCCATCATGCCCACCATCCATGGCGAGGACTCGGTCATCCGCATCCTGGACAAGGAAAATCTCAGCGAGGAATTCAAGAGCCTGAGTCTGGACATCCTAGGCTTCTCACCGGATGAACTCACCCGCATCCGCCGCTTCGCCAAGGAGCCCTACGGCATGTTCCTGGTGACGGGCCCCACGGGCAGCGGCAAGACCACCACGCTCTATGCAGTGCTCTCCGAGATCCGCAGCCCCGAGGACAAGCTCATCACCATCGAGGATCCCGTCGAATACCAGCTCGAGGGGGTGACCCAGATCCCCGTGAACGAGAAGAAGGGCCTCACCTTCGCCGTGGGTCTGCGCTCCATCCTGCGCCATGACCCGGACAAGATCCTGGTGGGCGAGATCCGCGATTCCGAGACGGCCCAGATCGCCATCCAGTCCGCGCTCACCGGCCACCTGGTGTTCACCACCGTCCACGCCAACAACACCCTGGATGTGCTGGGACGCTTCCAGCACATGGGCGTAGAGGTCTACAACTTCGTGTCCGCCCTCAACTGCATCCTGGCCCAGCGCCTGGTGCGCACTCTCTGCCCCAAGTGCAAGCGCAAGATCACCCCCAGCGCCGCCGAACTCACCGAAAACGGCGTGGATGCCGCCTGGGCCGCCCGGGGGGCCTTCTTCGAGAAGGTGGGCTGCGTGGACTGCAATGGCACCGGCTTCCGGGGTCGCCAAGCCATCATCGAGTTCATGGGCATGAACGACGAGCTGCGGGAGCTCATTACCAACCGCGCCTCCATCCGCGACATCAAGGCCGCCGCCCGGCGCCACGGCATGCAGACCCTCCGAGAAAGCGCCCTCGAGAAGGTGCGCCTGGGCGTTTCCACCTTCCCCGAGATCAATAAGGTGACCTTCCGGGAAGGCTGAGTCATTGCGCAGGGGCTGGCTCCATCTGCCGCAGGATGGCCTCGAATTCGGCCTGCCCATGCAGGGATTTCAACTCGGGGAGCGCCCGGATCCGCTCCGGCTTCCGGTAGCCCCTCCACTGGGCCACCTTCAGGTGAGCGAGGCCCTCGGAGGTCTTGCCCATCTGCACCAGGGCCGCTGCCGCATAGATGCAGGGCCAGCCCTCTCGTTCGTCCAGGGCGGCCAGGCTTGAGCTAAGGAGCAGGAGACGATCCCAGGCCTTCCGTTCCAGGGCCTCGCCCAGGGCGATTCGATAGCTCAGGATGGGGCCCCCCAGGACTCGCCGGATCATCAGCCTCTCCGTGGGGGCGGCCTTCTTCAAGCGTCCAACCAACCGGTTGAGTTCACGTAGCTTCTGATCGCCTTGGGGTAGCCCATCCAACTCCCTGGAGAGGCTTCCATATTGTTCCTCGAGCTTCAACTCCTCGGTCACGGAGGGCTCCCCTCGCAGGACCGTCACGCGCCGCGAGGCCCTGCGGCCCGCCTCGGAATCAGGAAACAGGCTGGCCAACTCCTGCCATCGCCGCAGGCCGAGTAGGGAGTTTCCCGCATTTTCCGCAGCCCGTTCCAGATTCCCGCGAAATTCTGTTGCGAGGCCTTCGTCGGGGGTGACCCAACCCTGCTGCACCGCGCCCAACTGAAGGAAGGTCATGGCCGACATGGCGGTTTCTTCCGGGGCGCGTTCATGGCCGCCCTCAAAGCGATCCGCCAAGGCCTTCCATCCCCGGGACTCCAGCTCCCGACGCCCCTCGAGCACCTCCCAATGATTGAAGTCCTCCTGGCCACAGCCGAGGTAGAACCGCAGGTGCCCAAGGCCTGTGAGCAGGCCTTGGCCTGTGCCGAAAGCGCCGAAGGAAATGACTCCCGCGAAATGCTTAGGATGCTTCATGGCCAGGGTCAGGGCCATGCGGGCTCCACCGGATAGTCCCGTGGCGTAGCTCTGCCGGGGATCCACCCTGAAGCGGGCATGGACATCCTGCCACATGGCCTCGGCACCCTCCAGGGCGGGGCGCAGGGGGCCATTGCGGGAATCGTTGGAGCCCACCACGATCCAGCCGAAGCGGTCGGCGGCCCGTCGGTAGAGCTGCACGGGTTCTTCTCCCAGGCCCACGGGCGAGAATCCGAACAGCACGGGCCAGGCGCGATCTTCGCGATAGGCGGTAGGCAGGTAGAGGGCGTAGCTGAACTTCGGATTGGCGATGCACGCCACGCGCGGAACCACTTCGCCCTTTGGCAGGGAAGGCGGTGTCTGGGCGAAGAGTTGGCCGAGGGATAAAGCGAGTATTAGCGCGCGCACGAGAACCCCAGGGACATGATGGCACTCGGTGCCCCTGGGCACCTTGCGGTTCATCCCAGATTCGGGACGGTTCGCCCCAGGATCAGTCCGCCAGGCCTTTGACCAGTTCCCGCTCTAGGCTCTGCAAGCGCTTGAGGCGGGCAAAGGTGCCGGGGCGGAGCGCCAGTTCGGCGGGGCTGCCGTATTCGATGGGTTGCCCCTCCTCCAGCACCAGCACCCGGTCGCAGAGTTCGGCCACGAAGACGCGGTGGGTGGCGAGTACCAGGGTGCTGCGGCCCAGGAAGGCCCGGAGGTTCTCCAGGATGCGGCTTTCCGTTTCGGCATCCACGGCGGAGAGGGCATCGTCCAGGAGCATCAGGCGCGGGTGCCGCAGCAGGGCTCGGGCCAGAGCGGTGCGCTGACGTTCTCCCCCGGAAAGGGCCACGCCGCGCTCGCCCACCACCGTTTCCAGGCCCGCGGGGAGGCGCCGGATGAGGTCATCCAGGCAGACTACTCGAGCCACATCCCAGAGTTCCTCCTCCGTGGCCTCCGGTCGGCCCAGGGCCAGGTTCTCCCTAAGGGTCGTGGAGAAGAGGAAGGCCTCCTGGGGCACCCAGCCAAGGCCCGCCCAGTGGTGTCTCAGGCGCTCTGGTCGAAGGGGCACGTCATCCACGAGGAGCCGCCCGGAATGGGCATCACGCAGGCCCGCCAGCACCTGGAGCAGCACCGTTTTGCCCGAGCCGATGCTGCCGAGGATGGCGAGGCTCCCGCCGGAAGGGATATCGAGATCCAGGGGCCCGAGGCCCCGTCCCGTCTCGAATCGATGCGCGAGTCCTTCCAGGCGCAGGGCGGCCGGAGACACCGAAAGCTGGACCGCTGCGGGCTCGGGCAGCGCGCTTTCGGGGCTGGCGAAGACCTGGTCGATGCGCTCCTGCCCGGCCCGGGCGCGCTGGAAGAGGTTGGCCGCCCAGCCCAGAGACATCACCGGCCAGGAGAGGGCCGCCAGGTAGCCCGTGAAGGCGGTGAGATCCCCCAGGGTCAGGACGTGACTGAGTACGAGGCCGCCGCCGAAGGCGACCAGGATCAGGGCCGCCAGGCCGCCCATGAGCATGGCCAGGGGGCCGTACGAGCTGAAGATGGCCGACTGGCGGATGCTCAGGCCGGCCTGCCTACGGCTCAGTTCCAGGAAGCCCTCGATGCGCTGGTCCTCAAGGCCGAAGGCCTGGACGACCTTTTCGCCGGAGATCGTCTCGTGGCTGAAGGTGTTGAGTTCGGAGGTGACGAGTTGGAGCCTCTGCTGGATGCGGTGGCTGGCCTTGCCGATGACGTAGAAACCCAGGCCCAGGAGGGCGAAGGGGGCCATGACGACCAGGGTGAGCCTGGGGCTACCGTGGATCATCAGCCCCAGGGTGACGGGCAGGAGGCTGAAGGCCTGGAGGAAACTCATGAGCCCGGGGCCAGTGGCCATGCGCACGGCGCCTACGTCATCGCCGATGCGGCTCATCAGATCCCCCACCCGCTGGCGCTCGAAAAAGGCGAAGGGCCGGGTGAGCAGGAAGCCGAAGAGCTCCTCCCGCTGTTCCTTTTCGATGGTCCGGCTCAGGCCGATCAGGATATTGCGCATCAGGTAGCGGCCCACACCCGCCACCAGGGTGAAGGCAAGCATGACCACGAGCAGTCGGCGGGAGCGGGCATATTCCGCGCGTTCCAGTGCATGGACGGCTCGCCCGGCCCAATAGGGAACCCAAGCGGCAGAAACGCTGCACAGGATCGTCGCCCCCAGTCCCGCCACCAGGGTGCTTCGGTGGGGTGCCACCAGCTTCCACCACCACAGCGCGATTGATCGGGTCTGGGTCAAGGGGCCTCCCCGGCAAGCCTAGCGCGAAAGGGTGCCGGGGCCCTAGGACGACCCGTGGGGCCACAATCGGGAACCGTGCCTCACCGGGTGTTCTTGGCTTTTCATCCCCGTTTACCGCCGGCCGAAAAGGTATTTAACCAGGGGTGAACAGTGATGTACGGTGATGCTTCTGCTTAAGATCCTGCATTCTGGGGAGATGTCTGACTGAGGCGCGATCGAATTTTTCTTCAATCGCGGTGCAAACGAGAACAAGCGTAAACTGGCTTGAATCCTCCATTCAGGTGCCCTATGCGCATACTGCTCGCCTTCGTGCTGGCCTGCGTGGGTCTATATGCCCAGATCGTGCAGGAGTCCTTCAGTCGGGACCCCGGTCCCCTGGATTTCATTCGGGGCGAAGGCTTCGAGCAGGCCATTCTCCAGACGCTCACGGGGGATGCCCTGGTGGGGTTGGATGCGACGGGCCATGTGGTCCCAAGGCTGGCGGAGCATTGGGAATGGAAGGGCGGGGCGCTTCGCTTCCGGATCAGGAAGGATGCACGGTTTGTGGATGGCAGCCCGGTGCGCCCGGAGGATGCGCTGTGGACATTCGATGTCATCCAGAAGGATTCCAAGGCGAGTCCCACCAAGCGCGCCCTGTTGCAGGGCGTGCAAGTGCGCTTGGCGGGCGCTTCCCTGGAAATTAAGGCCGACCGGGCCCAAGAACGTCTGCTCTGCGATCTGGCCCAGATGCCCATCGCGAAGGCGGGATACCCGACGGTGGGCAGTGGGCCCTTTTCCCTCACCCTGAAGGACGGCGAATGGCACCTCTCGGCCCGACCCCATTTCCTGTGTCCCCGGATTCCGGGGCTGCGCTTCCGGCTGATTGCCGATGACCAGGCCCTGCTGCAGAACCTTCAGAAGGGCTGGCTGACCCTCGGGGTTCCCCTGGCCCGTCGGGGGCTGAAGCCTCCGCCCACCCACCGCGAGCTTCGCCAACCCCTGAATGCCCAGCTGATCGTGTGGAGCCGGGTGGGAGTCGAGCCCCTGCGTGGACTGGAACGTTGGCGAGGCGAGGCCACCCCTGGAGATTTCTTTGGAGGCCAGGCGCAACCGAGCCGAGGACTCTGGCCCGAAAGCCTCGGGTTTCCGCCCCGGTCCATGGCTGCAACCTCCGGGAATCTGCCGCGAAATCCCCGCTGGGAAATCCTGTACACGGCGGGGGATCCGACGGTAGAGAAACTGATGTTGGCCCTGCGGGAGCGGGCCAAACGCGAGGGCGTGGGCCTGGAGCCTCGGGCGGTGGAGGCGGCGATTCTCTTCGAGCGCCTGACCCGGGGCGACTTCCAGCTCGCCTGCGCGGTGAACTACTTCGATCCGCACCCCTGGGCGGTGTTGGACCTGCTGACCCCTCAGGGAGCCGTGAACTTCGCCGGATGGCGTCATCCCCGGCTCTCGGACCTGCTCCCGAGACTCGTGGATGCCAAGACATCGGCCTGGGCCGATCTGCAGAGCCTCTGGGCGGAGAATCCCACGTCCTTGCCGCTGCTGGATTTCATGGGCACTGTTTGGGTGGACAAGCGGTTGGAAGTCACCCCCAGCGCCCAGGGCCTGTATCTTTCTACGCCCGGCGCCGCAGGGTGGAGCTGGAAGCCGTGAAAGGACGCTGGGCCTTCCTGGTGGAGGGCTGGGCGCTTTGGCTGCTGGCGCTGGCGGCGGCCTTTGCCCTGCCGGGGATGCCCTGGCGGGGGGCCCGGGCACCGGAGTTCCCCTGGGCGATGCTGCCGGTGAGTGGCCTTTTGCTGCTGGGGTTGATCGGCCTCGCCCTGCTCCTGGCCTACGTGCTGGGCCCGGCGGCGGCCCGCATGCGGAGCCTCGCCCTCTGGGAGGCGCCCCCGGACCTGCTCTGGGGCGGCTTGGCCCTGGCGCTCTGGCCGGGAGCCTGGGGCCCGCCGGGGCGAGGGCTCTGGGCCCTGGCCTTCCTGCTGGCGGCCCTGCCCTCGGAGGTACGCTGGCTCGCCCAGGCTCTGCCGCGGGAGTACCCCTTACCCGCGGCCTGGGGAAGGCGGGCCCTGCGCAGGATGCGGGGCTTGTCGCTCCTGGCCCTGGCTCCCCGGTGGCTTGCCGCGCGAGTGCCGCTCTGGCTCACGGCGACTCTGGTATTGGAGCGGATTCTGGCCGTGCGGGGGCTGGGTTCGGACTGGATGGCCCGGGTGGCGGCCCAGGATCGGGCGGGGCTGGCGGTGTGGATCCTGGTCTATGCCCTGCTCTGGAACCTGGCCCAGGGCCGAGAGGCTCGAGTATGAAGTGGCGCCTCTGCTTCCTCCTCGCCTGGCTCTGGCCGGACCTGCCCCTGGACCCCTTCCAGAGCGAATTCGTGCCCACCTGGGCCCACCCCTTGGGGACCGATGCGTTGGGTCGGGATGGGGTGCTTCGACTCCTCCATGCGGGTGCCAGGAGCCTGGGATTTGCCTCCGCCGCCACACTGCTGGCGCTCCTGCTGGCCGCGGGATTGGCGCTGGGGGTCGAACGTCTCCGGGGGGCACGCTCCGCCCTCCGGGCCATCCCGCCCCTGTTGTTCATCCTGCCCCTGGCAGCGGCCTGGGGTGGACTCGACTGGGCGCCCTTCGTATTGCTGCTGAGCGGGCTCTTGGCCCTTCAGCTCGAACCGGCCCTGCGGGCGAGGCTCGACCCCTTCCGCAGGGGACCGGCCTGGGCCATGAACCGTGTGCTCGGAGGCAGCCGGTGGCACCAGGCCAGGTTCTGGGGGCCTTGGGTGATCGGTGAGGCGGCGAATCTCTTTCCCACCGCCTGGCTGGGGGCCCTCTGGGGCGAAGCCACCCTGAGGCTGCTGGGGCTGGGGCCAGGGGCCCGCTGCGACTCCCTGGGGTTGCTGCTCAATGAACAGCTCCCGCGCCTTTCCACCGATGGCACGGCGCTGGGCTGGGCATCCTTGATCCTAGTGCTTGCGCTGTCGGCGAGTACGGCATCCAAGGCGGTATTGGAGGAAAAATGATCGACACCGCGTTTCCCACCTTTTCCCTGCTGGATGACCAGGGCCGCAGCGTGACCCGCGAGACCTGGGCCGGGAGCTGGGTCGTGCTCTATGCCTATCCCAAGGACAGCACCCCGGGCTGCACCACCGAAGCCTGCGATTTCCGGGACAACTGGGCCCGGGTTCAAGCCCTGGGCGCAAGAGTCTACGGCATTAGCCGGGACAGCCTGAAGAGCCACCAGAACTTCATCGCCAAGCAGGCGCTGCCCTTCCCCCTGCTCTCCGATCCCGAGGCCACCCTGCTCAGGGCCCTGGGTGCCTTCGGCAAGAAGGTGATGTACGGCAAGGAGGTGGAAGGCATCATCCGCAGCACCTTCCTAGTCGACCCCAAGGGCGTGATCCGCCAGGTCTGGCCCAAGGTCAGCGTGAAGGGCCACGTGGAGGCGGTGATCGAGGCCTTGCGGAAGCTTCAGGCCTGAGGAAGCCTGATCGTCGATTGCTCGGGAAATGAATACGGGCCGTTAAGGACCTAGCCTCAGTCCCCCATGATGCAGTAGCCCCCATCCACATAGAGCACCTGGCCGGTGATGCCCCGGCCCATGGAGCTCAGCAGAAAGACGGAGGCATCGGCCACTTCCTCGGCGTCGGTGTCCCGGCGCAGGGGGGCGCGGTTGCGGTGATGGCGCTGCTTGCTGCCGAAGCCGGCGATGCCGGAAGCGGCCAGGGTCTTGATGGGACCGGCGGACACGGCATTCACTCGGATGGCCTGGGGCCCCAGGTCGGCGGCCAGGTAGCGCACGCTGGCCTCCAGGCTGGCCTTGGCCACGCCCATCACGTTGTAGTTGGGGATGGCCCGCTCGGCGCCCAGGTAACTAAGGGTGATGACGGAACCCCCTTCGCTCATCAGGGGCAGGGCCGAATGGGTGAGGGCCGTCAGCGAATAGCTGCTGATGTCGTGGGCGATGCGGAAATCCTCGCGGGTCGTGCCGACGAAGGCGCCTTCCAATGCTTGTCTGGGCGCAAAGGCCACGGCATGCACCAGGAAATCCAGGTTGCCCCAGACCCGCTTGAGCAGCTCGAAGCACATGACGATCTGCTTGTCCGAGGTGACATCCAGGGGGATGAGCAGGGGATCGCCCAGCTCCGGGGCCAGCTCCTTCAGGTTCTTGCCCAGGCGTTCGTTCTGGTAGGTAAGCGCCACCTCGGCACCCTCTTCTACCAGTCGCTTGGTGATGGCCCAGGCGATGGACCACTTGTTGGCCACACCCACCACCAGACCGCGCTTGCCCTTCATGAGCATGGGAACCTCCAGGAAATCCAATAGTCAGCGGATCGGGGAAAGCCCTCGGCGAACCCGGACTATACTCTTGTTGGAAGCCGCCCATCCCCATGTATTCCCGATTCTTCCTTCCCCTATTCGCACTCCCGACCCTGGTGGCCGGCACCTATGATCCCCGCCCGGATCTGGCCTCCGGGCGCTACCTCAAGGCCCTGGCCGAGGCCGAGGCCCAACTCGCGACCAACCCTCGGAATGCCACCGCCTGGGCCGCCAAGTCCCAGGTCTTTTCCTCACTCCAGCTTTTTGGCGAAGGCTTGACCGCCGCCGAAAAGGCCTTGGCGCTTCAGCCTCGGCTGGCCGATGGCTTTCTTGCACGAGGGCTGGCGAGGGCCGGGGCGGCGGTGCAGCAGCGCAATTTCTCCAGCCTACGCAATGCCTCCGGGGCTCTGGAGGATCTGGAAGAGGCCACGCGCCTCGACCCCCGGTTGGCCGAAGGCTGGATGAGCCTGGGCCTGGCCTACCAGATGCTCCCCGGGATTCTGGGGGGCTCCACCCGCAAGGCTCTCGCCTGCGCCGGGAGCCTCCGCAGCGTGAATCCGGCCCGGGGCGATCTGCTGCAAGGCATGGTCCTCTCTCTGGATGGCCGCTGGAAGGCCGCCGAACCCTTCTTCGGCAGGGCCCTGGCTCAGGCCCCCGACGATCCCGAGGTTGTCTACGGCTACCTGGATTCCCTGGGGAGCCGCGAAACCCGCAAAGTCCTGGGGGCTGAGGGACAGCGACGCCGCCAAGGGATCGAAGCCAGGCGCCTCCTGCCCCCGGTCAAGCACCGGGCCCGGGCCCTGGAAGCCATCACCGATGCCTTGCTGGATGCCGGGCAGCCGGAGGAGGCCTGGCGCCTCGCCCGGGAGGCCCTTCCCCAGGCGGATGCCCCGAGCCTCATCCGCCTCCAGCTTGGCAAGCTCGCCGCCCGCACCGGCCTGCACCTTCAAGAAGGCCTCGCCTGCCTGGACCAGGTCATCCGCGAACCCATCGAGGGCGGCTCTGGCGGCTACCCCAGCGCCCACTGGCGCCGCGGGCAGATCCTGATGGCCCTGGGAAGAAAACCGGAGGCCCGCCTTGCGGCCCAAGCGGCGTTGAAGCTGGACCCCAAGCACCGGGGAGCGCGGGAGTTGCTCGAAGGGGCGAACTGACGCATCGCGTCACCCCATCCGCCGCAACGCGGCCCGGGAGGACATCGAGGCCCCTGATATCCATTTCTTGCGCGAGCGGATTCGCCTGCCGATAGTAGATTCAACCCACTGGGACCATGTTGGCCTGGATCTTGATATGGCTATCACGTCCCACTTCCTTCTGGAGGAATCATGAAGAAGCAGTCCGGATTTACCCTCATCGAGCTCCTGCTGGTGCTCGCCATCATCGGCATCATCAGCGCCATCGCCATCCCGGCCCTGTTGGCCCAGCGCTCCCGCGCCCGCGACACCACCGCCCGCGGCAATGGTGGAAACGTTCTCGCCGAGATCGTGGCCGCCTATGACCGCTACCGCGACACCGTCGGTCAGGTGAATACGCTTGCCGACTTCAACGATAATATTGTCGGCGGCACTGCTGCCACCAGTCGTGTGCCCATGCTTTACACTTCTTCCAATCCCTGGAAGACCGCAGGCGCCCTGACTGGATACCGTCTGCCCGCAATCGCCGAGACTAACAACATTGGCGCGGCCGTGCGTGGGGTCGCTGCCGTCGGCAACCAGGGTCAGGTTCAGCTGGGCTTCCTTCCTTCGGGTGTGGATGTGTTCCCCGTGGTCTCGACCGGTGTATACCTCTCGGCTACCTTCAAGGACGAAACCAATACCGACACTCACGTTTTCGTAAAGGTGACCAACCTGGACTGATCGTTTCAACGCAAAGAGAACAGGCGGCGCTTTGGTGCCGCCTGTTCTCTTTTATGGCGGGATTCTGAATCGTCCTCTGTAGAATCGTCAAAAGTGGAGTTGTCTGGGATGAAAATGAACGAGGCGACGGATGACTTCTGGCTAATGGGAATGGCGGCCTTCCTTGGTGCCTTTCTGTTGTTCCAAGTCCAGCCAATCATGGGTAAGGCTTTGCTGCCCTGGTTTGGGGGTGGGGCTTCGGTATGGATCGCCTGCCTTCTCTTCTTCCAGGTCGCCCTCTTGGTTGGCTATCTCTACGCACATCTCTTGGCTCAGGTGCCCAAACCCAGGCATGCGGTCCTGATCCACATTGTGGTGGTGGTCGCCGCCCTGATCTCTCTCCCGATCCTGCCATCCGTGGATTGGAAGCCGAAGGGGGTTGCTGCGCCCGTTTGGGGTATTTTGAAGTTGTTGGTCGCCCATATTGGGCTTCCCTATGTATTGCTCGCAAGCACCAGCCCCCTTCTTCATTACATCTTTCATCGAGCCCACCCGGATCGATCTCCCTATCGTCTTTATGTGTTGAGCAACCTTGGTTCACTTCTTGCCTTGATCGCATATCCATTCCTGATCGAGCCCTTCGTTTCGCTTAAAATTCAGGGCCATTTCTGGATGCTTGGCTTGGGCTTGTTTGCTGCGCTCATGGCTTGGGTTTCCTGGTTTCGTTGGGGGCGCGTGTCAATGCTGGCTTCACGGGAGGTAGGGGCAGGCGCGGGGACCACCTTCGAAAAGAACGGTAAACAGCTTGTTTTATCCCTGATTACCTGGGTGGTCTTAGCGGCAATTCCGTCAGCGCTGCTGATGACGACGACGACCCATTTGTGCACCAATATTGCACCGATTCCCTTTATTTGGATTGCGCTATTGGCGGCCTACCTTCTGTCTTTCATCTTTTCCTTTGATCACCCACGGTGGTATTCACGTCGAATTTTTTTCCCTTTATTTTTTGTCGCGGTCTTTGTCATGGCGTTGCTTGGCTCCGAGCAGCGCGCCAATTTGAGCGTTTGGATCGCGATCCCGGCTACGCTGGCTGCCTTCTTTGTCGTCTGCATGGTGATGCACGGGGAGTTGGCACGCCTCAAGCCCCTTGGTAGGGGGGTCACTTGGTTCTTTTTGGCTATTTCCACGGGTGGGGCGCTCGGAGGTATTTCGATAGCGGTGGTTGCGCCATGGCTTTTTTCGGCCCGTTATGATTATTCGCTTGTCCTTGCTGTTTCGTCGCTGCTTCCCTTCCTGGTTCTCCTGCTCCATCGATCCTCCGCGCTTGATCGGCAATGGGTTCGGATCTCGATGGCCGCGGCTTCCGGCATTTCAGCCATTTTTGCCATCGCAGTCACAATGCAACTGGCGGATATGGTGGGGGAGAGCGTTGTCTCTACCCGGAATTTTTATGGCACTCTCAGAGTCGTGGATGAGGGTTCTGGGGAGGACCGCGCTCGAAGCCTTATCGATGGAGTCATTGACCACGGATCCCAATTCCTCAGTCCGCCGAGAGATCATTGGGTTACCACGTACTATGGTGAAAATGCTGGGATCGCCATGGCGATGCAGGCTATCAGGACTCGAGGGCCACTGAAAATCGGTGTCATTGGCCTGGGGGCGGGAACGCTCGCCTGGTACGGGAGGCGAGGGGACCGATTCGATATCGTAGAAATTAATCCGGACGTCGTTGATATTGCGAAGAAGCAATTTTCATTCATTTCTGATTCCGAGGCCGAGACTCGGATTATTCTCGGAGATGGGCGTCTCGCCTTTGAGCGACTTTCCCATGGATCTTACGATCTGATTGCGGTCGATGCCTTCAGTAGCGATTCAATTCCTGTCCATTTGTTGACTAAAGAGGCCTTTGGACTGTATTTTGATAAATTAAAATCAAATGGGGTCCTCTGTGTGAACGTTTCCAACCGGTTCCTAGATTTGGCTCCCGTGGTTATGGGGGCTTCTCTATCCCTGGGAAGAGAAGCCTGGGTGATAAAAGATTCTGGCGACCTTGGGAAAGGCCTCACGGGTTCGACGTGGGTTGTTGTGGTTAATCCGAAAGATTCTAAAGAGTTAGAAGCAATTCGCCGTACCGGTAAGGCTAATGGGTCGGTGCCCAGGGTCTGGACAGACGACCACTCCTCTCTCATGGGCTTGCTGAGATATTGATTTCGCGATCTCAGGTTGAGTCCTTTGCTTGGCCGATGGTCTCCAGGTGTCATATTCCATGCGAAAATGATTCAGCATAAAATCGACCGGTCCCTGGGAGGACCACAGTGTTCCTGCTTTCTGTGTGTTGATCGGCGAATATGGAGGAAAAGTCGGTGGAGAACTCGATATCTTCTATAGGTTTGACTCGCCGGTTTGGGAAGGTCAATGCAGTCGAGAATCTCGATCTGGCGGTACGTTCAGGGGCCATTACGGCGTTTCTCGGGCCGAATGGCGCTGGAAAGACGACCACGATCCGGATGCTGCTCGGATTGGTTGCGCCGCATGCAGGGACTTGTGAAGTTCTAGGGTTCCCGCCGGGCCACCCTTTAGCCCTAGCCCAAATAGGTGCGATGGTGGAGGCTCCATCTCTATATGATCATCTGACAGGGCGCGAGAATATTGAAATAACTCGCTTGATGCGAAATGAATCCCGGTCCGAAGCTGACCGAGTTCTTTCTCTGGTAGGATTGGCCCAGGATTCAAATCGGCCGGTCCGGGGCTATTCCCTGGGCATGCGCCAGAGACTTGGAATTGCCTTGGCCCTGATGGGAAAGCCGAAACTCCTTGTTTTGGATGAGCCCACCAATGGCCTCGATCCGATGGGGATCCACGAAATACGAGATTTAATTCGCAGATTACCGTCGGAGACTGGAGTCACAATTTTCCTCTCGAGTCATTTGTTGGCTGAGATCGAACAGGTGGCCGACGATTTGGTGGTCATCCACCATGGGCGGTTGCGGTTTCAAGGGCCCATGGCCGCTCTTGGCACGGCGGGACCAGCCGAGATCACGGTTCGAGTGGATGATCTGACTCGTGCAAGTGATTACCTGGCGTCTCAAGGATTTACGGCACGAATCGATCGTGACCGACTATGGATTCAAGGAGAACAATCCGAAGCCCCGCACATTGTTTCCAGTTTGGTGGGAGCAGGGATCGCCGTGTTTGAATTAGTGCCCCATCGCGTCAACCTGGAGGATCGGTTCCTGGCGCTCTTGGAGGGGGAATGAATTCCCTGTGGAGGTTTTTTCGAGCGGAGTTCGTTAAGTCCCTCAAAGGTTGGCCCATGCTGGCGGCCATCTTGGCACCGATCTGTCAGGCAGGGTTTTTATTTGTGATTATCTGGTTCTCCGAGGATTTGGTTATGCGATTCCGGCCTGGATTCGCATTTTGGATTGAGGTAAATTACCTTGCTTGGAACTTGGTTTTCCTGCCCATTATTGCGGCGCTTGTCGCTGAGCTCTCGTGGGATTTAGAGTCCGAATCAAAGACCTGGAATCATCTGCTAATCCAGCCCGTCCCCAAATATATTCATTATTTAACGAAGGCATTCAATCACCTCTTGCTCATTTTGGCGTCGCAGGTGATTCTTCTCGTCGTGATAACTCCGCTTGGAATGGTGCTTCGGGGCCATCTTGATTCGATAATGGGGCACACGGGCATCTGGGGTGGGCTTCCAAGCGGCACATTGATCCAATTTGCGGGCTATTCTCTTCTCGCCTCTATACCGCTTGTCATATTCCATACATGGCTCTCTGCGTACCGGCCGGGCCTCGGAATAAGTATTGGTGTCGCCTTGGGTGGGACCTGGGTGTGCGCCCGACTGTGTGGCACGACATTCCTTCTGCAATTTGTTCCATGGGGTGCGACCAGTTATGCGATTGTTTTCTTCGATCGATGGAAGAGGCATATTCCATGGGAATATGTCCCGGGTTGCCTTTCCTGCGCAGTAGTTTTGCTATTACTAGGCACTTGGTCATTTACCCGACATCGATATAAAAGACTGTGAGGAAGAGTGAAATGAATCTTTTCCTTCGACTCCTCAAATCGGAATTAATTAAACTGCGGCGATCTGGTGCCTCGCGCCTGGTATGGCTATTACCGGTTGTATTTGTAGCCTTAGAGTTCGCATTTTTTGAGCGGCCGGTTTTGTCTGCTTTATCCATTCCACCTCAATTGGCCAATTCCTTCGATTTCATCCAGCTCAAAATGGTGGGGCTCGTATGGGCCGGGCTATTCCATCCGCTGATGGTGGCCATGATTCCGGCGTTGGTCTTCAGGCCTGAACACCGATTCGGTCTTTGGCGACACTTACTGGTCATGCCTGTGCCGAGGCGCTCGATTTACGCCGTAAAAATATTTGTGGTTGTACTTCTATGCTCATGCTCACTTGGGCTTGTTGGGTTATGTCTCTGGCTGGAGAGATTACTCATTGGCTGGATGAACCCAGCCCTTGCTTTTTCTTATCACTTTTCATCAATGATTGCGCTAATGGGATGGCTTTTGCTTGGGAGCTTGCCTGTGCTCGCAATCTACATATGGGTTTCGAACAGGATCAATAGTCTTGCTGTTCCTGCTGTTTTTGGCCTGATTGGTGTCCTTCTGAACATTTCGTTAAGCGGCGCGGACGTTCCTCAACCCTGGAAGAGGGACCTCATACCATGGGTGCTTCCATACTCTTGCGCTCAAATTGCCATCGATCATTCCACGCCAAGGCAGTCGGCCCATCTGGCAGGGAAAATGTTTCAGGAAGAGCCAAACGTTCTTCGGCTCCCAAGTGGAAGAAAAATCAAGACGAAACAAAATATTCCGGACGAAGTTCTGTTCCCGCCTGCACCTCCCACACCGAAATGGATTTTGATCCTTTTCGGTGTAGCGCTCGGGGGCATTCTGATGGGTTTGGGATGGCTTGAGTCTGCCCGAAATCGACAGTGATCAGTGCAATCGTTGAAGTACCTGGCCTTGGCTGTCGACCTGGAAGGCAACAACTCCGGGTCCTAATGTTGGGTCCGTGCAGGTCACAACATATGTCAGGGGGGTTGGACCTATAAGTATGTCGTAATTCATTTGACTATTCCCCTGAGGCGTAAAGCCTGGGAGGAAGGTTGGGTCAGATGCAACCCCATTCGTCCAAGTGTAGTGGCCTGAGGCGGGACCGTATCCTCCCGTGTCTGCTTTTCTTGTTTCGAGAAGCATCCGGAGCACTTGTGCATTGGCCGTGGCGTCACCAATGACCCGGGCGCGTCTCCGTTGGCCCATGAAGTGAGGGATTGCGATCACCGAAATGATCCCGATGATTGCAAGTACCAGAAGCAGCTCGACGAGAGTGAATCCTTGGGAGCGTTTGACTGGGGACATTCGGCCTCCACGTGGATGAGTGATCAACCTCAATCTAGCAAGATCTGTGCACATGGCTACTGTCAATCCACAAAACTTGTAAAATCGGCTAATGGATACCTGCCCTCGTCCCGAAATCGATTACCCCTGCCGCATCCCCCTCAAGGTCATCGGAAAAGAGGGCGTGCTGGACCCTGTCCGAGTAGCTGAGCTGATTCAGCACCACTTGGGGCCACAGGCCGAAGACGACGGGCAACCCACCGCGCACCGCAAGGGGGCGTACATCTCCTATACCTTCTGGGTGGTGCTGCCGGATGAAGGCGCCGAACGGCCGCTGCGGGAGGCCATTCATGCGCTGCCTGGATGTGTGATGCAGCTCTGAGGCTCTAGAACTCCGCCGCCCGGGGGGTGCGGGGGTAGGGGATGACGTCGCGGATGTTGCCCATGCCAGTCACGAACTGGACGGTGCGCTCGAAGCCGAGGCCGAAACCGGCATGGGGGACGGAGCCGAAGCGGCGGGTATCGAGGTACCACCAGTAGGCGGCGGGGTCGAGGTCCATCTGGGCCATGCGGGCCTCGAGGACTTCCAGGCGCTCTTCGCGCTGGCTGCCACCAATGATTTCACCCAGGCGCGGCACGAGGACATCCATGGCGGCGACGGTCTTGCCGTCGTCGTTCATGCGCATGTAGAAGGCCTTAATGTCCTTGGGGTAGTCCGTTACGATCACGGGGCGCTTCATGCGCTTTTCCGCCAAGTAACGCTCGTGCTCGGTCTGGATGTCCATGCCCCAGCTCACGGGGAAATCGAAAGCTTCGCCCGAACTCTGCAGCAGCCTGATGGCCTCGGTATAGGTGACACGCTCGAAGGGGCTGGTGACGATGTGCTCCAGGGTTTCGATGGCGGACTTCTCGATGAATTCGGCGAAGAAGGCCATGTCCTCGCCGCACTCGTTCAGCACGGTGCGGAACAGGTGCTTCAGGAAGTCCTCCGCCAGATCCATGTTGTCCTGGAGATCACAGAAGGCCATTTCGGGCTCCACCATCCAGAATTCGGCCAGGTGGCGGGTGGTGTTGCTGTTCTCGGCCCGGAAGGTGGGGCCGAAGGTGTAGATGTTGGAGAGAGCCGTTGCCAGGGTCTCGCCCGCCAGCTGCCCCGATACGGTGAGGTAGGCCTGCTTGGCGAAGAAATCCTGGCCGTAGTCCACGCTGCCATCGGGCAGGCGCGGGGGCTTGGCAGGATCCAGGGTGGTGACGCGGAACATCTGCCCAGCACCTTCGCAATCGGAGGCCGTGATGATGGGCGTGTGGGCCCAGATAAAGCCTCGCTGCTGGAAGAAGTCGTGGATAGCGCGGGCCAGCACGTTGCGTACCCGCAGAACCGCCCCGAAGGTGCGGGTGCGGGGGCGCAGATGGGCGATCTCCTCCCGGAGATACTCAAGGCTGTGGCGCTTCTTCTGCAGAGGATAGCTGGCAGGATCCGCCTCGCCGAAGATCTGAACCTCCCGGGCGACCACTTCGAACTTCTGCCCCGACCCGGCGGAGGGCACCAGCTCGCCCTTGACCGCCAGCCCCGAGCCCTGGTTGAGGCGGCTCAGTCGCTCAAAATCGGGATGCTGGGGCGGCACGACCACCTGGAAATCCGCCAGGCAGGAGCCGTCGTTCATCTGGATGAAGAGGACCTGTTTCTGGGAGCGCACGGTGCGGGCCCAGCCCATCAGAGTGACATCGCCCCCCGCGCCGGGCCGGGCGAGGATGGCCTTGATCGTGTCTCGCTTCATAGAAACTCCGGATTGGATATCGAGCCGCCGGGCGACCGGCGAGGCTCCATTCCAGCCTAGCGCGGCTCCCGGGGGAATGGCTGAATCCATCGCGGAGGATGTGCCTTGTCGCTTCGGGTGACGCTTCCAGGTGCTCAGGCCCCTCGGTTGCCCATGTCGCGGAATTTCTGGCCGATGGCGGCCTGCAGCCCCCGGATGTGGTTCAGCACCCGCTCCAGCTTCTGCCGGGCGATGTCCTGGAACTGGATCTGCTGGAGCAGGCCGAAGAGCTCGTCCTGGATGGCCTGGGTATTCTTCTCCAGCTCGGCCAGCAGGGCCTCCTGGCCGGGCAGCCGCCCCAGGCTGGCCTCCTGCTTGAGGCGCACCATGCTCTGGAAGGTGGTGTCCGCGCTCGCCAGCATGCTCTCGATCCGCGCCACCACCTTGGCCATTTCATCCTCGGTGTGCTGGATGGCCGCTTCCATCTGGGGGATGATCCGCCCGCTTTCGAGCTTGGCTTTTTCGGGGGCCATCTCGATCAGCTGCCGCAGCGTGTCATCCATCCTGCGTTCGAGATCGAGCTCTCCCGCCGAGGTGTGGGCCACCCGCTCGCCCCCCAGGGCGATGACCAGCGAGGTGTCGATGATGGTGGTGACCCGGTCCCCCTGCAGCAGGAACCCCGAGACCCAGGCGCCGTCCCGACCCGCCAGGATGGGGTCGGAGGGGGCATGCTGGTCCGCCGTGGCGGTGACCACCGAATCCACGTGATCCACGAGAATGCCGATGAGGGTGCCCGCCAGGGTCAGGATCAGAATATTGCTGTCCGTGTGAGTTTCCATGGTCGGAAAGCCGAGACGGACCCGGAGGTTGACCACGGGCACCACGGTGCCCCGGAGGTCCAGCAGGCCTTCGACCCCCTTGGGCATGTGGGGCATGCGGTTTAGTTCCCGGTAGGGCGAGATCTCCGCCACCTGGGGGAGGGGCACACCGTAGGCGCGGTCCTCCAGGATGAAGGTGAGGTACTGATGCGTGCCGCCATGCTCCCGCTCACCGCTGGGGGCGTGCAGCGCGCTCGCCTCGACCAGACTCACAGGGCCTCCTGCACCGCCAGGGTCATGAGCTCGGCCGGGTCCAGAATAAGGACGACGCCCCCATCTCCCATGACGCTGGCGCCGGAGATGCCCGGCAGGCTGGCGAGGTAGGGCGCCAGGGGCTTGATGACCATCTCTTGCCTGCGGATGAAGGCATCCACGATGAGGCCCATGCGTCGGCCCGCCGTGGAGATCACCACCACTGGCAGTTCTTCGCCCTCAGGATGCGCGGCCTCTTCGGCATTCCTGAAGTTGAGCAGCTCCCGGAGGTGGGTGACCCCGAGCACTTCGCCCCGCAGGTTGATGGCCTTGCGCCGGGTGAGGTGGGAAAGGGTCTCCTGGGTCACCAGAAGGGTTTCTTCCACCGCTGTACCGGGCAGTGCGAAGACCTGTCCGCCGGAGCGCATCAGCAGGGCATCGATGATGGCCAGGGTGAGGGGCAGCTTCAGCGTGAAGACGGAACCCTTACCGACCACGCTCTGCACGGCCACATGACCGTTGAGGCGGCGCACATTGGAACGCACCACGTCCATGCCCACGCCGCGCCCCGAGATGTCCGTGACCTTGGCGGCGGTGCTGAAGCCCGGCAGGAAGATCATGTTGATGGCTTCCTCGTCGGGCATTGCCTCGGCGCGCTCGGTGCTGAGCAGACCCTTCTCCACGGCCTTGGCGCGGATGACCGCGGGGTCGATGCCCTTGCCGTCGTCCTCGATCTCCACCAATACGGAGTCGCCCTCGTGGCGGGCTCGGAGAATCACCGTGCCTGTTTCAGGCTTGCCGGACTTGAGGCGGGCTTCGGGCAGTTCCACGCCATGGTCCGCGCTGTTGCGGATGAGGTGGATGAGGGGGTCGCTGAGTTCCTCGATGAGGCTCTTGTCGATTTCCGTATCCTCGCCCACCATCTGCAACTCGATCTTCTTGCCGCTGGCCTTGGCCAGATCCCGGAGCATGCGGGGGAACTTGCTGAAGATGGTCTTCACGGGCACCATGCGGATGCCCAGCACGGAGGCCTGGATCTCCTTGGAGACCTGATCGAGGTAGACGCTGCTCTTGCGCAGTTCCTTGACGAGATCGCTGGCGGGCCCTTCGGTGATCTCCACCTCGCAGCGGTCCACCACGTGGCTGATCATCGTCTTGCAGATGATGAGTTCGGCTACGGTGTTCATGAAAGCGTCCAGCTTGGCCTGGCTGACGCGAATGGTATCCGAGCCCTTGTCGGTCTTTTCAGGGGCCGCCGCGGCCTTCCGATTCGCGGGCTCCGCGGCGAGGGGTGAGGGTGCGGCTGGCGCTGCAGGAGCTGCAGCGGCTGCGGGGGCCGTGGGTTCGGAGAGCGCCTTCATGCCCTCGGGCCCCAGGAGGAAGTAATCCATGCGTACGTTCTTGACGCCATCGAAGATCTTCTGGACCGTCTCGACGGAATCCGAGGGCTCGATGAAGAGCACCAGATCGAAATGGAACTGATCGGCCTGGAAGGCGTCCAAATCGGTGAGTTCTTTCATCACATGGGAGGAATGGACCAGGCGCCCCACCAGATCGGCCATGGAGAGCATGGAGAGTGGATTGAAGGCCGTACCGTGGATCTCAGGCTGCAGCTCGGCCTTGATGGCCACCAGCGTCACGCCCTGGACGACGGCGTCCTCGATGATCCGGCGTGAAGAGGAATCCAGGTCGCGAAGGCCAGCTGGGAATTCGAGCGTGTCCGGGGCTGGGGCCTGGGCCATGGTCTTCGCCGGTGCCGCCGGGGTCGCGCCCCCATTGCGGAGGGCCTCCAGCCGCTGAATCAGGTCGGAGATGTCGGGATCGGCGGGTGTACCCTGCTTGCGGAGATTCACGCCGACGTCATCCACCAGGACCTTGAGCATGTCCACGGTCTCAAAGAGCAGCTCCATGACCTCGGGAGAGACGGCCATCCGTCCCTTGCGCAGCTCGTCTAGGATGTTCTCGCCGATGTGGGCCAGGGACTGGACCTTGGGCAGGCCCAGAAAACCGGACGCGCCCTTGATCGTGTGCACGCTGCGGAAGATGCCGTTGAGGATGTCCAGATCTCCGGGGTTGCTCTCGAGCACCAGGAAGTTCTGTTCGATGAGTTCGAAGTGCTCACCGGCCTCCACCAGGAAGTCTTCGTAGAAGCTGGGATCGTCCAGGGAAAAGTCGCTCATGATTCAGCCCTCTTCTTGCCCTGGAAGGATTCGAGCTGACGGCCTTCCGTGTCCGTGAGGAGCTGCTGGATGTCCAGGAGGAACACCACGCCGGACTCGGTTCGGGCCACCTTGGTGATGTAGGCGTTGGCTCCGGCGGCCGTGACTCTGGGAGGCTCCTCCAGCCGACGCTGATCCACGTTCTTGACCTCGTCCACCGAATCCACCACCAACCCGGTGGACACTCCCCCGATGGGCGTGATGATGATGCGGGAGAGGCTGGTGCGTTCCCGGCGAGGCAGACCAAAGCGGTCCCGCAGATCGATGACGGGCATGACCTCGCCTCGGAGGTTCAGCACGCCCTCGATGAAGGAGGGCGCCCGGGGCACCGGCGTCACCAGGCCCGCCATGATGATCTCCCGAACCTCGTGCAATCGCAGGCTGTAGGCTTCCTCGCCTAGCCGAAAGACCACCAGGGGCAGGTCGTGGTTCTCCTGGATGGTCTCCTTGGCATTGCGTTCCGTGAGGCTCGTGCCCATGGCGGCGATCTTTTCCCGGTCTTCGCCTGCAATCACGTCAAGCACTTTGAGCAGACTGACCATCCGATCCGAGCGCACCACCACGCCCTCGAACTTGGCGGCTTCGTCCTCGGACAGAGTGTGGGGGGGCGGCAGTACGTCGGTGTCGCGCACACGGATGATCCCCTGGATGGAATCGACGGCGATGCCGATGCAAGCCTCGCCGAAGGAGAGGAGGATGACCATCTCTCGGTGGGCGGCATGGCCGTCGTCTTCCACCGGCAGGAGCTGGATGAAGTCCAGGAGGGGCAGCACCTGATCCCGCAGGCAGATCACCCCCATCACATAATCCGGGGCATCGGGCACCTTGGTCACTGGGGGCAGTTCGATGATCTCTTCCACCAACTGCAGGTTGATGCCGAAGGACTCGCTCCCCATGGCGAAGGTGACGTACGGGATCTCGTTTTCGATCTGTTCGAGGGAAGCGTCCATGCCTCCGCTGCCGAAGGCAGGGGCGCCGCTGTTGCCCTCCATGAGGAGTTCTCGCTGACTGAACTCGGCGCTGTCCAGGATCTTGTCCAGGTCGATGAGGGTGATCAGGCGACTGCCCACGGTCACCATGCCCGCCAGGTAGTCGCTGCGGATCCCGGCCACGAGGGGCGGAGTTTCCCGAATGGTCAGATCCTCCAGGCGCACCACTTCGGACACGGAATCCACCTGCAGCCCCGTGGCGCGGCCCCCGAGGCTGAGAATGATGATGCGGGTGCGAGGCGTGGGCTCCGCAGGTGCCAAATGGAAGCGGAGCCGACTATCCAGCACGGGGATGATGATGCCCCGGAGGTTTACCACCCCCAGCACGAAGCTGGGGGCGCCGGGGACGGGGGTGATGCTGGAGCGGGGCGTGATCTCCTGGACCCGGTCGATGTCCAGCCCGAACTCCACCGAATCCAGGGTGAAGGTCACGAGCTGACCGGAGGGGATGACGTCCCGAGCGTTCCGAGCCTGGAGGTCCGCGGTGGCCATGGATCAACCCTTCTGCTGGCTGCGCTTGAACTCCTCGATCACGGAGTCCGCGTGGGACTTCCGCTCATCGGGGGTAGTACCGGTCTGGGCGATGGTGCGGCTGATGTTGGCCCGCTCGCCTTCGCTCTTCAGGCCGGTGCCCAGCAGGTCCACGATGTAGTCGTGGATCTGGCGCAGGTGGTACACGATCCGCTCGAGCTTCTGCCGGGTGATGTCCTGGAACTGCATGAGATCCATGGCCTCGAAGACCTTGTCCTGGATGGTTTTCCCCGCGGACATGATCTCGTGGAGGGATTGCTGGACGGCGCCGTCCTGGGCGCCGGGCTGCTGCATGACCTGGGTGATGAGGTCCTGCTGCTTCAGGACAAGCTGGCTGATCACATCCAGCTGATCCATGACCTTATTGGTTTCGCGCTCGGTGACGGCGGTGACCGCATCGATCTCGGAGATCACCTGCCCGCCCTTATCGGCGCCCAGATCGGGTGCCTTGGTGGGGATGGGCGCCGCCGCGGGCGGAGCCTCCTTGGCCTTCTTCCCCTTGCCCGCGGGTTTTCCGCCGGTGTTCAAAAGGGCGTCGATTTCAGACTGATCCATGGGACCCCCAGAGCACTAGCCGAGCAGGGACTCGATCTTTTCCTTCAGGGTCTCGGGGGTGAAGGGTTTCACCACGTAGTTGTTCACGCCGGCCTGGAGGGCCGCGACGATGTCTTCCTTCGCCGCGTTGGTGGTCACCATGAGGATGGGGATGCTGGAATTGGTGGTTCGCACGGTGGTGACGAACTCCAGCCCGTCCATCTCGGGCATGTTCCAGTCGGTAATGATCATCTCCACGCCGCCCTGGCCCAGCTTTTCGAGACCGGCCTTGCCGTGTTCGGCCTCGACCACGTCGGTGTAACCGATGCGGGACAGGGTGTTGATGATGATGCGGCGCATCGTTGATGAGTCGTCCACGATCAGGATCTTCAAGGGAGTCTCCTTTGGAGGGTTCGGGCTAGTACGTGTCCGCCGGGGCGGCAGCTGCGATGAATTTTAGGAGCGCGGCCCAGTCATCGGGATAGACATTGAGGAACTTGATTCCGAGCTCAAAGCCTCCGGAATCCATCTGCTCCACTCGGACGACTTGACCCACGGCCACCAGGGGGCGCACAGCCTTGTCGCTGGCGGAGCCGAGGGAACCCTGGGACTTGCCCCATCCGGGAAGGTGGGCCTCCAGCTTGAGGAGGGTGCCCAGGGGGTATTCCCGGGGGGCGCTGAGCAGCAGGCCCCCGCCGGAGACATCCTTGAAGACGCTCTGGGAGGCCTCCGGCACACCGGAGAAGGTCAGTTCCTGGAACCCCACGGTGGCGCCGAGGGGGATGCGGGTGAATTGTCGTCGTTCAGAAGGCATGGTTCTCAACCCTCAGGGACGGATCGGTCATTCGGGCCGGGGACATGAATTCCGGGCTTGGGGCCGGGGTCGGGCCTGAGCCTCAGTCCTTCCAGAGCACCTCGAAGGGCCGGATGGGGCTCTCGATGCCTTTGAGGACGACGGGGTCCAGTTGCCTGAGGTTGTCGGGCCCCAGGATCTCCGCCGTGCGGGGACCGATCACCACCTGGTTAGGTTTGGCCACGGAGCTCTCCAGGCGGGAGGCCAGGTTCACCGTGGAACCCATGACCGTATAATCCATGCGTTTTTCACAGCCGATATCGCCCGCGAAGGCCTCGCCGCTGTTCACGCCGATCCGCATCCGCAGCTCCGGGTAGCCTTCGGGCAGGTTCTGGTTCATGAATTCCAGGGCCTGCTGCATTGCCACGGCCGCTTCCACCGCGTGGCGGGCGTGGTCGGGGTCCGGGGCGGGGGCCCCAAAAAAGGCCATGATGGCGTCGCCGATGTACTTGTCCAGGGTGCCGCCCCGCAGGAAGATCTGCTCGGTCATCACTTCGAAGGAACGATTGAGGATGGAGGCCAGCAGCATGGGCTCCATGCCCTCGCTCATCCGGGTGAAACCGGAGATGTCGGCGAAGAGCACGCTGATCTCGCATCGCTGGGCCTGGAGGATGGGGGCATCCAGGCACTGGGCGGCCTTGAGGATCTGTTCGACCACCTGGGGGCTGTGGTAGCGCTCGAGGCGCTGGCGGAACCGGGCCTCCCGTTCTCGCTGGATGCCCACGGCGGCGAAATTGGCCATGGCCGAGAGGAGATGCTCGTCTTCCCGCCGAAAGCCGCCCTTGTTGAGGCTGGATTCCAAATAAATGACCCCCAGGGCTTGGTCGTCCACGATGAGGGGCGTGCAGAGGGCCGAGGTGATGCCGTGTATCTTGATGCTCTCCCCGGCGGCGAAGCGGGGATCCACCCGGGCATCGGTGGTGAGGATCGTCACTCGGTCCTTCATGGCCGTGCGGGCGATGGTGCGGCTGATGGGATTGGAGATGGCCCCGGGCTTCTCTTCCCAGACCAGTTCCGGGACCAGTTCGCCGGTGGCATCCGCCAGGAGGATGAAGCCCCGCTGGCAGGGGATCTGGCCCGTCACCAGGGTCATCACCGAATCCAGCAGCTCCTGGAGACTGGCGGCCCGGAGGAGCTGGCCCGCCATGGTGGCCAAGCGCTGGAAGAGGGCTCCCACTTCCACCGGGGGCTTCTCGGCCTGGTGCATGGCGAGCATGGCCTCCAGGCTGGCGTGGGGCACGAGGATGCTGCCGGAGGCGTCAAAGGCCCGATCCTCCAGGGAGATCTTGGAGTCCTGGGCCCCCTTGGGGGAAGCGGGGGACAGGCCGGACACCAGGGCCGTGCCGGGTTCGGTGGGCCGTATCTCGGAGGCACTCTCGGGAATCCACTGGATGGGAATCTCCCCCAGTAGGACGGTGTCGCCCAGATGCAGCAGGGTCGGGGTCACCACCGAGACCCCATTCAAACTCGTGCCGTTCAGGGACTTAAGATCCACGACATAGGGCTTCCCGTCCTTCAGGAAGAAGCGGGAATGGACCCGGCTCACCGCATTGGAGGCCAGCCGGATGGTCGCGGCGTCGCCTCGGCCCACAGTGACCCCTTCTTCCGTCAGCTCGACGCGGTGTCGAGCGCCTTCCAAGAGCAGGGTGATCTTCATCGTCGGGATCCAGGCTGGGGCGGGTCGAGTCTATCACGGAGGTTTCCGACGCGAGGCTGTACCCTGATGAGTTCCGACCCGAAGGGGATCGGCCGGAGAACGCGCAATGACCAAGGTCGGTTTCATGTCGCTGGGATGCCCGAAGAACCTCGTGGACAGCGAGGTGATGCTGGGGCATCTGCGGCTCAAGGGCTTCACCCTCACCCACCACATGGAGGAGGCCGAAGTCCTGGTGGTGAACACCTGCGGCTTCATCGAGCCCGCCAAGAAGGAATCCATCGAGGCCATCCTCGAGGCGGCCGGCATGAAACAGAAGGGCGCCTGCAAGAAACTGATCGTGGCGGGTTGCCTGGTGGAGCGCTACCGGGACGAGCTGTTGGCGGACATGCCCGAGATCGACGCCTGCCTGGGCACCCGGGACATCGAGCACATTGCCGAGATCATCGGCGCCGACGATAGGCTCTTCGAGCCCGAGCGGGATCCCGCCTACCTCTACAGCGAGGCCAGCCCCCGCCTGCTCACCACACCCAAGGCCACCGCCTACCTCAAGATCAGCGAGGGCTGCGATCACGCCTGTGCCTTCTGTGCCATCCCCGCCATCCGTGGCCCCCAGCGCAGCCGGAGCATCGAGAGCATCGTGGCCGAGGCGCGCAACCTCGTGGCCCAGGGCGTCCTGGAGATCAGTCTGGTGGGCCAGGACACCACCGATTTCGGTCGGGATCTGGGCGATCCCGATGGCCTGGAAAAGCTGGTGCGGGAGCTGGGCAAGGTGGAGGGCCTCAAGTGGTTCCGCGTCCACTACAGCTACCCCAACCGCACCACCGAGGGCCTACTGCACGCCATGGCCGAGACGGCCAACTGCGCGAAGTACCTGGACATGCCGCTGCAGCATGCGGATCCCAAGGTGCTCAAGACCATGGCCCGGGGGGGCGGGGCCGCCTCCTTCCTCAAGCTGCTGAAGCAGATTCGCCGCATCGTGCCCGGGGTATTCATCCGCTCCAACTTCATCGTGGGCTTTCCCGGCGAAACCCCCGAGGCCTTCCAGACCCTCTTCGACTTCGTGAAGGAGGCCGAATTCGAGCACGTGGGCGTCTTTACCTATTCCCTGGAGGAAGGCACCCCGGCCTTCGGCCTGGGCGATCCCGTGCCGGAGCGCACCAAGCAGAGCCGCAAGCGCAAGATTCTGGAGCTCCAGCAGAAGATCAGCCGCGCCAAGAACCAGGCTCTTATCGGCCAGGTGCTGGAAGTCCTGGTGGAAGGGGCCCACGAGGAGACCGACATGGTGCTCAAGGGGCGTCATCGGGGCCAGGCTCCGGAGGTGGATGGCAACGTGCTCATCGTGGGCGGCGAGCCCAAGGTCGGCGCCATCCAGTCCGTGCGGATCACCGAGGCCCATGCCTACGATCTGGTGGGCGAGGTGGAGGAAGGTGGAACGGAGTCGGCGGTGAAGGCCTTCGAGGCCGGTTTCAAGGCGGCCCGGGGCGGCCAGTCCTGATGCTGGACTTGCGCGCCATCACCCGCACCTTCACCCTCGGCGGCGAACGCGCCGGGGTCTTCGACGTGAGCCTATCCGTGGGTTCGGGCGTCGTGGCGGTGCTGGCCGGTCCCAGCGGCAGCGGCAAGACCACTCTGCTGCAGGTGGCGGGCCTGCTGGATGCCCCCGAGGCGGGCGAGGTGCGGTTGGAGGGGGAAGTGGTTTCCAGCCTTCCGGAGAAGGCCCGCTGCGCCTTGCGCCTTCGCAAGCTGGGCTTCGTCTTCCAGAGCTTCAACCTGGTGCCGGTGCTGGATGCCCTCGAGAACGTGATGCTGCCCCTGCAACTCCAGGGCCTGCCCGAGGCCAAGGCCCGGGACCGCGCCACCGAAATACTGGCGCGGGTGGGCCTCTCGGATCGTCTCGCCCATCGTCCCGGCCAGCTGAGTGGTGGCCAACAACAGCGGGTGGCCATCGCCCGGGCCCTGGCGGGCCAGCCCCGGCTGGTGCTGGCGGACGAGCCCACGGCCAATCTGGACCACGCCCATGGTGGGCCCCTGCTGGACCTCATGACCGGCCTGGCCCGGGAAACGGGCACGGCCTTCCTCATCGCCAGTCATGACCCGGCGGTGATCGGCCGGGCCGACGAGGTCTTCCGCCTGGAAGACGGGCGCCGGGTGAACCCATGACGCTCCTTCGCCTCGCCCTCCGCAACATCGCTCGCCAGCGGCGGCGCACCCTGCTCAGCCTGGCGGTGCTGGCCGCAGGTTTCATGGCCCTGGCCCTGGCCGGGGGTTTCATGTCCCAGACCTTCGAGGGTCTGGCGGATTCCGCCATCCGGGGTGGCCTGGGCCATGTGCAGATTCTCCATCCCAAGGCCCTGGACGGCGATGAAGCCCAGAGTCTCGAATATGCCCTGCCCGAGGGAGAAGCCCTGGCCCAGCGGCTGCGCAGAGATGCCGCCGTGGCGGAGGTGCTGCCCCGCATCCAGTTCATGGGCCTCCTCTCCAGTGGGGCCCGCAGTGTGGCCTTCCTGGGCAGCGCCGTGGATCCCGAGCGCGAAGCCCGGTTCATGGCCAGCCTGGAACAGGTGAAGGATGGGGCCAAGGCCCCTGGAGGCGCGGGTTCGCGCTGGCTGGGCGCCGATCCTGCCGCCCGGGAGGTGATCCTCGGCATCGGCCTGGCCAAGAGCCTAGGCGCCTCCGTGGGCAGCGGGTTGACGCTCATGAGCACCACCAAGGATGGCGCCCTCAATGCCGTGGATGTCGAAGTGGTGGGGCTCCAGGATCTCGGCCTGAAGGAACTCAACGACCGCACCCTCACCGTGAGCCTGGGCACGGCGGCGATGCTGCTGGATGCGGGTCCGGCCCGGTCCCGCCTCTCCGTGATCCTGAAGGATCCCGAGGCGGCGGGACCCGAGGCGGTCCGGCTCCAGACCCTGGTGGGCGAGGGATGCGCGGCCCAGCCTTGGTTCGAGCTGGCGGCCTTCTATCGGCAGGTGCGCCTGCTTTACTTCGCCATCTTCGGCTTCATGGGCCTGGTGCTGGCCCTGGTGGTGCTGCTGGCTACCGCGAACACCCTGTTGATGAGCGTGATGGAGCGGGTGCGGGAGTTCGGCACCCTGCGGGCCCTGGGCCTGCGTCCCGGCCAGCTCGTGGCCCTGCTGCAGCTGGAGGGCGCGCTGTTGGGGCTGGCGGGCAGCGCCGTGGGACTCGTGCTGACCCTGCTGCTCCGTGCGGGCCTGAATGCCCTGCACCTGCAGATGCCCGCGCCGCCCGGCACCAGCCATGGCTACGAACTGCGGATCTTCTTCGTGCCAGGGGTCTACCTCGCGGCCTTCCTGGGCCTCCAGGCCGTCATCCAGCTCTCCGCCCTGTTCCCCGGCCTCAAGGCCGCCCGCCTCCGCGTCACCGAGGCGCTCCGACACATCTGAGCCCCTCGGGTGACGGAGCGGGCTCCAGTGGAGCCCGCGAAGTCGGGACCCGAGGAGGCTCAGAATAAGGGCTGGGTGGGACGGGCTCCAAGGTCGAGTTCACTCGAGCCCGCTGGTCTTGTCCCCGGTCAAGGCGCCCGGATTTCTCCCGCGCCAAGCTGGTTCCAAGGGGGCCTCATGCGCGAAAAGCTCGATCGGAACATCAAGGAACTCATGGACCAGCATCCCGCCCTGGGCGGCGTCCTGGAGGCCGCCGGGATCGGCTGCACCTCCTGCAGTTTGGGTACCTGTCGGGTGAAGGACATCCTGGAGATCCACGATCTGGATACGGCTCGCACCCAGGCGCTGTTGCAGAGGATGGGCGAGGTCATCTATGGCGGCGCGCCCTTCGAGGTGCCGGTGCTGGAGCGCAAGGCTTCGGAGCCTCGGGCCTCGTTCTGTCCGCCCATTGCCCGGATGGTGGAGGAGCACGTCTGGATCAAGCGGCTGCTGGCGCGGATTCCCGATCTTCTGGCCGCTCTGGGGCGGGACTGGGCAGGCACCGCGCCCCAGGTGGAACGCTGCCTGGAGTTCATCCGCACCTACGCCGACCGCTATCACCACGCCAAGGAAGAAGATCTGCTCTTCGCCTATTTCGATCGGGATTCGGACATCCTGCGGGCGATGTGCGGGGATCATGCCGAGGGCCGCGACCATGTGCGGAATGTGGCCGAAGCCCTGGCCGCCCGGGATCTCCCGCGGGTCGAACACCATCTGCGGGCCTACGGGGAACTGCTGACGGGGCACATCCAGCGGGAGGACACGATCCTCTATCCCTGGATGGATCGGAGCCTGAGCACTCGGCAGGTGGGCGAACTGTACTCGGCCTGCCTGGAGGTGGAGCGGCGCTTCGGGACGGACCCTGCCGAGCAGGAGGCCTTCGTGCGGGAGCTGGACGCGGGTTTCTAGCCCGCTCCGGGCCATAATGGCCCCATGGACACGACTCGAACATCTCCGGACTCCGCAAGCCGCGCCCCCCGCTGGGCCTGGTGGGTGGCCACGGGCTTCGGGTCGGGGCGCTTGAAACCCGCGCCCGGCACTTGGGGGAGCCTCGCGGCGCTGCTGGCCTGGCTTGTATTCACGGTGCTCGTGGTCATGCCCTTCACCTCCTGGGCCTTGCGCCATCCCAGCGCCCCGCGGCTTTTCATGGGCTACGGCGCCCTGCAGATCGCCACCCCGTTCTCGGGACTTCCGCTGCCCGCCACCGCAAGCTGGGCCTTGGTCTGGGGCTACTGGGCCTTCGAGGGCCTGTTCCTCCTGCTGCCCCTCCTCATGACCTGGATCGGGGTGAAGGCCTCGGATCGCGTGGTTAGGGAAACGGGTCTCAAGGATCCCAGCTTCATCGTGGCCGATGAGTGGGCGGGTCTCTGGATCGCCCTCTGGCCCGTCCGTTGGCACCTGGCCTTGAATCTCCCGCTGACTCTTGGTCAAGGCGGCTGGCGCCTCCTGCCCCTGGTGCTCGTGCCCTTTCTGTTGTTTCGGCTCTTCGATATCTGGAAACCCTGGCCCATCCACCAGATCCAGGTGCTCCCCGAGGGCCAGGGCATCATGGCCGATGATGTAGTGGCGGGACTCTACGCGCTCCTGGCGACCCAGGCGGCGATGCCCTTGCTGCTGCAAAGTATTCACTGAGGACGCAGTGCGAAGGCCAGTGACCCCCAGGACTGGACCGTTCACCCCCTTTAGTGCATCCGGTGGTCCCAGGGAGCCATCCTTTCGAAGGGGTTCCATGGATGGGTCGCTATGCTCGAATCCATGAAAACCCTCCGAAGTCTTTCTCCTCTGATTCTCGTCGGCACCCTCCTTGCGGGTGAGCCTGGGATGACGCCCCTGCAGCGCCAGCAGAACCTCGATTCCTTTGAACAAGTGTGGAGCACGGTTCGGGATCGCCATTGGGACCCTAGCCTGGGGGGGCTGAACTGGCAGGCGGTTCACGACACCCTTCGTCCCAGGGTTGAAGCGGCCAAGACTCCAGACGAGGCCCGCAAGGTCATCACCGAGCTGCTGGCCAAGCTCAACCAGAGTCATTTCGCCGTGGTGCCAGCCCAGGTGTACCAGGATCTCCAGGGCAAGGGGGGCACGAAGGGCGGCGGGTATCCCGGCCTGGAGCTCCGCATCCTGGAGGGTCGTGCCCTGGTCACGGGCGTCGAAAAGGATTCGCCTGCGGCCCGACAGGGAGTCATGACGGGGTGGGAGATCCTCCGCATCGCCGGAGAACCCGTGGGCCCGCGACTCGCACGTCTGGGGCAGCGCTTCCGGGCTTCCACGCAGTTCCAGCTCATCGCGAGCCGGGCCCTGCTCGAAGGCCTGAGTGGGGAGGTGGGCACCGCCATCGAAGTGGAATTCCACGACGGGCGCCAGGTTCGGAGCATGAAGCTGGACCGCGCCCAGCCCCGAGGGGCCCTGACCACCTTCGGCAACCTGCCCGCCACCCGCTTCTGGCTGGACACCCTGGAACCGGCTCCTGGCGTGGCCTGTGTCCGCTTCAACATCTTCCTCAATCCCATGGCGGTGACGACGGCCGTGGAGAAGGCGCTTCAGGAACGTTCGCCCAAGGGCTTCATCATTGATCTTCGGGGCAACCCCGGCGGGTTGGGCGGGATGGCCATGGGTCTGGCAGGGTGGTTCACCTGCGCCTCCGGACAGCGGCTGGGCACCATGCACCTGCGGGGCTCATCTCTCAATTTCGTCGTCTTCCCCAGGCCCGACTCCTTTCCGGGTCCCCTGGCCATTCTGGTGGATGGCTGCTCCGCCTCGACCTCTGAGATCTTCGCGGAGGGGATGAAGGATCTGAAGCGGGCCCGCATCTTTGGCACCCGCACCGCCGGGGCCGCGCTGCCTTCAATGTTTGAGCGCCTTCCCAACGGAGACGGATTCCAGTACGCCATCGCCAACTACATTTCCGAGGGTGGGCAGATCCTGGAAGGTGCCGGTGTGCTTCCCGACGAAGTGGTGTCGCCCGCTCAGCCCGAGCTTCTCGCAGGCAAGGATCCGGTCCTGGACCGGGCCGTGGCCTGGATCAACCAAACTCTCAAGGAGAAACCATGAATATGCGGTCCCGCAGCCTCGCCCTTTCCCTTTGCGCAATCACCCTCACGCTGCCGGTCCGGGCGGCGGACGAGAAGCTCCCCAGCGGGGAAGCGCTCATGGAGAAATCCCTCGAAGCGGCGGGAGGCAAGGCTGTCTTCGCCAAGCTGCATACCACCGTGCTGAGTGGCACCATGGAAATGCCCGCCATGAACCTGAAGGGCACTCTGAAGAACTACCGGGCCGAGCCCGATCTGAGCCTCACCGAGATCGAGCTTCCGGGCATCGGCAAGATGACCGAGGGCCACGATGGCCAGGTGGCCTGGGCCTACAACGCCATGCAGGGCCCCAGCCTGAAGCAGGGCGAGGAGAAGCTCCAGGCTGTGCGCGGCGCCCGTTTCCATACCGAAGACTGGAAGGCGGACTACAAGGCCGTGCGCACCCTGGGCCTGGAAACCTTCGACGGCCGGGAATGCTACAAGGTGGAACTCGCGCCGCACCAGGGCGAGCCCTTTGTCCAATACCTCGACCGGAAGACAGGGCTGCCCGCGGGCATGACCATGACGGCCAAGACGGCCATGGGCGACATCAAGGCGGAAACGGTGATCTCGGACTACCGCAAGGTGGAAGGCACACTCGTGCCCCACAAGATCACCCAGAAGGCCGCCGGGCAGGTAGTGGTCATCACCTTCGAGACGATCACCTACAACGTGGCCATCCCCAAGGAGACCTTCGCTCTTCCCGCCGAGATCCAGAAACTCGTGCAGAAGAAGTAGCCTAGCCGCCGGTCTCTTCCAGCAACTGGGGCCACACCACGGGCTCGCTCAGCAGGCCACTCTCACCGAAGTAGCGGCTCTCGATGAGGTAGCGGTAGCCTTGCTCCGTGAGGAAGAGCTGGCGGTTGCGGGCGAATTCCTGCTCGCTGGTGTCGCGGCTGATGAGGCTGTAGAAGTACGAGATGTTCCGCTCACCCTTGGGGCGCAGGATGCGCCCCAGGCGCTGGGCTTCCTCTTGTCGAGAACCGAAGGTTCCGGACACCTGGATGGCCACGCTGGCATCCGGCAGGTCGATGGCGAAGTTGGCCACCTTGCTCACGATGAGCACCTTGAGCTGGCCCGAGCGGAACTCGGCGTAGAGGCGCTCCCGCTCCTTCTCCGGCGTTTGGCCCGTGAGCACCGGGGCCTTCAGGCGCTTGCCCAGGATGCGGAGCTGCTCGAGATACTGGCCGATGACGAGCACTGGGTCGTTGGTGTGGCCCTTGAGCAGTTCGTCCACCACCATCAGCTTCATGCTGTTTTCGCTGGCGATGCGGAAGCGCAGGCGCTGATCCGCCACGGCGTATTCCATGCGCTCCTCCGTGGGCAGGGGCACGCGGATCTCCAGGCAGTGGGCCGTGGCGATGAAGCCATCCTTTTCGAGGGTCTTCCAGGGCACATCCACCCGCTTGGGGCCGATGAGCGAGAAGACGTCCTCCTCCTTGCCGTCCTCGCGCACCAGGGTGGCCGTGAGGCCCAGGCGGCGCTTGGCCTGGAGTTCGGCCACCGCCCGGAACACCGGCGCGGGCAGCATGTGCACCTCGTCGTGGATCACCAGGCCCCAGTTGGCGGCCTCGAAGATCTTGAAGTGCTCGAAGGGGGCCGTCTTGCTCTTGCGGTAGGTGAGGATCTGGTAGGTGGCGATGGTGACGGGCTTGATCTCCTTGGTGTCGCCCGTGTAGAGGCCGATCTGGTCCTCGGTGAGGGTGGTCTTGTCCAGGAGCTCCTGCTTCCACTGCTTCACCGCCGTCACGTTGGTGGTGAGTACCAGGGTGTGGGTCTGGAGCCGAGCCATGCAGCCGATGCCGATGACGGTCTTGCCCGCGCCGCAGGGCAGCACCAGCACCCCCGCGCCACCCTCGGGCCCGCCGCCCGCGTGAAAGACATCCGCCGCGGCCTTCTGGTAGGCCCGCAGCCGGAAGGGCTTGCCGCTGCCCAGGAGATTGTCGCGGAGCTGGAAGGGCAGGGTGTCCCCATCCTTGTAACCCGCCATGTCCTGCACGGGATGGCCCAGGCGGATGAGTTGGAGCTTGGCCTCGCCGCGCATGCCTTCCAGCAGGTAGACGCCCTTCTGGTCGGGATAGGGTTCCGCCAGCAGGCCCTGGAGGCTCCGCTGATTCTCGATCTCCCAGAACAGGCCGCGGTCATCCATTTCCAGCGCCAGGCGATCGCCCTTGCGCACGAGCTTGAGCTTGCCGTAGCGGGTGCCGTGGTCCTGGATCTCCTGGATGAGGTTCTGGGGGACGGGATACTTGGACCAGCGGTCCAGAGTCTCAAGCATGTCCTCGCAGCGCACGCCGGAGGCCGAGGCGTTCCACAGCGACAGGGGCGTGATGCGGTAGGTGTGGATGTGCTCGGGGCTCTTCACCAGTTCCGCGAACCGGGCGAGATCATCCCGCACCTGCTCGAAGGCAGGATGGGCCACCTCCAGCAGCAGGGTGCGATCGCTCTGGACGATCAGGGGATTCTCGGGACGGAGTGCGATCAAAGGGAAACCCTGCCTAAACCTCCGAGGTTAGATGGGGAATCGAAGAGGGTCAACGAAGGGTCTTGGAGGAAACCCTTCAAGAACAAAGCTGGTCTTTCCGGGCCTTCCGTGGGACACTGATCGGTCACCTGTACGTGCAGGTGCGGGCGAGGTTGCATGGCTCAGACCCACTACCTGTTGCTTTCCAATTGCAGCGACGAGCAACTCCGCAGGATCTGTGAACGCCGGAAACTGCCCTTGCCCCAGCATTGGGAAGAAGAGCCGGAAGGCCGAGTCCGCCTGCTCAAGACCATGGTCTTCCACCTGGAGGACAACAAGCAGCTCACCAATGTGCTGGCGGATCTGGACAGCGCCCACCTCAAGGCGCTCAAGCGCCTGGCAGAGGACTGCGTGGCTCCCTCCGAGGCTCACGTGCCCCTGCTCACGGACCTGGGCCTGATCCTCCCTTCGGGAACGGGCTGGGCGATCGCCGGTCGATTGGCCGATGCCTTAGAGGATTTCGACGAAAACTCGCTCAATTTCCAAGCCGAGGCGGGGGTCTGCCTGACCGAAGCGCCTCCGTACGGCTTCGCCCTGGCGCTCACCTCCGTGCTGCTGCGCTGCATGGGGGGCATCCGGGTGCTCAAGGGAGGGCTGCCCGCCAAGAAGGAACTGGGCCAGCTCCTGAGCCGCAATTCCCTCCTGAAGGAGGAGCGCGATGCCACCCTGGCCTTCGCCCTGCTCCACCGCCTGGGGTTGCTGTGGAGCCGGGACGGCCGGGTGGACACGCTGCTGCCGGCGGTGGTCTCCCACCCCCCGCGGTGGGTGGCCGAGCGCGCCTTCGCCAAGCTGCTGGAGGACGATCTCAAGCTCTGGAACATGCCTCCTGCGGAGGATCGCGCCTTCCTTTTGCGTCACCTGCTGGAGCGCAAGGGCCAGACCCTCTCCGTCCAACCCTTCCTGGCCTTCCTCAAGACCCTGCACCCGCTGGACGAGGCTCGCACCCGGGATGTCTTCCTGCCCTTCCTGCGGCGGATGGGCCTGGTGGCCATGGATGGCGAGGCTAGCCACGTGCGGCTCACGCCCCACGGGGAGGCCCTGGCCCAGGAGTACCTGCTGCGGGATCACCGGGGCACCGAGAGCCACTGGGTGCCCTTCCTGGGGGAGCAGCCCCTGGTGGTGCAACCCAATCTGGAACTTCTGACGCCCATGGGCCAGAATCCCCACCGGCTGCTGCGCCTGGCGCAGCTCGGCGACGTGGAATCCATGGATGCCATGGTGGGGCTCCGTCTGGGGCCCGACACCCTCATCCGGGCGCTGGACTCGGGCCTGAGCCTGGAGGAGATCCGCCTCCGCCTAATGGGCGGCGCCGCCAGTCTGCCCCAGACCCTCACCCAGTTGCTGGATGATCTGGGGGATCGGCTCGGCGAAGTGGAAGTGATCCAGGGCATGCGCCTAGTGAAGGCCCGCACCCCAGAACTGGCCCAGGAACTCATGGTGCGCCCCGAGCTGGCACCCCTGGGGCTCAAGGCCATTTCCGAGACCATCATGGAGGCCAACGGCCCCGCCAATGCCTTCGCCCTGCTCAAACAGGCGGGCTTCCTCCCCAAGCCCGGGCGCTTCCTGCCCCTCAGCCTGGATGGGGACGAGTCCCTGTACCTCTGGGCCCTGGCCTGCCTGGCCTTCGTCAACGAGAAGGGCATGAACCACCATCTGGAGCCCGTACGCCAGATGATCCAGGCGTCCCTCCAGCGCATCCAGAGCGAAGATCCCACGCTCTACAACGAGATCCTCCGCAGGGTGCCCATGCTGAACCTGGGGGGAGGACCCCAGGCCCAGGAGGAGACCCACCGCATCCTGGAATATGGCGCCAGCTACAACCTGATGGCCGAACTCACCTACATGCCCCTGGCCGCACACCGCACCCAACTGCGCCGAGTCACACCCCAGGCCGTGGACGGCGAGCACCTGCGGGCCTTCTGCCATCTGCATCAGGAGGAAATGTCCTTCCGCCTGAGCCGCATCATCGGCGTGCGCCTGCTCAACGAAAAGGGCTGGAGCCCCAGCGTCCATTCCCAGGCCGGATGATTCAGGCTGGGTAATGCGGTTGAAAAACCAAAGCTGAACCGCAGAGAGCACAGAGGAAATCGAGGACGCAGAGAACTGCAAACTGGAGTGAGCAGAACCGGCTTTTCTCTGCGCCCTCTGGCAGTTCTCTGCGATCTCTGTGGTTCGGTTTTGTCTGCGTGCAGCACCAAACCCAGAATCCGGGCTCAGAGCTCCTTGAGGATTTCCGTCTTCTTGGCCTCGAAATCCTTCTTGTCCAGCAGGCCCTTCTTGTAGAGTTCCTGGAGCCGCTTCAGGCGTTCCTCCGGGCTGGCCTTGGCGGGCGCGGGTTCGGGCTTGGGCTCGGGGTTCGGTTCGGGTCGGGGCTCCACGGGGCGGGAGATGTGCTCGCCCCGCACTTCGGCGCGACGCAGCGCCTCCTGGAGGGAGATGGCCTCCTGGCATTCCCGAAGGGCGGTCTGGAAGATGCTGGCATCGGGCTGCATATCAAGCGCGGCGCGCAGATAGGGCAGGGCCTCCTGGTAGTGGCCCAGGATGAAGTGGATGATGCCCACGTTGTACTGGGTGCGCGGGTAGTACTTGGGCTTCTGGCCCTTGTCCTGCCTGGATTGGTCGAGACCCTGCTGGGCCAGATCCAGGGCTCCCCGCACGTCCCTGGCCCGCAGCCGATCGTGGGCCTTGGCCATGCCAAAGACTTCATCGTCGAAGAAGGTCAGCTTGCGTACCTCGCTCCAGGAGAGGACCATGCGCAGCACCTTCACCTTGGCCGTTTCGAAGGCCAGGCGGCGCACCTCGGAATCCAATGGATAGGCGGGAAAGCCTTCGTACGAGCTGTTGCTCAGGCTGGGGGCGTCCTCCAGGCGCTGGGCCCCGAAGACGCGACCGGTGCTGAGGTCGATCACTTGCACGGTGGCGCTGAAATCCAGGCTGGTGATGCTGGTGCGCTGGAGGCGCACCGATTCCTGCTTGGTCTTGCGGTCGGTGGTTCGCTCTTCCTTGGTGGCGCGGTTGCGGCTGAGGTCCGAGCGGTTCACGTTCACGATGACCAGCGCGGTGGGGCCCAGCAGCTTGCCCAGCTTGGCGATGGTGGCGGGCTCGATGTAGCCGTTGGCGCCCAGTTCCTGCTCCTTCATCACCGCGTCCAGGTGGGTGCGATCCACCACCTCCACCTGGCGGCTCTGCACCAGTTCGGCGGTGAGGATGTCCACCATCTCCCGGGAGTTCATATCCCGAGTGGGCGCGAAGGCCAGGCGGTCTACCTTGAGGCCCAGGCCCGGGGGATGGACGAGGGTCACTTCCACCTTGGGGTTGGCCAGTTCGCTCCAGAACTGCGCCTGTACGGGCAGGGCCAATAGGAGGAGCAGGGATGGGGTCAGCAGGCGCATGGGGACTCCGGAAACCGGCCCCAGACGAGGAGCCCGTCCAAGTATTCTCCGGGAACCGCGTTGAGTGCAAAGGGCTTGATGGCACGAAGGCGCGTGAGAGGCGATGCGGGTCCATCGTCCGAACGCGCCGACACAGCCAGCGAGCCCTTTGCGCTCAACCCTTCGGGCTGGGGCGCCAGCCGTCGCGATGCTGCGTCAGGCTCCTTGTCCTTGGGGCCACCAAATTTCAACTTGTCTCGCGTATCGGCGAAGCCGATACCGAGAGGGCCTTCGTCGCCTTCCCTCTCGGTATCGCCTATGGCGATACGCGAGACATACAGAATTCTGCCTCGCTCGGCTGGCACCCCAGCGCGGCCCCGCATAATACTTGGACGGGCTCCTAGTACGGGGTCAGGATGGGGGGCGCCGCGCACTCCACCCGCAGGGGCAGGCCCGTGCGGGGATGCACGAGGGAAAGCCGCAGGGCGTGCAGGCGGTAGCCCTCATCCCCGGGCAGGGCTGAGCCATCGCCCACCCAGCCACCTCCGGCACCGTAGAGCGGATCGCCCACCAGGGGATGGCCCGAGGCGGCCATGTGGATGCGGATCTGGTGAGGGCGCCCCGTCTCGATGGCGACTTCCACTAGGCTGCAGCCTTCCCGGCGCTCCAGCACCCGCACCTGGCTCAGGGCCCGCTTACCTGCGGGGCTGGCGGCGAACACTGACCCCAGGGTGGGGTGGGCCATGGGGCCGATGGGTGTCTCGCAGGTAAAGGTGTCCTGGGTGGGGTGGCCCTGCACCAGGGCGCGATAGACCTTGCCCACCCGGTGATCGCGCCAGGCCTCCAGGATGCGGGCGCTGGCTTCGCGATTACGGGTGAAGAGCACCACGCCGGAGGTGCCCCGGCCCAGGCGGTGAGCCGCCGAGGCCTCGGGGTAGTGGCGGCGCACCAGGGTCAGCAGGGTGTGCTCCAGGTAGCCCCCGGCGGGCATCGTGGGCAGGCCGGAGGGCTTGGCCACCGCCAGCAGATCCGAGTCGCGGTAGAGCACGGCGAAGGCCAGGGGGACCTCGGGCTCCTCCCAGGGGGGCCTCAGCCAGACGAGGGTCTGCCCCTTGCGGAGCACATCCCAGGGGGCTGCGGCCCTTCCGTCCAGACGCACCAGGCCCGCGTGCAAGTGGGCGGCCCATTCCACCGAGGAGGAGTGGGCATAGCGCCCGGCGAGGTACTCCAGCACCGGAAGCCCGTCGCCCCGAGACTCGATGCGCTCAGCGTACGCGAAGCCGCCGTTCAGCACCTGCCGTCCAGACTCAGCAAGGGTCAGGGAGGAAGAAGAAGAACTGCGTCCCCTCCTCGGGGGTCGAGGTGAAGCCGACCTCGCCGCCCAGCACGTTTTCTCCCAGGAGCTTCATGCTGTAGGTGCCCAGGCCCCGTCCCTTGGCGCGCTTGGTGCTGAAGGAGCGGAGGAAGATGCGGGTGGCCACTTCCTCGGGGATGAAGCCCGGATTGTGCACCGTGAAACGCTGACCGCCTGCCTCGCGCTGGGTCTGAATGCGGACGCAGCCCTCCGGTGGGGTGGCCTCCAGGGCATTGATGACCATGTTGAGCAGGATGCGCTGAAGCAGGCGCGGATCGCTGTTCACGGTGGCGTCCGGGACGGTCTCGGGCATCTCCAGGGTGCGTCCCGTACTGCACTTGTGGCTGTCCGCGGTGGTTTTCAATTCCTCGAAAAGTTCTGCAAGGCGGATCTCGCGCCGCGCGGCGCTGAGATCACCCTTTTCGGCCTGCACCAGGAGGCGCTGGGTCAGCACCTCTTCGGTGAGGTGATCGGAGAGAGTCGCGATCTTCTGGGCCGCAAGGGCGGGTTCCTCGAGGGACATCTGCAGCAGTTCGGTCCAGCCTCGGAGGCCCTGGAGGGTGTTCATCAAATCGTGCAGAAAGACCTGCTCGAAGACGTCCCGGCGCTTCTGGGCGCTGATGTCGCGCATGACGAGCACGAGAAAGGTGTGCCCCCCGATCTCCAGCGGCGTGGCCCGGATGTGGAATTCCCGGGCCTCCCAGGTCTTGCCATTGCGCAGACTCAGAAGGCATTCTCCCTCGGCCACCTTTCCCTGGCTCTGGGCGGCCAGGATCGTGAGTACGGCGCCACAGCGGCCGCAGGCCTTGGAGGTGCCGCAGCCGTCCGGACCCTCCGCCACATGGACACAGCCCAGGATTTCCCCGGGACGCATGCCCTCGAAGCAGGTGGGATCCTCCACGGCCAGGGCCTGGAAGAGGGCCTCGTTGGCGGCTAGGATCTGTCGTTCCTCGTTCAGGATCAGGGCATAGCTCTCCACGGACTCCAGCACCACCTTGGCGATGGGGTTGTCCAGGCAGCTTGCGACCTCCGAATCCAGCTCTGAGCCCCCCAGCCGCCCGGCGGGGGCGAAATGGGTTTCCGGGTTGGGCGTGGCTCCGTGCTGATCCATCCATCCTCCGGTAGGGCGGGCCCGCTAGGTGCGAGGGTTCCGCAAACATGAGCGAATACTGAATCAAGTCAACAGGATTTGCCAGCCCAATCGAAGAATCAGGGCGCCCACCACGAAGATGAAGACGACCCGCACCCAGGCGCTGCCCTTGGCAAGGGCCGTGCGCGCCCCCAGGTAACCTCCCAGCCCGTTGCCCACCGCCATGCTGAGGGCCACCGTGGGCACCCAACTGCCCTGGGAGAGAAAAAGCGTTAATGAGGCGATGTTGGAGGCCCAGTTCACGCTCTTGGCCAGGGCCGAGGCCCGCAGGAAATCGAAACCCAGCACTGCCACAAACAGGAAGATGAGCAGGCTCCCGGTGCCGGGGCCGAAGAGGCCATCGTAGAAGCCCAGGACGAAGGCGATCACCAGGGCCAGCATCCGCTGGTGGCTGAGTCCGAAGCGGGGAGCGTGGAGCTGGCCTGCGTCGGGCTTCAGCAGGGTCCAGGCCAGCATGAGGATCATGAGGATCACCATGGCGGGCCGGAGAAAGGGCTCGAAGCGTCCCGACAGGAAGTAGGCCATGCCCACGCCGATGGCCGCGCCGCCCATGGCCGCGAGGACCGGGCCCACCATCTCCTGCCAGCGCAGGATGCGGGAATGCACGAATTGGGCGGCGGCGAAGGTGGTGCCCGTGCAGGCCACCACCTTGTTGGTGCCGGAGATCACGGGCCAGGATTGACCCGGCAGCCCGATCATCAAGGCGGGGATGGTGATCAGGCCACCGCCCCCCACCACGGCATCCACGAAGCCCGCCAGGAAGGCAGCCAGGACGAGAAAGGCCATGGTGATGAGGCTGGGCATGGAGGCGACTCAGGCCCGGGAGGTCGGCGTGTTGGTCTTGGTGGAGAAGCCTTCCGGCGGATAGATGTAGTCCAGGTCGAAGCAGGCGGAACAGAAATTCTGGTGGTGTTCGGGCAGGACTTCCTTGAAGTCGTTGACCTCCAGCCACCGCAGGCTGTCGACCCCCAGGTAGGCCTGGATCTCCGCCTCGGTCATACGATTGGCGAGGAGTTCCTCCCGGGTGGGGGTATCGATGCCGTAGAAGCAGGGGCCGATGACCTTGGGAGACCCGATGCGCACGTGGATTTCCTTGGCCCCGGCCTCGCGCACCATGCGCACCAGCTTTCGCAGGCTGGTGCCGCGCACGATGGAATCATCCACCAGCACCACCCGCTTGCCCGGGAAGAACTGGGGGAGCGGGTTGAACTTCTGCTTCACGCCCTCATCCCGGGAAGCCTGGGTGGGCTTGATGAAGGTGCGGCCCACATAGTGGTTACGCAGAAGGCCCATGCTGTAGGGCACGCCCTTGGCCCGGGCATAGCCGAGGGCCACGAAGTTGGAGGAATCGGGCACCGGCATCACCACGAGGTCATCGCCCACGGCCAGGTCCGCGTCCTTGGCGGCCAGGGTGGCGCCGATGCGCTCGCGCACCTGGTAGACGCACTGGTCGAACACGATGCTGTCGGGCCGGGAGAAATAGATGAGCTCGAACACACAGTGGCGAGGGCGGAGTGGCGCCGAGCCCACGGTGGTCACTGGCTTGCCGCGCTCCAGGCGCAGGATCTCCCCCGGGGCCACTTCCCGCAGGCGACGGGCGTCGATGATGCCGAAACCGCAATCCTCCGAGGAAAAGACGGTGCCCTCGCTGGGGATGTCGCCCTCGCCCGAGTGGGTGAGGTGCCCCATGACGAAGGGGCGGAAGCCGTGAGGATCCCGGAAGGCGAAGAGTTGGTCCCGGTAGATCAGCAGGGTGGAGAAGGCGCCCTTCAGCTCTACTTGAGCCCGGGCGATGGCCTGCTCGATGGGAAGCCCCTCCCGCACCAGGTAGAGGGCGATGAGGCGCCCGATGAGCTCGGCGTCGTTGTCGCTCTTGAAGACCACGCCCGCCTCGCGCTCGAGGCGATCCCGCACTTCCCCGTAGTTGATGAGATCGCCGTTGGAGGAGATGGCCATGACCGGCCCCTGGGCGAGCTCAATGACATGGGGCTGGGCGTTCACCACGTCGCTGCACCCGGCGGTGGGGTAGCGCACATGGCCGATGGCGGTCCTACCGGAGAGTTGGTCGATCACGGTCTCGTCGAGCACCTGTTTGACCAGACCCATGCCCTTGTGGGCCATCACCCGGCCCGCCGCGTCCCGTGCCGCGGCCCCGCAGCTCTCCTGTCCCCGGTGCTGGATCGCAAACAGGATATTGGCCACGACCCCGCAGGCCCCATCGACCTCAAAAACGCCAGCGACACCACACATGGGAACCTCCTGGGAAAACGTCCAGAACGGCGAACCTGCGCGAAAACTACCGCGCGTGCTCCAGCCGGACGTCCAGGATAACAGGCCAAGAGGTGGGCGCCTCGCCAACGCCGGAATCCAAGGCTGCATTGCAGCGGCTATGGGGTCTTTGCACTCCGACCCTCAGCAACGCAAGAATCTGAGGCTGCATTGCAGCAGGTATGGGGTCCTATTCTGACCCTCACCAACGCAAGAATTTGAGGCTGCATTGCAGCGGGTGTGGGGCCCTATTCTGACCCTCACCAACGCAAGAATTTGAGGCTGCATTGCAGCAGGTGTGGGGCCCTATTCTGACCCTCACCAACGCAAGAATTTGAGGCTGCATTGCAGCCTCAAATTCAGCGTTGGTGGGGTCAGACCTTCAGGATCTCGGCGTCTTTGTGTTTGACGGTGTCTTCCACTTCCTTGATGAAGGCGTCCGTGAGCTTCTGGATGTCATCCAGGGCGGTCTTGGCGGCGTCTTCGCTGATGTGGGCGTCCTTGTTCTTCTCGAGCTTCTTGACGTCGTCGTTGGCGTCGCGGCGGACGTTGCGGATGGCGGTCTTGATCTCTTCGCCCATGCGGTTGACGACCTTGGTGAGCTCCCTGCGGCGCTCCTCGGTGAGGGCGGGGATGGGCAGGCGGATCACGTTGCCGTCATTGGCGGGGTTCAGACCCAGCTCGCTCTTGAGGATGGCGGTCTCGATGGCCTTGATGGCCCCCTTGTCGAAGGGCTGGATCACCAGGGTGGAGGAATCGGGCACGCTGATCCCGGCGATCTGGTTCAGGGGCATGTGGGAGCCGTAGTACTCCACCTGGATGGTGTCCAGGATTGAGGCATTGGCGCGTCCCGTGCGAACCGTGGCCATTTCCTTCTTCAGTGTCTCCATGGACGACTTCATGCGCTTCTTGGTCTCGGTGAGAATCGTATCGACGGTCATGGGGACTCCTTCGGGCCTGCGGTTTCTGGACAGCCGTGTGGGCCATCATAACCCAGGGCGGGCCTTTCTTTTATCCCAGGCAGGTGCTGCAGCGGGCGCCCGCCTGCAGCCGCTCGATCACGGTGGGCACCGCCGCCAGATCGGAGATCTCCACCAGCTCGGCTTCGGGGTCGTGTTCGGGGCGAGGGCGTCCCTCCCGATTGAGCCAGAGCACCGTCCAGCCCGCCGCCAGGGCGCCCTGCACGTCATCGTTCCAGCTATCGCCCACCATGGCGAGCTGGCCGGGGAAGAGGCCGAACTTCTTCTGCACTGTCTCGAAGGCGCCCGCCTCGGGCTTGAGGAAACCCGTTTCGGCGCTCAGGAAGCGCGCCGGGATCAGCTCCGTGAGGCCCAGGCGTTCCAGGAAGCCGAGATCGAAGCTCTGGGTATTGGAGAGCAGCCCCACCCGGGCGATGGCCTGGGTCGCCAGGAGCGCCTCGCGGGTCTCGGGGAAGCACTCGGTGTCTTCCACGCCTTGGCGAAACACCTCGGTCATGGCCGTGAACTGGGCCTCAGTGAGTTCCAGGCAGGGGCGCCAACGCTCCAGCAGGGCGTAGGCATCGCCATGCCGCTTGTCCATGGCATCCCGCTTGAACTGAGGGAAGAAGGGCCGCTGCGCCTCGGTCATCAAGGCATTGAGATGCCGGAAGGGGTCGCCGCCCCGGCTGTGGACCAGGGTGTTCCAGAGATCGAAGACGACGGCCCGCACCATGAATTTTCAGTTCCCTGTGCCCTTGGAGGCGCGAATCGGCATCGAGAAGGGGATGCCGTAGGCCTCCAACTGGAGCTGGCCATCCAGGTGCCAGGTTCCCTTCTTGCCCCGAATGGCGGAGCCCAGGGGCCCCCAGGCCTGCTGAAGTTCCCGGTAGCCGAAGCTCAGGTCCACGGGCATCTGCGAACGGCCCCCCGGGGCCAAATCGATGCCCTGACTGAAGGCCACCTGCCCGATGGAGTGAGTGTTCGTCCCCTCCTCCAGGGCGAGCTTGCCCCCGAGACTGCGGGCGCGGAACCGCACCTGGCTTGGGTTTTCAACGCCGACCACCAGCCGGAAACCCACCCGGGAATTCTCCAGGGGAAAGGCCAACTGAAGGGAAGGCTCGACCCGATCCAGGCTGAAGCGCAGCTGGCGGGCGGCATTCTGGTAGAGCAGGGCCGGATTCAGCTCCGCACAACCGGTGAGGAGAAGCAGGGCAGGGACGGCCAGCCAGCGACCTCGCATCAGGCACCCCGATAGATGACGCAGTTGTCCGTGGTCTCGAAGACCTCGATCTGGCAGAGCTCCGGCAGTTCCGGCTTGAGCTGCTCCCAGATCCACACGGAGATGTTCTCCGCCGTAGAAAGGGGGATGAGGTCGTTCAGGAAATGGTGATCCAGGCGCTTGATTACCCGCTCGATCACCACCTTGGAGAGGTCGTCGAAATCGATGATCATGCCCGTCTCCGGATTCACCTGGCCCTCCAGGCTCACATAGAGCCTATAGCTGTGGCCGTGCAGGTTCCTGCACTTGCCTGGATGGTTGTAGATGAAGTGGGCGGCCTCGAAACCGTATTCCTTGCGAAGAATCATCTGCTCACACGAAAAAGCCCCAGCGGGGGAGCCCTATTGTATCCCCTCGGCAAGGGGCCTCGAAGGCACAGGGACTCTGATGCTCCCCACAGCCTGCCCATCCCACCCACCGCCCCTTCATGCCAAACTGAACCCCCACGGGCGCCCATAGCTCAGGTGGATAGAGCATCAGCCTTCTAAGCTGAGGGTCGCTGGTTCGAGTCCAGCTGGGCGTACCAGATATTTTCGAGGCCTCGGTCCTGGACTCGAATCAGCGAGAAACATCGGCGGCCCGGTAGCCCGCAGCGAGCAAGGCCCCAGTGGGGCCTGCGCAGCGTCCGCGGGCGGGGCCAGCCGATGGCGGTTCGAGTCCAGCTGGGCGTACCAATCAAGGCAACCAAAAACCAATGCCAATACTGACTGGTCTTTCGGTCTCAGGGTTGCAGGAAGTAGACCGTCAGCTCCTTGGAGGGGATGAAGTCCTTCAGGCGAGCACGGAAAGTGTTGGCACCAAACTTCTCGATAGGACCGTCCCAGCAGAAAGATACAAACTCGTCAGGATCGTCCTCAACCACCAGTTCGAAGTCATGGATGGGAGTTTTCCAGGTGTTCGCCGTTGTCAGGATGTAGCGAACCCAGCGACCAGACACGGCAGTTCGGTGATAGCTGATATGCGCAGGTTGTTTCGCCTCACGATCTCGAATCGCGTGTCGAACCATGCGAATCCATTCTTCACTTGGGCAAGCAGGCTCTGCATGAAGGTTGTAGGCAAATTCTGAAGGCTTCAGCATGTCTTCGATGTAAAAGTCCGTCGCAATGCCAAGGTGGGGTTGGTACTCGTGTGCGATTTTTAAAATTTTGCCTGCAGGAAAAACCTGGGTCCAATGATGCGTTTTGTGAACGGTCCAGCATGGTGCGTTTCGCTCTGATGCGTCGATTCCTGCTGTTTTTATCGCACCCATCGCAACCAGTTTGCCGAGCTGATCTTTTGATAATTTGTCCATCTGGGATGTGGATTGCGTCACCTTATCGGGTTGATTTATACCTTGTTCAAAGTCTCCAAAAGTGTCGATACGAATTTTATAGTTGTTAAGTATAGCTGTAATGTCCTGTTTTCCGAGTTTGGCGGTAACTTCTGTTGAATAGCGTGCCTCAAGTCCATCTACCCATACCTTGAATGGTGTAACACGCTCTTCAGTCCACTTGTCCTCATTTATGCCGCGCATCATGCTCCGAACGAATCCATCGTAAAAATACTCAGGAAGCGGGAACGCCACCTCAGTGGTGACGTCTTCCTTCGACTCGTTCAGGAACTCGTACTCGACACGCACCTTCTTCTTGCTGATGAACAGGCGCTCCTTGACCATGGCAACCCGCCGTTCCTGCTTGAGACGGATGCCGCCCAGAGCGATCTCAGCGGCACCATCGTTCCCCTGTAGTGTGCAGGGCAGCAGGAACTGAATACATAGAGTGATGGCGAGGGATCGAAACACGCGGACTCCAAAGCGATCGGGGATTCTTGATTCTCGCATCAGGAGGGGCACAGCACCCCAGCCTTCTAAGCCGAGGGGCGCTGGTTCGAGTCCAGCTGGGCGTACCAGATTCTTTCGAGGCCTCGGTCTTGGACTCGAACCAGCGAGAAACATCGGCGGCCCGACTGATTCGGGCCTTTGGCCCATCATCTATTCCGGAAAGTACCGATAGTGCCCCGTGATCCTGTATCGAAACAGGATGTCTTCGACCTGTGCGCCCTGGCCGATGTTATGGATCACCAGGGGCGTGCCATTGGGGGTCCGCGTGCGGGCGATGATGCCGATATGGGGGAGGCCCTGGGGAAGCTGCCAGGTGACCATGTCGCCGGGGCGGTAGGCGCTGGGCTCCCTGGATGGGGGCAGGCTCGCGCCTTGGCGGGCGAAGAAGGTCTGGAGGTTGGGCACCCTGCGGTGATCGATGTTGCGGTCGGGGGCCTTCAGGCGCCAGAGCTTCGGGTAGGCCTCCCAGGCCGCCGACATGTCCTGGTGGACCCGCTGCTGGAGATCGATGCCCAGGTGGCGGTAGGCGCGGATCAGCACATCCGTGCAGACGCCGCGATCCATGGGCACGTCACCGCCGGGGTAGGAGAGGGCGCGGTAGCGCCCGTCGTACGAGGTAGTCACGCCCACCTGGGCCGTCGCGCTGTCCACCAGAAGATCCGGGGGTGCGGCGAATAGTTGGACCGGGAAGGCGCTCAGGCCCAGGGCGAGGCCGATTGGGAGCAGCCACCTCGGGAGTGGTTGCCCCTGGAGACGGCCCTGAAGAGGCTGCATGGCTGGGTGGGAGGGGCCCTATCAGCCCAGTTCCTGCATCCGCTTATCGATGCGCTCGGCCATGCGCTCCAGGAGATCCTTGAGTTCGGCGCGACTGTCCTTGGTGTCCTTGTCCATCTTGCGTTCGATCTGCAGCACGGATTTCTGGAGCTGGTTCACCAGGCCCTTGATCTCGTCCAGGTCATCCATGACCTGGTTGACCCGGACATCCGGGGGGCGGCTGTTGCTGAAGACCGCCATACCCGCGAGGATCGCCGCCAGGGCCGAGACCAGCAGGATCAGGAAGAGCAGGCTGTTGCCCATGGGACGCCTCCGTTTCCCTCATCGTAGCGGCTCCGGCGGTCCTTGAATCATCGCCCGAACGAGAAGGGGGCGCGAGAGGCGCCCCCTTCTGGCAATTGCTTGGGGGTCAGTGCCCCTTGACCAACTGGGTATCGGCGGCGGCGGGGATGGGATTGCGATCCACGGGGATCACTAGTTCCTGGCCCAGGCGCCGCTGGCCCTTGGGGCCTTCCTTCTGGACCGCGCGGACGAAGGCCTCCCGGGCCTCCCGTTCGGTCTTGAGCTGATTGCTGACGGCCACGAGCTGCTGGCGGTGTTCGTTGTCCTGGCGGGCCAGGGCCTGGGCGAAGGCCTCGGCGCGCTGTTTCTGCTGGAAGCCCCAGGCACCCATGCCCGCGACCACGAGGGCGAAGGGCAGGGCCGCGGCCAGCAGTATCCAGGTGGGCTTGCGGCGGGAGGTGTGACGGCGCCGGTGGGCTTCCCGGCGAAGCTCCTCCGCCAGGGCCATGAGCTCGGGGGTGACTTCCGCTTGGAGGAGGAAGGGCGCGGGACCGCCCAGGAGCCCGCGCAGCTCTTCTCGAAGCGCTCGGTCTTCAGCGGATTCGCTGAGGCGGGCGGGATCAGGCCAGGACATGGATGCCTCCGGAGGGATTCAGAAGATCGCGAAGTTGGGCCTTGGCCCGGTGGATGCGAGTCTTGACCGTGGCCTCGGGAATGCCAAGGACATCGGCGATTTCTTTGATGGAAAGACCCTCGACGACAAAGAGCCAGAGGGCCTCGCGAAAGGTGGGCGACAGGGTGCGCATGCGCTCCCGCACCTCGGAGCCGAGGAGCTGCTCTTCGGCCTCTGCCGCCCGACTGGGCTCCATCACCACTTCCAGGCTGAGGTTGCGGTTCTTCATGGGGCGGCGCTCGGTGAGGGCCAAGGTGCGCACGGTGCCGTAGAGAAAGGCCGTGGGATGCTCCACTGCGGCCTCGCGCTGCATGAGAATGACGAAGGCCTCCTGGGCGATGTCCTCGGGATAGGTGGCGCCATAGCGGAGGGCATAACTGACCAGACGGGGGTACAGGGCCGCGAAGGCCTCGTGGAACTGGGAATCTGGCCCGAAGGGTGTCATTGGTTTGTTCAGAAGCTGCATGCGTGGCTCCGGCTATCAATGCGCCCGGGTTGGACAATGTTCCCCGGGCCTGGAGACCCCTGGAACCAAGTAGTCTAGGAATATGGGGACCGGGAAACGTCACAGGCATGCCAAAAGGGTGGGGCCATGAGTGGCCCCTTGCGCCCATGGCGGGATGCCCTGGAGGACCTGGGTCTGATGGGCCTGGTGCCGCCACCCTTGGAGATCCAGGCCCCCGCCCCGGTGGAGGTTGCCGCCCCTCGCCCCAGGGTGGAGCCCAGAAGGGCGACACCCACGCCTCTCCCGCCTGCGTCCACGGCCTTCGTGCCTCCCACGGATGCCGTGGGGTGTCCTACTCCTGAGGCGGTCGCCGCGGCCACCAGCCTGGGGGACCTGGAGCGCGTCATTCAAGGCTGCCTGGCCTGTCCTTTGGGGGCGGGGCGGCTGCGCCTCGTATTTGGCGAAGGCAGCCCGTCGGCCAGGCTGATGTTCATCGGTGAGGGGCCGGGCCGGGACGAGGATCTGCAGGGGCGTCCCTTCGTGGGCAAGGCGGGCGAACTGCTGGACAAGATGATCGGCGCCCTTGGCCTCCAGCGATCCGAGGTCTACATCGCCAACGTGGTGAAGTGTCGCCCGCCGGATAACCGCACGCCCACGCCCCAGGAGGCCCAGCGCTGCCTGGGCTACCTCCGGCGCCAGATCGAGGTGATCCGGCCGACGGTCATCGTCACGCTCGGGGCCACACCCCTGCGGGAGCTCCTGGGCGTGCAGACGGGCATCACCCGGATCCGTGGCCAGTGGCAGCAGTTGGACATGCTGGGCGGGATACCCGTGATGCCCACCTTCCACCCCGCCTATGTGCTGCGCCAGTACACCCAGGATGTGCGCCGGGCGGTCTGGGCGGATCTCCAGGCCGCCAAGGCCTGGGTTGACTCGCATTAGCCGAGTCCGGCCTCCAGGAACACGGCCAGGCGGTCGCGGCTCTCCGGGGCCATGACCACGAAGCTGATGCCGATTCCCAGGAAGGCCAGATCCGGGTCCTCCGCAGGGGCTTCGATGGCGAAGCGGACCTGGGCGGTGATGGGGCCCTCGGGGAGATCGGGATGTTCGAAGCCCAGCTGCTCCAGGATCGCTCCCTGGTCGAAGAGCTCCCGGTCCCGCTGGGAGACCATGGCGAAACAGCCGCCCTGGCTCACGTTGGTGATGCGCACCTCGCGAAAGGGGTGGCCCTTGATCAGGAAGCGGATCGTGTGTTCGGGGCCCAGAAAGAGCCGACGAGCATCCCGCCGTTCTGTGGGTGGAAGCATGGATGGCCTTGCGGTGGGGTTCAATCCGGAGCTTACACCCTTTCGAGAAAGCGTCGAAAGGGATAGACTGGGGAGCACGGAAACAGGCCTAACCCACCGCGGGAAAGGGGCCCCACCCGGGGAGCCCTGGCAGGGATCGGTACTCTGCCTAACCAGAAGGGGACGACGCAATCGCGCTGGCCGCACCCAAATCGGAGTAAATCATGGAAGTCCTCCTCATCGAGAACGTGACCAACCTTGGCGTCCGCGGCGACGTGGTGAACGTCAAGGACGGCTACGCCCGCAACTTCCTTCTTCCCCGCAAGAAGGCCCTGCCCGTCACCGCCGGCAACAAGCGCCAGATCGAACTGGAAAAGGAGCGCAATCTCAAGCTCCGCGCCAAGGAACTCTCCGAGGCCCAGTCCCTGAAAGAGAAGCTGGAAGCCGTCAGCCTCAGCGCCGCCCGCAAGACCGGTGAGCACGGACACCTCTTCGGTTCCGTGACCAATGGCGACGTGGCCGAGATGCTCAAGGCCAAGGGCTTCGAGATCGAGAAGCAGTCCATTTCCCTGCCCCACGTCAAGGACCTCGGCACCTACGTGGTGGAGATCCGCGTCTACACCGGCGTCCACGCCAAGCTGAACCTCGAAGTCACCGCCCTCGCCGCCGAGTAGTCCGGCCCGGGATTCATCCAGGGGCGGGGCCATCCGGCCCGCCCTTCTGTGCCCATCCTCATGTTGAAAGGAACACCCCATGACCAAGACCAACGCCAAGCCTGAAACCCTGGGCATTCCCGAGCTGGCCGCCTCCCTCGCCGAGGCCCACGATCTGACCAAGGCCCGGGCCAAGGCCATGCTGGACGGGCTCCGGGATGACATCGTGGAGAACCTCCTGGCCGGCAAGCGCGTGAACCTCTTCGGCCTCGGCACCTTCGAAGTGCGCGACACCAAGGAAAAGGTCGGCCGCAACCCCAAGACCGGCGAGAGCATCAAGATCCCCGCCGGCCGCAAGGTCGTCTTCAAGGCCGCCAAGGGCCTCAAGGATCAGATGTAAGCTTTGTCGGATCGCGATGCAGGAGGCCGCCGCAAGGCGGCCTCCTGCATTGTGGGAAAGGGCCTTGCGGCTGTGCACCATGCGACCGAAGCAACGCGAAGGGAGCAGAGGACCGTCGAGCCGAAGGCGGGATGGGGGCGAAGCCCGGGGTAGGTTTCGTGAAGGCCTGGATGTATGGGACCACCGAGTGACGGAGCCGAGGACAAAATGTCCTCGGCTACATTTCGCGCAGCGTCAAAAAAGACGTAGAAGACCGCCGACAGGCGGTCTTCTACGTTGCTGATTGTGTAGCCCTAGTCTCGAAGGTTTCGACTCACCCGCCGCTCATCAGGTGCACGACCTTGACATCGGCACCCTCGGGAACGAGGGTGCCGATGTAGTCCTGGCGGGCGATCAGCTCATCGTTGATGGTGACGATCAAGAGCGGAAAGGTGTAGTTCTTGGCCACCAGGATATCCCGGACGGTCATGCCCTCGGACCATGCGAGGGGATCGCCATTCACCTGGATCATGCCGGTTCTCGCAAGCATTCGACGGGTTTCATAGGTGCTGCTTCACGACCTCGACCACTTCGGGGAAGGCATCCAGGCCCAGTTCCTTCAGGCGTTCCAGGGTGGGTACGCCGTTGGGAGTCCAGCCGCGGCGCTTGTAAACGGCGTCCGTGAGCTTCTCGTAGCGGCCCTGGCGCCAGGCGCGGTGGGCGGCCATTTTTTCTTCCAGGGTCATGGTCGCGGGATCAAGGCCCATCTCGTCCACGATCTGCTTGTCGTAGCGTTCCTGGCGGGAGAGGTATTCCTCGGAGGTCACCGGTCCCAGGGCGCGGAAGGGGGCATGGTCATCCTTGCGCAGGCCCTTGCCCATGCGGATGTTGAAGATGCGCTGGAAGTTGTAGACCTTCGCGGACTGGTGGATCAGCTCTTCCTTGTCGATCTGGATGCCCGTGGTGGCGCTGAAGAGATCCACGTAGTTCTGCACGTGCTCGGGGATCTTGTGGGCCTCGGGCTGCTTGGAGTTATCCGAAGGCACCACATCGTTCCAGGGCAGCTTGCAGAAGCCGTTGAGGCCGAACCAGGTGCGGAAGAGGGGGAAGTAGTAGAGCGCCTCCGCCTTGTCCTCGAAGGTGGGCAGCTGCTTGTTCACCATGTCCATGAAGATCAGCCAGGCCTCGTCGTGCTGGGGCCCCTTGTTGGTGAGGGCGTAGCCGCCCTGCTGGGCGAGGCTCTCCTTGGACAAGTACTGGCTGTACTCCAGGCCCTTGTTCTCCATGCCGATGTCATTGATCAACTGCGGATCGCCCCAGCCGTTCTTGATGAAGAGCTCTTTCATCTTCTTCACGCCTTGGCCCGCGATGAGGCCGAAGCCGGTCCCCCGGGCCATCTGGTGCATCATCTCGAGGTCATCCGCGGTGTTGCCCCAGGTCATGTCCAGGCCGCCGGTGCGCTCCTTGTTCAGGATGCCCCGCTGATAGCACTCCATGACGAAGGCGCAGAGGGTGCCGTAGGTGATGGTGCAGATGCCGTAGGTATCGCAGTAGAAGTTCAGCTCCAGCAGGTAGTCCGGATCGAAGACCCCGCAGTTGGAGCCCAACCCCGCGGCGTTTTCATATTCGGGACCATCCACGGTAACGGTGTGGCCCTTGTAGGGGCCGGTCTTCAGCACCACGCCATCGGCGCCCTTGGCGCAGGCCATGGAGCACCCGTACCAGCAACCGTCCACGGTCTTTTGGGTGCAGCGGCTCTGCCAGTAGGCCGAGTCGATCCGGTGGGTGTCCGGGTGAGAGCCGTACTGGAAGTTGTGGGTGGGCAGCAGATCGTAGGCGTCCATGATCTCCACGATGTGCGCCGTACCGTTGCGCCGCATCATGCACTGGTGGGGATCGTTTTCGCGGATCTCCTTGTGATACTTGATGCCGGTCTTGGCGAGGGTCTCGAAATCCGCGGGGTGATTCATGTCGCCTTTCACCTGGGGGCCCCGGCACACCAACGCCCGGATCTTCTTGTCCCGGAACACCGTGCCGATGCCGCCGCGCCCGGCCTGTTTCAGGCGGATGCAGCCGCGCCGCTGGTCGAACCAGGAGAAGTTGAGCATGCCGATGAGGCTGTGCTCGGCGGCGGCACCCGTGGACACCACGGAGATATTGACCCGGTCCGCCTCGTTCTCGGCGTACATGTGGGTCAGCACTTCCGCCAGCACGTGGCTGTCCAGGGGCTCCAGCGGCGCCTCTTCGATGCGGATGATGCCCTTCTGGCCGTCGATGAAGAGGATGACATCCCGATCCGACTTGCCCTGGAGTTCCAGCGCATCGAAGCCGCTGAATTTGAGCAGGGGCCCGAAGTAGCCGCCCACGTTGGAATCGATGGGGATATCCGTCTGGGGTGAGAGGGCCACCACCAGGGACTTGCCGGTGCCCGCGTACTGGGTGATGCCCGCCACGGGGCCGGGGCTGATGATGATTTCGTTCTCGGGGTCGTTCCACCGGGTGGTGGGCTTCACGGCATTCCAGAGATGCCAGAGGCCGAAGCCCCGACCGCCGATGAAGACATCCTTCATCTGCTGGGTGACGGGCTTCTCCTTTACTTCCAGGGTGCCGACATTCACGTAGAGCGAACGGTTGTTGTAGCCCTTGTCCGGCAGGCTGGGGGTGAAGGCGATCTCCTTCAGCACCTTGTGGGCGGCCTTGATGGCATCGACTCCCTCGAGATACTCGGTGCGCTTGGTGAAATCGATATCCATGACCTTGGTGGGATCGAATACGACCTGGTGCATGTCGGTTCCTTCGCTCAGATGATCCGGGTGGGCGGTTCGGGGACTTCGACGATCTCCAGGGCCGCGTGGGGGCAGGCCTTCACGCAGATGCCGCAGGAGGTGCACTTGTAGGGCGTGACCCACTCGGGGTTCCGCTCGAAGATGCCCTTTTCGCAGAAGCCGATGCACATGTAGCAGCCCACGCAGAGCTTCTTGTCGATCATCACGACGCCCAGCTTGTTGCGCGTGAGGGCCTCGGCGGGGCAGACCACGATGCAGTCGCCGCACTGGTCACAGAGGACCGCGCTGCCACTGCCATCCGGCAATTCGCGAATATGGAGCGCGGCCATGGCCGGGTCGTCGAGCTTGAAGACCTTCTCCGCGCAGGAGGATTCGCACTCGTGCTGGCAGGTCTTGCGACCCTCGTCGCACTTGCTCAAGTCAATCCTTAGCTGCCGCATGCTCAGGTGCCTCCCATCGCTGGGGTCAACAGACCCGGGCCGCGCTGATACGACCCCATTTCAAGGCTAAGGTAGCATTCGAAACGCGAAAGGCAAATGCTTGAGGGAGCGGAGTATACGCTCGCAACTATCGACCCGGAGGCTACCCGTTTCCAGCTATTTCCGAACCAGATGCATGGCCGTGGCCTTGAAGGAGGCAAACACTGTCCGGTCCTCCACAAGGTCGAGTTCCTCCCTGGAGCGGGCGGTCACGTAAGCGGACAGGAAAAAACCGCAGTCCAGTTCCACCCGGAAAACCGGGCCGCGGGGTGTGATCCGAGTCACGCGGCCTTGGAAACAATTGCGGGCGCTGGTGGACACTTCCGGGTGCAGGGACAGGGTGACGTTTTCGGGGCGGATGCCCAGGGTGACCTCCTGGCCCACCGCGGGTTCGCCGGTGCCCTCCACCTTGCATTCCCCGAGGACAAGGGTGAAGGTCCCCGGGCCGAGGCGTTCCACGGGTCCGGTGAGGAGGGTTTCCATGCCGACGAAGGTGGCCACGAATTCATCCAGAGGATGGTTGACCACGTCACCGACGGGGCCCTGCTGGACGACCCGCCCCTCCCGCAGCACCGCCAGGGCATCGGCGAGTTGCAGGGTCTCCATCAGCTCGTGGGTGGCGAACACCGCGGTGGTGTGGGTTTCCCGGAGTACGTGGCGGAGATCCGTCATCAGGGCCTCGCGGGTGAGGGGATCCAGCGAAGAGAAGGGCTCGTCCAGGAGCAGGAGCCGAGGCTCCAGGGCGCAGGCGCGAGCGAGGCTGGTGCGCTGGGCCTCGCCGCCGGAGAGTTCGCGGGCCGGGCGCGTCAGCAGATGGGCCACGCCGAAGCGTTCGGCGGTTTCCAGCACGCGCCGTTTGCGATCCAGGGCCGAGACACCCCGCAGGCGCAGGCCCGCCCCGATGTTGGCCTCGACGCTGGTGTCGAAGAGCAGAGGCTCCTGGAAGACCAGGGTCACCTGGCGGCGGAAGGCGGCGCTGTCGCTTGAAGTCATGAGGGCAGTGCCCTCGAAGGTCAGGGTGCCCTCGGAAGGTGCGAGCAGCCCCGCCAGGGTCAGGAGCAGGGTGGATTTCCCGGCGCCGTTGGGGCCGATCAGCCCCAGCACTTCGCCTTTGGGAAGGCGCAATTCCGGGAGATCCAGGGCCAGACGCCCACCCCGATGCACCCGCAGATCCTTGGCTTCCAGCAGCAACGGCTTCATCGGGGCCGCCGTCGCTGCTGGATGTGGGTGAGGGCCGCATTCACCCCGAAGGCCAGGGCGAGAAGGATCACGCTCAGGGCGATGGCCAGATCGAAGTTGCCCTTGCTTGTTTCCATGACGGTGGCGGTGGTGAGCACCCGGGTCGAGCCCTTGATGTTGCCGCCCACCATGATGGAGGCGCCGACTTCGGAGATGACCCCGCCGAAGCCCGCCATGACGGCGGCCATGAGGGGCAGCCTGGCCTCCTTGACGAGCAGCCACAGCATCTGGGGGCGCGTGGCTCCCAGGGTAAGGATCTGGAGTCTCAGATTGGCCGGGAGCTGCTGGAGCGCCGCCAGGCTCAGGCCCGCGATGATGGGCGTGGCGATGACGGCCTGGGCGATGACGATGGCCACGGGCGTGTAGAGCAGGTGCAGGACGCCGAGAGGCCCATTCCGCCAGAGCAGGATGGTCACCCCCAGGCCCACCACCACGGGAGGCAGGCCCATGCCCGTATTGACCAGGCTGATGAGGAGGCCCCTGCCGGGGAAGCGAGTGAGGGCTAGCAAAAGGGCGGCGCCGATGCCCAGAACGAGGCTCACCAGCGTGGCCAGACCGGAGAGTGCCAGCGTGAGCAGGGTGATCTTCAGCACCTCGGGATCGAGGGTGAAGAGCAGCCTGAGGGCCTCCCGGATGCCTTCCCAGATCAACTCCATGAACCGCCCCGCCTCCTCAGGCCTTCATCCTCTCAGGCTTCGTCCATGAAGGGATACTGCACGCCCGTCGGCGGCGCGAAGCATTCCTTGATGGTGCGGGGCGAGGTCCAGCGGATCAGGTTGAGGAAGCTGCCGGCCTTGTCGTTGGTGCCCGAGGCCCGGGCGCCGCCGAAGGGCTGGTGGCCCACCATGGCGCCGGTGCACTTGTCGTTGATGTAGAAGTTCCCCGCAGTGTTCGCCAGCGCCTCGGTCAGATGATTGATGACGTAGCGATCCCGCGCGAAGAGGGCCCCGGTGAGGGCATAGGGAGAAGTCTGGTCGAGGGTCTGGAGGGTTTCTTCCAGCTTGGCGTCCTCGTAGACGTAGACGGTGAGAACCGGCGCGAAGATCTCCTCCTCCATGGAGACGAAGTGAGGATCGGAGGTGACGACGACGGTGGGCTCGATGAAGTAGCCCACGGACTTGTCGCCCTTGCCACCAGAGATGATCTCGGCCTTGTCCGAGGCCCGCGCCAGTTCGATGTAGCGCATGGTGTTGTCGAAGCTGTTCTCGTCGATGACGGCATTCATGAAATTGCGGAAGTCCCGCACATCACCCATGCGAATCTGGCCCAGGAGGTCCAGCATCAGAGCCTTCAGCTCGGGCCAGCGAGAGGCGGGAGCATACACCCGCGAGCAGGCGGAGCACTTCTGGCCCTGGTACTCGAAGGCGGCTCGCACAATGGCCGTGGCGGCCTGAGGGAGTTCCGCCGAGTTGTGTACGAAGATGTAGTCCTTGCCACCGGTCTCCCCCACGAGCCGGGGGTAGATCCGGTACTTGCCCACGTTGTCGGCGATGGTCTTCCACATGGAATTGAAGGTGCCCGTGGAGCCCGTGAAGTGAAGCCCCGCGAGGCTCTCGTGCGCCAGCACCACCTTGCCGATGACCGAGCCTTTCGAAGGCACAAAGTTGATGACGCCATCGGGCAGACCCGCTTCCTTGTAGAGCTGCATCAGGTAGTAGTTGGACAGGATGGAGGTGGAGGCGGGTTTCCACACTACCGTGTTGCCCATGATGGCGGGGGCCGTGGCCAGGTTGGCCCCGATGGCCGTGAAGTTGAAGGGCGTGACGGCGAAGACGAAGCCTTCCAGGGCCCGGTAGTGCACGCGATTCCAAGTGTGGCTGTTTGAGGTGGGCTGGTTGCGGTAGATCTGCTCCATAAACTTGGCGTTGTAGCGGAAGAAATCCGCTGTCTCGCAGGTGGAGTCGATCTCGGCCTGATAGGCGTTCTTGGACTGGTTCAGCATGGTGGCGGCGTTCAGGATGTAGCGGTACTTGGACGAAATGAGGCTCGCCATCTTGTGGAAGATGGCCGCCCGATCCTCCCAGGGCATGGCCTCCCAGTCGTGCTTGGCCTTGAGGGCGGCCTCGATGGCCAGCTTGATCTCGGCTTCACCGGCCTCGTGGTACTGGGCCAACACATGCCCGTGCTCATGAGGACAGACGGCCTTCTGCAGCTTGCCCGTGCGGATCTCCTTGCCGCCGATGATGAGGGGTATGTCCAGTTCCAGGTTGTATTGGCGGTCCAGTTCGGCCTTCAGCAGGGCCCGTTCCCGGGAGCCCGGTGCATAGGTCTGGACCGGTTCGTTGTTGAAGTCAGGCAGATTGAAGATGGCGTTGGTCATGGTTTCCTCGGGAAGGCTAGGTGGAAGCGGTGGGGCTATTCGTCCTTCTTCCCGGCGTCGGGGAAGAAGAGAGGAGCCCCGAACCTTTCGATGCCGAAGGCGGCGATGATCCGCTGGGCCTCTTTCGACACCAGGAAATCCCCGAAGGCCTTGGCACCCGGCGTATTCACCTTGGGGAATCGGGCGGGGTTCGCCGCGATGACGTGGTAGAGGTTGAGAAGGTTCGCATCCCCTTCGCTGAGGATGGCCAGTCCCAGGCTCTTGCGCAGGGCCAGGTACGTGCCTCGGTCGGCCAGGGTGTAGGCGTTCTTTTCGGCGGCCACGTTCAGGGTCTGGCCCATGCCCAGGCCTGTCTGCTGGTACCACTTCTGGCCTTCGGGAGTCACTCCAGCGGCTTTCCAGAGCTTCTTCTCCTGGGCGTGGGTGCCGGAATTGTCGCCCCTGGAGACAAAGACGGCGGCGGTGCTTGCGATCCTTCGGAAACCCTCGAGGGCCGAGGCCGCGGCCTTGATGCCCGCGGGATCCGTGGGCGGGCCCACGACGATGAAATCGTTGTGCATGACCCGCCGCCGTTCTTTGCCAAAGCCATCGGCGATGAATTTCTTTTCCGCCTCCGGGGAATGCACCAGGAGAACATCCGCCTCACCCCGCTGGCCCATGGCCATGGCCTGGCCCGAGCCCACCGCGATGGTCTTCACCCGGAAGCCGGACTGTTTTTCGAAGGGGGGCACCAGTGCGTCCAGCAGGCCGGAATCCTGAGTGCTCGTGGTGGTGGCGAGGATGATGTCCTTCTGGGGCGGTGCGGCCTGGGCCTGGGGCGCGAAGGGCAGGGCGATCCAGGCAAGGGTGAGGGCAAGGCGCTTCAGCATGATGTGCTCCCGTGGGTTTGGACTCGATTCACTACTTGGATGCCTTGGCTTCCGGCGAGAAGAGGGGCGCGCCGAACTTTTCCTGGCCGAAGGTGGCGATGAGCTTCTGGCCCTTGGCCGAGTCCGTCAGCCAGGCCACGAAGGCCATGGCCTCGGGGTAATGGACCCGGGGGAATCTGGTGGGGCTGACGGGGATCAAGGAAATGTGGTTCAGCAGGGCCTCGTCTCCTTCCACCAGAACGGCGAGGCGGATGCGGCTCTTGGCGCCGAGGTAGCTGGCGCGATCGATGACGGTGTAGGCCTCCTTCTGGTCCGTGTAGAGCAGGGTGGCGCTATTGCCCTCACTGCCCCGCTCGAAGACCTGGTAACCGGGGCCCGAGGGTTTCAGGCCCGCCTTGGCCCAGAGTTCCATCTCGGCCACATGGGTGCCCGATTTATCCCCCCGGCTCACAAAGGGGGCGCCCTTTTCCAGGAGTTTGGCCAGGGCCTCGTTGACCTTCTTCAGGCCCCGGATGCCCGCCGGGTCGGAAGCGGGACCGACGATGACGAAATCGTTGTACATCAACGGAATACGCTCCGTGCCGAAACCTTCCGCGATGAACTTCTCCTCCAGACTCTTCGCGTGGACCAGCACCAGATCGACACTGCCCTGACGGGCCAGATCCAGGGCCGCGCCCGTGCCCGCGCCTACGTGGCGTACGCGGATGCCGCTCTCCCGTTCGAATTGGTCTTCCAGGAGCGCCACGATGCCCGAGTCGATGGGGCCGATGGTGCTGGCCATGAGCAACATGCGGCCCGGCTCCTCGGCCCGGAGGGCGGTCACGGAAAGCAGCAGCGCGAGGGCGTGGATCGTCTTCCTCAGAACCATCGGGCACCTCCCAAGAAACCCTGCGATGGGGGCCGCAGTCTACCGATAGTTTTCAATGGATATATCGATCCCTGCAACCCATTCCTTCGGAACCCTGGAACCTGTTCAGGCCTGCCGGGGCTGGTCCGCCAGGAGTCTCCGGAATTCGCTCAACTCCTTCTCGATGGCTGCCTTGGCCAGGGATTGGATGTTCCGGTACTGCCGGAGCGCCTCGCGACCCGTTTCCGTGACACGCGCTCCCCCGCCCTTGGCGCCGCCCTTGACGGCCTCGACCACCGGCTTGGCGAAGCACCGGTTCATTTCGTCCACCAGCAGCCAGGCCTTGCGGTAGCTCATGCCCAGGTGCCTGCCGGCGGCGGCGATGGAGCCCGCGACGGCGATGGCTTCCAGCAGGTCGGCCTTGCCTTGGCCCATGGCGATCTCGTCGCCACAGGCGATGCGGATGCGGATGGAGGCGAGGGGCGCGGGATCATGGGGCATGGTCACCTTCCGAGTGAAACCATCCTAGCGGGGTGAATGCTAAGATCGGAGCCTTCCGGAGCCACCATGCCCAGATTCCTCGAAGCACGGCAGATGGTGCTGGATCGCATCGTCAAGCTCCCCACCCGTGAGGTGCCCTTGGGGGAGGCCCTGGGACGGGCGGTGGCCCAGGACCTCCGTGCCGTGGATCCGGTGCCGCCCTTCACGAATTCGGCCATGGATGGCTTCGCCCTGCGGGCGGTGGACGTGGTCGGCGCCTCGGCCGATGCGCCGGTGCGCCTGCGGGTTTCGGGTGAACTGGCGGCAGGCCAGACGGCCAACGGGCCGGTGGAGCCGGGCTCGGTCCTGCGCATCATGACCGGGGCGCCTATGCCGCAGGGGGCCGACGCCATGGTGCCCCTGGAGTGGACCCGCCACGGGGCGGATTGGGTCGAGGTGAGTAGGCCTCTGCGGGCAGGCGCGAATATCCGCCTGCTGGGGGAAGACATCCCGCAGGGCGGGCTCGTCGTGGCGGCGGGTGCGTCCCTGGGGCCAGGGGAAATCGGAGTGCTGGCGGCCACGGGCTTCGCCCGGGTTCCGGTGGTCACGGCGGCCCGGGTCGCGATCATCACCACCGGGGACGAACTCGTGGATTGCGGTGCCACGCCGGGGCCTGGACAGATCCGGGACGCCAATCTCCCCGCACTCTGCGCTCAGGTTTCGACCTTCGGGGCGACGCCCGTGCCCTTTGCCCGCATTCCAGACCAGCAGGCCCAGGTGGAAGCCGCGATCCGAGGCGCCCTGGCCTCCGCGGATATGGTCCTCACCACCGGTGGGGTCTCCGTGGGGGATTGGGACTTCGTCAAACCGGTGCTCGAAAACCTCGGCGCGGAGCCGATCTTCTGGCGGGTGGATCAGAAGCCGGGCGGCCCTCTTGGATTCTGGATGCTCGAAGGGAAGCCGATCTTCGGCATCCCGGGCAATCCCGTGGCGGCCATGGTGATGGTGGAGGAATATGTGCGACCGGCCCTGCGCAAGATGATGGGCTTCCGCCACCTCCACCGGCCCGAATGCACGGCGCTCCTGGACAAGCCCTGGCGCAAGAGCTCACCGGACGGGCGGGTGCACTTCCTCCGGGCCATCCTGCGGGAAGAGGATGGGCTACGGCGGGCTGCCCTCACGGGGCCCCAGGGCTCGGGCATCCTCTCGTCCATGCTGCGGGCCAACGCGCTGGCCCTGATTCCCGAGGGCCAGACCGCGGTCGAGGCGGGGGGTGGCGTGCAGTTGCACCTGACCGGACTCCCCGAGGATCACTGACTATTCGGTCTTCTCCACCACGACGGTCATCCGGGTAGCCACGGCCGCAATGGCGCCCACCGCCGCGAGGACCGGCAGCAGCGCCACACCCACCACCCCCATGGTCAGGGGGATCTCGATGAGCGTCTTGCCTTCCTCGTTCTTCAGGATGATTCGCCTGATATTGCCCTGGTGGATCAGTTCCTTGATTTTGTCGAGAACCATCCCGCCATCGAGCTTGAATTCCTCGGTGCGGGTTCTCTGGGGGTCGTTTTCCGGGGACATGGGGGACTCCGCTGATCCATCAGGGGGTTTCGCGCCAGCGCACCGGCGCCATCTGATACAACGAGGGTATGAGGTCTGACTCTTCCGAACCAGCTGTCGTACCGCCCTCTCGAATTCCCGGGGCGCGGGCCCTGCAAGTGGCGCTGCGCAGTGTGCATATCGCGGCGATGGCCCTGGTGTTGGGGGGAATCGCCCACGGTGCCGGTTTCGAGACGCTGCGCACGCCGATCCTCTGGACCGTCCTGAGCGGCGTGTTGCTCCTGGCGGTGGATCTGGCCCGGCGCTGCCTCGTGCTCAGTCAGGGGAGCGGCCTGGCGCTGTTCCTCAAATTGGGGCTTTTGGGCCTTGGAAACCTCTTCCCCGCCGAACGGCTGGAGTGGTACCTGGCAGCGACCCTGGTGGCCTCCATCGGCTCGCACATGTCCGGGGATTGGCGGCACTTCTCCCTTCTCAAGGGCCGGGTGCTGGGATTCGGCGATCGAGAATGACGCGCGCCTCCGGCTGAAGGCGAGGCCGTTTCGCGGGTGACGCCCTTGGGGTACCCTCGGCCCATGGTCGATCCCGTTTCCGCCGCCCGCTACCGCGCCCTGGCGCTCTCGGCCCTGCTCCGCCCGGAGTGCCCCTGGCGGGACTTACCGGAACGGCTCCTGGTGGTGGACGTGGCCCGGCAGCGCATGGGGATGCGGGTGGATGGTCACTGGCATTCCGAATATGTCATCTCGACGGCCCGGAATGGCATCGGGTGCGAGGAGGGCTCGTACAAGACGCCACCCGGATGGCATCGCGTTCACGGCAAGTTCGGCGCAGATGAGCCCCTGGGGATGGTCTTCCGCTGCAAGATCGCCACGGGGGAAGTCTGGCAGGGCATGCAGGGCCTGGACAATGACCTGATCCTCAGCCGGGTGCTCACCCTGGATGGTCTGGAAGCGGGCGTGAACCGGGGCCCCGGCCGGGACACCCTGGCCCGGTACATCTACATTCACGGCACCAATCAGGAGCATCAGTTGGGCGCACCGGTGTCCCACGGCTGCCTGCGCATGGCCAATGCGGATGTGATCGAGCTCTTCGAGAAGGCGGAAGTGGGCGATGCCCTGGTGGTGGTCGATGAGCCTGAGGGATATCTGGGCCGCTTGCATTTCGCCGGGGTGGCGGGCAGCGGAATGAGCGCCCTGGCCCAGTTCCTGGCCATGAAGAGGTGGCCCGTCAGCGGCAGCGACCGGGCCTTCGATCGAGGCCAGTTCCCCGAAGCCCGTGCCCGCCTGGAGAAACTGGGCATCCAGATCCTGCCCCAGGATGGCAGTGGCGTGGCGGGGGATTGCAGTGGCGTGGTGTATTCCACGGCGGTGGAGGAGACGGTTCCGGATTTCGCCGAGGCCAGGCGCCTTGGCGTGCCGCTCATCCACCGCTCCGAACTGCTGGCCCACCTCGTGGCCTCTCACCGGACCATCGCCATCACGGGCACCAGCGGCAAATCCACCACGGCGGCCATGGTCTTCGAGCTGCTGCGGGTCACGGGCCGGAAGCCCTCCATCATTACCGGCGGCGACCTGGTGGCCCTCCAGGCCGAGGGGCTCTGGGGCAATGCCTGGGTGGGAGACTCCAATCTGCTGGTCATCGAAGCCGACGAGAGCGATGGCTCCGTGGTGCGCTACGAACCGGCGGTGGGGGTGGTGCTGAACCTGCAGAAGGACCACAAGGAAGAATCGGAAGTGATGGAGATGTTCCGGGTCTTCCGGGGTCGCCTGAAAGAGGGACTCGTCGTGGGCGAGGCCGACAATTTGTCGGAACTGGCATCGGGCGCGGTGGTCTTCGGCTTCGAGGCGGGGGCCCAGGTGCGCGGGGAGGCGATCGTACTGGGGGCCGAGGGGTCCACCTTCCGGGTGGGGGCGGTGGATTTCCGCCTGCCGGTGCCCGGCCGCCACAACATCGAGAATGCCCTGGCGGCCTTGGCGGCCTGCGGGGCGGTAGGGGTGCCCCTAGAGGATCTGGTCGAACCCCTGGCTCATTTCCAGGGGGTGGGGCGGCGCTTCCAGGTACTCGGGGAAAGGCGGGGTGTCCGGGTGGTGGATGACTTCGGCCACAATCCCGCCAAGGTCGCGGCCTCCCTGCGGACGGCCCGGATTCGCGCGGAGCGCGTGCTGGCGGTCTTCCAGCCCCACGGTTACGGCCCCATGCGGTTCCTCCGTCCGGATTTCGTGGCCGCCTTCGCGGCGGAGCTGCGTCCCGAGGATCGACTCTGGATGCTGGAGATCTTCTACGCCGGGGGCACGGCCCTCCGGGATTTCTCCTCGGCCGATGTGGTGGCCGAAATTGCGGCCCGGGGGGTTCGGGCGGAATTCGCCCCCAGTCGGGAGGCCCTCGTCGCCCGCATTGCCGCCGAGGCCCGGGCGGGGGATCTGGTGCTGGTGATGGGGGCGCGGGACCCTTCACTCACGGATTTCACCAAGGCGATCCTTTCGGCACTGACGTGAACGAGGGGGACCGCCCGGTCGCCCAGCGCCCTCTACGTTCCCCCCTCGTGTTCCCCCACGTGTTGCCCGGGCCAAGCCCAAACAACACATCTGTAGCCTTGGACAATCGACGAGAAACCCCGTAGAATAAGGGCTTCTCGCGAGAGCAGGCTCCGCCTTCTTCCTGAATGGGCGCCGCCTCGCAGCTTCCGGCCGAGCCGGATGCCCCGCCAACCAAGGCAGCGCGGAACGCGCGCACGAAAGGACATCAATGTCTCAGCCCAAACTCGGAAACCCTGCGGTGGTCGGCCTCTCCGGCTTCGGTCTCACCACCCTCGTGCTTCAGTTCCACAACCTCGGGCTTTGCGGCATCGGGCCGGTGTTCGCGCTGGCGGTGGTCTTCGGTGGCCTGGCCCAGCTCGTGGCCGGGTTCCAGGAGCAGAAGATGGGCAACAACTTCGGATTCTGTGCCTTCACGGGCTACGGCGCCTTCTGGATTTCCTTCGCCGTCATCCTGGTAGGCAACCGTTTCAAGATCTTCGAGAGCAGCCCCACCGATGTGGGCTACTTCCTGGTGGCCTTCACGCTCTTCACCCTCATCCTGTGGGTGGCCAGCATGAAGGTGCACATGGCCATGTTCGTCACCTTCTCCCTGCTGCTGGTGGGCTTCATCCTGCTGGACCTCGCCCATTTCGGCTTCCCTGCGATGACGAAGGTGGCGGGCGTGGAGCTCATCCTTTGTGCCTTGAGCGCTCTGTACATGATGGCCCACGTGGTCTTTCTGGATCTCTTCGGCCGGGATGTGCTGCCCGTGGGCGGACCCGTCATCTAGGGGATCTACTACAATAACCCCCACGAAGAACGCGGCTTCGGCCGCGTTCTTCGTGATTGCCGAGGTGCCTGTGGGAATCATGTTCGCGACCCGATTCGAGTCGTTTGCGGTCTGGATGGAAAAGGTGGGCTGGGTCAAGCTCCAGCGGCTGGGGCTGGTACTGCTCACGTGCTTCGTGCTGCTCTGGGCGGTGCGGCTCATCAGTCGGGCCGTGCGCAGGGCGGTGGACGATGGCAATGATGATGTGACCACGGAGGCCGAGCGCCGGGCAGAGACCCTGGCCTCGGTGCTGAACTATGTGGCCTGGGTGCTGGTGGCGGCCTTTTTCGTGCTCAGCACCCTCCAGGAGTTCGGGGTCAATGTCGGCCCCCTGATCGCAGGTGCGGGCATCGCCGGCGTGGCCCTGGGTTTCGGCGCCCAGAGTCTGGTGAAGGACTGGATCGCCGGCTTCTTCCTGCTCATGGAAAACCAGTTCGGCGTGGGGGACATCATCAGCGTGGACGGTTCCCACACGGGCACCGTGGAACGCATGACGCTGCGGGTGACCCAGATCCGGGACTCCGAAGGCAAGGCCCACTACCTGCCCAATGGCACCATCACCCAGGTGGTGGTGCTCTCCAAGGACTTCGCCCGGGCCCAGGTGGATATCGAGGTGGCGTTCGAGGCCGATATCGATGGCGTGATGGCGCTGCTGGCCAAGGTGGGCGCCGAGCTGGCCACAGCTTGGTCAGACCGCGTGCTGGAGCCCACCCAGGTGCTGGGCGTGGAGGCCATTGGCCAGAACGGCATCCTGCTGCGCACCCTCACCAAGGTGGCACCGGGCAAGCAGTGGGAGGTGGCTCGGGAGCTCCGGCGCCGCTACCTTCTGGCTCTGCGAGACGCGGGCATCGTGATTCCCTTGCCCCAGCGCATCGTTCACCATCGCCAGGGGAGTGCCGCGGTCCCTGAGATGTAGTCTCTTGGGAACATGGGGCCCGAGGCGGGCATCGCAGCATTGAAACCCAGCCCAGGGCCTATGCTCTAGGTCTGGTATGCTCCCGACACCTTCTCGATATTTCAGGAGTTTCTATGGGTGATCCTGTCTTCTGGCACCGGCTCCAGTTCGCCTTCACGGCCTCCTATCACTACCTCTTTCCCCAGCTCACCATGGGGTTGGCCCTCCTCATCGTTATCCTCAAGGTGATGGCACGGCGCTCGGGGGATGAAACCTACAACGACCTCGCCCGCTTCTGGATCCGCATCTTCGGCGTCAACTTCGCCGTGGGCGTGGTGACGGGCATTCCGCTGGAATTCCAGTTCGGCACGAACTGGGCCTCCTTCAGTCGGTTCTCCGGGGGCGTCATCGGGCAGACGCTGGCCATGGAAGGCATGTTCGCATTCTTCCTGGAGAGCACCTTCCTGGGCCTGCTGATCTGGGGGGAGAAGAAGATCGGACCGAAGCGCCACTTCTGGGCCGCCGTGGCGCTCTTCGCGGGGAGCTGGCTTTCGGGCTACTTCATCATCGCCACCAACGCCTTCATGCAGCATCCCGTGGGCTACACCCTGGGCGCCGATGGCACCCTGCAACTGGCCAGTTTCTGGGCCTTTCTGATGAACCCATGGGCCCATGTCCAGTACGCCCACAACATGATCGCCGCCGTGGTGACGGCCTCCTTCGTGGTGGCGGCGGTGGGGGCCTATTGGACCCTCAAGGGCATCCACCTGAATCATGCCCGGCGCAACCTCAGGGTGGGTGTCTTCGCCGGGCTGGTCTCGGCCCTTCTCGTGGCTTTCCCTACGGGCGACCTGCAGGGCAAGCAGGTGGCGAAACACCAGCCCGTGGCCCTCGCGGCTATGGAAGGGCGTTTCGAGAGCGGCACCTACGCAGCCATGAACTTCATCGGCCAACCCAACGTACAGGAACGCAAGCTGGACAATCCCATCCGCATGCCGGGAGTGCTCAGTTTCATCGCCTACGGCTCCTTTTCCAGCAATGTGAAGGGCCTGAGCGAATTTCCCGTGGACCAATGGCCCACCAGCATCGAACTGCTCTACTACGGCTTTCACATCATGGTGGGGCTGGGGACGCTGTTCATCGCGCTCATGGGCCTTGCGGCCCTCTACATTTGGCGCAAGCGCCTCGAGGGCAACCGCTGGCTGCTGTGGATTCTCATGCTGGCCTTCCCATTCCCCTACATCGCCAATACGGCGGGGTGGATGGTGGCGGAGCTGGGTCGCCAACCCTGGCTCGTCTATGGCCTGTTCCGTACAACCAACGGGATCAGCAGCCTGGTTCATCCGGGGCAGACCGTGTTCACGACGCTTGGCTTCGCGGGGCTTTACTTCGTGCTGGGCATCCTCTTCTTCTTCCTGATCGGCCGCGAGATCGCCCACGGCCCCGTCGCGTCCAAGCACTGAGGGGATCAACATGCATGAACTTTGGTTCTGGCTCGTAAGTGTCTTCTCGGTATCCCCTGCGGGGATACGCGAGGCCCCTGTGACTGAAAACATGTTCACCACCATGGAGGCCTGCCATGCATGAGCTGTGGTTCTGGCTCGTCTCCGTTATGATCGCCATCTACGTGGTGATGGACGGTTTCGATTTCGGCGCGGGCATCCTTCACCTCTTCGTGGCCAAGACCAACGAGGAGCGCCGGGAAGTGCTGGGCGCCATCGGTCCTCTGTGGGATGGCAACGAGGTGTGGCTGTTGGCGGGGGGCGGCGCGCTCTTTCTGGCCTTTCCAAAGGTTTTGGCCTCGGGCTTCTCCGGGTTCTACCTAGCCATGTTCCTGGTGGTGTGGACTCTGCTCCTCCGGGGCATCTCCATCGAGTTCCGCAGCCATGTCCAGGACACGATGTGGCGCGCCTTCTGGGATGGCACCTTCGCCTTCAGCAGCATTTTGCTGCCCGTGCTGCTGGGTGCGGCCCTCGGCAACGTTCTTCGAGGGGTGCCCGTGAACGCCCAGGGGGAATTCAATATCCCGCTCTTCACCCACTTCGGCACCTCCAACCCGGTGGGCGTCCTGGATTGGTACACCGTGCTGGTGGGCGTCTTCGCCCTGGTGGTGATTGCGGCCCATGGCGCCCTGTTCCTGGCTTGGAAGACCGAAGGACCCGTGCATGATCGGGCGGTGAGCAAGGCCAAGCCCCTCTGGATCCTGGCGCTCATCCTCTGGGTGGTGGCGACCCTGGCCACCCGCACGGTGAACCCGGCTCTCTTCGAGGCCTTTCCCAAGGCGCCGCTGGCCTGGCTCTTCTTCGTGGTCTACCTGGCGGGTCTGGTGCTGGTATTCCTGGGGCTGGCACGGCGGCGTTACCTCTTGGCCTTCCTGGGCTCCGGGGCCTTTATTCTCGGGATCCTGGCCACCACGGCGGCCTGCGTGTTCCCCGTAATGCTGCGCTCCACCCTGGATCCGGCCTGGACCCTAACGGCTCACAACGCCAGTGTGGATCCCCATGGCCTGCGCTCTGGCCTGGTGTGGTGGTTCATCGGTTTCCCCATCGTGCTTGTCTACTTCGCCTACCTCTTCCACATCCATCGAGGCAAGGTGAAGGCGGCGCCCGAGGGCGAGGGCTATTAAAACCAAGGGCGCCTCGGCGCCCTTGGTTTTAAGTGTTAAATGGAAGTGGAGGAAACACTGTGGCCGGACATCTCATCCTGGTGCCGACGCCCATCGGCAACCTCGGCGATCTTACCCAGCGGGCCATGGATGCCTTGAGGGGCGCCGACCTGGTGGCCTGTGAGGACACCCGCCGCACTGGGGGGCTGCTGAGACATCTGGAGATCGACAAGCCCCTGGTGCGCTTCGATGATCACGCCCCGGAGACTTCAGTGGATGCCGTGGCCCAGGCCCTGGCCGAGGGCCGCACCGTGGCCTACTGCTCGGATGCGGGCATGCCCGGGGTCAACGATCCAGGGTTTGAATTGGCGCGGTTGGCGCGGGAGGCCGGCATCAAGATCACGGTGCTGCCCGGTCCCTCCGCCGTAACCCTGGCCGTGGTGGCCTCGGGCCTGCCCAACCATGCCTTCGGATTCCTTGGTTACCTGCCCAGCCGCAGCGAACCCCGCCGAACCTTTCTCCAGAAACTCGCCGGGCGCGAAGAAACCACAGTGGTCTTCGAGACCCCCCATCGCATCCACGAGGCCCTGGCCGAGATGGTAGAGATCCTGCCGGATCGGGAGATCGCCCTAGGCCGAGAACTCACCAAGCTCCACGAGACCTGGTATCGGGGCACCCCCGCAGAGGTCAAGACCCAGTTGGGCACCGAGCACCGGGGGGAAATGGTGCTGGTAATTGCGGGGGCTGCGGCCAAGCGGGTGGTGGATGTCGCCGCGGTCGTTCTCGAAGGCGAGGAACTCCCCGATTGGGTCTGGCGTTACCTCGACGCGGCCCGGGAGGGCGGCATGACCCTGCGGGAGGCCGTGAAGCCCCTCAGCCGCCACCTGGGCCGAGGGGCCTCGGAGCTCTATCGGTTAGCGACCCTGCGGGGCGAATCAGAATAAACGGGCAGCTTTTCACATCGGAACTCGTAAAGTCCGATACATCCAACCGGGCCTGGCCCACATCGATTCAGGAGTCACCATGAAGCCACTTCGTCTCGCGTTGATAACAGCATTGGGAATCGCCGGTGCCTCTGCCCAGGCCCAGGACGTGAAGGTGAATGCCCTCTTCATCGGCTGGTACACCCAGATGATGAACAACAACCTCCGGTTGAACGGGGCCCCCTTGTCCGCGGATCTCACGGTTCCCCACACGCTCTCCTATTACAGCCTCGCTGGCAGCAAGGGCACCGGGAGCACCAACCCCTACAACGAGAGTGGCTTCAGCGTCCGCCGTGCCGAGATCTACCTGGCGGGCAAGATCACGGACGAAATCAGCGGCAACCTGCTCTTCGATCCGAACTCGCCTGCGCCGCTCCTCCTGGACGCCTTCATCACCTGGAAACCCAACGCGAAGTTCGAGGTGAAGATCGGTCAGCTGAAGCCCATTGGGTACGAGGCCACCATGGTGGCCGCCGCGGATCTCCTCTTCACGGATCGAGCCCAGGTAGTGCGCTACTCCAGCGATGTGCGGGATCGCGGCGTCATGGCCTCGGTGCAGCTCGGCGACAAGGCCTTCGGGGCCAAGCTGGGGCTGGGCGTCTTCAACGGCGAGACGGGCCGCGTCAACGATTCCAGCGCCCAGAAGGACGTGGCCTTCCGCGCGGACCTGAACGTGGGCGAAGTGCATAAGTTCGGCGCCTACCTGCAACAGGGCTCCACCAGCAAGGCCGATACCAAGGGCGTCGCGGGCCAGCCCGCCTCCTTCGGTGCCGCCTCGGCGACCAATCTCCCGCCCAGCGCGCTAGAGATCCTCGACAACCGGGACAAGACGAGCACGTACGGCGCCTACTACGCCTTCAATGAAGGCCCCTGGCACGCGGATGCCGAGGTGGCCACGGGCCTTCTGGGCCGCCGCAACTCCGTCTTCCAGGTCGCCGCTCCCACCGCCGCCGCCGCGAACGCCTTTCCGGGTGCCCTTCGTCAGCACCTGGATCAGAGGTTCCTGGGCTACCAGGTGACGGGCGCCTACACCACAGGCCACCACATCTTCCGTCTGCGCTGCGACTTCATGAACTACAACCAGGGCGACAAGTGGTACACCACGTACAACCCCTACACGGAGAGTGCGCCCGGCACGCTGCGCTCGGATCTTGCCGACTACACGCCCAAGTACCGGGAGATCACGGTGGGTTATACCTATGCCTTCAATCCAGCGCTGATCCGCAAGGCCAATATCAAGATCGACTACATCATGCGCAGCAAGAACTTCCTCGCTCCCCGCGCTGGCCAGACCGGCGAGCAGGGCGGTGACAGCATGGTGGCGGCCTTCCAGGTCTGGTTCTGATTCCTCGAAGACTCGTTCAAAGTTCAAGCGCCCCGGTTTCCCGGGGCGCTTTCTATTCGAGCCAGTGAAGACTCTTTGGATCCGGGAAACTCGTGGAGATGTCCCAATCCTGTTCGTTCGAAGGTTGATCGGGTCGACTCAGGAAGCCCTTGAGCGAGTCGGTCCCGGCGACTCGCTTGAGGCCGACCCACCCGTTCCGCCCACTCCGTTTGGCTGCGTAGAGGCATCGATCCGCCGCCTCGACGACCTTTTGCCAGGTCACTGCTTCAGGGGCAAGTTCCGGAACCAGGGGATAGGCGGCGAATCCTAGGGAACAGGTCTTGGAGATGAATTGGCCGTTGCCCACGCTGAAGGGGGTATTCCGCACCAACCCCAGGATGCGGTCCGCCAATCGTTCGGCTTGGGTGCGATCGGCATTCCGCGCCTCGATGAGGAACTCCTCGCCACCCCAGCGGATGACCGTATCTGTATCGCGGACGGCCTCCAGCAGGCGATCGCGGAACTGTTGGAGCACGAGATCGCCTGCGGCGTGTCCATAGGTGTCGTTGACCAGCTTGAAGTGATCGATATCCACCATCAGGAAGATGAGATCGACGTTGACGGGCATCCGGTCCTGCTGACCGCGCCTAACCGTGTGATAGTCCCGATGCACCTGGGCCAGATCATCCTCGATGGTGAGATCGAGGAAGCGCCGGTTCCGCAGCCCCGTGAGAGGGTCGGTAACGGTGAATTGCTGAAGGGTCTTGTTGGCGGCGGCCAAATCCTTGGTGCGGGATTGGACCAGTTCCTCGAGCTCCCGGTTGTGGCGCCTGAGGGCCTTGAGGCGGAGCCGGAATCCCAGTGCAACGAGGCCGAGGCCCGAGAGGATTGCGAAGGTCCGGAACCACCAGGTCTGCCACCAGGCGGGCAGCACCTGGAAGGCATAGGAGGCCACAGGCCCCCAATGGCCATCGCCGAGTCCGGCCCGCACTTCGAAGCGGTAGCGTCCCGGCGGGAGGCGGGTGTAGCGAGCCTGCCGGATATCCGTGAGACGCCACTCATCCTCCAGGCCCAGCAGGCGGATCTGGTGCTGGACGCGGTCCTCGTGCAGGAAGGTGAGACCCGCGAAGTGGAATTCCACATCCGCGTCTCGCCTGGGAATTCGAAGCCCCGCACTGAAGGGGGCGCTCAGCACCGATTTCCCATAGCGAAGGCTGAGCAGATGCGCGGCTGGCGCTTTCGCTTCGCCCTGGAAGTGATCCGCGAGAAAGCGGCCCAGGCCGCCCAGGGTGCCCACCCAGACATCGCCGTTGGGCTCGCCCAGGAATCCACTGCCGTTGCAGTCGTCTCCGGGCAGGCCGTCCTCGGTGCCGAAGTGGCTCCAACCGCGGGCCTGCAGCAGGTCGATCCCTTGCGAAGTGCCCATCCATAGATCCCCGTGGGCATCCTCCCGCACGAAGTAGGTCTTGCGGGCCCGGAACCCCTTGGCGGCATCCACGCTTTCCAGGAGCTGCAGGCGCTTGCCGTCGAAGTGGAAGCGGCTGAGGCCCTGGCGATCCTGATAGCTCACCCAGAGATCGCCGTTTCCCCGCTCAAAAACGGAGAGCAGATCGGCACTCGGGAGCCCTTCGGCGATGCCCAGGCGCCGCCAGGTGCCTCGCTCCTCAAGAAGCAGTCCCTGATTGCTGGCCATCCACACCCGGTTCTCGCCACCCCTCGCCATGGCTTGAATGCGCTCGCCCGGCTGCGATCCGGGGGGCTGGAAGAAATCAAAGGCGTAGCCTCCCGGTTTTTGTTTCACACAGAAGAGGCCCTCGCGGCGAGTGGCGCCCCAAAGGGTGCCATCGGGGCCGAAGAGCAGATTGGTGATCGTGGACTCGGGCTGGGGGAATTCCAGCCACTTCTGGCTTCCGGGAACCCACCGCCGGAGTCGCGCGGGGGCTCCGCCCATCCAAAGAGCCCCGTCCGGCGCGAGCACCACGGAGAGAAAGGCCTGATTCCGGGTCTCCGGAACGAGCCGCCAATTCCCGTTTCGGGCCTCGCAGAGTCCATTGGTGGTCCCGATCCAGAGGGCGCCCTTGGTGTCCTTGATGATGGCGCGGGCGACGCCGCCGGAGAGCCCATCCTTTTGCGTGTGTCGCCGCCAGGCTTCACGGGCCAGGCTTCGATGGAGCCCCACCCCGCCTACCCATAGGCAACCCTCCCGGTCCACGGTGGCCCGGTTCGCCCAGGGGACCGGCAGTCCGGCCTTCTCGTCGAGGACTTCCCAGATCTGGCCCCGGACCCGCACCAAGCCTTCCACACTGGTGATGAGCATTTCCCCCTGGCGAGAACTTTGAAGATGGCCGTCGAAGGCCGCAGGACCTAGGCGTGAGCTCAGGTCTTCGAAGTCCGATGCATCGGAGTTCCGCATCCAGAGCCCCAATCGCGAACGGACCCAGAAACGCCCTTGGCCGTCGCGAGCGATGGCGTCCAGGCGTTCCTTCCAGGGGCCCGCTTCTTCCACCGGCACCGCCTTGGGGTTGTTCAGGTCGTATCGATACAGGTGGGCCTGGCTCGTGACGAAGACCGCGGTCGGGTCCACCCAAAGGCTGCGCGCCAGGGCCATCGGGGCCCAGCCCGGGGCGGGATCAAAGCTCAGCCGGCCCTTGCGCTGGATGTAGAGACCCTGGTCCATGGCCACCCACAGCCTTCCTTGGGGATCCTTGGCCAGGGCGAAGACTTCGGCCTTGGGCAGGCCCGAGGCTTCGGACAGGACGCGAATGACGCTGCCTTCCCGGAGCGCCAGCCCATGGGTGGTGCCGATCCAGAGACGATGCCCCTCCTCGGGCACGAGCGCCCGAATCCAGGCGGAGGGCAATCCGTCCTCCAGCCCGAATCCCTGGAAGCGAGCTCCGTCGTAATAGAAGAGACCGTCCTCCGTGCCGACCCAGAGGAAGCCATCGAGGTCTTGAGAAAGGCACCAGATCGACAGATTGCCCAGCCCCTGGGCGGCTCCATAGCTCTGAAAGGCCATCCGACCGGGAGGTGCCGAGCCTCGCCACGGCGCCTGCCAGCTGGTGGGCCGAAGCCCCGGAGAAGAGGCTTGGAGGGCCAGGAGGCAGAACAGGGAAAGGACAAGGGGGCGAAATGACCTCATAGGGCCTCGGGGGGAGCATTTACCGGAGAAGCTGCTTCCTTTCCCCTTCATCGGAGGATGCCGGGGCAGGGACTATGGGAGCATGGCAGATAAGGTTCCCACAGCCTCCAGGACACGTTCTCGCGGCGTGGCCAGGGGCGGCATCAGGTAGAGGCAGTCGCCCATGGGGCGTACCAGCAGACCGCGATCCAGGGCCTTGCGGTGGAAGTGCCAGCCGAAGCGGAGTTCTGAGGGGTGGGGCTGTCCGGTGGCCGGATCCACGATCTGCGCCGCGGCGATTGGCCCCAAGCTGCGGGCCCGGCGGATCGCGGGATGGCCGGCCAGACCCGTCCAGGCCTCTCGCAGGGTGGCGGCCATCGCCTGGGTCCGGACCATTACGGGTTCCTCATCGAAGAGGGCCAGGTTGGCATTGGCCACGGCGCAGGCCATCGGGTTGGCGGTGAAGGTGTGTCCATGGAAGAAGGTCTTGCCCTCGGCGACCTCGCCCCAGAACTGTCCGTAGACTTCCTCCGTGGTCCAGGTGAGGGCCAGGGGCAGCATGCCGTTGGTGAGGCCCTTCGAGAGGCAGAGAAAATCCGGCACCACGCCGCAGGCGTCCAGCGCCAGGAAGCTGCCCGTGCGCCCGAAGCCCGTCATGACCTCGTCCAGGATCAGATAGACTCCGTGGCGGTCGCACTGGAGGCGGATCTCCTGGAGCAGTTCCGGAGGCCAGAAACGCATGCCGCCCGCGCCCTGCACCAGCGGCTCCGCGATGAAGGCCGCGAGACGTTCTCCGTGAGCTTCGAAGAATCCGCGAATTTCGCTTCGGGCGGTATCGAGGCGCTCCTCCCAGCCCTCTAAATCAGGGTGGATGTCGCGGCGAGGATCCTCGGGAACCTCCAGGCGGTCGCAGGCCAGCAGCAGGGGTTTGAAGATCCCCGTGAGCCAGTTGTCCAGCTCACCCACCCCCACGGCGCCCAGGGTGTCGCCGTGGTAGCCGCTGCGCAGGGCCCCGAAGCGGACCCGCTGACGCTGGCCCCTCTGGAGCTGGGCCTGGAAGGCCATCTTCAGAGCAACCTCCACGGCGGTGGAGCCGTTGTCGGTGAAGAAGGCCCGGGTGAGGTTGGCGGGCAGTCGGGGGCGGAGCCGCGCCACCAGCTCCAGGGCGGGCTCGTGGGTGAACCCGGCGAACATCACGTGATCCAGCCGGCCCCCTTGGCGCTCCAGGGCGCCCACCAGGCGGGGATGGCCATGGCCGTGGACATTGCACCACCAGCTGGAGATGCCATCCAGCACCCGTCGCCCGTCCGCCAGCAAATAGTCCACGCCCTCGGCGCCGATGACCGGCACCGGCGGTGTGGCCACCATCTCCTTCTCCTGGGTGAAGGGATGCCAGACGTGGGCGCGGTCGAAGGCCACGCGTTCGGGCCATTCGGGAGGAAGCATGGACATGGAGGGTTTCCTTTGTTCAATTCAGAGAGTTCAGGACTTCCACGGGCACCGGCAGGAAGCGCCGCAGCAGCTCGGCATTGGCCTGGGCGGCCTCGAAGGTCTGATCCGCGCCGGGGTTCAGGATCACGGCGGGAATGATCCAGCCCCGCAGCATCAGGGCCTCGCAGGTGAGCAGCACGTGGTTCAGAGTGCCCAGCCCGCCCCGGGCGACGACGACCCCGGGGATCTTCAGGTCCGTGGCCCAGGCCAGGAAATGGGTGTGGGGGCCCAGAGGCACCATCACACCGCCCGCGGGCTCCAGCAGCAGTCTTGCGCCTGGGGGCACCAGCCGGGTGGTCCAGGCGGCCAGGGCCGCCAGATCCAATTCGCGGCCCTCCCGCTCGGCGGCGGCCAGGGGCGAGAGGGGCGCCCGCAGCACCACCCCGGTCTCCACGGTGATGTTGGGCCCGCGCACCACGGGCGCATCGGCCTCGGCGTCCTCGGCGGTTTCCACGCCGGTCTGGAAGGGCTTGCGATAGACCACCGGGCCGCTCTGGGCCCAGGTCGCCGCGATGTGGGCGGCCACATGGGTCTTGCCCACGCCGGTGTCCGTGCCGAGCACCCAGAGGGGAGAGGGGAGGGCCGAGAGGTTCAAAGGATTTCCTTCAGCGCAGTGATCAGCGCCTCGACTTGGGTTTCTTGGAGATGGGCGCCGGTGGTGACCCGCAGACGGGCGCTGCCTTCGGGCACTGTGGGGGGGCGCACGGCGCGCACATCGAAGCCCCGGGCCTGAAGGGCCTGGGCTTGTTGGACGGCGGCGGCATCCTCACCCACGAGTATGGGAACGATGGCGGAAGGCTGGGAGGCGAGGCCGAGGGCTCGGCGGATCCGCTCCGCGTGGGCCAGGGCCTTGGCACGCCGCCAGGGCTCGGTCTGGGCGAGGCGCACGGCCTCCAGGGAGGCGCCGAGGCAGGGTGGGGGCAGGGCGGTGGAGAAGATGAAGCCCCGGCAGGTGTTGACGAGGTGGTTCCGCAGGGCCTCGTCGCAGGCCACAAAGGCCCCGAAGGAGCCCAGAGCCTTGCCCAGGGTGCCCATGAGCAGGGGGATGCGCCCCTTCATTCCCTGGGCCTCCGCCAGACCGGCGCCGGTGGGGCCCAGTAGCCCGCTGGCGTGGGCCTCGTCCACCAGCAGCAGGGCCTCGTGGCGCTCACAGAGGGCGACGAGGCCCGGCAGGTCGGCGGCATCCCCATCCATGCTGAAGATGGCATCCGTGAGCACCAGCGCCATGCCCGAGGCCTGGGCGCGCCAAGCCTGGAGCTGGCCTTCCAGGTCTTCGAGATCGCCATGGCGGAAGATGCCCAGGTGGGCGCCTTGGGCCTTGGCCATGCGGCAACCGTGCACCAGCGAGGCGTGATTGAGGGCATCGGAGAAGACCGCATCGCCAGGTTGCAGCAGGGCGGGCACAATGGTGGCGTTGCACTGGTAGCCGGTATTGAAGAGCAGGCAGCTCTCGGCGCCCTTCCAGGCCGCCAGGGCGCGCTCCAGATCATCATGCAAAGGCGTTGTGCCCCGGAGGAGACGGGCGGCCCCCGAGCCTGAGCCGAAGTCCCGGGCGGCATTGGCGGCGGCCTCCGCCAGTCGGGGGTCGCGGCTCAGGCCCAGGTAGTCGTTGGAACAGAAGTCGAGGCCGGCGGGCTGGAGGATGCTCCGTGCCCGGCCCCGCTGGCGCCGAGCCTCCCCGGCTGTTTCCAGTCGCAGTCGCCAGGGAGCAGGGATGGGAGGGGGAGTCACGGGGAACCTTCCGGGCGCGGACGCCATTGGAGTCAGGACCAGTCTGCCCCCGCGCCCACCGGGCGGGCAACGGGCACGCGGATGGTAGGATGAAGGTTCGCCCTTGGCGGGCGCTCGAGGTTGAAATGAATTACAAGTTTGAAGGTACGACCCTCGCAGGACGCTCCGGCGTCGAGGACCGCGTCGCCTTCCTCCGCAGTGTGTATCTCTGGTTGATGGGCGGGTTCCTGGTGGCGGGTGTGGGGGCCATGGCCTCTCCGTTCATTGCCTCGGCCTTGCTCCCCATAACGGGGCGATTCTTTCCCTGGGCGCTCTTCATCGCGCAGTTCGGGGCCCTGATCTGGGCGAACGCCGTGAGTCGCCGCAAGCCCCTCAACAAGGTCGCCTACGGCGTATTCACCTTCACCAGCGGCGTGATCATCGGCATCGTGAGCCTAGTAACGATCCAGACCGCGGGCCTGGGTACCGTGATCGCGGCCTTCGGCATGACGGCGGCGGATTTCCTGCTGCTCACGGTCATCGCCTTCGTTAGCAAAAAGGACTTCAGCTTTCTGCGCAGCTTCGTGGCCATTGGCGTCGGCATCATGTTCTTCGGGATGCTCATCAGCGCGATCTTCCACCTGGAGACCCTGGGCTTGGTGGCGGCGGGGGTGGCAGTGATCGCCTGTTCCGCCAAGATCCTCTACGACACCTCCAACATGCTCCGCACCGGCGATACCAGCGATCCCGCGGGGTTCGCGCTCTCTCTGTTCGTCAGCCTCTACAACATCCTGCTCTCCCTCATGCGCCTGCTCGGCGGTCGCCGCAGCTAACCGAACCTCACAAGGACTTCCATGTTTCGTGATGCCCTGATCGCTCTCACCGCCGCTGTCCTGGTTGCCCAGGCCCCGGCCCCTGAAGCCAAGACTCCTACCCCTGCGACCGCGCCTGTCCCTGCCCCGGCCAAGGAAGACAAGATCCTCGCCCACATCGGCGGGCACACGGTTCGCGAATCCGATTTCCAGCTCTTCCTGTCCCTGGCTCTTAATCCCCAGCAGCGCATGCAGATGGGCATCGTGGAGGGGGCGATGGAGCAGTACCGGAAGCAGTTTCTGGACACGAAGGTGATGCAGGCCGCTGCCCGCAAGGAAGGCCTCGACAAGCACCCAGACTTCCGCCGCAAGATGGACCTGATGGAGATGCAGGTGCTCGTCCAGGAGTTGCTGACGCGGGATGGCGAGACTCTGCGGGGCCGCCTCACCCTCAAGGATGAGGACGTGAAGGCCTACTACGAAAAGAATCCCGACAAGTTCAAGACACCAGAATCCTTCAATGCCCGGCACATCCTGGTGAGCATCAAGGGCAGCCCCAAGGCCAAAGAGGATGCGCCCACCGAGGAGGAGGCCAAGGCCCGGATCGCCCTGGCGGCGAAGGCGCTGGCCGATGGCAAGACCTGGGAGGCCGTGGCCAAGGAGTATTCCGATGACCCCGGCAGCAAGGAAACAGGCGGCCTCTACGAGAACATCACCTACGGCTCCTTCGTGCCCGAATTCGATGCGGCGGTCCGCAGCCAGGAGCTGGGCAAGGTGGGCGCACCCGTGAAGACCGCCTTCGGCTTCCACCTGATCCAGGTGGAGAAGCGCAACGCCCCGGAGGTTCCGCCCTTCGAAAAGGCCAAGGAACAGGCCCAGCAGAAGGCTCAGGCCGCCCGGCAGGATGAGGTCTTCCAGGCCTACGTCGAGGGCCTGAAGAAGGAGGTCGGGTTCCAGGATGGAGAGGCCGCAACGCCTTCCCAGCCGAAAGCGGCCAAGTCCAAATCCAGCAAGAAGAGTGGGGCTCAGAAATGAGGAAGTTCCTTTTCGCGGCCATTCCGGTTGTCGCCTTCGCCGCGAGTGAGGTGCGCGAGGAAATCCTGGTGGTGGTGGATAGCCACATCATCACCCGCCGGGCCTTCCAGCAGGCGGTGGAACAGGATTCGGCGGCCCTCTACCGGCAGTTCTCCGGCAAGGAATTGGATGCGAAGCTGCGGGATGCCCGGGAGAAGACCCTCCAGGGCCTCATCGATGCCTTCATCCTGGAAGACAAAGCCGGCGAGGTGGGCATCGCGATCCCTGACGACTACATGCGCTCGGTGGTGGAGGACATGAAGAAGCAGTACAACTTCGCCACGGATGCGGATTTCGAGAAGGCCCTCAAGGGCAGCGTGGGCATCGGTCTGCCGGACTGGATCAAGCAGCAGAAGCAGCAGGTCACCCAGCAGGAAGTTCTGCGCCGGGACGTGTACTCGAAGATCGCCATCGAGGACCAGGAGTTGCGGGCCTGGTATGAGGATCACAAGGACGAATACCGGATGCCCACCCGCTTCCGCATCCGTGAGCTGGTGCTGGCCAAGGGCGCCACCCCCGAGGAACAAACGGCCGCCAAGGCCAAGATGGAGGCCATCCAGGCGGCCATCCAGGGCGGCAAGACCTTCGAAGAGATGGTCAAGGAGCACTCCGTGAGCCCCAGCAAGGCGACGGGGGGCGATCTTGGCTGGATCGGCAAGGGTCTGATGCGGGCGGCCATCGAACAGGCTGCCCTCTCCATGAAGCCCGACCAGGTCTCCAGCCCCATCGAGACCGACAAGGATATCTACCTGATCCAGCTCATCGCCGCCGAGAACGATATGGTGAAGCCCTTTGCCGAGGTGAAGCCGGAGATCCTGAAGAAGCTCCAGGAGCCCAAGGCCCAGAACGCCATCCAGAACTACCTGCAAGGCCTGAGGGTGCGGGCGAATATCCGTTACCTGGTGCCGAAGGAAACGATCCTGAAGGGATAAGTGTGCGTTTGGACCTCTTTCTCAAGAAGACTCACCTGCTCAAGCGCCGGGAGATGGCGCGGGAACTGTGCGATGAGGGCATGGTGCGGGTGAACGGAGTACCACGAAAGGCTAGTTTTGAAGTGAAGGCCGGGGATCAGCTCGATTTCCCGGTCTTCAATCGCCTCTTGAAGGTGCGCATCCTGGGCCTGCCCGATGCGGGGGTGGCCAAGTCCGACCAGTGGTCCTTCGTGGAAGTGCTCGAGGAGAAGCGGATGCCCTTCGATGAAGGCCCCCTCGAGGACCCCATGGCCCCTCGGCCCAAGCGTCCCTCGGACCACTGACATGAGCGAAGGGGGACCGCCCGGTCGCTTCGCGCCCTTTCCCTGGATCGCGCGCAATGCGCGCTCCCGCTCGCGGACACGGGAGCCCTTGTCTCCCCTCGTGCTCCCTCACGCGGTGCCCGGGCCAAGCCCGAAAACCGTGTCTGATTCACCAAAGGAGGCCCCGTGCCCGACCAACCCCTGATCCGGGATCTCCAGGCGGGCGACGCCTTCGTCGGCTACCTCCTGGCCTCCGAGGCCGCCTACAAGACCAGTCGGAGCGGCGGTGAGTACCTGGAGGCCAAGCTCATGGACGCCAGCGGCGACCTGAAGGGCTTCCTCTGGGATCTGCGGGCCGTGGAGGGTGATTTCGAGGCCATCACCCCGGATGTCTTCCTCAAGATCAAGGCCAAGGTCGAGGAATTCCAGGGCCGCAAGCAATTGCGCCTAGAGAAGGTCCGCTTCGCCCCGGATGCCGAAGTGGGGGATCTCTCCTGCTTCTTCCCCATGAGCAAGCGGGCGGTGGACGAGATGTTGGCGGAGCTGGACGGGCTCATCGATTCCTTGAGTGATCCCTGGATTCGCAGGCTGCTCAAGGGGCTCTTGGTGGATAACGCCCAGGTGCGGGCCGATTTCGCCAAGGCGCCTGCGGCGAAAGGCCTCCACCACGTCTATCTGGGGGGCCTGCTGGAGCACACTCTCTCCGTGGCGGCCATGGCGGAGCGAGCCTGCGGCCACTACCAGGCCATGAATCGGGATCTGGTCCTGGCGGGGGTCTTCCTCCACGACATCGGGAAGACCGCCGAGCTTTCCTACCAGCGGAGTTTCGGATACACCGACGCCGGCAACCTCATCGGTCACATCTCCATGGAGGCCGAATGGATCTCTCGGGAAATCGCGCGGATCCCGGATTTTCCTGAAGAACTCAAGATGCAGATCCTGCATATCGTTCTTGCCCACCACGGCAAGCTGGAATTCGGCTCGCCCGTGCTTCCCAAGACCCCCGAGGCGCTCCTGTTGCACTACCTGGATGACCTGGACGGCAAGCTGGAATCCATGTTCCGGGCCATGGGGGAGGAGGCCGGAAGCGGCAACTGGACTCCCTTTTCCAGGTCCCTGGAGCGAATGATCTACAAGGTGCGCTGGCCCAAGGCCGTTCGCATGGATTGATTCATGCCCCACGGGAGGGCGTTCCTTTAATTTCAAGAACCCCTCGACAACCGGGAGGAATTGCCTGATATTCCCGGCACGTCTCGCCTAAATTGAAAGGGAACGCTCAATTTCTCCTGGGATTGTTCCGATGAATAGGAAGAAATTTCCCCTTGGGAATCCCGTTCGTGTGAAGGTGATGCCATGAAGATGTCCAGGAAGGCCAAGCGCTACGACGACACCATCCTTCCCGGTGACTTCCAGGGGTTTGAACCCTTCGAGGACGGCGACCCGGATCGGAATGGACTCCTCCAGGGTGCCCTGCGACGCCGGGGACTCCAGGTCGAACTGGGCCACCTGAGCCTCGAACACCCCGCCAAGAAGCAGAGCTTCGCCAAGCTGCGTTCCAGGGCGGAACGTCTCACCCGGCAGGTCAACTACCTCCATGAGCAGTTGGAGATCGTGGACCATGACCGCCGCGGAATGTACATCCAGATTCGCAGCTTGCCGCCCTACAAGGACGACACTCAGATCCAGTTCAACGAGATCTCCATCGCCCGGGACAAGGTGGTGCTCAAGCGCATCGCCTTCTATCGCAAGGACGAAGTCAAGCAGCAGGTGCCCCTGGACCTCACGGAAGAAGAACTGGCGCGCCTTCTGGCTGACATTCGCCAGGTGTTTGCCTCCGCCTGAGATCCGACCCTACTTGATCGGCACGAACACCAGACCCCCGTTGGGGGCCACGAGTACCGCGCGGTTCTCCAAGATCCCAGCGAGGTGGAATTCCTCGGTGACCCCCGTGGGGAGAAATTCCACCGTCGAACCCGTGAAGTCGAGGCGGGCGAGCAGGAGGCCCTGCTGGCGGAGCGCGGGGAGTCCCGAGGCGGGCACGGCGGAAAAGGCCACGCCCTTGCTCCACCACCAGGTGATGGCTCCACGATCCTTTTCCCCCAGGGAGAGCCTGGGAGGGGCGGCCTCGCCCAGGGTGAACATCGCCTGGCCGAGGGAGTCGCCCTTCTTCCCGTCCAGGAGGGTGGCCATCATGTCCTCGTTGCTGACCAGGACGAGGTTCGTTTCATCGTTGCGGAGGATGCGGTGCAGGATGCGGGCGGTGTGCTCCCCCTTCTTGGGTTTCTTGCCGTAGGTCCAGACTTCGCTGCCGGTCTTGATGTCGCGCCGCTCGATGAAGGGGGCCGGCGTGCGGTAGGAGATGGCGATGCCGTTGGGAGGGAGGAAATCCACATCGCCCACTTCGGCGGGCAGATTGATGGTCCGCTGAACCTGACCGCTCTTGTTGAGCTGTTTCATGACCGCGCCGGCCATGACCCAGATGCGGTCATCGTCCACCACCCACCGCTCCGGCACCATCTCCGCCTTGGAGAGGTCCACCGTTCCCAGGACGCCACCATCCTGCATCCAGGTGATCAGCATTCGGGTAGCCGGGTCGTAGAAGGTGGCGGCGCCGGTGGCATCGAACCGGGCCCAGCCCTTGGCGGACCGGGGAGCATCCCATTCCTGGGCATGGCCCACCGCGCCGGAGATCAAAGCGGCAAGGGAGATCGCTAGACCCAGCTTGAAGTGCATTGAAATCTCCTTGCGAACAAGGACGAGGGGCATCGGGAACTTAGAAAAACTACGGTGACCTGACCTTATACAATTGTCGGCACCCAGGCAAGAAGGGATGAATGTAATCACTCGGTAATCGTCTCGGCCCCGGCCTGGACCCGCTGACCGAAGGCCAGGATGCGGCTGAGGAGGGCCTCGGGGCTGAGCCCCTCCTCGTCCAGGAGCCGCTGGCTGTCGCCGTGCTGAATGATCCGGTCGGGGATCGCGCAGCAGAGCCAGGGGCGGCTGAGGCCCGACCGGGAGAGGCACTCGGAGACGGCCGCGCCGAAGCCGCCGGGTTCACAGCCCTCTTCCAGGGTGACCACGCCCCGGGTGCGCCTCGCCCAATGCGCCAGCAATTCCTCGTCCAGGGGCTTCACGAACCGGGCATTGATGACCGCGCAGGAGAGGCTGGCCTCATCCTGGAGGCGCTGGGCCAGGAGCATGGCCGGCGCCACCATGGAGCCCAGGGCGGCGATCACGAGATCGCTTCCTTCCCGGAGCAGTTCCGCCTTGCCGATGGGCAGGGGGGTGATGGGATCTTCAAGGGGGACGCCCAATCCATTTCCCCTGGGGTAGCGAAGGGCGGCGGGGCCACCGGAGTAGAGGCCCGTCAGGAGCATGCGCCGGAGCTCGTTCTCGTCCTTGGGGGCCATGATGACCATGTTGGGCATGCAGCGCAGGTAGGCCAGGTCATAGAGCCCGTGATGGGTGGGGCCGTCGGCGCCCACGATGCCCGCCCGATCCAGGGCGAAGGTGACCGGCAGGTTCTGGAGACAGACGTCGTGGAGGACCTGGTCGAAACCCCGCTGGAGGAAGGTGCTGTAGATGGCGCAGACCGGCCTCATGCCCTGCACCGCGAGTCCGGCGGCGAAGGTGACGGCATGTTGTTCGGCGATCCCCACATCGAAGCAGCGCTTGGGCATGGCCTTCTGCAATAGATTCAGGCCGGTGCCATCGAGCATCGCCGCCGTGATCCCGACGATCTTTTCGTCCTGACGGGCCAGTTCCACGAGGGTGGACCCGAAGACCTGGGTGTAGGAAGGGGCCGTGGGTTTGGCGGGATCCGCCTTGATCATCTCGCCGGCCTCGGCATTGAAGGCCGTAACGCCGTGCCATTTTAGGGGATCCTTCTCGGCGGGCGTATAGCCGTAGCCCTTCTGGGTCTGGACATGCAGCAGGACGGGGCCTTCCTGCATGCGCTCCTTGGCCTCGGCAAGAGCCTTCGTCAGGGCGCCGATGTCGTGGCCCTTCACGGGGCCCAGGTAGCAGAAGCCCAGATCCTCGAAGAGAAGGCCCGGTACCGCGATGCGCTTGAAGGATTCCTCGCTCCACTTCGCCGCCTTGGCCAAGCGCAGGCTCACGCTCTGCACGGGAATGGACTTGATGGCGCCCTCGATGCGATCGCGCCAGCGCTTGTAGTACTGGCCCGAGATCATCTGGTTCAGGTAGCCCTGGAGCGAACCCACGTTGGGGTTGATGCTCATGTCGTTGTCGTTGAGGATCACCATGAATTTGCGGGTTTCCAGGAATCCGGCCTGGTTGAGCCCCTCGAAGGCCATTCCTGCGGTCATGGAGCCATCCCCGATGACGGCGATGCTGGTGAAGTCCTGCTTTTGGAGATCCCGGGCCATGGCCATGCCAAGGGCTGCGGAAATGCTCGTGCTGGCGTGGCCCGCCCCAAAGTGGTCGTAGGGGCTCTCGTCCCGCTTCAGGAAACCCGACAGCCCCTGGTGCTTGCGCAGAGTAGGGAAGCGGTTCTTGCGGCCCGTGAGGATCTTGTGCGGATAGGACTGGTGGCCTACGTCCCACACGATGCGATCCACCAGGAAATCGAAATGGTGGAAGAGGGCCACCGTGAGCTCGACCACGCCCAGGTTCGAGCTGAAGTGGCCGCCCGTCTCGCTGACGGAGTCGATGAGAAAGCCGCGCACCTCCTCGGCGAGCTGCTCCAGTTGGCCCAGGGAGAAGTGGCGAATCTGCTGCGGTGCCGCCAGGGAATCGAGAAGAGGGTAGGAACTCACGCCCGGCGCTCCGCCAAGAATCGCGCCCAGGCCGCCAGAGGGGTAGGGTTCGGAAGGGTTTGAAGGTGGCCGATGGCCCGTTCGGTGGCTTCCAGCAGGGCCTTGTGGGCGCCGTCGAGGCCGAGTAGCAGGGGGTAGGTGATCTTGCCCTTGCCAGCGTCCTTGCCCACGCGCTTGCCCATCTGCTCGGCGGTGCTGGTGGCATCCAGGATGTCGTCCTGGATCTGGAAGGCTAAGCCGAGAGCGGCGCCCGCCTCCCGGAGGGCCTTCCGCTGGGTTGGGGAGGCGCCCGCGGCGGCTCCGCCCAGTTCGAGGGAGGCCCGCAGCAGCGCACCGGTCTTGAGGCGATGGATGAGTTTGAGGTGATCCAGGTCGTAGGATTCGCCCCTCTGGGTGCGGGCCTCGCCCTCCAGGTCCAGGGATTGGCCGCCGACCATGCCGCGCCAGCCGGCGGCCTCGGCGAGGATGCCCACGGCCAGAAGGCGGCGGTCGGCGGGCAGCCCTTCATCCCCGGCCAGCACGGAGAAGGCCTCCGTGAGCAGACCGTCCCCCGCCAGGATGGCCTGGCCTTCGCCAAAGGCTACGTGGCAGGTGGGCTTGCCCCGCCGGAGATCGTCATCGTCCATGGCAGGGAGATCATCGTGGATGAGCGAATAGGTGTGGATGTACTCGAGGGCAACGGCGCAGGAAATCGCCGTTTCAGCGGAAGTGCCCAGGACCTCGGCCGTGAGCATGCAGAGCACGGGGCGGACCCGTTTGCCACCGGCTTCCAGGCTGTACCTCATGGCCTCGCCCACCTTTGGGGCCTCTCCCTTCTGGAGAGGTGAGGCGAGCCTGGCTTCGAGCAGGGGTACGAGGCGGGCCAGATCCTGCTGGACCAGGGCCGAAGAATCTGGAATCACGCGTTCTCTCCATCCAGAGACTCCGCTCGGTATTCTCCGCCCAGGCTCTGTTTCAGGACTTCCACTTTTCGGTGGGCGTCCGCGAGCTGCTGCTGGAGGTCCTTGCTGAGCCGAATGCCCTCTTCGAAGCGCCCAAGGGCCTCCTCCAGGCTCAGGCTCCCCCCTTCCAGCTGCTGGACCAGGGCTTCAAGGCGCTCGAGGCCGTCTTCGAAGGAAGGAGAAGGGGGTGTTGCCATGGATTTCATTGTATGTGAAAGGAGGCCCGCAGGCCTCCTTTCAGCGGTAGGCGTATTTCAGCGGCCCTTGCCGACCTGTTCCCGGAGCTGCTTCCCGAGATCCTCGGTCTTGTAGCCCGCGGGCAGTTCGAAGACGGCGGCGGCGATGGGCCCCTCGGTCACCTTCGTGGCCTCGGTGCTGGCATTGATGCCCATGAAGCCGCTCATGCTGGTCTTCAGGGCCAGGCCCTTGATCTTGCTCATCTCTTCATAGAGGCGCGCCATGCTCTTGCCCATGGGGCCCGCGGCGGCGGTCAGGGCGCCCTTGGCCTTCATCATTTTGGCGAAGCTGGCGGCGGGGATCGGGGGGACCAGGGACGGGTCATTGCTGCTCTCGAAGACCATCTTGCCCACGGTGATCTTGTACTTTTTGCAGGTGCGCTCGACGATCACTTCCTTGCCCAGTTCCTCGACCTTGAAGTTGTTGGGGTCGCCGAAGAAGGAACCCATCATGGCGCCGAGACCCTCGGGCATCTGAGTCTGCATGGCTTCCATGGCGGCCATGGCATCATCAAAGTTCAGCTTCTGGATGAGCTTCTTGCCGTGGTTGATGGTGTAGGTCGTAAGCGTCTGGTAGTCCGTCAACGTATCGATCTTGGATCCGGCGTTGTTGATCCGCTGGAATTTGGAGCTGTAGTAGTGGGTTTCGATGCCGTCCGTCTTGGTGCCCATGGGGCCCTTGCCCTTGCTGTTGAAGGCGATGGTGAGATCACCCGCGTACATGGAAACCGCGGCAACGGCCGCAGCGAGCATAAGCCTGATTGCTTTTTTCATGCTTTTCTCCTTGGTTGGCTGGCCAAATACTACGCTTGTGGAACCGAGGTATCCAGGCCGACCTGAAGTAGACTTGTAAAAAAAGGTGAATGCATGACCCGAGTGTTGGTGGTGGATGACAGTCAAGAAACCTGTGACCTGCTCGAGCTGCTGCTGAGCAAGGAGGAAGTGGGGATGGACCTGGAGGTCGTGAAGGCCACTCGGCCCGAGGAGGCCCTGGAGCATCTCAGGAAGGGCGCCTTCGATCTGATGCTCTCGGATATCAACCTCGAGGCCAGTCTGGATGGGCTGGATTTGCTCCGGGTCGCCAAGCCGCTCGGAGTTGAGACCATCCTGCTGACGGGCTTCGGCACGCTGGAAAAGGCCCTCGAGGCCGTGCGCGAGGGCGCCTTCGATTTCATCTCCAAGCCCTGGAACAACGAAGAGCTCAAGACCCTCGTCAAGCGCGCCATCGTGCGCAAGGACGGGCGGCGCGCGCCAGAAAAAGCCCCCAAGCTCCAACGCAGCGTGATCATCGGATCGAGCCCCAAGATGATGGACGTCTACCGGACCATCGCCTCGCTCCAGAACAGCCGGACCACGGTGCTGATCACGGGAGAGAGCGGCACGGGCAAGGAACTGGTGGCTCGCACTATTCACACCAGCAGCGACCGCCGCGACCAGGCCTTCGTGGCGATCAACTGCGGCGCCATGACCGAGACCCTGCTGGAGTCCGAACTCTTCGGTCACGCCAAGGGCTCCTTCACTGGGGCCATCAGCGAGAAGAAGGGGCTCTTCGAGGAGGCCACCGGGGGCACGATCTTCCTGGATGAGATCGGCGAAACCTCCCCTAGCTTCCAGGTGCGCCTCCTTCGGGTGTTGCAGGAACAGGAAGTGCGCAGGGTCGGCAGCAACAAGACCGTGAAGGTGGACGTGCGGATCATCGCGGCGACCAACCGGGATCTCACGGCCATGGTGAAGGCCGGGAAGTTTCGTGAAGACCTCTATTACCGTCTGAGCGTGGTGGAGATCCGCGTTCCCCCCGTGCGCGAACGCTGGTCCCGGGATGAAAACACCGGCAAGATCATCTCCGACGCTCCGCTGTTGATCGACCATTTCCTAGCCGAATGCAACCTGCGGGATTCCCAGAACTACAGCATCCGGTCGGATGCGCGGCAGATGCTGGAGCGGTACAGCTGGCCCGGCAACGTGCGGGAGATGGCCAATGTCATCGAGCATCTGACCCAGCTGAGCCGAGGTAGGGAGATCACCCCCGAGGACTTCTCCGACAAGATCAAGGAAGAACTTCGGGCCCGCCCCTCGAGTGTGCCCCATGCCCCCACGCCTCTGATCGAGCTCATCGAGGGCTGGGACCACCTGCCCACGCTGGAGGAACTGGAGCGCAGGTACATCCAGGTGCTGCTGAAGCACCAGCACAAGAAGAGCCGGATCGCGGAAATCCTCGGTAAGGACCGGACCACGCTCTACCGGAAACTGCGGGATCTGGGGCTGGCGGAGGCCGGAGAAGAAGGAGGCTGAGGGATGTCGCAATTCGCTACAAGTTGCAAATTGCTACGGATGTTTCTTTTGATTTTTTTTTTAATTATTGAAAAACAGGTGGTTTGGGTAATGGTCTAAACGTTGCTTTATCTGGCTATCATCCGGCCGTGCCGGAATTCCAAAAGGGAGATTACATGAACAAGCTTGCTGCTCTGCTGGTGGCCGCTGCCCTGATCAGCCCCGCCTTCGCCGAGGAGAAGAAGGCCGAGCCCAAGAAGGCTGAGGTCGCCAAGGTCGAAACCAAGAAGGCCGAAAAGAAGCCTGTCAAGAAGGCCGAGCCCAAGGCTGAAGAGAAGAAGGCCCTGAGCCTCGAAGAGAAGAAGGCCGAGCCCAAGAAGGACGAGAAGAAGGCTGAGCCCAAGGCCGAGAAGAAGGCCAAGAAGCACGCCAAGAAGGCCGAGCCCAAGGCCGAAGAGAAGAAGGCCCTGAGCCTGGAAGAGAAGAAGGCCGAGCCCAAGAAGGACGAGAAGAAGGCTGAGCCCAAGGCCGAGAAGAAGGCCAAGAAGGCCGCCAAGAAGGCCGAGCCCAAGGCCGAAGAGAAGAAGGCTCTGAGCCTGGAAGAGAAGAAGGCCGAGCCCAAGAAGGACGAGAAGAAGGCCGAGCCCAAGGCTGAGCCCAAGGCCAAGAAGGCCGCCAAGAAGGCCGAGCCCAAGGCTGAAGAGAAGAAGGCCCTGAGTCTGGAAGAGAAGAAGGCCGAGCCCAAGAAGGACGAGAAGAAGGCTGCCTGCGCCAAGGATTGCAAGAAAGAGTGCTGCACCAAGAAGGCCGAGCCCAAGAAGGCCGAGAAGAAGGCCCTGAGCCTGGAAGAGAAGAAGGCCGAGCCCAAGGCTGAGCCCAAGGCCAAGAAGGCTGCCAAGAAGGCCGAGAAGAAGGCCGAGCCCAAGGCCGAAGAGAAGAAGTAGTTCTCTTCTTTCCACAAAAAAGAGCGGGCCCGCGAGGGCCCGCTCTTTTTTGTGGGGATTCGGAGGCTACAGAATGGTGTGCATCCAGTTGCGTGTGTCGGGGGCGAGGCCGTACTGAATGTCCAGCAGGGCGGCGCGGAGGCGGGTGGAGACTTCCCCGACCTTGTTGTCGTTGATGGTCCACGTGCCTCGGCGGGACATCAGGGTGCCGATGGGGGAGATCACGGCGGCCGTGCCGCAGGCAAAGGCTTCCTTCAGGGCGCCGGTGCGGTGGGCCTGTTCCACATCCTCGATGGAGATGCGGCGTTCTTCCACGTCATAGCCCAGTTCCCGAGCCACCGTAATGAGGCTGTCCCGGGTAATGCCCTCGAGGATCGAGCCCGATTTCTCGGGGGTGGCGATGACCGTGCGGTTGCCCTCCTGCAGGACCAGGAAGACATTCATCCCACCCAGTTCCTCGAGGTACTTGTGCTGGACGGCGTCCAGGTAGAGGGCCTGGTCGCAGCCCCGCTGCTTGGCGAGCTTGCCGGGGAGCAGGCTGGCAGCGTAGTTGCCCGCGCACTTGGCGCGCCCGGTGCCCCCGGGGGCAGCGCGAACATACTCTTCTTCCACCCAGATGGTCACCGGCTTGATGCCACCCTGGAAGTAGGCCCCTGCGGGTCCGCCGATGATGAGGAAGAGGTATTCATCCGCGGCTTTGACGCCAAGGAAATCGCCCAGGCCGATCATGAAGGGGCGGAAATAGTAGCTCTGGTCGTGGAGGCGTCCGGCGTCCAAGGTGCCAGGAACCCAATCCCGGTCGGTCTGGCAGAGCAGATCGGCGCCCGCGACGAAGAGATCGAGGGGGACTTCCGGCATGGCCAGCCGGGCCGCGGATTCGTTGAAGCGGCTACCGTTGCACCGGGGGCGAAAGGACTTGATCCCGCCATCTGCCTGCCGGTAGGCCTTGAAGCCCTCGAAAATGGCCTGGCCATAATGGAGCACGTTGGCGGCGGGGCTCAGGGACAGGGGCGCGTAGGGTTTCAGCTCACCCTTGAGCCAGCCCTCGCCTTCGCGATAGGGCACGACCACCATGTGCTCGGAGAGGACCTTGCCGAAGCCCAGATTCTGCATTCGGGCGTCACGGTCGGCAACGGGCAGGCGGGGATTCGCCAAGTGGATGTCGAAAAGGCTGTTGGGGCTCATCGGGACTCCTTGGTTAGAGAGCAGCGGCTGGGCGCGTCTGGATCAGGCGTCCCAATCGTGCAATGGCCTCGCGGGTAACGCCAGGCGCGTAGGTGGAAAAATTGAGCCGAAGGCAGTTCGTGCCGCGGCCATCCGCAAAGAAGAGGGGGCCGGGGGCAAAGCCCAGGCCTTGGGGAATGGCTTCCTTGAGCAGTTCCAGCGAGGAGAGATCCTCCGGGAGGACTACCCAGAGATGCATCCCGCCCTTGGGTTCGGTGATCTCCGTGTCTCGGGGGAAATTCGCCCGAAGGGCTTCCAGCATGGCGTCCCGGCGCTCGCGAAGCGAACGGCGGAGCCTAGCCACATGCCGCTTGAAGCCACCCTCCTGGATCAGCGTGGCCACCGCCACCTGGGACAGGATGGGCAGGGCGATGGTGTGGACTTCTTGAACTGGGGCCAGGCGCTTGAGCTGGTATTCCGGGGCGACCACGTACCCGAGCCGCAGCCCCGCCGCCAGGGACTTGGAGAAGCTCCCCACATGGATCACATGGTCAGCATCGGGCAGCATCCGGAAACTGGGTACGGGCTGGCCGGAGAATCGCAGGTCGGCATAGGTGTCATCTTCCACAAGGGGCACCCCGTAGGCCCGGGTGAGCGCCAGTACCCGCTCCCGCCGGGAGCGGCTGAGGGTCATGCCCGTGGGGTTATGGAAGGAGGCCACAAGGATGATCAGCTTGGCGTCGTCCTTCTGGAGGGCCGAGGCCAGGCGGTCGGGATTCAGGCCGCTGGCATCCACCGGGACCGGTACGGGTTCCCGGCCCAGGGCCCGCAACAGCGCCAGGGTGCCCACGTAGCAGGGGCTTTCCACCAGCACCCGGTCGCCGGGCACCGTGAGCGCCTCCACCGCCAGGGCGAGACCCGACTGGGCCCCGGGAACGGCCCTCAGGCCCCATCCGGGAAGCAGGGGTTCGCCCTCGGAGGCTAACCAGTCCGAGACGGCCTGGAGGTAGGCGGGGTGGCCCGCGGGCGCGGAATAGACCCAGGCATCCGAACCCAGCTCCTTCATCGTGCGGGTGTAGATGCGGCGCAGGGCCTCGCCGGGAAGCAGGTCTGCGGGCGGAAACCCCGCAGAGAAGCTGATCAATTCCCGGTTCTGGGCGCGCTCCAGGGTTTCCCCCAGCCAGGGCCCCAGCTCGCCTTCGTGGACCCGCAGGGCCGAGCCCTCGAAGGGGAAAAGGGCGGAACCCCGCAGGGCAGGGGCCTGGGGCAGGTAGTCGGCCACGAAGGTGCCCCGCCCCGGAACGGTCTGCACCCACCCGGTGCGCTTGAGGCCCGCGAGGGCCTTGAGGACCGTGAGCCGGTGGACCTGGAAGCGTTCCGCGAGGTCTGGGACCGCCGGAAGGCGCAGGCCGGGGTGCCATTCTCCATCCTGGATCAGGGTTCGCAGGCTCCGCTGCACCTGGAGGTACAGGGGGCTGGCGCCGCTGGGATTGAGGGGGGGGATGAGGGTCACGACCCCCAAAGTTTGCGTGGATTTCCGGCGAAATTCACCAGAATACGGGCAAAAAAATAGCCTAGGGCAGACCGCCGGGGCAAAGGGCGGCCGTCCGGTTCATTCCGTAGACCAGAGCAGACTGCCCTGGGTCAGAGAACGCCCAGCAGCGAAGCCACTTCGTTCCTGAGCTCCGCGATCCCCGTGCCCTTCAAACTGCTGGCCCAGGCGATATCGCCCGGTTGCAACCCCAGGGCGGCGGCCACATCCCGCCGCTGGGCCAGTTGGCGGCTGGGCTTTACCTGATCGGCCTTGGTGGCCACGACCCGGCAGGGCAGCTCCGCGTGGCGCAACCACTCGATCATCTGGTGATCCAGCTTGGTGGGACCAATTTCAGCATCCACGAGTACGAAGACCATGCGCAGGGAGGGACGGCCCAGGAGGTAGCCTTCGATCATGGCCCGCCAGGTGGCGCTCTCGACCTTGGGCCCAGAGGCGTAACCGTAGCCAGGCAGATCCACCACCCAGCGATCCGGCCCCGTGAGGAACACATTGATGAGTCGCGTGCGGCCTGGGGTCTTGGATACCCGCGCAAGCTGGGTCTGCTTGGCGAGGGCATTGAGCAGCGAGCTCTTGCCTACGTTGGAACGGCCCACGAAGGCCACTTCCGCGTGGCAGACCCCCAGCTGCTTCACATCGGAGGCGGAGGTGACGAATTGGAGGTCGTGGAGGGGTTGGGCCATGGGTACAGTCTAGCCCTCATGCACCCGGGTGACCCGCCCGTTGATCTGGCAGGTGACTTCGTAGGTGATGGTGCCCAGCTTCTCGGCCCATTCGTAGGCGCTGATCTCCTCATCGCCGCTGCGGCCGATAAGCACGACTTCGTCCCCGACCTTGACTTGGGTCGTAGGTCCGAGATCCACCATGCTCTGGTCCATGCAGACTCGGCCCACGATGGGATAGCTGCGGCCCTGGATGAGTACCCGGCCCCGGTTGGAGAAGAGCCGGTTGAAGCCATCCGCGTAGCCCGCCGGAATCGTGGCGATCCAGGTGTCGCAGGGGGCGACCCAGGTGCGGCCATAGCCGATGGACGTTCCGGCCTTCACCTGTTTCAGGAAGGAGACCCGGGTGAGGAAGCTGAGGCCGGGTTTGAGAGGGATCGACTGGGGCGTTCCGGCATCGGGATAGAAGCCATAGATCATGATCCCGGGGCGCACGAGGTTCAGCCAGGCCGCCTCGTGGCCGAGTACCGCGCCGGAATTGGCGCAGTGGACCAGCTCGAGGCGGCGGCCCAGGGCCGCTTCCACCGCCTCCACCGTGGCTTTGAACCCCGCGATCTGCGCCTGGGTGAAGGCCGTGTCCGCTTCGTCGCTCACGGGCAGATGGGTGAAGATGCCTTCCAGTCGAATGTGGGGGCAGTGGGTCTCGATGATGGCGGCCAGGGCCGGGGCCTCCTCGGGAGTCACGCCCACGCGGCCCATGCCCGTGTCCACCTTGAGGTGGGCGACGGCCTGGGTGTCAGCCGCTTGAGCGACTCGTTCCAGCGCCTCGGCATGCTCACGACTGCACACGGCCAGTGTGATCCGGGCCGCCACCGCGGCGGGCATCTCCTCCGGGAAGGTGGGGCTGAACTTCAGGATGGGAAGCCGGAGCCCCGCCTCCCGGAGTTGGACGCCCTCGGGTACCGTGGCCACCCCCAGCCAATCGATGCCTGCGGCCTCGGCCATGCGGGAGACTTCGATGGCTCCGTGGCCATAGGCATTGGCCTTCACGGCGATGAGGATCTTTCGCTCGCGGCCCACGGCTCGTCGGATGCCCTCGAGGTTGGCGCGGATGTTCTGAAGGTGGATGCGGGCGTGGGTCTGGTAGAGCATGGGATTCCTAGCGAACAAAGAATTCGTGATACTCGCGGAGCTGGGTGGCCCAGTGGCCGCGAATCACCACCAGATGGTTGCCCAGAGGGCGGGAGAGTAGTTCCCGGACATCGCTGTCAAGGCGGACCTGAATCTGGGTGCGACAGCGAAGCTCCGAGTCGCCGTTACCCAGCAATTCGCCATCGGTGAGGAAGACCTCACGGAGATCTGTGCCCCCGATGCGGGCGAGGGTGATGGGGCCTGGGTCCAATTCACCCTGGATGCCCACGCCGAGGGAGGATTCGAAGTGGGAACGCAGCGCGTACCCCTTGAGCATGCCCCGGGCGATGGTGCAGTGGGCGAGCCAGAGGGTGTTGGCGGAGGGATCCAGGTCTTGGGGGTTGGCCATGAAGGGAGTCTGGCCAGAGATTGTCTGCATCCAGAGCATGGTCAGGGCGGCGGGAATGTCACCCTCGCAGCCGGCCACGATGCCCTCGTCCAGCAGAGCGGAAAGGGCCAGGCAGCCGGTGGTCTGGAGATCCTTCACGAGGTCGAAGCATCTCAATGAGAAGGCATCAAGACCTTGTTCGCGGACCACCCGACGAAGTGCCGCACCGACCCTTGCCGCCATCTCGAGGTCTGAAGGGGAAGGCTCACTGATGCGATGGGCGCCCGCTTCAAAGGATTGCTGCAGAGCGCTGGATTCAGAGAGTTCGGTCTCGTGGATGGCCATGCGGAGCAGCTTCAAAGGGACATCAATGACTGAGGGTCCCCAGGCATCCTTCACGTGCGCCGACTCGGGCATGCTGCCCACCAGCCACTCGGAAGGCTCCCCAATGCGGCCAAGGCGGAGGCCAGTCAGCCTCTCGCGAGTCTCGAGATAGCGAGAGAGGCGCGCCAAGGCGGTAAAGCCGTCCTCGAGGTCATTCAGCAACAAGATGCGTCCAGGCTGCCCCATTTGGCGAAGGCGACTGAGGATTTCTAGAGAAGCAGGAAGAGAATTCTGGTGGGGATGAGCCAGGAGCAGAGCCGGGCCAGTCATCCGGGAGAGGGCCTCAAGCGCCAGATGCTCCGTACCGCCTGTAACTACCAGCAGGATATTGGGCGTCTCGCCACCCCCAGCAACCATCCGATGGGGCAGGTGGCGGGAGGTCAGGTGTGCGGCGAGTCCCGCCACCGTGGCGCGAACTTGGTCCGCGGAATGGAAGCTGGAGGCGAGGGGGAGAATCTTCAGCATGCTCAACCTTTGATGACGACCTTCTGGACGTAAGGCGAAGTGGACAGCGCCAGCAATGCGCCATAGCCGGGATAGAAGGTGATCTCATCCCCCAGCTTCACAGTGCCGCGGGCGTCTTCCACATCCAGGATCAGGTGATCGGAGCTGCCGCCCAGCACGATGATGCCCGGATCCTCGGGTTCGATTCCGTCCACCACTACATCCTGGCGGCCCAGGTTGCAGATGGCGCGCATGCGCACACCGCGATCCACGAAGGTGGGCGTGCCGCCGAAGGCATCCTGGCCGGTCTCACCGATCGGCACGGAAGGCTTGCGCTCCACCTCCACCACCTCGGCCACCAGCTTGAAGGTGTCCTGGCGGGTGCCGGGCCAGGGGCTGCGATCGATGACGTTGCGCCCCAGCACGATGGCCTCGCCGATCCTGAAATGATTGATCTCCTTGGGCATCGCGCCGGAGAGCAGCAGGGGTAGATTGGCGCTGTTGCCGCCCGAAAGGGTCTTCAGCTCCAGGCCGCTGGCCTTGCGGCAGGCATCGCGAATCTCGATGAGGGCCCGCATGTTCTTGGTGGAGGGAATCACGCCGCCGTAGCAGGCCAGGTTGCAGCCCATGCCGATGATCTCCAGGGCGGGCAGTTTGGCCGCCTCCTTCACCAGGTCGATGGCGCGATCGGGCCACACGCCCTCGCGCAGATCGCCCACATCCACCATGACAATGGCCTGGTGCCGGACCCCCATGAACTGGGCGGCCTCCGAGAGCAGGCGCAGGGTCTGAAGGCTGGAGTTGAGGGTGATGTGGGCGCAGCGCACCACATCCGCCGCCCGGCTGGGGGCCGGGATGCGCAGCAGCATAAGGGGCAGGTCCAGCCCCGTGTCGGCCATGGATTGGAGATTCGAAATGCGGCTATCCGCGATCATGTCCGCGCCGCCCAGCTCCAAGGCATGCACGACGGCCGGATGGGCCGCCGTCACCTTGGTCACCGCCGCCACCTGGGCGCCGTGGTCGTGGCACATGGCGATAACCGACCGCGCATTGGTGGCGATGCGGTCGGGGTAGATCTCTAGGCGGGGGGTGCGGATGTACATGAGTCAGACTCCTTACACTTCGTTTTCAACCCATCGCCGAAACGTAGCCTTCACATCCTCGGGATAGGCCTGAGCCAGGGTTCCCAGAGCCGAAAACAGATAGTTCTTGTCCAGCAGGATTCGCGCCTCGGGTACCGGAAGCAGATACTTGCCGGGGCCCGTGCAGATCGTTCTGAGGATTTCGGTGCCCCCATCGAGACGCGTGAGCGCGCCGCCGGTGCCGATCACCCACTTGACGGCGCTGAGATCCTTGCCCTTCACGATCTGCTTGCGGCCCGTGGCGGTGTAGAGATCCGTCACGACGCCCGCATGGCGCTTGGCGCCGGTCTCCACGGCGAAGGTGCAGAGGGCCCGGGTGAGTTCGCGCTCTCCCGCGGTGGCGGGCATGGCCTGGAGTTCCGCTAGCCGCGCCTCCCATTCGGCGTTGCCGGCCAGGTCCACGATGTTGCGGGCGTTGACGAAAACGCCGAGATCGCCTTCCACCGTGCGCTTGGCGCGGGGCTCGGGTTCGATCATCTTGGAGGCCCATTCCGTGGCGCCATCGGTGACGCTATGGACATCGGTGGTGGCGCCGCCCACATCGAAGACCAGACAGTCGCCCATCTCCTCGGCGAAGAGCTCCGCGCCGCGCAGCACCGCGCCCGGCGTGGGCAGGATGCCCCAGTGGGTGAGCTCCCCGAATTTCGCCATGCCGGGGGCGTGGATGATGTGGCGGTTGAAGATGTCGTGGATGAGATGGCGCAGGGGCTCGATGTTGAGCACATCCACATCGGGAAAGACATTGTCCGCCACCAGCAGCTCCAGGCCCGCGGCCTGGAAGATGTGGTGGATGGGTTTGCGGAGGGCGACGTTGCCCGCGTAGATCACGGGGATCGGAAGGCCCATGGAGGCGAGCTTCTCCGCATTCTTGAGGACGATGGACTTTTCGCCGAAGTCCACGCCGCCCGCCAGCAGGATGATATTGGGATGGGTGGCCCGGATCTCATCCAGCTCGAATTCGTCCAGTTCTCCGGCCGTCACCATCTTCACGATGCCGCCCGCCCCCAGCGCCGCTTCCCGGGCCGCCCGCGCCGTCATGCTGTAGGTGAGCCCGTGCACGGTCATGCGCAGTCCGCCCGCGGCGGAGCTGTTCACGAAGGTCTCGGGCTTCCCGATGCCTCCCGCAAAGCGGGATTCGAGATCCGCAATGGCCTCCTGCACGCCGATGCCCACATCGCCCTGGGCCACACTGGTGGGCGCGAAACCCTGGGCCACATGCTCGAAGCCACCCGCGTCGAGGAGGTTGAACCCGTTCACCTTCGTGATGGTGGAACCCACCTCGATGGTCAGGATTTCGATTTCGGCGGCCATGCGAACTCCGAAAACGTATTTCCGCGAAGGGCCGCGAAGCCTGCTGTGCAGGAAGGAGAGAACCGCGAAGAAAGAACTCGGTGTCTTCGCGGTAATTGATCCCTTTCTTCGCGGCCCTTCGCGGAGTGTTGTTACACGACGCCGCGTCCCTTGAGCACCTTGACCATGGCGTTGACCACATGGATGCCCTTGGTGCCGCGGCCGAAGGTGGCGTCGAGGCCGGTTTCTTTGGCCATGTCGCGGTTCACCTGGGTGCCGCCCGCGATGAGCACAACCTTCTCGCGGATGCCCTTCTCCTTGCAGAGTTCAGCCAGCTTCTTCATCTGGGCGCGATGCACATCGTTGTGGCTGATGATCGTGCTAATGAGGATGGCCTGGGCGCCGGTCTCGATGGCGGCGTCCACCAGCTTGCCGATGGGCACCGAGGTGCCCAGGTAGTGGTACTTCACGCCGTACTTCTCGATGCCGCCGTGCTTGATGTCGAGGATTTCGCGCAGGCCGACGCTGTGCTCGTCCTCGCCCACGGTGCCCGCCACCACTTTGATGCCCAGGGCCTTCACCACGTCGCGGAGTTCCTGTTCGGGCAGGATGACTTCCTTCTCGGGGATCTTGAGGGTGGTCTTGTCGATGTCGAAGGCCACCTTGCCCTTCACCTCCACGAAGCAGCCCTCGGAGGGGTGCAGGACCATGGTGTTGATGACCTCGGGATCCAGCAGACCCATCTTCTTGGCCATCTCTACGGCATAGACCGGGGCGATGTCTTCGTTCTGGGGCACGAAGAGCTGGATGAGCACCGTGCCATCGCCCGCCCATTCGGCCTCGGGCTTGATGGCGTTGCCCTTGCGGTAGGGCAGGGTCTTGGCGAGACGGGCGTGGCAGCTATCCTCGGGATCCAGTTCGTCGATGAAGACGATCTTCTCGGGCTTGCAGAGGGTGCAGCCCTGGATGGTGTCGCAGGCCTTCTTGACGCCCGCGGGCAGGTGGTTGTGGCCGAAGTGATCGCAGACCGGGGCGAAGTAATCCGCCTCGCGCACGATCAGCGTGCCTGCGCCCACGCCGCCCTTGCCGTCCCGGGCGATGCCATCGCCGTTGCGTTCGGGATACTTGGCGGAGTCCACGAAGAAGCCCTTTTCCACCGCGGCAAAGTAGCCGCCGTTGTCGATGACCTCCTCCAGGAAGGCCACGGCGCGCTCCTTGAGATCACGCACCATCTCGCCCAGGGGGCCGTCATGGTTGAGGGTCAGCAGCTCCTTGATGCCGTCCAGGGCGGCCCAGGTCTGCTTGACGGTCTGGACGCCGCGGATGTTGTTGTAGTGCCAGGGCACGTTGCGGCCTTCGTCGGGCGTGATGGTGGACTGGATGTCCGCCCGGGTGAGCATGGAAATGAGCGTGTCCACGGTGTGGGTGCGGACGGCTTCCTCAATGTCGGCTTCGATGTAGCGCGTGTTCTGCTGGGCGCGCATCTTGAATTCGCTGAAGAAGTCTCGCAGGGCCACGGCGTAGGGCAGGTCGTACCAGAGCTTGGGGGCGGGGGGCGAATTGGGCGGCACGGTGGAGAGCCCGATGAGGGTCTTGTCCATGCCCACGGCCACGGAGAAGGCGCAGTTGATGCCGTGCTGGACGATCAGCTCGGGCATCACCAGCCAACCCGCTTTGGCGGTGGCATTGGCGTTGTGGGCGCCATCAATCTGGAAGATGCGCGCCCCGGCCATCACCTTCTTGGCCTCCGCCGCGTCCACGAAGGAGCGGTACATGTTCACGTTGCGGTAGAGCACGTTGTACTGGGGATCCTGGTGGGCGCCGTTGATGCCCTCTTCCGCGAAGAGCACCGCGACTTCAGGACCGGCCACGCCGGAGACGTAGCTGTGGAAGTTGATGGGACGTCCCACTTCCTCCTCGATCTGGTCGCAGGCCTTGCGGCTGGCGCGGATCTGTTTGCGGGTGATGGGCACGCCCCCGATGCCTTCGGGGGTGCCTTCCAAAAGGCCGTCGATGTGGCTCTGGCCCGTGGTGCGGATCACCATGATGTGATCGGCGCCGTGCCAGGCGGCCATGCGCATGCGGCGGATGTCATCCTCGAAGCGCCCGGAGGCGATCTCCGTCGTCACCACGCAGCTGGGTTGCGGGTCGATGTTGTCGAAGTACTTGCTGGCGGGCAGGCCGATGCTCTTCTTCAGGGGCTTGGACATGTCCCGGAAGTGGAAGGGCCCCATGTTGACGCCCTCGGTGGGCACATCCCGCCAGGTCCAGCCCTTGCGGGGCGGATGGTAGCTCTCGAGGCCCTCGAGAATGTGCTCGATATCGAGTTTCTTGGTTGGATCCAGCGGCTGGTTGGTCATGTCAGGTCCTTACTGGAAGAGGCCGTTGAGCACGTTCTTGTCATCGAGGATGGCCTGGGCCGCGCCCCGGATATCCTTGCCGCTCTTCTGGGAGAGCTTGAGGACCACATGGCCTGCGCCCTTGCCCAGCAACCCGGCCTCCAGGATGCGGTCCACCACGCCGTGGCTGGAGACGCTGTCCACGCCCATGCGCAGCAGGATGGCCCGTTCGATGGAGGGGCTGGTGTGGGTCTTGGCCAGGTCGATGATGGGTTCGACGAGCTTGTTCGTGAGCTCCCAGAAGCGGCCCTTCAGCTGCTCGTCGCTCAGCTTGGCAAGCTCTTCCCGGCGCGCTTCGAACCGAGTGATTCGTTCGTCGGTCATGGGTTCCTCCGTTTAGGAATTGAATGGGGGCCGCGGATGAACACGGATGGACACGGATAAGAAGATTTCTTGTTTTTCATCCGTGTTTATCCGTGTGCATCCGTGGAAATTTTATTTTTCGAGGGTCGAGAGGGCCTGTTTCACCCACGCCACGTCGGCCTTGATGTCTGCGGCGACGAAGTCGTAGTCGTTCTCGTTCCATTGGCTCACGGGATGAGCCTTGGCGGCGTTCTTCAGGTAGCTGGTGCGGAGGCGATTCATGTCCTGGACCTTGCCGCGTACCTGGTCGAGGCGTTCGGGGATGACGATGGTCTTGCCGGGGATGTTGCCCGCGGGATCGCCCACGCTCACCTGGATGCCGTTCTCCCGGGCGAAGGAGAGCTGCCGATTGTGGTGCTTGCCCGCGCCGGTGTACTCCGTCTCCTGGACCACCACGATCTGATCGCGATCCATCTGGCTGGCCAGGGTGACGGCGGCGGTGAGGCTGGTGTTGCCAGCAGGGCCGCGCTCCAGGCCCTCCAGCTTGGTGAGGAGTTCCGTGATGTAGAAGACCTCGCCCTGGGTGACGAGCTGGTACTCGTCCATGTAGCGCAGGCAGCGGGCGGCATTGCGGGGCACGTCCACTCGATCGGGCCAGGTGGCGAAGGGCACGCCGAAGCCGGTGTGACCCGTGGTGAAGGACTTCTTGTTGAAGTCCGTGTCCGAGGCCATGTGCAGGCCGCCCAGGTCCACGGAGCAGGCCACGATGCGCGTCTGTTCGCACCCCGCCAGCAGCAGGCCGCGAGCGGTGCCCGTGAGGTTTCCGCCTCCGGCGTTGGTGATCACCACTGCCTCGGGAGCCTTGCCATAGCGCGCCCGCACCTGCTCGGCGATCTCGACGCCCAGGGTTTCCACGCCGCGGATGCCGAAGGGCGTGTAGAGGCTGGCGTTGAAGAAGCCCGTTTCCTCCAGCGTCATCAGGAGCTGATAGAAGAGCTCCGGTCCCACGGAGAGTCGCTGCACTTCGGCGCCGTAGGCCTCGCAGGCGCGGCTCTTTTCTATGATTTCCGGCTGGCCGACACCCCTGGAATCGAAGACCTCCTGGAGGACGATGCACTTGAGGCCGCGCATGGCCGCTTGACTCGCCACGGCGGCGCCGTAGTTGCCGCTGGTGGCGGTGGCCATGCCCCTGTAGCCCTTCTTCTGGGCCTCGAAGGCGCTGATGGAGGCACGGCGGGCCTTGAAGCTGCCGCTGGCATTGGCGGCCTCGTCCTTCACGAGGATTGTGGCGCCCTTTCCGGGCCCTGCGATCTTCCGCACGGCCTCCGTCAGATTCTTCAATTCGAAGATGGGGGTGTTGCCTACCTTGGACTCGGTCTGAATGCGCACGATGTCCGAGTGGGAATAGCCGGTCTCCCGCATCATGCGCTCGTAGTCGAAGGCGACGGGGCTCTGGATGAAATCGTTGTAGTCCATCCCCATGGACGCCTTCATGATCTCGTTCTTGCGGGCCGTGACGGCGGTGTAGCTCGTGTCGCGCATCTCTAGGCCTCCCGCCCGATCTTCAGCAGCTCTGGCACTGTGCTGCCGAAACTATGGCTGTAGCTCGGATTCTCGAGGCACAGACTGCCCCGATGCTCGTGGCCGATGAGGCTCTTCACCGTCACCTCGGTGCCCAGTTCCGCGTCCTGGAGCAGGAAGCCGGAGATGCGCAGGCGATAGGGTGTCTTCGCCGTGTCTTCGGGCAGGTTCGCGGCGCGCTCTTCAGGCCGCAGCAGCACGCGCTCGATCTCGACCCAAGTGCCAGCCTTGATCATGGTCCACCTCACAAAATAGATTCACCACGGAGACACAGAAGGCACTGGGAAATGCACACAGAGAGGTTTTTTGTCTTTCTCCGTGATTCCTCTGTGTTCTCCGTGTCTCCGTGGTGAATCCGTTTTTTATTCGCAGATCAGTTCGCGCATGTCGCCCATGATGGCGCGGGGCACGGGCAGGTCGATCATGGTGTGCAGGCCCGGACGGGCGTTGATCACGTGGGGGATCATGTTGATGCACATGGCGATGGTGCCGATGCCGCCGGGGATCTCGGGCTTATTGGAGAGGTTCACGTTGGGCGTGCCCTTGATCACCACGTAGTCGCCGGTGTTGGTGCCCTCGAGCTCGGGCTCGATCTGCTGGGGGTGGATCATCTCCACGGCCAGCTTGCCGTTCACATAGCCGTAGCCCTTCATGGTGCAGCCGGCGACGTTGCCGGGCAGCACTTCGGCGTACTTGGTCTTGCGGTGGACGGTGGACACGATGGGCGCCATGGTCTGCTCCACCTCCTTGTCCAGCTTCCAGCCGATGGCGTCGCAGATCATGGTGACGGATTCGTTGAAGCCCACGTGGCCAGCGAGGTGCCCGGCGGCGGACTGCTTGTTGAACTCGTCCAGGGTGATGCCGACGCCCTGCTCTTCCATCACAGCGGGGCCGAAGGGGGAGAGACTGTTGACGCGCTCGGCCTTCACATACTCCACATCGGTGCAGGCGCCAGTCATCAGGATCGCCAGCAGGTCCATCATGAGGCCGGGGTTGATGCCGGTGCCCAGGACGCTGACGCCATTGGCCTTGGCCAGCTTGTCGATCTTGGCAGCAAGCTTGGGCTCCTTGGCCTTGGGATAGGACATCTCCTCGGCGGTGGAGACCACATTGATGCCCAGTTCGACGATGAGCTTGATCTTGTCGAAGGTCTTGGCAGTGAAGCTGTCCGTGCAGAGCAGGACGACGTCCGCCGATTCCTTCTTGATGACCTTGGTGATGTCGCTCTTGATGGTCACGTCTTTGCGGTCGCCCTGGGGCACGCCGAGCACGTCGAACATGCTCTTGCCGACGCGATCGGGGTGAATGTCGCAGACGCCGACGATGTCCACGCCCCGCTTGCGCAACAGGACCTCGGCCATGCCGCTGCCCATGGCGCCGAAGCCCCAGATCGCCACTTTGACGTTCTTCTTCCTCATGGTGCTCCTCCCAACCGGTCATCCGGTTCGTTGACGCTTTGGCGACGACTCCCTTCCACCACGGCTGGGGCCTTCAAGCCAACTTCCCAAGTATGGCAAGAGGTTTTTCTACTTTGAAGGGGTGTTTGCAACTATTTTTCAAATATGAAAAAAATTATCCATCGACCTTTCGGCCGCTCGAACAGCCTTTAGACGGTGACCGTACTGGCAGGGGCGGGCAGGTCGAAGGCCATGCGCCCGTGGTCCAGGCCCAGCACTCGTTTGCGCATGCGCTGGATCAGGCTGCGGTCATGGGTCGCCACCATCACCGTGGTGCCGGAGCCATTGATGCGTTCGAAGAGCAGCATGATTTCCTGGGCGAGATCGGGATCCAGGTTGCCGGTGGGCTCGTCCGCCAGGAGGACCAGAGGATCGTTGACCAGGGCGCGGGCGATGGCCACGCGCTGCTGCTCTCCCCCGGAGAGTTGCATGGGGTAACTGGAGAGCTTGTGCTGGAGGCCCACCATCTTGAGGGCCCGGAAGGCGCGCTGTTTCTGCTCGGAATAGCTCACGCCCAGGATCTTGAGCACGAAGGCCACGTTCTCGAAGACCGTCTGGGCCTGGATCAACTTGAAGTCCTGGAACACCACCCCGAGCTTGCGGCGGAGAAAGGGGATCTCGGTCTCCGGCATGGTGGCCAGCCGGTGACCGGCCAGGCGGATCTCGCCGTTGGTGGGGATCTGCTCCCGGAAGAGCAGCTTCAGCAGGGTGGACTTGCCGGCCCCACTGGGCCCCGTGAGGAAGACGAACTCGCCGGACTCGATATGGAAGTTCACATCCGCCAGGGCGGTGTGGATTCGCCCGTACTGCTTGCCGACGTGGGTGAGCGTGATCATGGAGTCATTCTAACGGGCTCTTCGCTGAATCGTGTGGGTAGAGCCTCAGGGTGAGGTCGGTTCTTGGTCCAATAGAGGGATGGACACGAACCTTCTTTTCACGGCGGCCCTCGGGCTTCAACCTCCTTGGGAGGTGAAGTCACTGGAGTTCAATGCACGCGAGCGTCGACTAGACATCCTGGTGGACTTCCAGCGAGGGGCCTCCTTCCCATGCCCTGAGTGCGGTGCGCCAAGCAAGGCTCACGACACGGAGGAGAAGACTTGGCGCCACCTGGACTTCTTCCAGCACGCGGCCTATCTCACGGCCCGGGTGCCTCGCTGCAAATGCGAGACCCACGGCGTGAAGACCGTCGATGTTCCCTGGGGGCGGAAGGGCTCCGGTTTCACCCTGATGTTCGAGGCGCTGATCATGGTCCTCGCCCGCGAGATGCCCGTGAGAGCGGTGGCCCGGCTAATGGGTGAGCACGACACACGGATCTGGCGCGTGGTAAAGCTCCACACGGATGAAGCACGGGCGAAGCTGGACTTCTCCACGGTCGAGACGATCTGCGTCGATGACAAGTCCTACCGACGCGGCCACACCTACCTCAGCTTCTTCATGGATTTGGATTTGCGGCGGGTGATGTTCGGCACGGAAGGGCGGAATGCGGCCACCCTGGGCGCCTTCGTGGAGGACCTGAAGGCGCATGGGGGAAAGGCCGAGCAGATCCAGGACGTGTGTTGCGACATGTCCCCGGCGTTCATTGCAGGCATCCAGGAGCACCTGCCCAAGGCCGAGATCACCCTCGATCGCTTTCACCTGATGAAGTTGATGAATGACGCCCTGGACGCCGTGCGGCGCTCAGAGTCACCAGCCACGCCAGGCCTTAAGAAGACCCGCTACTACTGGCTGAGAAACCCCGGCGATCTAACGAAATCCCAGAAGGCCCGCCTCAAGGAGCTGAAGGCCATGAACCTCCAGACCGTGGAGGCCTACCAGATGAAGCTCCTCCTGCAGGATTTCTTTGAACAACCCAATCGCCGAGCCGGAGGCATGTTCCTCAACGACTGGTGCGCCATGGCTCATTCCAGTGGCATAGGGCCTTTGGTGAGGCTGGCCGCGACGTTCCAATCCCATCGCAGGGGCATCCTCAACTGGTGGCGCAGCCAGATCAGCAACGGCCTCATCGAAGGCATCAACAGCCTCATCCAGGCCGCCATCGCCAAAGCCCGAGGCTACCGCAACCCCCACAACCTCATCTCCATCGCCTACCTCATCGCCGGCAAACTCGACTTCAATAACGTCCCCACCCGGGCACCACTACCCACATGAAATAGCGAAGAACCTTCTAACGGGGAACCAAATGAAAGACGTCGATGTCCTCAGGGATGGGGGTTGCACACACACACACACACACGAGGATATAAAGTGAGAGCAAATATCGAAACGGAGACCCGATGAAATCGAAATGTATCATCCTCGCGCTCTTGCTCTCACTCACGAGCCTTCCTGTCTCTGCGCAGTGCAGCAACACACGGAACTTGGCAGGTGGGTATGTCGAGATCAGGGACTGCTGGGGTAAGAAACCCTGCATTACATGGAAGGCCACCAAGGCTTTTGCTGATGAGTGGTCTCAGAATGCTATTGATGCCGATCATTGCGTCCGCCAGGGCTAAACATGCCTGGATCTTGGCTAGCAGGCCGGATGGTAGTCATACTCGGCCTCTTGGCATTACAGGGGCTCCAAGGGCAAGTCCCATCCAGGGGGCAGCATGTCAATCTCTGGCTTCCGAACGAAGAGATGATTCTGCTGCACGCCGATGCCCACGCAAAGAGTGGCCCTGCCCTCTGGTTCAAGGGGAAACAGGAACGAGCTCTGCCGCCCTTACCCCGAGGTGTTGACCACTCCCGTGCGCTGAGGCGGCGGGAAGCGGCGCTGCAGGGGCCAGGCCAGGATTGCTATTCCCTTCAATATCTCAGCTTCCCTGCGCAGGATGCCAAAGCGAAACAGGAGCTCCGACTCGACGTATTTCGATTCTCCACAGCCACTTGGGCTTGGGAGAAGGAGCCCCATGGTGTGCTCGAAGACCGCCCGCTGGGGAACTTTCGGGTTCTGTCCGAGGATTACCTGCTGGGCATCTGCGTGAACAAGCCCTTCTTGGATTCGGGGGGAAAGCCACATCTTTTCTCTCTCTACAAACGGAACCCTCAGGGGAAATATCGTTTGGTGGGGTACCCAGATGACGGCTTATCGGGGAAAGTATTCAAGGGAGACGGCTCCTGGAATTACCCAATCCTTTCAAACCTGTGGATCCTGAACCGCTGCGTGTGGACTGAGGACGAGACGGTCGTCGGAACGGGGTTCGGCTTCTTCTGGGTTTTCTCCCCCAAAGGACAGATGCGCAGGTTGGTCCGGCTCTACGACAGCGTGGATGACAAATTGCTCCGTAATGGTTGGGTGTGGCACGAAGCCGTCACGAATTTCCAGCCGCGCCCCGATGGGCAAATTCTCATTAGCGCCCTGGCCGAAGGCGCGGTGGCCCGGGGAGCGATCCTCAACGACCAGCGCGCCCATCAAGGAGACACTCCCGGGCAATTCGAGGACGTATTCCGCACGGTACTTGCCGCCTACCCCGTGGTCGAGTGGCACGTCATGAACCCCGTCACGGGTCACATCCAGCCTGAAGCGGCACCATTGAATTTCCAATCCCGCCTCTCGAGTTATTCCGAATTCTTGAATTTCAATTGGAATTTCAAGGTGGATGGGAATCTCCGATGCGTCTCCGAAAAGGAGCTCCTGGCCTTGTCGGAAGACGGGGAGCGCTACTACGAGAGAGCGTTTCCCTCCCAGGCGAAGTAGGGCTAGGTTTGGCAAGGCCGGGAACTCGAATCTAGATATTTACATTCGGTCCTCTGAGCGAGAGGATGCAGGGTTTGCATTCAACCTGACCCTGCGCATGGAGTTCTCGTGTTTGGCAAGACGCCTGAAGGCAGTACCGGTCGCCTCATCCAGCTCTGTGCTGGTTATTTCCTCTTCTATGTGGCCACGGGCCTCATCGTGAAGGTGTTCACGGGGGGGGTGAACGGGGCTTCGCCTCGAATGAACGACATCGCCTTTCTTACGTACAACACCCTGGGGGCGAACCTGACCTGCCTGATCCCCGCCGTGGTCCTGGGGTGGTGGCGGCTGAAATCCATCCGTCCCATCCGGGTGGGCCGTTGGGAATTTCCCTCGGAGCTGCTCTACATCATTCCCAGCGGCATCTGCACGGCGGTGGTGATTCCCACGACCACGCTCATGTACACCCTGCCGATCTCGGTAATGGTGGCCATGGTCATCATGCGGGCCAGCGTCATCGTGATCGGGCGCGTGGTGGATGAGGTCCAGATCCGCCAGGGCATCCTGGACAAGCGGGTCTACTGGGAGGAAAACGCGGCGGTGATCTTCGCCATCCTGGCCGCCAGCATCGAGCTCTTCTTCTCTAACGGCGGCAGCTTCGACTTCATCCACAACCGGGCGGCCATGGTAATCCTCACCAGCTACATCGCCGCCTACGCCATCCGCATCTACATCATGAACTACTACAAGAACACCCGGCCGAAGGGCGCTCCTCTCGACAATCGCGCCTTCTTTGCCACGGAGCAGATCGCCGCCTCGATCACCATGGCCCTCCTTGCCACCTTCGTCTTCTTCTCGCCGCGCTTCTTCGAGAGCTGGGGGCAGGCGCGGCAGGTAATGGATTTCGTGGCCTCCATCCAGATCCCTGTGCCCGGCTGGGGGTGGGCGGCGCTTTCCGGGGTGGCCTTCGGTGTGGTGGCCTTCTTCAGCGTCTTCATCTTCATGTTCAAGGGCCGCACCGCGACCTTCACGGGCCTTGTGAATCGGCTCACCTCACTGGTGGCGGGCACTACGGCGACCCTCCTGGGTTGGGCCTTCTTTGGCAGCAAGTTCCCCACCCTCCAGAACTGGATCTCCCTCGGATTCGTCCTGGTGGCCGTGGCCTTCCTCACCCGGGCCGAGAAGAAACGCACCCAGGAACTGGCCGCGGCGAAGGAAGCTTGAAGCGCGTCACCTTGCCAACGCAAGGCCTGCTTCGGTGGTCGTTCAGAAGGTGATTGGACTCGTCACCTGTATCTCTGCTTCAACCATTTGTTCGGATCCTCTTGGTATCCGCGTTGCGGATACGCAAGGCCTGCGTTGATGGTCGTTCAGAAGGTGATTGGACTCGTCACCTGTATCTCTGCTTCAACCATTTGTTCGGATCCTCTTGGTATCCGCGTTGCGGATACGCAAGGCCTGCGTTGATGGTTGTTCAGAAGGTGATTGGACTCGTCACCTGTATCGCTGTTTCAACCACTTGTTGGGATCCTGTGGTTGGGCGAGCTGGCGGATTTCGAAGCCGAGGCGGGGGCCGTCCAGGGTGTCGCCGGAGGTGCCCAGGGGTTCACCGGCGCGGAGGATCTGGCCCTTGGCCACCTGGAAGTAGCGCAGATGGGTGTAGAGGCTGAAGTATCCGTGGCCGTGGTCCAGGATCACCATGGGGCCGTAGCTCTGGTAGATGTCGGCGAAGACCACCTTGCCTTCGGCCACGGACTGCACGAGGGCGCCGGACTCGGTGCTGATGAGCAGGCCGGACTGGAGGGTCTTGGTCTTGAAGCGGGGATGGACCTGCTCGCCGAAACCCTGGGCCAGGGTGCCTTCGGCGGGGCGGGGCAGCTCGCCCTTCAGGCTGGGGAAACTGGTGGTGGCCTCGAAGGCCTCGGTGCGGGTCTTGCCCAGCAACTGGGAGAGCATGCGTTCGAGCTGCAGGGCTTCTTCGGCCAGCTCAGCCTGAACCTCCCGCTGCCTGGATTCATCCTGCCGCAGCCCGTCGAGGAAGCCCTGGAGCCGCGCCTCGTTGGCCCGGAGATCGAGCTGGAGCTGCGCGGATTCCCGTTCCTCCTGGGCCAGCCGCTGAAGGGCCGCCTGGAGATCCTTTTCCCGCTGCAGGAGATCGCCCTGGAGGTGTTGGACCTGGTCAAGTTTCCGGCGCTGCTGATTGCGCCAGTACTCGAGGTAGCGGCCCCGCACCAGGAATTCGTCGAAGTTCTCGGTGGAGGGGAAGAGTCCCAGACCCCCCAGGGGGCCGAGGGCCTGCATCCACCGGATCTGTTTCCGGATTTCGGTCCTCAGGCGAAGGATCTCCTTGTAGATACCTTCTTTTTGGGACGTGATCTGGAGGACTTCGCCCTTGGCTTGATCGCGCTTGAGCCGGGCGCCCTCGGCCTGGGCCCGCATCCGGTCGGCCTGGAGGGAGATGCTCTGGAGTTCGACGAGCACGCCCTTGCGCCGCTTCTTCAGGCCGCCCAGCTGCTGATCCACCTGGGAGAGTCGGGCCTGGACTTCGGCCAGGCGCTGCTTGAGCCTGGCAGGATCCTGGGCGGGGGCCTGGGCGAGGAGGCCCGAGGCCGCCAGGGCCAGCAGGGGGGTGAACTTCACGCCTTGCTCCGCTTGGCGGCCTTTCCCTGCAGGAGCATCAGCAGCATGGAGAGGGCGAGGGGACCGCCGATGGAAAGCGGCAGGGCATTCCAGGCCAGGGGATCCGTGGGCAGGACCTCCGTGGGAAACAGGTGCCCCAGGAAGGACAGGCTCTTGACCAGTGCCTTGGGAATTTCCAGATCCTGGCCCCATTCACCCACCCAGGCCAGGATCTTGCCGACTGCCGCCAGCGCGTAGGCGAGCAGGATGGCGATACCTCGATTCGACTTGACGAGTTGGGCCAGGGCAATGGTCCACAGCAGCAGCTGGAGGCCCAGGAGGAGTGCGTTCAGATCCGCCTGGAGCACCAGTGGCGCGAGGGGAGTGCCCAACAGCCGGTAGCTGGCGGCGAGCATGGGGAGCATGGCCAGCTGGCTCAGGAAGAGCCCGTGGAGCAGCCCCAGGCCCAGCCCCAGGAAGAGGCCCTTGAAGCGTTCCCCCTTGGCGGCGGCGGTGGTCCACTCCACCACCGGCAGGAAGGCCCCCAGCAGGATGATGGCGGGAACCACTGTGTAGATGAACCGCCCCAGCCCTTGGGTGACGTAGGGTTTCGCATCCTGGAGTCCCAGAGGGATTCCCGTGCCGAACACCACCAGCTGGCTGCCGTCGCCCCCGAAGCCCTGGATGCCGGTCAGCACCAGTCCGGCCAGCAGCAGGCAGACGCAGGCCCAGACGATGCGGAAAAGGCTGCTGCCGAAGCGATCCATGGATGTCTCCCGTTTGCCTTGATTCTAGCCGCCCTGGCATCGCCCTTGCTCGGGTTGCTTCCCTGTCCAAATCACCGACATGCCCAGACTCTCGCGCTGCCCCAACCTAGTTCCACCTCGCCTGCTGATCCAGACCCTGGAGGAGCGGGATCCCGAGGTCTTCGTCCACTGCCTGCGGGTGGGCCATTTCGCGGCGCTCATCGGGGCGCGGCTGGGCCTCGGCGAGGCCACCGCGGTGCTGCTGGAAGAGGCGGGCCAACTCCATGACATCGGGAAACTGGCCATCCCCGCCTTCCTGGTGCAGAAGCAGGGCATCTTCACCCCTCAGGAATACGAGATCCTCAAGCACCACGCGGGGTTGGGAGGCGCCATTTTGGAAGAGCACCATCAGTCTCAGGCCCTGGTGAGCGCGGCGCGCCATCACCACGAGCGCTGGGATGGCCGGGGCTATCCCTATGGTCTGCAGGGGCAGGAGATTCCCCTGTTCGCACAGATCACCTCCGTCGCCGATGCCTACGACGCCATGGTCTCCGGGCGTTCGTACCGCTCCCGTCTCGAACACACCGAGGCCCTCGATGAGATCCAGCGCTGCCGGGGCGCTCAGTTCAGTCCCGAGGTGGTGGATGCCTTCGTGGCGGCGGAATTCTGCGGAGTGGTGGCCCAAGCGGGGTGAGGTCAGTCCTCGGGGCCCTCTTCTCCGATATCCGGATCCACGCTTGCCCAGCGGGCCTCGGCGGCGAGGGCCGGAATGGCCACCTGGGCCTGGAAATCCTTCATGCGCTTGCCCCAGGGGGACGATTCCGCGCTGCCTTCCGGCGTGAAGGGCAGTAGATCCCCTGGTGCGTCCTCCAGGCAGAGCTGGGTGAGGATGAGGCTCTGCTGGAAGCTCTCGCCTACGGGGCTGAGGTTGTCCGCCAGTTCGATCAGGTGTTCGGCCAGGTCCTCGTCGCAGGCCTCCGCCATCTCCTCCAGGATCTCCACGCACTGCTCCCGGGCCTTCAGGAGTTTCTGGTGGAGCCTTTCCAGGGTCTTGGCATCCGCTCCCTTGGAGAGCGCGTGGGCCGCGTCCTCGAGATGGGGATGCAGCTTCTTGAACAGGAGCTGGAGGGCGAGTTCGGCGGGGGTCGAGGCTTCCATGGGGTGATTCTACCGGGTGTAAGGCGTTTCCATCCCGATGCAGGAAGGCCTTTCCCTGGACGGTGCGCCTGGAATAATGAGCCCAGGAGTTCCCCCATGAAACCAGAAGGCACGTCCTCCCTCGAGGTCCTGGATCCCGATGTCATGCAGCAGCTGCTGGATCTGGACGACGGCGAGCTCGGCCTTCTCTGTGAGATGTACGAACTCTTCCGGGATGACACGCCGCCCCGCATCGCCCTGCTGGAGGCCGCCATCTTGAAGGGTGATCGAGAGCAGGTGGGCGATACGGCCCATGCCGTGAAGGGTGCGGCCGGCACCATGGGCGCCCCCAAAGTGCGCGCCTACGCCCAGGTCCTTGAAGCCTGTGGGCGTGCGGAACAGTGCGACGAGGATCTGAACGGTACGTTGGCGAATCTGAAGATCGCCTTTGCGGAGGCCTTGGCGGGGTTGGAGGCCTTCATCGCCCAGCGGAAGGGCTGATCCAGGGTTTTGCATTTCGGTTTTTCGAAGCGAATGGCTGAACCACCGAGGGCGCGGAAAAGACACCGACAAGCGCGGCCTTTTTCTTCTCGGTGCCCTCTCATTTCCCTCTGTGGCCTCAGCGGTTCATCTTTTGCCTTGAAGGCAAAGGATCCAGGCTTATCCGGACGATGGGGACCGCCCTTCAGCTCTCGTCGTTCGCTCCGCCGAACACCTTCACGCCCTTGGTGCCCCGAGGAGGGGCCTGATCGCTGATCTGGAGGCGGCCATTGGCGTCCCTCCACTGGAACAGCGTGGTGGCGGGGCGGTCCTGGGCCACCTGCTGAGAGGAACCCGAGGGAAGAGGCGTTTCGTCCAGGGCGAAGCCGCCCCGGCCCTTCTTCAGCAGGGCCATGGAGCCTGCGGCCTTGGGGTCCGCCTGCACCAGCTTGCGGGTGTAGAGATCCATCACCTTGGGCACGTAGGCCCGGGTCTCCTGGAAGGGAGGAATGCCGTTGTGGCGGTTCACCGCGCCCTCGCCGGCGTTGTAGGCGGCGATGGTCTTGGTGAGATCGCCCTTGAAGTAGTCCAGGAGCCAGCGCAGGTACTTGGTGCCGCCCATGATGTTCTGGCGGGGATCGAAGGGATCGAGCACACCGAAGCGTTCGGCGGTGGCGGGCATCAGCTGCATGAGGCCCAGGGCGCCCACCCGGCTGCGGGCCTTGTAGTTGAAGGCGCTTTCCGCCTGGATGATGGCCCGGGCGAGGAAGGGATCCACCCCCGAGGCTTGGGCGATCTCGTCCACCATGGCCAGGAGTTCGGGGCTGCGCAGCACCCGTGCCATCTCCTGGCGCGTCACCGCGAGGCGCACATGACCCACGCCCACATGCTTGAGGGTGAGGCCCTGGCCCTGCATGTAGCTGGGGGGCAGGTTGTTGATCACCACTCTGCCTTGGCGATCGTAATAGGTGTAAAGGTAGGTGCTTCCCTTCGAGGGCCGACCCGCCGCCGCCAGGGGCAGCGACAGCAGCAGGGCGATGGGAAGGCGCTTCTTCATGGGACCAGTATAGGTTGAACCCACCCCTGGGCTCAGAGCCCCATTAGGAAGCCCTCTACTTCCGCCCAGTCTCGGGTGAGGGGGAAGGGCGGTAGCGCGGCGCGCACCTGGGCGGCGTAGCGCTTGCCGTTGGGATCCTCGGTGGGCAGCATGAGGCGGGGATCCAGGATGCAGACCACGCCTTTGTCGGTGCGGGTGCGGATGAGACGGCCGATGCCCTGCTTGAGCTTCAGGGTCATCTGGGGCACCTGGATGCCCACGAAGCCCAGGCCCTGCTTGATGGCGTCCGCCTCCCGGATGCGGGCCTGGAGCACGGGATCGTCGGGAGGCGCGAAGGGCAGGGCCGTCACCACCACCAGGCTGAGGGCATCCCCCGGCAGGTCCACCCCTTGCCAGAAACTGGCGAGACCCAGCAGCGCGGCGTTGGGGGTGGCGCGAAAGCGGTCCAGCATGGCGTGGCGGGTGAGGCCCTCGCCCTGCACGAAGAAGGTCAGGCCCGGCAGGGCTGCTTCCAGGCGCGGGCGGAAGGCGGCCAGCATCTTGCGGCTGGTGAATAGCAGTAGGGCGCGGCCCCGGCTGGCCTTCATCAGGCGCTCCATGGCCGCGAGGCTGGCCTCCACCCAGCCGGGTTCGCCCACGCCGTCGCGGCCCGCCCGGCGCTCCGGAAGGCTCGGGGGCACGAAGAGTAGGCCCTGGTTCTCGAAGTCGAAGGGGCTCTCCACGTGCTCGGCGCGCTCGGCCTCCTCGTTGGTCAAACCTAGGCGCAGCTTCAGGCCGTTGAAGCCCTTACCGTCCCGCAGGGTGGCGCTGGTGAGGATCACCGTCTCGAAGCCCCGGCGCAGGTGCTGGTGGAAGAAGGGCTTCACGTCCACCGGATTGGCCTTGAAGATCACGGTCTGGAGTCCCTCCCGACTGAGGGTGCTCACCCAGCCCTCGGGCTGGGCGAAGATCTGCTCCATGCGGTCGAAGGCCGTGCCGATGCGTTCCGAGAGCTTGCGCCAGGAGAGATCCTCGGGGGCATCGCTCTTCTGACGGAGAGCCAAGCGGCGCGCCTCCTTCAGGACCACCTGACCGGCATCGATCCAGGCCTCTACGGCATCGGCCAATCCGGCCAGGGGCAGGCGCATGTCCTCGAAACCCAGGGTGCCGTGTTCGTGGGGCACCAGGCTCATCAGCCGGTTCCAGGCATCCTCCCAGGGCAGCATCTGGGCCTCTAGGGTGGCGCCCTCGGGATCCTTGCCGCATTCGTCGGAGAGGTCCCGGAAGAGCATAGTCATGGCGCGGCTGGACCAGGTCTCGCTGCAGCTGTCCGTGAGCTGTTCTTCGACCTCGTGGGCCTCATCCAGGATCAGCACTGGCGCATCCGGCAGCACCTGGCCGAAGGCGCTCTCCCGCAGCACGCGGTCGGCCAAGAGCAGCGCGTGATTCACGATGACCAGATCCGCCTCGGCCACCTTCACTCGCAGCTTGGTGAGGAAGCAGTCTTCGTAGCGGGGGCACTGCTTGCCCGTGCAGCGCTCCACTCGGGCGTTGAGACGGTCCCAGAGCTCGGATTCACCCTCTCCGAAGCGGCCCAGCTCTTCGCGATCCCCCGTGAGTGTTTCCTTGGCCCACCGAGGCAGGGCCTGCCAGAGGCCGAAGTCCTGCCGCGCGATCTCCGAGGGCGGGCTGCTTTCCAGCGCCTCCCAGGCGGTCTTGCATAGGTAGTTGGAGCGGCCCTTGGCCAGCACGGCCTTCACGTCCACTCCCAAAATGCCCCGGGCCCGGGGCAGATCATCATCCAGCAGCTGCCGCTGGAGCTGCTTGGTGCGGGTGGCTACGAGCACCGGATGGCGCTTGGCCGCCAGGGCGGGAATGAGGTAGCCCAGGGATTTGCCCGTGCCCGTGCCCGCCTCGATGGCCTGGAGGAGCCCATCCGGGCGCGCATCGGCCTCCCCGCCCGCCTGTCGCCAGGCAGAGAAACGGGCCTCGCCTTCTTTCACCGCGTCGAACACCAGTTCCGCCATGCGCCGCTGGCCGGGGCGCTCTTCGGCCCCCGGGAAACAGCTGAAGATCCGGCCCTGGGGGGGCGCGAAGGTGCTGTCCATCGGGTGGCGACCGCCGGAGCGCGGAGCGGGATGGGGTGGGTTCGCCATCCCCTAAGCATGACGGAAAGAGGCGGAAAAAGGACGAATTGTGAAGCTGCCCTGGGGCGGGGATGATGAAGGAGAGCCCTTGAGGTCCCCATGTCCCGCCCCTTCGCCTGCCCCCTCGCCGCGTTGTTCCTGGTCGCCCTTGTCGGCAGGGCCACCGAACCCTGGGAAGGAGAGGTAAGGCCTTTTCGGCAGGTGGATCTGGCGGCGCCGGTATCCAGCCGCATGGTGGAACTGAAGGTACAGGAGGGTGAGACCGTCAAGGCGGGACAACCCCTGGCCCAGCTCTACGCTCGGGTGGAGGAGTTGGAGATGCAGCGCGCCAAGACCCTGCTGGAGCGGCGGGAGTTCGAAGCCAAGGGCGCCAAGCGCCTCTACGAGGGAAAGGTCATTCCCGAGGCACGAGCCCTGGAGGCCCGAACCGAGCTGGAACTGGCCCGGATCCAGTACGAGGCCGCCGCCGAGCAGGTGCGTCTTCGCACCCTCCTGGCCCCCATCGACGGGCTGGTGGTGGAAGTGCGGCGAGAGTTGGGCGAGGCGGTCTCCGCTTCCCAGCCCGTGTTTCGCATCCTGGACTTGAGCCGCGTGTATGTTCAGTGCGCCATAAAGGCCGAGGCGCTGGCCAGCCTGCTTCCGGGGCAGAAGGTGGCCGTACGTTTTCCCCAGGCCCAGGGCCTCCAGGCCATGCCCGGTGAGATCATGCTCGTGGACCCCTGTGCCGATGCCACCGGCCGGTTTCGCGTGAAGGTGCTGATAGAGAACCCGGACCGGCGCCTCCGGGCGGGCCTCAGGGCCTTGGTGGAGCCGCCCAAGGTTCCCTGAATTCCGGCGTTCGGGTGATCTCATTGCCACGAGGATGTAAAAGTACGAATGGGTTCGTTGACACCTACGAATCTGTTCGTAAACTTGCTTCATTCTCCCAGGAGTGCCCATGTCCCAGCCCCCGATCCGCCCTTCCGATGGTGAGCTCGCCATCCTGCGGGTGCTCTGGAGCCGCGGCCATTCGACCGTTCGCGAGGTGCACGACGAGCTGTTGAAGGACCGGGACATGGGCTATACCACCGTGCTGAAGCTCATGCAGATCATGGTGGAGAAGGGCCTGGTGACACGGGACGAGTCGACGCGAACCCATGTCTACCAGGCCGCCCAGGGAGAGGAACGCACCCAGGCCTGTCTCCTCAATGACCTTCTGCAGAAGGCCTTCGAGGGCAGCGCCAAGTCCCTGGTGGTGCGGGCTCTGGCGGATTCGAAAGCGGATGATGCGGAGCTGGATGAGATCCAGGCCTTTCTGGATCGCCTGAAGAAGGAGCGGAAATGAGCCCCCTACTAGAGAATCCGCTGCTGCATCGCGTGGGCCTCACGGTTCTGCACGCGCTCTGGGAGCTCGCCCTGATCGCCCTCTTGGTCTGGGTGGGCCTCCATCTGCTGCGGCGGCGGAGTGCGCGTTCGCGCTATCTCCTGGCCTGTGGGGGGCTGGCCGTCATGGTTCTGGGACCCATTCTGACTTGGTTCCTGATCACGCCTTCTACCTTGATGGACGCTCAGCTGATCCAGGCTGTCGGGACAATCGCGGGGGAGGCCACCCCGACCAAGGGGGCGTTCACGTTTTCGGAATGGCTGTACCGGATCAATGGAATGGCGCCCTGGGCCGCGGTGCTCTGGTGTGTCGGGTTCACCCTGATGCTGGCGCGACTGGGAGCCGGGCTCTGGTGGCTCGATCGGGCCTACCTGGCCACGGCATTCCCTGCCTCTCAAACCATGCAGGCGATGCTGAATCGCCTGGCCGAACGCATGGGCGTCACCCAATCCGTTCGCCTCCTCGAATCCGCCAAGGCGGAGTCGCCACTGCTGCTGGGATGGCTGAAACCGGCCATCCTCGTGCCCTCGGCGGCGCTGCTGCAGCTGAGCCCCACTGCCCTCGAGGCGATCCTGGCCCACGAATTGGCCCATGTCCGTCGCTTCGATTACCTGGTCAACCTCCTCCAGAGTTTCGTGGAGGCATTGTTGTTCTTCCATCCCTGCGTCTGGTGGCTGTCCAGCCGGATCCGGGAGCTTCGGGAGCACTGCTGCGATGATGCGGCGGCCTTGCTCTGCGGCGACCCCCTGATCCTGGCGGAAGGACTTTCTGCCCTGGAGCGCCTGCGGCGCAGGATCCAATCCGACCCCGAACCGGCCCTGGCGGCCGCCAAAGGAAACCTCATGTCTCGCATCACCCGACTCTTCCAGCCCCAGGAGGCCCCTGCTGCCTCGCTGCGCGGCTTGGCTCTGGCCCTCGTGGGAGCCTCGCTCCTCGGCGCGGCCGCACTCACGGCTCAGCAAGCCAAAACCACCGAGAAGCCCGCTGCCTCCAGACCGGAAGTGCCGCGCCTGCGGATCACCTTCCAGCCCGCGCCGCCACCCTATCCATCCCAAGCCCGCAACGCAGGCGTTCAGGGGCTCGTGGTGCTCCACCTTCGGGTCGATGCGGAAGGCGGCCCTGCGGGGATTCAGGCTGTGCAGGGCCCAATGGAATTGCGGGAAACTGCGGTGGCCTATGCGAAGGGTTGGCGATTCGAGCCTAGGCCCGGCGATGGAGAACTGACCTTTCAGCTGAATCTGCTCTTTGGTATCGGGGATGCTGGATCCAGCGCCAAGACCCTGGCCCAAATCCCCGAAGCCAAGGTCCCGAGCGCCACCGTGCAGATCCTGGCTGCGGCGAAGACACCGACTGGCCTCACGGAGGTCGACTTCGCCCAGATCGAGATCGCCCACAAGCCTCCCGCGCCCGCCTATCCTGTCGAGGCCAAGGCCCTGGGAATCCAGGGGACGGTGGTAGTCCAGCTAACGGTAGATGAACAGGGTGTGCCAATTTCAACCGAGGCCCTGGAGGGACCACCCCAGCTGCACCCCACGGCCATCGCGTACGCGCAATCCTGGCGATTCGAGCCCGTACGGGTCAGCGGCAAGGCCGTCAAGGCACGGTTCAAGCTCACCATGCCCTTCCGTCTGCGCGGGGAGGACCCTGCCCCCAAGGTTTCTCAGGGCAAGGTCGATGCGACTCCCGGCGAGGCGCAGGACACGGACTTTTCCAGGATCAAGATTGCGCTGAAGCCGCCAGCCCCTGCCTACCCCGCCGAGGCCAAGGCCCAGAGAATACAGGGCATCGTGGTCGTCGAGATCACGGTGAACGAGCAAGGCGTGCCCGTAGGGGTGAGGGCGCTCAGTGGGCCCGAAGAACTCCGCGCAACGGCCATGGGCTATGCCGAGCAATGGCGTTTCCGGCCCCACAACGTGAATGGCAAACCGACCAAGGCACGGTTCAAGCTCAGCATGCCCTTCAGACTCCGATAGTGAAGCCCGATCCTCTGAACGGAGCCCCTTTGTGGGCTCCGTTTTTTTTGAAACCTCGGCTGGATTCTCGGCATTGACAACTACGGCGATCGTCGTACGCTTCTCGTCGTAGCCGCTGGAGCCCCCATGAACCTGCCCCGACCCACCGATGCGGAACTGGCCGTCTTGAATGTGCTGTGGGACCGCGGCCCCAGCACCGTTCGCCAGATCCACGAGGTGCTCTCCGGGGACAGGGATCTGGGTTACACCACCGTCCTGAAGAGTCTCCAGGTCATGACAGAGAAGGGGCTGGTGGTGCGGGACGAGTCGGAGCGCAGCCATGTCTATGCGGCGACCCAGACGGCGACCCAGACCCAGCGTTCCCTGCTGGGGGATTTGATGGAGCGGGCCTTTGGGGGCTCGGCGGCGCAGCTGGTGATCCAGGCCCTGCACGCCAAGCGGGCCTCCAAGCAGGAGCTAGCGGAGATCCGCCGTCTGCTCGAGCAGGCCGAGGGAGGTGCGGAGTGACGCAATATCAAGACTCGTCATTCACGGTGGCCTTCGGGTGGACCCTGATCCATGCCCTTTGGCAATGCGCGGCGGTCGCTGCGGCGGCGTGGACGGGCTTCAGGATTCTGCGAAACCGAGGGGCTCAGGCTCGCTACCTTCTGGGCTGTCTGGCCCTCGGAGTGATGCTGATCCTTCCCGCGGCAACCCTCTTCGGGCTCTGGGAAGGGCCCTCGGCGGGCGCAGCGGGGAGTCCGAGCGCCGATCCCGCCGTTCTGATCCTGCGGTCATCGGAGTCTCTCGAAGGAACCGGGCTGCGCCCATGGCTGCCCTGGGTCATTGCGGCCTGGACGGCGGGAGTCTGCGTGATGACCCTGCGCCTGGCGGGTGGATGGCTCTGGATTCAGCGCCTCCGCTGGGTCCAGGCCGAACCCGCCGAGTCCCACTGGCAGGCGAGCCTGAGTCGTCTGGCCCGGCAGTTGGGTATCCGGAGACCCCTTCGTCTGCTGCAATCCGGCGCGGTGGAAGTGCCCATGGTCCTGGGTTGGCTCAGGCCCGTGATCCTGGTGCCCGTGGCCATTTTCGCGGCCATGGAACCTCGCGCGCTGGAAGCGATTCTGGTCCATGAATTGGCCCACATCCGGCGTCACGACTATTTCGTCAACCTGCTGCAGTCGGCGGTGGAAGTCCTGCTCTTCTTCCACCCCGCCGTCTGGTGGCTTTCCGCACAGGTTCGCGCCGAGCGCGAAAACTGCTGCGATGACACTGCCATTGCGCTGTGTGGAGATCCGCTCTTCTACGCCCGGGCCCTGGCGGCCCTAGAGGAGCTCCGCCCGGCGCTTCAACCGAATCCCAGCCTGGCCCTCGCGGCCACCGGAGGAACCCTCATGCACCGAATTCGTCGCATCCTCGCGCCCAAGATTCCCCCCTCTCCCGCGGCCCGGGCCGGTCTCGTGGCCGCCCTGGCGGTGTCTGTCCTGGGAGCGGCCAGCACCCTCGGTCTGGGTCACCAGGAGACGCCCAAGCCCACCCCCGCCAAGGAAGTTCAGGAAGAAAAGAAATCCGTCACGGTCCTGGTGGATGGCGACAGCAAGGCACCCCGAAAGCTCAAGATCGAGATGAAGGGGAAGATGAAGATCCAGCCCGAGGCCGAGCCTCCCGTGGCCCTGGAAGAGGGTGCCCGCCTGGAAATCGAGGGCAGGGACGGTGAACACCTGCGCAGCTACCTGGCCGAAAGAAGTGCCGACGGCGAGAAGCGCATCTGGACCCTGGAGGGCAGGGAACAGATGCCCGACGCCCAGGCCCAGGCCTGGCTGAAGAAGAGCCTGGAATCGGCCCAGAAATACACCTTCCGCTGGGATGCCAAGCACCGCCCTGGCTCGGACCTGGAATTCCGCTGGAAAGAGCGGGGTGCCGAGGTCGATAAGGAGCTCCAGGCCAAGGCCCGACTCCTGGAGGAGAAGGCCAAGCTCCTGGCCGAGAAGCGCGCGCTGAAGGGTGTCTCCGAGAGTGAAGTCGCTCGACTCCAGGAGGAAGTCGCCCGGCAGGCCAAAGAGGTTGCCGCCGAGGCCCGGAAACTCGCGGCTTCGGAGACCAAGCACAGGGAGGACCTCCGGATGATCCTGATGGAGTCGAAGGCGCACCGTCAGCAGGCCAAGGAGGCGAGCGAGGAGGTCCGCAAGGAAATCCAGAAGCGGATCACCGTGAAGGGCTCACCGAAGGACGGCGCACCCGTGATGATCTTCACGGACGGAGAGGAGGGCGATACGGTCCACCTGGAGATGGAGGCGGCCGGCGAGGGCAAGCCCATGATCATCAAGCGCCATGACCTCCGGGGTCCCGGGGGCGAGATCCTGGTCTTCAGGGGCCAAGGTGAGGACCCCAAGCATGAAATCGACGCCCTGAAGAAGGCCATCCAGAAGATGCAGGGGCGCCTCGATCAGCTTCAGAAGAAGGCCGATCAGGCCCCCAAGGCCGCACCCGCCAAGTAGCCGTCTTATCGCAATGAAAAGAGGGGCTCCCATCGAGCCCCTGTTTTCATTTTTGGCAATCGGGGCAGAGGCCGAAGAGCAGGAGCTGGTGGCGAGTCACCTTGAAGCCCGAGATATCCCGGAGTTTGGCCAGGCTGGCTTCCACGTCGCAGGTATGCACTTCCACCGTGCGGCCGCAGGCTTCGCATTGAAGGTGGTGGTGATGGTGGTCGGAATGGCAGCGCACGAAGCGCATGGTCTGGTCGGGGCCGAGAATGGGCTCGGCCCAGCCCTTCTCCACGAAGCACTGGAGATTGCGGTAGATGGTGGGGACGCCAGAGCCGTGGGCCTCGAGGCGCTGCCGGATATCCTCCACGGAAAGGGGGCGGTCCGAGCCCTCGAGCACCTGGAGGATGGCTCGGCGTTGGGGGGTCACCCGGAGCCCTGCGGCGCGGAGGGTGGGCATGAAGTCAGGGGGAGGCAGGGGCACGATGAGTACTCTCAGGGAGCCTTCAGGGTGCCTGGAAAGGGGCGCCGGACCAAGGGCTTCGATTCACGCTCAAAGGCCGAAATCGGAAGGCGGGAACCGCTTCTCCATGAGTTGTTGGCGTTCCTGAACATGCAGAAGCAGGGCCTGCCAGCGGGGCAGCCGACGGATCTCCCCCAGGAAAGGGCTCTCCGCGTACCACCGGGCGCATCCAAAACCCTGGGCGAAGGCTCGGCTCAGGAGATCCAGGGACTCCTGCCTGCGGTCCAGCAGGGCGTAGGCTTCGGCCATCTTGAAGGTGAACTCGCCATCGGGGACCCGCAGCCCGCCCCGGGCCCGTTCCAGTCCGCGCAGCGCATCGAGGGCCTCCGCGGGCTTCCCGGCACTGAGGGCGAGATACACCCGCGACAGTTCCCGGAATTGGCCAAGGGATTCCCGGCTCTGGGAGCCCCACAGGAAGTGGGACTGGGCCTTCGGGCGGTCACCATCAGCGAGGGCCAAGTAGCCTCGATAAAAATGGGTGATGGCGTTCCTGGGGGTCTCCGAGGATTCAATCAGGGAATCCTGAAAGCGCTGTCGCTCGCCCAAGTAGAGGTACGTGTTCTCGTTCGTATAGGATGAGGAGGCCTGCGGGCAGAGGCGGTCACGTCGGGCCAGCGCCCTTCGCGCGAGATCCAGCAGGCCCGCCGTCCGCGCGGCGTAGGCGATCCCGGAATGAAGGGCCGTGGCCCTTGGATAGGCACGAATGGCGGCCTGCAGGTCGGCCAGGGCTGAACGCTGGTCGCCGGAATCGATCCGCATCTCGGCCAGCAGAAAGGTGCCTCGGGGGTGGTGAGGGAGCAGGGCCATGGCCTTCGCGAAATGGCCCTCGGCTTCGGTCTGGATTCCGGCATGGCTGCGGGGATCGTTGAGCAGCCGGCGGTACATGACATCCCCCCTCAGGATCCAGGCGGAGGCACAATCGGGCTCGGCCTGGGCCACCAGGGCTCCCAGGGCCTCGACTTCCTCCATCCGAGCTTCGTCCCGATGGAGGGCCTGACCATGAACGAGGGTCCAGAAATGGCGGTCCTGCTGGGGCAGGAAACAGGAGGCACGATTCTGGGAAAGGTAGATGGGCAGGGATTTCAGGGCCTTCAGGATGGTGGGGGCGGGGCTTCCCTCCAGAGTCGGGCTGTGTCGCCAACATCCGGCGGGATCACGCCTCAGGTCCGCGAGCCAGGCGTAGCGAAGACTCAGGGAGAGGCGGTCATCCAGGCGGGAAAGGGTCGGGGCCAGGATGAGGGTTCTCCCCGGAAGGGCTCGAAGATCGGCCTCGGGCGGGAGCTCCGGCACGGTGGCCACCGTGAGATTGCCCAGGTACTCCAACTGATCCTGGAGGAAGGTTCCCAGGGCGTTTCGGTACTCCGGACTGAGGGTGTTGCTGCGGACGCTTAGGAGCAGAACGGACGAAGGTTGGCGCGTCAGTACCTGGAAGGCCGCATAGCCCAGCATGGCAAGGGCCACAAAGCCGGAGGTCAGCAGCAGAAAACGCAGGCCCCGGGTCCGGTTGGGAGCCTTGGGGAGGGGAGGAAGTGCGGGAGTGGGCAAGGGTGCCTGTCCGGGCGAGGGTGAAGGGTTGGGGTTCCGGGCCAATCATCGCATCATTCAGGAGGATTCGCTGCGGAGTGCCCATGGGTCGTGGAGGTCGAGGTCTCGTTGTGTTGGCATGGGTGTGCTCGGGGGCCGCCCAGGCCCAGTCCGTGCCCCTGACGCCCACCCAGGAGCAGGTGGAGACCGTCATTGAGGCCAACCGGAAGGGGGCCAAACCGAGGGCCATCGCCCCTGGCCTGCCCCTGTCCCGGGAAGACCGGGAGCGCAGTCGCGTCTTTCAGGCCTCCAAAAATTCCGTCGTGTACATCAGCTCCAAGACACACGAATTTAAGATCACGGACAATCGCACCGGCAGGGCCTACGATGTGCCGCCGGGCACGGGCACGGGCTTCGTCTGGGATGAGTTGGGGCACGTGGTCACCAATTATCACGTGGTCACGATCGAGGATCTGGAGGGAGTGCCCCAGGGCGAGGCCGACGATGTCTCCGTGGCCCTCGGCGATGGGAAGGTTTACCGGGCACGAGTCATCGGCAAGAGCCTGGCCTACGACATCGCGGTGCTCCACGTATTCGCACCCCTGAAACAGATGGTCCCCATTCCCATCGGCCAATCGAAAACGCTGGCGGTGGGACAGGCGGTACTGGCCATCGGAAACCCCTTCGGGCTAGCCCAGCACCACACACTCACTTCGGGGATCATCTCGGGGTTGGGGCGGGAAATGCTCACGGTCTACGGCACTCCCATCCAGGATGTGATCCAGACCGACGCCGCCATCAATCCCGGCAATTCCGGGGGGCCGCTCCTGGACATGGCGGGTCGCCTCGTAGGCATGAACACGGCCATCACGAGCACCTCCGGTTCCAGTGCCGGCATCGGGTTTGCGATTCCCGTGGATACACTCAACCGAGTCGTGCCTTCGCTCATTGCCCAGGGGCGCCTGGGGAGGCCGGAGCTGGGCTTCGCAGTGATGACGGCCCCGCTCATGGCCTTGCTGGGCATAAAGCATGGTCTGGCCGTGAATGAGGTCACCTCTGGAGGATTCGCCGATGCGGCAGGATTGAAGGCCTGGGACATCGGGATCCCCAGTGGCCCCGATGCTGCTCCGCAGGTCCATGCCGTGGGCGATGTGATCCTGGGTTTCCAGGGCAAGCCGCTCTTTAACTATTTGCACCTCTTCGTGGAGATGGAGGTCCATCCAAAGGGAGAGCCCTTCGAGTTGGATGTGTTGAGGAACGGCGCGATCGTGAAAGTCACCATCGATCCCTGGCATGGTCCCAAGAGGGAGCCTCCGAAACCGAAGAAGGCCGTCGTCTGACGGTCATCTTCGGAGGGTTCGGGTCGCTCTACTTCTTCCCAGGGATATTGATCAGCGGCGTGGCGCCGCCCATGGGGGTGATCACCATGTTGCCCTTGGCGCCGATCTCCCGCAGGGCCTGGATGCGCTGGTACTCGATGATCTGGGGCGTGAGGCTCTGGCTTACGATCTGCTGGGCCTTGGCCTGGCCTTCGGCCTCGATGCGCTTGCGCTCGGCTTCCTGCTTCTCCTTCTGGAGCACAAAAGCCATCTTCTGCGCTTCCTGGTCTGCGGCGATCTTGTCGTTGATGGCCTTGGTGATCTGGTCCGGCAGGATGACGTTTCGCAGGAGCATCTGCTCCATGGTGATGCCCCGGGCTTCAAAGGAGGCCTTGAGGGTCTTGCTCACGTTGTCCACGAATGACTGGCGCTTGGACGTGTAGAGCTCCGTGGCCAGCAGGTTGGCGGCGGCGTCCCGCAGGCTGGCGCGGATCTCGCTTCGCAGGATCTTGTCCTCCACATCGGGACCGATGTTCTTGTAAATCTCGGCCACCTTGGCCTGCTGAAGCGAGTAGAAAATGGTGGCGTCCAGCTTGACGGTCAGGCCATCGCTGGTGATGACTGCGATGGAGTCGTCGCCCTTCTTCTGGCCCTCATCCCCCACATTGGACATGGTGTAGTTCCGTGTGCGGACTTCCATTTCGGCCACGGTGGCAAAGGGATTGATGAAGTGCAGGCCTGAGGGCAGGGCCTCGAGGTTGACCTTGCCGAAGAGCACCACGATGCCAGCTTGGCCCGGAGGAATTACCACCGCCATGGAGCCGATGAACAGGACGATGCCCAGACCCCAGGCGATCCACTGGGCCAGGCCGAGGCTCTTGGACAGGGGATACTCAACCTTGGTCTTGAAGCGCCAGGCGGCGAGACCGATGAGGATGAGAAGCACTGCGAGAATGGCCATGGGGCCTCCGGTGCGGGATTACACCCTGTCAGGGTTGCCATGAGGCCGACCCGCGACAAGCGAATTCCATGAGACCTCGCCGAAAGGTATCGGCGAGCGGCGGAATGGAGAGACGCGGCTATCTCAGAACTGAACACCGACTCCGAAGGTCCACATCCGCTCGAATTCCTGGCCGTTGCCCTGGGCCGTGAGGTAGCTGGTGAGATCGGCCACGGAACTCAGTTTCAGGGGGCGGTCCTTGGTGATGGGCTGCTGGTAGCTGGCGGCGACATACGGGTTGATGGCTGGGATGGGCAGACGCCACCGGGCGCCCACCCGCAGCCAGGTGCGGGACAGCGTGTGGTCCTGGGTAGTTTCCGCGGCCTCGAACTGGTACCTCTGGAAACGCTGGATGAGCCCCATCTCCCCCGCGATGCCGGTGAAGGGCACCCAGAACTGGGCGTTCACGCCGATGCCCGCGCCGTATTGCTTCAGCGAACTGGCCTGATTCGCACCCTGGATCTGACCGTCGGCCTTCCAACTGGCCACCTCGACGCCCCAGTCGAACTTGAGAATGGGCCCCATGCGGATGATGCGGTGGCTCACGGTGAAGATGGCGCCGTGACCGGTGTCGAGATCCCCGGAGAGATAGTTGGAGGTGCCCTGGATGAGGGTCTGGGGCAGGTTCTGGCCCTTGGGGAAGGGCACTTCCACCCGCAGATCCCAGGCCTGGGCGGACAGGGGCAGGGCGGCGAGGGTCAGGGCGACGGCGCGAAGCAACATGAAGTTCTCCCAGGCAATGGAGTCAGTGGGTTCCCCAGGAGTTTAGCCTTGGATGGAAATCAGGCCTTCCATTTGATGCTGCAACCCATGCTCGCCTTCTGGGGGGTGCGGGGCGCCTGGCCTGCCAGCACGGCCTCGATGGCCTGCCGCAGCTCCTGGCGCTTGACCTTGGTGGGCTCCTGCCAGTTGTCGTCCAGGCGCCCGCGATAGGCCAGTCGACGATCCGGGCCATAGAGGAAGTAGTCCGGTGTGCATACGGCGCCGAAGGCTCGGGCCACCTCCTGGGAGCCATCGTAGAGATAGCGGAAGCGGTAGCCCTTCTCCTCGGCACGGCGGCCCATGGCCTCGAAGGAATCCTCGGGATACTGCTCTGCATCGTTGGCGCTGATGGCCACCACCTCGCACCGGCCCTGGAAATCCTGGGCCAGGGCATTGATTCGATCATCCACCGCCTGCACATAGGGGCAGTGGTTGCACATGAACACCACCAGCAGGGCGGGTGAGCGGAACTCCGGGTACTTCCAAGTGCGGCCATCCACGCCGGGCAGTGCGAAGTCGGGGCAGGGTGTGCCCAGGGGCACCATTCCGGATTCCATCAACGCCATGGGTTCCTCCAGCTCCTGGGATGCCTGAAGAACCGATTTTGACAGATGTCATCTTTTTGACTTGCACCCTAGCCCCAGGGATCTAGGCTATTTCCAAGCAACGGGACACTCCATGGCCGCTCTTCCTCGCCTTCACTGGTCCACCCTGAGTGAGCCCACTCAGGGCCTGGAGCATCGCTGGGCCGGGACCTGGGAAGTGACTGTGGACCGCAACGCCGCGGCCTCCCTGCCTCCCGAGGATACGGATCTCTGGGTGCTCACGGCGGAGGCCGCCGAACCCCCGCCGGTGCTCTTGCGTGCCATGGCCGAGGTGGGGGCCCTGCCCATTCTCCTGCTGCGGGCGGAGAACAAGCCCGTTCCCCCGTCGGTACTGGTGGCCTGGAGTTCCCTGGGGTCGGCTCGGTGGGGAACGCTTTCGGAGGATCCCCCCAAGCCGGGCCTGCGGCCCCTGGCGGCCCATGTGGCACCGCTGACCGCGGGGCAGGCCCTGGGCCTGGGCCTGGTGGGCATTGGCCCAGCCATGCAGGAGGTGCTCACCAAGTCCCGCTCCGCGGCGGCCACCAAGGCTACGGTGATGCTCCAGGGCGAGAGCGGCACCGGCAAGGAGGTCATCGCCCGGGCCATTCACCGCCTCAGCGCCGAGGCCGATGGCCCCTTCGTGCCCGTCCACTGCGGTGCCATCCCCGAGAATCTCATCGAATCCGAACTCTTCGGCTACACCAAGGGGGCCTTCACGGATGCCCGCAAGGACACCCCTGGCAAGTTCCGCGAGGCCCACGGCGGCACGATCTTCCTCGACGAAGTCGCCACCATGCCCCTGGCGGCCCAGGTTCGCCTGCTGCGGGTGCTCCAGGAAAAGGAAGTCCAGCCTTTGGGGGGCGGCGGGCCCATCCGGGTGGATGTCCGGGTGGTGGCCGCCACGAATGTCGATCTCTGGAAGAGGGTTCAGGATGGCCTCTTCCGCGAGGATCTCTTCTACCGCCTGGAGGTCATCCCCATCACCCTGCCACCCCTGCGGGCTCGGCGGGAAGAAGTGCCCTTCCTGGCCCAGCACTTCCTTAATCGCAAGGCCCGGGAGCACGGCCTCTACCCCAAGGCCCTGCATCCCAGCGTGGATCCGCTGCTCATGGCCATGCCCTGGCCGGGCAACGTGCGTCAGCTCGAAAACGCCATCGAGCGGGCCATCGTGCTGTCGCCGGGACGCCCGGTGCTGACCCGGGAGGATTTCACCTTCCTTACCGAGCGGGTGCCGGGAGGGGAAGAACTGGTGGCCAGCCTGCCGCCGGTGAGCGAGGGCATGACTTCCACGGGCTCCATGGCCTCGGCCTCGGTGCCCATGGACCTGCCGCCCGAGGGGCTGGACCTGAACCAGGTTGTCTCGGAGATGGAAAAGAAACTCATGCTCCAGTCCCTGCAGATCACCCGGGGCAACAAGAAGCGGGCGGCGGAACTGCTGGGGCTCAAGCGCACCACCTTCCTGGAAAAAATGAAGCGGCTGGATCTGGAGGATGGCGGCGAGGAGGCCGAGGCCGAGTCCTGAGGGGCCTCGGCCTGCTAGTCTGGAACCATGGCGAACCCTGATACCCACCTGCGATGGCTGCTGGAGGCGCCCGTGAGCGTCGAGGACGGGCTCACGGACTGGCTGATGGAGCACGGCGCCACGGCCACCTACCGCGAGGCCGATCCGCCCCATACCTTCTTTGCCTATTTCCCGCCCGGAGGCTCCGTTCCGGATTCGGCGGGGCTCGCGGCCTTCGAGGGGGTGCGCCTCCTCCGGGCCGAGTCCTTCGCGGATGAGGACTGGCTGGCCAAGAGCCGGGAAGGCTTCGGGCGCATCGAGGTGGGCCGCGGCTTCCTGGTGAAACCCCTCTGGGATGAGGAACCGATCCCTGCGGGACGCACACCCATCATTGTGAATCCCGGTCTGGCCTTTGGAACGGGCGGTCACGAGACCACGCGGCTCTGCATGGCGCTGCTGGAGGATCTCGCCCGGGAGGGCCGCCTGGGCGAACCCATCCTGGACATCGGCTCGGGGACCGGGATCCTGGCCCTGGCGGCGCATGTGCTCGGAGGAAAGAGCATCACCGCCTTCGATGTGGATCCGGATTGCGGCCCGGCCATGGTGGAGTTCATCGAGATGAATGCCGGGATCCTGAAGGGTGTGAAGCCCTTCGAGTCCTTTGTTGGCCGTCTCGACGATGCCCGCGTTCAGGGCCCCTACCAGGGACTCCTCGCCAACATCCTGCTGGAAACCATTCAGGAACTCCTGCCCCGCATGGCCGAAATCGCCGCTCCCGGCGGCTGGCTCGTGGCCTCGGGCATCCTCGCCGAGCGTCAGGACGAGGCCCTGGTGAGCCTCTCCGTGAACGGCTTCAAGCCCCTTCGGGTAGTGCAGGAGGGGGCCTGGATCGCGATCCTGTGCGAGAGGGCACGATGAGCAAGGCCAATCGTCCCATCGGGGTCTTCGATAGCGGCATCGGCGGCCTCACGGTGGTACGCGCGTTGCGGCGTCTTCTGCCCGGCGAATCCATCACCTACCTGGGCGATACGGCCCGGCTGCCCTATGGCACCAAGAGTCACCGCACCATCGAACGCTACACCCTGCAGATGGGCGAGATCCTTCAGCGCTACGAGCCCAAGCTCATCGTGGTGGCCTGCAACACGGCCTCCGCCCACGGGTTGCCCGCCCTCCAGGCGGCGAGTCCCTGTCCGGTGGTAGGGGTGATCGAGCCTGGGGCCGAGGCCGCGGCCCGGGTGAAGGGGCCCGTGGGCATCGTGGGCACGCTGGCCACGGTCTCCAGCGCCTCGTACGAGGAGGCCATCCGGCGGAGGGATCCGGACAAGGTCATTCACAGCGTGGCCTGTCCCCTGCTCGTGCCCCTGGCGGAAGAGGGCTGGTTCGATGATCCCGTCACCGACGCCATCTGCCGCCGCTACCTCAACCAGTTGCCCTTCGAGGCCAAGACCATCGTCTTGGGGTGCACCCACTATCCAACCCTGCGCCCCAGCCTGGAGCGCACCCGGCCCGGCACCCAGTGGATCGACAGCGGGGATGTGACCGCCCAGAGCGTGGACCGCCTCCTCATGGGGAGCCTCGGCTACCGCACAGAAAGCGCCGGGGGGCCGCTGCGGATCCTGCTGACGGACGCCAGCAGTCGCCTGAGGGAGGTCGGTGAGCGTTTCCTGGGGGAAGAACTGGGCAGCGTGGAGCTCGTGGAACTGTAAGCATCCTGCCGGTTGTGTTCAGGGGGCGGAGGGATATCCTGTGCGGTAGGTTCGGCTTTGAGGCGGGAGGCTTCCATGCACGCAGGGAGTATCCAGGTTCGCCTGCTCGGGATTCTGGTCATCGGCACCGTCTGCTCGTTCATCGCCTGTGGCGGGGGTGCCAACTCCAGCCCTGCGGCGGCCGGTTCGGGAACCTCGGATGTCTTGCCTCCACCTCCACCTCCGCCTCCGCCCACCGTTGCCGTGGTCCTCAGCCCCGGCGCACCCACCCTTCTGCCCGGCGCCACCCAGTCCTTCACTGCCACCGTTTCAGGGGCCACCCTGGGTGATGTCACCTGGAAGGTGGATGGTGTGGCCAATGGCGACACCACGGTGGGCACGATCACGGGCAGCGGAAACACCGTCACCTACACGGCCCCGGCCACTGCGGGTAGCCATACCCTGACGGCCATCAGCGCCGCCGACACCAGCAAGCAGGCCTCCGCCGCCGTGACGGTGCAGGCAGTGCAGCATAGTGGCTGCGCCCCGGCCCCCACCTCCCCCCTGGTGGTTAGCGTCAAGACTCACGGTGCCAAGGGCGATGGCCGCACCGATGACACCGCCGCCATCCAGGCCGCCATTGAAGTCGTGGCCGGCACCGGCGGCACCCTGCTGGTCCCCGATGGCACCTACATGATCAACGCCATCCTCAACAACTACCAGGGCCTCCAGCTCCGCAGCAACATGACCTTCCGCATGAGCTCCGGTGCGGTGTTGAAAGCCATCCCCAACGGCTCCGCGAACTATTCGATCCTGTTGTTGCCCCGGGTCAGCAACGTCAACATCATCGGCGGCACGCTGGAAGGCGACCGCAGCACCCACGCGGGCACCGGCGGCGAATCCGGCATGGGGGTCTTCGTGGCCAGCTCCCAGAATGTGTACATCGAGGGTGTGACCGCCAAGGAATGCTGGGGCGATGGCTTCTACATCGGCGGCGCCGCCGGCAGCAGCAACATTACCCTCTGCAACGTCGTGGCCGACCACAACCGCCGCCAGGGCCTCTCCGTGGTCTACGCCGATGGTGTGGTGGTGAAGAACTCCACCTTCAAGAACACCCAGGGCACCCTGCCCGAGGCCGGCATCGACATCGAGCCCAACGCGGGCGAGACCGTGGCCAACATGCAGATCCTGGGCTGCACCTTCACCAACAACTCCGGCGGTGGCATCCAGAACGGCCTGGCCTTCAGGGATCGCGGCATCGCCTTCGTCAAGAACGTCCTGATCGATGGCAACGTCATGGTGGGCAACGGCTTCAACTCAGCCAACGGCCAGACCGGCGGTGGTGGTGTCGAGATCTCCAATACCGCGGGCCACCGCGTCACCAACAACGTGATGCGGGACAACAAGAACTGGGGCCTGAGGATGCGGGACGAGGCCGACAACAACACCGTCACCGGCAACACCATCACCGGCACCCAGGGCGACGGCATCTACCTGGATCCCACCATCACCGGCTACACCATCATCGGCAACACCGTTACCGGCAACACCCGCTACGGCATCTACCAGGGCGCCGGTTCTCAGGGCACCCTGGGGCCCAATGTGGTCTCGGGCAACGGCAGGACCCCCTGAGGCCGGGCTCCTAGGCCTGAGGCACACCCGGCAGAGTGAGGATTACGGTCGTGCCCTTGCCCTCTTCGCTTTCAATGCGCACTTCGCCCCCGTGGGAGCGCACGATTTCCCGGACGATGGCTAGGCCCAGGCCCGTGCCCTTGCCCTCGGGCTTGGTGGTGAACATGGGCTTGAACACCTTGGCGAGGTGTTCGGCGGGAATGCCCGTGCCCTCGTCCCGCAGGGTGAACTGCCAGGTCGGGGCGGTGGGGGTGGCAGTGGGATCGGGTCCCACTTCGAGCTGGATGGCGCCCCCTTCGGGCATGGCGTAGACCGCGTTGTTCACCAGGTTGATGAAGATCTGCTCCATCTGCTTGCGGTCCGCCCGCAGTACACAGGGCGAAGGGGCCGAAATGGCAAAGGTGATCCGCTGGGCCGCCAGGGTGGGCCCCCAGAGGCGCTGCAGGTCCGCCATCAGCTGCTCGAAGTCGACGGGTTCCTGGTTGAGCTTGGGGCGACGGGTGTGTCCCAGGAGTTTCCGCACGATCTCCCCCACCCGCTCTATCTGGGCCTGGATCACGCCGAGGCGCTCCCGGGTACGGTCGCCCAGATCCGTCTGGCCGTGCAGGAGTTGCAGGTGGCTGTTGACCAGATTGAGGGGCGTCCCCACTTCATGGGCGAAGGCGGCCGTGAGCTGACCGGCCACCGCCAGACGCTCCTGCTGACCCAGTTCTTCCCGCAACAGGGCATTGCGTTCCAGGAGGCGCTCCAGTTCCTGGTTCTTGGCCTGCAGTTCGGCCAGGGCCAGGTCGACCCGGTCCTGGAGGTTGGCGTTAAGGCCGCGAATTTCCTCCACCAAGGCTTCGCGCTCGGCGGAGGCGCGCTGGAGCTGGGAGGCCATCTGGTTGAAGCGCAGGGCGATCTGGCCCAGTTCGTCCTTGCGGGGGACATCGGCCCGGGCCGAGGGGTCGCCCCGCTCCAGCTTGCGCATGGCCTCCATGATGCCCTTCAGCGGATCGCTGAGCAGGGCCCCCAGGATCACCCACAGCAGGATGAATTCCCCTAGCAGCACCGGTGGCAGCAGTCTTAGGGTGCGCTGGAGATTCCGTTCCCAGATGACCTCCCAGCGCTCCAGGTCGCAATAGGTCCGGATCAGGCCGAGGGGAGGGCGGCCCACCTTGGGATTGCGGATGGGGTAGTAGACGCGCCAGCCTCGGCTGGTCTGGCCGGTATCCGTGTCCACCAGAGGCACGATTTCAGCCGTTGGGGTTCCGACCGTCATGTAGGTGGAGATGCCGGGCTTCCACTCGATCTCGGCCTCCTCGCCGGAGGAGACCAGGAAGCTGACCTGATCCTTGCCCTCGGCCTTGAAGACATCGATCTGGAAGATCGATCGCCCCTCGCCGGCAAAGCTCTCCAGCACGCTTTCGATCTTCCGGGGATCGCTGAAGCCGGGATCCCTGGCCACGATATCGGCCTCCACGGCCTGGGACGTCTCCAGGGCGATCTGCTTCGTGCTGATTTCCAGCTCTTTCCGGGAATTCCGGATGATCTGCAGGGCCACGGCCACGGTGATCCCACTGGTCACCAGGGCCGTCACGATGAAGAGCTTGGCGTGCAGGCTCTTGAACCAGGCCAGGGGCAGGATGCGGCGGAAGCGGAGCCTCACGGGGCGCACTCCTGGGAGGGGGCCGAAGGCCAGAGGGTGGTCAGGAACCCTTCCAGGTCGAGCCGGGGAGCCAGTTCGCGAAAGCGGTCGAATCCGGTGCGCCGGGCCTCAGCCACCCGCCCGACGACATCTAGCAGGCCTTCCGCCAGCAGCGTGCGGTTTCTCGCGGCGAGCCCTTCGTGGAGGTTCCAGAGAAAGCCTTCCAGGGTGGCCAGGTCATGGTGGTCGCCGAGGATCGTTTGCAGTTCCCGGAGGCGGTCGAGCACCGGCTCCGCCTGACCTTCGACGACCGGCGCGAGGATCTCCAGGCTGTACCGGGTCTTCTTCACCAGGATGCGCAGGGCGTGCATCCCGGGGGCATCCTCCTGGAGCGAGAGGCGCGAGATGGGCTCCAGCGCGGCCCTGAGCTTGGGTTCGAGGCAGGCCCGGGCCGAGGCGGGGGCATCCCCGGGGGCAAAGGGGTCCGGGAGACTGGGCACCCGCAGCAGCCCTGCGCATTCGGCCACATTGAGCCGGGCAAGGGCGCGGGCCATGTGTTTCTGGGCCCGCCGCCGAGAGTGATCCAGCAGCTCCTGGGCGTGTTCGAGGGCCGCGAGGGTGGCGGATTCCATGGAGGAGGTGGGCTGGGCCGCCAGCAGGGCCAGATGGACATCGTGTTCGCGGCTGGCGCCCAGCGCACCCGTGAGGGCCTTGAGCCGGCGCAGGTGGCGGTTGTATTTCGGGTAGATGGCGGGATCCACGAGTTCCAGCACGGCCCGCGCCCGGCGGGAGGCGACGCGCACCTCGTGGAGGCCCTCGGGATCCAGGCGCCAGTCCTCCCTGGAGGCGAGCTCGAGCAGTCTGCCGAGCCGCGCCTCCAGGGCGCGGTGCAGCAGGATAGAAAATTCCGCAGGATGCATGGGTTCATTCTAGGGCGCATCGAAGGGGAAGCGCGGGAGATCCCGCGACGATGGCGAACTTTTAGCGTAAAGTCGATACCGAGGCCTTGACATGGAAAACATCACGATTCGCGGTGCTCGGCAGCACAACCTAAAGAATGTCGATCTCGTACTGCCCCGCAATCGGTTCATCGTGATCACGGGGCTCTCGGGCAGCGGCAAGTCGAGCCTCGCCTTCGACACCCTCTACGCCGAAGGCCAGCGGCGCTACGTGGAGAGCCTCAGCGCCTACGCAAGGCAGTTCCTGGACCAGATGGAGAAGCCCGATGTGGATTCCATCGAGGGCCTCAGCCCCGCCATCTCCATCGAGCAGAAGACCACCAGCCGGAACCCCCGCTCCACGGTGGCCACAGTCACGGAGATCTACGACTATTTGCGCCTGCTCTTCGCCCGCACGGGTAAGCCCGTGTGCATGGAGTGCGGACAGCCCATCACCAGCCAGACGATCCAGGAAATGGCCGATCAGATTCTTCAGTCGCCCGAGGGGACCAAGGTCCAGATCCTCGCGCCCGTGGTGCGTGGGCGGAAGGGTGAGTACAAGAAGATGCTCCAGGATCTGATGAAGCGCGGCTACATCCGCGCCCGGGTGAACGGCGCCCTGTTGGATCTCACCGAGGGCCTGCCGGATCTGGACAAGCAGAAGAAGCACACCATCGAAGTGGTCATTGATCGTCTTAAGGTGAGCGAGGCCATTCGCACGCGGCTGGCGGACAGCCTGGAGATCGCCTGCAACCTCGCAGAAGGCAGCTCCCTCTGCGATCTGGACGGAAAGGAACGGCTCTTCTCCAGCAAGCTGGCCTGCAACAACGTGAAATGTGGCCGCTTCGGCCTGGGCCTGCCGGAGCTGGAACCCCGCAGCTTCTCCTTCAACACACCCTACGGCGCCTGCCCCGCCTGCGATGGCCTGGGCTTCAAGCGCCAGTTTGCGGAAGAACTCATCGTGCCCAACCCGGAGCTGAGTATCAGTCAGGGCGCCCTTCAGGCCAGCGGCTGGAAGAGCGTGAGCGAGGACGGCTGGCGGGCCCAGATGATGGACCAGCTCTCCAGCAAGCTGAACTTCAGCCTGGACGTGCCCTGGAAGAAGCTGCCCGGGGAGATTCGCGAGATCCTGCTGCACGGCAGTTCCCGGGCCATGCGCTTCAAGTATGAGAAGGGGCGCAGCAAGTACGAATTCCTCCACACCTTCGAGGGCGTCATTGGCAACCTGGAACGCCGCTACAAGGAGACCAGCAGCGAGGAGATCCGGGCCGAGATGGAGGAATCCATGCGCGTGATTCCCTGCGAGACCTGCCAGGGCCAACGCCTCAAGCCCGAGGTGCTCAGCGTCTTCGTGGGCGGCAAGAATCTGGCAGAGGTCGTGCAGCAGAGCGTGCGAGATTCCAAGGCCTGGTTCGGAGCCCTGAGCCTAGAAGGCAAGGACGCCGTCATCGCGGAGAAGATCCTCAAGGAAATCGGCGAACGGCTGGGTTTCCTGGATGATGTGGGGCTGGGCTATCTCACGCTGGATCGCAGCGCCGCGACGCTTTCCGGGGGCGAAGGCCAGCGCATCCGCCTGGCCACCCAGATCGGTTCAAAGCTCCAGGGCGTGCTGTACGTGCTGGACGAGCCCAGCATCGGCCTGCACCAGCGGGACAACCACAAGCTGCTCAAGACCCTCAAGGACATGCGCGACCTCGGCAACACGGTGCTGGTGGTGGAGCATGATCTGGAGACCATCCTGGAGGCCGACCATGTGGTGGATCTGGGCCCCGGCGCCGGGGAGCACGGCGGTTGGCTGGTGGCCCAGGGCACCCCCGCGGAGATCGCGAAGAACCCGGATTCCATCACGGGCCACTTCCTGTGCGGAAAAGAAACCATCGCCGTGCCCCGCAAGCGGCGCAAGGCCCAGCGCGGCCACATCAAGGTGTTGGGCGCCCGGGAGAACAACCTCCAGGGCATCGACGTGAAGTTCCCCATCGGCATCCTCACCTGCGTGACGGGTGTCTCCGGCAGCGGCAAGAGCACGCTGGTGAACGAGATCCTCTACAAGGCCCTGGCCAACCAGCTCCACCAGGGCGTTCATGTGGTGGGCAAGCACAAGAAGATCGAAGGGCTGGATCAGATCGACAAGGTCATCGACATCGATCAGGCGCCCATCGGCCGCACGCCCCGCAGTAATCCCGCCACCTACACGGGCCTCTTCACACCCCTGCGCGAGCTCTTCGCCCAGCTCCCGGAGAGCAAGGCCCGGGGCTATGCCGCGGGCCGCTTCAGCTTCAACGTGAAGGGCGGGCGCTGCGACAAGTGTGAGGGCGATGGCGTGATCCGCATCGAGATGCACTTCCTTCCCGATGTCTACGTCACCTGCGAGCAGTGCAAGGGCAAGCGCTACAACCGCGAGACCATGGAGGTCCACTACAAGGGCAAGAGCATCTCCGATGTGCTGGCGATGACCGTGGAGGAGGCGCTGGAGCTCTTCGCACCCATCCCCGTGCTGGCCAACAAGCTGCAGACCCTCATGGACGTGGGCCTCGGCTACATCCGCCTGGGCCAGAGCGCCACCACGCTAAGTGGCGGTGAGGCTCAGCGGGTGAAGCTCGCCAAGGAACTCTCCAAGCGGGCCACCGGGCGCACCCTCTACATCCTGGATGAGCCCACCACGGGCCTGCACCTCAAGGACATACAGAAGCTGCTGGAGGTCATGAACCGCCTGGTGGAGACCGGCAACACCCTCATCGTCATCGAGCACAACCTGGACGTGATCAAGACTGCCGACTGGATCCTGGACCTGGGCCCGGAGGGCGGTGCCGCGGGGGGCCTAGTCATCGCCGAAGGCACGCCCGAGGACGTGGCGAAGCAGAAGGCCAGCATTACGGGCCAGTATCTGAAGCCCTACCTGAAATGAATGGCCTAGCTGATCCTTGACGCGCTTCTATCCCCGTTCATCGCCGTTCATCACTGGTTGAAATTTTTTACCGGTGATGAACAGGGGTTAACGGTGATGAACTACCCCTGCATCAGGCCTGGGTATCGATGTTCCGACCCACATCCCTGGATTTTGGGGGTTCGGGAGCCTTGGGCCGCTCAACCGGTGGCGGCGGCGGCTGGGGCCGTTCCCGTTCCGGAGGCTTGGGGGGAGGGGCAGTCCGTTCCGTGATCTTCATGGCACCTCCGGGGCACCGACGCCGGTTCAGGCGCGGGTATCGATATTGACGCCGACCCCTGACTTCTGAGCCATCTGGATGAGCATGGCCGCCTGGGCCGCCTCGGTGTCCAGGACCTTGCGAAGGACGTTGGTGGCGATCTCGCCCTGTAGGTTCTGGGACTTCTGCGCCATCACGGCGGCGGGGGAGATGCTGTTCAGGTCCATGGGAACTCCGTCCCGCTCTTATCGGCCCTTGGTCAGTCGGACTTTAGGGGCACTGGCCCGGAGCAGGGCGGCGGCATCCTGAAGGGGCGCCTCGGGCACCGGCTTGGTGGAGGCGCGGTTGGCCTCGGCGATGGCCTCGAAGACCTCGCGCCGGTGGACTTGAATCTCTCGGGGGGCATTGATGCCCAGACGTACCCCGTCCTTGGTGATGCCAACGACCACCACTTCGATATTGCCATCGATGATGATCGATTCGTCGGACTTCCGGGTGATGACGAGCATCGGCCGAGTCCCTCAGCTCTCGGGGAAAATGGGGAACTTGAGGGGGAATTTCTCGGTGTTCAGCACGATCTGTCGGCCGATCCGGGTGCTGGCATTGATCACGATGGGCCCCGCCAGGTTGGCCGTCATCTTCCGTGGGTCTTCGGGGATGACCAGCATGGCCAGGACCAGGGCGTCCGAGGGGAATTCCAGGGCGAGTGCCGCCGCGTCCTCCTCCCCCAGCGCCACCTCGTAGTCCGGTTTGATGGCGGCCACGTCGATGCAGGAGAACGAAACATCTGGATCATCCACGGACTGGAGGAACTTGAGGGGATAGCCCCCCACGGGTTCGAAGAGCCGAAAGGAATGGTGCTGGGCGAAGCCGATCAGTCCCGCGGGGAAGGCGATGCGGAGCTCGTACTTCGAGGGGAATACCGGGTATTTGAGGGGGAACTGGGTGCTGTCCAGGACCACGTGCACGCCCACCTTGGTGCGCGAGTTGATCACCAGCGGCGCAGCAAGATTGGCCGTCATCTGGGTGGGATCCTCGGGGACCACCACCATGAGGAGAACCAGGGCGTCGAGGGGCGCCTCCAGGGCCAGGGTCTGGGCATCCGCATCGCCGAGAGATACCTCGTAGTCCGCCTTGACGGCGGCGGCATCGATGCAGGTGAAGGAGATCTCCGGAGAAGTCACGGACTGCATGAACTTGTAGGGATAGCCATCGCTGGGCTCGTAGAGCCGAAATTCCTTGGCCTCAGGGAATCCCACGAGGCCTTTAGGGAAAAGAATGATGACTTCTTCCTGGGACATGGTGGGCTCCGGGGTCGTAGGGATGGAATCGACCACAGGGGGCCGTGAACTTGAATATTGATTCAGGATCCCAGCACTTCCCAGAGGGCCTCCAGGCGCTTGGCGCGGAAGCGGGGGTTGGGAATGCAGCGCTCCAAAGCCTCCTTGGAGCGGGGTGGGTGCTGGACCCGGGCTAGGATCCAGCGGTTGCCGAGTTCCATCACCGCGGCGACATCGCCCTGGTTGCCCCATGTGAGACGAAGCTCGGAGAGGCGCCGTGCCCGTTCTTCCGCCAGCGGTCCCAGGCCCATGGCGCGGACCTTTTCCACCACCGGATGACTGTTGGGCACTCGGTAATGCCGGATGCGCTGCACGATGTGGCGCAGCTCCGTGGGCAGGCCGGCTAGGCGGGGGCCGATTTCCGGGTCCGCGCGCTTGGTTTCGGCCTCATCGGCGAGGCGGCGCAGGAGCGGCAACAGCAGGGCGGCATCCCGGGCCGCGTAGCTGATCTGGGTGGCCCGCAGGGGCCTCATCATCCAGTTGCTGTCCTGTTCCTCCTTGGGGATCTCCACGCCGAGCTTGAGCCGGGCCAGGGTCTTGAGCCCGGGTTGGGGGTAGCCCAGGGCCCGGGCCAGCATCATGGTGTCCATCACCGAACAGGGGATCACGTCGTAGAGGCGCTTGAACACCACGCCATCCCCGGAGAAGTCGTGGACGATCCAGGGGACTTCCGCCAGGGCGCGCATGGCGGGTTTCATGAGGTGGCCCAGGGCGATGGGATCCACGAGCCAGGCCTGGTCGTGGGTGGCGATCTGCACCAGGGCCATGGCGCAGTGATGCACACCCGTGAGGCTGCACTCGATATCCACGGCCAGGAGATGGGCGGAGAACCAGTGAGGCAGGGCCTCCCCGAGGGCCTCGGGGGTGTCGACGAAGGAGATCGGAAGGTCGTAGCGGTCAGGCGCCATAGCCTCCAGTTTGCGGGATTTGGGCGCCGTACCAAAGCGTTGCTTCATCGATTCAGCTGGAACTGCACGGCGCCGAGGATCGCGGCGGGGCAGGTGACGGCCCTCAGGATGCTGGCACCCAGGGAGACGGGCGCCCATCCCGCCTGCTGCAGCGCAGCGAATTCCTCATCGGTGATGCCGCCCTCGGGGCCGTGGGTGAAGGCGAGGCCTTCCCTTTGCAGGGTCGGGTTCGCCTCGCCCGTGCGCAGTTCGTAGGCCACCCACTTCTGGGGGGCCTCCCAGGCCAGCAGCGCCTCGAAGGGCACAGGCTCCCGCAGTTCGGGGATGCGGCTCCGGTGACTCTGTTCGCAGGCAGCGGTCACGACGCGGCGCCAGCGCTCCATCTTGGGTGCGAGCTTGCGGGCGTCGAACTCGCTCCGGGCGTAGATCACGGGTTGGATGAGGGTGACTCCCAGCTCCACGGCCCCCGGCAGCCACTCGTCCCACAGCGATAGCTGGGCCGTGAGCGGCAGGCAGGCCTGAAGGGCGATGGGCGGCTCCCGGTCCTCGCGGAGGGGCGCCACGAGGCGCACGGTGGCACCGCGTTTGCCGATCTCCGCCAGGTCGGCCTTCCAGGGGCCCGAGGGCAGAAGCAGCTCCAGGGCGTCCCCGGGCTGGAGCCGAAGCACGACCAAATGGCGCGCCTGTTCGGGCTCCAGGGACAGGAGCAAGTTCTCGGCGGGAGGGCCCAGGAAGGGAAGGACGAAGCGGGGGAGGCTCATTTCTGAAGCGTCTTATCCAGTTCCTCGAGGATCTGTCGCCCTGCCTCGAGGATCATCTGCTGACGGGCGGCCCGGAAGCGGATGGCAGCGTCGAAGCGCTCCAGTTCCGGGAGGGTAGGGTGGTGCATGGCGACTCCGAGAGAGGATCAGGGCTTGAGTGCGGCTTCGCTGGCGGTGCGGACGTATTCCATTTCGTTCCGGCACCAGAGGAAGAAGAGTCGCATGAGCCGGACCCCTTCCCGCGCCCGTTCCAGCTCTGGCTGGCTCATCTCGGCGAGGCGGTCGGGCCTTTCCAGCATGAGAAAGAGAGAGGCCGGGATCTGGCGAAGAAGCGGCTGGGTGTCGAAGTGCTGGCGGAAGCCCGAGAAGCCCAGGTAGGCCCGGGAGAGACGACGGGCTCGATCGGGGGGCAGGTGGTGGAGGACGCCGAGCCCTTTGAGGGTCTCCCAAGCGTCCGTGTAGAAATTCGGGGCGATGCCGAGATCCTTAAGCTCGGGAGGTGGTGGCAGAGCCCTCCCCTGGCGCTTGGCGGCGATGAGGTCGCCGATATAGGCGTCGAGGGCCTCCGCCGTGCGGGCGCTCGCCTCGCTTCGGGCGGACTGCCGCTGGATCAGCGCCAGGTCCTCCCGCAGTTCCGTCTCCACGCCAGCGAGGGCCTGCTCCGCCCGCTTGGCCTCCATGTGATGTTCCCGCCACTGCTCCAGCCCGAGGGCCATGAGCAGCCCCAGGAAGGTGGCGAAGAGGTGCTTGCCGAAGTGCTTGAGGTCCTCGGGGACATGGGGGTGCAGCATGGCGGCTCCTGGGGATCGGGATGGGGGCGGCAGATTCAGCGACAGGCCTCGAGAGCGACCGCCATGGCCTTCTCCAGTTCCTGCACGGAGGTGCGGATCACGCCCAGGGAAACCATGGCCTCCCTGAGATCCCCGAGCATCTGGCGTGCCTGGGGCTTCGGGAGCTTCGCGAGGAAGACGCCGCCCCGATCGTTCTCGGCCTGCCGGACGAGGGCGAATAGCCGTTGGAGGAACTGGGCGTGGACGGCCTCCAGGTCCTTCTGGAGCGCGAAGCTATTGGCGATGCGCTCCACGCGCCAGCTCTCCATGTGGGCGATGGACTGGGTGGCGACGGTGGCCTCCCAAGAGGCGCACCGGAGGGTGGCGATACTCACCCTCAAATCCTCCATGGAAAGGAAGTCCTCGGTTGGGCCCCGCCGTTCGCCGAGACGGGCCTCTAGGGCCTTGCGCATTTTGTCCAGGGCCGGCAGGCACTTCTGAATGGAGGCCAGCTCCCGGTCCAGCTCCCGGCGGTTGGCCTCCAGTTCGCGGGCGATGAAGGCCCGGGAATGCTGGGCGGCCCCGGCGTGGAGGTGGCGCTGATGCCAGCTTTCCAGCCCGAGAGCCATGAGCAGCCCCAGGAAAGTGGCGAAGAGATGCTTGCCGAAGTGCTTGATGTCTTCAGGGATATGGGGGTGGAGCATGGGGCCTCTCAGGAGGAAACTCTGATTCTAGCGGCGGTTCCATGCGGCGCCGATAAACTGGATGATTCGGAGGCCCCGTGTTCGCTGCCCTGCTCCAATCCGCACCCCTCTGGGCCTGGCTGGGCTTCCACGGCTTGGTCTTCCTGATGCTGGCCCTGGATCTGGGTGTCTTCAACCGCCGCATCCATGCCCCCAGCTTCCGTGAGGCCGCCGTCTGGAGCGCCGTGTGGATCTCCCTGGCCCTGGTGTTCAACGGGGTGATCTTCCACTGGATGGGGACCCTCAAGGGCACCGAGTGGTTCACCGGTTACGTGCTCGAGAAGAGCCTGAGCGTGGACAACCTCTTTGTGTTCGTCATGCTCTTCACCGCCTTCGGCGTGGAGATGAAGAACCAGCACCGCATCCTCTACTGGGGCATCCTGGGCGCGCTGATCATGCGGGCTGCCATGATCCTGGCGGGCACTGCGCTGCTCAACCGCTTCGAGTGGATGATGTATGTGTTCGGGGCCTTCCTCGTCTACACGGGCATCAAGATGTTCTTCGTGGAAGAGGCCGGGGCCGATCCCACCAAGAACGGCATCGTGCGCGTGTTTCGGAAGATCATGCCCTTCGACCCCGAGGGCGGTCACCAGCATTTCCTGGTGAAGAAGAACCATCGCCTGTACGCCACCCCCATGCTGCTGGTACTCATCTCCGTGGAGGTGACGGATCTCATCTTCGCCGTGGACAGCATTCCCGCGGTGTTGGCCATCACCCGGGATCCCTTTGTGGTCTACACTTCCAACATCTTCGCGATTCTCGGCCTGCGCAGCCTGTACTTCCTGCTGGCCAAGATGATGGATCGGTTCCATCGGCTGAAGGTCGGGCTGGCGGTGATTCTCACCTTCGTGGGCATCAAGATGTGCGCCGCCCATTGGCTCAAGACGTCCCTGGGCATGTCGGACCAGACCCTCATCATCACCAGCCTGGTCTTCATCACCTCCGTGCTGGCGGGGAGCATCGTCGCCAGTCTGGCCTGGCCCGCCGAGCATCCGGGGGGGAAACCGTGAAGCTCTGGCACCACAGCCTGGAGGACGGCCCGCCCCGCTCCGGCCCCACGGTGGTGACCCTCGGCAACTTCGACGGAGTTCACGCCGGGCATCGGGAACTGGTGGAAGCCGCCGTGCGCAGCGCCAGGTTGCGGGGGCTGCCCGCCGCCGTGGTGACCTTCGATCCCCATCCTTCCGTGGTGGTGGCGCCGGAGCGCAAGCCCAAGCTGCTCACCACCCAGGCCCAGCGGCTGGCGGTGTTCGAGGCCGCGGGCGTGGATATCACTTGGGTGATCCCCTTCAGCCGCCCCTTTTCCCAGCTCAGTGCCCAGAATTTCCTGGCGGGGCTGGATCGGGTGCTGGAGCCCGTGGAGCTGCATGTGGGCCGCGCCTTCCGGTTCGGCCGCGACCGCCTGGGCGACCTGCTGGCCCTGGAAACCTGGGGCCTGGACACCGGCTGCAAGGTGATTCCCCACGCCTTCAAGGCCCATGACGATGGCTGGCTCTCCAGCACACGCGTGCGGGAGGCCCTGGAATGGGGCGATGTGGAAGAGGCCGCCCGCCTCCTGGGGCGTCCCTATGTCCTGTCGGGGGTGGTGGTCGAAGGTGATCGCCGCGGTCGCCACCTGGGTTTCCCCACGGCCAACCTGCAGTGGGAACAGGAGCAGCTCCCCGCCTCCGGTGTGTACGTCACGGAGGTGCGCGGCGCGCACCTGGGCCACCCCCGCCTGGGGCTCACCAATGTGGGGCAGAAGCCCACCTTCCAGGGCCTCAGTCTGAGTGTCGAGACCTTCCTCCCGGATTTCACGGGGGATCTCTACGGCGCCCGGCTCGAGTTGGCCTTCCTCCATCGCATTCGAGGTGAACAGGGCTTCGCGGGGGTGGAAGCCCTGCGCGAACAGATCGCCCGCGATGTGGAGGCGGGCGCGGCCTGGTGGAAGACCCACCACCCTTGACCTGATCAAGCACCTTTGGAGTGGCCATGCGCATCCTGCTCGCCCTGATCCTTCCCGTCGCGTTGTTCGCCCAGGCCCCGCCAGCGGCTCTCGGCACCGAGTCCGCCAAGCGCGAAGCGATCCTCAAGCTGCTCAAGGTGACCCGGGCAGGGGAAATGAGCGTTCAGGTGATGCAGGAAGGGATCCTGGCCCAAAAGCAGGCCATGCCCCAGGTCCCGGAGATCTTCTGGACCGAGTTCGCCAAGGCGATGACCGCGGATGGCTTCGAGGCCCTGGCCGTCCCGATCTACGACAAGCACTTCGCCCTGGAGGAGCTCAAGGCCATCCTCGCCTTCTACGAAACGCCCGCGGGTCGGGCGATGCTGGCCAAGCTGCCCCTGGTGTTGCAGGAATCCATGGAGGCCGGAAAGGTTCTGGGGGGCCGCATCGGTGAGGAAACGGCTCGGCGCCTCAAGGCGGAAGGCAAGATCTGAGATTCGCTCAGTCGGCGCGCCCAGAAACCAGGGGCAGCTGAAGCACGGCCCGGGCACCGGACGTTTCGCGGTTGGTCAGCCGCAGGGTGCCGCCGTGGCCCTCGGCGATCTGACGGGCGAGCAGGAGCCCGATGCCGCTGCCGCCGGGCTTGGTGGTGAAGAAGGGCACAAAGAGATTTCCACCCGTGGGCAGGCCCGGGCCTTCGTCCTCCACGATGAAGCTCACCTGCTCCGGCGTGGCGATCCAGGACAGCCTCACCGCGCCTCCCGTTTCGACGGCGGCATCCACGGCATTTCGAACAAGGTTGATGAGGGCCTGCTCCAGCTGATCGCCATCGGCCAGGAAACTGAGCGCGGGCCCCTCAGCGATGCCCACGGGGAGGCGCAGCTCCAGCCCGGCGACCTTGCGCACCAGGGATTCGGCTCGCACCGCGCCGAGGCGAGGCTCCGGCAGACGCGCCAGGCGGGTGTAGGCCTCCATGAAGCGGCCCAGGGCCTGGGCACGGGAGGCGATGATGGACAGTCCCTGTCGCGCGTCGCTCTGCCAATCTTCGCCTTGCTGCTCGATCATGGTGCCGATGCTGCCGGAGAGCGACTGGATCGGGGCCAGGGAGTTGTTGATCTCGTGGCCCATGACCCGAATGAGCCGCTGCCAGGCCTGACGCTCTTCCTCCCGCAGGGGCCGCGTGAGATCCGAGAGCACGAGCAGCTGATGGGGTCTCCCGCCCTGCCGAAAGCTGCCCCGCCGCAGCTCGAAACGCCCCGCACGACCCGGGAGGTCCAACTCCAGCAGTCTGGAGGAGCCATCCTCCAGGGCCCCCTCAAGACCCAGTTCGACCGCGGAGAATCCCAACAGCCGTTCCTGAGGCCGCGCCAGGAGCGTCTCTCCCGCGCGGTTGGCGAGGCGCAGCAGGCCTTCCTCGTCGAAGGCGAAGACCGCCACATCGATCTCCGACATCACCGTGCGCAGCAGAGCCGCGGCCTCGATGGCCTTCATCCGCTGCTGCTGGAGCAGCTCGGACAGGCTGTTGAGTTCCTGGAAGACGGTGGCGAGGGGATCGTTCCCCCGATTCGTGCGAGCCCGAAAGGAATAGTCCCCCTCCCGGATCGCCGCGAGCACGTTGGAGAGGGTTTGCAGGGGCCGCTGGGCCAGCAGCCGGAGCCGCTTCAGGGCGAAGAAGGAGGGCAGCAGGACCGCGATTCCCAGGGCGAGCTTGAGGAACCAAGGCAGGGAGGCCAACCTCAGCAGGACCAAGGCCAGCAGCAGGGGCGGCAGCAGCGCGGCCACCGCCAGGAGTTGCAGCCGACGATCATGGGCCAGGGTCATGGCGTGATCTCGAACTTCTGCATGCGGCGGTACATGGCGCTCCGGGAAAGGCCCAGGGCCTCGGCGGCAGCGGTTGCGCTGCCATGACGCGCAAGGGCCTTGCGAATCAGGAGGGCCTCGACTTCCTCCAGTGCCAGTTCATCCAGCTTGCGTGCGGGCCCGGAGGTGGCGTTCAGCAGCAGATCCGAGGCCGTGATGGCCGGGCCTGTCGCCATCAGGGCGGCCCGCTCCACGGCGTGATCCAGCTCGCGGACATTGCCCAGCCAGCCGTGCTGCTCGAGGGCGCGGAGTGCGGCCGCATCGAAACCCATGAGGTTCTTACGGTACTTTCGGGCGTGGGCCTCCAGGAAGTGGGCGGCCAGGGGGGCGATGTCTTCCTGCCGTTCCCGCAGGGCGGGCAGGTGCAGTTCGAAGGTGTTGAGGCGGAAGAGGAGATCCTGGCGGAAGCGCCCTGCCGCCACCTCCTTGGGGAGTTCGGCGTTGGTGGCGCTGATGATGCGGACATCCACCCGCTGGGTGCGGCTGGAACCCACCCGCTCGAATTCGCCGGTCTCCAGCACTCGCAGGAGCTTGGCCTGCAGGGCCGCTGGGGCATTGGCGATCTCGTCCAGGAAAAGCGTGCCGCCATCCGCCAGTTCGAAGCGTCCGGCCCGGTCGGATTTGGCGTCCGTGTAGGCACCCTTGGTGTGGCCGAAGAGTTCGCTTTCCAAAAGCCCTTCCGCGAAGCCCCCGGCATTGAGGGTGATGAGGGGCCTATCCGCCCGACGCGACGAGGCATGCAGGCAGCAGGCCAAGAGGCTCTTGCCCGTACCGTTCTCTCCGGTGATGAGCACATGGGCGTCCGAGGGCCCCAGGCGCTCCATCAGGCGCAGCACGGGCTCCATGGCCCGTGATCGCGCGATGAGCTGGGGCAGGCCGTCGTTGCGCAGCAGGCGGTTTTCCGCCTCCAGGCGCCCACTGCGGCGCAAGGCCGCCGAGAGATCCAGTTGCGTACGCAACGTGGCCAGGAGCCGCGCATTCTCCCAGGGTTTCGTCACGAAATCCCGAGCGCCGCGCCGCATGGCCTCCACCGCCAGCTCGATGCTGCCCCAGGCGGTCATCACCACCACCGGCAGGGCCGGTTCGATCTCGCGCATGTGATCCAGCAATGCCAGGCCCTCTTGGCCCGAGGTCGTGTCCTGGCTGTAGTTCATGTCCATCAGCAGCAGATCCGGACTGCACGCGGCAACCGCCGCCAGTGCCGCCGCCGGATTGGCGGCCACATCCACCTTGAAGCCTTCGGATTTCAGCAGCAGCCGTAGGCTCTCCCGGATATCGGGCTGATCATCGGCGATGAGGATGCGAGCGGACATGTCCCTAGGCTACTCAACTCTCAGGGCTTGGCGTGGGGCGGATTCTCGCGCGTCGGAGGCGGCAGGACCGTCTTGGCCACCTCCACCGCCAGCTCGAAGAGCCGGGACTTGCCCACGCTGGTGTTCACCTGCACCGCCACCGCCATACGATGTTGGGGAAAGTAGAGGAGCTGGGTGCGGTAGCCCGGGAAGAAGCCGCTGTGGCCGTACGTTAGTCCCAGCTCGCTGTTCCGAAGAATCACGCCCAGTCCGTAGGCGATGCCGGGGCCCAGTTCCGGGGCAGGAACGCCCTTCAGCATCAGGGGCAGGAGGGCAGGGTCGAAGGCCTTGCCTTCATACAGCAGCTTGGCCCAGCGGGAGAGATCAGCGGCGGTGGAAACCACGCCGCCACCGGTCCATTCACTCTTGGGATTGAAGGCGATGCGCCCCCCATTGACCATGGCATCCGTGCCTCCGAAGGGGTTGTCCGGACCCGCATAGCCCTGGACCAGGCCCGGGATGCTGCGGGACTCCGGTGCCATCGTGGCCTTCAGCCCCAGGGGCCCCAGGAGCCGTTCCCGCAGCAGTTCGAGGTAGGGCTTGCCCGCGACCCGCTCCAGCACCAGGCCCAGGGTGATGTAGTTGCTGTCGGAGTAGCCGAAGCCCTGACCGGCGGGGAACAGGGGCTTGTCGCCGAACAGGTAGGCGAGCATTTCTTCGGGCTTCCAGTCCTTGTCCGGCTGGCGTGTCAGCTCCTTCTGGAAGGCCTCCTTGAACTCATGCCGCTCCAGGCCTGCCGTGTGGTTCATCAGCATGCGCACGGTGATGTCCTGGGCGTTGGGGAGTCGGTGGTACCAGGGGCATTTCCCCAGGTACCGGGCCACCTTGGCGTCCAGATCCAGGCGGCCTTCCTTGACCAGTTGCAGGGCCACTGCCGCCACGAAGGTCTTGCCCACGCTGCCCGCGGGCATGCGCCCCTCGGGGGTCAGTGGCACCTTGGTATCCCGGTCCGCCAGACCTGCGGTTGCGCCGAGGGTCTGGCCGCTGGGCAAGGTGACTCCCACGGTGATGCCCGGGAAGGCGTCCGCCGCTTGAAAGGCGTTGACCTTCTCCCGCAGGCGGCCTTCCAGGGAGTCAGCCTTCGCAGTCGCCATCTGGGCGTGCAGCGATGGCGTGAGGCCAAGTACCAGGCAGGCGAGTATGCAGATGGCTTTCATGGGGGTCCTCACTTTCGAGCGAAACATCCGGGTGATTTTCCCCTGTACCACATCAACCCTCGGGGGGCAGCGCATGACCCTCGGATCCTGGGATCCGCCCGTCTATTCGGAGCGCAGGGCCACGGTGGGGGCGACTCGGGCCGCCCGCAGGGTGGGAAGGAGACAGGCCAGGAAGGCCACGGCCAGCATGGTGAGGCCCACAATCCAGAAGGTAAGGGGATCCGTGGGCGCCACGCCCTGGAGCTGATGCTGGAGCAGGCGGCCGAGCACCCAGGCACCTCCCATGCCCAGCCCCGCGCCGAAGGCCACGGACACCATGCCTTGGCCCACCATGAGACCCACTACATCCTTTACGTTCGCGCCCAGGGCCATGCGGATCCCGATTTCCCGGGTCCGCTGGGCCACCAGGAAGCGGGTGACGCCGAAGATCCCGATGGCGGACAGCAGCAGGGCCGTGGCGGCGAAGAGGGCGAAGAGGATGGCCATGGTGCGGCTCTCCCGGCGGTTGCCTTCCAGGTATTCCTCCATGGGGCGCAGGCGGGAGGTCGGCACCTCGGGATCCAACTCGCGCAGATTCTCCCGCAGGTAGCCTCGAAGGCTCGCCGGATCCAGGGTGGTGCGCAGGACCGCGCTGAAGTTGAAGCCAACGCGCCGGATTCGGGGTGATCCCAGGAGGGGGAAGTAGCATTCGATACCGGGGGCCACGCCGGGGTGGTGATGGCGGACATCGCCCGCCACGCCGATCACCTCGATCCAGGGGCCCTCCGAGCCCTGGAGGCTGAAGCGCTTGCCGATGGGATCTTGGCCCGGCCAGTGCTTCTGGGCCATGCGCAGGCCGATGACGGCGGTCTGGCCGTCCTGGCTCCCAAAGGTGCGGCCCTGCCGGAGGGGTATCCCCATGGTTTTGAAATAGTCCGGGCTCACATCGTGGTGGATGACAGTCTGGGTAGGAGGGCCTTGGGGTTCTCCTTCAACCGAGTAGGAGCTGGAGGAGGTGCTCCCGGCCTGGGGCAGCGAGTCCGTGAGGGCCGCGGCCTGGATCCCGGGGATCCGGCTCAGGCGCTCGAGGAAGGCGGTGTGAAAGCCCTGCTGAGCCTCGGCGCTCACGTACTTGGCCCGAGGCAGGCTGAGGGGGGCCACCACGAGGCCCTGGGCCTGGAAACCCAACTCCACCCGCTGAAGATTCCAGAGGCTGCGGATCAGGAGCCCGGCTCCCACCAGGAGGGCCGTGGCCAGGGCGACCTCGCCGATCACCAGCGCGCTGCGCAGGCGCCGCTGCAGGGGGCCCGCAGAGCCCTTGGCCCCGTCCCGCAGTCGCTCCCCGATGTGCACTCCCGAGGCCTGCAAGGCCGGCAGGATGCCGAACAGCAGGGCCGTTACCACGGAGCAGAGCAGGGCGAAGACCAACAGGCGCCAGTCCATTCCTGGGGAGGGTGCGAAGGGTTGGTAGAAGGCCTGCTGGAGTCCCTTTTGGCTCACCTGGGCCACCACCAGGCCCAGGGCGCCGCCCATCAGGGAAAGCACCAGGCTCTCCACCAGGAGGAGCCTCGCCAGGCGATGGCGATCCGCCCCCAGGGCCATGCGGATCGCCAGTTCGCGTTCCCGCGTCTGGGCCTTCGCCAGCAGCAGGTTCGCCACGTTCGCGCAAGCGATGAGCAGGACCAGGGCCACGGCGCCCATGAGGATCATCAGCCCCTGACGGTGATCCGCCACCAGTTCTTCCTTCAGCGGCCGCACCTTGGCGGTATAGTCCCGGTTGTTTTCCGGATAGCTCGTCTCCAGGCGGGATGCGATGGCCCTGAAGCCCTGCAGAGCCTGTTCGCGGCTGACCCCTGGGCGCAGGCGCCCGAAGCCACCCAGGAAGTGACTGCCCCGGATGGACGCCACATCCGATGGCAGCGATAGGGGCAGAAAGATCTCCGCGTTCCCGATCTGATAGGGGAACCGGAAGCCCTTGGGCATCACGCCCACCACTTCCACGGCCTCCCCGTCCACCCTTAGGCTGCGGCCCAGGATGCCGGGATCCCCGCCAAAGCGACGCTGCCAGAGGCCGTGGCTCAGGATGGCTACCCGGGCGCCGCTGGGTCGATCCTCCTCCTCCCGGAAACTCCGCCCCAGCGCGGGCGGCACCTGGAGCACCTCGAAGAAGTTCCAGGCCACGCGCCCCGCCCGGAGCTGCTCGGCCTCGCCATCCCCCGTGAGGTTGAGCACCGCGTGCTGAACTGCGGAGAGAGACGTCAGATGGGCACCTTCCCGCTGGTAGTCCAGGAAATCCGGGTAGGAGAAGTTGTCCTTGGGCTCGGGATCCCGGCTATTGCACTCCGTGACGAGCATCAGCCGATCGGCGTCTGGGAAGGGCAGGGGCCGGAGCAGCATCTGGTCCACCTTGCCGAAGATGGCCGTGGTTCCACCAATACCCAGGGCCAGGGTGAGCAGGGCGGCGACGAGGAAGCCCGGGGCGCGCAGCAGCGTGCGCAGGGCCAGGTGAAGATCGAGCAGCAGCGTTCCCATCAAAGACTCCCAATCGAAAAATGTTCATTCTCCGCGCAGCGTTTCCGCCGGGTCGATACGCGCGGCGCGCAGGGCGGGGCCGAGGCCGGCCAGGAGGCAGGTGAGGCCCAGCGAGACCAAGGCGAAGGCCAGCAGGCCGGGGTCTGCGGGACTGACGCCCTGGAACTGGTGCTGAAGGAGGCGGCTCAGGACCCAAGCGAGACCTGCCCCCAGGGTCAGACCCGCGGCCAGAAGGCCCAACACGCGGCGGAAGACCAGGCCGAAGAGGTTCTGGGGACTGGCGCCCAGGGCCATGCGGATGCCCCATTCTCGTTTCTGGCGGGCGGCGGCCTGGGCCAGGGTGCCCATGAGCCCAATGCCCGCAAGGAAGGCGGCGAGGATGCCGGCGCCCAGGGTCTGGCGGCGCAGGGCCCTCGGTTCTTCCAATTCCCGGGCGGCCAGTGCCTCCAGGCTCTGGAAGTTCAGCAGGCGAGCGCCCCCGTCCGCCTGCCGGGAGGCCTCCTGGATCGCGCGGCGCAGGGCCTCCGCAGGGACGGCACTGCGCAGATAGACCGTCACGTAGGACGAGCCCCAGCAGGCCAATGAGGTGTAGATCGCCGGGGCCGCTTCCCGTGCCATCCGGCTCATGCGGGCGTCGCCCACCACGCCGACGACGGTTAGGGGCGTTCCGGTGGCGCTTCCTTCGCGGACCTGACGCCCCAGGGGAGAGGCTTCTCCCCAGCATTTCCGGGCGAACTGAGCACTCACGAGGCAGGCTCTGGCCTCGCCTTCTTCCAGATTCCGTCCGGCGAGAAGGGGGATCTGCAGGGCCTTGAAGTAATTGGGGCTGACGGCATGCTGCCCGGCCTGGATGAAGCCCTGGTGGCCTTCCGGCCACACGCTGCCCTCGTGGCCCTGGTCCACCAAGGGCCGGGTGTTGGCCATGGCCGTGGCCTGGATGCCGGGCACCTGGCTCAGTGCCTGGTCCACGTGGCGCTGGAAGGCGGCGCTCCGGCTCAGGAAGTCCTCGTCGGGCCGCATATCCAGCCGCAGCACGGCCACTTTCAGATCCTTCAGGGAATACCCCAGGTCCACGCCCTGCAGCCGCTCCAGGGCCCGCAGGCTGAGTCCGGCGCCCACCAGGAGGGCGAAGGCCAGGGCCAGCTGGAAGACGGCCAGAGTTCCCCGGAGGCGCGCGCTGCCCCGGGAGGCGGAAGCGGCGCCGCCTTCCCGCAAGGCCTCGTTCAGGTTCAGGCGGCTGGCCCAGCGCAGGGGCAGCAGGGAGATGACGAACAGGGAAATGACAAGGGCAACCGCGAGGGGAACCAGGGTCACGCCGAGGGAAAGCCCGGCGGGCAGGACCTCCAGCACCTGAAGGCCCTTGACCAGCGGCCAAGTCAGCAGGGTGCTCAGGCCCGTCAGGAGGGCGGCCTCCATCAGGATGGGCCCCCGCATGCCGCGGTGGCCCGCCCCCAATGCGGCCCGCAATCCCCATTCCCGGGTGCGGCCCAGGCTGCGGGCCAGCATCAGGTGCGCCACGTTGGCGCAGGCCAGCAGGAGGATGAGCAGGCCCGAAGCCGTCGTCAGGGCCAGTTCCGGCGCCACCCGGGCTCGCCAATAGGCGAGGAAACCTCGGGCCTTGATGCCCCAGGAACGATCTCCGGCGCTTCGGGGTGGGCCCAGGCGGGGCAGCAGGCGATCCACTTCCGTCTGAAGCTGGCTCACCGTGGCACCGGCCGCGAGTCGCCCGAACACCCAGCAGCAGGGATCATCCCGCCTCAGGACCCCATTGCCCAGGGCCCCATTGCCCAGGGCCCCGAAGGCCAGCGGCTGGAAGGCGATGGCGTCCCCCAGGAAAAAGGGCAGGCGGCGCTGGGGGGCGAGGACGCCCACGATCTGGTGGGGCTGGCCGTCCAGATTCAGTGTCTTGCCCAGGATCTGGGGATCGCTGCCGAAATGACGGACCCAGAACCCGTGCCTCAGGATGAGAACCCTGGCGCCGCTGCCCTGGGATTCCTGGGGCTCGAAGTCGCGGCCGAACAGGAGGGGCAGGCCCATCACCTGGAAGAACCCGGGGCTCACCCGCGCGGTGCGCGCCTGCTCGGGCCCATCCTGGGAATCCATCAGGGGGCTTTCATCCCGGCAGGCGGCGAGTCCCTGGACGCTTTTGAGTTCCCTCTGGAGATCCCAGAAATCCGGGGCCGAAAGGGGGCGCTGGAATTCCGCGCGCTCGGCGCCCTCCCCGGAAAGGCACACCACCCGGCTCGGCTCCCGGAAATCGAAGGGCACGCCCAGCAGCTCCCATGCCGGGGCGAAAGCGCCCAGCGCCGCCGCCAACCCCACGGCCAGCGTGAGGCAGGCCGCCATCCAATAACCCGGTGCTCTGGAGAGAGACCGCAGTGTCTGCCGTAACAGTGAGAGGAAATCGGACATGTTCTACCTTCTTGATGGGCTTCATTCGCTTCGCAGCGCTTCGGCAGGGGGAATCCACGCGGCGCGCAGGGCGGGGATCAGGCAGGCCAGCAGGGCCGCGGGGATCAGGAGGGCAAACACGCCCAGGTAGATGGCGGGGCCAGGGGTCTTGAGGCCGAAGAGCAGCTGCTCCAGGGTGCGGCTCAGGGCCCAGCCCATCGCGGAGCCCAGGAGCAGGCCGAGGCCCACCAGCCCTCCGGCGCCGGAGAGGACTTCCCGCACCACCCGGGCCGGGCTGGCGCCCAGCGAGATCCGGATGCCGATCTCACGGCGGCGCTGCTGGGTGATCTGGCTGATGACGCTGTAGAGCCCCACGGCGGAAAGGGCCAGGGCAATGGCGCCAAAGGCCGAAAAGAGGGCGCTGGCTACCAGGGCCATCATCAAGCTGGTGCTCTCCTGGAGCGCTGCCTTCATGGGTTGGGGGTTCGGCAAGGCCAGTTCGGGATCCAGGGCCCGGATCGCAGCCTTCACCGGGGCCGCATAGCGGCTGGGATCACCCTGCACCCGGAGCACTACCACCGGGCCTTCGAAGAGCTCATAGGCTCCGGCGGATACGTAGAACTGGGGATCTTCCTGCCGCCCCAGGTTGTTCTCGGCGGTATCGCCGGCCATGCCCGAAACCGTGAAGGGTGTCGGCCAGCCCGGTGCATGCACGAGTCTGCCCACGGGATCCTGATTCGGCCAGAGGCTCTGGGCCAGGCGGCGGCTCACCATGCAGGCCCGAGCATCCGCCAAGGGGAAGGTCTCCCCGGCCAGCATTGGGATGCCCATGGTCCTGAAGTAGCCCGGGGAGACCACATGCCAGCGGACGTAGATGGTCATGGCCTCGTTGTGGCCACCGCTCCCGGCCTCGGGGCACACGTAGCCGCCATTGGTGGCCTTCACGAAGGGCAGGGTGTCGTTGACGCCCACCGCCTCCACTCCTGGCAGGGCCTTGAGGCTCAGTTCCAGCTGCTGCAGGAAGGCCTGCTGCACCGGTAGGGTGTATTTTTTGGGCGGCAGGGGGATGTTCACGGTGAGCACCCGCGCGGCCTGGAAGCCAGGATCCACCTGCCGCAGGTTCACCAGGGTGCGGATCAACAATCCCGCGCCCAGCAGCAGCATCACCGAGAGGGCCACCTCGGCCACCACCAGACCCTTGAGCACCCGCCAGTGGTTTCGGGTCTGGCCGCCCCGGGCGCCGCCCTTCAGGGTTTCGGCCAGGCGAGGATGCCGGGCCATGAACCAGGAGAGCAGCGCCAGGCCAAGGCCTGCGAGCAGGCTGAGCCCCAGGGCTGCTCCGAAGAGGGCCGGGTACAGGCTGGCTTCCAGGGGAACGGGGACCAGGTCCTTGGTCAACCAGCCCAGGCCCTTTTGGAAATAGAAGCTCAGGCCGATCCCCACCCCGCCGCCCAGGAGCGCCAGGATCAGGCTTTCGGCCAGGAAGAGGCGCACCATGGGGCCCTGGCCCGCCCCCAGGGCCTGGCGGATGGCCAGCTCCTGCCCTCGGGCCATGTTCCGCACGAGCTGGAGCCCGGCCACGTTGAAGCAGGTGATGAGGAGCACCAACCCCAGGGCCCCCTGGAAGAGGAAGAGGATCTGCTTGAAGTTGCTGACGGTTTCCTCCAGCAGGGAGGTCACGGCCACATCGAATTCCGGGTTGCCCGTGGCGGGGCCCAGGCGGCGGGCGATGACCTTGGCCTCGGTCTGGGCTGCGGTCACCGACACGCCGGGCCGCAGGCGCCCCAGGCCCAGGAAGGTGCCCATGCCCCGGTTGCCGCGCCCCGCGAAAGGCGTGGCCTCGGGGGTGAATACTTCGGATTGAGCGATTCGGGTGTAGAACCGGAAGTCCGCAGGCAGCACGCCCACCACCTGCAGGGCGTGGCCATCCAGCACGACGGTGCGGCCCAGCACGGCGGGATCCCCGCCGAAGCGTTTCATCCAGAGGTCATGGCGCAGCACCGCGACGGTGGCGGGCATGACTTCCTCCTCGGCACGGAATACGAGGCGCCCAAGGGCTGGTTTCACGCCCAGCAGGCCGAAGAAATCCGCCGTCACCATGCCCACATCCAGCCGCACGGGCTCCCCCGCCCCCGTCAGGGTGCGCACGCGAGCCGTGCAGGCCGCCATGGTCTGAAAGCTCTTGCACTGAGTCTGGAGATCCAGGAAATCCGCCATGGTGAGTGGACCCGCGCCTCCGGCTCGGGCATCCGTGGACTGGATCACCGCCAGCCGCGGGCTGTCCGGGAAGGGCAGGGGGCGCAGCACCAGCCGGTCCAGGTGGGAGATCACGGCCAGGTTGGCCCCGATACCAAGGGCCAGGCAGGCCGTGGCCGTAAGCAGGAAGCCCGGCGCCCGCAGCAGCGAGCGCAGGGCGTGACGGAAATCGAGGAGCAGGGTGGTCATGCGAACTCCGGGAGGCACATCATTCGCCGTGCAAGGGCACTTCTTCAGGGCACGTGCTGTTTCTTGGCTTCCTCTTCCGACACGATCCGTCCGTCGAACAGATGCACGGTGCGGTCAGCTACTCCGGCGAAGCGGCTGTCGTGGGTCACCATGCAGATGGTGGAGCCCCGGCGGTGGAGGTCCTTCAGGAGCTCCATCACGGATTCGCCGTTGGTGGAATCCAGGTTGCCCGTGGGTTCGTCCGCCAGCAGGATGCCGGGGCGGCCGCCCACGGCCCGGGCCACGGCGACCCGCTGCTGCTGGCCGCCGGAGAGCTGGCTGGGCAGGTGCTTGGCGCGGTGGCTCATGCCCACTTCCTCCAGGGCCTCCATCACCCGCGTGCGGCGGGCCCCGGCGTTCAGGCCGCGATAGACCAGGGGCAGTTCCACGTTCTCGAACACCGTGAGATCACCGATGAGGTTGAAGCTCTGGAAGATGAAGCCGATCTCCTTGTTGCGGATGCGCGCCCGCTCCGCCAGCTTCAGCCCCGAGGCGGGCTTGCCGTTCAGGATGTACGTGCCCGAGGTGGGCGTGTCCAGCAGGCCCAGGATCGAGAGCAGCGTGGACTTGCCGCAGCCCGAAGGCCCGGCGATGGAGACGAATTCCCCCTCCTGGATATCGAGATGGATTTCGGAAAGGGCGTGGGTCTCCACTTCGTCGGTGGTGAAGACCTTCTGGAGAGACTCCAGGTGGATGAGGGGGTTGGCCATGGGGGCTCCTGTTGAAAAAAGTGGGAGAGAGAAAAGTCGAGCCGAGTCAATCGCGCCGAAGGACCTGGGCCGGGTGAACCCGGAGAATCCGGAGCGCGGGAAGCAGGGAAGCCAGGATGCAGGTGGCCGAAAGGCCAAGCAGGGTCCAAAGGAGAACCCTCCAGTCCAGAGGAGGCAGGCCTGGAACGTGGGCACCCAGGACGCGCCAAGCCAGCAGCGAACCCAGGAGCCCGCCGCCCAGCCCGATGCCTACGGGGAGGCGCAGGTCCTTCAGGAAATCCAGCAGCACCCGACCGGGCGTGCCCCCCAGAGCCATGCGCAGCCCCGCTTCCGGCAGGCGCTGCAGGGTGATCTGGCGCTGCAGGGAATACTGTCCGGCCATGGCCAGCACCAGGGCCGTAAGGCCCAGGATCCCGAAGAGGGTGGCGGCCAGCCGCTGGGGTTGCAGCTGGCGCCGCAGCCGTTCCGTCAGAGGCTCCGCTCGCACGATGCCCAGCCGCGGGTCCAGGCGCCCCACCTCATCCTCGACCCAGGTGCGGAAGGTGGAATTGGGAATTCGCGACCGGATGATCAGGGTCTGGAGCGGGCTCAAGCGCTGGCGATTGCTCAGGTAGACGTAGGGAAGGGGCGGGTTGAGGGGGCCGGCCCAGCGATGGTCCGCCAGCACGCCAATGATCCGCGTCCGCTTGCCGTTTTCGTCCTGGATGGTTCTGCCCAGGGGCTCTTCTTCGCCACAGAGGGCACGGGCCGCGGAGGCACTGATCACCGCCACGGGTTCGCTGGCGGTGGTATCCGTCTCCGAAAAATCCTGGCCCCGGAGCAGGGGAACGCCCAGCAACTTGAAGGCGCCCGGGGCGACGATATTGCGGTAGCAGGCGACGCGGCTGCCCTTGGCATCCAGGAAGCCGTGGGTCACGTTGAAGGCTTCGCAGGGCGGAATCAGGACGCAGGTGGCTTCCACGCCGGGGCGCTCCTGGAAGCGTTTTCCAAGGGCCACCCAGCCTTCCTGGATTGCGGCCCTTTTCAGATGGGTTGGCAGGACAAAGCTCACGGTCTGGAACCCCTCCAGGTTCAGCCCCAAGGGCGTTCGGGTAGCCCGTTGCAGCATCTGGAGGCTGCTGAGGGTGCCACCCAGCAGCAGCACCGAAAGGGCGAGCTGGAGGCCCAGGAGGGTCTTCCGCCACCTCAGGCCCTCCTTCGAGCCACCCCGATGCCCGCTGGGCCGGTTCGGGTGGCGCAGGAACCAGATCCAGGCGAAGCAGAGAAGCGAGAGGGCCAGGACCGCGATCAGCGCGAAGGCCAACCCCAGCACCCGAAGATCGAGGGCTGGCCGCAGCGTGACCGGGAATTCCGAAGGAGGGGTGAAACCCGAAAGGAGCTGGCCCAGACCCCAGGCCAGGGGCCAGGCTCCGAGCGCACCGAGGGCGAGGGTGGCCAGCATGGGTCCGCTCAGGCGAGCCACCAGGCGGACCATCGGCGTTCCTAGAGCCACGCGGATGGCCAGTTCCTCACGCTCTTCCAGCCAGCGTGCCACCTGAAGGCTGCCCACATTCAGCGCGGCCATGAGCAGCAGTGCCAGCGTGGCTACCCCGAGGAGGGTGCCGCCAGGAACGAATCGCTTCCAGGCCTCGCTCCGCAGTTTGGCCAGGGATTGCACCCGGGGCCGCAGCGCCGCGGGCGCCTTGGGCATGAGTTCCTTCCAGGATTCCGCCAGGGGACCCATCGCCCTTTGCAGTTGCGCGGGTGAAACGCCAGGGTGCAATCGGGCGAAGGTTGGACTTCCCAATTCCCGACTCATGAGCACGTCGGCTTCCCGCTGTCCGCTGCGGGCGCGGGCCTCGAAGGGCACGTACAGGGCCGGCTCCAGTCCCGGCTGGAATCGGTCGAAGCCCGCGGGAGCCACGCCGAGCACCACCAGGGGCACCCCGTCCACCACCACCGTTGAACCCAGGGGGAATTCCGAAGACCGGGTGCGCCAGGTGTCATTGGAAAGCACGACCCCCGGCTCCGGATCACCTTCCGCGAAAAGCCGCCCGGCCGCAGGGAGAAGCCCCAGGGCCGTGAACAGATTCGGCGTGGCTGAAGCCACGAGATGACTCGAGGAATGGCTCCCGGCCTCGACCCGCAGAGGGCGCGTGTCGATCTGGAAGGCGGGTTCCATCAAGCCGGAAAGGGCCGCCATCTCCCGGGTTTCGAGGTAGAAGTGATCCCGCTGGTAGGCGCTTCCATCTGGGTTCCGCTGTTCCAGGTCCAGGTACACCAGGCGTTCCGAGCCCTCGAAGGGCAGGGGCTTCAGCACCAGATCGTTGTAGAAGCTGAAGAAGGCCAGCACCGTGCCCAGGGCCAGGGTCAGCATGAGGGCCGGGAAGAGGATGCCCTTGAAGGAGCGCAGGGCGCGGGCGGTGGAAGGCATGGGCATCAGTCCTGCCGCAGAGCGCGGGCGGGGTCCAGGGAGGCCGCGCGGAGGGCGGGGAGGAGGGCTGCGGCCAGGGCTGCGCCCACCATGGCTCCCAGGGCCAGGAGGGTCAGCAGGATGGGCGGATCGGGCCAGGTTCCCAGCACGGACCGGCTCAGGCGCTCCATCGCGCCGCCCAGCAGGACGCCCGCCAGGCCCGCCAGCGAAGCCAGCCAGAAGGCCTCCCTCATGATCTGACCCAGCAGGGAGGTCGGCGTGGCACCCAGGGCCGAGCGGACCCCGAATTCGGCGCGGCGGGACGCCACGGAGGCCGCCATGAGGCCGAACACGCCGCCCCCCGCCAGGAGCAGGGCCAGGGCCGCGAAGGTGCCCAGGAAGGCGCGAGCCATGCGCTGGGGTCCCAGCCGGGCCTTCAGCAGTTCCTTCATCGGCTGGTAGCGGTGGAGGGCTTGGCCGGGCGCCGCCTCCCGGAGCAGGGCCTGCAGGCTGGATTCGGAAGGGGGCGGTCCCGCCGACCGGAAGGCCACGTAGAGATCATCGTTCCAGACGATTTCCGACTGGGCCAGGGGCAGGTAGAAGATCGGTGGCGCTTCCTGGGCCGGGCTGAACTCCCGCACATCCCCCAGTACGCCCACGATGCGGAAGGACTGACCCTGGAGCGGGAGGCTCTGGCCCACCACATCATCCGTGCCGAAGGCCTCCTGGGCCAGCTTGCGCGTCACCAGCACCACCCTGTCCGATCCGGCGCCGTCCGTCGCCTCGAGATCCCGGCCCCGAAGGAGGCGGAGCCCCAGGGCCCGGACCATGCCCGGCGTCATCGCCCGGGTTTGTGGGTCAATCCTCCGACCATTGGGCAGGCCGGTGTTGAGATCGCTGAGGAAGCCGCTCATGGGCAGGCCGTTGGTGGCGCCCACGGCCTCCACCCCCGGAAAGGCGCTCAGCCTTTCTCCGATGGCTCTGGCCAGCTGGGTGCGGGCTTCCAGGGGCATTCTCCTCCCCGGCTGGATCTGGAAGCACCACACGTGGTTCGCGTCGAAGCCTGGATCCGTGGCCAGCATCTGCCCCAGCCCACTCTGCAGGGAAAGGGCCCCCAGCAAGAGCGCGCTGCCGAGCACCAGCTGGGCGCCCACCAGCAGGCGCCGGGAGCGCCCGGCGGCCAGATTCTGGTTCCGCCCGCCCATGCGAAGGATGTCCGCCAGGCGCTGGCCTGGCTGGGCCGCCAGGGCACAGCCCGCTCCCAGGAGGGGACCCAGCAGCGCGGCCGTCAGCACGGAGGGCAGATCCATGGAAAGCCCTTCGAGGGCGAGATCGGGGTAGCTCCAGGCGAGGATCCGTCCCGTGGGGGCCAGGCCCATCTGGGCCAGGAGAAGACCCCCGGCGGCGCCCAGGAGCCCGAGCAGCGCGCCTTCCACCATCAACAGGCGGCGGAGATCGGTCGGCTGGGCCCCAAGGGCGCTGCGCACGGCCATCTCGTTGCGCCGCCCCATGCCCCTGGCCAGGAGCAGGGCTGCGGCGTTGTAGGCCGCCAGCAGCAGCACGAGGCCCGTGGCGATCTGGAGAATGCGCAGCACGCGCAGGCCCTGGCCCAGGGCCTCGTCGATGAGGGGGGTGGCGCCGTAGTAAAGCCGGTTGAGGAGATCCTCGGGAGCCTGTTCGGCGCGCCCGAGCACCCGGATCTGTTCCGCGACCTGCATCATGGCCGCGCGGGCCTGGGCCAGGGAGGCTCCGTCCCGCAGGCGGGCCAGCACCCGCAGGTAGTGAGGGCCGTGATTGTCGCGCTGGGCGGCGGTCCACTGGAAGGGGCGGAATAGTTCCGTGCCGTGGGGCGTGTGGAAGCCTTCCGGGAGGATGCCGATTACCTGGGCGCTCACGCCGTTCACCATGAGGGTGCGCCCCACCAGGCCCGGGTCGGCCCCGAAGCGGTCATGCCAGATCCCGTGGGAGAGCACCACGGTGGGCGGCGCACCGGCCTCGTCGTCGGCGGGCGTGAAGCCACGGCCCAGGGCGGGGCGCATCCCGAGAACCTCGAAGTAGTTCCACGTCACCCGGTCCAGGCGGACCCGCACCGGCGGTTCCAGTCCGAGATTCGCGTTGATGGGCTCCCAGGCCGCCACGCCCTGGAAGACCTCCGGGAAGTGCCGCATCAGCTGGAGTTCGCCCGAGGAGGGCGTGCCCCGGGCCTCCGGCTCGTCGGTGACCCCGTTCCAGAGGCTCACCAGCCGATCGGGCCGAGGCGCGGGGAGGCTGCGCAGCATCAGGCTCCGGTGGAGGGCCATCATCCAGGCGAACCCGCCGACGCCGAGGGCGAGCAGGAATAGGGCCGGAAGAGCCGTGCGCGGCTCGCGCAGGATGGATCTCAGCAGTGAGACAGGGCGCATGGTGACTCCAGACGTGCCGGGGATGGTTCGGGAGCTACTTCAACCGAATGCGGTCGGCGCTGTCCCAGGAGCTCGTATCGCTGAGGATGATTCGGTCGCCCTCCTTGAGGCCTTCGAGGATCTCCACGGTGGAGACGGAGGCGCGGCCGAGCTTGACCTTGACCCGGGTGGCCTCGGTGCCATCGGCGTTGAGCTTGAACACGCTGAGGGTGCCAAAGGACTGGGCCTGCACCGGGCGGCCGGTGAAGAGGGCACTGGCGGCGCGGTCCAGTTCCACGATGCCTTCCACGCTCAGATCGGGGCGGGCGCCCTTGGGCAGTTCACCCTCCATGCTGGCGTCCACGGCCACGGTGCCATTGAGCACGGCGGGATCGATGCGGATCACCTTGCCCTTCACGATGCCGTTGCGGGTGTCGATGTCCACGCTCTGGCCGATGAGAATGTCCTTTGCCTGGGTCTCGCTCACCTTGAGTTCGGCCTTCAGGGGCAGGGGCTTGGCCACCTTGGCGAGGTTGGCTCCGGGCATGAGCTGCTGGCCCACCTGGAGGGGCACCTGCTGGAGGATGCCCGCCATGCCCGCCCGCACCTTGAGGGAGGCCACCTGTTCGCGCTTGAGGGCGTAGAGGGCCTTGGCCTGCTCTAGCCGCGCCCGGGCCGGGCCCACCTGACCGGCCCGGTTCTCGTACAGGCGCATCCGGGCCTCCTCGGCGGCCATGCGGCCATTGACCTCCTCGGACTTGACCCGGGCCCGCAACACATCCAGATCGCTCTGGAGGCCCTCCTTGCGCAGGCGCTCCGTGGCCAGCAGCACGGCCTGGGCCTCCTGGGTATTGGCCTTGGCGGCGTTCAGGGTGGCCTTTTGGTTGAGGTGATCCACCTCGTAGTCGGCCTCGGCCCGGCGCATCTGCCAGAGGGCATCCTCGGCGGCCTGCTGGAGCTCAGGCGAAGAAAGCTCGGCGATGATGCTGTCTTCGGTGACCGAGGTGCCAGGGAAGAGCAGGATGCGCTCCACCTTGCAGGGCACCTGGGCCGTGATCATGCGGACATCCACCGGCACCAGGGTGCCCGTCCCCCGCACCTGGAAGACCATGGCCCCGCGCTTGACGTCATCGATGAGCAGGGATTGGCGCTCCACCGAGGGGGCCGCGGGCTTCAGGCGTCCCAGCCCGATGAGCAGCAGGATCAGCGCGAGACCGCCGCCGATGGCCGCGACGAGCTTCCAGCGTTGCTTGGGGACTTGGCGAGGCACATCCATGAAGGGACTCCTGTCCGCCAGAAGCCAAAGGTGTGCCATTTGATAACATGAATTAAAATAGTGATTATTGAATTGTGTGCATCTAGTCGTGTCCCAGAACTGGGACACGGGCTCCCGGGAGTGGGACGTGTCCCGCGAGAGTAGAGGGTTGATGGCTGCGCTCGCATTCTTGAACGCGCCGGGTCCCAAGGGTGGGATCAGCGTGAGCCTCTGATCCCGATCACGCTTTTTCCCTGAGTGTCCCCACCTCCTCCACAATGATTCCTGGCGCGGCCGCGGGGTGCGGTCGGAACAGGAGTCGGCGATGTCCCACCGTGTGGTCGAGTGTGTTCCCAACTTTTCCGAAGGCCGCGACATGGCCAAGATGCGGCTCATCACCGAGGCCATCGAGGCCGTGGCGGGGGTGCAGTTGCTGGACGTGGATCCCGGTGCCGACACCAATCGCACGGTGGTGACCTTCGTGGGCGATCCGGATTCCGTGGTGGAGGCCGCCTTCCGGGGCATCCAGAAGGCCCTCGCCGTCCTCGACATGCGCGGCCACAGCGGTTCGCACCCGCGCATGGGCGCCTGCGATGTGTGCCCCTTCATTCCCGTGGAAGGCGTGACCATGGAGGACTGCGCGGAGCTGGCCCGGCGCCTGGGCGAGCGGGTGGGCCGCGAACTGCAGCTGCCCGTCTACCTGTATGAACAGGCCGCCAGCCGCCCCGAACGCAAGAACCTGGCGGTGGTGCGCAAGGGCGAGTACGAGGGCCTGGAGGAAAAACTCAAGGATGCCAACTGGGCGCCGGACTTCGGCCCCGCCAAGTTCGTACCCGAGTTCGGCGCCCTCATCACCGGCGCCCGGGAATTCCTCATCGCCTACAACATCACCCTGAACTCCCGCGACAAGGCCCACGCCACGGACATCGCCTTCGAGCTGCGGGAGAAGGGCCGGGTGGCCCGGCGCGGCCAGACCAGCGCCTTCTACAGCAGCGGCAAGGAGCTGAAATACGCCGAGGGTTGCTTCCCCTGCGGCAACTGCGATCAGGATTTCCCCACCCTCGAGGCCCTGGAAGCCCACTGCAAGGGCGTGCACGGGTACGATCTGCGTCGCCTGCTCAAGCTCAACGACATCGATGCCGCCAAGGGCGTCATCGGCCAGAAGGCCTACAAGGCTGGCCTCTTCACCGAGTGCAAGGCCATCGGCTGGTACGTGGACACCTACAAGCGCGCCCAGCTCTCCATCAACCTCACCAACTACAAGGTGACGAGCACGGTGGATGTGCTGGAAGCCACCCGGCGCATGGCCGTGGACCGCGGGCTGGTGGTGACCGGCAGCGAGATCGTGGGCCTGGTGCCCTTCAAGCCCCTCTTCGACGCGGGCCAGTTCTACCTGCGCCAGCAAGGCAAGTCGCCCTTCGTGCCCGTGGCGGATGTGCTGGAGAACGCCATCTTCAGCATGGGGCTCGCGGATGTATCGCCCTTCGAGATCGAGAAGAAGGTGCTGGGCCTGCCCAAGACCTTTGAAAACGGCCTCATGGCCATGAAGGTGACGGACTTTGTCACCGAGGTGAGCCGCGACACGCCCGCCCCCGGCGGCGGGTCCATTGCCGCCCTCGCAGGTTCGCTGGGCGCAGCCCTGGCCTCCATGGTGGCCAACCTCACCAAGGCCAAGAACGCTGACCATGGCGCCCGGCTCCTGGCTGCCGCCGAGCAGGCCCATCGGGTAAAGGACGCCCTGGTGCTGGCGGTGGATGACGACACCAACGCCTTCAATGCCTACATGGACGCCCGCCGCCTGCCCCAGGGCAGCGCCGAGGAGAAGGCCGCCCGGGAAGCCGCCATGCTCGAGGGCCTGAAGATCGCCGTGAACGTGCCCTTTCAGACGGCCAGGCACAGCTTCGAGGCCATGCAGGCCTCGGCCATCGTCATCGAGCACGGCAACCCCGCCTCCATCACGGACGGCATGGTGGGCGTGCAGATGGGGTTCGCCGGGGTGCGCGGTGGCATCTGGAACGTGCTTATCAACCTCAAGGACATCAACGACGCCGCCTACAACGCAGAAATGAAGGCCCAGTGCGAGAAGCTGCTGGTGGACGCCATTGGCCTCATGGATCGCGCCATCGGCGAGGGCGATAAAAAGCTTGAGGCCATGCTGGCCAAGTAGCGCGGAGGCCTCCCGGCTACTGAAGTTGTCTGGGGAGTCATTCTCGAGGGGAGTATGGTGAAGGCATCCTTCACATCCTCCTCTCGGGAGTTGCCATGTCCTCGGCTCGCATGCTGCTGGTGGCGTTACTTGTCTTGGTGTCGGGAGGGGCCGAGCTGCACGCTCAGCGTCGGCGGGGCGAGATCGCAGTCGACCCCCAGTCCCGACCCTCGCTTGGCCTTCAGCTGAAGGAGGAGGGCGGACGGTTGGTGGTGGCGGGTGTGATCCCCGGGTCACCCGCAGAAGCTGCGGGGATTCTTCCAGGCGATGTGATTCTCAATGTCGCCGGCGGGGCCGTAACCAATGTCGTCATGCTGCAACGATGGGTGGCTGTTGCCAGTGCCCGGGGAGTGAGATTGGATCTGGGCCTGGAGCGGGCCGGGCGAGCCCTGACGATCCAGGTGGCGCCGGCCATGGTGGCAGTGCCTGGGGCCCAGGGCGCCCTGACCCGACCGGGCCTCCCGGCATCGGCAGTCACTCCGACACCCGGCCAGGGTTTCAACGTGCTTCGGTATGCGGCCCTCGATCCTCGCAGCGGCGAGGTGGTGTGTTGGGGCGACTATGATCCCGCCTATTCCACGGGGGCGATTCCCTATGAGGCCCTGCTGGCAGAGGCGCTGCGCAATCCCAGTCCGTCCTTTTCCCTGGAGCCCACACCTGCGGGCAGAGCCGCAGGACAGGAACTGGATCGGCGGATCGCCAGCGATGCCGACCGCATGGCCCGGGATGCCGCCTACGCCCAGCAATTCGCCCTGCGGCTGCTGCAGGTGCTGGGCAAGGACTTGGCCCAGCGACCCGACGGTCAGCGATTCGCGGCGCGATGCGGCAAGGCCTTCGGCCTGACCCCCGCCGAGGCCATGGACGTGCTTCAGCCCGAACAGGGCAAGCAGGCGCGGGGCATCAATGGCTACATGACCCTCATCGCCAAGGCGGTGCGGCATTTCAACGCCCCGGTGGCGGCGGACGCCCTTCTCGCCATGATCGGAGGAGACATCTGGGGCGCCCTGGATCAACTGGGCGTGGGCGTCGAGGCCCGGTCCGTGCGGGATGACTTCCAGGCGGGAAAGATGCCCAAGGAGCAGGCCCACGCACGATTGGAAGCCCTGGTCTGGAGTGGCTTCCTGGGCAAGACGAGCCTGACCATGAGTGCCGCCGGGGCCGAGTTGGCTCGGCGCGGACCCGCCGCCTTCACCCCCTGGGCCCAGGAGCGGTTCACCACCTGGGTGAGCGACAAGGTCTACACGCAGATGATGGATGGCCTGGTGCTGGGGGAGGAGGGCATCCATCGCCTCTATCCCGGCCTGCCCACGCTGCAGCTGCAACCCGTCTGTCTGGATGGTCTGGATCCGAAATCCAATCTGGCCCAGGTCTTCATGCGGGCCGATGTGGCCATGAAGAGCATCCTCGCCCTGTCGGATCTCGCGGACCGGGTGCCCGGGCACCGCAGCCAGGCCGAATATCATCAGGCCTTCCTGGCCCAGCGGGGCAAGGGCGGGGCCGGAGGCGGCCTGCGGGCCCGCACCTGGCTTCAGCCCGGTGAGGTGGAGCTGCGGGTGGATCCCCAGGGCGCCCTGGTCCGCTTCGGCGAGGCGCACATGGGCATTCGCAGTCAGATGCTGCAGGATACGGGTGGTTTCGGGAGCCTGCAGCAGGAGGGACTGAACGCCTACGCCACCGAAGTGAGCGCCCGGTACGAGGCCTATGCCCGGGTCGAACCCGAACTGCACCGATTGCGGGAGGCGGCGAAGGTGCTCGCCCTGGCCCGGTGGGCCCGTGCACGCGGGCTGGCGCTCCGATCCGCCTCTGGGACCGGGGAGGGCGCGCTGGGGATGGTCCCCAAGGGTTTCGTCCAGGCTACCTTCCTGATGGAAGGGGAGCGCCTGTTCCTGCAGCCTGCCGCCGTGGGCGGAGTGGACTTCTCCGCCCAGCGGGGAGAAGCCTGGGTGAAGGCGCAACCCGAGGCCGGGGTCGTGCCCAGCGCCCTGGGCCAGCTCCAGGCCAGTGCGGCCTTGGCGGGGCAGGCGGCGGATCGCGCCCTGGCCGGGGATCTCACCGGGGCCCGGGAACTGGCCCAGCGCAGCGCCGATGCCATGACCGGAAGACTGCAGGGCGGCGCCTTGCCCAACCTGCCCATGCCCACCGTCGTGGAAGCCTTCCCCATGGCCCAGGCCAGCACCGGTCTGCTGGGGCGAGTCCAGGGCGCCACGGCCCGTCTGCAACAGGCCGGGCCCGGCACCCCGGAAGCCGAGGCGGCCCGGGGCGAACTGCAGGGGCTCCGGGATCAGTCCCAGCGCCTGGTGGCGAATCCTCAGGCCGCGCCCCAGGTGGTGGCCCTCCTCCGGACGCCCGGACCCCTGCCCCAGACGGCCGCCCCCGTGGCGACTCCCGAGCCCACACCGGCGCCTCCGGTTGCGGTGGTCGCAAAGGCGCTGAGCCCCGAGGATCGGCGGCGGCTGCTGGAGGAAACCACCGCGCTCCGCAATGAACTCTGCCGCATCCGGGGGCAGTTCCAGAAACTGGACGCGAACATCCAGGCGGACCAGGCTCAGCGCAAGACCTGGGAGGAGGAAATCGAGGGCGCCTACGGGCGGGCCTGGGATCGGCTCACCAAGGACATCATGGTGGATGCTTTCGCCGGCGTGCTCCTGGACCGGTGGAACAAGGTCGTGGGCAAGGGTCTGCGGAGTGCCGAGGAACGGGCGAAGCTGGCCAAGGCCACCCAGGTGCTCAAGACCATGCAACTGGCTCGGAACTATCAGGACTTTGCCGATTGGGCCAGCCTGGAATCCGTGGATGCGGCGTATGTGAGGGAGGGGCTGACCCAGGTCTTCGACCAGGTCGAGGGCGAAGAAGTGACCCGCCAGATGCTCATGCGCTGGCTGAAGCACCCCATCCCCAAGGGGACCATGGACTACTACGGGGCCGCCAAGAACGTGGTGGACACGGCCTTCGATCTCACCGCCGAAGGCTTCGCCTGGGCCCGGTTGCGTCAGATGGACCGGAACAGCGAGGGCTTCCTCAAGGCCGTGAAGGCCCTGGCCCATCGGCAGACTCAGGTGCTGGAAGGCATCCACGCCCGGGAGAAGGAACTGGGGCTGCCCCCGGGTACCACTCGGGATGGGTGTAACTGAGGATCGAAGGACTTTTATACAAAATTCACTGCAATTATAAACGATAAAAATGATGTCTTCGGATATCCGATCGATTGTCGCGGTATTCCATGAGAATCATTTACTGTTGCTGTGTCCGAATTTATCTATTCTTTCTCGATAAATATCCGGGATGGCTTGCTTGGTGTTCTTGTTGAAATTGAACATGACAATGACATCATGTGCCTCTGCAATCGCCTCGCCCGCCTCATCCAGGACGACGTGGCGCATCTGAAAACTCGTATTCTTAATTTGGTCGACTCTCGAACATACCTGGACCGTTCCTGGGTAGAACAACTGTTTCTTGAACTGGCAGCTCGTAGACGCCAGGACCGGGCCTAGCTCTGTTTCCGAAGAGACTGGAAGCATGCCGACCTTCTCCAGGAAGTCGATCCTTGCCGTTTGGATATATTTCATGATTGCTAAATTGTTGATATGCCCTAACAAATCTATTTCAGACCAGTCGATTCTGATTTTCATTTCGGCGTGATGATTGTTCATTCTATTGCCTCGTTGTGGGCAAAACGGTGTATCCCCACGACAGGAAGGGCCCGCAGATGCGGGCCCTTCCTCTGGGACATCGACTCGACTACTTGGTGGGCGCGGGCTCGGCGGCGGGCGCTTCCTTGGCGGGTTCGGTGGGGGCCTTGGGCTCTTCCACCTTGGGTTCCACGGCCTTGAGGGCCTCGGGGGCGGGAGCCGCGGCGGGCTTCAGCATGTTGAGGTCCTTGAGGGCCTGCTGGATGGAGACGTTCAGATACTCGCCGCGCAGGCGCAGGGTCTCGGCTTCCACGATCTTTCCATCGGGTCCCACCAGGATGGGGCGGGGGATGGTGGAGAGGTTGACGGCCTGGAGGATGGGATCCTTGCTGTCCTTGCCGAGGAAGACATGGGACCAGGGCATGGGGTGGGCGGCGTCGGCCCGGAAGGGCGCGATGTCTTCCACCTTCAGGTCCAGGCTGAGGCTCAGGATCGCGAAGCCGGAATCCTTGTACTTCGCATAGACCTCGTGGAGCTTGGGCATTTCCTTCACGCAAGGGCCGCACCAGGTGGCCCAGAAATCCACCAGCACCAGCTTGCCCTTGAAGGTGTCGAGGCTCACATCCTTGCCTTCGAGATCCTTGAAGGTGAAGGTGGGGAAGGCCGAACCCTTGCCCAGGTACTTGGCGGGGTCGAACTGCTTGGCAGACTTGGCGGCGGGGGTGTCCTTGTACTCGGTGGTGAGGGTCTGGTACAGGCCCTTCATCTTCTCCACATCGCCTTTGCTGGAGGCGGCGGCGAGCTGGTAGTAGAGGGCCAGGGCCTTGACCTCTGGGACGGGATTCTCCTTGGCCACGGCCTCGCGGAAGGCGGTGTAGCCGGCACCGCGACCGGCGGCGGCGTAGGCACCAGACATGATCTGGGGCGCCATGGCCCAGTAGGGGCTCTTAGCGGGGAGCTTGTCCAGGGCCAGGCCGGCACTCTCGGGGCTGAGCTTGGCGCCCAGGCTGCCCAGGCCCAAGTAGCTCATGGCCAGCAGACTCTGGTTGTCGGCATCGGTCTCGGCCTGGAGTGCCTTGGGCAGGGCCTCCAGGTCGGCGGTCCAGTCGATCTTCTCGTTGCTGCGCAGGGCGGCGCGGCCCTTCTCCTCGCGGGCCTTGAAGGCGGCGTAGAGGGCCTCGCGCTTCACGAGCTGGGCATCGGCGCTAATGGGCTTCACTTCGCCCTTGGGCTTCTCGGGGCGGGGCGACAGCACCAGGCCCGCCACGCTCTCATCACTCAGCAGGACCGGGATCTGGAGGGGCAGATGGCCCTTGGCGCGGACATCCAGCAGGTAGAGGCCCGCCTTGGGGATGGGGAGCTTGAATCCGGGCTTCTTCTTGTTGGGCACCCCGAGGCTCTCGACGCTCTTGAGGGCCAGGGAACTGCCACGGCTGGACATGGGAATCAGGCCCACCGTGGCCTGCAGGGGCTTGCCGGCTTCGTTGTAGACCCAGCCCTCGATGGCAGGGCCCTGGACGGCGGGTGCGGGTGCGACGAGAAAAGCGGGAGCTAGCAGTAGAGGAAGCATGGGTGTCTCCGGGGATGGAAGCCCCAAGGATACCCGACCCGGCCAAAAAAACCCTTACATCAACTCGCGGAGGAGGGCCTCGCCCCGGGGCCACTCTCCGAAGCCCGCGGCGGCGTTGATATGGCCCCGGGGACCGATCTCCGAGAGTGCCGCGCCCCAGGCCTGGGCAAAGGCCCGGGCGCGGTCCAGGGGCAAGTGGGGATCGTCACTGCTGGCCACCACCCGGCTGGGAAAGGGCAGTCCGAAGAGGGGCACCGGGGCGAAACCCCGGATCGCCTCCGGGGCCGAGGGGGCCTCCACATCCGTGGGGGCCACCAGCAGGGCGCCATGGACAGGCCGATCCGCGTCCAGGGCCCAGTGGGCGATGGCGATGCAACCCAGAGAATGGCCCACGAGCAGCGGCGGGGCACCCTCCTCGTTGGCCTTACGGATGGCCTGGTCGAGAGCCTCGACCCAGTCGGGGCGATGGGGATGCTCCCAACTGGGCATCTCCACCCGCCGGGCGTTCGGCATCTGCCCCTCCCAGAGGGTCTGCCAGTGGCCGAGACCGGAATTCATGTAGCCAGGGACGAGCAGGATGTTTCGCATGGCGGCTCGCGGGGTAATTAGCGGTTTTCGACTTTTCCTGGTGGGGGCAGATGGGGGGCATTGAGCTGGTGGCGCTGGCCCAGTTCCGCGTAGTTGGGCCCCGCCACGGACCCGAGGCGGGCCAAGGGTTCCCAGAGCCTGGAATCCGCGCAGCCGAATTCCTCGTTCCAGATGGCCTCGCGCACATGAACCACCACCACGTCCAGCAGCACGAGGGTGGCATTGGGGGCCAGGGCGATCTCGCGGTTCAGGCGGCACTCCATGGCCACGGGGGCCTCGGCCAGGAGGGGTGGTTTTACGATCTGGGCGGGCTGGGTGGTGAAGGCCAGGCGTTCCAGTTCACTTTCGCTCGGGGGCAGATCCTCGGCGCTGGCGTGCATGGAACCCATCATGGCCACATCGGGAATGTGGATCACGCATTCCCCCTGCTCCCGCAGGTTGTGGTGGGTGTCCTTGAGGCTACCGTCCAGGCGGCGGCCCAGGGCCAGGGCGGCCATAGGCGGATTGAAGATCCCCATAAAGCTGGAGAAGGGCGCCAGATTGACCAAACCATCGGCATCCACCGTGCTGATCCAGGCGATGGGGCGGGGCACCACTAGGCTGGAGAGGATTCGATAGGATTCCAGCGGACTGAGGGCGCGCAGGTCGCGAGTGATCATGGAGGCTCCGGGGGGGGTGTGAGCCAGTGTATTGAAGATGAGGGCCGCCTGGGAGAAGCTGCTTGCATGTCCTCTGCCTCCTCCCGTGCCCTAGCCCTTTCCCTTGGCGCCAACTTTGGCATCGCCTTGGCAAAATTCGCGGTGGCGGCCTTCACCCGTTCGGCTTCCATGCTCACGGAGGCCGTCCACTCCACCGCCGATTGCGGCAACCAGGTGCTGCTTTTCCTGGGCATGAAGCAGGCCCAGAAGCCCCCCACGGCCCAGCATCCCTTGGGGCGGGGCCAGGCCGCCTTCGTGGCCAGCTTCCTGGTGGCGCTCCTCCTCTTCACCGTGGGGGGCCTGTACTCCGTGGTGGAGGGCGTTCACAAGATGCGGCATCCCGAACTTCCCCATTACCTCGGCTGGGCCATGGGCCTGCTGTTCTTCGCCATGGTGTTGGAAGCGATCTCCATGGCGGGGGCCATGAAGGCCGCCAAGGCCGAGCGGGGGCGCCGGAGTCTGTATCGGTACATGAAGGAATCCAGCGCCACCGAATTGGTGGTGGTGCTGGCGGAGGATGCCGCCGCCCTGCTGGGTCTGGGCATCGCGCTATCGGCCGTGCTGCTGGTCTGGATGACGGGCAATCCCATGTGGGACGGTCTGGGCTCCCTGCTCATCGGCCTGCTGCTGATCGCCGTGGCCATTTTCGTGGGGCGCGAAGTGACCAGCCTCCTGCTGAACGAGGCGCCGCCCATGCTGCTGCGGGCCCGCATCCGGGCCTTCGTGATGGAGGACCCCGAGGTCGAGCGGGTGCTCAACCTCATCGCCGTGGTCATCGGCAGCGATCAGTTGATGGTCAGCCTCCAAGTGCAGTTCAAGAACCAGGTCGATGGCGATGCCCTGGTGGATGCCATCGATGGCCTGGAAAAGCGGCTGCACGAGGCCTTCCCCCAGATCCGACACCTCTTCGTGGAACCGGATCGGGCGCAGTAGGACGGTCTGGGGCCGAAGGGTGTTTTTCTGGGGTGGATGCCCTCGCGCCTAGCCGCGGAGCCTGGGATCCTAGGTCGAATCGACGGAGTTCCCATGCGTATCCTCATCGCTTGTCTCGTCCCGGCCCTGCTGGGCGCCCAGACTGGGCCATACCTGGGACAGACGCCCCCGGGCGCTACGCCCCAGCTCTTCGCGCCGGGGATTGTTTCCACGGGGCTGTACGAGCGGGACTTCGCCGTGACCAAGGAGGGCGATGAGCTCTACTTCACGGTCATGGGCGGCTTCTCCGTCATCCTGCGCTGCCGCCAGGTGCAGGGGCGCTGGGAGGGGCCCGAGATGGCGCCCTTCTCGGGGGGGCCAGTGGTGATGGATGCGGAACCGGCCCTCTCGGCGGACGGCAAGCGACTCTATTTCCTCTCCACTCGACCCAAGGATGGCAGCGCCCCCAAGCCCGGCTGGGTGAATCAGGATCTCTGGTTTGTGGAGCGCACCGCCACGGGCTGGTCCGAGCCCCGCAACGTGGGAGAGCCCGTGAACAGCGCCGACGAGGAGTTCTATCCCTCTCTGACTCGGGACGGCGCGCTCTACTTCACCCGGGGCCGCGAGGAGGGCAAGGTGAGCGAGATCTGGCGGGCCCGCTGGGAGGGCGGCCGGTTCCTGAAGGCCGAGCGGCTGCCGGAGATCATCAACGGAGCTGGACCCGTCTTCAACGCCTGCATCTCGCCTGATGAGCGGATGCTCGTCTTCTGTGCCGCCCGACGCAAAGACAACCTGGGACCCGCGGACTACTGGATCGCCTTTCGCAAGGCGGATGACACCTGGACCGCCCCGAAAAATCTGGGCGAACCATTCAACGGCCCCGGCCTGCAGGCCATCTCCCCAAGCTTTTCGGGCGATGGGAAATATTTCTTCTTCGCCAGCAACCGGCGACTCGCGACTCCGACGGGGCCTCGCACCTACGCAGGCATCCAGAAGGAGCGCAACCAGCCCGGCAACGGCAATGCTGACCTCTGGTGGGTCAAGGCGAAGGCGCTGGAGGCCTTGCGGGATTGAAAAGAGGGAGGGAATAAAATCCGCCGCCGCCCATCTACTTCCCGTCGGCCATGATGGCCCTTGGAGATTCCATGAATAAGCTGTTCCTCGCCCTGCTGCTGCCCGCGCTCACCCTGGGGCTCACCGCCCAGGAGACTCCTAAGAAGGAAAAGGCCGCCTGCTGCAAGGACGCCAAGTCCTGCGACGCCTGCAAGGATGCGTGCAAGGACAAGAAGGCGTGCAAGGATGCCTGCAAGGACAAGAAGGGCTGCGAGAAGCCCGCTGAGAAAAAAGCCTAGGAGCCTGTTTGCCTGTTAGTGCCGAAGGCTTGGTGGAGGATCACTTGGACGCCCTCTATGGGCTGGCCAGAGCCTGGGTGCGGGAGCCTGATCTCGCCCAGGAGCTGGTTCACCGAGCCTTCCTCAAGGCTTTCGAGAAGCGCGGGCAGCTCCGGGAACCCGGGGCTGCCCGCGCTTGGCTCATCGCCATCCTGCGCAACGAAGTGGCCTCGGAATTCCGGTCCCGGGGCCGGGAGCTGAACTGGGAGCGGGATGCGCTGGATGACCTGCCCGCCGAACCCTGTCCGGAGGATCTGGATGGCGAGGCGCTTCTCGCACTGCCCCTGGCACTGGAGCGTGTGCCAGAAACCTCCCGCCACATCCTGCTGCTGCGCTTCCAGCAGGAACTGAGCTACGAAGAGATCGCCCGCCTCCTGGCCCTGCCGCTGGGCACGGTGATGAGTCGTCTCCATCGCGCCAAGGCGGCCGTGCGGGCCCAGGTCTTGGCCCTGGCGGGTCGCGCCCGGGAAGGTGCGTCATGAAGGAATCCCCGATTTCCATGGACGAAGGCCTCACTAGTGCGCTCTGCCCCATGTCGGCCCCTGTGGCGCTGCGGGAAGCCCTGCTGAAGGAGGCCCGGTGGGTGGACCGCCCCCACCGCAGCCTGCGCAATCTGGCCCTGGCCGCCAGTTTCCTACTGGGCGCCGTGGCCCTGGGCTGGGTGTTCAAGCCCGCACCGGATCCGGCCATGGACTTCGCCCAATTGGCGGTCCGCAATCACACCACCGTGACCCGCATGGATTTTGTGGGCGGCCCACCGGATGGCGAGGCGGGCTGTGGGATGTGGTGCATGGAAAAACTGGGCTACCAGGCCCCGCTGCCCCGGCAGATCGATGCCTCCCAGGTGGTCGGAGGGCGCGCCTGTTCCATTCAGTCGCGTCCCGTCGCCTACTATCAGTTGGCCTCGGGGGGCGGGCTCTACGTATTCAAGGAGCCCGTGAAGGAACTTGAGAAACACTGCCCCTGCAGTCTCACCCTGCCCGATGGCTACACCGCTCGGATGTGGAACGAAGCAGAGCGGGGTTATCTCCTGGTGGAGGCGGCGGGCAGAAAGCGCTGAGCTTCGCGGCGACACGTGGGGAAGATAAAAACATCCACGGATGAACACGGATGAAGTATCGAGCCGCATCGTTTCCGGTGATCGGCCGGCGGACCGCCCGCGGAGTAGCGCGCACGGGTGTTTGGTTTTGAAACTGCACTGAGCCGATGAGTGGGTTCACCTTCGCCGCGTCGGCCATCAAATTCAAGACAGGATATTTTTCGCTCTTCGCGGATCTCTTCCGCTGAGAAACCATTCGTCCCGCTGACGGATGCTTGCGTCCCAGGGCGCCTCTCGGCGAGCGGGGCGCTGTGTATGGTTGGTGTGCCATCAGGCATTTGGTTGTCATACAACCCAAACCAAGGCAGCAATTATCTGCCAACCATACGGAGAGAATCATGTCTAACAATCGCACCAGGGTTCCGGCTCTGATCGTGGCCGGGCTGGTTGGAGGTTCGGTCCTCCTCGCCCAGCAGAGCACGGGCACTCTCAAGGGGCGCGTCACGGAAAAGGGAACGGGCGCTCCCAAGGTCGGCGTGACCATCACCGCCGAGAACCAGGGCACGGGGTTCCTCCGCATCGTGACCTCGGGCAGCGACGGCTCCTTCCGCCTGCCCATCCTGCCTCTGGGCAACTACAAGCTGAACTTCAAGAGCGCGGATTCCACGGCGGCTATCATCCGCACCTGTTCTCTGGGCCAGGAGACGGACTGCTCCGTGGCCATGGCCGCCGCAGCCCAGGCCACGGTGGTGGTGGTGGCGACCTCTGACACCGTGGGCGAGATCAACACCACCTCCGCCGAGGTGGGCGTGAACGTGACCTCCGAGCGCCTGGAGAGCCTGCCAGTGCTGAGCCGCAACGTGGTCCAGGCGGCCGTCCTCGCGCCGGGGGTTCAGATCATCTCCGGCACCCAGATTGATCCCACAAAGAAGGGTTCCTCCTACATGGCCCAGGGTGACGGCCAGGGTCGCGGCACCAACTTCAACATCGACGGAGGCGACAACAACTCCACGGATGTGGGCGGGTACGTGTCCTCCATCCCCATGGACGCCATTGGCGAATTCCAGGTCGTCACCAACCAGTACAAGGCCGAGTTCGGGCGCTCCAATGCGGGCTTCCTGAACGTGGTGAGCAAGGCCGGGAGCAACAGCTTCGCGGGCGTGATCACGGGCCAGTACACGGACCAGAGCCTGCGGGCCCGGAAGACCGACGAGGGGACGAAGAAGGACACCACGGTGCAGAGCCTCGGCGCCACAGTCTCCGGCCCCATCCTGAAGGACAAGCTCTTCTACATGGTGTCCGCCGAGAAGCGCAACGAGAAGGAGCCCTCCGCGACCTTCGCGCCCCAGGCCATCGAAGCCTGGCCTGACACCGCCGCGGTCCAGACTGAGCTCAAGGCGACCACCATCTATTCGCGCCTCGACTGGAACGCGACCCCCTGGCTCAATGTCACGGGCACCTACAGCTACGACAAGGTCACGACGCCCAAGCAGAGTCTCGGTCGGATTGAACTCTACGGCGGGCTGTGGAACACCGCGGCCCTGGCCACGGGCACGAACGAGACCAACCGGGCCGGCCTGAAGTTCGCCGTCAATCTGGCCAGCAACATGGTCTGGGAGTCGAACTTCGTCTACTTCGACTACAAGAACAACATCCGCCCCCAGGCGGACCCCTTGGCGATGGACAGTTACTTTTACGTTTCCCAGCGGGACACGCCCGCCATGCCTCTCGACGACGCCGAAATCGGAGGGGCCGGGTTCGAAGGCAACGCCTATCAGAACACGGGCATCCGGCGCTTCCAGTGGCGCAACGATCTGACCGTCATGCTGGGCGCCCACAACATCAAGACGGGCCTGGACTACCAGAGCTACACCATGGCGGAAACCGTCAGCTTCAACCCCTTCACGGGCATCTATCGCTTCGTCGTCGGGAATGTGCCCCTCGGCAATGAGCTCTACGGGGGCAGCCAGGATGGCTGGGCGAACCAGCACGTGCTCAGGGCAACCCTGACGCCCAATGGCGCGACGCCGGGGGTCGATGTCAAGCAGCTGGGCTTCTACATCCAGGACGAATGGGCCCTGAATCAGAACTGGATGCTGTATGCCGGTCTGCGCGTGGACAAGGACAACAGCCTGGAGTTCATGCAGGACGCCGGCATCAAGAGCATCTACACGCAGATCTACGGGACCAGTCCGGCCTTCATCCGCGGTGCCACGCCACCCGAGGACAAGACCTACTTCTCTCCTCGCGTGCAGATCGTATACAAGCCCAAGGGAGATGATAGTCAGGTCTACAAGCTGGGCGCCGGACGCTTCGTGGCCAACGTCGTCGACAACGTCACGGGTTTCTCCCGCGGTCTCCTTGCGCCCGTGAACGGCTTTCCCTTCACCGCCGTGGGGAACCAGGCCGCTGCGGATTTCACTGGTGCAACGACGGGCGCCAACAACAACGTCAGCAGCTTCGCCCAGGGCACCACCTGGGACAACCTGAACATCAACGGTCATTTCATTACGCTGCCCGCGGACCTGACGCCCTACAACTACGCGCACAACGTGAACGGCCTGCAGGACTACTTCAAGAACACCGTCAACGGCTGGCTACTCCCCGCCGCCTTCGATACGGGCGGCAAGAACCTCTTGGCCTCCGATTTCGAGTACCCCACGACGGACACCCTCACTCTGTCCGGCGCCTGGAAGCTGGGCCTGCACCACGCCTTCGAGGCCACGCTTCTGTGGAGCCGGACACAGCATGCCAGCGTGCAGTACGCCTCCAATGGAAGGGACAGGGTCACGGGGTACGCTATCGATGGAACGGCCATCACCGTTCCCACACCCCAGACCTGGTCCATCGGTCCTGATGGCGATGACATGGGCGATACGATCTTCCTGTCCAACCAGAAGTCCGAGATCACCCAGATCACGGGCAAGTACGTCTACACCGCCCCGCGGGTGAACGTGCTGTTCAGCATCACCTACAAGAACGCCCGCTCCACCTACGGCGGGGCCGGCGGCGCCTTCGATCAGCAGAATGGTGGGGATTTCTTTGGTGGCGGCGCGGTCGTTCCTTGGGAAACCGGGAGGATGCGTCCCTCCCATGGATCCGAGAACCTGATGGGCTCCTTCGCCGTGAACTACCAGGTTTCCTGGGGCACGAGTTTCGGCCTCCTGGGTTCCTGGCATGGCCCCAAGAAATTCGACACCTTCCTGGGCTACAACCCGGAGCTGGGCCCAGTGGGGAGAGTCACCAATGCCAATCCGAGCATCTGGATGGGAATGGGTGAAGGGGCGTGGAACATGGACCTGAGCCTTCGCATCGGCCATGCCTTCAAGTTCAGGAAGTTCGGGATCGAACCCTACCTGACGGTCCAGAACCTCCTGAACAACTACGACTACGGCACGAACTACAACCAGAACATGTTGAGCGCCAAGGGTACCTATCAGCCGAGCTTCCAGCAGCGGGTACAGGGCTTCCAGGTCAATGCCCCCCGCATGGCCGCGGTCGGCTTCCGCATGACCTTCTAGGTTTCGTTCCAGTCAGCAAGAACGAAGAGACCGGGCCCACTGGCCCGGTCCTTCCATTCAGGGTCCGGGTCGCCCTCAGAGTTCCGGCCGCGCCTCAACGGTGGCGCCAGCCTTCCGCCAGGCCTCGCCCAGACTCTCCAGGCTCTCACCGCTCCGAGTGTCGAGGCCCTGGGGGCAGAGGGTCACCTGGAAGCCACGATTGAGGGCTCCCCGGACCGTGGAATCCACGCAGTAGGCGGCGTCCAGGCCCACCACCACCAGGCGGTCCACCCGCTCGCTTCGCAACCAGGCCTCCAGGGCGGGGTTGGAGAAGGCGTCCGCCCGATCCTTGGTGAAGGTCGGCGCACCGGCCAAGCGGAGCAGTCGATGGTCCAGCTCCGTGCCGGGGTCGCCGGGCTTGCCCAGCCCACCCGCGCAGGCCCGAAGGAGACCGTTGGGCGCGATGTTCTGGACGAAGGCGACGGGGAGGCCCTTTCCCTGGGCCTCTCCGATCAGGCCGTTGGCGCATGCCACCATCCGTTCCGCCCCGGGGTAGGGCCTTCGCGCGCCGGTCCCCGTGAAGTCCTCCTGGAGGTCCACCACGAGAAGGGCCGTGCGGTGAGTGGGGTAAGTGGGGATCCGAGGCCCGGAGGTGGGGCGCGACCGGAGGAGGAGGAACCCGATCAGGCCGCCGAAAACCAGGGACCCGAAGCCGAGGGCACCGAGGAGGGCGAAGAGGACTTTTCGCAGGGAACGGTTCATGGATGGCTCCGAGACGCAGAAGTCATGCGGTGGTCCGGGCGCAAGTTCCGGGTTCCTGGTCCCGTCCCGAAGTCTACCCAGGCCTGTGCCCGTCATCCCAGGCAAGGCGCCCTTGGTCCCAGAGGGCTCGGCCACGGGTCGGGGCCGGAGTAATGCTGAAGGGCCGCCCAAGACGGACGGCCAACCCGGGAGCCCCCATGCGCCTTGCCGCCCCTGCCCTCGCTCTTGCCTTTCTCCTGGCCGTTCCGGCGGCGGGAACCACCCCGGATTCCATGTACCGCTTCGGGCCTGCCCATGAGGGGAGAGCGCCCGGAAAGGCCGTGGTGATTGGGGGGCAGGCCTGGCGCTTCGCTACCGGTGGGAAGGTGCGGTCCACGCCGGTGGTGTCGGAGAGCGTGGCCTTCTTCGGAAGCGAGGACGGCCACGCCTACGCGGTTAATTTAAAGGACGGTCGGGAAGTCTGGCGCTTCCAGACCGGGGCCGAAGTGTGCAGCTCGCCCGCCCTCTCTGATGGCCGGGTCTTCTTTATGTCCAGGGACGGCGTCCTGCGCGCCCTGGACGCCCAGAACGGGCGGGAGCTCTGGCGGCTGGCCACGGGCCCCGATGCCCCGGTCAAGAAGGGCGACTACCGGGTGGGTTGGGATCTCTGGCTTTCCTCTCCCACGGTGGATGGGGGCACGGTTTATGTGGGCGGGGGCGATGGCAAGGTCTACGCCGTGGAGGCGGCCACGGGGAAGAGCCGGTGGAGCTTCCAGACCCAGCAGCGGGTGCGCTCCTGTCCGGCCGTGAAGGATGGGACGCTCTTCGTCGGCAGCTTTGATGGGCATGTGTACGCCCTGGACGCGGCCACGGGTCGGGAGCGCTGGAAGTTCGACACCCGCGAGGCCATCCAGTCCTCCCCCGCAGTGGCGGAGGGCACCGTCTTCATCGGATCCCGATCCGCAGCGGTCTTCGCCCTGGATGCCCAGACGGGCGCACTCAAGTGGAAGACCCGTCATCCCAACGGCTCCTGGGTGCTTGGCTCTCCCGCTGTGGCCCAGGGAAAAGTGATCGTGGGCAGTTCCGACGAGCAGTTCCTCCATGCCTTGGACATGAAGACCGGGCAGGAAGTCTGGCGCCTGGATACCCGCTACCGGATGCTGGGTTCCCCCGTGATCGCGGGTGATGTGGTGCTCTGCGGCTCCGAAGGTGCCCACATCCTGGCCATCGATCTGCAGACGGGACTGCTCCTGGGGATGAACGCCGCCGAGGGGCCGATCCATACTTCGCCCCTGCCCACCGGGGATCTCCTCCTCGTGGGTTCGGATGACAAGCACCTCCATGCCTTCCAAGCGTCCCCGGCCCCGGACCGTTCCCCGGCGGAGGAGGCGAAGATCCAGGCCTGCGCGGGCACCTATGAGCTGCGTCCGGGCTTGGCCCTTACCTTCGTTCCCACCAAGGGCTTCCTTCATCTGAAGCCCGCGGGCCTCCCCCCGGCCATGGTCCTGCTGGGGGCCGATAACCGCCTCCGCTGTTCGGCCTTCGGCCTGGAGCTCAAGGCCGAATTCCCGGGGAACGGCCAGCCGGCCCGGCTCAGCAGGATCTCGCCCACCGGAGAGACTCCCCTGAAGCGCCTGCCCTAGTCACTTTTCTGTCCCCTGGAGATGGGTGATGCTGTTCATGGAGGTCTTTATGACTGGCACAGACGCAGTGTCGGCAGATCAAAGGCGGCGGCCCTTTCCGCCCCTGATCCTGGGCCTCCTCGTGCTCATCCTCCTCGCCGCCCTGACGGCCACCTCCAACTACCTGTCCTTCATCCCCCGGGAGGGCGCCACGGGCGCCATGCGGATCCACTGGCCCTGGTGGCGCACCTTCCTGGTGAACGCAGGGGAGTGGCTCGCCCTGCTGCCCTTCCTCCTGATCATCGCTCGGGTCACGGCGGCCGCGCCCCTGAACCGACAGCGCTGGCGCAAGAGTCTGTTGCGGCACGGCCTCGCCGTCCTGGTCCTGTCTCCCCTCCATTTCCTGATGGTCCAGGGGCTCTTCATCCTCACCAGTGCCGCCGTCGCCTCTTGGGCGGAGGCCTTGGAACTCATGGCCCAGATCCCCTTCCGGGTGATGCTCTCCCAGGTCTTCGTCTTCCCCCTGATCTACGCGGCCCTCGCGGCGCTCAGCTATGCCTGGATCTTCCACCGCCAGAAGGGGGAGAAGGAGCATCGGGCCGCCCTGCTGGAGCACCAGTTGGCCTTGGCCCAGCTCCGGATGCTGCGGATGCAGCTCAACCCCCATTTCCTCTTCAATACCCTCAACGGCATCATCACCCTCATGCGGCGCGACCCCGATACGGCGGAACGCATGATGCTCGCCCTCACGGACTTTCTGCGGTGCGCCCTAGAGGAGGACGCCCGGCTGGAGACGCCGCTGGCCCAGGAACTGGAAACGGTGGCGCGGTACCTGGCCATCGAGTGCCTGCGCTTCCCCGGGCGCATCGCCTTGGGAAAGGACATTCAGCCCGAGGCGCTCCGGGTGCCGGTCCCCGCCTTCCTGCTTCAGCCCCTGGTGGAGAACGCCGTGCGTCACGGCCTGGCCCCCCGGGCCAGCGGGGGCCAGCTCTGGATCCGGGCCCACCTCGCGGAGGGCGCCCTTCATTTGGCGGTGGAGGATGATGGCGTGGGCCCCCGGGACGGAAAACTGGGGCGTGAGGGGGGGGTCGGCCTCGCCAACACCCGGGAGAGGCTGGTTCAGCGCTATGGCGCCAGGGCGGGCTTCGAGGCGGGGGCCCGGCCCGAGGGCGGCTTCCGCGTGGCCCTGAGGCTCCCCCTTTCGACCACGGAGGCCTTGGCATGAGGCTGCGGACGCTGCTGGTGGACGACGAACCCCTGGCCCTGGAGCGGCTCCATGCCCTTTTGGAGGAGGATGCCGACCTTGAGATCGTCGGCAGTTCTTCCGATGGGCTGCAGGCGCTGGAGGCAATCCGCTCCTTGCAGCCCGATCTCCTCTTCCTGGATATCCAGATGCCGGAGCTCGACGGGTTCGAGGTCTTGGAGGCCCTCGAATCCGCGGAGATGCCCCTCGTAGTCTTCGCCACGGCCTACGATCAGCACGCGATCCGCGCCTTCGAGGCCAGGGCCCTCGACTACCTTCTCAAGCCCTTCAGCGCCGAGCGCCTGCGGGAGACCGTGCGGCGGGCCAAGGAGATCCGCCGGGGCCAGGAGGCTCACGGGCGCCTCCACGGCCTCCTCCAGGACATGGAGACGCGCCGCAAGGATCGCTTCGTGGTGCGCCAGGGAGATCGGTTCCTGGTGATCCGCGCCAGTGAGGTCGACGCCATCGAGGCCGAGGCCAACTACATGTGGATCTACCGGGGCCGCGACGCTTTTCCCCTGCGGGCCACCCTGGCGACCCTCGAGAAGAGCCTGGACCCCAACCTCTTCGTGCGGGCCCACCGCTCCTGGATGCTCAATGTGAAGAAGGTCAGCGAATTCCTCCCGGCCACCAAGGGCGGGCTCTTGGCGGTGACCTCCAGCGGCATCCGTGTGCCCGTAAGCGCGGGCCACCGCAAGGACGTGGAGGCGCGGCTGGGGTAGCGGGGCCCAGGGAAGCCGTCCAGCGGGCGCGCGAATTGGGAGCAATCGGCGTTTCGCCCTAGGTTCGTCGGCTAGGCGCATCCTTCGTGGCCTGAGCTTTTTGGGCGCGGTATACAGGGCGATGGGCCAGTGCTGCAGGCCTTCCCGCAAATGCGCGAAGAACCCAAAGAGAGGGCCGTGGGAGGCTACTCACCGATGATCTTAACGAGCACCCGCTTGTCGCGCCGCCCATCGAATTCGCCGTAGAAGATTTGCTCCCACGGCCCGAAATCCAGCCTGCCCTTGGTGACGGCCACGACCACTTCGCGGCCCATGAGTTGGCGCTTGTGGTGGGCGTCGCCGTTGTCTTCGCCGCTGCGGTTGTGCAGGTAGCCGCCCCGGGCGGGATCGCTGCCCGCGTCGAAGGGGGCGAGCTTCTCCAGCCAGCGCTTGTAGTCGGCGTGCAGGCCCGGTTCGTCATCGTTGATGAACACGCTGGCAGTGATGTGCATGGCGTTCACCAGGCACAGACCCTCCTGGATGCCGCTTTCGCGAAGGGTCGCTTCGACCTCTGGGGTGATGTTCACGAAGCCCATGCGCTCGGGCAGGTGCATCACCAGGACGTGGCGGTGGGATTTCATAAGACCTCCGGGAAAAGATGGGGCCTGGGTCGAGAATGTCGAGTCTGCATCATGACTTCCGCCAACGTGCGTAGGCGATCAGAAAAGCCTCCTGCCCGACGGACTCGACGGCACCCGGCCGAGAATAGCGGACGGCCTGGATCGCCTCTGGGGCGCCCGTGCCCCGGGCGATCAGGCACGCGGCGGCCACGGTGCCGGTTCGGCCCAGACCCGCCCAGCAGTGGAGGAACACGGTATCACCCGCGCTCAGGGCCTCCAGGAGATCCTTCACTAGGGTGTCCATGTTCTCTGGGGACTCGGGGACGGAGCCATCGGGAATGGGGAAACGCCGTGCAGAGATGCCCGTGGCTTCCGCGCTGGAGAGCAGATCGCCGAGGCCCAGGGCTTCCAATTCATGAGCCTCCAGGAGGCAGACTAGGCGATCTACTCCGTGGTCCTGTCGCAGGCTATGGAGTTCCGCGTCGAGGTCGGTCAGGCCGGGTGCAGGGCCCATCAGCAGGCGACCCGGAAGACCGAGCGCCTCGGGTGCCAGCAGATCGACCGGGAAGCGAGTCATCTCAGTTTTCCCGCAGCAGAGCCATCAGCGTCTCGGCGTCCAGGCTGGCGCTGGCGCTGCCTTCCAGCAGGCTGTCGGCGAGGCTGCGCTTGTGCTGATGGAGTTCGACGATCTTCTGCTCCACCGTGCCCTTGGCCACCAGACGGTAGATGGTGACGGGGCGGGTCTGGCCGATGCGGTGGGCGCGGTCGCTGGCCTGGTCCTCCACGGCGGGGTTCCACCATGGGTCCAGGTGGATCACGTAGTCGGCGGCGGTGAGGTTCAGGCCCAGGCCCCCTGCCTTCAGGCTGATGAGGAAGACGTCGCCCTCGCCTCGCTGGAAGGCCGCCACCGCGGCCTCCCGGGCCTTCACGGGGGTGGAGCCGTCCAGGTACTGGTAGGGCACCTTGGCCGCGTCCAGGCGGGCCCGCACCAGGCTCAGGTGATCCACGAACTGGCTGAAGACCAGAGCCCGATGGCGGTTCTCCCGCAGTTCGTCCAGCAGTTCCAGGAAGGCCTCCAGCTTGGAGCCGCCGATGCCGAGGCCCGGCTGCACCAGTTCTGGATGGCAGCAGGCCCGCCGCAGGCGCATGAGGGCGGCGAGCACCTGGAAGGCCTGTTCCTTGGGCTCGCCCCCCTCGAGGCTGGCGAGGCTCGAGCGCCGCAGGGCCTCGTAGAAGGCGATCTCGTCGGCGCTGCGCTCCACCTCCAGGGTGATCTCGGTGCGGGGCGGCAGCTCCTGGAGCACCTGGGCCTTGGTGCGCCGCAGCAGGAAGGGGCGCAGGAGGCGCTTGAGCCGCTGCACCACCTCGCCGTCCTGGTCCCGCTCGATGGGCGTCTGGAAGCGGGTGCGAAAGCTGTCGTGGGTACCCAACAGGCCGGGGTTGAGGAAGCGGAAGAGGTTCCAGAGTTCCAGCAGGTGGTTCTCGATGGGCGTGCCTGTGCAGACGATGCGGAAGGCCGCCTTCAGCGCCATGGCGGCCTGGCTGCGCTTGGTGAAGGCGTTCTTGATGGCCTGGGCCTCGTCCAGGATCACCGTGTTCCATTCCGGGGCCTCGAAGCGGGCCTGGTCCAGCTGCATCAGGCCGTAGGTGGCCACCACCACATCGTAGGGGCCGAGTTCCTTCAGCAGCGCCTCGCGGTCGCCCTCGCCGTACCGCTGCATCCGTAGGGTGGGCGCGAAGCGGGCGGCCTCCTGCATCCAGTTGGCGCAGACGCTGGTGGGCGCGATGACGAGGGAAGGGCCCTGCTCGGCGCGGCTCACCAGGAGTGCCAGGGCCTGGATGGTCTTGCCCAGGCCCATGTCGTCCGCCAGGCAGGCCCCCAGGCCCGCCGCCCCCAGCCGGGCCAGCCACTGGAAGCCTTCGAGCTGATAGGCGCGCAGCTCCGCCTGGAAGGTGGCGGGCACCTCCGGGCGGCTGTTCAGGGCCTTGCGGATGCGGGCCTGGTATTCCTTCCACACGCGATCCGTCTGGAAGCCTCCCAGGTCGTCGCCCAGGTCCTCCAGGGCCAGGGTGGCCAGGGCGTGGAGGCGCGGGCCCTGCTTGCCCGCCCCCTCCACGAAGTGCCGCAGATCGATCATGCGCTTGCGGAAGGTCTGGGTGAGCGCCAGGAACTGCCCCTCGCCCAGGTCCACGAAGCGCCCGTGGCTGTGTTCCAGCAGCTCCAGCAGCTGCTGGAGCTCCACCACCCGGCCTTCATCGAGGCGCAGTTCGCCTTCCAGATGGAACCAGTCGCCCTTGGCCTTCAGCTTCAGGCTGAAGTTCGAGAGCTCGCCCAGGGCGGGAGTCTGGAAAGGCTGGCCCTTGGGCCACTGGATCTGGAGGCGCTCCCGCAGGGGCTCCAGCTCCAGCAGCAGCTCCAGGCAGTCCTCGGGATCCGGCAGCAGCCAGAGATCCTCGCTGTCCATTTCGCCCAAGGTGGGACAGGCCGCCAGGATCTCGGCCCGGAGTTGGTGCTCCCGTTCCAGGTCGCGGCGCACCAGCACGCGCTTGCCGTTCTGCTCCAGCACCAGGCTCGCGCCGCCGTGGCCCATGCGGAGTTGGGGGCCATCCTTCAGGGGGCGCACCAGGAGCTGCACCTTCAGGCCCTCGTTCTGGGGCAGCAGGATCAGGTGCGGGGCGGGATCGCCGGGAACGGTCTCCAGGCCCGCGTCTTCCGCGGCCCGCTCGTCCAGGCCCAGGTCCGAATACACCGACACCAGGGGCGCCACGGCCCCCAGGGTCTGCATAACCCGGTCCCGGGCGGCGGCGGGGAAGCGCAGGCCCTTGCCCACCACCGAACGGATGCGGCGATGGGCGTCTTCCACCGTGAACACCCGGATGCGGGTGAGGCCCTCGGGCTGGACCACCACGGCCCCCTCGTCGAATTCCGGCTCCAGGGCCAGCTCCAGGGTGCCCTTGCCCTCCTTGAGCCGCAGGCGGATCTGGCCCCGCACCACCTCCACGGGCCTGCCGGGTTCGGAATACACCTCCGCCCAGAGCACCGCCGGATGGCCGACGAGGGCGTTGACGGCCTTGGGCAGATGGAAGCGGTATTCGTTCCAGTGGGGATCCCGCTGGACGCAGGCCACCACCGCCTTGTCCTGGGGGGTGAGGAATTCCAGGGTATTGGCGGATTCAAAGAGCTTGCGGGCCGAGATCTTCTTGCCCTTGAGCCAGCCCCCCTTGGCGTCCCGGCGCTGTTCCAGGGCCTCCAGTTCGGAGCTGCGCCCGCTCCACACCATCCGCCAGGCCATGCGCACGGGGCGCTCCGGGGCCTGGACCTTGGCGGCGGGCGCGGCGCCGCCCATGGCCGCCAGGGCCTCCAGGGCCCGCTCCCAGGCGGGAACGGGCTTCACCAGATCCGCCAGGGGCGCGGCATCCCCCGAGGCCATGGCCCGGGTCTCCCGCAGAAAGGCCCCGTACGGCCCCGTTCCCAGGGCTCGCGCGATGTCCCGCAGGTCGCTGGGGCGCGGCAGTTTGCCGGTCCAGTGCTGGATCAGGCAGGCGGTGAGGGGCACCAGGGGATGGGCCTCGGCCTCGGGATGGATGTAGGGGGTGATCCGCCGTTTGTCTTCCAGGCCGAAGACCGGCCCCAGGGCGCGGCGGAGATGGTAGGCCAGGGCGAAGCGGGGATCCCTGGGGCTGAGCTTGTCCAGGCGCCCCAGCCGCTCGTCCAGGGTGCGCAGATCGCCGGTGGTCCGGCGCCCGAAGAGGGCCAGGCAGTAGAAGTACTCCCCCAGGTCCGGCAGCAGGGGCAGGCGCTTCTTGGTGGCCTTGCGCAGGGCGGTCAGGGCCGCCTCAAAGGCCGGGGGCGCCTCCTGGGCCCTGCCCTCCAGCAGGGCAGCGAGGCCCTTGAGCATGGGCAGCAGCACGGGCACCTTGGCCTCGGGCACCGCCTGCAGCCGTGCCTGGGCCTCCGGGAGGCGGCCCTCCAGCAGCAGCACCTGGCCCTGGAGCACCGCCAGGGTGCCGGCCGTGGGGGGCGCCGCCAGGAGCCAGGCCCGGAAATCCCCATGGTCCCGGCGGTGCAGCAGCTCGTCCTGGAGCAGGGCGTGGGCGGCCTCCACCTTGAGGGCCGGGGGCAGGGCGTCCATGAGTTCCGCCTCGAAGGGATCCCCCGCCAGCACCGCGAGAATGTCCCGGTCGAAGTCCCGCTTGCTCTGCTCGGCGTGGGCCTGACGGATGGCCAGGAGGCCCTGGAGATCCTGGGCCAGGAAGGCGGCCCGGCCATCGCTCAGCAGCCGCAGCAGGGGATCCCACTCCATCCGACCCATCTGGCCGGTATGGTCGAAGCCCTTGCGCAGGGCCGGGTAGCGCTTCTCCCGCCAGGCCCGGCGCCCGGCCAGTTCCTCCACCAGGGGCGCGCAGCGGAACAGGCCGGAGCGCCGGATCACGAGGCCTTCGCCCAGGAGCTTCTCCGCCAGGGGCCCCACGCCGCCGATGCCGCCCGATCCCGCAAAGCCATGGTCGAGGCCGCTGCCCTTCAGGGTGGCGAAGATCACCTCGGGATGGGCCCCACGGCCGATGACCGCCAGGGCCTCCAGCACCCACCAGGCCGGGGATTCCAGGCGTTGCAGGCGGAGACGAAGATCGGGAGGGCAGGCGGCCATCCTTCCAGCCTAGCGGCAGCGCCGCAGGCAGAGATGCCACAATGGAACTTCACGCACGGAAAGGGATGGCATGCTCACGATCGCCGGAAAGACCTTCACCAATCGCCTGGTCCTGGGCACGGGCAAGTACAAGGACTTCGCCACCATGAAGGCCTGTTACGAAGCCGCCCGCTCGGAGATGGTGACCCTGGCGGTGCGGCGCTTCGATCTGGGGGCCAAGGGCGAGGAGAACATCCTCAACTGGATTCCCAAGCACATCCACCTGCTGCCCAATACGGCCGGATGTTTCACCCGCGAGGATACGCTGCGGGTGGCGCGCCTCGCCCGGGAGGCCCTGGACAATCCCTGGATCAAGGTGGAAGTGCTGGGGGACACCAAGAGCCTGTACCCCGATGGCGAGGAGACCCTCAAGGCCTGCGAGGAGCTGGTGAAAGAGGGCTTCATCGTGCTGCCCTACATCAACGCCGATCCCATCCTGGCCAAGAAGCTCTGCGACCTGGGCGTGCACGCCATCATGCCCCTGGGCAGTGCCATCGGCTCCGGCCTGGGCGTGCAGAACCCCTACGTGCTGCTGCTCATCAAGGAACTCTGCGATAGCTACAAGCTGCCGATGATCGTGGATGCGGGCGTGGGCACCGCCAGTGATGCCGCCGTGGCCATGGAGCTGGGCGCAGACGCCGTGCTGCTCAACACCGCCGTGGCCGAGGCGGGTGAGCCCACCAAGATGGCCGAGGCCATGGATCTCGCCGTGCGCGCCGGGCGCCTCGCCTTCGAGAGCGGCCGCATGGCGCGAAGGCTCTACGCCAGCGCCTCAAGCCCCATGACGGGGATCGTGGGAAGGAACTGAAAAACGCTGAAACCCGCGGGAAGGCGGGAGATGATGGAGGCATGAGCCTGCTCCTTTCCCGCCTCCTCTGTGTCATGTGTCTCGCGCTTCCCCTCTGGGCGGGCGACGGCCGCTTCTGGACCCGCTCGGAGGGACGCCTGCGCATCCCGCCGTCGGGGCCCATGCAGATCACCTTCGGCGAAGGCTTCAAGCTCTCCTTGAAGGACTCGGACCGCGAGGTGACGCTGCAAGTCAAGGGCCCGGATGGCCGTACCCAGAGCCTCCGGAGCGCCGTGGCCTATCCGGGTGGCGGCATGGGTGAATTCTGCGTCCGGGAGCGGGAGGGCGAAGGGGAGGACGGCGATCCCTCGGTCTGGCTGAACGCCCTCGAGGAGAGCGGCGGCGGCATCATTCCCGTGGGCCACGCCCGGATCGGGGCCTGGCAGTTCTGGGATCTCCAGTGGGACGTGCATGGCTGCGGCATCGCAGGGCTCTTCCGCTCCGAGGTGATCATCGGCCGCCACGGGCCCAGCGGGGCTTGGGTGGCCCGCGCCGGGTTCGGGACGGGGCTGGCCGAAAAGCCGACTGCCGGTGAGGGCGAACCCCTCTTCCGCTTCACCCCGGCGGAGCGCACTGCCAACAACTGCTGGGTGCAGGAAGCGTGGCGCTTCGTCCTGCGCAATGGCCGCGCGGAGGTGGTCGTCGAGGCGCCGCGTTTCCTCTGGTACGGCGGCCGCACCCTCGCCGATACGCCCGTGGCGGCCCGTCACTGGGCCCACCAGGAAGTAGCGTGGCATCTGGCTTCGGTGAGCAAGGAGGGCGGCGTGGCCCAGGCCTTCGCCGCCTCGCCGCGTTCGGCCTCGGAGTACGAGGGCATCATCCCGGCGCCGGGCCGGACTCTCTTTCAGTGGCGCCACCAGATTTTCATCGTGGGCAAGGACGGGCAGCGGCGCACCGTCGACCGCCCTGCCGCCATCGCGCTGGCGAAGGCGGGCGGCTGGGACGTGGTGCTGGAGATGCAGAACGGTCGGCCCGTGGCCACCTGGCTGGTGGAACACGAGAAGGATTTCCCCCACAGCACGCCGCCGCGGCCCTGAGCTGGAGTCGAAGGAAGGGGTGCGCCGCCGGGCAAGCCCTGCTTGAATGGCTCCATGCACACGGTTCCCCGCCTCCTCATCGACCTGGCCCTGGTGCTGGGGGTGGCGGGGCTGACGGGGCTGCTGTTCCATCGGCTCAAGCTGCCGGTGGTGCTGGGCTATGTGCTGGCGGGGCTGGTGGTGGGGCCCCACGTACCGGTGCCCCTGGTGGCCGACGAGGGCAATGTGCAGACCCTGGCGGATCTGGGCGTAACGCTCCTGATGTTCAGCATCGGCCTGGAATTCAGCCTGCAGCGGCTCTTTCACGCGGGGCCCACGGCCCTGCTCATGGGTTCCATCCAGGTGGGTTTCGCCATGGTGCTGGGCACTACGGCGGCGAATCTCCTGGGCTGGAGTCCCGCCGAGGCCATCTTCACCGGGGCCGCCATCGCCATCAGCAGCACCATGGTGGTGGCCAAGCTCTTCGAGGAACATCGGCCCACCCGCAGCGTGCGCGAGGCGGTGTTCGCGGTGCTGGTGATCCAGGATCTCTACGCCATCCTGCTGCTCACGGGCCTCGGCACTTACGCCCAGCTGGGGGGCCTGCGGGCCGCGGAGCTGGGCGCCACCCTGCTGCGCCTGGGGCTCTTCCTGGCACTGGTGCTGGTGGTGGGGCGTCTGCTGGTGCCGCGCTTCCTGCGCTGGGTGGCGGATCACACCCGGGCCGAGAGCCTGCTGATCGTCAGCACCGGGCTCTGCTTCGTGCTGGCCGCCGGGGCCGCCAAGGCGGGATTCTCCGTGGCCCTGGGGGCCTTCTTGGCGGGCATGCTGGCGGCGGAGAGCGGCCGGGTGCGGGCCATCGAGCACCTCGTGCTGCCCCTGCGGGATCTCTTTACGGCGGTGTTCTTTGTGGCCGTAGGCATGATGCTGGATCCCCGGGCCATCCTCCCCATGCTCGGACCCATCCTGCTGCTGAGCACCCTGGTGATCCTGGGCAATGCACTCTCCCTGTCGGCGGGAGGGCTCCTGGCGGGCCTGCCTCTGCGCACCTCCCTGCGTTCAGGGCTGGCCTTGGGGCAGATCGGGGAATTCGGTTTCATCATCCTGGCCACGGGCATCGCGGCTGGGGTGCTGCGCAAGGATTTGTACACCGTGGGCGTGGCCGTGGGCGTGCTGACTGCTTTCACCACACCCCTTCTCCTGAAAGTCTCTACCCCCTTTGCCGAGGCGGTGGAATCCAGGCTCTCCCAGCGGCTGCGCAACAGCCTGGGGCTGTACCAGGCCTGGGCCGAATCCCTGCGCCGCCGGGGCATCCGCCGGGGCGAAGGGCGGGATCTGCGGCGGCCCTTCCTGTTCCTGCTGCTGGATGCGGTGGCCCTGGCGGCCCTCGTGCCCACCTTCGGCCTGCTTCTGCGGCGCTGGACCCCTTGGGTCGAGGGCCATTTCCACTGGGGGCATCTGGCGGCGCAGGTGCTGGGTGCCTCGCTGCTCGGCGTGATCGCGGCCCTGCTGGTGCTAGGCATCCTGCGCCAGGGGCGCATCCTAGCTCGGGATCTGGCGGTGCTGGCCCCGGGGCCCGACGGCGAGTTGGTGGGGCGTCGCGGCAGTCATCTGTTGGCTGGTGGCCTGCGGGTGGCGGTCCTGCTGACCATCGGGTTGCCGCTGGTGGCCGTCATCCAGGCCTTCGCGCCGGGGGAGCCCGTGCTAGCACTGTCCCTGGTGGTCTTTGCGGCCACCCTGGCCCTGCAGCTTTTTCGGGCCCGGCGCCATGCCCGGGAGATGCTCGGTCCCATGGAGTGGCTCGTGGCCCAGGTGCGTGATCCCTGGGCCGCCGAAGGCCAGTCGAGTGCAGCCGCGCCGGGCACCCTGCGCTCCCTGCGCCTGGGGCCCCGCTGCCCCAGCCTGGGGCGCAAGCTCGTGGAACTGGATCTGCCGGGCCGGGCCGGGGTCACCGTGGTGGCCCTGCTGCGGGAAGGCAGCCGCCCCGTGGCCCTGCACCCCTCGCCGGAACTCCGCCAGGGCGATCTGCTGGCCCTGGCTGGGGCCGATGGTGCCCTGGACGAGGCCGAAACCTTGCTGGGCGAAGAGGAGTAGGGGACAGGCGACCAGGGCCTGCAGTCCGCACGTCCTGCCCGTGAAAGCCGGGATCACCGATGGTTCAGAAATGCCCCCGGACGGAAAGGTTCATGTCCGCGATTGTCCATTGAGGCTGCGAAATCCCTATTTGTTGGGGTGGGCTGGGAGATAATCGGGAATCCATTCTGTCCATTCCTGCCTCTCTGGGAGTTCCCATGACCGCTGCACTCACGGCCCTCAAACCCGCCTGGACCCTGGCGGATCCTTCGGGGCAGGGGCTTTGGTTCAACAGCACGGATGCCTCGGGGGACGGTGGGGTGCTCGCGACTGGCACCTTCAAGTTCGACACCACGGCGGACTTCACGCTGTTCGTGCTGGACCACCAGGGCCATGAACTGCTCCGGGATGTGTGGGCCGGTGCCGACATGGGCGTGTTCTGGACGGCGGTGAGCCGGGACGGGCGCTACGCGGGGGGTGGCGGGTGGCTGCACGCGAGTCCGGACCGGGGGTACCTCGGCCAGTTGAAGCTCTGGGATCTTCAGACGAAACAGCCCGCGATCCAGCAACAAACCGGCAGCCGGGTGAACCACATCGGCATGACCCCCGCGGGTGAGCTGGTGGCGGCCTCCTGCGGTCAGGTCTATAGCGGCCCCGGCCAGCTGGTCTACCTCTGGGCGAGGCAACAGGATGGTACCTTCAAGGCCCTTTCGGGCTTCCTGGAAAATGGCCTGAGCGCCCTCTCTGCCTCGTTCTCTGAGGACGGCCAGTGGCTGGTGGTGGCCTTCATCGGACTTACGCACTTGATCCTGTTTCGGGTGACGCCCACGGGGCTGGTGGAGGCCAAGCGCTGGAGCATCCCCCAGGGCCAGGGCCTCGCTGCGGAGACGGATGATGATCCCGATCCCCGGCAATACCTGGCGGAGCATTTGCGCTTTGCTCCTGAGAAGGCCAGCTATTCCGGGCCGTACGTGAAGAGCGTCTCCATGGCCCCCGATGGCAGCCGCTTCGCGGCGGCGGCCAGCGGCAAGAACGGGGTGTTCCTGTTCGATCGCGCGACCTTTCTCCAGACTGGTGAGAGCCTGTGGCAGAAGGCCCCCCTGGGCGTCACCACCACCAGCGTTGTCACCCTGTCCCGGGATGGCCGCTTCCTGGTGGCGGCGGGCAATGGCAGCGGCAGCCGACCGGGCCTGGCCTATCGGGTGGATGATTCGGCGGGCGGCCCCACGCTGACCTGGTGCCATTCCGTGAGCGCCTTCGGTGCCAATCCCTGCAATCGGCTGCTGGACGATGCGGGCGAATTCGTGGCCTTCGGCACGGGCCAGCCCCAGGGCAGCGCCCTTTCGCCGGGGCAGTTCTTCGTGCTGAAGGCCGCCAGCGGGGCGATCCTCAACCAGATGGACACGCCGGTGATGAACTGGCCCCTGCAGTTGAGCGGCGACGGCAGTTGCGCCTTCGGAGGCAGCGACTGCTGCACAGCCTTCGCCTTCGAGGCCCAGGGCAACTGGGCCTGATGCACGCCAGCCAGTTGGCCCACCGCATCCTCCTCCTGGCTCTGCGGCGCGGGTGGATCGATGGGGCGCGCCTGGAAGAGGGCGCGGGCGAGGTGACCCACGATCCCGTGGGGCTGCTGGCGCGCCTGCGGGAGGAAGGCATCCTGGACGAGGCCCAGGCGCAGGAGCTGGAGCGGGAGGTTCGGGGGGAGCCCGATCTGCTGGTGGATGGCACCCTCGACGGGGCCCCGGTGGAGGATGCCCGCGCCGTCAAGGAACGGGAGGCCGCCGCCCTGGGGGTTTCCCTGGCGGATTTCACGCGGCACAGGCCCCTTCTGCCTCAGAGCGGATCGAGTTCCTCCGGTAGCTGGCCCATCGTCACGGGCGGGTTGGAGGGCGATGCCCTCGGCCCCTATCAGGTGCTGGGGATCCTGGGCAGCGGCGGCATGGGAAGGGTCTACAAGGCCCTGGATCCGGCCCTGGGGCGGATGGTGGCCCTCAAGGTGCTGCAACGCAAGGGTCCGGATGTGTTGGACCGCTTCCTGCGGGAGGCCCGCGCCCAGGCCAGGGTGGAGCATCCCTATGTGGCCAAGGTCCATGCGGTGGGCGAGGCCGATGGGCGCGCCTTCATCGCCATGCAGTTCGTGGAAGGCCAGTCCCTGCGGGAAGGCCTGGCGGGGCTGTCTTTGGAGGAAAAGGTCCGGGTGCTGGAGGAGGCCTGCGAAGGGGTGCATGCCGCCCACCGCCTGGGCATCATCCATCGGGATCTCAAGCCCGGCAACATCCTGGTGGAAAAGGATGCAGATGGCCGTCCCCATCCCGTGGTGCTGGATTTCGGTCTGGCCTGCCTGCCGGAACACGCGGAGCTGGGCCAGGCGGGGTTCGCCTTCGGCACGCCCCGCTACATGAGCCCCGAACAGGTCCAGGGCCGCAGCCTGGACCGGCGCACCGATGTGTATTCCCTGGGGGTCACTTGTTTCGAGGTTCTCTGCGGGCGGGCCCCTTTCGAGGGCGAGCAGGTAGCGGAACTACTTCGGCAGGTGGTGGAAGAGGAGGCCCCCCGGCCCAGCGCCGTGGCGCCGGATCTGCCCCGGGACCTGGAGACCATTCTCCTTAAGGCCATGGAGAAGTCCCCGGCTCGGCGCTACGACTCGGCCCGGGCCCTGGGGGAGGAATTCCGCCGCTACCTGGAGGGCGAACCCATCCTGGCCCGACCCAGCACGCGACTGGAGCGCCTCGCCAAATGGACACGCCGTAACCGCGCCCTGACGGGGGTCACCCTGGGCGCCCTGGTGGTGGTGATCGCGGTGGGAACCTTCGCCCTGGTCATGGTGACCCGCAGTCGTACCCAGGCCCGGGCAGCCGCCTACTTCAACCGGGAATCCGAGCGCCAGGAATCCCTGCTGGCGCGCACCTACAGCATGCCCGCCCACGATGTCACCGCCGCCGAGGACCAGGTGCGGGCCGATCTGGAGCGCCTGCAGCGCATCATGAAGCACCTTGGCCGGGAGGCCGAAGGGCCTGGGCTGGTGGCCCTGGGTCGGGCCCATCGCCTGCTGGGAGAGCTGGAGGAGGCCCACGGCGAACTGAAGCGGGCCTGGGATCTGGGCTACCACAGCCCGGAGGCTGCCGTGGAGCTGGGCCTTGCCAAGGCGGGGCTCTACCGCCGCCTGCTGATGCCCCGCACCGGCGCGGATCGTGCGGAGCGGCAGCAGGATCTGGATGCGCGGTACCGCAAGCCCGCCATCGAACTGCTACGGCTGGCCCGACAGGGCTCCACCAGCGCCACCCCCGATCTGGCCCAGGCCGAACTGGCCCTCACCGAAGAAAAATACGAGGAGGCGCTCCAGCTGGCCCAACGCGCCCGGGCCAACCAGGGCTGGCTCTACGAATCCCATCTGCTGGAAGCGGAAATCCACATGCAGAAGGCACTGCGGGCCGCGGATGGTCGGCGCCATCAGGAAGCCGAGGCTCTGCTGCTGCTGGCGGGCGAGGCTCTGGAAAAGGCCCTCGAGATTGGCCGCAGCGCCCCGGCGGTCTATCTGTTGGAGGCTCGGCGGCGGACGGATCTTCTGCGGGTGCGGGCGGAGAGTGGGCGGGGAGGACCGGACAACCGCCTGCGGGACTGGGCGCTGGAGGCTTGCGAAGCCGCGCGGCGCATTCGCCCACGGGGCTGGGAGGCCGCCACCTGCCGGGCCTTGGCCCATCTCAGTTGGGCGCCTCAGCTCAGTGCCCGGGGGGAGGATCCTCGCACGGAGCTGAGGCTGGGCATTGACGCCGCCGAGGAGGCCCTGGCCCAGCGCCCCGAGAGCAACGAGACCCTGGATGCCCTGGCCTTTCTCTGGTGGCGCTGGGCCATGGTGGAACAGCTCGAGGGCAAGGATCCGCGCCAGCCCCTGGGGCGGGCCACCAGCGCCCTGGAGCGGGCCTTCAAGGATCCGGAACTGGCCCATCACCTGCACCATCGCATGGGTCTCTGCAACACCACCCAGGCCTTATACGACCTGGGCCACGGCGTGAACCCCGAGGCCGCCATCGCCGCGGCCGAGGGGCATTTCCGCGAGAGCTTCCGCCTCAAGGCCGTGGGGCAGCCCCTGTCGGATCTCCTTTGGGTGCTGGGGATTCGCGCCCAGGCCCTGGCCTGGGCCGGGGCCGATCTCGCGCCCCTGCTCCGTGAGGCCGAGGATCTGCATGCCCAATGCCGCAAGCTCATCCCCGGCTACTTCTTTGCTCAGACCAACCTGGCGGACATCGCGCTCTTGAGGGCCGAGGCGCTGCTGAGGCAGGGGCAGGATCCGGGGCCCGAACTCCAGCGCTGCCGGGATCTGGGGGAAGCGGCGCTGAGAGAGAGCCCGAACCTGCCCTATGCCCAGGTGATCCTGGGTCGGGTCGCCCTGCTTCAGGGGCTCCGGGAAGGTCTGGGCACCGACCAGGATTTCGAGAGGGCCCGCCGCTACTTCGAGGCCGCCCGTGCCCAGCGCCCCAACCGCGTGGATTTTCTGCGATGGCCGCTGCTGCTGCGCCTGGAGCGCCTGCGCCTGGCGCCCACCTGGAATGAGAGCGCCTATCGCGGCCTGATGCGTGACCTGGACGAGGTGCGGAAACGCCATCCCTCGGATCCCGAACTGGTGCTGCTGGCGGCCCACCTCGAAGCCCAGGCCGCCCGCCGAGGGGAGCCCGCCCAGAGAAAAACCCGTCGCACCAAGGCCGAAACCCTGCGGCACCGCGCCGTGGAACTCAATCCCAACCTGAAGGGCGTGGCGGAGCGTATGCAATGAAGGGAGATCTGTTCTTCAGATCGCCGCGTCGATCCACCCGCCGCCGATGAGTCGTTCGCCGTCGTAGAAGGCCACCGCCTGGCCAGGTGTGACGGCGCTCTGGGGGGTGTCGAAATGGACAAGGACTGTCCCGTCGCCTTGGAATTCCAGGCGCGCGGGGGCGCCGGGGTGGCGCGAGCGGATCTGGGCCTCGCAGCGTTGGGGCGGCGCGGTGTACCAGTGCAGCCCCGAGGCCCGCAGGCCGGAGGAATGCAGATCCGCCTCTTCGGTGCTGAGAATCACGGCGGCATCCTCGGCCCGCAGCCCGATCACATAGGCCCGGGCGCCCAGGGCGATGCCGAGGCCCCGGCGCTGGCCAATGGTGTAGCGGTGGAAGCCCTCGTGGGGGCCCAGCACTTTGCCGGTGGTATCCACGAAGTTGCCGGGGCGAGTGTCCTTATCGAAGCGTTGCCGCAGGGATTCGGGAAAGCCCAGGCCTTCCATCGCGAGACAAATATCTTGACTCTCGTGGCGCTCGGCGGTGACGAGGCCCAGATCCCGGGCCAGGGCGCGCACCTCGGGCTTGGTCAGGGCACCCAGGGGCAGCTCCAGGCGCGCCACCTGCTCGGGGCTGAGGTCGGAGAGGAAATAGGACTGATCCTTGGCGCGGTCCACGCCCCGCAGCAGATGCACATCGTCGCCGACCCTCAGGACACGGGCATAGTGGCCGGTGGCGATGCGCTCGGCGCCGATGCGCTCGGCGTACTCGCCCAGGTAGCCGAACTTCATCTCGCGGTTGCAGTGCAGACAGGGACTCGGAGTGCGGCCCTGCTCGTATTCGGCCCAGGCGGGGCGCATCACGCGGTCCAGGAAGGTCTCGCGACAGTCCAGCACGTAGTGGGGAATGCCCAGGGCCCCGGCCACGGCCCGGGCCTGGGTGATACCGTCGGCGGAGCAGCAGGAGCGGCTGGCCATGCGGTCGTCGCAGCTGCGCAGCTGCAGGGTGACGCCCACGGCGTCCCAGCCCGCCTTGACCATGAGGGCCGCCACGACGCTGGAATCCACGCCGCCGCTCATGGCGATGACCATGCGGGGCCCCATCAGAGTGTCCTTTCGCGCAGGCGCAGCACGGAAGCCTTCAGGACTTCAAGGGTTCGCAGGATGTCCTCCTCGGTGTTGGTTTCGCCCAGGGAGAAGCGCAGCGAGGCCTTGGCCTCGGCCTCGCTGCGCCCCAGAGCCAGGAGCACGGGGCTGGGCTTGCGGCTCTCGGAACTGCAGGCCGCCCCCAGCGAAACGGCGATGCCTTCCAGATCCAGGTTCATCAGGAGATCGGCGCCCATCAGGCCGTCGAAACTGACGCTGAGAGTGTTCGGCACGCGACGCTCCCGATGGCCGTTGAGCCGGGTGCCCGGAATGCCTTCGAGGATGCCCGCTTCGAGGTGATCCCGCAGCCGGGCCGTGTGGGCGCTGCGGACCTCCAGGTGGGTTCGGGCCAGCTCGCAGGCCACGCCAAAGCCCACGATGCCCGGCAGGTTCTCGGTGCCCGCCCGCAGGCGACGCTCCTGGGGGCCGCCCGTGAGCAGGGCGGGCAGGGTGAAGCCCCGACGCGCGTAGAGCGCGCCCACACCCTTGGGGCCGTTGAGCTTGTGGGCGGAGAGCGAGAGCAGATCCACGGCGAGCTCGCGCACATCCAGCGGGATCTTGCCCGCGGCCTGCACGGCATCTGTGTGGAAAGGGATACCGAGAGCGCGGGCCATGGCGGCGCAGGCCTGCACGGGTTGGATCGTACCGAGGTCATTGTTGGCCAGCATCATGGAAAGCAGCACCGGGCGGGCCTCCAGGGCGGCCTCTGCTTGGGCTGGGTCCACGAGGCCTTCGGGATCCACAGGCAGAATTTGGAGGGTGAAGCCGTGGCCTTCCATGGAGCGGCAGGTTTGCAAGACCGCCGAATGCTCGATGGCCGTGGTCAGGATGCAGCCGCCGTGGCTGCGGGAGGCGCCCAGACGCAGGGCATGGTTGTCGGCCTCGGTGCCTCCGCTGGTGAAGATGATCTCCTCTGGATCGGCGCCGATGAGGGCCGCCACCTGGGCGCGAGCCCGGTCCAGTCGCCGTTTCGCCTCCTGGCCCCAGGCGTGCTGACTGGAGGGATTGCCCCAGGCCTCTTCCATGCAGGCCTTCATGGCCTCGATCACTTCGGGGCGGGGCGGGGTGGTGGCGTTGTGATCCAGATAGATGCGCTTCAAGCGAGGGACTCCAGGTGATGTCCATGATACCGGCCGGGGCGTCAGGCCTTGTCCGCCTTGGATGACCGCGCGCCCGGGAATGCTCCAAGGCCGGTCGGGCTTCGCAGGCGCTACAATGAGCCATTCTCGGAGACACCATGTTCACCCGTGCCATCTGCCGCAAGCCCGGTCTCAACTTTTCCCACGGCCTCACCACGGTCCAGGGAGGGAAGCCGGACTACGCGCGGATGATGACCCAGCACGACGCCTACGTGGACACGCTGAAGAAGCTGGGGCTGCAGGTGGAAGTCCTGGAACCCCTGGGAGAATTTCCCGATGCGTACTTCGTGGAGGATGCCGCGATCGTGACCGCCGAGGTGGCCATCGTGACGCGGCCCGGCGCCAAGGTGCGGCGGGGCGAGGCGGCGGCCCTGGAACCGGTGCTGGCCAAATACCGTCCCGTGGCCCACATCGAGGCCCCGGGTAAGCTCGATGGTGGCGATGTGCTGCTGGTGGGGCGCCATGCGCTCATCGGCATTTCCGAGCGCAGCAACCCCGAAGGTGCCTCCATGCTGGGGGAGATCCTCGAAGAGCACGGCTACGCCTGGACGGCGGTGCCCGTGGCCGAGGGCCTGCACTTCAAGTCCAGCGTGAACTGGGTGGGAGGGACGACCCTGCTCCTCACCGAGGATTTCGCGGGCATCGAGGAACTGGAAGGGTTCCGGCAGATCGTGGTGGATCCCGCCGAAACCTACTGTGCCAACGTGCTGTGGATCAACGGCACCCTCATCGTGCCCGCGGGTTTTCCGAACACCCAGAAGAAGCTCGGAGCCCTGGGTCTGCCCATGGTGACCCTGGATATGAGTGAAGCCCGGCTGATGGATGGCGGGCTCACCTGCATGTCCCTGAGGTTCTGAGGGCCCCCTCCGGGAATTCCATGTCCACCGTTCTGATTCCGCTCCTGGCCTTCCTCTGTCTTCTGCCGGATATTCCGGTCCTGCACTGGCACGGTTGGCCAGCCTGGGTGGGACTGCTGGCGGGGGTGGGGGTGGCCATGACCCTCGGGAATCCCCACCTGACCCGCACTCGCGAACTCACGCCCAGGCTGCTGGCCTGGTCCGTTGTTGGGCTGGGCGCGGCGATGAATCTGCGGACCGTGGCGGTGGTGGGGCTTCATGGCTTCGGCTACACCATGGTGGGCATCGGGGTCACGCTATCGCTGGGGGCCCTGCTGGGGGGGGGGCTGGGAGTTCGCCGCGATACCTCCCTGCTGGTGAGCGTGGGCACGGCCATTTGCGGTGGCAGTGCCATTGCCGCCGTGGCCCCGGTGCTCCGGGCCGAGGATGAAGACACGAGCCTGGCCCTGGCCACGGTCTTCCTCCTTAATGCCGTCGCGCTACTGGTCTTTCCTGTGATCGGGCATCAGGTCCATCTGAGCGAGCATTCCTTTGGGCTCTGGGCGGCCCTGGCCATCCACGACACCTCCAGCGTGGTCGGTGCTTCCGCCAGTTATGGGAACGAGGCTCTGGTGGTCGCCACGGTCACCAAATTGGCGCGGGCCCTGTGGATCGTGCCCGTCACCCTGGGGTTGGGATTCTGGCTGGCCCGCCGCGAGGCCCCTGCCCAGGCCCGAGCGAAGGCCAAGCGCCCGTGGTTCATCCTGGGTTTTCTCGCGGCGGCGGCATGCGTTACGTTCCTGCCCGCGCTGCAGCCCGCAGGACGCGTGGTCTCCGAGTTGGCCAAGCGCAGCCTCGTGCTGACACTCTTCCTTTTGGGATTGGGGCTCAGCCGAGAGCGCCTCGCGAAGGTCGGTCCCCGCCCGCTCATCCAGGGGCTCCTCCTGTGGATCCTGGTGGGCACGGGAACTCTGGCGGCGATCCTGGCCGGATGGATCCGCTAGCTAGCAAACCAAAGGCCCCGCAATGGGGCCTCCGGTTTGGTGGAAACGGGATGCTTTAGCGTGCCTGGCCGTCGTGCTTCTGCCGACGAATGCGGCGGCTTTCGCGGTTCTGCTCGCGGTTGATCACGGCGGCTTCCTTCTTGGTGACCTTGCCATCGGCCTCCGCCTTGTCGATGTGGCGATCGACCCGGGCCTGCCTGCGCTCCAGGCGGATGGTCTCCTTGGGGGTGAGCTGGCCGCTGGCGACGCCTTGGCCGATGCGCTTCTGCTGGCGATCGGCGCGGTTTTCGATTCGGTTCTCTCGCTTTTCCGTCGGGGTGGTCGCCGGGACTTGGGCGAGGAGGGCGCCGCCGGTGATGGCGAGGCCCGCCAGGGCGAGGAGGCTGTGCTTGAGGTTCATGGGGACTCCTGGTTTGGCTCCGGGTTGCTCCGGGGTTCAGAGGTAGATCCGCGGAAGGCACCAAAGGTTTACTCGAAAATCGAGAGGACACCTCTCGGTCGAGGGGGCTTCAGAAGCCGATCCAGATGCTTCCGTGAGGCCTGAGCGCGATGGGCGGCGGGGGAAGGAAGATGCCGCTGTGGCGGGATTCGCGCCAGTGGCGGGGGTGGCGGACCATGACGGGGGGCGCATAGGCGTAAGGATCCAGGTAGCGGCGCTGGACATAGACCCGGGGGCCGCAGTCGTCGACAACGACACGCCGATTCCGGTGGGAGCGATGGTAGTCGCGGTCATCGTCGTACCGGTCGTCGTGGGCGAGGGCGGGAAGGCTCATCGCCAGAAGCAGGAAGAGGGTCGCAGTGATTCGCATGGTCGTCCCTTTCGGGTGAGGCGGGGGTTTGGGTTGTCCCGCTGCCTCTGTATTTCACGACCCATGCCAGTTGGTAAAATTGAATCAAAACAGTGATTACAGAAAGCTGAACCCCGCCCGACGTAGTGTGATGCGGCAGGCCGTTGCGTCGTGCATCGCGTAAAACGCCAGATGCGATCAGTCCAGCCCCGCCAGGAACTGAGCCCATTTCCGATAGAAGGGCAGCACCTCATCCCCATGTTCGGGGCCGAGGCCGATGATCTCCGAATGGTCCCAGCCTTCCAGCACGCCCATGTGATTCCATTCGCCCCGCCGGGGGGTGCCCTCGAAGAGGCGGACGGTCTCGGTGCCGGGGGCGGCCATGGAACGGGTGTTCACCACCCCATCATTGCGGAACCAGGTGCCGTCGACCGCCGAGTGGCCGGGCATGGCGATGGTCCGGCCCATGAACCGGGCGCCGGGCTGCCAGAGGGGCGTCATGCGAAACCGGGGCACCTGGTGCCCCTTGGTGTCGGGCCGGGTCTTGGCAGTGGACCAACTGAAATAGAAGACATCCGGCTGAATCCTGATTCGCGTGTTGAATTCCCGGGCACCCTCGGGGCTGAGTTCCGGGGCGCTGAAATCGCCCGGGCCTTGCCACAGGGGGCTCGCGAAAACCCGGCGCAGGAAGGTCGCGGAGCCCTCGTTCTCCTGGCGGGTGAGGCGCCAATGGTCGAGCTTCACGTCGTAGAAGCGGGCCTGCTTCCTTTGCAGGCTCGTGGCCAGGGCGAAGAGCTTCTGGACGGGGCCCACGAGCCCTTCCCGTCGCCAGGTGAGCGTAGTGCCGTCGTGGGGCGTGGCCAGGGTGGTCACGCTGGAGACCCAGGGGTTGCCCCCCCGAAAGAGGGGGCTCAGTTCCGCCTCGGGCGTGGCCTTTCGCTCGGCCTCATCGCCCTGGACGAGGAGGTGGGTCAGCAGCCGAATGGTCTGGCCACCCATGCTGTGGCCCAGGAGATGGACCTTGGGCGTGGAATCCCCCCAAGTGGGCAGGAGCGCGGAATAGGTGCGACCGAAGCGGGCATGGCCGTGGGCGGCGGCGTGGGCCTTGCCGTAGTCCACCCGGCCACCCTTGAGGATGGCGTAGACCTCGCAGGCCCGGTCCCAGTTGCTGGAGAAGGGGCCTGGAGCCGCAGTAATGACGGGGAAGCCCTCAGCGCGGAGGTCTTCCTGGAGATCCCGTTTGCCGCCCCAGTATTTCAGGCCGAAGACTTCGTCCCGGCCCCAGACGCTGAAGCCACCCACCAGCACGATGGGGTGGGCGTTGCGGGGCGGCGGAGGAGGATCCACGGCCAGGCCTGCCAGGAGAAAGAAGGCAGGGAGCATCACCGTTCAGGCCAGCCAGGCGGGGGCGTCGAGTTCGGCGCCCAGGGCCCGCAGCTCCCGGGCCAGGGGCGGCAGATTGGTGCCTTCGGCGCGATGGAGGACCACGTGAAAGGGCCGCGAACCGTTCCAGGCCTCGGCGGCACCCTTCAGGATCTCGGCCAGGGCCGTGCGATCCGCGGGTTCCGCCCGATCCAGCACGTGCTGGGTATCCAGCACCAGCAGCGTGCAGGCCCCCACGGGAAGCCAGTCCAGGTCGTTGAGGCAGTCGTTGAGGGCGTCCCAGTTCTCTCCGAAGTAGGGCGGAAACTGGAGGGCGGAGGCCAGCTCATCGAAGAGGTCTTGTAGGGTGCGCATCTTGGTGCCCCGCAGGTGGCGCACCAGGGCGTGGGGCTCGGCGGCGAGGGGGGCCAGCCGCTCCAGGACGGAATCGGGGTCGCCCTGGGCCAGGTGGAAAAAGGGCGGCGCGGTGTGCTGGAGAAAGTCCAGGATCATCATTTGATTTCCGTATAGGTGGCGTAGTGGTCCGCAGTGTACCAGGCCCGGCCATCGCTGCCGGTCACCAGGCGCTGAGGACCACGGTTGCGGCCGGGCACCTTGGGGTGGATATCCCACTCCCGATAGTCGATGGGCCGCCCCTGGGCATCCCGCTGGGGCAGCTTCTGCTCTCCGCCACGGCCGTAGTTTCCGAAACGCCGCCCGCCGACATGACCCGGAGGGGAGGCATCGTGGGCCCGGATATAGGCCAGGGTGGCGAGGGCTTCCCTGGGCACGTCCCGTGCCTCGACGATGCCACTGGATACGCCTTGGGTTCGGGTGAGGGCGTTGGTGGCGGGGCCCGTGGGGCCGCACGCCAGCAGCGCACCGACGGTCAACAAGATCACCCAGAGGATGGAGCGGAGCCGCAGCATAGGAACCTCCCGCTCTCTTGATACACGACAAAGGGCCTCGCGAGAGGCCCTTTGTTTTTGGTTGGGGAACCTGGATTCGAACCAAGAAAGGCGGAATCAGAATCCGCTGGTTTACCGTTAGCCTATTCCCCAAACGGCGCACTTCAGAATAGCCAGTCCGTAACGGAAAACAAGGGGCGAGCGGCGATGGAGGTGCGCGCTGCGCTCTAGGCGGCGCTATCCTTGCTTCAAACGAGGTTTTGCCATGGCCGAGAGTCTGAAACTTGCGTACTTCGTCGCCATGAAAGAAGGCGGGAGCTACCTGGGCGGTCTGCTGTTGACGGACACCTCGGGCATTCCCCTGGATTTCCGCTACACCGAGCCCATCACGCCCACCAAGCTGCAATCTGTGCTCTACGGCAAGGCCCTGGAGCCGCATCTCAAGGAAGAGGTGATCCAGAAGACGCTGCTGAAGGAGCTGAAGGGCACGCCGGATCTCTTCATCCTCTCGGCCACGGAATTGGCCGGGGGCTGGAATGGGGACACTCGCTGCCCCGTGCTGTCAGTACAGAAGACCCAGGAGGCGCCCCTGGCCCGCGCGGGCGAAGTGTTCCGGGCTTCCCAGCGCGAGGTCCTGCTGCAAATCAGTGAGGGCGCGGCGCCCCTGCGGGTCATCTTCGCGGGCTCCGTGGAGCTCGCGGCCCAGGATGCGGCGGCCCAGAAGCTGCTGGAGGCGGGCTACCACATGGATGTGGTCGAACCTCTGGAGCGGGTGACGGCGGCCCTCCTGGCCCTGGTTCGGCCCGATTGAGGACGGGCATGGGCTTCGGGAAATTCAGGGACGCCGTTTCAGATCTCACGGAGACCCTGCGCCGGGTCTTCCAGGATCCACCCTCCCACGCCCTGGACCCGGGGCGTCTGATGGTGCGCTCCGAGGGGGTTCCCACCCTGCAAGTGGAGTCACCGTTCCAGGCCTTCCAGTTGGTCGCGGAGCCCCTCCAGGCCCCCCTGGACCTCCGGGTCGGGGTCGCCCAGGAGCCCATGGTCTTCCAGGGGCGAATCCAGGCAGAGACCGGCTGGGCCCAATGGGCGGCCGGAGCCAACGTCTGCGAGATGACTCGGTTCAGCATCGGCGCCCACCGGCGCGTAGAGGTCCCGCCCTTGCCCCGTCGCCCCCGCTGCGGCCGGATGGAGCCCGAGGCCTTTCGCACCGTGAGTCGCGGCTATCGGGAAGGGCTGGCCTCACCCGCAGTGCGGGGAGGCTCTCCCGAACTGGCTCAGGCCGTAGTGCGAGGGGGGCTGGAGGTGGCGATGAGCCTGCCCATCGCCATCCAGGGCCAGGACGTGCAGGAGCTTCCAAGGGTCCAGTGGATGCGGTACAGCCTGCAGCTGGTGAAGGCCACCGGCGAGAACATCCGCAATCTCGATGTGCTGGGGCTCTACCGGATCCCCTCCAAGGGGGTGGCGAGCATGCGCCACGATGCCAAGACCGGGCGGCTGCTGCTGGAGCTGGACCGCGAAGCCGCGGGCGCTTCCCGACTACCCTTTCTGCTGGCCCGGCGCAAGGATGACCGGACCCTCGTAAGCTGTTTCCTGGAGGAGGGCTGATGGTCGTCATTCCGAAGCCGTGGCCCGAGGATCCCGACGCGCCGGATCCCACCCTGCCGGAGACGGCCTGGGGCGACTTTGAAACCGCACTGCGCAAGCGCAAGGAGGACGATTTGGTGCCGCAACCCTGCGGGTGGGCCCTGGTGGTCTATGCCGGTGCGCAGCTGGGGAGGGTCTTTCCCCTGGTGCCCGGCGAAAACGTCATCGGGCGCTCGCCCACGGCCAGCGTAACCCTGCTGGACGAAGAGGTCAGTCGGGTCCACAGCACGCTCCGGCTCGAGATCAATGAGCGCGGAGACCGCCTCGTCCTGGAGGACATGGGCTCCACCAACGGAACCTTTGTGAACGGACTGGCTCTGGTGGGGAGCCGTCCCGTGGCTGCCGGGGACCGCTTCGCCATCGGCGGCCACGTGCTCAAGCTCGTGGCCATGGACCCCCTGGAACGCAGCTTCCACGAAACCCTATTGGATCAGAGCACCAAGGATCATCTGACGGGGCTGGCCAACCGGGGCACGATCCTGGGAGAGCTCCAGAGCCGCTTCGACCTCAGTCGCCGCCACGGTCGCCCCCTCACGGTGGTGGTGTGCGATCTGGATCATTTCAAGTCGATCAACGATACCCATGGCCACGGAGCAGGAGATTTGGTGCTAAGTGGGTTCGGCGAGCTGGTGCGCCAGAACCTGCGGGGCACCGACCTGGCGGGGCGCATCGGCGGGGAGGAGTTCCTCATCGTGCTCCCCGAGACCGAAGTGGAGGGAGCCATGTTCCTGGCGGAGCGCCTGCGGGCGGCACTGCGGAATACGCCCCAGGTGATCACCAACGCCGTCCTCACGGTGACCTGCAGCCTGGGGGTGGCCGAGCGGAACGCCGCCGATCGTGACGGCGGCATGTTGCTGGGCCGGGCCGACGGCGCCCTCTACCAGGCCAAGCGGCAGGGTAGGGATCGGGCGGTGATTGCGGCCAGGGGATAGCGCTACGCAGTCGATCGGACCTCTGGCTTCTTCTGAGATCGCTCCCATCGTCCGATAGGTTCCAAGGAAACCCTGGGATGGATATGCAGAATGCCCTGAAGCCAAAGATCTTCGCACCCCTGAGGGCGATCCTCTTTCTCCTGATGGCGACCCTTGCGCTGGTGGCCCAGGGGCCCTTTGACCTAGCCCGACCGGCGCTTCGCATGCATGGGATGGAAGACGGCCTGCCCAGCAGCACCATCTATGGCTTCGCCCGGGACACCAAGGGACGGCTCTGGGTTGGCACCCTGGATGGAGCGGCCTACTACACCGGGCGGGGTTGGATCGTGGTGCGCCTGCCCCGGGAAAGCCCCTCTCAGTATGTGCGCGGCATCTTGGCCTCCCGGGATGGAAGTATCTGGTTCGCCACTCAGGACGGTGGGGTGTGGCGTTTGGAGGACGAACGGTGGACCCACTTTCGGGGGGGCCGAGAGCTTCCCTCGGACCACGTGTTCAGCGTTGCCGAGACCTCGGATGCCCAGGGAGCGCTTACCCGCTGGGTCGGCACGGATCGAGGCATTGCCTCGCTGGTCGAAGGTCGGTGGCGAACCTATGGACCGGAGCATGGCGTTCCACTGGGCACCGTGTGGAGGCTCCGGGAGATCCATGAGCCTGACGGCGCTCGCCGGATGTGGGCGGCCACGGAGAAGGGGCTCTGTGTGCTGGAGGGTGGGCGCTGGCGAGAGATGGGTGCGAAGGACGGCTTTCAGGGGCGGGATGCCAACGATATCCTCGATGTTCAAGAGGCGGATGGCACCCGGAGCGTCTGGGTTTCCCTCTGGAACAAGGGCCTTGCCCGGTGGGATCGCCGGGGCTGGACATACTTCGTTTCCGGCAAGGATTTTCCCGCCTCCTTTCCGACCTCGAGTCTCTGCAGCACTCTGGATTCTGCGGGGCGCCCCATCGTCTGGATCGGAACCCTGAACCAGGGCCTCTGGTGGTTCAGGGATGGGCGCTGGCAGTCCCTGGGGCGCACCCAGGGCTTCATGACGGTGGGGGTGCTGAGTCTCTTCCCTGTGCCCGAAGGCAAGCCCACGCTGCTGATCGGAACCCGAGGGGGCGGGGTGGCCAGCCTGGACCTAGGCGGATGGCGCACCCTCGATGAGTCCCTTGGCTTGCCGGGTCTGGAGGTGACCTGCTTTGCCGAGACCTCGGGAAAGGTTGATAAGGGTGCCTTCTGGGTAGGCACCACCGCGGGGCTTGCCTGCTACCGGCCCGGTCGGCCCGTGGAGAGGGTGGATCCGCGCGTGTTCTCCAGCAGCTACATCATCGCCCTACTCCCAACTGAGGATGCCCTCTGGGTGGGTACTCTCAACGGCTTGGTTCGCAAGGACGCGAACGGATGGCACCGTGTGGAGGGCGGAGAAACGCCCAGAGATGGCCTGGTGATCAGCCTCCTGGGAACCCGGTCCGTGAGTGGGGCAAGAACCCTCTGGGTAGGCACGCCGAGGGGCCTCTACCGGTACAGAGAGGGACGCTGGCGGCTGCTCACCAGTCGGGATGGTCTTCCCCAGGACTATGCCTCGGCCCTCTGCGCGGTGCCGGGGGCCGGTGGTGAGCCGGTCCTGTGGATCGGAACCCGGGGTGGAGGCGTCTGCCGCTTGGATGGGACAACCTGGACCACCTTCGGCGCCGATTCCGGGATTCCCAACGGCAACATCTACGCCCTCCATGCGAGCACAGGGCCCGATGGTCGCCGCTGGCTGTGGGCCGGAACCCTGGGTGGAGGATTGGCCCGGCTGGATCTTCAGGCTCCCGGGCGCTGGGAGGTCTTCACCCGGGACAGCCTGGCGAACCTGCCCAGCAACTATGTTCAGCGCATCGAGGAGGATGCCCAGGGCCGGCTCTACCTCTCCACGTCGGCCGGGGTCGTGCGTTTGCATCTGGATTGGAAAGGCGGCGTCCCTAGGCCCTTCCAGGTGGACACCTTCACCCTGGGGGATGGTCTACCCAGCCAGGATGGCAATCTGGGCGCCTCTTATGTGGATTCTCGGGGCAGGGTTTGGGTGGGTACCTCCCGGGGGGCCGCCGCCCTGGACCCTTCCCTGGAGACCTTTTCCCTGGCGCCACCGCCGCCAACTCTGGAGCGGGTGACCATCGCCGACCCGGAGCGGGTGCTTGCCGCCGGACACCGGCTCGGCTTTCGGGATCACCATCTTCGTTTCGTTTTTTCCCTCCCGGTGCTCCACCGCAAGGAGGACACCCAGTACCAGACACAGCTAGTGGGACTGGAAACCGAGCCGCGTCCCTGGCATGGAGAAGCCTGGCGAGAGTTCGCGACCCTGCCTGCGGGGCGCTACGTCATGCGGATCTGGGGGCGCACCTTCGATGGAAGGGTCGCGGGCCCCGTAGAGTTTCCTTTCCAGGTTGCCCCGGCGCCGTGGAGCCACCCCCTCGCCTACGTGGTGTATCTCCTGGCTACAGGGGCTGCGGTCTGGGGCGTCCTGCGCCTGCGGACACGCGTGCTTCGGGAACGAACGATCATCCTCGAGGCGGCCGTGGCCCAGCGGACTCGGGTCATCGAGGAGCAGTCCCAGGCCCTGGAGGGTTCCAATCTGGAGCTGCAGGATCGTAACCGTGAACTATCCTCCGCCCTGTCAGAGGTCAGGACCCTTCAGGGCCTCATCCCCATTTGCGCCTACTGCAAGAAAATTCGGGATGACCAGGGTTTCTGGGAACAGATGGAACACTATATTTCGCATCACTCCGGCGCTCAGTTCAGCCACGGTATTTGCCCGGATTGCCGCGATCAGTACTTCCCGTCGTCCCAGTCCAAGAAACCCGGGGCCTGATCCCCTGTCCCCTTCCGCTAAGCTAAGGAGCCATTGCCCCGGATCCCCACCCATGACCGCGGAACCCTTGCAGCCCGATGACCTGGCGGACCCTGATCAGGCCACGCTCTATGCCGCCCCTCCGGCTTCCCGCATCGAGGCGGGGCAGGAGGAATGGGCGCTGATTCGCTACGTGGGCGATCCCATCGGTGAAGTGATCCCCATTCAGCGGGACCAGATGACGCTGGGGCGAGCCTCAGATTGCGATCTCTGCCTGCCGGAACCGGAAGTGAGTCGTCGCCACGCGATTCTGGAGTCGGTGTTGAACGCTGAGGGCCATGCGGTCGTTTGCGTGGTGGACCTGGGTTCCACCAATGGCACCTACATCAATGGGCACCGCATGGAGGCGTCCAATGATCCGTGCAGACTGCACCCTGGCGATGTGCTGCGGGTGGGCAACCACGCCTTCAAACTCAAGCATCTGGATCCCGTGGAGCGCCACTACCACGAGGTAATGCTGGCCCAGACAACCCTGGATGCGCTCACCGGGGTGAGCAACCGCGCCACGGTGCTCAGTTTCCTGGAGAAGCACTCCGATCTGGCCCACCGTCATGGCCGCCCTCTGTCGGTGATCCTCTGCGACCTCGATCTCTTCAAGGAGGTCAACGATCAATGGGGCCACGCCGCCGGGGACGAGGTGCTGCGCTTCTTCGGAGAACTCCTGTTGGGCCGCCTGCGGGCCAGTGACCAGGCGGGGCGCATCGGGGGCGAGGAATTTCTGCTGGTCCTCCCGGAGACCGCGGGCCCCGAGGCGGCCCTGGTGGCCGAGGCTCTTCGCCAGAACCTGGAGTTGGCGCGGATTCCCGTTGAGGCCTCACCCCAGCCCATCGGCGTTACCTGCTGCTTTGGTGTGGCCCAGCTGGCCGAGCGGGATGCCAACGGCGGCTCCCTGCTGGCCCGGGCAGATGTGGCCCTCTACCGGGCGAAGGCCGCCGGGCGAAACCGGGTCGACTACGATCGGCTTCCATGAGCGTGCAGATCCCTCGGCAGATCGGTTCGGTGCGCATCCTGGAGCGGCTCGGTGAGGGTGGCATGGCCTTCGTTCACCGGGCGGAGGATGTGTTCCGTCCCGAACGTCAGCTGGCGGTGAAGTTCCTGCGCCCCGAGGCGGCCTCGGATGCAGAGATGGTGCGCCGCTTCCTGCGGGAAGGCGAAGTGCTCAAGCGGCTGCGTCATCCCCACCTGGTGGAGGTCATGGATTTCGGCCGCACCGGCAACACCCCCTACCTGCTGATGGAGCTGCTGCCCGGCGGCAGCATCAAGGCCTGTCGTGGCGAGGCCCCGGCCTCGGTGTTGCGTCGCCTCCTGCCCGTGCTCGAGGCCTTGGCCTACACCCACCGGGAGGGGGTCATCCACCGGGATCTCAAGCCCAGCAATCTGCTCTTCGCCGCCGATGGGCGCCTGAAGGTGACGGATTTCGGCGTGTGCATGTGGGAAGGGGGCGAAGGCACACGGGTGACCCGCTCCCAGATGGTGGTGGGCACCCTGGGCTACATGGCGCCGGAGCAGCACGGCGATCCCCGCAGGGTGGACGGGCGCTGCGATGTGTACGCCATCGGCGCCATTCTCTACGAATTCACCACGGGCCAGCCCTACAGCCAGGTGCAAATGCCCCCGGCGGCGGTGCGCCCCGGGTTCCCCCCGGGGCTGGCGGGCATCCTCATGCAGGCCCTGGCCCCGGTCCCGGCCCGCCGCACGGGCTCCATGGACGAGTTGCACGATCAGCTCGCGGCCTGGCTGGAGCGGGCCGAAGCCGCGGGTTGGGGCGAGGAGGCCCTGCCGGGCTTCCGCTTGGAGGACCGGGAAAGGCCCACCGTCACCCGTGCGGGCGTGTCGGTGCAAGTGGACGAAGGCCCCGAGGATCGTCTGGGGCCCTACCTGGATGCCCTCCAGTCCGGCGGTGTGGGCAGCCGTCGGGCGGCCGCCGAGGGCTTGCGGCAAGCCGCGAGACCGGGGGACGAAACCTACCTGCTGGAAGCCCTGGCATGCTGTCCGGAGAGCGCCCGCTTCGCCCTGGTGGCGGCCCTGGGTGGCATCGGCGCCGCCGATTCCCTGCCCGCGCTGCTGGCTCTGCTGGAGGATCCCTTCGCCAGGGTCGAAGCGGCGGAGGCCGCAAGCCTCGTGGCCCTGCGCGCGGGACTGGAAGCAACGGCCCTGGCTGCTTTGAGAGAGCCCGGCCTGGGCGCCTCCTGGCGCTGGGCGCCCCGGGCCCGCCTGGGGGATGAGACCTGGACGAAGGCCCTCCGGGGGGAGTGGGTCGGGCTTTCGGCCACCTTGCGCCTGCAGGCCCTGGGGGCGGCGCGCCAGTTGCCCGATGCCCTGAGGGCCGACATCAAGGCCGCCTTCGCCCTTGAAGCCCAGCGAGCCGGGGGCCACCTCAAGCAGGCCTGGGACTCACTCTGAAAAGAAACCCACGAAGGGGGCCGGATCCCAGCCTCCGCGCAGGGAGGCTACGAGTTCGATGTGGGCGCCCGCGAACAGGGCGCTCCACAGGGCCGCTCGGCCTTCCGGTGTGGCCATCGAAGCGACGGACAGAATGAGGCGCGTGTCGTGGTCCCAACCCAATTTCTGGTTCAGGCGCTGGAGCCGCCGCAGCAGCTCGCCGTGGGAGATTCCTGTCAGGAAGAGGGTGTCGGCATCCAGGCCGTGCTCCCGATCGTGGTAGACCTGCCGCCCGCCCTCGTCATTGAAGCGGGCTCCTCCTTGGATGAGCGCCTCTATCCGGGCCCCTGCGGGATCCCAGCGCAGGCCGCAGCAGGCCGAGGCGACTTCCGAGATCCAGTCCCAGGCCGTTCCGGTCGCAGAAAACACGGAATCCACCGAGAGGGGCCGGGCCATGAGGCCCAGGGCCACGCCTTCGACGCGGTTCCGGAACTGGAAATAATCCAGGGTGCCCCATTCCGGCGCGGTGAGGGCAGGCCGCTCCTGGAGCCTGGCGGCGCGCTGGATGAGCAGATGGCGGAGGGTGGCGGTCATTTCGGACTCCCCGCCTTGGATGCCGCCCCTCAGGCTCCAGCCACAAAGGCGCCGACGTTGAAGAATTCCCAATGGGCCATGAGGGGGCGGACCCTGGGCACCTCGAGCACTTCCCGGAAGCCGGCGGCATGCAGGGCTTTTACCCAGGCTTCTGGGGTGAGGAAGCCGTAGGTGGGGCGTAGATCGGGGTCGAGAGTTACATCCGTGAAACCAGCCATGAACTGGAAGGCGAATTCCAGGTAGATGGGGCGCCTCAGATCGGGTTTCAGACACTCGCCGAGCACCAAGTGCCCGCCGGGGGCCAGGTGACTCCGCAACTCCCGCAGGGTGGCCTGGAGATCCTTGGCCACGTGCAGTACATTCACGCCGAGGATCACATCGAAGGCCGTTTCCCGAAGGCCTTGTTCGTCCAGAGGGCGGTTCAGGTCGAGGCTGGCGAAGGTGAGGGGCAGGCCCGGAGCCAGATCCTTCAAGCCGCGTTGGGCCCGCCGGAGGAAGGTGGGGGCCACATCGGTGAAGTGATAGTCCGCGATCTGCCCGAGGAACCCTTCCTCCTGGCCCCGGGCCGAGAGAAACTGCGCGAAGGAGCCCGCCCCGCCCCCCAGTTCGAGAATGCGACAGCCCTCGCGGATGCAGGGGCGCAGGGCGGCGTAGGCGAAGAGATTGTTGGCCCGGTAGATCTGGTTTTCGTTGCGGAAATAGTCGAGCCACAGAGGGTAAGCGCTCAGGTCGAAGAGCAGCTCTTCCCCGTGGCGGCCCTCGGTGAAGTAAGGCAGGACCTTCTGCCGCACAGCATCCAGCAGGTCCAGGTTCTTGAGATGCCCCGGGGCCATCTCCTCCGCGAACTCCCGCAACGTGGCGAGATCCCTATCGAAATCCGGCAGGCTGCGGAGGTGCCAGCGTCCGTCGAGGTGGTCCAGGAGGCCCTCCTCGGTGAGGAAGGCCAGCATCCAGGCGGCGGGCCGCCGGGATTGGGGGTGGAGACCGGTGAGCAGTTCTTCCAGCGCAGCGCCGCCCCGCAGGCGGGTTTCCCAGCCGAGATCCAGGGCCAGCAAGAGCGTGAGCCGGGCCGTGTAGGCCTCGGAGACGAAATGCAGGCCCGCGAAGGAACGGGTTAGGAGATCCTCCACGAAGCGCTGCTCCGTAGGCGCGAGTCCCAGGCATGTCGGCGGCCCGACGGTTTGGAGGCGCTGGTCCAGGGCCGCGCGGATCATTCCATGATTTCGCTAAGGCTGCGGCCGCCGTGGATACGGAGGATGGCGTCGCCGAAGATTCGCGCCGTGGAGAGCACCTTGAGCTGGGGCACGGCCTTCAGCTTCTCCGCGGAAACGGGGATGGTGTCCGTGACGATGAGTTCGTCCAGTTCCGCGTTGGCCAGCACGTCGGTGGCATTGCCGGACAGGATGGGGTGGGTGATGCCCACGCGCACCTTGGCGGCGCCGAATTCCCGCAGGATCCGGGCGGCTTCCTTGATGGAGCCCCCGGTGGCGATCTCGTCATCGAAGATGATGCAGTCCTTGCCCCGAACATCGCCAATGAGGGCGACGCTCTGGGCCTGTTCGTTGTCGTCATAGCGACGCTTGTCGATGATGGCCATGGGCAGCCCCAGGCGCTTGGCCATGTGGCCCGCGAACTTGGCGGCGCCCGCATCCGTGGCCACCACCATGGAATTGGAGGTGTCGGAATTTTTGAAGTAGCTGACGAGGATGGGCGTGGCCAGGAGCTGATCGGCGGGGATGCGGAAGAAGCCTAGGATCTGCGGGGCGTGAAGGGTCATGGTGAGGACGCGATCCGCGCCCGCGGCCTGCAGCAGATCGGCCACGAGGCGCGCCGTGATGGAGATGCGGCTCTCGTCCTTCTTGTCGCTGCGAACGTAGGGGTAGTAGGGCAGGACGGCCGTGATGCGGGCGGCCGACGCGAACTTCAGCGCGTCGATCATGATCAGCATCTCCAGCAGGTTGTCGCTCACGGGGGGGCAACTGGTCTGGATGACAAAAACGTCCGCTTCGCGGACGTTTTCATCGATCTTGACCTTGATGTTCTCGTTGGTGAAACGGGAGATCCGCGACTTGCCCAGGGGCATGCCGATGTGAGCCGCGATGCCGGAAGCCAGTTCTGGATGGCTGGAGCCCGCAAATACCTTCATCTCACCAAACATGGCAACCCCCGAAACGTCAGTCTACCGTTCCGCCCGCAGGATTGCAGCGGACGAGGTCACAGTGAGGCGTGTTGACCGGGCTTTGCCCAGCGAACGCGTGGGGAGCACGAGGGGACAAGGGCTCCCGTGTCCGCGAGCCAAGCGAGCGGGAGCGCGCACTGCGCGCGATCCACGGGAAGCGAGCAGCGCGAGCGGGCGGTCCCCCTCGTCTGGGATCAGACGCTTCCCCCGCCGACTCTCTGGATCCGGGCGCCCAGGGCCTGCAGCTTGCGTTCCAGGCCCGCGTAGCCGCGATCCAGGTGGTAGATCCGGTCCACGGTGGTCTGGCCCTGGGCCACCAGGCCCGCGATGACTAGGGTGGCGCTGGCCCGGAGATCCGTGGCCATGACGGTGCAGCCCTGGAGGGCGCAGGGGCCCGCCACGATAGCCGTGGGGCCGTCGATGCGCAGATTGGCGCCCAGGCGCTCCAACTCCATGGCGTGCTGGAAGCGGTTCTCGAAGATGGTCTCTTTGATAACGCTGATGCCCGAGGCCTGAGTCAGCACGGCCATCACCTGGGCCTGGAGATCCGTGGGAAAGCCGGGGTAGGGCGAGGTGGCCATGTCCCGGGCCCGGAGCCGCTGGCCCGGTTCCCGCTGGATGCGCAGCTGCATGCCCTCCTGGCCCTGGCGCTCGGTGAAGGCGCAGCCGCAGCGCTCCAGCAGATCGATGAGCGAGCGGAGGTGCTCGGGAATGACGCGGTCCAGCACTACGTCCCCGCCTGCCGCCGCCACGGCGCAGAGGAAGGTGCCCGCCTCGATGCGATCCGCGATCACGGCGTGCTCGCAGCCATGCAGGGCCTCGACGCCGCGGAGAGTCAGCACGGGGCCGCCGATGCCTTCAATGTGGGTGCCCATCTTCACCAGCAGGTGCGCCAGATCCGTGATCTCCGGCTCCTGGGCGGCGTTGCGCAGCACCGTGGTGCCTTCGGCCAGTGTCGCGGCCATCATCAGGTTCTCGGTGGCGCCGACGCTCACCTTCTCGAAGGTATGATCCATGCCCTTTAGCTTGCCGCCGGGGACATGGGCCTCCACGTAGCCGCGGTCGATGGTGATCTCGGCGCCCATGCGCTCGAGGGCTTCTAGATGCAGGTTCACGGGGCGGGAGCCGATGGCGCAGCCGCCGGGGAGGCTCACGGAGGCCTTGCCAAAGCGGGCCAGGAGGGGACCCAGCACCAGGATGCTGGCCCGCATGGTCTTCACCAGCTCGTAGGGGGCACGCAGGTCGCCCTGTCCCAGGTGCTCGGCGCAGAGGGTGCCCGTGAACTCGAAACCCTCCTCGTCCTTCTCGAGACTGGCGGAACAGCCCAGGGCCTGGAGCACCTTTACCATGGTGCGGATATCCGAAACGGCGGGGAGGTGGCTGAAGGTGATGGGTTCGGGCGTGAGCAGCGAGGCCGCCAGGCAGGGAAGGGCCGCGTTCTTGGCCCCAGAAACCATCACATGCCCATGGAGGGGCACACCACCTTCAATGACCAGCCGATCCATTCGCGCTCCGTTCCTGAGTCCTCAGCTTAACGGATCGGTTCAACCATGCCGAGAATCCTGCCCCGAAACGCGCTCCGAGGCAGGGGGCCCCAGGCCCTGGAATCCCGGCTTTCGGGGCGGTTGTCCCCCAGGACCAGGTAGCCGTCCCCCGCCAGCCAGGGGCCCGCGCTGCCCCGCTCGGGCTGCTGGACATAGGGTTCGTCCAGGGGGCGGCCCTGGTGGAGCACTTCGCCCTCGCGAATCTCCAAATCTTCACCGGGAAGGGCCAGCACCCGCTTGAGTGAGGGACCATCCGGGGTTTCCAGCAGCCACACCTGCTGACGCGCCGGGGTGCCGGCGGCCCAGCCCCGAATCGCCCACAGGATCTGGCCGCTGCGCAGGGTAGGCTCCATGCTCCGGCCCTTCACGCGCACGGGATGGATCAGGGTCAGGGGCGACAGCGCCAGGCCCAAGGCAAGGAGGGGTACCCAGGGTTTCATCGGGGTCCTCGAGGTCAGCCGAGGCACGTCAGGCGTCGGCCGCTGCCATCCGTCAGGGCCACGGAGGCTAGGCGGGCGGGGGCGGGCACTTTTGGGGCCAGCTCTGCCAGGATGTTTTCGGCCAGTTCCAGCGGTCCCGCCAGGCCCAGGTCCGAGAGCAGCCGCCCCTGGAGGGGCGCGAGAAGCTCATCCAGGGCCGCTTCCAGGTCCCGGAAATCCATCACCACATCGAAGCCGTCCAGCCCCGTGCGCTCGGTGAGCACCTCCACGCGGTAGTCGTGGCCCTCCCACCGGCCATCGCCATGGCGGAAGACCACGGACAGGGGACGCTCCACGGCGGCCTGGAAACAGAGGTGAGAAGCGGGAGTGGAACCGGCCATGGTCCGATTCTGACAGCGCTCCGGGTAAACTGGGGCTTCAGCGAGTTGGAGACCCCATGCGTGATTTTTCGACCCAGGCCGCGAGGCCGGATGTGGAGCGGGAAGACCTGGACTTCGATGTGCTCTTCGTGGGCGGCGGTCCCGCTAACCTCGCGGGCCTCTGGACTCTGCTGGACCTCATCGAAACCCACAATGCCCGGGAGGGGGCCAAGAGGCTCGAGGGCCTGACCATCGGACTCATCGAGAAGGCCGATGAGATCGGGGACCACGCCTTTTCCGGGGCCGTCCTGGATCCCATCGCCCTCAAGGAACTCTGCCCCGACTTCCTGAAGCGGGGCTTCCCTTCCGAAGGCCTAGTGAACAATGAAGAAGTCTGGCTGCTCACCAGCGACCGCAGCGGCTTCAAGATTCCCGTGCTGCCGCCCTTCCTGCACAACCACGGGGGCCACATCGTGTCCCTGTCCCGCATGGTGCGCTGGATGGCCGCCCAGCTCGAGGCCCGAGAGGTTCCGGGGGTGGACGTCATGCTCCTGCCGGGCTTCGCGGGGCTCAAGGTGCTCTGGGAGGATGGCCGCGTGGTGGGCGTCCAGACCGCCGATAAGGGCGTGAACGCCGACGGAACGCCCCGTGCCAATTTCGAGCCCGGCAACAATCTGCGGGCCAAGGTCACGGTCTTTGGCGAAGGCCCCCGGGGCCACTTGGCTCGGGAACTGGAAGAGGTTCTGGGGCTGCAGCGGGACGCCGCCAGCCCGCAGGTCTACGAGACGGGCGCCAAGGAGATCTGGGAGATCCCCGAGGGCCGCGTGCCGGAAGGCTTCGTCCTGCACAGCACGGGCTGGCCCATGAACGATGGCGAGAGCGGCGGTTCCTTCGTCTACAAGATGGCTGGGAATTACCTGGCCGTGGGGTACGTGCTGAGCCTGGATTCGGCGGATCCCTTCTTGGATGCCCACTTGGCGCTCCAGAAGTTCAAGACCCATGCCCGCATCAAGGAACTCCTGGAGGGCGGCAAGCTCGTGCAGTACGGCGGCAAGGCCCTGGCCATCGGCGGCTGGAACTCCATGCCGCGCCTGGCCTTTGCGGGGGGGATGCTGGTGGGCGATGCCGCACAGATGGTGAACGCCGCCCGGCTCAAGGGCATTCATCTGGGCATGAAGGGCGGCATGGAGGCCGCCGAGACCATCCTGGATGCCCTGGTGGAAGATGATTTCTCCGAGGCGAGCCTGATGCGCTACGCCACGGCCTACCTGGAGTCCTGGGCCGGGGAGGAACTCAAGGCCGCTCGCAACTTCCACCGGATCGTGGCCCATGGCCTCACGCCTGCGGCAGGGCTGAAGCTCGGCCTCAGTCTGCTCACGGATGGCTGGGTGCCGGGAGACCCACTTCCATCCCCGGCGGACGCCGCCACCACCGAGACCACGGAACGCTTCTACGGCAAGGCCGGGCTCCGCCGCGACGGGCTCGACCTGGGTGTGAAGTTCGACGGCCAGCGTCTCTACACGAAGCTGGATGATGTCTATCTGGCCGGAGTCATGCACGACGAGCACCAGCCCGCCCATCTCAAGATCGTCAAGGGCGATGCGGTCTGCGTCACCTGTTTCGAGACCAAGGGGGCGCCCTGCACGGTGTTCTGTCCCGCCCAGGTCTACGAGATGCACCCGGATGCCAAGGGCCAGGTGGCCAAGGTGGAGATTGCCTTCTCCAACTGCGTGCACTGCAAGACCTGCGATATCAAATGCCCAGAGGGCAATGTGGTCTGGACGCCGCCAGAAGGCGGCGGCGGACCGAAGTACACCCTCTGCTAGGAGCCGAGATGCTGGATCCCCGCCTGCTCGAGATTCTCTGCTGTCCCGCCGAACACGAGGGAAAGGCCTGCCACGGGGATCTGGAGGAGTGGGCCGAAGGCCTGCACTGCAAGACCTGCGGGCTGATCTATCCCATCGTGGAGGGAATTCCCGTGATGCTGCCGGACGAGGCAACCAAGGTGGAAGCATGAAACTGGAACGGAGTCGGGCCAAGTCGCTGCTGGAAAGGCTCAGGGGCCGCAAGGTGGCCGTGCTGGGCGACCTCATGCTGGACGAGTACCTCTACGGCGAGGTGAACCGTATCAGCCCGGAGGCGCCCGTGCCGATCATCCGGGTGTTGCGGGAACAGGCCGTGCTCGGCGGCGCGGCCAACGTGGCCGCCAACCTCAAGGCTATCGGAGCCGAGCCCCGCCTGGTGGGCACGCTTCAGAACGATGCCGCCGGGCGCCGCCTGCTGGACCTCCTCACCCGGGGAGAGATCGGGGTCGAAGGGGTGGTCCTCGATACCGCTCGTCCCACCACCATCAAGACCCGGGTCATCGCCCAGCAGCAGCAGATGCTTCGCATCGATCGGGAGGAAGCGAGCGAGATGGAGGATGGGGCCGTGGACGGCCTCAGGGCCAGCCTGGAGCGGGCCCTGGAGGGTGCCGAGGTGCTCGTCGTCTCCGACTACGCCAAGGGCGTGGTGGGAAGAAAGATCATGGAGATCGTGCGGGAACTGTGCGGGGCCAAGGGTTTGCCCTGGATCGTGGATCCCAAGCCCGCCCACCGGGCCTATTATCAGGGGGCGACTCTGCTGACGCCCAATGCCAAGGAGCTCGCGGAGCTGGCCGGTTTCCCGGCCCAGTCCGATGAGGATGTGATTCGAGCGGGGCTTCGCCTGAGGGAGGAACAGGGCCTGGGTGGACTCCTGGTGACCCGGGGCGAAAAGGGCATGGCGCTCTTTCCGGAGGATTTTCAGCGGAAGGCCCCCTGGTGGATTCCCACCGTCGCCCGGGAGGTCTTCGATGTCAGCGGCGCCGGCGACACCGTGATCGCCGTGTTCAGCGCCGCCATCGCCGCAGGGGCAGAGTGGCAGGATGCCGCCATGCTCGCCAATGCCGCCGCTGGGGTGGTGGTCGGCAAGATGGGCACCGCCACCGTCACGCCCCAGGAACTCCTGGCGGGCTTCCAGGAGCAGGAAGCGAACTGATACCTACTCCGCGAACTCCAGGCTCAGCACGAAGTTCGTGCCCTTGGGCAGGCGCTGGAGCACCCTGGAAAAGTTCAGATCGAAGGTCTCGGTCTCCCCTGGGGCCACGCCGGTGAGCTTGCTGCCGCCAGTGGCCACGCCCAGCAGGCGTCCCTCTTCATCGAGTACGGCCACGGCGAAATTGGGCATCCGGGACCTCTTGCCCGTGTTGGTGACCTCGATCTGGGCCCGGGTGCCGAACTCCGCTCCCTTCAGGAGTCCGGAGCGGAGCTCCCGGCGATTGAAGAAGATGGTGTTGAGCCTCAGCCCGTCGACCTCGGCCTTCAGGGGCAGGACGACATCCCATCGGTAGGGAAACTTCTGGCTGAAGAAGCCCAGGGGTTTCAGTTCCTCGGCCTTGGGTGCCACCGCGGCGGGGGCGCCCTGAGGAGTGGCGGAAAGACCGAAGAGAAGGGGAAGGATGACTGGGAACATGATCGCCTCAGCTGCGGTTGGACATCCAGCCGAAGAGGCCCTTCTTGACGGGGGCCGCATCTAAGCCTCCGGGCGCGTCCAGGGTTGGGCCGGTGATGGTCTGGGCCGACATGCGCCGGACTCGTTCGAAGACCGGCCGAAGGGAGGGTACCTTGGCGGCCTCGATCCAGTTTTCGCTGAACTGGCGGGCCACCATGTGCCAATCCTGCACCCGCCCCTGTTCGATCCAGGTGGTGATCTGCTCGAGGGTGACGTTCTGGAAGGTGTCCTGACCCACCTGGACCTTGAGGAGATTCGGATCTCCGGGGGCGCCGACATTGGTGCTAAAGGGCTCCTGGGGCTGGGGAACGATGCCCGGACGGGTGGAGGCGAGCGAGGGGATCGCCACCGTCGGCGCCTCGCCTAACGGTGCGCCGCTCGAGGCCCCGGCGGTCATGGCAGCCTGGAGTTCCGAGGCGCTCAGGCGAACGGTGCTGCCCATTGCCGCTGGTTTGGGAAACTCGATTTGGGGCATCGGCGAAAGGCCGGACAGCGCCTTGGTGGGGGTTCCGCCCAGGGTATGCTCCAGGGCGTCGAGGGTCGCCTCTACATCCATGGAGCCGTTCTTGCCCGAGTTGCGGCGCTCGGCGACCGGGGCGGGCCCATTGCCCAGGAGCTTGGCGATGGCGTCCTTGGCTGAGGCGAAGCCTCCGCCTTCGGTGGTCTCCTCGCTCGAAGGCGCAAGTTCCGGAGCGGCGGGTTCGATGACCAATGTCTTTTCTAGGATTTCATCCTCACCGCTCTCCAGGTCGCCCAGGGTGAGGGCGGAATCATCGAGGGAGAGTGCCTGGGGTGGTTCCGGGGCTGGAATGGGGGCGGCGAGGACCGCATCCAGTTCCAGGAGATCCTCGGGGTTGATCCCCTCCAGGGTCTCCGTGGCGGAGGTCTCCGCCAGGCTGGGGGCCGGGGCAGGAGCCGGAGGCAGGAGCCGCTGGACCGTCTCTTCGATGTCGAAGATGCCTTCGCACCGAAGGCAGCGGGCGCGCCGTATGCCCGGACGGACCCTCTCGGGCCGGAGCCCGTAGTGGGTGAAGCAGCTTGGACAGCTGAGGGATTCGAGCACGGTCGACTCCGAAGGCATTTGCACCAGGATAGGCGCATTCCGGGGAAACTGCAGCGTCTTGGACCCGCGGTTATCCTCGATAGGATCCTGGAGGCGGTTTGGCGGGCGTATTCATCACCATCGAGGGCGTGGAGGGTTCCGGGAAATCCACCCAGTTGCGGCGCCTCGAGGCGAGGCTGCAGGCCTGCGGGGTTCCCGCGGTCTTCTCGAAGGAGCCCGGAGGCACGGCCCTGGGCGGGGAGCTGCGCTTCCTTCTGCTGGCGCCCCATGCCAGCGGGGAGTCCTGGTGTCCCGATGCGGAACTGCTGCTCTTCTACGCCGACCGCGCCCAGCATGTGGCCACGCTCATCCGGCCGGCACTCGCCGCAGGAAGGGTCGTGGTGGTGGACCGCTTCGAGGATTCCACCCGGGCCTACCAGGGGGCCTCGGGTGTGGGTGAAGAAGCCCTGCGCTGTCTGCGCGAGCTCGTGCTCGGCACCTTCACCCCGGACCTCACCCTTGTACTCGACATGGAACCCGAGGTTTCCCTGCGCCGGGTGGCGGCCCGCAACGGGGCCCTCGGCGAGGCCTTCAAGGAGACTCGCTTCGACGGGGAGACCCTGGCCTTCCATCGCAAGGTGCGGGCCCGTTTCCATGACATCGCCCGTCAGGAGCCCGAGCGGGTGCGGATGATCTCCGCCGACGCCGATCCCGACTGCGTCGAAGGGGCCATCTGGGCCGAAGTCGCTCCCCGTCTCCTCCGAGCCGGGTTCCGGGTGAATTGATGTTCGACCCCGCGATCCAGGGCCATCTCGCCACCCGTCAGCGCCTTTGGGAGCGGGTGCGGGAGGAGAAACTCCCCGGTTCGCTCCTGCTGACGGGGCCCGATGGCATCGGCAAGCGCCGGGTCGCACTGGAACTCGCTCAGCGGGAACTCTGTTTCCGCCGGAGCGCCTGCGGCCTCTGCGAAGGCTGCAAGCCCTTCAAGGCGGATCCCCTGCCGGTGGAACTTCCCAATCTCCTTCGCATCGCCCCGGAGGGCAAGGCGGGGCTGATCCGCATCGGGGCCATCCGCGAAGATGATCTGGTAGAGGGCGGCGTCATCCGCTGGGCCCACCAGGCGACCCTCCCCGGCACCCACCGCTGGATCCTGGTGGAAGACGCCCACCGCCTGAACGGCTCCAGCGCCAACATGCTCCTGAAAATCCTGGAAGAGCCCCCGCCCGGGACCCACTTCCTGCTGGTGACCCATCGGGCTGAGGCCATGCTCCAGACCATCCGTTCTCGGTGTGAGCGGATCCCGCTCAAGGCGCTGGAGGCGGAAGAAGCCTGGAGGGTTGCCTCGGGGGCAGGCTGGGAGGCCGGGGATCGGGAGCGCTGGACCGCCCTTTCGGCGGGCACCCTGCGCTATCTCGATCCCGCCGATTTTGCCCTGGCGGTGACGCGGCTGGAAGCTTGGCTGTCCCTGGCGGCAGGCACCGCCTTCGCGGTCGGCGCGGGGCCGCTTCTGCCGGACAAGAATTCCACCCTGGCCCAGAGCGAACAGATGGCCCAGGGCCTGGAACTGCTCCTGCGGATCCTGGCGGATGTGGGACGCCTCCGGGAGGGGCGGAGCCCCGGCCTGGAGCCCTGGCGGTCCGGGATCGAGGCCCTGGCTCAGTCTCCCCTGGACCTCAAGCACCCCGTGGAGGCCATCCACGAGGCCCAGCGTCACCTGGTCCGGAACCCCTACGCAGAATCGATGCTGCGGGAGATCGCCCACACCCTCAAGGGCTGACTTGAACGAGGGGGGACCGCCCACGCGGTGTTCGGGCCGAGCCCGAACACCGCGTCTGATCACGTCGCCAGCACGACCCGGGCCTTGCCCTGGGCCTTGGCCTGCAGGAGGGCCTGGTCCGCGCGGTCCAGCAGGTGCTCGGCCCCGTCCGCATGGGCGGGATAGGAGGCAATGCCGATGCTGGTGGACACGGGCACATCGCATTCCCCCACCTGGACGGGGGTCTCCATGAGGCGCTGCAGCAGGCGTTCGCCCATCTTGGCGGCGCCCAGGGTCGTGGTCCCTGGGATCACGATGCAGAATTCGTCCCCCCCGTAGCGGTAGAGGCGATCCTGGGCGCGGATGATGCGCTGGGCCTCCAGGGCTACATGGGAGAGCACCCGGCTGCCGGTGGGGTGCCCGAACTGGCTGTTGAGGGCCTTCAGGTTGTCCACGTCCAGGAAGAGCAGGGAGACGGCCTCGCCCCGGGTGGCGGCTTCGCGGATGACCTGGGGGAGATCGGTCTCCAGGGCCCGGCGATTGCGGGCCACGGTGAGATCGTCCTGGAAGGAGAGGATCTGGCTTAGTTCCAGGTTCCAGGCGTTGACCAGGAGGTGCTCCACATCCTTGATCCAGGCGAGGAAATGCTCGGCCTCGCCCTGGGGCTCCTTCAGGCGGATGATGCCGATCTGCTGGCCCGGACAGAGCAGCCAGGCCTGGCCCTGGCTTACGAGTTCGGCGGCCTCGCGATGGCTGAGGGGGGCCTCGGGGAAGCCTTCTCCGCACCGCTGGAAGTAGGCCTCTTCCTGGCGGATCCAGATGGCGCCGTGGCGGGCGCCAGAGAGTTCTTCCGCCCGCACGAGCACCAGCCGCAGCAGCTCATCCAGGGTGGCGAGATGGAGCATCTGGCGCAGCCAGCCCTCGCTGCCCAGATCCCGCCGCTGGACATGCAGGAGGGCCGAATGGACGGTCTCCAGGGGCATGGATTGGCGCAGCACCCAGCCGGCGCGGCGAGCCAGCACCTCACTCACTTCTTCTGGAGTGGCATCCCGCACCCACCAAAGGATCTCCAGGGCCTGGGGCGGAATGAGGCGCGGGTCCGGCCGGTCGGCCACGATGAGGACCGTGCCACGGCCCGCGTCCTCGTGGATGTGGAAGCCCCACTGCTCGAGGGCCCGCCGCAGCAGAGGGGCACCCTCGGCCCGGTGGAGTTCCATCCAGAACACGTCCGCCATGGCTGTCCTTAGTCGAGGGCGGCTTCGAGCCGTGCGGCCATGCGCTGGAGATGGGAACCCAGGGGTTCCAGCGCGTTCTTCGCGTCCTTGCCGCCCCGCTCGGCGCGCACCCATCGCTTCAACAAGCTAAGGGCCTGGGAATCCCGCACCCCCAGTGGCTTGGTGGTCTGAATCAGCTTGTGGGCGGCCCGGGCCCGGTCCGGGGATTCCCGGGGCATTTCCATCAGGCTGTCACAGAGTTTCCGGGCCTCCCGGGCCGTGGTCAGATCCAGGCGGATGAGGGGCACCCGGGCATTGATTCGGAGCAGGAAGACGTCGAGGAAGCGAAGCAGTTCTCCCACCAGCTCGGAGCCCTCCCGCAGGGCGCTCTCGATGTTCTCGGGGCTGTCCAGCACCCGGATGAACTGCTGGGTGAGGCGGTCGAATTCCTGGCGATCCTGGGTGCGGATCAACAGGAATTCCGGGCTGCGGCGGAAGGAGGCCACCTGATTCTGGGCCTGGCCCAGGGCCAGCGCCAGACGCGGCAGATCCATGAGTTCCAGGTGCAGCTCGATCTGCTGGTGCGCGGGATCCAGGTATTCCCAGAGGCGGTGCAGGCGCTGGCGAAGGCGATCCCCCTCCTCGGTCAGCGAAGGCGAATCCGGGAAGAGCCGCTGGCGGAGGTCCGGCGAGAACAGCCCCACCAGATCGGCCATGAGCTGGCGCTGATGGGAGAGGAGGAGGGCCCGGAGGTTGTCGAGGCTGTTGGCGAGCTGATCCACATCATTGTTGGCGAGGGCCTGCTGGAGCAGGCCGCGGATGGTGGACTGGTCCTGGAGCAGGGAGAGCACGGCCTGCCGCAGGAAGGCGCCCAGCAGGAGGCTCTCCTCGCTGCCCTTGGGGAGCTGCTCGGCGGCCCTGGGGTGATAGACCCGCTCCGCCAGGCGTCCGAGTTCAGATTCCACGACAAAGAAGGTGGGGACCGTGGCGTAGCGCTCGGGGATGGAAGCGTTGGCCGCGGGCTCCAGCCGTTCGACCAGGCTGAGCAGGGCGAGATGACTCGCCAGGGCACGGGCGACGACCTTGAAGGCCGACGGGTGCTCCTTGCGGAGCTGCTTGAGCAGATCCCTCACTTCCAGGGGCAGCCGCTCCTCGAAGAAGCGCCCTTCGACCCTCGCCAGGGTCCACCCCAGGTGGTTCCAGAGCCATTGGAGGCTGCCCCGGACATGCTCCACGGCGGGCCAATGGATGCCGCGGTCCAGGGGGCGCACCAGGCTCATGCGGAGGCTGGCGAGCACGTGTTGGACCAGCAGCAGGGGCTCGGCGCGGGTGCGGGTGGCCTCCGGAAGGGCGCCTTCCAGTAAGGCCTCCAACCGACGGATGTGATCCAGGGGTCGGCCCGTGCCGGTACGCAGTGTCTGGTTGAGGGTCTTGAGCTGGTGGTTGAGGCGGAGCGGCAGATCCCGAGACCCTTCATCCTGCCCCAGCACCTGGAACAGGGATCGGAAGTGGTCCCGGTTCTCGTGGAGGAAGGCGGTCCAGTGTTCCAGCATGTGGGGACCATCCTCGGAGCCGAGGGAGGTCGACATGGTCCGAAGGCTGGCGATGAGATCCAGCAGGTTGATCACCCATTCGGGTTCCTGGTAGCGATTCAGGATGTCGTAGTGCGCGGCCTTGGCCATCTCCCCGAGATGGGCCAGGCTGTGCTGGAGCACGAGCCCCATGGCCGGGCGGATCTCCCCCAGGCGCCGATCGGAGAACTGGTTGAGGAAAGCTAGAAAGAGGCCGAAGGCCCGCCTGAGTTTGGTCAGGTGCGGCGATTCCTCGAGAACGGGGGCCGAATCCGGGGCGGTGTCGATGATGGGCGACAGGTCCGCGGCCCCCAGGCGGAGGATCTCCTCGAGCAGTTCCAGATCCCGGCGGGATAGCCCCTTTGCCCGGATGAGTTCCCGGGCCTTGTCCAGGCGCTGGGGAGGCGGGACAGAAGAGGGCATGTCCCAAAGCATAGCCGCTCATTTGAAACTCGCCATATGCAGCACGTTGACTATCAGAGTGGTAGACTTCGTACCTCCCCCCAATCGGAGGCAACCATTGGCTAGCAAGCTCGGTGAAATGCTTGTGAAGGCACAGCTGATCACGGATCCGCAGCTGGAAGAGGCCTTAAAGATTCAGCGCCGGGAAGGCGGAAAGCTTGGAAGCATCGTGGTGCGCCAGGGGTTCTGTTCCGATCAAGACATCGTGAGCTTCCTGGGAATGCAATACGGCGTGCCGGCGGCGGACCTGGATCAGTGGCCCACCATCGAGCCCTCCGTCATTGCCCAGGTGCCCGCGGAACTCGCCAATAAGCACAAGGTGCTGCCCCTGCAGCGCTCGGGGAATGTGCTGACCCTCGCCATGTCCGATCCCACGGACATCTTCGCCATGGACGATGTCCGTTTCCATACGGGCTTCAATATCGATCCCGTGGTGTCATCCGAGATGGGCCTGATCCGGGGCATCGAGCGCTACTACGGCGGCTCCAGCGGTCTGCGGTTGCGGGAAGATGGTGGGCCCAAGAAGTCAGCCGTGGTGGGCGGTCAGCCCTTCGGTGCGGTCGAGGCCGGCAGTCTCGGAGCCTTCAACAAGGGAGCCTTCGAGGATGCGGCCGACGAGGCCCTGGACCTCAAGGGGCTCGAAGACGAGCTGGTGGACAGCGAGACCGAATACGAGACCTTCGAAGAAGAAGAAAACATCAATGCCGCCGCCCTGGCCAAGGGCAGTGAGGAAGCCCCGGTGGTGCGCCTGGTGAACATGGTGCTCATCGACGCCATCCGGAAGGGGGCCTCGGATATCCACATCGAGCCCTACGAGAAGAGCTACCGCATCCGCTTCCGCATCGACGGCCTCCTGATGGAAGTGATGCGGCCCAACATCAAACTGAAGGACCCTGTCACCTCCCGCGTGAAGATCCTGGCCAAGCTCAACATCGCCGAGAAGCGGCTGCCCCAGGATGGCCGCATCAAACTTAGGGTGAGCCTGGGGGGCCAGCAGAAGACCATCGATTACCGCGTCTCCATCCTGCCCACGCTCTTCGGCGAAAAGATCGTGCTCCGGCTCCTGGACAGCGACAAGCTAATGCTCGACCTCACCAAGCTGGGTTTCGAACCCGAGAGCCTACAGCAGTGGGATCGACAGATCTCCAAGCCCTACGGCATGGTGCTGGTCACCGGGCCCACGGGTTCGGGCAAGACCAACACTCTCTATTCCTCCATCGCCAAACTGAACCAGGCGGACGTGAACATCATGACCGCCGAGGATCCCGTCGAGTTCAACTTCGCGGGCATCAACCAGGTGCAGATGAAGGAGCAGATCGGCCTCAACTTCGCGGCGGCGCTTCGCTCCTTCCTGCGGCAGGATCCCAACATCATCCTGGTGGGTGAGATCCGCGATTTCGAGACGGCGGAGATCGCCATCAAGGCCTCGCTCACGGGCCATCTGGTGCTCTCGACGCTGCACACCAACGATGCCCCCAGCACCATCAGCCGTCTCATGAACATGGGTGTGGAACCCTTCCTCGTGGCCACTTCCGTGAACATCATCTGCGCCCAGCGACTCATCCGGCGCATCTGCGTGAAGTGCAAGGCGCCGGATCCCCACCAGCCTCCGCCGGAAGCCCTCCTGAAGATCGGCTTCACGGAAGAGGAAGTGCGCAAGGGCATCACGATCATGAAGGGCATGGGCTGCGAGACGTGCAACAAGAAGGGCTTCAAGGGGCGCGTGGGTCTCTACGAAGTGCTGGAGATGTCCGAAACCATGCGCGACATGATCCTGACCGGGGCCAGCGCAATGGAACTCCGCGAACAGGCCGTCAAGGAAGGCATGATCACCCTCCGTCGTTCCGGATGCCGCAAGGTCCTCGACGGCGTCACCACCATCGAAGAGATCGTCCGCGAGACGGTGCTCTGACTCAAGGGAGACCTCCATGGTCGAAGCCAGCACCCAATACGTCGCTCCCCTTCAGCAGCTGCTGAAGACGATGGTGGAGTACGGTGGAACCGATCTCCACATCACCACGGACAGCGCGCCGCAGATCCGCATCGATGGGCGCATGGTCCCGCTCAAGCTGCCGCCCCTGGATTCGGCTCAGACCCGCTGGCTTTGCTACAGCGTGATGACCGACCAGCAGAAGCACCGCCTGGAGGAGGACCTCGAGGTCGATTTTTCTTTTGGCCTGCAAGGGGTTGCCCGCTTCCGCGCCAACGTCTACAACCAGCGCGGCGCCACGGCCGGAGCCTTCCGTACCATTCCCGAGAACATCCGCAGCTTCGAGACTCTCGGCCTTCCGCCGGTCTGCGTGAGCCTCTGCGAAAAGCCCCGGGGCCTCGTCCTGGTGACCGGCGTGACGGGTTCGGGCAAATCCACCACCCTCGCCGCCATGGTGGACTACATCAATGAGCGGGAACCCCTGCACATCCTTACCATCGAGGATCCCGTCGAGTACGTCCACAAGCACAAGCGCTGCTTGGTGAATCAGCGGGAGATCCACGCGGATACCCACAGCTTCAAGAAGGCCCTCCGCTCGGCCCTTCGCCAGGATCCCGATGTGGTGCTGGTGGGTGAGCTCCGCGATCTGGAGACCATCGAATCGGCCCTGACTATCGCTGAGACGGGCCATCTCACCTTTGGCACCCTGCACACCAATTCCACCGTCCAGACCGTGAACCGCATCATCGACGTGTTCCCCGCCTATCAGCAGCCCCAGGTGCGCGCCCAGCTTTCGCTGGTGCTGGAGGGCGTGATCTGCCAGTCCCTCATTCCCAAGGCCAGCGGGAAGGGGCGGGCGTTGGCCCTCGAGGTGATGGTCCCGAACCCCGCCATCCGCAACCTGATCCGGGAAGACAAGATCCATCAGGTCTACAGTTCCATGCAGACAGGGCAGCTCAAGTTCGGCATGCAGACCTTCAATCAGAGCCTCTCCGACCTAGTCCTCCGGGGCGAGATCACCCAGGACGTGGCTCTCGGGTACAGCTCGAACCAGGACGAGCTCCGGGAACTCATCAACCGGGGTGTGGGGACCCAGGGAGGTGCCGCAGCCACGGCCGCCGCCCAGGCCAGTCAGAGGTCGGCGGGCTCGGCCCTTCTTGGTGGTAGGAACCCCAACATCAAGTACTCTTAGGGGCTTTTCTGAACAGCGTTCCGGGTCTATCCTAAGTCCACGACTATCAATTCTCCTGGAAGAGGTCTTCTATGCCTGCTTACGTATGGAAAGGCAAGAATCGGCTTGGCGAGGTCCAGGAAGGGATCATCGTCTCGGATTCCAAGGATCAGGCCTCGGCCACGCTCAAGCGCAATGGCATCCAGGTCCTGATGGTCAAGCCCCAGACCACGACCACCAAGGGCTTCGGCAAGGTCAAATCCAAGGATCTCGCCATCTTTACCCGGCAGTTCAGCGTGATGATCGACGCCGGTCTACCGCTGGTGCAGTGCCTCGAGATCCTGGGAGCCCAGCAGCAGGACAAGGGTTTTCAGCGGATCATCGACGCCGTTCGGGGTGATGTCGAGCAGGGCGCCACCCTTCAGGCCGCCATGGCCAAGCACCCCAAGGCCTTCAATGATCTCTACGTGAATATGGTGGGGGCCGGCGAGGCGGGCGGCATCCTGGATGTCATTCTTCAGCGCCTCTCCATCTATATTGAAAAGGCCGTGAAGTTGACCAGTAAGGTCAAGGGCGCCATGACCTACCCCATTGTCGTAGTCACCCTGGCCATCACCGTGGTGGTCATCATCATGGTCAAGGTGATCCCGGTCTTCTCCTCGATGTATGAAGGTATGGGTGCTTCCCTCCCCTTCCCGACCATTGTGTGCATGAATATATCTAAAATTTTAATAAATTATTTTTATCTAGTTGCAGCCTTTGTCATTATTGTGGTCGTCGGCCTCCGGCAGTATTACAAGACCATCGGCGGGCGCCTTCAGATGGACTCCCTGTTCCTGAAGATCCCCGTTCTTGGGGATATTCTCCGCAAGACGGCGGTTGCGCGTTTTTGCCGCACCCTGGGTACGCTGACGAGTTCGGGCGTTCCGATCCTGGAGGGCATGGACATCACGGCCCGCACCGCAGGCAACATGGTGATCCAGAACGCCATCCTGAAGGCGAAAAGCGCGGTGGAGCAGGGCCGCAATATCGCTACGCCCCTAGCCGAGACCAAGGTCTTCCCACCCATGGTGGTCCAGATGGTAGGCGTGGGTGAGGCCACCGGTGCCCTGGACGCCATGCTCAATAAGGTGGCGGATTTCTACGAAGACGAAGTGGACAACGCGGTGTCGGCCCTCACGGCCCTCATGGAGCCGCTGATCATCGCGGTCCTGGGCGGCATCATCGGCTTCATCGTGATCGCCATGTATATGCCGATCTTCGGCATGGCCGATGTCATGGGTAAGGACTAAGGCGGATTCCTCACCACGAAAAGGGGCGCAGATGACTGCGCCCCTTTTCTGTGGACCAGCAAATATCTGATGTTCAGCGGCGGATGAAGCCGAAGGCCTGGAACCCCTCTCCTTCCCAGGCGATTGGGTCGGGGCGGAAGAAGCGGCCTCGGTCTTCGGTCGCACCGAGACTAACGGGCCAGAGTTCCGCGGGGTCGAGTTCGGGATGTGCTCCTTGGAGCCAGAGACGATGCTCGAGGCCTTCTTCCGGCAGCCAGGAACACACGGCGTAGACCAGCAGGCCACCTGCGGCGAGGCGGGGCAGGGCTGCCTCGAGGATGGCGCGTTGGTTGTTCACCAGGCGGGGCAGATCCAGGTGGTCGCCGAGCCAGGTCAGCTCCGGGTGCTTCCTCAGGGTGCCCGAGCCTGAGCAGGGGGCGTCGAGCAGGATGAGGTCGAAGGGCAGTTCGTTCTGGCAGAGCCAGGACGCCACCTCCTGGCTCACCACCTTCGCTCGGATCTCGCGCAGGGCGAGGGTTTGCTCCAGGCGCCGGGCCCGCCGAGGGTCGGATTCCACCGCTACCAGTTCGGCGTTGGGCCAGCGATGGGCCAGTGAAGTGGTTTTTCCGCCAGGGGCGGCGCAGGCATCCAGGATTCGGGTGGGGTTCGCCTCCCAATGGAAGGACATCAGGGCCTGAGAACTCAGATCCTGCACCATGCCTAGGCCCTGGGCCAACCAGGGGCGCGGGAAGGGAGCATCTGGGATGAGCCGCAGAGCCTCCGGAAAGTCGGGATCGGGCTCAAGGCCCTCGGGCAGGGGATCGGCCGTCAGGGGGCGGAACCGGGGGCGGGGGGGCTGCTGAAGGGTGGACCAGAGACCCTCGATCCGGTCCTCCTGCCCCCGAGGGGCCAGGGCGGAACGCAGGACACGCTCTGTGAATGGGGAACGATCCAGGGAGGAAGGGAAGGCTAGTAACTCGGCAGCGAGGGCGACGCGGTCCTTCGCTGCCTGGCGGAGGAGGGCATTGGTGAGGCCCTTGTGGGGCGGAAAACCCAGATCGGGGAGTGCGGCGAGCAGCACGGCTTCGTTTACCGCCGCGTGGGTCAACACTCCCGGGAGCCAGGCGAGCTGGGCCAGCCCCATGGAAAGGGCGATGCGGCTGCCCAGGGGAATGTCCCGGTCCGGGTTCTTGAGGCGGGGGCGTATCCAGGCGTGGAGTTGGCCCCAGTGGCGCAGGCAGAGGCCCAAGAGGGCCTGAGCCAAACCCGCATCCTCGGAGCTGAGTCCGTCATCCCAGGTTTCGGGCACACGGTTCCCCTGTCCGAAGACTTCATGGAGGGCCAGGGCGACGCGGACACGGCTTTCGGTGGGCATGAGGTCTCCGAAGGAATCAGCCCGTCCGAGCGCACTGCGAGATGGGAGAAAATGCTCGAGCGGGTTCCCAGGGTACCCGAAGCACCCACCGGGCACCCGCTACACTGGAGAGATGACGGAATCGCAGCCCACCACCCGGGTCATCCGGGCCCTCACCGCCGACAAACACATCCGCCTCGCAGTGCTGGACGCCCGCCCACTCTGGGATAGCGTGCGGCGGGGGCATCCCCACCTGGAGGCCGAAGCCTGCGCCTGCCTCGTCGAGCTGCTGGCATCCACGCTCCTGCTGCAATCCCGCTCGATGTTCGTGGAGCGCCTGCAGGTTCTCGTCCGGGGTGGCGGGCGCGCCCAGGCCGTGGTGGCCGATTCCTGGCCCGATGGCATGGTGCGAGGCATGCTGGACGTGGCGGAAGGCCCCGTGGATGGGCCCTGGATCGAAGCCCCTGGGCTGCTCCAGGTCATGCGCTCAGGGGCGAAAGGCGAACCCTACATCGGTAAACTGCCCCTGGTGGAGGGCGGCATCTCGGCCCAAATCGAAGCCTACCTGCAACAGTCCGAGCAGATTCAGGCGAGCCTGAGCGTCTGGTGCGATCCCGCCACGGGCGAGGGGGGCGGGCTCATGGTGGAACCCTTACCCGCTTGCCCTCCGGACCGGATGCGACACCTGGTGGAAGCCCTGGAGGGGCTGGAGGTCGTGCCCAACTGGGAGCGGGATCCCGAGTTCCTCATTCGCTGGATCAATCAGGGCGATGGCGCCACCCAGCTTTCCACCCACGAGATCGAGTACCGCTGCCGCTGCGCCAAAGAGGCGCTGCTGGAGGCCCTGAGACGGTTTTCGCGGGAGAAGATTGAAGAGATCTTCGCCGAGGGGAGTCCCGCGGAGGTCCGCTGCGACTATTGCGGGAAGGTCTTCGCGATCCATCGCCAGGAGGTACTGGCCGATGGCCGTTAGACCCGGGGTGCAGATCGCCGAGCGGGGGCGGCCCCTGGGCTCGCCCTTCTCCCAGTGGGTGAACTTCCGCCTGGTTCCGTACCTGGTGTACGCGATGCATCGGCTGCTCAAGGCCACCCTGCGCACGGAGCGCATCGGGTTCGAGGCGGTGCAGGGCTTCGTGGATCGGGACGAACGCTTCGTACTCTCCTTCTGGCATCGGCGGCTGGTGATGATGCCCCTGGCCTATCCCTTCCGCCGCAAGAATGCCCAGGGCGAGCGTCGCGGCGTCGCGATCCTCTCCAGCGACAGCAAGGATGGCGAGCGCAGCGCCGCCACATGGCGGTGGTACGGCATCCACGCCGTGCGGGGTACGGCCGGTCACAGCGGGGCCCAGGCCCTGGTGAAGATGATCCAGATCGTGAAGCAGGGTTGGGATCTGGGCATCACTGTGGACGGCCCCCGGGGTCCCCGGCAGGAGGCCAAGGCAGGCGTGCTGGCGGTCTCGCGCAAGACTGGCGCCTGGCTGGTGCCCGTCTGCGTGGCCTACGGCCGCGCCTGGAAGCTCAAGACATGGGACGGAATGCTGGTGCCGAAACCCTTCACGAAGGTCTGTGTCTTCTACGGAGAACCTTTCCGAATCTCCCAGGTCCAGGAAGAAGAAGCCGCCCTGAAGGCCCTGGAGACTCGACTGAACGACCTGGAACTCTGGGCGGAGGCCTATCCCCATGGCTGAACTCGCGGTCGTCTCCCTCTCCGGCGGTCTCGACTCCTGTGTGGCGGCGGCCATGGCCAGGGCCGAGGGTTTCAACCTGGCCCTGCTCCACGCGGACTACGGCCAACTCACGGAGCAGCGCGAACGTCGGGCCTTCGAGGCCATCGCCGATCACTACGCCGTGCCTCCCCAACGCCGCCTGATCATCAGCTTCGAGAACCTGCGCAAGATTGGCGGCTCGGCGCTCACGGACCCGAACATTCCCCTGCCTGAGGGTGATCTGCACCGAGAGGGCGTGCCCGTGAGCTACGTGCCTTTCCGCAACGCCCATCTCCTGGCCACCGCCGTGAGCTGGGCCGAGGTGCTGCAGGCGGGCCACATCTTCGTGGGCTTCGTGGAGGAGGACGGCAGCGGCTATCCGGACTGCCGCGAAAGCTTTCTGCGCGCCTTCGAGGAAACCGCGAATCTGGGCACCAAGCCCGAAACCCGATTGAAGCTCCACGCGCCCCTCATCCACCTCAGCAAGGCTCAGATCGTGGCCAAGGGCCTCGAACTTGGAGCGCCGCTCCATCTCTCCTGGAGTTGCTACCAGGGCGAGCAGGAGGCCTGCGGGCGCTGTGATTCCTGCCTGCTACGGCTGCGGGGCTTCCAGCAGGCGGGGCGCCCCGATCCCATCCCTTACGCCTTCATCCCCGATAACCTCCGCGTCTGACGAGAGCACCATGGCCACGAAAAAGCACGCCGAACCTACCCTCAAGACCCTGCCCAAGCGCCGGGTGACAGAACCCAGCAAGCAGCTGGAGACCTTCGCCAGCCCGCGCCCCGGGCGGCCCTTCGAGATCGTCTTCGAGACGGAGGAATTCACCTGCCTCTGCCCCATGACGGGTCAGCCGGATTTCGCCAAGCTGCGCATCACCTATCAGCCGGACCAGCTCTGCGTGGAGAGTAAGAGCCTCAAGCTCTACCTCTGGAGCTACCGCAACGAGGGAGCCTTCCACGAGGCAGTCACCAATCAGATCCTGGATGATCTCGTGGCGGCCACGAAGCCCCAGTGGATGCGCATCGAAGGCGATTTCCTGATCCGCGGCGGCATCCGCACCGTGGTGGTGGCGGAGCACGGAAAGCGCCGCTGAAATGCGGGCGATCATCGCCCTTGGCTCCAATCTTGGTGACCGCCTCGCCCATCTGGACGCGGGCCTCGCAGCCATGGGGGCGATCGGGAAGGTGACGCCTTCGCCCCTGGTGATGGAAACACCCGATGAATCGGGGCTTGGGCCCGCGTATCTGAACACCGCAGCACTGCTGGACTTCGAGGGCACCGATCCCCAGCGTCTCCTGGAGGCCCTCTTCCGCATCGAGCTGGCCCAGGGCCGGGACCGCAGCGCGGGCCGCAACGCGCCGCGCACCCTGGATCTGGACATCATCGCCGTGGAGGGGCTTCGCGGAACCTGGCGCTGGCCGCGGCCCCAGGGGCTGGCCGTGCCCTGGGACACGCTCGAACTGATTCTTCCCCACCCCCGAGCCCGGCAGCGCGAATTCGTGATGGCGCCGATCCGGGCCCTGGGGCTGGAGTCGCTGATTCCCTGAACTCCAGAAAGCGAAGAGGCCGGTCGCCCGGCCTCTCCTGATCGCTGGCTATCGCCTACTTGTGGTAGTTCGGATAGGGCGGGCGTTTGACCTGGGTGGGGGGCTGCTTCTGGAGGGCGTCCATGACTTCCTTCACGCCCCGTTCCAGCTGGGTGTCGCGGCCCTCGCGCCAGGCCTTGGGATCCAGATCCACTTCGAGATCCGGGGCCACGCCCTCATTCTCGATGCCGAACTTGCCCTCGGGTGTGTAGAAGGCGAAGTGGGGCGCCGTGACGGTGCCGCCGTCCATGAGCGTGGGATAGCCACCGATGCCCACGAGGCCGCCCCAGGTGCGTTTGCCGATGAGGGGGCCAAGGCCCGCGCGCTTGAAGAGCCAGGGCATGTAGTCCCCACCGCTGCCCGCATGTTCGTTGATGAGCATGGTCTTCGGGCCGGACATGGTGCCGAAGGGCTGGCGAGTGTCCTCGCCCTCACGCATGGCCCAGTAGCTGTTCACGGGCTTCTTGAGGTAGTCGATGATGTAGTCGGCCGCGCTGCCGCCGCCGTTGAAGCGCTCGTCGATGACGGCGCCCTGCTTGTCCAGCTGGGCAAACCAGTAGCGGTTGAAGTTGGTGTAGCCGCCCTCGGCCGTGTTGGGGAGCCAGACATAGGCCAGCTTTCCACCGCTCAACTGGGCCACCTTGCGGCGGTTGCCCTCGATCCAATCCAGATTGCGAAGACCTGTCTCGTTGGCCACCGGCACGACCGTCACGTCGCGGGAGCCCTTGCCATCGGGCTCGGGCCCGACCTTCAACACCACCTGTTTGCCGGAGGTGTTCTCCAGCAGGTGATGGGGACTGTCCTGGGCCGTGAGTTCCCGCCCATTCACCGCCAGCAGGTACTCGCCGACCTTCACCTCCGCTCCGGGCTGGGTGAGGGGCGCCTGTAGGTTCGGATTCCAGTTCTCACCGCCGTAGATCTTGGTGAAGCGGTAGCGGCCCTTTTCCATCCCGAAGTCGGCACCCAGGAGACCACCGGGCAGGCGCTTGACTATCGGAAGATCGCCGCCGCGCACATAGAGATGACCGACGGTGAGTTCCCCGAGCATCTCCTCGAACAGGTAGTTCAGGTCAGCCCGGTGATTGAGGCCCTCCACGTAAGGGGCATAGCGTTTCTCGGCAGCCTTGAGATCCAAGCCGTGATGGCCGGGGTCGTAGAAGTAGTCCCGTTCAATGCGCCACGCTTCGCGGTACATCTGCCGCCACTCGGCCTTGGGATCCACCCGGATCTCGGCCTGCTCGATATTTACGCGACCCTCGCCGGGCTTCGGGGCCGTCCCAGCTTCGGAGATGAACCAGCCGCTGGCCTGGCGGATGAGCATCTTCGCGCCATTGGCGCTGAGATCGAAGCCCTGGACGCCGTCCATGACCTTCTCGAACTTGCGCTTGGCGAGATCGAACTTGTGCAGCGTGCCATTGAGGGGGCCATCCTGACGGCTGTCGGGGGCTTCGAAGATGAAGAGCGTGCCTGCCTTGCCGGCCTCGATGCCCAGGATGTTGCGATCGGGGATGGGCAGGGCCAGAACGCGCTGATCCAGGCCCTCGAAGTCGATCACGACGGGCGGGACGGGCTTCTTGTCGCCGAGCTTGGCATCGCCCTTCGCATCGGCCTTCTTTTCGGTCTGCTTGGGCTCTTCCTTCTTCGCATCATCCTTCTTGGGATCCGAAGCGTCCTTCTCCTCGTCACTTTCGGGGGCCAGGGGCGAGGTCTCCCCCTTTTTCAGCACCGCCAGATAGACGCTGCGGGTGGGGCGGTGCGGATAGGCGTTCATGTCGAAACCGGAAACGGCCGGGCCGATATTGGTGCTGGCGGTGAAGTAGAGGTACTTGCCGGATTCGTCGAACACCGGGGTGCCTGTGTCACTCATGCCATCCGTGACCTGGTGGACACGCCCCTCCTCCAGGTTGTAGACATGCACGGCTTCATAAAGGTTGACCAGGGGTTTGCCATAGGCGATCCAGCGGCTATCGGGTGCCCAGGCGAGCTTGGTCTGGCCGCCCCGCTTGAAGGTATCGATCTTCTGGGGCTTGCCTTTCTCCAGGTCCACAAGCCACACGTTCAATCGCTTGTCCATGAAGGCGAGTTTCTTGCTGTCCGGCGACCAGGTCGGCCCGTAGTAGAAGCTGGGCTCCAACGCGATGACGCGGGCCTCCCCCTTGCCATCCTGGGGTCTCAGATGCAGGGCGTATTCGCCGCTGGCATCGCTGAAGTAGGCGATGGTCTTGCCGTCGGGGGACCAGCTGGGATCCCGCTCCATCACGCCGGGAGTGCCGGTGAGGTTGCGGGGGCTGCCCTTCTCCGCGGGTACCGTGAGGATCTCGCCCCGGCTCTCGAAGACAGCGCGGGCGCCGGTGGGGGAGATGGCCCCCCTGGCGGTACGCTGGGCCACGGGCTCGAACCGTTCACGCACGCCGGGCATGTCCCCCTGGAGGGTGACTTCCACCTTGCGGGACTTGCCGCTGGCGAGGTCATAGAGATGGAGGCTGCCGAACTGCTCGTAGGCGATGGCGCCGGGTCCGGCGGAGGCGCTCTTCAGATCCAGGCCCGTGTTCTTGAGGACCTGGGCGACCTGCTGGGTGGCAGTGTCATAGGCATACAGGGTGATGGGGCCCTGGCGATCCGACAGGAAATAGATCTTCGAGCCCACCCACATGGGGTTGAAGTCGTTGCTGTCCTTGCGGGGCACCTTGACCACGCCGGAATCCTTGAGGTCCGCGATCCATAAGTAGGACGCCGTGCCGCCCCGGTAGCGCTTCCAGGCCTCGAAGGCCCTGCGCATGGGCTCGTAGACGAGGCGTTTGCCGTCCGGCGAGAAGCTGCCCGCATGGGCCATGGGCAGGGGGATCGCTTCGGGCCAGGCGCTGCCGGGAGCCAGAGTGAACAGCTGCTGGGTGCGCCCCGTCTGGCTGTTGCGACCGGAGGCGAAGATGATCTTGCCATCGGGTGTCCATCCCTGCACCAGGTCCGGCCCCGGATGCCAGGTCAGCCGCGTGGGGCTGCCACCCTCCACCGGCACCATGTAGACGTCGATGTTGCCGTCATACTCCGCGGTAAAGGCGATCCTGCGGCCGTCCGGGGAGAAATGGGGCTGGCCCTCCAGGCCGATGCCCGCCGTGAGGCGCCGGGCCTCGCCACCTTCCCGGGAGGTGATCCACAGATCCCCCGCATGGGAGAAGACGAGGTGCTGCTGGCTGAGGGCGGGCTGGCGGAGCAGCAGGGGCCCCTCCGTGGCGATGGCAGTCGCGCCTGCGGCGAGCAGCAGAGTGGCCAGGGACAATGTTCGAGGCATGGGCATCTCCATCAAAGGGATCCAATCCAGTCCCCGGACTGAGGACAGAGGAATAGTAATACGAGGCATCCCTGGGAGGGCTTACTCCTTTGGATGGATTGGCGGATTGAATCGGGACTGCGACCCGTGGCGTCAGAAAAAGGTCCACGGATGCACACGGATAAACACGGATCAAGATGGATGGAGTTTCGGTACAAAAGCCCGGCCACGAAGGCACACGAAGAAATCAGAGAGTGTCCGGTTCCAGGTCATCCAGGGCTTCGCCCTCCATCCGCGTTTGAGCGGATGGCTTCGCGGGCGGTGGCCCAGTCGGCTTCCAGGGGCCGGATGCGCCACCGCTCGCGAAGGGATGACCATCGTTGTGCCGAGGCTTCTTCGCATGCCTTCGTGCCCGCCCGCAGGGCGGCTTCGCGTGTCTTCGCGGTGATCTTTTCAAACGGTGCGCATCCGTGCCTGGTCTTGGGGCTGAACTCACACGAAAGCCAGGGCAGAGAAAGGGCGCGTAGGAAATCCCACGCGCCCTCTGACAGCCAACCCCACTAGGGTTGAAGCGTTCCGCTCACTTGCCCCACTTGTTGGCCCAGCCAAGCATGGTCTCGAACCAGAGCTTGGCGTTGGCGGGCTTGGCTACGAAGTGGCCTTCGTCGGGGAAGATCAGGAGCTGGCTGGGGATGCCGCGCAGCTGGTGCACGTTGTAGAGCTGCAGGGCCTCGGTGTAGACCACGCGGAAATCGCGCATGCCGTGGATGACCAGCATGGGCTTCTTGAAATTCGCGTAGGCGTTGTGGGGGCTGTGCTTTTCCCAGAGGGCCTTGGTCTTGGGGCTGTCCCAGGGGAAGCCCTTGAACTCGTGCTTGGGGAACCACATCTCCTCCGTGGCCAGCTGCATGCTCTGGGTGTTGAAGATCCCCGCATGGCTGATGAAGGCGCAGAAGCGGTCGGCGTAGTGTCCGGCCATCCAGTTCATGGCGTAGCCGCCATAGCTGGCACCTGCGGCCACGACGCGCTTGGGGTCCGCCTGGGGTACGGTCTTCAGCACGCCGTCCAGCACCTTCATCAGATCGCCCATGACCAGGCCAGACCAGTCGCCGGAGATCTGGTTGGTGAAGGTCTGGCCGTAGCCCGTGGAGCCACGGGGATCCGGCGCCACCACGATGAAGTCCTGGCCCGCGAAGGCCTGGTAGTTCCAGCGGGGATGCCAGTTGTCCTCGTTGGAGCCCTGGGGGCCGCCATGGACCAGGAAGACCACCGGGTATTTCTTGGCGGGGTCGAAGCCCACGGGCTTCAGCACCAGCGTGTGCACCATGGGGGCCTTGCCATCGGGGCCCGCGGCACCCTTGAACCAGTGGCTTTCCGCGCGGTTCAGGCCCAGATCCTGGGCGAGCGCCTCGTTGTGGGTGGTGGCGCGCACGGTCTTGCCGCTGGCGAGATCCAGCTCATAGAGATCCGGCGGCGTGGCGGAATCGGTCACCAGGGAGAGGGCCTTCTGGCCGCCGGGCATGGTCGTGAAACCCGCCACGTAGAGGTTCTTGGTGAGGGCCTTGGGGAGGTTCTTCCCGTCCCAGCGGAACAGCTCCTGATGGGACTTGTCCACGGCGGTGAAGAGGATATCCGCGCCCTGCCATTCGAAATCGCTCACCTGGGCATCGAAGGCCTGGGTGGTGCGCACCACCTTGCCGGTGGCCCGATCCATCACCCACAGCTCCCACTTGTCGGACTCGAAGCCGGGCACCCGCTGGGCCCGCCAGGCGAGGTACTTGCCATCGGGGGAGTAGCGGGGCGTGGAATCCGCGGCGGGGTTGTCGCTGAGCTTGCGGATGGGGCCGCCCGCGAGGCTTACCTCGAAGACCTCGTGATTGGTGCTGACGCCCTTGTGGGCCTCCAGATTGCTGGCGAAGGCCAGGGTCTTGGAGTCCGGGCTCCAGGACATGTCATCCCCGGCGGCCACCATCCCGGAGTTGAAGCCCGGGGCATCCTTGTCCCAGCCCGCGGTGAGATCCTTGGGGGCACTGCCGTCGGCCTTCACCACGAAGATGTGGCTGACCTGCTTGGGGTCGCGCCAGCTCATCCAGTGCTTGTACATCAGGGTGTCGAAGCGCATGCCCGTGGTCTTCTGCTCGGCCTTGGCCTTCAGGTAGGCCGCGTTCTCGACGTCGTTGCCGCTGGGCACGGTGGTGCTGATGAAGGCCAGCATGGTGCCGTCGGGGCTCCAGATCTGCCCCTCGGCGCCGCCGGAGAGCTGGGTGATCTGCGAGGCCTTCCGGGTGGCCAGGTCCAGCACCCAGATCTGCCCCTGGGCCTCATAGGCCAGGCGCTTGCCGTCGGGGCTGAAGCGGGGGCGCCCCTGGCTGCCGGGCCCCAGATCCAGTTCCTGGGCGGGTCCGCCCGCAGGCTTGAACCAGATCCGGCTGGTGATGGTGTTGGCCTCGGCGTCCACCGTCCCCACCTGGTAGGCGACATCGCCCGTGGTGGAAACCTGGGGATCGGCCACCCGCTTGACCTTGAAGAGATCGTCGACCTGCATGGGCCGCGATGCCGCGAGGGAGACGGCCACGAGGCCGAAGACGAGAGCTGGTATGCGCATGGGAACGCTCCGGGGTGAGTCTTTTGGGTTCGTCAGATCTTGGCGGCGAGGCTCGGATCGCCCTGGGCCTGCTCGGCCAGGACCTTCTTCTTCATCAGCCGTTCGGCTTCGGGGAAGACCTCCAGGGCCTTCTGCACCTGGGGATCCTTGGCGCACAGGTAGCGCCAGCCGGCCTCCACGCCGAAGGCGATGTTCTGCATCTCGATGGCGATCTGGTCGCGCATATCCGACTGGTTCTGGGCGTCATTCCACTCCGCCTCGGTCAGGGGAATCTTCTGTTCCTTCAGATAGTCCTTGAACCGCGCCATCAGGGCCTCGTCTGGGACCTGCTGGGCCTTGACGCCGTGGCGCTCCTTCTCAAGCACCGCGAACTTGAAGAAGGGCGAATGGCGGAAGCGCAGATTGGCCACGAAATTTGTGAGCTTGGCGGTCTCCACGGTGTAGTCGGGGGTGATGCCGCCGCCGCCATAGACCTTGCGACCCAGGAAGGTCTTGTACTCGGGGCCCTTGGGCTCGGCCTCCTGGCCATCCTCGGGCAGGAGATAGTCGTCGAGTCCGTGCTGGTAGTCCCGCTGGATGCAGCGCCCGGAGGGCGTGAAGTAGCGGGCGGTGGTCAGCGCCAGGCCCCGGCTGCGACCGATGGAGAGCACCACCTGCACCAGTCCCTTGCCCCAGCTCGTCTGGCCGATCACCAGGCCCCGGTCGTGATCCTGCACCGCGCCCGCCACGATCTCCGAGGCCGAGGCGGAACCCCGGTTGATGAGGACGGTCAGCGGGAAGGGATCCAGGGCGGCGCCCTTGGGGGTGCGCGTCTCGCTCACCAGCACGTTGTCGCGGCCCTTCTGGCTCACGATGACCTCGTTGGGCCCCAGGAGCTGGCGGCAGATGCCCACCGCGGCATCCACGATGCCCCCCGGGTTGTTGCGGAGATCCAGGATCAGCTCCGTCATGCCCTGCTTCTTCAGGGCCTGAACGGCCTTCTCGAATTCGTCTGAGGTGGTCTCGCCGAAATCCTTCACGGTGATGAAGCCCGTGGTGGGCGTGAGCATGAAGCTGTAGTACACGCTGTTGGTGGGGATCTCGGCCCGGGTGAGGGTGATCCGCAGCAGCTCGGGCGATCCGGCCCGCTGGATGGCCACCTCCACGGCCGTGCCCTTGTCGCCCCGCAGCTTCTGCACCGCCTGGGTGCTGGTCCAGCCCTCGGTGTTCTTGCCGTCGATCTCCCGCAGGTAGTCCCCGGGGCGAATCCCGGCCTTTTCCGAGGGCCCCCCCCGCACGGTGCTGATCACCACGATGCCATCGAGCTGCTGCTGGATGATGGAGCCGATGCCGAAGAAGGTGCCCCGCTGGTCGTCCCGCATCATGCGGAATTCGCTCTCGTCCATGTAGTTGGAGTGCGGGTCGAGGGTGTGGAGCATGCCTTGGATGGTGGCGTGGGTCACCTGCTTGGGGGTGGGCGGTTCCACGGTCTCCTTCTGCACCAGCCCCATGATCTCAGTGAGAGTTTCGAGCTGGCGCTGCTTGGCGCGTTCGTCCCCCGTGCGCCCGGCCAGGGGTGCATACACCACCGCCGTGCCCAGGGCCACGGTCCACATCCAGTTCCTGCCGATCCAGCGCGCCATGGTCTGCCCCGTTGTTCCTTGTTTCGTGATTGATGCCACCACCGCTCCCGCGCCCGGACTACGAAAACGTCTGCAGAATGCGGCGGGCGGTGTCTTCCATGCGAACCCTGCGGGCCCGCTCGGCCAGCACGATGGACTCCAGGCGGCGATAAGCCGCCTCCAGGTCATCGTTCACGACCAGGTGATCGTAGTGGGGAAACTGTTCCACCTCGTGCCGTGCGTGGGCCATGCGCAGGGTGATCTGCGCCTCGTCCGTGTCCCCGCGCCCCCGCAGCCGCGCCGAGAGCACCTGGGCCGAAGGCGGAAGCAGGAAGACCATGACCGCTTCCGGCAGGGCGGCCTTGATGTTCTGGGCCCCGGCGGTCTCGATGTCCAGCAGCACGTCCAGCCCCTGGGCCAGCTGCTCCCGCAGCCAGGCCTTGCCGGTGCCGTAGCGGTTGGCGTAGACCTGCACCCACTCCAGCAGGCCCTCCTCCGCGATCATGCGGTCGAAGGCGGCATCGTCCACAAAGAAATACTCCCGGCCATGCTGCTCGCCGGGCCGAGGTTTCCGGGTGGTGAAGGAGGTGGAAAAGATCAGCCCCGGCGTTTCCGCCACCAGCCGCTTGGCCAGGGTGGATTTCCCCGCCCCCGAGGGCGCGGACAGCACAAAGATGGATCCGGTCTGAGACAAGGCGACTCCCGGTCTTCATCTTACTTCCCTTGTGGCCCTTGCCGAGGGGCCCCATACTCAACCTCCCAACGGTGGGCCTCGAGGGGCTTTCCTGGGGAACCTTGGGGGTGACCGGTTTCGACAGGTTGACGCTGGGGTGCGGAGTGCAGGCGGGGGTTGATCGGTGGGCCCCCATATCAAGCCGATCAAAACAAAACTGCCAACGATAACTTCGAACTGGCCCTCGCCGCCTAATCGGCGGATCGAGCGAGTCCCCGTGATCTTCCGGTAGCGGGCTCGTAAAACCTTCCAATGGGTGGCTTCGGCCTGCCGGAGGAGGGAACGGAATGGGATGTCGCCTCGCCCCCGAGCGATGTCCGAGACAAGGGGGCGAGTCCTCGATCAGGGTTGTCCGACTTTCCCTGCAGAGGTCACGCAAAACGGACCAAGCCTGTGGATGAGCTTCCACATCACGCTTCTTGGACGCGGGTTCAACTCCCGCCACCTCCACCAATGCAAAAGCCCCGCGAGGGGCTTTTGTTTTTGTGTCGTAAACTATAAAATGTCGCAAACGACACGATATGGTTAAAACGCGATGCGACACGTTATGGTTTCAGAAATCCGAGATCGGTAGCAGAGCCAGCAACGGGCGTTTTCGATGGCGCCTTTCGGCTTCTCTCGGCGGTCGCACTGGCCTTGAACCGGGCACAGTCTGTGACCGGTTCAAGGCGCAGAATCAAGTGACCCTTTTTTGTGCGTAAGAGTTTAAATTATTAGGCTTATTTTTGAGGTCGCAATCCGTGACCTCAAAACTTCGTAGTTAGGCTGGTCAGCGGACTTTTGCACATGGAGGGCGTGTCTGATTGCTAAGAATTTAAAACAAATGCCTTAAATCAAGCGGTCGCAATTTGCGACCGCTTGACGATTGTGGAGAACCGACAAGATATGGTTCAAATCACTGCATCTTTCCCGGAAAGGCGTTGATACACTCCAGCCAGCACAATCATTCTACAAAGCTGGGTGGACGACATGCCTCATTGGGTGGTCCTGAATCCATGCGAGTGGTCCTCGGGATCCGCCCGGGTAGAGGTTGGCTGTGCTTGAGTTGGTGGAGCTTCGCCGCTTGTTCGAGCGTCTGGATACGCCACCCGCAGGGCGGAAACTGGTCGAGGAAGCTCGCCGGATGGCACCTGTGCGGGAGGTCCGGTCCACCAGTAATAACGTCATCACTCGCTTCCATAGCCGAAAGATGGGCCGGATGGTCGATGCCGAGAGCCGCACGGTGGAATACCCGGCCATCGTCATGTATGAGCACGATCCCAAGGTGCTGGAGTACTACGCCCAGCCCATGCGGCTGGATCTCTTTGTCCAGGAGGTGGGGAAGTCCAGGCCTTCGCGGATCCAGCACACTCCGGACTTCCTGCTCATCCGGGAGGATGGCATCTGGGTGGAGGAATGGCGGGAGGAGGCGCGCCTCCAGAAGTTGCAGGCCAAATATCCAGGGCGCTTCCTAAAGGATCTCAGCGGATGGCGCTACCCAGCCGTGGAGGCACACCTACTGGAGAGGGGCATCGGCTACCGACTTCGCTTGGCCCTGGAGCATCCGCGCATTTACATTCAGAACCTGGTCTTTCTGGCGGATTACCTGCAAGAATCCTGTCCGCCGGTCGAAAAGGCTGCTTTGGAGACCATGCGTCGGGCCTTCCGTGGTCAGGCGGGGCTGCCGCTGCTGCATCTGATCCAGCGCGGGACCGAAGGGGGGCACCCGGGCTTCACGCCTGATCAGATCTACAAGGCAATCGCGGATACAGTAAGGGGGGAATTTCCATTCGTGGCTCCAGTGTCTCGAGGTAAACAACGGGCTATTCCTCAAGGACACAATAGAATCTCGTCATCCAGAGAGCCGTTCAAAATCTTAGCCAGAGAAGCCGAGGCCAATCCACTGGGACCATTGGACTAGCCAATCCTTGGCTTTCGACTTCACGCACGCTTCCCGGATAGGCCCTCGCCCCTTTTTGCACCAAACGACACATTATGCTTTCACTTCTGTGCAACGCGACACCTTATGCCTTCTTGAAAGGCTGGACTGGGCGCCGAGAGACTGCTTCAACACGCGAAAACGACAATTAAAGCTTCCTCGCTGCGACAAGTTATCCTTAACGACACAGTTTTGGTTCCAACACGCTGGGTGGCCCCAATGCATTTGCCTCACGTTGCGAGGTTATTTTCGTGGGCTTTTGAGGGAAGATGGAGTCCGGCTTCCGTATCTTTTTGAGCGGCGCTCGGTATCACTTCTTCTTGAATGGAACTCCCCCATGAACGCATCTGCCGATATGCCCATTCCCTCTCAGGATGAACCGATGGAGAAACGGCGCTGGCCCCTCTGGGTGGGCGCGGGGGTGGTGGTGCTGGTGGGCGTGTTGGTGCTCCGGGGCTGTCTGGGGGGGAAGAAGGACCCGAAGTCCGGGCCCAGGGCGGTGCCGGTGAGTACGGCCACGGCGAAGAAGGGCGACATGGCCATCAACCTCAACGGGCTGGGCACGGTGACGGCGCTGAACACGGTGACCATCCGCAGCCGGGTGGACGGGCAACTGGTGCGCATCGCGTTCCAGGAGGGCCAGTCGGTGCGCCAGGGGGAACTCCTGGCCGAGATCGACCCACGGCCCTTCCAGGTCCAGCTCATGCAGGCGGAAGGGCAGCGCGCCAAGAACGAGGCGGCCTTCCGCAATGCCTCGGCGGACCTGAAGCGGGTGCGCAGCCTGATGGCCCAGGGCATCGTCTCCCAGCAGCAATTGGACACTCAGATCGCCCAGGTGGATCAGTTCGAGGCGGCCCTGAAGGCCGACCAGGCCCAGGTGGAGAGCGCGAAATTGAACCTGACGTACAGCCGCATCACGGCGCCGGTCGCGGGTCGGGTGGGGCTGCGGCTGGTGGATGTGGGGAACATGGTGCGGGCCAGCGATGCCAGCGGCATCGCCGTGATCGCGCCGGTGCAGCCCATCAACGTGCTCTTCACGGTGCCCGCGGACAGCATCCAGCAGGTGCTGCAGCAACAGCGCAAAGGGGAAAAACTGCAGGTGGAGGCCTTCGATCGGGACATGAAGACCCTGCTGGCCACGGGGAGCCTGGCGGCCGTCGATAATCAGGTGGACCCGGCCACGGGCACGGTGAAGCTCAAGGGCCTCTTCGGCAACGAGAACATGGCCCTGTTTCCCAACCAGTTCGTGCAAGCGCGCCTGCGGCTGGATACCCTGCGCGGAATCGTGATCATTCCTTCCACCGCCATCCAGCGCAGCCCCAAGGGCACCTTTGTGTATGTGTTGCGCCCCCAGGACAGCAAGGTGGAAATGCGCATGGTGGAGGTGCAGGCCACCGAGGGCGAGGCCAGCGCCCTGGCCTCGGGACTCGCTGAGGGAGAAGTGGTGATCACGGTGGGCCTGGAGAAACTCCAGCCCGGCATGACCGTGACCCTGGACAAGGGCGGACCCCGGAAAGGCTAGGGGCGGCTTCTTGCCTTCGTCCGCTGATCGCCCTTTGAGGATTGCGCCGTGAATCTCTCCCGCCCCTTCATCCTGCGCCCCATCGCCACCTCCTTGCTCATGGCGGGGCTGCTGCTGGTGGGCTTCATCGCCTTCAAGCAGTTGCCGGTCTCGGCGCTGCCCCAGGTGGACTACCCCACCATCCAGGTGGTGACCTTCTATCCGGGGGCGAGCCCCGATGTGATGGCCTCGGCCATCACCGCGCCCCTGGAGCGGCAGTTCGGCCAGTTGCCGGGGCTCAACCGCATGTCCTCCACCAGCTCCGGGGGCAGCTCCATCATCACGCTGCAGTTCGTGCTGGATCTGAACATCGATGTGGCGGAGCAGCAGGTGCAGGCGGCCCTGAACGCGGCGGGCAACTTCCTGCCCCGGGATCTCCCCAATCCGCCCATCTACAGCAAGGTGAACCCGGCGGATTCGCCCATCCTCACCCTGGCGCTCACGTCGAAATCCCTGCCCCTGTCCAAGGTGCAGGATCTGGCGGACACCCGCCTGGCCCAGAAAATATCCCAGTTGCCGGGGGTGGGGCTGGTGAGCTTAAGCGGGGGGCAGAAGCCCGCGGTGCGGATCCAGGCCAACCCGGGGGCGCTGTCGGCCTATGGCCTGACCATGGCCGATGTGCGGACCGCGGTGGCCCAGGCCAACGTGAACCAGGCCAAGGGCAGCTTCGACGGCGCCCGTCAGGCCTATGCCATCGGGGCCAACGATCAGATCTTGAGCAGCGAGGAATACACGCCCCTGGTGATCGCCTACCGGAATGGCGCGGCCGTGACCCTGGGGGACGTGGCGACGGTGGTGGACGGGGTGGAGAACGTCCGCCAGGCCGCGTGGATGAACACGACACCTGCGGTCATCCTGAACATCCAGCGGCAGCCCGGCGCCAACATTATCGCCGTAGTGGATCGGGTCAAGGACCTGCTGCCGCAACTGCGGGCCTCGCTGCCCTCCGCCGTGGAGCTGGCCATCCTGACGGACCGCACGGTCACCATTCGCGCCTCGGTGGCGGATGTGGAATTCGAACTGATGCTCACCATCGCCCTGGTGGTGATGGTGATCTTCCTGTTCCTGCGCACGATCGCGGCCACCATCATTCCCAGCGTGGCGGTGCCCCTCTCCATCGTGGGCACCTTCGGCGTGATGTACCTGCTGGGCTACAGCCTGAACAACCTCACCCTGATGGCCTTGACCATCTCCACGGGCTTTGTGGTGGACGATGCCATCGTGATGATCGAGAACATCATGCGCTACATCGAGGAGGGCGAGCCGCCCCTGCAGGCGGCCCTCAAGGGCGCGGGGCAGATCGGGTTCACCATCCTCTCGCTGACGGTCTCGCTCATCGCCGTGCTCATTCCGCTGCTCTTCATGGGCGATATCGTGGGCCGCCTCTTCCGGGAGTTCGCGGTCACCCTCAGCGTGACCATCCTGGTTTCTGCAGTGGTCTCCCTAACGCTGACGCCCATGATGTGCGCCAAGCTCCTGGGCCATCAGCGGGAGAACGAACAGGGACGGTTCTACCAGGCCTCGGAGCGGGTCTTCAATCGCGTCATTGCGTTCTACGGCCGCACCCTGACCTGGGTGCTGGCGCGCCAGAAGGCCACGCTCTGGGTGGCGGTGGCTACGCTGGCATCCACGATCCTGCTCTATCTGGCCATCCCGAAGGGCTTCTTTCCCGTGCAGGACACGGGCGTGATCCTGGGTATTTCCGAGGCGCCCCAGAGCATCTCCTTTGCGGCCATGGCCGAACGCCAGCAGGCGCTGGCGGTCACCATCCTGCAGGATCCCGCAGTGGCGAGCCTGTCCTCCTTCATCGGGATCGATGGCACCAACACCACCCAGAACAGTGGGCGCATCCAAATCAACCTGAAGCCCATCGAGGAACGGAAACTCAGCGCCAGCGAGGTCATCCGCCGACTCCAACCCGAACTGGCCCGGGTCTCGGGCATCCAGCTCTTCATGCAGCCGGTGCAGGATCTCTCGGTGGAAGACCGGGTGAGCCGGACCCAGTTCCAGTACACCCTGGAGGATGCCGACACCAAGGAGCTGAACCAATGGAGCGAGGCCTTCGTCGCCAAGCTCCAGGCCATGCCCGAACTCCGGGACGTGGCCAGCGATCTCCAGAATTCAGGGCTCCAGGCCCGGGTGGTGCTGGATCGCACCACGGCCTCGCGGCTGGGGATCACGCCCCAGATGCTGGATGATGCCCTGTACGACGCTTTCGGCCAGCGCCAGATTTCCACGATGTTCACCCAGCTCAACCAGTACCGGGTGGTGCTGGAGGCCCCGCCGGGCATGCTCCAGCGCCCGGAGGATCTCCAGAACATCTACGTGCGTTCGGCCTCCGGGGGCGCGGTGCCCCTCAGCGCCTTCACCCGTCTGGAGACCACCACCGCGCCCCTGGCGATCAATCATCAAGGTCAGTTCCCGGCGGTCACCATCTCCTTCAACCTGGCACCGGGCGTGTCCCTGGGGGATGCGGTGAAGGTGATCGAAGGAGTGAAGCGGGAGATCGATATGCCCCCGAGCATCAAGGGCAGTTTCCAGGGCACGGCCCAGGCCTTCCGAGCCTCCTTGGTGAATACGCCCTTCCTCATCCTGGCGGCGGTGCTGACGGTCTACATCCTGCTGGGCGTGTTGTACGAGAGCTACATCCACCCCATCACGATCCTGTCCACTTTGCCCTCGGCGGCGGTCGGCGCCCTGCTGTCGCTAATGCTCTGCCGCACGGACTTCAGCGTCATCGCCCTCATCGGCATCATCCTGCTCATCGGCATCGTGGAGAAGAACGCGATCATGATGATCGACTTCGCCCTGGAGGCGGAGCGCAAGGAGGGCCTGGAGCCCACACCCGCCATCTACCAGGCGGCGCTCTTGCGCTTCCGCCCCATCATCATGACGACCCTCGCGGCCATGCTGGGGGGCGTGCCCCTGGCCCTGAGCAGCGGTGTGGGTTCCGAATTGCGCCGCCCCTTGGGCATCGCCATCGTGGGTGGCCTGATTTTCAGCCAGGTGCTGACCCTGTATACGACTCCCGTGATCTACATCGCCTTCGACCGGCTTGCGCGCCGCCTGCGGCGTGCGAAGGGGACTGCACCCCGTGTCGCGGACGAGGCGTAGATGAGCATATCCGCGCCCTTCATCCGGCGCCCCGTGGCGACCACGCTGCTGACGGTGGCGTTGGCGCTGCTGGGGATCATCGCCTACCAGTTCCTGCCGGTGGCGCCGCTGCCCCAGGTGGAGTTCCCTACCATCCAGGTCTCGGCCAACCTGCCGGGGGCCAGCCCGGAGACCATGGCCTCCTCCGTGGCCACACCCTTGGAGCGACAGTTTGGGCGCATCGCGGGGGTGACGGAGATGACCTCCGCGTCCTCCCTGGGTGGCACCGACATCACCCTGCAGTTCGATCTGAACCGCAACATCGACGCCGCCGGACGGGATGTTCAGGCGGCCATCAACGCCTCGAGGGGCAATCTCCCGGCGAATCTGCCCAACAATCCCTCGTACCGCAAAGTGAATCCCGCGGATTCGCCGGTGCTGATCTTGGGGCTCACTTCGACCCTCCTGTCCCGGGAGAAGATGTACGACGTCGCCAGCACCGTGCTCCAGCAGAAGCTCAGCCAGGTCAAGGGCGTCGGCCAGGTCTTCGTGCGGGGCGGGGCGCTCCCGGCGGTGCGGGTGGAGGTGAATCCCATCGCCCTGAATTCCCGGGGCCTGGGGCTGGAAGAAGTCCGAATGGCGATCATGCAGGCCAATCTCAACCGGCCCAAGGGGGATATCTCGGTGGGGGATCGCACCTGGTCCATCACCGCCAACGACCAGATCCTGACGGCGGCGGACTACCAGCCGCTGATCCTCACCTACCGCTCCGGCGCCGCCCTGCGGTTGTCAGACGTGGCCAGGGTCACGGACTCGGTGGAGAACGTGCGGAACGCAGGGCTCACCAACGGCCAGCCCGCCATCATGGTCATGGTCTTCCGCCAGCCGGACGCCAACATCATCGAGACTGTGGACCGCGTGCGAGCCATGCTGCCGGAACTCCAGACGGCCCTGCCGCCCAGCATGGAGATGCGGGTGCTCATCGATGCCACCCGGACCATCCGGGCCTCGGTCTCGGATGTGCAGCTCGCCCTGATGATCTCCATCGGCCTGGTCATATTGGTGGTCTTCCTGTTCCTGCGCAGCGTGCGGTCCACGCTCATTCCCAGCGTGGTCGTGCCCATCTCGCTGGTGGGCACTTTCGGGGTGATGTACCTGCTGGGGTTCACCATCGACAATCTCTCCTTGATGGCCCTGACGGTGGCCACGGGCTTCGTGGTGGACGATGCCATCGTGGTGGTGGAGAACATCACCCGCCACCTGGAGAACGGGATGAAGCCCATGCAGGCCGCCCTCCACGGCGCCCAGGAGATCGGTTCCACCGTAGTGTCCATCAGCATCTCCCTAGTGGCCGTGTTCATTCCGATCCTGCTCATGGGCGGCATAGTGGGGCGCCTCTTCCGGGAATTCGCCATCACGCTCTCGGTGGCCATCGCCATCTCCATGGTCATCTCCCTGACGACCACGCCGATGATGTGTTCGCGGCTGCTGCGGCCCCACGGAGAAGAGCGCCATGGGCGTCTCTTTCAGGCCAGCGAGCGGCTCTTTCAGCGAGTCATGGGGCAGTACGAGCGCTCCCTTCGCTGGGTGCTGAGGCACCAATTCACCACACTGATGGTGGCGGTGGGCACGGCCCTCGCCACGGTGATCCTCTACATCTACGTTCCGAAAGGCTTCTTCCCCCAGCAGGACACCGGGAGGATCAATGGCACCATCCAGGCCGCCCAGGACATCTCTTTCCAGGGCCTGGAAAAGCTCATGGTCCAGTTCGTGGACATCGTTCAGAAGGATCCGGGCGTGGAGAACGTGACGGCCTTCGTGGGGGGCGGCAACACGGGGCGGATGTTCGCCTCCCTCAAGCCCAACAACGAGCGCAGGGAAACCGCCGACCAGATCATCGCCCGCATCCGGACCAAGGCGGCGCCCATTCCGGGCGCGACCCTCATCATGCAATCCGTGCAGGATCTCCGCATGGGAGGCCGCATGGGCGGCGCCCAGTACCAGTACACGCTGCAGGCCGATGATTCCAAGGATCTGCTGGACTGGGCGCCCCAGGTGCTGCAGAAGCTCCGCACGGTGCCGCAGCTGGTGGACGTCAATACCGACCTGCAGAACAAGGGCCTGGAGGCGCGTCTGGTGATCGATCGGGCCACGGCGGCGCGCCTTGGGATCAGCACCCAGTTAATCGACAACACTCTGTACGACGCCTTCGGCCAGCGCTACGTCTCCACGATGTACATGCCTCTGAATCAGTACCGGGTGGTGCTGACCATGGACTCCCAGTTCCTCCAGACGCCCGAGGGATTAGGGCACATCTATATCCGCTCCCGCCAGGGGACACTGGTTCCCCTGAGCACCCTCGCCCACTTCGAGCGAAACGATACGGCCCTCTCCGTCAATCACCAGGGGCAGCTGCCCTCGGTGACCATCTCCTTCAACCTCTCGCCAGGAATATCCCTGGGCGAGGCCGTGGGGGCCATCGACAAGGCCCAGGGTGAGATCGGCCTGCCGGGCACTATCCGCGGCACCTACATGGGCACCGCCCAGGCCTTCAAGGACTCTCTGGCCAATCAACCCTGGTTGATCCTGGCGGCGCTGCTGGTGGTCTACATCGTGCTCGGGGTGCTGTACGAGAGTCTGATCCACCCCATCACGATCCTCTCCACGCTACCCTCCGCGGGGGTCGGAGCCCTGCTGGCGCTCCTCCTGTTCCGAACGGAGCTCAGCGTCATCGCCTTCATCGGCATCATTCTGCTCATCGGCATCGTCAAGAAGAACGCCATCCTGATGATCGACTTCGCCATCGGCGTGGAGCGTCGCGAGGGCAAGACGCCCGAGGAATCCATCTTCCAGGCCTGCATGCTCCGCTTCCGGCCCATCACCATGACCACCATGGCCGCCATGCTGGGTGGCCTGCCCCTGGCCATCGGCATGGGCACGGGCTCGGAAATGCGCCGCCCTCTGGGCATTGCCATCGTCGGGGGCCTGTTCTTCAGCCAGCTGCTCACTATCTACACCACGCCGGTCATCTACCTCTACATGGATCGGCTGAGGCTTAGGTGGGCCGCTATCAGTGGACGGTATCTTCCGGGTCGACCAAGGGCGTGATCACCTGAGGCGGTTGGACGCCGCGCCAGCCCAGCAGCCATCCGAGGTTGAGTGCGAGGCCCATCAAGGTGTAGACCCCGAAGAAGACGACGAAGAAATTCCGGGGGAAGACGATCAGGAGGCAGAGCAGGGCCACGAATCCGATGGTGATCCACCGGCGGATCCACGGGTTGGGGGGGATCTTCTTGAAGTTGGGGAACCGCACCGTGGACACCATCAGGAGGCCCACGGCGAAGAGCTCGAAGGCGAAGAGATACGCATAGAACGCCGACTCGGGCGGCGTAGGCCAGGCGAGGATCACGGAAGCGATGCAAGCGGCCCCGGCGGGAATGGGCATGCCGACGAAGAAGCGGGAATCCGTCGCGCCAACCTGGACATTGAACCGCGCCAGGCGCAGGGCGCCGCAGGCGATGAAGAAGAAGGAGGCGGCCCAGCCCACGGCCCGCAGGCGGTGATCGGCCATCCCCAGGGTGAAGAAGCCAAAGCGGTAGGCGAGGATCGCGGGGGCCATGCCGAAGCTGAGGACATCCGCCAGGGAATCCAGCTGGACGCCGAATTCGGTGGCGGTGTTGGTGGCCCGGGCGATTCGGCCGTCCAACCCATCGAAGACCCCCGCCAGCACCAGCAGGACCGCGGCCCACAGGAAGTAGCCCTGTGGATTATCCCCAGCGGCGTTGAGGGACATCACCACGCTGGAGAATCCGCAGAGCACGGAGATCAGGGTGACGATGGAGGGCAGGGCGAATTTGGACCGGCGCACGGCTCGGCGGCGGCGGTCACGGCGTTCTTCGGGTGTAAGGCGCTTGCGCATGCCTCTATATTCCTCCCATTCGGCGGCCAGGGCGAGGGGGAGTCGAGAAGTCGGAGCGGTCCAGGTCACAAAGTAGACCTTCCCGTAGACTGAAGAGCTGGGGGATGGATGCATCTGGTCGTGATCGGCGGTGGGCACGCGGGGATCGTCCCGACTCCGCAGGGTCGCGAAGCGAGCTGCGGGAGCGGGAGACAGGGCGTTCCCCGCGATAGGAGGGAGGCCTCGATCCCAAGGGGCGAAGTAGGATGATGGAATGGGTATGAAGCATCTGGTCGTGATCGGCGGTGGGCATGCGGGGATCGAGGCCGCCCATATTGCGGCCCGCATGGGCGTGCGAACCACGCTGCTGACCATGAACCTGGACCAGATCGGCCAGATGAGCTGCAACCCCAGCATCGGCGGAGTGGGCAAGGGCCACATGGTGCGGGAAGTGGATGCCCTGGGGGGGCTCATGGGGCGCCTCGCCGATGCGGCCGGGATTCATTTCCGCATCCTCAACGGCAGCCGGGGCGTGGCGGTGCGGGGGCCACGGGCCCAGGCCGACCGGGTGAGATACCGCGCCGGTGCCCGCCATGCCCTGGAGTACACGCACAATCTGCAGCTCAAGCAGGGCATCGCGTCGGGACTCCGGTGGGCGGAGGGAACCCGTGGCCTGCTGGGGGTGGAGATCCAGGACGGTTCCTTTCTGCCCTGTGACGCGGTGGTGCTCACTTCGGGCACTTTCCTGAATGGGTGCGTGCTGATCGGTGAGCGGCGCATCGCGGCCGGCCGGGCCGGAGAGCCCGCCTCGACCGAGCTTGGCCTGCAGCTTCGGGCCCTGGGATTGCCCTGGCGGCGCCTCAAGACCGGCACGAGCCCGCGCATCGCCAAGGGCAGCATCGATTTCGCGAGGTTGGAGGCCCAACCAGGAGACGTGCGTCCCCATCCCTTTAGCTTCTTCGGCCCCCAGCCCGCGCTTCCCCAGGTCGACTGCCATATCGCCCAGACCACCGCAGAGACCGAGGCCGCAGTTCGGGAAAACCTGCACCGCTCCTCTATGTACGGGGGGCACATCGAAGGCGTGGGGCCCCGGTACTGCCCGTCCATCGAGGACAAGTTCGTCAAGTTCCCCGACAAGGCGCGCCACCAGATCTTCGTGGAGCCGGACTCACTGGAAACCGATGAGATCTATCTCGCCGGGCTCTCCACCTCCATGCCGCCGGATGTGCAGGTGCGGATGGTGCGCAGCATGGTTGGTTTCGAGCGGGCCGAGATCCTCCGCCCGGGCTATGCCATCGAGTACGACGCCTTCGATCCCCTGCAGCTTCACCGGGATCTCTCCGTGGAGGGGCTCGAGGGAGTCTGGTTCGCCGGACAGATCAACGGCACCACGGGTTATGAAGAGGCTGCGGGTCAAGGGCTGATGGCGGGGATCAATGCGGCGCGATGGTTGAAGACGCAAGAGCCCATTGTCCTCCCGCGGGATGCCGCCTACATCGGGGTGATGATCGATGATCTGGTCACCAAGGGCACGGACGAGCCCTACCGCATGCTCACGGCCCGCGCCGAGCATCGGCTGGGGCTGGCCTGTGATCTTGCGGATGTGCGCCTGCTCGGAGTGGCCAGGGAACTGGGAACGCTGACCCCGGAGGAGATCGCCGGTGTTGAGCGTCGGCAGGAGCGAAGGCAGCGGCTCCGGGCCCAGTGCGAGGAATCCTGGGTGGCCCGAACGACGGTCTTCGGTCCTCTCGCCCTGGAGTCGGGTCTGGCGCTGGCCTCGGGGATGACCCTCGCGGACCTGATGCAGCGACAGCAGGTGTCGAACGAGATCGCCGATGCGCTGCTCTCGAAGCTGCCTGTCTGGAATGAGGATCAGGACGGCTGGGACGCCGAGTGGGAGCGGGATCTGCTGCTCTTCGAACTCCGTTACGCCCCCTATCGCGAACGGGAGGCGCGGCTCCTGGAGGGCCACAGGGCCTGGGACTGTATTAACATTCCCGACACCTTCCGGATCGAGGATCTCCCAGGGCTCAGTCGGGAGGTGAAGGAGAAATTCGCCAAGCACCGCCCGGAGACGCTGGGCCAGGCCTCTCGCATTCCAGGCATTACGGCCGCCGCCGTCACCCTACTGCATCTGATGATCGAGCGCAGTCGAAGGAGCGCGTAGCTACCTTTTCTCCGCGACGAGTTCCTTCAGGTACGCCAGGAAGTCGTGCTTGAGATCCTCGCGCTTGAGAGCGAATTCCACGTTCGCTTTCAGATAGTCCAGCTTGTTCCCCGTGTCGTAGCGTCGCGCAGGGATGGGCGCCGCAACGAGCTGACCCTCCTCGGCGAGCATCGCGAGGGCATCGGTGAGCTGGTACTCTCCGCCCACGCCGGGTTTCACGCGATGAAGATGTTCGAAGACTCGCGGCGTGAGGATGTACCTGCCCACCACGGCCCAGCGGCTGGGGGAGTGCTCGGGCTGGGGCTTTTCGACGATATTGGATACATCCCACCAGGAACCCTCTTGGGTGGGTGCGTTGACGATTCCGTAGCGGGACACATGTTCCATAGGGACCTGCTGCACGCCGACGACGGATTTGCCCGTGGCGTGGTAGGCCGCGATGAGCGCGCCGAGGGCCGGATCCTCCTCATCGAAGACATCGTCGCCGAGGAGCAGCGCGAAGGTCTCCTGACCGATGGCATGTTCGGCGCAGAGCACCGCATGCCCGAGGCCCAGAGGCTCACCCTGGCGCACGTAGGCGAACTGGGCGAGGTGGGTGATGGTCTGGACCAGATCCAGATCTTCCTGGCGCCCACGGCGGCGCAGGGTGTCCTCCAGCTCGAAGGCCACATCGAAGTGATTCTCGATGGCCTGCTTTCCGCGCCCCGTAATCAGGGTGATGCTCTGGATGCCGGCGCGGATGGCTTCTTCTACTACGTGTTGGATCACGGGCTTGTCGACCAGCGGCAACATCTCCTTGGGCTGGGCCTTGGTGGCCGGCAGGAACCGGGTGCCGAGGCCGGCGACAGGGATGAGGGCTTTCCGGATGCTTTGCATGGGTCCATCTTCTCTCATCAAGAGTGGGGAGGAAGGGTGGGGAAGCTTCGATTTTGTTAATAGTGATATCAAAGGCTTTGAATTGTCCGTGAAGATCGGAATCCAGCCCCGT
>OY760195.1:2652500-3501072 GCA_963663375.1 uncultured Holophaga sp.
TCCGGGAATGTCCGAATGGGGAAACCCTCTTTGGTGAAAGCCAAAGAATCTCTTAGCTGAATTCATAGGCTTTGAGAAGCGAACGTGGGGAAGTGAACCATCTCAGTACCCACAGGAAGAGAAAACAATTGTGATTCCGGAAGTAGCGGCGAGCGAACCCGGAAGAGCCCAAACCTTTTACGTGTAAGCTTGCAGGCGTTGCGTAGAGGGGGTCGTGGGAGCCACATGTCAGGTCTGCATACCTGGCGCAGAGTTACAAAATTGCATGTTAGCGGAACGGTCTGGAAAGTCCGGCGAGACAGGGTGATAGCCCCGTATGCGAAAACATGGCAGTCTCTGAGTGGAGTTCCCAAGTACAGCGGGGCACGAGAAACCTTGCTGGAATTTGCCGCGACCATGCGGTAAGGCTAAATAGGTCCATCAGACCGATAGTGAACCAGTACCGTGAGGGAAAGGCGAAAAGAACCCGATGAGGGGAGTGAAATAGAACCTGAAACCGTCAATCTACAAGCAGTGGAACCACTAAGGTTTACCAGTGGAACCGCGTGCCTTTTGCATAATGAGCCGGCTAGTTATTTTCAGTGGCGAGGCGAAGTCGAAGAGACGAAGCCGTAGGGAAACCGAGTCTGAATAGGGCGACAGTCGCTGGGAATAGACGCGAAACGGGATGATCTATCCTTGGGCAGGATGAAGCTACGGTGAAACGTAGTGGAGGTCCGAACCAGTGTGGGTTGAAAACCGCTTGGATGACCTGAGGATAGGGGTGAAAGGCCAATCAAATTCCGTGATAGCTCGTTCTCCCCGAAATAGCTTTAGGGCTAGCGTCGGATGTTTCGTCGTGCAGGTAGAGACCTGAATGGACTAGGGGGCTTACCAGCTTACTGAATCCAACCAATCTTCGAATGGCACGCCGTGAAGTCCGGCAGTCAGACTGCGGGTGATAAGATCCGTAGTCGAGAGGGAAAGAACCCAGATCGCCAGCTAAGGTCCCAAAATATCAGCTAAGTGGAAAAGGATGTGGATGTGCTTAGACAGCCAGGAGGTTAGCTTAGAAGCAGCTATCCTTTAAAGAAAGCGTAATAGCTCACTGGTCAAGCGGGTCTGTGCCGACAATTCAACGGGGCTAAGCTGATTACCGAAGCTGCGAACGTATACGTGGTAGGGGAGCATTCCCTACGTCTGCGAAGGTTGACCGTAAGGACAGCTGGAGACATGGGAAGAGACTCTGTCGGCATAAGTAGCGAAAAGACGGGTGAGAACCCCGTCCGCCGTAAGACTAAGGTTTCCAACGCAAGGTCAATCCGCGTTGGGTTAGTCGGTCCCTAAGCTGAGGCCGAGAGGCGTAAGCGATGGAAAGCTGGTTAATATTCCCGCACCATGAATAGATCGTTTGTACGATGCAGGGACGCAGGAAGGTAGGGACGCAGGGCTATGGAATGTCCTGTGAAAGGTTTCAAGGGTGTGAGCCAGGGAAGTCCGGTTCACATGAGCTCAAGAAATCTGACGAAAAGTCCTAATCCTACACTGCCGAGAAAAGCTGCTAAGGAGATCTATTTGTGACCGTACCGCAAACCGACACAGGTAGTCGAGGAGAGAATCCTCAGGCGTTTGAGAGAACTCTGCTGAAGGAACTCGGCAAATTAACCCCGTAACTTCGGGAGAAGGGGTACCCCGGTAGGGTTCATAGCCCGAGGGGGTGGCACATAAATGTTCCAGGCGACTGTTTAACAAAAACACAGGTCTCTGCAAACTCCAAAGAGGAGGTATAGGGGCTGACGCCTGCCCGGTGCCGGAAGGTCAAGAGGAGCGGTTAGCGCAAGCGAAGCTGCGAATTTAAGCCCCGGTGAACGGCGGCCGTAACTATAACGGTCCTAAGGTAGCGAAATTCCTTGTCGGGTAAGTTCCGACCTGCACGAATGGCGTAACGATCTGGAAACTGTCTCCAGCAGAGACTCAGCGAACTTGTAGCACCGGTGAAGATGCCGGTTACCCGCACTTAGACGGAAAGACCCCGTGCACCTTTACTACATTCTGACATTGAGGTTGGTATTGTGCTGTGCAGGATAGGTGGGAGGCTTTGAAATTGGCTCGTTAGGGTCGATGGAGCCGACGTTGAGATACCACCCTGCGCAATGCTGATCTCTAACCCACGCCCGTAATCCGGGTGGGAGACAGTGTCAGATGGGTAGTTTGACTGGGGCGGTCGCCTCCTAAAGAGTAACGGAGGCGTGCGAAGGTTCCCTCAGGCTGTTTGGAAATCAGCCGCAGAGCGCAATGGTATAAGGGAGCTTAACTGCGAGACACACACGTCGAGCAGATGCGAAAGCAGGTCATAGTGATCCGGTGGTTCCGCATGGAAGGGCCATCGCTCAACGGATAAAAGGTACGCCGGGGATAACAGGCTGATCTTGCCCAAGAGTTCATATCGACGGCAAGGTTTGGCACCTCGATGTCGACTCATCGCATCCTGGGGCTGGAGCAGGTCCCAAGGGTTCGGCTGTTCGCCGATCAATAGCGGTACGTGAGTTGGGTTCAGAACGTCGCGAGACAGTTCGGTCCCTATCTAGTGTGGGCGTAGGATATTTGAGAGGAGCTGTCCTTAGTACGAGAGGACCGGGATGGACTGACCTCTGGTGTTCCAGTTGTGCCTCCAGGCGCAATGCTGGGTAGCTATGTCGGGAAGTGATAAGCGCTGAAAGCATCTAAGCGCGAAGCACGCCTCAAGATGAGATATCCCCACGAGACCCGTCGAAGACCACGACGTTGATAGGTCGCATGTGCAAGCGCAGTAATGCGTTCAGCTGAGCGATACTAATAGGTCCATTGGCTTGACCTTTCATCAATCAATTACATTGAAGTGCAGACTGCGAAGACTTTCCGTAGGAAAGTCGTAGAGCGCAGCGATCCAGGCTTTGGCCAAAGGCCAAAACTGGAGCGCTAAGCGGCGCAGACTGCCGGACAGCACGGAACGTCTATCCCTGCTGATCCGCGTCCCTAGAGACGCCTCCCTTTGAAAAACCCCTTCCAACCCTTCGTCGTGGCTATTCCCTGGAGGTCACACCCGTTCCCATCCCGAACACGGCAGTTAAGCTCCAGAGGGCCGATGATACTGCATTTTTAAGTGTGGAAAAGTAGGTCGCCGCGACGTTAATATCATGAAACGCCCCCAGCTCATACCTGGGGGCGTTCCTGTATTCATCGTTCTAGTCGAACCGTTGTTCAATTAAACTGAAAGATTCCAAGCGAGGATTTCCATGCCCATCGCCGTCCGTCTTCCCGATGATTCCGTCCGTGAGTTGCCGGATGGCGCCACCGGCGCAGACCTGGCGCTGGCCATCGGCCCCAGGCTTCTGGACGCTTCGCTTGCGGTGCGAGTCGATGATCATCTTCTGGATTTGAACAGTTCCTTGCCCAATGGTGCCAGAGTGGCCCTGGTCACGAGCAAGGATCCGGACAGCCTTGAGATCATCCGCCATTCCGCCGCCCACCTCCTGGCCCAGGCTGTAAAACGCCTGTTCCCCAACGCCAAGGTGGGGATCGGCCCGGTGATTGAGGACGGATTCTATTACGACTTCCAGATCGAACCCTTCTTCACGCCCGAGGACCTGGTGTCCATCGAGGCGGAAATGCGGAAAGTGTGCGAGGAGGCTCACAGCGTCAGTCGGGAGGTGCTCGGCAGGGACGAGGCTCTCGCTCGATTCCAGGCCATGGGTGAGCTGCTCAAGGTCGAGCTGATCTCCGATATCCCGGCCGATCAGCAGATCTCGGGCTACCGCCAGGGGGACTTCTACGACCTCTGTCGCGGTCCCCATATCCCCAATACCAGCAAGCTGAAGGCCTTCAAGCTCCTGCATGTGGCCGCCGCGTATTGGCGCGGGGACGAGAAGAATGTGCAGCTGTGCCGGGTTTACGGGACGGCCTTCCACACCCAGAAGGAACTCGAGGAACATCTGAAGCGCCTGGAGGAAGCCAAGGCGCGGGACCACCGCAAACTCGGCAAGGAACTCGGCCTCTTCTCCTTCCATGTCGAGGCTCCGGCCTCACCCTTCTTCCATCCCAAGGGCACGGTCGTCTACAACCAGCTCGTGGATTTCATGCGGGAGCACTATCGGCGAGAGGGGTACGACGAGGTCATTACTCCCCAGGCCCTGGATGTCAGCATGTGGAAGACCTCCGGGCACTATGAGAAGTACCAAGAAAACATGTACTTCACGGAGGTCGAGGAGCGGGAATACGCCCTCAAGCCCATGAATTGCCCCACCCATTGCCTGATCTATGGCGCGGGCAAGCACAGCTATCGGGATCTACCCATCCGCTACGCGGACTTTGGGCGGCTTCACCGCTATGAGCGCAGCGGCGTCACCCAGGGGTTGACCCGGGTGAGGACCTTCTGTCAGGACGATGCCCACATCTACTGTGCTCCCGAACAGATGAAGGCCGAAATGGCCTCCTTCTTTGGCTTCATCAAGGCGGTCTACGACACGTTCGGATTTGAGGAGATGCGCGTGGCCCTGGCCACCCGCCCCGAAAAACGGTTGGGCAGCGATGAAATCTGGGACCTGGCCGAGAATGCCCTGGCCCAAGGGATGCGCGACGCCGGGATCGAATTCCACGTTAGCCCCGGCGATGGTGCCTTCTACGGACCCAAGATCGAGTTCCAGGTACTAGACGCGCTTCGCCGTCCCTGGCAACTAGGTACGCTCCAGGTGGACTATTCCATGCCCGAGCGGTTCGGTCTCAGGTACACCCGTGCCGACAACACCGAGGGCACACCCGTGATGCTGCACCGGGCCATTCTGGGAAGTCTTGAGCGGTTCATGGGGATCCTCATCGAGCACTGCGCCGGAGCATTCCCCGTTTGGCTGGCGCCGGTTCAGCTCATCGTTCTTCCCATCACGGACCGGGTGCAGGACTACGCGGCGACCATTCGCGACCGGGCTCATGCCCTCGGCCTTCGGGTGGAACTCGATCTCCGCAACGAGAAGGTCAATGCCAAGATCCGTGACGCCCAGCTCCAAAAGATCCCATACATGCTCGTCGTGGGGGATCGCGAAGCGGCCGAGGGCACGGTGTCCGTCCGGCATCGCCAGAAGGGCGACCTGGGGGCCCAGTCCCTGGACGCCTTCCTCGCCCAGATTCAGCAAGAGGTCCAGACTCGGGCACGTTGAGCATCTTTGATTGGCAGACCAGGGTTTCACTGGTAAGATCTTTATCCTTGTGTTCTTGTGGAGGGCGGTATTCGAGCAACAGAAACGCGCATCAACGATGGCATCCGGGCTCTCGAAATCCGGGTCATTGCAGAGGATGGTGCACAGCTGGGGATCATGACTCCGGCCCAGGCCATGCGAATGGCTGAAGAAAAGGGCCTTGACGTTGTGGAAGTCTCCCCGACTGCCAACCCGCCCGTTTGTCGGATCATGGACTACGGCAAATACAAGTTCATGGAGGCGAAGCGCGAGCACGCCGCCCGTGCAAAGCAGAAGAACATCGTGCTCAAGGAAGTGAAATTCAGGCCTCGCACCGACGATCACGATTTCGATTTCAAGGTGAAGCACATTCTCCGATTCCTGGAGGAAGGCGACAAAGTCAAGGTGGTCGTGATGTTCCGCGGACGCGAAGTAGTGCACCGCGACATCGGATTCCGGATCATCGAGGATGTCCTCGCCCGCGTCGCCGACAAGTGTGTCATTGAAAAATCCGCAGGCATTGATGGTCGCGACATGCACGCCATCATCTCTCCAAGGCCTGTGGAAGTCGTCAAGAAGCCCAAGGCTCCCAAGCCCGAGGCCACGCCCGTTGAAACCAACCCAAGCTAGAGGTTTGTCATGCCCAAGCTCAAGACCCACAAGGGCGCCCAGAAGCGCTTCAAGAAGACCGGCAGCGGTCTCTTCAAGCGCGGCTGCTCCCACCAGCGCCACATCCTCACCAAGAAGAGCTCCAAGCGCAAGCGCCAGCTCGACATGGGTGGCATGGTGGACAAGTCGGATCTCGGTCGCGTCAACGACATGTTGCCGTACGCCTGATCCTGCTGGACGCTAGACCCTTCTCAACCCCGGTGGCTGACGCCACCCCCGACGTGGCCTTCAAAGCCGACTAGGCTGCCACAAGGAAAGGAAATCCATGACTCGTGTCAAACGTGGTTTTAAACGCGTCCAGCGCCGCAAGCGGATGCTCAAGTTCGCCAAGGGCTTCTACGGTGCCAAGTCCCGCCTCTATCGCTCCGCGAAAGAGGCCGTGGCCAAGGCCCTCGGCTATGCCTACCGTGACCGCAAGGCGCGGAAGCGCGATTTCCGTCGCCTTTGGATCGTCCGCATCAGCGCCGCCTGCGAGCTCAACCAGACCAGCTACTCCAAGTTCATGGGCGGCCTCAAGAAGGCCAGCGTGACCCTGGATCGCAAGATGCTGGCGGATCTCGCCGTCCGTAATCCGGAAGCGTTTACCAAGCTCGTGGCCGTGGCCAAGGGCTGAGATCGACATCGATTAAGCTTGAAAGGCCGCGAAAGCGGCCTTTCTGTGTTTAGGAGTGCGGGGGATCCATGGAAGCGAACCTACTCTCACCTGAAATTCGTGAGGCCGAGCAGCAGTTCCCTGGGCTGCTCACCGCCTGCGCGGACCTCGACACCTTGATGCGCCTGAAGGGCGAATTCATTGGCCGCGAGGGCAGCCATGCCGCGCGGATGATGGAACTTTTGAAGGCGGCGCCCAAGGAACAGAAGCGCGACCTCGGCGCGGCGATCAACGGCCTGAAAAACCTCTGGGAGGAAGGCCTCAAGGCCAGGCAGGGCGAACTGGAGGCTTCAAAGAAACAAGCGACCTCGCTTGCGTCCAGCTGGGATCCCGATCTGCCTCCGCCCCTGCCAGCCAGAGGGGCGATGCATCCCCTGAACCGGCTGATGGACCGCCTGATCGAGGTGTTTCGCCCGCTCGGGTACCACGTGGAAGAAGGTCCCGAAGCCGAAACCGAAGCTAACAATTTCGACGGGCTGAACATTCCCGAGGATCATCCCGCCCGGGGCAGCGCGGACACCTTCTACTTCCCGGCCCACAAGGGCCAGCTGCTGCGCACCCATACCAGCCCCGTGCAGGTTCGCGTGCTTCAGCGCGTCGCCCCGGATATCGAGAAGCTGGGGGGCATTCGCTTTCTGGCGCCGGGGCGGGTGTACCGCAAGGATGAAATCGATCCCACCCACAGCCCCATGTTCCATCAAGTGGAAGGCATGCTGGTGGGCCACGGCATCGGCATGCAGCATCTGAAGGGCACCCTGGCGTACGCCATGAAGGCCCTGTTTGGACCCGGCGCGGATGTGCGCTTCCGTCCCAGCTACTTCCCCTTCGTGGAACCGGGCTGCGAGGTGGATGTCCGATGCCCGCTCTGCGGTGGCACGGGCTGCCGCGTATGCAAGGGCAGCGGCTGGGTGGAGATCCTGGGCGCGGGTCTCGTGCATCCCAATGTGCTGAGCTTCGCGGGCATCGATCCCAAGGTCTGGAGCGGCTTCGCCTTCGGCATGGGCGTGGAGCGCACCGCCATGATGGTGAGCCAGACGCCCGATCTGCGGCTCTTTTTCGAGAATGACCAGCGCTTCCTCAAGGCCATGGGAGGGCTTGACTGATGCTTATCGAACGACGCGCGCTCCATGCTGAACTGCCCGCCCTCGCGGATCTGGGCACGGTGGATCTCTGTGAAATGCTCGCCGGCCTCGGTTTTCCGGTGGACGGTGTGGAAGATCGTAACGGTCAGACGATTCTGGATGTGGACGTGACCGCCAACCGGGGTGATGCCCTCTCTCATCGCGGCCTCGCCCGGGATCTGGCGGCGAAGGTTGGCGCGAGTCTGGCGCCGATTCCCGGTCTGGGCCTGACGGAGGGCGAACCTCTCTTTCCCGTACGCCTCGAAGCAGACGCCTGCCCGCTATACGCCACGGCCATCCTCGAACTGGGCGCGAGTTCGGGAACCCCCGCCGAGGTGGTGTCTTTCCTCGCCTCCATGGGATCCAACGCCAAGCAGCTGCCCGCGGTGGATGCCTCCAACGAGCTGCTTCATCGCTATGGCCACCCGACTCACGCCTTCGACGCCGATGCGCTGAAGGGCGCCCTCATCGTGCGCTGGGCGAAGCCAGGGGAGACCCTGGTGACTCTCGACGGCGTGGAGCGGAAACTGACGGCGGCGGATCTGCTCATCGCCGATGAGGGCGGCCCCATTGCCCTCGCGGGCGTCATGGGCGGCGATCCCACCAAGGTGACTGCGGCGACCCGGCGGGTGCTCCTGGAGAGCGCCTATTTCGATCCGCGCGTCGTGCGGCGCATGGCCCACCGTCACGGTCTGCACACGGATGCCTCCTACCGCTTCGGCCGCGGAGCGGATCCCGCGATGGCTCAAGGGGCCCGCGATCTCCTGGCGGCCCGTCTTCAGGCCTGGGCGGGGGCAACCTTGAAGGGCGCCTGGACCGCCGGTTCGGGGCCCGCGCACAAGGAGCCGTTGTCGCTGGGGAGTGCCACGCTGGGGCGTATCGCGGGAGAGCCCATCGCCGCGTCCGAGGCCGCGGAGTTGCTGGGACGGCTTGGGTGCCGGGTCGAGGAGCGGGGCGAGGCCCTGGCCGTGCTTCCGCCTACCTGGCGGCATGACCTGGGCATCGAAGAAGATCTGGCGGAGGAGGTGATCCGCCTGAGGGGCTTCGAGCGGATCGGTTCCGCCCTGCCGCCCCTGGAAGGTTCACCCTATCCGCTTTCCGACAGCTACCTGCAGCGCCGTGATCTTGCCCGGCGTCTGGCCCATGCCGGTTTCCATCAGACCGTGACCCTGGGCTTCGTCAGCCCCGAGGCCGATGCTGCCTTCGCTGAGGCGGACAACCCCGCCGCGGGGCGCACCCTGGGCAATCCCCTGGGGCAGGAGTACTCCGTCATGCGGGCCTCCCTGTTGGCCTCCCTGGTGGCCACAGCTGAGCTGAACCTTCGCCAAGGCGCGAAAGAAGTGAGGCTTTTCGAGATCGCGCCGGTCTACCGCACCACCCCCCAGGGGCCGGTGGAACAGCTGTCGGTGGGACTGATCTGGGCCGGAACGCGGGGCGGCGAGGATTACCTCAGCCGCAGCCGTCCCGTCCAGGTCGCGGATCTGCTGGGCGTGGCCCAGGATCTCGGCGCCACCGGGCCGCTACAGGTGCGTGAACTCCCGGGTGGCCTCCTGGCGCTGGAGCTTCCACTCGCCAGTCTGCCCCCCCACGCGGAGCGCATCATTCCGGCCTTCAAGCCCTTCAGTCGTTTCCCCGAGGTCGAGCGCGATCTTTCGCTGCTCGTGGATCTCGGCCAGTCCTACCGGCAGCTGGAGGACGCCATGGCCGCGGCGGCGGGGAAGGCGGCCGGCGAGGTCTTCCGAGGCCTCACCTGCGTGGATGTCTTCCGCCACAAGAGCCTTCCGGCAAGACAGCAGGCCTGGCTCATGCGGCTCCGCTTCCAGGCCCCGGACCGCACCCTCACCTCCGAGGAGGTGGACGGCTGGGTGAATGCCGCCCTGGACGCGGCTAGGGCCCTCGGGGCCGAACTACGGGCGTAGACTGACAAGAACGAGGGGGGACCGCCCGGTCGCTTTGCGCCCTCTGCGTCCCCCTCGTGGTGTCCAGGCCAAGCCCGAACACCACGTCTGATCCTTCCGAGGCACCCATGGATATTCTCAAGCAGCTCGAAGCCAAGCTCCACGCCCTGGTCCAGCAGCGGAACACGCTGAAGGCGGAAGTGGAACGTCTCCATGCCGAGCGGGAGCCCCTGGACCAGGAGCTCCATGGGCTCCGAAGGCGGATGGAGGACCTTCAGGGCGAGAAGGCCGTGCTGGTCAGGGAACGGGACGAGATCCGCGCCCAGATCGAAGGCATCATCAAGACCCTCGAGGACTTGGCGTGACCCTGCTGCTGAACGAAGCCACCCCGGTCGGGCCTGGTGAGCTCCGGGTCGAGGTGCTGGGCCATCCTCTCCGGGTCCACACCCGGGAGGACCAGGCGGCCCTGGCTCGGGCGGTGGAACTCCTGGAGCAGACCTTCCGGGACATGGAGCAGGCCTATGAGCTAAGATGGGGGAGTCCGCCATCGGCTCTGGACACTTCAACCTGGATGCTGATGGGGGCACTGAACTTGGCGCATCGATTGGTGCGTCTTGAACAGGAAGCCAGCCAGCAAACCCAAGACCTGGAACAGAAACTGACGAAGCTGCTCGATGACGTTCCGGACGACCCTCTCGCGCCTGGTTCCCTCTTCGGAGGGGAAGAATAACCTCGGTGCGAGTTTGATTTTGATCCCTGCGAGGCCCGTGAGACGGCCAAGCGCTTGTTCCGTAAATACGCCAGGGAGGCCTTCCCCCGGCCTTGTGCGCGCCGCGCGACGGAGCGCCTTAAACCGGGTTTCTGGTCGCCCCCCTATCCAATAGGGAACTGGCAAGCCTCCACGACTGAGCGGGGATCCTTATCACTTGGCACGCAGGCGGCTCCTTTGACCCAAGGGGATGCCGATGAATGCACTCGATTTGATTCTATTGATCATTGCCGTCGCCGCCTGCGCCGGGTTCCTGCTTCAAGTGAAGAAGGCCCAGCAGGCGGTGGTGGACGTCTCCAAGGCCACGGCCAAGGCCGAGGAGGACATCAAGGCCCAGCGGGAAAGGATCCTGCAGGATGCCGAGAAGGAGGCTGCCCGGACCCTGGATCGGGGCCAGAAGGAGGCCGACGCGCTCCGGAAGGAATCCGAACTCAAGGCCAAGGAACAATCCATCCAGGCCCGCCAGGAGGCCGAGACGCTCGTGAACGAGCGCATGGCCAATCTGGAGAAGCAGAGCCAGCGCCTTCAGCAAAAGGAAGAAAGCTTCGACAAGAAGCTGGCCCAGGTGGAGCAGAAGACCAAGGAACTGGAACTCAAGACCGAGAAGACCCGGGAGGAGCAGGAGAAGCTCGACGCTCTCCGGGCCGAGGCCAAGAAGCTGGTGGAGGATCAGGCCCATAAGCTGGAGGAGCTCTCGGGCCTGACCCGGGAAGAAGCCAAGGCCGAGATCATCGGCCAGCTCGAGTACACCGCCAAGATGGACTCCGCCAAGATGGTGCGGCGCATCGAGGAGGAGGCCCAGGAGGAAGCCCAGAAGAAGGCCCGGTGGACCATCGCCACGGCCATCCAGCGGGTGGCCTCGGATGTGATCGCCGAGACCGCCGTGACCTCCGTGCAGTTGCCTTCGGACGACTTGAAGGGTCGCATCATCGGCCGTGAGGGCCGCAACATCCGGGCCCTGGAGAAGGCCACGGGCTGCGATCTCATCGTGGACGACACGCCCGAGACCATCGTGGTGTCCAGCTTCGATCCCATCCGTCGCGAGGTGGCCCGGCAGGCCATCCTCAAGCTGCTGGCCGATGGTCGCATCCACCCCGCCCGCATCGAGGAGGTGGTCGAGAAGACCAAGGTGGACATGGACCAGCACCTGAAGGAGCTGGGGGAGACCACCTCCATCGCCATGGGCTTCCCCGATGTGCATCCCAAGCTGCACAAGCTCATCGGCCGCCTGAACTACCGCACCAGCTACGGCCAGAACGTGCTGGAGCACACCAAGGAAGTGGCCCACATCGCCGAGTACATGGCCACGGAAATGGGCGCGGATGCCCGGCTGGCGCGGCGCGCGGGACTCTTTCACGACATCGGCAAGGCCATCGACCGCGAGGTGGAAGGCACGCACATCGAGATCGGCATGGAACTCCTGAAGCGCTTCGGAGAGAAGGCCGACGTCATCCATGCCATGAGCTGTCACCACGGCGACCACGAGCCCAAGACCGTGGAAGCCATGCTCATAACCGCCGCGGATGCCCTCTCGGCGGCCCGTCCCGGCGCCCGCCGCGAGATGCTGGAGACCTACGTCAAGCGCCTCGAGCAGCTCGAAACCATCGCCAACTCCTACAAGGGCGTGCAGAAGAGCTACGCCATGCAGGCGGGTCGCGAGATCCGCATCCTGGTGGATGCCGGTCAGGTCAACGACGATCAGGCCTACTGGATCGCGAAGGATGTCTCCAAGCGCGTGGAGGCCGAGATGCAGTATCCCGGCCAGATCAAGGTGACGGTCATGCGCGAGACGCGGGCCGTGGAGTACGCCCGCTAGTTTTCACGAGGCCGATGACATGTCCACCGTTCGAGCCTGGTTGCCTGTCGGCCTGTTGGTAATCTCGAACCTTTTTATGACCTTCGCGTGGTACGGCCACCTCAAGCACTTGCGGGATAGCTCCCTCTGGATCGCCATTCTCGTAAGTTGGGGCATTGCCTTTTTCGAATACACCCTGATGGTGCCCGCCAACCGCATGGGCTACGGGCGCTACACGCTGCCTCAGCTCAAGGTCATCCAGGAGGTCGTCACCCTGGCGGTCTTCGCTGCCTTCGCGGTGTGGTACATGAAGGACAAGCTCACCCTCAACCATGCGTGGGCGGCCTGCTGCCTGGTGGGTGCGGTGTTCTTCACCTTCCGCAAGTAGATCGCTACTCGCCCACCAGCAGTTCCCCTGCGAGGGCGAAGATGCGCTTGAAGCTGAAGGGCTTGGGCAGGATCCGCAGCCGGGGATCCCGGCTGAGCTCGGCCTCGGCGCCCTCCAACCCGTAGCCCGAGGCGAGGATCACGGGCACCCGGGAGCCCGTGGCGCGGATGCGGGCCAGCAGTTCCAGGCCCGTGAGTTCGGGCATTCGCTGGTCGCTGATGATCAGGTCGTAGTTACTGTCTCGGCAAAGGATCCAAGCCTCCGCGCCATTCTGGGCGGTATCCACCAGGGCGCGCCGCGCGGTGAAGGCCTCGGCCAGCAGATCCCGAAGGGAAGGCTCGTCATCCACCACCAGGACCCGGCGACCCACGAGAAGGCTCTCATCCACGTTTTGGGTGGGGACTTCGGGAGTGGGTGAAGGGAGGTTGGTCTGGGAGGGCAGATAGATGCGGAATTCCGTGCCGTGGTCGAGCCGGCTGTCCACTTCGATGCGACCCTCGTGGGCCTGCACGATGCCGAAGGCCATGGCGAGCCCCAGCCCCGTACCCTTGCCCACCTCCTTGGTGGTGAAGAAGGGATCGAAGATCCTGGGCAGCACCTCCGGCGGGATGCCGGTGCCGGTGTCCTGAACGGAGAGGCAGATCTCGCCCTGGGCCGCCGGTCGGGTTGCCAACCGCAGCCTGCCGCCCTGGGGCATGGCATCGCGGGCGTTGATGGCCAGGTTCATGAGGACCTGCTCGAGGCTGACACGGTCGCCGCGCACGGGGGCCAGGTCGGGCGCCAGATCGAGATCCAGGCGGATGCGCCCCCCCAGCAGCCGTTCCACCAAGGTGGCGGTGGTGTGCACCAGGTGGTTGAGGTCCAGGCTCTCCAGTTCGGGCCGGGCGCGATGGGAGAAGCCAAGGAGGGACTTGATCATCTTGGCGCATTGCTGGGCGGCTTCCTCGGCCTTCTCCATGCGCCGTACGGCGGGATGGCCTGGGTCCAGGAACTCTCGGCCCAGGGTCAACTGCCCCAGGATCGCCGCCAACTGGTTGTTCACGTCATGGGCGATGCCGCCGGTGAGGGTGCCTACGGTCTCCAGGCGCTGACTGTGTTGGAGCTTGAGCTGCATCTCCGCTTCCTGCTCGAGGACGCGCCCGGCCCGCTGGAGGGCCAACCCCAGGGTGCGGATCTCCTGGATGCTGGACTCCGGCGGGTTGGGAGTGGCGCCTTCCCCCAGGGCCTCGGCATCCCGGGCCAGCAGTGCCAGAGGATCGGCGATGCGGCGGGAGAGGCGGCGCAGGCGCCAGGCCACCAGGGCCAGGAAGCCCAGGCCCACCGCCAGAAGGGTCGCGGTGAGTCCCTTCAGGTTTCCCTGGATGTCCTTTTCGGGCACCGCCATGCAGACCAGCCAGGACAGCCCCCGGCTGCCGCTCATGGGCATGACTCGTCCCGCGATGCTCCGGCCGCCCTGCTGAAGGCGGATCAGCTGGGAGCCGTGGCCGGTGGCCTTCCACCGGTTTACGAGCTGCTGAAAGAGCGGAAAATTGTCCCCACTGAGGGGTTTCAGGAAGCTGCCCCGGTCCCCGGAATCCTTGGGGGCCACCAGCACCTGCATGCGCTCATCGCAGACCAGGGCCTGGGCGTTGGGGGTGGGCCGGGTCTCCCAGACCTGCCGAGAGAGCGTGTCCAGCAGCACATCCACGCAGACCACAAAGCGCAACTGCCCCTGGACGTTCTGGACCGGGGCCACGAAGGAGATGCCGTGATCCGGGGCGCTCAGGAACGGGTAGGGCTCCACCCATCGGGGAATCTGGGTCTTCTGCGCGGCGGTGTACCACGGGCGATCCTGGAACCTGATGGAGACAGAATCCAACCTGGGCGGATTCAAGAGGGTGCCATTCTCGCGATAGTGGCTCCGGTGAACCTGGTTTCCGCCCCCTCGAAGGCCGAGGGTCGTCCAGCCTCCCGCCTTGGGATAGAGCGCGACGCCGCGACCCTCGGCATCCACCATGATCAGGCTCGAGATACTGGAAGATTCCTTGAAGATGGGGGCCAGGATTCCCTCGGCCACCAGGGGCTGGTTCAAGGGGATGCGCCCCTCTTCCAGCCAGGTGGCCACCACCCTCCCGGCCTGTTCCGCCTCCAGGAGATTGCTCCGGAGATCGCGCTCCAGGCGGACGATGCTCTCCTGGGTGCGGGCCTCGATCTGCCTCTCCATGGTACCCCGCATGCCGAACCACACCAGGGCCACCGACACGGCCACCATGAGGCCCAACAGGGCCATGAGCTCTTGGAGCAGCAGCTTGCGGATGGGTTTCACGGGGGGCGCTTTGACGGTGACTACAGGGCTTTTTTCAGGGCTTCCAGGGCCGCGGGAATACCCGTGGGGCGGGTGCCGCCGCCCTGGGCGAGATCCTTCTTGCCGCCGCCCCGGCCCTCGACATGGGGAGCCATGGCCTTGAGAAGCGCTCCGGCATCGGCCCGGTCCTGGAGATCGGCGGAAACCGAGACCAGCAGGGCGACCTTATCCTCGGCGGCCTTGGAGGCCAGAGCGATGACGGCGCTGCGGTGGCGGGTGCGCACCTGATCCATCATTTCGCGGAGGGCCGAAGCCTCGAGTCCCTCCACGGCGACGGTGATCAGGGGAAGCCCCTTCACATCTTCGACCTGTTCTCCCGCACCACCGCCCGCGGCGGCCTTGAGCTTGGCCTCCTTCAGTTCCCGTTCCAGCTGTTGGATGCGGGCATCCTTGGCGCCGATCAGGCTGGGCAGGGATTCGCGGGTCGAGTTGGCCTGGCGAGAGAGGGTCGTGAGCAGGGCCTCATCGTCCTGCAACCGCGCCAGGGCCGCCATGCCCGCCACGGCCTCCAGCCGCCGCACGCCCGAGGCCACGGCCCCTTCAGACACGATCTTGATGGCGCCGATCTCGCCCGTGCTGGCCACGTGGGTGCCACCGCAGAGTTCCTGACTGAAGCCGGGAACGGCCACCACGCGCACCTGTTCCCCGTATTTTTCCCCGAAGAGGGCCATGGCGCCACTCTGCAGGGCCTCGTCGATGGACATGGACTGGATGCGGGTGGGAATGGCGCGGAGCGTCTGCTCGTTGGCCAGCCGCTCGATCTCCAGGACCTGTTCGGGCTCCAGGGGGGCGAAGTGGGTGAAGTCGAAGCGCAGGCGCTCCGCATCCACCACGCTGCCCGCCTGCTTGACGTGGGTGCCGAGCACCTCGCGCAGGGCGGCGTGCAGCAGGTGGGTGGCGGTGTGGTGGGCCCGAATGCGCCCGCGCCGCTCGGGGTCCACCTGGGCCAGCACGGTGTCACCCTCCCGGATGGGCCGCTGTCCCCCGATCTCCAACTGGTGGAGGGATCGCTTGGGGGCGGGGGCTGTGGTCTCTGTCACCAGGCAGGAGAAGCCCTCGAAGTTCAGGATGCCCGTGTCGCCCACCTGGCCGCCGCTGGTGGCGTAGAAGGGTGTGCGATCGAGCAGAGCGTAGCCCTTGCCCAGCAGTTCCTTGACCCGCTTCTTGTCCTGGTCGAAGAGGGCCAGCACCTTCACGTTGGCTTCCGTGGTCTCGTAGCCGAGGAAATCCGTGGGGGGGAAATCCGCGAGCACGGCGAAATCGCCCTGGATGCGCACATCGTGGGTCTTCATGGCGGCGCGGCTCTTGGATTTCTGCTCGGCCAGTTCGCGCTGGAAGCCCTCCAGATCGGCCTTCACATCCCGCTCCTTACACCAGTCCTCCACCAGATCCACGGGGAAGCCGAAGGTGTCGTAGAGCTTGAAGATCTCGGAACCGGCCAGCGTTCCCGAGGCGATATCGCAGCCTTCGAGCTGCTTGAGGCCCGCGTTGAGGGTGAGGCTGAACTGGGCCTCTTCCCGGGCCAGCACCTTATGGATGCGGCCCAGTTCCGAGCCGAGCTCCGGATAGGCGTCGCCCATTGCCTGGTGCACGGTGGGGGCGAGATCGGCGAAGAAGAGCCCCTCGATGCCGAGCTTCTTGCCGAAGCGCAGGGCGCGACGCACGATCTTGCGCAGCACGTAACCGCGGCCTTCATTGCTGGGCACGACGCCGTCGAACACCATGAACACGGCGGCCCGGATGTGGTCGGCCACCACCTGGGAAGCCGTGCGGTTGGTGTGCTCCGCTCGCTCCTGGGGCAGGATGCGGGCCACCTTCCAGATGCCCTCGAAGATGGGCTCGAAGAGATCGATTTCGTAGTTGGTCTCCTTGCCCTGGAGGATGGAGGCCACGCGCTCCAGGCCCATGCCGGTGTCGATGCTGGGCTTGGGCAGGGGCTTCAGGCCGCCCTTGCCGTCCTGCTCGTACTGCATGAAGACCAGGTTCCAGATCTCCATCGTGTCATCGCCCTCGCCGTTCACCAGCTCGGCGCAGTTGCCGCTGATGTCCAGGGGCCGGTAGTAGTGCATTTCGGAACAGGGGCCGCAGGGGCCCGTGTCGCCCATCTGCCAGAAGTTATCCTTGCCAAAGCGCAAGATGCGATCCGGGGAAACGCCCACAGCCTTCCAGAGTTCCTCGGCTTCCGTATCCGCAGGCACGCCTTCCTTGCCCTCGAAAACCGTGATCCAGAGCCGGTCCACATCCAGGCCCAGGTTGCCCTGCTCCACGGGGCCCGTCACGAATTCCCAGGCGTAGCGGATGGCGTCGGCCTTGAAGTAGTCGCCGAAGCTGAAGTTGCCGAGCATCTCGAAGAAGGTGTGGTGACGGGCGGTGAAGCCCACGTTTTCCAGATCGTTGTGTTTGCCCCCGGCCCGCAGGCACTTCTGGCTGGTGGCGGCGCGGGTGTAGTCGCGCCGCTCCTTGCCCACGAACACATCCTTGAACTGCACCATGCCCGCATTGGTCCACATCACCGTGGGATCGTCGGCGGGGCCGATGACGGGGCTGGAGGACACTATCCGGTGGCCCTGGGCCGCGAAGTAGTCGAGGAAGCGTTGACGGAGTTCAGAAGTCTTCATTTTTTTAACCGCGAATGGTCGCGAATGAACGCGAATGGGGTTGTGGATTCATTGAGTGAGTACGAGCCGAGCCCAATCGAGTTTGGGGGCCCCGAAGTTCAAGAGCAGAGCCAGGGGAAGCCCTGTGGCTCTCAGGTAGTGCAAGGCCTGAGCCCGTTCATTGTCGCCTATATTTTTGATGGCCTTCAGTTCCAAGATGATCTGCCCTTGGGTAATGAAGTCGGCACGATAGGGATGGCCAAGCAGAGTCCCTTTGTGGGCAATGGGAACGGGAACTTCCCTTGCGAATGGGATGCCGCGTTGTTCCAGCTCGAGGGCCAGGGCGTCCCCGTACACAGCCTCCAGAAAGCCAGGTCCCAGATGCGAATGCACCTCCATGGCCGCTCCCACGATGGCGTAGGATTCGTCCTTCAGGAGCAAGCTTTCATTCGCGTCCATTAGCGTCATTCGCGGTTTCTTCCTTTTGTTTTTCTCTTCTTCAATCTTTGCGGCCTAGTGCCGGAAGTGCCGCATGCCTGTGAAGAAGAGCCAGACGCCTAGCTTCTTCGCGGCGGCGATCACGTCCTCGTCCCGCACGCTGCCGCCGGGTTCGACGATGGCGGTGACGCCATGGGCCGCCGCGAGCTCGAGGCCGTCGGCGAAGGGGAAGAAGGCATCGCTGCCCAGCACGGCGCCCTTGGCCTTGTCGCCGGCCTTGCGGCAGGCGATCTCCACGCTGTCCACGCGGCTCATCTGACCCGCGCCGACGCCCACGGTGCCGCCGTCCTTCACCAACACGATGCTGTTGGACTTCACGACCTTGGCCACCTGCTGGGCCAGCAGAAGGTCGCGCACGGAGGGGCGGGGGCCGGTGCCCTCGACCTTGACCTCCCAATTCTCGAAGGGGGTGAAGGCGGTGTCGGGGCGCTGGATCAGGTAGCCGCCGCCGATGGCGCGCACATCCATGCCGGAGGCGCCACAGGGCCAGACGGTGGGGGTCTCGAGGAGGCGCAGGGCCTTCTTGGCGGCGAGGATTGCCAGGGCTCCTTCGGAGAAGCCGGGGGCGAGGATCACCTCCCAGAAGGTGGGCGCCAGGGCCTGGGCGGTGGCCTCGTCCAGGGGGCGGTTGAAGGCCACGATGCCCCCGAAGGCGCTCACGGGATCGCTGGTCAGGGCCTTGTGGAAGGCTTCCAGGGGAGAATCGGCGCAGGCGGCGCCGCAGGGGTTGTTGTGTTTGACGATGACGCAGCTGGGTTCAGCGAAGGCCCAGGCCAGCCGGGCCGTGGCATCGGCATCCAGCAGGTTGTTGAAGGAGAGTTCCTTGCCCTGAAGCTGGCGGCAAGCGGCCAGGCCCTCGGTGGGGGCGCCGGGCTGGATGTAGAAACCCGCGCCCTGGTGGGGGTTTTCCCCGTAGCGCAGTCCCTGCTTCTGGCTCAGCCCCAGGGCCAGGCGCTCGGGCAGTTCCGTCTCCGGCGCGGATTCCCCCTGCTGGGCGAACCAGGTGGCGATGGCGGCATCGTAGGCGGCGGTGGTCTGGAAGACCTTCAAGGCGCAGGCCCGGCGGTCGGCGGCGGTCCAGGTGCCCGCCTTCAGCTTTTCGAGGAAGGGCTCGTACTGGGCGGCGTCCGTCAGCACGGTGACGGACGCGTGGTTCTTGGCGGCGCTGCGGAGCATGCTGGGGCCGCCGATATCGATCTGTTCGATGCATTCGGGAAATGTGATGCCCGCTTTCGCGATGGTGGCCTCGAAGGGATACAGATTCACCACCACGAGATCGATGGGGGGGATGCCCAGGCGCTCGGCGTCCTGGACATGGGTGGTCTCCTCGCGGCGGAAGAGTAGGCCGCCGTGGATCTTGGGATGCAGGGTCTTGACCCGTCCACCGAAACACTCGGGAGCGCCGGTGTAGTCGGCCACTTCCTGGACCTCCAGGCCTGCCTCGCGGAGGGTTTTGAGCGTTCCACCGGTGGCCAGCAGGTTCCACCCAAGCGCCTTCAGCCCCTGAGCGAGGGGAACGAGTCCCGTCTTGTCGTAGACCGAGAACAGGGCTGTGGTCATGGAATCCTCGCAAAAGGGCATTTTCCCACGGGGCAGCCACCCGCAGGAAGCTCAGGTTCCCTGCTATTCTCACGGCTATTGGACGGGCCGCACGGTTCTGGGGCCTGGCAGGGGGAAAGATGCCGCGCACAGCCATCCTGAGTCTCACGCTTCTCCTGGGCAGCACCGTTGCGGTGCAGGGCCAGGATCTCTGGGACTCGAGCCTCAAGCTGTCGGCGGGGATGATGAGCGGGGCTGAAGATGCCCAGCTTGGCCAGAACAAGTTCTATGGCCTGAGTATCGAAGGCGCCTATCCCCTGACACGCAATCACCTGGTGGTGTTCGAAGGCGGTTACCGCGTCCTTCCCACCACCTCCCGCCGGGCGGGGGCCTTGACCATCGATGCCAAGACCGATGGGTTCTTCGGCGGGGCGGCCTATCGCTTCCGCTTCACCCGGGGGATGCTGGATGGCCTCTTCCTCCAGGGCGGTCTCCGGTTCTCGTCCCTGCGCACCGAGCAGGACACCATCGAGCCCGGGGCGGCCGCCGACGGGAACGATCTGCGGACCTCGCTCAAAGGCGTTCGAGCCACCTCGACCAAACCCGTCCTCGGGGCGGGGTTCCGCTTCACGGAGAGCCTGAGCCTGGAAGTGAATATGACGACCCTCAAGGGCCAGAATGTCCAGGGGCTGTCCAAATCCGGGACGGCCGTGGAGCTCTCGCTGGGGATGCACCTCTGATTCAACTCGACTTTGGCGAGGGCCGATGGCTAGAAAAGGGGAGAGATCATGGATGTCCAGGTCGAAGTCCAGTTCACCATCCAGCACACCCTCGAGGAGCTGAAGGAAGCCTTCGTCAAGCGAGGACATTTTCCCGACTGGAAGGTGATCGAGGATGTTGAGACCCGACCCCAAATCTTCTTCGAGACGCGGGTCGTCTCCGTGAACCTTTCTTCCGAAGATGACCGGATGGCCTGGTTCGTTTTCTCCCTGGAGGCTTGCGGGGAACTCCGGAAGCGGGTCGTCATCAAGCACGTGGTGCCCTCAAGCGTGAATGTCAATGTTCCCGCCCTCAAGGACTTCCTGACCTTCTGTCGGCACTGTCTGGTGGCGAGCCCCGGGCATCCCTGAGGCTTGCGGCAACGCTCCGCTTTGGCCATCCTGGGAGCCTGCCCGGGAAACCGAGTAGGCAGCATTCGGGCCCTAACCTGGACCGGCTGGCTCGCATCAGAAGGGCAGGGTGGTTCATGCCGACGCTGAAGATCAACGACATTCCCGTCACCGTGGAGGCTGGCACGCTGCTGCTGGATGCCTGCAAGCGTGCGGGCTTCGATATTCCCCACTACTGCTACCACCCGGCGCTCACTCCCGTGGCCACCTGCCGCATGTGCATGGTGGAGATCAAGGGCCAGCCCAAACTGGCGACCTCCTGCACGGCCATGGCCACTGAGGGGATGGAGGTCTCCACGAATTCGCCTGCTGTTGCCGACGCCCGGGCCGCGGTGATGGAATTCCTCCTCCTCAACCATCCCCTGGACTGCCCCATCTGCGATCAGGCCGGGGAGTGCAAGCTCCAGGACTACAGCTACCAGTACGGCAGTGGCGACTCGCGCATGGAGGAACCCAAGCGCCGCTATCGGTACGAGGATCTGGGCGCGAAGATCGTCATCGACAAGAACCGCTGCATCCACTGCACCCGCTGCGTGCGTTTCGCCCAGGAGATCTCCAAGACTCACGAACTCACGGTGGCCAACCGCGGCGCCCACCTGGAGGTGACGACCTACGAGGGTCTCTCCATGGATGCCAATCCCCTGGCGGGGAATGTGGTGGACCTCTGCCCGGTGGGTGCCCTCACCAGCCGGGACTTCCGCTTCAATAAGCGGGTCTGGTACCTCAAGCCCATCCCCACCATCAGCCGCCACTCGGCCATGGCCAACACGCTCTGGGCCGATGTGGACGAGAACAAGGTCTGGCGCTTCCGGCCCCGCCATCTCGAAGGCAAACGCGCCACCCACTTCATCTTCGATGAGGAACGCCATGCCTGGTCGCGGTACAACCTGGAAGCTGCCACGCGGCTACGTCAACCCAAGATCAAGGGGGCTGTGGCCAGTCTCGAGGCGGTGGGCGCCGCCCTGCGGGAGGCCGGACCCGTGGCCGTGATCGGGCAGGGGACCTTCGGCTGCGATTCAGCCCAGCGATTGGCCTCCCTGGCCAGCCGCGAGGATCTCTGCTTCGGCAGTGGGGATCGCCGCTACACCCTGCAGTTTCCTGAGCTCCAGGGCAGCGGGGACGGCATCTTCAATCGCCGGGGTTTCGCCGAGCGGGGCTACCGCTTCGGACATCTGGACGAATTGCTGGTGCAGGTTCAGGGGGGCGAGGTACAGGCCGTGGTGGTGCTCCATGATTCGGAATTCAGTGGCCACCGGGAGAACGAACAGCTTCGCCACATTGTGGAAGCCGCGGCCTTCAGCCTCGTGCTGGAGCCCATTCCCTCTGAGCTGAGCCGGGTCGCCACAGCCCTACTGCCGGTGACCACCTACCTGGAGGAAAGCGACTTCGTGATCAACCACGAAGGCGAACTGCGCCGCTACCAGAAGGCCCTGGAGCCACCCAAGGGGGTCAAGTCGATTCCCGCCTGGGTGAAGGAACTCCAGGCTGTTCCTGCCCCACAGCCCGTCTAGCGTGGCACGACCCTCGCCCCTGCTGGTGGTCTACGACGGTGAGTGCGCCCTCTGCCGTCGGATGGTGGACTGGGTGCAGCGGCGGGATCGCTGGGGCCTCATGGTCACCTTCCCGTTCCAGAACCCCGAGCTGCCCCGCATGGCACCGGAACTGGCCGGACGGCCCCTGCACATGGCGATCCACTGCCTGGATACCCGGACCCGGGAAGTCCGCGCCGGTGCGGAGGCACTACCGTCGATCCTGCGTCGCCTGCCCCGGTGGCGCGTCCTGGCGCCCCTCATGGGCCTGCCGGGCATGGCCTCCCTGGCCCGGCGGTGCTACCTCAGGATTGCGGGGCGGCGGTACCGGTCGTCGGGGCGCGGGCTCCTGCGGCCCTAGTGCTCCATGGCTGCGAGGGCCACGGCGCCCAGGAGCACGATGCCCACCACCAGGAGGTAGGAGGCGGAGAGCAGGGCGCCCTTCAGGAGGGTCTTGGGCGCGCCCTGTCCGTACACACGCCTTAGGGAAAGGCCGAGGTGGATGGGGAGGGCGAGGATCAGGAGAGACCCGAGGCATCCCGCCCCCCAGCCTTCTGGTAGGCGGCCCAGGGCCCACTGGGCGATGAAGACAAGGAAGAAGAACGTGTGGGCGTGGAGCGAGAAGATTAAGTGCTCCACGAAGAAGCGCTTCCGCCGCAGGTAGAGGAGTGTGAGGAGGAGGGCGAAGCCGGGCAGGAGCACGAACATGGCTTGGGACATTCGGTGCCGCAGATTGCGCTTGAAGGCTACCGGGTCCTTCGCGGCGTGTTCGATGTGACGCGTCCAGCCGTGGGCTTCCTTCTTCCCGGCCTTGGCTTGGGTCTCCTGGGGCTCGGCCTTCGCCGCTTCGGGCAGGGCCTGGGCCAGCTCCGTCTTGACCTTTTGCTCCACGTCGGAGCTTACGTGCAGGGCGATCGCATCCCCGCCGGAGGACTTTCCGCGCTTCTCCTCGTCGTGCTTCTCGAAGGCCAGGAGGGAGAAGAGAACGAAGCTCACGAAGATGTAGAGGCGGAAGGGCGGGACATGCCGCGCCCGCTTCCCGCTGAGGTATTCGAGGGTGAGGAGGCCCGGTCGCAGAATGAGGAGCTTCAAGGTCTGGAGCACCTTGGCGTCGAAGTGCCAGATGTCGTGCACCACGTCCTTGGAGATGTGCTTCAGGGCCAGGTTCCCCTCCTGGTGGCGCTGCCCGCAGCGGTGACAGAAGGAGCCAAGGAGTGGTTCACCGCAGTTGAGGCAGGCCGAAGTCGGGGTGGGGTCGAGCGGCATGGAAATCTCCGGGCGGGTTTCAGGGGACGCTGGGGCCGGAAGCGGCGCGCAGCGGGTCCTCCCAGAAAGGATAGAAGCAGTACCACTGATCCGGATGCTCGCGGATGAGATTCTCCAGATCCGCGACGTAGCGGCGCATGCCAGCCTCGATGGCCGCCTGCCGCTGGCCCCGCTCGCCGGTGATGGTGATGGGCTCCATGAAGCGGGCGCGGAAGCGGCCCTCTTCATCCGTGAAGAAGAAGGAACAGAGAATCGGCGCGCCGGTCATGGCCGCCAACTCCCAGGGGCCGCGGGGGAAGTAAGTCTCCCGTCCGAAGAATGGAAGCGACAGGCCGTGGAGGCTGAAGTCCCGATCCCCCTGCATGCCCACCAGGCGCCCCTCCCGCAGGAGCATTACCAGGGGCAGAGTGGAAAACCCCACGCCATCCACGGGCACGCCCACCACGCCGCCCTGGCTCCGGATCTGCGTTCTGAGCCGTTCTACGGCCTCGAAGCGATCCGGTTTGTAGACCACGTGAATCTCCATGCCCTTGGCCCGCAGCAGCAGGCCGCCCAGCTCGAAATTCCCGGCGTGGGCCGTGAGCAGGATGGCGCCGCGACCCGCCTGCATCACCCCCTCGGCGTGTTCCAGCCCCTGCACCTCGGCGAAGTTGCCCAGGGCTTCCTCCGGAGGGCGCTGACCGAAATAGAAGAGATCCACCCAGGCCCGGGCATGCTGCCGAACGACGGCGCGGGCGATGCGGTCCACCTCGGGATGGGTGAGGGGACGTTCCAGAACCTGGGCCACGTTGCCCTTCACGGCTTCCAGATACTTGGGCCGCAGGGCCATGAAGGCGCCGATGATGTCATCGGAGATCTCGAAGGCGCGGCTGCGGCGCGTGATGGTGCGGGCCACGTGCAGGAAGAGGGGGAACAGGGTGCCGAAGATCCCGGCGTAGACCAAGTCCAGGAGCTTCGACTGGCTTTGCATGCGGTCCTGCATCTATTCCTCCCCGCGAAGGGCCGCCAAGGGCAGAGGCGAAGGGCCGCGAAGGGAATGGGTCATGGCCAGCCGCTTCCATTCCAGCTTCCCTCCTGATCCAAAATTGATGATCAATCCGAGAGGGAATCCTGTGGCCCGGAGGTAATTCAAGAGTTGGGAGGTCTCCCGGTCCGTGAGGCAGTCCAGGGCCTTAATCTCCAGCAGGCACTGGCCGAAGACCACGAAATCGGCCATATAGTGTTTCTTTAGATAGCAGCCCTTGTAGCGGACCCGGAGTGGAACCTGGGACTGGAATGGAATTTCCCGCTCGGTCAATTCGCGCTCCAGCGCCTCTTGATAAACCGCCTCAAGGAATCCCGGACCGAGTTGGCGATGCACCTCTATCGCGGCTCCGATGGTCTGGAATACTTCGTGCTTGAAGAGGAGTTCATCCACGATGAGGCCCCTTTGCGGCCCTTTCTACTTTGCTTTTCGCGGCTCTTCGCGGATTCATCGATAGCTGCTCTGGTTGGGGTTGCGCTCGCCCATTTCTTCCCACAGGCGCTGAAGGCTCTGGAGGCGTTCGGGATAGTCGAGGCCCAAGGCCTCATCCTCGGGATCCAGGCCCGTGGGATCTTCGACCCATTCGGGCGGGAGCTCGGGAAACACCGCAGCCAGGATGCCTCGGTCCAGGCCGCGCACGCTGAGGGTGCGGATGCCCGGGGTGTCGATGAGGGTGCCGCCGTAGGGCGTGGGGAGCCACCGGGCGGCCGTCGTGGTCTGGCGGCCCGTGCCGTAGCGGCTCATGTCGCCGGTCTTGAGGTCCAACTCTGGCATCAGAGCGTTCACCAGGGTGCTCTTGCCCACGCCGCTGTGGCCCACCAGCACCACTACGCGATCCCTGAGCAGCCCTTTCAGTTCCTCCAGTCCGGAGGCCTTCAGGGCGCTGGTCTCCACGATGGGCACACCCTGTTCTCGCAGGGGATCCAGTTCCGGCAGGGTGTCCTTGGGGCTGGCCTTGTCACGCTTGGTCACCACGATGCGAAAGGTCAGGCCCGCCGCCAGGGCCAGGCTCTGGGCCCGTTCCAGAAGTCCCGGCCGCAGGGGTGGATCCACCACGGCGGCGCAGGCCCACAGCTCATCGGCATTGGCGGCGATGAGCTGCCAGGGTTCCCGGTCGTCGATGCCCCCCCGCTTGAGGAGCGTGCGTCGGGGCATTACTGCCACCACCTGGGCCTGGGGGCCGGTGGGATCCACCGCATCCAGGGGGACGGGGGAATAGCGCACCCGGTCGCCCACCACCAACTTGACGCCCTTGAGCTTCCCGGAGAGGGTGGCCCGCAGGCGGCTGCGGTCGGCCTGTTCCAGATCCACCCACTGGCTGTGGCGCTGGATGAGGGTGGCTTCCTCGTAGTGCATCCACGGTTCGGGATCGGGCAGGTAGAGCATGGTGTCCGAGTCGTGGGCCTCGATGCCCGTCTGGAGACGCTCGGCGCTCTGCTGGCGGCGCTTGCTCGTGGCCCGGCCCTCGCGCCCGTAGGCGTTAGGGCTGTCCATATCTTGAGCCTCGCGGCTCTGGCCCAGGCGGTACTTCCTCACGCGCGCCCCGCGAACTCCCGGGTCTCGGTGGCCACCTTCACCTTCTCGCCCTCCTTGATGAAGAGGGGCACGCGGATCTCGATGCCTGTCTCCAGTTTGGCGGGCTTGGTGACGTTGCCGGAGGCCGTGTCCCCCCGGGCGCCGGGCTCGGTGTAGGTGACGGCCAGTTCGACGTGGGTGGGGAGCTGGAGGCCGATGGGGTTGCCGTTGTACTTCTGGATCTGGATGATCTGGCCCTCGATGAGGAAATCCAGGGCATCCCCCATCATTTCGTCATTCAGGGTGTGGGTCTCGTAGCTCTCCTGATCCATGAAATGGGCGCCTTCTCCATCCGCATAGAGGAAGCTGGCGGGCACCATGTTGAGATCGGGCTCTGCGAACTTGTCCCCGGCCTTGAAGGTCTTGTCGAAGACGGCGCGGGTAAGCAGGTTGCGCATCTTGAGGCGCACCAGGGTCTGGCCGCCCCGGGCCGTAGGGGTGGAGATCTCCACGTCCAGGCAATGGAAAGGGGTTCCTTCCAGCTCGAAGAACATTTTTCGTTTGACGTTGATGGCTTCAATGAGGGCGGCCATGGGGCTCCTTGGAGGTTTGGAATCATCCCCGAGGGACCGCCGGGGCGCCTCAGGAGGGAATCTTTGATTCTAGCCGCCCTGCCTCCCTGGAAAGGTGTGGACCGCGGGGCCTTGGCCATGGCTATCATTGGGGATCGGTTAACACATGGCAGAACACCCCAGAAATATCGGGCGGTACCAGGTTTTGCGTCCCCTGGGTCAGGGAGCGATGGGGACGGTCTATCTGGCCGAGGATCCGATGCTGAAGCGCCGCCTGGCCATCAAGGTGGTGCGGGCCGTGGGCGAGGAGCGGGACATCGCCCTGGAGCGCTTCAAGCGCGAGGCCGAGATCTCCGCCCAGCTCAATCACCCGAACATCGTCACCATCTATGACGTAGGCGAGGAACCCAATCTGGGGCCCTTCCTGGCCATGGAACTGGTGGAAGGCCAGAGCCTCGGCAAGTTCATCCGCGAGGGCAACCTGGAGGCCGAGACCCGCCTGGGCATTCTGGTGCAGGCCATGCGGGCCCTCCGGGCCGCCCACCGCCACGCGATCATCCATCGGGATGTCAAACCCGACAACATCCTGGTGAGCGAGGATGGGCGGGTCAAGCTCATGGACTTCGGCATCGCCAAGACCATGGCGCCGCGCCTCACCACTCAGGGCGAATTCCTGGGCAGCCCCGCCTACAGCGCCCCGGAGCTGCTGAAGGGGTCGGAGCCGACCCCCAGTTCCGACCGCTACGCCTTCGCCGTCACCGCCTTCGAATTGATGACGGGCCAACTCCCCCATCCCGGTCCCAACGTGGCCGCCGTGATCACCCACGTGCTCCACGAGCCCATCCTGGTGCCCCAGGGCGTGTCTGGTGACCTGGCCAATGTCTTCCGCAAGGCGCTCGACTTCGACCCCGAGGAACGCTTCGAGACGCTCATGGAATTCCTGGTGGCGCTCATCGACGCCTTCCCCCTGGAGAATGCCGCCCGGAGCCGGGTGGAGGAACTGTTCCGCCACGATGATCACGCGGGCGACATCGTGCCTCTGCGGCGGGCTCGTCCCCGGAGCTCCGCCGGCACGGATTCGGCCTCCGGCCTGACGGCACCCCGCACGACCGGGCGTTCCAGCTTCGCCCGACCCGCAGCCTCCCCCTCGACTTCCGGCTTCCGCATCGAGCTGGAACCGGATCAGACCAATCCCGGTTTCCGACCTCTACCGGTGCCCCGCAATGCGCCGCCGCCCCAGCCCCGCCCAGACGAGGGCGGCATCAACCCCAAGACCCTGCTGAAGTGGATCCTCATCGTGCTGGTCTTCGGGCAGCTCGCTTGGTGGATCTACGGTTACCTGCAGCCCTATATGTCAGGGGCTCCGCAGTAGCCAGGGACTAGGCCAGCATCCGCACCAGCAGGAATACCCCTGTGTTCCAGCAGGCGTGGATGGCGATAGCCGTCCAGAGATTGCCGGTGCGGACGAAGGCCCAGCCCAGCACAAGGCCTAGGGTGGCCAGGGTGGGAAGGCCTGTCGGTTGAAGGTGCATGGCGCCGAAGGCCAGGCCCGAGCCGAGAATCGCGAGGCCCCACCCGCCTTTGGCCCCAAACCTTTCAGCCAACCTCGGTCCCAGCCAGGGCAGGAGGACACCCCGGAAGACCCATTCCTCGAAGACCGGCGCCAGGCCGCCGATGGTGAGCAGGAGAATCGCCACCGTGAAGGGGTGTCGGAGCCCGGAGATGATTTCCATCAGCTCCCGCTGGGGCGGCTCGGCCCCGCGAGTCCATGGACTGGCCAGGAGACCCACCACCACGACTCCGGCGATGGCGATGCCGAGGAAGGGCAGGGCCCACCCCAAGGCCCGGGCCAGGGGGCCTGGAGTGCTGCGGCGCCAGGCTTCCCTCGGCGTGAGGCCTGCGGCCTTCAGCAGGAGCCAGCCTCCCACCAGCACGTGAAACCCATAGGCGATGGGCAGCGCCATGATCCTCGGGAGGGGCAGGAGGCTCAGGCAAAGAGCCGCCACCATGCCCGAGCAGCGCATGGCCAGGAACCAGCCAAGCAGGGCCAGAGCCAGCGCCCTCCAGGGCATGTCGAAGACAGGGAGAGGTTCCTGAGGCCGGGGCCCCTTCCGGGTGAAGAGGAAGATCCCCGCGGCCACGAGGCCTAACAAGCCGAGGGCCAGGGCCACAAAGCTTCCCGCCCCCAGAACCGCCAGACGGGGCAGGGCCCAGGCGTGAGCCTTGGCGCGGTAGGGCTCTGGCGCCTGGGACGCCCCTTCGGCGAGGCGCGCCCGCAGGCTCCAGTACGCGAAGCCTTCGCCCAGGGGGCCGCGGATCGATTCGAGCTCTCCAGCGGTGGGGGACGGGCCCGCCTCGTAGGCCGCTTGCCAGCAACGCTGGAAGGCCTGCCGAGCGGGCTCGGGTGGAGGGGGAGCTTCCTGCGTCAGGGCGCGCCCCCGGGACAGATCACCCTGCTCCGCCGCCAGAATGGAGAGGAGGGCACGATCCCAGTAGGGATTGCCCGGCGTCGACCCCAGGGGCTTGGCAGTCCTGGGGGCGCGGGTCACGACCAGGGCCGCGCGGCCCAGTTCCTGGGCCCGGGCCTGGAGGCTCGGGCGCTGGGGCGCCTGGTGTGCAGCGCGCTGGGCTGCGGAGAGGCTCCAGATGCCGAGCAGCGAGGCCAGCAACAGAAGCGTTATGAGCGGATCGGCCCAGCGGCGATCCGGGTTCCAGGGGCTGATTCTGGGTTCGTCCATGCCCCAGGATGAGGCTTGCGAGGAGCCCGTCCAAGTATTATGCGAGGCCGCGCTGGGGCGCCAGCCGAGCGAGGCAAGGAAGGCGACGAAGGCCCTCTCGGTATCGGCTTCGCCGATACGTGAGACGAGCTGAAATCTGGTGGACCCAAGGACGAGGAGCCTGACGCAGCATCGCGACGGCTGGCGCCCCAGCCCGAAGGGTTGAGCGCAAAGGGCTCGCTGGCTGTGTCGGCGCGTTCGGACGATGGACCCGCATCGCCTCTCACGCGCCTTCGTGCCATCAAGCCCTTTGCGCTCAACGCGGCTCCCGGAGAATACTTGGACGGGCTCCCTGTCTCCTAGGAAGAGCCTCTTGGGATCTTTCATGTCTCTCTTTTTGAATTGTCGATGGTTTGTCTCTGGGGCCACGGAGTCGCCATGGCTGTGATTCCGCTGCGTCTGGGCACGGCCCTTTTAGGTGGAGCTGCCTCCCCACGCCAGGCCCTGGTGGCCGCCCTGCCTTCCGATCCGGACCGAGTCGTGGAGCTCAACCCGATGGAACGGGCGCGGCAGGCCAAGCTCGGTGAAGGTCGCCCGGAGCGCCTCGCGGAAGTCCTCGCCCCCGCTTCGCTCCGGGAGGTCCTGACGGCGGGGCCCCGAGCCCTGCAGCGCCTGCGTCAGACTGTGGCCTACGCGGAGAAATGGCAGCGCCGAGGCGATCTGCCGGAGGCCCTGGCGCCCCGGCTGGCCGAGATCCAGATGCTGCCCTGCCTGCCGCGCCCCAGCCTGCTGCGCCGGGGCGATGGCACCCATCTGGACCGCCTCGCCGTGCAGGGGCCGGGCGCAGAACTGCACCGCCTTCCCCAACCGACCCTCGCTGCGGTGGGACAGTTCGGAGGGCACCCCGCGGGATTCTGCCTCGCCCTGGAGGATCTACAGGGCGCCGTGCTGGGGGCCTGGCTGGAAGTGGACTTTGCCTGGACCGGCCACCTGACCCTAAGGGCGGGAGGCCGCCAACGGTCGGCGCCTCTCGAGGCCTGGGAAGGACTGGCGCTCCCGTCCCTGCGGCCCGGCGAAGTGATGCTGCTGCCTTATCCCCGACTCAAGCCCCTGCCGGAACTGTCGCCGGGGATGGCCTTCACCCTCCAGGCCGGGGCGGAGCTCCTGCCCCTTTCGCTGGCAAAGGAACTCCTTCATCCCACCCTGCAGTAGGCGCTCAGCCCAAAGCCAGCATGCGCTCCAGGGGCTCCAGGGCGCGTTGGCGGAGCGTTTCGTCGAGGGTGATCTCCGGGCGGAGATCCCGCAGGCAGAGATACAGCTTCTCGATGGAGTTCAGCTTCATGTACGGGCAGAGCGAGCAGTTGCAGCCGCTGTCGGCGGGGATGGGGATTAGCTCGGCCTCGGGGCGCGTCCTGCGCATCTGATGGAGGATGCCAGCCTCGGTGCCCACGATGAACTGACGCTCGGGGCGCTCCGCCACGTATTTCAGCAGGGCGGCGGTGCTGCCCACGAAATCCGCCATGCGGCTCACGGTGGCGTCGCACTCGGGATGGACGATGAGCTTCGCATCCGGATACTGGGCCTTCAGGATGGCCACGCGCTTGGCGGTGAACTGCTCGTGCACGATGCAGAAGCCCGGCCACAAAACCATGTCGCGGCCGGTCTGCTGCATCACCCACTTGCCCAGGTGGCGATCCGGGGCGAAGACGATCTTCCGGTCCCGGGGCAGGCTCTCCACCACCCGCACGGCGTTGGAACTGGTGCAGATGACCGTGGAGAGGGCCTTCACGCCCGCGGAGCAGTTGATGTAGCTCACCACTTCGTGATCGGGGTACTGCTTCAGCCACTCGCCGAAGGCCTCGGCGGGGCAGCGGTCCGCCAGGCTGCAGCCCGCGTCGAGATCGGGGATCACCACGGTCTTGGCGGGGCTCAGGATCTTGGCCGTTTCGGCCATGAAGTGCACACCGCAGAACACGATCACATCCGCATCCGTCTTGGCGGCGGCCTGGCTGAGCTGCAGGCTGTCTCCCACGAAATCCGCCAGGTCCTGAATCTCCGGTTCCTGGTAATAGTGGGCCAGGATCACGGCCTTGCGCTCGCGCCGAAGCCGCTGGATCTCCGCGAGGAGATCCAGCCGGGGATCGATGCTTTCCAGGTCGGGGATGTAGGGAGGCAGGCTCATGGAACCAGTCTAGATCAGTCGACTCAACCGCAGTGGAGGTGGCGGTTCACCAGCTGGCGCAGGGAGTCGGCATTGCCGAAGAGCTTTTCGCTCATGTGCTTGTCGTCGAAGGCCTGGAGGTTCTTGGCGATGGAATCGATGAGGCCCGCGGGGAAGACGCCGTCGAGCTCGTAGCGTTCCCGCTCCCGCTTCAGGCACTCGGCCGCCTCAAAGCAGGAGGCGGGGAGCTGCTTGAGGCCCTCGACCTTGCTGGCATCGGCCTTGATGTAGAGCTGCTCGGCCACCTTGAGGGCCTCGGGATGTTCCAGTCCGTAGCGGGCGGCCACGGCCAGCCCCGCCAGGAGCAGGTGCACATTGGCGGAGCCATCGGGGCTGCGGATTTCCACGGTCTGGTTGTTCTCGAAGGTGCCCGTGCCCGTTTCGAGTGGGTTGGCGTCGCGCATCATCTTGTCGCCAACTCCCAGCCAGCCCAGGGGCACACGCACCAGCACCGAGCGGTTGCGGTCCCCCCAGCAGATGCTGGTGGGCGCCTCCTGGTGGGGCACCAGCCGGAGGAAGGAGGTGGGCACGGTGTTGCCGAAGGCCGTGAGGGATTCGGAGCACATGAGGTAGCCCGCGATCACCTTCTTCGCGACCTCGGTGAGGCCCTTCTCGTCGGCCATCACGTTCACGCCGTCCTTCACCAGGCGGCTGTGGAAGTGCAGGCCGCTGCCTGCGTGGCCCACGATGATCTTGGGCGCGAAACTCACCTCCAGCCCGTGCTTGTAGGCCACTTCCCGCAGGGCCCACTTGGCCATCACGAGCTGATCGGCGGCCTCCTCGATGGGCACCGGCAGGAACTCGATCTCGTGCTGGACCATCTCCAGATCGCCCGCGATGATGTTGCCCACTTCGGCGTGGCCGTACTTGATGGTGCCGCCCATCTCGCTGATGACCTGCATGGCCTCGCGGCGCACCAAGCCCCACTTCGAGAAGGGATGAGACTCGTGGTAGCCCTTCTGCTCGACGATGGGGTAGATCCGATCCACCTCGGAGAAGAGGTAGTATTCCAGCTCGCCGAGGGCCTCCAGGGTGAAGCCCGTCTTGGCCTTCAGGGCCAGCTGGGCCTTGCGGAGGATGTATTCCGGGGCGCTCTCCAGGGGCTCGCCCAGGTTGTTGTAGAAGGAGCAGATGAGGTCGAGGGTGGGCACTTCCGTGAAGGGATTCACGAAGGCCGTGCGGTACCGGGGCACCACGTAGAGATCGCTGGAATCCGCGGAGACGAAGGGGAAGAGACTCGAACCATCCACCCGCTCGCCCATGGACAGCACCTTGTCCAGGTGGGCGCGGCTGTTGATGACGAAGTTCAGTTTCTTCAAGCGTCCGTCGCCCGCCACATAACGGAAATTGAGCATCCGGATATCGTTCTGCTCGATGAACCGGATGATGTCCTGCTTGGTGAACTCGCTCGCGGGTTTGCCGAGGGCGCGCACCAGCTTGTTGGGGTTGAGGGCGATCTTGTCACTCATGGAGACTCCATCTGCAAGGGGAACATTCTGACAGAGCCCATCTCGCCCACGGGGGAGGTGTTCATTATGGTTTACAGATTGAAAAGGGAATTTTCTGGTTCAGCCCAGATCGAAGAAGTTGCCCTTGTCCATAGGCTGCGGGCTGGATCGCGACCTGCTTCTCCAGAACGACTCCCGGGGAGCCGGGAGAATAGCCCCTTGGTGGCCGGGGGCCCTTCGGCCATCCTGGGAGTTCGGTATTGAACCTGTGGGGCCCCCGAGTCATTTGGGAAGCGGACCCTTTCTGGAGGTTGGAGCATGGCGCGTCTGCATCGATGGTTGGGAACCGGCTTGGCCAGTCTCCTGGCGGGGCTCTCGGCACCCTTGGCCGCCCAGAGTCTCTGGCTTCCCGCCTCCGACCCCGTGGGCATCGCCCGAGGCGGTGCGGGGGTGGCCTTTGGTCAGAGCCTGGAGGCCTCCACGCTCAATCCCGCGCTGCTGGTCACGCTCCGGGACAATGCCAGCGCCTACGTGGGGCTCGGCATGGACATGGCGTCCGCCCAGGCCACCCTCCAGTCCACCCAGAAAAGCCTCTTCACCTCGGAGCGGAACCGCCTGCTGACCTCTTTCGGCGCGGCGTGGAAGGCCAACGATCGACTCTCGCTGGGGCTGAAACTCGATCAGCCCTTCCTTCGCCATGCGGAGCTTTCCCCCGAAAGCACCATTCGTTTTCTCGGGCGCAGCATCGACCTCAAGACCCAGCGACTGGAGTTCCAGGCCGCCTGGGCCCTTCGCCCCGGGATCTCCTTCGGGGCGGGGTTGGGGGTCGCCCGCATCTCCTTCGACTCCTCGGTCAACCTGCGCACCCAGGTGCTCGACGATCCAACCCTGCCGCCTGGTCCTGGCAACATCGTGCGGGCCCTCGCCGAGGTTCGGGCCCAACAGTCGGGCAGCGCCACGGTGCCCTCCTTCTCCCTGGGGTTTCGCTGGGCCATCAATCCGCGTTGGACCCTGGCGGGCACCCACCAGGGCGCGTTGCGAGGCGACCTGAATCTGAGCGCCTCCATGGGACAGGATCGGCCGGTGTTCGTGGATCCGGGAGGCAATGGAATGCCACCCCAGGGGATCGAGGCCAAAGAGGCCGCGACCCTGGCTCAGCTGCAGTTCCATTCTGGCTCTGAGCGCATCGCGCTGCCTGGCAAGACCGTGCTTGGCGTGCGTCACCGCTTCAACCAGTTTCTCACCTGGGAATTCGACGTGAGACACATCCAGGGCGCAAGCCTGGAACTGCCCTCGTCTCCCGGCCTGGTGGGCCCCGGTGGATTGGCCTCCACCCAGGTGGAAGGCGGCTATCGCAGTGGGTTCGGTGCGAGCCTGATGGGCGAGGCCACCCTCGGGCGCGACTGGACCCTTCGCGCGGGCGCCAGCCTGGAACCGGCGCTCCAGGAGGATTCCCGAGTCAATCCCCTCATCTCCGGCTCCCGCTCGGCGGCCTTTTCCATCGGCGCCGGCTACCGGATCTGGGGCGGCGAACTGAATGCCGGCTTCCAGTTCCGCCAGAACCGGGATGTAGACAGCGCCTCGATGGAAGGCGCCTGGGATAGTGCGGGCTACCGGACCACGGGCACCAAGACGCGCGTTGAAGGCATGGGCCACCTCTGGTCCATCGGCTTCAAGCGGAGCTTCTGAGTCGCCATGCGGTTCCTGGGCCCCCACGCATGCGAAGAGGCTTTAGCCCAGGGCGAATTGCAGGTGCTGCGAATCGCGCCTGCAGCCTGGGATCGTTCCGCCAAGCTTCGCACCGAGGCTCGGGCGGCGGGCGTTACGGTGCACCGAGAGCCCATGGAGGGGCTCGATCGGCGCGCCGAGGGACAGCGCCACCAGGGCGTTCTGGGGGAGGGCGGGGAGCTTCGCCTGGATTCCATGGAGCAGTTGCTGGAACGGGTGGTGGCCCGCGGGAATGACGCGCTGGTGCTGGCGCTGGATGGCGTGACCGACCCCCACAACTTCGGCGCGATCCTGCGTTCTGCCGCGGCGGCGGGGGTGGATGGGGTCATTTTCCCCGAGCGACGCAATGCCCAGGTGAACGAGACCGTAGTCCGCGCCAGTGCCGGGACCGCGAGTCGGGTCTCCCTGGTCCGGGTGGTGAATCTGGGGCGGGCCCTGGAGGAACTCAAGGAGGCCGGGGCCTGGATCTTCGGCCTGGCCGCTGGGCCCAAGAGCACGGATTACCTCTGCGAGCCCTTTGACCGCGCGACAGTGCTGGTGTTGGGCTCGGAGGGGGAGGGGATGCATCAGAAGATCGCGGAGAAGTGCGACGCCCTGCTGCGCATCGATATGCCCGGTGGCATCGAGAGTCTGAATGTCTCGGCTGCGGTCGCCGTCATGCTTTTCCGGGCCCTGGCAGTGCGGACCCAGGGAAGCCGCTGAATCTTTTCTGTTGTGATGGGTGGGTCTGCGTGATATCTTTCGGGTTCCCTATCAGGAAAGCTTTGCCCCGCAAAGCCGCCCGACCAAGGGATGTTGACAACTCAAGAAATGCCGAGATGGCCGAGTGGTTAATGGCAGCAGACTGTAAATCTGCCACGCAACGCGTTACGGAGGTTCGAATCCTTCTCTCGGCACCACCTACCCAGACCTTTCGAGGAAGGCTGGTCTCAAGGCGGGAATAGCTCAGTTGGTAGAGCGTCAGCCTTCCAAGCTGAATGTCGCGGGTTCGAACCCCGTTTCCCGCTCCAGAAGTTCAATGCCCATATAGCTCAGTGGCAGAGCGCGTCCTTGGTAAGGACGAGGTCGCCGGTTCAATCCCGGCTGTGGGCTCCAGCTTCTTTTCCGTCCCCCGCACGTTCATCCATACCACCCACCCCAGGAGGCAACAGTGGCCAAGGAGAAATTCGATCGCTCGAAGCCGCACGTCAATATCGGCACCATCGGTCACGTGGACCACGGCAAGACCACGCTGACGGCTGCCATCACGTTCGTGCTCGCCAAGAAGTTCGGCGGCGCCACCAAGAGCTATGAAGAGATCGACTCCGCGCCCGAGGAAAAGGCCCGTGGGATCACGATTAACACGGCTCACGTGGAGTACCAGACCACCAAGCGTCACTACGCCCACGTGGACTGCCCCGGCCACGCCGACTACATCAAGAACATGATCACGGGCGCTGCCCAGATGGACGGCGCGATCCTCGTGGTCGCCGCCACCGACGGCCCCATGCCCCAGACCCGCGAGCACATCCTGCTGGCCCGTCAGGTGGGTGTGCCTGCCATCGTGGTCTTCATGAATAAGATGGATATCGCGGATCCCGAACTGGCCGAGCTGGTGGAGATGGAACTGCGCGAGCTGCTCACCGCCTACGACTTCCCCGGCGACGCCATTCCCATCGTGAAGGGTTCTGCTCGTCTCGCGCTGGACAAGGCCACCGGCGGCGACATCGATGCCCCCGAAGTGGGCTGCATCTATGAGCTGATGGAAGCCGTCGACACCTACATCCCGGATCCGGCCCGTCCCAAGGACAAGCCCTTCCTGATGCCCATCGAAGACGTGTTCACGATCACCGGTCGCGGCACCGTCGTCACCGGCCGTATCGAGGCGGGCGTGGTCAAGGTCGGCGAGGAAATCGAGATCGTCGGCATCAAGCCCACCGTGAAGAAGGTTGTCACCGGCATCGAAATGTTCAAGAAGCTCCTGGATCAGGGCGAGGCGGGCGACAATGCCGGCATCCTCCTGCGCGGTGTGGAGCGCAAGGATGTCGAGCGCGGTCAGGTGCTGGCCAAGCCCGGCAGCATCAAGCCCCACTCCAAGTTCACCGCTGCGGTGTACGTCCTGGGCAAGGATGAAGGCGGCCGTCACACGCCCTTCTTCAACAAGTACCGCCCCCAGTTCTTCTTCCGCACCACCGACGTGACCGGCTCCATCACCCTGGGTGAAGGACGCGAGATGGTCATGCCGGGTGACAATGTCACCCTGACCGTGGAGCTCATTTGCCCCGTGGCCATGGAAAAGGGTCTGAAGTTCGCCATCCGCGAAGGCGGCCGCACGGTCGGTTCCGGCCGCGTCGACGAAGTCATCGAGTAGCAAGGATTCCAACATGCGCGACATCATTCATTTGCAGTGCACCGAGTGCAAACGCAAGAACTACAGCACGACCAAGAACAAGAAGACCACCACGGGCAAGCTGGAGTTCAAGAAGTTCTGCCGTCACGATGGCAAACACACGCTGCACCGCGAAGCGAAGTGAGTCGACTGTCCGGCGCCGCCCTCACGGGTGGCGCCAACGGTCTGACCTCTTGACAAAAGGGGAGTAGCTCAGCTGGTAGAGCAGCGGACTCCAAATCCGCAGGTCGCGGGTTCGAACCCTGTCTCCCCTGCCACTTCGTTTCGGCCCCGGCTTTCGCGCTGGGGCCGGTTTATTGAAAGTACGCCCGCCGAGGGGGTAGATCTTGATCAGTGCCATCAAGCAACAGACAAAGGACCTCTTCGCGGAACTCGATCGCGTGGACTGGCCCACTAAGGAAAAGGTGATGAGCTCGACCTGGGCCGTCATCGTGGTTTCGGTATTCGTGGGCGCATTCCTGTACGGCGCGGACCGGCTCATTTCCTGGGGGATGACCTTCATCCTCCCGCACCACTAGGCCTGGAGGACGCCATGACCGATCTTATCGGCACCCAGCAGGCCTCGACTCCGGTTGAGACCTCACCCGAACATAAGCTGGCCTGGTTCATCATCCACACCTACTCGGGCTACGAGGCCAAGGTGATGGAGAGCCTGCGTCAGCGCATCAAGATGGAAGCCCGGGACGAATCCTTCGGCGATATCCAGATCCCCGAAGAGACCTATGAAGAAATGAAGGTCGATGCCAAGAGTGGGAAGAAGGAGCGTGTTCTCAAGAAGCGCAAGTCCTTCCCCGGCTACCTTCTGGTCCAGATCGCCGTCGCCAAGAAGGGCTCCAGTTTCGAAATGGAGGACGCCGACTGGCACCTGGTGCGCAACACGCCCAAGGTGACGAGTTTCGTCGGTGCCAACAAGAAGCGGCCCACGCCGCTTACGGACGACGAAGTCCGCCAGATCATGAACCACACCGAGGAAACCCAGGAGCGGCCCAAGCCCAAGTTCCACTTTGAAAAGGGCGACAAGGTGCGTATCATAGACGGCCCCTTCGCCAATTTCGAAGGGGATGTCGACGAGATCCACGAGGAGCGCTCCACCATCAAGGTGATGGTTACCGTTTTTGGTCGCAGCACCCCCGTCGAGCTCGACTTCATCCAGGTTGAAAAGCGCTAGGGCGCCTTTCAAAAGAGAATAAAGCAAAGAAACCAGGCCTGCGGTAATCCTGCCGCGCGCCCACCAAGGCAGCAGTCGCCGGCATTCGCCGGAATCCGCTGCGGGAAAGGAAAGAAGACATGGCCAAGAAGGTTACTGGATACATCAAGCTGCAGCTCCCCGCTGGCGAGGCCACCCCGGCTCCTCCCGTGGGCCCGGCCCTGGGTCAGCACGGCGTGAACATCATGGAATTCGTGAAGCAGTTCAACGCGAAGTCCGTGGGTGCCGTGGAGAAGGGCACCATCGTGCCCGTGGTGATCACCGTCTTCGGTGACCGCAGCTTTAGCTTCATCCTGAAGACGCCCCCAGCCGCAGTGCTGATCAAGAAGAAGATCGGCCTCGACAAGGGCAGCGCGACTCCCAACAAGCAGAAGGTGGGCAAGCTCACCAAGACTCAGCTCGAGGAGATCGCCAAGGTCAAGATGCCCGATCTGAACGCGGGCAGCCTCGAGTCCGCCATGCGTTCCATCGCGGGCTCGGCGCGCTCTATGGGCGTCGAGATCGTCGACTAGATTCCTGCTTTTCAGCGGAGCGCCGCAGCGTGCGGGGCTCCCGGCAACCGCGACCGTCATCGCGGGAGATCTTCCAATAGGAGATTTTATGGCAAAACCTGGCAAGAAGTACCGGGCCGCCGCCTCCAAGATCGAAGATCGCCCTTATGAGCTCAATGAGGCGCTCACCGTCATCAAGGACCTGGCCTATGCCAAGTTCGACGAAACGGTGGAAGTCCACATGAGGCTCGGCGTCGACCCCCGCCACGCGGACCAGATGGTTCGCGGCACCATTGTTTTGCCCCACGGAACGGGCAAGACCATGCGGGTGGCTGTCATCGCCGGTGGCGAAAAGATCAAAGAGGCGGAGGCCGCCGGTGCGGAGATCGTCGGTGGCGACGATCTCGTCGAGCGCATCGCTGGCGGTTTCCTGGAGTTCGACGCCCTCGTGGCGACGCCCGACATGATGAAGGGCGTCGGTCGCCTCGGCAAGGTGCTCGGTCCCCGAGGCCTCATGCCGAACCCCAAGACCGGAACCGTGACCTTCGACGTGGCCAAGGCCATCAAGGAGATCAAGGCCGGTAAGGTGGAATACCGCGTCGACAAGACCGGCATCATTCATGCTGGCGTGGGCAAGCTGTCCTTCGGGGTCGAGAAGCTGGTGGAAAACGCCCATGCGCTCATCGACGCCGTGCAAAAGGCCAAGCCGTCCGCGGCCAAGGGCAAGTACGTCAAGGCCATTCACATGGCCTCGACCATGGGCCCCAGCGTGACCGTGTCCACCAGTATTGTTGAGAAGTGAGGCGGAGCATGGAACGCGAACAGAAGCATCAAGAAGTCACCCTCCTCAAGGGGACGTTCACCTCTGCCAAGTCTGCCGTGGTGCTGGGCTTCAAGGGCCTCACCGTGGTCAAGGACACCGCCTTCCGCAAGAGCATCCGCGAGAGCAGGGCGCATTACCGAGTGTCCAAGAACACTCTGCTGCGCCTGGCCGTCAAGGAGACTCCCTTCGAGGTGCTCACCCAGCACTTCAAGGGTTCCACGGCCGTGGCCACCAGCGAAGGCGATATTGTTGCCCTCGCCAAGGCCGTCAACACCTTCCTGAAGGATAATCCGGCCGCCAGCTTCAAGGGCGCCATCCTAGACGGCAAGGCTGTATCGGTTCAGGAGTTCCAGGCCATCGCCGAGCTCCCCAGCCGCGACGTGCTCATCAGCAAGCTGCTCTACCTCATGCAGTACCCTGTCTCCGGTCTGGCCATCGCTTTGGATCAGATCCGGCAGCAGAAGGAAGGCGCGGCGTAGCGAAGCGTTGCTTGGCTACAGCTGCCTCACCTCAACCCCGAATCTCAATTCCGAGAGGAGTATCCCATGGCTCTCACCGCCGATCAGTTGATCCAGGAAATCGAATCCATGACCGTTCTCGAGCTGGCCAGCCTGGTCAAGGCTCTTGAAGAGCGCTTCGGCGTCTCCGCCGCTGCCGTTGCCTCCGCCCCTGCGGGTGGTGCTGCCGCTGCGCCTGCCGAAGAGCAGACCGAGTTCAATGTTGAACTCGTCGAAGCCGGTGCCAACAAGCTGAATGTCATCAAGGCGGTCCGCGAGATCGTCGCCGGTCTGGGCCTCAAAGAGGCCAAGGATCTGGTGGACGGCGCTCCCAAGGTCGTCAAGGAAGGCGCTACCAAGGAAGAAGCTGCCAAGATCAAGGAAAAGCTCGAAGCAGCCGGCGCCAAGGTCGCGATCAAGTAGACCGTTCCCGCTGGAAAAGGCAAAGCGCGAGGCGCAGAATGCGCCTTGCGCTTTGCGCTTTGCGCCGCCAGCGCAAAGTGGTATGCTTATTCCTTACGTCCAGCTCGGCGTCCCGGGCAGGCAGAACCAGCCACCACGAAGGGCTTCGGTTGCAACACATCCCCCGCACGTGCATGTCCAAGTCGTTGGGGTCGGCTTTCCTCCCGGGTGGAAGGAAGGCTGGCCATCGGCTCATGTGCGCGTTTCGTGTCGTTGAAGAATCCAAACCCGTGCATCTCCGGGCAGCCGCCCCGGCGGTTCCCGGCATGATCCTGGAGTGAACCATGAGCGTCCAGCAGAACATTTATCGCCAGCGTCATTCGTTCTCGAAGATTCGCTCCCTGGTTCCGATCCCGAACCTGATCGATATCCAGAAGCGGAGCTATGACGAATTCCTCCAGATGAACCTGCTCCACGGGGAGCGGGAAAACCGCGGACTTCGCTCCGTCTTTGATTCCATGTTCCCCGTGCACAACGGGAAGAACCCCGATGGCACCGATGCGGCCCTCGAGGTCGAGTTCGTGGACTACACCGTGGGCCACTGGGCCTGCAAGTGCGGCAAGAACGAAGGCCTCGGCCATCTGCGTACGACCTGCAAGAGCTGCGGCCATCACATCGTGGCAGAGCATCCCAAGGATCCCGCAGTCGACTGCCCCAAGTGCGGCACCCGCAACAAGAACGAGGCCACCATCTGCGACGTGTGTAACGAGCCCGTGGGGCTCCACGCCAAGATGAGCCTGGAGGAGTGCATCGAGCGCGGCGCCACCATGGCCGCCCCCCTCAAGATCCGCGTGCGCCTGAATCAGTTCGAGAAGGACGACAAGGGCAACCGCAAATACAAGCAGAGTCAGGAATCGGAAGTCTACTTCGGCGATATCCCGACTATGACGGATCGCGGCACCTTCATCATCAACGGCACGGAGCGAGTGATCGTCTCCCAGTTGCACCGCAGCCCCGGCGTGTTCTTCGCGATCTCCAGCGACAAGTCGCTCTACAGCGCCCAGATCATTCCCTATCGCGGCTCCTGGATCGAGTTCGAGCTCGACACCAAGGGGTTGCTGTACGCCCGCATCGACCGCAAGCGCAAGTTCCTGGGCTCCACCTTCCTGCGTTCCCTGGGGCTCTTCGACGAGCGGCTCGCCGACAACCAGTCCATCCTGTCCCACTTCTACACGCCCTATCACTTCTCGCTGAAGAAGGAGCACCTCCTTCTCGAGCCTTGTGAACTGCTGGTGGGCCAGAAGGCGCTGGAGGACGTCAAGGATCCCAAGAGCAAGGAACTGATCGTCGAAAAGGGCAAGACCATCAGCCGACGGCTCGTGGAGAAGATGCAGAAGGCCGGACTGAAGGGTGTCACCGTGGAGCGGAGCATGCTCGACGGGGCCGTGCTGCTCGAGGACGTGGTCAACCTCAATACCGGCGAGGTGCTGCTGGAGGCTAACGACCCCTTCCTCCAGACCCACCTGGAAATGTTCCTGGCCAACAATGTCAGCGAGTTCTCCGTTTCGTTCCCTGATCTGGATGCCACGGGGAAGGTGCTTAGCGAGACTCTCTCCAAGGATCACACCGAGGATGCCGAGGAGGCCGCCAAGGAGCTGTTCAAGAAGATCCGTCCCGGCGAACCCGCCACGGTGGAATCCAGCCGGAAGCTGCTGCACTCCATGTTCTTCGACAACCAGAAGTACGACCTCTCCAAGGTTGGCCGCCACAAGATGAACGCCAAGCTCGGGGTGGACGCGGATCTGGAGTTGCGCACGCTGCGCACCGAAGATTTCATCCACACGGTGCACTACCTGCTGCGCCTGAAAAAATACGACACCACCCGCACCGATCGCCTGGATGAAGTGGCGCCGGTCCGCAAGGACGACATCGACCACCTGGGCAACCGCCGCGTGCGATCCGTGGGTGAATTGCTGGAAAACTGCTTCCGCGTGGGCCTGGTCCGCGTGCAGCGCGCCATCAAGGAGAAGTTCTCCATGGCGCAGGACCCCAACAACCCCCTGCAGCCCCACGACCTGATCAACAGCAAGCCCGTCATCGCCGCCATGAAGGAGTTCTTCGGCTCCAGCCAGCTGTCGCAGTTCATGGACCAGACGAACCCCCTGTCGGAAATCACCCACAAGCGCCGCCTGTCGGCCCTCGGACCGGGCGGCCTGAGCCGCGACCGCGCGGGCTTCGAGGTGCGCGACGTGCACACCTCCCACTACGGTCGCATCTGCCCCATCGAGACGCCGGAAGGCCCGAACATCGGCCTCATCTCCAGCCTCTCCTGCTATGCGCGCATCAATGAATTCGGATTCATCGAGAGCCCCTACCTCAAGGTCGAGAACGGCAAGATCGTCCAGTTTGCCAAGATCACCCACGTGGGCGATCTCAAACTGGAAGACGTCACCATCGTCGACTCCAAGACCGGGGTCGAACTGAAGGAAGAGGTCCGCAACGCGCTCTCCTCTCTCTATCAGCAGGCCGTGCCCCTCGCTCAGCTCGAGGCCGCCAACAAGAAGCTCGAGAAGGCAGGCAAGCGCCCCGCCCGCTTCGAGATTCACGCCTTCTACCTTTCCGCCTGGGAAGAGGACGAACACATCATCGCCCAGGCCAATGTGGAGCTCGATGAGCACGGCGTCATCAACGACGAACTGATCACCGCTCGCGTGGCCGGGGAAACCCGCATGATCGAGCGCGAGAAGGTCACGCTCATGGACGTGAGTCCCAAGCAGGTCGTCTCCGTGGCCGCGAGCCTCATCCCCTTCCTCGAAAACGATGACGCCAACCGAGCCCTCATGGGCGCCAACATGCAGCGTCAGGCCGTGCCGCTCATCCGCACCGAAGCCCCCATCGTGGGCACCGGCATGGAGTACTACGCGGCCAAGGATTCCGGCGCCTGCGCCATCTGCCGCCGTTCCGGCATCGTCGAGACCGTGGATGCCAACCGCATCGTGGTGCGGGTGGAGGACGATCCCGAGACCGAGGGTGAAGAGAGCGGCGTAGACATCTACACGCTGGTCAAGTATGCCCGGTCCAACCAGAACACCTGCTACAACCAGGTGCCCCTCGTGAAGCAGGGCGAGTATGTCGCCGCCGGTCAGATCCTGGCGGACGGCCCCTGCTGCGACAAGGGCGAGCTGGCCATCGGCCGCAACCTGATCGTGGCCTACATGCCCTGGCGCGGCTACAACTTCGAGGACGCCATCCTCATCAGCGAACGCGTGGTCAAGGAAGACCTCTACACCACGATCCACATCGAGGAGTTCGAGGTCCACGCCCGGGACACCAAGCTCGGCCCCGAAGAGATCACCCGCGACATTCCCCAGATCCGCGAGGAGATGCTCAAGAATCTCGACGATTCCGGCATCATCCGCATCGGCGCCACCGTGCGCCACGGCGACATCATGGTGGGCAAAGTCACGCCCAAGGGCGAGACCATCCTGAGCCCCGAAGAGAAGCTCCTGCGGGCCATCTTCGGCGAGAAGGCCTCCGACGTGAAGGACGCCAGTCTGACCGTGCCCCCGGGCATCGAAGGCACCGTGGTGGACGTCAAGGTCTTCACCCGCAAGGGCCAAGAGAAGGATCTCCGCACCAAGCAGATCGAGCACGACCAGATCCTGAAGTGGCACAAGGATCTCGAGGACGAAGAGCGCATCATCCGCGCCGAGGCCAAGAAGAAGATCGTGGCCCTGCTCAAGAACAAGGAGCTCTCCGAGCCCCTCGCCGACGAAAAGGGCAAGGAACTGCTGCCCAAGGGCAAGAAGCTCACCCAGAACATGCTCGAAGCCGTCCCCTACCAGCGCTTCCGCCAGATCACGGTGGCCGCGGGCAAGGAGCGCCTTGAGGCCCAGGTGCTGGACATTCTCGACAAGACCGAGAGCCAGCTCAAGGTGCTGCGCGACATCCTCAACGAGCGCGTCGAGCGTCTCGAAAAGGGCGACGAGCTGATGCCAGGCGTGCTCAAGACCGTCAAGTGCTACGTGGCCGTCAAGCGCAAGCTGCAGGTTGGCGACAAGATGGCCGGTCGCCACGGCAACAAGGGCGTGGTCAGCCGCATCCTGCCCATCGAGGATCTTCCCTACCTTGCCGACGGCACCCCCGTTGACATCGTTCTGAATCCCTTGGGCGTGCCTTCCCGTATGAATATCGGCCAGATTCTCGAGACCCATCTGGGTTGGGCGGGCAAGGTGCTCGGCATGACCTTCTCTACGCCGGTCTTCGACGGCGCCAAGGTGGAGGCCATCAAGGGCTTCCTGGCCAAGGCCCACGAGAAGAAGCCTGCGGGTGCTGGTGTGAACGTGAAGGTGGAGCGCTACGATCCCGCCTCCGGCCAGATGCAGACCCTGGAAATCCCCGATGGCAAGGTCATCCTCTACGATGGCCTCACCGGTGAAGCCTACGAACAGCCGGTGGTGGTGGGCTGCAGCTACATGCTCAAGCTGCACCATCTGGTGGACAACAAGATCCACGCCCGGAGCATTGGGCCCTACAGCCTCATTACCCAGCAGCCCCTCGGCGGCAAGGCCCAGTTCGGTGGCCAGCGCTTCGGCGAGATGGAAGTGTGGGCGCTCGAGGCTTACGGCGCGGCCCACGTGCTGCAGGAACTCCTCACCTACAAGTCCGACGACATGCACGGCCGCACCCAGATCTACCAGGCCATCATCAAGGGCGAACCCATCAAGGATCCGGGCCTGCCCGAGAGCTTCAACGTGGTGAAGAAAGAGCTGAACGCCCTCTGCATCGACGTTGCCATGCTCACGCGGGAGGAGTTGGAACCCCCTCAGGAAGAAGAGGCTCCCGCCTTCTCCATCGAGGCCTGATCGAAGGGCAATCCTTCGCGCGTTCCCGGTTCTGAACACAGATTGAAGAGGTTCCTATGTTTCCCGAGCAGCAGAACATCAACGCCTACGAATGCATCCGAGTCAGTCTGGCCAGCCCAGACGTGATTCGGTCCTGGTCCCACGGCGAGGTCACCAAGCCGGAGACCATCAACTACCGCAGCCTGAAACCCGAGCGCGATGGTCTCTTCTGTGCCCGCATCTTTGGGCCCGTGAACGACTGGGAATGCCTCTGCGGCAAGTACAAGCGGCAGAAGTTCAAGGGTGTCATCTGCGACAAGTGCGGCGTGGAAGTCACCAAGAAGGCCGTGCGCCGCGAGCGCATGGGCCACATCCAGCTGGCCAGCCCGGTCAGCCATGTGTGGTTCTTCAAGGGCGTGCCCAGCCGCATCGGCTACTTGCTCGACATCCCCCTCAAGGACCTGGAGCGGGTGCTCTACTTCGAGGCCTATGCAGTGGTCGATGCCGGAGATACCCCGCTGAAAGAGCGGGAGATCCTGGCGGAAGAGAAGTACCGCGAGTACAAGCAGGAACATGGCGAGAAGTTCCGCGCCATGATGGGCGCCGAGGCCATCAAGGAGCTGCTCAAGCGCGTGGATGTCGAGGCCCTGGCCATCGAACTCCGCGTCGCAATGAAGGCCGAGACCTCCAGCCAGAAGCGCATCAAGGTCGCCAAGCGCCTCAAGGTGGCCGAGGCCTTCATGCGCAGCTCCAACAAGCCCGAATGGATGATCCTCGATGTGGTGCCCGTACTGCCCCCCGAGCTGCGCCCCCTGGTGCCCTTGGACGGCGGCCGTTTTGCCACCTCCGATCTCAATGATCTGTATCGTCGCGTCATCAACCGCAACAACCGCCTGAAGAAGCTCCTCGAACTGCGCGCTCCGGAAGTGATCGTGCGCAACGAGAAGCGCATGCTCCAGGAAGCCGCCGACGCCCTCTTCGAGAACGGCAAGCGGGGCCGCCTCCTGCGCGGCGTCAGCAACCGCCCCCTCAAGTCCCTCAGCGACGCCCTCAAGGGCAAGCAGGGCCGGTTCCGTCAGAACCTGCTGGGCAAGCGTGTGGACTACTCGGGCCGTTCCGTCATCGTGGTGGGTCCCGACCTCAAGCTGCACCAGTGCGGCCTGCCCAAGAAGATGGCGCTGGAACTCTTCAAGCCCTTCATCTTCAACCGGCTCGAGCACAAGGGCCATGCGGCCACCATCCGTCAGGCCAAGGAGATGGTGGAGCTCGGAGTGTCCGAGGTGTGGGACGTGCTGGATGAAGTGATCCAGAACCATCCCGTACTGCTGAACCGCGCGCCCACGCTGCATCGTCTGGGCATCCAGGCCTTCCAGCCTGTGCTCGTGGAAGGCAAGGCCATCCGCCTGCATCCCCTCGTCTGCACCGCCTTCAACGCCGACTTCGACGGCGACCAGATGGCCGTCCACGTGCCCCTCAGCCCCATGGCCCAGATCGAGGCCAAGGTACTGATGATGTCCACCCAGAACATCATCAACCCCTCCAACGGCAAGCCCAACGTGGTGCCCAGCCAGGACATCGTGCTCGGCGGGTACTACCTCACCAAGAAGCGCACGGGCCGCAGGGGCGAAGGCATGGCCTTCTCCAGCATGGATGAGATCATCGCCGCCCACGAAGCCAAGGTGGTGGATACCCACGCCATCATCCGCATGCGCTACACCGGCGAGCTGGTGGACACCGAGGCCTGGCACAAGGAAGACCCCAAGAAGCACTCCGAGCAGGAAGTCTTCGAGTGCCCCAGCCGCATGGTGAAGGACGAGCTGCTCACCACCACCGTGGGCCGCGTGATCTTCAATCGCGCCCTGCCGGAAAAGCTGCCCTTCATCAATGGTCTGCTCAAGAAGGACGGTCTCCTCTCCCTGGTGAACCGGGCCTACAAGTTCAACGGCCCCGAGGTCACCATCCAGATGCTGGACGCCATGAAGGACACCGGGTTCCTCTGGGCCATGCGCGCCGGTGTGTCCGTGGGTATCGATGATCTCGTCGTCCCACACACCAAGGGCAAGCTCTTGAAAGAGGCCGCCGCCCAGGTCAAGACCATCGAGCACGAGTACTACCACGAGGGCAAGCTCGACGCCGCCACCCGCTACAACCGCATCCTCGAGGTGTGGGGCAAGACCAGCGAACAGGTGGCCACGGACATGATGAAGGAGCTGGAGAAGCGGAACGACAGCGATCCCTACCTCAACTCCGTCTACATCATGGCCGACTCCGGCGCCCGCGGTTCCAAGACCCAGATCCGTCAGGTGGCCGGTATGCGCGGCCTCATGGCCAAGCCCTCCGGCGACATCATCGAGACGCCCATCAAGGCCAACTTCAAAGAAGGCCTGAGCGTGCTGGAGTACTTCACCTCGACCCACGGCGCCCGCAAGGGTCTGGCCGATACGGCCCTCAAGACCGCCGACTCCGGCTACCTCACCCGCAAGCTGGTGGACGTGGCCCAGGACGTGATCATCAACGAGGACGACTGCGGCACTCTGGACGGCATCGAGGTCAAGGCCATCGTGAACAGCGACGGCACCATCCGCGCCCGCCTGCGGGATCGCATCTTTGGTCGCGTGGTGCTCGAGGATGTCGTCGATCCCTACAGCAAGGAGATCGTGGCCGCCGCGGGCACCCTCATTTCCGAAGAACTCGCCTTCAAGATCGAGACCTCTGGCATCGTCAGCGTCAAGATCCGTTCCGTGCTCACCTGCGATGCCCGCCGCGGCGTCTGCGCCAAGTGCTACGGCCTGAACCTCTCCACGGGCAAGCTCGTGGATCTGGGCGAAGCCACCGGGGTCATCGCGGCCCAGTCCATCGGCGAACCCGGCACGCAGCTCACCATGCGCACCTTCCACGTGGGTGGCGCCGCCAGTCGCGCCAGCGAAAAGAACACCCACGAGGCCCAGATCAAGGGCCGCGTCAAGCTCGATGGCATCAAGTCCGTGGTGCGGGTCACCCGCAACGAGGGCGCGGCGCCCGTCGAGGAAGTGGTGGCACTCTCCCGCTCCGGCTTCATCCTCGTGGTGGATACCGATGGCAACGAGCGCGAGCGGTACAAGGTCGCTCCCGGCGCCATCATCCGCGTCAAGGATGGGGAAGAAGTCGAACCCAAGACCATGCTCGCCGAGTGGGATCCCTACAACGACTACCTCATCAACGAAAAGGAAGGCATCGCGGACTTCAAGGAGTTCGATCTCAATGCCAGCTACCAGGAAGAAAAGGACCAGATCACGGGCCGCTTCCGCAAGCGCGTCATCGATCCCACCGATGACAAGCTGCATCCCCACATCAACATCAAGGGCGAGAACCACAAGATCCTGCAGCGCTACAACATTCCCACCGGCGCCTATGTGGAGATCGAAGACGGCCAGGAACTCAAGGCCGGTGATGTGCTCGCCAAGACCCCTCGCCAGCAGGCCAAGACCTCCGATATCACGGGCGGTCTGCCCCGCGTGACCGAGCTCTTCGAGGGTCGCCGTCCCAAGGACCCCGCCATCATCAGCGAAGTGACGGGTATCGTGAAGTACGGCAACCGTGTTCGCGGTCAGCAGAAGGTCATCGTCGAGAACCTGGAAACCAGCGAGAAGGGCGAGTACCTCATCCCGCGCGGTAAGCACATTCAGGTGCAGGACGGCGATGAAATCATCGCGGGCGAAAAGCTCACCGAAGGCGCCGTCAGCCCCCACGATCTCCTCAAGGTCCAGGGCGAAAAGGCCCTTCAGGCCTTCCTCGTCAACGAAGTGCAGGAGGTCTATCGCGCCCAGGGCGTGGCGATCAACGATAAGCACATCGAAGTGATCATCCGGCAGATGATGCGCTGGGTCCTGATCACCGACGTGGGCGATACGCCGATGATCGTGGAGGAAAAGGTCGACAAGCACCGCTTCAAGGAGATCAACGAAGTCACGCTGCAGAAGTCCGAGGACAACAAGCCCGCCACCTGCGAGCCCCAGCTCCTGGGTATCACCAAGGCGGCCCTGACGTCCGAGTCCTTCATCTCCGCCGCTTCCTTCCAGGAGACCACCCGCGTGCTCACCGAAGCCGCTCTCGAAGGCCGCGTGGACTACCTGCGCGGACTCAAGGAGAACGTCATCCTGGGTCGCCTGATTCCTGCGGGCACCGGCATGCCGATCTACCGCAACCTGGAGATCGAGGAAGGCCAGTACCCCGAAGCCCGCGAAGACAGCAACCTGGGCCCCGAGGACTTCGACGACGAATACAGCCGCATGGCTGCCCACGTCGAGGAACTCCAGGGCATGAGCGAAGTGGACGGCGAAGACATCTAGTTTTCGCAATAGCAACAAAGCACGGCAAGAGCCCATCCTGTGCGGCTCTTGCCGTTTTTCGTATGCTAAGCTCGTGCATTCCGCGTGCTGAACCAAGGAGTCTGCCGAATGCGTCCCTGGCTGCTTGAGCTCAAGCGTCCCCTCCAGATCGGGCTGGTGGTTGCCCTCCTCACGGCTGCGGTGAGTCTCTTCCTGCCTAACCAATACCGCTCCGAGGCTCGGATCCTTCCGGTCGAAGCCAGGGGCGCGGGAGGTCTCGGCAATCTCGCCAGCGCTGCGGCGGCCCTAGGCGTGAGCGTGCCCGGGGGGGACAGCTCCGATGCCAATTTCGTGGACATCCTCCAGAGCCGCTGGCTGCGGGAGAAACTGCTCGATACCGAGATGAAGTTCCAGGCCCGACCCTGGCGCTTCGGGCCCGAACGCGAACACCGCGAAAAGCTCTCCGCCTACCTGAAGGCCGGGAATACGGATCGCGCACTGAAGGTCCTGGCCTCCATGGTGGGCGTCTCCCGGGATCTGAAGTCCAAGGTCATCCTCCTGACGGTGGAAACCGCATCCCCTAGCCTCTCCCAGCAGATCGCCCAGCGCAGCCTGGAACTGCTGGAGGAATTCATCCAGCAGCGGGGCCGCACCCGCGGGGGGGCCAAGGCCGCCTTCGCCAAGGCCAGGCTGGAGGAAGCCCGGGGCGAGCAGGCCAAGGCCGAGGCGGTCTTTCAGCGATTCCTCGAGACCGACCGCAACTACCAGGTGAGCCCCGATCCCTCCGTGCGTCTCAAGGGCACGCGGTTGGAGGCCGAACTCAGGCTCCGCATGCAGTTGGTCACCACCCTGGCCCTGAGCTACGAGCAGGCCCTGATGGAAGAAAAGAACGATGTGCCGATCCTGAATGTGCTGGATGGGGGCAACCTGCCCCTGGATAAGAGCCGTCCCAAACGATCCGTGTTCGTTGTCCTCGCTTTCCTGCTCGCCAGCGCAGGCGCCTGGGCCTACGCCAACCGCGCATGGATCCAGTCACGGCTGCTGGATCCGGAAGATCCCGACAGAGAGGCTTTTCCCCCAAAGGAGTTGTTATGAGCACGGAGCAGGAGCGGAGTGCCACTTTGCGAAGCGAAGCCCCGAAGGGGTGCCGCACAGGAGGTGCGGCATGAAAGGTATTGTATTGGCCGGTGGCACGGGCTCGCGCCTGTTTCCCCTCACGAAGGTCACCAACAAGCATCTGCTGCCCGTGGGATACGCGCCCATGCTCTGGCATCCCGTCTGGAAGCTGAAGCAGGCGGGTATTGAAGAAATCCTCATCGTCACCGGCACCGAGCACATGGGCGACGTGGTGCGCTGTCTGGGATCGGGCAAGGACTTCGGCTGCCGCTTCACCTACAAGGTGCAAGACGAAGCGGGCGGCATCGCCCAGGCCTTGGGGCTGGCGGAGAATTTCGCTGCGGGCAAGAGCGTCTGCGTGATCCTCGGCGACAACATCTTCCAGGACGACCTCACTGCGGATGCCGAGGCCTTCCGCAAGCAGGGGCAGGGTGCCCGCATCCTGCTCAAGCCCGTGCAGGACCCCCAGCGCTTCGGCGTGGCCGAGCTGCAGGGTGACAAGGTCATCGGCATCGAGGAGAAGCCCAAGGAGCCCAAGTCCAATCTCTCGGTGACGGGCATCTACTTCTACGACGGCACGGTCTTCGACATCATCCGCACCGTGAAGCCCTCCGGTCGCGGCGAGATGGAGATCACCGATGTGAACAACGCCTACATCCAGCGGGGCCAGATGACCTTTGGCACCTTTCAGGGCTGGTGGACCGACGCGGGCACCTTCCCGAGCCTCGCGGTGGCCAACGACCTGGCCCTGAAGGAGGCCATGCCCTTTCCCGATCTGCCCCGGAGGATCTGATGGAACTGCGCAAAGGTCCCATCGAGGGCGTGGTCATCAAGCCCTTCCGCAAGTTCATCGATGAGCGGGGCTGGCTGGCGGAGATCTTCCGCCACGACGAGCTGCCTGCAGAGTTCCACCCGGCCATGACCTATGTGAGCGTCACGCTCCCCGGCGTGTTGCGGGGCCCCCACGAGCATGTGGAGCAGGCGGATCTCTTCGCCTGGGTGGGCCCCGGCGATTTCAAGGTGACCCTCTGGGATAACCGCCCCGGCAGCGCCACCTACGGCAACCGCATGGAATTCTGCATGGGCCTGAACAACCCCGGCTCCGTCCTGATCCCCAAGGGCGTGGTGCACTGCTACCGCTGCGTGAGCCATGAGCCTGGCCTGGTCATCAACTGCCCCAACCGCCTGTTCGCGGGCGAGGGCAAGCAGTCCCCCATCGACGAGATCCGCCACGAGGACGATGCCGAGAACCCTTTTGTGAAGGATGAGCTGGCCCGCCGGGTGCATTCCCGGTGAGAGTCCTCGTCTCAGGCGCCTCGGGCCAGTTGGCCCGGGCCATCCGCGAGACGTGGGTGGACCACGAGCTTCTGCTTCCAGATGAGGCCAACTTCGACCTCGGTAACCGCGAGGCCATTCGCTCTGTGGTCGCCGCCGCCCGCCCCCAGGTGCTCATCAACGCCGGAGCCTTTACCCAGGTGGACCGCTGCGAGACCGAGGCCGAGCTGGCCCAGCGCATCAACGGCGAGGCCGTGGGCTGGCTGGCGGAGGCCTGTGACGAGGCCCACTGCCTGTTGGTGCAGATCAGCACGGACTACGTGTTCGACGGTCAGGGCACCCGACCCTACCGGGAAGACGACCCCACCAACCCCACGTCCGTCTATGGCCGCACCAAACTGGAGGGCGAGCGCCAGGCCGCCCGGTGCACCCGGCACCTCATCGCCCGCACCAGCTGGCTTTTTGATGCCTGGGGCAAGAACTTCTACCTCACCATGCTCAACGCTGCCGCCCAGGGCCGCGCCCTGCGGGTGGTGGACGACCAGCGTGGCACCCCCACCACCTGCCGAGCCCTGGCCCGCCAGCTCAAGGTGGCCGCCGAGGAGGGCTGGCAGGGCCTCGTGCACACCACCTGCCAGGGCGAGACCACCTGGCATGGCTTCGCCCAGGCCATCTTCCGGGCCCAGGGCATCGCTGCCGACCTGAGCCCCTGCACCACCGCCGACTATCCCACCCCCGCTCGGCGCCCCGCCTACTCCATGCTCGCGGGCGCCCACCGCGCCGAACTAGGCACCGACCTCATGCCCACCTGGGAAGAGGCACTGGCAGAGGTTGTGGCCCAGGGAGGCCCCCGGTGAAGCAGAAATCCATCCTCGTCACCGGCGCCTCGGGCTTCGTGGGCCTGCATATGATCCGCCTGCTGCTGGCCCGGGGGTACGCCGTGACCGCCCTGGACCTGGGGGCGCGGCCCAATCTGCCCCCGGAAGTGGACTTCCGCTCCATCGATCTGCGGGATGCGGGTTCTCTGGCGGAGCTGCCCCGCACCTGGGATGGGGTGATCCATCTGGCCGGGGCCTCCATCCCCAGCCTCTTCGCCACCCCGGCCCCTGTGCTGCTCAACCTGGAGCTCACCCTCAACCTTCTGAACCACCTGCAAGATTCCAGGATATTGCTGGTGAGCAGCTCCCACGTGTACAGCCCCAGCGCGGCCCGCTGCAAGGAGAGCGACCCCATCGCCCCCCAGGGGCTCTATGGCCTCTCCAAACACCTGGTGGAGCAGGTGGCCCCCCACTACCAGGAGCGGCTGGAGGTGCGGGTGGCCCGCCCCTTCAACCACCTGGGACCCGGCCTGCGGCCCGAGCTCATGGTGCCCTCACTGCTGCGGCGCCTGGCGGCCCTGCCCGATGACGGCAGCCCCGTGCTGATGGAGGGGCTCAACAGCACCCGAGACTTCATCGATGTGCGGGATGTGGCCGAGGCCTACTTGGCCATCCTGGAGCTGGAGGCCCCCGCCCACCGCACCTTTAACGTCTGCACCGGCCAGGGCCACAGCATCGAGGCCGTGGTGCTGGCTGCCATGGCGCTCCTGAGTCGCGTGCGGCCCGTGCAGTTCCGGGACCGCCCCAATTCCTCGGGCGACATTCCCTATCTGGTGGGCGATCCTGACCGCCTGGCCGCCGCCGGGTGGCGAGCCCGCCACACCTTGTCTGATAGTCTCTCCAGCATGATTCACGACCCTTCCCACGGAGGTACCCCATGACCCGCACCGCCCTCATCACCGGCATAACCGGCCAGGACGGCAGCTATCTGGCCGAGCTGCTCCTCGCCAAGGGCTATCAGGTGCACGGCATCGTGCGCCGGGCGAGCCTCTTCAACACCGACCGCATCGATCATCTGCACGTGGGCGAACTGCCCAATCCCAATTTCTTTCTGCACTACGGCGATCTTTCGGATGCGGGGGCCCTGCGCAACGTGCTGGACCAGGTGCAGCCCGACGAGGTGTACAACCTGGGGGCCCAGAGCCACGTGCGCGTGAGCTTCGACCAGCCCGAGTACACCGTGGATGTGGTGGGCGTAGGTGTCATCCGCCTGCTGGAGGCCATCCGTAGCTACATGAAGCACAACGGCAAGCAGGTGCGGTTCTACCAGGCGGGCAGCTCGGAGATGTTCGGCAGTGCCAAGCCCCGCCAGCACGAGGGCACCCGCTTTCAGCCCCGCAGCCCCTACGCCTGTGCCAAGGCCTATGCCCACTACCAGGTGGTCAACCACCGCGAGAGCTACGGCCTCTTCGCCTGCAACGGCATCCTGTTCAACCACGAGAGCCCCCGCCGGGGCGAGACCTTCGTCACCCGCAAGATCACCCGGGCCGCCACCCGCATCAAGCTGGGCCTGCAGGACAAGCTCACCCTGGGCAACCTGGACGCCAAGCGCGACTGGGGCTTCGCGGGCGACTATGTGGAAGCCATGTGGCGCATGCTGCAGCAGGACCAGCCCGATGACTACGTGGTGGCCACCGGCGAGAGCATCAGCATCAAGGACTTCCTCACCCTGACCTTCGAGCGGGTGGGGCTGGACTGGCAGCAGTACGTCGCCACCGATCCCCGGTACTTCCGCCCCGCCGAGGTGGATCACCTGGAAGGCGACGCCGCCAAGGCCCGGCGCATCCTGGGCTGGGAGCCCAAGACCGACGTGCGCGCCCTGGTGGCCATGATGGTGGAGACCGACCTCAAGCTGGCCCAGCGGGAGCTCGTCCTCCGCGAAGCCGGCCACCACGAGGCCCCGCGCATCGGCTACAACTAGCCAGGGCGTTGTTGAAACGGGGTCTTTGATCCGGGCTCGGGCTCTCCGAGAAAAGCCTGGATCAACCACCGATGCACGCCGGTGAACACCGATAAAGGGCAATCCGGCTCCGGTGCCCTGGTCGCGTTTCTGGGGGCGGCGCCGGGACCGCGCTAGCGCGCGTCCTTGCGCCGCCCCCAGAAAGCGCACGGCGTAGCCGCGAGCCCCCGCTACGCGGGGCGGGCCAGGGCACCTCGGTGGTGTGAGAAGAAGAAACTAGCAACATCGGTGTTCATCGGTGGTTAAAAAAGGGCATCGAGAGGTGTCAAAAAAGGTGCAAACTTTAGGGCTAGAAGGTGACCTATGATTCCTCGGCTGGTTCCGATTACAGACCTGAAGCGCCTTGGTGGAAAGGTTCTGGATGAACTGCGCCATGATCGCTCCCCCGTCATCATCACGGAGCATGGACGGGCGGCAGCGGTCCTGCTGGATGTGGCGAGCTATGAGGCGATCACCCGGCGATACGAGATTCTGAAGGGCATTGACGAAGGCGAGCGGGACATTGCGGAAGGTCGAACCCTGAGTTGGGAAGACACCAAGGTTGAGCTGCGCAAATGGCGACGCTGAAGCTGCGCCTTACCCTCACAGCATCACGGCGGGTGGATGAGATCTTGGGGTTCATCGCCCAGGACAATCCCGAAGCCGCTGACAGGCTTTCAATGTCTATTGAAGCTGCCTTGGAGCGGGTGGCGATCTTTCCGGCGTCGGGAAGACGAATTCCCGAGGCTCCAGAGCGCCCAGAGCGTGAGGTGTTGGTGCCTCCATGCGTTAGGATCTTTTACCGGGTCGAGGAGAAGGATCTATGGATTCTCTTTGCCATGCGGTCGGAACAGGAGTTCCACGCCGAGGTGCTGGAAGGGTGAGCCCTTTCCCCCCTGCGCCCTCTGCGGTCAATCCTTTTCCCCTTTCCTCTTTTCCTTCCTCTCTCTCCGTGTTCTCCGTGCCTCCGTGGTGAATCCATTTTTTTTAGGTGTCTTCCATGTCCGAAACCATCCTCATCACCGGCGGCGCGGGCTTCATCGGCTCCAACCTGGTGCACCGCTGGCACCGCAACCATCCCGCCGACCGCATCCTGGTGCTGGACAAGCTGACCTATGCCGCCGACCGCACCCAGATCGAGGGTCTGGAAGGCGTCGAGTTGGTGGTGGGCGATGTGCAGAACCTGGAATTGGCCCGGCATCTCCTCGAAAAGCACAGAGTCACCAAGCTCTTTCACCTCGCCGCCGAGAGCCACGTGGACCGCAGCATCACCGGCCCCGCCGAATTCATCCAGACCAACCTGGGGGGCACCTTCACCATGCTGGAGGCCGCGCGCCAGGCCTGGGCGGGGGACAAGGCCTGCCGCTTCCTCCACATCAGCACCGACGAGGTGTACGGTTCGCTTGGCGACACCGGCAAGTTTCATGAAGCCATGGCCTACGCCCCCAACAGCCCCTACAGCGCCAGCAAGGCCGGCAGCGACCATCTGGTACGGGCCTACCACCACACCTACGGCCTGAATACCGTCACCACCAACTGCTCCAACAACTACGGCCCCCGCCAGCACCCGGAAAAGCTCATCCCCCTGGCCATCACCCGCATGGCCAAGGGCGAGCCCATTCCCATCTACGGCGACGGCCTGAATATCCGCGACTGGCTGTTTGTGGAGGACCACTGCGCCGCCCTGGAAACCGTGATGCGCACGGGCGTGGCCGGGGAAACCTACTGCGTGGGCGGTGACAACGAGCAGACCAACCTGGCCCTGGTGGATGGCCTTTGTGACTTGGTGGACCGCCACCTCCAGCGCCCCCAGGGCACCAGCCGCAGGCTCAAGACCTTCGTGCAGGACCGCGCCGGTCACGACCGCCGCTACGCCATCGACGCCACCAAGATCCAGCAGGAACTGGGATGGAAACCCGAGACCGGATTCGAACAGGGGCTGGGGGCGACGGTGGAGTGGTACCTGAAATAGTTGTAATTAATGGCCAACAGAAATGCGAATGGTGAAACTATTTTCTTGGAGTCGACAGATTACGCGGCTTTGCTGAACTGGGATCAAAATCATAGAACAATATTGAATCAGATTTGATTATATATTGAATTTTTCGAATTCGGAAAATTCATATGGTAAAAACATCACCACATCCAAAACCGTTTCGTTTGAGATTGTTGTAGAAGTATTCAAGTGGAGATTTGGCCTACCGTGAAAATAAGTCATCCCAAATTAAATAGGCTGTGGCACCTAATTGGATTAGATAGGGCTATTGCTTATTCGATTATGCTTAAAATTTTATCGACCGCAGGTGGCCTGGTAACCATTCCCTTGGTCCTGACACGTTTGAATCCCACGGAGCAGGGTTACTACTATACCTTTGGGAGCATTTTGGCTCTGCAGGTGTTTCTCGAGATGGGGTTTGGTACCGTTGCTGTGCAGATGATGGCGCATGAATCTGCATGTCTAAATATTGATTTGAATTCTGGAATTGCTGGTCAACAGGGTCATATGGACAGATTTTCGGCGACTTTTCGATTTATTCGCAAATGGTATGCCGTGCTATCCGTTCTTGTTGGTTTGTTGTTGCTTCCGGTCGGATTCCTGTTCTTTTCGACATCAAAGCAGGCTGTTCCTGTTCATTGGGTGGGTCCTTGGGTAATCCTAGTTCTGAGCACGTCTGGGGATTTGTTTGTCCGCAGTCTCGATTCTACCATTGAGGGAATGGGATTTATTGCGGAGTCAATTCGTGTAAATCTATTGAGTGCTGCAATTAAAATCATTTTGAGTCTCGTATTCCTTCTTGTAGGCATGAGGCTGTACGCAGTTCCCGTGGCCAGCGCCATCGCTTTGATTGTAAATCGCTGGTCAGTATGGAGGTTGTTGCGTATCGTTGATCGTGAGACCCGTAAGCATGGGCATGATATACGCATTAACTGGAGAGATGAGGTGCTCCCTTTTCAATGGCGTATCGCCTCAAGTTGGGTCTTTGGATGGTTCAGTTTTAGCGCGATGATGCCGGTCGCATTCAGATTATTTGGCCCTGTCGAAGCAGGTCGTTTTGGATTAGCCGTTAGTCTTTCTGGTTTTATTCACGCGTTTGCTTCCAATTGGGCTGCCACCAAGGCAGCGACTTGGGGGCAGATGGCTTCCAAGCGTGACTGGAAGGCAATGGACGACCTGTTTAGGCGGGTCGTCCCTCAGTCAGTGGGGATCGCAATATTGGGTTCGGCCATGGCAATTGGGCTAGTCCCTCATCTGGGGGATTGGATACCGAGATTCTCAGGGAGGGTGCCGGATTGGCGACTGCTTGGGGTACTTTGTTTAGCGGTCGTTATCAATCAAGGCGTGTTTGCCGAGGCCTTTTATTTGAGAGCACATAAACGCGAACCATTTTTAATAACCTCGGTTGTCGGTGGGATTGCTATGGGAGTATTTTTGTTCGGCTTTGTTCACACATCTGTTTTGGGCATTGCCACTGGATATACTATTTTGACATTTTTGATTGGATTGGTTTGGGGTAGTATTATATTTGCATATTGTCGTAAACATTGGCATGTTGATGCTTGTGTGGGAGAAAATTTTAAATGACTATTCCAGAGGAAGTTTTACTTTCTATTTGTATTCCGACCTACAATCGTTCTGAGTTTTTGGTTGAATGTTTGAGTTCGGTTTTAAATTCTGTTGTTGGATACGAGCACGAAGTTGAAATTGTTATTTCCGATAACGCTAGCAGCGATGATACTGAAGAGGTCGTCCGGAAGTTTCAAAAATTACATAAAATTATTAAATATAATAAAAACACACACAATATAGGCGGAGAGAGGAACTTTCGTCATGTCGCCACTCTTGGCAGAGGAAAATATATTTGGGTATTCGGTGATGATGACGTGATGGAGGAGAGTGCCGTGGGTCGGATTTTAACGGAAATTAGTTCTGGATATTGCCTGATTGTTTGTAATTATTCTGTATGGGATAAGCGGATTTCATATAAAATCAAATCTATTGGAATTACAGAAAAAGTTGATCATTTGGTGGGTGGTCCAAACCGCGTTTTGGAATGCTTTGGTTTACATTTGGGTTATATTTCGTCAATTATAATTAAAAAATCTTGTTTTTTAAAACTGTCTCTCGATTTGTATGAAAAATATGTCGAGTATGGATTTCCATTTATGTTTGCTGTCTATAATGGCGTCATAGACGAAGTGAGCGGAATAAGTTTTGTGAAAGAGCCAATTATTCGCAACCGAGGCGAAAACTCGGGCGACTATGATTGGTGTAAATATTTCGTGACAGGAAGCTCATTGATTTTCGATGAACTGAAGACTCGGAAATATACAAAAAATGCTATTGAAATTGCCAAAGAAAAAGCTCTGTCGCGTTTTGTCCTGCCGAACATATTGGGTTTAAGGGCAAATATGAGCAAAGAGGAAAGCAAAAAATTAATACCACTCTTGTTTGGGTATTATAAAAATCATTGGCGGTTTTGGGTGATTGGTTTGCCAAAATTGTTGGCGCCATTGTGTTTGGTAAACAAGGTTAAAAAAATCAAAGATAAACTGTTTTGTGCAGGCAAGGTTGGTTGAATGTATAAAATAATAGCATTGTGCTAATGACCGTGGTTGTTGTGAGGAATCTAGAGGTTTATTAAATATGCCGGACCCCAAAAATGTTATCAACAAAGGGCACGACTGGATGATCTTATGAGAATCGGCATCGATGGAACCGCGCTTGTGGGTAATCGTGCTGGCGTAGGGCGCTATGTTTATGAATTATGTCGAGCGCTTGATCGTCAGTTGCCTAATGCGAATTTCTATGTTTATAGTCATGTCCCGATTAAACTGCCAGTTGAGTCACAACGTTGGCACGCGCGATTCGAATCGAACACCTGGATGACAAAATTAAAGGGGATTTTGTGGCTCAAGACTCGGGCGGGCGCGTTTTGTAAAGCGGATGAGCTAGATGCATTCTGGGCGAGCGGAACTTTTTTACCAAAGTTAAATCCTAACGTTGTGTCTGTTACAACCGTTTATGACTTGAATGTGCGTCTGGTGCCATCAACAATGAAGTTAGCCCCCCTCGTATTGTATAAAATGTTTTTTGAGCGAGATGTTCGCCGTGCTGATAAATTAGTCGCAATTTCTAATGGAACAGCCAATCGTTTGAAAGAGTTATTCGGCCTAGATGCGGATGGTATTGTGTTGCCATCTGTTACTTCCAGTTTTAAACCTCCAGATCCAGAATTTATGGTTGCCACTTTAGAAAGGCTTGGCGTGCATCGTCCATATCTATTGGCGGTCGGCACGCTAGAGCCTAGAAAAAATTTATCTATGTTGATTGATGTATTTGCAAAACTTCAGAGTGCCGGAGAATGTCCAGAATACAAATTGATCTTGGTTGGGGGCAAGGGATGGAAGAATAAATTGCTAAAACGCCTTATGCGACAGAACGAAAATGCGGGAGTTTTGCCTCTTGGATATGTTTCAGATGAAGATTTGCCTAGTCTTTATGCAGGTTCTGGGGGATTTATTTTCCCTTCGGTCTATGAAGGCTTTGGTATGCCCGTTGCAGAGGCTCGCGCTTGCGGGGCACGAGTCATCGCCACCGATATACCAGAAATACGAGAAGCGGGTGGAATTGGCCCACACTATATAGCTCCGACCGCTGACGCGCTTCTTGCCGCCATGCGAGAGTTGTTGGCTCAAACTTCCGCCTCGGAATGTCCGGCGCAGGTTGCACCTAGCTGGAATGATGGTGCGAAGATACTTGGAAACTTGTTAACAGGTGGGGTCAAATGACACGCCTATTTGGTGGCAATCCATCAGGCGGACAACTGGGAAAACCTGAGACACGTTTGATGACGGCCATTTTGCTTGCTGGCGGTGTTTTTTGGACGCAGTCGCACTTATTGCCACTATTCGGTTGGTCCTTCCTTCTGTTGTTTGCAGCATGGGTTCTTGCTAGAGCGTCAGTGCCGGAGGTGCCTTGGCGTAAGCCTGCAAATGGACTCCAGTGGACATTGATAATAATGGTCATGACCTACTTGACATGGGTGCTGGTCACGTCCACACGCATGGTTTCTGCCGCATATTTAATATCAAGCATGGCGTGTGGTGTGTTGGCAGCGTCAACAATCAGGCGTTGGCCTGGACTCATGGGGCCCGCTATTAGAATATATTTATGGGTTAATGTTGCCGTCGCCATTGTTGGTGCTATCGCACTGTTTTATTTTAAAATACAGTATTTTGCTTTCGTTGATTATTTTAATGAGGGTTATTATCGTTTTCGTGGATTGTCGTTAGAGCCACATCAATTAGGCCTGGCAATTAATGCAATTTATATTTTTGTGCTTTTCTCGCCTCGTAGCTATATTACCTGGAGGCGAGGAGAATTTGCACTGACCGTGGGAATTATTTGGGGGCTTGCCCTCCTTACCTTGTCAATGTTTACTCTGCCTTGCCTTGCCTTATGGACGATTATCTATAGTTGGACAACGAAAGCCCAAAAAATAAAAGTATCTATTTTTATTTCCATGGTTGTGTTGTTAATCGTTTCGTCCGGGCGTTTTGAACGCATAATCGCTGGTGAGGATAACTCGGCTAATCTGCGCACCTGGGGGGCCTTGGTGATCGCAAAAGCCCAAATAGATAAAAATGGGATTGCTGGAAGTGGTTTAGGTAGTTCACGCACGGTCCTTGCTGATGAGCCAGGTATGGGTGAGTTTGCGGCGCAAGATGTGCTGGCTTTGCCAAATATTTTTGCAACCGCATTGGTTGAAGGCGGTTATTTATTCGCCTTCTTCTTCTTCTCGGTGATCCTATTTTCCAGTGGTTTGGTGGGATCAGATATTGATCGGAACAGTTGGCGTTGCAGGGTTTCAATGTTTTTGCAGTTATTTCTTTTAGCAATAAGTGGATCCTATCTTTATGATGCGCAATTTTGGAGCATTTCCGGCATGTTCTACGTTCTGGCTCGCGCTAGGCACCGGGCCGACAGAAGTGGGCAGGTGGCTGCCTAAATTTTCGAGTGCCATTTTGATGTATTATTTAGCTTAAATTGTTGTAGGCATTGATTAGGGCCATGGCGCTGTCCTCCCATGAAAATGTTGAGGCCCGTTCGACTCCCCTTTTGATAAAAATACAACGGTCACGGGATGTCTGGATTGCATCCCAAACAGCCGCAGCGAGGGTGGGCCACTTATTGGGATCAATTAGCCAGCCCGCATCTCCAACTACTTCACCGAGAGCTGTGCTGTTGGATGAAATAACAGGACATCCGCAGGCCATGGCTTCTAGGGGCGGAATACCGAATCCCTCTGCGAAACTTGGGTATACCATGACTAGAGCGGCACGGTACAGATGTGGAAGCATCTGATCCGAAACTGAGTGCAAAAAGACAACATCCTTGGCTAGACCTTCTTGGTGAATTTGGGTGGCGAGGTCTTGGTAGCCGAAGTCTTTACCGCCGACAAAGACAAGCTTGGGCAGCGATTTCCCAAGGCTCTTCAGATAGGCATAGCTTTGGACAAGGGCTCGGTGGTTCTTTCTTGGCTCGATTCTCCCCACAGATAGAATGTAATCTTCAATGTCATAATTTTTTTTAATTAAACTTTTGGATTCAAGGGGGTCGCCCAAATTGAAGAGCTCCGGGTTTACGGCATTGGGAGTCAGGCAAATCTTCTCTTCCGGAATCCCCCACCGCTCCATTAACATTTTTCTGCTGTAATTAGAGACGGTAAGAATCATCGAGGCTCTGCGGGCACTGCGGCGGATCAGGGGCGCTAAGGTGAATCTGGTTGAACTGGGGAAGAATTGGGGGTGTGTTTCGAAAAGAATGTCATGAATTGTTACAACTTCGATTGATGATTTTATGAGCGGTGCTACATATTGAATATGGTAGCAGTCGATTTTAGATTCTTTAAGTCGATTATGTGTTGCCCACCCTAGCCTAGCCAAGCGACTCTTGGTGTTGAAGCCTTGCCATTCTGGGTGGCCAGGCCAATTTAACGGCGCGTGTGTTGTATCATTAATAAAAAAAACCCACTTGTGATCGCAAGGAATCTTCAATGCGGCTTGGTACAGGCCTTGTATATACCGATGGATTCCTTGTCCTTGCCATTTTTCCTGAAGAACATGGAAATCGATACCAATCCTCATGATGCCGGCCTCCAATGAATGAATGTCGTAATTTTATTTGGTGATACAATTATTAAGATATTTATTCAATAAAGCTGATTGATGATGGTTTTTTATGCCAGTTGTTGGTGGCTGTTGGGCTTGTTGCTGTCAAAACGGTTTTTGATGTGACGAATTGTCGGTTGTGGCTTTCAACAGGGCTCCAAAACTCCTCAGGTCGTAGTCCCCGGACAGGAGATCGCTTGGCAGTCCTTCGCCGGGAGGGGGCAGCACTTTCCCTCCGTCCACAAGGAATACCATGCCGGGAACAAACTCCTTGCCGCCTGGCTTCGAGTTGTAGTCTCGGTTTTGAACGCTGGATGCGTGATCTCCATAGAGGAAGACTAGGTGTTTCCCTTGTAGTTGGCCGAAGAACCGCTCCAGGCTCCGATCCGCATAGTGGATGGAGTTCAGGTAGTCAAAGGTGATGCCCTCCCCTTGGAAAACGGAATCCCTTACCCAGCGAAAGGGGGCGTGGGAGGAGAGGGTGATCATGAAACAGAAGGTAGGTGCGGTGGTGGCATTGATGACCTTGGCGTTGAAATCGAAAAAGGTCTGGTCACTGACTCCCCAGCCCCCGTCGACGGCGGGGTATGTTCCCTTTTCAATGAAGCGGGAAATACCCAAGCGGGGATAGGCTTTGTCTCGGCTCCAGAAGGCCCCTGAGTTCGCGTGCATGGCGACGGTGTAGAACCCGCGATCCAGCATGGCCCTAGGAAGGGAGGGAATGGTTTCAAGTTCCTTTTCCCGGAGGGCCAATCGGCGGTGGGGAGGTGGCACCATCGCGAGAAATTGGAAATCGGCGCCGGAGCTTCCCGAAATAGAAGAGTGGTGGGGGTCCAGTTTCAGAAGCAAAGCTTGGTCTCGAACCTTGTTGAGAAACGGAGTGGCGGGGACGCCCTGATAGCGGAACCCCAGCACCTCCCAGTCGAGGCTTTCAACCTGAATCGCGAGGATGCTGCGCAGGTAGTCGTCTGGAACGGCGAGGTGGCTCTCGGGGATTCTGATGGGTGCCGATCCTGAGTCCGCCGAGGCCGAGGTCGAGACAGGAAATGAATCTCTGAAAGCCAATTCTGAAAAGGCCGCCGTATAGAGCCCCTGAGTCTTGATGCAGACCTCGTAGGCGTATGGACGCGCAGCCTCCGATGGGGGGCGCATGAGGAAAGCAAAACCAAGAAGGACAGCAGCGAAGAGATTCCCCCACGCGACCGGCTTGAGGCCAAGCCGCGGCTTCAAGCGCCACGCCACGACAAGCAGGGCAATCAGTTTCACAATGAGGATTACCATCAACTTGCGTGAAATAAAATTACCGGATTGGAGCACGCCCATGGACGTTTCACGAATGGCAGAAACGAGATTAATGATCGACGGGGCGGCACCAAAATAGGCCCAATGGGTTGCAACAGCAACATCCGCGAGGGCGTCCAGGCCGAGCATAAATGCGAATAGATAAAATGGAAGCAAACGCAGCAGGCCCATTTGAACGGCAAGGGTCAGAAGGGGAATGAATATGGCTGACCATAGTAATGCCCGCTGGCCTAGATAATCTATCTGGAAGTAGGTTAGTGAAAAAATGCCATTAAAAATAGCGAGAACAAGAAAATAGATGAGGATCCACATGTAAGGAGCGTCTGTATATTTCTTGATTTGATTCATGCGCGGCCATCCTTCGGGGTGGAGTTGCTTTGGTTCCCCACCACGGGCGAAATATTGGTGGACGATGAACTTGCGTGGGCTGCCGTTGTGAGCTGGCGGGGCTCCCAAGACTCACTGCCCCTTTGTGCGAACTCCCCAATGGAAATGCCGTGGAATTCCTTGAGCAGGTTGGTCAGCTTCTGGGCCGAATGGGAGAGCCCCACGTAGGCTCGGAAGCTTCGGGATGCGCCCATGCCCTGGAGTCGGGGCTGGCCGGGGTCGAAATCCCGGGGGTGGAAATAGGTCATGGTGTAAGGGCGGGTGCGAAAGGGGTAGCGAATGGCCCACTCCGGCAGCATGCGGAAATAGCCACCCCCGGCATAGGCGAAATCCAGGGGCCCCACCCGAGCAAGGCTCACGGGGAACTCCAGCAGCGGCCCCGAGGGGGTCTCAAGGCGAAAGGGGGTCGCCGGGTAGCGCTGCCCCAAGCCCCCGTGGGCATGGCGCCCTGGAAACACGCTGGCATCCAGGGTGATGCCCAGTTCCGCCAGGATCTCGAAGGCCCACAGGCAGTCCGTGCGGATGCTGAAGCCGGGGGCCCGGTACATCTGGATGGGCTGGCCAGTGGTGTCCGCGAGGGTGTTGAGGGCCCGCAGGGTTTCCTGCCGGAAGGCCGCCGGGGTCTGGGTCCACACCAGGGTGTGCCAGTGGGAATGGCAGCCAATCTCGTGGCCCCGGGTCTGGATCTGGCGAATCAGCGCGGGGTAGTGCTCGGCCACCCAGCCCAGCACAAAGAAGGAGGCCTTAACGCTGTGCTGGTCGAACAGATCCAGCAGGCGGTGGGTGTTCTCGACCACCCGGGACTCCAGGCCCAGCCATTGGTCGGATTCGCCCACCTCCTTGCAGTCCAGCAGGTGGAACCACTCCTCCAGATCAACCGTGAGAATGGGGGCGGTGGGTGCGGCGGGGGTCATTAAAAGAACCGGGCGCCCTGGGCGCGAAAGGCCCGCACATCCTGGCGGGTGGGAAACCGGTAGTACGTCATCGCATGATCATCGTTGGGCTGAAGGGTGTAGCCCCCCTGATGGATGAGCCGCACGGCTTCGAGGAGGGCTTCCATGCCCAGGGCCTTGGTGTGCCGGATGAGGTCCTGCTGACTCATGCCCTGGATGGCGACGCGCTTCTGGACCAGGATGGGGCCGCTGTCGATGCCTTCGTCGACCATGAATACGGAAACGCCGGTCTCGGCTTCGCCGTTGCGAAGCACCCAGAAACTGGGAAACAGTCCGCGGTATTTGGGCAAAAGGGCGGTATGGAGGTTCAGGCACCCCTTGGGGGCCAGATCGATGAGAGGGCGCTTGAAGATCTGATTTCCCGCAATGGAGATCAGGAGGTCGGGCTGGAGGGCCCGGAGTTGATCCAGGAAATCCGGCGCATTGACCGACCCCTTGGGGCTAAGCACGGGAATGTCACGGGATTGGAGCACCCGAAGCACCTGGCGGCGGGGATCGAGCCGAGCGCGCACATAGTGGAAGGCATAGTGCAGGAAAAACCGCAGGCCGAATATCTGCAGGGTTTCCCAGGCCTTGCGCGGCATGGTTTTCTTTTGGCCAAAGGGGGATGGGGCAAGGACCACGCAGGCCACCACGGTGTGCTCGGCGGGCAGGCGATCCAGGAAGCTGGCGAGGTTTTGCGCCAAAAAGAAGGGCTCGTTCTGGGTGAGCAGGAGGATCTTCATGGCCGGTCACCCCGGGCGGCTGCCACGGATTGGAAAAGGTCCTCGTACTGACTGACCACGGCGGGCCATCCGAATTCGGCCCGAATGCGGGCCTGGTTGGCCTGGGTGAAGGCGGCCCGCTGCAGATCGGCTTCGGGCAGGGCGATGCATTGGGCGATTTCGGCAGGGGAGGCAACGTAGTGCGCCGAGTCGCCGATCACGGCGCGGTTGAAGGCGTTGTCGTGGGCCACGATGAGCGCGCCGCAGGCCATGGCTTCCAGCAGGGAGGGATTGGTACCTCCTACGGAGTGACCGTGGAAGTAGAGGTAGGCGTAGCGCCGCAGGGCATCCAGCACGGGCTTCTGGTAGATTCCCCCCACGAACCGAATGGTGGCGTCTTCACCAAAGCGTGCCTGCAGGTGGCGGCCGTACGGGGTTTCGTGATGGCCGACCACGAGGAAGGGCCGCTTTGAACCGGAGGCCTGATGGCCTTCCAGGATCATTTCGATGTGGTTTTCCGGCTCCAACCGGGCGATGAGGAGGTGGAAGGCCAAGGGCTTCACGGCGTAGGGTTCCAGGTGAGTCGGATCCGGGGCCTCGATCACCTCGGCGCCGTAGGGGATGTAGTGGGAGGGCGCGCCGTAGGTGGCCTGCAAGTAGGTCTGGATGCCCACGTTGTCGGCCACCAGGGCGTGGGAGTGGCGCACGGCCAGGCTCTCGAACCATTTGGTGGCGCGCCGAACCAGGGGGGACCACTTGGCGCGGTTCCATTCCAGGCCATCCATGTTCGTTACGATGCCAGTGCGCTTCAGAGATCCTAGGCGGTAGGAGATCGCCGCGCTCTGGTAGCCGCATTCCAGGGCGATGTCGCAACCCCGGCGGACGGCATCCCGCAGGCAAAGGTAGTCGTATAGGAAATGGGCGGCGGCACCCAACCAGGCTTCGGGACAGAAGACCCGATGGAGGGTGACACCCCGAAAGGTGGGCTCCGCGTAGGGGTGGGTGTGGGGGAGGTAGACCGCCACCTCGTGGCCCCGCTCCTGAAGCCCCAGGGCCAGGTACTCCGCGAACTGCTCAAACCCCCCGTAGCGGTTGGGAATGCCCCGGGTGCCCAGAATGGCGACCCTGAGGGGCCGGGCGCTGGGGGCAGTTGGGGGCGCAAGGGTCATGGAAGGCAGCAGAAAGGCACCGGGATTGAGGATTTGGGAATCGAGCAGGGCCGAAGGGGCCCGGAAGGCGGGGCGAGACACACCCCCCTCTGCTGACTCTAGCGGAACCGGGGCCTTGGTCCAAAACCCGGCCTGGGTCAGAGGGCGAGTGCTTTCCAAGAAAAGCCTGGGTCAACCACCGATGCACACCGATAAAGGCCATCCGGCTTCGGTGCCCGGGCCACGTTTTTGGGGGCGGCGCCGGGACCGCGCTGGCGGGCCCGGGCACCTCGGTGGTGTGGGGAGAATGCTCCTAGAAACATCGGTGTTCATCGGTGTTAATTGGTGGTTAAAAGATCAGTAAAAGCCATTTTTAAGCCAGGATGGAAAGGATAAAGAGGATAAAGACGGCATCCTGTGCATCCTTTCCATCCTGGCTAAAACAAAGGTTCTAGATCCCAGCATGGGCCCGTCGCTGCGCATGCCGGGCTGAAAAGGCTTAACGCCGAGGCGCGGAGAACTGCGGAGGCTCGCCGAGGGAAAAGCGGGGATGGGCCTGCGGGTTTGGCAGAGCCTGTGTTCCATCTTTCCTCCGCGAGCCTCTGTTTTCCCAGCGCCTCCGCGTGGGGCTTTTCGCCTCAGGATCCGAGCCAGGGGTGCCTGTCGATCCCAAGCACCCTCAAGCCCTTTCAAATCAAGGGCCCGCCCGGAATTCCGCGAAGAGTCAAACCGTCTAGCTCCTGGTGAATCGGACAGTATCGGTTATATTGATACCGTCCGGTGACCGAGAATCGCCCCCATGAAACCCTCCGAAATCATTCCCCGCTTCGATGCCTTCCTGGCGGAGCAGGGCCTCATGCTGGAGGCCATCGCCACGGGCGGGGCGGCCCTTGCCTTGCTGGGCATCATCGGCCGGGAGACCCGTGACTGTGATCTCGTCGAGCCTGAACTCTCCTTGCTCCTAAAGGGGGCCTCGCAGGCTTTTGCGGCCGAAGTGCGAAAACAGGGCATGATCCTGCGGGACGATTGGTTGAACAATGGCCCTGCCTCCCTGGGGCCGCTTCTGCCGGAGGGGTGGAGAAACCGCCTCCAGGTGATTTATCAGGGGAAAGCGATCCGGCTTTGGTCCCTGGGGCGCCCCGAACTGCTCCTGGCAAAGCTCTGGGCGCTGTGTGACCGGGGCCTGGACCTGGGTGACTGTCTGGCCTTGGCGCCCAGTGCCGAGGAATTGCGCCAGGCCGAAGCCTGGATCGCGGCCCAGGATCTCAACCCCGACTGGCCTGCCCACGTGGAGGCAACGCTCAAGGATCTGGCTCGGAGGCTTGAGCATGGGCTTTAGCCGACTCACCCATCCTCCCGTGGCCCTGGAGGGTCCGGCCCTGACCGCCGCCCTGGCGGGGATCGGGATGGCCTTGGCCGCCGAGCCCATGCCGAATCCCAATCTTGAGGACACGCTGCTGGCGGCCTCGGTGGAAGGGCTGGAGCGAGACGATCTTCGGGTGTTGGCCATCCTCATGACCTGGCTTGAGGTGCACGCCGCCTGGGTCAACGCGGATCGCCTGACCGCTCTGGTGCGCGAGCAGTCCAGCGTGCGGGTGCGGGCCTTCTGGAGTGCTGTCGCCCTCTGGCAGGGCAAGGATCGGCGGTTCGCTCGTCTGTCAAAAACCTACGAGGGGCCCCGGTTGGACCTGATGGCCGCAGGCACGGACTTCCACCTGCGACGTGGGGGAGAAGACCCGCGTTTTGCCGGGGGGCCGCTCCGGGTGCCCGGTGGGATTCTTCGGGACCGCAAGGGCGACGTTCTTACACCCACAGAATTGGCCCGCATCCACGGCGGGTACCGTCGCCGCATCCTGCTGGGGCCTTCCTACCGGGCCGATATGTGGGCCGAACTGGACCGCGAGCCCGGCTTGTCTGCCGCTGAGCTTGCCCGGCGCGCCTACGGTTCCTTCGCCACCGCCTGGCGCGTGAAGCGGGACTGGGACCTGCTGAAGATGGCCGAACCGGCGTGAGTGCGGAGGGGTTCACGTGTCTCAAAAGGCTCACGCTTGCCAAGAAAAGCCTGGGTCAACCACCGATGCACACCGATGAACATCGATAAAGGCAATCCGGCTCCGGTGCCCGGGCACCTCAGTGGTTTGGGGAGAATGTCGCTAGAAACATCGGTGTTCATCGGCGTTGATCGGTGGTTAAAAAATCAGTCAAAGCCATTTTTAAGCCAGGATGGAAAGGATGAAAAGGATAAAGATAGGCATCCTGTTCATCCTTTTCATCCTGGCTAGAACAAAGGTTCTAGACTCCCAGCACGGGTCCATCGCTGCGCAGGCCGGGCCGAAAAGGCTCAACGCCGAGGCGCGGAGAACTGAGGTGGATCGCAGAGGAAAAGCAGGGATGCCTGGGTTTTGTCTTTCCTCCGCGAGCCTCTGTTTTTCTCTGCGCCTCCGCGTGGGGCTTTTCGGCTCAAGGGCCGAGCCGGGGGCGTTTGTCGATCCCAAGCACCCTCGAGCCCTCCCCGAATTCCGTGAGGAGCCAAAGAAAAAGGAAGAAAGGCTTTTGGCCCTTCTTCCTTTTTGGTGGGTAATCAGTGGTTCGGAGTGCAGCTATTCGCTGCGGCGGGGGCCACGGGGGCCGCGGGGGCGGCGGGGGCGATCCTCGCCAGCGGGGGCGTCGCCCTGGGGGGCTTCCTGGCCTTCTTCGCCTTCGGGCTTGGGCAGCAGGGCCTTGCGGCTGAGCTTGATCTTGCCGCGCTCGTCGATGGCGAGGACCTTGACCATGATCTCCTGGCCTTCGCTCACTTCATCGGCGGGGTTGGCCACGCGGTAGGGGGCCATTTCGCTCACATGGAGCAGGCCGTCCAGGCCGGGCAGGATGGTGACGAAGGCGCCGAATTCGGTGACCTTGGCCACGCGGCCCAGGTAGGTCTGGCCCACTTCGGCGCTCTGGATGAGGTCGGCGATCATCTTGAGGGCGACCTGCAGTTTGTCCTGGGTGGGGCCGGCCACCTGGCACAGGCCGTTGTCGTCGATGTTCACTTCGCAGCCGCTCACCTCGATGATGTTGCGGATGGTGGCGCCGCCCTTGCCGATGACGTCGCGGATCTTTTCCTTGGGGAGCTGGATGCTGTGCATCTGGGGGGCGTTCTTGGCGAACTCGGCCCGGGGAGCCTGGAGCACTTCACCCATGGAGGCCAGCAGCTCGAGGCGGCCCTTCTTGGCCTGGTCGAGGGCCTTGGTGAGGATCTCGGTGGTGATGCCGCCGATCTTGATGTCCATCTGCAGGGCGGTGATGCCGTTGGGGGTGCCTGCGACCTTGAAATCCATGTCGCCGTAGTGGTCTTCCTGACCGGCGATGTCGGTGAGCACCACGAACTTTTCGCCGTCGCTTACGAGGCCCATGGCCACGCCGGCCACGGGGGCCTTGAGCTTGATGCCCGCATCCATCAGGGCCAGGGTGCCGCCGCAGATGGTGGCCATGGAGCTGGAGCCGTTGCTCTCGGTGATGTCAGAGACCACGCGCACGGTGTAGGGGTTGTCTTCGGCCTTGGGCAGCACGGCGAAGAGGCTGCGCTCGGCCAGCATGCCGTGGCCGATCTCGCGGCGACCGGGGCCGCGGTTGGGCTTGCACTCGCCCACGCTGTAGCCGGGGAAGTTGTAGTGGAGGTAGAACTTCTTCTTGTACTCCTCTTCCAGGCCGTCGATGATCTGCACGTTGCCCAGGGTGCCCAGGGTGGTGGTGACCAGGGCCTGGGTCTCGCCGCGGGTGAACAGGCAGGAGCCGTGGGAGGAGGGCAGCACGCCCACTTCGATGTTGAGGGGGCGGATCTGGTCGAACTTGCGGCCGTCCAGGCGCACGCCCTGCTTCAGGATGGCGTTGCGGAAGAGGTTTTCCTTCAGGAGATCGAAGCAGCCCTTGACGGCGCCCTTGAGGGAGCCATCCTCGCCGCCCAGCTCGGTGGCGGCGGCCTTCTTCAGAATGTCGATGGCCTTGTAGCTCTCGATCTTGTTCTTCATGGTGAGGGCGCCGAAGAGCTTTTCGCCGTAGGCGGCGGCCACCTTCTGGTACAGCTCGGGGTGCTGCTCGGGCTTGGCGGGCACCATCTTGGCCTTGCCGACCTTGGTCTGGAGCTGCTGCTGGAGCTTGACGAGGATCTTGATCTGCTGGTGGCCGAATTCCAGGGCCTTGACCATGTCGGCTTCCTGCACTTCCTGGGCGCCGCACTCCACCATCACCAGGGCTTCCTCGGTGCCAGCCACGAGCAGGTCGAGGTCGCTGTCCAGGCGCTGGTCGGCGGTGGGGTTCACTACGAGCTGGCCGTTGACGCGGCCCACGCGCACGCCGCCCACGGGGGCGTGGAAGGGGATCTCGCTGATGATGAGGGCCGCGGAGGCGCCCACCATGGCGAGCACTTCGGGGGCGTGCTGGCCGTCATAGCTGATGACCTGGCAGGTGATCATGGTGTCGCCGTTGTAGCCTTCCTCGAAGAGGGGGCGCAGGGGGCGATCGATCAGGCGGGAGGTCAGGGTTTCCTTGGTAGTCTGCTTGCCCTCGCGTTTGAACCAGCCGCCGGGGATCTTGCCCGCGGCAAACACGGGCTCGCGGTAGTCCACGGTGAGGGGGAAGAAGTCGATGCCCTCGCGGGGGTCGGCGGTGCACACGGCCACGAGGACCATGGTGTCGCCCTGGCGGACGATGACGGAACCGGCGGCCTGCTTGGCGATGCGGCCGGTCTCGAGGCTGATGGGGGTCCCGCCGAGGTCAACGCTGACGGTGGTGGGGTTGAAGGTCAACTGGTTCATGGAGTCTCCTGGGGCACCGGCCCCGACTGGGGTCCCCAACGTCGATCGCTCCATGAAACCCTCCGCCAGATCGAGATTGATGGGGAGGTGGGCTTCCTGCAGAGGTCGTCGCCAGGGCGATGGACATACGAAGCGATATTACCACGGGCCCCAAGGGAGTCTGGGGGGGCTGGTGCGCCTTCGTTGGGGTCCTTTTCCAAAAAAAGCACAGGATCAACCACCGATGAACACCGATAAAGGGGAATCCGGCTCCGGTGCCTGGGCCGCGTTTCTGGGGGCGGCACCGGGACCGCGCTTGTGCGCGTTCTTGCGCCGCCCCCAGAAAGTGCACGGCGTAGTCGCGCGCCCCGCTGCGCGTGTGGGCCCTGGCACCTAGGCAGTGCGGGAAGAAGATGGAATTCGAAATATCGGCGTGCATCGGTGTTCATCGGTGGTTAAAAATCTCTCGAAACCCGCGCTGACGTTCATAGGTGATCAGGCCGCGCCATTCGCGATTTCAAAGGGCCTTTTCACTGGGGCTGGGCAAGCCGAACGCCGGGAAGGGCAAGATTTCTGAAATGGTGGCTTGCGCGTTTGCGGCAGCCACCTTACCTTCCCCCCTAGATTCCGGGGAGGATGCATGATCATCCGGGCTGAATGGCCGGGCACCGTGGTGGATGTATTCGTCCAGCAGGGTCAGGAAGTGGAGGAGGACGAGGCGCTCGTGCTGATGGAGGGTGCGGACTCGTCCCGCACGCCCTTCTATGTGAACGCCCCGGAGGCGTGCCGCATCAAGCGCATCCTCATCGAAGAGGGAGATTTCGCCGAGGAGGACGACGAGCTGCTGGAGGTCGCCGAGGTCGACTGAGGCTCGTTGGGGCCTGGTAGAGCCGAGCGAAAAGATCCACCACGGAGTCCGCTGAGGGAAAAAGAGAGGACACAGAGAAAGCAGAGCAGTGCTTTTCCTCCGTGTTCTTTTCTCGGTGCCCTCGGCGTTCTCCGTGGCGAATCATTTTCAGGACTTGCCTCAAAGGAGCGCGGACTCGGCCAGGGGGGTAAACTCCGGGGCGGGAGGTCGCCTTGGCTGAGCATGACCATGATCACGGCGCTGGGGCTTCGGCTCGCGGCGACGTGCCCCTCGAACCCAAGACCACGTGGCGGCTGGCCTGGAGCGCCGCGATCTTCGGGGTGAGCGCCCTGCTGCAGGGGGTGGGCGGCTTCTGGACGGGATCCCTGGGGTTGGTGTCCGACAGCCTCGAGAACCTGAATGACGTGGTCGTGAACCTGGTGGGCCTCACGAGCCTGGTGGTGGCCAACCGCCGGGAGCCCTGCGATCGCTACGCCTACGGCTGGCATCGGCTGGAGGTCTTCAACACGCTCTTTGGGGCGGGGATGCTGCTGGTCCTGGCCGGGGCCGTCTCCGTGGAGGCCTTCCATCGCCTGCGCAATCCCCAGCCCATCAGCACGGGCTGGGTGCTGATCTTCTCCCTGGCCGGCCTGCTGCTCAATCTCGCGGCCACGCTGGTGCTGCGCCCCAAGCACAAGGACACCCTGCATCGGGATGCGAATCTCAAGGCCGCCTATACCCACGCCTTCGCGGATGCGCTGACGAGCGTGGCGCTGGTGCTCTCCATGGTGGTGATCCGCCTGACCGGCTGGTGGTGGGTGGATCCGGTGATTGCCCTGGTCATCGTGGTCGTGATCCTGCGGGGCGCCTACGGGCTGGTGCGGGATGCGGTGGGGATTCTCATGCACCGGGCGGCCTTCGACCATGCCCTGGCGCGGGCGCGGCTGCTGGAACTGCCGGGGGTGGTGGCCGTGGCGGACCTTCGTTCCTGGCGGGTGTGTAGCCATCTGGTGGTGGCCTCGGCCCACGTGACCGTGGAGGCAGAGCGCCTGGACGAAACCTCCGGCTACTTGGCGGCCATCGAGGCCGTACTGCGCCATGAATTCGAGGTGCGGCACCTCACGGTCCACTTCGAGACCCCCGCCATGGCCGCGGGCCACCACCATCGTTTTCTCCACACCCATGAGGCGGAAGAGCACCATCACCCCTAAGGCTCGACCCCCCGGGGACCGATGAAAGGGAAAATCCCGGAGATCATCGTGTCTCTTCCAAAGCCGAAAAAGCCCGAACGCATCGATGGACGTGAGCCGGAACTGCGGGACCGAGAGATGATCCTGGCCTATTTCGAGGAGCTTTCCCGGCTTGGCACGGCAGTGATGCTCTGGGTGGACCTGGATTCCTGGATTCCCATCGGTCTGAAGGTCGAAGGAGTGCGGGAAGACTCCTGGAGCTTTTCTGCGGTGCTCCAGCGGGCGCTGCCGGGAGAGCTGTCGGGCAAGCGGGTGCTGGAACTGGCCTTCCCCCTCGAGGGGGTGAGGCTCCTGGCCAGCGTGCATTTCCAGGCTCGGGAAGGCTATCTGAAAGCCTCCTTTTCGCTGCCGGAGGCCATCCGGTTTGGGGAACGAAGGGAACGGGTACGGGCCCGCTTCGGCCCCCGGGAGAAGGCGCGAGTCACGGTGCTGGAGGACTTCATGCAGGGGTGCGGGGCGACGGGGCGCCTGGTGAACCTGAGTCTGTCCGGGCTATGCCTGCGGGTGGACCGGGTGATCGCCGTGCGGGGCGAGGGGCAGATTCCCATTTCTCCGGCCGTGTTCACGGCGGGTACCCGATTGGCCCTGGTGCGCATCCAGGATCTGCCCAATCTGCCGACCATCGAGTGCAGCGGCATCACCACCCACTCGGGGCGATCCGCCATCGGTACTACGGTGGGCATTCACCTGGAAGGATTGGGCAGCCTGGAACAGAATCTGCTGGCGGCGGTGTTGGCCCGCAGGTTGCCTACCTTCGCCCGGAATTTTCCGGTGCGTCACCGCCGCAGCGAGGATGATCTGGTGGATCCCGCCGCCAATCCCGAGGAGGCAGGGGCCTGGGACGCGACAATGGAGGAAGGTGGTCTGGACCCGGGGGCTCTGGCGTCTTTCCCCGAAGCAGAAGGCCTGGTGGAGCCCAGCCGAGAAGAGCGCATGATCCGGATCAAGCGCAGCGGCAAGCGCATCCTGATCATCATGCACGATGACCTGGATCGGGCAATCCTGGCGGGCACCCTGCAGGCCGATGGGTTCCGCCCGGCCATGGAGGCCCGCAATTTTGCCGAAGCCCTGGGTTGGTTCCGGGTAACTCCCATCGACCTAGTGATCCTGGACCATCAGGTGGGCGCCCACCCCGGCCAGGTGTTTCTCGATCGGCTGCGGGCCCAGGGCTATGGCCTGGAAACCCCGGTGGTGATGACCTTCGAAGAAGTCGATGTGCGCACCACCATCATGGCCAAGGCGCATCGGATCTCCCATCTGCAGCGCAAGCCCATCGACTATGACGGAGAACTCAGGGGCATGCTGCACCGCCTGCTCGGGATCGCCTGAGGCGGCTGGGCGGGGTACCATGGAGCCTTCCACTGAGGTGCCCATGTCCCTGCTCGTGAAGAATGCCCGAATCCTGGATCCCGCCCAGAAGCTGGATGGCCCAGGCTCCCTGCTGGTGGTGGAAGGCAAGGTGGCCGTGATCGGGAGTGGGGCCGAAGCGGATCCCCGCGCCCAGGGCGCCGAGGTGGTGGATGCGGGCGGCAAGCTGCTGGTGCCGGGCCTCGTTGATCTGCACGTGCACTTCCGCGAACCCGGTCAGACCGCCAAGGAGAACATCGAAACCGGCAGCCGGGCCGCGGTGGCCGGGGGCTTCACCTCGGTCTGTGCCATGGCCAACACCAAGCCCATCAACGACTCGGTGGCCATCACGGAGATGATGCTCACCCGCGCCGCCAAGGCCGACCTCTGCCGCTACTTCCCAATCGGCGCGCTCACCCGGGGCATGGAGGGCGAGGAACTGGCGGATTACGGCACCCTGCAGGCGGCGGGCTGCGTGGCCTTCAGCGATGATGGCAAGTCTGTGATGAATGCCGCCATCATGCGCCGGGCGCTGAAGTACACCGCCTGGATCGATGCGCCGGTGGTGGCCCACGAGGAGGACACCAACCTCTCGGGCAAGGGCTACATGAACGAGGGCCCCGTGAGCGCCTGCCTGGGTTGCCTGGGCATTCCCAGCGCCGCCGAGGAGGTCATGGTGGCCCGGGATCTGGTGCTGGCGGAGTACACCGGGGGCCATCTCCATCTGGCCCATCTCTCTACCAAGAGCAGCATCGCCATGGTGCGCGAGGCCAAGCGGCGCGGGCTGCGGGTCACCTGCGAGGTGACGCCCCATCATTTCGCGCTTACGGACAAGGAACTGACCAAGTTCGACGCCAACTACAAGATGAATCCCCCCCTGCGCACCCAGGCCGATATCGAGGCCATCCTGGAAGGGCTGGCAGATGGCACGGTGGACGCCATCGCCACGGATCATGCGCCCCATGCCTGGGATGACAAGGAGTGCGAACTGCCCATCGCGGCCTTCGGCGTGATCGGCCTGGAGACGGCGCTGCCTCTGACCCTGGAGCTGCTGGTGAACCGCAAGGTGATCAGCCTGGCTCGTGCCTTCGAGTTGCTGAGCAGCGGCCCCGCCAAGGCCTTCAATCTGCACAAGAAGGGCCTGGGCAGTCTGGCGGTGGGCAACCCCGCGGATTTCATCCTGGTGGATCACGAGGCCAAGATCAGCGTGGACCGCGCCTTCATCCAGAGCCGCTCCTTCAACACCCCCTTCAAGGGCTGGGAACTCCCCGGCAAGGTGCTGGGCACCTGGGTGGGCGGCAAGAGGGTCTGGGGCTGAGGCTCTTCGCGTCTCTGATCGAAAAGGCCCGGACATCGTCCGGGCCTTTTCATAGGTGGAATGAGGGCTAGGCGCCCATGCCGTGCTTCTTCATGATGGCGCCCCGCTGGGCGTCGAATTCGGCCTGGTTGATGAGCTGGGAGTCGAAGAGATCCTTGAGGTCCGTGAGTTCTTCCTTGAGGGTTTTTGCAGGGGCCGCCGGGGCCGCGGGGGCTGCGGGCTGGCCCATCTGGTTGAAGCCCTGGTTCATCTGGGTGGCGGCCTGGCCCATCTGGTTGCCCATCATGTTGCCCATGCCGAAACCCAGACCCACGCCCATGCCCATGCCGGCCACGCCGCCGGGGTTCGAGGCGGCAAGGGGAATGGAATCCGCCACCTGCATCTGCGTGTAGGCGCCCATGACGGGGGCCATCATGCCCACGCTGGTGCGCTTGTCCATCATGGCTTCCACTTCTTCGGGCAGGCTGATGTTCTCGATGAAGAGCTTCTCGCAGGCCAGCCCCATCGTCTGGAACTCGGGGTCCATCTTCTGGCGCAGCAGGTCGCTGATCTCGTCGTACTTGGCCGCGAGATCCAGGGCGGGGATCTTGGCTTCGCCCAGGGCGTCGGTGAACTTGCTGATGAGGCTCTTGCGGAGTTGCTCCTGGATATCGGCCACGGTGAAGAGGCCGTTGGTGCCCACCACGTTCTTCAGGAAGCTCTTGGAATCCACGATACGGATGGAGTAGATGCCGAAGGCCCGGATGCGCAGCATGCCGAAGTCGGCATCGCGCATCATGATCGGGTTGGGGGTGCCCCAGCCCAGATCGTTGAAGAGCTTGGTGTTCAGGAAGTAGACATCGCTCTTGAAGGGGCTCTCGAAGCCGAACTTCCAACCCTTGAGGGTGGCCAGGATGGGCAGGTTCTGGGTGTTTAGGGTGTGGGTGCCGGGTTTGAAGCAGTCGGCAAACTGACCCTCATTGACGAAGACGGCCTCCTGGCTTTCGCGTACCACCAGCTTGCCGCCGGTCTGGATCTCCTGGCCCCGCATGGGGAACCGCCAGGCCATGGTGTCGTTCGAATCATCCAGCCACTCGAGGATGTCGAGGAATTGGGCCTTGCCCCAGTCCATCAAACCCATTTCAGCCTCCGATGCGACCCGAGTCGCAGGACAAGTGTAAGCGTCCCGTCAAGGCGGCAGGCATGACCCTGTGAAAAAGCAGTCCTCGTCGCCGGACGGCGGCAGAGTGCCGCCCAAGGGCAGGGATCCTACCGGGTGTGCTTGGCGGACCCGGGATTGGGGATGCGGTCCTTGCGGTGCACCATGCGGGTGTCGGCATCGATGATGCAGCGCCAACCCTTCTCGCCTCGGGGCATACGGACATCCACTTCCCAGCCGCCGGAGGCGCCGTTGAGGCGGATCCGCTGGGCGCTCACGGCAACGCCACCGGTCTCCTGCTCGGCGATCACCTTGGCATCCTTCGCGGAGTTGACGAGCCCACCGCGGTGGGAGGATCTCTTGGACTGGTTCCCGCCCGCGACCAAAACGAGGCAGGGCACCAGCAGCAGGGCTGCGGAACGCATCATGGCTATCCTCTCGGAGGTGATGGAGCCAGCTTAGATTCGCGCTTCCGGGATGTCCAGTTCCCGCAGCCAGGCCTCCTGCTCGGTGGGCCGCTCGCTGCGGTCGGCCCCTTTCCGCAGGGCCACGATGCGCAGGCTGCCATCTTTGAAGCCCAGGAGGACACCTTCGGGCGTGGCACGGAAACGTCCCGGAGGGCAGGGCGCAGCGCAGGGCAGGGCCCAGGGCACCTTGAGCCGCCCCTGGGCGGTTTCCAGGAATGCATTGGGCCAGGGGTCGGCCACCGCGCGGATCTGGTTGAAGGCCTCCTGCACGGTCATCGATGCTTCCAGGCGACTATCCTGGGGCTTGCGGCCCCCAAAATAGGTGGAGGGCCCCAGGTCTTTCTGGACGATACGGGTGGCGGTGCCGTCTACGATGCTGGGCAGACTCTCCCGCACCAGGGCGCGGCTGGCGGTGGCGGCCTTCAGGGTGAGGGAGAGGGCCGTGTCATCCCAATCGATGGGGATGCGAGCCTGGGCCACGATGTCGCCATCATCGGGCTTGGGGGTCATGGCATGGAGGGTGATACCGGTTTCAGGCTCACCCTTCACCAGCACCCAGTTGATGGGGGCGCGACCCCGGTAGCGGGGCAGCAGGGAACCGTGCAGGTTGTAGGCGCCGAGATGGGGAAGGGCCAGGAAACGGGCCTGGATCATCTCCCGGAAGTAGAAGCTGAGGAGCAGATCTGGAGCCGCGCGCTCGATGGCCCGAAAGACAGGATCGGCATTGAAGTCGGGTTCCAGGTGGATGGGAATGCCGTGGGCCTGGGCCAGCATCGCCGGAGCCTCGAACCAGTCCTCGTCTGGGGCCTGGGGGTAGGTGTACAGGGCCAGGACTTCGATGCCCGCGTCTAGCACCCCGGCCAGGGCCTCCCGGCCCACGGGGGAAAAGGCGCAAACGATTGCAGTGGTCATGGCGGCTCCCGAAGCTCCATCTTGGGGCAAGTCCACTTTCCGGTCTGCCCCAGGCCTGGCACCTTTTGTCCCAGGCGGCAGTGGTAAAGCCCAATGATGACCCTATCTTGGCTCTGTGAGGTGCTTGTGCTGCTGCTGCGTGCCGTGTCTGCCCTGATCATCGTGATTCCCGCCCCGGGGGGCACTTCGGATCCCCTGGCCTCCAACCCGGACATCCAGCAGTTTGCCCGGAGGGCCACAGGGCTTCAGACAACGAACAAGGGGAAGCTGCAGGCCATTCTGGCCGCCATCTTCAGGCCCGAGGCGGAGGGGGGGATGGGGATGGCCTACGACAACGGCTACACTCGCACGGTGGAGGAAGTGTGGCGGGACCGGAAGGCCAATTGCCTCTCGCTGACCGCCTTCTACATCGCCGCCTGCGATTCCATCGGCATTCGCGCCCAATATGCCGAGGCCCTTAACACTAACCGGTGGCGCCGGGTGGGCTCCGTGGTGCGCTACGAGCGGCACCTGGTGGCCCTCGTGCCCCTGCCTCCGGTCGAGGACGTGGTGGCGGATTTCCTGCCCCAACTGCGCCGGCGGATGGGCGTCTACCGTGTGCTGCCCCTGTCTGTGGAGCGGGTGCGGGCCCTATTCTTCGCCAACCGGGCGGTGGAACTCCTGGAGGAGGGCAACTCGGAGGCGGCCATGGCGCAGGCGAACACCGCGGTCAAGACGGATGCCACGATGAGCGTTGGGTGGAACATCCTGGGGGTGGTCCTGAAATCCAAAGGCGAGAAGGAAGAAGCCGAGATGGCCTTCCGGCGGGCGCTGCTCTGCGATGGGCGCGACAGCTCTGCCATTGGCAACATGGAATCACTCCTGCGGGAGCAGGGGCGCCTCGAGGAGGCCACCCGGTTCCGCGCGCTGGGAGAGGATGTCCGGAAGAAGGATCCCTTCTTCCACGGTTTTCTGGCCGAAGAGGCCATGGAGAAGGGCGATTACCCGGAGGCTCAGCGCCGGATCAAGATGGCACTCAAGCTCCTTCCCCGGGAATCGGAGTTCTTCCTGACCCAGGCGCGCCTGAACATCCTACTGGGCCAACCCGAGGCGGCGGTGAAGGATCTCGAGGAGGCCCAACGCTGGGCCGTGCCTGCCGAACGGGAGCGCTACGACGGTAAGCTCGCGGCCATCAGGCAGCAACAGAAGGATGCCGAAGGCAATGTGAAGAAGAAGTAAATCAGTTGTTTTCCAACTCCGCCAGGAAGGCCTGGGCGCTTTCATCTTCGGGGTTGCGGAGCAGGCACTCCCGCAGAAACCGCCGGGCACCCTCGGGGTCGCGCTGGGAATGGCGCGTGCAGGCCATCTGGTAGAGCGCTTCCTGGGATTCCGGGGCCAGGTGGAGGGCTTGGCGCCAGTGCTCCTCGGCCCGCTCGTGATCGCCCATTTCGGCTGCGGCGTGACCGGCGTCGAGAACCACTCGGAGCTCCCGGGGGGCGAGGCGGGCAGCGGCTTCGAGATTCGCCTGAGCCTTGATGGGGTCGTCCAGATGAGCCCAGGCCAGCCCCCTGAAATGCCAGAAGGCGGCGCGCTCCCGGGCCTCCGGAGGCAGTGCTTCGAGGAAATGGATCAAGGCCTTCCAGGCCCCCAACCCCGCCATGCATTGGACCTGGAGCATTTGTAGCTCCAGATCCGCAGGGTGGCGAAGGGCAGCGATCCGGAGCCGTTCCTGGGCTTCTTCGAAGTGCTCCAGGGCAATCAGGACCTGGGTTAGCAGGTGGGAATTCTTCTCCTGGAGGGCCGCAGGCAGAGTCACCAGCAGCTTCCATGCAAGGTCGTCATCCTGGTCCACACGATGGGCGAAGGCGGCCCGATGCAGGCGCCATTCGAGGGCCGCAGGGTCGGTGGAGTCTGGGGGCAGACATTTTTCGGCCAGATCCAGGGATTCCCGGGCCAGGGCCGTGTTCCCGAGGCTCAAGGCCCCATGGTAACGCTCCATCCAGAGCCGGAAGGACTGGGGATGGTCCCCCAGGGAGGCCTCCAGGGCCGCCCAGCCACCCTGGAAATCCCCGAGCCGATGCAGGGCCATGACTTCGATTTCGCAAAGCAGGCGGGAGCGACGTGTCCTGGGTGCCGAGCGCGCCACCAGGATGGCTTCTAGAGGGCGGCCTGCCTGCAGGAGATGGTGGGCCGGGGCTGTGCGGTCCCAGGGGCACTGGGGATCCCCGTGGCGATGGAGGAGCAGTCTCAGTGCTTCTTCAAAGACAAAGGGAACCTGCGGGCTCCACTCCTGAGGCCCCAGACGCACTGGGTGTTGTCGTGAGGCCTCGATCCGCTCTAGGGCTAGTAACATCAAGTCTTGCAGCAGCAGGGGATCATCCTGGGCGAGGGGGACCGTGCCCACCCAGAGATTCCAGATCCAAGAAGTTTCCCCCTCCAGCTTGAGGGCAATACGGGCAATGCAATGCCGCAGGTGGGGCATGTCCGGCACCCAGTGCAGGAGAAGCCTGCCCCACTTGAGCGCCCGTTGGGATTCGCGGGCCTCGGCCCAGGCCAGGAATGCTTGTACCGTCCACCGGCTGAATGGTGAGAGGCGGCACAAATGGCCCTTTCGGGCAAGGGTCCTGGCCGCTGGGTACTCACCCAGGCTCCATTGGAGGGTCGATTCCAGCAGGCGCAGGCGATAGCCCAGTTCCCCGGATGCTAAAGATGTCCCCCTGATGGCCGAAAGAACACTTTTGGGGGACACCCCTGAATGCCAGGCCACCTGACCGACTCGAAACTTGGATCTCCAGTGTGCTGCGACCCGAAAGGCCAGCATCGTGAGCAACAGTCCGAATCCAATCAAGAACCAATCTGGCGATTCTGGTGTCCGACAGGCCCGGGCCCATTGTTTGATCATTTTTGTTTCGCCTCGGTTGATGATGTGTTTTGGGTTTTATTTTGAATTAATCATTTTCCATTGATTGATGATTAAAACTATTTGTTTCATTATCAGTAATTTAGTGCAGAGAGCCAGAGTATGCTGAATGAATCGAAGGGTATGAGTAGTCCTGGTCTTGGGAGATTCCATTAACACGCATCGGCTCATTTTCCTGCTTGCGACCGGCCTCGCCGCGGCCTGGCTCCTGGGGCATTGTGCCATCCGTTGGCTCGGGCCGCTGGGGTTCCTGGACGTGCCTGGCGGGCGAAAACGCCACTCTGGGGTGATCCCGAGGGTGGGCGGTTTTGCCCTGGCTGGGGTTCTCGCGCTGGGGGCCGCGCAGGGGTGGTTGCCGGAATGCCTCGAGTGGCCAGGCTGGGTGGGTCTCTCCTTGATTTTTGTGCTGGGGACCCTGGATGACCGATTTTCGTTGAGGGCAAGATGGAAGGCGCTCGCGGGACTGGTATTTGCGGTTGGCCTGGCCTGGGTGCAGGCTCCTGGGCTGGCCTCCGATCCAGCTGCACTGACACTGCTCCAGATCTCCGTTCCCAGGGAACCCCTTGTCCTTGGCGCACTTCTGACCCTGCTGTACTGGGTGATGCCCCAGGCCTACAACCTGATAGATGGTGCCGATGGGCTCGCGCTGGGCTGCTCGATTCTCGTCCTCGCCACCATCGCCATCGGAGGGTCTCCGCAGCCGCTATTGCTTGGGGCTCTGCTGGGCGTGCTCACGCTCAATTGGCCCAAAGCCAAGTGTTTCCTGGGGGACGGGGGCTCATTGCTGTTGGGCCTCCTGCTGGCCCTGCTGGCTGTCCGAACCTTCGGAAACACTCGCCCTAACGCAATTCTCTGGTTATTCGCCTACCCCTTGGCGGATGTGCTCATGGTCGTAGTGATTCGGCTTTCGACGGGGCAGCCCCTGGGGCACGGGGACCGAAACCACATGCATCACCACTGGAAGCGGTTTCTGGGCCGATACTCCCGATTGCGGGTTCCCATTCTCTGGTGCCAGGTGGCGCTTTGCTGTTCGGGGGCCTTGCTTGAAGGATTCTGGATGGTTATTCCCATAATTGGTTTGGTGACCCTGGCTGCACAGGTTGCAGGATTCTCGATGCAGGCTATTCGCAATGGGGGGGCGACCCTGGCGAGGCGGAGATACCGTCAGGTCCGGCGGGTCTGGTCCAGGGTCTAGGTCCTGCGGGATTTCCCCTCGGGTCTGATCCCGGCATGATGTAGGCATCTTTGGATCCAATTGTTGGGGAACGCATGTCCACTTCACCTCGCTTTTCCATGCTTGTCTCTGTAATCATCGGTTGCTCGGTGGTGGCGGGCCTGAGCGGGCAGGAGATTCCGCCCCCGGTCGATCTCCAGGCCATCAAACAGGCCCTCCAGACTCAGACTCCTGCCCCATTGCCAGGGGGCGATGCCCTGCCGAAAGGCCAGAGCCTCCGCCAAGAGAATCCAGAGTGGGGCAAGAGTCAACAGGAACGTCACCAGGCAGAGGAGGAACTGCGTGCCCTGAAGGCCAGGGAATCGGGCCCGAGGCGCTTTGCCGCCGACCTCTTCGATAGCAGGGCGACGTCGCCCCAGGGTACCGAGGGGGGGATTGCCGAGGATTACCTGCTGGGGGTGGGAGACCAACTCCAGGTCAACGTCTTCGGCAGTGCCACCTTCGAGATTCCGGCGCAGGTAGACGGGCGAGGCGAGGTGGTTCTGCCCAAGATCGGCGCGGTGCGGGTATCGGGGCTGAGCCTTGCCAAGGCGCGGGCGGCGCTTCAGGCCAAGGTCGCCCAGAATTTTTCACGGACCACTGTGGATGTGTCCGTGACCAAGCTCCGAGAAGTGCGGATCTTCGTGCTGGGCGAGGTCTATCGACCCGGCAGCTACCTGGTGCCCAGCCTCAGCAGCCTGGTGAACGTGCTGAGTCTTGCCGGGGGGCCGACACCCGTCGGAAGCTTTCGCCAGATCCGCGTGATGCGGGGGGGCAAAGCGGTCCACGCGGTGGATCTGTATCCCTTGCGGGCCGAAGGCCTGGGCAATCTGAACTTCAGCCTGCAAAGCGGAGACACGATCTTTGTTCCCCTGGCCTTCCATCAAGTAATTCTGGAAGGCGCCTTCACGCGCGTTACCGCAGAGGCCGAAGCTCGTCTCCGGCAGAGGCACGCGAAGGAGACGGAGGTTGATCATGGTCTGCCAGAAGAACAGCGCAAGCCGCTCCGCCAGATTCGTGGGCTCGAGGCTCGTTTGGAGGCGCCTGAAGGGCGAGGGGCGAGCTCACCCAATCCGGCGCCGGAGGTCACGCCCCAGGAACGCGTCGGCCTTGAAGAACAACTTCAGGGTTTGAGAGACCAGTTGCGCAATCTTAGGAATCGGAGCCGCGTCGACCAGCGGGTGCCCGAAAGGGACACCCCAGTTCCAGATGTAACGACCCAGCCCCTGTGGTTGACCGGGTGGCAGGTGGATGGGGAGGCGCCCCGGATGCAGTTCGAGATGCTTCCCGGCGAGACCGTGGCGGACGCCCTGCGCTTTGCGGGGGGGTTGGTCGCCCAGGCCTTCACAGAGCGCCTGAGCTTGAGGCGGCTGGGGTCCCAGGGGAAGCTCGAGGTGGTAGATGTTCCGCTTCTGCAGGGTGCGGCCCCGGTGGCGCTGGAACGTGGTGACGTGCTCTCGGCTTTGCCCTTACGGGAGCAGGCTGAGTCGGCCGTCCAGGTGCGGGGTTGGGTGCGGGTGCCCGGTGTTTTTGCCCGGCGGGAAGGTTTGCGGGTGGGAGATCTGCTAAAGCGCGAGAATCAACTGTTGCCCGACACCTACCTGGGCCGCGGGGAGATCGTGCGCACGGCCCCGAGCGGCGTCACCAGTTACGTGGCCTTTGATGTGGCCAAGGCGATGGCCGAAGATCCGGTTCACAATTTCCTGCTGGAGGACCGGGATCGGGTGGACCTCTACCGCCTGGATGACCTGCGGCTGAGGCAGACCGTGAGGGTGCTCGGCCCCGTGAGTCGACCAGGTACCTTCGACTTCCACGAGGGCATGCGAGCCTCGGACTTGCTCTTCCGGGCGGGGGTTCCGCTGCGGCAGGCGGATCGCTTCGTGGCGGAGCTCACTCACACCCGCGAGGGGAAGCTCAGCGAGATTCGTAGGCTGGATTTGACACACCTGCTGTCCTCGGAGCAGTCAAGTCCCGTGAATTTCAAGGATGATGCCCTCAATCCCCGGATCGAACCCTTCGACCAGTTGAGCCTGTTTGAAAAGCCCGACTACCGGCCTCACCGGGTGGTGAAAGTGTCAGGCCAGGTGGCGCGGCCAGGTTCCTATTCCTTAGACCGGGCTGGGATGGGGCTGCGGGAACTCATCGCCAGAGCCGGAGGATTCACGGCCGAGGCCATGCCTAAGGGGGCGATCTTCCTGCGTCGGCTGGGCACCCTGGATCCCGCAAAGCTCAAGGCACAGGAAGAGGCTGGAATCCAGGCCCTGGACCCCACGGGGAACGGCATCAACGACATCCTGGAGCGTCTCGGTGAGACCAAACGCCAGCCCGTCACGGGGCAGCTCCTCAAGACTCCCGTGCTGCACGGTCTGGCGCTAGGCGCCGTGAACCGGATGGTGGTGGACCTCCCGGCGGCCGTGGCGGGGGATTCTGAGTCCGACGTGGCCTTGCTGGATGGAGATGAACTCGTGATCCCCCGCCAGACCGATGCTGCTTACGTGGTAGGAGAAACCGCCAGCCCCTTTGCCGCCTTCAAGGTGAAAGAGGGCGCGAAGGTGCGCGAACTGCTGCGCCTCGCCGGGGGCACCACGCGCAATGCGGACACTTGGAACATTCGCCTCTTGAAGGCCGATGGGCGCATCCTGGACAGCTGGGTGTCGGGCCGGAAGGTGGAGCCCGGCGATGCGGTGCTGGTGCCCTCCAAGGTGCGTCGCGACGTGTCCTGGCAGGAAAATTTGGCGGCCATCACCAATCTGGCGGTGATGTACGCCGCCATCAAGCGCTGACCTGCACGCGGTGCCTGGGCCATGCCCGGACACCGCGTCTGATCAATCCACGGGCACTCCGCGCCCGCTGTGGATCCGCCCTTCGATGAGGCTAGTGCTGTGGCCCGGGAGGAAAGGGACCAACACCAGTCTTCCGCCCCGGGCCTCGACGAGGTCCCGGCCGACGACGGCCTCGGGCTTGTAGTCGCCACCCTTGGCCAGGATATCGGGCTGGAGGACTCGAATGAGCTCGAGTGGTGTGTCTTCCGAGAAGCGCACCACGGCGTCCACGCTGCGCAGGCCCAGGAGGATGCGGGCCCGGGCCCACTCGTCCTGGAGGGGGCGGCCAGGACCCTTGAGGCGCCGCACACTGGCATCGCTGTTGAGCCCCACCACCAGAAAATCGCCGAGGGCGCGCGCATCCTCGAGATACTGGACATGGCCCGGATGAATCAGATCGAAGCAACCGTTGGTGAAGCAGAGCCTTCCCGGGCGCTTCGGGAAGGCTTCCCAGAAAGCTTTGGGGTCGAGGAAAAAACGGTCGAGTACTGGCATCCAAGGTCCACGGTAGACTTCAAGGTTAGGGCCAAACGCCCTTTCGACCACGAGGAAGACATGCCCCTTTACGAATACCGCTGTGAAGCCTGCGGGGAGTCCGAGGAAAGACTCGAGCCGATTTCGGCTCCGGATCACCACGATTGCCCGAAGTGCGGGCACAGGGAGGGCATGGCCCGTCAGGTTTCCATGGCGGCTTTCTCTCTGGCCGGAAGTGGATGGTACGCGCAAGGTTATGGAAAGGACGGGGGCGCCAAGGTCGCCGAGACCCCGAGTACCGCCCCCAAAGCGGCCGAGGGTGGCGGTTGCTGCGGTGGGTGCGCCTGTCATTAGGCTTTGACTTCCCAGGGCCTTTTGCTACGATCAAAGGTTCCCGACCCTGGTGGGTCGTGATGTTTCATGTCTGTCCGATGTCGCCTCCTTCGCGGTGTTCGACCTCTCGGGCCCAGGCCCAGGACGTTCCTGGCGCCCACGCAAGGAGGTTGGAGTGCCAACCATCAATCAGCTGATCCGCCACGGGCGGACGACCTTCCAGAACAAGACGAAGAGCCCCGCGCTCAACGCTTGCCCCCAGAAGCGCGGCGTTTGCACGCGCGTCTTCACCACCACGCCCAAGAAGCCGAATTCCGCGCTTCGCAAGGTGGCCCGTGTCCGTCTCACCAACGGCATTGAGTGCACCACCTACATCCCGGGCGTCGGCCACAACCTGCAGGAGCACAGCATCGTGCTCATCCGCGGCGGCCGTGTGAAGGATCTGCCGGGTGTGCGCTATCACGTGGTCCGCGGAACGCTCGATGCCACCGGCGTCGCCAACCGCAACCAGTCTCGTTCCAAGTACGGCGCGAAACGGCCCAAGGCCGGCGCTGTCAAGAAGTAAGGGAGGCAACCCATGTCCCGTCGCAGCGCCCCAGCCAAGCGCGAGATCCTTCCGGATCCCGTCTACAACAGCGTAACCATCACCAAGTTCGTCAACGTGCTCATGGAGCGCGGCAAGAAGGCCACCGCCGAGCGGATCCTTTACGGAGCCCTCGAGATTGTGGCCAAGAAGTCCGGCGAACTGGCCCTGGATGCCTTCGACAAGGCCCTCAACAACATCAAGCCCGCGGTGGAAGTCAAGTCCCGCCGTGTGGGCGGCGCCACCTACCAGGTGCCGGTGGAGGTTCCCCAGAATCGCCGCCAGTCCCTGGCCATGCGCTGGCTCAAGACCTATTCCGCCTCCCGGGGCGAGCGCACCATGCGCGACAAGCTGGCCGGTGAGATCCTCGACGCCATGAACTTCCGCGGCGCCGCCATGAAGAAGAAGGACGACGTCCACAAGATGGCCGAAGCCAACAAGGCCTTCGCCCATTTCCGCTGGTAGTCGCCCGCTGTTCCCATGAGGGGCCGATCCTGGAATCGGCCCCGCATTTTGTTCTTCCCGTAGTTTCCTTCTGATCTCTGACACGCTAGGAGGCCTCCGTGGCCCGCACGACTCCCCTCGAGCGCTACCGCAACATCGGCATCATGGCCCACATCGATGCCGGGAAGACGACCACCACGGAGCGCATCCTCTACTACACCGGCAAGATCCACAAGATCGGCGAGGTGCATGACGGCGCCGCCACCACCGACTGGATGGTGCAGGAGCAGGAGCGTGGTATCACCATCACCTCTGCCGCCATCACTGCCTCGTGGGTGCCCCAGACTGGCCTCCTGAAGGACGTCGAGCACCGCATCAACATCATCGACACGCCGGGTCACGTGGACTTCACCGCCGAGGTGGAGCGCTCCCTGCGCGTGCTGGATGGCGCCGTGGCCGTGTTCTGCGCCGTGGGCGGCGTTCAGCCCCAGTCCGAGACGGTTTGGCGCCAGGCCAACAAGTACAAGGTGCCCCGGCTGGCCTTCGTGAACAAGATGGACCGCACTGGCGCGGACTTCTACCGCGTGGTCGAGATGATGAAGACTCGGCTCCACGCCAAGCCCATGCCCATCCATATTCCCATCGGCGCCGAAGACAACTTCAAGGGCATCGTGGATCTCGTGACCATGCAGGGGCTCACCTTCGACGAAGGCGACAAGGGCTTCAATGTGATCTACGGCGAGATTCCCGCCAACCTGGTGGACGAAGCCACCAAGTGGCGCGAACACATGGTCGAGATGGTCGCCGAAACCGACGAGCACCTGATGGAGAAGTACCTCGGCGGTGAGCCTCTCACCGAGGACGAACTCCGCGCGGGCATCCGCAAGGGTTGTGTGGAGCTGCTCTTCACGCCCATGACCTGCGGTTCCGCCTTCAAGAACAAGGGTGTCCAGCCGCTGCTGGATGCGGTGGTGAGCTACATGCCCAGCCCGCTGGAGATCCCCCCCATCCAGGGCCACGACCTCGACGGCAATCCCTCCGAGCGCAAGGCCAGCGATGACGAGCCCTTCAGCGCCCTGATCTTCAAGATCATGGCCGATCCCTTCGTGGGCAGCCTGGCCTTCATCCGCGTCTACTCCGGCGTTCTGGCGGCGGGTTCCTCCGTATTCAACTCTGCCAAGGGACGCCGCGATCGCATCGGGCGTTTGCTGCAGATGCACGCCAACAAGCGCGAGGACATCACCGAAGTGCGCACCGGCGACATCGGTGCCGCCGTGGGCTTCAAGGATGTCTACACCGGCGAGACGATCTGCGACGAAAACCATCCCGTGGTGCTGGAATCCATGGACTTCCCGGATCCCGTGATCCAGGTGGCCATCGAGCCCAAGACCAAGGCCGATCAGGAAAAGATGGCCATCGCCCTCCAGAAGCTGGCTCAGGAAGATCCCACCTTCAAGGTCCACACGGATTCGGAGACCTCCCAGACCATCATCGCGGGCATGGGTGAGCTTCATCTCGAGATCATCGTCGACCGCATGATGCGTGAATTCAAGGTGGATGCCAACGTGGGCAAGCCCCAGGTGGCCTACCGCGAGACCATCCGCAAGAAGGTGGACGCCGAAGGCAAGTTCGTGCGCCAGAGCGGTGGACGCGGTCAGTACGGCCACGTGCGCATCACCCTCGAGCCCAACGAGTCGGGCAAGGGCTACGAATTCGTCAACGACATCGTCGGCGGTGTGGTGCCCAAGGAATACATCAAGCCTGTGGATCAGGGCATCCAGGAAGCTACTCATTCCGGCATTCTGGCGGGCTTCCCGGTGGTGGACGTCAAGGTCACGCTCTACGACGGCAGCTACCACGAGGTCGACTCCAACGAAATGGCCTTCAAGATCGCCGGCTCCATGGCCTTCAAGACCGCCTGCGAGAAGGCCAGCCCCGTGCTCCTCGAGCCCATCATGGCCGTGGAAGTCGAGACCCCCGAAGACTACATGGGCGATGTCATCGGCAACCTGAACAGCCGTCGCGGCCGCATCGAGAACATGGAAGAGCGTTCCGGCGCCCGAGTGGTCACCGCCAAGGTGCCCCTGGCCGAGATGTTCGCCTACTCCACGACCCTGCGCTCCATGACTCAAGGTCGCGGCACCTACACCATGCAGTTCAGTCACTACGACGAAGCTCCCCGCAACGTGGCCGAAGAGATCGTGGCCAAGGTCAAGGGCAGCAAGTAGTTCCGTTTCAAGCCTGGGGCCTCGCCCCAGGCCGCTTTCCTACCCACTACAGCCCCCGTCAGGGGGTGAGGCCGCCCCAAGATCCCCGGATCGAGACCTCTTGATACCCGCCGAACGGTCCCTCCGGACGGCATTGAAAATCCAAAAAAGCCATTGCATTTGCACTGGCTTTTGGTATTCTGGATGGCCTTGTCCCCGTGATGGGACATCCTCAACATGGGCGGTCAACGCCCCACGTCTATGGACGGCCAGTCCGTCCCAATGGAGTGAACATGAAGGACAACATTCGCATTCGTCTGCGAGCCTTCGATCATCGTCTTCTGGATCAGTCGACCCGGGAGATCGTCGACACGGCCAAGCGCACTGGCGCCCAGGTCGCGGGACCGATTCCCCTTCCGACTCGCATCAGCAAGTACACGGTGAATCGGTCCCCTCACGTGGACAAGAAGAGCCGCGACCAGTTCGAGATCCGCACGCACAAGCGGCTCCTGGACATCCTCAATCCCACCCAGAGCACGGTGGACACCCTGATGCGTCTCGATCTGCCTGCGGGCGTCGATGTCGAGATCAAGGTCTTCAGCCGTCAGGGCAACCGGTAAAGGGGGGAGCAGAGAATGACTAACGGAATCATCGGAAAGAAGCTGGGCATGACCCAGATCTTCAACGAAAAAGGTCAGGTCGTCCCTGTCACCGTCATCCAGGCTGGCCCCTGTGTGGTCGTCCAGCGCAAGACCTCTGCCAATGACGGCTACGAAGCCGTGCAGGTGGGCTTCGTGGATCCCCAGGGCGGCAAGCGCGCCTCCAAGCCCGAGAAGGGTCACTGCGAAAAGCGGGGCGTCGCTCCCGTTCGCGTGCTCCGCGAGCTGAAGGTCGAGGCCGAGAGCGGCCTCAAGGAAGGCGATAGCATCCTCGTTACCCAGTTCGAGGAAAAGGGCAAGGTCCATGTCACCGGCATCAGCAAGGGCAAGGGCTTTGCGGGCGTGATGAAGCGTCACCACTTCAAGGGTGGTCGCGCCTCCCACGGCTCCATGTTCCACCGCGCCCCCGGTTCCATCGGCGGTTCGTCCTATCCCAGCCGCGTATGGCCCGGGATGCGCATGGGCGGCCACATGGGCGCCGAGCAGGTCACGGTGCGCAATCTGGAGATCGCCAAGGTGGACGCCGAGAACAACCTGTTGCTCATCAAGGGTGCCGTACCTGGCCCCAAGGGCGGCTACGTCGTCATCAAGCAGGAGGCGTAAAAGATGGCCACCTTCCAGCATCCCGTCGTCAACCTCGAGAACAAGCCCGCCGGTACCGTCGAGCTGCTTCCCGAAGTGTTTAAGCTCGAAGACATCAACAAGCACTTGATCTGGGAAGCGGTTCGCCACTTCCTGGCCAAGCGCCGCCAGGGCACCGCCAAGACCAAGGACAAGTCCGAAGTCTCCGGTTCCGGCCGCAAGCTCTGGAAGCAGAAGGGCACCGGTCGCGCCCGCGTCGGCTCCATCCGCTCCATCCTTTGGAAGGGCGGCGGCACGGCCCACGGTCCCAACCCCCGCAACTACGATTATGCCTTCCCCAAGAAGGCCCGTCGCTGCGCCCTGCGCAACGCGCTGTCCGTCAAGATGGCCGAAGGCCAGGTGATGGTGGTGGAGAACTGGAATCTCGAGACCCACAAGACCCAGGCCTTCATGGCCACTCTCGCCAAGCTGGGCGTCAAGGGTTCGGCCCTCCTCGTGGGCGCCGAGGCCTCCGAGAAGGTCGTGCTGGCCTCGGGGAACAACCCCAAGCTGGCCACCATCGAGAGCCTGGGCGTGAATGTGTATGAACTTCTGAAGTACGACCAGGTTGTCTTCTCCAAGGACGCCATCCTGGCCCTGCAGGAAGTGGTGAAGCCATGACCAAGATTTTCGAAGTGATCCGCAAGCCCCTTCTCACCGAGAAGGGCCAGATTCTGCGCGAGTCCAATGTCCAGGTCTTCGAGGTCGCCATCTGGGCCTCCAAGCACCAGATTAAGGAAGCCGCCGAACTCCTGCTCCAGGCCAAGGTGAAATCCGTCCGCACCGTCCGCGTGCCTTCCAAGGCAAAGCGTCTCGGTCGTTGGGTCGGCTCCACCAGCGCCATGAAGAAGGCCTACGTCGAACTGGCCGAGGGTTTCGCCCCGGTCGCCGAGTAGACGCCCCCTCGTTTCAACCTCGCGGGTGGACAAGGCCTTGCCACTATCGCCCGCACATCTAGGCAAGAGGATCCCATGAGCATCAAGCTGCTCAAGCCTACGACCCCCGGTCAGCGGGGCATGTCGAAGCAGGGGTTCGAGGAAGTCACCACTGACACCCCCGAACGCTCCCTGGTCGTCAAGCTCAACCGCACCGGCGGCCGTAACAACAAAGGCCGCATCACGACCCGCCACATCGGTGGCGGTCACAAGCGCCAGTACCGCATCATCGACTTCAAGCGCAACAAGATCGGTGTCCCTGCCAAGGTCGCGACCATCGAGTACGACCCCAACCGCACGGCCCGCATCGCCCTCCTCATCTACGCGGATGGCGAGAAGCGCTACATCCTGGCCCCCGACGGCCTCGAAGTGGGCCGCACGGTCCTCTCCGGCAAGGAAGCCGACATCCTGGTGGGCAACGCGCTGCCTCTGCGGAACATGCCGCTGGGCACCACGGTACACAACATCGAGATGAAGCCCGGCAAGGGTGGCCAGATCGCCCGCGCCGCCGGAACCTTCGCCCAGCTCGTGGCCAAGGACGAGGATTACGCTCAGCTGCGCATGCCCTCGGGTGAGATCCGCAAGATCCACCTCGATTGCTTCGCGACGGTGGGCCAGGTGGGCAATCTTCAGCACGAAAACGTGGCCCTGGGCAAGGCTGGTCGCAAGATCTGGATGGGCATCCGCCCGACGGTCCGCGGCGTGGTCATGAACCCCGTGGACCATCCGCATGGCGGCGGCGAAGGCCGCACTTCCGGTGGACGCCATCCCGTCACGCCTTGGGGCCAGCCTACACGTGGCTACAAGACGCGGCGCAACAAGCGCACCACCAAGTTCATCGTCAAGCGGATCAACTAGGAGAGGCTGCCATGGCACGTTCGCTGAAAAAAGGTCCCTTCATTGATGCCCACCTGCAGAAGAAAGTTGATGTCGCTCTGTCCACCATGGACAAGCGCGTCATCAAGACCTGGTCCCGTCGGTCCACGGTGCTTCCGCAGATGATCGGGATGACCATTGCCGTTCACAACGGCAATAAGTTCATCCCCGTCTATGTCACCGACAACATGGTCGGTCACAAGCTGGGCGAGTTCTCTCAAACCCGCACCTTCAAGGGCCACGCCGGTAAGGCCGACGCCAAAGCGAAGGGGAAGTAATATGGCTCAAATTGTTTCCAGCGCCACCATCCGCCACCTGCGCGGCTCGGCACAGAAGGCCCGTCTCGTGGTCGATCTGATCCGCGGCAAGCAGGTCGGCGAGGCCCAGTGGATTCTCGTGTCCACCAAGAAGTACGCGGCCGCTCCCATCAAGAAGCTGCTCGACTCCGCCGTGGCCAACGCCATTGACAAGGATCCCGCCGTGAATCCCGACGAACTGATCGTCCGGACCGTCTTCGTGGACGAGGGGTTCCGTATGAAGCGGGTCCGTCCCGCGCCGATGGGCCGAGCCTACCGGGTGCAGAAACGCACCTGCCACGTCACGCTTCAGCTCGGTCGGGAGGAGTAACCATGGGTCAGAAAGTTCATCCATACGGCTTCCGCCTTGTCCACAACAAGAACTGGAAGAGTAAGTGGTACGCCAAGCGCGACTACGCCTCCCTGCTCCATGAGGACCTGAAGCTTCGCAAGGAACTCAAGGCGCAGCTTCATGGCCTCAACGCCATGGTCTCCAAGATTGACATCGAGCGCGCCGCCGACAAGGTCACCGTGCGCATCTTCACCGCCCGACCCGGCATCGTCATTGGCCGCAAGGGTGCAGAGATCGACAAGCTCCGCGAGGATCTCCAGGCCCGCCTGAAGCGCCCCGTGAGTGTCGATATCCAGGAGATCAAGAAGCCCGAAGTCGACGCACAGCTCGTCGCCGAGGGTGTGGCTCAGCAGCTCGAGCGCCGCATCGCCTTCCGGCGTGCCATGCGCAAGGCCGAGGAAGCCGCCATCCGTTTCGGTGCCAAGGGATTCAAGATCAAGGTCTCCGGCCGTCTCAACGGCGCGGAGATCGCCCGGACCGAGGATTACCTCTCCGGTCAGATGCCTCTCCAGACCATCCGGGTCAACGTCGACTATGGCTTTGCCGAGGCTCACACCACCTACGGAATCATCGGCGTCAAAGTCTGGGTCAACCTGGGCGAAGCGGCCGTTGAAACCGTCAAGCGCTGAGGTGAACCCATGTTGATGCCGAATAAAGTCAAGCACCGCAAGATCATGAAGGGCCGCACTCGCGGCGTCGCCACCCGCGGCAACGAGCTCTCTTTCGGCGATTTCGGCCTGAAGGCGCTCGAGCACGCGTGGGTGACCAACCGCCAGATCGAGGCCGCCCGTATCGCGATGACGCGCCACATCAAGCGCGGTGGACGCATCTGGATCCGGATCTTCCCCGACAAGCCCACCACCAGCAAGCCCGCCGAGACCCGCATGGGTTCAGGCAAGGGCGCGCCCGATGGCTGGGTGGCCGTTGTCCGGCCCGGCAAGATCCTCTTCGAGATGGAGGGCGTGGACGAAGAAACCGCCCGCGAAGCCCTGCGCCTGGCCCAGATGAAGCTCTGTGTGGCCTCCGACTTCGTCTCCCGTACGCCGCCGGAAGAGTGAGAGGATCGAGATGAACAAGAAGAATCCATTCAGCGAACTCGCTGGCAAGAGCATCGAGGAACTGGCGCAGCTGGAGGCCGACCTGGCCGCCAAGCGTTTCACCCTCCGCTTCCAGCACGCCGTGGGCCAGGTGGAAAACACCGCCGAGATCCGGAATACCCGCCGAGAACTCGCCCGCGTCAAGACCGCGCTCAAGATGAAGTTGGCGTGAGGTAGACCATGAGCCTAGAACAGAAAATGATCCGCAGCGGCATCGTGGTATCCAACAAGGCCGACAAGACGGTCGTAGTGAAGGTGGAGCGCAAGTTCCAGCACCCTCTCTACAGCCGCACGGTCAAGCAGAGCAAGAAATTTATGGCTCACGACGAGACCAACGCCTGCCAGATCGGCGACGTGGTCAAGATCGTAGAGTCGCGACCCCTGTCCAAGCGCAAGCGCTGGACGGTCCTAGAGATCGTCCAGAAAGCCGGCGAGTAAGGAGGCGACATGATCCAGATGGGTACCATGCTCACGGTCGCCGATAACTCCGGCGCCAAGAAAATCTGCTGCATCCTGCCGCTGGGCGGCGGGGTTGGCAGGATCGCCCAAATCGGCGACGTCATCACTGCCTCCGTCAAGGAAGCCATCCCGGGCGGTACCGTGAAGAAGAAGGCCGTGGTCCAGGCCGTCATCGTCCGGCAGCGCAAGGCCTTCCGTCGCAAGGATGGCTCCTACATCCGCTTCGACGAGAATGCCGCCGTCATCATCAAGAAGGATGGCGAACCCGTTGGCACCCGCGTGTTCGGCCCCGTGGCCCGCGAACTGCGCGAGCGGAAGTACATGAAGATCGTCTCCCTCGCTCCTGAGGTGCTGTGATGGAAAAGCCAGTCAAGATGAAGCTCAAGAAGGGCGACGAAGTCGTCGTCATCACCGGGAAGGACCGCGGCAAGCGCGGCCAGATCACGAAGGTGTCCCCCGCCAACAATCGCGTGGTCGTGGCGGGCATCAACATGATCAAGAAGGCCACCAAGCCCAATCCCCAGACCGGCGCCGAAGGCGGCATCGTCACCAAGGAAGCCTCCATCCACGCATCCAACGTGATGCTCGTGGACCCGGCCACCCAGAAGCCCACCCGCAAGCGCACGGCATAAAATCACTTCGTGATTTGATTTGTTGTGAGATACTGTTCGTTCCGCCGACGGATCGCTGTCGGCGGAACTGCTTGAAAACCCGAGGTTGAAAGGAAACGGGCCGGACCGCCGGAACCCAAGCCCTTTCGCTCTCCCGAACCCGCAGGGCGTAGTCGCCCCCCGGAAATGGAGGAACTGATGCCTAGTAATGCGGAGCCCCGCATCAAGGCCCGCTATCGCACCGAAGTGGTGTCGAAGCTTAAAGAGGAATTCGCGTACACCAGCACGATGCAGGTGCCGCGACTCCAGAAGATCGTGATCAACATGGGCGTCGGCGACGCCATCCAGAACATCAAGACGCTGGATGTCGCTGTGGAAGAGCTCACGGCCATCGCGGGCCAGAAGCCCGTGATCCGCAAGGCCAAGAAGAGCGTCGCCCAGTTCAAGCTGCGCGAGGGCATGCCCATCGCCTGCATGGTGACCCTGCGCGGCGAGCGCATGTGGGAGTTCTTTGACCGGCTCGTGAGCCTGTCCCTTCCTCGTGTCCGTGATTTCCGCGGTGTGCCCACCAAGTCCTTCGATGGTCGCGGCAACTACACGCTGGGCCTCAAGGACCAGTTGATCTTCCAGGAAATCGATTATTCGCGCGTGGAGAAGATCAAGGGCATGAACGTGACCTTCGTGACTTCCGCGCCCACCGACGCTGAGGCTCGGGCCATGCTCGCCCACCTCGGCATGCCCTTCCGCAAGTAGTCAGGAGAACCCATGGCTCGCCTAGCGAAAAGATACAAAGACGCCTCCAAGCCCAAGTTTTCCACCCAGCACCGCAACCGCTGCAAGCTCTGCGGTCGTGCCCGCGGCTTCATGCGCAAGTTCGAACTCTGCCGACTGTGCTTCCGGAAGCACGCCCTAGCCGGCGAACTTCCCGGCGTTCAGAAGTCCTCCTGGTAAGAAGAGGAAACCATGTACACCGATCCAATCGCCGATTACCTCACCCGTTTGCGCAATGGCATCATGGCCGGCCACGATGCCGTGGTCGTGCCTGCCTCCAAGATCAAGGAGCGCCTCTCCGCCATCCTGAAGCAGGAAGGCTACATTCACGGCTACAAGAGCGTGGAGCACGAGGGCCGCGACTACATCGTGGTGAACCTGAAGTACGTGAAGGGCGGCGAGTCCGTCATCCACGGCCTCAAGCGCATCTCGAGCCCTGGCCTCCGCGTCTATACCGGTGCCGAGGAGATCTCCGAGGTCAATGGCGGTCTCGGTATCGCCATTCTCACCACGCCCAAGGGCCTGCTCACGGGGAAGGATGCCCGCAAGCAGAACGTGGGTGGCGAGATCCTCGCTCACGTCTGGTAGTTCTTCGCTCAACCCGTTTCCAAGGATTCAACCATGTCTCGCATCGGAAAGAAGCCCGTGACGCTGCCGAAAGGCGTCAAAGTCACTGTCAACGGGGCTGAGGCCGTCGTCGAAGGCGCCAAGGGCACCATTCATTGCCCCGTCCCCAAGGGGATCGCGCTCGACGTGCAGGCCGATTCCATCAACCTCACTCGCGCCAACGAAGAGTCCCAGACCCGGGCCTTTCACGGTCTCTGCCGCTCCCTGATTCAGAATGCCGTGACCGGTGTTACTGAAGGCTGGAAGAAGGAGCTGGACATCGTGGGCGTCGGCTACAAGGCCGCCATGGAGGGCACCAAGCTCCGCCTCGACCTTGGCTACAGTCACCCCATCTTCTACGACGCGCCCACGGGCATCACCATCGCCGTCGAGAAGAGCACCCATGTCATCGTCACTGGCCATGATCGCCAGGTGGTGGGACAGGTGGCCGCCGACATCCGCAAGTTCCGCAAGCCCGAGCCTTACAAGGGCAAGGGCGTCCAATACACCGGCGAAGTCATCCGCCGCAAGGCCGGCAAGACCGGGAAGTAAGGGGAAACCATGGCTAACGAAATCAAGGTCCGTCGCCAGAAGACGAAGACCCGCATCCGGGGCCGCATTTCCGGTACCCCTGAGCGTCCGCGTCTCACTATCTACAAGAGCCTCAAGCGCATCTATGTCCAGGCCGTGGACGATACCAAGGGTGTCACCCTGGCCTCGGCTTCCAGCCTGGAAAAGGATCTGCGGGGAACGCTGAAGAACGGCGCCAACATCGAGGCCGCGAAGGTCGTGGGTGCCAGCATCGCCGCTCGGCTCAAAGAGCTGGGTGTCACGGCGGTGGTCTTCGACCGCAATGGCTACGTCTATCACGGCCGCGTCAAGGCGCTGGCTGACAGCGCCCGCGAAGCCGGGTTGCAGTTTTGAGGGGGGGGCTCATGTCCGCAGAAGCCAAGAACACCGCCGAGACCCCGCAGCAGAGCGAGTTCAAGGATCAGGTCATCTACGTGGGTCGCGTCACCAAGGTGGTGAAGGGCGGCAAGAACTTCTCCTTCTCCGCGCTGGTCGTCGTCGGCGACGGTCGGGGCAAGGTGGGTTTCGGTCTCGGCAAGGCGCTGGAAGTTCCTTCGGCCATCAAGAAGGGCATCGAGGCTGCCAAGCGCAATATGACTCGCGTTCCCGTGACCTCCAACGGCTCGATTCCGCACCCCATCACCGGTCGCTTCGGCTCCGGGTCCGTGCTCATGAAGCCCGCGCCTGAGGGCACCGGCGTGATCGCCGGCGCCACGGTGCGCGCCATCATGGAGGCCGCCGGCATCCACAATGTGCTCACCAAGAGTCTGGGCTCCTCGAATCCCCACAATGTGGTTCGCGCCACCTTCGCCGGGTTCAACAGTCTCATGGATCCCTACACGGTCATGACCAACCGTGGCATCGACCAGGCGGAGGCCTAACATGTCCAACCTGATCGGAAAGCAGGTCGTCATCAAGCTCGTGCGTTCCACCATCTGCACCACCCCCAAGCACCGGGCCTTCATCCAGACCCTGGGCCTGAAGAAGGTGGGTGATACCCGTCAGTGCGAGTACACGCCGAATGTGCATGGCATCGTCAAGCTCATTCCTCACCTCGTCGCTGTATCGGTCAAGGAGTAGGTCATGAAGCTCAACGAACTCAAGCCCGCCGAGGGCGCCGTCAAGACTCGGAAGCGCGTGGGTCGCGGCCCCGGCTCCGGCATGGGCAAGACCGCCACCCGTGGCGAAAAGGGCCAGAAGTCCCGCCGCGGCTACAGTGCCAAGCGCGGCTTCGAGGGCGGCCAGATGCCCCTGCATCGCCGTCTTCCCAAGCGCGGCTTCACCAACGTCCACGCCGCCGTCACCAAGGAAATCGGTCTGGAGCTCATCTCCAACAACTTCCAGGATGGCGAAACCGTCAGCCTTGAAACCCTGCGCGAGAAGAAGCTCGTCAATTCCACCATCCAAAAGATCGTGGTGCTCGCCTCGGGCGAACTCAGCCTGAAGGTGACCGTGGTGGCCGATCGTGTCACCAAGGGGGCCCGCGAGGCCATCACCGCCAAGGGCGGCTCCATCCAGGAACCCACCCCCAAGCCCGCTCAGTAAGGCCTGGCCCTGATGGAACGCCTCCGGCAGCTCTTTAGTAATCCCGAACTCCGCAAGCGCCTGCTGTTCACGCTGGTCATGCTGGTGATCTACAGGCTTGGGGTGCATGTGTCCGTGCCCGGCGTTAACGCCGAGGTCCTGGCCAAGAACCTGGACAAGGCTGGCGGGCTGCTCAATGTGGTCGATCTCTTCTCGGGCGGTGCCTTCAAGAAGTTCTCCGTCTTCGCGCTGGGAATCACGCCTTACATCACGGCCAGCATCGTGCTTCAGCTGATGGGCGCCGTGGTGCCCACTCTGGAGAACCTCCAGAAGAAAGAGGGCGAAGCTGGTCGTCAGAAGATCAATCAGTGGACTCGTTTCCTCACGGTAGGTCTGGCCTTTGTCCAAGGCTTTGGCATTGGTGCCATGGCTCAGAGCATGGGGCCGGACGTGGTGGTGAATCCTGGCATGGGCTTCAAGTTCATGTGCGCCTTCACCCTGGCGACGGGCAGTATTTTCGTGATGTGGCTGGGCGAACAGATCACCGAACGCGGGGTGGGCAACGGCATCTCCCTGCTGATCTTTGCCGGCATCGTCGCGGGCCTGCCCAAGGCCGTCCAGACCATCGGCACCATGTTCAGGGATTCCATCCTCCAGAAGGCCAATGTGGCTCCTCCGGGCGTGTTCTTCCTGCTGTTGTTCGCCATGGTGGCTGTGCTCCTGGCAGTGGTGATGGTGGAAAATGCCTATCGGCGCATCCCCATCCACTACGCACGGCGGGTCGATTCTTCCCGCATGGCCAGTCAGCGCAGTTCCTATCTGCCTTTGAAGGTCAATACCGCCGGCGTGATGCCCGTCATCTTCGCCAGTTCCGTGATCTTCTTCCCGCAGACCATTGCCCAGTTCACGGGCTGGCAGTGGCTTGCCAAGGCTTCCGCCTATACCAACGCCCAAACCCATTTCTGGTACTACACGCCCATCTTCGTCGGCGTGGTCATCTTCTTCGCTTTCTTCTACACCAGCATCGTGTTCAACCCCGATGAAACGGCGGAGAACATGAAGCGGTCCGGCGGCTACATCCCCGGCATCCGCCCCGGCAAGGAAACCAGCGTCTACATGGACGGTGTGCTTTCCAAGCTGACCTTCGTGGGCGCCGTCTACCTGGCGGCAATCTCGATCGTGCCGCTGGTGATCATGAACAGCATGCCCGGCCTCAATTTCTACTACGGCGGCACCTCGCTGCTGATCGTGGTGGGTGTTGCCATGGATACGATCTCCCAGCTCGACAGCTACCAGGTGATGCGTCACTACGACGGATTCCTGGAGCAGGGCCGGGTTCGTGGGGGCCGCTCTGCCCGTGCTACAGGAAAAGCCAAATGAACGAGAAGGTTCACATCCTTCTTGGCCCTCCCGGCAGCGGAAAGGGTACCCAGGCCAAACGCCTGGTCGACAAATACTCCTTTGTTCACCTGTCAACGGGTGATATTCTGAGAGATGCCGTTTCGAAAGGGACGGAAATTGGCCTTCGGGCCAAGGCCATCATGGCCGCTGGCAAACTCGTGGACGACGACACGGTGAATAGACTAGTCTTTGCGCGGCTGCAAGACGAGACCCGAGACGTGTTGTGCGATGGTTTTCCACGGACCCTTATTCAAGCCGAAGCCCTCGGGACTTTCCTCTCCGCGCAGGGCATCGAGCTAGGGCTCGTAGTCGACATCGAAGTTCCCGAGGCAGCCTTGGAAGACCGAGTGATAAAACGCCGCGTGTGCAGCAACGACGAATGCGGGGCGATCTATCATCTCGAACGCAAGCCCTCCAAGGTGGATGGCGTCTGCGATCTGTGCGGAAGCCCACTGAAGCACCGCGCCGACGACACTGCCGAGGCCTTCAAGAACCGGATGAAGGAATTCTATTCGACCTTCAACCCCCTGCAGGCCTTCTATAACGGCGGTCCCAACTATCGGTTGGTGGACGGAACCGGAATGCCGGATGAAGTCTACGACACCGTAGTCAAGATCTTTGAGGAGCACGCTTGAGCAAGGAAGAAGCCATCGAGTTGGAAGCCACGGTCGTGGAGTCCCTTCCCAATGCGGTCTTCCGCGTGGAGCTCGAGAATAAACACCAAGTGCTCGCCCATATCAGCGGCAAGATGCGGAAGAATTTCATCCGCATCCTCCCCGGCGACCGAGTTCTCGTAGAAGTCACACCCTACGATTTGACCCGGGGCCGCATCATCTACCGATTCAAGTAAACAAACGAGAGGAAACCATGAAAGTACGGCCCTCTATCAAGAAGCTGTGCGAGCACTGCAAGGTGGTCCGCCGAGAAGGCATCATTCGGATCATCTGCAAGAAGAATCCCAAGCACAAGCAGCGTCAGGGTTAAGGAGACGACATGGCACGCATCGCAGGTATTGATCTGCCCGTCGGCAAGCGCATCGAGATCGCGCTGACCTACATCTACGGGATCGGTCGGGCCAAGGCCCACACCATCCTGACTCGCGCGAAGGTCGACTTCGGGACCAAGGTCCGCGATCTCACCGAGGATGAAGTCGGCCGCATCCGCCGCGTCATCACCACGGAAGAGACCGTGGAAGGCGATCTCCGGAAGAACATCGGTCTGGACATCAAGCGCCTGATGGACATCGGCTGCTACCGCGGGATCCGTCATCGCAAGGGCTTGCCCTGCCGCGGACAGCGCACGCACACCAACGCCCGCACCCGCAAGGGCAAGCGGAAGACCGTCGCCGGCAAGAAGAAGTAAGGTGAGGAACTGATATGGCTAAGACTCAGTCCAAGACCGCCGGAAAGAAGGTGGTCAAGAAGAAGGAAAAGAAGAACGTCCCCCATGGCATCGCCCATGTGCAGGCGTCCTTCAACAACACAATCATCTCCATCTCCGACCCGATGGGGAACATGCTCTGCTGGGCTTCCAGCGGGAACCAGAACTTCCGTGGCACCCGCAAGGGAACTCCCTTCGCCGCTCAGATCGCTTCCGGCGTTGCCGCCGAAGCCGCCAAGGAGCACGGCATCCGTTCGGTGGATGTCCGCGTGAAGGGACCCGGCGCAGGCCGCGAGAGCGCGATCCGCGCCCTCAACGCTGCAGGCATTTCGGTGACCAGCATCCGCGACGTCACCCCCATCCCCCACAACGGTTGCCGGCCCCCCAAGCGGCGCCGGGTTTAAGAGAGGAGGAGAGACATGGCACGATATTGTGACGCCGTTTGCCGCCTCTGCCGACGCGAGGCGATGAAGCTTTATCTCAAGGGTGAGCGCTGCTTCAAGGAGAAGTGCTCCTTCGAGACCCGCAAGGGCAAGATCCCCGGCCAGCATGGCGCGGGCAAGATGAAGAAGCCCACCGGCTATAGCCTCCAGCTTCGCGAGAAGCAGAAGGTCAAGCGCATCTATGGTGTGCTCGAGAAGCAGTTCCGGCTCTATTTCGAGAAGGCCGACGCCAAGAAGGGTCAGACGGGCCACAACCTGCTCGCCTTCCTCGAGAGCCGTCTCGACAACGTGATCTACCGCCTGGGTTTCGCCCCCAGCCGCGCCGCCGCCCGCCAGATGGTCATGCATGGCCACATCAAGGTGAACGGCAGCCGCGTCGATATTCCCAGCTTCCAGACCAAGAGTGGCCAAAGCGTCGAAATCTCGGAGCGCGCTCAGCAGAACGACTTCGTGAAGACCGCCGTGGAAACCGCCGCTGGTCGTGGAATCCCCAAATGGCTCACCCTCGACGCCGCCGCTTTTAAGGGCCAGGTGATTGCCGTCCCCACTCGTGAGGATGTGCCCCTGGAAATTAACGAGCAGTTGATCGTCGAACTCTACAGCAAGTAAGGGGACGAGGATGCTGAACATCAGTGATTTCCAGCGCCCGCGATTCGCGGAAGTCAATGCCGCCACCAAGACGGAGACCTTCGGCGAGTTCGTCGCCTATCCGTTCGAGCGCGGTTTTGCGACTACCGCTGGCCACGCGCTGCGCCGGGTGCTGCTCAGCAGCATTCGTGGCGTCGCCGTCACCAATGTCCGAATCAAGGGCGTCCAGCACGAATTCACCACCCTTCCGGGCGTCTGGGAGGACATCACGCACATCCTCCTGAACCTCAAGGAAGTGCCCTTCCGGCTCCACAACGTTGAATCCGCCGTGATCACGCTGCGCCACAAGGGCGAAGGCGTGGTGAAGTCGGGCATGATCCAGACCAACCAGAACGTCGAAGTGCTCGATCCCGAGGTCCACATCGCCACCCTCGGCGAGGATGGCGAACTGGAGATCGAGATCCAGGTCCGCACCGGTCGTGGCTTCGTCACCGCCGACCGCAACCTGGATGAGAAGCTCGGCCTCGGCTGGATCCCCCTGGATTCCAACCACAGCCCCATCAGCCGGGTGAACTATCTGGTCGAGCCCGCCCGTGTGGGCCACAGCACCGACTTCGAGAAGCTCACCCTCCAGGTCTGGACGAATGCCACCGTGGATCCCAAGGACGCCGTCAGTGATGCCGCCCTGATTCTCCGCGAGCACTTCATGATCTTCGCCCGCGAGGACGAACAGGTCGTGGATTCCGAGCCTGGGCAGACGATCCTCAGCACTGAGAACGTCAGCAGCATGCTGGGCAAATCCGTCGAGGAACTCGAGCTCTCCGTGCGGGCCAACAACTGCCTGCGGAACGCGAACATCACCACCATCGGTGAGCTCGTGCAGAAGACTGAAGCTGAGCTGATGAAGACCAAGAACTTCGGCAAGAAGTCGCTGCAGGAGATCAAGGACGAGTTGGCGCGCATCGGGCTTTCTCTCGGCATGCGCATCGAACAGGAAGTCTAAGGAGTCGCCACCATGCGTCACAATGTTGCCGGCAAGCGTCTGGGCCGCACCACCAACCAGCGCAAGGCCCTCATGAAGAACCTCGCCACGTCGCTCATTCAGCACGAGCGCATCGAGACCACCCTCGTGAAGGCCAAGGAGCTCCGCCGCTACGTGGAGCCCTTCATCACCCTCGCCAAGAACGACTCTGTGGCCAATCGCCGTCTGGCCATGGCCCGCCTCGGTTCCAAGACCGTGGTGCAGAAGCTCTTCTCGGCTGAGTTCCGGGCCCGCTTCACCGCGCGCCCCGGCGGCTACACCCGCATCCTCAAGACCTCCTATCGCCTCGGCGATGCGGCGGACATGGCCCTCATCGAGCTGGTGGACTACACCCTGCCCGAGCCCAAGGTTGCCGAGGACAGCGCGGAGTAGGTTTTCCGCTCTTCATACACGAAGAAGCGCCCCGCGAGGGGCGCTTCTTCGTGTAGGGGCTAATCCAATTTTTCAAGTGGAGTCCCGAGCGGAAAAATGCCAATGACTACGTTGGGACTCCCATCGGGCAAGCTGCCGTGGGTCATGAAATGGAGTGCGAGAGGTGCAGAGGCTCGCTTGGGGTTGATTCTTGTAAGACGAATAGCGTTCTTGAATACGGGCTTCCCAGGCGCATGGTACTCGTATGATAGTTCGAATACCGCAGTCAAAAGTGTTCCCGGCGGAGTGATGGAACTTTCAACTGACGGAAGATGGAATACAAACGGAGCCCGACCCTGTTGGGAGTCCAGCCCGGCCTGTATGAGGAAATCTTCCTTCCAAGGGCCCGCAGCCCCAAGGATTGGGGCGGCCTTGCCTCCACCACTAAGACTTGCACCCAGATAGTCTCTGGCCTCAAGACGGCAGTTGAGTGTGAAGGCAATACGGGTGCCTTGTGGAATGCCCTTGGCAAAGAGTTGAACTGGAATATCCAGGCTTTTGGTTTCAAAGTGGGCCACCAGAGCCAGGCAGGGCAAGACGAGGGTCAGCACAATGGGCTAGACCGCCTGAATTTCTGGTCCGTAATGGCAGGTGCCGTCGAGACCGACCGCGACTAGCTCTCGTACGAAGATCTGGAAACGACCGTCGCCACCACAATTCCCTCCATTGCATGCGCGAACCTTGGCGTCATCACACTCGGCGCCCCCAGTCACGCCAAGGGTCCAGATAAGAGCGATGATCAAAAATTTTGCCAACTTCATTGGATTACCTCCTGGGGTAGGATTGAAGCATGGGCTACAAAAAGATAATAGATAGGGAAAAAAGAACGGGATGGATTCTCGGACTTGTTTGTATTCTCCACGGATGGACTCTTTGCGGGGAAGGCGATCTGATGCATGCGCCATCCAGGCGGAAGGAGCCCTCTTATTTGCTTTGGATTGACCCGGCGATTTCGGCAAATGAACTCATGCGTAGTCCCTTTGTTCAGCAGATTATTGATGAATCCTTGCGTCTTTGCCCTCCGACTGAGCTGGCACCCTTCGGATTGACGGAGCGTCCTTCTGGCTGGATTCTCATCAAGGTTGACACTGGACTGATAGAAGAAGGAAGTGGTGAACCACGCCCCGAAGGTTTGCGCAATGCCATGTTGAAGACCGGCTGGCGCGATAAGGCTCTTGAACTGAAAGAGGCACTGGCCTGCGCACCGGAATGGGGCGATGGGTGGGTATATCACCTCCAGGGACTCGGAGGGCAGGCACTCAGGTGTTTTCAGCGTGTGCGAAAGGTAAAGCCGGAGGCTTCTCCGTCGGAGATGGTCGATGCTATGGGGCCTGATTTTTGGCACGAGGTAACGAAATCACTCTCTGGTTTGCGTTCCGTGGAGGGGTGGTGGGAAAGCTCAAAACTAGCTTTGCCCTTGGCTGTCCTCGCGCCTGCTGCCAATTGTTATCCCGCAATGCGCTATGAATGGGATCACATGAGGGAGGCAATTATCCGTGCAGCCCAGGCGAATCCACTGCAAGAGAGGACATGGAACCTATTGTTTTTGCTCGAACAGGCGCTGGATATCAACCAGACGGGCGGCGCTGACTTCATGCCAAAGGCTCCGGGCCGCATCTGTGAGCATCTAAGATCTGTAGAGGTCGCGCCTGGTGAAATATGGCCTGATGTTCACTTGGCTGAAGCGATCCTATCTGCGGTGGGTTCAGATCCTGGAAACCTTTTGTCTCTCGCGGCATGGGGGCTAGAGGTTGTGAGGCCCGGGAGTGAAAACGATAAGGCACAAGCGGCATGGGGAGGACTGCATATCCACGCCCTGATCCAGATGGGGCGTAAGCAGGAGGCTTTAAATGAATTGACATCCTACAGAGAAAGGATCGGAGGTGCGTGGACAGCCCAACGGGATCTAATCCGAAATTCCGTTTGGTTGATGGGCAGCGCCCTTGATCCTGAACTCAAAGGACAGTTGAGCCAGGGGCCGCTCCCGGGCAAGCTCATCGCGGATAAACGAGAACAACCCCTGGTTATTCAATTTGATCAAAAATCGACATCCCACTGGCAACACCTCGCTCAATCTGATGCGTTTTCTCTGTGGGCGACCACTGAATTGCAGTGGGCTCCGCTTCCTTCTCGCGGTTTGAATTACCCCACTGGTGGCGCAGAAGTGAGCTGGAGATTGGTTGAAGGTGAAGCTATACACGCGAAGGGGGAGGGGCTTCCACCAGTCAAGGCAATGGCATCGCTTTTATCCTCCATTAAATCGCCTATATTGGAATCGCTGAACAGGTTTGCTCAAAACCATTCTGGTCACCTCGGAGTCCGTGCCGCTCGATTACGAACCCTAAGGTCCCGACCAGATAAGGGTCGTTTCACTGCATTGATGATTGAAGATTCTGCATTCCTATGTGTTTCACCTCCAAATGTGCCGGTGCCCACCGATATGAATTTCCGTGATCTCGCGCGAACACATATTTTAAGGATCGAGGCGAAACTCCGCAGTTGGCCAGATCGGGTCGAATTATGGGAAACATGGGCATTATGGTGGGTGGTGGCTGGCGACTCCAGGCGTGGGGAGCGCCTCCTCTGCGCTCTTCCTGATCGGGGCGGGCTGGTGGGAGTTGCCCCAATCCCCCTGGAAACGGGGCTAAAGGTTGCTAATCTCCTAGTGGATCGAGGGCATGCGGCATTGGCGGGCGCTTGGTGTCGTGCACTCTGGGCATTGGGATACCAGACGCTTGAGAACCCAGGCGCCAACTTGATCGATAGGTCTCTCTGGCTGAAAGAGGCAAGAGCCACCTGGATGCGGGTTAGTGGAGTGCCTCCGGAAAGGTGATTTCGCTCTCAGAGTCTCCCCGCCAGGAAGCGCTCGGGCCAGGCGAAGCCTTCTTCGCGGTCGGGGCCGGTGCTGAGGTAGGCGATGGGGGCCTCGGCGGCTTCGGCGAGGGCATCCAGGTAGAAGCGCGCCTCCTTGGGCAGCTGGTCCAGGCTGCGGATGCCCCGAGTGGGCTGGCTCCAGCCCTTGAACATGCGCACTTCGGGGTGCAGGGTGAGCCAGTCCTGGGCGCAACCGGGGAGATGGGACACGAGGCCACCGTTGCCATCCCGGTACCCGGTCACTAGGCCCACTTCCGCAAAGCCATCCAGCACATCCACCTTCATCAGGCCCAGTCCGTCGGCGCCGTTGGTGCGCACCGCGTGGCGGGTGATGGGAACATCGAACCAGCCGCAGCGGCGGGGACGACCGGTGGTGGTGCCGAATTCCCGGCCCACTTCCCGCAGACGGTCACCGGTGGCGTCCAGCAGCTCGGAGGGCATGGGGCCAGCGCCCACCCGGGTGGTGTAGGCCTTGGCGACACCCAGCACCTTGCCCAGCACCTTGTGGGAGAGGCCAGTGCCGGTGAAGAGCCCGCCGATGCTGCAGTTGGAGCTGGTGACGAAGGGGTAGGTGCCGTGGTCGATATCCAGCAGGGTGGCCTGGGCACCCTCGAAGAGAATGGGCTCACCCTTGGCATTGGCATCCAGGAGATGGGACTGCACGTCGCCGATGAGGGGCAGCAGGGGAGCGGCGAACTCCATCAGGCGGGCGATGATGGTCTCGATGGTGGGCAGCTCGGCCGTGGGGCCGAGGAGGAGCCGCACTTCCTCATAGCCCGTGCTGATGCGCTCCGCGAGACTTTCGGGGTGTTTGAGGTCGCCCATGCGCACGCCCATGCGGGCCGCCTTCATCTCATAGGCCGGGCCGATGCCGCGGCCGGTGGTGCCGATCTTGTTGGCGCCTGCGCCGCCCTCGCGCCACTGATCAAGGGCGATGTGGTGGGGCAGGATCACGTGGGCCTTCTCGGAGATGAGCATGCGCCCGGTGACGTCGATGCCGCGCTGGGCGAGGCGATCCAGCTCCTGCCGGAACACTTCCAGATTGAGCAGGACGCCTGAGCCCACCACCAGGAAACATTCGGGATGCAGAGCCCCGCTTGGAACCTGGTGCAGGGCGATGCTCTGGCCGTTGACCACCACGGTGTGGCCGGCGTTGTTACCGCCCTGGAAGCGCACCACGTGCCGGAACTGGGGGCTGAGGAGGTCCACCAGCTTGCCTTTGCCTTCGTCGCCCCATTGCAGACCGAGAATGGCGAGGTTCCTAGAAGGATGGATCATGGCGGGCTCCCAGCCTTTAAGATTACCGCCGACACCGCTTTCTTCCCACTCGCAAATGCCGCCCAGGGACATCCGCATGGGTTGGCGCTACCCTTGGGGCAGCCAGGGCAGGGGCTCCGCCCCGGAACCTCGCCCGAGCAGAACCTCCGGGGGATTCGTGTTTGAAAAGTTCACAGAGAAAGCCCGGCGCGTGATGTTTTTCGCGCGCTACGAGGCCAGCCAGTTCGGCTCGGAAAGCATCGGCAGCGGCCACCTACTCCTGGGTCTGCTAAGGGAGGCAGAAAAGACCTCCACGGGCCTGCTGGAGCGCATGGGGGTGCAGACCAACCTCCTGAGGGAGCGCCTCGTTGCGGCCCTCACGCCCAGAGACAAGAAGATCACGCCCAGCTCCACCAGCATCGACATCCCCATGGAGGAGGAGGTCAAGCGCATCCTCCAGCATGCGGCCAGCGAGAGCGCCAAGCTCAACCACAAGCATGTGGGGGCCGAACACCTGCTCCTGGGGATGCTGAAGGAGGAGGCCTGCCTCGCGGGGCGGCTGCTGAAGGAGATGGGGGCCGATCTGATCGCCGCCAAGGAGATCCTCCTCGAGGCCACCAAGGAAGAGAAGATTTCCAAGAAGAAGAAGGAGCATCCCCTGCTCTCGGAGTTCGCCCGCAATCTTTCTGAGCTGGCCGAGCGCGGAATCTTCGACAACCTCATCGGGCGCGAGCTGGAGATCGAGCGCATCATCCAGATCCTCAGCCGCCGCCGCAAGAACAATCCGATCCTGCTGGGCGAGGCGGGTGTGGGCAAGACGGCCATCGTCGAGGGGCTGGCCCAGCGGATCTACGAGGGTAACGTGCCTCCCAGCCTGGCGGACAAGCGCATCTACGCTCTGGATCTCAGCCTGGTGGTGGCGGGGACCAAGTACCGCGGACAGTTCGAGGAGCGCCTCAAGTCCATCATCCAGGAGGCCTCCAAGGACACTGCCGTGGTGCTCTTCATCGATGAGATCCACAGCATCATCGGCACCGGCGCGGCGGAGGGCAGCCTGGATGCGGCCAATATCCTCAAACCGGCCCTGAGCCGCGGCGAGGTGCAGTGCATCGGCGCCACCACCCACAAGGAGTTTGCCAAGTACATCGACAAGGACCGCTCGCTGGTGCGGCGTTTCCAACCGGTGAACGTCAACCCCCCGGACGAGGCCGAGAGCCTCCGCATCCTGGAAGGCATCCGCAGCCGCTACGAACTTTTCCATCGCGTGCGCTACGCCCCGGCCACGGTGCAGGCCGCGGTCTATCTCTCCAACCGCTACATCACGGATCGCTTCCTACCGGACAAGGCCATCGATCTGCTGGACGAGGCGGGCGCCCGGGTGAAGCTGCGGGTGGGCCCCGGCAGCGGTGAGTCCAATCGCCTGGAAGATGAGCTGCACCGCGTCATCAATGAGATGAACGAGGCCGTGCTCAACCGCGATTTCGAGCGGGCGGTGCTACTGCGCCAGAAAGAGGTCCAGCTGCGGGAGAAGATCCAGAGTGCCACCCAGGATCTCAGCGAGGAGGACTACGAGAAATTCGCCCTGGTCACCGAGCAGGATGTGGAGGATGTGGTGGCCTCCTGGACGGGCATCCCCGTGAAGGCCCTCAAGAACGAGGAGAAGGCCAATCTCTCCAACATGGAGGAGCGCATCAACGATCGCGTTATCGGCCAGCAGGAGGCGGTCTCGGCAGTGAGCCGCGCCGTTCGTCGTGCCCGCACGGGCCTCAAGAATCCCAATCGGCCCATGGGCAGCTTCCTCTTCCTGGGCCCCACGGGCGTGGGCAAGACCGAACTGGCCAAAACTCTGGCTGCCTTCCTCTTCGGCGATCCCAAGAAGATGATCCGCTTTGACATGAGCGAATTCATGGAGAAGCACGAAGTCTCTAAGCTGCTTGGGGCCCCTCCGGGGTACGTGGGCTACGAGGAGGGTGGCCTGCTCACGGACCGCGTGCGGCGGAACCCGTACTGTGTGCTGCTCTTCGACGAGGTCGAGAAGGCCCACCCGGACCTGATGAACATCCTGCTCCAGATCTTCGACGATGGCATCGCCACGGACGCCTTCGGCAATGTGGTGGATTTCAAGAACACCATCATCATCATGACCTCCAACGTGGGCAGTCGGGAGCTCCTGTCGGACAAGAGCCTGGGCTTCGTGGAGCAGGATCACCGCCCCGATGCCAAGGCCGGGGATGCCATGAAGGTGCTGAAGCGCACCTTCCCCCCGGAATTCCTGAACCGCATCGACGAGATCGTGGTGTTCAGCCGCCTCGGGGACGAGGAATTGCGCAAAATCGTACGCCTGCTCATCGGAGATCTCAATATCACCCTTCAGAAACATAAGCTGGTGGTGGATCTTTCCGATGCCGCCGTGGACCTCATCGTGAAGACTACGGCCCGGGACCGCTCCTACGGGGCCCGCCCGCTCCGCAGGGCCATCCAGAAGCAGGTGGAAGATCCTCTGGCGGAACTCATGGTGGCCCAGGAGGCGGTGCCCGCGGGCAGCGTGTTCTTCGACCTGCTCGAGGATCACCTCGTACCCACCTTTACCCCCCTGACCAGCTCCGAGCCCTCCCTGGTTGGGGCCTCGGAATGAAGCTTTCTATGGGGTGGTGAACCCTTTTCGTGGGGAACGCACCTAGAATGAATGAGCGAAGCGCCTCCCTCATGCGGGGGTCTGCGACTTCCTGACGAATGAAACCCTCTGGCCCTGGATCCTGAATGCCCATTCCGAACGACGCCCGACGCCCTTTCGACGCACGACGTAGCTTTTCCCTGAAGGGTGGCCTGCTGCCGCTCGTCCTGGTGGCGGGCCTTCAGGCCGTGCCCGCCCTGGCCCAGGACTCCGAGGTGATCTCCAAGATTGAAGTCCTGGGGGCCACCAAGCTCACGCCGGAGACGGTGATCTTCAAGGCGGGCCTGAAGGTGGGCGACGATCTGCGCACCCTCGACTTCACCGCCATCCTCGACAAGCTGTGGGCCTCCGGGGCCTTCGAGGACATCAAGTTCGAGGTGGAGGAGACCAAGGAGGGGCGCAAGCTCATCATCCGCGTGGCGGAACGCCCCATCGTCAAGGAGATCGATTACCGCGGCGGTACCGAGGTCGGTCTCACCAACCTGAAGGACAAGATCAAGGAGAAGAAGCTCGAGATCACGCCGAACACGGTGTACTCCCCCGACGCCGCCCGGAAGATCAAGGGCCTAATCGTGGAACAGTGTGCCGACAAGGGGTTTCGCAATCCCGTGATCGATGTGACCCTCGAGCCCATGGGCGGCGGGCTTGCGCGCCTGGTCTTCGACATCAAGGAGGGCGGCAAGGTCAAGATCTACAAGGTGGCCTTCCGGGGCAACAAGGTGCTGACCACGGCCCATCTTCGCGGGGTCATGGCCAAGACTCGGCAGCACTGGATGTTCAGCTGGCTCACGTCCCACGATCTGCTGGTGGACAAGAACCTCGAGGACGATCTCCAGAACATCAAGAAGGAATACTGGCGACAGGGCTACAAGGATGTCTTCGTAGGGCAGCCCACCATCGAGGTTACGGACTTCACCACTCCCAGACAGAAGAGGAAGAACGAGAAACGGATCAAGGAGGCCAAGTCGCCCAAGTACGACCTGCGCACGACCCTCACCATTCCCGTACTCGAGGGTGAAAAATTCTACGAGGGCAAGCTCAAGATCGAAGGTAACAACAAGCTCTTCAAGAATGAGGCAGGCGAGAAATACCTGCGCCTCAAGATTGCCGAGGCCAAGCGGGACAACCGCTCCATGATCGCCAAATTCTTGGATTTGAAGCCCTCCGCTGAGGATCTGCCTGCGGACAAGCAGCGTCCCTTCGATCTCGACGCCCTCAACAAGGGTGTGGACAAGATCCGGGAGACCTATTCCAACCTGAGCTACATCATGTTCCGGGCGGACAAGAAGCTGGAAGTGCGCGAAGAGGGTGGCGTCAAGAAGGTGGACACCACGTTGAAGTTCGACGAGGGCGAGCCCTACACCATCCGTCGCATCACCTTCGAGGGGAATACCACCACCAAGGACAAGGTGCTGAGGCGCGCCCTGATGGTGAAGGAGGGCGATCCCTTCAGCATGGAAGGCTTCAAGGATTCCTTCACCGGGCTGGGCCAGTTGGGCTACTTCGATGTGAAGAACCAGGAACCAGACATCAAACCCGACCCCGAAAAGCCTCTGGTGGATATCCGGATCAAGGGCGAAGAGGCCGGCGTCAACGAGCTGCTCTTCCAGGGCGGCTACGGTTCCCTGTTCGGGTTCAGCCTGGGGGTCAGCTTCTCCACCAAGAACCTGGGGGGCGGCGGCGAGACCCTTGGCTTCAGCTACAACGGCGGCAAGTACCAGCGCAACTTCTCGGTTTCCTTCTCGGAACCCTACATCTTCGACATGCCCTATTCCCTCTCGGCTTCCATTGCCGATGGCACAACGGACTATGATGCTTCCCGGGTGGGCGTGGCCAACGCCTACAAGCAGTTCACCCGCAGCCTGGGGCTGTCCACGGGCACCCGCCTCAGCACCTTCTTCCCTGGTAAGCGGTGGGCCTTCTTTACCACCTATGCGGTGGGTTACAACTTCCGCATGATTCGCCTGGAGGGCGGTCGCAACTACTATTTCCGCGACTCCAGCACCCAGCTCACCTCGACGATCAACCAGAGCCTCACCTACAGCACGGTGAACCACCCCTTCAAGCCCACCTCGGGCACTAAGCTGGGCATGAACCTGGAGTACGGCGGCTGGCAGTTCGGCACGGACAAGCCCTTCTACCGAGCCACCTGGGAATTCACCAAGATCGCCAATATCGCCGAGCGCCACATCTTCGCGGCGAACATGACCTATGGCTACCTCAAGAACCTCAGCAGCGCCCAGCTTCCGCTGTGGGAGATGTACCGTCCCGGCGGGGAAAACAGCATCCGCGGGTACCGCTATGGTCAGGTGGGTAGCGCCCTCAAGGACAACAATCAGAATCTGGTGGTTGTTGGGGGCAACAAGCAGTTCATTGCGAATCTGGAATATCAGTTCAAGATCGCCGACCAGTTCCGAACAGTGCTCTTCTACGATGCGGGTAACGCCTGGGCTCCGGGCACTTCCGTCTTCAGTCGCGACTGGTTCGACGGCAAGGATGGTTACGGCAACGATGTCAGATACCGCAATCCCACCCTGGTCCGTTCCATGGGTGTGGAACTCCGGTTCTTCCTGCCTATCAGTCCTGCGCCGCTGCGCCTCATCTGGTCCAAGAAGCTGAATCCCTATCCCTTCGATCTCGAGTCCAAGACGGACTTCCAGTTCAGCATTGGGACCACCTTCTAAACCTCTGGGGACGGATTTCCACCTTCCCGTTAAACTGAACCTTCACTCTGGAGTCAACATGCGTCGTTTTGTCACCGCCCTGGCCTTGGCTGCCGCCCTTCCCGCCGTCGCCCAGGAACCCATCACCCGCCTGGGAGTCTTCGCCCCCGAGCGCGTCATCACTACCTCCGTGCGGGCCAAGAAGGTCTTCGCCGAGATGGAAGTGCTCAGCAAGACCCTGCGCGAAAGGATCAATGGCAAGGCCGAGGAGATGCAGAAGCTGGAACAGCAGATCAAGTCTCCCGCCCTCAGCGAAGAAGGCCGGGCCAAGCTCCAGCGGGAGTTCCAGGACGGCGAGCTCGCTTTCAAGCGCCTCCAGGAGGACAGCCAGAAGGAGTTCCAGACGGCGCAGCAGAAGGCCATGGGTCAGTTCAACCAGGAGATCGGACCCATCCTCATGGATCTCGCCAAGGAGCTGAAGCTCCAGATGCTGCTCCAGTGGAACGAGCAGATCATGATCCCCGTGGATGCCGCTGCCATCGCCTCCTTCTCGGATGAGCTGGCCAAGCGCTACGACAAGAAGTTCGAGGCCGGTGCCCCGGCCCCCGCCCCCACTAAGCCAGCCGCCAAGCCCGCCCCCGCCAAGAAGTAGGCCTGTCAGACGCGAGGGCCGGGCTTGGCCTGGACAGCGCGTGGGGAGCACGAGGGGGACATCGCGAGCCGCAGGCGAGCAGGCGGTCCCCCTCGTTCACGTCAAACGCGGCCGGTTGAGCCGTAGCCACCCTCGCCGCGCTCGGTTCTGCCGAGGGCGGCGAGATTCGTTTCGGGAGCCCATTCCCAGGTGGCGACGGGGGCCACCAGGAGCTGGGCGATGCGGTCGCCGCGGCGGATCTCAAAGGGCTCCAAGCCGTGGTTGATGAGCACCACCGCCACTTCACCCCGGTAGTCGGCATCGATGGTGCCGGGGGCGTTGAGTACGGTGATGCCATGGCGCAGGGCCAGTCCGGAACGGGGACGGACCTGGGCCTCGAAGCCCACGGGAATGGCAAGCGAAAGCCCCGTCGGGATCAGGTGGCGTGCTCCCGGCAGCAGGACCAGAGGTTCCGATTCTGGGAGGGCGGCGCGCAGGTCCATGCCCGCGGCGTGGGCGGTGGCGTACTCGGGAAGGGGCAGGCCCTCGCCGTGGGGGAGGATGTGCAAGGGGATCTGCATGGTCAGGACCTCGAGATGGCCATGGCGATACCTGGGCCGCCGATGGCTGGGATCAGGGCGATACCGGTCTGAAGCTGCTCGGCCTGTAGGGTAAAGGCGAGGGACGCCAGGAGGCGGGCGCCGCTGGCCCCTAGAGGATCCCCCAGGGCCAGGGCGCCGCCTCGGAGGTTTACCTTGGCCGGATCGATCTCCGGCATTTCCTTGAGTAGCGCCACTAGATGAGCCGCCGAGGCCTCGTGGATCTCCCAGCAATCGATCTGCTGAAAGGTCAGGCCGAGGCGCTGCAGCAGCCTTCGCAGGGCGCCCGCCGAATCGGCCCCCATTTCCACCCAGTCCAGGATTCGCGCGAGGGGAGCCTCTGGAGCAGAGGACAGAAGCAGGGTGGCCGCGCCATCGCCGGGTGCGGCCAGGCCCGTTGGCGGGAGCGGAATGGGGGAGGCCTCCGGGGGCTCATCCTCCCGGATCACTTGGGGTTGCTTTCGATGGATGACGCTCAGGAGGGCGATCTCCTGGGCTCGGCAATCCCTCGAATCAGTGGCCTTCCGGCGACTGCCTTCGGTCCAGGCCGCCAGGTCATCGTTCCGGAGGGGGCCTTGCCCGGAGATGATTTGCAGGTCCGGGTCCATGGCGGCGCCACCGAGCAGCAGACTGTCGAACAGATCCGCCTCGCCAAACCGCACACCCCACCGGGCCCCAGGCAGGAGATAGGGGGCCTGGGAGGCACTCTCGGTGCCCCCGGCCAAGGCGAAGACGCCCCGCCCCAGTTGGAGGCCCTGGGCGGCCAGGGCCACGGCCTTCAGGCCGGAGGCGGAGCCGCCGCTAAAGGTGTACGCGGGGACATCCGTTGGGATGCCCGCCGCTCGGGCGGCGGCTGGGGCCGGGTTGCCACCCTGGAGCCCCGGGTGGACAGATCCCAGAATGACCTCGGCAATCTGGTCCGGGGCGACGCGGCCGCGGCGAAGGGTTTCTCCCAGGGCGTGGGCGGCGAGTTCGGTTGGGCTCACATCCCTGAGGAGGCCTCCGAAGGCACCCAGGGGAGTCCGGGCGGCGGCGAGAATGTAGACAGGCAAGGGCGCTCCAGCACTTCACCCACCTTATCACTCCGCAAGGGAAGCCCGTGGTCGTCCAGGCAGGCGGCTCTTGCTAATCTTTTCTCTGCTTCGCGCGTTTTACCTACTGTCCGAGTTCGAACTCGGTTCTTTCCCAAAGGGGAGACCATGAAATCCGCCCGTGCTTCAAAGATCCTGGGGGTGCTTCTGGTCGGCGGTCTGCTCGCGGCCCAGGTGCCTCCGCCCCCCCCTCCTCCCCCCGCCCCACCGGCTCCTCCAGCGCCTCCCATGGCGGGGAACACGCGCACCGAAACGCGCACGGAAAAGCTCGCCTTCGGGTCCAAGCTCTGGGTCAAGAACCGCAATGGCGGTATCCGGGTCACGGGGTGGGACAAGGAGGAAGTCGCCCTGGCGGCGGAAATCCGGGATACCGAGCATCGGAAAATCGAATTGATCGTGCAACGGAAGGGCGCGGATCTGGATATCGAGGCCTCGTTCCAGCAGCCCCGATGGACCTTCAGTGTCGGCTTCGTGCAGAGTCCCCGCTGCGAGATGACCCTCAGTGTGCCCCGCAAGCTGCTGGCCCATTTCCGCACCAGCAATGGCACCCTCGCCGTTTCTGGGCTGGATGGCTACGCCAACTGCGAGACCACCAACGGAGACATCAGGGTTCGGGAAATTGCCGGAGAGGTCCATGCCGAGACCTCCAACGGAACCATCGAGGCCGTGAAGCTGCGGGCCCGCCTGAAGGGTGGCACCACCAACGGCAGGATCATCCTGGAGGACGTGGAAGGGGGCATCAAGATGGACACCACCAATGGATCCATCCGTGCCCGGAATCTCGACGGCTGGAATGAAGGCATCTCCCTGGAGACCACCAACGGTTCCATCGAAGTGGAACTGGGCAAGGCCAGTGGCGACCTTTGGGCCGAGAACACCAATGGCTCTCTGGAAGTGAAAGTGTCCGGAGCCCAGGTGATCGAGATGACGAAGCATGAGGCCCGCCTCAAGATCCCCGGCGGCAATCAGAAGATCTCCGTGTCGACCACCAACGGCAGCATCCGCATCCGGTAGGGGTAGCCTCGCGTTAACCTAGGCGCATGCAGATCTCCCCCCTTCGGCTCATTCCGGCGCTCTTCGCTTCGCTCCTGACGGTTCCGGTCCTCGCCCAGGTTCCTGAGGTCAAGGACCATCGGTTCCCCAATGGGTTCCAGGTGCTGCTCGTGGAGCGGCCCGGATCCAGGGCCTTCCACGCCCGCCTGGTGGTTCGGGGAGGCCGTGCCGACACGGGCAGCCTGCCCGCGGTCACGGCGGAAATCCTCGCGCGTACCCTGTTTCGCCAGATGCTGCCAGAAGAGGTGGGCGCCGATGGGGGCTTCGAGACCCTGCTGAAGGAAGAGGAGGGCCTCTTCGAATCCCTGCGGCTGGCCCGCATCCGCCGCGTGCGACAACAGGGCCAGGAAGCCTCTCCGGAGGAACAGGGCCTGGTCCAGTTGCACGCCCGGCGGCTGGCGGAGCTGAAGGCGAAGGCCGAGGCATCCGCAGGCCGTGATCCTCTGGTGGCCCTGGGGGCGACCCGCCTGGAAACCTTCTCCGGAGCCGACGAACTCGCCCTGAGCCTGGATCTGCCCAGCCGGGCCTTCGCGGCCTGGTGCCGCCTTGAGCAGCAGCGCCTGCGAACCCTGGGGCTCTTCCGTTTCCCCTTCGAACGCGAACGCCTGATCCAGGAACTGGAAAAGGGCGGCGGCAAGGGCGAAGGAGCCCTCTCCATCCTTCTGGGAACAGCCTTCAGCGGCCATCCCTACGCCCAGACCTATGATCTCCAGAGGGGCAGCCTGGGAGGGCTTACCTGGTCCGAGCTGCGCACCTTCGCCCGCCGCCATGTTTCGCCAGAGCGGTTGACCCTGGTGTTGGTGGGTGACCTGGACATGGCCTCCGTTCTGCCGCTGGCGAAGGGGACCTTCGGCACACTTCCGCAGGCTCCGGAGGGCCCAGGGCGCCGGGAGGACCGGGCCATGGAATTACCGGAGCCCCTCGGCTACCGCCGCCTCCAGGCCAGCACGGCGGGGGACCCTCTCGTTTTCATGGCCTGGCGAGTTCCACCTGCCAACCATCCGGATAGTGCGGCCCTTCGGGTCCTGGCCCAGGTAATGGGCGGTTCCAAGGGGGCGCGGCTCACTCGCCGCCTCCAGGAGGAGCGCGGTCTCGCCCGCGCGCTCACGGTTCGCTGCGGGGTGCCCGGTGGGCGGGATCCCTCCCTCTTCCTCATCGAGGCACGTCCGGCCGAAGGGCACAGCCTGGTCGAACTCGAGGATGCGATCCACGGCGAGATTCTGCGGCTCCAGCGGGAACTCCTGCCGGAAGAGGATCTGCGGCGGGCACAGCGGGGTTTGGAGACCCAGGGAATGATGGCCCAGGAAGATGCCGGCTCCCTGGCCGCCATGTTGGGCCGGGCCGTGGCCCAATCCGGCGATTGGCGACAGGCCTTCCGGGCCCCGGGGCTCGGTCGAGACCTTACCCCGGAGGAAATGCAGGCAGTGGTGCGCCGCTACCTAGTGTCAGGCCAGGAGATTCGCGCCTTGCTGGAGGCCGATCCCTTGCTCGCCCCCCAGGATCCGCTGGAGGAGAGGCTGGGTAAGGTCCTGCTGGAAATCCTGCAGCGGAAGTTGGAAGACCCCGCCCAGGTCGAGGCGGTGGTGCGTGAGACGCTGCGGCAGCTGCGGATGCTCTCAGTCCCCGAGCGTGCCCAGACGCTCAAGCTGCTCGAGGCGCAGAGCGGATCATGAGGGTGCTGCCCTTTTTCCTGCCCTGCCTGCTCGCGGCGGCACCGGCCGAGGCGTGGCAGGAATTCCGAACCCCCAGTGGCCTGCGGGTGGTGCTCGAGGCGCGCCACGAATGTCCACTGGTGCGGATGGAGCTGCGGGTGGCCTGGCCGACCGGCGAGGCACCCCCCGAAGGGTGTGCCAGCGAGCTCCTGGGTGGGGTCCTCGGTCGCTCCGGCGCCGGTGGGATGAACCGCTTTGCGCTGGAACGGACCCTCGCGGATCGAGGCTTGAAGCTCAATCTGGCGGGGAGGCAGCATGGGCTCGCCTGGTCCATGGTGGCGGACAGCCAGGACCAGGAGGATGCCTTCGCCTTTCTGGCCCATGCCGTCTTTCGCCCCAGCCTCGCCGAAGGGATAACCGCGATCCTGCGGGACTCGAAACCCTCGGTGACGCCGGTAGACGCCTTCCGTGCAGCCCTGGGGTTTCCCCGCGAAGGGATCACCATTTGCGACCTGGATGCCGCGGCGCTGTACGCCTTGCATCGGCGCCTCGTGCGACCCGACCACGCGATCCTTTTGATCCAGGGGGATCTCAGCCTGGCCCAGGCCCGCCAGCTTGTTCTGCTCCATTTCGGCACCTGGGCCCCGGCCCCGGAACCTCTGCCAGAGGCGAAGCCTGGGCCCCAAGGCGCCGGGCTTCAGCGGCAGACGGTTCCCGGCAACCCGAGGACTGCCTGGGCGGGTTCCCCTGCCCCCCAGGGGGATGCCCGGGCGCGGGCGGCCCATGTGCTGCTGTCCTTCCTGCTGGAGGGCGACATTCACCCTGCAGCCGGGAATGGCTTCAGCCTCGAAGCGCCTCGCCCCGAGGGGGATGCCGGTCCCATCCTGTTCGCAACCGCTCCCGGCCTTTCGGGGGATCCCGAGCGTCTCCTGGCGGACCGCCTGGAACGCCTGGCCTCCCGTGGCTTTTCCCTTTCGGAACTGGGCCTAGCCCGAACGCGGTGGCGCGCCGAGCGGATCGCCCTGGCCCTCCATCCCGAGGACCAACTCGCGGCGCGGGCCCACGGACTCCTGTTCGGGGATGCGGGGGCCTACCTGGAGGACATTTCGTTGGAGGAGGTCAATGCCGCCCTGCGGGCGCGCCTGTCCACCCTCCAGTGGCTGGTGCAGGGGCCGACAGCCCCCTGATGCCTCAGGGGTAAATCTGGATCGGAGTGCCAAGGGGGCAGGAGACCCAAAGCTCATCGACCTCGGCATTCTCGAGGGCAACACAACCCCAGGTCCAGTCCGAGCCTGAGCCGTGCCCGTGGATGCCCACGGTGCCTCCCAGGCGTGTGTTCCAGGGTGGGCAGACCCTGCGCCGATTGGCGGCCACGATGGCGCTGTGCTCACGCCCGGAGATCAGACCCGCCTCGAGGCCTCGGGCCGCGGCGGTCTCGTTGGGATAGCTGATGCCCAGGAACAGGTGATAGGCGCTTTGCTCATTGCGGGAGCAGACGTAGTACCGTCCCTCGGGGGTGAGGTGGTCCCCGGAAATGCGCTTGTCGGCCAGGCCCCGATGACCCAAGCCCACCTTGTAGGCCTTTATCGTTTTCCCGGAGGCCCGCAACTCAAGGCGATGAGCGGCCTTGAAGACCCGAAGCTCGGGCTTCACGAGGGGAAAGGGCTCGCCCGCCTGTTTGGCGGCGGCTTGGATTCTGGCCGTCGCCTGGGGTAGCGCAGCCAGGGGAGATTCTGAGCCTGCCGCAGCCGGAGAAAGGCAAAGCAGTGCGCAGGGCCAGAGAAGCTTCATGCCTGGTTCAGCTTGACCCCGAAGCGTCCCGCCAGATCCAGGTACCGGGCACGGATTCCCTCAATGATCTCAGCGGGCAGATCGGGCGCCGGGGCCTGCTTGTTCCAGGTGGAGAGGGTTTCCAGGTAGTCCCGGAGGAACTGCTTGTCCAGGCTGGGCGGGTTGGCGCCGGGAGCCCATTGATCCGCCAGCCAGTAGCGACTGGAATCCGGCGTGAGCACTTCGTCGATCACCAACATGCGGCCGTCTTCCAGGAGGCCGAACTCGAACTTGGTATCGGCCAGCAGGATGCCCCGCTGGGCCGCCAGTTCCACGCCTCGCCGATAGAGGGCGAGGCTGGTGTCCCGCAGGCGGGTGCCCAGTTCCGTGCCTACGATGTCGCACATGCGTTTGAAGTCGATGTTGATGTCGTGGCCCTCGTCCTCCTTGGTGGAAGGGGTGAAGATGGGCTCGGGCAGGCGATCCGCCATGCGGAGGCCCTGGGGCAGCTTGATGCCGCACACGGTGCCATCGGCCTTGTATTCCTTCAGGCCGGAACCGGCCAGGTAGCCCCGCACCACGCATTCGATGGGCAGCGGAGTCGTGCGCTGCACCAGGATGGAACGCTCCTGGAGCTGGTCGGCGAAGGGCTGCAGCTCCGCCGGATAATCCGCCACCTTGGTGGCGATGAGGTGGTTGGGAATGATGTCCGCCGTGGCGCCGAACCAGTAGTTGGCCACCTGGGTAAGGATCCGGCCCTTGTCGGGGATGCCCTGGGGCATCACGCAATCAAAGGCGGAGATGCGATCCGTGGCGACGATCAAAAGCTGGGAGCCCAGTTCGTAGACATCCCGCACCTTGCCGCGGCGAAAGGCGGGGAAGGGCAGGTTGGTGGAGCGCAAGGCAGTCGATGGGGTCACGGAAACCTCAGGGAAAGGGCAACTCGGGGATGTGCCGGGGCGTCGGGGCCAGCCAGTGAAGGCCCATGGGAAGAAGCTGATAGCGGTTCTGGAGGGTGACCCAGCGGGAAAGCTCGCACTCGCGGACGCGCTCCCCGGGCGCCGTGGCGGGCAACCCACGCTCCCGGATGAAGGCCTTGACCTCGCCGGGGCTCACCCCAAGTACACCGGAAAGCTCCTCCAACGGATAGCTGGATTCTCCCGGAATGGAAACGAGCACCCGGTAGTCGAAGGTCTCCCGCAGGACCGAGAGCGTCGCTTCCCGATCCAGCTCCAGGGCCGCATCCAGGTGGGGCAGGGGATCGCCGCCTGCGTAGCTCTTGGCCTGGCCTGCCCCCAGGTGGGCCAGGGGGTGGACGGGATGCTGCTTGAGGACGGTCTCGAAGGCCTCCTGGGCCTCCCGGAAGTGTTCCAGGTGGAGGAGCGCTTCCCCCCGGCGAAGCAGCGCCTCGGGCTCCAAGGGTTTGGCCTGGAGCCAGCGGTCGGCCACGGAGAGCATTTCCTCGATCATCCCCTGCTGGCGCAACAGGGCCGTCAGGCGGGCCAGGGCGGGCAGGTGCTGGGGGGCCAGCAGCAGCATCCGCTCGTAGAGTTCCAGGGCGCGCAGCGTATCGCCGTCCTGGTCGAAGCGCTGAGCCCAGTCCCAGAGGATCTCCGATTGCCGGGCCACGGGATGATTCAGGGTGCCCCGCCGTTCATCCGTGGGGTGAAGGATCTGGGTGCGGACCCAGAGATAGCGCTGGGGCTGGCGGCCCGGCTCTGTGGCGAGCTCATCCTCGATGGCCCGGACGATGATCTTCAACCCCTTGTCCCACAGGGGTGGGACGGGCATCTGCACGTGGGTCTGCAACTCCCGCCGCAGGGGTTGCAGGGGATCCGTGTTCCGCCCCAGGTGGAGCTTGAGGCGCAGCACCTGGGCCTCCCGGCTCTCCTCCTCGAAGGCCCCCACCCGCAGGGTCAGTTCCCCCGTCTCCGGGTCGAACCCGTCCAGCAGCAGATAGTGGAGGTGAGACCGCATGAATCGAGATTAATGCAGGTGCCTCCGGGCTGCGAGGCGAGAGCGGAATCCGGGCGTATTTGTCGATTTTTCCCCGGTATTTCCGCCTCCCCTGTTGACGGGAGGCCCTGTGCCACCGAACATGAAAAGGTTTCACACCCAAAAGGAGTCCCCATGAAGATGCTGGCTCGTGTCGCTCTGGCTTCTGCCGCCCTGGCGGTCGTCCCCGTCAATGCCGCCGAAGTGGGCCTGCTCCTGGATAAGCAGTTTGGCAAAGCTCAGGCTATAACGGCTTTTCCTAGCAATAAATACGATGCTGTGAGCCCCACAGGCTTCGGGATTCGCGCGGGGGTCAGCATCCTGGACCTGAAGGTCGCAGAACTCGGCCTCACCGCGACCTACCACCCCAAGGCCGAAGGAGATCTCGAACTCAACGGCACCAAGCTGGGTAAGTTCGGCACTGAATACATCGCCATTGGCGCCCAGGTTGACTGGAAGTTCCTGGTGAACCTGCATGCTGGCGTGGATCTGCGGCGGGAGAAATATACTTCGGATGTTGTGGGTTTTGGGAAAGAGAGCAATACCGTGACCCGTCCTTGGGTGAAGGCTGGAATCGGCTTCTCTGTGCCCACGCCCGTTGTGAGTCCCTTCTTCCGCCTCGAAGTGGCTGTGGCGGCGTCGAAGGACGACAAGACCGTTGATGCACCCAATTCTGAGAACACCCGCAAGGCTCTCGCTCCCGAGTACCAGGTCGGCATCTACGGCGGCATCCGCTTCTAGCCTCTGACCTCTCCATTCACGAAAAAGGGCGCCGCTGGCGCCCTTTTTCGTGAAACGCTATGATGACGTCAACTTTCGAGGTCTCATGCTCCTGCGGGTTCTAGGGTGTTCGGGTGGCGAGGCCGAGGGCGATCGCCTCACGGGCTTTCTCGTGAACCGCTCCGTGGCCCTGGATGCGGGCAGCCTCACCCTGGCCCTGACGATCCCCGAGCAGGTGGCGATCCGGCACATCTTTCTCACCCATTCCCATCTGGATCACATGTGCACGCTGCCGTTCTACACCAAGAACGTCTTCGGCCACGTGGATACGCCGGTGGAGATTCACGCCCTGCCGGAAACCCTGGACGCCCTGCGCCGCCACCTCTTCAACGACGAGATCTGGCCGGATTTCTCCGTCATCCCCAGCCCGGACGCGCCCATCATCCGCTACTCGGAAATCGAACCCGGACGGACCTACGAGGTGGAAGGCCTGCGCATCACGCCCATCCCCGTGAACCATCTGGTGCCCACCGTGGGCTACCTGGTGGAGGACGACCACTCGGGCTTCATCTTCACCTCGGACACGGCGGAAACGGACGCGATCTACGCCAGCGCCAATGGCGCCAATTACCTGGATCTCTTCATCACCGAAGTGAGCTTTCCCAACGAGCAGGCCTGGCTGGCGGAGGCCTCCAAGCACCTGACGCCCGCCAAGCTGGCCGGGGAATTGAAGAAACTCCAGCGCGAGGTTCCCGTCGCGATCTATCACCTGACGCCCGGCGACAAGCCCCTGATCCTGCCGCAGATCGAAGCCATCGGGCATCCGAGGCTATCGCTGTTGGAGCAGGACGCCATCTTCGAGTTCTGAGATGGCCGTGTCCCTCTGGTTCATGGGCCCCGAAGGCCCTCTGGAAGCGGGGCTGGATCGGCTGGAGGAGGCCCTGGCCTCCCGCCGCTATTGGCTGGATCTAGAGATCGTCGATCTGCCGCTGCTGGCGCCCTATCAGGAGCGCCTGCCGGGCCATCCCCTGAACTGGGAAGACGCCGGCAAGCCCACCCAGCGCCCCAAGCTGGAGGAACAGGGCGATCACCTCTTCCTGGTGATGCGCGGCCTCGATACGGCCCACCACCGTCTGGCGGATCAGCTCCACACCATCCAGCTGGCGTGTTTCCTCTCCGCCGAAAGCCTGATCACCATCCGCAGCGCGCCCATGGCCACGGTCGAAGAGGTCAAATCGCGCCTCGCCAAGGGACAGCTTCAGCTGCAGGCGGGGCCGGACGTACTCCTGCACGCCATTCTGGACGACCTGGTGGACCGGTACGCCCCCCACGTGGAGGAGTGGGAGGCGGAGATGGAGAAGCTGCTGAAGGATGCTCTGGATCGGCCCCGGGACCGGGTGATGGGCAGGATCCTGGCGATCCGCAAACACATGCTCATGCTCCGCCGCCTGGCCTTTGGCCAACGGGAGATCCTCAGCCTGCTGGCCCGGGAGCGCTCCGGCCTGATCCAGCCGAGCTGGCAACCCTACTTCCGGGATGTACTGGACCACCTCACGAGCCTGGTGGAAGCCTCGGAGACCCTGCGTGACAGCGTCGGCATTGCGGTAGATGTCTACCTGAACAGCGTGAACAACCGGCTGAACGAAGTGATGAAGGTGCTCACCGTGATCAGCTCGATCATGCTGCCCCTGACGCTGATCACGGGCATCTTCGGGATGAATTTCGACAAGATACCGGGTCTGCATCATCCCTGGGGCCTCGCGTGGGTGCTGGGCGTCATGCTTGTGGTGGCGATAGGCATGATCATCTACTTCAAGCGCTCCCGCTGGCTCTGAACGAATGAGGCCTCCCGACGGGAGGCCTCATTCATGGTGAAAAAGGGCAGGATCAGCCCAAGGCTTGGCTGCGAATGGCGCAGGCGTTCAGATCGGCCTGGGCGGAGGCGAGTTCCTGAGGTTCCTTGGCCTCCTTCAGGCGCTGCTGGGCGTTCTGGCGGGCGCTCTCGAGGGCCGTGGCATCCAGCATTTCCGGCGTCTCGCTCTCGCGGGCCAGGATCGTCACGCGATCGGGGCCCACTTCGGCGAAGCCGCCGAAGACCGTCAGCATTCGCTTCTGACCGTTCTGGACATAGGTGATGAGCCCATCTCCCACGGGCGTCATGAGGGGCGTGTGGCCCGGCAGGATGCCGTAGTAGCCGCGCTCGGCCGTGGGGAAGGAAAGCTCGGACACCTCGGCGGAGAAGACTTTCCGCTCCGGCGTCACCACTTCGAGAAGGAGATGGCCGTCCATGGCTTAGACCGCGGCGCCGAGCTTCTTCGCCTTTTCCACGGCGGCCTCGATGGTGCCTACCATGTAGAAGGCCTGTTCCGGCAGGTGATCCCACTTACCGTCGCAGATCTCGATGAAGCCCCGAATGGTGTCTTCCAGCTTCACGTAAACGCCGGGAATGCCGGAGAAGGCCTCGGCCACGTGCACGGGCTGGGAGAGGAAACGCTGCACCTTGCGGGCGCGCATGACGGTGTTCTTGTCGTCGTCCGAGAGCTCGTCCATGCCCAGGATGGCGATGATGTCCTGGAGCTCCTTGTACTTCTGGAGCGTGGACTTCACGCGCATGGCGGTGTTGTAGTGGGTCTCGCCCAGCACGTTGGGGTCCATCAGGCGGCTGGTGGAGGTCAGCGGATCCACGGCGGGATAGATGCCCAGGGCCGACAGATCACGGCTCAGGTTCGTGGTGGCGTCCAGGTGGGCGAAGGTGGTGGCGGGCGCGGGATCGGTGTAGTCATCCGCGGGCACGTACACCGCCTGGATGGAAGTGATGGAGCCCTTCTTGGTGGAGGTGATGCGTTCCTGCAGTTCGCCCATTTCCGTGGCCAGGGTGGGCTGGTAGCCCACGGCGGAGGGCATGCGGCCCAGCAGGGCGGACACTTCGGAACCCGCCTGGGTGAAGCGGAAGATGTTGTCGATGAAGAGCAGCACGTCGCGGCCTTCCTGGTCGCGGAAGTACTCGGCCACGGTGAGACCCGTGAGCGCCACTCGGGCGCGGGCGCCGGGGGGTTCAGTCATCTGGCCGTAGATGAGCGCCACCTTGGACTCGGGCAGGTTCTCCTTGTTGATGACGCCGGAATCCATCATCTCGTTCCAGAGGTCATTGCCCTCGCGGGTGCGCTCGCCCACGCCCGCGAACACGGAGAAGCCGCCGCGCGCCTTGGCGATGTTGTTGATGAGCTCCATGATGAGCACGGTCTTGCCCACGCCGGCGCCGCCGAAGAGGCCCACCTTGCCGCCCTTGGCGAAGGGCTGCAGCAGATCGATGACCTTGATGCCCGTCTCCAGCATTTCCTTACTGGTGCTCAGTTCGTCGAACTTGGGGGCCTCGCGGTGGATGGGCAGGTAGTGGTCGGTGACGATGGGGCCGCGCTCGTCCACGGGATCGCCCACCACGTTGATGATGCGGCCCAGGGTGGCCGGGCCCACCGGCGCCAGGATCGGCTGGTCGGTATCCGTCACCAGCTGGCCCCGGGTCATGCCGTCCGTGGGCTGCATGGACACGCAGCGCACGCGGTTCTCGCCCAGGTGCTGCTGCACCTCCAACGTCACCTTGGTGCCTTGCACATCCGTGGTGAGGGCGTTGTAGATCTCGGGAAGGTGGTTGTCGAACTCGACGTCCACGGCGGGGCCGACGACGGCGATCACGCGGCCTTGTTTCAAGTCGGACATGGGGGACCTCAAAAGAATGGGAAACCGCGAATGACGCTAATGAACGCGAATGGGAAAGGAAGGGACCGAAGGGACTTGGGGTGGCACCGCAGCATTCGCGATTGTTCGTGAAATTCGCGGTTTCTTTTTTTACGAGGCCGCGCCGGAGACGATCTCGATGATCTGATTCGTGATCGCGGCCTGGCGGACCTTGTTCATGTTGAGGGTGAGCTTGTCGATCATCTCCTGCGCGTTGGAGCTGGCCTTGTCCATGGAGGACATGCGGGCCGCGTGCTCCGAGGCACTGCTCTCGATGAGCGAACGGAAGACCTCGGTCTCGATGTACTGAGCGAGAAGGCTCTCGAGCACGGCACTGGGATCGGGTTCCAGCAGGTGGCTGACCTCGGGCTTGCTCTCGGGGGTGGCCTCGAAGGTCAGCGGGAACACCTTGATGCTTCGGGGCCCCTGGCTGATGGCCGAGTGGAAGTAGTTGTGGACCACGTAGAGGGCGTCGATCTCGCCTTGGGCGTACTGGGCGGTGGCGCTCTCGGCGATCTCCCGGGCCACCCTCAGCAGATCGGGCAGGGCCAGTTGCACATACTCCGCCGCCGTCTTGTGTTTCTGCTTGCGGGCCCAGTCGGAGGCGCGCTTGCCCACCACATCCAACAGAGCGATGCGTTCGCCCTTTTCAAGGAAGAAGGCATCGGCGGCCTTGAGCAGGTTCGCATTGAAGCCGCCACAGAGCCCCTTGTCGCTGGCGACCACCACGAGGCGAATGGCTTTCTCTTCGCGGGGGGCCAGGAAGGCCTGGGCCAGTACGGAGGCGGGGGCGGGCGTGCCTGCCTCGAAACGGGCCACCACCCGCCCCACGACTTCGTGGAGCTTGGTGGCGTAGGGCCGCATGGCCACGAGGCGGTCCTGAGATTTCCGCAGCTTCACCGCGGAAATCATCTTCATGGCCTTGGTGACCTGTTGAGTGTTTTTCACCGACCGGATGCGGCGGCGAATGTCCTGGAGAGACGCCATGGCTTAGGCTCCGACGCCCGACTGCGCGACGCTGAAGGTCTCCTTGAAGGCCAGGACCTGCACCTTGAGGGCCTCTTCCGTCTCCTTGGTGAACTGGCCGGATTCGCGCACCTGGCGCAGCACATCCGCGCCGTTCACATCCAGGTACTCGAACAGTTCCTTCTCGAAGCGCTTGATGTCCTTCACTGCTACGTGGTCGAGATGACCGTTGGAGGCCACCCAGATCATGGCGACCTGCTTCTCCACGGGCATGGGCAGGTACTGGGGTTGCTTGAGAATCTCCACCAGGCGCTGGCCGCGGTTCAACTGGGCCAGGGTGGACTTGTCGAGATCCGAACCGAACTGCGAGAAGGCCGCCAACTCGCGGTACTGGGCCAGATCCAGCTTGAGGGAGCCCGCCACGGCCTTCATGGCCTTGAGCTGGGCCGAGCCGCCCACGCGGGACACGGAGATGCCCACGTTCAGGGCCGGACGCACGTTGGAGTTGAAGAGATCGGTTTCCAGGAAGATCTGGCCATCGGTGATGGAGATGACGTTGGTGGGGATGTAGGCGGAGACGTCACCGGCCTGGGTCTCGATGATGGGAAGCGCGGTCATGGAGCCAGAGCCTCGCTCCTTGCTGAGCTTGGCGGCCCGTTCCAGCAGGCGGCTGTGGAGATAGAACACGTCGCCGGGGTAGGCTTCGCGGCCGGGAGGACGGCGCACCAGCAGAGAAATTTCGCGATAGGCCGCCGCCTGCTTGGAGAGATCGTCGTAAACGCAGAGCACGTGCTGGCCGGGGTTGTCGGCGCCCGCGGGCTTGCCGTCCACGCCATGCCACATGAAGTACTCGCCCATGGCGGCCCCTGCCATTGGGGCCAGGAACAGCATCGGTGCGGGCTCGGAGGCCGTGGCGCTGATGATGATGGTGTGCTTCATGGCATCGTGCTCTTCCAGCGTCTTCATCACCTGCACCACGGTGGAGCGCTTCTGGCCAATGGCGACGTAGATGCAGATAACGCCGTTACCCTTCTGGTTGATGATCGTATCCAGGGCGAGGGCGGTCTTGCCGGTCTGACGATCGCCGATGATCAGCTCGCGCTGGCCGCGGCCGATGGGGATCAGGGCGTCGATGGCCTTGAGGCCCGTCTGCATGGGCTCATGGACGCTGCGACGCTCCACGATCGGCGGGGCGATCTTCTCGATGGGATTGAAGCCGGCGGCCTCGATGGGCCCTTTGCCGTCGATGGGCTGACCCAGGGGATTGATCACGCGGCCCACGAACTGCGGACCCACGGGAATGCTCATGATCTTGCCCGTGCGTTTGACGATGTCGCCTTCTTTGATCTTGGTGTACTCACCCAGCAGGATGATGCCGACGTTGTCCTCTTCCAGGTTGAAGGTCAGGCCCATCACGCCGTGGGGAAGCTCGAGCAGCTCACCGGCCATGGCCTTCTCCAGGCCGTGGGCCCGGGCGATGCCGTCGCCGACGCTGATGACCGTGCCAATCTCCGCGACGTCCAGCTGGGCGTCGAAGCCTTCGATTTGGCCGCGAATGATGCGGGAAATTTCTTCCGCGCGAATGTCCATGCAATCCTCCGAGTATTCCGGAATGGGGATGGGTGCCTAGGCAGAAAGGAGACGAGTCTTGAGTTGCTGGAGCTGACCCCGGAGGGAGGCATCGTAGACGGTGGAGCCCACCTGAACCTTGAGGCCGCCCAGGAGGCTTGGATCCTGCTTCCAGCGCAGGCGCACGGTCTTCCCGGTGCGGGCGGAGAGGGAAACTTCCAGCGCCTTGGACTGGCTAGGGCTGAGGGCCTGGGGGCTGGATACGGCGGCGTTCTGGATACCCAGATGCTCATCCACCAGTTCATCGAAGGCAGCCACGATCTCGTGGAGCAGGTTCAGGCGCGCAGCCTGGGCCACCACCAGGAAGAACCTGCGGACGCCGCCGGTGACACCGGCCTTGGAAAGCACTTCATCGAAGGTCGCGGCCTTCTTGGTGGGGCTGATCAGGGGGGCGGCGGTGAGGCGTTCCAGGTCGGCGTTGCCCCTCACCAGGAGATCAACGGCGGCCAGTTCCTTCTGGATGGACTGGAGCGTGCCCTCCTTGAGGGCGATCTCCACCATGGCCTTAGCGTAGCGACGGGCGACGAGACGCGTGCTCACTTGGCACCCCCAACCTGCTCGATGGATCGATCGAGCACCCGCTCGGCGGTGGCGCCCTGGACCCTAACCTGAAGTCGTTCCGCGGCACCCTGTACGGCGAGTTCGGCCACGAGGGCTCGCAGTTCCTGTTCCGCCAGCCGCTTCTGGAATTCGATCTCCTGCCGGGTCTGGGCCAGGATCTGGTCGGCTTCCTGTCGCGCGGCCTCGAGGATCCGCTGCTTCTCGAGGTCGGCATCGCTCTCGGCCTTGACCATGATGCCGTCCAGCTCTTCCTGAAGCCCGGTCATCTTGGTTTCCAGTTCCTGAATCTGAGCCAGGCCCTCGGCCTTGTCGCGCTCGGCCTGCCCAAGCTGCTCCTGGAGTTCCTTGGTGCGGGTCTTGAAGGCCGAGGACAGGGCGCCCTTCAGGAGGAAGAAGAGCCCAAAGAAGAAGACCGCGAAGTTGAACACCTTGAGCATGAACTGGCCGAAGGGGCCGAGGGTCATGCCGAAGAGTTTGATCTCGGGGCCGTGGTGGGCGGTTTCCCCGTGGGCTGCGGCACCCTCGGCGCCGTGGGCCGGGGCCGCGTGTTCCGTCGCTGCGGCGGAATGGGGTTCGGGCGTGTGGCCCTGCTGCTGGACGGGGGCGTGTTCCTGGGCGTGGGGCGTGGGCTCCGTCGCCCACAGGGCGCTGGCCAGGCAGAGACTTGCGATGGAGAGATAGCGTCGGCGCATCATCGATCAAGCCTGCTTCAGGAGGTGCTGAACCATGGATTCGGAGAGGGCATCCACCTGGGCCACGAGATCCTTCTTGGCGATCTCTTTCTCGGCCTTGAGTGCCTCAAGGGCGGAGAGACGAGTCTCCGAAGATTGCAGCCGGGCCCGTTCGAGAAGGCTGGCCTTCTCCTGGGTTGCAGCCGCGGCTAGGGCCTTCCGGTGCTCGAAGGCCCTGCCGCGGAGTTCTCGCAGACGGGCCGCGTATTCGGCCTGCCGCTGCTCCACCTGCGAAGCGGCCTCGGCCTTGGCAGAGCCGCCGGCGGCGATGGCCGCTTCACGCTCATCCATGACCTGGGTGATGGGCTTGAAGAACGTGAACTTCAGGAAGAGATAGAGCAGGGTGATCAGCACGATCACGAAGCCGATCTGGAAGAGATCCAGCTTCATGGGATCGGGCAGGGCATCCATGAAATTGGGAGTCGCCACCGCGAGGGTCCCCTGGAGCCCCATCCCGGTCAGGCCTGCCAATGCAGTTGGAATCACAGTCTCCCCCCAAGTTCCCGTTCCAGCTTGGCCGGAACCATTTGGTTCGCGGGTCATTTCCGTCTCAAGAACGGATCTGGCGCAATCTTACCGCCAGCCCTCGCACCCTGAAAGGATGCTTTTCGAGTTGACTCCGTCACGCGTCCATGGGAGGATTCTTGTTCGGCGAGACGGGCGATTAGCTCAGTCGGTAGAGCGCTTCCTTTACACGGAAGATGTCGGCGGTTCGAATCCGTCATCGCCCACCAGATCTTTTCGCTGGTGCCTTTGAAAACCCGGGGTTGTAGCTCAGTCGGTTAGAGTGCCAGCCTGTCACGCTGGAAGTCGCGGGTTCGAGCCCCGTCAGCCCCGCCAAAAAAACGCGCCCTCTGGGGCGCTTTTTTTTGGGCTGACGGGGCTCGAACCCGCCCCGCCAACGCGTGCGTTGCCGGGATCTAGCGTCGAGTGGGATGCGGGCCGCCGCCTGCGGCGGATAAAGGCCCGCAGACCGGGCACGCAAGCCCAAAGGGCGCCGCGGGCCAGTTCGAGCCCCGACCCCATGGGTCGGCGCCCGAATCGGATTGATTCCGATGCCCTCTGTTCTTCTGAAGTACCATTGATTTCACAGGCAAATCCGCCTTTTCGATCGGTTCCCATGAAACTCCCTCTCGTCGCACTCTGCGGGCGCCCTAATGTGGGGAAGTCCACCCTGTTCAATCGCCTCACCCGCACTCGGACGGCCCTCGTCCACGACCTTCCGGGCATGACCCGGGACCGCTCCTACAGCTTTGTGACCTGTCTGGATGAGGAAGGCGAGCCCGAGGAAGTCTTCGAGCTGGTGGACACCGGGGGCCTGGATTTCGAGGGTGACGATGTCATCACCGCAGGGATCACTCGCATGGCCCAGGCCGCCATGGGCGAGGCCCATGTGCTGATGATGATGGTGGATGCCCACGATGGCTGGAATCCCGGGGATGCGGAGATCGCCACCAAGATCCGCCAGGCGGGCAAGCCCTCGATCCTCGTGGTGAACAAGATCGATGGCGTGAAGGGCGGGGCGCCGGATGGCGCCTTCTACGAACTGGGCTTCGACGAGGTCCATGTGATCAGCGCCAGCCATGGCTCCGGCGTGCCGGATCTGCTGGCATCGCTCCGGGCCAAGCTGCCCTTTCATCGCACCCCGGAAGAGGCTGAGCGCCACGATCCGGAGGACGAACTCCGGTTCGCCATCATTGGTCGTCCCAACGTGGGCAAGTCTTCGCTCACCAACAAGCTGCTGGGCTATGAGCGCAGCCTGGTCAGCGACATCGCAGGCACCACTCGCGACACGGTGGATACGGTCTTTCGTGTGGACGAGCGCCTCTATCGCCTGATCGATACCGCGGGTATCCGCCGCAAGGGCAAGACCACCGAGGGTGCCGAAATCCTTTCGATCCTCAAGGCCAAGCAGGCCATGGCCCGGGCCGATGTCTCGCTGCTGCTCATCGATGCGGTGGAGGGCGTCACTCACCAGGATGCGGTCATCGCGGGTTATGCCCAGGAGGCCGGGGCGGCGGTGATCCTGGTAATCAACAAGTGGGATCTCGTCCCCAAGGACGGCTATACCTCCCTGGCCTTTGAGGAGAAGATCCGCTTCGATCTCGGCTTCCTCAAGCATGCGCCCATGATCTTCATCTCCGCCCTCACCGGACAGCGGGTGTCCAAACTGTTTACCCTCATCCATGAATGCGCGGAGGCCCATGCCCGGCGCATCTCCACGGGCAAGCTCAACCAGTTCCTGCGGGAATCCGTGGAGACCATGTCCCCCCACGCGGTGGACGGAAAACTCCCCAAGCTCTACTTCATGGTGCAGGTAGGGGTTCGCCCACCCTCCTTCGTGGTCAAGACCAACACCGATCGCGGCCTCCATTTCAGCTATGTGCGCTACCTGGAGAACCGCCTGCGGGAGACCTTCGGTTTCGTGGGCACGCCCATCCGCCTCAGCATCCAGAAGAAGCAGAAGGGCGACGAGGAACCCCGCGATGAGGCCCGGGTCCGCCGGGTCATGGATGTGGGCGAGGGGCTGAAGCCCTCCCGTCATCCCCGAGGCAAGCGCGAGACGGCCACCGGAGGCACTCCCGCTCCCCGGCGGAGGCCCCGCAAGGGCTGAGGCTAGAAGGTCGACTGGATGAGCCCCCCGTCCACCTGGATGGAGGTGCCCGTGAGGTAGGAGGCCTGCTTGCTGCACAGGAAGGCGATGGTGTCGCCGATTTCTTCGGGCCTACCGATGCGCCCGGCGGGGATGGCGGCGGCGGTGCGGGCGAAGTAATCCTCCAGGCTGATGCCTTCATTCTTGGCCTTCAGCTCGCCCAGGTGCACTTGGCGATCCGTCATGATGTGGCCCGGCAGCAGCGCGTTTACTGTGATGCCATCCTTGGCGGTTTCCTGGGCCAGGGTCTTGGTTAGGCCCGAGATGCCTGCACGGAGGGTGGAGCTGATGGTCAGGATCGGCAGCGGCTGTTTGGCCACCAGGCTGGTGATGTGAACGATGCGCCCCCAGCCGCGGCTGCGCATGTCTGGCAGCACCAGGCGGGTGAGGCGCACGATGTTCATGAGGGTCGAGTCCACCCCCGAGGCCCAGTCCTCATCGGAGAGATCATGGAAAACGGCGGCCTTGGGGCCCCCGGTATTGGTCACGAGGATATCTACGGGGCCGAAGCGTTGGCGTGTCGCCTGGTGCCAGCGCGCCAGATCCTCCGCCCGGCTCACATCGCAGGGCATGGCGAGTACCTCGATTCCGAAGGCTGCCAGTTCCAGTCGAGCGGCTTCCAGGCCCGCCTCGCTGCGCCCGCAGATGGACAGCTTGCAGCCCTCCTGGGCCAGAGAGGCCGCCGCAGCCTTGCCCAACCCCTTGCTGGCCGCCGCCACCATGGCCACGCGATTCCGGATTCCCAAGTCCATGGCTGCCTCCAACAAAAAGCCCCCGGGTCACCCCGGGGGCCAACGGGTTCAGGCTGAGATTACTTGTTGTGGCAGGGCAGCTCCAGGCCATAGCCCATCTTCTTGTCCTCGGCCTTCAGCAGCAGGGCGAAGACGACGGCCAAGAGGCCGATGGCCGTGAAGATCATCATGGGCAGGGTGTAGTTGTAGGCGGGGCTGCTGACGCCATCCACCACCCGCACACCCGCGGCGCAGAAGCGGCTGTCCAGGACCGCGCCGATGAGATAGGGCACGGCAAAGAGGGCCATGAGGTTCTGGATGAAGAAGATGAGGGAGTAGGCCGTGCCCAACTGGCGGTGGGGGATGAACTTGGGTACGGAGGGCCACATGGCGGAGGGCACGAGCGAGAAACCGAATCCCAGGACGATGGTGGCGAGGAGGGCCACGACCCAGCTGCTGAGGAAGGGCACGGAGAACACGAAGTGGACGAGCACCAGCAGCAGGGAGCCCAGGATCATGATGGAGGCGCCCTTGCCCTTGCGGTCGTAGAAGCCGCCGAAGACGACGGTGAGGGGGATCGTGGCGTAGGGGAGGACGCTGGGGATCTGGCCCGCGATGGTCTCCTTCAGGTGGAACTTCTGCACCATGAGATCGGGTGCGTATTTCAGGAAGGGGAAGACGGAGGAGTAGAAGAGGCCGCAGAGGATGGCGATGTACCAGAAGCCGCGGATGCTCAGGATCTCCTTGATATCGGAAAGGCGGAAGGCTTCCTCCTCACCAGCGGTGGTGGTGTCTGCGCCCTCGGAGGCGTCCAGTTTCTTGTCCATGGCGCAGTAGAAGACGTAGGCTACCAGGCCCACGGCCAGGAGGATCACGCCGAGAAGCACGGGAGCCGAAACTGATTTGAAGGCGGCGGCCAATGGGGCGCTGAAGCCGAACGCGAGGGCCGTGCCGATGCGGGCCGTGGAGACTTGGAGGCCCATGGCCAAGGCGATCTCGTAACCTTTGAACCAGCGGGCGATGATCTTGGTGGCCGTGATGCCGCAAAGCTCGATGCCCATACCGAAGACGGCGTAACCGAGGGAAGCAGCCAGCACCTGCCCGTTAATACCAATGATCGTCGTGCCATCCAGGCTGTGGGTGTTGATGGCCCACCATTTCACCCCGCAGCCCAGCACCATGAGGATGCAGGCGAGCATTCCCGCGAAACGGGCGCCCTTCTTATCCAGGATGATGCCGCCAATGACGAGCATTCCAAGGAATACGTTGAACCAAGCGTAGGCACCCGTGAAGAAACCGTACTGGGAACTGCTCCAGTGCAGTTGGCGTTCAAGCATGGGCTTCAGCGGCGCCATGACATCGGCCACGTAATAGCCGCAGAGCATCGTGAAGGAGACAATCAACAAGGCAGTCCAGCGTGCCGCCTTGGATTCGCGCAAGGATTTCTTGATGGCTTCGACCATGGTGATTCCTGGATGAAGAGGTTAATAACGCTCAGCGGGGTCGTTCGCCTGCCGTGCGTGGGACCATTCGGGAGAACCCCCAGCGTAACGCATATTTCCCGTGAGGGGGATTCGCCTTTCTTCTTGGCAGGGATGGCTCAACCTCCCCATGCTGGTGCCATGCTCCCGCTGATTCCTCCCGCCCAGATCCAGGAAGCCCCCGCGCCGCCGCCGGGCCTGCAACTGCCCGCTTCGCTCACCTGGAAACCCGGCAGCCTGGAACTATGGCCCTTCGACGACGAGAGTTTCGAGATCCGCTCCACTCCTGAAAAGGGGCCGGTTCGGGTAACGATTGATGGTCGTGTTTGGCGCTTCTCGCTCGTTGCGGCCGAGGGGCGACTGGGATACCTGACGCTGATCCAACGGCTGAAGGCTGGCATAGAGGCCTCAGGCTGGGTGTGGCAGGTGGAGGAGCGGGGCATCGCCCGCCGGGAGCGGGATGGCCAGGATCTCTGGCTTAAATTCTCCCCTGCGGGCAGCGGAGAAATAAAGATGGTGGTCGTGGAGCGCCGGGAACCTCGATCCATGGTCCTGCCCAAACCCGGCAAGACGCTGGAGCGGCCTCCCCGCCCCGAGGAAGATTTCTCCTACCTGCCGCCCTGGCCCGGCGCCAAGCTGGTGCGCTGCGCGGATACCCCGAGCCCCGTTGCCGTGGAATTGTCCGCGGGCAAGCCCACCCTCATGGGGGTCAACTTCATTGAGAAGGAATACGAGCTGGCCGCGCCGGTGTCGGCCCACGAATTCCTCACGGTCTACACCCGGGCGCTGATGAACGCGGGGTGGGAGATCGAGGGCCGCTTTCGGGGAAACCTGATCCAGATCCAGGCGATCTACACCCATGATGGCCGTGATATCCGGGCCACGCTGCGGTTGGTGCGGGATGCCATGGCCATCTCGGTGGCCGATGTCGGGGCCCAACGGCCCAGGTGATCCACGGAAATTTCTGAGCGCTTTCCTGAACACGAAAAGCCGAAGAGCAAAATTTAGAATTTTTCTGACTCGTCCGAAAAGAGCGTGTGCTCCAGATCACGTCAGCTTCGCGTGCCTATCGATGGGTCGGTCCGGTAAAGGCGATCGGAGGGTGGCCCCTGGACCTGATGGCCACGGGGCGAACCGGGTTCAGGCCGTCTCGGTATTCTCCGGTTCGCACCATCGGATTGGCAGCTCTTTTTATCGCATTTGCGGGTTGGGTCATGGGTGAACCCGAAGATAAGCAGGCCTATAGGGTTTTAAAAACCCCGACAAAAAAATACATGATCGAATTGATCGGGATTATTTCTGTAGCTGTTTTTCAGGAACTTTCCCCCAAATTCGTGTCTTGTGGTCCTCTGGCCGAAGGCATACCCTTGGGGCCGGGCTCTATTAGCGGACCCAGATATCCAAATTGTTTTTCCCTGTAGGAGGTTCAGCATGGGAGCGAGAATCCGGGTCCTGATTGCCACCTCTCCGCGTGGGGTTGAGGGGGGGAGCAGATCATGAAACCGTCCATCCATACGGCTCTGCTCGCCCTGCTGGTCGCGGCTCCGGCCTGGTCCCAGGACGTGAACGTCTACAGCACGACCATCGCTCAGATGTGGAAACAGGACACGCCAGGGTTCGACAAGAGCACCCTAGCGCCCGCCACTCTGTTCCTCGGCATCGACGCCACCAAGCTCGGGGATGATGCGATCTCGCTCCACCTCTTCGGATGGGGCATGGCGGACCTCGCCGATCCCTCCGCGCCCGGGAGCAGAACGGATCTCGCCGGTGCTTCCGCGTCGGGGAAAAAGGGCGGCGGTGATTTCAGCATCGGCTATCTCCAGTACCGATTTGCTCAGGCCAACGCCGAGATCAAGGCGGGCCGCTTCGCGATCTACCAAGGGGTGGGTGTGGAGCATGTGGATGGCGTCAGCGCCCGCACCGACCTGAAGGGCGGCTTCGCGATCTCTGCCTTCGGCGGTCGGCCCGTGCGCTTCAAGACCCAGGATCCCCTTGCCCAGAGGGACTACGAATACCAGCGGGACTTCATCTTCGGGACGCGGATCTCCTGGCGCCCTTCCAGACTTGGCGAGGTGGGCCTCTCCTATCTCCAGGATGGAACCAAGGCCGCCGAGGATCTGAATCAGCCTTCCCTGGGTGACTTCACCCGCAAGCAGATGGGGTTCGACCTCAAGGTCACGCCCCTGGCATCCCTGGATTTCAGTGGCCGCACGGTCTTCGATCTCGCCAAGCATTCGGAGAATGTTCTTGGGGAGGAGAACACCTCGCGCATCGCGGAGCACGACTACACCCTTGGGGTGAAGGTGGTGGACACCGTTTCGTTCAGTGGCACGTTCACGGAGCGGAATTTCCGGGCCTACTTCGCGGGCACCAACATGCCGTCGCTCTTCCGCACGGATGAGAAAGGCAAGTTCCGCGCCTACGGTGGCAACGTCTACTGGAACCCCACTTTCGCCCCCATCCGCATCGTCGCGGATTTCCGCCACACCAGTCGCGAGATCTACGGGGACGCCGATCGCTTTGGCGCCGAGGTCCGCTGGAACCCAGCCGATACCAAGATCCAGACCGGTTTCGGATACCACCGGGTGTCGGCATCGGATGTGCTCCAGCCGGGCACCCTGCTCCCCTCCTACGGCCTGTCCCACGGGGAACTTCGGGCCTGGGTCATGTATGAACGCGAACGACTGTCCGCCAGCTTGGACGGAATCTTCCTCACCTTCGATGACAAAGAGAACCCGAACCTGAACGGGAAATCCTCGGCCTACGAGGCCGTCGCCTCGGTGGGCTACCGCGCCAGCGACGATCTCAAGTTTTCGGCAGATCTCGGAATCGGCGCCAATCCCCTCTACAAGAACGAAGCCCGGGGACTCCTGCGGGTGGAATACCGGTTCGGCTTTGTCCGCAACGGAGGCCGGAAATGAATCGGAAGACGGCACTGCTTTCCCTGGCCATCACGCTGGCGCTCGGCGTGTTGACGGCCTGTTCACTGGTCTCCTCTGAGAAGAGCTTTGCGGCCACCCATCCCCAGGAACTGGGCGCAGGGCGGCCCGTCTGTTCGGAATGCCATGGCACGGAATCCATGAAGGCCAGTCCGAAGACCTACGCGGCCTTCGATCACACCGAGGCCTTCGTGCGGAACCACAAGGCGCCCGCGAACCAGGATTCCGCCTCCTGCGCGGCCTGCCACGGGCAGTCTTTCTGTGCCGACTGTCACGGGGGCAAGGGTGTGATGACGCCCTCCACCAAGCTTGGCAATCGTCCGGATCGCGCCACCCCCCACAAGGGCGGCTACCTGACTCTGCATCGCATTGACGGAAAGATGGACCCGACGAGTTGCTTCAAGTGCCATGGTCGGGCGAACAACGAAAAATGCATGGTTTGCCACAAGTAGCGGTCTGTCCATTTGCCGGAGAGGAACCCAATGAACAGAGCCAAATGGATGGTCCGGAGCGTATGGGCGGCAGCCTTCGCCATGCTGGTCATGGGCTGCAGCGGAAGCAATGCGGACGCCCCCCAATTCAACCCCACCACCGGCCAGCACCCGGCTGGCTGGATCCAGAGCCACTGGGCGGAATACACGAAGCACCCCACCCAGTGCGGAACCTGTCACGGGTCTACGGTGGATCCCGCCGCTGCGGGTGGCACCTCCAAGGTGAGCTGCTTCACCTGCCATGCCCAGGGCGTCAATCATCCAGCGGGGTGGGCGGCCTCGGCCCAGCATGGCCGGGCTGGTGCCCAGTTGGCCCCATCCAACGATCCCAAGGTGATGGCGGGCTTCTCCCACTGCGCCAAGTGCCACGGGGATGATTTCAGCGGTGGTGTTTCCGGGGTCTCCTGCAAGGGATGCCACACCAAGGCACCGCACCCGGATGCACCCTGGCTAGGGAATACCGCAGCTCTCCCGAATCACGACAAGACGGACATCGCTAACGCGGCCACATGCTACGCCTGCCATGCCAAGGTGAGCCCGCTTCCTGCCGGAGTCCAGCCCGGCTGCTACAACAACACCATGTGCCACGATCAAAACCCCTGATCGCGGCTTAGCCTAGCTCCGCCAGGACACAAGGGGAGGTGCCGGACTTGCAACATGGAACACCGAATCCACGGCCAGACTCATCAGGAAGCAACAACAATGCAAAACAATTCAACAATAGGAGGATGCAGCATGGAACGTAAACCTCTCAAGAGGTTTGCCGGCCTCATCGCGACCGCATTGGTCGCCCTCGTGCTCGTTGGCTGCAAAGGCTCAGATGGCCGAAACGGCACGGACGGCACCCCCGGCACCCCCGGCACCAACTCGACCCCCGTCATCGCTGCCGCGGCGATGACCGAAGATCAGTGGGTTAACCTCAAACCCACCATCAACGTCATTGGTACACCCGTCATCGGTGCCACCGGTCCCCTGTCCGTCACCTTCGAAGTCAAGGACGCGGCGGGCAACCGGATCACCGGGCTCGACACCTGGAAGACTCTGAGCACGGCCAAGAACACGCGCTCCAACGACTATGCGTTCTACCCTAGCTACTCCAACTTCGGCTTCGGTCTCGCGAAGCTGATTCCCGAAGATGCTGTCTCGAAGGCTCCCAGCAAGTGGGTGAACTACTTCGTCACGACGATTCCCACCAAGCTGGCGCTGGCTGATATCACGGCTACGAAGCCCGCCACCCTGACCCGTCCCAGCACGGACAACAACGGAACTCTGGCGCCGAATGCCGATGGCACCTACACCTACACCTTCTTCCGCGATCTGGCGGGGGTGCTCAGCCTCTACAACAACTTCACGGACGCGGCTCCCAGTCTGAAGGCGGACCTGGGTTCCGCCGCCGACTTGACCTTCGATGCTGCCAAGATCCACCGCCTCGTCATCCAGTTCTACGGCAACAAGCGGGATACGGGCAGCAACACGGAGAATGGCGTCACGACCACGGCGGCCGTGGCCATGGCGAACCCCGTTAACTACTTCTACGACTGGATTCCCAGCACCAAGGCCGTGGTAACTCCCACGGATCCCACTCAGCGTGAGATCGTGGCCACCGCCAAGTGCAATGAATGCCACGACAAGATCGGAACCACCACGCCTCACGGCGGCCGTGTAGACACCCGCTTCTGCGTGGTTTGCCACAATGACCAGCGCAAGTTCGGGTATGCCACTTCGGTACCCACGGCTGGAGCCTACACCGGGAGCACCAATAAGTTCGCCATCGGAGCCGGTAGCGCCGACACCATGGCGGCGGGGGACATGCCGGTCATGGTCCACAAGATCCACATGGGCGATGATCTCAGCCGGACTGGATACAACTACGCCAATATCAATTTCGAAAAGCTGGCCTATCCCATGGGCCGGGACATGTGCGCCAAGTGCCACTCGGGCGCCATCGGTACCACCGAAAGCAAGACGGCCCAGGGCGAGAACTGGAACACAAAACCCAGCCGCAAGGCCTGCGGAAGCTGTCACGACGGTATCGACTGGACTCAGCCGCACCCCGCCAGTTCCACGACCGCTCAGACCAACGATGCCGCCTGTGCTGGTTGTCATGTCAGCAACCCTGCTTCAGCGGTGAACATCAAGGTTGCCCACTACACGAACAACGTGCTCCAGACGACCCACAATCCTGTCGTCAAGGCGGGACTCTACAACTTCAAGTACGAAATTTCCTCTGTGACCCAGGCCACCTCCGGCGGCCCGGTCACGATCAAGTTCCGCATCCAGTCCGACGGTGGCGTTCCGGGCGCTCCCATGGCACCCGTGACCTTCAAGGCCGCTGCGGCCGGTTTGACTGAGCCTCTGGAAGGATTCACCGGTTCCCCGGCGTTCCTGATGTCCTGGGCCCTGCCCCAGCCGGGTGAAACGACGACTCCCGCGGACTACAACAACCTGGGCGCCAAGCAGGTCGTCACTGGTAGTGGTGTCACCGCCGGTACTCCCCTGCGCAACCACCAGCCGGCCAGCTTCACCATCGGCAACCTGCTCAATACGGCTCTGGCGACGCAGGTCGGAACCCTCGCGGGCCCTGCGAGCGACGGCACCTACACTGCGACGGTCGTGGGCGCCAACGCGATCTTCCCTGCGGGCGCCAAGCTCCGCGGAGTGGCCCTCCAGTCCTATTTCGTGCAGGTTTCTCCCGCTGCGGCCCGCCACACCGAGGCCGCCTACGCTTATGTGGATGCCCGCCGGAAGGTGATCGACTCCAACAAGTGTTCCAACTGTCACGAGGCCTTTGAGGGCCACGGCGGCCAGCGCGTGAAGGAAGTCCAGGTCTGCGTCATGTGCCACGTTCCCGGCCTGACTACCAGCGGCCGCGGCATGACCAACACTCAGATCAGCACGGCCTATGCCGGCCTCACCGCGGACCAGAAGGCTGCCCTTACCTCTTGGACCGGCGTGGACTTTGCGACCGATCCTACTGCGGGTGGGGCGAACCCCGACCTGGCCCTGAAGTTCCCCCAGACCAGCAACAACATGAAGGACATGATCCACGGCCTTCACATGGGCGCCAAGCGCGCGAACCCCATGAGGGACATTCGCGGTGACCGTTGGGCCATCATCGATGCCTCGAAGCTCGTGTTCCCGGGCATGATCCAGAACTGCACCGACTGCCATACCTACAACGGCTATAGCGGCGTGGCGGCGAATACCCTGGCAACCCGCGAAGAGGCGATCAACGTTGCGGGTAACACCACCCAGGCCCTCGCCTTTGCCGCTCTCGCCGGCGACAACGACACGGACCTGATGACGACGCCGTTCACGTCCTCCTGCGTGAGCTGCCACGACACGACCGCCGCCCAAGCTCACATGAGGCTGAATGGTGGTCAGATCAAGGTCGCTCGCAGCAACCTCGCCACCACCGGCGAGTCCTGCGCCGTTTGCCATGGGTCCGGTTCTACCCTCGATCCCGTCAAGGTCCACAAGTAGCATCTCTTTCGAGAAGGCCTGAGGAGTTCTCCTCCTCCTTCCCGCGCAACGAAACAACCCGGATGCGCCTGCGCCTCCGGGTTGTTTCATGTGGCCTCGCCCCAAGGTCGTGTCCCTGCCCACCTTCCTGTCGGTAAAGTGGGGGATATTCTTGCCCCCATCCACGTCTCCCATCTGGACGGACTCTATGAAGAAGCTCTTCGCATTCCTGGCCTCACTCAAGCTCGCGGTGATCCTCCTGGTTGTGCTCCTCGTGGGGCTTTCCGTGGGGACCATCGTTGAGACCCGCACGGACGCGGAAACCGCCGGGCGTCTGGTGTACTACGCGCCGTGGTTCCTGGTGCTCCAGGGGGTCTTTGCCCTCAATGTCGCCTTGTCCCTGGTGGATCTCTTTCCCTGGGGCCGCAAGCGCGTGGGCTTCCTGGTGGTCCATGCCTCGCTGCTGCTCATTCTGGTGGGTGCCTCTCTCACCTACTTCTTCAAGACTGAAGGCACCATGGGGATGTGGGAAGGCGAAAGCGCCTCGGCCATCGTGCGCCAGGCCCCGGATGGGCAGATCCTTTCCCGCCACGAGCTGCCCTTCACGGTGAAGCTCGAGGATTTTGTGCTCGATACCTATCCCGGGACCATGCGCCCCGCGGGTTTCATGAGCATCGTGCAGATCACGGATCGCGACTCGGGCAAGACCTTCCCCGCGCGCATCTGGATGAACAACGAACTGCACTACCGGGGCTATGCCCTCTTCCAGTCCAGCTACCAGCAGATGCATGGGCGGGAGGCCACGGTGCTCTCCGTGTCCAAGGACCCCGGCCAGACGGTGGCCTTCGTGGGCTTCATCACCCTGGTACTGGGCATGGTGCTCGTGATGATCACGCGGATCAACCAGGCCAGGGGGCGCACGACCATGGATGGCATCGGCAAGTCGGCCCTGTTGGTGCTCCTCCTGCTGGGTAGTGCCGGGCTGCAGGCGCAGTCCGATCCGGAAGTCCTGCGGCGCCTGCCGGTGCAGCACGATGGCCGGGTCATGCCCCTGGATACCCTGGCACGGGAAACCGTCTGGACGGTCACGGGCTCCCACCGCTGGCAGGGGCAGGATCCCGTGGCGACCCTTACCGCCTGGACCACGGATCCTCGGAACACCGTGGGGGCGCCCGTCATCAAGGTGGGCTCGAAGGCTCTGGCCCAGGCGCTAGAACTGCCTGCCGGTACCACCCACCGCTCCTTCATGCAGCTCATTCAGAACCCCGGGCTCTCCAGGCTATTGCAGGCAGCGGAGCAGGCGGAGGCCCAGGGCATGCCTCGGCAGGGGTTGATGCAAGAGGCCGAGAAACTTCATCAGCGCATCCTCGCCCTGAAGGCGGTCCTCTTCCACGAGACTATTCGCCCCATTCCCCTGACGGGCGATCCCAAGGCCCAATGGGGTGTGCCCAGCCCCCTGACGGCCGAGACGCTCACCCAGCTCATGAGCGGCCCGCGCATGGCCGAGTGGCCGACGGCGCAGAAGATCGACCGGGAGATTCTCTACAACAAGGTGAACCCCGCCCGCCTCTCCTGGATCATCCTGCTTGCCTCGCTGGTGCTCACCATCGCGGCCTGGATTCGCAAGAGTCGCCTGCTGGATGGCCTCGCCTTCGGCGCCCTCATCGCGGGCTTCGGGATGATGACCTGGGGCATCCTGCTGCGCTGGCAGGCCGGGGAAAGGATTCCCGCGGCCAACATGTACGAGTCGCTGCTCTTCCTGGCTTGGGGCGTGGGCCTCTTCGCCATCGCGGCCTACCTGATCCTGAAGAACCGCATCGTGGTGCTGAACGCCGCCGTCATGGCCACGCTCACCATGATCCTCACAGATCTCCTGCCCATTGACCGATTCATCCATCCCATCGCGCCAGTGCTGGCGGGCACGCCCTGGCTGGCCATCCACGTGCCGATCATCATGCTGGGGTACTCGATCCTGGCCCTGGGCGTGGTGGTGGCGCACATGCAGATCGGTGTCACCCTCTTCGCGCCCCGGCGGGTCGAACTCGTCGACCGGATGTACGAGCTCAACTACTGGTACACCTTCGCGGGTTCCATCTTCCTGATTGCGGGCATCCTCACGGGCTCCATGTGGGCGGCCTCCTCCTGGGGGCGCTATTGGGGCTGGGATCCCAAGGAGGTCTGGTCCCTGGTGGCCTTCCTGGCTTACATGGCCATCCTGCACGCCAAGCTGGATCGCATGATCGGCAAGTTCGGCGTGGCGGCCATCAGCATCGTAGCCTTCCAGACCATCCTTATGACCTATCTGGGCGTGAACTTCGTACTGAGCACGGGGATGCACTCTTACGGCATGGGGGATTCCCCCGTGGTGATATGGATGGTGATCGTGGCCCTGGCGGAAACGGCCTTCCTGGTGGCGGGGACCCTCGCCCATCGGAAACACCGTGGCCTCGAGGCGCCCGAAGCCTGATCGCTGGATGAACAGAAGGGCACCCCTGTTCCCGGGACAGGGGTGCCCTTCTGCATGGGGCCGCAAGGGAGGAATTTCCTTCTTGTTGGTGAGACTTTGTCGCGTATTCTTACTTTGTGCGCCGCCTTGGTCTACTTTTCCTCGCGTTGCTGCTCACCTTCGGGATGGGCGCAGGTGAGTTGAAGACCCAAGTACCTGCGGTGGAATCCTGCTGCTGCGGCGAAGCCCCGGCTCCCGATCCCTGTCCTTGCGGCCCCACCCGGTGCCCCAGCAGTCCTAGGACTCCCGTTCAAGGGGCCAACAGCCTGGTTGCCCCACGACGCCAGGAAACACCGGCTGTGTCCCAGGGGCACAAGGCGGAGGCTCGTCCCTGGAACGGCCTTCCGGATGACCTCGCCCCGACGACCCTGACAAAGGTCTTCGCGATCACCGGCCACACCGTTTTCTTTTCGCCCTTCGGCTCGCCACCCGGGCCCCTTCTCGATCTGATCTGCACACTCCGGAAATGAGGCCGAAACAAGTCGGGGGTCATTGACCCCTGGTTGTTCGCAAACCTCATTTTTCTATGGAGCCTCTGTGCGCTTGTACCGATTCCGTCCCCTCACGGGATGGGTTCTGCCCGCCCTTCTCGCGGCCGGAGAACCCGTTCCACCGCCTCCTCTTCTCCGGCTTCCGGGCCTGCAGGCCTTTCTGGACCAGGCCCGGAGCCCCGCGCTGCAGGCCGCCCAGGCTCGCAGCGAGGCCGCCGCGACTCGCGTCGCGCCCGCCGCGGCCCTGCCGGACCCCGATCTCTCCGTGAGCATCCAGCGCATTCCCGGGATGGATGTGACCCTCGAAAACATGGACGACCCCGGCCGGCTCATGGGCCTCAGCGGGATGGTGCCCGCCCGCACGGAGGTGGGCCTCATGGCCTCCCAGGTGTTCCCATGGCCGGGGAAGCGGGCCGCACGTGCGCAGGTGGCCCGCCTTGCCCACGGACGCAGCGGCATCGAAATGGAAGCCGCTCGCCGTGCCCAGGAGGGGGAAATCCTCGATCTCGCCCTGGACCTGCTGACGCTCAGGGCCCGGCGGGCACTGCTGGAGGATCAGGAGCGCCACTGGGCCATCACCGAGGAACTGGCCCGCACCTTTTTCGAGCAGGGCCGGAGTAGCACTTCGGACCTCCTGCAGGCGCAGCAGGAGCGCACGCGCCTGCGACAGCGGCTGCAAGTATTCGAGGTCAGGGAACTCAACCTGAAAGAGGACATGGCCCGAGCGGCAGGCCTGGAACCGAGTGCGGCTCCAGACTTGGCGGGAGATCTTCGCAGCCTGCCGCTTCCCGAGGCACGCACGGCCCAGAGTCTGCTGGAGGAACTCCTCGCCCGCAGCCCCGAGTGGGCGGCCGCGGAAAAGGATGAAGAGGAAGCCCGCGCAGTCCTGCGACTCGCGGGCCTGGATCGCCGTCCCGATCTGCGGGTCGGGCTGGGGCTCATGGCCGAGAAGGGGATGACCCCGGGCTGGAAGGCCGAAGTGGGCATTGCCGTGCCCCTCCAGCCGAGGCGCAAGCAGAACCTTGTGGTGGCCCAGCGCCAGGCCGAGGTTCGGGAGGCTCAGATGGGACGTCAGGCCCTGCGTCTCTTGCTGGCGCAGCGGGCCCGAGAACGGTCCCGGGCCCTTGCCTTGGGGCTCAAGGCCGCCGAACTGGTCAGGGTGGAACTGCTGCCTGCGGGGGAAGCCACCGTGAGCGCCGTGCTGGCCAGCATGGAATCCGGTAAGGCCGATGTGCCGAGGGTCATGCAGGCCCTCAATGGGCTCCTGAAGAGCAGGGAAGATCTGCTCGACCTCACGGCCGACCTCCATCGGCTGACCCTCCAGCAGCACCGCGCCTCGCTCGAGCTGCCCCCCACCTTCGAACTGGGCATGGGCGCCACCTTGGCAGCCTCGAACGCACCGGCTCCGGCCCTGCGTTCGGCTCCGAGTGCGGGAGCCCAAGCTGCCACCGAATCCACCGCCGCCCCCATGAAGATGTGAGCCGACCATGACCGAATCCTTCAACGATCTATCCACTCCCCCTCACTCCTCCCGACGCTGGAAGGGCACCCTGGCGGGCCTGGCCATTGGCCTGATCCTGGGCGGCGCCGCCACCAGCCTGATTCTGCGTTCCCGCACCGCCAAGGCGCCCGCCGAGGCGGGGAAACCCAAGGCCTATCAGTGCCCCATGCATCCCCAGATCATCCAGGATCATGAGGGCGACTGCCCCATCTGCGGAATGGCCCTGGTAGTCATGGAGGGCGCCCAGGCTCCCCAGAGTCCCGGTCCCGAGGGGCTCGTCACCGTCCAGATCGATCCTCAGCGTCAGCAGCTCATGGGCCTGCGCACGGCGAAGGCCGAGGAGGGCCATCTGGGAGGAGGCCTGCGAGTTCCCGGCCGGGTGGTGATCGATGAGACTCGCCTCAGCCGCATCACGGTAAAGCTGGAAGGTTACGTGGAGCGCCTCCAGGCGGACTTCACGGGCCGCCCCGTGACCAAGGGGCAGCCCCTGTTCGAGCTCTACAGCCCCGAGTTCCTCAATGCCCAGCGGGAGTACCTGATAGCGCTCCGCACGCAGCGAACGTTCAAGGGAACCGACCAGGAGGCCCGCTGGCGGGAACTGGCGGATTCCACACGGCGCCGCCTGGAGTTCTTGGATGTGCCTGCGGCCGTGATCGACACCTTGGAGCGCAGCGGAGAAGTGGTTCGCCGCCTGCCCGTACTGGCCCCGATGAGCGGCCTCGTGACCCAGCGCAACATCACCCAGGGCAGTCGGATCTCGCCCGCGGACACCACCCTCGAGATCGCCGATCTTAGTCGGGTCTGGGTGCTGGCGGATCTCTTCGAGGCCGACCTGGGCCGGGTGAAGGTGGGCATGGGGGCCGAACTGGAGATTGCTTCCCTCGGGAAGAAGCTCCAGGGGCGGGTGATCTTCCTGGATCCCGTCCTGGATCCGAAGACTCGCACCCTCAAGGCGCGGCTGGAATTCCCCAATCCGGGAGGCATGCTGCGCCCGGAGATGCTGGGGGATGTTACCTTCCAGATCCCGGAGCGCAAGGCGCTCACCGTGCCCCTGGACGCGGTTCTGGATAGCGGCACGCGCAAGATCGTGTTCGTGGATGTCAGCCAGGGGCATTTCGAACCCCGGGAAGTCACCACGGGTCAGCAATCCGCCGACCGTGTGGAGATCGTCGAGGGACTGGAGAAGGGCGAGGCGGTGGTCACCCGCGCAGCCTTCCTGGTGGACAGTGAAAGCCGACTGCAGAATGCCCTGGCGGAGATGACCCGGCGGAAGTCCGAATCCACCCCTGGCCACCGGCACTAGGGGGCCGAGATGCACGAGCCCACTCATTCCAACGGCCTGCTCTCCCGGATCATCCGCTTCTCCGCGGAGAACCGATTCCTGGTTATCGCGGCCTCTATCCTGCTCCTGGCCCTTTCCGTCTGGACCATGCGCCGCATCCCCATGGACGCGCTGCCGGATCTCTCGGACACCCAAGTGATCGTCTATTCCAAATGGGACCGCAGTCCGGATCTGGTGGAGGACCAGGTCACCTATCCCATCGTCACCAGCCTGCTGGGGGCCCCCAAGGTCAAGGCCGTGCGGGGGCTTTCGGACTTTGGCTACTCCTACGTCTACGTGATTTTCGAAGACGGCACGGATCTCTACTGGGCCCGCAGCCGAGTGATGGAGTACCTCAGCAAGATCACCTCCAACCTGCCGCCCGGCGTCAAGACGGAGCTGGGGCCCGATGCCACCTCGGTGGGCTGGGTCTATCAATACGCGCTGGTGGACCGCACGGGGCGCCACAGCTCCGACGAGCTGAAGCAGCATCAGGACTGGTTCCTGAAATTCGCGCTCCAGAGCGTGCCCGGCGTGGCCGAGGTGGCCAGCGTAGGCGGGCAGGGCCGTCAGATGCAGATCCAGATGGATCCCCAGAAGATGGCCAGCCATCGCGTTACCGTGGACCAGCTCGTGGCTGCGGTGAAGGGGGCCAACAGCGAGGTCGGGGGCCGTCTCGTGGAGAGTGCCGGACGGGAGTACATGGTCCGAGGGCGAGGCTATGCCCGCACGCCCCAGGATTTCGCCGGCGCCGTCCTGCGTTCGGAAAACGGAACGCCCGTGCGCTTGGGCGATGTGGCAACGGCGAGCTTCGGCCCCGAAATGAGGCGGGGCGTCACGGATCTCGATGGACTCGGGGATGCCGTCAGCGGCATCGTCATCATGCGCCAGAAGGAGAATGCCCTTGAGGTCATCCGCGCCGTGAAGGCGAAGCTGGCGGAGCTGAAGCAGGGACTACCCGCAGGGGTGGAAATCGTGCCCGTCTATGACCGCAGTGAGCTCATCGAAGAGAGCATCCGCACGGTGAAATGGAAGGTGATCGAAGAGATCCTCATCGTTTCGCTCGTGATCCTGGTCTTTCTCTGGCACATCCCCAGCGCCGTGGTGCCCATCGTCACCATTCCCGTGAGCGTGGCCCTGGCCTTCATTCCCATGTACCTGATGGGCCAGAACGCCAACCTCATGAGCCTCGCCGGCATCGCCATCAGCATCGGTGTGCTGGTGGATGGGGCCATCGTGGAGGTGGAGAACGCCTACCAGCGGATCGAGAAATGGATGGCCGCCGGGCGACCTGGAGACTTCCATTCCGTGCGCTTGGCGGCCCTGCTCGAGGTCGGGCCGTCCGTGTTCTTCAGCCTGCTGGTGGTGGCGGTGGCCTTCATTCCCATCTTTACGTTGGTGGACCAGGAGGGACGTCTCTTCACGCCCTTGGCCTGGTCGAAGAACTTGGCCATGGCCATTGCCGCGGTGCTCGCGCTCACCCTGGATCCGGCCCTGCGCATGATGTTCGCTCGGGTGGACCCCTTCGCCTTTCGGCCAGCCTGGGTGGCGAAGGTGGCCAGCAGCATCCTGGTGGGCAAGTACCATTCCGAAGAGCGCCATCCCGTTTCGCGGATCATGCACCGGATCTACGAGCCACCCTGTCGCTTCGTGCTTCGCCACGCCAAGGCCACCATCGCCGTCGCGGCCTTGCTCGTCATCGCGACTGTACCGATCTATTTCAAGCTGGGTAGCGAGTTCATGCCGCCCTTGAACGAGGGGAGCATCCTCTACATGCCCTCGACCCTGCCAGGGCTCAGTCAGACTGAGGCCATGCGCATCCTCCAGGTGCAGGACAAACTCATCCGCACCGTGCCGGAAGTGGAACGGGTATTCGGCAAGGCCGGTCGCGCCGATTCCGCGACCGATCCAGCGCCCTTTTCCATGATGGAGACCGTCATCACGCTCAAGCCCGAGGCCCAGTGGCGGGAGCATCCCCGGTGGTATTCAGGCTGGGCACCGGATTGGCTCAAGACCGTGCTGAGACCCTTCTGGCGGGATCGCATCACCTACGACGATATCGTTCGTGATCTGGATCAGACCGTTCGCCTGCCGGCCCTTCCCAACGCCTGGACCATGCCCATCAAGGCGCGCCTCGATATGCTCTCCACGGGCATTCGCACGCCGGTGGGCCTGAAGATCAACGGCCCCGATCTGGCCGTGATCGAGCGCCTGGCGGTGGAGGCCGAGGGCCTGTTGGCCAAGGTACCTCACACGCGCAGTGCCTTTGCCGAGCGGACCGCTGCGGGCTTCTTCCTGGACTTCCATCTGGATCGGGAGAAACTCGCGCGCTACGGCCTCTCCGCCGAGGAGGCCAACATGCTCGTGATGACCGCCATCGGGGGCGATAACCAGACCGTGATGTTCGATGGCCGCGCTCGCATTCCCGTCAATGTGCGAGCGGCCCGGGATCACCGCGAGGATCTCTCCAGCCTGGAGCGTCTGCGCATCACGCTCCCCAATGGACAGTCGGTGGCCATGGGCGATATCGCCCGCATCTCGGCCACCGAGGGGCCCGCCATGATCCGCAATGAGAACGGTCAGATGAATGGGTACGTGCTGCTGGATTTCGATCCCTCCCGCATCGACGTGGGGACCTATGTCACCCAGGCCAAGGCCGCCCTCGAGGGTCGACTCCAGCTGCCTGCGGGGTACAGCCTCACTTGGTCCGGGCAGTTCGAGAACATGCTGCGGGTCAAGGAGCGCCTCCAGGTGATCCTCCCGGTCACCCTGGTGCTGATCTTCGGCCTCATCTGGATGAACACCCGGAGCGCCGCCAAGACCTGGATCGTGGTGCTCTCCGTGCCCTTCAGTGCCATCGGCGCCTTCTGGCTGCTGTGGGTGCTGGGCTACAACATGAGCATCGCCACCTGGGTGGGGCTCATCGCCCTCCTGGGACTGGATGCCGAGACCGGCGTGTTCATGCTGCTCTTTCTCGACCTCAGCCATCAGGAGGCCGAGCGGGAGGGCCGCCTGCGCACCCGAGCCGATCTCGTGGAGGCCATCATCCACGGGGCGGTCAAACGCATCCGCCCCAAGGCCATGACGGTCTTCGCCTCACTGATCGGCCTGCTTCCCATCATGTGGAGCCTGGGGACCGGAGCCGACCTCATGAAGCGCATCGCCGCGCCCATGGTGGGTGGCCTCGTCACCAGTTTCCTGCTGGAACTCCTCGTCTACCCCGCCGTCTACTTCCTCTGGAAGGGGCGGCAATTGCCCGAAGGTGACACCCTGTCGCCAAGCGTCATCCAACCCCCACTCACGCCCAAGGAGGCCTGAATGCTCTTCGCCCTAGCACTCGTTTCCGCCCTCGCTGTGCCCCAGGCCGACGCCCCCAAACCCGCCACGAACACCAAGTGCCCCGTGATGGGCGGCAAGGTGAACGCCTCGAAGCCCAAGGCCGTGGTGCGCGGCCAGGAATACCTGCTCTGCTGCAAAGGCTGCGACAAGAAGCTGCTGGCCGATCCCGACAAGTACCTCGAAAAGGACGGCACGCCCAAGAACGCCAAGAAGTAGGCAGGATGATTTGGTCGCGCGGGCCTCTCGGGGCCCGCGTGGCTGGAGTAGAGGTGGCGGGTATTCTGGAAGCCAGACCTTCCTCTGCCTACGGTCAACCCTGAACACCCGTGCGTGTTCCGATCCATGGAGTTTTTCTTGAACCCAGCACTCGCCCGCAATGCCTTTTTCGTGAAGGAGCACGTTGGAATCTTCAAGGCGGCCAACAATTTCGATATCCACGAGCCGGAGTCCGGAGCGCTGATTCTGGAGTGCCGAGAAGAGAATCTGGGCTTCTTCACCAAGCTGCTTCGCTTCACGGACTACAAGCGGATGACGCCCTTCGATATCCAGGTGCGCACTCCCCAGGGTCAGCCGGTGCTGAGGATCACCCGAGGGGTTTCGTTCTTCCTGTCCAAGGTGACCGTCGCCGATGAGCAGGGGCGCGTGGTGGGTGGCTTCAAGCAGAAGTTCTTCTCCATCGGCGGGGCCTTCGAGGTGCTGGATGCCGCAGGGCAGATCACCTGCCGCCTGCAGGGCAAGTGGACGGGCTGGGAGTTCAAGTTCCTTCGCCCCGGTGGCCAGGAAGTCGCCAGCGTTTCCAAGAAATGGGCGGGCATGGCCAAGGAGTTCTTCACCTCCGCCGACAACTACATGCTGACCATTTCGCCCGACGTGCCCAGTGGCGACGACATCCGAAACCTCATCCTGGCGGCGGTGCTCTGCATCGACATGGTGCTCAAGGAATAGTCAGCCCGAGACCCCATTCACGAAAGAAGCCGCCATCGAAATGGCGGCTTCTTTCGTGAATGGGGCGTAATCGGCTACTTGCGGGCCTTTAGGGTCACCTTGGCTCCACCCGTCAGTTCCCGCAGGGCGAGCTGGCCCTGGCGGCCGTAGTCGATGGCTTCGGCCAGGATGCGAGCGGCCTCCTGGGGGGCGTGGAAGCCCATGGAGTTCTCGGCGTTCACGAAATCGACGCGCCACTGGGCCTTGCGCTGGAACTCGAAGATGGGCTGCAGCTTCGCTTCGTCCAAACCGTCCTTCTTGGCCTTCTCCAGATCATTGATGAGCTGCACAACGGCGTCCTCGGCGCGATCCATGAGGGCCTTGGTGCGGTCCTGGATGGCGACGACGCGGGCCTTCAGTTCTTCCTCGGGGAAGCGGTGGCAAGTCTGGCAGGAACGAGAGATGTTGAGCAGCGGGCTGCGCACCTGGTGATCGCTGACTTTGATGGCGCCTTCGCGCATGTAGGGCATGTGGCAGTCCGCGCAGGAGACGCCGGAGCGCGCGTGAATGCCCTGGCTCCACATCTCGAACTCCGGATGCTGGGCCTTGAGCACCTCGGCGCCGGTCTTGCCGTGCTTCCAATCGAAGAAACGGTGGCCGTCGGCGAACTTGTAGTCGTCGTAGGTGGCCTCGATCTGCTCCACCTTCAGGCCCTTGTTCCAGGGGAAGAAGAGGGTGGTCTTGGGGCCGCAGTAGTACTCCACATGGCACTGGCCGCAGACCATGGAGCGCAGTTCCTGGCGGGTGGCATCGCGGTTGGGATCGTAGGCGGCCGCGCGGCCGCCCTTGCGCCACTTCTCCACGGAGGGCAGGTGGGGCACGGGTTCGCCGCTCTTGGCCAGGGCGTCGATGCCACGGATGAAGCCGGGCTTGGTGACCCGCAGCTGCATGTTCTTGGGATCGTGGCAGTCGATGCAGGCCACGGGGTGCTTCACGAGCTTGATGGCATCGCTGTAAGGCATCTTGCAGACCGCCTCGAAGCCCGCCATGAGTTGGGCCTGGGCATTGGGGCTGGTGAAGGCTTCGTCCAGGGTGCCCGCGGCGCCGTTCTGCAGGCCGACCTCACGGAAGGCCACGGTGTTGGAGGCATGGCAGTGAAGGCAGGAGCCGGGCTGCTTTCGCTCGGTGACGCGCTTGGTGACCTGCTGGTCCTTCAGCATGTAGGCGTGCCCCTGGCGCTGGTTGAAGTCGATGGCGAAGGCGTAGCCATCGAAGATCGAGACCAGTCGCGGATCCTCCTGGATGCGGCTCTTGGGCATTCCCTCACTGCCGGCGCCGCCGTACTTGGTGGAATACTTTTCTGCCGTTCGCAGGTAGGAGTCGAATTGCCGCGGGAAGTTCTTGCCCCATTGGGCGGGGTCGACGGTCTTTTCATCCAGTTCCACCAACTTCATGCTGGTCTGTCTCGCCTCGGCCTTGCGCATGGAGACGTTGGAGTACAGCGCCATCACCAGCATGGTGGCCACGGCGGCACCGGCGGCGATGAGCCCCATCCGGACCAGCGGGCGCGAGAAAAAGGGTGGGCGGCTATCGGTCATGGGCGACCTCCTCCGAGATCAAGAATGGGGATGGCTCTGCATTTCGGATCGAGATTTGAAATGAATACGGATGAACCATAGGGGCGGAACTGGAGAGCGCAGAGTAAGGACTGGTGCTGAGTTCACCGGGTGGGACCATGGCCCACCTCCTGGTGGCAGCGCACGCAGCCGTAGAGATCCGCCTTCTGAGTGGGATCCGTGGGCACGCCGAGAGTGCCGTGGGCCGTGATCTCATCCGTGATCTCGCCGTGGCAACGCAGGCAGTTGGCTTCCAGCACCTGGGCGTTCGAGGGCTTGATGCGGATGGGCTGCGGGAAATTCATCAGCGTGAAGGCCTTGGAGTGGTGGTAGCCGTTGCTGGCCTTCACGAAGAGCTTGTGGACGACGTTGTCGTGGGGCAGGTGGCAGTCGTTGCACACGGCCACGGCGTGATGGGAGCCGTGCTGCCACCCATCGAACTCCTCGCGCATGACATGACAGTTCACGCACACGCTGGGGTCGTTGGACAGGTACGAGGCCCCGTGGGCCGTGAAGAAGGTGAAGATGCCCGAACCGGCGAACACACCCACCAGGATGCTCGCCAGGAGACTCAACCAAAGGAGACGGCGCGTTCCGCTCACGGCAAGGGGTTCCTCAAGGGTTTGGAAGGGGAAGAATGGCTTCGGCAGAGGTTAGCGTGAAAGTTTCGGATCGATCAATCCGAAATGCGGTCTGCCCGTTTCGGCCTAACGAGGGTGAGATGTCTCACGGTGGCACTGGGCGCAGGCCTGGGAGGCGTCCGCGTGGGCAGAAGTCATGGGTACGGGCTTGGGCTTGGTGGGGTCATCCGTGGGGCTCGGCGGGCGTCGGGGATGGCAGCGCAGGCAGTTGGCCTCAACGACCTTGGCCCCGGCCCCCCGGATCCGCAGGGAGTCGGGAGTCGGGTGCAGTCCTTCGATGGCGGCGTGCCTCAGTCCGTCGGCGGCCATGGCCTGGGTGCGTCGAAGGAAAGGCCCGTGGGGCAGGTGGCAGTCGACGCACGTGGCGACCTTGGCGTGATTGCCCTTCTCCCAGGCAGCTCGGTGAGAGGTCATGGTGTGGCAGCGGGCGCAGTTGGTTTTTGGCGCCGCTGCAGGGCTCGGGGAGTCCACGCTGCGCTGTCCCGCCAGCAGCACCGAGCCACTCAAGAGAAGGGTCCAGACGTGTCTCACAAGGCGTCCCGGCTTTCCGCCGTGCTCGTTAGCAGCCGCCTCTTCTCCGGTGTGAGGCGCTGGAGATCCTGGATGGTGGACTGGGCGAGGGAGACATCGACCTGGGCCTTCACCTCGCTCCAGAGCACGTGGAGCGGGCAGGGATTCTCGGGACCGCAGGTGGGGAAACCCATGAGGCAGCCGTCGAGGGCGGCGGGGCCCTCCAGGGTTTCCACGACTTCGCCGATGGTCACGAACTGGGCCGGGCGGGCGAGACGGAAGCCCCCCTTCGGTCCCCGCACGGATTCCAATAGGCCGCCCTGGACAAGGGTCTGCAGGATCTTGGCGAGATAGGGGCCGGGGAGCTCGAGCTCGTCCGAAATGTTTTTCGCCAGGCAGTAGGACCCGTCATCCGGCATGGCCGCGAGGGCCTGCAGGGCGTAGCCGGTGGCGGTGGAGAAAAGCATCTGGAAACTCCGTATCGCGAAAGGTACGCCGGATCGGGCGTACTCGCTACAGCTCAGAGGGGGCCGGTTTTCCGCAGGAGGGTGCCCTTGACCTCCAGGAGCCCCTGATCCTGGAAGGTGCGCAGGCCTCGGGAGAGGGTCTCGGGGGTCATGCCGAGCTGGGCGGCCAGGGCCTTCTTGGTGACCGGCAGCGTGAAGGGAGCTCCCTCCGAGAGATGGCCCCGCAGCCAAGTTCGCAGGCGCTCCAGGCTATCAGAGCTGGTGAGCTCCTGGATCTTCGTCGTGATCTTGCGAAGCCACACTGCCTGGGCGTGGATCACCGCCAGGGCCAGGTCCGGGTCCTCCCGCAGCGCGCCGAGAAAGGGCCCCTTGGCGAAATGGAAGACCCGAGAGGGCTTGATGGCCGTGGCGGTAGCGGGAAAGGCCTCGCCACCGAACATCGCGGCTTCGGCGAAGGAGTTCACGGGGAGAATCACCGCCAGAGTCGGGTGGGCGCTGGGATCCATGCCGCTGCGGGTGAGCTGGATGGCGCCCTCCACCAGCACGAAGAAGCCCGTGCAGGGCTCCTCTTCGAGAAAAAGCATCTCGCCCGCATCGAGTCGACGGGAGCCCACCATTCGCTCCAGCCGGTCTCTCTGGGCGGGTGATAGCGAGGTGAAGAGGGGGGCATGATGCCAAGTAGGTGTCGACATGGCACCAGTCTATCGAGAGCCCCGGATCTTCCTCAGAAGAAGGTGCGGATGCCCTCCAGCACCCGGTAGTGGTCATCCACGAGCCACAGGAGCTGCCACTTGTCGAAGGTGGTGCAGGGGTGGCTAATGCCGCAGCCCACGAGATCGCCCACGGCCAGTTCGGCATTCAGGGGGACGGCAAGCTTGGCGTGCTGATCGTAGAGGGACAGGATCCGCCAGTCCTCGGGCGTGGGCTGGGCCGCCGTGTGCAGGCCGGGGCGGGCCCAGAGGATGGGCACCGGGAGGTCGATATCGTGGGCCACGTCCCGCTTGCCGAAATCCAGGAAGGCCAGTCCGGGCTCCGGTCGGCTGAGCACCCGGCCCCAGACCTCGATGGCCGGACGGAGCCCACCAGGAACCCGCCAGGCCTCGGGCAGACGCCCTTCCAGTCGTGCCACCAGTCGTGCGTAGTGGCCTGCGTCGTGGGAGGCGTAGCAGCCGCTGCGCAGAAGCACCCGGGAGGGTCGCCCAAGGTCTACCTCGGCGAACTGTGCCACCACCAGATCGAAGTAGGCGGAGCCTCCTGCCGTGAGGAGCACTTCACTCGTCTCGAAGAGTTCCTCCGCCCCGCAGCGCCGCGCGATCTCGCCCAGCAGATCCAGCCATGCCTCGATGCGTAATTGGTCCGCAGCCGCGTCGGGGCCCATCACGATGCCCTCGAAGCATTCCACTCCCCGCAGGCGGAGACCCGGCGCGGCCTTCACCGCCCGCGCCACGGCCAGGGCCGTTTCGAGATTGCGCACTCCGCAGCGCCCACCGGGAATGCCCACCTCCAGGAGCACGGGCAAGGGCCGGGGCCAGGAACGGGATGCCAGGATCGCCACCCCCGCCAGGCTGTCCACCAGGCAGGTGAGATCCAATTCAGGATCCGCTGCCATCGCCCCCTGCATCCAGGCCAGGGCGCCTTCGTCCATAACCTGATTGGCCAGCAGCACCCGCTGGACGCCGAAATCCACGGCGATGCGCGCCTGCTGGGGCGTAGCCAGGGTGATGCCCCAGGCCCCATCCGTCAATTGGCGCTGGAAGAGCTGCGGCGCCATGGTGGTCTTGCCATGGGGACAGAGGCTCGCCCCCGTGCGGCGGAGGAATTCGCTCATCCACTGGGCGTTCGAGTCGATCACCGAGGCCTTGATCAGGGCGACGGGGGTGGGCAGATCGCCCTGGAGCAGGCCCCAGCCCTGGCTCCCGGCATCCCCCAGGCGGATGGGAGCCCGATCCTGGGGGAAGCCTTTGAAGCGGCCGTCGAGGGTGGAGTCGAGGAGGGGTTCGAGGTTCATGCCTCCGTTGAACCACAGATGGGTGCAGAGGCCAAGGGATCAGAAGCGGAAGGCGGCGCCGAAACTCAGGAGGTCGCGGCGATCACCCCGGGGCGGGTTGTCTGCCTGAGTGACGAAGGCGCTGCGGGTGTAGCGCAGTTCAAGAGCGGCGTGGGTATTGATGCGGTAGCCTCCGCCGAGGGTGAGCTGAAAGGCCACGTCATCATCCCGGCGAGAGTCCCAGGAATAACTGACATCGGGGGAGTTCCAGGAATCCCGCCAGAAGGCGCCACCCATGCCCAGGATTCCGAATGGCCCAGAACGGCTGTTTTCTCGCAGATGGGGCATCCATTCGTAGGCGACGCCCAGGGTCTCCCGCTGGATTTTCTCGTACACCCTTGAACTCACATCCCAGGGCGAGACCCCGTAGGAGCCCGTGAGCAGGGATTTGGAGCTGTGCATGCGTCCATAATCGATGCGCAATCGGCCCAGGTGGCGGCTGGCGCGGTTGAAGTGAATCTGGAGGCTCAAGAGCCCACCGGGATCGGAGAAGGCCGAGGCACCCGCTCCGCTCGCCATGATTCCATAGGCGCCGAGGCCCATGCGGTTTCCGTCCGCCTCAGTCTCTTGGGCTGTGAGCAAAGTGCCCACCAGGGCGAGAGAAAGGAAAACCGCGCTTCGCATCGACATGAAACCCCTGGGGTCATAGGGCCAGAAGTGGCCGAAATGCATGATGTTAGAAACAATGCTACCGGGAAAAATGCGGGGGGCTTGCCTGGCCTAGGCTCTTTTCGTGTGATCCAAATCACGGCCCCACCACTCTTGATTCCCATCAAGGACGCCTAGGGCTGAGCCCAGCACACTCCATCCAGGAACTGTCCCGAAAGGGCTCATCCAGGAGGCAAGATGTTCTGCAATCAGTGTGAACAGGCGGCGTGCGGCACGGGCTGCACCGGGGATTTCGGGGTGTGCGGCAAGGACGAGGATGTCCAGAGCCTGCAGGAGACCCTGCTCTACGGCGTGAAGGGCATGGCGGCCTATGCCCACCACGCGCGGCGCCTGGGCAAGTCCGACGAGGGTGTGAACGCCTTCATGGAAGAGGCCCTCTTCGCCACCATGACCAATGTGAACTTCGATGTGCCCAGCATGCTGGAGCTGGTGCTGGAGTGCGGCAAGCAGAACCTGCGGGTGATGGAGATGCTGGACGAGGCTCATGTGGAGCATTTCGGTCAGCCCGAGGTCAAGGAAGTCTGGTGCGGCACCAAGGCCCAACCCGGCATCCTCGTAAGCGGCCACGACATGCTGGATCTCTGGAACCTCCTCAAGCAGGTGGAAGGCACCGAGGTGCTGGTCTACACCCACGGCGAGATGCTGCCCGCCTTCATGTATCCCAAGCTCGCCAACCATCCCAACCTGGCGGGCCACTACGGCGGCGCCTGGCAGCTGCAGCGCAGCGAGTTCGACACCTTCGGCGGCGCCGTGATGGTGACCACCAACTGCATCCAGGAACCCAAGAAGTCCTACGCCGATCGCATGTTCTCCAACCGCACCACGGCGGCTCCCGGTGTCACGCGCCTGACCACCGACGACTTCAGCGCCGTCATCAAGCGGGCCCGTGAGCTCGGCAATCTGGAAGCTCGCGATTTCGGCAGGATCCCCGTGGGCTTCCACCACAGCGTGATCCTCAACGCCGCTCCCGCCATCATCGAGGGCGTGAAGAAGGGCGACATCACTCGCTTCTTCGTCATCGGCGGCTGCGACGGCGCCGAGCCTGGCCGCAACTACTACACCGACTACGCCGCCAATGCGCCCCAGTCCTCCTTCATCCTGACCCTGGGCTGCGGCAAGTTCCGCATCATGGGCCAGGACTACGGCACCCTGCTGGGGCTGCCGCGCCTTCTCGATATGGGCCAGTGCAACAATGCCTACGGCGCCATCCAGGTGGCCGTGGGGCTCGCCGGGGCCTTCAAGTGTGGCGTGAATGATCTGCCCCTCACCATCGTGCTCAGCTGGTTCGAGCAGAAGGCCGTGGCCGTGCTCCTCACGCTCCTCCACCTCGGCGTCAAGAACATCGCCGTGGGCCCCGCCGCTCCCGCCTGGATCACGCCCAACGTCTTCAAGGTGCTCCAGGACGCCTACGGCCTCAAGCTCATCGGCACCGATGGTAAGGCCGACGTGGCCTTGGCCTGCAAGTAGGGAAGAGACGTTCACCGCCAAGCCCCTCGCGGGGCGGGGGGCTTGGTGGTGAATCCGTCCTTCAGGTTTTGCCGATTCGTTCTTCCTCTCCGGAGTTTCCATGACCCCCGAACGCTTCTCTTTTTCCACGGGTGACCAAGCCATTCGGGAGCGGGTGGTGGATCAGCCGAACCGCTGGAATGTGCTTATCGCCCACATCGTACTGCCGGTGGGCGAGGGTGTGTCGAGCCACCCCACAGATTCCGAAGCCTTCCTGACGGTGGTGCGCGGCACCCTCACGCTGGAGGTGGAGGGGCTCGCCGAGACGCAACACCCCAGGGGCAGCGTGCTCTACCTGCCCAAGGGGGCGCCCATGGCTCCCCGCAACGCTGGCACCGACGTGGTGGAGTTCTTCGTCATCAAGACACCCCACCCCGCCGCTGCATCTCATTCCTGAACGACCCGGAGACTGCCATGAGCACAGCCATCACGAATCTTGCCGAAGTGTTGCCCGTCTCAGCGGGTGCCATCGCCAGCCGCCCCCTCATCGATCTGCCTGGCGATCTCAAGCTGGTGCTCTTCGCCATGGATGCCGGCCAGGAAATCAGCGCCCACAGCGCGCCCTTCCCGGCCACGGTGCACTGCGTCAGCGGCGCCCTGGACGTGATGGTGGAAGGGGCCTGGACCCACCTGGAACCCGGGGAGCGGAAGGATCTGCCCAAGGGCCTGCCCCATGGCGTGAAGGCCGCCGCGCCCAGCCACTGGTTGCTCACCATGTTGAGGGGCAAGTAGGGCCGGGGACTTCCTGAATTTTTAGGATGCTTCCGCCACGCGCCACTTGGCCAGGGGGCGGTCTGCGAGATCCCAGATCTGGAGACCCCAGGGCAGGCGCCGGGCATTGAGGCGCTGGCGGATGAGGGTGCGGGCTTCATCCAGGTCCCGGGCGTAGACGGGACCGTATTCCATGAAGTATCCGGGGAGTTTGTAGGCGAAGGAGCGCATGGTTCACCTCGTTCGCTTAAAGTTTCGTTCAAATTTCGCCAATTTCAATACATTTTCGTTTTTTGTGTAAAATACATTGGAATCAGCAGATAGATCGAGCTTCTGACACTGGCTGTCCACCGACTGCCCGCTTTCGGGACCTGGGAATGACAGAAGCGGGGCCAAGGCCCCCCGAATGACCCTTCCACTGCCAAGATGGATCAAGTATCGCCATGACAGGAAGGCGACGACTTTGGGACCAATTCCGCTCAAGGCAGGGAAACGATATGAAGCAAGACTGGGATCAGCAGCGCGCAGAACTGGACGCCTGGAAGAGCGCGCCGCTCACGGAGCTGGTTCGGCACATCCTCAAGCGGTACCACCGGGAGACGCGTTTCGGCATGGCCGAACTGGAGAGTCTGGCCGAGGAGGCCGCCTCCATGGACGGGCACCGCATTCCGGTGCTGCTGGCCATCCGGGACGAAGTGGATCTCTTCTGCACGGAGATGCGGGCTCACCTCAAGATGGAGGAGGTCACGCTCTTCCCCGCCATTCTCGCCAAGGATCAGGGCCGGGAGGTCGACATCCAGGGCGAACTCCTGGATCCCGTGGAGCTCTTCGAGGATGAACACAATGCCGCGGCAGGCTTGATGAAGCGCATCCGCAAGCTCACCAACGGCTTCGTGCCCCCGCCGGATGCCGTCCCCACCCAGAAGGCGCTCTACGAGGCCTGCGAGAGCCTCGCGGACAGCCTGGTGCAGCACATCTACCTCGAGAACGAGGTGCTCTTCAAGCGGATGCTCTGATCGCGATAGACAGGAACGCTATCGCCTCAGCCTGGCGTCTCCCCATGCCGCGTGGTCGGCATTGTGTCCATCGCCCCCATTGTCCACTTCCAGTCGCAGCGTTTGGCCGCCCTGGACGGAGACATTGATCTCCCGAGTGGCGGGCGGAGTGGGGAAGTGACCCTGCTCGATGACCTTCCCGTCCAACAGGATGAAGTAGTTCATCGTGCCCTTGCCGTAGTTGCCCTGGTCTGCGGCGGAGCCCAGGGTGGCGAGGAAGCGGCTGAAGCGGCCGTTCAGCGGGTACTCGACATAGGCTCGGGCACCGCTGGGGCCAGGGCAGGTGACGAGGCCTTTGGCAAAGCGGCGACCGCCGATGAGCAGCTCTGGCGTCCAGTAGGGGCGATCCTTTCCTAGCCCGCCATGGATATCACCGCTGCGGCTCTCGGAGATGTCGGAGAGAAAGACATCCGGGCCCCCGGGTTGTGGGGGGCGAGGCGGTGGAGGCGTCGGGGGCACCTCCGGTTGTGAGCCACCGAGGCCCTTGCCTGGAGAGATCTGGTAATTGAAGGTCTTCACCAGGGTTTCGGCCTGTGTCTCTCGATTGACCAGGTAGACGTCGACACGGTAATTCCCCGGGGCGCAGTTCAGCTGGTAGGTGCCCCAGCCTTCGTCCGAGAAACTGTACGCTCCACTCTTTCGGGCGGGGCTTCCCTGGCGGCTTTCCTGGAAGCTGTAGGAGTAGATGGCAGTGCCGAAACGGTTCCGGAAAGTGTCCGGTCGCGGTCCCACGATCCAGAACATGAACATGCGCTTGCCGCCGAGCTTGGCCGTGAGGTCATCCTGGAACCACTCGCGGCGGTCCCGTTCAATCATGCGGGGCGGACGCTGGGCCTCATCCAGAATCCCGACGCCGGCATCAGAAAGGCTCCAGCTCTGGCTTAGAGCGGCGGGCGAGAGCAGGGTGGTCAGCGAGAGTCCAAGAGCGATACGCAGCGTGATCATGAGGCCTCCTTCGGCAGAATGGTGATGGGCTATCGCACAGGGCTTCCAAGCAATCTGCGGCGCGTGTAGGGGATCAGGCCACCGGCGTCGATGATGGCCTGCCGTGCCGGGGGCAGGGGCTGGATGGGAAAGGCCTGACCCGTGGTCCGGTTGATCAGTTGCGTATCCTCAAGGGCCAGGTCATGGCCTTCTTCCGCCTCGACCGTTGGGCAGATCACGATCCGCAGCCCCAGATTGATGGCGTTCTGGAGGAAGATCCGCGACACGCTTTTCGCCACCACCACCAGGCCGTAGCCGTGGATGGCGCTGGCGGCCTGCTCGCGGCTGGAGCCGCAGCCGAAGTTCTCGCCGCCCAGGATGACGCTGCCTGGCTCGAACTCCCTGGTCTTGAGCCTTGTGTTGAAATCCGTGCGGTCCGCGAAACAGAAGGCGGGGGTCTCCGTGGGCAGCACCGTGGCCATGTACCGCCCGGGGTAGATGTCGTCCGTGCTGATATCGGCGCCGAGCTTGATGATGACCTTGGGCATGTCACTTTCCTCCCTTGCGCGGATCGGTGATGGTGCCGGTGATGGCCGAGGCCGCGGCCACGGCGGGGCTGCAGAGGTAGACCTCGGATTTTGGATTGCCCATGCGCCCCTTGAAATTGCGATTGGTGGTGCTGAGGGCCGTCTCCTCGTCGCCCAGGGCGCCCTCATGCACGCCCAGGCAGGGACCACAGCCGGAGTTCATCACCACGGCGCCCGCCTTCATCAGGTCGTGGACGTACCCCAGGTCCAACGCCTGGCCGAAGATCTTGCCCGAGGCTGGGAAGACTAGCATGCGCACATCCTGGGCGATCTTCTTGCCCCGCAGGATCTCGGCGGCGATGGCGAGATCATCCAGACGGCCATTGGTGCAGCTGCCGATGACAATCTGGTGGACCTTGGTGCCTTCCACTTGGTCGATGCCCTTCACGTTGTCAACGGTGTGGGGGCAGGCTATCTGGGGCGTGAGGGCGCTCACATCGATCTCCACCACACGCTCGTAGGTGGCGTCGGGATCGGGAGTCGTGACGGAGATGGCGTCGGTGACGCCTGCTTCCTGGCGGAGGTAGCGCAGGGTTTCCTCATCGCCTGGCACGATGCCGCTGGTGGCGCCGGCCTCCACACTCATGTTGCAGATGGCCAGGCGGCCCGAGGTGCTCATCCTGCGGATGGTCTCGCCGTGGAATTCGAGTACGCGGAAGTTGGCGCCCTGGGCCGTGAGCAGGCCAATGATGTGGAGGATCAGATCCTTGGGTCCGACGTACTCGGGAAATTCCCCGTTCACGACGATCTTGATAGTGGCGGGCACCTCCACGTTCACCGCGCAGCCCAGGGTCCACACCGAGGCCATCTCGGTGGCACCGATGCCGAAGGAGAAGGCCCCCAGGGCGCCGTGGCTGGTAGTGTGGCTGTCGGTCCCAACCACCACAAAGCCGGGCCGAACATAGCCGTACTCCGGCAGGATCTGGTGGCAGATGCCGCCCACGTCGCCGCGCACATCGTGGAATTTGGCGATGCCGTGCTTCGTCACGAATTCGCGGATCTTCTTCTGGTTGGTGGCGGTCTTGGGGCTCTCCGCGGGAACTCGATGATCGAAGATGATGGCGATGCGCGAAGGATCCCAGGGCTTGGCCTCGCGACCGGTGCCTTCAAAGACCTCCTTGAACTGGTTGATCACCAGCGCCGCATTCTCGTGGGACATGGCCAAGTCCACCCTCGGCTCCACCACGTCTCCCGCCTTCACGGAGGCCATCCCTGCGGCTCGCGCCAGGATCTTTTCAGCGACGGTCATTCCCATGCATCACCTCGTGAAGAAGAAGGAATTGTCAAATCACGCCCTTGGATTTGAGTTCAAGCAGTTCCGTTTCACCGTACCCGATGCGCGCCAGGATCTCCGCGTTGTGCTGCCCCAGGGTGGGCGGCGGCGTCTCCACATCTCCTCGGGTCTTCTCGAAGTGCGCCGTGAGGCCGAAGACCTCGATCTCGCCGATGCCCGGCGTGTCCACCTTCTGCAGCACGCCCCGGTGCTGGATCTGAGGCTGGCGCAGGGCCGCTTCCAGATCGAGGATCTCCCCGCTGGGCACATCCTTGGCGTTGAGGGCCTCCACCCATTCGAGAGTCGGGCGCGTAGCCAGTCGCGCTTCCAGCAGGGGTGTGAGCAACCTGCGGTTCTGCTTGCGCGTGTCGCGCTCCTGGAAGCGTGGATCCGTCTTCAACTCCGGGGTGCCGAGCACCTCGCAGACAGCCTCCCATTGTTCCTGCTTGTTGGCGGCGATGTTGATGAAACCGTCCAGCGTGCGGAAGGTGCCGCTGGGAGCGGCGGTGAAGTTGTCGTTGCCCATGACCACGGGTTGGGCATTGCCGATGAGCAGGTTTGCCGACACCCAGCCCATGAGCGGCATGATCGAATCCAGCAGCGCGATATCGATGAACTGCCCCTCGCCAGTTCGCTCCCGGTGAAAGAGGGCCGCCATCAGCGCGAAGGCTGCGTTCAGACCGCCCACGGTATCGCAGACGGGAAAGCCCGCCCGCAGCGGATTCAGCCGCTCATCGCCGTTGATGGCCATCTCGCCCGAGAGGCCCTGGATGATCTGGTCGTAGGCGGGCTTGTCCGCGTCCGGTCCCGTCTGGCCGAAGCCCGAGATGGCGCAGTAGATGAGCCTTGGATTGAGTTCCTTGAGCACGGCATAGCCGATACCTAAGCGATCCATGACGCCCGGTCGGAAGTTCTCGATGACGATGTCAGCATCGCCCATCAGCTTCTTGAAGATGGCCTTGCCCTCGGGGCTCTTGGTGTTGAGGCTCACGGATTTCTTGTTGCAGTTCTGGGCCAGGAAGCTCGTGCCCATCAGTTGCTTGTTGTACTCCGGCACAATGCCCAGCTTGCGGGCGAGGTCGCCATCCTTGGGGTTCTCGATCTTGATGACCTCCGCCCCCAGCAGCGCCAGATGGAGACTCGCGAAGGGGCCGGAGAGGACGTTGGTGAGGTCGAGAACCTTGATGCCTTCGAGGATGCGGCGCTTGGTCATGCAGTGGCTCCGGTCAGCAAGAAGATGGTTCACCACAAAGGACACAAAGGGCACAAAGAAAAGCCGAAGAGAAAGGCACTAAGGGGAAATGAAATCTGGGGCTCGGGTGGCGCAGCGTTGAAAGCAGGAACCACCTCCAGCTGATGACACGGATGCCTTCTTGCCTCACTCTCCCGCGCCCCGAACCCATCGATGGAACCCACCTTCGTGCCTTTCTTTTAAGCCTTTGTGTCTGCTTTTGATCCTTCCTCTGTGCCTTTTGTGCTCTTTGTGGTGAAAAAATTCTCCTTCAGTACCCGATTCCCCCCGTCCGATACACGCGCCCCGGAAGCTCGCGATCGAAAAAGGCGGATACGTCTTTGGCCACGCCGATGAGGGCCGAAAGTTCGATGTCCTTGCGCTTCCCTTCGCGATGCAGACCATGCACGAGGTCTTCAGTGGCGACGTTTCCTGCAGCCATTTTCGTGAAGGGACAGCCACCAAGTCCCGCGAAGGAGGTCTCGAAACAAGTGGCGCCTGCCTCCAGGGCCGCATGGATGTTCGCCATGCCAAGGCCGTAGGTGTCATGGAAATGAGCCGTGCAGCGGGCTCGAGGCTCTAGGGCCAGGATGCCCGCGAAGAGCCGACGCACCTGAGCAGGATGGCCATGGCCCGCGGTGTCCGCCAGGCTGATGTTGCAGAGGCCCGCCTGGAGGTAGGCCCGCACGATGTCCAGCACCCGATCCTCGGGGATGCGCCCCTCAAAGCCGCAGCCGAAGGCGCTCTGGACGGAGACTTGCACCTGTTTCCCGGCCTTCATGGCCTCTAAGGCGGTGGCAATGATGCGCTTTTGCGCCTCATCCGTGCCCATGCCAGTGTTTTTCTGGCTGTGGGTCTCGCTGGCGCTCACGCCCAGGCAGATGAGTTCCACACCGCAGGCCAGGGCGCGCTCCAGGCCCTTCTCGTTGAGCACCAGACCGGACAGCGCGGCCTTGTGGGGTTCCTGCGAGAGGATGCGGAAGAGCTCATCGGTATCGGCCATCTGGGGCAGCTTGTCGCCCCGCACGAAGGAACCCACCTGCACCATGTCCAAACCGGAGGCCGCGAGGGCGCGAAGCCAGTGGAGTTTCGTCTCCAGGGGCACCACGAGACTCTCGGCTTGGAGGCCATCGCGGGGCCCGACTTCGTGGATGAGGATCTCGGTCATGTGGTGCTTCTCTCGAGCAAGAGTGGAATTCGGAATCGCGTTCTAATCCCGCTTCTCATTATTTCTCACTTGAAATGCCTGCGCCCCCGTCGGCAAGCCTGGCGCGGATCCGCTTCAAGCAGTCTTCACGTGCGAGCAAGGCTCGCTGTTTCTCATCCATTGAGGCGGACCGTCCCTTACCTCGAGGAACCAAGATGTAACCGAACATGGGGAGATCAAGCTTGGGGATGCATGCCCGACTCGCGCGAGCGAGCGCTTCGATCACTGATTCGCTATCGGGAGTGATGCGTGGATCTCGGACGATTTTGGAGAGGCATGGAAGGGGATCTTCCCGACTTATTCGCAGACCATCGAGGATGATGCATTTGACTCTCTCGTCTCTCCCGGGTGTAAAGAACCACTTGTGAAGAAGGCTTGCTTCTCTGGATGCGTAGCGGTTGGAAAGCACCTCGAGTAGGTGTTCTGGTGTCTCCGGAAACTTATCGAGCCCTTCTTTCAGAAGACCCCGTTCTCTCGAAGGATCCAGTCGGCCTACGGCGCGGATGAGTAGCGTTTTGGCCCGAGTTTGTGTCTGGTACCCAGGGTTGTCGAGCATCATCAGCAACCTGGAAACATCTCGATCATTAAACCAGCACTCCGCGTTGTCGAAGATCCACCCCGAAAATTCGCTGAAGCGCTGTTCATCAAGGAGTTCGGGCCAACTTTCCCTGCGTTCCAGAATCTTTAGAAGTCGCTCCTTCCCGATATTGCGACTAACCAATGCGATGATTTCAGGAGCCTGCCATCCGTAGGATTGGAAACATGGAGCGTAAGAGGACTCGTTGCTTAATAACATGACGCGCAGAAACAATTCCGGTTCCTGAGATTCCAAGGCCGAGAGTCGCACGTAGCGATAGGCATCAGCGCGGCGTGCAAAGCCACTCCAGTAGTCGAAAGAAAGACTCAGATCGGGATTTTTTTCTTTCCAATGCCGGTAAGCGTTTCCATCCAGGAAGAATCTCTGCTGTGTGATCACCGATGCTGCCTTCAGGGCAGTCCAGTTCAGGTCTACGCGTTTCCACGAAAACACATCTGGGGCAACCTGCTGCAATATCACTCGCTCAGGGAGATAGATCGCAGGAGTCTTTACTTCCATGAAAGGCTCTATGTCGCTTAAGTCCTTCGGATTGCACCCGGCGCCAATCCATAGGAGAGCAAGCGCTTTCACATTCGAACTCGCTTGCGATTTCAGAATGCGTTTCAAGGCCGGGCGTTCCCGATCTAGCTCTGCTGCGTCGAAGATGATTGGACCCTTGTAGCCCCAATCTGAACGAAGTGCGGTACTGCCCATCAACCATCCCGGGAGGTTATTGACATCATTCGATCTGGCTTGCGCTGCAACCTCCAGGTCCGTGGCCAGTTTAGTCAAACGGGTCGTGAGATCCTGATCTGGCAGCGCTGCGAGCAGAGGCGCCACCAGAAGCATCGAGCCAAAGATTCGGAACAGCGTGCGCATCGTCAGGTTGCTCACAGCTTCTTCGCGATGGCTTCGCCCATCTCCAGGGTCGTCGCGCTGCCACCCATGTCGTAGGTGCGCACCTGCCCCTCGGCGATAATCTCGGCGGTGGCCTTCTCGAGGCGGGCGGCTTTTTCGGTTTCACCCAGCCAGTCCAGCATCATCTTGGCGGCCAGGATGGTGGCGATGGGGTTCACCTTGTACTGACCGGCGTATTTTGGCGCGCTTCCGTGGCTGGGTTCGAAGACGGCCAACTTCTCGCCGATGTTACCGCTGCAGCCAAAGCCCAGGCCCCCCACCATCTGGGCCGCGAGATCGCTGATGATGTCGCCGAAGAGATTGGTCGCCACCATCACGCCGTAGTTCTTGGGGTTCTTCAGCATCCACATGGTGATGGCGTCCACGTTGGCATCGTCCACCTGGATGCCCGGGTATTCCTGGGCGATGCGCTTACCCGTCTCCAGGAACATGCCCTCCGTGGCGCGCACCACGTTGGCCTTGTGGATGATCGTCACCTTGGGATAGCCGAATTTTTTGGCGTAATCGAAGGCGGCGCGGATGATGCGGTCGCAGCCCTTTTGCGTGTTGATCTTGCAGGTGATGGCGAACTGGTCGCCGGGAATATCGGCGAAATGGGCGAAGGGCTTGCTGTGCTTCTTCAGCACTTCCTTGATTTCATCGGGCACCGGCGCGAATTCCACACCGGAATAGAGGTCCTCGGTGTTCTCCCGGAACACCACCATGTCGATGCCTTCCTTGTAGTTCAGGGGATTGCCAGGGTAGGCCTTGCAGGGGCGCAGGCAGGTGTAGAGATCGAACATCTGCCGCATGCGCACGATGGGGCTGCGGTACACGAGGCCCTTGCCTTGGAGTTCCGGCACCAGTTCCTTCTCGGCCTCCTTCACGGGCTTTGAGGTGATGGCGCCGAACATGGCCGCGTCGCAGTTCTTCAGCAGATCGATGGTGCGCTGGGGGAAGGCCTCGCCCTCCGTGCGCCAGAATTCCCAGCCGATATCGCCATGAATGTACTCGGCGTCGAATGCCAGGGCATCCAGGCAGATGCGGGCCGCCTCCATTACTTCCACACCAACCCCGTCGCCGGGTAGCCACGCAATGCGGTACTGGGCCATGGATGCTCCTCTTGGGGAATCTGGGGAGAACTGTAGCACTGGTAAGAAGAGCTTAGTTCCCCATCATCCGGAACATCAGGATGGCTCCCGCGGCGGCGACGTTCAGGGAATCCATCCGGTTGGCCATGGGAATGGCCACCAGCCGATTACAGCGCTCGAGCCATGCGGCATCCAGACCGTGGGCCTCGGGGCCCAGCACCAGGGCGGTGCGGCCCTCGGGGTGCCAGCGCCGGGCGTCCAGGGCCTCGGGGCTGAGGGCCGCGCCCACGATCTCGCCTCCCCCTTCGCGCCATTGCTCCAACATGGGCCCGGGATCCTCCCGCTGCCACACGGGTATCGTCCAGGCGGCCCCCATGGAGACCCGAACCGTGCGGCGCTCGAAAACGCCCGGGCCCCGACCCGTCAGGACGCCATCCATGCCCAGGGCCGCCGCGCTCCGCAGGATCAGTCCCAGGTTGTCCACGTTGTCCACATGGGGCAGCACCACGAGACGCCGGGCCGCCAGCAGTTGCTCCACGGGTGGCTCCGGGGGCGTTGCCACAGCGCAGAGCACGCCACGATGGAAGGGGAAACCCACCAGGGCCTGGAGGTCTTCGCCTTCCAGGCAAAGGGTCAACGTGTCCGGTGGGATCTGCGGAGTGAGCGCCTCCAGGGCCTCGGGGGTGGCGAGCACGGAGAGGATTCGCAATTTCCCCTTGCGCCCTGCGGCGAGGGCCGATTCCACCAGGAAGCGCCCCTCGCAGATGAAACAGGGACCGGCCTCGGGATGCAGGGAGCCCTTGGCTCCATGCAGGGAACGATAGGGCTGGAGGTCGGAATCGTTGGGGTTCATCGCCTCCATCCTAGCCTCTGTCGGTAGGATGGATTTTTCATTCCGAGGATTCTGTGACACCTGCGCTTCTGATTCCTGCGTTGATTGTCCTCGTTCAGGCGGAAGATCCGCCTCTCGACAAGGACTCAGCCAAGCTCGCGAGGGAGGTCGATCAGCGGATCGAAGCGGGGAGGGCGCTGCTTTCCGCGGGGAAGGCCAACGAAGCGATCGCGAAATACCAGGAGGCGGCAAAGCTGGACCCCAAGAGCTCCTGGCCCGTTTCCGCCATGGCGGAGCTCTTCCTCCAGGCCTCCAAGGCCACATCGCCGGAGCACGTGGAGGAATATCGTCGGAATGCCACGGCTCTGGCCGACCAGGCTATCAACCTCTACGACCTCGATTACATTGCCACCTCGGTGTTGGGGGAACTCAACGGGGCGCCCAAGGAGTCCCGCCACATACCCGTTCCCGAGGCTCGAAAGGCCTTCGAGGAGGCCGAGGCCAAGTTCGGAAAGCACCAGTACGAGGCCGCCAGCGAGGATTACGCCCGGGCCCTGAAGCTGGATCCCGCGTACACCGATGCCGTGCTCTATCAAGGCGACTGCTACTTCATGCTGCAGCGTTTTCGCGAGGCCGAAGTCCGATATCGTCGAGCGACGGTTCTGGAGCCCAACTACGCCCGGGCCTGGCGCTTTCTCTTCGACTGCCTCCTCAAGCAGCGGCTCTGGGACGATCTGGAAATGACCGGCCGCGAGGCCATCGCGGCCGAACCGGATGACTTCACGGCCTGGGGACGCCTTCGCCAGGCTCGGGAGGCAAGCGCGAAAAAGGGGCTAAAACGATTCGCCTGGCCGAAGGTCGGCCGCGTCAAGCCCGGCGCGGACGGCAAGGGGGGCGAGATCCAGGTGGCCATGCCGGAAGGGGAGGCCGAGTCCCTGGACGGGGCCTTGGCGCTTTCGGTGTTGATGACCCGGGTGGCGGTGCTAGGGAATGACCCCAAGACACTCAAGGAGCTTGGCCTGGACATCCTCAGCCCCTTTCAGCGGGAGCTGCGCGCCTGGACGATGGCCCTGGACGTGCTGGAGGGCCACTTGGGAGATGGCAAGACGCCCAAGGTGGATCCGGCTTGGCTCCAGCTCCGGGACATGAAGCGCACCAACCACCTGGAGACGGGGCTATTCCTGCTGGCCTTCAAGCCCGAATACCGGCCGGACTTTGAGGCCTGGAAGCAGAAGAATCCCCGTGGCATCGAGGCCTTCATCGAAATGTTCGGCCTGCGCCCCTGAACCTTCAGCCCAGCAGGCTCCGCGCATGGGCCTGGGCCTCGGCGCCATCGGGATGCCCCGAGAGGAGTCGGGCCAGTTCCCGGACCTGCTCGTCTCCCGCCAGCCAGGTGAGTTCGCTGCGGGTGCGGCCCCCGGCGGTGGCCTTGCGGAGGCGACCGTGGTGTTCGGCCCGGGCGGCCACCTGGGCCAGATGGGTAACGGCGAGCACCTGATGGCGGTGGCCCAGTTCGCGCACGGCGGCACCAACCGCCAGGGCGGTCTCGCCACCGATACCCGCGTCCACTTCGTCCAGCACCAGGGTCAGGCCGTCCTCGGCCTGGGGGTTCAGGGCCATGCCCGCGCCTAAGAAGGAGAGCATCACGCGGCTCAATTCACCGCCAGAGGCGATCTTGGCGAGGGGACGGAAACCCTCGCCGGGATTGGGCTCGATCCAGAGGGCCAAGGCGGAAAACCCCGCGGCGGAGACCCGCACAGACTGGCCTGTGTGCTGTACCGGGCTGCCGGAATCCAGGGCCAGGGAGAGCCGCGCCTGGAGCCGGGCCCCGGCCATGCCCAGCTTCTGGAGCCGGGCGTGGACTTCCTTTTCGAGCTTGGGGATCCAGGCGCTGCGTCGTTCGTGGAGGGCCTCGGCGGCGCTGCGGTAGGTCTCGGCGGCCTTCGTCAGGCGGGCCTCGAGTTCTTTCATGGAGCTGGACCCGGCCAGGAGGTCCCGCTGCTCTTCCTTGAGGGCCTTGAGGCGATCGGCCAGCTCCTCGGGTTCGCAGCGGTGGCGCCGGGCCAGCCGCTCGAAGGCGGCCAGTCGGGTCTCGATGAACTCGATGCGCTCCACGCCGGCCTTGGACCAGTGGATGGCCTGATCCTGGGCCAGGGCCTGGAGGTCTTCCAGCTCCAGCAGGGCCGAGCGCAGGCGGTCCACCTCGCCCTGGGCATCGGGCAGGACGGAGGTGGCGCGGATCAGGGCGCGGTGGGCGGTCTCGATGGGGGGAATGGCCTCGCGGAAGGATTCTGCGGCCTCGCGGAAGGCCTGCTCGAGCTGGGCCGCGTGGCGCAATGGTTCCCGCTCGCCTCGGAGCTGAACCCACTCGCCGGGTTTGGGCGCCAACTTCTCGAGGTCCTGAATCTGCTCGGTGAGCCACACGAGGCGGGATTCCCGCTCGGATTCGCTCTTGCGGCGGGCCCGGAGGGCGGCCTCGGCCTCCCGCACGGCTTCGGCCTCGGCGGAGAGATCCGCGTGCAGGCCCAGGGCCTCGTCCAGCAAAGTGAGGTGGCGCTCCTCGGAGAGCAGGGACTGATGATCGTGCTGGCTGGTGAGGCGCATCCATAGGCGCCCGGCCTCCCGCAGATCCCCCAGATTGCAGCTGGCGCCGTTGATCCAGGCGCGGCTGCGCCCCTGGGCACCCACCTCCCGGCGCAGCACCACGGGCTGTTCCGCCGGTAGTCCCCGGGCTTCGAGAAAGGCCAGCCAGCCTTCGAAGCCCTCTTCCACGACGCCCTCGACCACGGCGCGCTCGCTGTCCACTCGCACCAGGTCGCCGTCGCCCCGGGCGCCCACCAGTAGGGCCAGGGCATCCACCAGCAGCGACTTGCCCGCGCCGGTCTCCCCGGTGAGGACCGTGAAGCCCCCCTTGAAGGGCACCGTGAGGTCCTCGACCAGGGCGAGATTCTGGATGCGCAGGGACGTAAGCATGGGATCAGACTAGCCCAGCCAAGGCCTCCTGGGTACCCGTTCATGGGCTTGGGAGGGATCCTGCCGAAGGGGTGGGATACTCTGGAACGCCATGCTGGACCAGGATCGTAAACCCCGCTCGCTCCGGACCATCCTCTACTGGGGGTTGGTGGGGATCTCCCTGACCTTTGCTGTCACCAGCTACGCCCTGCGGCTCTACGTGGAGGCGCGGCTCTCCGAGCAGTCTGAGGCCCAGGTGCGAGCCATCAGCCGCCACCGGGCCCAACAATCTCTGCAGTTGGCCCTGCTGGATGGGGAAATCGGGTTACGCGGCTACATGGTAACGGGGGATTCCAGGCTTCTGGGTTCCTACTATCGAAGCCCACAAGCGGAGGCCGATGCCATCCGGAATACCCTGGACAACCTGGACCCGGCGGATCGCGAACTGGCCGAGGCTCCCATTGCCCGCATCCAGGCCATGGTGCGGGCTTGGCACCAGGACGTTGCGGACCCCCTGGTGCGCCGGCGAGGCCTTGGTCCGATCGTGGACCTCAAGAACACGCTCGAAAAGGAGAGGGAGAGCTTCAATGCCATCCGAGAGGCTAGCGAAGCCCTTTTGCGCCTGCTCGATGATCGCGACAACGTGCGCCTGGTGGAGGTCGAGGCCTCACTCCAAACCGCTCGAACCCTCTCGATCATCGCCATGGCGATGGTCTTCCTTCTGGGGATCTGGGTTTCACGGATGATTCTTCGGAAGGTTGCGGATCCGCTGGTGGAGCTCGCCGATGCGGCCCGGCTGGGCTCCGGTTTTCCCGAGCCCGAAACGATCCACTCAGTGCGGGAAGTCGAGGTGCTCAGTCAGGCGCTCTTCGAGCTCGATGGCCGAATCCGGGATCGCGAGCGCACCCTGCGCGAGGACCAGCAGGAGGCCCAGACCGTTCGGGATTTCACGGACCTGGTGCAGCGGATCGACCGGGAGGAGGATCTCCTGGCTGCCCTCGAGCAGGCACTGCGGCGCAATCTGGAGGCGGATGTGGTCCAGGTGATTCTCCGCGCGCCTGAGGGCGAGGGCCTCGAGAGCCGGATTCCCACCATGGTCCCGGAAGAAGCGGAGCGGCACCGGATCCTGGGGAATGCCATGCTTTGTCGGGCCATACAGAAGGGAGGGGCGGTGCAGCTGGACGCTAAGGCGCCCACGGCCTGCATCTGTTCCCTGGGCGTACCCGGCAAAGGTTCCTATCTCTGCGTTCCCCTCGTGGCCTCCGGCCAGGTGATGGGACTGGTGAATCTCCAGGCCAAGCGCGCCGGTCATTTCACCCCGCGTTTGCAGCGGATCGCTGAGGCCTGCATCTCGGTTGTCGCCTCGGCGCTCCAGTACCTGCGCGCCCTGGACCTCGCCCAGGAACAGGCCATCCGGGATGGCCTCACGGGCACTCTGAACCGCCGCTTCCTGGATGAGGTTCTGCGCAAGGAAGCGGATCAGGCCCTGCGCCGGAAGGATGCTCTTTCGGCCCTCATGCTCGACATCGACCACTTCAAGCTGTTCAACGATACCTTCGGCCACGAAGCCGGAGACGAGGTGCTCCGGGCCTTTGCGCGATGCCTCCGCGAGCAGGTGCGCACTGGGGATGTGGTGGCTCGCTATGGGGGCGAGGAATTCTCGGTGCTGCTGCCCCATACCGGCCACGAGGAAGCCGTGGCCCTGGCGGAGCGCTTGCGGATAAAGGTGGAGTCCCTTCCTCTGCCCGAGCCCGAATTCCCGAAGGGGTGCCGGGTAACGGTGAGCATCGGTGTCGCCACCTTGCCCGACCATGCCTCCGATGCCGAAGGTCTGCTTTGGGCCGCCGACAAGGCCCTGTACGGCGCCAAGGGCGGGGGCCGCAATCGCGTGGTGGGCGCCGGGGACATCACGCTCTGAGCGGCATCCCACTTGACAGTCCCACAACCGGCATTTCATCCTGATCCATTAGGTCTTTGTCAGTTCCATAGCGCGATATCCAGAAAGGTGGAGGGACGGGCCCTGTGAAACCTTGGCAACCTGCTTGTGGGTGAGCGTGGTGCCAATTCCCCCCGGACGGCGGAGCCGTTATCCGGAAAGATGCTGAGCGAAGTCGGAACGACAAGAATCTCACCTGGAATCCCTGGCTTTGAGGCCGAGGTGTCGCGCGCGGAACAGGCGCGGCCACAATTCTTCCCGAGGTTCCATGTCTTCATCCTTCCAGGACGCCCTGAGGGCGGGCCAGCGATTCCTCTTCGACGGGAGCACCCCCACGGTCCTCTATGAGCGGGGCGTGTTCATCAACAGCAGCTTCGAGGAGACCAACCTCACGCGCCCCGATCTGGTGCTAGCCATCCACCGGGAGTTCGTGGCCGCGGGGGCCCAGGTGCTCACCACGAATACCTGGGCGGCCAATCGCGCTAAGCTCCGAGCCTTTGGTCTGGTTGAGCGGGGGGCCGAGATCAATCGGGAGGGCGCGAGGCTCGCCCGGAAGGCCCTGGAGGGGAGCCACGGCTGGGTGGCGGGCTGCATCGGTCCCCTGGGCCTGACCCTGGAACCCTTCGGGCCCCTTTCCCTGGCGGAAGCCCGCGAAATCGTGCAGGAACAGGCGCTGGCCCTGGTAGAAGGGGGTGCCGATCTCTTTGTGCTGGAATCCTTCCGGGATCTGCACGAGGCCCTGGAGGCGCTGGCCTCTGTGAAGGCGGTCTCCGAACTCCCTGTGGCCGTGCTGCTGAGTGCCGATGAGAGCTACGGCAGTGGCGGCGGATTTGCCGTGAATCCGGAGTGGTTCGTGCGCAAGCTCTCCGAGGCCGGAGCCGATCTGGTGGGCATCTCCGAGGGGGCCGGTCCCGCCACCATCCTGGAAATGCTGCCCCGCCTGAAGGAAGTTGCCACGGCCCCCATCCTGGTCCAGCCCAGCGCCGGGCTGCCCCGGGTGGTGGATGGGCGCCTGCTCTACATGGCGAGCCCCGAGTACCTGGGCGAGTTCGCCCGCCAGGCCTTCCTGGCCGGGGCTCGGGCCATCGGCGGCTGCGCGGGCACGAGCCCCGCCCACAGCCGCGCCATGTGCGGGGCGCTGCGCCAGGAACACGCCTTCCAGGAGGGGATGGAAACGCGCGTTCGCGAAACGGAAGTCCAGGGTGTGGAGCCCGTGCCCTTCGCGGAGCGCAGTACCCTCAGTGCCAAGCTGGCGCGCAAGGCCTTCGTCTACTCTGTGGAGCTGGTGCCGCCCCGGGGCCTGGACATGGAGAAGATGCTGATCAAGGCGCAGCAATGCCAGGATCTGGGCGCCGACTGCGTGAACGTGCCCGATGGTCCCCGGGCCATGGCCCGGCTCTCAGCCCTGAGTACCGCCCTGCTCATCCAGCAGCGGGTGGGGATCGAGACCGTGCTCCACTACGCCTGTCGCGACCGCAACCTGCTGGGCATCCAGGCCGATCTGCTTGGGGCCGCGGCGCTGGGGCTGCACAACGTGCTGGCCATCACGGGCGATCCGCCCAAGCTGGGGCCCTATCCCAAGGCGACAGCGGTCTTCGATGTGGATGCCGTGGGGCTCGCGGGCATCCTGCGGGATCTCAACTGCGGTCTGGATCTGGGCGGAAGCGCCATCGGCATCCCGGCCTCCTTCAGCATTGGTGTGGGCGCCAACCCGGATGCCCCGGACCGGGAGCGGGAATTCTCGCGCTTCGAGCGCAAGGTCGAAGCCGGGGCGGAATGGGCCGTGACCCAACCGGTATTCGACGCCGAGAGCCTGTTCCGTTTTCTCGAACTGTCGGATCGTCTCGGGATCCCGGTCATCGCCGGGCTTTGGCCCCTCAAGAGTCTTCGAAACGCCCAGTTCATGGCCACGGAGATCCCGGGTGTCCATGTGCCCAAGGCAGTCCTGGACCGCATGGGGCGCTGGGAGAAGGCCGAAGACCAGCTCCGGGAAGGCCTGGCCATCACCCGGGAGATCCTGGAGGCCGCCCGGAGCAGCGTGGCGGGCATCCAGCTCTCCGCCCCCTTTGGGCAGGTGGAACTGGTGGCTCCCTTCCTGCCTGGCCCGAAAGGAGCCCTGGTATGACGAACGTGAAGGTGCATTTCCTGCTGGAGGATCTCCTGGTGGAGGCACCCCAGGGTACCGACCTGCGCGCCGTGGCCGAGGCTTCAGGGGCCGATGTTACTTTCGGCTGTGGCTCGGGCTCCTGCGGCACCTGCCGGGTGCGGGTGGTGGAAGGCCTGGAACATTGCTCCGAAGCGGGCAGCGAGGAAAAGGATTTCCTCCGGGCGCTCGAGGCCCCTGCGGACCATCGTCTGGCCTGCCAGGTGCGCGTGAAGGGCGATCTCGAGATCGAGTACGTGGGACTCTGAGATTCAAAGGAAAATATCTATGACATCCCTCGCTTCTCTCCTGCGCCAGCGTCCGCTTCTCCTGGATGGAGGCATGGGCACCCAGATCATGGCCCGCAAGCCCAGCGCCGATGATTTTGGCGGTGCGGCCCTGGAGGGCTGCATGGAGCTGCTCTGCGAGCGGCGCCCCGAATGGATCCAGGCCATCCACCAGGCGTACTTCGATGCGGGGTCCGACGCGGTGGAAACCAACACCTTCGGTGCCAACGAGGTGGTGCTCGCGGAATTCGGCATTCCCGAGCGGGCCGAAGAATTGAATTTCAAGGCCGTGCAGCTCGCCCGCGAGGTGGCGCGTTCCTACAATCGTCCGCGATTTGTGGTGGGCAGCGTGGGCCCCGGCACCAAGCTCATCACCCTGGGCCACATCACCTATGGGGAACTGTTCCGCAGCTATCTGGCCCAGATGCGGGGGCTGGTGAAGGGCGGCGCCGATGCCATCCTCATCGAGACCAGCCAGGATCTTGGTCAGGTGAAACTGGCCGTGGCCGCGGCCCGGGATGCGATGGCCGAAGAGAAGGTGCGCATTCCCATCTGGGCCCAAGTGACGGTGGAGACCACAGGCACGCTGCTGCTGGGTTCCGAGGTGCAGGCGGTGATCACGGCCATCGAGGCCCTCGGCGTGGATGTCCTGGGTCTCAACTGCGGCACGGGTCCCGACGAGATGCGGGCACCGCTGCAGGCGTTGTATGAGCAGAGTCCCTTTGCCATCAGCTGTCTGCCCAACGCGGGCCTGCCCGTGAACCAGGGTGGCCAGTTGGTCTACCCCATGACGCCGGACCTCTTTGCCGAAAAGGTCGCCCATCATGTGCGCGAGTACGGCCTCTCCATCACGGGCGGCTGCTGCGGCACCACCCCGGATCACATCCGCGCCTTGGCGGCTCGCATCGGAAATATCGAGGCCCCCGCGCCCCGTCGCGTCAGCGACGAGCGCAGCGTCGCCAGCCTCTACCAGAGCGTTCCCATGGTGCAGGATCCCGCCCCGACCATCGTGGGCGAGCGCACCAACGCCAATGGCAGTAAGGCCTTCCGCGATCTCCTGGCCAAGGAGGACTGGGACGGCCTCGTCTCCATCGCCCGGGATCAACAGAAGGAAGGCGCCCACATGCTCGATGTGTGCGTGGCCTACGTGGGGCGCGATGAGGCCCGGGACATGGCGGAATACGTGCGCCGCCTGACCACCCAAGTCACGCTGCCCCTGATGATCGATAGCACGGAGGTGGCGGCCATCGAGGCCGCCCTTCAGCTGGCGCCGGGCAAGTGCATGGTGAACTCCATCAATTTCGAGGATGGCGAGGCCAAGGCTCGGAAGATCCTGGATCTGTGCAAGCGCTACGGTGCCGCGGTGGTGGGGCTCACCATCGACGAACAGGGCATGGCCAAGACCCGCGTACGCAAGCTGGAGGTGGCTCGCCGCCTCCACAAGCTGGTGGTGGAGGACTATGGCTTCCACCCTTCGGATCTCATCCTGGACACCCTGACCTTCACCCTGGGCAGCGGGGAGGAGGAATTCCGCACCGCCGCGCTGGATACCCTGGGGGCCATCGAGGACATCAAGAAGGAACTGCCGGGCGTGCTCACGGTGCTGGGAGTCTCCAACATCAGCTTTGGCCTGAGTCCCGCCACCCGCCACGTGGTCAACGCCCTCATGCTCTACCACGGAGTGAAGGCGGGCCTGGACATGGCCATCTTCAACTCGGGCAAGGTCATTCCCGTGGCCAAGATCGATCCCAGGCAGCGGGAGGCGGTGGAGGATCTCCTCTTCGACCGGCGCCGGGAGGGTTACGATCCCCTCAAGGCCGTGCTGGAGCTCTTCAGCGGCGTGAAGAGCGTGAAGAGTTCCGGTGCCGATCTCAGCCACCTGGACGTGGAGGAGCGCCTGCGTCTGGACATCATCGATGGGGAGAAGGTGCGCATCCTGGCGGATGTGGACGAGGCCCTGAAGGACCGGGATCCCCTGCACCTCATCAACAACGTGCTGCTGGGCGGCATGAAGGTGGTGGGCGAGCGCTTCGGCGCCGGGGAGATGCAGTTGCCCTTCGTGCTGGAGAGCGCCGAGGCCATGAAGGCCGCCATCCAACGCCTCCAGCCGCACATGCCCAAAGAGGGCGGCTACACCAAGGGCCGCATGCTCCTGGCCACGGTGAAGGGCGATGTGCACGACATCGGCAAGAACCTAGTGGACATCATCCTCAGCAACAACGGCTTCGAGGTGAAGAACCTGGGCATCAAGCAGCCCATCGAGGAGATCCTCAAGGCCCTCGAGGCGTGGCCGGCGGACGCCATCGGGCTTTCTGGCCTCCTAGTGAAGTCCACGGTGATCATGCGCGAGAACCTGGCGTTCATGGCCGAGAAGGGCCATCGCGTGCCGGTCATCCTCGGCGGCGCGGCGTTGACTCGCGACTATGTGGAGACCGAGTGCCGCCGGGTCTACACCACCGGCGAGGTGGTCTACGCCCAGGACGCCTTCGAGGGCCTGCGCTGCATGCAGACCCTGGCCGAGGGAGGACCGCTTGTGCCCCCGGGGGGGGCCGCCGATGTGAAACCGCGCATCACCGTGCTTCATCGAGGAGGCAAGTCCGTGCCGCTCACGGCCTCGGGACAGAGCAGCTGGGTGCGGCGGGACGAGGCGATTCCAGAGCCGCCCTTCTGGGGTGTGCGGGAGGGAGCCGATGCGCTGCCGCGCCTCTATGACTACTTGGATAGCTTCGTGGTGATGCGCAATCGCTGGTCCTTCGCCCAGGGCCAGCTCGATGACGCGGCCTTTGCGGACATCCTGCGCACCAAGGCCGAGCCTCTGCTGGATCAATGGAAGAAGAAGCTGCTCTCCGAGCCCATCCTGGTGCCCAGGGCGCGGTACGGCTATTTCCCCGTGCAGGCGGAGGGCGACAACCTGCGGATCTTCGACCCCAAGGACCGCAGCCGCCTGCTGAAGGAAATGGTCTTTCCCCGTCAGGAAGGGAGCCGTCGCCTCGCCATTCCCGATTTCTTCGCGCCAGCGGATTCGGGTCGTTTCGATGTGCTGGCCCTTCAGGTGGTCACCCTGGGTCATGGCGCCGCGAAATATGCCGCCGAACTCTATGGCGGCGACCGCTATGGCGACTACTTCTACTTTCACGGTCTGGCCACGGAGCTTACGGAAGCCTACGCCGAACTGGTCCACGCCCGCATCCGCCGGGAATTGGGGATCCACTCGAAGGATGCCAAGGAACTGCGCCAGCTCTTCAGCCAGGGCTACCAGGGCAGTCGCTACTCCTTTGGCTATCCCGCCTGCCCGGACCTGGAGGGCAATGGGCCCATCCTCGAATTGCTGGATGGCGGTGCCATCGGTGTGGAGCTGAGCGAGTCCTTCCAGATGGTACCGGAATACACCACCAGCGCCCTGGTGGCGTGGCATCCCCAGGCCCGGTACTTCTCGGTCTGAGCTACTTCTGGGTGAGCAGCCAGTCCTTGAGCCGCTGATGGTAGCGGTCAGGGTTCGGAAGATCCTCGATGCAGAGGCGGGCCGGGCAGTTGTCCCGAAGGGTGAAGATCAGCACCGGGCCCCGGGGGCTCCGGATCCGGTTCTTGCTGAGCTCAACATTTGGAGACGGGGCACTGCGACGGGCCTCCGCCGGGACTGCCAGGCACATCGGACCCTCCTGGTCGGCGTACCACGAAAAAGATAGGCATCTGGCAGACTCATGCCATGGCTCGAATTTTTCAGACTCCCGTGGCGCCCCTCTTCCCCCCGGAGGGACCGGTGCGCGTGATGCTGTTCGGGGAGGCTCCGGGGCCGCTGGGCGCCGACAAGAGCGGCGTGCCTTTCTGGGGAGACCGGGCCGGGCGGTCGGTGTACCGGGCCCTGGAGGCCGCCGGGTTGGCCCAGGTTCCGCCCGCTGCCTATGAATACTGGGATGGCGCGCGTTTGAAGGAAGGGGGCCTGGCGCCCATTTTGAAGGGCGCGGCCCTCAGCAATGCCTTCCCCAGCTGCCCCACCCGCGACGGTCAGACCTTCAAGGCGCCCACGGACCGGGAATTGGCTGCGCCCCAGAACCTGATTCGAATTGGACAGGAGCTGGCAAGTGCGGCGGCTCGATGCCCGGGAAAACTGCGTGTGATCGCCATGGGCAAGCGGGCCGAATGGTTGTTCCGGCGCCTGGAGGGAGTGCCCGATTTCGAACTGCACCCGCTGCCCCATCCCTCCGCCCAGGGACTCCTGCAGGCGGCGCCGGACAAGGGGCGGGGGCTGAAACTGGCGGATCTCCAGGCGGCCTGGGAGCTGCGCTTGCGGTCCTTACTCGAGGTGTGACCTTTTCCCTTGGTGGAAAACGTCTTTAGTGTTCTTCTAGCCAGTCGCGCAGCGTTTCGATGAACGCCGGGCGGGGAGATAGCCATGACACGCTTAAACAAGACCTGGAACGCTGCGAGCAGTGACAATGCCCTGGCGGCGGAACTCCACGAGGTGCTTGAGATCAGTCACCGCCAGGCCAAGGGCTTGGTAGACGCGGGCTGCGTGAAGGTGAATGACACCGAGGCCCACAGTTACGGCTTGCGGCTGAAGGTGGGGGATGCCATTGCTGTGGCCTTCGATCCCGCCCGGGCCTACCAGGCGCTCCCCAAGCCTCGGAAAGCCTTGGATGAATCCGGTTTCAAGGTGCTCCACGAGGACCACCACGTGGTGTTCGTGGACAAGCCCGCCGGGCTGCTCACGGTGCCCGCCGAGAAGGGCCACGAGGCCAACCTCGCCGAGGCCCTCACGGATCACTACCGCCGCCGCGGCTTCAAGCGCTTCCACCTCTTCATCGTGCATCGGCTGGACCGCTTCACTTCCGGGGTGCTGGTCTTCGCCAAGACGGCGGAGGCGCTGCACGGCCTCAAGACCCTCTTCGGGGCCCACAAGCTCCAGCGGGTCTACAAGGCGATCCTGGTGGGCGAACTGCCCGAAAATGCGGGCACGCTGCTGGGGCATCTCGTGGAGCGCAAGGACATGAAGATGGCCGTAGTGCAGCCCCGGAAGAACGACCCCAAGGCCAAGTCTGCGGTCACCCACTACCGAGTGCTGGAGCGTTTGCCGGGGCACACCGTAGTGGAAGTTAAACTGGAAACCGGACGGCGCAACCAGATCCGCGTGCAGTTTGCCGATCGCGGCTTTCCGTTGCTGGGGGATCAGGTCTACGGCCAGAAGAGTGAACTGCTGGATCGCCAGGCGCTCCACGCCGAGGTTCTGGGCTTCCGCCATCCCGTCACCGATGAGCAGGTGACCATCACATCGCCCCTGCCCAAGGACATGGAACACGCCCTGAAGGCTCTGCGCACCCAGCGTCGGGTGGATCGCGCCGAGGCGGGGCTCCAGGGCGAGGAAGGCATCTACAAGCCCAAGATCACCAACGAACGGAAACTCGATCGGGTCCGCCGCGCCCAGCGCTACACAGAAGGCGAGGCCCCGGAGCCCGAGCGCCCCGCAAGCCGGGGCTCCAGGCCCGAATCGTCCCGATCCGAATCCTCTCGGCCCACGACCAGGGGCCCCCGGACTTCTGAGGGTGGACGCTCCACGGGCGGGGCTCGGCCGCGCACCGGGGAAAGCAGACCCCGCGCCGCGACCGCAGGTCGCCCGGAGGGGGCCCGAACCCGTTCCGCCTCGAGCGGTCGACCGGGTGCGGCGGGTAAACCCGCCGCTGGAGCCCGGTCGCGCACGTCTTCCGACACGAAGGAGCGAGCACCCAGGCCCGCCGGAGTCGGTCCCCGGGGCGGCAAGGACGCCGCCAAGGCCCTCGCGGCACGGTCGAAGCGGTCCAGGTAGGGCCAGGCCCAATCTTTCCGGGAGTCTCTAGATGACGTTTCTGAATCCACCCCTGGCCGGTCACCTCGCCTTCGTCACGGGCTCGAGCCGCGGCATCGGTCGCGCCATCGCCCTGGAACTGGCGGAGTGGGGCGCCGATGTGGTCGTCCACGCCCTGCATAACCTGGAGAGGGCCGAGGCTGTCGCGGAAGAAGTGCGCCAGCGGGGACGCCGCTCCATGGCCGTACTCGCCGACGTGAAGGACCGAACCGCCATGGCCGCCTGCGCCGACCGGGTGAAGGCCGAGATGGGCACCGTGGACATCCTGGTGAACAATGCCGGAACCCGCAAGGATGGCCACTTCATCCTCATGGGCCAGGCCACCTGGGATGAGGTGATGGACACGAATTTCAAGGGCACGCTGCACGCCACTCAGGTCTTCGTGCGGGGCATGATGGCCCTGAAATGGGGCCGGATCATCAACATCGTGAGCCCTGCCGCCATCCTGGGCACCCCAGGCCAGGCTAACTACGGCGCCAGCAAGGCTGCCGTCATCGGCCTCACCCGCAGTCTGGCCCGGGAAATGGCACCCTTCGGTGTGCTAGTCAATGCGGTGAACCCCGGCCTGATCGCCACCGAACTCACGGCGGATCTCTCAGCCGAAGCCAAGCGGGATCTATTGCTGCCCACCACCCTCAAGCGGGAAGGCCAGCCCGAGGAGGTTTCTCCCACGGTGGCCTTCCTGGCCAGCCCCTGGTCCAGCTACGTTACGGGCCAAGTGCTCAATGTGGATGGCGGGCTCTGCCCCTGATCCCTCCGACGCGCGTAGGCTGATGAAATCATGATGGCCAGGCCTCGATCGGAACGGGGCCTGGCTTCGGCGCATCGCAGAGGTGTCACACCACCATTCCTTGCCGGTTTTTTCGGTGGGGTGTAGGCTTTGGTTATTGACGTTCCATGCGTGGAGCCTAATTTCTAGGTATCAACGCACATTCCAGGAGGGAAGTATGCGAATTTCCGCTTTAGCAGTGCTTATGCTGGCCGCCGCCAGTGGGCTGACCGCCCAAGAGGGCACCAAGTGGGTGAATGCCCAGGGGGCCTACATCGTTCAGGATCACTCGTACCTCAAGGATAATCTCGGCTACGGGCTGGGCCTGGGCACCTGGCTCACCGACCGCTGGGGCATGGAAGTCTCCGCTCTCAACACGGACATCAAGGGCAAGGGCATTCTGGATGGTTTGAAGGGCCGCGAGACCCACGGCTTCGTCTCTGGTCTCATGAACTTCAACCCCGGCGGAGAGAAGTGGTTCCCCTTCCTGCGCCTGGGGCTGGGCGGCACGCAGTTGGCCAGCCCTTTGTCTGGCAAGGATGAATCCACCACCCGCTTCAACTATCACGGCGGTATTGGTGTGCAGGCCCACCTGGCGGAGAACTTCATCGGCAGCCTGGAGGCCCGGGCCGTCCGCATCGAGACCCAGGAGACCCGCAGCGAATACCAGGCCCTGTTAGGGCTGGGATACCGCTGGGGCGGTGGCCGCGTGGCCACTCCGCCTCCCCCGCCTCCTCCCGCTCCCGAGCCGCCCAAGCCCATGGAGGAAGTGAAGCCCGTTCCCCCTCCGCCGCCGCCTCCTCCCGCTCCCGAACCCCCCAAGCCCGTGGAGGAAGTGAAGCCCGTGCCCCCTCCGCCTCCGGCGAAGATCGTCCTCGACGAGGCCGTGCTCCATTTCGCCAACGGCAAGGCTGACCTCTCCCCCGAGGGCGTGGCCGCGGTCAAGAAGGTGGCCGCCAGCCTGAAGGAATTCAAGGGCGACTACACCCTCATGGTCAGCGGGCACACGTCCTCCGTGGGCAGCGCCGCCCTCAACAAGTCCCTGGGCAAGCGCCGGGCCGAGGCCGTGGCCAAGATCCTGGTGGGCGAAGGCCTTCCTGCGGCTTCCGTGCAGACTGAGGGGGTTGGCCCCGATCAGCCCATCGCCGACAACAAGACCAAGGCTGGCCAGGCGAAGAATCGCCGGGTCGAGATTGATGTGAAGGTCAAGGGCCAGGATGTCGAGGTCCGCAAGACCGAGACCGCCGTTCAGGGTTCTTAAGTTAGATTCCCATTGCCCGCCCCCGGGACACTCCCGGGGGCGATTTGCTGGAGGTTTCGATGTCCCTGGTACAGGAATTCAAGGCCTTCGTGGCCAAAGGCAATGTGGTCGACCTCGCCGTGGCGGTGGTCGTGGGCGGCGCCTTCGGAAAGATCGTGACCGCTTTCGTCGATGGCATTGTAATGCCACTGGTGACCTACGTCCTGCCTGCCAACATCAAGTGGGAGGAGTGGATTCTCGGCAAGTTCCGCATTGGCAATGTGTTGGGCGCCACCATCAACTTCCTCGTCATCGCCCTGGTGGTGTTCCTGGTGCTGGTGAAGCTCATGGGCAACCTGATGAAGAAGAAGGAAGAAGCGCCCGCCGCGCCGGATACCAAGACCTGCCCGCGCTGCCTGGAAGCGATCCCCAAGGCCGCCACCCGCTGCAAGTTCTGCACGAGTGAACTCGAAGCCTGAGTTCGGCTGGATCATCCAACGGCCCCGCTTCCTCTCATGGAGCGGGGCCGCTTGGTTTTAGCCCTCGCTGGCCTGGAGGGTGTTCATCATCAGCCCCGCGATGGTGAGCGGGCCCACGCCGCCCGGGACCGGAGTCACGGCGCTGGCCACTTCCATGGCCTCACCGAAGCGCACGTCTCCGCAGAGCACACCGCCCTTGGCCTTGAGGGTTTCAAGCTTCTTCGGCTCCCTAGCGAAGATTGTCTCGCCCAGGGCGGGGTCTTCGACGCGGTTGATGCCCACGTCCACCACCACGGCGCCGGGTTTGATCCAGGAGCCTTCCACCATGCCGGGCCGCCCCACTGCCGCCACGAGGATATCGGCCTCCCGGCAGACGGAGGGCAGATCCACGGTGCGGCTGTGGGCGATGGTGACGGTGGCGTGCTCTTCAAGCAGCATCAGGGCCATGGGCTTGCCTACGATCTCGCTGCGGCCCAGCACCACGGCGCGGGCGCCCTTCATGGGGACGCCGTAGGCCTTGAGCATGTTCATCACGGCGCTGGGAGTGCAGGGGCGCAGGCCCGGCAGACCCTCCAGCAGGAGCCCCTGGTTCAGGGGATGGAAGCCGTCCACGTCCTTGGCCGGGGCGATGCGGTGCAGGGCCCCCTTGGAATCGAGGCCCTTGGGCAGGGGGAGCTGCACCAGGATGCCGTCCACTTCGGGGGCGGCATTCAGGCGATCGATGAGCGCATCCACCTCCGCCTGGGTCGCCTCTGGGGGCAGGCGGTGCTCCAGGGAGCGGATGCCCGTCTCGGCGCAGGCCTTGATCTTGCCGCGAACGTAGACCTGGCTGGCCGGATCCTCTCCCACCAGCACCACGGCGAGGCAAGGGGGGCGTTTCCCCGCAGTGGTTCGGGCCTCCACGGATTTTTTCACTTCCGCCAGCATGCGATCGGCGTGGGCCTTGCCATCCAGGATCTGGGCCATGGGAAACCTCCGGGCTTGACCCTTCAGGGTGCCGCAAAGGGCGCAAAAGGCCAAAGGATGAGGGGAGACGGTGTAAGGCCTGGCTGTGTCGCCCGAATCTTCATTGTTTATCAAGGGAATTGCCGGTAGACTCATCGGTTGAATCTGGCCTTGCCTGCCGGGTTCGAGGAAGCTGCCGAAAACGCAGGCGCCTCGAATGCGATCAGGCTCAGTCGGGTGGGTTCGGCCCGCCTCCCCCGGATTTCAGGAAACACATCATGGATCTCCAGAAAGTCCAGCCCCCCATCGAACGCCAGCTCGCCCTCCTTGGGTTCGAGCTGGTCTTCATCGAATCCGCCAAGGAGGGCCGGGACTCGATCCTGCGGCTCTACATCGACCACCTGGATGGCCAGCGCCCCGTCACCCTCGATGACTGCGTGGCCGCCAATGATGGCCTGGTGGCCTGGATGGACGTGGAATTCCCCTCGCTGCGGGAGGACATCGGCCTGGAAATCTCCAGTCCCGGCCTGGAGCGCCCCCTCGTGAAACCCGACCACTACCGCCGCTTCGCCGGTCGTCTCAGCCGCATCCAGACCGCTCAGCCCCTCAATGGCCAGAAGCGCTTTAAGGGCTGGCTGGGCGAAGTGACCTCCGAGGCCGTCACCATTGAAGAAGACGGGATCCTGAAAACGATCCCCTTCGAAATGATCCAGAAGGCGCGTCTCGCGCCCTTTGATGAAGCGAAGACCCCTAAACCCCGGATCGTGGTCATGACCACGGCCGACGCAACAGCCGTTGTAGAGAAAAGCATCGGCGAGGAGGCCTGAAATGGCAGTCGTATCCACCAGTTTCTTCGATAGCGTCAAGATGATCGCCGCCGAGAAGGGCATCCCTGAAGAGGATGTCTTCAAGGCTGTCGAGGAATCCCTCGTCAAAGCCGCCGAGAAATACTTCCAGAGCATGGACTTCTACGGCAACTTCCAGGCCCAGATGGACCGGGAGACCGGCGAGTTCCACGTCTACGCCCTCAAGCAGGTCGTCAAGGAAATGGAAGAAGAGGACCTGGAGATCAGCCTCGAGGAGGCCCAGCAGCTCAACCCCGATGCCGCCGAAGGCGACACGCTGTGGCTGCCCCAGGACACCACCCAGCTGGGCCGCATCGCCGCCCAGGCCGCCAAGCAGGTGCTCGTGCAGAAGGTGCGCGAGGCCGAGCGCGAGCGGATCTACGTGGATTTCGTGGATCGCATGGGCGAAGTGATCGTCGGCGAGGTGAAGCGCTTCGAGAAGAGCGCCATCGTCCTCGAAGTGGATCGCGTCGAGGCCATGCTGAAGCGCAGCGAGGCCCTGCGCGGTGACCGCTTCGACAAGGGCCAGCGCATCAAGGTGGTCATCGTCAGCGTGGACAAGAGCGCCAAGGATCCCCAGGTGCAGGTCAGCCGCACCGATCCCAGGCTCCTGGTGAAGCTCTTCGATCAGGAAGTGCCAGAAATTCACGATGGCACCGTGGTCATCCGCTCCTGCGTCCGCGAGGCGGGGGACCGGGCCAAGGTAGCCGTGCATAGCCTGGATCCCGATGTGGATCCCGTGGGCGCCTGCGTGGGCCTGAAGGGCAGCCGCGTCCAGGCCATAATTCGCGAATTGAAGAACGAGAAGATCGACATCGTCCGCTTCGACGAGGACATCACCCGCTTCATCGCCAATGCGCTGAATCCCGCCAAGGCCCTGCGGGTGAACATCCTGGATCCCGAGACCCGCCGGGTCGAGGTGATCGTGGATGACGAACAGCTCTCCATCGCCATCGGCAAACGCGGACAGAATGTGCGCCTGGCGGCCAAGCTCACGGGCTGGAACATCGATGTGCGCAGCGAGAGCGAAAAGCGCCGAGAGGCCGAAGTCGCCATGGGCATCGCGATGCCCGAGGCCGCCCCCGTGGAGGAACCCCTGGTCACCGGATCCGCTCTCCTTGCCGAACTCGGCGCGGTGGAGGGCCTGGATGAAGTGATCGCCGCAAACCTTGCCGCTGCAGGTTATGCCAACGCTAAATCCCTGTATGCAGTGACTGTGGAACAGCTCCTTGGCGTCGAGGGCCTGGAGCAGGATCTCGCCTTCCGCCTGATCGATGCTGTGCATGCACGCTTCGGAGAGTAGGCTAGTAGCTGAAGCTCTTTCATGACCTACCAACGATCGAGGTACGCCCTTTCATGCTGCGCATCAACCAATTCGCCAAAGAACAAGGTGTGAGTAACCACGATGTCATCGAGGTGCTGGAGAAGCGCCTGGGCATCCCCGGGAAGAGCCACAGCTCCAACCTTTCGGAGGATCAGATCGCTCTCCTTCGCCGAGCCTTTGACGCCAAGAACAAGGGGGGTGAGGAGTCTGCGCCCCTCGCCCTCCACAAGCCCACGGCCCCGGTGAGGATCGTGAAGGCTGCCCCGGCACCCGCCGCCCCCGTTGCCCCGCCGCCCCCGGCCCCTGCCGTGCTGGTGAAGAAGGCTCCGGAACCGACCCCGGAACGCCAGGAGGCGACCTCTTCCGAAGCCCCCGCGGCTTCCGCCCCCGTGGCGCCGCCCCCCACGCAGACGCCCGTGAGGGTCGAAACGGTCCCCGCGCCGGAGAACCGGGTTGTGGAGGCGCCGGACCCTGCCCATGCACCGGAATCCTTCTCCCGTCTGCGGGTATCCCAGGCCCCGGCCCCCAATCCCAAGGCTCAGGAACCTGCGCGCTACATTCAGCTGCCCCAGCAGCCCGCCCCCCGGCCCAAGGCCGAGGCCGGTGCCAAGCCCATGATCCAGCGCCCGGGCCAACAGGGGCAGGTGCAGCGCTCCGGCATGCCCCAGCCCGAAAAGACCGTGCTGCCCATGGCCACCAATACCGGCAAGGGTGAGGTCAAGCACGAGCCCGCGCCCAACCATGCGTCTCGGCGCGTCTCGGCACTACCCTCCATCAGCCAGCTCCAGCCCGAGGGCGGCTTCACCAAGATCACGATGTCCGATACTCCGGCTCCGGCGCCTCGCGTCCAGCAGCCGGCTCGGTACATCCAGCTGCCCCAGCCGCGCGTGCCCGGCAGCGGTCCCAGCCGCCCCGGTGGAAGCCCCGGCAGTCGTCCCGGCGGCCCTCCCGGGAGTCGCCCCAGCGGTCCCGGCAGTCGTCCCGGTGGTCCTGGGGGTTCTCGCCCCGGCGGTCCCGGTGCGCGTCCCGGTGGTCCTGGCGGGCGCCCCAGCGGTCCCTATCGTCCCGGTGGGCCCGGCGGCAGTCGCGGACCTTCCATTCCCAACACCGGCCCCATCGATCCCAATGCCCAGAAGGGCCCCGGCCGCGGTGCCTCGGCTCACGGCAAGAAGAAGAAGGGCTACACCAAAGAGCAGCAGGAGATGGATCTCAAGCTGCGCCAGCCCCGCTCTCGCGCCCAGCAGATCGCCACGGAGTACATCGACGAGGAGATCGGCATCGTCATGCTCTCCGAGGGCGTGACCGTGAAGGAGTTGGCCGAGAAGTGCAATCGTGCCGCCAAGGATGTGATGGCCAAGCTGCTGCACCGCGGCATCTTCGTGACCATCAATCAGCCTCTCGATACGGAACTGGCCAAGGAACTGGCCCGGGAATTCGGCTTCCTGGCCGACATCGTCTCCTTCGAAGAGGACGTCCAGCTGGCCCAGGAAGAAAACAATGTGGCCGTGGGCGACAAGCTGCCCCGTTCCCCCGTGGTCACCATCATGGGCCACGTGGATCACGGCAAGACCTCGCTGCTGGACGCCATCCGCAAGACCAAGGTTGCGGCGGGCGAAGCGGGTGGCATCACCCAGGCCATCGGCGCCTACCATGTGGATGTCAAGGATCCCAACAGCGGCGAGATGCGCCAGGTGGTCTTCATCGATACACCGGGCCACGAAGCCTTCACCAAGATGCGTGCCCGGGGCGCCAAGGTTACCGATGTGGTCATCCTGGTGGTCGCCGCCGATGACGGCGTGATGCCCCAGACCATCGAGGCCATCAATCACACCAAGGCCGCCGACGTGCCCATGGTGGTGGCCATCAACAAGATCGACAAGCCCCAGGCCAATGCGGATCGCGTACAGCAGATGCTTCTGCAGCACAACGTCCAGACCGAGACCTATGGCGGCGAAGTGCCCAGCATCGGCGTTTCCGCCAAGACCAAGGAAGGCCTCGACGAACTCCTCGAGACCCTGCTCCTGATGGCGGACATGAAGGAACTCAAGGCCGTCTACGACTGCTCCGCCGCGGGCAGCATCCTGGAAGCCAAGCTGGATCGCGGTCGCGGTCCCGTGGCCACGGTGCTGGTCCAGCAGGGCCGCCTGAAGGCCGGGGACATCTTCGTGGCCGGTGCCACCATGGGCCGCGTCCGCGCCATGTTCGATGACCGGGGCAACCGCATCACCGAGGCCGGTCCCTCTACGCCCGTCCAGATCCTGGGCTTCGAGGAAGTGCCCTTCTCGGGCGACAACTTCCAGGTGGTAGAAGACGAGGCCAAGGGCCGCTCCATCGTGGCTTTCCGCCAGGAGAAGAACAAGGCCGCCGCCCAGGCCAAGCAGCGGGTCACCCTGGAGAATCTCTTCAGCACCCTCAAGGATGGCCAGGTCAAGGAACTGCCTCTCATCATCAAGGCCGATACCTCCGGCTCGGTGGAATCCATCGTGGGCAGCCTGGAAAAGCTGGGCACCGAAAAGGTCCGGGTGCGCATCATCCACTCCGCGGCGGGCACGGTCACCGAAAACGACGTGCTGCTGGCCGAGGCCTCCAAGGCCACGATCATCGCCTTCGGTGTGAAGGCCGAGCGCAAGACCGAGGAACTGGCCCAGGAAGAGGGCGTCGAGATCCGCTACCACGAGATCATCTACAAGGTGACCGAGGAGATCACGGCCGCCATGGTGGGCCTGCTGGAAGCCATCGACAAGGAGACGATCCAGGGCCAGGCGGAGGTTCGCCAGCTCTTCAAGATCGACAAGAACATGATCGCGGGCTGCTTCGTCACCGAAGGCAAGGTCCAGAAGGGCTACAAGGTCCGCGTGAAGCGGGGCGAGGACACCCTCTGGGAAGGTGGCATCAAGAGCCTCAAGCGCTTCAAGGAGGATGTCCACGAGGTGAAGAACGGCCTCGATTGCGGCATCGGCCTCGAAGGCTTCGATGGCGAAAAGGAAGGCGACATCCTGGAGTTCTACACCCGGGAAAAGATCGCCGCCACGAGCCTTTCCTAGCTTGGACGCACCTATATGGAGGCCGGGCCCCACCGGGTTCGGCCTCCTTCTTCGTGGTAAGGTGACCCCATGGATTCTCGGAAACGCCAGCGCGGTTTCACCCTCCTCGAGCTCGTCACGGCCATGACTATCTTGGCCCTGCTCACCTCCGTGGGCATCGTGGGCTACCGCCACCAGACCCGGACGGCCCGGGAGGCGGTCCTCAAGGAGGATCTCTTCCAGCTCAATCACGCCCTGGAGTGCTACCGGGCCGACCGCAGCAAGTACCCCGCTAGCATTGGCCGCCTGCGGGAACTGGGCTACCTACGGGATATTCCCGTGGATCCCATGACGGGCTCCCGGGACACCTGGACCGAGGAAAATGAAGCCCAGGACCCGGACAACCCCGAGGCGGAGGTCGGCATCTTCCGGATCCGCAGCGGCTCCACGGATGTGGGGAGCAACGGGATTCCGTACAACGAGTGGAGCTACTGAGCCCATGAACGAGAAGACCCTGAGCCGTCTGGACGCATTGTCCGTGGCGCTGCTGCTGCTCTGGCTGGGCATGGCCCTGGGCTTCGCCTTCCTCCAGGCCCCCACGACCTTTCAGGTGCTGGGCAGCCGCGATCTCGCCGGTCAGGTGGTGGGCGCCACCCTGCGCCGCCTGGATGGGGTGGCCTGGGCCATCTTCCTCCTGGCTCTGGGGCTCAGTTGGGGTTCTCGTTGGCTGGCGGAAATCCAGGACCAGGACGGCATCGGCCCCCTGCGGCTCTGGAGCGCCACCCTGGTGGTGGCCCTGCTCATGTGCTTCTCCAGCTCCTTCATCCTGAGTCCCAGATTGGCGGCCACGCGGGCCCGGATGAATGCCCCCGTAGAGACCTTTGCTCCGGATCACCCGGACCGGGTCGCCTACCAGAAGGCCCACGGCATTTCCCGGCAGATGCTCATCCTGCGGATGCTGCTGGCCCTGGGGCTGGCGGTGGGCGTGGGCTTCCTGCCCAAGGGCCGTAACGAATAACGCCGCCTTCCCGAAGGAGGGCGGCGTCTGGTTGGTGGCTGGGGCTAGAAGCGGATTCCCAGGGTGAGGGACAGGCTTCGGGGGGTGCCGTAGTCCATGAAGGACCGCGCCTGGCCGAAAGTGGCAGCATTGGCGGGGTTCCAGGCCGCGTCAAACGTGGCGGCTGGCGCGAAGGCCGTGTCCCAGCTGAGGAGCTGCTGGTGGTTGAAGATGTTGGTCACCGTGGCCTTCAGGTAGGCGCGAACGGGGGTGTTGAAGGCCTTGAACATGGGCAGATCCTGGCTGAGGGCCAGGTCAACATACTTCGCGGCGTTGAACCGACCCGAGCCCCGCTCGCCCAGGTGCTGGGTGGTGGTCCAGTTCGAGGGAAAGAAGGGGGCGATGGCAGTCATGGGCAGGATGCGGACCTTGTCATATGTCGCGGCTCCATCGAAACGGAACACTAGGCCCAGGTTGCTGGTGCCCAGGAAAGTCTTCTTTTCGTAGTTGAACATCACCCGGGCCCGCAGCGGCACATGGCCCTGGAGGAAGCCTTCCGGATTGGTGAGGGAAGAATCGTAGATCGGTTGCCCCTCGATCACGGTGAAATAGGCCAGGCCCTCACCCTTGCCAGGAACGTTGGTGGATTCGCCTTCGTAGTTGCCCCTGAGACGGCTCCAGGTGACATTGCCTTCCAGGGTCCAGGCTCCCCGGCTGAGCTGGCCATCCAGTTCCAGGCCCCGGTAGGTGCGGGTGGCCAGGGGACTGTTGTCCCAGACGTTCAGGTATTCGCCATCGGCGTTTACGCCATCGTTACCGATACGGGAGTCAAGCATATCTGCCCAGGTCTTCTGCACGCCCGTGAGGCGCAGGAAGCCCGCGGCCTGCCCGAGCGTGAAGCCATACTGAAGGTTGGCCTGCACTTCATCGACCCGGGGGGGCTTCAGGTTGGGGTCGAGGCGGACGCTTCGAGTGGCGTCATAGGTGGTGGAGGGGCCATACAGGCTCGGATCGTCGAGTTGGGCGAAGGGCACGGCCGCTGGGGATAGGGCCGCAGAGTCCTGGCGCACCGGGCTCCCCTGATGGGTGACCCGGTTCATGATGGTTTCCAGGGGACGGCCGTTGTAGCGGGCCCAGGAGAGTCCGGCCACCCAGGTGCGGTTGCCGCTGGGATCGAGCCTCAGGCTGACCCGCGGGCTCAGGGCATTCGTGGAGAAGGTTTTGTCTCCCACCTCCGTGAAGCCCCGGTAGAAGTCCTGCCGAAGGCCCAGGGTCATGCTGAAGCGGTCATTCACCACCCACTGATCGCTGAGGAAGAAGCCGAGGGATTCGTTCTTCGCCTCTCCGGGGGTGGGGGTGTAGACCGAGCGCCATTCGGGCACGGCGGTGCGGGTGGCGAGGTCGACGTTCTTTACCACGATCTGAACGCCGGTGGGAGAGGGCACCCCGGATTCATGCACGAGCCCTTGGTAGAGCTGAAAGCCCGCTTCGGTGGTGTGCTGGCCGAGGCCGTCCCAGAGCAGCGTCAGCTTGCCGTCGAGAGTCCTGTTCTTCCGAGTGTCCATCTGTCCGGAGAAGTAGGCGTTCTGGAACACGAAGGACTGAACGAGGTCAGAAGCATAGATGGAACTGCCCTTGGCGGGATCCACCAAAACCGTCAGTTCCTGGCTTTTTTGCCCGTACTTGAACTCGGTGGCGATGGCGGGGCTCCAGAGCGCACGCCAGGTGAGGTTCCAGAAGGTGGAGGTGCTCTTCTGGGGCGCCAGGGCGGCCAGTTCGCCGGCATCATAGGCGCGATTCTCGTCGTCGATGCGGGCGGTGTTGTAGGCAGCGATCAGGCTTTGGTTGGCCGTGGGGGACCAGGTGAGCTTGAGGTGGGTGCGGGCCTCGTCCGTGGTCGCAGTGTAGGGATGAGGGATGCTCCCGGCGGCGGTGCCTGCGAGGGTCCTGGGCATGTCCACGCCGGTGGCGTAATGGGCGGCGGCGAACCAGAGACGGTCCTTGACGATGTAGCCGCCCACTGTGGTCGAAAGTGCGGTGTTCAGGGTGTCCGAAACGCCTTCCCTGGACTGGAGGGGAGCCATGGCGTTCCAGGAGGCCTTGTTCAACGCCCAGCGGACTTGGCCGGTAAAGGCGTTGCCACCGCTCATGGTGACAGCGTTGAGCACGCCGCCTTCCACGTTGCCATACTCCGCCGGCAGGGCGCCCCGGATGATTTCCACCTGCTCGATGAAATCGTCAATAATGCGGACGCCTCGGTCGTTGTAGACGTTGTCCGAGATATTCTGGCCGTCCATCAGGTACAGGCTCTGGCTGGTCATGGCGCCGCGGATCTGGGTGCGGCCACCCACGCCCGTGGTGATGCCGGGGGCGAGCAGGGCCAGGGCCTCCATGGAGCGTCCCGTGGGGAGCGTCTCCACCTTGGCGAGTTCATAGTTGGTGGCGGTGCGGGATTCCGTGCGCTCTCCTGCAGGGGCGGAAGCAACCACTTCCACCGTGGCTCCCGGTGCATCCTCTTTGAGAATGATGCGAGGCGCGAAGGTCTGGCCGACCCCCACCACCTGCTTGACGGTGGTGGTCTGGAAACCGGCGGCGGTCACTTCGATCACATAGCTGCCGGGGGGCAGCATGCGGGCGATGAAGCGCCCCTCCTCGTTGGTCATGCAGACCCGCGGCCACTGGATGCTGGGAGACAGCAAGCGCACCGTGGCCTTGGCAACGGGTTTGCCCTCCCGGGAAAGGATGTTGCCCACGACGTTGGCCGTCTGGGTGCCCTGGGAAAAGAGGGCGCTGCTGGCCAAAAGGCACAGGCCCACCCGGCCGAGGATTTTGTTCGTGTCGGTCATTGAGGAAGCTCCAGGCCCTTTGTCGCCCAGGGCTGCGGGCCGGCAATCCGTGGATTGGATTTTGCCGATATGAAAATTGAATCTGAAAAATTTAGACGATTCGTCTAAATTTAGACATTCCCATCTTATCGACTGAAAAGCCCTCGACTTGATGGCATGGCTTTTCTATGACAGATTCAGAGACCTTTTTCCCTGAACATGGCAATCCATGGGGAATTGTCACGTTCAAAAGGGGCTCTTCACGGCTCGGTGACTTCTGGCAGTTCCCAGGCTTCCAGCTCCCTCGGCTTGGGGGCTCCGGGAATCAGCTCCATGAGCCAGCCCCGCACATCGTCCAGGCCTTCCTTGGTAAGAGCGCAGGTGAGGGCGGCGGCGGGGTGTTGGCGTTTCAGGTCCAGGCGCCGGGGGCGGCTCAGGCGGTCCGCCTGGTTCAGGATCAGGAGCCGGGGCTGGTCCCCGCAGCCGATGTCCCGCAGGGTGGCACCCACCACCTTGAGCTGGTCCTCCAGCTCGGGGCTGGCGGCGTCCGCCACCACCAGCAGGGCGTCGGCGGTGCGCACTTCCCCCAGGGTGCTGCGGAAGGCGGCCACGAGCTGGTGGGGCAGCTTGCGGATGAAGCCCACGGTATCGCTCACCAGCACGTGGCGGGGCTCGTTGGCGCCTTCATCCCACCCCAGCCAGGCCTTGCGGGTAGTGGTGTCCAGGGTGGCAAAGAGCATGTCCTGGGGTTCGCCCTCGCCAGTAAGGGCCTTCAGCAGGCTGGTCTTGCCCGCGTTGGTGTAGCCCACCAGGGAGATGCGGGGGATGCCCGGGGCGCGGCCCTGGCGCTGGGTTTCCCGCACCTGCTCCAGGTGCTGCAGTTCCTTTTTTAACTGGCTGATGCGCAGGCGGGTCATGCGCCGGTCAACTTCGATCTGGGTTTCGCCGGGGCCACCCCGCAGGCCCACACCGCCGCCTTGACGCTCGAGGTGGGTCCAGGCGCCCTTGAGGCGGGGCAGTTCGTACTCGTAGCGGGCCAGTTCAACCTGGGCCTTGGCCTCCCGGGTCTTGGCCCGCTGCTCGAAGATCGCCAGGATGAGGCCCGTGCGGTCCAGGCAGGTCATCCCGGTAGTCTTTTCGATGTTGCGCACCTGACTGCCGGACAGTTCGTCATCGCAGATGAGGATCACGGCGCCCAGGCGCCGGGCCGCATCGGCCACGGCCTCGATCTGGCCCTTGCCGTAGTAGGTGCGGGCCTCGATCACGGGCCTGCGGAGATGCTGCCTGCCCACCGGCTCCAGGCCGCAGGCTCGGGTGAGCTCCGCCAGTTCATCCAGATGCTCGCCGATGGCTTCCTCGTGGTCCTGGGGGCCCTGGCGGGCGAGGAGGAAGCTGCGGGTCGGGCGTTCGGTCATGGTTTCGAGGGTACCTGAAAAGGGTTAGGAGCCCGTCCACGTATTCTGCGGGAACCGCGTTGAGTGCAAAGGGCTTGATGGCACGAAGGCGCGTGAGAGGCGATGCGGGTCCATCGTCCGAACGCGCCGACACAGCCAGCGAGCCCTTTGCGCTCAACCCTTCGGGCTGGGGCGCCAGCCGTCGCGATGCTGCATCAGGCTCCTTGTCCTTGGGGCCACCAAATTTCAACTTGTCTCGCGTATCGGCGAAGCCGATACCGAGAGGGCCTTCGTCGCCTTCCTTGCCTCGCTCGGCTGGCACCCCAGCGCGGCCCCGCATAATACTTGGACGGGCTCCTAAGGTCGCTGTTCTCAAGGTGCGGTCCGAGTGGGACGATGCAAGAGGCAGCTGGTGGAGTCCATGGCCCTATTCAGTTTCGGAAAGGACAAGCAGGATGGCGGAACCTCCGACCTAGTGATGGCCTACCTCGAGGAGGCCCAGCGGGTCCGCAGTCCTTTCTTCATCCAGGATGGGCGCAAGATGGACCGGGCGGGGGTGCTCCAGTCCATGGACGAAGAGGCCGGAACCCTCAACCTGCAAATGGGCGGCCCCTATGCGGGGGAGAAGGGCGCCAGGATCGATTTCGTCTTCATCCACGACAACCTGCGTCTGGGGGCCAATGCCCGGGTATGCGAGATCCGGGGCGGCACCGTGGTCCTGGAGATCCCCAGGGAGCTGGAGCTGTTGGAGCGCCGCAAGCAGCCCCGGGCGCGCCTCAACCCCAAGGAAGGGGCGACCCTCACGGGGCTGACCAGCCTCTTCGAGGGCGTGGGTATCACCGGCATCTTGGAAAACCTCTCCGAGAGCGGTTGTCGAGTGCGAGTGGAAAAGGCCATGAACATCAAGGACCAGAAGAAGCTGGGCATCGGCACGGCCCTGGTGCCCGTGGGGCACACTTTCATGATCCTGAAGCTCAACAAGGTGCCTCGGTGTCCTGCGGTGATGGAGATGGGTGGGCAGGTGGCCTACCTGGACGACAGCAACGGAGGCCTGGCACTAGGCATCCTCTTCGAGAAATCCGAATTCGCGGGGGCCCTGCGCAGCATGGTCGCCAATCGTGCGGGCAGCATGCCCAGCTCCCTCCCCCCCAAGGCCCGGCGCAAGACCGTGCTGGACGAACCGGATTCTGAGCCCCCCCCGCGCCCCGAGCGGCCCGTGGAGCCCGTGCCGCAGCCCAAGGCGCCCGAACCCCCCAAGGTGATCGCCGAGGTACCTTCGGCCCCACCCGCCCCCACCGAAAAGGAATCCCCCCTGCCGGTGGAGCCGGTCCCCAACCGCAACACGGCGCTGGCCCGTCTAAAGAAACGCTCCCGGGCGGCCGTGGTCCTGGCCTCTGCAGGCCATGGCGAATTCCTCCGTGAGCACCTTGCCGAGGACGGCTATGGTCGAGTTCTCGTGGCGGTTGGGTGGGACCAAGTCGTTGCCCACCTCCAGGAACCGGCCGTGGGCTTCCTGTTCATCGATACGGAACGTCCGGTGCTGGAGTCCATGGAGATGGTCCAGCGCCTTCAGGAAGCGGGGCTAGCCCTGCCTCCCGTCATTCTGGCCGCGGAGGAAGTATCCCGATCCCTCGTGCTGGCGGCCCAGCGGGCGGGCGTCACCCACCTGTTGGTCAAGCCCTATGCCCTGGACGAGTCCTTGTCCCTGCTTCTCGAACAGCAGATGGGACTGGGCTGACTTTAGGTCACCATGGGACCAAAGGTCCCTCCATGCGCCTGAATCTACGCAATTCCAAGGTTGTTCGTGTGCTCATTTTGGTGGCCCCCGTGCTGGGTCTCCTAGTTCTGCACCTGGCAACCGACTTTGGCCTACGGGATGTGCGGGCCCTGGGAAGGTATTTCCGGTACCGAAAGGACGCCTCTGTCAGGATTTGGCAGGGACCCGAGTCCCAGGGAAAGCTCACGGATTTCCTGCCCATGGGTGGGGATTCGCTTCTGGTGCTGCGCGAAGGCGGACTCTGCGTTGCGGAGGCCGGGGCCCTCCGCGCCCTGGGCGATTCCCAAGGAGTGCTTCGATTCTTTCCCATGGCAGCAGGCGGCCCCCACTGGGCCGCGGGTACCTATCACCGGGTGTTGGCCTGGGACGGGGCCCGAGGAATGCAGCATTCCCTGAGCGTGGAGGGTGCCGTCTGGGGGGTGCGGGGCGATCGGGAGCGCCCGATCGTGGCCATCGAGGGCGCCGATCCGGGTGCGGGGGTTGTGCGCTGCTTCCGTCGCACAGGCGCGGGTTCCTACGATCTCGAGGGGCCGACGATTCCCATCACGCTGGATCGGTGGAGTGCCTTCGATCTCTCGCCCAATGGTCAGCGGATCCTGGCCAACCTGCCGAACGGGAAGGGCGTGGCGGTGTGGTCCCTGGGCGATGGTCAGTGCCTCGCCACTTGGCCCACGGAACGTTCGGCCCGGATTCTCTGTTTCCTGGACGATGACCGAGTCCTCTTCGATCAGGGACCAACCCTGAAGGGCTTGGATGGGGCCTATGCGGATGTCCGCAACCGCCTGGTGATGGCTCGAGTGGGCGGGTCCACGACACCCGAAGGGATACTCGAAAACTTTGCAGCGGTGCTGTCCAGCGCCCAGTGGCCGGATCGTCGCCGCTTGGCCTTCTCGGACATGGAAGGCCAGGTGCGCGTGGTGGAACTGGCGCCGCAGCCCAGATTGGCGGCTACCTTTGCCCCGAAGGGGCGGGGCATTCCCTGGCGACTCCGCCCGGAGGGGAAACGCTTGTGGGTGCTGCTTAAGAGTGATGAATACCGGCTCGAAGGCTACGACGTGCCGTGACTATCGCGCCTTGTAGGCTGCCCTCACAATCATCCTCGGCGGCAGATCGGCGCTGAGGAGTTCCCAGTCCTGGCCCGCGAACCGAAAGCGCACCGGGATGACCCAGCTGGCCGTATAGCGCCAGTAGGTAGCCTCGGGGGTCTTCAGCAGCGCGTCTCCCCGGTTCACCTTCACCCGCCAGCCTTGGGGCGCCTTCTGCGAAAGAGGCATGGCCTCCGGGGCCACCAGCCCCTCCAGCCCCGCATGGGTCAGCACAAAGGCGCGAAAGGCCTCGGCGTCGCCGGTTTCCGGCCGCAGGCTCATCAGGGTCGGGTGGCCACCCTCCATGAGCCTCAGGGTGATGGCGCGGCCCGCGCGGTTGGCGTACAGAAGCTGGCCCAGGGCTTGAGATGAAGCCCTGGGCGCAGCAATCAAGATGACCGCGGAGAACAGAAAGAGCCGCGGCGTGTCCATGTCAGTCCTTCCACTCCACCAGGGGAGCCTGGGTTTGGAAGAAGGTCTCCAGCTTGCTCCGCTCGGGAAAGATGCCATCCAGGATCAGGGTCTGGTCCATCTCGGCATTGCGGGCCCGGGAGACCAGGAACCCCTTGGGGAGTTCCATCTGGGCCACGCGCACGTACCAGCCCTGCAGGGGGCCTTCCTTCACGAATCCGGTCTGGCCGAGGGGGATCATGGGTGCCTCACATGTTCAGAGCGCGGCCGTAGACGGCACGGGCGGCTTCGGGGAAGGCCTCGTTGAGGGTGGGGTGAGGATACATCGTGTGGATCAGCTCTTCCACCGTATACTCGCCCCCCAGCAGGGCCACGCTGCTGGCGATGAGTTCCGTGGCCTTGGGGCCCAGGATGTGGATGCCCAGGATCTCGCCGTACTGCTTGTCGGCCACGATCTTGATGAAGCCGTAGGGCTCGCCCAGGATATTGGCCTTGGCCAGGGGGCTGAAGGGGAAGCTGCCCACGATCACCTCGTGTCCTTTCTCCTTGGCCTTGGCCTCCGTGAGGCCCACGCAGCCCACCTCGGGATCGCAGTAGGTGCAGCTGGGCACGCGGTCGTAGTTGACGGGATGGGGATGCACGTCCTTGCCCAGCTCCAGGGCCGCGTGCTCCGCGGCCACCACGCCCTCGTCGCTGGCCACGTGGGCCAGCCAGGGGGTCTTCACGATATCGCCGATGGCGTAGAGGCCCGGCTCGGTGGTCCGCATGAATTCATCTACTCCCACGAAGCCGCGGTCCACCTGGGCGGCGGTGGCCTCCAGGCCGACGCCTGCGGTGACGGGCCCGCGGCCCACGGCCACCAGGAGATGGCTGCCCTCCACGATGCCGCCCTTCTCGCCTTCCAGATGGCAGACCACCTTGTCCGCGTGGCGCTCGATGGAGGCGATCTTGGTCTTCACGCGGATATCCATCTTGTGGAGCTTGGCCAGCAGCTTGGCCAGTTCCGTGCCCACGGCCTCGTCCTCGATGGGGATGATGCGATCCATGAGCTCCACGAGCGTGACCTTGGAACCTAGCCGGGCGAAGACCGAGGCGAACTCCACGCCGATGGCGCCCGCCCCCAGGATGACCAGGTGCTGGGGCACTTCCTGGAGATCCAGCACGTGATCGCTGTTAAGCACCCGCACGCCATCGGTCTCCAGGCCCGGCAGTTCTTTGGGCACGCTGCCCGTGGCCAGGATGATCTTCTTGGCCTCGTGCACTTCGCCCTCGACTTCCACCCTGCCGCCGCCCAGGAGCTTCCCGGCGCCTTTGAGCAGGGTGATCTTGTTCTTCTTCATCAGGAACTCGATGCCCTTGCCGTTCTTGAACACGATTTTGTTCTTCTTGGCCACGATGGCGGCCAGATCGGCCTTCATTTGGCTGACATCCACGCCGGCGATGCCGTACTCGGCGAGGCTATGCATCTGCTCGAAGCGATGGGCGCTCTCTAGCCAGGTCTTGGCGGGGATGCAGCCTCGGCGCAGGCAGGTGCCCCCCAGCCCCGCAGGATCTTTTTCCACGATGGCCGTGTTCAGACCCAGCTGGGCGCCGCGAATGGCGGCGATGTAGCCGCCGGGGCCGCTGCCGATGACGATGAGATCGAAGGATGCCATGGGCGTTCTCCTGTTCGGGGTTATTCAAAGGACGGGGGTTCGGCTGGGGAGGGTTTCGCTTCCGCGCGTCGAGCACGTTGGATGCCGGCCGAATCCAGAACGATGATCCCACCCGGACCGGGCCCACGCCAAGTCTCGCGATTTCTCAAGGCCGAGAAGGCATTGACCGTTGGGCAGGTGGACCCCAGGATGGTCCATCCATGAACATCTTTCCCTGGCTCACCCTCGATGCGCTCCAGGCGGGCGGCCTCCTGGCCCTGGCGGCGGCCTTCGGTGCCGACGGCCTCCATCGCCGGGACCGCATGACCGGTTGGCTGGGGTTGGCCTGTCTCCTGGTTGCCCTGCGTCATTGCGCGGGGATTCTGGATGTGGCCCAGGTCATCCCCATGACCACGGCGGATCGCCTCCAGAGCGCCCTGGCCTCTCTGGGGTACTCGGCCATGATGTATGCCCTGACCCTGGCGATCCCCTCCTTTTTCCCAAGGCACATGACCTTGTGGATGTTCCTGGGCATCCTGCCGAACCTCTTTCGCTGTGCCTTCCTGCCCCTGGAGGACTTGCCGGCGCGACTGGTCTATCTGGGGACCATGGGTGTGTACCTGGCGGGGTGCGGGCTCACCGCGGTCGCCATGGTGCGGGCGCGACGGTCCTGGGATCCCTTCGGCCACCGGCTGCTGGGGGGGCTGCTGGTCACGATGATCCCGGTGGCGCTGGAGATATTCCTGCGAGTGGCCTACGGGTTCACCTTCCGGATCTCCGGTGTCGGAGTGATGCTCATGGCCGTTTCGCTGGGGGCCTCCTGGCTCTGGGTGCTGACCCACGACCTGCACGAACGCCTGGGGAGGGTGGAACAGGAGGCGGCCGCCTGGCGGCGGCTCCTCCCGGGCACCACCTGGCATACCGAGGAGGACTCGGCGATGATGGCCGAGCTGTTCGGGGCGGATTGGGCCACCCACCTGGACGACCGGATGGTGGGCAACGACGGCTGCAGCTACCGGGTCCACCGGGTCCAGAACGAGGATGGGACCTCGCTCGGCTGGCTGGAGATCCGCCGGGAGAATGATCCCCGGAGCTTCATGCGGGGCTGGACCGTAGCCCTGGGCATGGATGAAGGCGCCGATTTCGAACGGGTCGTGGGCTGGCTCGAGGGCTGGGGCGCGCATGTGGAGACCTGGGGCACGGTGCCCCCTCGGGAGGGGCCCTTCCCGAGTGTGCTGCTCTGGCTGCGGGAGCCCAGCATTCTCTCCGTCTGGCGCGAGAACGATCTGGCCCGGAGGCGCTGCCGCTGGATCCAGGTAGGGGGTCCCCGCATCGACGGCCCCCATGTGCGCCTGGACAAGCCCCTGGAGGAAGAGGCTCTGCGGGCGGCGCTCCAGCGCCTAGTCGTCCTGCATCGCTAGCAGGGCCTGGGCTGCGGCGCTGCGCAGTCCTTCGAGATCGGGGAAATCGCCGGGATAGAGGGGGGTGCCCACTCTCAAACGATAATCGGCGGGGGCCACGCGCCAGGTGCCCTTGGGCAGCACATCCCGCCCCCCGCGGATGCCCAGGGGCACCACGGGCACGCCGGATTCCAGGGCCAGGGCGAAGGCTCCCTTCTTGAAGGGCAACAGGCGGCCGTCCCGGCTGCGGGTACCCTCGGGAAAGGCGGCCAGACTCTGGCCTTCGCGGATCCGCCGGGCGGCGTTCTTCAGGCTGGCCACGGAGCTTCGTCGGCTGCTCCGGTCGATGAAGATGAAACCCGCCAGCCAGATGATCCAGCCCAGCACGGGCACGTAGGCGAGTTCCTTCTTGACGAGAAAGACCGGGCGGCTGGGCAGATTGGCGATGACCAGGGGCGGGTCCAGCAGGGAGCTGTGGTTGCCCACGAAGATGGCCGGGCGCTGCCCGCTTCGGATGGCCTCGGGCAACTGCTCCCAGCCCTCCAGGGTGCAGCGGATTCCGAAGAGCACCTTCACCTGGCGCAGGTAGAGGGGTGCCACGATCCAGAAGGCCCGGGGCCCGCCGATGAAGGGCGCCAGCAGGAAGCCGACCAGAGTGAGCACGGCCATCCAGGGCCCGGCGAGAACCCAGACCAGGAGCGGGCGGAGGAAGGGGCGGTTCACTTGTCCGAGAGCACTTCGGCGGACTTGATCCGCACCGGGAACTCGGGGACGTTCTGCATGCCCCGGCGCCAGACGGTGGTGACCTTCTCGATCTTGAGGATGGCCTCCATGCCTTCCACCACGCGGCCGAATACGCAGTAGCCGTAGCCCTGGGGCGTGGGGGCCTGATGATCCAGGGACGTATTGGTGTTGGTGTTGATGTAGAACTGCGCCGTGGCGCTCTGGGGGTCATCCTGGCGGGCCATGGCCACGGTGCCCGACACGTTCTTCAGGCCGGCCTTGAAGGTCGCGGGGGCCTCATTGGGAATGGGCATGTGGGCGGGTTTCTCTGACAGGTCGTCCTTGAGACCGCCCCCCTGCACCATGAAACCGGGGATCACACGATGGAAGATGGTGCCCGCATAGTGGCCTTCCTGCACGTACCGCAGGAAATTCGCCACGGTGGCGGGGGCCAGCTCGGGCTCCAGTTCCAGGATCACGGGGCCGTAGCTGGTCTCCAGCTTCACACGAGGCTTGGGTTTGGGGGCCGGTGTTGGCGCCACAACCGGGACCGGGGTTGGCTCCACCGCAGGCGTGGGGACGGCCTTGGGTTTCGCCTTGGAGGCGGGCTTGCCCTGGGCGGAAAGGGGCAGGGCGAGCAGAAGAACGGCCAGTGGAAGGATGCGCATGAAGACTCCTGACCTTGGCATTGTGCCGCAGATGGGTGGAAGAGTTCCTTCTCCCTCGTTACCCAGACCCTGCTCTATCCTCGTTTCATGCCCACCCTCGACCTGCCGCCCTGGTTCCTTTCCCTGCTGTTGGCCCCCTTCGGCCTCGTGCTGGGCTCCTTCGGCAATGTGCTCATCCACCGCCTGCCCCTGGAAACGGCGGCGGAGCGCAATGTGGTGACCAAGCCCAGCCACTGTCCCCAGTGCCATACGCCGATTCGCTGGTTCCACAACGTCCCCCTCTTCTCCTGGCTGGCCCTGCGGGGGAAGTGCGCCAGCTGCGGCTGCCGCATTCCCTTTCGCTACTTCCTGGTGGAACTGCTGGCGGGGGTATTGCTGGCGGCCTCGGTGTGGGTCTTTCCCTTCGGTACGCTCATCTGGCTCAAGGGCGTGATCTGCGGGTACGCGCTCATCGTGCTCTTTTTCACGGATTTCACCGAGTTCATGCTGCCGGATGTGCTCCAGTTTCCGCTGATGGCGTTGGGTTTGCTCTTTACCGTGCCCCAGCTCCTTTGGCCGGAGGCCATGACCAAGGTGATGGCGAGCGGTTGGGACGTGCTCTCCGTGGACACCTTCACCAACGGCCTGCAGCTGGCCCCCGGCTGGATCCCCCTGGGCCAAATGCCTGTCACCTGGAAGGAGAGTCTCATCGGCCTGGTGGCGGGCTACGGCCTGCCCTGGCTCGTCAATGCCCTCTACAAACTCATCCGCAAGACCGATGGCCTGGGCATGGGTGATTTCAAGATGCTGGCCTGGCTCGGCGCCTTCTGGGGTTGGGGCACCATGCTGGGCATCCTCTTCGGCGCCAGCTTCCTGGCCGTGGCCTTTGCCCTTCCCCTGCTCATCTCCGGCAGGGCCAAGGGCCAGACCATGCTGCCCCTCGGGTGCTTCCTGGCCCTGGCGACCTTCCCCATCGTGCTCTACGGCCCGGTGCTGTGGGCGGGCTACCTGGGGATGATGAACTGAACCCCGTCGGTATTCTTCTGCTGGCAGACCGAAGCGACGCTGCAAAGGCCACACGGAATCAGTCTCTGAGCAGTTCCTGGGCCACGGCAAAGAGTTGCTGAAGGGTGAAGGGCTTAGGCAGGTAGCGAAGGTACGGATCCTGGGCCAAGGCACTCTCGATCCCTTCCAGCCCGTATCCACTGGCGAGAATGACGGGCATCTTGGAGCCTGTGGCGCGAATGTGGGCGAGGAGCTCCATGCCCGTCATCTCGGGCATCCGCTGATCGCTGAGCACGAGGTCGAAGGGTTTTTCCTGCCAGAGCGTCCACCCCTGACGGCCGTCCGAGGCCGCCTCCACCTGGGCCTTCCGCTGGCTTAAGGCCTCCATTTCCAGGTCGCGCAAATGGGTTTCGTCTTCGACCACCAGGACCCGTCGCCCAGCTAAGAATTCGATGGGGATTTCAGCAGGATGCGGGGAGGGGGGCGTGGCTGTTCCACCGGGGCTTGAGCTGAGATACACCCTGAACTCAGCACCCTTCCCGGGTTCACTGTCCACTTCGATCCTGCCCCCGTGGGCCTTGATGATGCCGAAAACCATGGCCAGCCCCAGTCCCGTGCCCTTGCCAATGGCCTTGGTTGTGAAGAATGGGTCGAAAATTTTCGGCAGTACATCCTTGGGAATCCCGGTGCCGCTGTCTCGAACCGTCAGGCAAACCTCGTTGGCGGCCTGCCTCCGGGTTGTGATCCCCAGGGTGCCCCCCTCGGGCATGGCGTCTCGGGCATTGATGGCGAGGTTCATCAATACCTGCTCCAGGCTCACGCTCTCGCCCTGGACAGAGGGGAGTTGAGAATCGAGATCGAGATTGAGGCGGATGCGACCACCTAGGAGCCGTTCGAGGAGGGATGCGGTGTGGCGAACAACATCGTTGAGATCGATGGTGTCGAGTTCCGGTTTGGCCTGATGGGTGAACCCCAGTAGAGACCGGATCATGCGCGCGCAGCGCTGGGCAGCCTCCTCGGCTCGGTCCAGTCGCAGGGTGATGGGATGCCCGGGCGCAACCAACTCCCGACCCAGGTTGATCTGGCCCACGATGGCCGCTAGCTGGTTGTTGACATCGTGGGCGATGCCTCCGGTGAGGGTACCGACCATCTCAAGGCGCTGGCTGTGCTGGAGCTTGAGCTGGAGTTCGACCTCTTTCTCTAGGGCCGTCGTTGCCCGCTGTAGGGCTTCACTCAGGGCTCCGATCTCCAGGATGTCGGAGGGGATGGTGACTGGCACCGCCCCCGTGCCGAGGGCCTGGGCCGCGCCCGAGAGATGTTCCAGGGGGGCGGAAATGCGATGGGCCATGTGGAAGGCGCGCCAGGTCGCCAGGAGGGAAGCCAGGATCCCCGCACCCAGGATCACGAGGGCCACACGGCGCCCCCCCCCGCGATAGTCCTCATCGGGCACCGCAAGGCTCAGGAACCACTTCACCCCCTCGACGCCTTCAAGGGGCTGGACGATGCAGGAGTAGCCCGTACCGTGGTCCCTAATCGGAAAGAGCTTGGTTGGGCGCTGGAGGATATCCCAACGCTTGAGCAGCTCCACGAACAGTGGCAGGAAATCTCCGGAGAGGGGCTTGAGGAAAGGGGCGGCCTCCGCTGTGTTCGTGCGGAGTGAGGTGCCCCGGGGAAGGATGAGGGCCCTGCCCTCGTTATCGCTGACCAGGGCCCGACTGTTGGGAGTGGGCTGGACGGCCCAGGTGCGCTGACTCAGGGAGTCCAGGAGTATGTCCGAACAGAGGGCACCCCGAAAGCGACCGTCGGCATCCCTCAGGGGAATGGCAAAGCTGAGACCGTGGGTAGGGCGGTCCACAAACTGGTAGGCTCCCACCCATTGAGGACCGGGAGCCTGCTGGGCTGTCCTGAACCAGGGGCGCTGAAACACGCGATAGGGCGTGGGCTCCCAGAAGGTGTGCGCCAGGGGCCGGCCCTCCTTTCGCAGGTAGCGTTTCTGGGCTTCCACTTTTCGGGCATCCAGGTGGTAGGTTGCCAACCCTCCGGGCATGCGGCTCATGGAAAGGCCCCAGCCCTCAACGGAGATCAGGACGAGATTGGCCACGGAGGGGAATTCTTCCAGCAGGGAGGCCAGCTGGATCTCGGCGCCAGGAATATCCTCGGTGCCGATCGCCCCCTCCTGCCACCACCGGGCAGCGGTGCGTCCTACCCGTTCGACTTCTGAGAGATCCCTGCGGATGTCCCGGGCGAGTTTGTCCAGGTCCTCACTGGACCGCGCTTCGACCTGCTGGTCCAGGATCCGATTGATTCCGACCCAGGCGAGTCCCGTTGAAACCACCGCCAGCAGCCCGAACAGGAGCAGTAGTTCCTTCAGGATCAGGCGACGGATGGGTTGCATGGGGACCGCGCACGTCAAATGGGATTTGAAATGATGTCGAGCTGGACGGATTCTACTGAGGCACAAAGGCCTTGTCTCGAAAAGATCCAGGACTCGAATTCGGGCCGCAATTTCTCTCAACCGAAATGGCACTCAACGTGAGTCGAGAAAAATTCGGTGATCTGGGACCGAGCCTCTAGCAGGAGGGGCCATCGTGGCCTTCCCCAAGCTCACCAACGGTGACCCGAGATAATCTCGAAAGGATCAAGGCCGGAGGATCTCCTTGCAGGATCCTCCGGCCTGAGTCGATTCTTGTCTGACTTTGTCTCCCTACCCGCCTTCTCAGTGCTTCTCGGGCTGGCAGACCTCGATGAGCACACCGCCGGTCTCCGCGGGGTGGATGAAGGCGATGCGGTTGCCGTGGGCGCCCTTGCGGGGAGCCTTGTCGATCATGCGGACGCCCTTCTCCAGGAGCTCCTTCACGGCCGCGTCCACATCATCCACTTCAAAGGCCAGATGGTGGATGCCGGGGCCCTTCTTTTCCAGGAACTTGCCCACAGGCCCTTCGGGGTCGGTGCTCTCCAGATACTCCAGGGTGCTCTCGCCGATAGGGTAGAAGGCCGTGCGCACCTTCTGGTCGGCCACTTCCTCGATGTGCTCCTGCTTCAAGCCGAAGATTCGGTCCAGGCGCTCCATGGCTTCGGAAAGGGTGGGAGACGCGATACCCAAATGACTGATGCGCAGAATCTTCATGAAAACCTCCGGGGTCATTGTATCGGTTGGTAATCCACCGAAACCATGAGGGGAATGAAAGGTGACTGGAATTTACGAGCGGAACCCAATCAGCCGAATACCCCAGGGTCCACTTCCTTTGAGGTCTTCCATGGCAGGCATGATGGATCGGTTCCGTCCGCAATCCCTTTCGGGCAAGGTGCTGCTGCTTGTCCTTGCGCCCCTGGCAGTAGTCTTTCTGGCCTCCTGGCTGCTGCTGGTGCCAACCCTGGAGAGTGCCTTCCTGGAATCCCGCAAGGAATACCTGCAGCACCTCTCCGAAACGGCCTACGGTGTCCTGGAAGGCCAGGAGGCTCAGGTCAAGGCGGGAGCCATCAACCGCGAAGAGGCTCAGAAGCGGGCCTTGGGGCTCCTCAAGGCCATCCGCTTCGGGAAGACGGGCTATTTCTACGTGTTCACCCGCGACCTTCGCATCGTTACCGTCCCCATCAAGCCGGAGATGGAAGGCCAGCTCGTGGATAGCTTCAAGGATGCAGGGGGGAAGCTCATCTACGTTGAACTGAACCAGCTCGGCCGCAACCCCGAGGGCGGGTTCCTGGATCTCGTCTTCGCCAAGCCCGGTCAGACGGGCGTCTATCCCAAGCTCAACTACGTGAAATGCTTTGAACCCTGGGGTTGGAACATAGGCACCGGCGTCTACATGGATGACCTGCGGGCCCAGATCCGCACCTACACTTGGTCCATCCTGGGTGGCCTGCTGCTCCTTTCCGGCCTGCTCTTCCTGGCGGTGCGCGCCTTCGCCCAGCGCATGGTCCGGCCTCTCGGGGCGCTGGTGTGTGGGCTCCAGAACAGTGACCTCACCCAGGAGATTCGCATCGAAAGCCAGGATGAGATCGGTGCGGCGGCGAGTGCCTTCAATACTTACAACGCTGGGCTGCGGGGGATGATTCTGGAGGTCTCTGGCTATGCGGCCCGAGTGGCTTCGGGCAGCACGGAGCTGGCCGCCTCGGCGGAGGAAATGGAGCGGGCCGTGGCGGACATCGCCAAGGTCAGCGAGAACCTGAAGGTCTCCGGGGAGAAGGTGGCTGGGGCCATGGGTGAGTTGTCCGACAACGCGGAGCTGGTGGCGACCCACACCCGAGAGAGCCAGCACGAAACCCAGGAGGCCGTGAAGGACACGGCCCGCAGCGCCGAGGCGGGGGAAGGCGCCGTGCGGGGCATGGGCGAAATCCAGTCGGTGACTGGCCAGATCGTGCAGGCGGTGCGGGTAATCCAGGACATCGCCCGCCAGACGAACCTGCTGAGCCTCAACGCCGCTATCGAAGCGGCCAAGGCGGGTGCCCAGGGCAAGGGCTTTGCGGTGGTGGCCGAGGAGGTGCGCAAGCTGGCGGAGCGCAGCCGAGGCGCCGCCAAGGAGATCGAGGAGCTGATACAACGCACCCAGGATGCAGTGTCCGGGGGAGTCACCAGCGCCCGTACCACCATGGAGAGTCTGGAGACTATTCGGGGACGCATCACGGACATGGCGGGCCGCATCGAGCAGATCGGCATCTTCGCCAGTGGGCAGGCCGAAACCAGCACCCAGGTCACCCGGATGATGGGCGAAACTTCCCAGGGGTTGGCCCAGAATGCCACCGCCACCCATGAGCTTTCCGCCACCGTTCATGAGATTGCCAAGACATCCGATGATCTCGCCCAGGTAGCCGAAGGGCTGCGGCATCTGGTGGGCGGCTTCAGGCTATAGCGTGATTAATTTGCGCGCTCTCCTGGGCATTGCCGCCCGTGTGCTCCTGCTCTTCGAGCTGCTGGCGGGCGGTGTGAAGCTGGGCGCCGAAAATCCCAGGAACAAACAGGTGCTCATCCTCCACAGCTACCACCTGGGCTATGTCTGGACCTCGAACATCCATGACGGCATTCTCGAGGTCCTCAAGGCAGCCGGGGTTGGGGTGGATATCCGGACCGAGTACCTGGACTGGAAGCATTTCCCCACGGAGGAGAATCTCACCCGCCAGTTCGAGAGTCTCAAGGCCAAGTATCGGGGTCATCCCTTCCACCTCGTGATCACCTCGGACAACATCGCCACCGAATTCGTAATGAAACACCGGGAAGAGTTGTTTCCAGGTGTACCGATTGCCTTCTGCGGCTTTAACGGTTTTTCGCCATCGCTGTTGAGAAATATCCCCAGCGTTACGGGAGTCGCCGAACATGTGGACGGCGCAGGTACACTGGAAGTCGCCCTTCAGCTCCTGCCTCAGGCACGGCGGGTCTTGGTGGTTTGCGATGGTACGGAGACGGGTCGAGCCGTGCGGAGCACCCTCGAATCCGCAAGGAGGCGTTTTCAGGGGCAGCTGGAATTCGAGTTTCTTGGCGAGGCGCACGCCACAGAGGAAGTCATTCAGGCGGTGGTCCAGGTCCCTCCGAATACCTTCATCCTGATCGGGCCCTTTAACCAGGATCGTGAGGGTCGCTTTCTGGATCTGTGGGAGTTATCCGCCCTCCTGCGGGAGCGGGGCGTGAAAGCCCCGGTCTTCCACCTCTACGAGGAGGCTCTGGGGCACGGCTCTGTGGGTGGGAGCCTTATGGGTGGGCATCAACAGGGAGAAGCTGCGGGAAGGCTTGCGGTCCGCATCCTCCAAGGCGAGGATGCAGGCCGAATACCTGTGATGGAACGGCCCACCGTGCGGACCGTGGTGGATTTCCGTGAAATGCAGCGTAATGGCATTCCGGAATCTCGACTGCATTCAGGTTGGGCCGTCTTGAATCCTCCCCGCAATTTCTACGATCGCAACAAGGGTCTGGTCTTGAGTAGCCTCGCACTTTCTCTGCTGACGGTGTTTGGCCTGTCGGCGACCCTCGTGCTGCGGATTCAGGCCGAAGGCGCGATTCGTCGCAGCGAGGCACGCCTTCGTACCCTGGTCCAACACATGCCGGTGCTCATTTGCGCCTTTGATCCTGAAGGAAAAATCATCGTCTGGAACCGTGCCTGCGAACAATGCACTGGCTATTCCGATGGGGAAGTGGCGGAGGATCCAGTTGCTGAAACTTCCGAGCTGCTGGGAGACGAGGCACGCGCTCGCCTCCTGGGGCTGGCTCGGGGAGAAGGACTGGAGTCCGAGGTAGAGCTAAGTCTGCGCGCCAAGAATGGAGAGACGCGGACCGTTCGCTGGTTCAGTGAATCCCGGCGGTTCCCCATACTGGGCTGGACTGGCTGGGCGGTCGGCGTGGATGTCACGCGCCAGTTGGAGGCCGAGGAACAGCTTCGCCGCAGCCAGCGGATGGAATCTCTCGGAACGCTGGCGGGTGGTATCGCCCACGATTTTGGGAACCTGCTCACGGCCATCCAGGGGAGCGTCCAGCTCCTTGAAGAGGATGGGGATGACCCTCAGCAGAGGCAGCACCACGCGGATGTGATCGCTCGGGCGGCTCGGCGGGGGGCCGATCTGGTCAAGCAATTGATGAGATTTGCGAGGGCAGAGCCTGCAACCCTCGAATTCGTGGACATCCATGAACTGCTTGGAGAGCTTCGCCAGATGCTGGAGCGGACCCTCCCTCGCAACATTGACCTTGAGATTGACATGGGCGCAACTAACCATCGCGTTCGTGGGGATGGTGGCCAGATCATGCAGATGCTTCTGAATCCGGCGCTGAATGCCCGAGACGCGATGCCTTCGGGGGGGCGCTTGTCCTTCCATACCCAAAACCCGGAGGGGCAGGTTTGTATCGCCGTGCAGGACACAGGAGCTGGCATGAGCCCTGCTGTTTTGCGGAAGATCTTCGAGCCCTTTTTCACCACTAAGGCTCCGGGAAAAGGAACGGGGATGGGGTTGGCTATGACCTACACCCTGGTGCAGAATCATGGCGGCCAGATCCGCGTGGAGAGCGAGCCCGGACAGGGCACCACGTTCCACTTGAGCTTCCCGCTGTCGTCTTAGTCTTTTCGCCGAGCCTTTGCTGTCAGATGTTCCGGCGTAATGCGAAGCACGGCCGTGCGTCCAAATTCCTTGCGCATGGCCTCGGCGCCCTCGGCGGGATGCTGGGGCGCGAAGCGCTTCAGCAGGGCCTCCAGGGCTTGGCGCTTCTCAATATCCTCCGTCACGAGCTCGGCCCTTCCAAAAACCACGGCGCTCTCGAAATTGGTGGCAAGCTCTGCAGGCTGAACTTCCGCGTTGGCCACGGCACAAAAGGACACCTTCGACTCGAAGGCCAGATTCTCCACCTTGTGCCCGGCCTGGGCGCAGTGGATGTAGATTCGACCTTCCACCACCACATGGTTCACGGGTACCCCATAGGGCCAGCCGTCTTCCCCCAGGGTGCTCAAAACGCCCCACTCCGCGCGCCGGAGGAGCTCCCAGGCTTCGGGAGTGGTGAGTTCGCGATCGTGGCGGCGCATGGGGTGGAACAAGGCTTCTCCCAGGGCATTGTCACTCATGGTGCTGGATCAATCCCTGTGCCTTCCGCTTGCGTGTGATGAGCCAGAGGGCGGCGGTCCAGGTGGGTGCCAGTTCCACGAAGGGGGCCAGCTCGAAGGCGACCGTGGGCAGCAGGGCCCAGTGCCAGCCTACGAGGTACCAGAGCGCACCCATGGCCGCCAGATCCAAGGGGGCGTTCACCCAGGTGCTCAGACCGGCGCTGAGGGGAAACATTCCGAGCTGAAGCAAATCCACCGCAATGGCGAAGATCCAGGCTAGGCGCAGGCGGTTGGGGGTCAGGGGTTTCATGGCTTCAAGTCTAAGAGGCTCTCGGGTCTCCGGCCATGGGATGCTTCTTGAATGAATGAACCGATTCGCGGCGTCATCTTCGACTTCGGCAATGTCATCTACCGTTTCGACAACGGGCGGATCCTGGCGGGGCTTGCGCCGCTCTGCGGACGGTCGGTGGCGGAACTGGCGGGGCTCATGGCGGGTTCTTCGCTGCCGGAGGATTACGAGGGGGGGCGACTGGATTCGGCCGAATTCCTGGCGGGTGTTTCCCGGCTCTGCGAGTACCCCTTCGAGGTAGCGGCCTTCGTGCGTACCTTCACGGATATCTTCACGCCCATTAAAAGCACCCTGGAGCTGATTCGAGGGCTGAAACCCCATTACCGCCTTGGACTCATCTCAAACACCAACCCCTGGCACTTCGAACACGCCATCCGGACCTGCGAGGTCTTCCCGCTTTTCGACGCGGTCACGCTCTCCTTTGATCTGAAGGCGATGAAGCCCGATCCGAGGCTCTTCGAGGATTCCCTTCGCAAACTGGATCTTTCCGCTGAGGCCTGCGTCTTCATCGACGACCGCCCGGAATTCGCCGAGGCCGCGACTCAATTCGGAATGCATGGAATAACCTACACGGATCACCCGAACCTAATCCGGGAATTGGAGAAGCTGGACGTGCGGTAAAAGCGTGACCGAGGCCAGACGCGGGAAACCTCGGATCGCAAGGCGCCCAGGAGAACGCTGCCGCAGGTACCTCTCGTAAGATGAAGGGCAAGGAGGATCCGTGCGGAGCCCTTTCTTCATCGCTGTCATCGCTGTCATCGCTCTCGCGGGTGTCGCGGCCTTCGCCCAGGACACCCGCGCCCTGGGGCGCTATCGTTCCCCGGATGGGCGGGTGGCCATCCATCTCCTTCCGGCCGGGAAGCAGGCGGAGGGGGAGTTGGACTTCAATGGGCAGCGATACCAGGTCAAGGCCTCCCTTGGGACCGGTGCCCTTTCCGGAACCTTCGCCCTCGGAAAGGACGCTTGGCCCTTCACCGCCCAGGGGGACGGCACCCGGCTGACCTTCCGCACCGGTGGGCAGACGGTGGAACTCGCCCGCCTGCCGCTGGCGCTGAAGAGCGGCATGTACGGGGCGGGACCCAACCAGGTCCAGCTAGACCTCCAGGAGGCAGAAGCCCAGGGCACCGCTAAGATGGACGGGCGCATCCTGAGCTTCCGTGGGCGCCTCCTGGCGGATGCGTTGGACTGCACCGGCGAGGATGGGGCGGGCCGGCTCTCCTTCAGGATCCGAAACACGCCCGAGGGGGAGGCCCTGCGCCTGGAAGGGGCAGGACTCGACCTGAGCCTTGCCTGGAATGAATTGGAGTCGCAGCGCCTGGCCCAGGCCCGGGAGGTGGAGGCCAAGGCGCGGCGCCAGAAGGAGATCAGGGAGCAGATCGGTGCCGTCTATGACCGGATCAGGCCCTTGGGAGCCAGGGCCCGTGAAATCGAAGTCACGCTCAGGAAAATGGCAGAGGAAGCGAAGCCCGCCATGGTGCGGCTGGTCCAGGCCCTCCCCATTGTGGAAGACGAGCGGTTCAAGTACCGAGGGGAAGTTCGCATCAATCAAAAGGGCAGCTGCGCCGTGGATTCCAGGGTCTATGGGGGGCGATCGGTGATCCTCTCCTTCGACCCTCCCGATGTGATCGATGTTTCCTTCGAGGCGAAGCCCGACAAGATCGGACTCTTTTCCAAGCTCCACTACTGCGAGGTCACCCTGATCAACCGTGGGTCCCGTCGCAGGGTGACCATCACCGAGGAAAACGCAAATATCCCTTTCCACCCGGAGCTGACTGAAGACATCCAAAAGACCATGGTGCTGCCCCATACGCCGGAGGTGGACGCCCTGGTGGCCGCAACTCGAACCTGGATTGAAAGGGCGGCGCCTCTTCGCCAAGAAGGAGCCCGGCTCGCGAGAGAACTGATCCCGCTGTACCGCAAGTTGCAAACCCTCAGGGATGGGAATTGAATGCGCCGCCCCATCGCCCTCCTGATGGTTCTGCTGATGCCGGGTCTCCCGGCCCCGGCCGTGCCCAAAGCCATTATCCATCGCGGTTCCTTCTCTGTTTCGGCGGGACTGGAAGCTCTCCCGGTCGCTTCTCTCGACCACCTGGCTACCCTCACGGTCGCCTGGGCTTGGTGGGCCCAGATGGGCGAACCGGTCCAGGATTTCGAGATCACCTGGAAATGGAACGAGGCTGGCCTTCGGGAACTGGAGCTGGGCCAAGTCCGCCTCGAGGGCTCCACGGAGCCCCGCATGGTGCGGGCAGGCGAGCTGCAGGGCTACCCGGATCTCTGGCGCAGACTGCTGGCCCTAAAGCCAGCTGCCCTGGAGCTGGAAGTGGAGGTCCTACTCTTCGACGCCGAGACCCGCGGTACGGACTATCCCTTCGCCCGGCTACCCAAGCGCATCAAGCCCGATCTGCTGGGCCAGGGCGGGCGGCCTGCAGCCCTTCACACTCCCGGGAGCCCCGCCTGGTCTGCCTTCTTCCTCGCCCCGAGGGACGGTTGGCGCAACAGCACCGGCATCGGGGCGAAGGCCCACGCCGAACTCACCGCCTTCCTGGAAAAACCGGAGAGTCGGGAGCGCGGCGCCTTCAACCGGAAGCTCTTCGCCATGGCCCAGCGCTTTCACGTCCAGTACCCGAAAGTCGTGAACATCGCGTGGCCCAAGACGGAGTTCCAGGCCCTTGCCGAGGCCTACGCCCAGCGCCTCGCTCCGAAGGGGAAGGCACCGGTGCCGAATCCCTTTGCCAAGGCGGAGGTGCCCGGCATGGCCTCCAATCCCTTCGTCGCTGCTTCCGCCAAGGCTGAAGGCCCCGGCGAAAAGGTCCGGATCAAGGGTGTGGATTACGTGGATCGGCACCCACGGGTCAGCGAGAACCCCTTCGACCGAGAGGCCCGCATCCTCCAGGAGAACAGCTCGCCCCTGTTCGTGGTCATCCAGGAAAAGACTGAGGAGGCCATCTCGCTGACCAGTGGCAACCTCAGCAACGCCCAGTTGGAGGAGTTCCGGCGCGGTTCAAGGGAGGAGCGGGCGTACCTTTCGCGGAGCTACGTCGTGGCCGGTCCAATACAGGTAGGCCGTATCCCCGCGGAGCAAGTCCAGGCCCTCAGCATCGGCGAGGATGGCCATGTGCCCGACAATTCGCCCTGCCTCAAGGGCGGGCTCTGGGACGCGGTGAAACGCTGGGCCACAGGCCTGGGGCTTTCACGGCAGGTCGTGAATCACCGCTTCCGATACCTGTCGGTCTTCACCAGCACCTCGCTGGAGTTCTTCACATCCCGGGAGAAGGCCGAGGCCTACCTCGTGCAGAGAGTGGACAAGGGATACCGACGTGCAGAAATGCCGGCACCGCCAGACTTCAAGTCGTAGGGCTCAGGGAATTGATCCCTCTAGCCCTGCTGCTTCTCCGCCAGCCAGGCCAGCGCGTCCATGGGTGTCATGCGATTGAGGTCCAGGGCCTTCAATTCTTCCCGAAGGGGATCCGTCTCCGTCTCGAAGAGGGGCAGCATGGGTTGTTGGACATCGACTGTCCGCTTCGTTTTTTTCGTCGGCTCGAGGGGCGGTTCCTGAGCCTCCGCCAGGATGCGTTGGGCGCGGGTGATGACCTGCTTGGGCAGGCCCGCAAGCTTGGCCACCTGGATGCCGTAGCTGCGGTCTGCGGGGCCCTCGGCGATGCGGTGGAGGAAGAGCAGCTGGTCCTCCCACTCCTGCACTTCCACGTGGAGGTTCTGATAGCGGGCGTCATCGGCCAGCTTGGTGAGTTCGAAGTAATGGGTGGCAAACAGCGTGCGCGGCGCACCGCCCTTGAGGTCCCGCAGATGCAGGGCGATGGCCTCCGCCAGGGCCAGGCCGTCGCGGGTCGAGGTGCCCCGGCCAATTTCGTCCAGGATCACGAGGCTGGCGGGGGTCACCTGATTGAGGATTCGGGCGGTTTCCGTCATCTCCACCATGAAGGTGGACTGGCCCTTGGCCAGGAAGTCGCTGGCCCCGATGCGCGTGAAGATGCGGTCCACCAGGGCGAAGCGCATGAGATCCGCGGGCACGAAGCTGCCGGTCTGGGCCAGCACCACCAGCAGGGCCGTGGTGCGCAGGAAGGTGGACTTGCCGCCCATATTGGGGCCCGTCACCACGGCCATGGGGCGGCCGTTCTTCAACGTCAGATCGTTGGGGATGCATTCCCGGCCCATGCGCGCCTCAAGCATGGGATGGCGCGCGCCTGCCAAGGTGAGTTCGCGATCCTCGCTGAGTTCAGGGCGCATCCAACCGCTGTGGCGGGCCCGTTCCGCGAAGGCGCAGAGCACATCCAGGCGCGCCACCGCCAGGGAGAGCGCGTTGAGTTCGGCGCGCGCCTCGAGCACGAGCGAAAGCAACCGCTTGAACTGGATCGCTTCGAGCCTCAGCAGATCGCCTTCGGCGGAGAGCAGCCGCTGCTCAAAGGCCATCAGCTTCTCCGTGGTGAAGCGCTCGGCGTTGGCCAGGGTCTGCTTCCGAATGAAATGCGAAGGCGCGGATGCCAAATTGGATTTCGTGATCTCGAAGTAGTAGCCGAAGACTCGGTTGTACTTGATCTTCAGGCTGCCGATGCCCGAGGCCTGACGCTCTTCTTCTTCCAGTTCGAGCATCACCTGCTTGGCGTCCCGGGCCAGACGACGCACGCCGTCGAGTTCGGGATCCACGCCATCCTGGATGACGCCCCCCTTTTCGGCATCCAGGGGCGGGGCCTCGGCGAGGCAGCGCCGCAGTTCGGAAAGCAGGGCCTCGCAGAGAGGCGTGCCCTCGGCCCATAGTTCCAGCTCCTGGGCGTCCTCCAGCCAGCCGCCTTCGAGGATGAGGCCCGGCAGGCGCTGGAGCTGGGCCAGCCCTTCTCGCAGTTGTCCCAACTCTGGCGGGGTGGCGAGGTTGAGGGCCACACGGCCCAGCAGGCGATCCAGATCGGGTACCTGGGCCATGAGCTTCTGGAGCGGCTCCCGCCGGCGGTCCTCCGTGAGCCACTGCACCTGGGTCCAGCGCCGCTCCAGGGCGGGGCGTTCCCGCAGGGGCTGATCCAACCAGGCCTTCAGCATGCGGCTACCCATGCGGGTGCGGGATTGGTCGAGGAGGGCCAAGAGACTGCCCGCCTTGGAGCCGTCCAGGGTGTTGCCGAAGATCTCTAGATGTCGCGCGCTGGTGGCGTCCAACAGTGGACCCGTGGCGCCCAGTTCGAGGGCCACGCCCTGGATGTGGGCGGGGCGGCCCTTCTGGGTGGCTTCCACCTGATCCAGCAGGGCGCCCAGGGCACCGATGGCGGCGGGGAAGGGATCCAGGCCCACCCCTTCCAGGTGGGTCCAGCCGAAGAAGGCCAGCACCTGCTGACGGGCGCGGCTGGGCTCGAAGCGCCAGCCCGGCAGGGGTGTCCGAGTGGCCTCCACCTCGAAGGGATCGGCGCTGCCTTCCGCCAGAATCAGTTCCTGGGGCGCCAGCCGCTCCAGGGTCGAAGCCAATAGGGACGCGCCTTCGCCGGGGATGACCCGCAGCTGTCCCGAGGCCAGCTGCAGCAGGGCGATGCCCCAGGCCTCGCCCATGCAATGCACCGCCGCCAGCCAGCGCCCGTCGTCATCCAGCCATGTGCCCGGCGTGATGATGCGCGAAATGGCCCGGGGCAGCAGGCCCTTCACCTCCTCGGGCTTGGCGGTGGGCTCGGCGATGGCCGCCGAATAGCCCGCCGCCAGGAGCTTGGGCAGGTAGCTCTCCAGGGCGAAGTGGGGCACCCCGCACATGGGCGATTCGTTTTCCGTGCCCTTGCCCCGCAGGGTCAGGGCGATCTCCAGCACCGGCGCGGCCTTGACGGCGTCTTCTCCCAGCAGTTCGTAGAAGTCCCCCATGCGGGTGAGCAGGATCGCGTCCCCCGCCTCGCGCTTGAGGGCGGCGATCTGCATGAGCATGGGTGTGGCCATCGGGACTCCGGGCGAGGAAGCTATTATCCCGGAACCCGGGCGATCTGACGGCACAGGTGTGGGGCCGGGCGGCGATCTCGGGTTGCCGCGGCCCGTATCCGCGGGTCGAATGGGAGGTGCCGATCTCACGCGCATTCCTGGAGCCGCAATGGTCCGATCGATCTTCCAGCCCATGGTTCTACTCCTTTGCACGAGCCTTCAGGCCCAGGGGTCTTTCGAGGCGAGGATCGCCGCCGTGGAGAAGACCCTCGAGCGGTTCTACCGGGGTGAGTGCCTGGAGGTTTCCCTGGAACGTTCGACCCAGGGAATCGAGTCTTTCAATGCCTTTGCCCGGAAGCGGCGGGCCGAAATGGAGCAGGACCGGGTCCAGCTCGAGCAATCCATGGTGAAAGGGCGGGAAGAACGCGCAAGCCTGGATGCACTGGATCGAGAGCTGAAGAACCTCTCGCCTGGACTGGACCAGGACGTGATCCGCCAGAAGGTCGAGGCGCGAAACGCGCTGGTGAAGAGAGTCAACGAGCTGACCGCACAGGATCACCATCGGGTGGAGGACTACAATGCCGGTGCGAAGCGGGCCCAGGAAGCCATTGAACGCGAACGCGCGATTGCTGTCGCCAGCCAGGAGGCCGTGAACAAGCGCCTCGACGCCTTCGAGGCCTTCAAGAAGGCAGGTCAGGACCTGGCCTTCTTCACGGGCCTGAACCGTCTGTTGGCGGAGATTCGCGAGGCCCAGCGGAAAACACCGGCCGATCCGGCGCTCCAGACCGCTCTGGTCAAGGTCCGAACATTCCGCCGCGAATTGGCCGCCTGGGCCGTCGCAGGGCAGGCCCTGCGACCCAATGGCCTGCTGATCGTTGAGGCGCGGGTGGAAGACGAACCCTGCTGGTTCGTGGTGGACACCGGCGCCATGGATACGATCCTGAGCCCTGAGCTTGTGGATGCCATCGGTCAGGGCGGAAACATGGGCAAGGAGGCCTCGCTGTCCGTGGTGGGGGGGCTGAGGGTCCTGGGCCGAAGCCTGCGGATTCCCCGTCTGGAAGTGAACGGCCAAGTGCTGAAAGGCGTCCAGGCTTCGGCGGTGGTTCCCTCCGATGTGGGGATCGACGGGCTGCTCGGCCAGAGCTTCCTCAAGGGCTTCGTCTACACCATCGATGAGCGAAAGGCCCAAAAGCTCAGCCTCACGCAGCGCTGACTTGGACGAGAGGGGACCGCCTGCTCGCCTGTGGCTCGCGATGTCCCCCCTCGTGCTCCCCCACGGGATGCCCAGGCGAAGCCCGGCATCCCCGTCAGAAGAGGGCGTCTCTCGCTGCACCCTCGGGTCAGCTAGGCGCCTCTCGTTTTCGGCAGCAGGTATAACCCCGACGCCGCGCGCCCTGCCGCCAGTGCGCAGGCGGCGGCGGTGGCGCCCACCCAGCCCGCCAGATGGGTCAGGGCGAGGATCACCAGGCAGATACCCCCCACTTCGATCGCCGTGGCCCAGGTGATGGGGCGCGTGGTACGAGCTACTACCAGGGCGGCGCGCTGGTAGCTCAGGAGCACGGTGAGGGCGGGCTGGAGGAAGAGGATCGCCACCGGCAGGGTGGCGAAGGCCGCGAGCTGGGGCGTGAGGCCCGCGACGCCCCGGAACCACAGGCCGGAGAGGGGCGTGAAGGCCAGTAGCATCAATAGTCCGGAAGCGCCCAGGGCCATGGTGGTGGCGAAGCGGCGCAGGGCCTCGTGGGCGCGGCGGCCCTGATCCATGAGGGGGATGGCCACTTCCTGGAAGGTGAGCCCCGCAGTGTTGAAGATGAAGACGAAGGAATTCACCACGGGCATGACCGCCAGGGATTCCAGGGGGCGGGGGCTGCGGGCCAGGAAGAAGGACACCAGGGGATTCACCCCCAGGGCCAGGATGGAGGTCGTCGCCAGGGGTAGGTAGAAGTGGGCGATGGAACTGAAGGTCAGACGGGTGCCCTGGGGCTCCTTTTGTTTCAACTCACGGAGGCATTCCCGCACCCAAAAGCGACTGGCGGCGGCCTCCAGCACCACCCCCGTGGAGAGGGCCGCGCAGCCCACCCAGGCACCGGGCCAGGGCGTGAGGGTCGCCAGCAGGACCGCGGTGGTCCCCATGGTGGCGAGGCGCACGGTGGTGCCGTAGGCCACGCGGCGCGTGAGACCATGGCGGATCATGATGCCCTGAAAGAAGCGCCGATAGCCGATGGCGGCAGGCCAGGGCAGGAGCAGGGCGCAGGCCCCGTAGGCCAATCGGACCACCGATTCCGGCAGTCCCATGAGGCTGCGGGTGACCCAGCCGAAGATCGGTGGCAGCAGGAACAGCAGCATCGCCAGGGTGATGAGCCCATTGAGGCCCCAAGTGAAACGCTTGAGCTTGCAGAGGGAATCCCGATCCGCCACCAGGGCCGTGGAGGCGCTCATGATCAGGATGATGGGCGACTCGAAGAGCATGCCCAGGGGAAAGGCAACCCCGAAGGCCGCCAGGTTCAGCGTGGGATCCGCCAGCCGCGCGATCACCGCCGCGATGAATGGCCCCTCCACCGCCATCAGCAGCCAAGCCGCCTCCAGCGGCGCCCAGGCTCGCAATATTCGCCCCTGACTCAGTGCGGTATCCGTCTGCAAAGAACCACGCTCCAGAGGCAAGCATAGCAACAGGAGGTATCCCCGTGGGAGGTGCCCTCTTTGCAGGAGAAAACCCCGGCGCCACAGGGCACCGGGGCTGACCTTATGTGAAAACGCTTACTTGGTGCGCTCGATCAGGTCGTTCACGCGCCTTTCCAATTCCGCCAGGGGGAGATCCTCGAAGATGGCGTCTACCTTGGGGCCGGGATGGATGTCCGTGCTGCGGTTATGGCTCATGGAGCCATTGATCACCCCAGGGCTAGTCTCCAGCTTGTGGGCTATTTCAAGCATTTCCTTCAGTTTTCCAGCACTCGCTTGGCGCGCGTGAAGGTCGTAGCGCGTGATGCCGTCCTCTGCCGCACGTTTGCCCACCTTGAAGTCGCCCAGGGAAAATGGCGAAGGGGCTAAGAAGGGTGCAACGCCATGATCCTTCGCAAGGCGCTTAAGGATTGAGATTACCTCGGCGGGCGTGGCGTCCTTCAGGTCCAAGTTCACGCGAGGGCCTGGAGTCTTGCTCTCGCAGGTTGCCCATGTTTTTGCGCTACCTTCTGGCTGACCCTGCTTCACGAGCGTTTCGAATGTGGCCCAGATCTGGTTCAGGGGGACTTGGTTCGCTTTTATTTCCATGAGTTGCGTGTAGGGGATGTCCTTTCCCTCGCTGTCTTTGGCGTTGTAGGAGCGGAAGTAAAGGTCGGTTTTCTTTGGGCCGTTGCCCTGAGGGATTTCCGGTGCCGTGGCTGGGGTTGAGCTGTAGGTTTGGGCTCCCAGATGTAGGCCAGAGGCCAGTACCAGGGCCAACACGGCCGCGGCGCCAAACATGGGGGTGGACGAGGTGCGGGGTGGGGGGAGCAGGAGGTGACGAATGCGTTCCATGAGCGAGCCTCCGTGGGCTGCGAGTGCGGGTTCGAGGGATACGTGGCCGAGGCCACGGCGTTCCAGGTGGGTGAGGGCCTCCGCCAGGGGGAGGGGATCCCCCAGCAGGCGGGTGGCAAAGGCATCGCAGGCCAGTTCGCGTTCCTGGCGGATGCGGTGGGAGAGCCACCAGAGGCCCGGGTGGTAGAAGAAGAGCACTTCCAGGAGTGATTGCAGCAGGTTTACCAGGTAGTCGTGGCGGAGCACATGGGCCAGTTCGTGGGCCAGGAGCGCCTCCACATGGGCGGGGGACATATTCAAGAACCAGCCCGTGGGCACCAGGATGGCCGGGCGCAGAAAACCCACCACGCTGGGGCCCGGCAGGCCCTCGCAACCCAGGAGTGTCACCGCACGTTTGAGACCAGCCCGGCGGCAGAGGTCCAGCAACTGGCGTTGCAGACCGTCCGGCGCCAGTTCGGCCCGGCGCCAGCGAAGCCGCTGGAGCCAGAGCCAGCCCCCCGCCAACCGCAGCAGGAGGATGAGCATCCCGGCACCCCACACCAGCACCATCCAGGGCAGCGCCTGCTCCAGTTTCTCCGCCACGCGCGTCCGCAGGGCAGGGATGGGGAGCGGAGCGGGAGCCGAGGCTGCGGATGGGCTCCGGTGCAGGGGCCCCTGCTCCAGATCCAACGCACGCTCGGGTGCCGAGGGTGTTGCAACCACCCTTCGCAGGGGCAACCCCGCGAAGAGCACCAGGGCCAGCACGGCCACCAGGTAGCGGCTACGGGACGTCGCGCCCCGCATGCTGCGCAGCAGCAGAGCAGCGCCCAGGGCCACCAGGGCACCCTCCCAGAGCGAGTGGAGCAGGGCCCAGCCCAGACTGGAGAGCCAGGGGGCGTGACAGAGGCCGTTCATGACCGGCCCTTTCGCGCTTCGTCCAGCAGGTGCTGGATGGCGTCCAGCTCTCCGGCCGTTGATCGCCCGCCCCGAAGGGCGTGCAGAACGAGCTGCTGGGCCGACCCAGAAAAGGCCTTGGCCATGAAGGCCTCGACAAGCTGGCCCTTGGTGTCCGCCTCGGGGACCGCCGCCCGATAAACATGGCTGCGTTCCGAGTCATCCCGCGCCAACTGCCCCTTGTCCAGCATCATCTGCATGGTCTTGAGGACCGTGGTGTAGCCCAGGTCGCGTTCCTGGGCCAGCGACTCGTACACCTGCCGCACGGTGGCGGGCCCCCGCTCCCAGAGGATGCGCAGGATTCCCAGTTCGGAGTCGGTGGGCATGGGTGGGGTGGGCATGGGCGCTCCGGAATTACGATTTAGATCGTACGATTTTGCTCGTATATATCAACGGAAAAAATCGTACTTTGTTTTTTGGGGCGTTACCTATGGAAAAGGGACCCGGATCGGGTCCCTTAGGTTCTTCGTGCAGAGAATTTACTCTGGATCCCCTTGCGTAGACGACCCGGCTCAGACTGTCCTGCGCCGGTACGAGTGTTCCGAAAGGCGCAGGGAGCCAACCCCGAGCAGCAGCACAGTGACCAGGACGCCCAGGGCGAAGAGGGGCTGGTCCAGCCAGCGATTCCCGAAGGCCTCCAGGAGATCCATGCAGCCGTTGGCGCCCTTCCAGACCAGGGCCCCGGCGGGAAGCAGGATCGTGAGGAGGGTGAAGGTCATCAGGCCATTGGAGGGGCCGAAGCGGTAGACCAGGGGCAGGCAGAGGAAGATCCCCAGGGGCATGAGGGTTCCTCCCAGGGCCACGATCCCCAGGGCCGTGGGACTCGCCGGAGGAACCCAGGCGGGGGCCACGCGGTGGGCGATCCAGGCGAGGGCCAGGGGCAGGGCCAGGCCGACAGCCAGGCCCATCAGGCTGGTGAGGTACTTGGCCCGCACCACCTGGGTGCGGGAGATGGGCAGGGCCAGCACGAAGCCCTCCACCGGCAGGGTCAGGCCCTGCAGGGTGACGATGATGGTGGCGAGGCTTGTGATGAACAGGGCCATGATGATGAAGGCCTCGGCTTCCCCCGTGTGCTGGACGATGACGAGCTGGGCCAGGTACAGGACGAACACGGGTGAGCCCTGGAGAAGCAGGCGCCGATTGAGCACCCAGGCCATCTTGATCAGCGGCAGCATGCAGCCTCCTCGGGGCAAACCATGTCCAGGTCGCGGCCATGGAAGAAGACCAGATCCTCCAGGCTGGGCCGTTCCAGCAGGGCGTCCGGGGGTAGCGGCGGCATCAGTCCGGCGGCGCCTTCCCAGAGCAGGGTGAGGCCCACCTCGCTGCGCTGGCCGCCCTTAATTCGCGCTGCGAGGGGGCCCGCCAGCAGGTCCTCGCCGCCCTTGACCAGGGTCCAGGATTCCAGCAGGTCGTCCTTGGGGCCGGCCAGCACGATCCGACCCGCCTTGAGGAAGGCCACGTGATCGGCCACCCGCTCCAGGTCCGAGGTGATGTGGGTGGAAAAGAGCACGGCCCGGTTTTCGTCCTGGATGATCTCCAGCAGCAGATCCAGCACCTCGCGGCGGGCCAGGGGATCGAGGCCCGAGGTGGGCTCGTCCAGAAGGAGCAGTTCCGCCTCGTGGCTGAGGGCCAGGGCCAGGGCGGTCTTCATGCGGGTGCCCTGGCTCAGCTTTCTGAAGGGGGTCTTCGGGGGCAGTTCAAAGTGGGCGCAGAGGCGGCGGAAGGTGGCCTCGTTCCAGGTCTTGTAGAAGGGGGCCACCAGCTGACCCAGTTCTTTCACCCGCAGGTGGCCAAAGAGGGTGGGGCTCTCCTGCACGAAGCCGATGCGCTGGCGCAGGGCCTGGCCCTCGGTCAGGGCATCCCGGCCAAAGAGGCTGATCGCGCCCGCCTCGGGGGTCATCAGGCCCAGCACCAAGCGGAGCAGCGTGGATTTCCCGGCGCCATTGGCCCCCACCAGGCCCGTGATGGTGCCCTTCGGCACCTCGAGGTCTACGTTTTGGAGGGCGAAGGCACCCAGGCTCTTGGAGAGATTGCGGATTTCCAAAAGGTTCGTCATGGCTACAGATCCCGGGCCGCGAAGGCCCTGGTGGACAGCTCGAAGCTGAGGGTGAAGAGGCCCAGCAGCAGGACGGTGTGCAGGCTGGGATGGTTCCCGAAGAACTCGAACGTGCTCACCAGTCCTTTCGCAAAGGCCATTTGCATCCCCGCAGACAGGAACCGGGTGAGGGAGATCCCGATGCCCAGGGCGAAGAGGAGGCCGAAGGCCGAGATGAGCCCCTTGCCATCCCAGCGCAGGGCGAAGGGCAGGAAGAACGCGAAGCACCAGAAAAGCGCCCAGCCCAGGGGCAGCATCAGTTCCATCTTGGGCAGGGCCGGTGGGGTGCGGGTGATCCCGGCGATGACCAGATTCGAGAAGAGCAGCAGGAGGGCAGGCAGCAGGAAGCCTTCCAGGAAGCGCACCTGGACGAGGGTCCGGCGGGAGACGGGCAGGCCCGCGAGCTCCCCCAGGGTGCCGGCGTGGTCTTCCCGCAGGTGCAGGACCAGGGGCAGGAAGGCAGCGACCACGAAACCCAGCACGGGACCGATGATGGGCAGCTCGGGATTGAAGGGATGAAGCCCCGCCATGACCAGGGCGAAGAGGAAGGGCAGCAGCAGGGCGTCGTAGTGCAGCCGCAGATCGCGTTTCAGCAGCTCAAGCAGCATGGGGCTTCCTCCTTCCCAACAGCACCAGGATGTCCTCCAGGCTGGCCCGCTCGATGAGGGCACGATCCTGGAAGTGGTCCCTGGCCCCGGCGATGTTGTCGGTCAGGGCCTCGAAGCCGTGGGGGCTCTCCCGCAGGCCCTGGAAGGCTCGGCGCACCTTCTCATCCAGCAGCTCCAGCCCGCCCTTCACGAGGCCCCAGCGTTCCTTGACGTTGTCCTGGGTATCGGAGAGCACCACCTGACCGGCCCGGAGGAAGGTGACATGATCGGCCCGGCCCTCCAGATCCGAGGTGATGTGGGTGCTGAAGAGGATGGCGTGGCGCTCGTCCAGGCGCTCGGAGAAACGCTGGAGCAACTCCCGGCGAAAGACGGGATCGAGGCCCGTGGTGGGCTCGTCCAGCACCAGCAGATCCCAGTCCCGGCTCAGGGCCAGGGTCAGGGCGAAGCGCGTGCGCTGGCCCAGGGAGAGCTCCTTGGCCTTCTTGCGGGGATCCAGGCCGAAGTCCGCCATCAGGCCCCTCCAGCGGGCTTCATCGAAATCCGGGTAGAAGGGCGCGTAGACCGCCTTCAGGGTGGAGAGCCGGGCGCCGGGCGTGAACTTGGGCTCGTCGGCCACGTAGGCGATGCGGCGACGGAGCGCGGGGCCTTCCTCCAGGAGGTTCCGCCCCTGGAAACGCATAACGCCGCCCTCCAGGCGCACTAGGCCCAGGATGGCCTTGATGAGGGTGGTCTTGCCTGCGCCGTTGGGGCCCAGCAGGCCCATCATGGCGCCCGGTGGCAGCGAGAGGCTGACGTCGTCGAGGGCGAAGGCCTTGAACCGCTTGGTCAGGCCCCGCAGTTGGAGAATGGGTTCAGGCATGGTCGGGCTCCAGGAGCAGGACGAGCATCTGTTTCAGATCCTTGGCCGAAATACCCGCAGCCTCGGCCTCCTTCATGGCCTCGTGCAGCTTGGCTTCAACGGCGGCCACCCGCTTTTCCCGCAGGAAGTCCATGTTGGGCGAGGCCACAAAGGTGCCCTTGCCCCCCACGGTATCGATGAGGCCCTCCCGCTCCAGTTCGTCGTAGGCCCGCTTGGTGGTGATGACGCTGATCTGAAGGGACTGGGCCAACTTGCGGATAGAGGGCAGGGCCTCGCCCTCCTTCAGTTCCCCCGTGAGGATCTGCACCCGCACCTGGCGGACGATCTGCTCGTAGATGGGGTCGGGAGAGGCATTGGAGAGGAGGATCTTCATGGGACCTCGTGGATTACTGTATATGTTCGATATAAACAGTAGGTCCAATTTTCGCCTTCGTCAACCTCCAGATTCGCCTACGCCAAAGGAGGACGCCCCGGAACAGCGGGGCTGTTCCGGGGCGTCCTCTTGCCCTCGCGCTAGCGAGGGGATGTTCGGCTACTGGACGAGCAGGCTGGCCTTGTCCAGCAGGAAGCTGGTGGCCAGGGAGCTGTCTTCGGTCATGTTGAAGTGCACGCGGATGGTCTGGCCCTTGTAGGCGCTCAGGTCGAAGGTGCGGAGCTGATAGCCGGTCGCGGAGTTGGCGTTGCTGTAGGTCACCAGCGTCTTGAGGAGGGTGCCGGCGCTGTTGCGGACCTGCACGGCCAGGCGGTCATAGGCGGTGGAGCCGCTCTCCTTGGTGTCGATGTGGAGGTAGAAGCTCAGGGTGGCCTTGGTGGCGGTGCTGGGGATGGTCACGGTCTGGTAGAGGGTCTCCGTGGCGGTCTTCCCGTTGCCGCCGAGGAAGGAGGCATTCACGCCGTCATAGGCGGCTTGGTAGTGGGGAGAGACATTCCAGTTGCCGATGGTGCCCGTGGTGCCGGACCAGCCGGTGGCGCCACTCTCGAAGCTGCCATTGACCAGTTTCTCTCCACCAACGGGGACGCTGGTGACGGTAACGGTGGCAGAGGCGGACTTGGTGGTGTCGGCGACACTGGTGGCCTTCACGGTGTAGGTGCCGGCCGTTGCGGGGGCGGTGTAGAGGCCGGTGGAGCTCACGGAGCCGCCGGTGGCGGTCCAGGTGACCGAGGTGTTGGTGGTGCCGGTGACGGAGGCCGTGAACTGCTTGGTGGTGCCGGTCTGGACCGTCGCGGTGGTCGGATTCATGGTGACAACTACGCCAGTGGTGGGGGTCACTGTGACGGTGGCGGTGGCGGACTTGGTGGAGTCGGCAACGCTGGTGGCCTTGACCGTGTAGGTGCCGGCAGTGGCGGGGGCGGTGTAGAGCCCCGTGGAGCTCACGGTGCCGCCGGTGGTGGTCCAGGTGACGGCTGTGTTGGTGCTGCCCACCACGGAGGCGCTGAACTGGAAGGTGGCGCCGGTCTTCACGCTGGCGGTGGTGGGATTGATGGCCACGGTCACGCCGGTGGGTGCGATGGAGCCAACGTTGATGGCACCGAAGGCATTCTGCACGGCCGCGTACTCTGCGCTGGAGGTGCCATAGAGATCCGCGGCGGCGCTCAGGCAGGCGGTGCGGGCGCTAGCGTAATTAGTGCTGGAAGTCATGTAGGTGGTCAGGGCGCGATACCAGATCTTGATAGCCTTCTCGGGCCCGATGCCGGCGAAGCCGTTGGGAGCGTAGCTGCTGTAGTAGTTGCTGCTGCTCGTGCCGCTGGCACCCTGGCTCAGGAAGAAGAACATGCGGTTGGCCGGGCCGGAGCTATAGTGCACATCCAAACCGCCGGTGCTGCTGCTCCAGGCGTTGGGGCTGGAACCGTCGAGGCTGGGCTTGTACATGTAGCGCAGAGGCGTGGAGGAGAGCTGCTCGCCCACGGTCCAGCATCCGTCCGTGTTGGCCACGGTGGCGGGGAGGCTGAAGTTGTTCTTGGTGTAGAGCTCGACCATGTTGCCGAACATGTCGGAGTTAGCTTCGTTCAGACCACCTGACTCACCGGAGTAATTCAGGTCGGCGGAATTGGCGCACACGCCATGGCTCATTTCATGGCCAGCCACATCCATGGCCTCGAGGCTCTTGAAGCTGCTGCCATCGCCGTAGGTCATGCAGAAGCAGGAGTCGGACCAGAAGGCGTTGTCGTAGCTAGTGCTGTAGTGCACGCGGCTGTAAGTGGCCTTGTTGTTGCCATCGATGCCGTTGCGGCCCAGGACGTTCTTGTAGAAGTCGTAGGTCATTTCAATGCCGTAGTGGGCGTCGACGGCGGCGGTCTGACCGGTGTCGCTGGTGGTGCTGGTGGTGGAGCCGGTGTAGTTGAGGCCGTTGCCCCAGGTGTTGTCGGCATCGGTGTAGAGCGTGCCCGTGCCGCTGCCCGTGCCGTGGGCCAGATCGTAGGTCTTGATGTTCATCCCGCGGAAGGTGTCATACAGCTGGTAGGTGGATCCGCTCAGGTTCGTGTGGATTGAGACGGTCCCGCTGAACTGTGTCTTGGCGGTGCCGACGGCGTCCGTGGTGTGCAGGGTGGACCACTTCTTGAGGATGACGCCGCTGTGGGCATCCACCATGTAATCGGTGTGGGCCGTCTCATCCGCGCCGTTCTCAAGCTCGGTGTGGATGTGATAGGCCAGCAGGTAGTGGGAAACCTGGCGAGTGGCATCCGACATCATGGGATAGACCACCAGCTCTGCGGTGGGGGCGTTGGCGTAGGCTCCCATGGGGTTCAGTTCGGTGTGGACCAAGCCCAGGACTTCCGCGTCGCTCAGCGTCGGCTTCACGGAAATCGCGATGTTGCGCCGAAGCTCGGTGGTCATGGGACGCTGCGTGCCGTCAGCGTTCTCATGGGTGATCAGCTCGCCGCCCCAGACGCGGATACCCTGGTAGCGCTGGTTCATGCGCGTATGCGTCTGCCCGAACTGGTCGATATGCCCGCGGCGCACGGCAAAATCATGCTGGTCATCCAGGCCCAGGGTCTGGCGCAGTCCCAGCACTCGGCTGCGGGAAGACTGCATCGCTTCCTTGGCGAGGCTGCGCTCTTCGGCGACCATCGGTCCTGCAACCAGTGCGGCAGTGAGAAGGGTTAGAACGGCCCGTCCGTGTTTCATGGAATTCTCCAATTTGCGAGGAAGAAAGTTGGGAGGCCGACATCCTCCTCGTGGATGTTGGCCTCTTGATGCGTAGGGGGGCAAAGAGCTGAAGGCTTGATCCACTCCGCTGTACCGCCGCGACTCCATGAAGCTAGGGGGTCGCGGTCCGAGGGGGATACGCCATGGAAAGTGTCAAGGGAACTTTCGGTAGTCTCACCGTGTCAAGGGAAGACCGGATGGTCCGGTTTACAGATACTCGCTGGTCCGGTGGACGGCCCGCCCGGCGCCAGACCAAAGCCCCGCATAAAAAATCCCGCTTAGCGCCCATGGTTCCCTGGGCCAAAATGCAGGGATCTCTCCGAAAGGTAACCATGCTGATTCAAATCCTTGGTTCGCTGTTCCTCCCCTTGGCCCTACTTGCCCAGGTCCCTCCCGCGCCTCCAGCACCCCCGGCTAAAGCCTCAGAGGCCCCAGCCCTGACGGTGGATCCCGCGCGCCTGGAGGTCATCCCCCCAGGGCGGATCCGGGTCGGCTCCGTGGGCCCCACGGAGAAGAAAACCCTCGCCTACACCTTCCGAAACATCAGCGCGGCGCCCATTTCTCTTCGGGTGGGAGATCTCTCTCCGGGCGTCACCGTCCAGGGCCCGGCCCTCGAGAAACCCATCGGAGCAAAGGAATCCGCGGCCCTGTCGATGACCATCGATCCCACGGATTTCGTCGGCGTTCAGCGCCGCAATGTGCGCATCCTCACGGACGACCCCAAGCAGGGCCGGTACATGCTGCCGGTTGAGATCGTGGTCCGACCGGATCTCACCGTTGACCAGGAGCGCAAGAGCTTCGGCGATATCGCTTCCCACGAGAGCCCCCAGGTCAGCTTCACCTTTCTCCGGGAAACGGATACGCCCCTCCAGCTCCGCCTCGTCTCCCCTCTGCCTGATTACCTTGAGCAGGAATGGAGCTCCGAAGCGAAGCGCGCCGAACTGCGCCTCACCTTCCGCCCCACCTCGGTCGCCCCAGGCACCAAGCTGGGTCTGGAGACCCTGGTGGTGGAGTCGAATGCGCCCCACCAGCCCCGCTTCACGCTCTACCTCGACTGGAAGCTTCGGAGGCCCGTGGAGGCCGCCCCCAGCCGCCTGGTCTTCCTGAATCCCACCGATAAAGTGCTCGGGTTCAGCCTCAAGGGGCGGGATGGCCAGCCCTTCACCCTCCTGGACGCAGTGATCGAAGGCCAGGGTTTCACCCTCGAGCCACTGCCGAAGGGTCCGGCGACCGAGCACAAACTCCGGGTGCTGCGCAGCGTGGACACCGAGACCAAAGCCATGCTCGTGCTGCGCTTCGAGGGGCAGGAGGAAACTCTGAAGGTCCCCCTGGCCTACCTTCCCGCGTCGCCGACCAAGGCCGCGAAGTAGCCGAATCCCAGTTCCCGCATGGCTCCGCCCAAAAGCGTCAGCCACCGCTGCCCACGGCCTTATATCACGCTGCGATCCAATGCCTGGATCTGGCTCTTCTCATCCACGGACAACACGGCGTGCTCCGGCGGATCAAGGTAGAGGCCTACCACGTCCACCAATTTCTCCTCGAAGCGATGGTCGTTGCTGATCTTGAAGCCCACGACTCTGCCGGGGGATGTCTTACGTTTGCGATGGAAAGCTAGGTGTGAATGGTGTCAAAAACTGTCACGGACGGGTCTTGGCCAGGCGTTTGACGGCTTCCTGGAGTTCCTCCGGAGAGAGTGAGCCGAAACCCATGCGCAGCCATGGGATGGCCTGGCCGTCCATGGTGTAGTCGCAACCGGGGCGGAAGGCCAGGCCCGAATGCCCGGCCCGCACCGACCAGGCCTTCACGTCCAGCCCGGGATCCAGCACCTGAAGCCAGAAGGCCAGTCCGCCGCTGGGGGGGCGCACCTCCAGCACGCCGCCGAGGCGCGCTTCGAGGGCCTGGGCCAGCACATCCCGCCGTTCCCGGGAGGCCCGGCGGAGGCGGTTGAGATGGCGCTGAATTTCGCCATCCTCCAGCAGTTCGGCCACGGCCCGCTCCAGAAAGGGGTCGCCGCCTTGGGCGAGAGTCTTCCGCCACGCCACCAGCTCTCGGACCAGATCCGGGGAGGCCATGAGGAAGGCCACGGGCAGGTTGGGGAACAACAGCTTGGAAAAGGCTCCCAGGTAGATGACGGTGCCCACTGGATCCTCGGCCGCCAAGGGCAGGATGGGGGAGCCCTCATAGTGGAAGCCCGAATCCACATCGATCTCCAGCACCGGGATGCCCCGGGCCGAGGCCAGGGCCAGGAGCGCCTTTCGGCGCTGGGGTGCCAGGGGCACGGTGGTGGGGTACTGCCGCAGGGCCGTCACCATGATCAGCCGGATGGGGGCACTGTCCAGAAGGGCTGGCAGGCCCTCGGTTTGCATGCCTTCGTCATCCACGGGGACGGGATGCAGCACTGCGCCTGCACAGCGCAGGACATCCCAGTAGATGTGGCTACCCAGGGCTTCCACGGCCACGCCATCGCCGGGGCGCAAGAGGGCCCGGCAGGTGAGGGTGAGCCCTTCCCTGAGGCCAGGGAGCAGCAGCAAGGAATCCCGGGTGGCCTTGATGGCCTTGGCCTGGGCCAGCATGTCCGCCAGGGCACTCCGCAACCGCTCGTTGCCCTGGGGGTTCTCCTGGGTGAACTGGCGGGCATCGTGGGTTCGGGCCGCGCGCTGATAGGCCCGGGCCAACGCCTCCATGGGCAGCATGCGGGGGTCCACCTCGCCGGTCAGGCAGGAGAGGACCGAGGGGGAGAAGGCCTGCTGCGTCGGGGCGCCGGGTGCGGGATTGATGCGAAAGGGCAATGAGGCATTGGCCAAATTGGGGGTGCCTCGGCTGGGGGTGATCTCCGGCAGGTGGTCCGCCACGAAGGTGCCACCGCCCGCCCGGGTGTGGAGCCATCCCTCGGCTACCAGTTCCTGGTAGGCCGCCACCACGGTATTGCGGTTCACGCCCAGTTGCTCCCCCAAGGCTCGCGTGCCAGGCAGGGCATCGCCTTTCCGGAGACGCCCATCCTGGATGGCCGAGGAGATTCCTTTAGCGATCTGCAGGAAGATCGGCACCGATGAGTTCTCATCCAGGGTGAGTGCCATGCGCCAAGTCAGCATAGGCTCCTCAGTCTCCCGCAGACATGCGGAGTTCGTGGCGGAAGGTCCAGCGCAGGGAACCATCCAGTTCGCCTGCCCTTCGCAGCAGTTGGCGACCCTGTCGAAGCAGGGCCTGCTGCTGCGGCCCACGGACAGCTTGTGCGGAAAGGATCCAGAGGGCGCCCTCCACCGCATCCAGGGTTTCGTTGAGTCCGCCCGTGGGCTGCCTGCGGATGGATTGAATGCTGGCCATGGCGGCGGACACCCACCGGCCGGAGGGGACTCCCTTGACCCGGCCCTGAAGCGCCTTCAGCCGCCAGAACATGATCTGGTTGAAGGTAAGCCAGGTTCTGGGCTGCTTGGCCTCCGTCCAGCCATCCAGGAAGGTTTGGAGGGTGGCCAGCTCTGAGGAAATGTCCTGATCCTGGTCCAGGGCGAGGGTGGCACGCTCGTAGGTAAGAGTGAAGCGCTCGTCGATGAAGTCTGGATGGTCCCGAAGGGCGGGGGGCAGGTCTTCGAGGATCTCCTCGGCACGCAAATAGGAGCTTTCAGGGGACTGGTCCACAAGCCCCTTCAGGGCTCCTTCCATTCGGGCCAGGGTGACTTGGATCAATCGCTGACTATGCAAGGAGCCTGGACGATCGGCATCTCCCTCTGCGATTTTGCGGGCCTCCTGCATGTGGGCCAGGGCCAGGGTGCCCTCCCCCGCCTTGGCGTCGGAGAAGGCCAACTGCTGCAGGGCCAGGCAGGCGTTATTGGCCTGTTCCACCACGCCGGGCCAGAGCTCGAAGGATTGACGACTACTCCTGGCCCAGGCCTGGAGATGCGGGCGGGGGTCCTCGCCCCTGAAGACGGCTTGCTGGGCGCGGAAGCCGTGGATAAGGCTCTTCAGGCGGTAGGCCTCCGAGGCCCGATCATCGACCCGTATCACATGATCCGCATGCTCCATGGCCTCCTGCAGATCCCGTTCACTGACTCCCAGCCCCATCTCGGATCTGAACAGTTTGGTGTAGCCCTTGGAGAGAAGGGCCATGAGGCAGTCTGGATCGAGCTTCAGGGCGCGGTCAGCCTCCTTCAGTGCCTCGTCGTAGGAATGCATCAGCTCTTGGGCAGGGCGCTCCTCCAGCCGATTTAGATCGCCGATGCGCCCCCAGGTTTCGGCTCGAAGGGCGAGGGGGGCAGAGGCCCCCGGGTCCAGGAGAGAAGCCTCTCCCGCCAGTTCCAAAGCCTTGTGCAATAGGTTGGGTTGAAAGGATCTGAAGCGGAATGCCAGGACTCCACCCTTGAAGAGCCACCAGCGAGCCGCAGTCAAGTGGCTTCCCGGATCTCCCCGGGCCACGTCGAGGAGGGTCTGCAGGAGGGATTCCGCCTCCTTGGCACAGGTTTCAAAGGTAGCAATATCCAGAGCCTTGCTCGCGCGATCCGCCCACACGAGATGGCGCAGATGGTGGGCCTCGATGGTCCAGGGCGTCGTCGCCAATTCGGCACTGGCCAGGGTGAGTGCCTCCTCGTCCCGCCCCTCGATGAAGGCGACCTGGGCCGCATACAGATGCCTGCGATCACCGGCCTCCGCGGCACGCTGGAAGAAGGCCACGGCGGGTTGAAGGTATTTCTGGGCCAGCACCCGGCGATCCGATTCCTGTTGGGAGGGTCCCCCGATGAGACGCTGGGAATCCTCGAGGTAGACCTCCAGCAGGACCGAGCCCAGTGCTTGAGCCACGGCCGGACCACGGAACCCGAGATTCCAGGCTCGTCTGAGTTCCTTGAGGGCCTCCTGGTTTCGCCCCAGGATCAGGAGGGCTCGGCCCTGGAAATAGGCACCAGGCGCCCGGGCAAGGGGGCCGATGGCTTCTGCTTCGGCCTTCTTGGCCTCCATCTGCTTTCGGAGGCGGGCCACCTCGGCGGTGCGATTCTGCTGGGGGCTCAGGGCGCCCATGCGGAAGCGAACCTCCATCTGCTGGGCCGCCTGTTCGAACTGGGCTGCAATTTCAGACTTCGCTCGGGTGCGATGCAGGGCCAAGGCGCTGCCGACCAAGGCCAGGAAGCCTACGCCCGCCGCTGCGCCCAGGATCGAGCTGAGTTTGGGGTTGCGCCGGGCCCAGGCCTGCATGCGCCGGGGTGGGGAGGCACGCCGCGCACGGATCTTGTCTCCCTGGAGGAATCGCTCCAGGTCCTCCGCCAGGGCCATGGCCGTGGGGTAGCGGTGGGCTGGATCCTTCTCGAGGCACCGCAGGATGATGGTCTCCAGATCCCTCGGGATCTTGGGATTGAGCACTCTTGGGGAGATCGGCACCTCGTCCAGCACTCTCCGGAGGACGCTGAGGGCGTGGGGCCCCATCTTGGGGCCCGGTGGCGGGGGCGAGTCCGAGAGGGAGACCGGCGGAGTCCCCTCGACCTCCACCAGGGTGGCAATGGAATTCGCGGCCTCGCCGAAGGGAGGCGCCCCCGCGACCACCGCATACAGGGTGGCGCCCAGGCTGTAGACATCCGAGCGGGCATCCACCAGGCGCCCGCCCATGGCCTGTTCCGGGGACATGTAGTGGGGCGATCCCAGGATGGCGCCGCTGAGGGTGAGGCTCTCGGCCTCGGTGACCCGGGCCAGTCCGAAATCCATGATGAAGACGTGGCGCGCACCATCCGCCCGGGTTTCTACCAGCAGGTTCTGGGGTTTCAGGTCGCGATGGACCAGCCCATGGAGATGGGCCGCATGCATGCCCCGCGCCGCCTGGGCCAGCAGTTCCGCCCGTTCTGCGAGGCTCAGGGTCGGGGTCAGCAGATCCAGACCCGACCCCTGGATCAGTTGCATCACCACACAGGTGCGGCCTTCCCAGGTGCCTACCCCGTAGACCTTGGGGATGTGGGGATGATCCAGGGCGGCCTGGTACTGGGCTTCCAGCACCAGGCGGACCATCAGATTGGGAGTCTCCTGGGACAGGATGAATTTCAGCGCCACGAAGCGGTTGAGGTGACGATCCCGGGCCTTGAAGACCTTGCCCATGCCGCCCTGCCCTAGAAGTTCCAGGACCTGGAAGCGTTCCGAGGGGAATTCCGTGAGTTGGAAGGGGAGGGGGGTTGGGGTGGTCAAGGTGGGATTTCGGTTGGGGGGGACAGTTGATGGTATCCCGCAAGCCCCCCGGTTCGGTCAGTCGACTACATCTTCTCGCAGACGCGCTCCAGTGCCGTGATGAGTGGTTCGACTGATTCCTCCTTGATGGAGCAGAAGGCGAGGCGGATGTACTGATCGCCCTGGTTCACCACACCCACGCTTTCTTCCTGGATGAGTTTCTGGCGCACATCGTCGGCGTTGAGACCGTCACGCAGTTTCAGCAGGCAGAAGCAGCCGCCGTTGAAGGGAAAAACCGACCACTGCCGGGTGGAGCGGGTGAGGGCTTTCTTGAGTGCCTCGTAGCGGCCCTGGAGCACCATGCGCATTTTTTCGAATTCGGCCTCGTGGCGGGGATCGGCCAGTTCGATTTCCATCAGGTATTGGCTCAGGCCCACGGGACTGCCGATGCCGCTGCGGATGAGGCCCATGCACTTGTCCACCAGGATGGTCGCGCATTCCGTATCCACACCGAAGGTGAGGAAGCCTACCCGGCCCCCGAAGAAACTCAGCTCCTTGGTGACGCCGTCGCACTTGAGGGGGATAAGATTCCTGCCGCGACCGATCAATTCGAAGAAGAGACTCTTGGAGGTGGCGGCAGGATCGAAGACCAGGCCGTGGTAGGCGTCATCGCAGAAGACAATGACGGTGCGGTCCTGGGCGGCTTCTACGATCACGTCCGAGATGGCCTTCATCTCCGCGGGCGAGGGACTGTAGCCGTTGGGGTTGCTGGGGAAATTCAGGAGCAGGTGCACCTTGCCCTTCACACTCGCCAGGGTCTCGCGCAGGCCCTCGAGGTTGAAGCCGCCCGTCGCGTTATAGAAATGGAAAGTCTTGAAGGTGCCCTGGAGGCGGATCTGGAAGATCTGCTCGTAGTTGTCCCAGTACAGATCGGGCACCACCAGCGTGTCGCCCTCGGCGAAGAAGAGTTCCGCGGCCATGTTCAGGGCGTGGCAGATGCCCGCGCTCACCACACCCATGGCCACCTGCGCCATGCGGGCGTCCTCCTTCACCAGCTTGGCATGCCAGGCCTTGCGAGCCGCTTCGCGGCCGCCGATGGGGCTGTACAGGAAGGCGTCCTTGGGATTCAGGGCCGAGAGCTTTTCGGCCATGGGGGCCAGAGGCAGTGGGTTGCCGGCGCCATCCGTGATCTGGCCGATGGTGGCGTTGATCTGGCAGTTCTTGCTCTGGGCGGCCTGGAAGGGAATGCCTTTGGGGAAGAAGGAACGCTTGCCCAGGGGCGACAGGGCTTCGAGGATGGCCGGGTTGATGGCCTTGATGCGGTCGTTGCGGTCCTGGGCTTCGGGGTGGATGGACACGGGAACCTCGCAGAATGAGCGCCTGGGCGCCTTCGAAAAAAGGAAACAAATACCGTGGGCCAGGAAGGCCGAACATTTCAGAAAACCAACATTCGAGCCGCCATGAGGGCACTGCGCCCAAGGGCGGGAGAGATGGGGAAAGGATATCAAGTCCGGAGCCTTCCCGCCGAGGAAGGCGGTCTGCGGAGCCTTTCATTCTGCGGGGGCTCGCATTGATCCCGCGGGGGCGTAGCGAATAGACTCACTTCGAAGCGGCGGGATCCGAAGGCCTGGGCAGACAAGGTTTTCGTTCTGCCCTCCTATTCCCTGGAGACGGTTCAGATGAGCGCTGGCTTTCACGTTCCCGACTTCGTCAAGAATTCCCAGGCGGCGGCCTGGGTCCAGGAGGTGGCGGAACTCTGCCAGCCCGATGCCATCCACTGGTGTGACGGCTCTCAGGAGGAATACGACCTTCTTTGCGCTCAGATGGTGGCGAGCGGCACCTTCCGCAAACTGAATCCCGTGAAACGGCCCGGCAGCTACCTGGCCCTGTCCGATCCCAGCGACGTGGCCCGGGTGGAGGACCGCACCTTCATCTGCTCCCGCCGTAAGGAAGATGCGGGCCCCACCAACAACTGGGAAGATCCCCGCGAGATGAAGGAAAAACTCACGGACCTGTTCCGGGGTGCCATGAAGGGTCGCACGCTTTATGTCATCCCCTTCAGCATGGGTCCCCTGGGCTCCCCCATCGCCCATATCGGCATCGAGCTGACGGACAGTCCCTACGTGGTGGTGAACATGCGCATCATGACGCGCATGGGACGCCAGGTCTGGGATGTGCTCGGGGCCGGGGCCTTCGTGCCCTGCCTTCACTCCGTGGGCATGCCGCTGGCGGAAGGCCAGAAAGATGTGCCGTGGCCCTGCAACAAGACGGACAAGTACATCGTGCACTTCCCCGAGGACCGCGCCATCTGGAGCTACGGCTCTGGCTACGGCGGCAATGCGCTGTTAGGGAAGAAGTGCTTCGCCCTGCGCATCGCCAGTGCCATGGCGCGAGAGGAAGGCTGGCTGGCGGAGCACATGCTGATCCTCGGCCTGGAGGATCCCAAAGGAGAGAAGACCTATGTGGCGGCGGCCTTCCCCAGCGCCTGTGGCAAGACCAATTTCGCCATGATGCAGGTGCCCGAGCGTTTCCAGGGCTACAAAGTGACGACCATCGGCGATGACATCGCCTGGATCAAACCCAACGAGGATGGGAAGTTCCACGCCATCAATCCCGAGGCGGGCTTCTTCGGTGTGGCGCCGGGCACTTCCATGAAATCCAACGCCAACGCCATGCTATCGGCCCGGGCCAATGCCATCTTCACCAACGTGGCCCTTACCCCGGATGGCGATGTGTGGTGGGAGGGGATGACCGAGGAGGTGCCGGAGGGCCTCACAAACTGGCAGGGGCAGCCCCACGACAAGACCAGCGGCAAGCCCGCCGCCCACCCCAACGCGCGCTTCACCGCCCCCGCCCACCAGTGCCCCAGCATTGACTCCGCCTGGGAGGATCCCGCGGGCGTGCCCATCTCGGCCTTCATCTTCGGCGGTCGCAGGGCCACCACCGTGCCCCTGGTGGTGCAGGCCTTCAACTGGAGCTTCGGCGTCTACATGGCCGCCACCATCGGCAGCGAAATGACCGCCGCCGCCGCGGGCAAGCTCGGCGAGGTGCGCCGTGACCCCATGGCCATGCTGCCCTTCTGCGGCTACCACATGGGCGACTACTTCAACCACTGGCTGCAGATGGGCCGCCAGATCACTGATCCTCCCCGCATCTTCTGCGTGAACTGGTTCCGCAAGGGGCCCGACGGCAAGTTCCTGTGGCCCGGCTATTCCGAGAATTTCCGGGTGCTCAAGTGGATCGTGGATCGGGTCCGGGGTCGGGCCTACGCCCGGGAAAAGGAATTGGGCTACGTGCCCCGCACCCAGGATCTGGACCTGGAAGGCCTGGATGGTTTCACTCGGGAGCAGTACTGGGCCCTGCGCCGCATCGACCGCGCCGAGTGGCGGCGCGAACTGCTGCAGCACGAGGAACTCTTCGAGAAGCTCTACGACAAGCTGCCCAAGGAGTTCCAGCACATGCGCCAACTCCTCCAGTCCAACCTCTGGCGCAGCCCCGAGGACACGGGCCTGGCGCCGGAACGATAGCTCGCGCTCTGGTTCGGGCGCGAGGCCTTATGATGGTTGAAAAAACGGATCTCATGACCCATCCTGCGTAGAATTTATCCTATGCCACAGCTGCTCCTCGGTGCTTCTCCCCCCGAACTTGGCCCCTTCATCGAGGCCCCACCCAAGGGCTGGACCGTGGCCTGCACGGGGGTGGGGCAGCTGTTGGCGGCCGGGACCACCGCGCGGTTGATCCAGGAGATCCACCCCAGCGGTGTGCTGTTCGTGGGCACCTGCGGTCACTTCGATGATCGCCTGAAGATCGGCGACGTGATCTGGGTGGCCGAAGCCATCTCCAGTTCCCTCGGCGAGCGCCAGGGGGAGAGCTATCGCCCCGTCATCGAACGCACCCAGTGGCCCGCCACCCTGCACCCACCGGCCCTGCCTGCCCATCGCGTCGTCGTGCCCCCGGCCATCACCCGGACCCGCGAAGGGGCGGCGCTTTTGGGAAATCTGGGGGAGGCCGAAAACCTCGAGCTCACGGGCGTGTTTTCGGCATGCCACTCGGCGGATGTGCCCGTGGGTGCCGTGCTTGTCGTCGTCAACGAGGTGGGCCCCCATGGTCAGGCTCAGTGGCTGGCCAACCACGCTGCGCACGGCACGAGGCTGGTGGAAGTGCTTCGGACCTTGGGTATTTTCTAGCTGAGTTCCTCCGGCCGTCACCGCTCGGCGCATGTTTGATATAGATTGTCATTCAATAGAACAGATCCACCACCAAGGCCGCTTCGCGTCTGCCCTCACAATCCGCTGCCTCGGCAGCGGAGGCCCGCTCTGCGGGTCTGGACGACCGAGTGTCGGCGCCTCTTCGTGAATCTTGGTGTCCTTGGCGTGCTTGGTGGTGGATCTTTCGCGTAGGACAGTCACTCTGAATTCTTGCCTATAGAACGCAACCCTTTTTCACCGGGCGCGTTAAGTCCAATGAAGGCGAGCACCGCCCCGGCCAGGGCCGCGAGCAGGGCCATCCAGAAGCCGAATTCCCACTGCACTCCGACCACGCCCTGGCCCTGCTTCAGGGTGTCCTGGTCCACCTTCATCTTCATGGCCAGCAGGGTGATGGCGCAGAAGGCCGCGGCGATGCCGCTGCCGAGCCTGCCCCCTTTGCCCTTTACGAAGGCGAGGCCCAGGGCGGCGAGGGCCGCGAGGATGGCCACGGTAGCCAGAGGCTCGGGCTTGATCGTTTCCACCTTGGCACGGGCGGAGAGAGGCTCCTTGGTCGAGATGGTCGTGCCGGTAGCGAGCTGGATCCCATTCATGGTGACGAGTTTGGCGCCCCCGCAGGTCAGGGTCGTGAAGGGCAGGAGGAAGAGGACCAGCACGGCCCCCAGCAGGCTGCGAGTGAAGATGCGATTCAACTGGGGAGTCATGGAAATCCTTTGGGAAGGGTGAGGGCTCACGGATGTTTCGATTGGTCTGGGCTCTAGCTCCAAACTACCAGCAGGCCCAGAGACTGAGGCACATGGCTCTTGAAAAAGGAGTTACAAAATGGAATCAAAAAATTTAGAAAATCTTAGTTGAAACAAGTCAAATTTGTTCTAACCTGGGTTCAGGAGGCTCCCATGTCCCTGCTTCCCTTCACTCAGAAAGCCAACGATGCCCTGGCGGCGGCCCGGAATCGGGCCCTGGCGGGCCCTCATGCGGAACTGCTGCCCCAGCATCTCTTTGCCGCCCTGCTGGTTCCGGAGGTAGGCCTGCGGCCCGTGCTGGAACAGGCGGGTCTGGTAGGCGAGGCCGCCCAAGGGCTGGAGGCGGGCGCGGAGGCTCTGCTGGACAAGCTGCCCAAGGCCGTGGGGGGCAGCGAGCCCCAGGCGGGGCCGGCCCTGCGGAATTTTCTCGAGCTGGCCAGCGACACGGCCCGGGGTCTGGCGGATCGCTACATCGCCACCGATGCCATGCTGCTGGCCTTCGCCAATGCCCACACGGACGTGAAGAAGCTCCTGGCGCGCTTCGGCCTGGATCGTCCGAAGCTGGAGGCTGCCATCCGCGAGTCCCGCAAGGGCGCCCGGGTGGAAGACGAGCGGGCCGAGGAGAAGTTCGCCAGCCTGGAGAAATACGCCAAGGACTTCACGACCCTGGCCGAAACCGGCAAGCTCGATCCGGTCATCGGTCGGGATGAGGAGATTCGCCGGGTGCTGCAGGTGCTCTCGCGGCGCACCAAGAACAACCCCGTGCTCATCGGCGAACCTGGCGTGGGCAAGACCGCCATCGCCGAGGGCTTGGCCCAGCGCATCGTCAAGCGGGACGTGCCCGAGAGCCTGAAGGGCATCCGCCTCATGGGTCTCGACATGGGCGCCCTGGTGGCGGGGACGCAGTACCGCGGTCAGTTCGAGGAGCGCCTCAAGGGCGTCATCCAGGAAATCGAACAGAGCGAAGGCAAGATCGTGCTCTTCATCGACGAACTGCATCTGCTGGTGGGGGCGGGCAAGACCGAGGGCAGCATGGACGCGGCTAATCTGCTGAAGCCTGCCCTGGCCCGGGGCGATCTCCGTTGCATCGGCGCCACCACCCTCAACGAATACCGCGAGCACATCGAGAAGGATGCGGCCCTGGAGCGACGCTTCCAGCCCGTCTTCGTGGACGAGCCGAGTACCGAGGACGCCATCTCCATCCTGCGGGGCCTGAAGGAACGCTACGAGCTGCACCATGGCGTGCGCATCCGCGATGCCGCCCTGGTGGAGGCGGTGCTGCTGAGCTCCCGTTACATCTCCGATCGTTTCCTGCCGGACAAGGCCGTGGATCTCATGGACGAGGCGGCGTCCAGCGTGCGCATGCAGATCGATTCGCGCCCCATCGAGATCGATGTGCGTGAGCGACGCGAGATGCAGATGCAGCTCGAGCGTCATGCCCTCACCAAGGAAAAGGACGCCCACAGCAAGGCCCGCCTGAAGGAACTGGAAAAGGAGATGGCGGAGCTGAACGAGGAACTGGGTGGATTGCGCGCCCAGTGGGAAGGCGAGAAGAAGGCCATCGAGGTCACCCGCGCCCAGCAGAAGCGCCTGGACGACCTGCGCATCGAGCTGGAACAGGCCAAGGGGAAGGGCGAGTACGAGCGGGCCAGCCGCCTGGAGTACGGCGAGATCCCAGGGCTGGAGAAGCAGCTCGAGGCGGCCTCGGACCGCAAGGAGGCCATGCTGCGGCTGGAAGTCGGAGAAGCCGATGTGGCCGCCGTGGTGAGCAAGTGGACGGGCATTCCCCTGGACCGCCTCATGGAAGGCGAGGTTCAGAAGCTGCTCCACATGGAGGAACGATTAGGCCAGCGGGTGGTGGGCCAGGAGCCGGGCCTGCGGGCCATCAGCGAGGCTTTGCGGCGCAACCGGGCGGGGCTCGGCGATCCCAAGCGACCCATCGGTTCCTTCCTCTTCCTGGGCCCCACCGGAGTGGGGAAGACCGAAGTGGCGCGGGCCTTGGCGGAATTCCTCTTCGATGACGAGAACGCCATGGTGCGCCTCGATATGAGCGAGTTCACCCACGAGGCCGATGCCACGCGCCTGATTGGCGCCGCACCGGGCTACATCGGCTACGAGGAGGGCGGCCGCCTCACGGAGGCCGTGCGGCGCAGGCCCTACTCCGTGATCCTCCTGGACGAAATGGAGAAGGCCCACCCGCGCATCTTCGATCTCTTCCTGCAAGTGCTGGAGGATGGCCGCCTCACGGACGGCCACGGTCGCACCGTGAACTTCCGCAACACGCTCATCATCATGACCAGCAACGTTGGCTCCGATGCCATCTTCGAGGCGGGCGGCGAGGTGGCGAAGGCCCAGGCCGCCGTGAACGGGGCGCTGCGCGCCCACTTCCGTCCAGAGTTCCTCAACCGCATCGACGAGATGGTGAGCTTCCGCACCCTGACCCAGGAGGACATGAAGGCCGTGGCCCGCATCCAGCTCCGGCGTCTCGAGGCCCAGCTCCGTGAAAAGCGCATCGAACTCCAGGTGAGCGAGGAGTCCCTGGATTGGCTGGCGCGAGATGGCTTCGATCCCCAGCTAGGGGCCCGCCCCCTCAAGCGCTTGATCCAGCAGGTGGTGGTCAATCCCCTCAGCCGCCTGCTGCTGGAAGGCGCCCTCAAGTCCGGCGAGCTATGCCATCTGCGGGTGGAGGGTGGACAGCTCTGTGTCGTGGCCGAGGCCGTCCAGTAAATCTCACTCGCCCTTGAAAACCGGCGGTCGCTTTTCCAGGAAGGACTGGATGCCTTCCTTGTAGTCCCGGCTGTCGTAGACTTTTCGGCGCAGGCCCTGGATGCGCTCGAACATATTGGGGGGCAGGGGACTGGCGTTGCCGAGCAGTCGGAAGCTCTCCTTCATGGCGGCGATGGAGAGGGGGCTGTTGCGGGTGATCCGCTCGGCCAGCTCGAAGGTGAAGGCCTCGAGTTCCTCGCTGGGCAGGAGGTGGTTGAGGATGCCGACTTCGTGGGCGCGCTCGGCGGAGATGGGTTGGGCGCTGAAGAACATCTCCTTGGCGGTGTTGATCCCCAGGATGTTCATGAAGCGCAGGAGCCCGCTGGGGTTGTACGGTACGCCGATCTTGGCGGGGGTCATGGTGAACTGGGCCTTGGGGCTGCCGATGAGGATGTCGCAGGTGAGGGCTACGTCGCAGGCGCCACCCCACACGCTGCTGTCGATCATGGCGATGACGGGCATGGGCAAGTGCTGGATCTCCCGCAGCACCCGCACCAGGGGATCGTCGTAGCCCAGCGGATCGCGGCCGGGCATGGGCAGTTCGCGCACGTCATGGCCCGCGCTCCACACCTTGGCCCCCGCGTGGGCCCGCAGGATGATGACCCGCGCCCGGGCCTCCCGCATCTCCTCGAAGGCGTCGAACATCTCGCTGATCATGGTGTCGGAGAGGGCGTTGCGGTGCTCGGGATGGTTCATCGTCACGGTGCCGATGAAGCCATCGAGGCGGGTCTGGATCATGGGCATGGGGGTCTCCGTGGCCTTACTGGAAAGCCATTGGCAAGGGCAAGGCGTCAAGGCGTGGCGGGTTCCCAGCGGGTGCGGTTCAGCCAGACCATGACCTCGTGCCCCTTGTCGTCCTTGCCGGCGAAGCGCAGCTTCACGGGGCCCTTGGCGTCACGCTTGGTGACCTTGATGCCGGGGCCGGTGCCTTCGGTCAGCAGGCGGTACAGGCTTTCGCAGCTGCCCACCTGGGGGAGGAAGGGCAGGGGCAGGGCGCCGAGGCTGGCGGCCTGCTGGTCGAGGTTCTGCCGGGGGATCTGTACGCGGTAGCCGCCCCGGTCTCCCGTAAGCAGGACCAGGCGCTCGCCCAGGCCATGGACCTCCAGCACGATTTTTCCGCTGGCGGGTTCGAGGAGCACGCTGAGGGAGCCCTTCCCCTCGCCGTCGGGGCCTGCGTAGCCCCATCCGTACTGGGCGCGAAGGGGCTGCGCCGGGGCCGCTGCGGGGGTCGGAAGGCTGGGGGGTGTCGGGAACATGAAGATCACAGGGCCTCCTCCTCGAGATCGATTTCCTCGGCCTCGAGGGGCGCCTCGGTGTCGGCGGGGCTGCTCTCCGCCTGCTTCTTGGCCAGACGCGTGCGGAGTTCCCGAACCCGTTCCTCCAAGGCCTTGCGCTCGGGAAAGGCGTAGGCGAGGGCCCGCTCCCATTGCTCCAGGGCTTCTTCCGGGTGCTCCAGGGCGAGGAGGGTCTCGCCCAGGTGCAGATGGATCTCGGGACTGAAGGGCGCCAGTCCGGCGGCTTCCCGGAGCACCTTCTCCGCTTCCTTCAGCTTGCCCTGCTTGAAGAGGGCCCAGCCCCAGCTGTCCATGGTGTTGCCGTTCTTGGGTTCCTGCTTCAGCGAGGCCGCGATGAGGGTGGAGGCCTCCTGTAGATTGCCTTGGCCCTCCAGCAGCAAGTACCCGAGGTTGTTCTGAAGGGTGGGATGACCGGGGTTCATGCGCTGGCCTTCGCGCAGGATGCGCATGGCTTCGTCCCGCCTTCCCAGTTCCTGGAGGGCGTTGCCCTGGAGCAGCAGGAGCTCCACGTCCCGCACGGGAGCCGCGTTGCGGGCCAGCTGCACATATTCCAGGCAGCGTTCCCAGCGTCGGAAGTTGCCCAAAAGGGTGGCCATGATCTCCAGATCGAGCTGAGCCAAAGCGGCCCGGGAGGCCTTCTTGGAAAAGAGGTTCTCGTCGAAGCGGTCGGCGGGGAGGCTCCGGGCCAACTGGAAGATGCCCTGCTCCGGGAAGCGGCTCATTCCATCCCGCAATACCTGCCGCGCCGGTTTCCAGGCCTGGGCCTGGATCAGCCCCTGGGCGCGCAGGGCGAGCAGGTCGGGCTGCTTTTCGGTCTCGGGCCAGCCCTTGAGCAGGTCCAGCATCTCCCGGCTGCGGCCATCGAGAAGGAGGGAGGTGGCGAGGAGGACTCGGGCGTTGGCGGCCAGCTGTTCATCCTCCTTGGTGAAAGGCTGGGCCTTGAGCACGGCCCGCCATCGGGGCTCGGACTCCTTGAAGCGCCCCAGGTTGAGCAGGCAGATGCCCGTGTGGTACTCGCCGCGAGGGGTGGAGCGCAGGGCCTCGGCCTGACGCAGGCTCTCCAGGGCTTCCTCGAAACGGGCCGTTCGAATTTGGATGAGCGCCACGTTGTCCCAGACGGCGGGTTCCTTGGGGAGATGGCGGCCCAGCGTGGCGAAGCTCTCCTCGGCGTGGCCCAGGAAGCCCTTTTCCACCTGTTCGCGGGCCAAGTCCTCGAGCATCCGAAGGCTGTTGGAATCAGGAAATTTCCCCGAACTGAGGGCCAGCACGGCCTCGCGCCGGGCCTCGTAGTTCTTGAGATTGCCCGCCAGGGTCGCCACTCGCTCCCAGGCGATATCCCCCAGCGACCTGCCCTGGATGGAAAAGGGAGGGCGCAGCCGACCCACGCGGATCCAAGCCTTCAGGGCGGCGGGCTCGTCCTTGCGGGTCTCGGCCACCTCGGCCAGGCGGGTCCAGAGTTCCGGGTCCGTGGGCATGAGCGTGGCAGCTCTCTGGAGGGCCTTCTGGGCCAGGGGGCGGGCCTCTTCGAGCTTGCGACCTCTGGCATAGTGCAGCATGCCCAGGTGAGCCCAGGCTTCGGCGTTCTGAGGGGCCAGGTCGGTGGCCCGGGTGCCAGGCGCCACGGCGCCCTCGAGATCCCCGGATTCCACTAAGGCCTCGGAGAGGCGCAGATGGGCCTCGGCGCTCTGGGGCACCAGGACCGTGGCCCTGCGGAACAGCGCGACCGCCCGGGCGGGGTCATCGCCGCCGCCCCGCCGCTGCAGGGCACGCCCCTGCAGGATGAGGGCGCGAGGGTCTTCATTCGAATCCGCATGGAGCAGACCGCCGGTGGCGCCAAGGAGGGCGGGAAGCAAGAGGGTTTTCAATGAATGCACGGCATCGTCTCAGGATAGGGAAGCCACCAGCCTCGCATGGGCGAGGCCCCAGGCTTCGACCGGCAGGAAGCGCAGTTCGGCGCGACTTCCGGGCTGGGGCAGAACGCAGTGTACCGCCGTGGGGGTTACTCCGGACCCTGTGGTGGCCTTTTTATCGCGGAGGAGCCAGGGCAGGCAGCGGTTCCAGGGAGCGATTTCCGGAGCCAAGGGCGCCAGGCGCTGAGCCAGGCGCCGGAGCAGGGGCTCCGGGAAGGCTGGCAGACCCTGGGCTTCCGCCAGGAAACAGGCCGCGAGCAGGCCCAACCCCACGGCCTCGCCGTGGAGCAGCCGGAACTCCGAGGCGGCCTCCAGGGCGTGCCCCAGGGTGTGACCCAGGTTCAGAAGCTTGCGTTCCCCCGCTTCGCGCAGATCCCGGTGCACGAAACCGGCCTTCACCGACAGCGCCCGTGTCATGGAATCCCGGGAGGGCGTCGGCTCCTCCAGAATCCGCAGGGCCCAGTCGGTGTCGCCCTCCAGAAGGGCCGTCTTCACCAGCTCCCACCGGCCGGATTCCAGTTGCCGGGGCGGCAGCGAGGCGAGGAAGGCGCTGCACACCACCATGCGCTGGGGGGGGTGGAAGGCTCCGGCCAGGTTCTTGCCCGCCGCGAGGTTCACGGCGGTCTTGCCGCCCAACCCCGCATCGATCTGGGCGAGCAGGGTGGTGGGCCAGGCCTGCCAGGTGAGTCCCCGCAGGAACAGGGCCGCCGCGAGCCCCGCCATGTCCGTGAGCACGCCGCCGCCCACGGCGACGATCACAGCCTCCCGGTGGAGGGGCAGGGCCGCCCAGTCTTCCAGCCAGGGCAGCAGGGTCTCCAGCCTTTTGCTGGCTTCGTCCACCCGCACCCAGCGGGTCGCGGCGGGCTCGGGCATCCCCGCTGCCTGCCAAGTCTCCCGGACGGCCTCATCCCCGATGAGCACCCAGGGGGCCTGGGGCAGCAGGCCCGCATCGAGCGCCTCGATCAGATGAACTTCAGTGGGAAAGGCCTCGGGCAGGGGCAGCCGCATGGGCTCAGAGCCTCTCGCGATAGTCATCGGCATCGTCCTCGCCGCCGGGATCCTTCCGGAAGCGATCGATGAACTGGTCCAGCTCGATGTAGCGATCCGCGGCGTCCATGACGCGATTGGCCATGGCGCTGCGGAACCCGGCCACCTCCACCCGCACGCCCTTCTGGGCGAGCGCGGAGAGGGGGTAGGTAAAGTCCTCGTCGCCGCTCACGAGGATGACCAGGTCCAGCTTGTCGGCATAGCTCAGCATGTCGGTGGTGATCTCCACCTCCAGGCGGGCGCGGCGGCTGCCGTCCCGCTCCACCTTCACGGCCTTCTGGACCACCCGAAAGCCGTTGCGGCGCATCCAGTGCAGGAAACCCCGCTGGCGATCCGCCCCTTCGTCTACGCCGGTATAGAAGAAGGCCCGGAGCAGCTCGCGCTCTCGACCCACGAGAAAGGCCAACAGCTTGGCGTAGTCCATCTCGAAGCCCAGCTGGCGGGCGGAATGGAAGATGTTATTGCCGTCGATGAATACTGCACAGCGCATCATGGGGTGCGTTCCTTCTGGGATCGAGGTCTGAATAGATATCTGAAAAAACGGTCTCAACAATGATGCCAGGGCCGCAGGCATGGAAGAATGGTTTCATGTCCGACGCTGCCAACACCTTTTTTCAGAGCGATCAGGTGGATCAGCAGCCCATGCGTCACACGCTGCTCTTTCGCCTGGTGGGGTACCTGAAGCCCTATTGGCTGTCGCTCATCGTGCTGCTGGTCTTGATGGTCGCGGGCGCGGCGCTGGAGGTGCTTCCCAGCGAGTTCACCCTGCGGCTCATCGACCACCACCTGGCCAAGGGCTCCATGGCGGGGGCCGGACCCCTCATCGGGGCCTTCTTCGGCTTCCTCGCCCTGGCCTTCATCGTGCACGTCTGCCGCTACATCCTGTTGGGCTGGGTGGGGCAGATGGCCATGCTGGATCTGCGGATGCAGCTCTTCACCCACCTGATGCGCCGGAACACGCACTTCTTCCACCGCAACCCGGTGGGGCGCCTGATGACCCGAGTCATCAGCGACGTGCAGAACCTCAACGACATGTTCTCGTCGGGCTTCGTGGCCATTGTGGGAGATGCCCTCTCCCTTCTGGCCATCGTCATCTGGATGTACACCAAGCACCCGGGCCTTGCCACCGTGGCCCTGGGCATCATTCCCTTCCTCCTGGTGGCCACGGAGATCTTCCGACGCCACGCGGGCGATGCCTTCCGGGAGACTCAGGGGCGCTACGCGGCCATCCAGGCCTATCTGCAGGAGCAGCTCTCGGGCATGAGCCTGGTGCAGCTCAACGGCCAGGAGGCTCCCAGCCGCACGGCCTTCATGGGCCTCAACCAGAAATACCTCTCCGCCTTCATCCGCACCATCTTCGCCTATGCGGTGTTCTTCCCCGTGGTGGAATTCATCACCAGCGCGACCCTGGCGGCTCTCATCTTCTACGCCGGGTTCAAGCTCCAGAGCGGGGCCCTCACCCTGGGGCTACTCCTGGCCTTCATCCAGCAGTCCGCCCGCTTCTTCCGGCCCATCCGGGAACTGGCCGAGCGCTACAACGTGATGCAGACGGCCATGGCTTCCAGCGAACGCATCTTCCGCCTATTGGACAACCGGGACGAGATTCCCGAAGTGGAAACTCCAGCACCGGCCACCTTCGAGCGGGAGCTCCGCTTCGAGAATGTGTCCTTCGCCTACGAGGAAAAGGGCCGGCGGGTCGTTCAGCAGCTTTCGGGTGTCATTCCCAAGGGGCGGCGCATCGCGGTGGTGGGCCACACCGGGGCGGGCAAGAGCACCCTCATCAATCTGCTCATGCGCTTCTACGATGTGAACGTGGGGCGCATTCTGCTCGATGATGTGGATGTCCGGGAGCTGCGGCTGAAGGAGCTGCGGGGGCTCTTCGGCCTGGTGCTGCAGGACGTGTTCATTTTCTCCGGCACCCTCGAGGAGAACATCCTCCTAGGGCGCCCCCGGGACGAGCGGCGCATCCAGCTGGTGCTGGAGCAGAGCCAGATGGAAGACATGGTGGCTAGGTTGCCCGAGGGGCTGGACACCCAGGTGGGGGAGCGGGGCCAGAAGCTCTCCGCCGGAGAGCGGCAATTGGTGGCCTTCGCCCGGATGCTCTACGAGGAACCGGCCATCCTGCTGCTGGACGAAGCCACCGCCAACATCGACAGCGAAACGGAGCACAAGATCCAGACCGTCATCGAGCGGGTGAGCCACCGCCTGACCACCTTCACCATCGCCCATCGCCTGAGCACCATCAAGGATGCGGACGAGATCTGGGTGATGGACCAGGGCAGCCTGATCGAGCGGGGCAACCACGATTCGCTGATGGAACAGAACGGTCATTACGCCAAGCTGGTGCGCCTGCAGTTCATTGAAACCCAGGTCGAGCCTGCGGAACCCTGAGCGGCGCCCTCGGCCATTGCGGCGCCGAGGGGCAAAAGGCTAGGATGAGCAAACCCTCCACGAGGCATCCTATGCTGCGCGCACTCGGCCCCCTGGCCTTCGTCCTGATCGCTTCCAATCTCTCGGCCCAGGCGCCCCCCAAGGCCCCGGCCAAGGCGAAAACCCCGGCCAAGGCCGCCGCAGTGGCTCCCGAAAAGGCTCCCGCCGAGGCCAAGACCTTGAAGGTGGGCGATCTGGCCCCCGCCTTCAAGGTGGCCCGCTGGGTGAAGGGCACGCCCGTCACCGCCCTGGAAAAGGGGAAGGTCTACGTGGTGGAGTTCTGGGCCACCTGGTGCGGCCCCTGTCGTGAAACGATCCCCCACCTCACGGAGCTGGCGAAGAAACATCAGGGCAAGGCCACTTTCATCGGCGTCGATGTCTGGGAGCGGGGCGCCGATCTGGCGGCGGTGGACAAGAAGGTCGACGACTTCGTGAAGGAGATGGGCGACAAGATGGGCTACGCCGTCTGCCGTGACGGGCAGGACGGCCACATGGCCAAGGCCTGGATGCAGGCCGCCAACCAGAAGGGCATTCCCGCGGCCTTCATCCTGAACAAGGAGGGCCGCATCGCCCACATCGGCCACCCCATGAACGAGGACTTCGCCCAGACCCTTGAGCAGGTGATCGCGGGCACCCACGATCTCAAGGCCGCCCTGGCCGCCGCCGAGAAGGCCGCGGCCGAAGAACAGGCCAAGGAGGCCAAGGAGAAGGCCCAGGAGGCCGCCTGGCAAGAGGCCTCGCCAGCCATCCAGGATGCACTCAAGGCCAAGGACTGGCCCAAGGTGCTCACCCTGGCCGATCAGGCCGAGGCCAAGCATCCGGACCTGAAAGTCGAACTGAAGCGCCCCCGCTTCCTAGCCCTGGCCGCCACCGATGCCGCCAAGGCCCAGGCCCTGCTGGATGCGGATCTGGTCAACCCGGATTTCATGGCCTGCATGGGTGCGGCCGAACTGCTCCTGGAGGAGGGCCTGGACAAGCGCTGGCCCCAGCAGGCCCTGCCCCTGATCGACAAGGCCGTGGCCCTGGAGCCCCGGCTCGAGCCTCGGGTGGGGCCCATCCGCTTCGGCGCCCTGCTCCGCACCGACCCCGCCAAGGCCAAAGTCTTTTTTGAGGCCGAAAAGGCCCAGGGCGCCGCCCGCGCCACCCGCCTGGCCGCCTCCGCGCTCAATGAGGAAGGCCTGGACAAGGCCACGACGGAATCCGCCGTGGGCATTCTCGAAGAGGCCCTCAAGGCGCCCACGCCGAACATGATGTTCCACCAGGCGGTGGCGGAAGGGTACGCCAAGCTGGGGCGCCCCAAGGATGCGGCGAAATCCATGGAGGCCTTCCTGACCTGGGCCCGGAAGGCCGGGGCTCCGCCTGCCCTCCTCAAGGAGAGCGAGGACAAGCTCAAGACCTATCAGGCCGCCCAGTAGACATGGCCGGGTCGGGAGGGGTGACAGGCACTCCAGGCCAGAGGCGGCCGTGACCGTGCGTATCGTCAGACTCGGATCGCCCCGAGTGGAGGGCGAGGGCACGCGCATCGGCACCGTGCGCCGCCCTCCCAGGGGCGTTCCGAAGGCGGAGTTCGCCTCCCAGGATTGGTACGACGTCTGGTTTCCCGAGCTCGCTCCCAGTGTCGAGACGATAAAGCAGGGACAAGGGGCGAGCACGCCCGAGCAGTGGTCGGCCTTTGTGAAAAAATACCGCGCCGAGTTGTCCACTCCCGAGCGAAGCCGAATGCTTGCGCTGCTCGCGGCCCTTTCCCATCAGGGTCATTTCTCGGTTGGGTGCTATTGCCAGGATGAAGCCCACTGCCACCGATCCGTGTTGAGAGCGATCCTGAAGGAGCTGGGGGCCGCCGTTGAATGAAGCAAGGCTTCGGCTCAGGAGGGTGGAGCCGATTTCTTCTCGTCGCGACGCTCCCTGGCGAGTGCCCCAACCCATTCAGGACCCATGAAAATCAGAGACATCATTCCGAGGACCAGCAACATACCCAGGAACAGGTCCATGTGCAGCCTCCCCAGCATGGTCACAGCGGCAGGTTCAGGAGTGCGGCGTTGGGGAAGAAGGTTCAAGGAGAAGTGATCTCGCGCCCGCGTCTCGGGGGTGGCTGGTTTCACCTATGGCGGAAACTATTCACCCCTTGCGGTAGGCTTTGGCATCCGCCTCGTTCCGCCGAAAATCGGTACACGCAAAGGAGCGCCACCCGATGGAAACCAGCAAAGGGAAGCCTGTTGTTCCAGATGAACTGACAGCCGTGTTGGCAAACGAGACCGAGGCAAGGGCCTTCTTCGACAGCCTCTCCGATGGCTACAAGCGCGGCTATTGCGATTGGGTTGGCGGGGCCAAGCAGGCCGCTACCCGGGAAGTCAGGGCTGGCAAAGCCTTGTTGATGCTCAATAACAAACAGAAGACCCTGAAGACCTGAACGCGAAAGGTGCGAAGGAAATGACTGAGCAGCTGACGATCCGCGACCTCCGCCAGGATGAGTACGCAGCCCTCGGTCGACTCATGGTGGAGGTTTACTCCAGCCTTGAAGGCTTTCCTACCCCGGAGGAACAACCGCGCTACTACGAACTGCTCACCAACATCGGACGCTTCACGGAGAAGAAGGACGCTCGGGTGTTGGTTGCCCTCACCCCGGGAAACGAGTTGGTGGGCGGCATCGTCTACTTCGGCGACATGGCGGAGTACGGTTCCGGCGGCACGGCAACCGCGGAGAAGAACGCGTCTGGCATCCGCCTTCTCGGGATTGCCCCCAAATTCCAAGGCCTCGGCGCGGGCAAGGCGCTGACCCTTGCGTGCGTCCAGTCGGCGCGAGAAAAGGGGCACGCCCAGGTCATCCTGCACACCACCCAAGCCATGCAGGTTGCGTGGCAGATGTATGAACGTTTTGGATTCGTGAGATCGGAAGACCTGGACTTCCTGCAGCAAGGTTTCCCGGTGTTCGGATTCAGACTAAAACTGGCTGAGACAGGACTCGCGTAGGAGGCAGCAATGGAGCGTGTGACCGGCATCGGAGGGGTGTTCTTTAAGGCGAAGGATCCGAGGAAACTGGCGGATTGGTATCGGGATCATCTTGGGTTGAAGATAGAGGAATGGGGAGGCGTCATATTCCCTTGGGCATCGCCGGAGAACCCTGCTGGAGTGGGAACGACCGTCTGGAGCCCCTTCGAGGAATCCACGACCTATTTCGCGCCCAGTACCGCGAGCTTCATGATCAATTACCGGGTCGAAGACCTGCATGCCCTGCTTGCCGTGCTGCGGGAAGAGGGCTGCGAGGTCGATGAGAAGGTCGAGGAATCGGAATTCGGGAAGTTCGGCTGGGTCGTGGACCCCGAAGGCAACCGCATCGAGCTGTGGCAGCCACCGGAAGGACGGTAGGAGCGGCGTCGTCACGATCTGCAGACTGTCTAGATTCATCGGGATGAAGGACGCACCACTTCCTCGAACGGGAGCCCGCCGCGCGGTCTCCGGCCTCGCTTCGACGGCGCGCATGCGCCGTCTCGGGCGATGCCACTCGTGCGTTCGAGTCGCCGAGGTTCCAGTCAAAAAGAAGCCAGGGCGGGTGCCCTGGCTTCCTTTTGACTGGTGCAACCGGTGCGACTCGAACGCACGACCTTTGGCTTCGGAGGCCAACGCTCTATCCAACTGAGCTACGGCTGCTTTGAGTCTCCATCATGCCTTCGCGGGGGCGGGATCGCAAGGCGCGGGCCCAATTCATGGCGGCATGGGTCGTGTAGGTGAGCAGGAAGAGCAGGGCGAGGGGGCCGTGGGTCCAGGCCAGGATCTGGCGCCAGCGCGGGTCCACGGCGATCTGCACGCCATAGCCGGAGAGGATGAGGGGCGCCAGGAGGAGCGCGAGGCCGATTCCGCTCCTTCGCGCCCGGGTGATGCCTTTCTGGAGGGCGGGGAGGACATGCCCCTTCACCATCATCCCGAGGGCGAAGACCAGCAGCGGGCCCGTCAGCACGTGGGCGTGCTGGCAGAGGGCCTGGAGGGGGTGGGGTTCGAGGCCGAATTCCCCCATGCGCTGGCCGAAGTAGCGGGTCCAGCCGTAGCCGAGGCCCGTGAGGGCCGTGGCCAGGGCGGCCAGATGCAGGCTCCAGCGCTCCAGGGGGTTCACTTCTCGGTTCCGTAGAGCAGGCCGTGGAGGGCGAGGCACCGGCGGCTGGCATCGGTCATGGCCTGGGCACTGAGGGTGGCGCCGGAGAGTGGCCGGATGCCCTTCTTGGGGCTGAGTTCGGCGTCGAGTCGGCGGCCCTCGAACTGCTTCACCCAGGCCTCCCTGGGCAGGTATTCCAACGGTTCCTTGAAGGCCACCGCTTCCACCCGGAGGATCTTCCCTTCGCTGGTAATGGCCACCAGCAGGGTCTCGTTGAGGGTGCGCACCCGGTGGGTATCGAAGAAGCCGGCGCCCACCAGCTTTCCCTCGCGGCGCGCCTCGTAAGCCACGATCCAGAGGCCCGAGAGCCCGGTGCCCGCCCTTTCGCGAACCCGCTGGGCCTGCTCCTCGGTGAGGAAATGTTCTCGGCGTGTGAGCTGGGCGCCGGGAAAGGCCATGCCAAGGGCTTCCTGGGGGGTGGGAAAGGCGGCGAAGAGGGGCAGCGAAAAGGCCAGCGGTGCCAGCAGACGGATCATGGTGTTCTCCCTTTGTATCCGTCGGTGAGGGTCAGCAGGAAGGCCACGAGGGCGTCCTCTTCCGCCTCGCTGAGGCCCAGGTTGCCGAGTTCATCCCGATTGACGTTCTCGGGGACTTCGGGGGGCCCCCAGCGCTGAGGCTGGGTGTCCCGGGTGTTGTAGAAGGCAACCACCTGCTTCAGCGTGGTGAATCCGCCGTGGTGGAAATAGGGCCCGGTGCGCGCCAGGTTGCGCAGGGTGGGCACCTTGAACTTGCCTCGGCTCTCGGCGGCGCGGCCCTCGGCGATGACCTTGGGGTTTGCCGCCAGGCCGATATCCACGAAGGTGCTACCCGCGGGATTGATGTCTGGCGCCATGCCGTAGAAGCGGTTGGCGGGGTTGCGAGGTACGCCCAGGTTGTCATAGGTGAAGTCGGTGAAAAGGGGACGGGGGTTTGAGCCGTCCGGCTGGCTGGGGTGACAGGCGGAGCACTGGGCGCGACCCTCGAAGAGCTCGAGGCCCCGGCGCTCCTGGGCTGTCAGGGCCGTAGTCCCCCGCAGGTAGGCGTCGTATTTGGAACTGAAGGGTGAGACTTCCGCGCCCCGCTCGAAGGCCGCAATGGCCTGGGCCGCCAGGATGAAGGCCTGCTCTGGATCCTGGAGCGACTGGGCGCCGAAGACCCTGCGGAAGCGCTCGGCATAGGGCCGCCCGGCCAACTTGGTTCCGTAGGCGGCACGGTCGGGGTTGTGCATCTCGATGGGGTTCACGGGCGGGCCCTGGGCCTGATCCTCCAGTGAGGAGGCGCGGCCATCCAGGAACTGCCCACCCTGGTAGGTGCCGTCCGCCGCGTTGTAGGCAAAGGCGGGCGAGAACACGGCGTAGGCGGCGGTGGGGGCGTTGCGGGCTCCGAAGAGTCCCGGAATCACACCTTGGGAGGTGGACTCCGGCCCCGGATCGGTGAAACTCCGTTCCGGGGCATGGCAGGAGGCGCAGGATTGTCCCGCCGGTTCCGAAAGGGCGGCGTCAAAGAAGATTTCCCGGCCCAGGGCCACGCGGGCCTCCTCGGTCGTGGGGGCGGGAGTATTCCCGGCGCAGGCGGCCAGCGCCATCAGACTACCGGCAACGGCTCCAAGGCCCAGGCAACGCAGGAGTGATCGATTCATGGTGGGGCTCCCGCGCCTAGAAGTAGAACCCGAGGGCGACATTGAACTGGTTTTGCCCGGTGCGGGCGCCGTTCTGGGTCCGCTGGTAGTCGGCCTTCAGCGCCGTCTGGGCGATGGGTTTGTACGCGACGCCCACCGTCAGCAGGTTCTGGTCCTGGCCCAGATCGGCGGCCACGCCCGAGACCACCTCAGCCTGGGTGTTGAGGCGCTCGAAGCGCAGGTAGGGAATCAAGGCCTGACGGGAGCCGCTGAGCAGGTCGTAGCCAGCCTCCAGGTAGCCGCCCCACTGGCGGGTGCCCACTTCCCGGGCGGGATCCAGGGGTGCGAGGGCCGCCACGCCTTCCCGGTTCAGGCTGGTCTGGGCGTAGAGACCGCGAAGCTGCAAGCCGCGCCAGCGCCATTCGCCGTGGATATCCATCAGCGTCGTGCGGATGGGCTCGCCCAGGCCGCTCTGGTTGCTGTTGCCGGTGTAGAAGCTCGTGCCCAGGGTGGTGCCGGGCAGGGGTTGCCAGTCCAGCCGCCCCGTCCAGGCCAGACTCTGGGCGTTGGCCTCCTTGCCCGCCTGTCGGCCGCTCCGGATGCCCGAGGCCGTGAACTTGTCGGCCCGCAGGCCGTTCATCAGGTACAGCCGGTAGGTGAAGTGGCCCGGCAATTCGCCGTGCACGCCCACGCCGTTCTCGTGCCAGGTGCTGGGGATGATGTTGCGCTCCACCAGGGGGCGCCGTGCGCCCAGAAAGGCCGGGGGCTCGTGCAGTTCGTTGATGAAGCCCATGGGCACCAGCATCTGACCCGCGCGGAGATTGAAGGCGGGGTTCAGCAGGAAGTCCAGGTAGGCGAACTCCACCACTACTTCGCCTTCGGGAAGTTCGTCGCTGTAGCCCCCGTGTTCGAACTCGATCTCCGAATTGAAGACGATGTGCTCGTTGAACTTGTAGCCGGTGTAAAGGACCAGGCGGAGGGCATCGAGGTTCTTCTCGCCCACGCCGGTGGTACCATCCTGGAGCTTGTTCTCCTTGGACTGATAGAGGAACTCACCGTAGCCGCCGATGCTGAGGCCGCCCTTGGCCGCATAGACCTTGGAGGCGGCGGGCGCGAAGCCGAAGCTCCCGCTGCTGGGGGCTTCGGGCATGGCCGCCCCGGTCTTCTGGGCCTCCAGCTCCCGGGAGAGGATCTCGACCTTGCGCTCGAGTTCTTTCATCCGGGCGTCGGCGGGGGCTTCCTGGGCGAAGGCGGGGCAGGCTAGCAGGGCCAGCGCGAGGGAGCTGAGGGATGACTTCATGGAATCTCCAGGATCAGGAAGGTGGGGTTGAGCATTCGGAAGGCCCTCGTCATGCGGGCCGGTCCGTGGTTCGGGAGAAAGAGGGCGGCGAGGCCCCGGGCTTCGGCCCAGGCCAGGCCATGGTCGGGGCCGAGTACGTAGAGGGCGGTGCTGAGGAGGTCGGCGTCGAGGGCGGAGGGGCTGACCACGGAGACGGCGCCCCAGTTCGGGCAGGGCTCGCCGCTGCGGGGATCCAGGATGTGGTTGCCTCGCTCGGAGCAACCGCTGGTGCTCAAGGAAGCGTTTTTCAGGCGCAGGCGCAACATCGGTCGGCGTCGATCCAGAGGTTGGGCCACCTCGACTTCGATGGCGCGGCCCCAGGCCAGGAGCTGCCCTCCGAAATTCAGTTGGCCGATGGCCGCACCCCGAGCCTCGGCCACCCGCCGGGCGGCATCCAGGGCGTAGCCCTTGAGGAAGGCGCCTTCCTCCAGGCCAGCCTCGGGATGGAGCAATCGCACCGTGCCCATCTGGGGGTCCAACCGCAGATGGGAAACCCCCGAGGCGGCCCGGGCCCGGGTCAGCTCCTCGGCCGTGGGTCGGCGCCCGCCCTCGCGAATGCCCCAGGCCCGGAGGAGGGCGCCGAGGACGGGATCGAAGGCGCCCTCGGTTTCCGTGGACCAGGCCTGGGCGCGGGTCAGCAGCTGAATCCACTCCGGGGGGAAGGACCGGGGCTCGCCCTTGGCCGCATTGAGGCGGCTCCAAAGGGAATCCGGACGCCAGGTGGAGGTGGCCCCTTCGATGCGCGCCACCTCGGCCAGCATGGCCTCGGCGGCCTCCGTGAGCTTGGCATCGCTGCCGCCCTCCAGCCGGAGGGTGAGCCGTGTGCCCATGGCCAGCACGGCCCGCTCGGAGGTGGGTTTGGGCATAGCTACGGCAGGGTAGGCCAGCAGGCCGACCAGGAGAAGGGAGCGCATTTGAACCTCGACTGAGACTCAGTCTCCATATTTCTCAAATTCCCGTCAAGGCCGTCTGGCCGGCCTGTGCGCTAGGTCACAGCCTTTCCTTGGCGGATTTCCAAGGCACACTGAGGGGATGCGAATCCGATCATCCCTGCTTCCCGCACTTCTTTTTCCAGTCGTCCTCCAGGCGGGGCCGGGGCGCATCCAGGCACCCGATGCGCCCTGGAGGACCCGCACCACCGCCCACTACCGCATCCACTACCCGGCCCATCCCGCCGGGGGCTTCGAGCCCTTTGCGCTGGAGGTGGCCTCTCGAGTTGAGGGCATCCACGGCAAGGTGACGGCGTGGGTGGGGTACGAGGCCAAGGGGCCCATCGATGTGGTGCTGCGGGATCCGGTGCTGGAGGCCAACGGCATGGCCGTGCCGCTGCTGCGGCGCCCCTTCGTGGAACTCTGGAAGACGCCGCCGGAGGCCGATTCGGGCATCGGGCATTTCCGCAACTGGGCGGAGCTGCTGGTGGTCCATGAGTTGACCCACATCCACCACATGCTGCGCCCCCAGAATCAGCCGAATCTCTGGGACCGACTGGTGGATCTGCCCATTGGCCCTCTGGCTCGCAAGACGCCCCGGTGGGTGCTGGAGGGCTACGCTACGCTCATCGAAGGCCGCATCACGGGCTCGGGACGTCCCCACAGCGTCTACCGCGCGGCGGTCATCCGCCAGTGGGCGCTCCAGGGCAAGCTGCCGGACTACGAGGCGGTTTCTGGCATGGGCGGCTTTCGGGGGGGCTCCATGGCCTACCTGGTGGGCAGCGCGTACCTGGAATGGCTGGAACGCCAGAACGCCCAGGATCCCGACATCCTGAAGAAGTTCTGGAAGCAGCTCACCTCCAAGAAACGCCGGGATTTCGATCCCAGCTTTCGCGCCACCTTCGGCCTGAGTGCCCGGGATGGCTACGATCGCTGGCGGGCGGAGGTGACCCACGATGCCCTGGCCCTGGAGCGGGCCGCCAAGGCCCAAGGCCTCCTGCGGGAGGGGGAAGTCTTTGCGCGGCTGGAGGGGGAACTCACCGACCTCGCTGTGAGCCCCGATGGCACCAAGCTCCTGGCCCGGGTGCTGACCAAGGCAAAGCCCGGCATCCAGGTGTGGGATCTCAACCCCAAGCTCGAAGAGAGGAAGCCTGCCAAGAAGGACGAGAAGCCCGATCCCAGCGAGGTGGAGGACCGCAAGCCCGAGTTCCCTGCCCCCAAAGCCCTGGCCCTGATCCGCCGCCAGAATGGCGCACTGCCCCGCCACGCCTGGTGGACGGGCAAGGACCAGATCAACTTCGAGCTGCGATACCCCAACGGGGAAGGGGTGCTCACGCCCACCTTCCAGGTGGCGGATCTCCAGAGTCGTAGGCTGTCCCCGGGACAAGCGCCGCAACCTACCACGGGGTTGCCCTATTCCTGGAAGGAACTGGATGACACCTGGAATCTGGTGAAGCGACTGCCCGATGGCCGGGAACAGCGCCTCACCCGCACCCTTTCCGCCGCCTGGCAACCTTCGCCTACCCCGGACGGGAAGTTCCTCTACTACGTTCAGCTCACGGCCATGGGCTGCGAGATCCGCAGGCTGGATCTCTCCCTTCCGCCCCTGGAGGACACGCCGCTGCCCGTGGACCCGAAGCCGCTGGTGCCCCGCACGATCCTGAGTCCCGCCGACGAGGCCAACCTGCTTCCCCCTGCGGTCAAGGCGCCGGAGGCCCGGGATTACTCCGTGTGGGACAGCCACTCCACTGGCAGTCGGGCGAGCTACGGCGCGGCGCCCGGGGGCCAGAGCCTACAGGTGGGCTGGGGCGGCAACGATATCCTGGGGCGGTTGAACTGGCACGCCCTGGCGGGTTTCGGGTCGGCGGTGGGGCCCCGGGGGGCCACGTTGGGTTTGGCCTACCGGGGCTGGCGCTGGGCCCCAAGCCTGGAGCTCTTCTCCAGCCTGGAGCGGCCCTCCCGCCAGGACTTCGCGCCCGTGGGCGGCCTTGATCGTCGGCGCAGCGGCGGGGAGTTGGCCTTCACCTGGTCCCAGGCGGGTCGCTGGCCCGTTAGCTTCCGCCCCGTGATGGCCTGGGAGCGGGTGAAACCTTGGGAATCGGCAGCGGATTCCGTGAGTCGAGGCCTGATGGGGGCTGCAGTCCAGGTGAGCGGCACCCGCGCTCGGGGCGAGGACTGGAGCCTCGGAGCCGGGTTGAGTGTCCATGGTGCGACTGGACGCACGGAGGGCCAGGACTGGAACCTGCAGCGAGGCGATCTGCGCCTGCGCCTGGGAACCCCCGCGGGGGGCCTGGTGCTCAAGATGAGCGAGGGGCGCCTGGGAGGCACGCCCACGACCCTGGACCGCTTCCACCTGGGGGGCATGGCCACGAGTCTCGTGCCCGCCAGTCTGGACTGGAACCGCCTGGAGCAGATCGCCCTGCCAGGTCATCTTCAGACCGGCGACCGGCTGCGGCGTTTCCGTGGCGAATTCGGGGATGGCCTGCGCCTGTACCTCGAGCATGCGGCGGTCTGGGACCAGCACCTGACTCGGCCCGCCTACCAGCGGGTAGTGGGGGCGGAGTTTGCGGTGCATGAGTTGATGCCCCGCAACCTCGCCGAACTGCTGCTGGGGCGCTTCACCCTGACCCTGGGCGTCCACCGCACCCTGGATGGGGTGATGAAGGATCGCACCGTGGGCACGGTTACCATGGTGCTGCGGCCCTGAGGATGACCTGACCCGATGCGCCTCTTCCTGCTCCTCTTTCCCCTGATCCTGGGACTCCAGATCCTGCACCGGCGCTACCTGCGGCGGGTGTTGCCGAAGGGCTGGAAACGTTGGCTTTCACCCGCGCTCATCGCCATTCACGCGCCCCTGATCGTGTACATGCTGCTCCGGCTCACGGGCTTTTCCACCCATGGCCTGGCCCTGCTGCTGCGCCCCTTCGCCCGGGGAGCCCTGTATTTCCAGGTGCTCACCGTGGCCAATCTGCTAGTGTGGGGGCTCGTTCTGGCCTTCCTGGCCTTCCGGGACTGGATGAAGGAGCGGCCCGAATCCGCCCCGGAGGATCCCTCCCGGCGCAGCTTCCTGCGGGGCAGTGCCGCCACCAGCCTGGGGGTGCTGGCGGTGGCGGGCGGGGCAGGGGCCCGGGCCGCCTACGGGGATCCCGAGGTATCCCGTCTGGAAATCTACCTGCGGGATCTGCCCCCGGGCTTCGAGGGGCTGCGTATCGCCCACCTCACTGATCTCCATGCGGGGCCCATGGTCCACGAATCCCTCCTGCGCCGCTGGCGCGCCATGGCGGAACGGGAAAGGCCTGATCTAGTTCTCTTTACCGGGGATTTCGTGGACAGCCTGCCCGAGGAGATCGAACCGCTGATCCAGGCCTTCCGCGCCTTTCCCGCGCCCCTCGGGTGTTTCGCCATCCTGGGCAACCACGACTACTTTTCCGATCCAGGGCCTATCTGGAAGGCCTTGGAGGACTGCGGGATCACTTGCCTGGAGAACCGGCACGCCATCCTGGAACGCAACGGCGACCGGGCGGTCCTCTTCGGGCTGCAGGATCCCATGGCCCGGGATGGCCGTTTCCAGGGCATCCGCTTCGGTCCCGGCCCCATGCCCCAGGATGTGGCCCTGGCGCTGCCGAAGGGGCTCTGGCGGCTGGGCATGGTGCACCGGCCCAGCAACTGGGATCTGGCCCGGGAAGTCGGGGCCGAGTTCACCCTGGCGGGCCACACCCACGGCGGCCAGATCAACCTGATCCCCGGCCTGAACAGCGCCCTCCTGCTGGGCCCCTTCACCAAGGGCCTCTACCGCGAAGAGGGTAAGGCCCTCTACGTGAGCCGAGGCCTGGGTGTGGTGGGCATCCCCCTGCGCCTCGCCGCCCCTCCCGAACTCCCCATCCTCACCCTCCGCCGTGCAGAAAATCCCGCTTTGCACCCGGCCTGAACCGGGCTAAACTTATCGTTCCACCGCGGCTCCATCGTCTAGCGGTTAGGACGCCGCCCTCTCACGGCGGTAGCAGGGGTTCGAGTCCCCTTGGGGCTACCAAAATCATTACAACACTTAGATGCCCGGATGACCTCCGGGCATCTGCTTTTTGGGCTCTGGCTCAGTTTGTTTCCTCAGTTGGGGCACCCTGAGGGTTGGTTTGTCTCCATGAGGCTCAGCGAGGATCCAATCCCCATCGGGGTCCTCCGGGAAATCGACCCCGAGATGCCCCGCACGCCCGGATTACTCACAATGCGATTTCCCTAAAGGTGGGTGGATTCGAGAATCTCCTTGGGCCAGCCCGACTCGGACCGATGGTTCAGCTTGGGGCTCCCCCTCGCCACCCTCCGGCGTGGGTAAGGTATGGCCTGTGATCGTGGCGGAAACCCGCCGGTGCTGTTCAGCTCCGCGCTGAGCGCAAGGCGGTAAGAAAAGGAACCCCAAGCCACCCCCCATGGCTTGGGTTAGGACCTCCCCCGTCTCAATTACTGGACCTGGAAACCCGCGTCCCTGAGGTCCGCCAGGATGGCCTCCATGTCGCCCTGCCTGGAAACTTCCAGCACGAGATGACGATCCGGCTCACCATCGTCGAGCATCTGGCGAAGCTCGCTCAGGCAGGCCTCCTTCGCGCCACTTCCGGGCACGAAGAGCCGATCCAGGTCACCACAGTGTGAACCTCCGTTGGGGCCCCGCCCCCACAAGTGGAGGGTGTGGATCTGCGTGTGGATCGGGTGAAGCCGCTGGATCAGGTCGAGACCCTCCATTCCGACCTGCTGCATGGAGCCCCAGTGGGCAGTGAACACCTGGGGAACATCGACGGCGATCCGAAGGTGCAGGCTGCGCGAAGCCAGGGCTTGGCCCAGCGCGACGATGGAGTCGACGCCGGAGATCAAAAACGGGGAGGGATGTTTTGAGCCGCTTCGGTTCTCCAGCACGAATTCGCAGTCAGAGTAACGGTCCCGCAGGATGGCCTCGAAGACTCCGTAGTTCTCCAGAAACTCATCGATGGTCGATGCAGTGCAGGAGAAGGGCGGATGGATCTCGATGACCTCAGGTGGGGCGGACGTGCCAACAAGACGGATGATGAACTCGGTAAGCTCCTCGCTCCAAAGTTGCGATGTCCAAAGCTCGGGCACGCCTCGTCGATGGCTTGCTTTGAGGGTATTCAGGCCATCCAGCAACGGGGAATCGAATGATCGGGGTTTACCCGAAAACTCGGTGTGCAGTGCATAGGGGCCATCCACCTTGATGCCTGTCACATCGAGGTGGGCAGGCACCTTACGTATCATTGCGGGACCAGAATCGAGGGCAGGCTGATGGCCGTAGCGCAGCCGAACCAAGCGCAGGCCAGGGGCTGCGCATGGCGGCTCACCCTGGACCAATGCGACATCGCCATCGAAAGCGATAGGAACAGGCATCGTCTCCAGCAGCGACGAAGGAACGAGCGGCGTGAAAGGGCTGGATTCGCTCCCCAGGGGAACGATGCGCTGCGCGAGAGAGGAGAGGACGAACGGGGTGCGGATGGAGTCAAGGTTGTGCACGTGATACCTCGTAGATGAACAAAGAAGGTTCAGGTGGATGGGGAGGGGCCAAACGTCGGCGGTGGTTGGTTCTATGGGTAGTTGAGGGAAGGAAGCAGTGACGCTGCATGGGCTGTCCTCCCGGGCGGGCTCCGGCCATTCGTAATGAAGTGGCCGCTCATGGGAAATCCAGTACGCCAGGTTTCGGGTACAACCCCCCGCAGCCGAAGTAGGACTCGAAGCCATGCAGGTAGCTGGTGGCGGCCTCCCGCATCGCCTGGTCGGCATCGCTCGCCAGTGAATGAAGGAGTCGCCAGGCGGTGTCGAAGCCGATGACCTCCTCAAGAGTCGGCGCTGCAATCCCGTCCTTCTCGATCAATTGATCCCGAGCGAAGCGGTACCAGCGGGGCAGGCCCGTTTCCTCGTCCAGCCCCTTCAGGCCGTATGGATCGAGTCCGTGGCGCTGTCGACGCCCCAGGCGTCGGATTCCTTGATGAGGTGGGAATTCTGGCCGGATCAAGCCATAGGCGTGGCCCGCAGGATGGACCCACTCCAACGCACCCTCGGCATCGAAGACGGCCACCGGGTAATGCCGGATGACCAGAGAGGATCCAATGCGCCGACGATGGGATACCGAAGCGAGGATGATCGGAACCCCAGCATCGGACAGGCCGAGGAATCGGTCGGAGCTTTCCGCCATGAATCGAGGGCGCATCGGGTCGCGCAGATTCCCTAGGGGCATGTCGAGGAGGAGACTCTCGAAAGGAAGCTCATTGAGCCTGCGAAGGTCCTCCTCCATGTCGTCTCGCAGGGGAGACAGCCGCTCCAGGCCGAACACCACTGCCAGATGGACATCCACATCGGGAGCCAAGCGCCCTTGCGGATCGAATACCACCTGCTGGCAGGGGCGGTGAACGAAATGACGTGCGATGCCCTCCTCGTAATAGGGCATGAGCCGGGCGCGGAACACCGTGCAGAGGCGCGAGATGCCTGCGTGCGTGGCGAAAGTCTTGGGGAATGGGGTCATAGGAGATCCTGTGGAAGGGAGGGAATGGCAGACCGCACGAAGCCCGTCGGTTCCTCTGAACCGAGAGCGGAGCTTGGTCTACAAGGCCGACTGATTCCTTCAGCTCACCGGCCTATTGCTATCTTCCACGGGAGGTTCGGCCTCCTTCCGACCGGTAATCGCTTAGCGCGGGGACGCGGGACGCGTCCTTGCTTTGTCCTAGGGGAGAGAACGCCGCAGCGTTCCTGGCCTCAGTACCAGGTTCGGAAATCGCTCGCAGAATCCGGAAGAAGTAAGCCCCTAACGGCAAGTGCAAACAGGAGGTTTGTAGTTTGCTTAAATCGTTAGAACTCAGAAAATGAGCTAATGGAACCCTATCGCGTCGGTATCCTCGCCCAAGAACTCAATGTTTCGCCTCGACGAATCGTGAGTTGCTTGTGGCAGGAATTTGGAATTCGAAAAAGCGTGAAGTCCCTTTTGTCCAACAAGGAGGTTGTGCAACTCCGGAGGCTGCTGCGAGGACCGCAAGCGCCCTCCTCAAGGGGAACCGGGGCTCGCTCTGACGCCCCCCTCCCGGTCGAACCGGTTTCTAGCGCAACGAAATCCGTCGGACCCTTGAACAAAGGGAAGACCCCCTTAGAGATCCTCTGTGAGAAGCACGGGGTTCCCTTGGAGGCGGTGCAGCCCAATTCGCCAAACAACTCGAACAACTACCCTCAGCTTCAACCTGGCTGGAAAAAGCACCTGAACCCACGCGATTCCGCCCACATGAAGACGCGCCCTCGAAGGGTCGTTGTGCATCTCAAGCGTGGGGTCGAGGGATTCATCTGGCTTCCTGCCGCCTACATCCTGAAAGGCACCTACTACTTTCTTGGTGAGACCTTGCCTGAACTGATCCGTCCATCCTCCCGGCCAGGGAATTTCATCATGAGCCCCTCCGGTGAACGATCACGCAGGGTTGTTGTAAAAAGGGTGTTGATGGAAGGGGGACCTGTCTACTTAATGGCCTATGCCGACCACGGCATCCGGCAGGCACTAGCCCTCGATGACCAGGCTTGGTCCCCGTGTCCCTACTTCGCGGAGAATGAGGAGCTTTGGGGTGATCTGTAACCAAGCAGGCATCGCAAGGATCAGGACACCTTTCTTTCCAATCCCCTCGTCAGACTACGTGATCTGAGGGGCACTCGCCCGGGTTCCATCGATCCCATGGATGGCCTGTCGACGGCAGATGCTGCAAGGACAGGAGCATTCGGGAATGCGCTGAGCGCTTGATCCTTCTCGAGGCCGATACAAATGAAACACAACTGAGAGAGTGTGACGAAAGCTGAGTCGTGTTTCTGTTGTAATCTGGCCGGAATAATCAAACAACCATCGGTACAAACAAAGACCTGCCTGCTGCTAGATGTCTCAAGTGCTGGGTGACAGTGCTCCGTTCAATAGGGAACCAGACAAGGGGCCGAAGACATACAGGCGGTTTCGCGAACGTGAAACCCCCACATAGGAAAGCTCGTGGTTTCTGCATAAATCGCGATCACTGATCAGGAGAACAACGGCTGATTCCAGGCCTTTGAACCGTTCGACGGTGTCTACCGTGACCCCGACGGAGGTGCCACTGTCCGCATCCATGGTGCCAATCCCTTGCCTGGAAAGGGATCGCCTCAGTGCATCACCAGTGGCTGAATCCGGGACAAGAATGGCCACCATCGATGAAGGAATATTCTCATCGCGAAGGAGACGGAGGACTGTTTCCGCAGCGAGCCGTTTGGCTGATTCTAGATCACAGATCTCCACCGTTGGATCGACACCCTCTGGGCCGCAGGCAGTGATCAGGGGGCCCTTGTAGAGGGCGTCCGTGACTCTGGCGATCTTCCTGGTGTTCCTGAGATTCAACCGGAGGGGGAATGATTTGGCCCTCAGTCGGGTCTCAAGATCGTCCCGCAAGCGGTAGATGGCTTGGTTCGAATCCGCGAAAGCGCGGAGCCTAGTTCCCGGCCGATCAAGCAGGCGTTCGATGAGATCCCACCATTCCATATCGAAGTCCTGCGCCTCGTCGATGACGATGGCATCCCACGGCCCGGCATCCCGGGGATTCATCCGATGGGCATTTGCTGAATCAGGAGTGGCCCTCAGCTCGTCGAAGGTCATAACCCTGACGCTGGGGAAGGCCGTCATCCTGGTGGCTACCCGTTTTGCAAGCGGACCGCTCCGGCAGCAGAAGAGGGCGGCATGTCCCTTGCCGGCTTCTCTCGCGGCGATCTCCATGGCAAGCACAGTCTTCCCGGTACCGGCGCCCCCCTCCACGAACGCCCTGTCCGTGGACTCTATTTCAGCGAGCGAGGCAAGCTGGGCCCCGGTGAGGAGAGACTCCATGGTGTTGGTTTCCCCCTGGACGTCCCGGATCATGGGGACGCGCAATGAAACGGGCTTCGCAAGCAGTTCATGAACCGCGTGGATGCCATCCTTTCCAGGACCTACCTCAGCCTTGCCAGGATCATCCGAATGCGGGGAGAGGCGCTCGAGGATCCAATGATCGAAGGCATTGTCGAATTCCTCCGCATGGCAGAAGAGCCGCTTTTCGTGACCCCCGAGTGAGGGGTCCATTGCTGGCGGAGGGCTTGAGTCAGGAAAGACAGCCCCATGCCGGAATCTGATGTACCCCCTGGGCCAGCCAGCCACGGCCTTGAGTCTTTGGAGGTATTTGTGCTTGCAGGTCATGGCCTGGTTGATGGGGTCCTTGATATTGTGGGTAATGCCATCACGGTCCCTGGTCTTCCATTGACTGGTGGCAGGATCGTAGGAGATCCCACCCCCCTTCACCTCCAGAAACAGGAGGCCACGAGTCGGATGGACAAGGATGAAGTCAGCCTCGCCATCCACCTCCCCCCCCCGCTGGTTTATCCCCCACCATGGGCGGGAGTAGAAAACGGCCCAGTCGTCCTCCAGCAATTTCTCCAATTGGCGGAATACTGAGATTTCGGCAGCACGTCTGGAGTCGGTAGTGATCCAGGCGGGAAGCTCTCTTGGCCACATGATCGCCATACGGCCTACTCTCCGGAAAGAAGGGAACGGAAGAACCCGATCCCTGGGTTGGTATCCAGCCCGACGATGAGTGCCCGGTCGAGGAACCGGTTATGCAGCTCACAGGATGTTTCCGGAACCATCGTGCAGGAATGGCAGGACGCGATGGAGTGGGACTCCGGAGCGGTCATTTCGCCATTGATGCAGAGGGGGTCTGAGGAGCACCACTGAGCCGAGCGCAGGGCCCCGAGCACTGTCGGGCCGAGAAGGTCCGGCATGGCCCGTCGTTGCAGGCCACCAAGGGTCCCGTCGGAATCCGGGGTAGCGGTATAGATCAGCAGCCCCGCCATTCCGGCGTCACCTTCGGAAACATAGAGGCGCTCCCTCAGGGATGCGGAGGAGTAGCCACATTCCAGTGTGAGTTGGCCGATCAGGCCGTGGGCGAATGTGTGAATTAGAAGGAGCCGAGGAGACGCTGGAAACGGTTTCGGCTTGGGGGTCGGATTGTCCTTGTTTCTCATGGCCCACTCGGCGGACCAGCTTTCCTCTGCTGCCTTGCATCGCTCTAGGACGTCAGGTTGGGATTCCCAGGTGGCCAGCTTTTCTGGATCGAACTGGATGAATATCCCCTCGCCGCGCACCTCTATGGCTGGCAGCCAGTCAAGCTCCCCTGAAGAGATCGGGGCGACGTCAGTCCCCTCGGGGTCGAATGGGGGATTGATCCTCGTGAAGCCCTTCACCACTCGCACTTCGCGCAGCCTGGCTACACGCACCACTCGTGAGAGAACGGAAGAAAGGGCCGTTGGAACGGCCTCGGGATAGGCCTCGAATTCATCTTCGCGCTCTGCCATCCCGGAGGCAAACACCTTGTATTCGTCCAGACGGATCTCATCTGGGTCCATCTGCTCTAGGTTCACCAGCATCTGGCCGAAATGCGTGGCCAAATCCTTGGCCGTGATCCCCTCACGCTGAAGGACAAGCTTGAGGGAGGCGGACATCTCGATGTATTTGATCCTGTCGTCGAGGTCGGGGATGTCGAGCAGTACGTCCCACCAGTCGCCCAGAATTCGCTCCAGGCGACGTGTCCATGGGGGGATGTCGAGTGCCGATTCGAGAACAGGGTAGTAGAGATTGGAGGCGCCGCGCTGAACCACGCGGTAGTTTCCGTCATCACCCGTGCACTTGCATTCGGGATCATTCGACCGGAGCCAGGGTCGTGAACCTCGGCATTTCAGGCCGGCAAGCGCCGATTTCCTGAATGCACCGTCTAAGGAACGGCGCTCTGAGCATTTCAGGCATCGAACAATCAGTCCTGCAAGGCCAGGGCCCTCAGAGGTCAGCTTCAGCTCATCCTTGTTCTGGCACCCCTTCTTGTGCCTGACCCAGAAGTTCCATGGGAATTCATCGAGATGCCCCGAAAGGCAGGCGGTAGCGAAACGCACTGGGACTGCAAAGACCTTCTTGCCGCCGGGCTGGCGCTGGGTGCATGAAGGGCAGAATCTGTATGCTCGACCGGGCTCGCTTGCCCACCGCCTTGCGGGGCGGATGAGTTCACATTCCGGACACTGAAGCCATTCGGGGAAGCGTCTTGCGACAAGGGCAGCATGGTCGGGTGTATTGGTGCCAGGGATCTTGGCGTCCTCCTCCAGCACTGGAGGCAGCCTGAAGAATTTCTTGTTCAGCTTCTTGCAGAGCCTTCGTTCGATGAACTTCTGGTGACGAAGATTCCCGGTCAATGGTGCGCTCCGGTCCCACTCCTCAAGCCCTGAGCTGACGGCTGAGACGGGACCCCCATCAGCCCGCATGTCCATGATCGAACCCGGGGCGAATGTCATCACCACTGCGCTTCGGCGGATTTCACCAATCAGGTTTTCAGGCATTACGATTCCTCCACCGGGGCTGTGGTCGGTTTCCATCTGCTTGCGCAGTACCTTCAGCAGTAGGGGGCGCGTCTGACGGGGGCCTAGTACTGGTCGAGCTGAGGAATTCAGTGAGGCGGAAACGCGATGAGGGCTCGACACTGCGCATGGTGTTCATGGTCGGCCATGCGGCCCCGGGTAGTCTCCCGGTCGCCACGCGACTGGCGTGGTCCTCGGCGTACTGAAGAAGAGACTGGTTCGGCTTGCGGCGGTTCAGGTAGGTTGTCGGCGACCTTACATCCCAATCGTCAAGGCCTTCGTCGATTTCAATCTTCGATTCACTGAGCTCCCGTGGGTCGATGGCCAAAATTCTTCGCTCAACCTCCGCCACGACATCCGAGAGAAAGACCGCAGGAGCCAGTTTCAGATCCGGTTTGGCTGACATGAGGGGGGACCCATGGCGAATCATCGCGACCAGGACGGCACGAAGAGCCCTGTCGCGGGACCTTGATGCGAACGGAGTGACGCTCGTGGCTTCTACATCCCGGTAAATTTTGGAATGCCAGGATGGATAGGTCTCGTAGTGCGACCGGTCCCTGGCCTTGGCTGCATTCAGCACGCTGACAACAAGGCCTGGAAAGGCGGAACGTCCGACTCGACTTGTAGACTGGATGTACTCGGAGCGTGTCTTGGGCTGACCGTTGACAATCATCATGCCCAGACGGGGGACATCCACGCCGACGCTCACCATGTTTGTCGCCAGGACGACATCGACACAGTCGGGTTCCCCGGCACCACGCTTAAGCTCAGAAAGTATCTCGATGATCTCCTTCTGTGAAACCCGGGATGTCAGCTCCCTGGGAAGGGAGATGGGCCTGCCGGATTCCTTCCTGCGGCCTGAGTAGAGCGAGATAGCGTCCGGAACGTCATCAACCATCTGGATGATCGCTCCGCCCAGTTCACGCAAGGAGTTGAAGTAGCAAAGCAGGGTCGCGTAGCCGTCACGTTCTTCTGGCCTGAATTTTGGTGCGGGGCCCCCCGATTGAAGAAGTGATCCTGCCACGCCCTGGAGCGTGAATTTGGCAGACCGCCCGGCAGTCGTGACTCCGACGTACATCCTCCAGGGTTTGTCATGGTCTACGACCGCAAACCCAGAGTTGTCGTAGGAGAGCCCTGGCGGAGGGAACTGGCAGCTTCTCCTGTCGAACAACGACCGGATCTGGCTTTCGGCTCGGCGGATTGTGGCGGTAGAGCCGATCACCTTCGGGCGACTGTTCCCCTTCCTGAGCAGCCAATCGAAAGCGGTTTCGTAAATCCCTGTAAGGGTACCCAATGGCCCGGAGATGAGATGCAATTCGTCCTGGATGATCAGGTCGGTGCTGCCTTGGGTCCCGAATCCGAAAAGGGTGGCCACCTCGACCTTGAAGGGAAGCTGTGCGAACTTGTCCACGGTGCCAATGATCAGGGTCGGCCTTTCGCGATAGATGTCCTGGTCAACGGTATAGACTGGCCATAGACCGAAGGCTGGACCCAGCACGCAGGAGCCATTCTCGCAATAGGGGCTCACCCTTTCTGCCTGCTCATCGTAATTCCAGCGAACGGGACCGCCACAGCCCGGACACTGGTCTATCTGCTCGGCTGATGACACGTCACGCTGCCCCCTGGACTGAAGGGCCATGGCAAATCTATTCGGGGTTGCCTCCCTGCCCACCCAGAGGCCAATCGAGAAGGGGCTTCCACCGATGGGGTGCATCCCCATCCTCGGAGAAGCCAAGCCCTTCCGGATGAGTTCACAGGCCAGGATGAGGGAGGAGGCTCTCTCGAACTGTTGCGCCGTCAGCAATCGGAGGGTATACCGCATCACGGCGGCATTCCCGGCGCCATCATCCGGATTGGTGATGCCAAGGCGCCTGTACCAGGCGAGCATGCCAATGATCGCGAGGTAGGCTTCCGTCTTGCCACCGCCCGTGGGGAACCAGAGGAGGTCTAAGACGTCCCTGTCTTTAGCTGCTGGGTTGCAAGTGGATTCTGCGGCGAGAAGGATGAACCCTAGCTGGAACGGACGCCATCGAAGGGGTGGGAGCGGATTTCCGTCGGATCCGCGCTTCCACGCATGTTGCATTGCCATCGCAGCGTTGGAGAATCGGAAGGATTCCCTGAGGCGCTTATCCGTTCTGATCGCTGTGACCCCGGACCTCATCCGGTCACATACCGCCTGACAGGCCTTTAAATGTCCCTTTGCGGTTTCCTGGAGATCTCCAGGGAGCTTCCCGCAATCCTTCAGGCGGTCGGTGATCCACTGACCGTATGCCTCGGGGATTTTCTCTAAATTGTCACAGAGGGCTTTGTCTTCCGCCTGTGCCAGGTTTTCAGCCGAAAGCATCCCGGCCTTGATCAAGGCAGAAAAAACTTCATCACCATCTTCCCGGTAGGCTGGGACCAAAACGCGTGGAACCCAGGTGGACCTGACCACGCTGGCGGTATTCCCTTCGGCATTCCAGTCAACCGAACACTGGTGGCCGGCCGCGAATTCATGGCAGTCCCGATAGAGCAACCTCCCCGTTCGCTCATCCTCGTCCAGGGCGGTGGGAAGGGGTGGCCTGGGAACGATTCTGGTTCCCTCTTCTGGAGAAACCACGATCTCTGTCTGGAACAGGGTGAGTCCTTCCAGGACATCCCTGTCTGGCTCCTCCACCTGGCTTCGATTGATCAGTGTGATCGTGGAAAGCAGACTTCCTTGTGCCGGAATGGACCTTACGTGGACCTCAATCGTCGCATCAAGACCATCTATGGCTAGAAGCTTCGGGAATTTTCCTGCATCAGGCAGTGAAATGCCGGTCAAAGGAAACTCATGCTGGGTTCTGGACCAGCGATTGAGTAAGGAACCGTCTGGGCGCGTCGCCGAGGAGTGTGTATAGGTGGCAAACCGAATTGTGACACCCACCTTGTGTTCTGCATGGTCGGATTCGGTTGCCAGTGATACACCCATGGTGCAAGGTCTCTGCTGACCAACGACCGTGGCAGTCGAGGGGCTCTCATCGTTCTCGTCATCGCCTTCGGAACCGTCATCATCTTCGGCTCCCATTCGCTCACCGAGTGGCCAGAGGATCCCCGTGAGATAGACATCCGAAGGCCTGATCTTGTCTCCTTCCAGCACCTCGTCGATTGTCACTGGGCCAACCAGGTCCTGCTCGAGCCTTCCGACGATTGCCGCCCGTACATCAACCGGTAATGTCATTTCCATCTCCAATCAGCGTCGAAAGTAGGACATGCCATAACCCAGGACCAAGGGTGCCAGCATGAAACCGGAATCTCTCCAGGGAGAGTGCAACAACTCCCTGTCAGGATCATCCGGCCTGACGACAAGGGTTCTGGCTCCAAAGGTCCTGAGGTGTAGAAGTTTGCTTGGTGGCCTCAAACAGTGTCTATGAAGTACGCCATCGATGATTCTGGCGATATCGAATAGATCATGGTCGACCCTGTTATTCAGGTAGCACAGAGTCTCTTCAGGCCAGCATTCGCTCTGGATGCTGTATCTCCATCCTGTTTCAAGGTGCTCACTCATCCCACCAGCGCCATGAATCGATCCTTCCAGGTTTGCAATTCGCGACTGGCTCTCTTGCGCCTCTTCGGGGGAAGAGAACAATGCTCTTCCTACTAGGCCTTCAGCGCCTATGTCGCCGTTACGACCGATCTCGACCGCAGCTACTGCCCCCCTCATGTAATAGTAGGCGGTGAAAGCGCGGCCACTCCCTTCCAGGCATCTTGCATGGACTCTGGAAGAAGAGCGACCGACCTGAAGTCCCTCCCGTGCACGGGATGCGCCAACGAAAATGACGCGTGCCTCCTCTGCCAGAGAATCGGAATCCTGGTCGTCATCTCGAACCGGGGGGAGGTAAAGGCGAACATGGTCAGCCTCGCGTCCTTTGGCCCCGTGGATGGTGCCAATCAGGGGGCCTCCGCATCCAAAATCTTGGCGGCAAAAATCAATTGGCGGGGAACCGCTTCCAAGACGACGGGCAAGATTGTGAACGTCGATCCGCGTCTCAGTCTTCCCAACAACGCGAACTAGGAGATCCCAGGATCTTGCCATAGAAAACTCGGACCGATCCGAAAGTCGCGACCTCCACCTCGTCTCGAACGCAGCCTTCTGCATGACTGGTTCAGTCCAGTCCCAGAACATCAACCCAATCCAATCCTGTATTGTGTTGGGGAGGCCTGACATTCGGATACGGTGTGGACGATTACCAAGGTAGCCGGATGCTGTAAGTGCATCACCTCGTTTCCGGAAGAGAAGGAAGCTGTCATCAAGATCCTCTGGAAGATTCTTAAGGTCATCACGATGGCTCCCAAGGTCCCCATGATTGGTGCCTTCGACAAGGCGCCTGACCTGGGAGTACATCTCCGCACCGTCCAGGTCATCGTCTTTCAGAAGGGAACGACCATCAGAGAATAGTTCCACCAGAGTTTCATCATCGGTCCGGTGAATCTCTGTGAGTTCAAGCTCCCTGAAGTCGCCTCCCATGAACTCCCGGATTTTCTCAGGCAGAGTTCCTCCGAGGTCCCCCGTTGATTCCTCCTCAGAGAATCCATAGATGGCCTGAGCCTCGTCGCAGAACACGGTCACGCCTGATTCGGGTGGAAGAGCGTTAATCAATTCAAGCAGCAATTCAACACGGGGGCCGACTACATCCTGGGCCTCATCGATGAACAAGTGCCGCACGTTCCCGACATACTGGAAGACCCCCTCATTTGTCTGAATGAGATTGATTACATTCCTGATGTTGTCGTCGTAGGTTCCTGTCAGGGACACATCCCGGTTGAATCCGGATTGGATGGACCAAGCATGGGAATCAATGGTCGCAATGCGGATACCTGCCGCCTGAGAAGGGTCGGAGAGGTACGTCCCTACACGAGAGCGCAGTTCATGGACGGCAGTTCTGGTGAAGCTCACAAGCCAGATATCGCTCGGTACTAGTCCCGCTTGATCGATCAGCCATGCAATCCGGGCACAAGCTACTGCAGTCTTGCCCGCACCCGGGCCAGCATCCACCAGAATCCTATCGTTCGGGTCGGCAGCGATAACCTCGGCCTGCTCCTCGCTCCAGGGAAGACCTTGGGGCAAATCAGGTCGCCTCTGTGATCTGCCGACTCGAACCATTTCCACACCTTCCGTCTTGTCAGTTATTGCTCAATTATCCATGGAAGACCAATGGTTGAAGAAAAAAATTGGAGACTACTATGTTAGACTTATTGTCAGTCTCTCCAAATTACATGGATTTTTTTCCAAACAGAGATAACAGCCTATTGGTAGGGGGACCAAGCGTGAGCGAGTATTCAGGTACTGACCTTTCTACCGTCGATCTCATTGTTGACGCGGTCTATTCAGGCTATAAAACCGACAAGGGAGGAATCGCTGATCCTCTAGTTAAGTTGGTTGGCGTTAGTCGTCAGGGTGGCTTCAGATACAGAGGCTCAAAGGAATCCCCGACCTTGCTTGTTCTTACATCGAATTTATCGGAGCCTGACTGGCCAGATGAACTTGATGAAACGACTGGTAGGTTCACATACTACGGAGATAACCGAGAGCCTGGACGCTTGCTTCATGAAACTCCGCGTTTTGGCAATAGATTACTGAAGGTCATCTTTGATCTCATCCACTGTGGTCAACGAGACAAGGTTCCTCCGGTGCTGATTTTTACGACAGAAGGGAGCGGGCGGTCTTTCCGATTCCGTGGGTTGGCGGTCCCTGGGCATCCAACGCTCCCTGCTTCAGAAGACCTGATTGCAATATGGAAGACAACAGGGGTGCAGCGATTTCAAAACTATCGGGCAATTTTTACAATTCTCGATGAAGCCATAATTTCTAGGGAGTGGGTGAATTCGATAGGTTCTGGTGTGGCAACCTCATGCGGGGAGCCGAAATCATGGCAATCCTGGGTAATGACAGGTTCAGTCAATGCGTTGCTAGCCCCAAGAACCCTGCTGATACGAAGCAAGGCTGAGCAGCTTCCTTCTTCAGAGGAAGATAGAAGTCTTATTGAGGTTATTCGGAATCGCTACAGAGAGGATCCTACGGGGTTTGAAGTGTGTGCAGGAGCGATCACACGGTTGCTACTTCCCGAGGTGTCGCGCATCGAAATAACAAGACCATGGAGAGATGGTGGGCGTGATGGCATCGGTACGTTGAGGCTTGGCCAAGGACCTGCCTCTATTAATGTGGTGTTCGCGCTCGAAGCAAAATGTTATTCACCAACGAATTCAGTGGGAGTTCGGGAGGTTTCACGGCTGATTAGTCGGATCAAGAATCGCGAATTTGGAGTGCTAGTCACAACCTCGTATGTTGATAAGCAAGCTTATGCAGAGGTCATTGATGATGGACATCCAGTTATCTTGGTGACTGCGAGCGACATCGTTCGGCTCCTGCGGTGCACTGGTTATAGCTCTCCTACTCTTGTGGAGTCTTGGATGGCGGGGTTTTCTAAGCACGGTAGTAACTAGTTGAAAATCCTGGCCCAACTAGGTGGACCCAACAGGCACTTAAGATTATTTAAGATATCGTTGGGCAGGCTATAGAAGACCCGCGTTAGAAGCTCTGTGTCAGGTGGCGAACAATTGCTTCCATTACAGGGGGGCATACTCCGTTACCGAGTTGCTTGATCTGCTCACGTCGGTTTCCAGTAAAGACATAATTGTCTGAGTCAATGAACCCCATCGCACGCCGTAGTTCAGATGGCTGGAGCATCCTGAAAAATGGGACTTTACGGCGCCAAGTAACAAGCCCGAATCGGTCGAGTGTAGTGATTGTTCTTAGAGGGCGGTCGAGGGCCTGCCACCCCCCAGCGGCGTCAGATCCGTAGTAGACAATCAAAAATGGATTGAATTTCCCGATGGTCTCAATGGCTCGGTAGAAGCGTTGGATGGTTGGTTCGGCGCGACCAGGGAAAAACTCTCTGCTAACGTGCAAATCAGTGTTTCTTTCAAAATCGTAGTCGAGAATATCCATTGCAGAAGCGACTGGAATTTCAGGAATATTTATCGGATCAGGATCCGTGTTCTTGGAGGCCATGATAAAAATCCGGCGTCGAGTCTGCGGAACTCCGAAATCAGACGCATCTAATGTCTGGACACAGCATCCGTACCCTAGCCTGTTTAATTTTTCAATAAGGGGGTTGAAGCCATGCCACTGCTTCATATGAACCACGTTCTCGATGACAATCCACTGTGGTTCGAGATCCTTTGCAAAATTTAATACATAGTTGGCGGTCAATTTACTGTCCTCGCTGCGCTCTTTGGCCCCCTTTGCGCAGGTGTGGTTAGTGCATTCCGGTGATGCCAGGAGCAGATCGATCCTTTTGTGCTTCAATCCTAGATCAGCCGGTCTGGTACGAGGGGTCATCATCTGGAGCTGCCCCCGTCCCTTGTGATTAAGGGAATACGTTTCGATGGCACGATCCCAGCCGTCCACCCCCATGACGACGTCTGCGCCCGCTTTCACGGCTCCCCAACTGCTGCCACCAGCTCCGCAGAATAAGTCCACTGTCTTGATGCTCAAATCCAACGCTCCATTCAAGGTGTAATGCCCAGGGCTACGAGGACCCTTTGGACTGCCTTATCCAGGTTCCCATGAATCTGGTGCTCCCAGAGCCGCAGTACTTGCCACCCCATGCGGCGTAGCCTTTGGTGGTTCCGCTGGTCACGGGCCCTGTTCCTGGAGATCTTCTCCTCCCATTCCACAGAGAGCTTGTCCTTCCACTGGGGGAAACGCCATCCATGCCAGAAATCACCATCCACGAAGACGACCACCTGCTCCTTCCGGAAGACAAAATCCGGGCGGCCAGGAAGATCCCGTGCATGACCCTCCCAGATAAGGTTGAGGCTGGCAAACGCCTTGCCCACCATCCGTTCGGGGAGCGTGTCCTTGCCGCGGATCCGACTCATGACCGCACTCCGAGTCGTCGGGGTCATGATGTCCCCCCTATGCCGGCGCGCTTCACATACTGAACCAGGCATGCGAGCCTCCTGCCCAACAGGCTACCGCGCCATTAGTGACCTCTGAAAACCGAACATCGGATCTGAAGAAGTGCCTGCCAGGACCGAATCCCAGCATTCTGCCTTCTTGGACCATTTCGAGAAGCTTCTGGCTAGCTAGTCACCGAAGCAGGTCATGGACCTCGATGGCCCAGGTCTGAATCTGTTTCAGGAACTGTGGAGAGAAATCCTGATTCAGCCAGATCTGATCGAGAGAGATCCTGCTCCCAAAGGTTTTCCATTAAATCTGCTTCTGGTGATCCACTGCAAATGCACCGGAAAGACCTTCGGGGATCCTGGTAGAGAGTCGTGTCTGTCCCCGCTGGAAGGTGGTGCGGATGGCCTCCCAAAGGTGGTCCTGTGGAGTCTCAAACCGGTTCAGGATCATCCAGACGTCGTAGTAGTCCTTCAGGCGGCTGTTCACAAGACCGATCTCGACTATGGCCTGGAACTTTTTGGCAACTACGTGGCCTGCGAATAGGCGCGAAATCTGGGACAAGGGAATCCCAGCAGGCTTGGGTACGGTAAATTCCTATTTCGCTTAGACAACGACAGTCCTGCATTCTTGCTGGGCATAAGGCCTTGGTTAGTCGCAGTCGAGAACTGCTGGATGTAATTCTTCTACTTCACCTCCAGTTCGAGGCTTTCCGAGTGGCTGTTGAATTCAGGGGCATACATGGACTGAATGCTGGCGATGCCGGTCTGGTATCGGCCCTTGAGTTGGACGCGAACGGAATACTCGAACACATAGACGCCCTTGGGAAGGTAATCGATGAAGAAATGGCTGGCCGTGTCCCGAGTGCTCTCGTAGTAGGCAAGGCCGTCCTGATACTTGTAGCGGCTTAACACGTTCACAGGCTCGGTTCCGCTACCGCGCTGGTCCTTAAGGTGGACGTATTCCATGTCGCGATCCACCCGCAGTTCCACACGGACCACCAACTCGTCGCCCACCGAAACCGATCCTGTTGCAGGTTTCAGGATCTGTCCTTTGGCCGTGGTGTCCTTAAGGAAGATCGATTTCTTGAGCTTCAGCGGGGTGCCCTCATAGGGCGTCACCTTCGTCATGTCTTCCAGATACTGCCAGTGCATGCTGCCCCAACTCACACCATCGTCCACCTTCTTCAGCGTGACGTGGCCCATCTCCGGCTTGATCTCACCCTTCACGAAACGTTTCTCGTAGAAGCCCGTTCCAGCCTCCACATTCTCGGGCTTGATGGGCTGCCCGCCGAGGGACACCTCGACGAGGGCGTCACTGGAAAGCTTGTTGGAGCCTTTCAGCAGGAGGGCATAGATGGCATCGGCCGTTGCCTTCGTGGTCTTCCAGTCTTGGGTCTGTTTCTGCTTCAACAGCCAGACCTGGCAATCATCTACCGCCTTTTTGTCTTCCATTACCTCGTCGAAGGCTTCGACCATCACCGCCTGGGTTTCGATGGGGGCCCGGAACCACCACCACGACAATTCCAGCTCGCGCCAGAACATGCCCAGCTCCTCGCTGCTTACGCTGCGTTCCTTGATGCTCCGCATGATGTTCTTCGGCGTGGCGTCATCAACCCTGTTGAACGCGTTGAAGCGCCCCAGCGAAAGGGCCAGATGGGCCTGTGACTGGCGGTTATCCACCTTGAGCCAGAATTTGCGGGACTGGCGGAGGAAGAACTCCACAGCCTCCCTGTGCTGGGCTGCGATCGCCTGATCTTTCAGGAAGAAGCTCCGTCCGTACAGGTACAGCGCATCTGTAGAACCGGGAACATATAGTTCTTTGTTAAGGATGTGCCGATAGTGTTCGTCCATCCAGGCATCCAGAGCTTGTAGGGCCTTCTTCGCAGGCGACACGTCTATGTCTGCCCCCAAATGCCGAAGGCGGCCAAAGCCCGTGACCACGTAGAGGGTGATGTAGTCGGACGGTGGGCCGCCGGGGAACCAGGGCCAACGACCGTCATTTAGCTGCATTTCGGTGAGTTTGCGGAGGGTGCGACCCGTCTCCTCATCGAGGCGGTTGGAATCGAAGAGGACCCCTACATTACGCCGAGCCTGGCTTTCCGACTGGGCCTGACGGACCCAGGGAGTTTCTTCCAGCGTCACCATCTTGAGGTCCTGATTCTTCTCCAAGGGACTATCGAGGGAAGATTTGCCCTTCCATTGGTCGAAGACGCGGCGGATCTTGGGGTCGCTGTTGGCGATGTGGCGGGCGAGGACGTTGGCGTAGAGGCGGTTGAAGGTCTGCTCGCTGCACTCGTAGGGGAATTCCATCAGGTAAGGCAGCGCCATGACTGCGTACCAGGCGGGCTGGGACACCATCTGTACCGTGAGGTTCTCGTGGCGCAGGGTGGAGGAGTCGCCCGACGCGAGGAGCTTGGCGAAGTCGAAAGTCTTCTCCTGCTTGCCACGAATGGGTAGTGGCAGGGACTCCGTGACCAGGATTCGGCGGCTCAGGACGGGCAGGAAGCCCTCCTCTCCATCACTCAACGCTGCGGTGGCACCGACGGCTTTGTAAGCCAGGAACTCGCATCCATCGGGAATTGCGATGCGCCAGAAGTAGCTGCGGGATTCTTTGGCCGGGATCTCGAAGGCTTTCTCCGCGTCCTGGAGATTGCCCAGAAGGGTATCGCGCGACTCTCCAGTGCGTGCGTCCGAGAAACTGAGCTTCACCCGGCCAGACTGCTTTTCCTTCGATTGATTGCTGACCTTGACAGCGAACTCCACCAAATCCCCTTCGCGCAGGAAGCGCGGTGGGTTGGGCTCCACCATCAGGTCCTTGGCTGTGACGGCCCTGTCTGTGAGAAAGCCGCTGCGCAGTTCATTGTCATGAGCGAAGCCGAGAAATTTCCATTCGGTGAGGGTCTCTGGCATCGTGAATTCCATCCTCACGACACCATTCTGGTCGGAGAGCAGGTGTGGGAGGAAGAAGGCTGTCTCGCTGAGGTTCTTCCGGGCTGTGACCTTGCTGAGATCCGCCGTAGGTGGTGGCGGAGGAGGCGGCGTAGCAGGCTTTGGGAGCGACTGCATTGCATCGAGACTGTAGTTGACGGCTGTCTTGGTTTCCGTTTTATCTACTGACGCGGCGGTAGCCACAACCTCTACTACAGCACCAGACGTGGCCCCTGGGGCGAGATTGGCGGCTCCAGAAATGGACCTAGCCAACGGTAGTCCGTGGAGCTGGAAGTATCTGTATCCCCAAAGATTTTCGAGGACCTCCGGAGGAAATCCGCGGTAACGCCAGTCGATATATCGGGAATCCGGCTCTCGCCAGCCGAAGAGGTGTTGGAAGGGGAGGGAATTGTTCTGGAATTCCGAATTCATGCGGTCGATTTCGCGCCGGAAGCAGTCGAAGGCCTGTTGCCAATCCTGCGGCTGGTATTGGTCCAGCGAGGCGTCGTACAGCCCTGCCACCATTTCGGCCACGGCCTTCTTTGCATTGGGTGCAGTGATCACGGCCGTCCAGGTTTCCTTCTGGCCTGGGCCGAGCTTGGAGGTGAAATGCTCCCACTTCACTGAAAGCTGCTTGTTGGACCAGGGCACGTCCACGATTCGTTCGTTGAAATAAGCGCGGTTCTCCCGAACGGACGTGGTGCGCAGGGTGAAGCCGCCGCGAAGGTCTTCCTTCACCGTTTGTTTGATGAGCTCCTGAGTGGCGCCGGGTGCAGACCAGAAACTCCTGAGCAGCTTTCCGCGACATTCTACTTCCACGAAGGTGCGTCCTTGGTCGTAGCCCGTTCCCCAAATGGCCAGGAAGGTGTCTCCAGGTTCCACGCTCCATTTCGGTGCAGTGAAATGGTTAGGAATTTTGATGGAGTGCTTCTTCGCCGCGGGGTCGAGGACCCGGATATTCAAGCGCGCCGTGATGCGCTTGCCGAACCGGTCCTTAGCCTGCAACACGGCGCGATAGATGCCAACCTTGAGCCTCAAGGAGAGCTTTTCATTCCCGGCTGCGTTGGTCTTGAAGGACTGGGTGTGCATGACTTCGCCCAGGTCCCAGGAATCCGGATTCGAGGGATCGGCCTTCGCTTCAGAGGGATTACCGCCACGGAATTCCCAGTGTGGGTAGCCCTGCGTAAGGGGGCTGCGCTGGACTTTCTCCGGTTGTTTGAGGGCGTGCACGGTAAGGGTGCCTTCAGCCGCCTGGCCTTCGCCGTCGTGGGTGGTGGTTTGGAGGTTCAGCTCTACGGGTCTATCCACTGTCTGCCATTCGTTCGCCAGCAGGTTTGCCTGCAAGGCCGTGTACCCGACGCGCACGGTCTTATTTTCCGAACGTGTCTCGCCGCTGGTATCCGTAACATCTGCGAACACGGTGTAGTGGAAGACGGGCTCGTCTTTCTCGGCGATGGCAAGGTCAGGCTTGGCGGTGAAACCGACCTTGAAGGTCCCGTCGTTTTCCGTCACGGAACTGCCGTGGCTCATAGCCTGGCTGGCCTGATGGTTCCCGGACCAGTATCCGTAACCCCACCAGCACCATGAGGGGAAATGCACTTCACGCACCACGCGCCATTTGACTTTCGCCCCTCCGATGGCGGCTCCTGTGTAGGCCGTGGCTTTGCCAGTGACTACCACCTCGCCATTTAGCTTTGCGGCCTCCTTAGGCGCGGAAAGCTCCACCTGGAACTTGGGGCGCTTGTATTCCTCGACACTGAATTGCGTGCTGCCATCCGGTCCCGTGGCGTCGATGGACATCCGTCCCGTCACGCGGTCTCGCGGGGCAGTGAAGGTGCCGCTGAAGGCGCCCTGGTCGTTGCAGGTATGGGTGTGCTGCTCGATCTCCTTGCCGTTGGGATCCCGGAAAATAACGGTCACTGACTTGCCTGCGCGGGTCTCGTAGTTCGACCGAGATTGGTCGAAGCGGATGCAGATGCCCTTGTAGGAGATGGTCTGGCCGGGGCGATACAGCGAGCGGTCCGTGAAGAAGACGGTCTGGGAATCTGCGTGCTCAGGGTCGGAGGGGCCGCTGAAACCCAGTTCATGGGCGGTGGACACTTGCTGTCCTTGGTGTTCCGCAAGCAATACGACGGATCCGTATTGATCCTTCCCTTTGGGGATCTTGAACATGCCGTTCGCATCGGTGGCGACAGTCTGAGAACGCTGAAACCATCCATTACGATCGCGTTCCCAGGGGGTAACCTTGGCTCCCGGAAGGGGTTCTCCCGACAGGGCGTTAAGGACGAAACCCTCAAGGATCCCTTCGTACTGGCGCTGGCGGGTCACCAAGGCTAGTTCGCTGACCCACACGGGTGCGACGCTGACTAGGTTGTTGTCCTCCTTGAACGAGGGGTCGTGGCTGGCGAAGACAAAATAGAAACCAGGTTTGAGGCCCTTGGGTGCCGGAACATGTTCGGTGCGATCCTTAAAGTCGATTGTGGCGGGGAGTTCGGCGCTCCAAGCTAGGATGGGGGCACGACCGAGCAGGGCGCGAAACCGACTGCCGTCATAGTTATTCAGTCCCCAGCGCTGGGATTTGAGATCTGTTTCGAAATCCAAGCCCACGGCGCGGAAGTAGACCTTGGTGACATTCCGGTACGTGACGTCGATGGTCGGCAGAGGGGCATTCCAGACTCGTTCTGTTTTGATGCTGGCGGATTTCGCATCGATCTGACGAATGATGTTGAAGCACTCCGAGCCGCCTACCGTGTCGGGAAAGGCTTTCAGCCCGCGCTCAGCGAGCCTTCGGGCTTCAACGAGCGCCTGTTCGCGCTGGAGCACGCCCGCCCAGGATCCCAGAGCGCGTGCGGAGATCTCATGACCGCTCCATTCCTCGACGAACCGTTTCAGGGCAGCCTTGAAGCGGGCATCCTTGTCATCGCCTACGGCGTGGTTGTATCCAAAGGTCAAGCGCAGCAGGTCGGCGTCCGCAAAGGCAGTCTTGGTCTTGTCGTCGCGGTGAAAGGCCAGGAGTTCCTGATAAAGGCGAAGAGCCTTGAGGGTCGGTGAAGCCGCATCCGCGGTGGCCGGCTTCCACTTCTGGAATTCGTTGCAGGTCGCAAAGATAGGGCTGTCGGTGCTGATCTCGAAGGCATCCTCGGCTTTCGCTGCGCCTTGCTCTCCGGTGCAGTAAAACTCCAGCGCGTTGTGGGCGAGAAAATCGAACATCGTCGGGCGGTAGGCGTCGGGCACCGAGCCTTCCTGGAGGAGCAAGTTGTAATCAGAAACAGGCGTGGCCTTGAGCCGCTGCGCATGGGAGAGCGCCATGGTGAAAAGTTTGTCGATTTCCCCCAGGATGCGGGGCAAGTCCCAGGTCGTGAAATCCTGGCCGGGCGCTTCAACGGTCTGCGTTCGCTGAAGAAAACGCCAGCGGTTCCGCTGGAAATAGTGCCAGTACCAGTTGGCCAATATGGCTTCCATGAGCGGCTTCATCTCTTCGGGCGCCTTGGCCACCTCCGCCTGCATGCGGGTTATCTTCTCCTCGGGCTTATTACCCTGGATGTTGCCTTCCAGGGCGATGCGCAAGCCGATGGCCTTGATGGCTTCGGCGTAGGCCTTTTCCTTTAGCGCACGCTGGATGATGGGCTCAAGTTCGGCAATGGCCGTCTTGGGCAGACCTTTGTTAATGGCATCCTGGACCTTCTCCCACTGGCCATCTGGGGCACCCGCCAAGACAAATAGGGCCGAAAACACGATCAGAAACAGTTTGCGGAGCATAGGCTTTTCCCTCGATTGAGAAGGGCTTATGGGTGATGGTTCTAGATCAGGATGCCTCCGCGGGGAGATTCCTTTCAGAACCATTTCAAATTCGGCTTTTCAAGACCAGGACATGAGGCTTAAGCATGTCGCTCTGCGTCCAAGTGTTTTGTAAAAATGTTGTCACTCGGTAAAAGCGAATGATTGCAGGCGAGGCGGTTGTCCAGCAGCCTGAAGAAGGTTTCTGGGGCTTCCGAAGCCGGGAAATGCCCCGTTCCTTCCAGCTCTTGTTCCTTCGCATGGATGGTGTGGATGCGCCCCCAGGACCGGGCAAGAAAGGCTGGAGAGTTGCTTCCAACGACTCGATGGCAGGGACACGCAGGCTGGCTGGGCTTCTTTGGGAGGGTCCGCTCGTATTGCTTGAGGATTTTCAGGTATGCCTGCGCCGTAGAAGGTCGGGTTTGGCCGAATGCCGCCCAGAATCCGGCTGGCAGGGCCCTCTCCCTCCGGAACAACACACGTTCTATGCAGGTTCGTCCCAGGCGAGTTTGCGTAAACAACCAGAAGATCCATGGGCCAAATCCAGGAAGAAGCAGGGGAGCCAACACGAGGGGGAAGTGGTAAGGGCTCTCCACCAGGATCAACCGGGGGTGCCCAGTCGGGGACTGCCGCGCATGTTCCCAGGCCGCAACGCCTCCAAGGCAGAACCCGACCATACCCACCATTGGGCCTTCCTGCATGGCGGAAGAGATTTCGGCCACTAGGTCCTCCATGATGCCGGGAGGTGGTTCAAGCTCGCGCCTTCCCATCCCCGGCCACTCCAGCAGACCGCAGGACCAGCGATCCGTGAACCAAGTTGGAATGGACCGCTCCAGGAAGTGGGACGGTGTATTCCACCCTGGCAGAAAGAGGACCTTGGGTCCCTGGCCCTGCCAGTGGAGGCGTTCCGGCCTCACGCGTTCTTGCCCTGTCCAGCAACGACTTTTGCGAGGATCAACCCTGCGATGGCTCCGACCGGGCCACTGACGGGAATGAAGAACACCGTGCCAAAGGCGAGGTCGCTGACCCTGCCGGTTCCAATCCCCATCACCAAGGAACAGAGGAAGGACCCGATCACGGCCACGAATCCGCCGAGAAGGAATCCCTTCCAGCCTTTGATGGGAGCCCAAGCGGTGAGGAGCCCGAAGAAGGCATACGTGTTGCCGCAGCAGACCAGGATCATCGCCAGGTAGTTGAGGGGATGGAAGCGCATGGCTTGCCAGAGTTCGCTTCCCTTCCCGGCAGCGTTGGCGTAGAACCAGGCAGCAATGGCCCCTGTAACCACGCCATTGATCACGGAGAGCCTCACACGGGTGCTCATGGTCAAGTCAGACATGGAATCTCCAGAAAGTTTGAATCAAGGTATCCCTGCAAGCAGGCGGTAGAACCGCGGCAGGCGCGGCTCCTTCTGGCATTGACTGCAAGCCATGAGGGAAGCCTCCAACGGAAGCGGACGTTCTTGGCTCCTGCTTGCAAGGTGCTCCTGGATCTCGAATGCCAGACAGCGGGAGCGGGGTATTCCCACCGCCTGATTCATCCGCTTCCACAGTTCAGCGAGGGGCTCCTGGAACGCATTCCCGAAGCCCAAGGGGACGAAGTCGCAGGGGGTGAGGTTTCCCTGGGCATCCAGGTAGGAGTGCTGGGTGGCTGCGCCACATCCGAACATCTCGGCGCTTTCTGTATGGGCGAACACCGTGACCTTGGGATAGTGGCTTGACCAGTTGGCCCTTCGTTGAAAGCGAAGAAGCACCTCACGATCGGCTGGTCCGAGGAGGCCGTCCCGCCCGCATTCCGATAGTCGGCCCGCGGGCATCCCTTCAAGGAAACGGATCTCGTGAGCTCCGATCTTCTTGGCTAGGCGGGCAAGCATTTCGTGCTCGCCCCGGGCAAGGAATCCGGGGTCTGCCACGCACTGAACCATGACGTGCGTCCGCCCAGTGCTGCGGAAGTGATCCACCGATGCCACGGCAGCGTCCCAGGCACCAGTGTTCCCCCGCATCTTGTCGAAGGTGGCTGCATCCACTCGGTCGAGGCTGATCCCCGCAGCGAACAGACCTGCCTGGGCCAGCCCACTGGCCCGGTCCCGTGTCAGGCCCATGCCACTGGTGTAGAGGATGCTGACGGACCTGTCATCAATGGCAGCAACCAGATCCTCAAGATCCTTACGCAGCAGAGGTTCGCCACCCGTGAGCCCAAGGATGGATGTCCCCATATCCTGGAGCTGGGCAATCACGCTGCGGAGCTGGTCAAGGCTGGGGTCCGGCAACCCCGCTTGATTCGCCGCACTGCAATGCCAGCATCGGTAGGCGCACCTTCCCGTGACAGCCATGAAGAGGGAGATGGGTGCCGTGCGACGAGCCTGAATGTGCTCATCGAACCTGGTTGCTTCGCCCGGCGTGGCCGTGAAGAGCTGTTCAAAAGCCCTAGAAGGGATGGGAGGAAGGAAGGAGGAGACCAGGTATCCCCCACCCGCTGGGAGGATACGTTCGTGCAGTCCCACATGGACCATGGCTCGAAGCAGGTGGCGGAACCGGTAGCGGGAGTCACGTCGGAATTCCCGGTGCACCTTCCACAGAAGCCGATGGTTGCGGCGATCGGTCAGGAGACCGGCGAGGTGCATGGCGTCCTTCAGCATGGAAGGGCGCCTGCCACACCTGCATACCGGTGGGTGGTCGAAAAGGCATCCATTGCGCGGTCATTCCTTTCAATCAGGGCGGCCAGTTGGGCTTCAAGGTCCGGGAGGCTCAGCAGACACCGTGTCCCGGCCAGGGCACCCGTGTGGAAACCCCATTCCACAGCCGCGTCTGCGGTTTCGTGTTGTCGAATTTGTTCACCTTCATCCAGGTGGCTCACTTTGAACCCGGCCCTGACCAATTCCTTATGCATCTGTGCCACTGAGCGAGGCATCCGTAGGGCGAGGTGGTAGACCTTCTGCACTTCTTCCGGGTGCTTGGCCATCAGCCGCAGGAAGGCACCTTCCAATTCCGGGATTGTGTCTCTTCGGTTGGCAAGGAGGATCACTTGCCCCCCAGGGTGGAGAACTCGCCGGATCTGCGGAAGCAGCTTGGTTCGATCCAGGTATTCCCACGACCAGAGAGCCGTCACGCTATCGAAGGTGCGATCCGGAAAGCTTGCAAGCAGGTCCTTGGCATCTCCCTGGTGGAGTTCGACGCCTGGACCCAGTGGAACCTTCGAAAGCATCCCTGAAGAAGCATCCACACCGACATACAGACCGTTGAATCCCTGCTGGCGAAGGTGATTGAGCACGATACCCGTCCCGCAGCCAAGATCCAGAACCTTGCCATGGCTTGGAGGTGCCAGCTTGCTCAGGAAATCCCTGTTCACGGGGGCCATGAAGGCCTGCCAGGTCTCAGCGTAGGTCGAAGCGGCAAGGTCGTAGTCCTCGGCAAGATCAGCAAGGCTGGTCCGATGACCGCGAAGATACCGTTCCGTGATGCGCCAGATGAACCGCAGAGGTTTCACGGTTCTCCCTTCACGCCGAGGAAGGCGTATTCCAGCCATGAACGGCGCTGGGCCGCACCGTGGATGCCTTCTGCCTGGAAGAGGCTTTCCAGAATCTCCGGGGCAAGGAATCGAGAATGATCCACGAAGAGGTGCTCGAACACCTTCACGAGCTGGCCGCGCCAGCCGCGAACATCGAACTCCTGCACCAGTACGCGCCCGCCAGGCCGAAGGACTCGGCATATCTCGGCAATGGCAGCCTCTGCCTCCTTGATGTGGTGAAGCGCATCCACGCACAACACGACATCGAACCGTTCGTTCTCGAAGGGGATGTGCTGGGCACGGCCAAGCACGACCTGGACATTGGGGAGGGGTGAGACCCGCTTGAGCATGGCCGAGCAGGGGTCGAGGACCACGACCTCTCGGCAGGACGCTGCCGCCGCTCTGGCCACCCGTCCAGTTCCTCCTCCCAAATCCAGCACGGATTCGTGTGGCTGAAGCTCCGCCAACTCAAGCAGCGGAACCACAGGAGCAACCCGCATGAGACGCACGAAGGGATCGTAGATCGGCGCGTAGACCGAGAACCAGTCCAGGGACATAAGAGATTATTGTCGCCCAGATCGGCAATCCGGCGGAACGGATACGTGACCCCGGCAGCCCGATTAGCTCTACGGACCTGTAGTGGTGGCTGCCATGAATGTGTTGAATCGTGTCCGATTCGTTTGAATACAAGCCCTTTTGTGCCGGGATCAGGGTTTGGTCGCCCGATGGGGGCCGCCGTTGTGAAATCCTAAGTGCGAAAAAATGCATTCAAAAAATCTTGACTATCGATGGTCTATGTCCTACATTCGGAGACTGCCTGGTAGACAACCAGCCACCAAAGGAGATTCCCGTGTTACTCAAATCCCTCAGCCAGCTTGGCACCGTCGGCGCAACCGCGCCGCGAGTGGCGATGCTCACGGCACTGGGATTTGATATCCGGTGCTCGGAGTGGCCAGGTTCCCAGGAACCGAAGTCCCACAGGGACTATCGCCGCAATACGAGTCAAGGCCACTTGATTCCTACCCTGTAAGGCGCTCCCGGACGGAGTTCACAGCCGAGAACGGACGCCACCGATTGAACTGGAGGACCCAGGGGCATGGGTTCGCAGCACCAGGAATTCGGGCACGCAGGATAGATGCGAACGACCTGTCGGGGCGTGGCCCAGCGGCTACGGCACCTGGCTCTGACCCAGGCATTCAGAGGTTCGAATCCTCTCGCCCCTTCCATCCATCTTCGATGGGGGATCGTTCAACGGTAGGACGCGGGCTTTTGGCTCCCGAGACCCTGGTTCGACTCCAGGTCCCCTAACCATTCCTCCCTTGGGTGAGGTCAACCGAAATCTGGTATCGGCCCCGGCTGCTATCCGGGTTTGGGATCTTATATCTCCATGTAGGTTCGACTCCTATCCTCACTGCCATTGCGTTTCATCAACTCTTGTTCTTTGATAACTTCATATCGAATATAACTGCAATTCTTCGGTGATTGATTTCGCCGAAGAAGGTGGAAAACAGGCAGGCATCGGGACTCTTCCAGCCCGGCAGATCACCGTTTTCTCGATATTTCGGGAAGCGCATCACCGGCACACGAGGACACCGAGCCTGCCATCCCTGAAGCGTTAGAGGAGTCTGGCCGTCCTCGGTGCACTGTCTATGCACATATCACGGGTTCGAATCCCGTACGCTTCGCCAATCATGGGTCCGAAGTGTTGACGCGTGGCATTCCTGCCTTGCAACCAGGAGGACCGGGTTGAATTCCCGGCGGATCCACCAATGGGGGCATGGCCAAGTTGGCAAGGCACCTGGTTCTCATCCAGGAAATCGCGGGTTCAAGCCCCGCTGCCCCTTCCACCCAAGCGGACGTGGCGGAACTAGGCATACGCCTACGGTTGAGAGCCGTAGTCATCCGGGTTCGAATCCCGGCGTCCGCACCACACCATGCCGAGGAACAGCCAGGGGGGCGACGGGGTCTGTAAAACCCCTGAGCAGGTCTCACGGTGGGTTCGATTCCCACCCTCGGCACCAACCTCGGGATGTTGGGGAGCCCGGTCCCCCACCTGCTTTGGGAGCAGGCATCACGCTGGTTCGAATCCAGCCATCCCGACCACCCTGAGGGTGTAGCTCAACAGGCAGAGCATCGCGTTGCCAACGCGGATACGCCGGATCATCCCCGGTCACCCTCTCCAATGGCCTCCAAAGCTCATGAGGACGAGCACTTGGCTTTTAACCAAGGGGAAGCGAGTTCGAGGCTCGCTGGAGGCACCATATTTCTCAATCGCGGGCGGCTGGTTCGGATCAGATCCGGTCTCATAAGCCGAGAAGCAAATCCCGTTCGATTCGGGAGCCCGCACCCACTGTCGCTGGGTAGCTCAGTTGGTTAGAGCGCCGGTCTCATAAGCCGGAGGCCGAGGGGTCGGTGCCCTCCCCAGCGACCATTTCATGCCCTTGTAGAGGAACTGGCACACTCACCACGCTTAGAACGTGGATACTCTCGGTTCGAATCCGAGCAGGGGTACCAAAATGCACGGATCTTCGTGCTTCCCGTGTGGGGGGCTGGGGATCCCGTGAGAGAGCGACACGCCGCTCCCGGAAGGGCCACGCACGGTCCATGGAAGGTGATCCGATTTGGTGATCGGTCCTGTTTGGAAAACAGGTGGCTCCCGGCCCAGGGAGTGCGATTCGATTCCGCCGCCTTCCGCCAACGGCCCGCGCTCAGGGAGCAGGCTGGACTCCAAATCCGGCCTTGCGAGGTTCGAGTCCTCGGCGGGTCGCCACCATTGCCGTAGAGCTACACGGTCGAAGCAGTCGGCTGATAACCGACCTACGCGAAAGCGTTCAAGCAGGTTCGACTCCTGCTGCGGCAACCATTTCTTTTCCAGAATTCTTGTGCTGGCCGACCAGAAGGCATCATGCACACGAGCACTCACACCGTTCGCGCGGGCTCCCATCCGGTGGAGCAGGGCGGTGGTGCGGGCCATTACGGCTCGCAGCAGGACCGGATGGGGACCGCGCCCCGCCTGCGAGAAAACCCATCAAGGCGAGTTGAGCGGAATCGGTATCGCACCCGCCCCGAAAGCGGACTGGCCCTCTGCCCCGAGGGTCTGGGAGTTCAAGCCTCCCACTCGCCGCCATTCCCTGCTCCTGTAGCTCAGCCGCACAGAGCTTCGGCCTTCTAAGCCGAATGTCGCCGGTTGGAATCCGGCCAGGAGCACCATCACTCAAACCCCCATAGCTTAATGGACCAGAGCCCCAGTTTACGAAGCTGGATGATGTCCCCGTTCAAGTCGGGGTGGGGGTACCAATACGGAAAGTAGGCAGGAGCCCTGTTTGCATTCCACTCAACTCACGGACCAGGAGCCCAACGGCTGAGGCAGCACGCTGTTAACGTGCCGACGCGAAAGCGCAACATAGGGTTCGACTCCCTACTGGTCCGCCAATCGGGATCCATCCCGGATCCCCCAGACGTGGACGTTGGCCGAGAGGCATAGGCGACGGGTTGTGGTCCCGTTCACAGGAGTTCGAATCTCCTACGTCCAACCACCACGGGACAGAAGCTGAAAGCGGGTCGCAGCGCCGGTCTGAAAAACCGGAGTGTGTCGGTTCAACTCCGACCTGTCCCACCATTCCGCAGCAGCAACACACAGGGTTTCATCGCTCGCAGCCACTGGGCCAGGTACGCCGTGAACGAATGCTCACGGTAAGGACCGCCCCTGGAGCAGGCTGCCTGGCAGCAGGTTCCGGGGGAGTATGGGTTCGAACCCCTATCGCGAAGGCCCACCCCTGGTGATCTCTCTCTGCGGATTCATTTCCACCTTTCTCCCGTAGCTTAGATGTACAGAGCGGCGGCTTCCGAAGCCGCAGGTCGTGGGTTAGAGTCCCACCGGGAGCACCATACGCGGCAGCAAGGCATAGCGGTACTTCGTAGCTCAGTTGGTAGAGCATTTGCCTGAAACGCAACATGTCGCTGGTTCAAATCCAGCCAATCCCGCAAGGGATATCCCGCTTGCCAACTTTCTCCGCGTTCTCATTTCCGCAGCAGCAAGATCCAGAGGTTCTTCGAATAGCTAAGACGGATAAAGCGGTCGTCACCATGGCGACAGTCGCAGGTTCGAATCCTGCTCGATGCCACACCTCCTCTGATCAATTCTCTCTGTGGACTCCTTTCCACAATCCTTTTCGCGGCAGCAAGGCTCAGGGTTTCTTCGTAGCCAAAAGGTAAGGTCCTGTTTTCGAACAGGCGGGCGCAAGCCCACTGTGGGTTCGATTCCCACCGGCCCTGAAAAGGGCAACCCTGGCCAACTCTCTCCGCGTCCCATCACCTTGTCGCAGCAAGACCAAGGGCTACTTCGATTGTAACGACGTGGTCGCTGGTTCGATTCCAGCCCTCCCAACTGTTCACCGGGAGGTAGCTCAGGGGTAGAGCACGGAAAAACAGCCCTGGCCAATTCTCTCGACAAGGACCATTTCACCCGGCGCTACCTGTCAATCACGACAAGGCGCCCGCCTCTCCCTCGCGCAGCAGGGCAGCACCTGAAAGGAGGCCTCAAATGGCCCGTTTTGCCTTCTGGAAGCGCAAGGCTTCCGATCCCGATACCCTTAACCTCGCCGCAGGCCAAGCTCACACCACGAGCCCCAAACTGGAATTCGCCTCGGCCCTCATGACCACCTTCACCACGGACACTTTCTACAAGTCCGCAGGTGATCAGGTCACGCGCATCGCCGAACTGACTCAGAAGTTGGAGGATCCCCTCTTTGCGGCCAAGGCCGCCGTCTTTACCCGCAAGCAGAACGGTCTCCGTTCCGTTTCGCACATCGTGGCGGGCGAACTATCCCGGCGCGTGGATGTGAAGGGCGCACCCTGGCTTCGCTCGTTCTACCGCAAGGTTGTCCAGCGTCCCGATGACATCACCGAGACCCTGGCCTACCTGAAGGGCAATGGAAACACTGAGCTCCGCAAGCTTTCCAACGCTATGAAGCGGGGCTTTGGTGAGGCGCTGAGTTCTTTCGATGCCTACCAGCTTGCCAAGTACCTGCGTTCCGATCGGGATCCCAACCTGATCGATGCCGTGAACCTGATCCACCCCAAGTCCACGCCCGCGCTGGCGGCCCTGATGACCGGGACGTTGAAGCCTGCGGAAACCTGGGAGACCAAGCTCACGCAGGCAGGTCAGCAAGCCGCGAAGGAAGGCCTCTCCGACCAGGAGAAGACTGAACTGAAGGGTCAGGCCTGGGGCGAACTGCTCGCTCAGCGCAAGCTCGGCTACCTAGCCTGCCTGCGCAACCTCCGCAACATTGCGGAGCAGGCACCCGAGGCACTCTCCCTCGCCCTGGACTTCCTCACGGAGGCCCGGCAGGTGGAGAAGTCCATGGTTCTACCCTTCCAGATCTTCACGGCTGCGACGGTCCTCGCCAACACGAAGGCCGACACCAACGCGGTCAAGAAGGCCCTGGAAAAGGCCATGGAGCTGTCCCTCAAGAACGTTCCTGCCTTCGGTGGGGAAACGCTGATCGCAGTCGACGTTTCGGGTTCGATGAATGGTCGTCCTATTCGGATTGCCTCGCTCTTTGCCGCCGTCCTGTTCAAGTCGCAGGACAAGGCGGATGTGATGCTCTTCGATACCAAGGTCCAGCACCTGCGTCTGCACCCCAACGACTCGCTCACGACCCTTACTAAGGCGATTGAGAAGGCCGCAACGGGTGGTGGAACGGACTTCCACATCATCTTCCAGAACGCCAAGAAGGCCTACGACCGGATCATCATCCTGTCGGACATGCAGGCCTGGGTGGGCAACCACACGCCCGCTGCGGATCTGGTGGCCTACAAGCGGAAGTTCAAGGTGGATCCCCGCATTTTCAGCTTCGACCTCAACGGCCATGGAACCCTCCAGTTCCCGGAGTCGAAGGTCTTTGCCCTGGCGGGTTTCACGGATGCCGTTCTTGGCACGATGAAGAACCTTGAGAAGGACCCTGCCGCGCTTGTTCACGAGATCGAGCAGGTAGTCCTGTAATGTCCCAGGGGGCGGGAAGCCGCCCCCACTTGGCCCCGGTAGCTCATTTGGCAGAGCATCCGCCCTGTAAGCGGAAGGCAGTCGGTTCAATGCCGACCTGGGGCTCCATTCGTCAGCGCGTAGCTTAGCCTGGCCAAAGCACCGGTCTGGGGGACCGGAGAGCGGGAGTTCGAATCTCCCCACGCTGACCAATCAGCCTTGTAGCTCAGAGGCAGAGCGCCAGTCCTACAAACTGGAAGTCGAGGTTTCGAAATCCTCCGGGGCTACCATTTCACGTCGCTGGTCCGTGACCAGCTTTCAAGAAAGGAGGGGCGTATGAGCCTCGCCACCCTCAAGGGGGCCCTCGCCCCCATCCACTTGTGGGCTCCGGTCCACGAAATTGAATCCGTTGCCATCGACCAGTTGAAGCGTGTTTCGGCACTACCGTGGGTCTTTCACCACGTAGCTGCCATGCCGGATGTCCACTTCGGGAAGGGCGCTACCGTTGGCAGCGTCATCGCCATGAAGGATGCGGTGGCCCCTGCCGCCGTGGGTGTGGATCCCGGTTGTGGAATGGCTGCGCTTCGCACCAGCCTCAAGGCCTCGGATCTCCCTGATAGCCTTCTGACCATTCGGAAGGCCATCGAGCGGGATATTCCTGTGGGTTTCAACCAGCATTCTTCGGCCCTTCCTGCGGCTCGGAAACTGGAATTCCTCTGGGATGCCTTCGGGGAACTCGCCCGTGAAGTTAAGGACCTTCAGTGCAAAGCCATGGCCCAGTGCGGAACGCTGGGCGGCGGGAACCACTTCATCGAGCTTTGCCTCGACGAGGAGGATCGCGTGTGGATCATGCTCCATTCGGGAAGCCGGAATGTGGGGAAAGTCCTGGCCGAAGTCCACATCGCTAAGGCGCGGAAACTGCCTCACAACCAGGATCTCCCGGACAAGGACCTTGCGGTCCTTCTGGGAGGAACGCCCCAGATGGAAACCTACCTTCATGACCTTGGTTGGGCTCAGGACTACGCTGCCGCCAACCGCATGATGATGCTCGGATTGTTGAAGAACGTGCTGGTTCGCGCCTTTGGCGAAATCCAGTTCGAAGCGCCCATCCTGTGTCACCACAACTACGTGGCACGGGAACGGCATTTCGGTGAGGACGTCCTCGTTACCCGCAAAGGTGCGATCCACGCTGGGGCTGGTGAAATGGGCATCATTCCTGGCTCCATGGGTGCCAAGAGCTTCATCGTTCGGGGTCTCGGGAACCCGGATTCCTTCTGTTCCGCTTCGCATGGTGCAGGGCGAAAGATGAGTCGTAGCGAGGCCAAGCGTCGTTTCTCCATGGAGGATCTCGCGGCCCAGACCTCGGGTATCGAGTGCCGCAAAGATTCGGGTGTGCTTGACGAGTGTCCCGGTGCCTACAAGGACATCGATGCGGTCATGGCAAATCAGGTGGATCTTGTGGAGTCCGTCCATACCCTGAAGCAGGTTCTCTGTGTGAAGGGCTGAACAGCAGGTCAGTCCTTCACACACTGACCAGAGTGACGCCTCAGCCCGCGTCGCGAAGTGGCACAGCACCTCGGTTTAAACCCGAGTCATTGTCGGTTCGAATCCGACCGTGGGCACCAACGGGAGAGAGCGCAAAGTGGCCGAGCGGCTGGCCTTTCAAGCCAGACAATCTAGCGGGTTCGAGTCCCGTCTCTCCTGCCATTACGCACCTTGAACTTCGAGCGGCAGAAGCCTCGGCCCTTACCCGAGTCGGTGCGGGTTCAAGTCCCGCAAGGTGCACCAAATCAGCGCGTGGGGCAGGGGTCGCCCACCAGTTTCGGGAACTGGCTCACGCAGGTCCGAATCCTGCCGCGCTGACAATGAGGGAATCGTCCAATGGCAGGACCTCAGCCTTCCAAGCTGATGATGCCGGTTCAAGTCCGGTTTCCCTCTCCACTTAGCACCCTATGCCGAAGCGGTCGAGGCGCGGAGCTGCAACCTCCGTCTTAGTCGGGTCAGGTCCGACAGGGTGCTCCATTTCAGGTTGAAGATCTTCCCCCACTCGCAGTTATAGACGATTTGAAGCAATGCCTCTCTGGTCATGTTGCTCGTGACGCACGCCTCGTAAGCGTGAAGGCTGGGTTGAATCCCCAGGAGAGGCTCCATTCGCGGGTGTGGCGGAACTGGCATACGCCTCTAGCTCAAACCTGGAGTTCCTGTGGGTTCGAATCCCACCACCTGCACCAATGAGGTTTTCCATGTCCAGACACACCAAAAATCACCGATTCCAGACGGTTCTCGCCCTCGACTGCTACTACATGCCGATGGTGGAGATGTCCCGCCGAAAGGCCCTGAAGGCTCTAGCCACAGGTCGGGCGCACGCCTTAGACCTGCGAACCTGGTCGAAGCTTGGCCTCCAGGAAGTGGATTCCCAGCCCTTCCACGCTGTGGTTTTCCCGCGGGTTAAAGCTGTCGCCGAGGCCAAACTGGGCTTCGGTAGGGGAACCGCCAGCATTCTCCGGCGCGATGGCCACCGTTGTCAGTATGTCGGGTGTTCCCGGCGAGCCACCACCGTGGACCATGTCATTCCCCGTTGTCAGGGCGGCCCCAGCACCTGGGGCAACCTCGTGGCCTGCTGCCGCGAGTGCAACATGCTCAAGGGAGGAAGAACGCCCGAGCAGGCAGGGATGGAACTGAAGGGTGCTATCCGCTCCCAGAGAAGACTCCTTATGGAGCGATTTCATGCTCTGGCGAACGTTGAAGGTCTCGCTTAGCGAACATTGGAAGCACACCTCCAAACGGCTAGCACCCTGCTGGCCGTTTGCCTATGGGAGGGCTATCAAGGTTCATCCTTGATAGAGCCTCCTCCCAGTGGGTTCCTGGAAGGCATTTCCGGTGTCAAATCTGTGTCAAGCAGAGGGGCGTACAGGCGATATTTCCAACACTTACGAGAGTACGCCGGAGTACCGCCGGAAGAGATCCCCAGAAACTCGAGGCCCCCGAAACCTTGTGGTTTCAGGGGCTTTGAGTGGTGGTCCCGGAGCGATTCGAACGCCCGACCCTCAGATTCGTAGGATTGTGGGCATGTGGGCTGCGCAGTATGTCCCCTTACTTCCGCGCCTTTCTGGCCGCTCCACTGACCCGGTCCTCCCGTACGGAGAAAGGCTCTCGGGAATACCATGAAAAAATCGCAAAAATTTGACTGTTTGACTATGGGCGGACTAGCGCAAGTGTTGCAATAAAATGAATACCGTTAAATTGTCAAATGCCATCCACCAGGCCAAGAAGCAGGCATATTAGAGCTCGGTTATCGAATCGTTATTTTTCAAAATTCCGCAACACCTAGAGAAGCCAGCAATAACTATTACCACCTTACACTCCCTGTATCCGAGTCAAAACGATTGTATCTGTTGGTTTTGCTTGATTTGACTACACAAGACTTCTCTGAAAGGATCCCTAGGTGGAGGCTAGGGATGGCGATGGCGAGCAACACATTCGATTCAGGGAAAAGTTATCAGCTCCAGCTCTTAGGGGAGATTCTGGCGGGAGCACCATTGGAATGTTGCCCATGTCTTCTCACCGCGGAAGAAGTTTGTTTCTTGCTTAGGATTTGTGATAACACTCGAAACAAACTCGAAAAAGAGAAAATTCTTGTCCCAATAAGAATCAACAGATCTTTGAGGTACCTACCAAGACAGGTCCAAGTTTATATCGATTCGCTCAGACAGGCGATGTAATATGCGTTTCGACGAAATGGATCAATCGTTTTGGGTGCGCATTAAAGCGAACGAATACGAAACAGAATATATTCCAGATGATGCAATCAAGTATTATCTTGATATAGTTCCAATAGCAGACAAAAGATTGATTGAAAATTATATTCAATGTCCACCTGGAGCAAATACATTTTCAAAACTATATCAAAAAGGTGTATTTAAATACTACAAATCATTTGGTAACATCTCTAAAGAACATCTGCTTTGGTCAAAAAAATATCTAGAAATGATCGATGGCAATACCACAAGGATTGAACGAGATTCAAACAATATTTATGGGCGGACAGGATGGGATCCAATTTTTGGACCACTTGCATTAACTGGTATGAGAAGGCATCTACCTTTTCCAAACATTCTATTGCTAGGTCGAGATTTGTTGACATGGGCGAACACCTTCTGCAATCCCAACGTGCCGATTCCCACCGCATGGTCCGCTGATCACTGTGGACTAGGGGCAGGCCTCGTTCTGGTCCCATCAGACACTCCATCTAGACCCGAGGAATGGGTGCTATACCTCTCTCCAAGGTGTTATATCAAACCAAATATTATCGATCTTGTACGAAAAATTTCTCCAATGCTTAAAGAGCGAGTTTTTTATGGATTCGCACCTTTTTTGAAAATTATTTTTGGATTTAATTCGGACTATTCTTCATTCCATCCCAATGTGCAGAATCGAGTGGGCATTGGAATGCATCTCGTCGAGAATGAATTAGATCTGAACATTAGAAATAGGAAAGAAATGGGCATAGACTGTTCTGCAATCGCAATTACCGGTATGTCAAAAGGGCCAAGCGGTTGGAGGTACCATTGGCCCATGAATGATGAAGATAACGAATGGGAGTCTTGGGCCAGACCATTTAAAGGGATCATTTACCGCTAGTCGTGTCAATTAATCCCCGATTGTCGACTCCTCTGAATGGACCAGACCTGATTTCGGGTTCACAAGGGGGGGGCCTGCCCTAATCCTGGCCCGATAGTGCGCAATAGAAACTCCAAACCCCTATGCGCAAAAGGCGCAGGGCCGCAAATGCCCAAGACCCCGAACTCTGTTCGCACTGATAGCTACAGCTTTCGCGGCAACGTTAATCCTTGGACTGAAAAGGTCGGCACGAAATGCTGAAGTCTCTAATCGAACTGGATCCAGAGATCCTTCTCGAAGAAGAATTCGCGCCGGACGGTGTTGAGGTTCTCTAGGTAGGTTGGCAGGTGCTCGGCCCGAGCATCTCCAGAGAAGCGTTCTGCGGCCGAGCGGAAGCGTTCCACGAGGTGATCGGAATCAACCAGGCCGCGCTCGACCATGGCTAGGATGTCGCCCGCGTCTCGCGCATTGAAGCGCTTCAGTTTGGAGACGGCCACATCTTGGATATCGAGTACCTCGATGTTAAACCACCGGAGGGACTCGCTCAGGTCTGCGACCGGGTGAAATAGGGGTGCGAGCGGCAGGAAGGGGATCCCGTTCGCAACGATGTCCAGGTAAAGGCGGTGCCTCTGGTGGAGGACCGTTCCCTTCCCGGCCAGGGCTTTCAGCCGTGCGTTGGTGGTCCCGTCGATCTCCGAGGTCTCCAGGACATCGCTATCGTTGGTGGCGCGGGTATAGTCGGCCTGAAGCATGAGGGCCGTCGAGCCGATCACTTTGAAGGTGATCTTCGGGCCGTCGTGGCCCTTCCAGCCCTTGTCGATGGCGCTGATGAACGTGTGGATGGGTGTCGTCATCGAGCCGCCCGGAGCGCTTCAAGAAAGTCGTCGAGGGTGATCCGGTTGAGTACGGACCATTGGTTGTCGAAAGTCGAGGTGTGATTCTTGATCTGATCGTGTCCGATGTGGTTCAGGATCTGGTCAAAGTGGTCGGATTCCCGGGTTGGGATCTGGTCGATGTTGCGGTATCTGGTTAGCGCTGTGTTGATGGTGCGGGAAGCGGCTCGGTACTGCCACTGGATGGTGTTCGGCAGGCGCTCCTGAAGCTCGACTTGCAGAGCCTTGGCGATGAAGGCAAGGACCCAGAAAAGGCGCTGGTCTAGTCCGATCTCCTTGGTCTTTGCGATGAGGTTGATGAAGTCGATCTTTCGGACGTTGGAGGCAAGGACGGGGGCGAGCGCCGCCACCTGGCGGGGGTCCCCCTCCAGGAGCGTCTCGCGGATCAGGGTCTCGATCTGCCGCAGACGTTCGCTGGGGAGCGTCTCTGTGGCGGCCAGATGCCTGGCGCCAGCATTCACGAGCGCGTTCTGGACGACGGCCACGGGCTCCGGAATGGTGGCCTGGAACTCGCTGGCAGGCACATTGAAGATGGTGAGGACTTCCAGGAACTGCTCCGCCGTGAAGGACCCCTTACCCCGCTCCAAGGCCGAAAGGCGCCCCTGAGTGATGCCCAGGCGCTCGGCGAGGTCCTGCTGCGTGAGGCGCCTGGCCTCCCGTAGGGATCGAATTTTAGATCCGATTAAGTTTTTTGTTTTCTGTAGTTTGGTCAGAATAATATCCCCATGCGAGATCAAAATATCGCAATAGAAATAATAATGCGCGCAAAAGCAAAAGGCAAAAGTATTTAAGCTCTGATTTGTGCGCCGTTCTGGGGCGACCCTGGCATTGCCCTGGGACCGGGTCCCAAGACCTTCTCCCTCCTCCCTCAGGGGGGATTGCCCTTGGGCCGAAAGGGGCCAGAGAGAAGATTGGGGCCTTGATGATTCAATCGGCAGGGAATGGTGCGTGAGGGTGCTTGAGTCGACTCAACCAGAAGGTCAGGGTCCCAAGGCCTCCAGCGGGGTTCCCAAGAGGACGAAGGTATTGGAGAAGGGGGCCGAGGAGGCTCTCGCCAAGGACTGGACCCTGGAGAGCAGCTCCAGGCAAGCGAAGTCTTGATAATTCACTCAATTCGCGACTTGATCCATCTCCAATAGTTCGCCAAGCCGCCTACGAGGAACAATGCCTGAATCGGTCAATGAGGCAAACAGCCAGGGCGGGGGGGTGGGGCACATCCCTTAGAACAGATATCCATATCTGTTCGACATAAGCTCTAGAATCAATATTCTCAATGGTATAAGAAGGTCAGTTTGTGTAAATGACCAACTCCTTTTTCAATAGATAGCCCGCCTGTTGAGATTGAAAAAACCGTGAAACGGTCAAAGACGCGAATAATTGCGAGGGGGGGGTCGGGCAGCAATTAAACCCCACCAGCGGGTGGGCTATGGCCAGACAAAACAAATCAATATATATCCGCACTTGACGCAGTCATTTTTTGTAAGGAACCGGATCCGGTTTCACCAGATGAACCACAACCCCGACATGAAAAAACCGTCAAATGGTCAAAGAGGCGAACACGCGAACGGCGGAGGAGCAACCAATCCGTCGACACCGGGTCTTTTGGATCGGAATGACAGGCATAAGGATAATTGATGCAATAACTTGTCGTCGTCAATCACGCAAAATGACCACTTCGCTCAAGGGCGATGGAAACAGCAAGCTATAAATGAATAAATCAATTAAAGCTTTACGACCACCGCGTTTCAGGCACTCCACTGGCCTCCAAACCTTGATGAACCACACCCATTCGGATATTGCATGAACAAGGTATTGAGTATCGTTGTCGGGTTCTCCCCTCAAGCCAGAACCTGGGTCATCAGTGCGCTCAGCGAAAGGAACTGCGCACTCTATTGCGATGCGCCATCCATTGTGGCCAACCAGGCCGAGGTCTTGAGCTACCATGCCACCTTCCCCGAGGCCGATGTCCAACTGACGCCGCGTATCGACTACCGATACCGAGCCCGCATCGATCGTGAAACGGTGGTACAGGCCATGGCCTCAGCCATTCGCAGCATCACCTACGGGAACTTCAAGGGACCCGTGAGAACACGCTCGGCACGACGCCTACATGGAGGTGTGGAGCGCCATGCACGTCTTCCAACGGCTGAACTGCCCTCCGCCTCGTTCATAGGAACAAGCTCAAGCAAGTCGGGAACGTCGAGTGGTTTCGAACCCCAGGCGTTTTCAGACCTTGCGTCCTGTATGACCGACCCGCATCGCCCCTCACCGAACCGCGCCGGGACGCAGGGATCCTGTGCCTCGGTCTGAGGCCAAACTGAGCCAGCCACAAATCCCAAAATGCGCAAAGCAATAAATTTCTACACTTACAACTAGGCAACAAACCAAATAAACCCCATCAGCATCCTGCTGAGGGCCCTGTTCCTCACCCATGGGAGCCAACTGGCAACCATCATATCCTCGCGCTGGAGTCTTCCGCCGGATGGCAGTCGGTGATGAGGTTCCGGATCGTGTTCAAAAGGCTGTCCGCTGAGCGAACGCAGGCTTTTCGCCCTGGGGACATCGCCAGATATCCGAGGGCGGCTCCTATGGAGCTCGCCCTCTTTCTCTAGGATTTCCGCCGACCAGCCTTCGCCTGGCGAGCGGCCTGGGCGAGCCGCTTGGCCCATGCCCCCCGCCCGGGTCCCTGGAGCCCCATCTTCCGCGCCCACTTCAGGACAGTCGGTCCGGAAACCCCATAGAGCTCCCCAATGGCCGTGGCGGGCATTTTTTCCAGGAGGCGCGCCAGTTCTTCACACGAAGGCGGCGTCTTCGGTGCTGTCGCCCGATGCCCCTCCTCCCCAGGTGACTGAACCGGTGGGGTGCCCGCGCGACGCTGGGCCCAAAGCCCACGGGGTACCGGCGTGAGACCTTCCTTCCGGCACCACTTCGCGACGGTGACCCCGGAAACGCCATAGAGCTTGCCGATCTGCCCCGCGGGCATCTCTTCGATCAGGCGCGCCAGTTCTTCCCGGCTCGGTTTGGGCTTCGGTGGCGGGGCTTCGTCCCGACCTCCGTTGACTCGGCCGGCGTAGGTGCTCGGATGCAGGGACGCGAAGCTGAATTCCAACTGCTTCGCGGGTGCCAGACGCTGATCCCGGACCTGTGCGATCTCGGCCAGGATGCCCTCCATCTCGGGCGTGACCTGGCTGATGGAATGCGTATTCTTGTCCATCTGCTCCGCAATCCACGCCCCCCGTGGATTTCGATAGTGCTCCTTGATCATGGCCACGCTGCTGGCCACGGCATCCGCAACCAAGTTTTCGTTGGTGCCGTGCAGGAGCCACATCGTGATGCAGGTATGGCGCATGCCGTAGAAGGTGATCTTCTGGCCCCCACAGGCCTCCTTGAATGGGCGGCTGTAGGAACCCTTTGTCCACGGGCTCCCGGAAGCGCGAACGAAGATGAATTCTTCGGGATCGCGATCCCGACAGATGGACCAGAACACCACCATGGCCTCGCTAACGAGGGGCGCGAGCCGGTCGCGCCTGTGTCTCTTGTCCCAGCCCACCTTCACCACCCGGTCCTCGGGACGGAAGTCCTTCACCTTCAGGCGGGAAAGCGGACCAAATCGCTGAGCGGTCAGCAATGCGCCATAGAGCAAGGGGCGCAGCTCGGGCGTGGCCCGGTTCAGGGCCGCACTCTGCTGTTCCAGGCTCAGCACTTCGTCGCGCACGCCCGTGCACCCGGTGAACGGATTCACGTCCCGCCACGCCTCGTCCGAGCCGATCCACTTGTTGGCCTTCGCCTTTCCCAGGGCGGCGCGAACATCCGCCAAGGCCCGATTGGCGCTGCTCTGGCGTGCAAGCTTGTTCTTGGGGTCTTCAGGATCCCAATCCTTCCGGTAGTTGGGAGGCCCACCCTTCTTGCCCCGAAGCTGGGGGGGCGTCGTGATCAGCCTCGTCAGCCAATCCTCCAAATCCTTCTGGATCAATTCATCCAGGTAGATGTGGCCGATCTCCCGGCGTGTCTTGGCGAGGCGACTGCGCGCCGCCCCGGCATTCTCGACCTGGCGTGCCTCCAGGGTGGCCCCATAGGCCTTCAGTGCATCCCCGATGGTACGGCGGATGGGGACTGGAGGGGCTTGGGGTGCTTGTGAGGGCGCAGGCGCTTTGGCCTGTTCTCGCGTCCGGGCGCACCAATCCTTGGCCGCCGCAATCGCCTCTTCGTAGGAAAGGATCGGAAGTTCCTTCTGGGCAGACTCCCCAACCGGCGTTCCCAGGGTCCCCGAGAGGCGAGGATGCTCAAGCCTGGCGACCCACACGCCTCCCTGCTCGCGCCGCTTGTACCCCAGGGCGAAACCGTCTCCGAGTTTGAACCAATAAGGAGGCTTGCGAGGCACCAACGCCATACGGTCCTGGAGGGTCGCCAACCCAATGACGGCCTTTCCTGAAACGGTGGTTTGCGGTTTGCGGCGAGTCATAGCGCAGTTCCCAAACGAGATAGACAGATCCGTGTAATGAGCTATTTTGCTCATTAACATGCTTACTTTTTTCCTTACCTACTTCCTTACCTGGAAGGCCCCGAGGGGCGATGGTTGGCTTGTTCCATCAAGGTATGGCCGCCCCCCTCCAGGGGCCCTCCTTGCGGATCGGCACCCACAGTCTACACTTTCGGAAAGTAGATGCAAGCACTTTCGGCTTGTCCAATATGCCGAAAGCGATGCGTCTGAAATGTTTTGCTACAGATGGTGCAAAAATGATAATCACAGACGCTAATTTTGACCTTATTTGCAACTCAGTTGAGCCTCTAAAACCGACTCAGATCGTCCTAAATTGGGTTGGTGTTTTGATGAAGCCGATTCGATCACAACAGCTTCATTCATTTGACTTGAGCGAGACTCATCGAGCCTCATCGAGGCTCATCCAGGCCTTTTAAGGCCTCACTCTCACGGCGGTAGCAGGGGTTCGAGTCCCCTTGGGGCTACCAAACAGGCACCTGGAGAAATCTGGGTGCCTTTTGTTTATTCCGACATAACGAGTGTGTGAAAAGACCCTGTGCTCAAACGGAACTCAAAAGAGGCTCTGGGGCAGAGGTGGATTCCACTGGTCAGTTACCCCTGGAGCGGTTCCTCCCGGGCGGCGCCCAGTCGTAGGCATTGTCCGCTTCTGCTTCACTCCTCCGGCTGCTTCTCCCGCACGCTCCGCACTTTGTCCGCCATGCGCTGTTCCCGGTCGGACCGGGTGCCGAGCTTGATGTCGGTGTGGATGCGGGGGACGCCGAGGGCGTGGAGGGTCTCGTGGCAGGTGCGGATGGCGGCCATGACGGCCTCCCACTCGCCTTCCACGTTGGTGCCGTTGGCATGCAGTTCGTAGTGGAGGCCCGAGCGCTGGAGCACGCGCTCCACCCCGACGATGTAGGGCGAAAGGGAAAGGCCCACGCCCAGGGGAACCACGGTGAAATCCACGATGACGTGCATGGGCACCTCCGGGTTCAGCATCCCACCGATAGAATCCAGAGGGGAAAGGGTGGGGCCTTGGTGGGACCGGAGATCATCATTCGTGGGGCGGAGGCGCACAACCTCGCGGGGTTCGATGTGCGGATCCCCCGCTGCAGCCTCACGGTCATCACGGGAGTCTCGGGCTCGGGCAAGTCCTCCCTGGCCTTCGATACGCTGTTCCGGGAGGGGCAGCGGCGCTTTCTAGAAACGCTCCCCGCCTTCGCCCGGCAGTTTGCGGGAGGCCTGGCCCGCCCATCGGTGCGGAGCATTGAGGGGCTTGGGCCCGCTGTAGCCCTGGGACAGCAGGGAACCTTCACCAACCCACGCTCCACCGTGGGCACGCTGACGGAGGGCTGGGATCTCCTGCGGCTGCTCTTCGCGCGGCTGGGCGAGGCGCCCGAGGGCCTCCAGCCCACCCGGGGGTTCTTCTCCTTCAATGGCGAGGCCGGGGCCTGTCCCCACTGCCAGGGCCTGGGGGTGGAGGATCGCCTGGACCTGGAGTTGCTCGTGGCCGATGCGGGCAAATCGCTGCGGGAGGGCGCCCTGCGGGTGAGCACCCCCAATGGCTACCTGATGTATTCGCAGGTGACCCTGGCGGTGCTGGATGAGGTGCTCCGGGCCCACGGCGGCTCCGTGGACATCCCCTGGCAGGACATGAGCGAAGAAGTCCGCCATGTGGTGCTCTACGGCTCGGAGCGCCTCCGGGTGCCCTACGGGAAACATCCCCTGGAATCCCGCCTGAAGTGGACCGGCATCACCGCCCGGCCCCGCCAGGAGGGCTTCTACCGGGGGCTGGTGCCGGTCATGGAGGAGATCCTCCGGGGCAAGCGCAACGATTCCATTCTGCGTTTCGTGCGCAGCTCATCCTGCTCGGTATGCCAGGGCACGCGCCTGCGCCCCGAAGCCCTGGCCGTCACCTGGCGGGGCCAGCGCATCGTGGACCTGGCCGCCCTGACGGTGGGGGAACTGCGGGAATACCTGGCCTCGCTGGAAGCCACCCCGAAGGAGGCCCCGGTGCTGGATCCCATCCGCGCCGAGCTGCTGGCCCGCTGCGACCTGATGCTGGAGCTGGGGCTGGGCTACCTGACCCTGGATCGCCCGGCGCCGACCCTATCCCGGGGCGAGGGCCAGCGGCTGCGGCTCGTGGGCCTCGCCCAGGGCGAGCTGCGGGGGCTCCTGGTGGTGCTGGATGAACCCTCCGCCGGGCTCCATCCCCAGGATGTGGGCCGCCTCCTGAAAGTGTTGCGGCGCCTCCGGGATCAGGGCCAGACCGTGGTGGTGGTGGAGCACGATGCGCTCCTGGCCCGCTCGGCGGACTGGCTCATCGATCTGGGGCCGGGTCCGGGCCGCGCCGGGGGGCGCCTGCTCTTCAGTGGGCCGCCCTCTGAGCTCTGGACCGAGATCCCCGAAGGAGGGCCCACACCCACCCAGCGGTGGCTGCGGGGAGACGCTGCGGTGAAATCCCGCAGGCCGCGCCCGGACGGGGGAAGCCTGCGGCTGGAGGGCCTGACGCGCCACAACCTCCAGAACCTTGGGGTGGACCTGAAGGTGGGCGCGCTGAATGTGGTGGTGGGCGTCTCGGGGGCGGGGAAGACCTCGCTGCTGGACGAAGTGGTGGCGCGTTTCCGTTCAGGAGAAATGCAGGATGCGCCCTTCCGCCGCCTGGTGACGGTAGATGCGGAGCCCATCGGGCGGACGCCCCGCTCCAACGCGGCCACCTATACCGGCGCCTTCGATTTCATCCGGGACATCTTCGCGGCCACGGCGGAGGCCAAGGCCCGGGGGCTGGGCAAGGGGCACTTCTCTTTCAACACGGCTGGCGGTCGCTGCGAAACCTGCGAGGGCGCCGGCATCCAGGAAGTGGGCATGCGCCATCTGGGCACGGTGGCCCTGGTCTGCGAGGCCTGTGGCGGGCGGCGCTTTCATCCCGAGGTGCTGGCGATCACCTATGGGGGTCGCAGCATTGCGGAGGTGCTGGAGGGCAGCATCAGCGAGGCGGCGGAACTCTTTGCAGGGCACCCTCGGCTGCGCCGCATCCTGGGCGCGCTGCTGGAGGTGGGCCTGGGCTACCTGCCCCTGGGCCAGCCCGCCACGACCCTTTCCGGGGGCGAGGCCCAACGGGTGAAACTGGCCACGGAGCTGGCCCGCAGCGGCAGCGGGTCGGCCCTCATCGTATTGGACGAGCCCACCACGGGCCTGCACGCGGCGGATATCGAGGTGCTCCTGGCGGCCTGGGATCGCCTGCTGGAGGCCGGTCACACGCTGCTGGTGGCCGACACCAAGCTGCAGGTGGTCCGCCACGGGGATCAGGTGCTGGAGCTGGGCCTCGGCAGCGGGCCCCAGGGGGGACGCCTGGTGTTCAGCGGCCTTCCCGAGGCCTTGGCGACCTGTGCGGAATCCCCAACGGGGGCCGCGCTGCGGGACGCCTGCCTCCCCGCCTCATCCACGATCCGGCGAACCGAGACCTTCCCCATCGAGCTGCGGGGGGTGCGAACCCACAATCTGCGCGGCCTGGACATCACGATTCCCGCCACGGGCCTCACCGTGGTGACGGGGCCTTCGGGCAGCGGCAAGTCCTCCCTGGTCTTCGATACGCTCCTGGCCGAGGCCCAGAATCGCTTCGCGGATCTCGTTTCGCCCTGGGCCCGCCGCCTGTTGCCGCGCAAGGGCGGGGCCGACCTGGTCAGTGCCCGGGGCCTTCAGGCGACCCTGGCGGTGCCCCAGCACGGGGGGCGCCGGAATCCCCGGGCCACCCTGGGCACTGCCACAGAACTGGACGAACTGCTCCGGCTGCTGTTCGCCCGGGCCGGGGAGCGCCCCTGTCCCCGCTGCGGTGCGGCGGTGCAAGGGGAACGCTGCCCCTGCGGCGCGCGGCTGCCCGCTCTCTGGGCCTCGGCCTTCTCGCCCCACTCCGAACAGGGGGCCTGTCCCCGCTGCAGGGGCCTGGGCTTCCTCCAGCTCTGTGATCCGGAGCGGCTGGTGAGTCATCCGGAACGCCCCCTGGAGGGCGGGGCCATGGCGGGCAGCCGCTTCGGCGCCTACCTGGGGGAGCCCGAGGGGCAGTTCGTGGCCACCTTGCGCCAGGCTGCGACTTCCGCTGGGCTGGACATCGCGAAGCCCTGGCGGGAGCTCGGCCCATCGGCTAGAGAGTTGGCCATGTTCGGCACCGGCGACACCCTACACGAAGTGGTCTGGCGGTATCGCCGGGGCAAGGTGGCGGGCGAACACCGGCTCCAGACTCCCTGGGCGGGCTTCGCGAAGCTGGTGGACCGGGAGTACGAGCGAGTCCACGGAGATCCCAAGGGGGAAGACCTGGAACCCATCCTGGTTGACACACCCTGTCCAGAGTGCGGCGGCACGCGGCTGGGGGCGGCTTCCCGCGCCGTGCGCTTCGGGGGGCTGACCCTGCCGGAGGTGGAGGAGCTGTCTCTGGAAAGAATCCTTCGCTGGGTGGTTGGGCGGCAGGGGCTTTCGGCGCGGGCAGAACGCCTCACGGCAGACCTGCGGGGCGACTTGCTCCGGCGGCTCCAGGCCCTCCTCGATGCAGGTCTTGGCTACCTGAGCCCGCGCAGGGAGATGGCCAGCCTTTCCGGCGGCGAGGCCCAGCGGGTGCGCCTCGCCGCCTCCCTCACCGGGGGGCTGGTGGGCGTCACCTATGTGCTGGACGAGCCCACCCAGGGCCTGCATCCCCGGGATGTCCAACGGCTGGGTGGCGTGCTGCGGAGCCTGGCCGATGCGGGCAACGCGGTGGTGGTGGTGGAGCATGACCGCGCCCTCATCGCCTCGGCGGATCATGTGATCGAATTGGGACCCGGCGGCGGCCCCGAGGGCGGACGTCTCGTGGCGGCAGGCACCCCGGTGGAGCTCCATCGAATACCGGCTTCGCGCCTCGGCGCCCAGCCTCGCTCCAGTCGGGTTATCGAATCAGGGGATGGTCCCCAGGGGAGCGTCCGGGTGCAGGGGGCCAGCCTGCATAACCTCCAGGGCCTGGATGTCAATTTCCCCATGGCGGCGCTGGTGGCCGTCACCGGCGTTTCCGGCAGCGGCAAGTCGAGCCTGGTGCTGGGCGTGCTCGCCCCCACGCTGCGAAATCATCTGCAGGGGCGGGGCCCCGTGGGCTGCGTGGGCCTCGACCTGGCGGACGCGGTGGCCGGGCTTTGCCCGGACACCACGTGGGGAGCACGAGGGGGACGCAGAGGGCGCGAAGCGACCGGGCGGTCCCCCTCGTGCATGTCGGGGCCGATCCGGGAGGTGTTCACGGCGGAGCAGGGCGCCCTGGGGGTCGGGGCCAGCAGCACCGTGCTCACCCTCACGGGGCTGGGCGAAGGGCTGCGGAAACGCTTCGCGGCGACCCCCCAGGCCAAGGCCCAGAGGCTCACCGCAAAGCACTTCTCCCTGGCCACTCCCGGCGGGCGCTGCGAGGCCTGCGAGGGACGGGGCGTGATCACCGTGGCCATGGATCTGCTGCCGGACGTGACCACCGGCTGCGAGGTTTGCGAAGGCAAGCGCTTCAAGCCCGAGGTGCTGGCTTGTCGGCTGGAGGGTCAAACAATCGCCGAGGTGATGGAGGCCACTGTGGCGGAGGCCCGGGCAATTTTCCCAGGGGAGGCGCGGCTGAGGGCGCTGGCTGAGATTGGGCTGGGCTACCTGCCCCTGGGCCAGGGAGGCGGCGCCCTGTCCGCGGGCGAGCGCCAGCGGCTGCGGCTGGCCCTGCTGTTGGCCGAGCCCCCCAAGGATCGGGTGGCCATCCTCCTGGACGAACCCACCCGGGGCCTGGGTCTGGAGGATGTGGATCGCCTCGTCGCGGGGCTTCAGATTCTGGCGGGGCAGGGCCATCTGGTGGTGGCCGTCACTCACGACCTCGACCTCATCGCCGCCAGCGATTGGGTGATCGACTTGGGGCCCGAGGGCGGTGCCGCGGGGGGCCGCGTGGTCGTCGAGGGGCCGCCGGAGCGGGTGGCGGCCTGCGCAAGCTCCCATACGGGGCGGGCCCTCGCCGCGGAATCCCAGAACACCTAGGACTCAGCCGGAAGGGACAAGGCGACCCGGGAAGGGCATGATCAAGAGCGTGTTTCATCGAGGAGACCCCATGCGTTTGCCCGGTTCTGTCGCCTTTGCCCTGTGCCCCTTCCTGCTGGCATCTGTGGTGTCGGCCCAGGAGCCGGGCATCTATCGGACTCAGGTGGGCCATCTCAAGATCACGGCCCTGCTGGACGGTGAGCTGTCCCTTGGTCAGGACTTGCTCAAGGGGGTGGAGGCGGCGGAGGTGGAAAAGCTGGTGGGCCACCGCGAGCCCGTCAAGACCGCCGTGAACGCCTTCCTGGTGGATACGGGCAAGCACCGGCTCCTGGTGGATGCCGGCGGAGTGGCGGCCTGGGGGATCGGGCACCTGGCCGAGCGGCTCCGCAAGGCCGGTGTGCCCCCAGATTCCATCGACGGAGTGCTCCTCACTCACCTCCACGGCGACCACATCGGGGGACTGCTTACCGCCGAGGGCAAGCGAGCCTTTCCCCGGGCCCAGGTGCGTCTGGCCCAGGCCGAGCACGACTATTGGCTGGATCCGGCCACGGAGCTCCAGCTGGGCGAGAGCCGGAAACCCGCTCTCCAGGCCATCAAGGCCATGGTGGCCGTCTACCAGGAGGCGGGCGCCTACCGTCCCTTCGCCGCCAGCGAGGCGCCCTTCCCGGGAGTCACAGCCATCCCCACGCCCGGCCATACGCCGGGGCACACCTCGTACGCCTTCGACGGTGGGAAGGAGACCTTCTGGGCGATCGGGGATGTGGTTCATTTCGGCAAGGTGCAGTTCGCCCGACCCGAGGCCACGGTCACCTTTGACACGGACAGCCCCAAGGCGGCAGTGACGCGCCAGGGGCTCTGGCAGTGTGCGGCAAGGGAGAAAGTCGTCCTCGGGGGCGCCCACCTCGCCTTCCCCGGCCTGGGCCGCCTGGAATTACGTCCCGTGGGTTTTGCGTGGGTACCGCTGCCCTAATTTCAATCACGATTTTTTCTCTACCTATTAAAAGGAACCTGGGCTTTCCCGATCATTCGCGAATGCGTGGGGTGGCCTTGCGGGGCGCTTTCCCTCTCGGCTCCGGTTTCGTCGGGCTATGATTTCCTTCATGGCGAATCACGTTTGGATGAACCTCCTGGCGCTGGCCTGCTACATGGCCGCGGAGGGATTCTCCATCGCCCACCTGCGCCGGGAGCGGCCCGTGTTCGGGCGCCTCACCACGGCGCTTTTGATGGTGGGCTTCCTGGTGCATTTCCTGGCCCTGGAGCTGGGGGGGCGTGCTACGCATACCGTGCCCTACCACGACCTCGCTTCCTCCATGTCCCTCTTCGCCTGGATGCTGGTGGGGGCTTATGGGGTGTTGCGCCTGATCCACCGGGAAACGGCCACGGGGCCCTTCCTCATTCCCATCACGATCCTGTTCATGACGGTTTCGCTGTTGGCGCACCGGGGCCAGGGTGCCATCACGGATCCCAAGTTCATGGGGCCGCTCTTCGCGCTGCACGTGACCATCGCCATCTTTGGCTATGGCGCCCTCACACTCTCCTTCGTGCTGGCCCAGCTCTACCTCATCCAGACCCGGCAACTGCAGCGGCGCAAGACGGGCATCCTCTTTTCCCGTCTGCCGGCCCTGGACGCCCTCTGGCGCCTGCATCGCTCCGCCGTTATTCATGGCGTCGTTTCGCTGTCGGTGGCCTCCATCCTGGGGCTCGTGTGGGCGAAGCAAAACTGGGGCACCTTCTGGGATGAAAAGGTGCTCTTCACCTTCCTGGTGATCCTGGTCTATGTCTTCACACTGGTGGCGCCGCGGCTGGGTTTCGGGACCAAGCGCACGGCCTGGGTCTCCCTCGGTGGCTTCCTCCTTCTTGTGTTCTCCTACACGGTGGTGAATCTCTTCATCTCTTCGGGGCACGGTTTCCATTGAGCGGCACGGTGGTATCTCCGCTCGTCCTGGTCGGCTGGGACTTTCACCAGACCCCGGTGGAGGTGCGCGAAAAGATCGCGTTCTCGCCGGAAAAGATCCGCGAGGCCCTGGGCGCCATGCGGGAGCAGGGCCTGCTGTCGGAAGGCGTCATCGTCTCCACCTGCAACCGCAGTGAGGTCTATGGGGTGGCCGGTGACGCTGCCGGAGCCGATCCCCTGGCGGCCATGATCACCTTCATCGCCGACTACCACGGGGTGTCCAAGGCGGAAATAGAGGCCGTGGGCTATCGGCATTCGGGGCCCGAGGCCGTACGCCACCTGCTGCGCGTGTCGGCGGGGCTCGAATCCCTGGCCCTGGGTGAGGACCAGATCCTGGGCCAGGTGAAGGAGGCCTTTCGGGTGGCCACCGCCGCCGGGGCCGTGCGCTCCGTGCTGCACCGGCTCTTCCAGAAGGCCGTGGAAACGGGCAAGCGGGTGCGCTTCGAGACGGGCCTGAGTTCTCGCCCCATCTCCATCCCCGGTGTGGCCATCGAGCTGGCCCAGAAGATCTTCGAGGATCTGACCTCCCGCCACTTCCTGATCCTCGGCGCCGGGGAGACCTCCGGCATCTTCTACGACCTCCTCATCGCCCGCGGCGCCCGCAACATCACCGTGGTGAACCGCACCCTCGCCCGGGCCGAGGAACTCTGCAAGCGCGGCGGTACCGCCAAGCCCTGGGCGGAGCTCCCCGGGCAACTGGCCCAGGCCGATATCCTGGTGAGCGCCGTGTCCTCGGATACGCCGGTGATCTCCCGGGAACTCGCCAAGCGCGCCGTTGCCGAGCGCCGGGGCAAGCCCCTCTTCTTCCTGGATCTGGGCATTCCCCGCAACGTGGAACCCGCCGTGGGCGAGCTGGACGGCGCCTTCCTCTACGCCGTGGACGATCTCCAGGAGATCGCCGAGCGCAACCGCCAGGAGCGCCAGAAGGAGATCGTGCCCGCCCAGGCCATCCTGGAAGAAGAGCTGGAGGATTTCACCGCCTGGTTCAATGCCCTCGCGGTGATTCCCACCCTCACGTCCCTGCGGCAAAAGTTCGAGACCATCCGCGAAACCGAGTTCGATCAGCAGCTTGCCAAGCTCGACCACATCCCCGAAAAGGACCGCGAGAAGATCCGCCTCATGGCCCAGTCCATGGTGAAGTCCCTCCTGCGCCATCCCACCGAGGCCATGAAGAGCGAACCCGACCCCGGCCGCCGCCTGGACCGCGCGGAGGCGGTGACGCATCTGTTTGATCTTGCGGTGAAGCGCAAGGATTGATCAGGGGCAGCGGTACACCATCGAATTGATGTTCATGCCTGCGCCCACGGAGGCGAAGACCACGTTGTCGCCGGATTTCAAAGCCTGGCCCTCCATTTTGCCCTTCAGGATCAGATCCAGGAGGGTGGGCACGGTGGCCACAGAGCTGTTGCCCAGCCACGCGACGGTCATGGGCATGATTTCCGCCGGGATCTCCTTCATGTCGTAGAGACGGAAGAGGCGCTTGAGGATGGCCTCGTCCATCTTGCCGTTGGCCTGATGGATCAGCACCTTGTCCACGTCCGCCAGCGTCAGACCCGCCTTCTCCAGGGTCTGGCGCACCACGCCGGGCACCGTGGCGAGGGCGTATTCGTAGAGTTTCCGTCCCTTCATCTTGAGATAAAGCCGCTCATCGCCGGTCTCGCGGTTGAAGGAACGGTCCATCCACAGGAGGCCCGCGTGCTCCAGGGTATCGGAGCGCACGGCATGGGCCAGGATGCCTGCGGGGGCGGCGTGTGCCTGGGCCTCGAGGACCACGGCGCCCGCGCCATCGGCGTAGATCATGCTGTCGCGGTCGAAGGCATCGGAGATGCGCGAGAGGGTTTCCGCCCCGATCACCAGGGCGCGCTTGGCATCGCCGGAGCGCAGGTAGTAGTCCGCCTGGATCACCGCCTGGAGCCAGCCTGGGCAGCCGAAGGGCAGATCGTAGGCCACACAGAAGGGATTGACGATACCCAGCTTCGCCTTCACCCGGGCGGCCAGGGTGGGCACGAAATCCGAGCGGCGGTTGTCCGCCTTCACGTCGCCGAAATTATGGGCCACGATGATGTAATCCAGCGTCTCCGGATCGATGGCGGCAGATGAAAGCGCCGCTTTCCCCGCCTCGAAGGCCAGATCCGAGGCCACCAGGTCATCGGAGACGTAGCGCCGCTCGGCGATGTTGGTGATCTCCTGGAACTTCGCGACGATGCGTGCCGTCTCACCTTCCGGGTAGGGCTCGCCGTAGTCCTGGAAAAAGGTGCGATCGAGAAAGGCCTCGTTGGGAACTTTTGCGAGGGGAACACAGCTTCCCGTTCCAGTGATGACGGTTCTCAGCTGAGCCATCCTTCCTCCTGTGTACCGAGCGCCTGATCGGTTCTGTTGTTCTCGAATGCCACCTTGAGTGTATTCACACCGGGCCCTGAGGGCCAATCGCCTGCGGGCCCAAGGCGGGTTTGCTTCTCTTGTGCCCTTCTGCGTGCGGGAATTCCAATAGACTCGAAGACATGTCGATGTCTCACGCCTTCCCCAAACCCTTACTGATCCTGGATGTGGATGGCGTGATGGTGGAGGCGGACCGCAGCTTCATGGAGGCCGCGGCCCGGGGGCTGGCGGAGCTGGCGCCGGACCTGGTCTGGAGTGATGCACACTTCCGCATGTTCAAGCGCGTGGGTGGCTTCAACAACGATTTCCGCCTGACGGCGGGTGCCCTCGCGCTTCACGAAGGTGGGCAGATGGAGCGGCTGTGGTCGGCGGAAGGCGTGGGCTTTCCGGATCTGGAGGCGCGCATGGCCGAACTGGAACCCCGCTGCCAGCGGGTGGTGCAGGCCCACTACGCCCACACGCGGCATCTGGAGACCGCGCTCATCACGCTGCCGGAACTGGCGTGCACCGGCCTGGAACTGGCTATCTACACGGGGCGACCGCCGGAGGAACTTGTGATGGCTTTCGAGGTGCTGGGCTTCGAGCTGCCCGCCGTGTGCGATTCGGCCCCCGAGTTGCGAAAGCCCCGCCCCGACGGTCTCTTCATCCTGGCGGAGCGCTTTGGAGCCGAGCGGGTGATCTTCGCGGGGGATACCCGGGACGATGCCACGGCCCTGCGCGCGGCTCGAGCGGCCCGTCCCGACATCGCCTGGACCTTTGCCGCCATCGGGCCCGAACGGGCGCGAATTGCGGAGGCAGGGGACCTGCAGGCGGAGACGCTGCGGGAGCTGCTGGGTAGCCTGGAGACGGGTATCTAGGTCCCCCAGCAGTTGGGTCGAGGCGATTCAGGGAGCTTTCCTGCGGAGGTAATCTGCGAACCCCTGATCGTGTTCAAGGATGTGCCTGCGGAACCAGGTCACGATGAGGAGGGAGAGATCCAGGGCCATGGATATCTCTCCTTGAAGATACTGGTCCCGCAGATGGTAGACCCGGGTCATCAGGTCCCGGTGCTCAGCCTGATGGTCTCGGAGGGATGGATAGGAGGCCGCGCTCATGTGGGCCTCTTCATCCTCGAGATGGGTGGAACAGTAGATCAGGAGATGATTCAGAGTGTGGGTGATGGCGTCGGCGGACAGACCCTTCACGAAGGAGTCGTGCAGGTTCTTGGCGGACTGGAACAGCGCGACGTGCTGGCCATCGATGGAATCGATTCCGGTTTCGTACTTGGAGTCCCAGTCGAAGGGTGGCATCCGCGACCTCCTGATTTGCTGGATCCGCGAGGGTTTCGCTTCCTGACCGAGGCCTCGGCTAGTGGCCTCTCTGGTACCAGGCACGGAGTGCAGCGGGCTCCTTGGCTTTGAAAAAGATGCCCCCGATTCCCACAACCCGTTCCATGTGAACCTCCATCGCCTGGAAGGTGGCGCTCCACTATTCCATGAGCCCCCCCGGGGGGCAAACCAGTCGCGCCCTCGCGGAAGCCGCGTGCGCCACCAGCCCTTCGGCATCGGCGAGGGCCGCGGCCTGGAGGGCCTGTGGGCGCTGGCCCTGGGGCAGGATGCGCTGCCAAGTGAGAGTCTTGAGGAAGGTGCCGACGAAGACGCCGCCGGTAAAGCGCGCGGCACCGCCGGTGGGCAGGATGTGGTTGGTGCCGCTGCCGTAGTCGCCGAAGACTTCCGCCGTGTTCTCCCCGATGAAGAGGCTGCCGTACACCCGCAGGCGCTCTGCGAGGGCTTCGGCCTGGGGCCCCTGGAGCTCCAGGTGCTCGGGGGCGAGGGCATCGGCGAGAGCCAGGGCCTCGTCCTCGTTCACCACCACGGCGAAGCCGTTGGCCAGGCTTTCCCGGGCGGGGCTGTCTGCGGGAAGCATTGCGAGCTGGCGCCGCAGCTCGGCTTCAACGTTCCCCAGCAGCGCCGTATCGAAACTGAGCAGCATGGGTAGGGCCTCGGGATCGTGCTCGGCCTGGGCCAGGAGATCTGCCGCGATCCAATGGGCGCGGGCGCCCCGATCCGCGATCACCAGCAGTTCGCTGGGCCCAGCGGGAAACTCGATGCCCACGTCGCCGTACAGCAGGCGCTTGGCGCCTGTCACGTAGCGGTTACCGGGGCCCACCACGATATCCACCCGGGGCAGGCCCGCCAGCCCCCAGGCCGCCGCTGCGATGCCCTGCACGCCTCCTAGATCGAACACGCGATCCGCCCCCGCCAGGGTCGCCGCGGCCAGGGTGACGGGGTGGAGGCGCGGGCTCAGCACGATGACTTCTTCCACCCCTGCCACCCGGGCAGGTACCACGCCCATGATCACGGAGCTGGGCAGAGGATAGCGCCCTCCCGGCGCGTAGCAGGCGACCCGGGCCATAGGCACGATGCGTTGCCCCAGGCGGACGCCATCCAACTCCACCTCGAAATCCTGGTAGCTGCGCTTCTGGAGTTCACTGAAGGTCTTCACGCGGCGGATGGCTTCCTCCAAGTGACCGCGCAGGGCGGGCTCCAGGTCCGCCACGGCGGCCTCCATGCGACTGCGGGACACCTCGAAACGTTCGGCGGTGAACCCGTCCAGTTCTAGGGCATAGCGGAAAACGGCCTCGCTTCCACCCTTGCGGATCGCCTCCAAGATCGTGGGCACCTCCCGGGGAATGGGCGCCAAAGGCCGCGTAGCGCGGGCCAGAGCCTCGGCGGGGGTAATGCGTTTCAGAAGAGTGGGGTCATTGGACATGAGGTGTCCTTTTCAATGGGATGAAGTGAAAAGAGAGGATGGAGGGGCGAAATTGAATCTAGGGAGTTCGAGTTCATGACTGGATTTACTTGATTACTTGCCACTCTGCCTTTGCGCCTTTTGCGTTCTTTGTGGCCAATGCATTTTCTCAGCGAGAGTCCCTTGGCCAGAGACACCGGACTGCCTTGGGCGGGGGTTTCAATCGCTGAGGTAAGGGTGTGGAAAAGCATTTGATCGCCACAAAGAACGCAAAAAGGAACCTCGGGGTGGCTGATTTGAATGTGCTGCCTCGAGGTTGAGTGGCAAGCCTTCAAGGCCTGCCGCAGCGGGGTTCATCCAGCTCCCACGCCGACCTTGGCATTCCCAGGCTTGCGCGTATCGGTGGTGTGCCGCCGCTCCAGCTCCCGCAACACCTGCTCCAGCCGCACCCCTCCCTGGGTCATGCGCACCATGAGGAAATACAGCAGGTCCGCGGCCTCCCAGACCTTTTCATCTGGTGTGTTCGCGGTGATCAGCTCCTCCGTCTCCTCTCGCAGTTTGGCTTCCAGCAGGCCCTCCTCCCGCAAGAGTCGAGCGGTGTAGCTGCCTTCGGGTGCGGAGGTGAAGCGATCTCGAAGAGTCGCTTCCAGATCCGTCAGGGCGAAATCCGCGGGGCCGAAGCAGGTGGCGGCGCCGGTGTGGCAGGCGGGGCCGGTTTGTTGCACCACGAAGCGCAGGGTATCGCGGTCGCAGTCGGTTTCCACCCGCAGGAGATTCTGGCCATTTCCGCTGGTGGCGCCCTTTTCCCAGAGTTCGCCCCGGGAGCGGGACCAGTAGATGCCCTTGCCCTTCGTGAGGGCGCGACGCAGGCTCTCGGGGCTCTGCCAGGCCAGCATCCGCAGGCGTCCGGCCTCGTCCTGCACGGCGGCGGGAATGAGGCCCCCCTGCTTGTCCCAATCGAGGCAGGCGATGAAGGCCTCGGCGGGATCGAGCAGCCCCCGATAGAGCGCCATGCCCACCTGGGCGTCCGGCCCCAGGCAATCCAGGGCGGCCACATCCTCCACGGTGCCCACGCCGCCCGCGTAGGTGATGGGACGCTCGGTGGTCGCACGGATCTCCCGGGCGGCCTCCCAGTCCACGCCTTCGAGACGTCCCTCCTTGGCCACGGCGGTCATGAGGAAGCCACCGCAGAAGGGCGCCAACCGCCGCACCCGATCCATGGGCGCTTCGGCCTCGTCCCGGCGCCAGCCCATGGACTGGAGGCGGCCCTGATTCTGGTCCACCGCTACGATCACGCGCGCTCGCGGCATCTTGGCGAGGAATCCCTCGCTGGCCGCCGTGCCGACGATCACCCGCGCCGCCCCCGCCCGCAGCAGCTCCTGGGCCCGTTCCACGGTACGCACACCCCCGCCCACCCGGCAGCGAGCCACAGCACAGAGCTCCTTCACCAGCGCCAGGTTGTCCCCCTGACCCAGGGCCGCGTCTAGGTCGATGACCGCCAGTTCGCCAAACACGCGCCAACGCCGGGCGAGGCCCAGCACATCATCCACCTCCAGAATCTTGGTGCGGCCGCCAACGAGCTGCACGGCCTTGCCCCCCATCAGATCGATGCTTGGAATCAGCACGGTCGAACCTCCATCCCTTCGTTGAGCAGTTGTTCCTTCAGTTTTCGTACTGTCAGGCCGCCGGTGTGCAGGGCCGAAGCCACGAGCGCCGCATCGGCCCCCGCCCGAAAGGCTTCCAGCGCGTGACGAGCCTCGCCAAAGCCGCCGCTGGCGATGAGGGGAATGCGCAGGCGCGGAGCGGCGAGGCGCAGGGCTTCCAGGTCATAGCCGGTGTTGGAACCATCCCGATCCATGGAGGTGAGCAGGACTTCACCGGCACCCCGCCCTTGGGCCTCGTCCAGCCAATCCTCCAGGCTCCACTCGGTGAGGGTGCGGCCCGCATCCACCGCCACGCGGTAGCCTTCGGGCTTGCGGCGCACATCCACCGCCAGCACCACGCACTGGCTGCCGAAGCGCTGAGCCATCTCCGTGAGGAGTTCGGGGCGTCGCACTGCGGCGCTGTTCACGGCCACCTTGTCGCAGCCTGCCCGCAGCAGGACATCGGCATCCTCAGGCCGACGGATCCCCCCGCCCACGGTGAAGGGAATGAAGACGGCCTTGGCTACGGCCTCTACCATGCGCAGGGCGGTGTCGCGCTGCTCGAGGCCAGCCGTGATATCCAAAAAGACCAGCTCGTCGGCCCCTTCGGCATCGTAGCGGGTGGCCAGTTCCACGGGGTCGCCGCTGTCCCGGAGATTGAGGAACTGCACACCCTTCACCACCCGACCATCCTTCACGTCCAGGCAGGGAATGATCCGTTTCATCACCATGTGAGCATCTCCTTGAGCAGGCCCAGGCCCCAGGCGCCGCTCTTTTCGGGGTGGAACTGGCAGCCCGCCAAGTTGGCGCTGCGGAAGGCGGCCACGAAGGGTCTTCCGTACTGGGCGAATCCTAAGTCCTGGCAAGGTATCGACTCAGGCCACGCGGGCAGAAAGTAGCTGTGGACGAAATACGCGGCGCCCGTGCGATCGCCGAAATCCACCGTGGACCAACCCATGTGAGGCACTTTTTGCGCGGGATCCGCGAAGGCCTCGAAGCGCCCCGGAAGCAGTGCCAGTCCCGGGATCTCCGGCGCCTCCTCCGAGCCCTCGAAGAGCAACTGCATGCCGAGACAGATCCCCAGGATCGGGCGCTCCGAGGCCACGAAGTCCCTCACGGCGCCTTCGAGGTTGCGTTGGCGCAACTGGGTCATGGCGTGGCCGAAGTGCCCCACGCCCGGCAGGATCAAGCGATCCACCGCGCCGATGGCCTCGGCGCTGGTCACCCGGCGGCTCTCCAGGCCCAGGGCCTCCAGGGCATTCTCCAGGCTGCGCAGGTTGCCGCAGCCGTAGTCCAGGATGCCGATCATCGGAGCACCCCCTTGGTGGAACGCAGGCCCTCGGCGGGGCTCAGGGCCTCGCGCAGGGCCAGCCCCAGGGCCTTGAAGGCCGCTTCGGCCATGTGGTGGGCGTTCTCCCCCTGCACGCTCAGGTGCAGGGTGAAGCGGGCCTCCAGGGCCAGGCTGCGGAAGAAGTGAAGGATGTTTTCCGTGGCGAGGCTCCCCAGGGTGGGGGTGGGAAAGGTGATGGTCACTGCAGGCCAGGGACGTCCGCCCACATCCAGGGCGCAGGTGGCCAGGGCCTCGTCCATGGGCAGCAGCCGCTGGCCGTAGCGGGCGATGCCTCCACGGTCGCCCAGGGCCTGGTCCAGGGCGCGGCCCAGGGCGATGGCCACGTCTTCAGTGAGGTGGTGGCCGTCCCCCAGGGGCTGGAGATCCTCCGCCTCCAGGGTGAGCCCCAAATCGCCGTAGAAGGAGAGCTGCTCCAGGAAGTGGCTGAGCATGGGTTCGGAGGTGCGGATGGCGGTGGCTTCACCCAGACGGAGCTTGATTCGCGTTTCGCGGGTGGTGCGTTCGAAGGTGCTGGGTTTCATGGCTGGGCCTCCGCCGTGGCTTCCCACCAGGGCAGGAAGGCGTTCAGGAACAGGTCGGTGTCCTGGTCGCAGGTGACGCTGATGCGCAGGAAACCGGGAAGGGTGGTCGCGAGATCCTTCACGAGGATCCGCTGGGCCCGCAGTGCCGCCACGGCGGCCCGGGCGCGAGTGCCCAGATCCACCAGGAAGAAGTGCGTGTCCGAAGGAATGGTGGCGATGCCCAGGGCCTCGAGGCGGGCCTGCAGGCGCATCCGTGCCTGCACGGCGCCCCGCAGGCGGGCGCGCAGCCCTGGGTCACTGGTAAGCATCTGAGCGCCGAGTTGGGCGGCGATGCCGTTGACGTTGAAGGGCGGGCGCAGGGGCTCGAGCTGGGCGATAACGCTCGGCTGGGCCAGGATGAACCCACAGCGGAGCCCCGGCAGTCCGTGGGCCTTGCTGAGGGTGCGCAGGAGGATGAGATTCGGAAAGCGCGCCAGGAGCGGCGCGAAATCCTGGTTGCAGAAGGGACCGTAGGTCTCGTCCACCAGCATGGGACGGCCCTCGGCGGCCTCCAGGAGTTCCAGCAACTGCGCTTCCGGGATGGCTCGGCCCGTGGGGTTGTTGGGGCTCACCAGGGAGAGGATCGTGCCCTTGGGAATGGCCTCCAGGGTGGCCTGCAGATCCAGGGTGAAATCCGCTGCGAGGGGCACGGCGATGATCGGCGTGTCGCACTGCTCGGCGTAGATGCGATACATAGGAAAGGTGGGCACCGGCAGCACCACGGCGTCGCCGGGCCCCGTGAAAGCGCGCAGGAGCAGAGCGATGCCTTCATCGGCGCCGTTCACCGGCAAGAGGTTGGCGGGCTCCACGCCCCAGGCCTGGGCGGCGCCCCGGGTGAGGGGGCCGTACTCGGGGTAGAGCGTGGCGGAGAAGGCGCAGAGGGTCAGGGCCTTGGCGAGTGGCTCGAGGTCCGGCGAGGGGCCTTCGTTGAAATCCATGCGGAGGAAGGCTCCTCGGCCCTGCTGAGTGGGATAGGCCTTCAGCCCGCGGAAGGCGGGGAGGATTTCCGGCGAGCCCATCACAACACCACCTTGCTGAAGGGGTATTCCAGGATGTCCACGGCACCGGCGGCCTTGAGCCGGGGAATGATGGCGGGCACCTCCGCCCTCAGCACGGCAGATTTCACGGCGAACCCGCCATCCCCCGAGAGGGGCATCACCGTGGGGCGGCGCATGCAGGGCAGGGCGCCCAGCACGGCCTCCAGGGCGGCGGCGCCCACGTTCATCTCCAGCATCACGCGCTTGCGCGCATCCAGCACCGAGCGCAGGAGCAGCAGGAACTCCTCCACCGCTTCCCCCTGGGGGCCCTTCATCAGGGCGGGATTGGCGATGAGGCGCGTGGAGGAGCGCATGAGGGTGGCGATCTCCGCCAGGCCGTTCTCCACCAGGGTGCGGCCCGTGGCCGTGTTGTCCACGATCATGTCCGCGTCCTCCGGCGGGAACACTTCCGTGGCGCCGTGGCTGCGCACGAAGACGGCGTTGTAGCCCTGGCGGTCCAGCCAATCCCGGGTGATGCGCTCGTACTCGCTGGCCACCACGATGGGCCGGGTCTTGAGTTCACCCGAAGCCACCAGGGCCTCCGGCGCGGCGGCTACGATGCGCACGGAATCCAACTCCGTATCCAGGAGATCATCCACGGCGGCGCCCAGTTCCACCACCCAGTCGTGGCCCGCGAAGGCAAGATCGTGACGCCCCAGTTCCACCATGCGCACGATGTCCTGGGGCTTGAGGATCTTCAGCTCGAAGCGGGGATCACGGCAGAGTGGGCGGTAGTTGCGCCCGTTGGCCAGCACCTTGAGGCCGGCTTCTTCCATCAGTTTGAGGACACCCTCGGCCATGCGGCCCTTGGGCAGTGCGAGGTTGATCGTGGTCATGGAGTCTCCTGTGGAGGAAAAAGAAAAAGGCCCCGGATCCGTGAGGTTCCGGGGCCTGGCAGTGGAAGCGAAGCGCTTCGCCTACCCCGGAGGTGGGGGATGCGCATGGTGGTGGTGGGTGGTGAAGGATGGGGTCATGGCGTTCACGAAAAGGGATGGGTCAGACACGAAAAAGCCCCCGGACCTTTTGGGTTCCGGGGGCTTCATTCGAAATGGTGATTCGACTAGAAGGCCGCTCCCATCACCCAAAGGGCGACATGATGGGCGACATGATGGCGGGAAGTGAGCTGCACGGGATTCCTTTGAATCACCAGTCGAGCATGGCAGAGATGGGTCTGTCAATTCTGCCTCCAGGGATGGACCGTGGGATACTCGAGCCATGGCCCTTTCTCGTGATACCTGGCGATGGACCGCGCTCGCGGGGCTGTGGACCTTCGTGGGGCTGGCGGCCTGGCTGGTGGCCATCCAGATCTTCTTGATCCTGGTGACGCCCTTCGGGGCCTGGCAGCGTCCGGCCATCTACCAGGTGACGGTCAAATGGATCGACCGGGATCCCCAGAGCACCTTCACCGACAACGTGGGGGCCGAGCGGGATGGCGTGGAACGGGGCCTCAGCATGCTCAAGGCGGATCGGGCGGAACTGGGCATCGGCAAGGATGTCTGGATTCTCGATAACTACTACGTGACCTCCACGCGGCCCGCCCAGTTCCGTCTCACCTTCTGGCGGCTCTTGATCGAATACCCCCAGCCGTTGATGATCCTGGCCATCCTTGCCATCTGGCGGATCCGCAGGGCCCAGGCCCGGGATGCCAAGGAGGATCCCGCCCGGGTGCGGGTGGTGCTGAAGGACGACTTCCACGCCCGGGCCCAGCGCTTTGCGGCCAAGGACGAAGGGAAAGACTGATTCCATGGCCATGAACCTCTACGACCTGTTGCCCCGGGACGGCGATTTCAGCAGCGATGCGCTGCTGGGGCGCTTTCTTGATTACGTCGACGCCAAGGGGCTGACCCTGTACCCGGCCCAGGAGGCCGCGATCCTGGAGCTCTTCGAGGGCAAGAACGTCATCCTCAACACGCCCACGGGCTCGGGCAAGTCCCTGGTGGCTTCGGCCCTGCACTTCCGGGCCCTGGCCCAGGGGCGGCGCAGCGTGTACACCTGCCCGGTGAAGGCGCTGGTCAACGAGAAGTGGCTGGCCCTCTGCCGGGAATTCGGGCCCCAGAACGTGGGCCTCAGCACTGGCGATGCCAGCGTCAATCGGGACGCGCCGATTCTCTGCTGCACGGCGGAGATCCTCGCCAATATCGCCCTGCGGGAGGGCGAGGCCTCCGAGGTGCGGGATGTGGTGATGGACGAGTTCCACTACTACGCCGATCGGGAGCGGGGCGTGGCCTGGCAGGTGCCCCTGATCACCATGCCCCAGGCCCGGTTTCTGCTCATGTCGGCCACCCTGGGCGATACATCTTTTTTCGAGGAGGAGCTGACCTACCTCAACGGCCGACCGACAGCCGCTGTCAAATCCGTCCACCGCCCCGTGCCCTTGGCCTTTTCCTACGCCGAATCGCCCCTGCCGCTCACCCTGGAAAAACTGGTGATCGAGGCCAAGGCGCCGGTCTACGTGGTGCATTTCACCCAGCTGGAGGCGGCCACCAGCGCCCAGGATTTCACGAGCATCAACCTCTGCAGCCGGGAGGAGAAGACGGCCATCGCCGCCGAGATCGACACCTTCAAGTTCAACAGCCCCTATGGTCCCGACCTCAAGCGGTGGCTGCGCCACGGCATCGGCCTGCATCACGCGGGGCTCCTGCCCAAGTACCGCATCCTGGTGGAGCGCCTGGCCCAGAAGGGGCTGCTCAAGGTCATCTGCGGCACGGACACCCTGGGGGTGGGCATCAACGTGCCGATCCGTACGGTGCTCTTCACCAAGCTCTGCAAGTACAGCGGCGACAAGACGGCCATCCTCAGCGCCCGGGACTTCCACCAGATCGCGGGGCGCGCCGGGCGCAAGGGCTTCGATGATCTGGGCTGGGTGGTGGCCCAGGCGCCAGAGCACGTCATCGAGAACAAGAAACTGGAGTCCAAGGCCGGGAAGAAGTTCGTGAAGCGCCAGCCCCCGGATCGCAACTTCGTGCTGTGGGACGAGAAGACCTTCGCCCGGCTCATCGAGGCTCAGCCGGAGCGGCTGATGTCCCGGTTCCAGGTCTCCCACGGCATGCTGCTGAACGTGCTCTCCCGCAGCACCGACGGCTGCGTCGCCATGCGCGAGCTGATCCGCGAGAGCCACGAGACCGAGCGGGCCAAGGAGGCCCACCGCAGGCGCGGCTGGCAGCTCTTCCGGGCGCTCCTGGACCGGGGGATCGTCGAATTCATCGAACCAGAATCGCCGGGCATGGCCAAGCTGCGGGTCAACGTCGCACTCCAGGACGACTTCTCCATGGATCAGACGCTCTCGCTCTACCTCATGGATACGATTCCGCTGCTGGAGCGGGAGGCGCCGGATTACGCGCTGAACCTCGTCACCCTGGTGGAATCCATCCTGGAGAACCCCGAGATCATCTTGCGAAAGCAGCTGGACAAGGTGAAGTCCCGCCGCCTCGCGGAGATGAAGATGGAGGGCATCGAGTACGACAAGCGCATGGAGGAACTGGAGAAGCTGGAATACCCCAAGCCCCTGCGCGACTTCGTCTACGACACCTTCAACGCCTTCACCGACGCGCACCCATGGGTCGGCCAGGAGGCCATCCGGCCCAAGTCCATCGCTCGGGAGATGTTCGAGACCTACCAGTCCTTCGGCGACTACGTGCGGGGCTACGACATCCAGCGCTCCGAGGGCCTGCTGCTGCGCCACCTGAACAGCGTGTTCAAGGTGCTCACCCAGACCGTGCCCGATGACATGAAGACCGACGAAGTGCGAGAAATGGAAATCTACCTGGGGGCCATGCTGCGCCAGGTGGATTCGAGTCTCCTGGATGAGTGGGAACGGATGAAGGATCCCAACTACCGTCCCGGCGAGGCCCAGGAACTGAAGCCCCCCGGCGCTGAGGAAGCCGCCCGGGACATCACCCGGGATCGCAAGGCCTTTACCGCCGCCCTTCGCAACCGCGTCTTCAGTTTCCTCCGCCAGCTCGTGGCCGGGGACTTCGAGGAGGCTGCCTGTTTCCTGGCGGAAATTGGAAACGGGAAAGGATTATGGACCACGGAGGCGCTGCGGGAGCGTATGAACGCCTACCTCGCGGAGCACCGGGAACTGCGGCTGGATCCCGAGGGGCGCAACCTCAGGCACACCTACATTGTTCCCTCGGAGGATGGTGCCACCTGGCTCATCCAGCAGATGCTCGTGGATCCCGATGAGCAGAATGACTGGGTGGCGGAATTCGAGGTGGATCTTGAGGCCAGTCGGGAGGCCGAAGCGCTGGTGATGTCCCTGCTGAGGATGGGCGAGTACCGCTAAAGATAAATTCTTTACCACCGAGAACCCTTCCTGGGGGAACATGTAGGCACCATGCCGGAATTCGTCGATTCAGAGCGCGCCGTCAGGCTGATGCAGCTGCTCGCAGCGCGCTACGACTTCCTCGCGCTGCTGGGGCGAGGGGGGTCGGGGCTCGTGTTCGAGGTGGAAAACCGTCAGTTGGAGCGGCGAGAGGCCCTCAAGTTCCTGAGCCAGGATCTGGGTCGGGACGGCCGCCAGCGTTTCGCCCACGAGGCCAAGATCATGGCGGGGCTGGAGCACCCGCACATCGTGCCGATCTACGCCTTTGGCGATGACGAGGACTGCCTCTGGTATTCCATGAAGCTGGTTGAAGGCCCCACCCTGGGTTTCTACCTCAAGGGCACCGAGCGCCCGACTGCTTTGGAAGCCCTCCAGGTGGCCATTCCGGTGCTGGAGGCTCTCACTCTGACCCATGGCCGCGGCATCATCCACCGGGACATCAAGCCCGCCAATATTCTGCTGGATCCACAGGCGGGGCCGCTGCTGACGGATTTCGGCGTGGCCAAGATGGAAGGCGATCCCCTGAAGACCGAGACGGGCATGATGCTGGGAACCCCGGCCTATGTCTCGCCCGAGCAGAGCCTGGGCAAGAAACTGGACGGACGCACGGATCTCTACGCCCTGGGCGTGAGTCTCTACCAGATGCTCACGGGGGATCTGCCCTTCAGTGGGAACTCTCTCTCTATCTTCATCCAGCGCCTTCAGGAGGAGGCTCCGGCTCTGCGGGATCTGCGTCCCGATGTCCCGGAAGCGGTTGCGGCGGTCATCACCCGCGCCATGGAGCGGGAGGCGGATCAGCGGTTCGCCACCGCTGAGGAGATGCGGGAAGCCTTCGTGCAGGCCGCAGATGCGGGTGGGATGGACTGGCAGAAACCTCTGGTGGTGCCTGAACAGGCCGGGCCGCGGCGAGAGGCCTTGCCGGAATACCTCGCTCCCACAGGCGTCTTCCGAGAGGCCGGTTCGGATGCCGTCACTTCGCGCACCCGGGTGATGGCCGATTCCTCGCTGCCCACGTCCGGCAGGACCGGAGAGAAGCGGAGGTCACGGCTGGTCCCGGCCCTGCTGGCCATCGCTGTCCTGGGCCTTGCTGCCTGGGGTGGGCTGCGTTCCCAGTGGAAGGCGGAGGTGCCCCCGGTGGCGCCTCCCCGTGCGGAACCCGCTCGGGGGGAACCCGAACCCCCGACCCCTGTTGAGCCTCGGCCACAGGCAGTTGCGGTGCCCCGGAAAGAGGTGGAAGCCGTCCCGCTCCGCCGCGCCGTCACCCCGGCCCGGCTCCTGGAGGTGCCCCGTGTGTCCCAGGGGGAAGGTCGTCCCTGCGCGGGTCAGTCCATCACCGTGGAGGTCCAGGTGGATGAAAAGGGCGCCGTCACTGCGGCCCGGCTGCTCGTAAAGGTCCAACCTGAATGTGCCGATTCAGCTCTTAAAGCGGCTCGTGAGTGTCGTTTCAGTCCGGCCCTTGCTGCCGATGGGCAGCCGGTCGCCTCCACCCTGGCCATCGCTGTCGAGTTGTGAGGAACCTATGAAAGCCACCCTGCTTCTCGTTCCCACCCTTCTGCTCACTCTGGCCTGCGCCAAGGTTGAGCCCATGCCGGTGAAGGCCGTCTCCGAGCCCAGCCCCGCTTTGCTCAGCCTCCAGGGCAAGGCCCTGGGGCAGACTCCCACCACGATCCTGCTGTCGCGGCCCGATGACGTGGCCTTGGTCAGGGCGGAGTTCGAGGGAAAGGCGCCGGTGGAGCAGCGGGTGCGTTTCCTGCCGGATGGCCGGGTGGAACTGAGCTTCCTCTTCGGCGAGGGCCGCTCTGCCACGGCCAAGGCCCTGGGGCTTGCCCGGATTCTGGTTTTTGAATATGCCGCAGGGTTGACCTTCGACGTGGACAAGGCCGAGCTGAAGGCCGCCACCCTGCCCCTGCTGGAGCGCCAGGCTGGGCTGCTCAAGGGCGTCTTCAAGGACATCCCGATCCATCTCTGCGGTCACACGGACAGCACCGGCGGCGATGAACACAACCTGGATCTTTCCGTGCGGCGTGCCAAGGCTGTGATGGATTACTTCGCCACCCAGGGTGTGGCGAAAGAACGCATGCGCCCCCAGGGCTTTGCCAGCAACTACCCCCTGGAGTCCAATGCGACGGAGGAAGGTCGCGCCCTGAACCGCCGCACCGAAGTCGTGCTTGGCCAGTAGCTCATCCCCATGGAACCCCGACCCCAGGAATCCTTTTCTGCCTCTCGATGGCTGTTGGCTGCGGCCTTGGTCCTGCTCGCAGGCCTGCTGATGGGGGTGGCGGGATGGTCTCTGGGGCACGGCATGCTCGCGATGGCGGGCCTGCTGGTGGCCCTGGCTGGGGGGCTGGGGCTCTGGCACCAGGGGGCGCGTTCCCTGCGCCTTGCCCAGGAACATCAGGCATTTCTCAAGGCGCTGAATGAGAGCCTGGATGAGCAGGTGCAGGCCCGCACCCAGCGGCTCATGCAGACCATCGAAGATCTGGAATCCTTCAACCGCATGGTGACCCATGACCTGAAATCGCCCCTGAGCGGCCTCGTACTGGGCATGGAGATGTTGGAGGCCCAGGTCGAGAAGATCCAGGACCCGGAGCTTCAGGCCCGGGTGAAGACCCTTTCCGATTGCGTGGGTCGGATGCACGATCTCGTGCAGGACCTCCGCCAGCTGGCCCTCATCTCGGGGCGCATCCCCGTCATCCAGGAAGTCGACCTATCCCACCACGCGGCCCTGGTGCTAGGGAATCTCGCCCAGAAAGAGCCTCAGCGCAGGGTGCTGTGGGAGATCGAACCCGGCCTGGCTGTCTACGGCGATCCGAACCTGATCCGCATCGCCCTGGAGAACCTGCTGGGCAATGCCTGGAAGTACACCCTGGACCGCGATCCTGCGCAGATTCAGGTGCGGCGGGGACAGGGCGAGGGCATGGTCATCGAGATCCAGGACAATGGTGCCGGGTTCGACACGAGTCGGGCGGACCGACTCTTCCAGCCCTTCCAGCGCATGCACAGCGATGCCCGCTATCCCGGCCACGGCATTGGCCTCTCTATCGTGAAGCGCGTGATGCAGCGCCACAACGGCCAGATTACGGCCACCAGCGCCGTGGACCAGGGCGCCACCTTCCGCCTGGAGTTCCCCTCTGGACTGCAGCCGAAGGAGGACTGACGGCGAGCGCGTATGATGGGGGCGTCGTCACAGCTTTTTTCGAGGTTTCCGTGGCCAAGGTCTATTTTCGCTACGCCGCCATGAATGCCGGCAAGAGCACGCAGCTGCTCCAGGTCCGGCACAACTACCACGAGCGCCATCAGCGCACCCTGCTGCTCAAGCCCCATCTGGACAACCGGGATGGCGAGGATGTCATCAAGCCGCGCATCGGGGGCCTGGAAGTGAGGGTGGACGCCTTGGTCTACCCGGACACCGATCTGCAGGCGATGGTGGCGGAGTGGCGTCAGCGGGGCGAAAAGCTGGACTGCGTGCTGGTGGACGAGGCCCAGTTCCTGACCCCCGAACAGGTGCGTGAGCTCTGCTCCGTGGCGGATTTCCAGGATGTACCCGTGATGTGCTACGGCCTGCGGGCGGATTTTCGGGGGGAACTCTTCCCCGGTTCGGCCACCCTCATGGCCCTGGCAGATGACATCGAGGAACTGAAGACCATCTGCTGGTGCGGCAAGAAGGCCACCATCAACGCGCGGTTGCTGGATGGCCATGTGCAGACGGAAGGCCCCCAGGTCTTCATCGGCGGCAACGAGACCTATACCTCCCTCTGCCGCAAACACTGGGCCATGGACCAGCCCGTACCCCCTGGTCTCGAACGGGATTGAACCCGGGCATCCCATGGCCACGCGCCGAGCTTTCCTGGAATTGATCGGCGCCGCAGGCACTGGGCTGGCGCTCGCGGGCTGTGCCGCGAGTCCGGCCCTGCGTCGACTGACTCTTCCGGGCATGGAAGGCGACGAGCCGCCATATCTGGGGCTGGCGCGCTCGCTGACGGTGGAACACGACACCCTGGCGCGGGTCGAGGGCACGCTGCCACCCGAACTCCGGGGCACCCTCTACCGCAATGGCCCGGGGCTCTTCGACCGGGCCGGGCTGCGCAAGCGCTGCATCATGGATGGCGATGGCATGATCCAGTCCTTCGCCTTTCAGCCCAAGGGCGTGCGCTACCGCAACCGCTTCGTGCGCACGAAGAAATACCAAGAGGAAGAGGGCGCCGGGAAGTTCGTCTACCCCAGCTGGAGTACCCAGGCACCGGGAGGACTCCTCGGCAACGCGTTCAAGGCGGATGCCATCCAGAGTGAGGCCAGCGTCACCGTGTACTACAGGAACGACCGCCTGCTGGCCTTCGATGACACGGGACAGCCCTGGGAGCTCGACCCCGAGACCCTGGAGACCCGAGGGGAGACTCGCCTGGGGCTCGCCCTGGGCGCGTCGATCTACTCCGCCCATGCCAAGCGCGATCCCCGCACCGGGGAGTGGTTGCACTTCGGGGTGGAGTACGGGCCGAAGCCCAAGCTGCACCTCACGACCTTCCACGCCAGCGGCGCGCTCAAGACTCATCGAGTGCTGCCCATGCCCCGCTATGTCTACATCCACGACTGGTTCGTGTCCGAGCGACACGTGGTCTTCCTCTTCCATCCCGTGCGCTTCGCCTTCGTTGGCTTCCTGCTGGGGCGCCGCAGCATGCTGGATTCCCTGCGCTGGGAGCCCAGGGAGGGCAATCTGCTCTGGGTGCTGCCCCGGGAGGGCGAGGCCGCGCCCATCGCCCTGGAGACCGAGGCCCGCTTCATGTGGCACTCGATCAATGCCTTCGAGCGGGGTCCCGAGATCGTGGCGGATTTCATCGGGTACCGAAACCCGGACCACTTCATCGGCCCGGACCCTGCGGTGCAGGCCATCATGCAGGGGCGCCGGGGCGGGAGCTTCCATCCGGGCGAGCTGTGCCGCTACGTTCTCGATCCTGTAAAGAAGACCGTGCGCACGGAGGTGCTGGACTCCGGCAACCTAGAGTGGCCCCGCATCGATGAGCGCCGCTGGGGCCTGCCCTATCGGTACGCCTACATGAACGGCAGCCGCTCCGGCGAGTTCTTCTGGTCCACGGTGCGCCGCTGGGACATGGGCACGGGCCACAGCGAGGGCTACGCTTTCCCCGAAGGCCAGTACTGCGGCGAGCCCGTGTTCGTGTCCAGGCCGGGCACTCTCGCAGATCCCATGGCGGAAGCCGCACCGGGCTGGCTCCTCACGGAAGTCTACGATGGGCACACCCAGAAGAGCTTCCTGGCGGTGCTGGATGCGGAGCGCCTGCCCCAGGGGCCGCTGGCTCTCGTGCATCTGGAGCACCACGCCCCCCTCAGCTATCACGGCTGGTGGAACCCGGTATGAGGGGCTCTTAACCTTGACCGCAGTATCCATTTGGCTACACTTGACGTCATGAACACGCTCCTCCAAACCAACGAATTCCGCGCTTGGCTTGGGGAGTTAAGGGATATTCGGGCCAAGGCCGTCATTTTCAATCGTCTTGACCGCGCTTCCAAAGGAAACTTCGGCGATGCCAAGGCTTTAGGAGGCGGCGTCTCCGAAATGCGAATCGATTCCGGTCCTGGCTATCGAATTATTTCACCCGACGAGGCGAGATTGTTTACCTGCTGCTCGTTGGTGGCGACAAATCAACCCAGGCTCAGGACATCCACCGCGCAAAAGCACTGCTCAAGTTTCTTCCCAAGGAGTAACCCATGGCCAAGATCACCCCCTTCGATGTTGCCGATTATCTCGATAGCGATGAAATGATCGCTGAATACCTTTCTGTGGCCATGGAAGACCCCGATCCAGATCACTTCTTACAGGCCGTAGCAGCCGTTGCCCGTGCCCGAGGCATGACCCAACTGGCCAAAGACGCTGGGGTATCCCGCGAGAGTCTCTATAAGACCCTCGCCCCTGGCGCCAAGCCAAGGTACGAGACCGTATTCAAGCTCATGCATGCCCTGGGTGTTCAATTCAAGGTGCAGGCTGCTCACTAAAACTCGGCGTATCCTGGTTGCCCCAATCGGTCACTCCTTGGCGCGGTTTCTTACGAACCTCAATTGCAACTGATCACAAAGCGCCCCTTTCCCCATGGACCCCTACATCGCCTTGGCCCGCCTGAGCATCCACCACTGGGTGCGCCGCCACGCGTTGCTGCGGGAGGTGCCCGAGGACATCGCCGCGGCCCTGGCGGGTCAGCGCGCCGCGGTCTTCGTCTCCCTTCACACTCCGGAGAGCGAATTGCGGGGTTGCATGGGCACCCTTCAGCCCACTCACGACCATATTTTCGAGGAGATCATCGCCAACGCCACCACGGCCTGCGCCCGGGATCCCCGCTTCCCGCCGGTCCGGGCCGCGGAGCTGGAGCACTTGGACATCAAGGTGGATGTGCTCTCGGAAATGGAACCCACCGAGAGCACCCAGCTGGATCCCCGCCACTATGGTGTGGTGGTCAGTGCCCCCGATGGGCGCCGAGGCGTGCTCCTGCCGGACCTGGAAGGGGTGGATACGGTGGATGAGCAGATCGCCATCGCCTGTCGCAAGGCGGGGATCGACTCGGTCAGGGACCGCTATGCGCTCCAGCGGTTCACAGTGGTGCGGCACGAGGGCTAGAGGCGGGGGATCGATCCGATCGGCCCGAGGCTGCCAGGGTGAATCCCGGGTGTTGTCACGATCGAGGGCATCCCGCCAGGCTCCAGGCATAGAGGATCATCTGCGCCAGGTGGTGGCTCGCCCGAGAGAGTTGGCCGTTGACCGTGGGGCCCTGCAATTCCCAGAAGTGACTCCAGTAGGCCTGTCCCCTGGGTTTGCCGTGGGGGCCCTTGAGGCGGGTTCGATCCGCCCTGTGATCATCCTCCAGGAGACTTGGCACGAACGCGTTGGACTCCGCCATCCATCGCCAGGGCGCTCGCATGAGATCAGGCTCCACTTCGGCCCTCTGGATCGCCAGGGAATCCCGGTGGACGAAGCGCTCCACTAGGCCGCTCTCCCAACGGGAATGGAGGCCCTTCTGGTCGCTACCCTGATAGGGGGGACCGCCTGCTCCCTGCAGTCGCGATGTCCCCCCTTTGACCCCCACGTGATGTCCAGGCAAAGCCTGGACATCACGTCCGTACTGGCCGTCGTGATTGCTCGTGGTGTGCAGGGGCACGTGGAGGTCGGCGAGATAGTGGCCCAGTACCGCGGCCGCCACCGCGATTCCTGGGCGGTCCTTGCGTCGGAAGGCTTCGACGAGGTCCCGCAGGCGATCCTGGATGACCCAGGGCACCTGTCCGTGCTTCTGAAAGGAGGCGGCGCCCACCTTTTGGATGGCATCCCGCACCTCGAAGGGCACGCCTCCAGGGCCCCCGTAGGGCTCGGTGTTCAGGTAGTGGCGGCGGCCTTCCTTGCGGTCATGGCGCCAGGAATCCGGGGCGGAGCTGTGCTCCAGAAGGGTGCGCTCGTGCCCCTTCAACCAAGCGCCCACTTCCGGGGGCAGGTCCCTCAGCGCCAGCTCGGCGATCAGCCTGTGGCCGGTACGACCCCAGGCCGAGGCCGGGGCGCTTGCGGCGAGCAGAACAAAGACAAGAAACAGGGCGGACGGGCAGGGGTTCAATCCTCACCCACGGTCATTGGGGGGCGCCCAGGATCCGCTCCAGCTGGGCCCGGACTTCGGCCAGGGTGGAGCCCTTGGCCACGGCCACGAAGAGGGTGTCTTCGCCCGCCAGGGTGCCGGCCACTCCGGGCAGCACGGTGCGATCCACCCGGATGGCCAGGGCCATGCCAAGGCCTGGGCCGGTCTGGAGCACCAGCAGGTTGGGGGGGGATTCCATCAGGGAATAAGGTGGAAGGGGATGATCCCGGGGGATGACGCGCTCGTAGCGACCGTCCTGCTTCTGCACGGAGAGCTTGGCCAAGCGCCGGGAAAGGGTGCCCTGGGTGAGCCGGAAATCCTCCCGGGCCAGCAGCGCCAAGAGGGTGGCCTGATCGGGCACCTCGTGAGCGGTGATCAGGCGGAGAATCGCCTGGTCGAGGGACATTTTTCCGGAAGGGGCCATGCGGGAACCTCTTGAAGATGCTATCCCAAGGTGGCCCCCATAGGCCGTTTCGGTCATCCATGGTTGGATGGAGGGATGGTTCGGAAAGCCCTCTGGATTCTCCCCCTTTCGATCGCCGTGGCCATTCTGTGGCTGAGTCATCAGCCTCAGCTGCCCATGGGCGTGAGTCTGCCCCCACCCTGGGACAAGCTGGGGCATTTCCTGGCCTTCGGAGCGCTGGCCGCCTCCCTGGAGCTCTGGCTGCGGGGCGCTCGGCACGAGTTCCCCGTGTACCGGCGGCATCTCTTCCTCTTCGCAGTCGTGGGGCTCTTCGGCGCCGCGGACGAGTGGCACCAGTCCTTCGTCCCGGGGCGGGATTGCAGTGGGTTCGACTGGCTGGCGGATGTGTTGGGGGCCGCCTTCGGCCTCGCCCTCTCCAGCCTGCCCTTCCTCCGGGGGCGCAGCCTCGATGGCTTCGGGTGGTGGCGCGGCAGCCAGGAACGTCCGGACCCCGCGCGCCCGCTCATCCTCGTGGCAGATCCCCACTGGGGCGAAGAATTGACGGGCCTCCGGGAGGCCACCAACGCCCATCCGGAGGCGGATTGGCTCTTCCTCGGGGATGTCTTCGACGTGTGGGTGGGAATTCCTGGAATGGAGACCGAGGCCCAGCGGGCCTTTCTCTGGTGGGTGCAGGAGCGCCGCGCCGCCGGGCGCTGGGTGGGCCTGTGGCTGGGCAACCGCGAATTCTTTTTGGATGGTTTGAGCTCCAGGTTCTCGCTGCTGGGCGAGGGCGTCGGCGGCTGCCTGCCGGTCGAAGGACTCACCTGGGAACACGGCGATCTCGTGAACGCCGAGGACCGCCAGTACCGGCTCTGGAACCTGGTCTCCCGGAGCGGACCCCTCTGGCTCTTCGCCCGCCTGCTGCCCACCCGGGCCGCCTCGGCTCTGGCGGCGCGATTGGAACGGGCCATGCGCACCACCAACCGGGACTACAAACTCACCTTCCCCAGGGCGGCCTTCGGGGTCGCTGCGGAAGCCGTGGCGGGAAAGACCTTCCTCACGGGGCACTTCCACACGCACCAGGTGGCGGGGATGGGCATTGCCCTGCCCTGGGCCCACGAAGGCGTCTTCATGGTCTGGCAGGATGGGCGGGTCGAGCCATTGGGGTGAATCTGCCTCAACCATTCGATGCTTCGAGGCATCCATACTAGGAGGCCGAGGTCGGAATCTTCGGAGGTCGCCATGAAAACCATCCGCTTTGCCGCTGCATGCCTGGGGCTCCTGCTGCTGGGCGCCTGCACCCAGGCTCAGATCAGGTACGACTACGATATCCGGGCGAACTATGCCTCCTACAAGACCTTCGACTGGATGGCTGCCCCCAAGCGCATGAAGGAACAAGCGGATAAGGCCGGGAACTCCATCATGGATCGCCGGGTGCGGGCCGCCATCGAGCGAGAGCTGAATGCCAAGAGCTTCAAGCTGGAGGCCTCGGGCGATCCGGATTTCCTCGTCACCTACTATCCCGTGTACAAGGATCGCGCCTACCGCACCACCACCCACGTGGGCATGGGCTGGGGCTACCGGCCCTGGTGGGGCATGCACACGGGCACCTCCATCAGTCAGGTCCATCGCTACACCGAGGGCACCATCGTGGTGGAGATCGTGGACTACAAGAGCAACCAGCTCATCTGGCACGGGGCTGCTGTGGGCGCCCTCACGGGGCTGGAAACGCCGGAGGATGCCGAGGAAGTGGTAAGCCGGGAAGTGCGCCGCCTGCTGGAGGGTTTTCCACCTCATCGGTGAGATCGCATCTCTTGGGGAACGCCCGTCGATCCCGGGCCATCCTAGTTCTTGACTGACAACAGGAGCTTTCATGGCCCAAGTGACCCTCAAGGGAAACCCGTTTCACACCTCCGGCGAGCTGCCCAAGGCCGGTTCTGCAGCACCGGACTTCCACCTCGTGAAGACCGATCTCGGCGAAGCCACGCTCAAGGATTTCGCAGGCAAGCGTGTGGTGCTGAACATCTTCCCCAGCCTTGACACCCCCACCTGCGCCACCAGCGTGCGCACCTTCAACAAGCGGGCCTCCGAGACGCCCAACACCGTGGTGCTCTGCATCTCCCAGGATCTGCCCTTCGCCGCCGCCCGCTTCTGCACCACCGAGGGCCTAGCCAACGTCGTGCCCGCCTCCACCTTCCGCGCCCCGGAATTTGGTCAGGCCTACGGATTGGCCATGGTGGACGGCCCCCTCAAGGGTCTCCTGGCCCGAGCCGTGGTGGTGGTGGACGAGAAGGGTGCCGTTAAGCACACCGAACTCGTGCCCGAGATCGCCGACGAACCCAACTACGACGCGGCTTTGGCGGCGCTGAAATAGGGCTGAATCCAGGCGCGGAAGGGGCTGCGCGAGCGGCCTCTTTTGTGTCAGACGCGGTGTTCGGGCTTGGCCCGGACACCGCGTGGGGGAGTACGAGGGGGGACGCAGAGGTCGCGAAGCGACCGGGCGGTCCCCCTTCGTTCGTGTCAGAACCGTTCCTTCAGGGCCTTGAGGTAGGGGGCGCTGACGGGAAGGGCTTCGGGGCATCCCCGCAGGTGCAGACGCGCGCCTTCCCCGTCCTGGCGCTCCAGCCAGGCGATAGCGCGAAGGCTCACGATAGTCGAACGATGGACCTGTTGGAACCTCCGGGGATCGAGGCGGGCCGACAGGTCCTTTATGGATGTCGCTACGTAATGCTCACCCTCGGCGCACCGAACTCGGGTCAGTTTCGTGTCCGCCTGGAAGTAGATCACCTCGTCCACGGGGATGAGGTGCATGCGGCGGCCCGAGGTGGCGCTGATCCATTGCAGAGGCTCGGGCGCGGGAGGTGGCGCCAGCTGTGCCAGCAGGGCATCAAGATCCATGACGGGGCGCTCCCGGAGGCGCTCCAGGGTCTTCGCCAGACGTTCCGGCGTCACCGGTTTCAGGAGATAGTCCACGGCGCCCGCCTCAAAGGCGGCAATGGCGTGGGCATCATAGGCCGTCACGAAGACAACCCGCACGCCCTTCGGTAGGCGCGCCGCCAACTCCAGACCCGACATGCCCGGCAGGCGGATATCCAGGAAGGCCACGTCGGGCCGCTCGGCCGCGCAGTTGGCCAGGGCGGTCTCCCCATCCTCCACGGCATCGATGCGGCGCCAGGCCTGGCCGGAGGTTCGCAGCAGATCCACGAGCCCCTCCCGCAACCGCGCCTCGTCCTCCACGACGAGGGCGGTCCAGGGGGCGGCGGGGGAAGGGCTCATTGTTTCGATCGTAACTATTTCTTGGCCGGGAAGCTCTCCGTGACGGCGCCCTTTTCGTCCAGGAACTGGAGCATGGGCTGGCCTTCCGGCGTCACGAGCATCATGATCCGTGGCCGCCCCTTGGCGTCCGCGAGGATCACGGCGGAGGACTTGCCCCGGGTCTTGCCTACGAAGACCCGCTGCGTCTGGCGACCTCCGGCTTCCTCCCACTGCTGCTGGAGCTTGTCCCGCTCGGGACCTGCGGGCGCCTTCTGCAGCGCCTCCCACAACGGCGCGTAGTCTCTGTTCAGGCCGCGGTCGTACACATTCAGCCCCGTGCTCATGAAGCCGCTGTCCTCGTAGTGGCCCAGGGCCAGCTGCTGATCTCCGCCGAAGCGGTCCATGGAGAAATGCATGCCGGAGTCGGGTTTCCCCTTGGCGTCCAGCTTCCCGTTCCAGATCAGGCCGCCGCACTCGTCGCCCACCTCGTTGTAGAAGATCAGGCCCGGCATGGCGCGGTCCTCGCCGACCTCCTTGCCGTTCGCCACGGCCTTGGGTAGCCGCTGGCGGTTGGCCAGGACGAGCTGGCGCTTCCCGTCGGCCCCCACGATGTTGATGCGCTCCACGTCGATCTCGGCGAAGCGGGTGCGAGTCTCGGTGGCCGCCACGCAGAGCATGAGGGTGAAGGCGATGGCACTGATCCCGAGGACACCCTTCAGGAGGCGATTCTGCTTGTGAAGGGATAGGACGAGGTCTTGGCTCATGGGAGCTCCTTAAAAATGAGTTGGGGTTGGAAATCAGGTGTGGAGGGGAAGGCAAATATGGACCCGAACGCCGCCGGTTTCGCGTTCCTCGATGGTGAGGGTGGCCCCTTCGCCGTGGGCGAGCCGGAGGCGCTGGCGGAGGTTGGCGAGGCCCGTGCCTTGGGGGGATTCGGCGGGCAGGCCAACGCCGTCGTCGAGCACCTCGAGACAGAGGCGGTTCTCTTCCCGGCTGGCTCGAACGAGGACGGTCCCTCCCTTGCGGGCCGGTTCGAGGCCGTGCTTCACGGCGTTCTCCACGGGGATCAGGAGCACTCCCACCGGGACCTCCATGGCGCGCAATTCCGGCGGCACCTCCGCCCGGACGGCGATCCGTTCTCCGAAGCGCAGCCGCACGAGGGTGATGTAATTTTCGGTGGAGGCCACTTCGTCGCCCAGGGAATGGCTCGTGCGGCGGATCTGTTCCGAGGCGGTTCGGGTGTGAGCCACAAGGGCATCCACCATGGCCAGGGCGGCGGCGGTGTCTCCCGTGCGCACAAGCTCGCGCAGATGGGCCAGGGTGTTGAAGAGGAAGTGGGGCTCCATTTGGGCCCGGAGAAGCAGCAGTTCGGCCTGCGCGAGCCGGGCCGCCTGGGCCTCTTCCAGCAGCTCCGCCTGCATGGCCTGGCGAGTCCTGGCCATGCGGTCGGCCATGAGAGTCTGGAGGCGTTCCAGGCGATGGAAGTTGCGTCCCCGGTCCACCCAAAGCCACCGGAACAGCAGGCGGCTCAGGGGATGGGCTCGAACGACGAGGGCATCCGGCAGCACCTCCACGGTCACTTCATCCGTCTGCGTCCACCGCCTCCAGGCTCCGGACCAGGATGGCGGTGCGAAGCGGGCCTGGACGTGTCCACCGCGCGTTTCCACCGCAGTGGCGCCCAGGGTGCCGAGGCTATTTTCCAGCTCAGCCAGTGCCTCTTCAGGGAGCCAGGGCACCTGGATTCGCAGGCTGTGGAATGCCCCCAGGGGAGCGGCGCCCACGGCTCGGACCTGTGCGACCGCCGCATAGATGGCCACGGCGCCGGAGGTATAAGGGAAGAAGAGGATGGCTCCCATGAAGGCCGATCCGATGCCTCCCATGGCCACCGCCACGAGGAGCTCCTCCGGGGAGATTCTGGGGCCCATGAAGCCCGCCGTCGCGGCGGCGGCCAGGGTGCCGAGGAGGATCGTCGCCAGGATCTGGATCACATACCACGCCGCCGCGAGCCGCAACAGCAGCCCCAGACGCGACCAGATCACTGTGTGCTGCATGAGCAACCTCCCGGGGACCAGCGTGGCGCAAAGGCCGAGCCCGGACCAGGCGTCATCCGATGAATGCCCTGGATCGGCCGATGGATGCCCGCTCAGGCCTTGCCGATCTGCCTCAGTCTCCGCAGCTCCGGCACCTTCCATGCTGTGACGCCCACGGTGAGGAGGGTCATGCAGCCGCCGAAGACCACGCTGGGGATGAGGCCGAGGTACTTGGCGGCGAGGCCGGATTCGAAGCTGCCCAGCTCGTTGCTGCTGCCGATGAAGAAGCTGTTCACCGCCTGGACGCGACCCATCATTTCGGGCGGGGTGCAGGTCTGCACGAGGGTTCCCCGCAGCACCACGCTCACGTTGTCGAAGGCGCCGCTGGCGGCCAGCAGGATCATGGAGAAGACGAAGCTCTTGGAGTAGGCGAAGGCGATCCAGCACAGGCCGAAGGCCGCCACGCACCAGAGCAGCGTGCGCCCGGCCCGCTGCAGGGGCGGGCGATGGGCCAGGGCGAAGGACATGGCCACGGACCCCACGGCGGGGGCGGCCCGCAGCAGGCCGAGGCCCTGGGGGCCCACCTTCAGCACCTCGTGGGCGAAGGCGGGCAGCATGGCGATGGCGCCGCCGAAGAGCACGGCGAAGAGATCCAGCGAGATGGCGGAGAGCACGAGCTTCTTCTCGAAGACGAAGCGCACGCCTTCGGCGAGGCTCTTCAGCACCGAGGCGGAACCCGTGGCCTGCCGAGGCCTGGCTTTGATGCGGGCGAGGGAGAAGAGGCTGAAGGCCATGAGCACGGCCTCCACGCCATAGGCGAGGCGAGCGCTGCCGAAGCCGTAGAGCAGACCGCCCAGAGCCGGGCCCAGCACCATGGCCAAGTGAAAGACCGAACTGCGCCACGTGGCGGCGTTCTGGTAGCTCTCGCGCGGCACCAGTTCCGTGCCCAGGGCCTGGGAGGCGGGGCGGTAGAAGGCGCGCCCCACGCCGGCCAGGGCCTGGATGGCATAGAAGGGCCAGGCCACTCTTAGAGCGGGGCGGAAGCTGAGGGCCACCAGCATCAGTGCCCCCACCAGGAGCAGCGACATGGAGGCCAGGGAGAGCAACCGCCGATCCCTGCGATCCGCTATATACCCGCCGAAGAGGGTCAGGGCCAGGAAAGGCACGGCCTCCGCGAGGCCAATGAGCCCCAAGGCGAAGGTGTCATGGGTGATCTCGTAGACCTGCCACCCCATGACCAGGCTCTGCATCTGGAAGCCCATGAACATGGCCATGACGCCCGCCAGAAACCAGCGGTATTCGCCGTAGCGCAGGGCCTCGTAGGGGTCGTGGTCGCGGGTACTCGCCATTCTGGTCTCGATCTAAAAAGGAGCTCCGGCGGGCCGGAGCTCCTTTTATGCTACTGCCTTGTGTCTACTCGTATCGCAGTGCGTCGATGACGTCCAGCTTGGCGGCCTTGAGGGCGGGCAGGAAGCCTGCGGCCACGCCCACGACGCCGCTGAAGCCCAACCCCAAGCCCACGGCCCAGCTCTCGGTGACCGCGGGAATGGTGGAGAAGTTCGCCAGCATGGTGATGGTGAGGATCGCCAGCCCAATGCCCATGAGGCCTCCCAGGAAGGAGAGCACCACGGCCTCGGTGAGGAACTGCCAGAGCACGCTCTTGCGGGTGGCACCCAGGGCGCGACGGACGCCGATCTCGCGGGTGCGCTCGGTGACACTCACCAGCATGATGTTGGAGATGCCGATGCCGCCCACCACCAGGGAGATTCCGGCGGCCATGGCCAGGAAGGCCGTCAGCACGCCTGCTTGCTGTTCGGACATCTTGATCCAGTCATCCTGCTTGCGGAACTGGAAGGAGTTCTCGTCCTTGGGGCTGAGGCGCAGACGCTGGCGCAGGAGCGCCGTGATTTCGGCCTCCGCCTGATCGCCCTTGCCCTCCTGGGCACTGACGAGGATCTGCTGAATGCGGTCCCGGCCCATGATCTTGCGCATGACCGTGGTGTAGGGCGCCACGATGAGATCGTCCTGGTCGCCCATCATGGCGGCGCCCTTCTTTTCGAGCACGCCAAGCACCTCGAAAGGCATTTTGCCGATGCGGATGGTCTGGCCCACGGGCTCTTCGCCGTTGGGGAAGATGTTGTCCACCACGCTTTGGCCCAGCACACACACCTTGGCCTGACCCTTGACCTCGCTATCCGTGAAGAAGCGACCCTTGGCGACTTCCCAGCCGCGAATCTGGGTGAACTCAATGCCCGAGCCCGAGATCTGGGTGAGGTAGTTGTTGTTCTGGAAGATCACGGGGCGGCTGGTGCGTACGGCGGGGGTGGCTGCGACGACGCTGGTCTTGCACTCGCTCATGATCAGTTGGGCATCGTCTTCTCGCAGCACTTCGATGCTGCCGTGGCTCATGGGGCCCATGTTCGACTTGCCCCCACCGCCATTGAAGATCATGAGCATGTTGGAACCCATGTTCTGGATGAGGGCCACCGAGGCGCGCTTCGAACCTTCGCCGATGCCGATCATCGCGATGACCGAGCCCACGCCGATGATGATGCCGAGCATGGTGAGGAAAGCCCGAGTCTTGTTGCGGGTGATGGCGAAGAGGGCCAGCTTGATGAATTCAAGGTATGCCATGACCCTAACCCCCGAATGCCGGAACGAATGGTGTTGGGGTCTCGCGTATCGCCATAGGCGATACCGAGAAGATGATGCCGAGCATGGTGAGGAAAGCCCGAGTCTTGTTGCGGGTGATGGCGAAGAGGGCCAGCTTGATGAACTCGAGGTATGCCATGACCTACCTCTCAGGTGGTGTGCAGGTTGTGGTTCGGCGTCTCGCGTATCGCCAGGGGCGATACCGAGAAGAGGGCCAGCTTGATGAACTCGAGGTATGCCATGGGTTTCTCCGGGAGCCTAGCGGCGGCCGCCGGGGCCTCCGATGGGGGTCGCCGTGGGGGCGGCCTTCTTCGTGTCTTCAACGCCGGTCAGCACCACGAGGCCTTCTGAAATTTTTTCACCGGTGACTTCGGTGAATTGGCCATCGCTGATGCCAGCCTTCACGGGGATGGCCTTGGGTTTGCCGTTCTCCAGGATCCAGATGGAATCCTCGCGCCTGGCCACCATGCCCTTGGAGGGCAGGCCACCGCCCTGGGCGCCACCGGGGCGGGATCCTCCGGCTTGTGCGGGTTTGGCATCGGCCTTGGCGGCAGGCTTGTCCTTCATGAAGGCAAGGGCATTGAAGCGGAGGGCGACGCTGGGAACGCGCAGCACATCCTGGCGCTGGTTGGCGACGATGCTCACGTTGGCGGTCATGCCGGGCAGCAGGGCCAGATCACCCTTGTAGACGAGGCTGCCGGGCTGGATGTAGCGGGCCGTGGCGCTGCCGGTGGCCACGGCGGGTTCGGAGGGCGCTCCCTTGGGGCCGCGCTCCGCCATCCTTTCCTTGGCGCGCTGGACGAAGGCTTCCTTGGTGGTGCCGGCGGGCACACGATCCTTCATGCGCTCCCACATGGCGTCGAAATCCGGCGCGCCTTGTTTGCCGTCCTTGCCCTGATGGCCCATGCGGCCAGCCTCTTCGCCCCTGGGGGCGTCGGCGTTCCTGGATTCGTTGGTGATCTCCATGACGACCTTGTAGGTCACCACGTTCTGATTGATGACGGGTTCGAGGCGAACCTCGCTCACGGAGCCCCGGAACTGCTTGTCGGGAAAGCTGTCCACGGTGAAGAAGGCGCGCTGGCCGGCCTTCACTAGGCCGATATCGGCTTCGTCGATGGAGGCTTCCACCTTCATCCTGGAGAGATCCTGGGCGATGGTGAAGAGATTGGGCGTGCTGAAGCTGGCGGCCACGGTCTGGCCCACATCCACCACGCGGCTCACCACCACGCCATCCACCGGGGCCGTGATGGTGCAGTAGCCCAGGTTGATCTTGGCGCGGCCCACGCTGGCCTTGGCGGATTCCAGGGTGCCGTGGGCAGTCTTCATGGCCGTTTCCTTGGCGTCCAGATCCTGGGCGGAAACGAGGTTCTGGGCGGCCAGGCGCTTGGTGCGCTCGAACTCCGCCTTGGCGTTGTCGTAGGTTGCCTGGGCGCGCTGGACCGAGGCCTCGGCATCCTTGAGCTGGGTCTCCCACACGGTGGGATCGATGCGGGCGATGACCTGACCCTTCTTCACCAGGCTGTTGAAGTCGGCGTAGAGGCCCGTCACCACGCCGGAGACCTGGGTGCCCACGGGCACGGAGATCAGGGCGTTGATGGTGCCGGTGGCGTTGATGCGCTGGGTGATGTTGCCCTTCTCGACCTTGGCCTGCCGCCACTTGACCTCTTCCGCGGGCCGCGTAGTGAAGTAGGCGACGCCGCCCGCTACCAGGAGGCCCACCGATCCAAGCCCGATCCAGAGATTGCGTTTCATGGCTGCACCTCAACGTCCAAAGAACCAACGGATGACTTCTACCTTGCCATACGATGGTGTCCCGGACCAACCCGTTGAAGGGCCAAGCCTTGAACTGCCGAATTCAGGGGATGAACTGCAGGGAGTCCTTGATGGCGCGCAAGGCGAAGCCATCCACCAGCAGGGTCTGGGCGAAACCCGCGGCCAGGGCGAGAAAGCCGCACACCAGCACCGTGGCGCCCGCATAGGGAGCCTCAACGGTGGGACGCTCGGCTGCCTCGCGTTCCGTGGGCTTCTCGAGGAAGAGGGCGACTACGACACGCAGGTAGAAGTAGACGGAGACTAGGCTCGCGAGCACGCCCAGCACCGCGAGGCCCACATGGCTTGTGTGGATGAGCTCCTTGAAGATCATGTACTTGCCGTAGAACCCGCCGGTGGGGGGAATTCCCGCCAGGGAGAACATGCAGATCGTGGCGGCGATCCCCAGACCCGGGCGCTTCCAGCCCATGCCCCGGAGCTGCTCGAACCCGCAGCGTTCACCGGTCATCCCCAGGGCCGTGAGCAGGCCGAAGGCACCCATGTTCATGGCCATGTATACGAAGAGGTAGAAGAGCATCCCCGTGTAGGCCTCGGGGGTGCCCGCCACGAAGCCCAGCAGCAAGTAGCCCGCATGACTGATGCTGGAATACGCGAGCATGCGCTTGACGTTGGTCTGCACCAGGGCCGTGAGGTTGCCCACGATCATCGTGAGCGCCGCCACCACTGCGAGGGCGGCCTGGACCTTGTGAGCGAGATCCGGGCTCAGGGCAAGGCCGGAGAGCAGCAGGCGGATCAGGGCGATGATGGCCACGCCCTTGGTGGCCACGGACATGAAGGCCGCGATGGGGTGGGGAGAGGCCTCGTAGGCGTCGGGTGTCCACTGATGAAAGGGCACGCCGCTGATCTTGAAGAGGAAGCCCGCCACTAGCAGCGCCGCTCCCGCAAAGGCGATGGGATCAGGGTGGGCCAGGACTTGCCGTCCGACGGTTGTGATCTCCAGGCTGCCGCTGGCACCGTAGAGGAGCACCGTGCCCATGAGGAAGCAGGCCGAGGCCACCGCCCCGGTGAGGTAGTACTTCACGCCCCCTTCGAGGGCCTCGGGGCGCTGGCGAAGGGTGGCCGTGAGGGCATAGAGGGGCAGTGAGAGCAGCTCAAGGCCCAGGAAGAGCACCAGCAGGTTGGTGGTGGAGGCGAAGACGATCATGCCCGTTACGCTGAACATCAGCAGGGAAAGGGTCTCGCCCTTCACCCACCCTTCCTGGTGCAGGTGGTCCCAGAGCTGAAGCACGGCCAGGGCGGCGGTCACCAGCACGAAGATGGCGGCGAACTGAGCCAGGGCGTCCATCTGCAACTGGCCGAAACGGGGGTGCCCATGGGTGGCCCAGAGGCGGGTGACGTAGAAGAAGCTGCCTAACAGGGCGAAGAGGGCGATGACGAACATGCTGCCCCGGATCCACTTCGCCGTTTCCTGATCGCGGTCGAGGCTGGCGAGGGGCAGCAGGCAGGCCGCCGCCGCGGGAATGGCCACGGGCATCAGGGCGCTGATTTCACTGACACTGAGAGACATCAGTGGGCCTCCTGTGCATGAGCCCGTTCCGGTGCCAGGGCCAGGGGGGCGGGTCGTGGCGCGGGGGCCTTGGCTTCGGTCAGGAGCCTTTCCACCAAGGCCTCGGAATGGGCCGTGAAGGTCCGGTGGTGGAGCCCCATCCAGAAGATGAGGACCACGACGGGCACCATCACGGCGATCTCGCGAAGATTCAGATCGGTGTGAAGGTGGCTGGTGCCGCTGCCTTCCTCGGTATTCTCGGGCCCCCAGAAGACGCGCTTTACCATCCACAGCAGGTAGACCGCCCCCAGCAGCACCCCCAGGGTGGCGATGACCGCCAATGGGCGACCCCAGGCGAAACCGCTCAAGTAGGTGCCGTTGAGGATGAAGAACTCGCCCACGAAGCCATTGGTGAGGGGCAGGCCGATGCTGGAAAGGGTGACCACCAGGAAGAAGAACGTGAAGATGGGCATCCGTTTGGCGATGCCGCCGAAATCGGCGATCTGCCGGGTGTGGGCGCGGTCATAGAGCATGCCCACCAGCAAGAAGAGGGCGCCGGTGCTGATGCCGTGATTAAGCATCTGGAAGATGGCGCCCTGGGTGCCTATCACCGTCATGCTGGAGATGCCCAGCACCACGAAGCCCATGTGGCTCACGGAGCTGTAGGCCACGAGCTTCTTGATGTCCAGCTGCACCATGGCCACCAGGGCGCCGTAGAGGATGGCGATGACGGCGAGCACGGCCAAGGGCAGGGCGTAGTGGAGGGCGGCGGCGGGGAAGATGGGCACGGCGAAGCGCAGCAGGCCGTAGCCTCCCAGCTTCAGCAGCACCGCCGCGAGGATCACGGAGCCCGCCGTGGGCGCCTCGGTGTGGGCATCCGGCAGCCAGGTGTGCAGGGGAAAGAGGGGCACCTTGATGGCAAAGGCCAGGGTGAAGGCGAGAAAGAGGGTGCACTGCACCTTGAAGGGCAGGGCCAGGGCCGCCTGGGCCATGAGCACCGGGGCGAAGCTCCCCGCCTTGGAAGCGATGTAGAGCAGGGCCACCAGCCACAGCAGGGAGCCCGCCAGGGTGTAGAGCAGGAACTTGTTGGCGGCGTACTTGCGGTCCGCGCCGCCCCAGATGCCGATGAGGAAGTACATGGGCGGCAGCATGGCCTCCCAGAAGACGTAGAAGAGCAGCAGATCCTGGGCCACCAGGGCGCCCAGGATGGTGCCCTCCAGCATGAGGAAGAGGCCCACCGCGGCGCCCGCGCGCTCCTTGAGGCTGTGCCAGGTGCCCAGCAGGGTGAGGGGCACGATGAAGACGGTGAGCAGGACCAGCCAGAAGTTGAGGCCGTCGAGGGCCAGGTGGTAGTCCACGGGCAGGCCCGCCACGGCGAACCAGGGGTGGCGTTCCGCCAACAGGATGCCGCCCCCATCGGCCGTCAGGCGCAGCAGATGGAAGACCGCCACGAGGAAGAGGCCGAGGGAGCCTACCAAGCCCAGCAGCTTGGCCAAGGGCGCCTGTTTTCCCGGCAGCAGGAGCAGCAAGGCACCCCAGAGGATGGGCGCGAAGATCAGAACGCTCAGGAGGTGGGTGTTGATCCAGGTCGTCAGCACGGCGCGCTCCTACTTCAGGAAGACCCAGAGGAGCGCAAGCACCCCCAGGGTCATGGTCAGCGCGTAGTTGCGGACGCGGCCGGTCTGGAAGAAGGCGACGAAGTCCCCGGCGAGGCGCGCCAGGGCCCCCGGCAAGTTCACGCCGATGCCATCGATGAAGATCACGTCGAAGAGCTTCCAGAGCAGGTTGCCGAACCAGCGGATGGGGCCGAGCAGGAACCGCTCCAGACCTTCGTCCACGTAGTATTTGTTGAAGACGATGCGGTGCAGGGTGGGCCATTTTTCGGCCCGGGCTTCCGCCACGGCGAGGCCGTTCCGGTAGCTGAAGAAGCCCCAAAGCCCTGCCGCCACGGCGAGGCTGGTGGAAGTCAGTGCCAGGAGAATCGCCGGGCCTTCATGTGCGGCGTGGGGAGCGTGGGTCTGCCCATAGGTGAGGCTGGGAGCGAGGAATTTCCCCACGGCGAAGTGGCCGCCGAAGGCCTCGGGCACACCCCACCAGCCCGCGAAGAGGCTGCCGGCCGCTAAAACCGCCAGCGGCGCGGCCATGGTCCAGGGACTCTCTTTTGCGTGGTCATAGGCATGCTGGTCTCGGGGTTCGCCCCAGAAGGTGAGGGCCATCAGGCGCCACATGTAGAAACTGGTGAAGCAAGCGCCCAGCAGGCCCATGGCCCAGAGCACGGGGCTCTTGAGATAGGCCAGGTAGAGGATCTCGTCCTTGCTGAAGAAGCCCGAGAAGCCAGGAAAACCCATGATGGCCAGCGTCGCGATGAGCATGGTCCAGAAGGTGATGGGGAGCTTGTTCCTCAGTCCGCCCATCTTGAAGAGATCCTGCTGGTGGTGCAGGGCGTGGATCACGCTGCCCGCCCCCAAGAAGAGCAGGGCCTTGAACCAGGCGTGGGTGAAGACGTGGAAGAAGCCTGCCGCGAAGCCCATGGCGCCCAGGCCCAGGAACATATAGCCGAGCTGGGAGACGGTGGAATAGGCCAGCACCTTCTTGATGTCCCGCTGGAGCAGGCCGATGGTGGCGGCGAAGAGGGCCGTTGAAGCACCCACCCAGGCGATGGTGGTGAGGGTGATGGGGGCGAGCTCGAAGATGGGCGCCAGGCGACAGATCAGGAAGATGCCCGCGGTCACCATGGTGGCCGCGTGGATGAGGGCACTCACAGGGGTGGGCCCCGCCATGGCATCCGGCAGCCAGACATAGAGCGGGAGCTGGGCGCTCTTGCCCGTGGCCCCGAAGAACATCATCAGTGTGGCGAAGGTGATCACACCGAAACTGGCCTCGGGGCTCAGGTGCCCCGCGCGGGTGAGCAACTCGCCAACAGTCAGGGTGCCGAAATGCGCGAAGAGGGCCATCATGCCCACGACCATGCCCAGGTCGCCCACCCGGTTGGTGAGGAAGGCCTTGAGGCCCGCGGCCGGGGCGTAGTCCGTCTCGAAGTAGAAGCCGATGAGCAGGTAGCTGCAGAGGCCCACGCCTTCCCAACCCACGAAGAGCAGCGGCAGGCTGGAGCCCAGCACCAGGGTGAGCATGAAGAAGACGAAGAGATTGAGGTACGCGAAGTAGCGCGCGAAACCCTCCTCCTTCCACATGTAGCCCACGGAGTAGAGATGGATGAGGGCGCCGATGCCCGAAACCAGCAGGGCCATGATGCAGGACAGGGGATCCAGCACGAGGCCCATGGGCACTCGAAGCGTGCCCACGGACATCCACTCGAAGCTGGTGACTTCGATGCGGAAACCCGGCGCGCCCTGCATGGCGAAGAAGGCGGAGAGCGAAAGGGCGAAGGAGGCCACCACGAGCCCCACGGCGATGACGGACACCGCATGCCTGCCCAGCCGCTTGCCCAGCAGGCCGATGAAGGCGGCGCCCAGGAGCGGAAGGAGCGGGATGAGCCAGTAGAGCGTGTGCATCAGATCCTCACTGCTTCAGCGTGTCTGCGCGGTCGGAATCGGTGGTCTGCCGGTGTCGGAAGAGGGCCACCACCAGGGCCAGCCCCACCGCCGCCTCGCAGGCCGCCACGGCGATGATGAAGAGGTAGAAGGCCGTGCCCTGGACATCCCCGCCCCGGTAGCGGGCAAAGGCCAGCAGGGCCACGTTGGCGGCGTTCAGCATCAGTTCCACGCCCATGAACTGCATGAGCAGGCTGCGGCGGAGCAGCACCGTGGCCAGACCGATGACGAAGAGCAGGAGGGCCACGAAGATGTAGGCCTGAAGGCTGCCGTGGAGGAGGGTCGCACTCATCTCACAACTCCCGTTTCACGAGGCTGACGGCGGCGATCATGACGGCCAGCAACAGCAGGCCCGCGATCTCGAAGGCCAGGAGATGTTCCCTGAAGAGGTAGGCGCCCAGGCGCTGGAGGGTCATGGGATCCACCTTGACCTGGGTGTTCTCGGCCAGCAGCTTGGAGCTCTTCACCAGCCAGAAGGCGCCCGCACCGAGCACGGCGACGGCGGCGGCGGAACCCCAACGCTGGATGGGGCGGGCCTTCTCGGCGGGTTCCTCCTCGTGACTGTTGAGCAGCATGATCACGAAGAGCACCAGCACCACGATGGCACCCGAGTAGACGATGATCTGCAGCGCCGCCGCCACGGGATTGGCCAGCAGCAGGAAGAGCCCTGCCACACCCACGAAACAGAGAACGAGGCTGAGCCCTGCCATGATCAGGTTCTTCATCCTGAACATGAGCAACGCACCGAGGACGGAAAGGAGGGCGAAGATCAGGAACATGGGCCCTCCTTGGAACGAGAACCGATTGGTCCACGGATGAACACGGATACACACGGCTGAAGGCAAACAGAAACTAACGTCGCCCCTGAGTGGTGAACCTGGATTTTCATTTTTTTATCCGTGTTCATCTGTGTTCATCCGTGGACTGTTTTTTCGTCATTTATGTTCGCGGGCTCGGTATTACAGAGATTTCTTTGGCGTGGTCGGTTTGAGGTCGCTAGTGATTCGCGCCTTGTCGTCGGCTGCGGCGTAGGTGTTCATCAGATCCCATTTCCCATACTGCATGGACAAGCGGTCATAGGCGGCCAGTTCGTAGTCTTTTCGTAGCCAGATGGCGTCCTTGGGGCAGGCCTCTTCGCAGTAGCCGCAGTAGATGCAGCGCAGCATGTCGATCTTGAAGACCGCCGGGCGCTTCTCCTCGAAACCCTGGGTGAGATTCAGGTCCGAGAATTCTTCGGCCTGAATGGTGATGCAGCGGGCGGGGCAGGCCTCGGCGCACATGAAGCAGGCCACGCACTTGATGGCACCGTCCTCGAAGCGTTTCAGTTCGTGGAGGCCACGGTAACCTTCGGGCATCTCCTTCTTCATGTCCGGGTACTGGATGGTGTAGCGATCCTGGGTGCGCGTGAAGAGCTGGCGCAGGAAGTGCCGCATCGTGATGGCCATGCCCTTGGCGATGGGCCAGAGGTAGGTGCGGTCCAGCCAGGAGAGTTCGACCTGCTTGACAACAACGGCCATGGATCAACCCCGTCGATACATCAGGTAGGCGTGGAAGAGGAAATTCACCAGGGAGAGCGGAATCATGACCTTCCAGCCGAGCTTCATCAGCTGGTCGTACCGGAAGCGGGGCAGGGTCCAGCGCACCCACACGAAGACCCAGCAGAAGAAGAGCAGCTTCACCAGGAAGGCGAACATGGAGAGGAGCGGCCCGGGATCCGCCACGAAGGGCACGCGCCAGCCACCGAAGTAGAGGGTGACGATGAGCGCGGAGGCCGTCACCAGATGGATGTACTCGCTGAGGTACATCAGGGCGAACTTCATGGAGCCGAACTCGGTGAGGTACCCGGCCACGATCTCGCTTTCGCCCTCGGCGAAGTCGAAGGGCAGGCGGTTCGTTTCGGCGAACATGCAGGTGAAGAAGACGACGAAGCCCAGGAACTGGGGCGCGATGTTCCAGACGCCGTGCTGGGCGGCGATGATCTGGTGGGGGTCGTAGCCGCCGGTGGTCATGAAAATGGAAATCACCGCGAGGCTCATGCCCAGTTCGTAGCTCACCATCTGAGCGCTGGCGCGCATGCCACCCAGAATGGCCCACTTGTTGTTGCTGCTCCAGGCCGCCACCAGCACGCCGTAGACCGCCGTGGCGCCGATGGCCATGGGGTACAGCATGCCCATGCCGTTGCCGGGGTCCAGCAGGCTCAGGTGGTAGGTATGGCCACCGGAGGTGAAGCTCTGGCCGAAGGGAATGACCGCAAAGCCCAGGGCCGCCGGGAGAAAGGCCAGCATGGGCGCCAGCCAGAAGAGCACCTTGTTGGCGTGGGGCGGAACCTGGTCTTCCTTCAGGAAGGCCTTGATGCCGTCGGCGGCGATCTGGGTCAGGCCGATCAGGCGCCACTTTCCGAACAGCGCCGCGCGGTTGGGTCCGATGCGGTCCTGGATCATGGCGCTGCCCCGGCGCTCCACCCAGGTGAGCAGGGAGGCGAGGGTCAAGGGGCCCGCGAAGACCAGGAGTACCTTGACCAGCATCCAGAGGGTCTCGGGCGTCACGTGAAGCAGGGCGGAGATCGTGTCCATCGGCGGATCCGGACGGGGGTTCCAGGGTGAAACCCGACTTGAGAAAGGTAGCAGGCGCGGGAGGAGGGGCCAAGGACAGGGAATTCCAGGGCAGGGCTGGCGGGGAACGAGGTTCCTGGCGCTCCGCTCCCGTCAATACAAACCCTTGGTTGCCGCGAAGGTACCGGGTATTCCCGCAGGGCCGTGGGCGGCGGGCCAACAAGCCATGACGGTGATTAAAAAACGCTGGTCTTGACCGCCGTCAATGTCTCAACCGTTCCGGCTCCCAGACTCGGGGGCGGAGGTTTACATGACGAGACGCTGGTTGATGGTGTTCCTGGTGCTCCTGGCGGGCTTCGGGGTTCTGGGGCTGGGGGGGCACAAGATCTCGCAGTCTGCGCCGCCCATTCCCGCACGCATTCTGACCCCTGACGGCGCCCAGCTCCTGGGGCCCGGGCAGATCCTGGCTGGGCAGAAATCCTACCTGGGCCATGGGGGCCAGCATATCGGCTCGGTCTGGGGGCACGGCGCGTACCTCGCGCCGGACTGGTCCGCCAAGGCCCTGCATCAGTGGGCTGCGCACACCCTGGCCGCATTGAAGGCCCAGGGTCTCTCGGATGCCGAGGCCAAGGCCCGCACCCAGACCCTGTTCCAGTCCAATGGCTTCGACGCCGCCACGGGCTCCCTGATCCTGGATCCGGTGGTGGCCGAAGCCTACCTGAAGACCCGCCTGGAACTGGCCCGCATTGTGGTGGAAGGTGACAAGGCCGCCTCCATTCCCGCCCGGTGGATTCCAACCATGGAGGAAGGCGAGCGGGTGGGGGATTTCTTCCTCTGGACGGCCTGGAGCGCGGCGGCGCGTCGCCCCGGTGAGGCTGCGAGCTACACCCAGAATTGGCCCTTCGAGCCCCTCGTGGGCAACACGATCACGCCCATCAGTCATCTATGGAGCATCCTCTCCATCGTGCTGCTCATCGTGGGGGTGGGGTTGATGGTGTGGTACCACGCCGCCCAGCCCCACGAAGAGATGCCCAACCCCAAGGCCATCCCTCCTGGTCCCGCCACGCCCAGTCAGCGCTGGTCCTCGCTTTACTTCGCGGTGGCCATGGCTCTCTTCTTGGTGCAGATCGGCATGGGCGTGCTGACGGCCCATGATGCGGTGGAAGGCAACGGGCTTTATGGCGTGGATCTCTCCCAGATCCTGCCCTACGCGGCTTCCCGCACCTGGCACCTGCAGTTGGCCGTCTTCTGGATCGCCACCTGCTGGCTGGCCACGGGCCTCTATCTGGGGCCGAAGCTCTCCGCCAAGGAGCCCAAGGGCCAGTGGTTGGGGGTGGCGGGCCTGTTGGTTGCGCTCGTCGTCGTGGTCGTGGGCGCCCTCGCGGGCAGCCATCAGGCGATCCTAGGCAAGCTCAGCGGCTCCTTCATGCTGGGGCACCAGGGCTATGAATATGTGGAGCTTGGCCGCCTCTGGCAGATCCTCCTGACGGTGGGCATGGTGGGCTGGCTGGTGTTGGTGGTGCGCGCCCTCATCCCCGCCCTCAAGGGCGAGCGGGGTCGCCTGGGGCTGCTGAAGCTCTTCGTTCTGGCCGCTGTCGCCATTCCCCTCTTCTACTCCGCAGGGTTCATGTACACCCGGGAAACCCATCTCGCCATGGCCGAATACTGGCGCTGGTGGGTGGTCCACCTCTGGGTGGAAGGCTTCTTCGAGGTCTTCGCAACCGTGGCCATCGCCCTGCTCACCACTCGCATGGGACTGCTGCGCGAATCCACCGCCCTGCGGGCCGTGAGTCTCAGCATGGGGCTCTTCCTGGGCTCCGGGGTCATCGGCACCTTCCACCATCTCTACTTCTCTGGCAGTCCCGCCATCGTCTCGGCCCTGGGGTCGGTCTTCTCGGCCTTGGAAATCGTGCCGCTCACCATCATCGGCTTCGAGCTGGTGCAGAGCCTCCGCAACGGCAAGGCCATCGGCAGCGGGTACGAGTGGCCCTTCAAGTATTTCGCCGCCGTCTGCTTCTGGAACTTCCTGGGGGCGGGCGTTTTTGGGATGCTCATCAACCCGCCCTCGGTGCTCTACTTCGGGCAGGGCCTCAACACCACGCCCATCCACAGCCATGCCGCGCTCTTTGGCGTCTACGGCTTCCTGGCCATCAGCCTCATGCTCTTCGCCCTGCGCGGCATGACTCCCGACAAGGCCTGGGACTCCAGGCTGCTGAGCTTCAGCTTCTGGAGTCTCAACATCGGTCTGGGGCTGATGCTGGTGCTGAGCCTGATCCCCAGCGGCATCTACCAGGTTGCCGCGAGCCTGCAGCACGGCACCTGGTTCGCCCGCAGCGCCGAGGTGGTGCAGAGCCCCTTCATGCGCACCTGCACCTGGCTGCGGATGCCCGGAGATGTGCTCTTCGGCCTCGGGGCCGTCGCGGTGGTCCTCTTCACCCTGAAGGCCGTGAAGGGGGTCTGGCAGTGGCGGAACGAGGAGCCACGCACGAAGGATGCAAACTCCTGAGCTGAAGGCGAATATCGAACCGCGCCTCAACCCGAAACAAACTCCCACGTTAATCCTGCGTGGGAGTTTGTCTGCACGCTGACCGCCTCGTGATGCAGCGAATCCCGGAATTAGGCTGTAAGGTGATTTTGTAAGTGCGTCGATAAGGAGTGGGCATGGTGATGTGGCAGAGGGGCATCGTGATCCTGGGACTTCTCCTGATTGGGGGGAGGCACGATCTCCATGCCAGTTCGCCCTCGCGGTCTGCCCGCCGTCTGAGCCTCCAATCCGCTGCCGCCCTGGTGCAGGATCAGCGCACGGGGGAGCTCCTGGTTGAGAAACAGGCGGGCCAGGTGATGCCCATCGCCTCCATCACCAAGCTCATGACCGCCATGGTGGTATTGGACGCCAGGCTGGATCTCGAGGAAGTTCTCTCCATCGAGCCCGGGGATGTGGACATGCTTAGGCACAGTCGTTCCCACCTGCCGGTCCGCACCCGCCTCACCCGGGGTGAGGCGCTGATGTTGGCCCTGATGGCTTCCGAGAACCGCGCCGCCCATGCCCTGGGCCGCACCTATCCGGGAGGGCTGACCGCCTTCGTGGCCCAGATGAACGCCAAGGCCCGCGCGCTGGACCTTCGGGAAACCCGCTTCGAGGATCCTGCGGGACTCTCGGGGGGCAATGTGGCCTCGGCCCGGGATCTGGCCCGGCTGGTGGATGCCGCTCACCACTACCCGCAGATCCGGGATTTCAGCACCCGCGACACCGCGACCCTGCGCCTCGGTCGCCGCAGTCTCCAGTTCATCAACACCAATGCCCTGGTGCGAGGGCACCGCTGGCGCATCGGCCTGTCCAAGACCGGCTACATCGAGGAGGCCGGCAAGTGTCTGGTGATGCAGGCCCGGCTGGCGGATCGACCCGTGGTGATCGTGCTGCTGGATTCCTGGGGCAAGTACACCCGCCTGGGGGATGCCCAGCGCATCAAACAGTGGATGGAAGGGCCGGAACCGAGACCCAAACCGACCCGCAGGCACGCCAAGCGCAGGGGATGAATCCCGAGGCTTCGTCTCACTCCTTGATCGCCCACCTCAGCTTGGCGGAGGCGGAACGCGGATTGGCGCGGCGCTCCTCGCCGCTGGGGCGGATGGGGTCCTCGGCGATGCGGGCGTAGACGCCCTCGCGGAAGCCGCTCTGGAAGGCCTTCTTCACCCGGCGGTCCTCGCCGGAATGAAAGGTGAGGATGGCCGCGCGTCCCCCGGGTTTCAGGCAGTCGGGCAGGTGGGCCAGGAACTGATCGAGCACGCCGAACTCATCATTCACGGCGATGCGCAGGGCCTGGAAGGTGCGCTGAAGGCACTTGCGGGTGTCCACATCCCGGGTTTCCTCCGGGAAGAAGCCCGCGAGGGCTTGGCGCACGCCGTGGGCAAGTTGGCGCGTGGTGGTGATGGACTGGCCCTGGAGCGCCTGGGCGATGGACTCGGCGTAGGGCTCATCGGAATTCGCCACCAGCAACTCCGCCAGTTCCTGCTCCGAGAGTCGCTGGAGCAGGGCGGAGGCGGGCTGGCCCCGCTGGGGGTTGAGGCGCAGATCCAGCGGCCCATCGGCCTTGAAGGTGAAGCCCCGGGTGGGGTTGTCGATCTGCATGGAGGACACGCCCAGATCCGCCAGGACGAAATCGAAACCGCCCTCGGTTTCCGGGAGCAGACCCGGGAGCCCGGCGAAGTTCATGCGCTTCACCACCAGAGTCTCGGGGCCGAAACCTTGGCCGCGCAGGCGGGCCTCGGTGCGGGGCAGTTCCAGGGGATCCACATCGAGCCCAAAGAGGCGCCCCCCGGGCTGCAGCCGTGCCAGCAGCTCCTGGGCATGGCCACCGTAGCCAAGGGTCGCGTCGAGGCCCACATCCCCCGGCTGGGGCTTCAGGATCTCCAGGATTTCATTTACGCAGATGGGGCGGTGGGTGCCCGCAGGGGTGTGGCCCCGCTCCCGCACCTTGGCGAGTTCCTGCCCATCGGCCTGGGGGTCCAGTTCCTTGTACTTTTCCTGAAAGTGCCGAGGGTGGGTGCCCTTGTAGCGGACGCGCCGTCGGTGCTGGGGTTCATCGGTCATGGCGAGGGCTTCCATCCAGAGGGAGATCCATTATCTCCAGGAATCGGGTTCGCCCCTCCTCGCGCACCGTTGGCCCCAGCCTGCTCCGGAATCCGGTGCCCAAGAGGGATGATGGGCCATCCCCATCCCTCCTGAGGTGTTCCATGCGCATTACGGTGCTGCTGCTCTCGCTCCTGCTTCTCGCCTCGAAGGCCTGGGGCGGAGCGCCGATCACGGTCGGAGAGATGGTGAAGATTCCCTCCAAGATTTTGCAGGAGGAGCGCACGATTCTCGTTTCCCTGCCTCCCGGCTATGCCCGGAGCACCGAGCGCTACCCGGTGCTCTACTTCACGGATGGGGATGCCCATTTCACAACGTTCAAGGGGATCACGGATTTCCTGGGCGGGAATGGCCTGATGCCTCAGGTTATTCTCGTGGGGGTCACGAACACGGATCGGGTGCGGGATCTCACGCCCACGCGGGTGGAGGTGCGTCGCCGCAACGGCGTGGCCCAGGCCTTTCCCACCAGCGGCGGGGGCCCCAGATTCCTGGAATTCTTCGAGAAGGAACTCTTCCCCTACGTGGAGAACACGTACCGCACTGCCCCGTACCGCATTTTCGCGGGTCATTCCTTTGGGGGTCTGCTGGCCCTTCATGCCCTGGCGGTGCGGCCGGAACTCTTTCAGGCCTGCATTTCCGCTTCTCCGTCTCTGGATTGGGACAACGACTATCCCTATCGCAAGCTGCAGGAACGCTTCAAGGGGAAGGGCGAGCTGCCCCGCACCCTCTTCGTGACCATGGCCGACGAGGAGAAGAACCTCCCTCGGCCCACTCCTTTCGATCGCTTGCGCCAGTTGCTCAAGGGGAGTCGCGCCAAAGGCTTTGAATGGGACAGCAAGGCCATGCCTGAAGAGGATCATGGTTCCGTCGTGATGCGGTCCTTCTACTGGGGCCTCCACCGCATCTTCGAGGGATGGCGGATGCCGGGCAAGGAACCCTTGGACCTGGATGCCATCAAGGCCCATTTCCAAACGCTCACTCAGCGAATGGGCTATCCCATCCAGCCTCGCGAGGCGGAGGTCAATCAGGCGGGCTATGGCCTGCTGGGGTCCGGACGGCTGAAGGATGCCATTGAGGTCTTCCAATATAACGCCGAGCTGCATCCTGGTTCTCCAAATGCGCACGACAGCCTGGGCGAGGCCCTCGAGCAGGCCAGGCGCCCGCAGGAGGCCCAGGCCAGCTATGCCAAGGCGGTGGAACTGGCCCTCAAGACCGGAGACCCGCTGCTGGAAACCTTTCGGAAGAATCGGGACCGAATGGTGGAGGCGCTGAAGTAATCGGTTCGCAAAGCCTTTTGCGCTTAACCCCTTTACCCGGCCCTGCCATCCTCGATCCATGCGTCTGGGTCATATAGAGATCGTGAACTTCCGTGGCATTGCGCGGCTTCGCCTGGATGTGGAGCCGGATGCCACGGTGCTTTTTGGCGAAAACGCCTGGGGCAAGACGAGTCTCGTGGAGGCCCTTCAGAGCGCCCTCGGCACCCGTCCCCTCACCGAGGCCGATTTCCACCGCGTGGCCAATGACCGCACTACCATCGCCAAGCGCATGAATATCACCCTGGGCTTCTGCGGAGAGCCTTCGCCCGAAATGGAAGCGGCCGGATGGCGGGATGCTGGCGGGATCTTCCGGCTGGTGTTGCAGTGGGCGGGACGGCGCCTGGATCGCAATCGGGCGCCCATTCGCCGGGTCTTCCTGGATGCGGAAGGACGCGAGAAACTCCTGCCTGCCGAGGAAGCGGCCCGGATGGCCGAGCGCGTGGTGCGGGATCACCCGCTGTATGTGTTCCGGGAGATCCGACTGGCGGATGGAATGCTGGCTCCGGCCACAGCGCCGGATCTCGAGGTTCACGAGGATCCCGAGCGGGCCGTGGGCCGGATCTTCGAGCGTCTGCTCTCGGTGCCTCACCAGGTGCATCCTGGCGAACTGGCCCGGGGGCTGGAGGCCCTCAAGCGCGTGGCCGCCCAGCGGCCAGAGCTGTTCCAGGCCCTTCGTCCCGAGGGCGATGCCCGGTTCCGGAGAGCCACGGATATCGCGGAAATGCCCCTGGCCCTGCAGGATGGGCGCTCCCTGGCGGATCTGGCCCAGCACGCGGGCGCGGGCATGCGGCAGGTGGCGCTCCTGGCCCTCATGGGGGCCATGCTCCAGGCGGAGGCCGAGGCGCCCCGCGCCAAGGGGGCTCAGCCCATTCTGGTGCTGGAAGACCCCGAGACCCACCTGCATCCCATCCAGCTGGCCACCGCCTGGAATCTGGTTTCGCAACTGCCGGTGCAGAAGCTGGTCACCACCGCCAGCAGTGCCCTCATGGCGGGAGTGCCCACCCGCTCGCTGCGCCGTCTGGTTCGCCGCAGCAGCGACACCGCCGTGTTCCCTGATCCCGAGGGACCGCCCATGAGTCCCACCGAGGCCCGTCGCGTGGGCTTCCATGTGCGCACCCACAATGCCGACAGCCTCTTTGCCCGGGTCTGGCTACTAGTGGAAGGCGAGACCGAGGCCTGGCTTCTGCCGGAACTGGCGCGGATCTGGGGGTTGAGCTTCCCCCTAGAGGGCATCCACTGCGTGCCCTTCGCCCAGGCGGGGCTCGCTCCCCTGGTGGCCTTCGCCGACCGTTTCGGCATCCCCTGGCATCTGGTGGCCGATGGCGACGAGGCGGGCAAACACTACGTGGCGAAGGCCCGCAAGCTCCTGCGCCGCCGCTCCGAGAGCAAGCACCTCACGACCTTCCCGGACCGCGATCTGGAGCATTTCCTGTGGCGCTCCGGCTACGAATCTGTGTACCGGGAAGCGGCGGGCCACGCGGCGCCGGGGACCGATGCCTCGGCGACCATCCACCAGGCCCTGCGCGCCCACTCGAAACCCGGCATGGCCCTGGAAGTTGCGGAAGCCGCCGGAATGCGCGGCCCCAAGGGCATTCCACCTCAGCTGATAAACCTTTTCAAGACCCTGCGAACCCTGGCCACGAGAGCCTGATACCGAATTGCATTCAAGGAAGAAAATCCACCACGAAGGCACGGAGGAAGAAAGATCAGGGGAGAACAAGTCATACCCAGCCGAGCAGTCCTCGAATCAGTTCTCCGTGTTCTCAGTGTCTGAGTGATGCCTTTAGCTTTTTGATCGCAACTTGGTTTGACATGGCCCCCTGGCCTCGATTCTGAAGTGCGAAGTGAAGCCGGGGACCATGTTTCGGTGGGACCTGCACCAACGGGTGGAAGAGGCTATCCCTTGGCCTCGATCTTCGACCAACTATCCTTCAGGCCCACGGTGCGATTGAATACCAGGGCCCCAGGTCTTGAATCCAGGTCCACGGCGAAGTACCCGGTGCGCTCGAACTGGAAGCGCTCGCCGGGCTTGGCCTGGGCGAGGCCCGGTTCGAGCTTGGCGGTCAAGATCTCGAGGCTGGCGGGGTTGATGCCCTGGTGCCAGTCCTGGCCCTCGGGCACATCCATGGGGTCATCCGCCAGGAAGAGCTGCTCGTAGATCCGCACTTCGGCGTCCAGAGCGTGCTTGGCGCTGACCCAGTGGATGGTGCCCTTTACCTTGCGGCCGTCCGGCGCGTTGCCGCCCTTGGAGGCGGGATCCCAGGTGCAACGCAGCTCCACCACGTTGCCATTGGCATCCTTAATGATCTCTTGGCAGGTGACGAGGGCGGCGCCCCGCAGGCGCACCTCCGCGCCGGGCGCCAGGCGAAACCACTTCTTGGGGGCCTCCTCGCGGAAGTCGTCCTGGTCGATCCACAGCTCGTGGGAGAAGGGGATCCTGCGGGAACCTAACTCGGGAAGTTCGGGATGCTGGGGCAACTCCACCTCGAAGCCCTCGGCCTCGCTCATGTTGGTGATGACGAGCTTCAGGGGCCGTAGCACGGCCATGGCCCGGGGAGCGTGCTGCTCCAGATCCTGGCGGATGCAGTGCTCCAGCAGTTCAACGTCGGCCACCATGTCGCGCTTGGCCACGCCCACGTGCTCGGCGAAGGCGCGCACGGCCTCGGGGGTATAGCCCCGACGGCGCAGGCCGCAGATGGTGGGCATGCGCGGATCATCCCAGCCCCGCACCTGCCCCTCCTGCACCAATTGGAGCAGGCGGCGCTTGCTCATGACGGTGTGCGTGAGGTTGAGGCGGGCGAATTCGATCTGCCGGGGTAGGGGGCGCTGGAAGAATTTCCCGTCCACATCCTGCTCCAGGAACCAGTCGTAAAGCGGTCGGTGGTCCTCGAACTCCAGGGTGCAGATGGAGTGGGTGATGGTCTCGATGGCATCGCTCACGCCGTGGGCGTAGTCGTACATCGGATAGATCAGCCAGGCATCGCCGGTGCGGTGGTGATGAGCGCGCTTGATGCGATACATCAGCGGATCGCGCAGGTTCATGTTGGGGGACTGCACATCGATCTTGGCCCGCAGGGTGCGCGATCCATCCGGGAATTCCCCGGCCCGCATGCGGCGGAAGAGATCGAGGTTTTCCGCCACGGCCCGATTGCGGAAGGGCGATTCCTGGCCGGGCTTGTAGAAATTGCCCCGGTATTCCTTGATCTCCTCGTCGGACAGATCGCAGACGAAGGCCTTGCCCTGCTGAATCAGGTATTCCGCGTAGTCGTAAAGGAACTGGAAATAGTCTGAGGCGTAGTGTTCCCCCGCCCAGTCGAAGCCCAGCCAGCGCACATCGTCCCGGATGGAATCCACGTACTCGATGTCTTCCTTGACTGGGTTGGTGTCGTCGAAGCGCAGGTTGGTCTTGCCGCCATATTTCTTGGCCAGCCCGAAATTGATACAGATGCTCTTGGCGTGCCCGATGTGCAGGTAGCCGTTGGGTTCCGGCGGAAAGCGCGTCATGATGCGCCCCGCATGCTTCTGCGAGGCCAGATCGGCCTCCATGATCTCCTCAATGAAGTGGAGGCTCTTGGTTTCAGGGGCGGCTTGTTCACTCATGGCAGGCATCCGATCGGCCTCGAAGAAAGGCAGATTTCAGCCTACCGTCAGAGGCGCCCAGGCCAAAGTGATGCTGCTCATCCCAGTCCCGCCGCCACCTGAGTGGCGCGCTCGATGCCGCGGGCCACCACGGAGCGGATGCGGCCATCCTCCAGGGCCAGCAGGCCTGCAATGGTGCAGCCCGCGGGGGTGGTCACCTCGTCCTTGAGGGCGGCGGGGTGCTTGCCTGTGATGAGGACCATGGAGGCGGCGCCCAGGGTCATCTGGGCCGCCAGCTCCAGGGCCACGGCCCGGGGCAGACCGCACTGGACACCGCCTTCGGCCAGGGCCTCCAGGATCACGAAGACGAAGGCGGGGCCGCTGGCGCTGAGTCCGGTCACCGCGTCCATGTGCTTCTCCTCCAGCTCCATGACGCTACCCAGGGGCTCGAAGAGGGTGCGGGCCAGGGCCAGATGCTCCTTGTGTGCCCCGTGGCCCGGGGCCAGGACAGTCATTCCCCGGCGCACCGCACAGGGTGTATTGGGCATGGCCCGCACCACGGGCGTGCCTGGGGGCAGGCGGGCCTCCAGGAAATCCAGGTGCACCCCCGCGGCGATGGAGATGACCAGGGGCCGATGCGCCAGGGCACCCTGGGCCTCCAGATCCCTGAGCAGATCCTCGAGTTCCCGGGGTTTCACGCAGAGCAGCACCACCTGGGCTTTTCGGACGGCCTCCGATGCGCTGTCCAGAGTCAGGCCCAGGGCCTGGGCCTGTGCCGTCAGAGCCTCTGCGTGGCGATCCGCCGGATGGATCTGTTCCGGCGGATAGCATCCCGCGTCCAGCAGGCCGTGGCAGATGGCCTGGCCCATGGTGCCGAAGCCGATGATGGCAAGCTTCTCAGGTTGTGTCACGGTGGCTCCAGAAACGAAAACCCCCGGTGCGAGGCCGGGGGCGGAGGGGTGAAGGATGCCTGTCTAGCGGCAGCCGGGTCCATCCGCCTCGCGTCGAGGGAGCGGGGATGGGCAGGGAGCCGAAAGCAGAGCCATGGCGATAGATTACCCGATGTGACGCAGCCCACACACGCTCCGCGCTACCTTGACTCGGAAATCGGGGTGGGCTCCTCCCCGGCTTCCCTCCTCTGGAGCTGCCATGACCCCTCGACCGACCCCCATCGACGCTGACGTGGTGAGCCGCCGGACCCGCGACCTGGGGCTGGAGGATCTCGGCTCCGCCTCCATCCGTGAGATCAAGAAGATCGTGGACCTGATCGAAGGGGACACGGGCGAGAAGTTCGTCCGCATGGAAATGGGCATCCCGGGCCTGCCCGCGCTGCAGATCGGCGTGGACGCCCAGATCCAGGCGCTGAAGGACGGCGTGGCCGCCATCTACCCGGACATCCAGGGCATTCCCACCCTGAAGAAAGAGACGGCCCGCTTCGCGAAGCTCTTCCTGGACGTGGATGTGGACCCGGAGCACTGCGTGCCCACGGTGGGCTCCATGATGGGGGGCATGGCGGCCTTCATGACCGTGAACCGCATGTGGGCCGAGCGGGAAGGCACCCTGTACCTGGATCCCGGCTTCCCCGTGCAGAAGCAGCAGTGCCGGCTCCTGGGCCACGACTACCTGTCCTTCGACGTCTACGACTACCGGGGCGACAAGCTGCGGGCCAAGCTGGAGTCCTACCTCAAGACGGGCAAGGTCTCCTCCATCCTCTACTCCAGCCCCAACAACCCCAGCTGGATCTGCTTTACCGACGAGGAACTGCGCATCATCGGCGAGCTGGCCACCCGGTACAACGTGGTGGTCATCGAGGATCTGGCCTACTTCGCCATGGATTTCCGCAAGGACTATTCGAAGCCCGGGCAGGCGCCCTTCCAGCCCACCGTGGCCAAGTACACGGACAACTACATCCTGCTGATCTCCAGCTCCAAGGCCTTCAGCTACGCGGGGGAGCGCATGGGCCTGATGGTGGTCTCCGACAAGGTGTGGGAAATGCGCAGCCCGGACCTGAAGCGCTACTTCAGCTCGGATCAGCTCGGACATGCGCTGGTATTCGGCGCTATCTACGGCCTTACCTCCGGCACCAGCCACTCCGCCCAGTACGGCGTGGCCGCCATCCTCAAGGCGATCAACGACGGCGAGATCGATTTCGTGGCCATCATCAAGGAATACGGCGAGAAGGCCAGGGTGATGAAGCGCCTCTTCACGGGAAACGGCTTCCGGATCGTCTACGACAAGGACCTGGACGACCCCATCGCCGATGGCTTCTACTTCACCTTCTCCTATCCTGGAATGACGGGGGGACAGCTCCTGGCGGAACTGGTCCACTACGGCATCAGCGCCATCACCCTGGGAATCACCGGCAGCGAGCGCACGGAGGGCCTGAGGGCCTGCACCTCGCTCGTGACCCGCGAGCAGCTCCCCGTGCTGGAAGCGCGTCTGAAGCGCTTCCGAGAGGACCACCCCGTTCAGCCTTGAGTAACAGAGCGGCGGCCCGCTCTGTTACTCAGTTCCAGGAGAGCGTGACGGGATCGAGGCTGCTCTCGATTAGAACCTCTCCATTCTTCGCCAGCTCCCCTAGCCGGGACTGTAGCTGCAAGACCATGGCGGCGACCCGTTCTCCGGTAAGTTCCTGGTCCACGGAGCAGCCCGCCCAGGCATTCCGGCCGCTGCGTTTGGCGGCGTAGAGGCACTGGTCCGCCAGGTCGAGCACGTGTTCCCAGGACACGGCCTCAGGCGCTGAGTCCAGGACAGGGAAGGCGGCAAAGCCGATGGAACAGGTGCAAGAAACTTCCTGGCCGCCAGGTAGGCGGAAGGGCGAGTCCTCGATGACCCTGCGAAGGTTCTCCGCAATGACGCCCCCTGCGGTGCGGTCGGTGCGCTTGGCTAGAATCAGGAACTCCTCGCCACCCCAGCGGATCACGGAGTCGGATTCGCGGCAGGTCTGGCTCAGGCGGGCTGCGGTCTGGCAAAGCACCGCGTCCCCGGCCGGATGGCCGTGGGTGTCGTTGACCCGCTTGAAGTGGTCCAGGTCCAGGATGAAGAAGAGCAGGTCCTCCTTGCGCTCCCGGGCCTTGGGATTGTGGGCTCCATGGAAGGCGCGGCGCACTCGGGCTTCCTCCTCCGGCATCGTGAGGCCGAGGAAGCGGCGGTTGTGTAGGCCCGTGAGGGGATCGTGGAGACTAGCGTCCTCTAGGCGCGCATTGGCCTCCGCCAGGGCCAGGGTGCGTTCGGCAACCTTGTGTTCCAGCTCCTCCGCGCGAGCGCTCAGGAGCCGCGTCCGCCAACGAACCACCAGGAGGACGAGGGCGCCGATGGCCGTGCCCCAGAGCAGGCGCGCCCACCAGGTGGCCCACCAGGCGGGCAGCACCTCGAGGGGAAAGGCGATCACGGGACCGGGTCGGCCCGCCAGATCCACCAGTCTGGCCTCGAAGGTGTAGCCGCCCGTGGGCAGGGCCGGGTAGCGCGCCTCGGCTCCCTCCAGGGGATGCCAGGCTTCCTCCAGGCCCCGCATGCGCACTTCCAAGATGAGGCGCTCGTTCTGGGCGAAGGTCGTCTGGCCCAGGCGGAAGGTTAGGGTCCGGGCCCGGTAGGGGATCCGGGGGCTGGAGATCCCGTCGAGGGCGCGGCCCTGCCCGTCCTGGATGCCCGCCAGGAGGGGCAGGGCCTGGGTACCACTTTCGGTGCCCGCTCCAGGCAGGAGCTGCACGAGGCCCCCAGTCGTGCCGACCCAGAGGGCGCCTTGGGGCGAGCGCCACAGGGAGCTGCCGGCGATATCCTCGGCGGCCATCCCTTCGGCCTTCCCCACCCGGCGGAAGCGGCGCCCGTCCCAGTGGGTCAGGCCCTGGGAGCTTCCGGTCCACAGGCTTCCCTCCGGTTCACGAAGGGCCGCATAGAGGATGCTCCCCAGCAGGACCGGCGGCTCTCGCCGCAGGGGCAGGAGCTCGAGGCCCGTCGTCGTGCGCCGGGCCTGTTGCAGCCCCGGGATGTCCATGGGAAAGAACTCGGGCGCCGCCCCCGTTCCCTGGGCGAAACCCAGGATCCGAGGCTCCTCGAGCCCCAGCTTGCGGCCCACGAATGCCCAGCTATGGCCATTCCAGTGGGCGAGCAGGTCTCCTGCCGCCCACATTCCCCCTTTGGCGTCGGGCAACAGGCAGGTCACCATGCTCCAATTCTGGATACCGGGTGGCGGGGGCAGGCGTTCGGCACGAGTCCCCTCGGGGCTTAAGCGGGCAATGCCGGCAGTGAAGGCCGCCATCCAGATCCTGCCTTCACTGTCCTCGGCCAGGGACGCCACTGTGAAGGCGGGATCGTTCCAGGGCAGAGGCACTTCCTCGAAGCGGTGGCCCCCGGGGCGCAGGCACAGGATCGGAGAATGCCCCGGACGGTGGAGGCCCGCCCCCGCCCAGAGACGCCCCGCGCGGTCCTCCAGAAGCGCCTGGAAGGGCAGGCCCGCTGTCTCGGGGAAGGTGCGCCAACGATCCCCTTCGAGGAGGGCGAGTCCGGAACCGGTGCCGGCGAGGATTCTCCCGTCCCGGGTTCCGGTCACCATCCAGATCAGGTTGTCCGGCAACCCCTCCTTGCGGGTGTGATTCACCACGCGCAAACCGCCCAGCAGGCGGGATATTCCGCTTCCCCCCACCCACAGGCTGCCTTCGCGGTCCAGCAGGAAGGTGGTGATCTGGGAGATGTCCAGGCCCTGGGCCTCCCCCAGGAGATCCGGGCGGTCTCCCTCGCCGAAGGCGAGGAGCTTCTGGCCATCGCTGAACCAGATGCGGCCCTCTCCGTCTTCCTGGATCGGCAGGTAGCTGGTGGTGAGGACCGAGCCCACCAGGTGGCGACCGAGGTTCTTCCAGGGCCCGCCATAGCCAGGAGCCCTCAGGATCGTGTCTTGGGTGCGGAGCCAGAGCCGTCCCCGGCGGTCCTGGAGGATGCCCTGGACCTCCGTGGTGCCTTTCGGCAGGGCGAGGTCTGACCAGGCGCCCTGGCCGCGCCGGACCAATCGTTGGGTGCCCTGCGGGTCCACGAGGGTGAAGTATTGGAGGCTGCCGTCGGGGGCGCTCCAGCCTGCGGTGACTCGCCCCTTCGGACTGCCCTCCAGGCGACTGAATCGCCCACCGTGGGGGGCCCGCCAGAACTCGTTGTGCAGGCACACGTAGACCCCAGTGGGGTCCTGGACTAGGGCATCGCCGAAGCCCGGCGGCAGCCCGAGCTCTGCGGCGCGGCGGAAACGCTGCCCATCCCACCAGCAGGGCGAGTCCGCCGTGAGGGCCCAGACGGTACCCCCTGAGGTGGAATCCATGTAGCGGATGTTCGGCGAACTCAGGCCTTCGGCGGGGCCGAAGCGCAGCCAGGAACGGCCGTCGAAGCGCAGGATTCCCTCCTGGGTGCCGATCCAGAGGCGTCCATCGCCGTCCTGGGCCAGGGCCATGACGGCGGGCAGGCTGCGTCCCTGGCCCGGGGCATAGTTCTGGAAGAGGAAGCGACCCGCGGGAATTACCCCCTCGGCGAGGAGGGCCGCGGTGGCCGCGAGGGCCATCAGGAGGGGGCGGAGGGGCTTCATCCTAGATCCACCGATCGAGCCTCGCCCGGACTTCATCCCGGCCCAGCAGGAACATGGTGTCGAAGATGGGCGGGCTCACGGGTTTGCCGCAGAGGGCCACCCGCAGGGCCTGGGCGAGATCCTTGAGCTTGAGGCCGTGTTTTTCCAGGATGCCGTTGAAGGCGGCCTGCAGGGCGTCGTGCTCGTAGTCCGTAAGGGTGGCCACTTCGCGCAGGGCGGGCTGGATGACGGGAGTCAGGAACTTCTCCACGGCTTTCTCGTCAAACCCGCCGGGCCGCTCCCAGCAGAAGGCCAGGCTCTCGGCCATCTCCTTCAGGCTCTTGCCCTTCTGGGTCGCCGTGATGGCGGTGCGCTTCCATTCTTCATTCTTTTCTTCCCAATTTTGCGGCATGAAATGCCGCAAATGGGGCTCCAGCTCCTGCCAGGAGGCGCGCTGGATCAGCTTCTGGTTCATCCAGCTGAGCTTGTCCATGTCGAAGCGAGCGGGGCTCTTCTGGATGTCCTTGAGATCGAAGAGCTCGATCATCTGGGCGTCCGTGAGCAGTTCTTCCTCGGCCGTTTCAGCGGCCTGGCCATCCACCTTAGGTGTCCAGGAGAGACGGGCCAGGGCGAGGCGCACGGCCGAGGGCAGGAAGCCCATCGCCTGATATTCGGTGATGCTGGTGGCGCCGTGGCGCTTGCTGAGCTTGGCGCCGTCCTTTCCGAGGATCATGGGCACATGGCCGAACTCGGGGAGATCGTAGCCCATGGCGTGGTACAGGGCGATCTGCTTGGGGGTGTTGGAGACGTGATCGTCGCCCCGCAGCACGTGGCTTACGTTCATGCCCGTGTCGTCCACCACCACGCAGAAGTTGTAGGTGGGCACGCCTATTTCGCAGCCCTCCCCCGTGCGGGCGATGATCCAGTCGTCCAGGCTCACGGCAGGGAAGGCCAGGCGGCCCTTGATGAGATCGGTCCAGGCGATGGCGCCATCACTGAGCCAGGGGGCCATCTCGTCCGGCATCTTCAGGCGCACGGCGAAGGGCTGGGAGGCGTCGTGGTTCTTGTGGCGGCAGCCATTCCCCGCGTCCAGGCCCCGGTCGTAATGGAAGGGCACACCCTTGGCCTCCACTGCGGCGCGGCGGGCATCCAGCTCTTCCTTCGCACAGCGGCAGCGATAGGCCTTGCCTTCGCTCAGCAGCTTCTCGACCGCGGGCTTGTAGTGGGATTCCATGCGCTGCATCTGGCGGTAGGGGCCATTGGGGCCGATCCAGCGGCTGGGATCGCCGGGCACCGGGCCCTCGTCCCAGTCCAGGCCGCACCAGGCCATGCCGTCTTCGATGATGCGGATGTTGTCGTCCGTGGAACGGTCCAGGTCCGTGTCCTCGATGCGGAGGATGAAGGTGCCCTTGTGCTTGCGGGCGAAGAGCCAGCAGAAGAGCGCGGTTCTCACGCCGCCGATGTGCAGCATGCCGGTGGGACTGGGGGCGAAGCGGGTGACGACGGGACGGGACATGGAACCTCTCAAGGCAGGGGTTCAGTATCCGCTGCTCGGTCCAGACTGTCAGCCGCCAAGGCGAAGCGTTTGGCCTGGGCGCCCTTCGCTACTTGATGTACAGCTTCAGCTTGATCTCCACGGGGCCTTCGCCGGAGAAGATGCTCCGGTCCAGCACTACAGGGACTTCCACCACGGACAGGTGGGAGGGCAGGGTCTGAAGCATTTCGCCGGAGGCCACGACCCGCGGGGGCTCGGGGATCGGGAGTTCCTCGAGCTCATCCAGCAGTTCTCCCGCACTGAGCTCTTCCACTTCAAGGGGGCGGGATTTAGGGATGTCCACGGGCTTGGGCGGAGGCGGGGCGATGGGGGGGGGAGCCATGAATTCCGGCGCCTCGACGGCCCCGCCGCCGTACTTGTCGGCCAGGTGTTTCAGCACCTGGCGGGCGATGCCCGTGAGGGTGTCGCGCACGCCCTCGCCCCGGATGGCGCTGCCTTCGAAGGTCGGCACATGGAACCGGTTGACCTCGCGCTCGAGTACATCCAGGGGCAGGGCGCTGGGGGTGTCGCGCTTGTTCCACTGGATCACGTGGGGAATCTTCTCCAGGTCGGCGCCCTGTTCCTTCAGGTTATCGATGAGGTTCTGAAAGCTGTCCTTGTTGCCGTCCAGGGCGTGGGCCTGGGAATCCGCCACGAACACCACGCCATCGGCTCCCCGTAGCACCAGCTTGCGGGTGGCATCGTAAAAGACCTGGCCGGGCACGGTATAGAGCTGGATGCGCGTCTTCATGCCCCGGATGGTACCGAGCTCGATGGGGAGGAAATCGAAGAAAAGGGTGCGGTCCGTCTGGGTGGCCAGGGACAGCATCTTGCCCCGCCCGTCCTGGGGAAGGGAGTCGTAGATGAACTGGAGGTTGGTGGTTTTGCCACAGAGACCCGGGCCGTAATAAACGATCTTGGCCGTGAGCTCCTTGGTGGCTGCGTTGAAAAGAACCATGCTGCCTCCGGCGGAGGGAATCCTTGCAAGAGTGGCCCATGTGCGGCTCCGGGGTCAAGAAGCGCAGAGGGTCGCTTGGTATTTCCCTGCGCGGATCGGGGCCATTGGAATTGAATTACCCTTGCCACCTCTCTTAATCTGTTGTCACGATTCCCTAAACCGAGAGGACATCATGGCTAAATTACTCGTTCAGGAGAGTGCTGGCGTTCGGGAATTCGAGCTGGTCGACAACGAGGTGCATATCGGGCGGGAGCTCGACAACGCCCTTCGGCTGGCGGATCCCAGCATCAGCCGCCACCACGCCGTGATCCGGCGCACCGCCACCGGCTACGAAGTGCAGGATCTCCAGAGCAGCAACGGCGTGCTGGTCAACGGAACGCGCCTCCCGGTTGCCACCCTGAAGGATGGGGATCGCGTGACCCTGGGCCAGATCCAGATGACCTTCGTGGATCCCATTCCCGCCGATGCCCTCGCCACCATGGCCGTGCCCGCGGGTGAGCCCGCCAGCCCCCTGGGCACCGTGCGCATGGACCCCTCGGCAATGGCCAAGATCCAGGGACTGCGCGGCGACACCGCTCCGCAGCCGTCGATTCCCCCCGCTCCCCCCGTGCCGCCTTCCCTGCCTGCGGCCCCGCCCTTGGCTCAGGCCACGGCCCGCACCCCGCCGCCTCCGGAAGGCGGTCCCCGGCCCTTCACTATCGCCCCTGCGGTCACCGAGAGCAACCCGGCGCCCGCCTTCCTCCGCCCCTGGCTGCCTACGCTGCCCGATGATGCCCAGCCCACGGGTGAACGCGGAGACTTCGTCACCCGATTGCTCGCACATCTGATCGACGCAGGGGCATTTGCCGTCGTCATCTTGGGGCTGTGGGTGATTTTAGCAATCCTGTCAGGCGCCTTGGTGCGTGTCCTCGGAATGGCGGCCTGTGGTGTTTCGTGCATCGTTGGCTTGCTGTTTGCAGCCATGGGTGTTGGAGTCCTCTTCTTCTGGGTTTGGTGCTGGATCAATTTCGGCGCCACGCCCGGCAAGAAGATCATGAAGCTGCGGGTGGTGCCCGAGGACGATCCCAAGGGTCGCATCGACGTGAGCATGGCCGTGCTCCGCGTCCTGGGCCATATCCTCAACTTCGGCATCGGCTACCTCATTATCCTGGGCGAAGAGCGCAAGGGGCTCCAGGACATCCTCTCCAAGTCCATCGTCATCAAGGTGGATCGGTAGGCTTTCTCTTCTCCCGCCCGAAACGCCCGCTACCCTGCGGGCGTTTCGGCGTTTTATTACAAGTTTGAATCACTCCTGATATGCTGAAACCGAGGGAATTCCTCTCCGCCATTCCAGCCGAGATGCCTTCGGAGGTCTTTGATGTCAGTTCTAGGTCGTGCCCTGCCTATCCTTCTGCCCGCGCTTGTCGCGGCCGCGCCGACCCTGCGTGGGGCCGATCTCCTGAACGTGGCGGGACGGGGGCAGATCGGAGTCGAGAAGAAGTGGAAGACCACCGAAGCCAACCAGAAGGCCCTGGAGCGGGCCGAAGGCCTCGCCCTGGAAGACGCCCTGGCCCAGGCCCTCTATTCCGTCTACGGCAACCGCGCCAAGATCGGGGCCGACCATGACCGCATCCTGCGGGAGGTGGTGAACCACAAGGCCACCCTGGTGCTGGGTTCGGAGGTGCGGAGTTCCAATATCGACAAGGATGTGGCCGTGGTGGAGCTGGCGGTCCAGGTGGATGGCAAGGCCTTCCGTCGCTACCTGGAGGACAGCCTCGGTCTTTCGCTCGCCCAGCAGGCGGAGGGCAAGTTCAAGGTGATCGTGCTCTCCTACACCGTGGAAGGCCAGGACGCCAACCGCGCCAAGCCCACGGTGCTGAGGGAAGAGGTGACCGTCGACCAGCGCGATGTCCAGGCCGCCAGCTTTGCCGCCAAGCACTCCAGCGCTTCGAGCTCCCAGAGTCAGGCCTCCCTGCAGGCCGCCGCTACGGGCAGCAGTAAGGGCAACGTGGCCTACCAGGGCAGCAGCCGCCTGGATGCCTCCCGGGAGCGGGTGACCGACGCAGGATCCTCCGCGGCTCAGTTGAGCGCCAGCCGGGATGTGGCGGCCTCGGCCCAGTGGGACAAGCGCAGCGCCGCCAGCGTGGATGCCCGCAGCAGCCGACAGAGCGCATCCTCCCAGCAGAGTGCGGTCTCGGGGGCGGTCTATAGCGATACCAGCAGCTTCTATCACCGCCTGACCATCTACGCCGATCCCACCAAGAAGGGGGCCGGTGCCACCAACGAGGTGCGTGCGGCCCTGGGCGAGATGCTCGAAAAATCCGGGCTCAACACCAAGTTCGTGGACATGAATCTCATGGGCCGCACCTTCGAGACCGAGGACGACCTCTACCTGGTGATCCGGGAGAACCTCAAGAAGGATCCCGAGATCGCTCCCGGCGATTACGTGGCTGTGGCCCTTAATCGGGTGACGCCCGTGAACAACTACCACCGCTATACCTCCCAGGTGGTCTATCGGGTAATCCGCATTAAGGACGGCGATACCCTGCTGCCAGGCAAGGTGGTGACCGGCGATAGCGGCGATCAGGTCTCCGATGACCTGGGCCGGGCCAGCGCCACCAAGCTGGCCATCCGCAAGGCTGACAGCGTGCTGCCGGAGGAAATCAGGGCGGGCCTTCGCAAGGCCACTCGCGCGGAGTCCCGGGAGAACACCACCGCCGCCACGATGTACGTCATTCGCGTGGATCAGATCAAGAGCCCCGCCGCCACCAGCGCCCTCAAGCAGGCCCTGCGCGGGGGCGGGTTCACGGTGACGCCCCAGTTCCGAGGCGAAGCCCAGACGGAGACCATCAACGTGGCCCTGAACGGGAAGTCGGGCTCTGATGTGATGGCCCTCATCGAACCCCACCTCGGCACCTTCGAGGTCGCCACCATGGATGAACGGACCACGGTGTTGAAGGGCAAGTGATGCGCTCAATCTTTGCAGCCCTGGCGCTCCTGGCGGCACCGCTCCTGGCGCAGATGCCCGTGAAACTGGCCCTGGCCCCCGAACTGGCCGTGAGCGACAGCGCCGCCGACCCGAGGCTTCCCGGGGAGGCGCGCCTGTGTCAGCTCTTCGAGCAGAAGGCTGCCGAGGCCTTCCCGGGGCGCCTGCTGCGGCTCTCCGCCGATTCAATGATCGCGCCCGACGAGCGGGTACTGGTGCTCGTGCCCACCCTGCGGGCGGCGCGTCTCACCCGGGAAGTCACCGCCGGGGTCATCGATCGCTACGAGGCGGTGATCGTGGGGGATCTCTCCCTGCTGGATCCCTGGACCAACGCCAATCTCTTTTCCGCCACGCGCATGGTGGCCGCCTCGGTGGAGCTGGGGCGCAGTCAGGCCGGGCAGCGGGACGAACTCCTGCGCAAGGCCTTTGAGGCCGCCACCCTCCGGTGGATGGATGCCTGCCTCGCCCAGGTGAAGGAGCGGGCCACGCCCTTCGTGCTGGACGGGGCCACGCTGGCTTCTCCCACGTCGGCGCTGAAGGGCGGCATCTGGCCCTTTGGCCGGGAGCGGGGCGTGAAGCCCGGGGCCACTCTGCGGGGACCGGGGCGCTACGCCCGGGTCATCGACGTGGCACCGAAGTACGCCCTGATCCAGGATGTGGCCGAGGCCGGACGCAGACTGGGTGCAGGGGAGCGATACGCCCTCACCGTGGTGGATAAGCCCACGGAGCGCCCGGAACCCACGGTTGCCCTGCATTGGCGCGGTGGGGCACCGACCGCACCGGGGAACTCGCGCCTGCGCACACTGGATGCGGATGCCTTCCTCGCCCTGCTGGGCAACTACCTTTCCCAGGCCGGCGGGCTGCGAGTGCTGCCTGCCGATCCCCAGCGACCCGCGGCCAGGGCCCAGTTGCAGAGACTCCACGACCACATCGCCCGACACTCCCAACTGGCCCAGGGCAATTTTATTTCCCTGGAACAGCGGGAGACCGCCCAGGCGGCCCTGGAGGCCCCGGACCGCAGAGTGGAACTGGGCATCCTCGGCACTTATCACGGCACCCGGAACAAGGCGGACGGGAGTCTGGAACACTACTACCGCATCCAGCTGGGCGCCGCCCTCTTCGTGCGGGCGGGCGAGGGCGATGCGGCCCGCTACCCCTTGCGTGCCTTCCTCGAACACACGGAGGAATTGGCCCAGGTGGAGCAGAAGGACATTCGGGAACTGGATGGAAACGCGGCCTGGTTCACGGTCTGCCGGAACGCCGTCATTCGTCTGGCGACCAAGGTGCAGGCCGATATCCTGGCGCTGCCCGCCGGGGACTTGGTGTGGCGCGATGGTGTCGTGAACGCCCAGGCCCAGCCCCACTGGCAGGGGGCGCCTCCGGCCCGTTTCACGCCCCTGAAATGGCTGCGTCCCGTGGGTGGCGAGTTGAAGGATGCGACGGGCCGCTCCCTGGGGCCCCTGCTGCTACCCCAGGCGCCCCGAAAGGGCTTCCTGAACGCCGCTGGCCTGGAGGGTGAAAAGCTCGCTGCCGGTGATGTGCTGCGCTTCAGCGGCAGTCCCGCGGCCGAACCGATGGTTCCCTTCGCACCGCTGCAAATGGATACGGCTCCCAACTGGATGCCGGATCCCCAGTGGCTCACGGTCATGGCTGCCCAGGCCTTCTCGGCCCCGGCGGCCTGTCGCTTCCTCCTGGTCGAGGAACCGGTAACCCTTTCCCACTTGCGGTTGCAGGTGGGTGCCCTGGGCGCCGCCACCCGGGGGGATACCACCTCCTTCACCGGACAGTGGCGGGTGCGTCTCCTCGCCGGAATCGAAAGCGACGCGCCCCTTTTGAAATTCGGCCTCCAGACCGAACACGCGCAAAGGCTGGAAAAGCCTCTGGAGGCGCTGCGCCCTCTGGATACCGGGGCCTGGGCCATGGACTACGTCCGGGACACGCTCCGGCGCCTTGCCGAATCCGCCACCCAAAAGAACCTCAACCAGGCCGTGCTGGCCTCTCAACAGGAGCACCCATGAACACCCGCATCGCACTCGCTCTCATCGCCTGTGCCACCTTTCTCCCCGCCCAGGGCCTGGGCGGCTTCCTCAAGAAGTCCGCCGCACCTGCGGCCTCTGCCTCCAAGGTGGATGTGGGCTCAGCCCTCGCTTCCGGTGCCGAGATGATCGGCTTCGTCACCGTCGCCACCGACCAGGGCATGAAGGCCGTGGATAACCTGCTGGAGGTCTTTCCCGCCGAGAAGGTGGCGAAGGTGAAGAAGCTCAGCGCCCAGTACGCCGAGCTCTCCAAGAAGCGCAAGGAGGGCAATATCGACGCCGAGCAGCTGAAGATTGCCAGCGCCGCCGGAGACGAAATGGCCGCCCTCCAGGGCGACTGGAAGAGCTACAAGAAAGAGAAGTCCTCCATCGTCGGCAAGGCCAATGGCCGCCTGGGGCTGATGCTTGGCGCCGACTCCATCGCCGCTTCCGCCGCCCCCAAGACCCTGGCCTCGCTCCAGGAAGCCGGCAAGAGTCTCGCCAGCGATCCCATGCAGGCGGGCAAGGCGGCCCAGGTCTCGGCTCAGGTCTCGGTGCTCTCCGCCGTGGTCCAGCAGATTCCCCAGCAGACCAAGTCCTTCTCCACGGTGCGCGGCATCATTAACAACATCGCCAAGGCCGAGAAGGTGAGCCTGGCCGCCGATCTTTCCCCCGACAAGATCAAGGACAAGGTCTCCCTGACCGCCAGCGCCAAAGAGCTGGACTAACCATAAGCGAGGGGGGACCGCCCGGTCGCTTCGTCTGATTTCGTTCCACCCTCAATGAAACGGGCCCCGCGTGGGGCCCGTTTCATTGAGGTGATCGGATCGGATCAGAACGGAATATCGTCGTCGAAGCCACCACCGCCGCCACTGGCGGGTGCGGGAGGCATGGGCTCGTCGAAGCCTTCGTCGCGATGACCACCGCCGGAGGGACGACCGCCGCCATCCTCCATCTTGCCAAGCATGACGAAGTTGTCGCAGCGGATATCGCAGGCGGTTTTCTTGACGCCGGCCTGATCCGTGTACTCGCGGTACTGGATGCGGCCCTCGATCATGATCTGCTTGCCCTTGCGGAGAAACTTCTCGGCGATCTCGGCCTGCTTGCCCCAGACCACCACGTTGTGCCATTCGGTCTTGCTCTGCTTCTCACCCTGGGGATTCTTCCAGGTCTCCGTGGTGGCCAGGGAGAAGCGGGCCAGGGCTTGGCCGCTGGGAGTCATCTTCAGTTCGGGGTCGCGGCCCAGGTTGCCGATGAGGATGACCTTGTTGAGGGAACCGGACATGCTGCCTCCTTCACAGCGGAGCTCTCCGCTGCACGAAAACCGCTCAGACGTCTGAGGGTGGTAGGGTGTCCATGATGAACCGAGGGGGAATGGTGTCAAGCATCCTCGTAGCCTGCGGGAACAAGTCTGGTGCAGAGAAACATTACCTTCCGGCCCTCCGCCGGGGCGGCTGGGGCGGAGCCATCCACCTTGTGGCCCCGGGCGATCCCCTGCCACCCCTGGAGACGGTTAATGGCCTCGTGCTCTGCGGAGGCATGGACATCCATCCCCGCCTCTGGGATGAGGCCGAGCCGGTGCATCCCGCCGCCGAGGTGGACGAGGCCCGGGATGCCTTCGAGGTGCCCCTGGTGCGCGAGGCCTGGCGTCTGGCCCTGCCCATCCTGGGGATATGCCGGGGCGAGCAGATCCTCAATGCCGCCCTGGGAGGAACCCTTATCCAGGACATTCCGACCCATTTCGGCTGCGAGCCCGAGCGCCACCGCCACGGCAGTTCCGAGACCCCCGAGCTCCATCATCCCCTTCAGCTCGACCCCGGGTCCAGACTAGCCCAGCTCATGGGTTGCACCGACCTGCGGGTGAACAGTCGCCACCACCAGGCCGTGCGTCGCCTCGCGCCGGGCCTCAGGGCCGTGGGCTGGCACCTGGATACGGTGCATCCAGAAACCGGCCCCCTCATCGAGGCCGTGGAGGCCGAGGATGCGAGCCGCTGGGCCTTCGGCGTGCAGTGGCATCCCGAGAATCTGGAGTGCCTGACTGACGAAAACGGCGAGGCTGCCCGCAGGATCTTTCGCGGATTTGCCGCAGCGGCGGGGGGTTGAGAACCCTCCGGTCCCAGGCCTTGGGCGCTCAGCCGAAGGTGGCGAGAGCGGCCTTCAGCTGTTCCATGCGGTAGGGCTTGTGCAGGATGCCCGTGGGGCCCTGGGCCACTCGGGTCGTCAGGCGCGGATCCCGGTCCCAGGCCCCGGTTGAGAAGAGGATGTTCAGGGCCGGATTGAGCTTTCGCAAATGGGTGAAGGCCTCGGCGCCATCCATGACGGGCATGTCCAGGTCCAGCACCACGAGCCCCACCCGCTCGGCGTGCTCTTGGTAGAGGTGGAGGGCCTCGGCTCCGTTTTCAGCCTCCAGCACGTCACGGTAGCCCATTGCCTCCAGCATGGCGCGGATGCATTCCCGCAGCACGCCGTCGTCCTCGGCGATGAGGATAGTCCTCTGGTGTTTGGCGCGTGCGGCCCCGGTCGCGGGGACCGCGGGGCCAGAAGGCATCGCCGTTGCCGGGGGGAGGTAGACCCGGATACACGTGCCCTTCCCAGGCTCGGAAATTACCCTCAGGGCGCCGCGGTGAGTTTGCACCGCGCCGAGCACCGTGGGCAGGCCCATCCCTCGGCCCATGAATTTCGTTGTGAAGAATGGATCGAAGACGCGAGGCAGGTTCTCGGGGGCAATGCCGCAGCCCGAATCGCAAACCTCCAGCATCACGTAATCCCCCGGAGCTGGAAGGCTGTGGCCAATCCAGGCCTCGGAAAGGATTTCGGTCTCGGTGAGGTGGGTCAGGGTTGTGCGCAGGGTGATCCTGCCCACGCCTTCGCCCAGGGCATCGCAGGCATTGGCGATCAGATCCACCAGCAGTCTCGCCAACAGATTGGGATCGGCCTTCAGCGGGGGAATCGTCTCGCCCAGCTCGAAATGAAAGGTGTGACCCTCGCGACCCATCTCCCGCAGCCCCGGAGCCAAGGCCTGGATCGAAGCGTTCAGGTCCACGGGACTGAGGGGCAGGGTGGGATTGCCCACGTAGTCGCGCATGCGGTTCAGCAGATGGGTGGCCCGCTGCAGGGCCTCCTGGGCGGCCCGCAGGTGTTCGGCAGGGGTGCCTTTTCCGGCCAGCGCCTTTTCCTGGGCGAGCTGGAGGTTGGCCTGGACCGCCATCAGTACATTGCTGAAGGTGTGCGTAAGGCCGCCGACGGCTGTGGCGAGGCTCTCCCCTTTCTGGGCCAGATGGAAGCCTTCCTCGATGCGCTTCAGCAGGGTCACGTCCTGGGTGCTGGCGATGACGCCATGGATCAGAGGCTGATCCAGTTGGCGGCTGAAGGCGGTGCGCACCCAGTGCCAGGTTCCATCCCGGTGGAGAATCCGGTACTGCAACAGACAGCGCGGTTCGTCGTCCTGGAGCAAGGCCTTGAAATTGGCCTGCAGAGCCTCTCGCTCCTCGGGGTGGGCCCAGGTCCACCAGGGGCGCGTCCGCCGCTGCTCCAGGCTGTCGGCATGGAAGCGGGAGGCGCCCTCGGATTCGTAGACCAGGAAGCCCTCGCGATCCAGCACGCAGAGGCTGTCCGCACTGAAGCGCACCAGGGCCTCCATGTGCTCCAGCCAGGCCTGGGTGCCCTTCCGGAAACCTTCCGCATTCCTGGCACAGGAGGTTTCTTCGGCCAGGCCGGGTACCGCGTCTTCCATCCTGAAGAAGTCGCCCAGGGTGATCCCGAGGGCGCAACAGAGATCCGCCAGAGTATCCAGGCGCGGGGAAACCTGGTCGAGTTCGATCCGGTGGATGGTGCCCCGGCTGACCTTGGACGATCCTGCGAGTTCGTCGAGGGTCAAGCCTTGGGCCACTCGGAATTGCCGCAACCTGGAACCGATCATATTGACCAAACTACGTTTAATTAAACATGCCGTCCATGCCCAAAAATGCCGATGTTGTGGGCAAAAATAGGCATGCGCGCCTATGCCTTTGGAAATTCTGGATGACGGATTCAAGCCTTGGCCGAAAGGATGGGCCAGGTTTTCTCGTCAGGGCGCACCCGCCTCCTTCGGTTCCGTGTGCCCATCCCGCAGGCGCCTGCGGAGCTCCTGGACGAGGTCCTGGGCCAGTTCCAGGGCATCCTGGATCTCTTCGGGACGGATGTTGTCGAGATGAATGCCGCAGGCCAGGCAGACGGTGGCCTGGATTCCTATCGCCAGTTCCTGGGCGAGCCGACGGGCCAGCGTATCCTCCCGGTGGCCAGGCAGGCCGAGTACGGTGGCTTCCGCACCGCCCTGACCCAGGGCCACGGCGCCGATGTGGGGCCGGTCGCCGCCGCTGAGGGTCACGCAGAGATCCTGGCCCAGGAAGAGGGCCGTCAGTCGCAGGTGCAGGCGCCCCCGCCGGGCCTCCAGGGTGATCGGTGTGCCCACTGCCACCCGGGGCCTTCGTCGATAGCGGATCCTGGACACATGGACCCCAGGCTAAGCCTTGGGCAGCTCCCGCCCGCAGTACCGGCACACGTTCGCGACCGCTTTGATCGTTTCGGCACAGAAGGGGCAGACCCGGGTGGGGCCCTCGTTCGGGGCCTTCAGGTGCTCGGTCTGGGCGTTCTCGATCAGCTCCTTGATACGCAGGGCGTGCTTCTTCTTGTGGCCGTGGCTGGTGATGGGATCCGTGCCCCCGGTGCTCTCGATGAGGATGTCCGACCAGAGCAGCCCCGTGTCGATGCGAACGCTGGCCACGCGCTGGAGGTGGATGCTCATTTCGTTCCGGGTGAACCAGTGGCGTTTGCGGCGCACCACGGCGGTCTCGCTCACCTCGATGACGGTGGGGAAGAGGCGGTTGCCCTTGGTCCAGCGGCTGGCCTTGAAGCGTTCGATGGTCATGACCGTCCCTAGCAGATGAAGTTGTTCATGATGCCATCGAAGAGGGAATCGCCCCAGTCTTCACGTTGTCCCAGGAGGTTCTCGAAGGGATTGTGATGCTGCGCTTCCAATGGCGGAAGCCCTTCGAGCGCCTTGGGCATCAGATCCTGGAGCGCGATCAGGCGCCAGGGCTCGGGGGGCGCCACCTGCCAGGCCCGGCAGTAGTCGCAGCGGAGATCCTCGGGGGCCATGGGTGCGCCGCAGGAGTGGCAGTTGAGCAGGGGCTTGGGCTCGGGCTGGCCCGTGGCCTCCAGCTTCCAGGCTTCGGTGAAGAGCTTGGCGCCCCGGTTGCCTGAGACCACCATGCCCGTAGCCCGGTCCACCACGAAGGCCGAGCGCCGGCCGATGATGCGGCAGGCGATCCAAGGCGAAGCGTCGCCCAGGGCGGCAAGGCTGACCTGCTGCAGGACCACGCCGCCAATCCGCATCTCCTGGCCGTTGGCGCGCCGGTGGGACTCGCGGCTCTCCCACTCCCGCCAGAGAGGTTCGGCCACCCAGGCGCCCAAGCAGGGCCAGGCTTCTTGCTCCATCACCCGGGCCAAGAGGGCCGGGCGGGCGCGCAGCCAGCCCTTCAGGCGATCCACATCCCAGCCGGGCGCCATGGCGGCGATGTGCGCCTGCGTCTCGGGGCTGTCGGCGATACAGGCCTCCACCGAGGCGCCACAATAGCTGCACCGGCCCGTGGCGCGGGTGAGAATGGGACGGCCGCAGGTGGGGCAATGGCCTCGCGAGTCATCCAGTTCGATGGGAGGGTGATGGGCCGAATCCATGGGGCGATTGTAGAGCGATCCCTGGCATGGAGGCGTGACGATCGCCGAGGGGTCGGGAACAGTGGTCAAGCCGCGGCGGGGCGGTTTCCATCGGTCCCGTGCCATCCTGGGAGGAATGCTGATGCCTCTGCCCATCGACGCCCATTTGCCGCGGCTGGTCGCGGTTCTCCGCGCCGGGCGCAACCTGGTGCTCACGGCGGAACCCGGTGCGGGAAAGACCACACGGGTGCCCAGGGCCCTGCTGGAGGCGGGGCTCCTGGCGGCGGGTGAGTGCTGGGTGCTGGAGCCTCGGCGCTTGGCGGCGCGCCTTTCGGCGGTGCGGGTGGCGGAGGAGCTGGGCGAAGAGCTGGGTCAGCGGGTGGGCTATGCGGTGCGCTTCGAGCAGAAGATCTCCAGGGCCACGCGCATCCGGTTCGTGACCGAGGGATTGCTGCTGCGGCGGCTTCAGCAGGATCCTCAGTTGCGGGGCATCGCTGTGGTCATCCTGGATGAATTCCACGAGCGCCACCTGCACACGGATCTGGCGCTCACCCTGCTGCGACGGCTCCAGCAGGAGGCCCGGCCCGATCTCCGCCTGGTGGTGATGAGCGCCACCCTGGATGCGGAGCCCGTGGCGGCCTTTCTGGACGCCGAATCCGTCCGCTGCGAGGGCAGGGCGCATCCCGTGGAGCTGTGCAATCTGCCCCGCCCCGATGATCGACCCGTGGCCCTGCAGGTGACGGCGGCCCTGGAGCGGGTGCTGACTCAACAAGTTCAGGGGCACACGCTGGTCTTTCTTCCGGGCGCGGCGGAAATCCGGGCCTGCCTGCGTAGCCTCGCGCCGCTGGCGGAGCGCCATGGCCTGAGTCTGCTCCCGCTCCATGGCAGCCTCTCCTTCGAAGCCCAGAAGGCCGCCGTGGCGCCCTCGGAACGGCCCAAGATCCTCCTCAGCACCAACGTGGCGGAATCCAGCGTCACCATCGACGGCGTGAACACGGTCATCGATTCCGGCCTGGGTCGGGAGGCTGCCCACTCGCCCTGGTCGGGGCTCTCGGGGCTGCGCACGGCGCGCATCAGCCAGGCCCGGTGCGTGCAGCGGGCGGGCCGGGCCGGGCGGCAGGGGCCGGGCCTCTGCCTGCGGCTCTTCACCGAGGCCGATTTCCTGGGGCGGCCCGCCTTCGACGCCCCGGAGATCCATCGTTCGGATCTGGCGGAAACGCTGCTGGCCCTGCACGGGATGGGGTTGGCGGGGGGCCAGGTGCGCTGGTTCGAGCCGCCACCCGCTGCGTCCCTGGAGGCCGCGGAGCGCCTGCTTCAGCGCCTGGGCGCGCTGGAGACCGGAGGGCTGACGCCCACGGGGCGACGTATGGCCGGGCGTCCCCTGCATCCCCGCCTGGCACGCCTGCTCGTGGCCAGTGAGGACCTGGGCATTCCCGCCCTGGGACGCTTGGCCGCGGCCTTGCTGGAGAGCGGTGATCTCCAGGCCCGGAGCGGCCTGGAGGGCCGGAACCGCGAAGCCCAGCACACTCTGGATTCGGATCTGTGGTCCCGGTTGGACGCCTATCGGGAGGTGGAAGCGGCCCACTTCGGCGCTGGGGCGATCCGGGCCGCCGGGCTCGACGGTGCCGCCGTGCGCCAGGCGCGGCTGGCCTGCGAGGCCCTCCGGGAGGATCGCCGACCCGTGCCGGAAGAACCTGCCGATGCGGAGGAACGACTGCTCCGGGCCCTGCTCTCGGCCTATCCCGACCGCCTGGCCAAGGCCGGCGGCAACGGCACCTTCGCCCTGCTGGGCGGCGGCGGCGCACGCCTGGATCCCGCCAGCCGGGTGCGCAAGGCCGATCTCATCGTGGCCCTGGAGGCCGAGGAGGTGCGCGGTGCCCGCAGCGAGGTGCTGATTCGTGCCGCGTCCCGGGTGGAACCCGAGTGGCTGCTGGAGACCTTTCCTGAGACCCTGAGGGAGGAGCAGGCCTGCGTGTTCAATGCGGCCAGTGGACGAGTGGAACTGAGCAACAGCCTCTGGCTCGAGGATCTCTGCCTGGAGACAACGCGCAGGGCCGCGGATCCCCAGGATCCTCGCACGGCGAAGATCCTGGCTCAGGCCGTCCTGGAGAAGGGGTTGGGAGAAGCGCAGGCCCAGGTGGAGGATCTGCTGGCGCGGGCGGAGTTTCTCGGGCGCCAGCGCCCCGAACTGGCCCTGCCTGGCCGAGATGAATTGATGGGCAGCCTAGTGGAGCAGGCCTGCCGGGGCTACCGGAGTCTGAAGGAACTGGAGCGGGTGGACTGGACCTGGAGCCTGAAGGAGCGGCTGGGCCCGGAGGCCGCGCGGCTGCTGGATGCCTGGGCGCCCGACCAGGTGGCCCTGCCTCGGCGGCGCGTGAAGGTGCACTACGGCGGCGAGACCCCCTGGATCGAATCCCGTCTCCAGGATTTCCTGGGCCTGAAGGCGGGGCCACGCATCGCGGGCGGCGCCGTGCCGCTGGTGTTGCACCTGCTGGCGCCCAACCATCGCGCCGTGCAGGTGACCACCGATCTGGCGGGCTTCTGGGCCCGGGCCTATCAGGAACTTCGGCCCCAGCTCTCGCGGCGCTATCCCCGGCATGCCTGGCCCGAAAATCCCCTCGATGCCTTCAACGAACCCCCACCTCGGAAGGGGTGACCAGGGGGCATGACGCAAGGCGCGAAGCGGCCGGGCGGTCCCCCCTCGTCCAAATCAGCAGCCTTCCTTCTTGGCTCGGGCCGCCAGCTTATCCAGGGCGTTCCAGATATCGTGGCAGTCCTCGCAGGAGGAACTGGGCTCGCCGCAGGGAAATCCCTCGATGCCGATGCCCTGGCACTTGGGATTGCGGAAGAAGAAGGTGAGTTCACTGAAGGTCTGATGCACGCGGTCCCGGAGCTGGCTCTCGGGAAGGGCCCGGAGCTCCTGGATGAGCTTCCACTCCGCGGCGCTGAGCTCGGCTTGAACGGTGGACTGCGGCATGAAACCTCCAGGGCGACCCAAGTATACGGGTATGGGATGCCAGAGGGGCGCTGCGGATTCCCACCGGCCAACGGACTCCAGAGCTTCCATAGTCTTCTGGCGGGGTTGATCGGAAAATAACCAGGGGCCATACTTGCTGCACATGCAATGCTTTTGGATAAAACCCTTTGGAGGTCCACTCCATGGACTCGCCTCGCCCCCTTCAGACTGCCATTCCCGTCATCGTCTTCGCGCCGTCGGGATTCATTCGGGGCACCCTTCACTTGCCCTCTGTGAAGACCCTGCAGAGCTTTCTCAACTCCCAGGACGAAATCCTGAAGCTGACGGAGGCGGTGCTGCCGGGCAGTGACCAGGTCCATTCCTTCCTGGCCTTGCACAAGAGCGCCATCACGCTGGTGGTGCCCCAGGGCCCCATCGAAATGACCAAAATGGGCATCGGCGCCGCACCCCTGGAACAGCGCCTCGTGACCTGCCTCCTGACCCTCGGCAGCATGCGAGGCCATCTGGAAGTGCCCGAAAGCCTGCGGACCTCAGATTTCCTCCTGCGCAACACCGGGTTCATCGAGTTCCATCAGTGCTACGTGGGTTCTACCTCCTACTTCGATCCCAGCGAAGCGACCGGCGCGCCGCTTCCCCTGGTCATCGTGAATTCGCGAAACATGGTGGGGGTCACGGAAGAAGCCATGGCCGAGGCGACGGAGTAGGGTCCGTCTGCAGTCCTGTCGAAAAAGGGCTGAAAGGATTCTCTAGCCTGGGGCATTTCCTGGATGCAAGCCATCCACTGTGAGGTGCTCCCCATGAAAAACCCGGTCTCTCCCATCCTTCTCTGCGCGGGCCTGGTCGGTACCGTTGCATGCGCCTGGATGACTCCAGGGAAGCCGGGCGCCGATGCGCCTTGGCAGACCCCGAACCCTGACTCCGAAGAAGGCCGGATCATCGAGGCCTTCGGGAAACAGGGCATCCGCATCAACTCGGCCGAGGCCCAGGGTGTGCGCGCCAATGTGTGCCTGGTGCTCCAGGAGGCTCGCGCCCACGGCCTGGGCAACAGCAAGGTGGATTTTGCGGCGGTGGAGATCGCCCGGGATCTGGGGCTGGATGCGGGGCCTGGATCAGGCACCGTGCGAAATATCGTGGCCGCCATCGGCTTTCTGGCGAAGGGCAGCGGGGGCTTCACGCCGCGGCCTCCCGTGCCGCCCCCGCCTCCCATGGCCTGGCGCGACTACTTCCAAGAGACCGTGAACCTCTGGAATCAGCCGAACTTCATGGCCCTCATGGGGCAGAACCAGTTTCATCCCGTGAAGATCAGCTGGGAGGACATTGGCCGCCATGCGAACAGCGTCTGGGGCGACCGCATCAGTGATGTGGGCATCTGGGTGCGGGAGGAGGAGGGCAACCCGGCTTCGGCTCGCCTGGCGCTTTCGGTGCGGCGGGACAGCAACTACCGCGACAAGGTGCTGATGGTGCCCGCGGAGCGCATCAAGATCCACGTGAAGGAGGGGGCCCGTACCGTGGAGAAATCCCTGCCCCAGCGTTTGCAGGAGCTCGGCCTGGCCAGCGCGGCCCGGGACCGCAATGTGATCGTCTCCAATCAGTTCGCCATCGTGCCCGTGCCGGCCCGGAACATGCGCGGCGCCTGGCCCGAGGGCGTCCCGCCCCGGGCGGCCTTCACCTTCAGCATCTTCCCCTACGGCTCGACCAACTTCGTCATCACGGATGTCATCGAAGGCAGCCACGAGGCCATCGTGGGGCCTGGCAACCATCAGCTTCTGTTCGCCAATATCCACGGGCAGAAGGCCCCCTTCACCGCGAGCCGGGCGGCGGACCGCTCGGATCTGCTGCGCCTGGAGCGGGAACTGAAGGCCCAGGGCATGGATGTGGATGTGCAGCGGTACTACCTCATCCAGGTTCCATTGCGACGGAACGTCCGGGGCCTGCAGCTCAGCAACCTCGGCACGCCGCCCATGGGCAGGGCCTTCGATCTCTCGACCCTCCCCGTGCCGAATGCCTGCGCCGAAGTCGTCTGCCTGGCACCGGGCGTCGCTTCCAACAAGGCGGAAAGCGACGCCCAGAAACGCTCCGAGGCACCAGGCCTGGACCGCGTGGCCATCGGCCATGGGGAATCCGAAGGGCGCTACTTCACCGGCTCGGGTTTCCAGGGGGCCCGGGCGGAGGAACCCATCCGGGTGACCGTGGTCTACTTCGTGACCCCCGTGGGCAAGGTGACGGCCCGCGACATGGCCACCTTCACCCAGGCCTTCAGCCAGTGGGACTCCCAGGCCATCTGGGGCGGGAGTTTCGTGACCAAGGAAAACTGATCGCGTGGAGCCTCCGATTTCCTTGGGCGCAAAGGGCCTCACCCCTTTGCGCCGCAGGGCTGATAATCAGGCGGAGGAGGTTCACCCAATGACCTTGGCTCCGCCGGACGCCGCCGTGGAAGTCGTGCTCGGTGTGGATATTGGCGGGACCAACACGGCCCTGGGCCTCGTGGACCGAGAAGGCCACTGTCGCGCCACGGAGGTGATGCCCACCCAGGGGGACTCGTTGGCCTCCGGCTTCTTCCACCGCCTCCAGGGCAGGGCTTGGGCGCTTCTGCAGGGGCTCGGGCCCGGCTTCCGGCTTTCGGCCATCGGCCTGGGCGCGCCCAACGCCAACTACTACCGGGGTACCCTCGAGAATCCACCGAATCTCAGCTGGGGTCACGTGGACCTCCGGGCCGAACTGGTGCCGTACTTCCAGGTGCCCCTGGCGGTCACCAACGATGCCAACGCCGCGGCCCTGGGCGAGATGCACTTTGGCGCGGCCCGGGGCATGCGGGATTTCATGGTCATCACGCTGGGGACCGGGCTGGGCAGCGGCATCGTGGTGAATGGTGAACTGGTCTATGGCTCCACGGGGTTCGCGGGAGAGGTGGGCCACATGATCGTGGAGCCGGGCGGCCGCCTCTGCGGATGCGGCCGCCTGGGCTGCCTCGAGACCTACGCCTCGGCCACGGGACTTCGACGCACGGTCCGGGAGCTCCTGGCAACGGGATCCGAGGTCTCGGGGCTCCGGGGGATTCCCTTCGAGCGGCTCTCTGCAAAGGAGATCTTCGACGCTGCCCAGAAGGGCGATCCCATCGCGCTGGAGGCCTTCGAATTCACCGGTGACATCCTGGGCAGGAAGCTTGCGGACGCCGTGGTCTTTACCAGTCCCGAGGCGATCATTCTCTTCGGTGGCCTTGCTGCTGCGGGAGAGCTGCTCTTCAAACCCACCCGGCGTGCCCTCGAGGAGAACCTCTTCAGCGTCTTCCGCAACACGGTGAAGCTGCTCCCTTCGGGCATCCAGGGAAACGCCGCCATTCTCGGCGCCGCAGCCCTGGGCTGGGATGCCCTGGCCAAGGCCACCGAATCCACCCGCGTCGGGTAATCGCCTTCGGAGCTCCATGCACGAAAACGCCCCGCAGGGGCGGGGCGTTTGGGTTGGCTCCGGAGGAGGGATTTGAACCCCCGACCAATCGGTTAACAGCCGATTGCTCTACCACTGAGCTACTCCGGAAAGTAGGAACGACCATTGTAGCGCGCCAGCGGCATGGATCAAGTCCCAGGTTCCAGGGACAGGGCTCCTAGATCTTCTGGAGCTCCATGAGGATCTGGCGGGCGCAGGCCTTAAGGGTCTCGATCACGCCGGTGCCCTGATTGGCCACGGCTTCGATCATAGGCTCGCCCCGGAAACGCAGGAGGCGTTCCATCTCATCCACCGGGGCCGCCGTGGGCATGTCCCGCTTGTTGAGCTGCAGCACGTAGGGAATGGAGCGGATGTCGAATCCGTTTTCCTTGAGGTTGGTGGCCAGGTTAGCAATGGATTCGATGTTGGCTTCCATGCGCTGGCGCTGACTGTCGGCCACGAAGATCATGCCGTCGCAGCCCCGGAGGATCAGCTTGCGGCTGGCATCGTAGAAGACCTGACCCGGCACCGTGTAGAGATGGAACCGAACCTTGAAGCCCTTGACCGTACCCATGTCCAGGGGCAGGAAGTCGAAGAACAGGGTGCGGTCTGTCTCAGTGGCGAGGCTCACGAGCTTGCCCCGTTTCTCGGGATTGGCCTGCTCGAAGATCCACTGGATGTTGGTGGTCTTTCCGCAGAGGCCGGGGCCGTAGTAGACAATCTTGCAGTTGATCTCGCGAGAAGCGTAGTTGATGAAGGTCATGGTCGCTCCCGGTCAATCGCCGAAGAGCTTGTCGATGTCTTCATCGGTGATTTCCGAGAAGGGGCTCTCGAACTTGGACTCACCCACTAGGTTCTGGGCCCGCTGTTCGACCTTCTCGAAGATCTCCTGCAGATCCCGGCTGGCCTTCTTCACCCGCAGGCGCACCAGCGCTAGGCTCGAATTCTGGTCGAAGATCACCACCAGGATGCCCCGCTTGCCCACGATGGAGATGTGCAGGTTGTCCTTTTCGCCCTCGTGGAAGAGCAGTGTGAATTCCTTCTCCCCAATGAGCTTTGCCAGTCCGTCCGTAGCGGCCACATTGCCCGCCGTCAGGGAGGCGAGGCTGGTGGCGTCGATGCTGCGCACATCACCCGAAGCGGCAATCTGCTGGCCGTTTTTGTCCACCAGGAACACGACCTTGCTCGAGGAGTCCACCTGCAGGCGGGAGATGATCTCCTGCAGCAGTTTGTATTCCTCCTCGAACATGACCAGATCGAGTTTGGCCACACGAACCTCCCGGGCATTGCGTACTAAGGAGCATACCGCACTTGCCGGGGCAAGGCTCTAGTAGCCACCCCCCTGGGCGCTGCCCCCCTTGGCCACGGCCAAGGAGCTAGAGAGCCCCAGGCGCGTCGCGCCCGCCAGTACCATCTGAAGGGCATCCTCATAGGTGCGCACACCACCCGAGGCCTTGACTCCCGCTCGGGCGCCCACGGTCTCGCGCATGATGCGCACATCTGCCTCCGTGGCCCCGCCCGTGGAGAATCCGGTGGACGTCTTCACGAAATCGAGGTTCTCCTCCGCGGCGATGCGCGAGGCTTGGGCCTTCTCCTCGTCCGTCAGCAGGCAGGTCTCCAGGATCACCTTGAGGGTGGCCGTGGGGACGGCTTCGCGCACGGCGCGATAGTCGTGGCGCACCGATTCCCAGTCCCCGGCCTTAGCCAGGCCGATGGCGAGCACCATATCAACTTCCCGAGCCCCGCAGGCCACGGCCTCCCTGGCCTCCTCGGCCTTGATACGGGTGGTGTTGGCCCCCAAGGGAAAGCCGATCACGGTGCAGACCCGCACCGTGCTGCCCTCCAGGCGTTGGGCGCAGCGGGGCACCCAGTAAGGATTCACGCACACCGAGGCGAACTCGTATTCCAGGGCCTCGTCACAGAGCCGGTCGATCTCGGCCTCGCAGGCGGCGGGCTTCAGGAGCGTGTGATCGATGAGCGGACTCAAATCCACCTTGGCGGGGAGCTGGTCGGCGGCAACCTCTCTCAGTCCATCCGGGGTGCGGAGCAGACAGAGCCCCTCCCGGCAGCCCAGGAGTTGGGGGCTTTCCCGCGGGGGGCGATTCCCCGACACGCGGGCAAGGACTTCCGAGGCGAGGGCATGGAGGCGCGGGTTCATGCCCCCATCATCGCGTGCCTTGGGTGCGGCCCGCAAACCCCGCCCCCATTCCGGACTGCGTTCTTGGTCCGGCCCCCTCTCCGTGCTAGACTTTCCGTTCCCTGCACGCAGGGCAGCCGTTTACTGGAGAGTTGTCCGAGTGGCTGAAGGAGCACGATTGGAAATCGTGTAACGGGGGAACCCGTTCAAGAGTTCGAATCTCTTACTCTCCGCCATAAAACCCCCGTCACCATTAGGTTTCGGGGGTTTTCTTTTGGGGAGGATTCGAACCTCCAGCAACCCCCAAAAAGTGCCCGTATCTCCCACGTATCTAATTGCCCTAAGGGGATTCCCCTCCTCTGGTTTGGCCAGATCCTGGCCAAACTCATCCCCTTGGCCACGCGCCCCTATGCCTCCATCGCCACGGGCGCGATCAGGTCCGGATCGTCATTCTGGACATTCCCGACGCGTGAGGAGACCGCATAGGCTTCCATCCACGCGGGTGGGCAGGGGCGTAGCAACTCGATGGCAGCGGAGGTGGGCGTGGTGGGGTCCATCCAGGCGGCCCAGGATTCCGGAGGAAGGATCACGGGCATGCGGTCGTGGATGGGTTCCATCACGGCATTGGGGGAAGTGGTGATGATGGTGCAGGTCTCCAGCTCGCCGTCTGCCCCGGCCCAGTGGGAGTAGAGCCCCGCGAAGGCGAACAACTTCCCGGTAGTGGGGTGAATGTAGAAGCCCTCCTGCAGAAGGGGCTCGTTTCTCTGGTTTCAATACCGAGCAGCTGTTTGGGCCGCTCCTGATACCGCTTTGGCCCCAGGCCTGATACAGGGCCCTCCGGCAGATGCAAACCAGCCAAATTCGTCGGCTTGGATTTATACGATTCTTGGGTGCATGATCGCGCGCATAATTCGAACGCCTATCAGCCCATCGTTCACAGTGGAGGACCCATGAGCCACGACCCCAGCGACCATTTGCCGCTTTCTCCCTGGTGGAGGCAGGCCGTCATCCTCGTGATGATCTTCGGCTTCTCCCTGCTCACCCTGGTGACGGTGAAGACCTACCAGGGGGCGCCGCCCATTCCCGCCCGGGTGGTGGATTCCGCCGGGCAGGTCGTCCTAACCGGCGAGGACATCAAGGGGGGTCAGGAGGTCTTCTTCAAGTACGGGCTGATGGAGCATGGCACCCTCTGGGGCCACGGGGCCTATCTGGGGCCGGACTATTCGGCGGAGTATCTGCACCGACTCGCGGAAATCGGCCGGGACACCCTGGCCCAGGCCCGCTACGGCAAGCTGTTCAAGGATCTGCCCACGGCCCAGTCCCTGGAGGTGGGCGAAGCCCTCAAGGGTGAGCTCAAGCAGAACCGCTATGACAAGGGCGTGGACACGCTGGTGTTCACAGATGCGGAGGTGGCCGCTTTCCACACGCAGATCGGGGAATGGAAGGCCTATTTCGGGGGTGCGACCCCGGCTCCTGGGCTTCCATCCAAATTCATCCGCGACGAAGGCGAACTGAAGCGCCTGACGGCCTACTTCGCCTGGGCGACCTGGGCCACCGTGGCCACGCGTCCAGGGGCAAACTACTCCTACACCAACAACTGGCCCTACGAGCCCCTGGTGGGCAACGTCCCCACGGCCAGCGCCTATCTCTGGAGTGCCCTCAGTCTGGTGGTGCTGCTGGGTGGCCTGGGGTTGATCCTCTTCATCTTCGGCAAGTTCGATTACCTGGGCTGGGGCGGTGAGGCGGGCTGGAAGCACGCCCATGTGGGGCGCTTGCAATCCTGGACCCTGACCCCCAGCCAGAAGGTGCTCGGCCTCTACTTTGCCGTGGTGGCCCTGCTGTTCCTTGGGCAGACGGCCCTGGGAGGCGTCCTGGCGCACTACCGCGTGGAACCCGGCGCCTTCTACGGCTTCGACCTGGCCAAGATCCTGCCCTACAACCTCGCCCGCACCTGGCATCTCCAGCTCGCCATCTTCTGGATCGCCACGGCCTGGGTCGCGGGGGGATTGTTCCTGGCTCCCCTCGTGGGTGGAGCCGAGCCCAAGGGCCAGAAGGCGGGCGTCCTGGTGCTGCTGGGCGCCTTGGCCATCGTGGTCTTCGGCAGCCTTTTCGGGGAGGCGGCCGGGCTCAACGACAAGCTGGGGAGCCTCTGGTTCTGGTTCGGGCATCAGGGCAGCGAATACCTGGATCTGGGGCGCTTCTGGCAGCTCCTGCTCGCGGTGGGCCTGATCTTTTGGCTCTTCCTCATGTTCCGGGCGCTGCGACCGGCCATGAAGGGCACGGAACAGGGCGAACTGCCTTCCTTGTTCCTCTATGCGGCCATCGCCATTCCGCTGTTCTACGTGCCTGCCCTGTTCTATGGGCCTCACACCAATTTCGCCGTCATCGACAACTGGCGCTTCTGGATCATCCACCTCTGGGTGGAGGGTTTCTTCGAGCTCTTCGCCACGGTGCTGGTGGCGGTGATGTTCTACCAGATGGGCCTCGTCACGGCGAAATCCGCCACGCGGCTGGTCTACCTGGACGCCATCCTCTACCTGTCCGGCGGCATCATGGGCATCGGCCATCACTGGTACTTCACGGGCCAAGGCACGCTGAACATGGGGCTGGCTTCCTGCTTCAGCGCCCTGGAAGTGGTGCCGCTGACCCTGCTGACCCTGGATGCCTGGGACTTCATCCGCCTTAAGGAACAAAGCTGCTCCGACTGCAACCGCCCCCTGGCGGCCAAGCAGAGCTGGGCCATCAAGTTCCTCATCGCCGTGGGCGTGTGGAACTTCGTGGGGGCGGGCGTCTTCGGGTTCCTCATCAACCTGCCCATCGTGTCCTATTTCGAAATGGGCACCACCCTCACTGCCAACCATGGACATGCGGCCATGTTCGGAGTCTTCGGCATGCTCGCCCTGGCCGTGCTGGTCTTCTGCCTGCGCGCCCTCAAGAGCGACGCGGTCTGGAACCGCTCCGAGAAGCTTATTCGCCTCGGTTTCTGGGGCCTCAACGTCGGCCTCGGGCTCATGCTCCTGCTGGATCTCTTCCCGGCGGGGGTGCTCCAACTCTGGGATTCAATCACCAACGGCTACTGGCATGCCCGACGCCTCTCCTACCTGATGGGCGGCACCTTTCACACCCTGGAATGGATCCGAATCATTGCGGATCTCGTCTTCCTGCTCGTGGGCGCTGTTCCCCTCGTGATCGCGGCCCTAAGAATGATCTTCAGCAAGGATCCCGAAGCCGCCTGATCGTCGGGCTGTCCATCCGACGGCCCTGTTCCATCCACCCTGATTTGGACCCTCCGGGCGAGGGTGGACGAAGCTGTCCTGGATGGCAAGGTGGGGGCGGGGAGGACAGCTGGTGCGGCGGCTGGAATTGATCCTGGGATAGTCTTTGTGTGAACGGAGTTGCCCATGCTGCCTGTTGGCCCCCTGATGGTGGAGCACCGCCTCATCGAGCGGATGATCGCCCTGCTGGGACGGGAGGCCAAACGGATTCGCGCCACGGGCAAGGTGGATACGGATTTCGTGCTCACGGGCATCGAGTTCATCCGCCTCTACGCGGACCGCAGCCATCACGGCAAGGAGGAGGAAATCCTCTTCCGCGAGTTGAAGGCGAAACCGCTATCACCGGACCATCGGCGCGTCTTGGAGGAGTTGGAAGCGGAGCATGTCCAGGGTCGAAAGACGGTGGCGAGGCTGGCCGCCGTCCGGGAGCGGGTCCTCATGGGCGAGGCCACCGCCGTTCGGGACCTCGCGGCCCTTCTCGAGGACCTTGCAAGGTTCTATCCGGCCCACATCGACAAGGAGGATCGGGACTTCTTCCTGCCCTGCATGGACTACTTCACCGAGGAGGAACGGGCGAGGCTTCTGGAAGAGGAAGAGACCTTCGATCGGAACCTCCTCACCACCCATTTTGAAGGTCTTCTGAACCTGCGGGAGGGCAAGCCACCGGTCGTCGCGACACCCGTGGAACTGGAAGGCGCGGCGGCCACGCCCTATGGATGCATGGTCTGTGGCTACACCTACGATCCGAGGTTGGGGGACTACACCCAGCAGATTCCACCGGGAACACCCTTCGACCAACTTCCGGAGGAATGGATCTGCCCCCATTGCCATGCGTCGCACCGAGCGTTCATCGCGATGAAGACGGCCTGACGGGGAAGGCCCTCGTCCCCACCAGGCTCGTGAACAAGGGGAACCAGGGGCTTTCCAACTCCTGCATCCGTACGGATCGGCCACCCGTAGAGGGGTGGCCGAGCTTGATCTTCTTCACTGATTCGGTGAGGAAGGGCAGCACTCGCCGGGCTAGGCGGCCGCCCGCCTCAAACCTCGGGGTTAGGCAGAGGCCGCACGGGCAGCGGGGCCTTGGGCGCGGGCTGGGCGGGGACGGCGGCGGGGGCAGCAGGGGCGGTCTGGTTCTTGAAGATCTCGGCAACCGCACCCAGGGAGGCCAGGGCGCCACCCACTTCGGTGGGCAGGAAGATCTTGGTGGCCTTGCCGTCGGCGACCTTTTCGAGGGCCTCCAGGCTGCGGATGGCGATGAGGGCGGCATCCGGCTTGCCCGCGTGGATGGCGTTGAAGACCGTTTCGATGCGGAACTTCTCGGCGTCTGCCAGGGTGCGCACGGCCTGGGCCTGACCCTCGGCGCGAATCACGGCGCCCTGCCGATCGCCATCGGCCCGCAGGATCTGGCTTTCGCGCTCGCCCTCGGCCTTGAGGATGGCGCTCTGCTTGAAGCCTTCGGATTCCAGAATCGCGGCGCGCTTTTCGCGCTCGGCCTTCATCTGCTTGGACATGGCGTTGGTGATGTCCGTGGGCGGCTCGATCTTCTGGATCTCCACCCGCACGACCTTCACGCCCCACTCGTCGGTGGCCTCGTCCAGCACCTGCCGCAGCTGGCCGTTGATCTTTTCACGGCTGGTGAGGGTCTGGTCCAGTTCCATGTCGCCCACGATGTTGCGCAGGTTGGTCTGGGCCAGCTTCACGGCGGCGTACTGGAAGTTGGCGATGTTGTAGATCACCCGCACAGGGTCGGTGATGCGGAAGTAGATGACGGCGTCCACGGTGACGGCGGCGTTGTCCTTGGTGATCACTTCCTGAGGGGGCACATCGATCACCTGTTCGCGGGTATCGACCTTCACGAGGGTCTGGAAGAAGGGCATCACGAAGACTAGGCCTGGCTCCCGGGGTGGCGCTGAGTACTTGCCCAGTGTCTCCACCACGGCCTTCTCGAAGGGACGGATGACGTGCAGGGCCTTGGCCGCCAGGATCAGCAGGAAGAAGCCTGCGATGAAGAGGAAGAAGAGTTCAGGCATGGTGCATCTCCTAGAGGGACGTGGAATCGGAAGGCAGGCTCACGCGCAGGCGGGTTCCCACGACTTCGAGGATCTGCACCCAGGTGTCGACGGGAATGGGGTCCTCGGCGATGGCCCGCCAGTGGGCGCCGTTTTCGACCCGGACCTGGCCCTGGCCGGTGGTGGGGTCGATGGCCTCCACCACCCGCGCCCGGCGCCCCACCATGGCGTCGAGGCCCACGGGGCTGGGGGGGATGCGCTTGAGCCAACGGCGGGCCAGGGGGGCCACCGCCAGCACCAGGAGCGTGGAAGTGCCGAAGAAGACCGTCCAGGCCCAGATGGGCCCCAGACCCATCCAGGTCACAAGGCCCGCCAGCAGGGCGCCCACGGCCATGCAGGCGAAGAAGAAGAGACCCGGCGTGATCATCTCGATCAGGAACAGCACCAGGGCTGATAGAACCCACCAGACTGCGGTCACGGTTGCCTCCAGGTCGCTCAGCGAGTGCGCTGGAGTGATGCTAACCCTTTTCCTTGGGTCCCGGGGAGCTGCGCCGCGGAGCCAGCACGCCGTTGAGCCCAACGGGGCCGGCCAGGGGGGTGAGCAGGATGGCCCCTTCCTATTCCAGGGCGCGGTGCCGTCGCCAGGCCTTTTCCAGGCTCACGATGGCAGCGACAACTAGGCCCCCGATCCGGCCTCGTGTGGTCCGAAAGGATTCTTCCAGCGAAAGGGCATGCCAGTCAGGCCGAACGTCTTGGCTCATGCGGACTTTTCCGAAAAACGGTTGAAGGCCAGGAGGGCCATGGTCACCAGGGCAATGGCGGCACCGAACGCCAGCGTTTCCATCGGCTTTTCCCACTGCACCAGACGCTCAACGAAAACGATGGCCATGACCAGCACCAGGATGCTGGAAATGCGAGTCTTGATGTCATGGAGATTGTGGACGTCCAGCCACTTGGGCAGGTTCAGTTCACCCAGGAAGAGGTCGTAGAGCCCTACGGCGAAGATGTACAGTCCCGTGGCGATCAGGAACTTGTCCATGAGCTCGATCAGGCGCACGGCCAGCAAGGGTACGTCTGCCCCGCTGGTGGCGAGGTTCCACAGGAGGAGCCCCGTTTTCCAGGTTCCCCACAGAAATGCCCCCGCAGAGGCCGCTAGGCTGGAGACTACGCCAAGCACAACAAGGTAGCGGGAGGACTCAAGCAGGCGTTTTAGCACGTCAACACTCCATCCTGGGTTTGGGCTGCACCAGACCCCTCAAATGGTAGATGCTCGCCACCCGCTCCGCGCTTATCCCCATCGGTCCAATCTGACCCAAGGGGTCGATGAGATCCCCCGCCCCCCTGAGAATGGCCAGCCGTGGTCGCTGCCCCTGGGCTTCAGGCTCCTGCGGCTTCGAGGGCCTTCACCAGAACATCGGCCTGCTGCACACCCGTGAAGCGCTGGGTGATCTTGCCGTCCTTCAGGATGACCAGGGTGGGAATGGCCTGGACACCAAAGGGGGCGGCCAGGGCGGGCTCTTCGTCCACGTTGACCTTGGTTACGAGGGCGCGGTAGCCAATGCGGCTGGAGACTTCGTCGAGGATGGGGCCCTGGGTGCGGCAGGGGCCGCACCAGGGCGCCCAGAAGTCGATGAGCACGGGCTTCTCCTGAGCCTTGATCTTGTCGAAGGCACCGGCGGTGAGATGGATGACGTTGGCGGCAGACACGGGAGACTCCTTGGGAAGAGACGTGGAAGGTGTTGCGGCAGAGGACTCCGAAGCCTTTGGCTTGGAACCCCCGGCGAGGGTGAAGAGGAGGCCTACAACGACGCCGTAGGTGATGGCGCGCAGGGGCGTGGCGGTGAGGGGGCAGGCGCCGGTGCGACAGCCCACTAGCTTGTGGTAGGCAAAGCCCAGGCTGCCCCCCACCAGGACGCCGATCAGCACGCGCTTGAGATCGAAGGGAAGAGTCATGCTCAACCCTTCAGGCCGCAGGCGCCCTGGGTGGAAACCCCTAGCTTGGCGAGGATGCTGGACATCAAGCACCAGTTGGTGAGGCCGCTCTGGAGGAGATTGGCGCCCACGAAAGCTGTGAGCCAGAGCCAGTTAGGGCTGTGCCAGTGGGCCAGGGCCAGACTGGCCAGGATCATGGTGCCGGCGGCGGAGTGGACGATACGATCGACGTTCATTGGTTGCTCCTTGGGGAAAACAAACAGTCCACGGATTCACACGGATGAACACTGATGACTGCTGGTTGCTTTTCATCCGTGTGTATCCGTGGACCCTTTCAGTTGGTTGAGGAAGCGCCTTGCCGCTGCAGTTCTGCCGCGCGGCCCCGACGGGCGACGAGGAAGTACAGAACGGGCACGGCGATGCGGGAGAGCAGGGTGGCGGCCACTTCACCGGCCATGAGGCTGATGGCGAGGCCCTGGAAGATGGGATCGGCGAGCATGATGGCGCTGCCCACGAGCACGGCGCTGGCGGTGAGGAGCATGGGGCGGAAGCGCACCACACCGGCCTCTTCCACCGCTAGGGCGAGGGGCATGCCTTCCTTCAGTTTCAGCTCGATGAAATCCACCAGGATGATGCTGTTGCGCACGATGATGCCCGCACCGGCGATGAAGCCGATCATGCTCGTGGCCGTGAAGAAGGCACCCATGAGGCCGTGGGCCGGGATGATGCCGATGAGCGAGAGGGGGATGGGCACCAGGATCACCCAGGGTACCTGGAAGCTCTCGAACCAGCCCACCACCAGGATGTAGATGAGCACCAGCACGGCCGCGAAGGCGATGCCGAGATCCCGGAAGACCTCCAGGGTGATATGCCATTCGCCGTCCCACTTCATCACCAGGTTCTCGGTGTTGTCGGGGTGGGCCAGGCCCAGGCGGGCCACGGGTTTCCCATCCGAGCCCTTGAGGCCGTCGATCTTCTTGTTGAGGGCTGCCAGGGCATAAACGGGACTCTCGATGGTGCCCGCCAGATCTCCCAGCACGTAGGACACGGGCATCAGGTTCTTGTGGAAGATGTCGGCCTGTTCGCGACCTTCCTGCACGCGCACCAGCTCGGAGAGGGGCACGGGGCCGCGCATCCCAGGGACGGTCATCTGAAGCATCTGCTCCAGGCGCTGGCGCTGGGTACCCGCCAGCTGAAGGATCACGGGCACCTGGGTGGAACCCTGCTGCACATGGAAGCTGCCGGCCGTGTGGCCGTTGCCCGCCATGTACAGGGTCTGGATGACGTGAGCGGGGGCGACGCCGTGGAGGGCGGCCTTCTCGCGGTCCAGCACCAGGCTGATCTTGGGGCTGGTGGGATTGAGGGTGGAATCCACATCCACCACGCCGTCCACGCTGCGGAAGGCCTGCTCGACCTCGGTCGCGAAGCGCACCCGCTCGGCTTCCGTGGGGCCGTATACCTCGGCCACCAGGGTATCCATGACGGGCGGCCCCGGCGGGATCTCCACGATCTTAAACCTCGTGCCGTCAGGCATCGACAGCTTCTTCAGTTCAGGGCGCAGCCGCACGGCGATGGCGTGGCTCTGCTCTTTGCGGTCGCCCTTGCCCACCAGGTTGACCTGGACATCCACCATCTGCGCTTCCTGGCGCAGGAAGCTGTGGCGCACCATGCCCACGAAGGTGAAGGGCGCGGCCTCGCCCGCGTAGACCTGGACATCGCGCACCACGGGTTCCTGCAGCAGGCGGCGGGCCACGCTCTGACCCAGGGCCAGGGCATCTTCCTTGGGGGTTCCGGTAGGCAGATCCAGCTGCACCATGAATTCGGACTTGTTGTCGAAGGGCAGCATCTTCACCTTCACCGCGCCGAAGCCCACCAGGGCCATGGCTCCGCCCAGCAGCACGAGCACGCCCGCGAAGAAGGCCCAGCGCACTTTGGCACTGGAGAGCAGGGCGTGCATGATGCGGCGATAGAGGCGAGTGCTCCAGGTATCGGGAGCGGTCTCGTCCGCGAGGGTGGTCTCATGCTCGGGCCCGTGGACGGGCTCGGGGGCTGCGTTCTCCTCGGTGGCGGGATGCAGGCCGCTGGCATCGGTCTCCGGGAGATGGGCCTCGTGCTTGAAGATCTTGAGGCTGGCCCAGGGGCTGATGACGAAGGCGATCACTAGGCTGAACAGCATCGCCACGCTGGCGCCCACGGGGATGGGGCGCATGTAGGGGCCCATGAGGCCGCGCACGAAGGCCATGGGCAGGATCGCCGCGATGACCGCGAAGGTGGCCAGGATGGTGGGGTTGCCCACTTCGTCCACCGCATCCACCACGATCTTGGCGAAGCTGCGGGCAGGGCCCGGCAGATGGATGTGCCGGTGGATGTTCTCCACCACCACGATGGCGTCGTCCACCAGGATGCCGATGGAGAAGATCAGGCTGAAGAGGGTCACGCGATTCAGCGTGTAGCCATTGAGGTAGCTGATGAGCAAGGTGAGGGCCAGGGTGACGGGCACCGCGATGCCCACCACCACTGCCGAGCGCCAGCCCATGGCTAGCCCGATGAGGGCGATCACGCTGAGGGTGGCGATGAGGAGGTGCTCGATGAGCTCGTTGCTCTTGTCCCCGGCGGTCTCCCCGTAGTTGCGGGTGACCGTCACCTTGAGATCCTTAGGGATGAGGTTGCCCCGCAGGGCTTCCACCTTCTTCAGCACATCCTCGGCCAGGGCCGTGGCATTGCTGCCCATGCGCTTGGAGAGGGTGAGGGTGATGGCGGGATTGAATCCCTCGGCCTGGGTGCCATGGAGCACGATGAGGGGCTCGGGCTCGGGTCCATCGGTGACCCGGGCCACATCCCCCAGGTAGATGGGGCGGCCATTCTTCACGGAGACCACGAGGCGCTTCAGTTCCGAGGCTTCCAGCACGAAGCCCGAGGCTTCGACAACGGTGCGCCTGCCGCCATCCACCAGGGCGCCTGCGGGAAGCTGGCTCTCGGCGGTCTGAAGGGCGGGCTGCAGCTCGCCCAGGCTCATGCCCAGGGCGCGCAGTTTCTCGGGATCGGGCTCGATGCGCACCATGCGCTTGGCGCCGCCGATGACCTTGACCTGGGCGGTGCTGGGCACGGCGCTCAGTTCACGAGCGAGCGCTTCTCCCATCGTTCGGAGTTGCCCTGGGGTCTGGTTCTGCCCGTGGAGTGTCAGGCCCAGGAAGGGCACATCGTCGATGGTGAGCAGGCGCACGATGGGTTTCATCGCTCCGCTGGGCAGCATGTCGGCGTTGGCCGCCAGCTCCTGGTGGATCTTCACCAGGCTGGGCTCCTGGGGTTCATTCACCTTGAAGCGCACGGTGATCAGGGCCACGTTGGGGCGGCTGGTGCTGTAGAGGTACTCCACGCCGGGGATGCCCCAGAGGCGTTTCTCCAGGGGCGTAGTGATCTGACTCTCGATCTCCTTGGGGCTCGCGCCGGGCATGGGGACGTAGATGTCCACCATGGGCACGATGATCTGGGGTTCCTCCTCCCGGGGGGTGAGCGAGACCGCCAGGATGCCCAGCAGCAGCGAGGCGAAAACGATGAGGGGGGTAAGTTTGCTGCGGAGGAAGGTCTTGGCGAGGCGACCCGCGATGCCGAGGTTCTCACTCATTTCAGCACCTCAATGGGCTGGCCATCCCTGAGGTTGCCCGGGGCATCGATCATGGCCTCGCCCTTGGCGAGCCCGGCCCGCACGGGGATCCGGTCACCCTGGGCCTCGCCCAGGCTGAGCCACCGCAGTTCCGCCTTGCCATCCTTGGCGATGAAGACACCGTTCAGTTCGCCCCGTTGGATGAGGGCGCTCTTGGCCACGAAGAGTCCTTCGGCGGTCTTGACCATCCCCGGCAACTTCAGGCGACCGAAGGCACCGGAGCGGAGGGCCTCGCCGCCCTTGGTGATGCGGGCACGAATGGCGCCCCGGTGGGAAACGGGATCGCCGCCGGTGGAAAGGCCGATGATCTGGGTGAGGCCGGTCTTGCCTTCCACCTCGAAGGGCAGGCTCTGGCCGATCTTCAGGCCCTTGGCCTCGGTCTCCGAGATGCTGCCTGTGAATTCCAGGGCGCCGTGGCCCTCCATTTCCACCAAGGGCATTCCTGGGCCAACAAAATCGCCCTCGTTGACGCGTCGAGCCTGTACTACGCCCGAGAAGGGGGCGCGGATCTGGGTGTAGCCGATATTGGCCTTCACGCCCGCCAGGGCTGCGTTGGCCTGGGCGAGCTGGACGTTCGCCTGATCCATTTCTGCCTGGATGGCCGCGTTCTGTTTGGCCAGATTTTCGATGCGCTTGGCCTGGGTAGTGGCCGCCGCCACGGCGGTCTCCGCCGCCCGGAGGCCGCCCTGGAGATCCTCGTCGCTGAGGCTCACCAGCAGGGCGCCCGCGCCGACGTGCTGACCTTCCGTGACGTAAACCTTCTTCACGGACGCCGCCAGGCGCGTGGCCAGGGTGGCCCGCTGGGTGGCGGTCAAGTTCACGGCCACCCAACCCGTCTGGGTCGTGTCCGAATCCGCGGCCAGGCGCACCTGGGCCGTGGGCAGGGCAGGGGCCTTGGCCGTTTCGTGGCTGCCGCAGCCGAGGCCTGCCAGGGCGAGGGTGAGGGCGGAGAGGATGAGGATGGGCTTCATGGAACTACTCCTTTACGTTTTCGATGGGTTGGCCCAGGGCCAAGGCGAGCTGGGCCTGGCCCAGGCGGCGGTCGAGCAGGCTGGCGAGGAGAAGAGTACGAGCGCCCGTGAGGCTGCTTTCGGCATCCAGGACTTCCACCAAGGGGAGTAAGCCTTCCCGGTGGCGGGCGGTGCGGATGGCCCGCACGGATTCACTGGCCTCCACGGCCGTTTTCGCAAACGCGATCTTGGATTCGGCGGTCTGGATGGTGCGGCGGGCCTCTTCGACCTCGCGGCTGGCCTGGGCTTCCTGCCACTTGGCACCGAATTCCGCAGCGCGAGCTGCAGCGCGGGCGGCGCTCAACTTCTGGGTGTCGAACCAGGAAAAGGTCCACTTGGCGCCCAGCGAAAGGGTGGTCCAGTTGCCGCCGCTGTTCCAGGACTGGCGCATGGTGCCGACGGTGGCCTGGAGGCCCACCTCGGGCTTCAGGCTGCCTTGGGCGGCCTTGACGCCTTCCCGGGCGGCCTGGGCCTGGGCCTGGGTGGCCTGCACATCGCCCCGAAGGCCTGCGCCAGAGGCTGGCTCGGAGGTCGTCTCCATGGGCGTGCTGAGGGTGGCGGTGGAGACATCGCTGCCCAGCAGGAGGGCCAGCCCGGAGCGCGTCGAGGCCAGCCGAGCCTTGGCTTCCACCACACCGGCTTCGGACTGGGCGCGGTAGGCGCGGGTGCGATCGCCTTCGGACTTGAGCATCAACCCCTGTTCCACCCGGGCGAGGACGAAGCGTTCCGTCTCCTGGGCCTGCTTGAGGGTGTCTTCCGCGAAGCGCAGGGCCTGCTCGGCCACCTGGGCGCCGAAGTAGGCCTGGGTGATGGCGAAGGCCACCTGCTGCTTGCGGTGGGCCTGGCTCGCACCTTCGGCCCCGGCCAGGGCGGCCCCGGCCCGCCGCGCGGCGTCCAGGCGGCCACCGGCATAAAGGGGCTGGCTCAGGGTGAGGGTCGCGCCGGTGCCCGAGATGGCGTCCGGGTGGTTCAGCCGGTCGGGGAGAAAATCCATCTGGCTGATGCGGGCCTGATCGAGCTTGGTGCCGAAGGCCATCATGGGCTCATCTGTGCGCAGGTACCCCACGCTCAGGGTGGCCGTGGGCAGGCGCAGTCCACGCATGGCCTGGGCCTCAGCCTGGGCCTTGGCGACCATGGCCTCTCCGGCCTGGAGCCCCGCCTGCTTGGCCCAGGCGGTGCGGATGGCGTCCTGGATGCTCAGGGGCGTCTGGGCCTGCAGGGCCAGGGTGGCTACGGGCAACAAAAAAATCAAACGATCAACCATACAGGCATACTCCTTTGCAAAAAAAATCAGGCCAGGGACTGGTAGGCGCTCTTGATCCGCGCGGTGACATGACCGCACACGAGATCACATACATTCTCGACAATAGGCTCAACTGGCTTGAAAAAAACGAGATTTCCAGAGGGATCCCGGGTTACCAGCCCAACCCTTACCAGCAGGGTGAGGTGTTTACTGGCGTTGGCCTGGGAGAGGCCGGTGCGCTCGGCGATGGAACCCTGGCAGAGGGGTTCCCGGGCGTCCATGAGGACCCTGAGGATCTTCAGCCGGGAGACATCCCCCAGGGAGCCGAAGATCTGGCTCACATCGCTGATGATCTGATCGGTGATCTGGGGATGATTCATTGTTTCACCATACAACCATCAAGTTATACGAACGAAAAAGTCTGTCAAGGGTTTCTTTTCGTGGTCCATCCACAGTGCTTCCCATTCGTAACCCCTGCTCAAATCCTGGAGTTCTGGGAAACTGGTGGCCTCGCTTGAACCTCTCTTCCCCTGGCCGATGCTGGGCCACGCTCTTCAGGAGTCGCCGTGAAGATCCTTTCCAAGACCATGCTGGGTGTTCTTGCATTGCTGGTGCCGGCAACGGGCTGCAAGAAAGAGAAGCCGGTCCAGCCACCCCTTACCGCTGCTCCTGCCGATGCCGTCCACGGCGGCATGGCGGGGATGGGGATGCCCGCGAAGAAGGAATCCACCGTGGTGGTGCCCGAGTCCCTCAAGGGGCGCTGGAAGTCGGTGCGGATCGTTGTCCTAGAAACCGCCTCCCGGAAGGAGATTCCCTGCGTGGTGCCGGTGGGCTCGGATTTCAAGGTGCCGGGTACGGACCTGACCCTGAGGGTGGAGAATCTGCTCCCGGACTTCTCCATGGGTGGTGGGGTGATCACGTCCAAGTCGGACAAGCTGGAGAATCCCGCGGTGCAGGTGCGCATCCTTGAGGGCGGCAAGGAGACCTTCAAGGGCTGGATGTTCGCCAAGTTCCCGGATGCCCATCCCTTCGAACACCCCAAGTACTCGGCGCGATTGGTGGAATTCCTGCCCTGAGACCGCGCCGGATCGGCGATTTCGCTGCCGTGTGATCATGGGCACTTCCACCGGGAAGCGCCTTGACCTCGCCTTGAAATCATTCGATAGTTTTGTATCGAGATCGATTTATCGATCCTTCAACCCGGAGGCCTCATGCGAGCGGAGTCGGTTCCCGAACCTACCCTGCGACGCCTACCCTCCTACTACCACTACCTCGTCCGCCTTCGGGAAAAAGGACAGGAGATGATCTCTGCCGCACAGATCGGCGAGGATCTGGGCGTGCACCATACCCAGGTTCGCAAGGATCTGGCCTTCACCGGCAGCCAGGGGCGCCCCAAGGTGGGCCACCGGGTGGCCGATCTGGTGGATTCCATCGAGAGCTTTCTCAATTGGAACAACGCCACCGATGCTTTCCTGGTGGGAGTTGGACACCTGGGTACCGCGCTGCTCGGCTACGCCGGTTTCGAGCGGGCCGGGGTCAAGATCGTGGCGGCCTTCGATACCAATCCCCGGATGGTCGGCAAGAAGATCCAAGGCGTAACGGTCCTGCCGCTGGAAAAGCTCTCAGACCTGGCCCGGCGCATGCACATCGGCATCGGCATCCTCACGGTACCAGCCGAAGTTGCGCAGGATGTGGCGGAAACCATGGTCGCCAGCGGGATCCAGGCCATCTGGAACTTCGCACCCACGATTCTCGACGTGCCCCGCGAGGTGATCGTGGAAAATGTTGCCCTTTATTCGAGCCTCGGTGTCCTCTCCCGAAAGCTCGCCGTTCACCGGAAGGCGATCCTCGCGACCGCCCCCGGCCCTGACCCGGCCTAATCGGGTCTCCACCCCGGTCCCTGGGGCCCCCAACAAACCGGCTCGCCCGGTTCGGCCCCCTCCGCTTCCGGGTTTCGACAGTCCTTAACGGTAGGACCTTCCCTCGGAAGGTCTGGATGATCTCTGCCCACAGGGCAAGGAGGCGAACGCATGCTCACAGCCGAACTCGAGGCCCCGCAGATTGCGCGGCAATTCACATCGGTGCTCCGCATCCTGGAGTCCTTCCATTTCGACAGCGCCAAGCTGGTACCCATCCTCCAGGCCGTGCAGGAGGAATATCGCTACCTGCCCGAGGAAGTTATGACCTTCGTGGCCACCGCCCTGGATATTCCCCCCGCGCGGGTCTTCGGCGTGGCGACCTTCTACAGCCACTTCGCCCTGGAGCCCAAGGGCAAGTACGTGGTCCGCATCTGCGATGGCACCGCCTGCCATGTGAAGGGCAGCCAGGACATCGTGGACGCCCTCACCGATCGCCTGAAGCTCCCCAAGGGCAAGAAGACCACCACCGACATGATGTTCACCCTGGAAACCGTGAGCTGCCTCGGGGCCTGCGGCCTGGCACCCGCCGTCGTCATCAACGAGGACGTGCATGGCCAGATGGACGCCGAACGCACCCGGGCCCTCATTGACCAGATCTGCACGGAGGAAGGCCGATGACCGCAACGACTGCCATGCTTGAACTGAACCTCGAAACCACCACCCAGGATTACCTGAAGGCGGAAAAACATTTCGCCCGTCGCGTGGTGATCTGCGCCGGCACCGGCTGCATGGCCGGCGGCGCGCTGAAGGTGTTCAAGGCCCTCCACGAGCAGGCTCAGGCCAAGGGCATCAGCCTGGAGATCGAGCTGGACTACGAGGACAAGAAGGACAAGGCCGGCCTCCTCACCAAGAGCGGCTGCCAGGGCTTCTGCCAGATGGGCCCGCTGCTCTCCATCGAGCCCGATGGCATCCTCTACTGCTGCGTGAAGCCCGGCGACGTGCCCGAGATCATCGAAGGCGTGCAGAAGGGGCGGCTTGTAGAGCGTCTGCTCTACAAGGTCCCCGCCACGGGCCAGGTCTGCAAGGGCCACGGTGACATCCCCTTCTACGCCCAGCAGCACCGCACGGTACTGAAGGCCTGCGGCAGTCTCGACCCCGAGAATCTCCGCGAGTACATCGCCCGAGGCGGCTACTTCGCGGCCCGCAAGGCGCTCACCACCATGACCGATCAGGACGTCTGCAAGGAGATCCTGGACGCCGGGCTGCGGGGTCGCGGCGGCGGTGGTTTCCCCACGGGCCGCAAGTGGGAGCTCACCCGCATCCAGCCCAAGGGCAAGAAGTACGTGGTGTGCAACGGCGACGAGGGCGATCCCGGCGCCTTCATGGACCGCTCGGTGATGGAGGGCAACCCCCACGCCGTCATCGAGGGCATGATGATCTGCGCCCGCGCCATCGGCGCCGATGAAGGCTACGTCTATGTTCGTGCCGAATATCCCCTGGCCGTGGCCCGGGTGCGCAAGGCCGTCAAGGATGCGGAAGAAGTGGGCCTCCTAGGCGACAACATCTTCGGCAGCGACCAGAGCTTCCGTGTGCATGTGATGGAAGGCGCCGGCGCCTTCGTCTGCGGCGAAGAAACGGCCCTCCTGGCCTCCATCGAGGGCAAGCGCGGCATGCCCATGCCCAAGCCGCCCTTCCCGGCGCAGTCGGGCCTCAACGGCAAGCCCACGGTCATCAATAACGTGGAAACGCTCGCTTCGGTGCCCCTCATCCTGAGCAACGGTGCCGCCTGGTACCGCAGCATGGGCACGGAGAAGAGCCCCGGCACCAAGACCTTCGCCCTCACGGGCCACGTGGCCAACACGGGCCTCATCGAGGTGCCCTTCGGCGCCACCCTGCGCAAGATCGTGTTCGATGTGGGTGGTGGCGTCACCAAGAAGGGTGGCGTCATCGATAACGAGGCCTTCAAGGCCGTGCAGATCGGTGGTCCCTCCGGCGGCTGCCTCACCCGCGAGCATCTCGACCTGCCCATGGACTTCGACAGCCTCACCAGCATCGGCGCCATGGTGGGTTCCGGCGGTCTGGTGGTGATGAACCAGGACACCTGCATGGTGCGCATCGCCAAGTTCTTCATGCAGTTCACCCAGAACGAGAGCTGCGGCAAGTGCGTGCCCTGTCGGGAAGGCACGAAGCAGATGCTCGCACTGCTGGACGACATCACCGAGGGCCGGGCCACGGACGAAACGCTGCCTCTCCTGGAGCAGCTCGCGAAGAACGTGAAGATCGGCTCCCTCTGCGGCCTGGGCAAGACGGCTCCCAACCCGGTGCTCTCCACGCTCAAGCACTTCCGCGCCGAGTACGAGGCCCACGTCCACCGCAAGGTCTGCCCCAGCCGCGAGTGCAAGGCCCTCATGACGCCCGAGATCGATGCCGCCCTCTGCAAGGGTTGCACCCTCTGCGCCAAGAAGTGCCCCGTCGGTGCCATCCACGGCGAGCGCAAGGTCGCCCACACCATCGACGGTTTCACCTGCATCCGCTGCGGCGCCTGCGTCGACGCCTGCAAGTTCAACGCGATTTCTGGGATCTGAGGAACTGAGCGATGACCAATGAGAAGACTCTGACCATCGATGGTTTCCGCGTCGGGATCGAAGCGGAAACGAACCTGCTCCAGGTGATCCGCAAGGCGCACATCGAGCTGCCCACCTTCTGCTACCACTCGGAACTCTCCGTGTATGGCGCCTGCCGCCTATGCATGGTGGAGGTGGAAGGGCGCGGCCTCGTCACGGCCTGCACCACCACTCCCGAGCCGGGCATGAAGGTGAAGACCCAGACTGTGGAAGTGCGCGAGCTCCGTAAGATGAACATCGAGCTCCTCCTCGCCAGCGGCAACCATGACTGCCCCACCTGCGGCAAGAGCGGTTCCTGCAAGCTCCAGTCCCTGGCCGAGCGCCTGGGCGTGGACAAGGTGCGCTTCAAGGCGCCCGTGGAAGAGAAGCCCCTGGACCTCACCAGTCCCAGCCTGATCCGCGACCCCAACAAGTGCATTCTCTGCGGCGACTGCGTGCGCTTCTGCTCCGAGATCCAGGGCATCGGCGTGCTGGACTTCACCCACCGCGGCTCCCAGTCCATGGTTTCCCCTGCCTTCAACAAGGGCCTGGCGGAAGTTGATTGCGTGGCCTGCGGCCAGTGCGCCGCCGTCTGTCCCGTGGGTGCCATCCTGGTGAAGACCGAGGTTGAGCGTGCCTACGCCGCCATCCAGGACCCCAAAAAGACCGTCGTGGTGCAGGTGGCTCCCGCCGTCCGCGCCGCCATTGGCGAGGCCTTCAATGCCGTCAACGACACCTTCACCATGGGCCGCATCGTCTCTGCCCTGCGTCGTCTGGGCTTCGATAAGGTCTACGACACGTCCTTCAGCGCCGATCTCACCATCTGGGAAGAGGCCACGGAGTACGTGAATCGCAAGCAGCAGGGCGGCGTCCTGCCCCTGATCACCAGCTGCTGCCCCGCCTGGGTGAAGATGGCCGAGCACGATTTCCCCGAGATCCTGCCCCACATCTCCTCCTGCCGCAGCCCCCAGCAGATGTTTGGCAGCCTCGCCAAGGAGATCCTCCCCAAGGACCTGGGCGTCGCCCGGGAAGACCTGGTGGTGGTGAGCATCATGCCCTGCACCGCCAAGAAGTTCGAGGCGGCCCGGGAAGAGTTCAAGGTGAATGGCAATCCCGATGTGGATCTGGTGCTGACCACCCAGGAATTGGCGCGGATGATCCAGGATGCCGGCATCCTCTTCCCCGAGCTGCCCGTGGACAGTCTGGATCAGCCCTTCGGCACCAAGACCGGCGCCGGTGTCATCTTCGCCAACTCTGGTGGTGTGACGGAGGCCGTGATCCGCTACGCGGCCGGTCGTCTAGGCGAGGACAACCCCGCCATCGAGGAGGTGCGCGCGGAGAAGAATCGCCGTGAGTTCACCGCTTCGACGCCCCTGGGCGAGATCAAGATGGCCGTGGTCCACGGTCTGGCCAAGGCCAAGGAATTGGTTCAGGAGATCAAGGCCGGCAAAAGCGATGTGGAGTTCGTGGAGATCATGGCCTGCCCCGGCGGCTGCATCGGCGGCGCCGGTCAGCCCGTCACCCACTCCGCGGCCACCCGCCGTCACCGCACCCAGGTCATCCGGGACGTGGACACCACTCACGACGCCCACTGCCCCCAGGAGAACCACGTCATCAAGGATCTCTACCGCGAGCGTCTGGGCGAGCCCAATGGCCACGAGGCCCATCGCCTGCTCCACACCCACTACCACAGCCGCAAGCGCATCGAAGGTGATGGTATCTCCCTCTCGGAGATCACCGGCACCGCCAAGATTCCCGTGAGTGTCTGCATCGGCACTGCCTGCCACCTCCGCGGCGCCCAGGATCTCCTCAAGCGGGTCCTGAAGCACGTGGACGAGGCGGAGCTCGACGAGTGCTTCGACATCAAGGCCACCTTCTGCATGGAGAACTGCGACCGCGGCCCCTCCGTGCGGGTGAACGGCCACCTGCTGCGTCGCGCCACCTTCGAGATGGTCCGGGACACCCTGGCCAGTGCCGCAGCGGGCGAACTGCCTGCGGTGGAAGTCGAATCGGATTGCGGCTGCGCCGCCCACTGATTCCGGGCAATACCCCCGTGGAATACCTCCGTTAATCCCTGTTCACGACCGGCCTTCGTGGGCCGACCGTGGGCAGGGATTCGGGTAGACCGGGCGGGGCCTCCAGTCGTGCCAGTCCCTCCAAGGTTCCTCGACTTTCGATGGAGACGTCCGTGCTGAATGACCCTTCGAAGGAACATGAGATCGTCGTCTGCATGGGCAGCGCCTGCTTTTCCCGAGGCAATGCCGACACCGTCCCGGTGATCCAGGCCTTCCTTCAGGCCCGGGGGCTGGAACATGCGGTCAAAGTCACAGGCACCCTCTGCCAAGATCAATGTCGGCAGGGGCCCAATCTGTGTATCGACGGGGCCTGCCACTGCGGGGTTCATCCCGCAGCCTTGCCGGAGCTCCTGGAGGAGCGTCTGGGGTCCGCCGGAGGGATCCTGAAATGACTGGAGCTACCGCGAAGGATGCGAGAGGTCGTGATACCTGGGGGGGGAATCCTTTGGAATCGCGGGTCTGGTATTCTTCGCGGTTTCATTTCGGGGCCCGGCCATGAACTCGCAACAACCGATCTACACAGAAAAGGCCCGCTGCCAGGACTGCTACAAGTGCGTTCGGGAGTGCCCCGTCAAGGCCATCCAGGTGGTGGACGACAGCGCGGCGGTGATGCCTGAGCGCTGCGTGTACTGCGGCACCTGCGTGAACATCTGCCCCGTGGGCGCCAAGAAGGTGCGCGACGATCTGGGGCGCGCCCGGCTGCTGCTCAAACGCAAATCAAAGGTCTTGGTGAGCCTTGCACCGTCTTTTGTGGCGGAATTCCCGGGTCTTGAGCCGGGGCGGCTGATCCATGCCCTCAAGGAACTGGGTTTCTGGGGCGTCTCCGAGACGGCTCTCGGGGCTGAGGAAGTCTCCGCCGCCTGCGCCACGACCCTGGCCCTAGGGAGTCCGGGCGCCTATCTGTCCACCGCCTGTCCGACGGTGGTGGAGCTCATCCGCCGCTACCACCCGGACCAGGTGCCTTCCCTCACCCGCCTGCTCTCGCCGCTCCTGGCCCACTGCAAGTTGCTGCAGCGAGAATTTGGCGAGGACATTGGCATCGTGTTCATCGGGCCCTGCATCTCCAAGAAACTCGAAGCCGACAGCCATCCAGAACTTCTGGATGTGGTCCTCACCTTTGCGGACCTGCACCGTTGGCTGGAGGAGCGGGGCATCGATCCCGCCACCGAGCCCCTGACCGACGCCGACCAATTCGTGCCCCAGGGGGCTCGTGAGGGTGCGCTCTATCCCGCCGATGGCGGCATGAACCGGGGCATCGCCCATCGCCAGAACACCCCGGACGTGAAGTTCATGGCCTTCTCCGGCATCCACTATCTGCAGGAGGCCATGGAGGGCCTGCGGGATAGCGAGCTCAAGCAGAAACTCTTCCTGGAGCTGCTGGCCTGCGAGGGCGGCTGCGTGAATGGGCCTCAGGCCTCCAAGGCCTGCGGTACGGCGCTGAAATGGCTCCAGGTCATGGACTATGCCCCCGAAGCCGAGGAATCTCCCCGACAGGGATCCGGCCTGGATTTGGCGGCGGAGACCCATCCCGATCCCGTGCCCCAGTCCATCCACGAGCCGGTGGAGATCGTCCGGGCCCTGCGGCGGCTGGGCAAGACCACGCCCGAGGACGAGCTGAACTGCGGCGGTTGCGGGTACGACAGCTGCCGCAATCTCTCGGCGGCTCTGTTGGATGGCCTGGCCGAGCCCAACATGTGTGTGTCCTACATGCGCAAGCTGGCCATGAACAAGGCCAACGCCCTGATCCGCTCCATGCCCGCGGGCGTGGTGATCGTGGACGAGAATCTCTTCATCATCGAATGCAACCGGCGCTTCGCGGAGACCCTGGGCGGCGACACGCCGGATGTGTTCGATGCCAAGCCCGGCATGGGCGGCGCCGATATCGCCAAGGTCTGTCCGGAGCTGCGCACAGTCTTCGCCCGCGGCCTCGAAAAGGACGTGGAGGCCCTGCGCAAGGATGTGCGGATGGGCGACCGCATCCTGCGGCTCACGGTCTTCACCGTTGAGCTGGGCAGCATCGTGGGCGGCGTGCTTCAGGACATCACGGAACCAGCCGTGCAGAGGGAGCAGATCATCCAGCAGGCCCAGGAAGTGATCCGCAAGAACGTGACCACCGTGCAGCAGATCGCCTTCCTGCTCGGGGAGAACGCGGCGGAAACCGAGATGATGCTCAACTCGCTCTCCTCCTCCTTCCGGATCGCGCCCTCGCCCCTGGGCGGGCCTGCACCGGATGAAGACCCTCGTCGTGGCTAGCGGTTCTGCGCCCTTCTTCATCGAGGTCGACCACGCCCAGGAGAAGAAGGCGGGGCAGGCGGCCTGCGGTGATGTGTTCCTCTCCCAGAAGCTGGATGGCGGGGAACGCGTGGTCTCCGTGCTGGCGGATGGTCTTGGCAGCGGCATCAAGGCAATGGTGCTGGCCAACCTCACGGCCACCATGGCGGCCCGCTATGTGGCGGAGGACGCCGATCTCGCCCGGGCGGCCCGCACGATCCTGGAAACGCTGCCGGTGTGCAGCGAGCGCCAGATCGCCTATTCCACCTTCACCATTGTGGACATGGACCGGCGCGGGGAAACGCGCATCGTCGAGTATGACAATCCGCCCTTCCTGTTGATCCGCGAGGGCGAAGTCGTGGCGCTTCCCCACCAGGAGATGCGGCTGCCCACGGCCATCGGCAGGGATGCGGTGATCCGCGAGACGCGCTTCTCCGCCCAGCCGGGAGACCGCATCGTGATCTGCTCCGACGGGATCACCCAGGCAGGTGTAGGGCAGCGGGCCACTCCACTGGGCTGGGGCAGTGGGGCCGAGGCGGACTTCCTGCGCAACATCCTGAAGGAGCGCCGCAGCATTTCCGCCCGGCAACTGGCCCGGGCCCTGGTGCAGAAGGCGCTCAGCCTCGATGGCCACAAGGCCAAAGACGACACCAGCTGCGGCGTGATCTACCTTCGCAAGCCCCGGGAGGTACTCGTGTTCACCGGTGCGCCGGTCAACCGGGCCGTGGACAAGGCGCTGGCGAAGGCGGCCCTCGACTTCACGGGTCGCAAGGTCATCTGCGGCGGCACCACCGCGGGTATCCTCAGCCGCGAATTGGGTCGTCCCCTGGAGATGGATCTGCGGGAACTGGATCCGGATGTGCCTCCGGTCTCGAGCCTGGAAGGCTTCGACCTGGTCACCGAGGGGGCCATCACCCTGGCTGCCGTGGCGCGGATGCTGGAGGAACACGACAGTCCAGAGCTGCTCAAGCCCAATGCCGCCACCCGGCTGGCGGGCGTCCTCCTGGATAGCGACATCATCCACATCGTGGCGGGTACCAAGATCAACGAGGCCCTCCAGGATCCCAGCCTGCCCCAGGATCTCGACATTCGCCGAAACATCCTGCGTCGCCTTCAACGGGTGCTCCGGGAGAAGTTCCTGAAGGAAGTGAAGGTCCAGTTCGTTTAGGGAAAGGCCTCCGGTACTTCCGATAGATAAAGAGCGGTGGGGGTTGTGGCCCCCGCCGCTCTTTATCGTCTAATGGCCGAATCAGTCGGTGACGGCGAAGACCACCTTGTCGTTCATGAAGCGGTCCTTAGTCAGGATCTTGATGGTGGCGGTGGACTTGTCCTCGCTGATGGTCAGGGTGTAGTGCTCACCCTTGACGTAGGAACCGGGCACGACGGTGACCTTGCCGATCTTGGCCAGACCCACTTCGGTGGCCTTGATGACGATGGTGTCGGCGGAGCGGAGGTCGATGGACTTGTTGAAGACATCGTCCTTCCAGGCCTTGCCGGCGCGGTCCTTGGCGAAGACCGGCACGATGATGACACCACTCTTCTCGAGCTGCTTGCGGTCGCCCACTACATAGTGGAGGCTGTTCAGCTTGGACTTCTGCTGTTCGTTGGTGGCGCTGAGGGCGTTCATGTCCTCGATGAGCTTGGTCTTTTCGGTGCGCAGGCCCTCGATCTCGGAGGTGATCATGGCCTTCTGGCTCAGCAGGTCATTAACCTCGTCCTGGAGCTTCTCGCCCTGGGCCACAGCTACGTCGCGCTCGCCTTCGATCTTCTCGCGCTCTTCGCGGATCAGGTCGTTGGGGGTGATCTTGGCCTTGCCCTGGCTGACCCAAGTGCCATACACGCCGTTGCTGTAGAAGTGGTAGACCTCGAAACCGGGGGCCAGCTTCTCCATGATGTTGACGCGGCTGATCAGGCGCTTGGCCTCGGTCTCCTTGATGCCCTTCTTCTTGAGGAAGCGCATGGCCATGGTGTAGTGGTTGTCGTTCTCGCGAGCCATGTCGGGCTTGGGCAGCTGGGCGCGGAGCTTGACGATCTTCTCGTTGAGATCCTTGATCTCCTTGTCCTTGTCCAGGACTTCCTGAAGCAGGGCTTGGTAGGAGCTGTTCTTCTCGGCCTTGACGCGCTCTTCGAGAGCCTTCTTCTGCTCATCGGTGAGCTGCATGGTCTCGCCGGGCTTGATATCGGTGACGCCGGCTTCCCTCAGCTTGCGGGCCTGCTCCTGTCCAGCCGCATTCTGCTTCTGGCTGAGCTTGTCCATCTCCCCAACCTTCTGGGTGATGTCCTTGAATTCCTGGGGTTCCTCGGGGCCCTTCTTGCCGCAGGCCGGGGCCAGGGCGAGCAGAGCGACGGCCAAGGCGCCGATCAGATGCTTGGCGAAACGGTTAAGAGTCATGGGACGCTCCGTTGGAGAAAGGTCGGATGTCGACGGGTGAGGTTTCCCTACCATATCAGGTGCTGACCGGGGAATAAATGCCTCGCTCTGATATGCTGTACCGCTTCCAGAGCCCGAGCATCCAAGGCCAATGGAACACGAGGGAGAAACCGGCATGGCGAAGACAGGAAGGCACTTGTTTACCTCGGAGAGCGTAACTGAGGGGCACCCCGACAAGATCGCCGACCAGATCAGCGATGCCGTCCTGGATGCCGCCCTTGGGGATGATGTCTCGAGCCGCGTGGCCTGCGAGACCATGGTCACCACGGGGCTCGTGGTGGTGGCGGGCGAGATCACCACCAAGACCTATATCCCCGTGGCCCAATTGGTGCGGGACGTGGTGCGGGAGATCGGCTACGACCACAGTGTCAAGGGCTTTGACTGCAATACCTGCGGCGTGGTGGTGGCCCTGGATCAGCAGAGCCCCGATATCGCCATGGGGGTGGATACCGGCGGCGCCGGGGACCAGGGGCTGATGTTCGGCTATGCCACCCGAGAAACGCCGGAACTGATGCCCGCCGCCATCGAGTACGCCCACGGCCTGACTCGGCGCCTGGCGGAGGTTCGCAAGGACGGTACGCTGCCCTGGCTTCGCCCCGACGGCAAGTCCCAGGTGACGGTGGAATACGACGGCGACAAGGTACTGCGCATCGACGCCGTCGTGGTGAGCACCCAGCATGACGATGCTGTTACCAACGCCACCATCCATGCGGAGCTGGAAAAAATCGTGATCCGCTACGCGCTGCCGGCTGAACTCCTGGACGCCAAAACCAAGATCTACATCAATCCCACGGGGCGCTTCGTGATCGGTGGCCCCATGGGGGATTGCGGTCTCACGGGCCGCAAGATCATTGTGGACACCTATGGCGGCGCGGGCCATCACGGCGGCGGTGCCTTCTCCGGCAAGGATCCCAGCAAGGTGGATCGTTCGGCCGCCTACATGGGGCGCTACATCGCCAAGAACATCGTGGCGGCGGGGCTGGCCGACAAGTGCGAGCTCCAGCTAGCCTACGCCATCGGCGTGGCGGAGCCCGTGTCCGTGAGCGTGGAGACCTTCGGCACCAACCACGTCTCCGATGAAGCCATCGTGAAGGCGGTGCGGGAGGTCTTCAGCTGCACCCCCAGGGCCATGATCGAGGCCCTGGACCTGCGTCGCCCCATCTATCGCCCCACCGCCGCCTATGGCCACTTCGGCCGTCCCGAGTTCAGCTGGGAGCGCACCGACAGGGTTGACGCCTTGAAGGCCGCGGCGAAGTAGTCGTCATCTCGCACAGAAAGGGCGGGGCCAATATGCCCCGCCCTTTCTGTGCATGGAAAGCTCCCTTGAATCGCGTGGCCCCCTCGCGGAGTTCCGCATCCCGGGCTTTGTCATGCCCGGTTTGACATCGCTATGACGAAACCGTTACAATTTTGAGGGTCTCCTGTTCTTGATTGCTCAAATCTCTAGTTGAACATCACCAGGTCGACTCATTTTTTCTTCTCGCTCCTCGGGCGTGCGTGTTGTCTGCTCGCTCAATCGGCGATGAGAGCTTTGAATTTCCGTTCCACCCTTGGTTGGTGGATTTCACCTCAAGGATGCAACGACCCATGCGCATGTTCCTCGCCCTGGCTGCCTTTCCCCTGTTTGCAGCGGCCCCCGTGAGGGTCAGCATCACCCAAGCTGCGGTCACCTGGGGGGCGGGGATAGAACCCAGGGGCGACATGCCCCCGGGACAATTCGAAGCCCGGGTGCTCATCACGGGAGGCAAGCGGTCGGCGCGGCCCTCGATTCGGGCCTGGCGAGTCAAGATCGGCGATTTCCCGAGCCGGGAAGCCAAGACGGCCAAGTGTCCCAACCTGGGGAATGCCTTATCCCTGAAGCTCACGACTACCCGGGAGGCGGCCGGTACCTGGGTGATCCACGGACCTTGGCCAGAGGCACTGGAGCCGGAAGACCGACTGGTTGTCAAAGTCTTTTCGGGGGCTCGCTCCCTGGGTTGGGCCTCTTGTCAACCCACTGAACAACTCATCCAATCCGTGGGAAGACCCCCCGAGTCCAATCCTCAATAGCCTGCCCACCCTCTCCGCTTCCTCGCGATCGGGTCGATCGCACTGTCTGTGCTTTGTCACACCACACCACTAATCCGAGGTGCTCATGTCCCTTCGAACGCTGATCCCGAGTCTCGCGCTGTTGATCGCGTCGGGCTCACTCCAGGCCCAGGAGGCCGTCTACCAGGCCAAGCCGGATCCTTCGCTCAAGTACCACTACAAGCGCTTCACCCGGGGCGACAACGAGAAAATCGTGGACGAGGCCTGGGGCCGTCACCAGTGGTGGCTGGAGCGCATGGGCGGAGAACTGGGCCCTGACTTCTTCCAGCACTACATCAAGGAGGCGGAGAAGGAGAGGGCGCGCAATCCGCGGCTCTTCCCCCGACGGGGTGAGGAGATGCCCGTGGCCGTCACTGAGGCCGCCTGGACCAACATCGGCCCCACCACCGCCGCCTTCGCCAGCAATGGAACAACCCTCAATATCGTGGACAGCGGTCGGGCCCGGGTCATCCTGCCCCACCCCACCAATCCCGATATTGTCTACTTCCTGAACGCCGGTGGCGGACTCTGGAAGACCACGAATTTCACGGCCGCGGATACGGCATGGGCCCCCACCACCGATAACGTCGGCAGCACCGCGGGCGGTTCTGCCGCCTTCGGGCGCACCCCAGAGGTGCTCTACCTCGGCACCGGCGACGCCTTCGATGGCGGCGTGGGCGGTTTCATCGTGAAGTCCACGGATGCAGCCGCCACCTGGGGTTCCGCCGTGTTCCTCCCGGGAGCCACCAAGGTTCTGGAGATCCAGGTGGATACTTCCGGAGCCAAGGACATCCTGCTGGTGGGCACCAATGCCGGCCTCTTCCGCAGCGACGACGAGGGAGTAACCTTCACGGCCATCGGTGGGGTCTTTGCGGGGAAAAAGGTCTGGAGCCTTGTGCGTACCTCGGTGGGTTGGCTCGCCAACGCTCAAGATTCCGCCGGTGCGGGCGCGCTCTACCTCTCCACGGATCAAGGCCTGACCTGGAATCCCATCACCAATGCGGGCAACGTCTACGCCGGTGCGGGTCGCTCCACCCTGGCCGTGGCCGTGCCCGGAGATCCCGTCGTCTATTGCTTCGCGGCCAACGTTCAGGATGCGGCTCAGCTGGATCTCTTCAAGAGCGCCGATGGAGGACAGACCTGGGTGGCCCTTGGCATCACCGCCAAGATCCCCGTCAAGGCCAACACCCACCAGGCCAACATGAACATCATGAAGGACCAGGCCTTCTACAACCATATGCTCCTGGTAGACCCTACCGATGCCACCCGCAACACCGTAATCGTTGGCGGTCAGCTGGCCACGGCCCGCTCCACCGATGGCGGCGTCAATTGGACTCTGCTCACGGACTGGCTGCCCGATGGCACGAACATCACGCTGCCCTATTCCCACGCGGATCACCACTGCGCGGCCATCACCAATATCGGGGGCACCAAGCGCATCTTCTTCGGCCATGACGGTGGGCTCACCTGGAGCCAGGACAATGGTGTCACCTTCGATGACAAGAAGAACAACGGCTTGGCTTCGCACCTCATCTACGCCCTGGCGGTGAATCCCAAGCAGGCGGGCAGCGCCCTCATCGGCCTTCAGGACAACGGCACCCGCAGCCGTGTCCTCAGTCCACTGGGCACGACCTATAACCAGATCCGGGGCGGCGATGGCTTCGGTGTTGGCTGGGCGCCGGGTTCCGGCGTGAGCACGTGCTCCTACGTCTATAACCAGATCCGGCGCGCCACCGTCAATCCCCCCGTGGCTCAGACCAACTGGGCCGCCTTCACCACCGGATTGCCTGCGCAGAACAGCACGAACTTCTATTTCGTGACGCCCATCATCACGCCCATGGAACAGGCAGATCCCACCGGGCAGGTATTCTTCACCTATGGCAGGACGGGCATCTACAAGAGCAACGCCACCGGCTGGACCGCTATCGGCACTCCCGGCACCGGGGGCATTTCCACCGGCCGCGTCGTGCGGGCCGTCAGCCATGGCCTGGGCGTTCATCCCTCCAACCTGAACTTTATCGGCGCGGCCGGCAGCGGCGGCTACCTGATGCTCACCACCGATGGCGGCAGCACCTGGACGGAGCGTCTCCTGGGCACCAACGGGACCGATGGCCAGAATATCGGCTGGTACGGCTTCAATTCCAACGTGGCCTGGGCCACGGACCAGATTCTCTTCGCCTGTTCGGAGGCAACTAACGTTGGCGCGGCCCACGTGGCCAAGTCCACGGATGGCGGCGCCACCTGGACCCGTTCGGACACGGGCCTGCCTGATGTTCCCGTCACCAAGGTCGTGATGGACATGGGGGATGGCACCAGCCAGACCGCCTACGCCGCCACCTGGCTGGGGGTCTACCGCACCACTAACGGCGGCACGAACTGGAGCCGCTTCGGTACGGGACTGCCTCAGGGCCGCGTCAGCGACATCTATGTGGCCCCGGATAGCAGCTTCATCCGCATCGCCACCTGGGGGCGCGGCGTGTGGGAAATGGTCAACGTGCCCACCACTGGAACCGTGAGCCTCACCCCCACCGCAGCCTTCCTTTACCCCGGTCAGACTGCCACCTTCACGGGCACCGTGAGCGGCGGCGGCACTGTGAACTACACCGCCACCGGCGGCACCATCACCTCGGGAGGGCTCTACACCGCCGGCACCACGGCGGGCAGCTACTCCGTGGTGGCCACCAATGCGGCGGACCCCACTAAGAGCGCCACAGTGCCCGTCACCGTGGCCGTCCCCGTCCCCGTTGCCTTCACCGGCCAGCCCCAGAATGCCACCTCTGGGGTGGGGCTCAACGCCACCTTCACGGTGGCGGCCACGGGCACTGGCCCCTTGAGCTACCAGTGGAAGAAGAATGGAGGTGTCATTTCCGGCGCCACCGCCGCCTCCTACACCACTCCCACCCTGGCCCTGGCCGATAACGGCAACACCTACCTCTGCGAAGTGACCGGCCTTGCGGGCATGGTGCCTTCCAGTGTCGCGACCCTGACGGTGAAGGCCCTGGGCACGGGAACCAGCGTCTCGAACACGACCGTCGGTCTCATCCCGGACACGGGCGCCAGCGCACCTCCCTTGGACGTCCCCTTCGTCGTTTCTGGCGTTGTGGGCAATGTGGCGGATGTGACCCTGGGGCTTTACGTGACCCACACCTGGGTGGGCGATCTCACCATCACCCTGCTCGCCCCCGATGGCACGCCCACCATTCTGGCCACCAAGATCGGAGGTGGAACCTACGGTCTGAACAACACCTTGGGCAAGGCCCTGGGATCTTCCTGTGCCGCCCAGACCGTGATCTCCGATGCTGGCACCAAGGCCATCCAGACCGCCGTCAGCGCCGATCTGCCCCTTGTGGGCACTTGGGTCCCCTACCAGGCCATGGCCAGTTTCCGCGGCAAGAATCCCAATGGCACCTGGACCCTGCGGCTCAAGGACAACGGAGCGGGAGATCAGGGCACCTTTCAGTGCGCCTCCCTCACTGTGACGCCCTTCGCGGCCCCGGCGGCGCCTGGCTTCGATGTGAACGGCGATGGCGTGGTGGACGGGTACGACCTGCTGGCCTTCCTGAAGAGCTACGGCAGCACCGCGGATGCGGATCTCTCCAAGGCTGATTTCAACACCGACGGACAGATCAACGACACGGACCTCACTGCCATGCTCGGCGCCCTTTGAGAAAGGAAAGAACCATGAACCTACGCACTTCGATTTCGACTCTTATTGGGAGCTTTACCCTGGCCATCGCCCTTGCCTGCGGAGGCGGTGGGGATAATCCACCCGCCCCAGCGGGCGTCGTGGTCACGGTTTCGCCTGTCACGCCCTCTGTGGTCGTGAGCGGTAACCAGACCTTTACCGCCACCGTGACGGGTTCCACCAACTTATCCGTCACCTGGTCCGTGCAGGAAGGCGCCACGGGGGGCACGATCACCACGGGCGGCGTCTACACGGCTCCAGCCACCACCGGAACCTACCACGTGATCGCCACCAGCGTGGCGGATACCGCAAAGAAGGCCACGGCCACCGTGACCGTTACCGCTGCCCCCGTGGTCGCTGTCGCCGTTTCTCCCACCGCGCCCTCCGTTGTAGTGAACAGCAACCAGACCTTCACCGCGACGGTGACGGGTTCCACGAACACCGCCGTCACCTGGGCTGTGACTGAAGGCGCTACGGGCGGCACGATCACTTCGGGCGGCGTCTATACGGCCCCCGCTTCCACCGGCACCTACCATGTGGTCGCCACCAGTGTGGCGGACACCAGCAAGAGCGCCACGGCCACCGTGACCGTCATTGCCGCACCCGTGGTGACCGTGACTGTTTCGCCCACCGCGCCTACGCTGTTGACGAATGCCAGCCAGACATTCACCCCCACTGTGACTGGCTCTGCCAATACCGCCGTAACCTGGGCCGTGACGGAAGGCGCTTCCGGCGGCACGATCACCTCGGGCGGCGTCTATACGGCCCCCGCGACGGCCGGAACCTACCATGTGGTCGCCACCAGCGTGGCGGACACCAGCAAGAGCGCCACGGCCACCGTGACCGTCACTTCCAATATTGCCGTCGCTCTGGGCTATACGAATCCCGCCACGGGCACCTATCGTCTGATGAAGAACGACACGTTGAGCACCGCCACACACCTGGTGTTCGATGTGGAGGGCTTCAGCGCCCCCAGCGGTGCGGGCATCGCCTTCACCTTCACTGTGGATACGACCCGGGCAACCTGGAGCAAGGTCACCGGCGGCGACGTCGAATTTGTGGCCAATGGCGCCGTACTCACCCTTGGCGCCGATCCCAAGGCCCTCAAGGGCAAGGTGGCCACCGCCACACTGACCGGCGTGGTGGGCCAGAAGGGCACAGGGGCCTCCCTGACCCTGAACGGCGCCTTGGCGAGGGTGGCTGTGGATCTCGTGACGGGCGCTCCCATCGGTACCGCAGCCCTGACCGCTCCCAAGGCCCAGATCCTGGAAGCCAATGGCACCATCACTGATGTGACCATCACCATGGGCACCCTGACGGCCAACTGATTTTCCGAGTTGCCACATTAACAATCAGGCCCCCGGTTCGGGGGCCTGATTCTATTTGGAGAAACGGTTGTCAACCTTACCAATCGAGTCAAGATTGCTGAGGATCACGCTCGATCCGATTCAAGGGAGGCCCCATGAAGCTGGCACTGATGGGCGGAAGTCTCCGCGCCGCATCCCTGAACGCCCGCCTGCTGGGCCACCTCGCTCGCGAGCTGGAAGGGCAGGGCCATGAGGTGACGACCTTTGTCGGAGAGGCGCTGCGGCTGCCGCTCTACGAGGAAGGCGTGGCGCCCTCCACCGGGGCCCAGACCCTGCATGGTGCCCTCCGGGAGGCTCAGGGGGTGGTCATCGTGTCGCCGGAGTACAACTCGGGCATCCCGGGGCATTTGAAGAATGCCGTGGACTGGCTCAGCACCATGCAGCCCAGCCCCTGGGCCGATCTGCCGGTGCTGCTCTGCAGTGCCAGTCCCGGGGCCTTCGGCGGTGCCCGGGGTCTGGTGGCCTGGCGGGCCACCCTCGCCAACATGGGGGCCCTGGCCCTGCCGGAAGCCCTCACGGTGCCTCTCGCGGACCGCCAACTGGATGCCGAGGGCGCACCCACCGATCCCCGCACCGCCGCCTCGGTGCCAAAGATCCTGGAGAGGTTCACGTCCCTGGTGGCGCGGCTCCGCCCAAGCCCATAAGCGGATGGCGTGAATGACACCCAACAAAAAGCCCGGCGCGAGCGCCGGGCTTTTTGTTGGAGAAGAAGCGACTACTTCTTGTGGGCGGCCATGAATTCCTTGGCGGCCTTCATGCCGGCTTCCAGGGCCTGTTCGTTGAGGGGGATCAGGCTGGCCTTGTCCTTCAGGGCCTGCTTGATGGCGGCCATGATGGTCTCCTTGGGGAAGATCTCCGTGGCGGCCTGTAGGGCACCCAGGGCCACGATGTTCTTCACCACCAGCTTGCCGAGGCCCGCGGCGATCTCGGTGAAGGGCACGCCCACCACCGTGATGCTCGGATCCATGGGCTTCACATCCTTGGCGATGGAGTTGTCGTAGATGATGAAGCCGCCCTTCTTGACCTTGGTGCCGAACATCGCCAGGCTGGGCGCGTTGAAGGCGATGAGGATGTCGGGGGTGTGGCTGGCGGGGTTGAGTACTTCGTCCTTGGCCACATGCACATCGGCGTAGCTCGTGCCGCCGCGGCTTTCGGGGCCGTAGGCGGGGATGTGGGTGCCGTCGAAGCCCTCATTGATGGCGGCGGTGGCGATGAGCATGGCGGCGGTCTGGGCGCCATCGCCGCCTGAACCCGCCAGCTTGAGGCTGATGTCGAGGGGATTCAGGTGGGTGGGGAAGCCCTTGCAGTGGCGGCTGGCCGCTTCGGTGGTGGTGCCCACGGCCTTGTTGAAGGTCTTGGCCTCGAAGCTGGGCTTGTTCAGCTTGAACCAGGGCTCCACCGAGGCATCCTTCTTCACGCCCAAGGGGAAGATGGGGACCATGTTCTCCTTGACCCACTGCTCGGCCTTGTCGGGCATCATCTTGAGGTGAGTGGGGCACTCGGCCAGCACCTCGATGAAGGCGTAGCCGCGGCCTTCCGTCTGCATCTGCACAGCCTTCTTGATTGCCTTGGCGGCCTTGCGGCGCTCGGCGGGGCTGAAGAGGGCCACGCGCTCCACGTAGACCGGACCATCGAGCTGGGCGATGAGTTCGGCCATCTTGATGGGCTCGCCGTTGATCTTCTTGCGGCCATCGGGGCTGGTGGCGGACACCTGGCCCATGAGCGTGGTGGGGGCCATCTGGCCGCCGGTCATGCCGTAGATGGCGTTGTTGATGAAGATGACGGTGATGGGGGCGCCCAACTGCGCGGCGGCCACGGTCTCGGCTAGGCCGATGGAGGCCAGATCGCCATCGCCCTGGTAGGAGATGACGGTGGCTTCGGGGTTGGTCATCTTGTGGCCGATGGCCACGGCAGCGGCGCGCCCGTGGGCGGCCTGGGTGTTGCCGGTGTCGAAGTAGTAGTACGCGAACACGGAGCAGCCGACGGGGCTCACGAGCACCGTGGTGTCCTGGATGCCCAGTTCAGAAATGGCATCGGCCAGATACTTGTGGGCGAGCCCATGGCCGCAACCGGCGCAGTAGTGGGTGCTCTGTCCCTTGAGACCTTCGCCGTGGGCGTGACGCTCGAATTTATCGTAGAAGACGTTGGACATTCGGAGCTCCTTACTTGCCGAGGATGGACTTCACGTGTTCGACGACATCGACCTGCTGGGGCAGCAGACCGCCGGAGCGGCGAACGTGCGTGATCGGGGGCAGTTTTTCGACCCCGGCGAGACTCATGGACAGGCGGAGTTCGTTCTCGATCTGGCCACTGACGTTGGCTTCCACCGTCACGATGCGCTTCACATGGGGCAGGTGCGCCATGAGGTGCTTGCTGGGGAAGGGCCAGATGGTGATGGGGCGGAAGAGCCCGGCCTTGATGCCCATGTCGCGCAGGTTCTGCACGGCGCCCTTGGCGGCGCGGGCAGGCGTGTTGCAGGCCACCAGCAGCACTTCGGCATCGTCGGCCATGAAGGACTCGGAGCGAGCCTCCACTTCCATGGACTTGTACTTCTCGTGGAGGAAGTTGTTGAACTTCTCGAGATCCGCTTCCATCAGCTGGATGGAGGAGATGAGGTTCCGGCGGTGATTGCGGTCGCCGTAGACGGCCCAGGAGGGAATGCCGGGCTTGATCATCTCCGTGGGGAGCTGCACCTTGCCGGTCATCTGGCCCAGGTAGCCGTCCGCGAGGATGATCACGGGGTTGCGGTACTTGAAGCTCAGCTCGAAGGCCAGGATGGTGAGGTCGAGCATTTCCTGGGGGGTGCTGGGCATCAGGCTGATGGCGTGGGTGTAGCCGTGGCCAAGGCCGTGGCAGGCCAGCTTGACGTCGGCCTGTTCGGGGGCGATGTTGCCCAGGCCGGGGCCGCCGCGCATCACGTTGACGAAGACACCGGGCACTTCGGCGCCGATCATGTAGCTGACGCCTTCGAGCATCAGGCTGAAGCCGGGGCTGGAGGTGAAGGTCATGGTGGGCAGACCCGCGCCGCCGGCGCCGTACATGTGGTTCACCGCGGCGACCTCAGACACGGCCTGAAGGAACACGCCGTCGAGCTTGGGCAGCAGCTTGGCCATGAGCTCGGCGCCTTCCGTGGAGGGCGTGATGGGGTAGCCGAAGACGTGGCGGCAGCCGGCCAGCAGGGCGCCGATGGCCGAGGCGTAGTTGCCCTTGATGACCAGGGGCTGGCAGGGGGGCAGGGCCACCGTCTCGTTGGGGATGGTCTGGGGGACGGGCGCCTCGGTGAGCTTGTCGCCGAAGAGCTTGGCCGGATCCTGCAGCTCGTAGTCCTGGCCTTCCTCCAGGGCCCGGAGGCCGTAGGGTTCGGGACAGGCGTCGATGCAAAGGCCGCAGCCCGTGCACTTTTCGAGATCCAGTACGACCGGAACCACGCCGGTGGTGGGATTGATCTCATCGGCGAAGGCGATGCAGCCCTTCACGCAGACGCTCACGCAACGGCCGCAGCCTTTGCAGTAGTCGGAGACCAGAAAGGGTTTGGGTCTTTCCTTCACTTGAGCCATTCGCACGCTCCTCGAAAGTAGAAGTTTCACGCGCCAAAAAAAAGGTGCGGGCGGCTGCCCGATCGCTGAAGTATTGATTCCGCTCCGTGTGAATGGGGTCACATGTGGAGTGTTTCCCGTCACAAGGGGAGGGCCGCGTACAATCGAAGTTCCCCAAGAGGCTGACCCATGGCAGAAGACTACCTGATTCGGCCCATTCGACCCGCGGATGACGCGAGCGTGGCCGCCATCATCCGGGCCGTCATGCCCGAATTCGGGGCCGATGGGCCGGGTTTCGCCATCCACGACCCCGAGGTGGAGCACATGAGCGAGGCCTATGCTCGGCCAGGCTCGACCTACTTAGTGCTGGAATCGGGAGGCCGGATCCTGGGGGGCGCCGGGGTGGCACACCTTGAAGGCGGCCCAGAGGGCGTCTGTGAACTGAGGAAAATGTACTTCCTGCCCGAGGCCCGGGGGCGGGGCGCCGGGGAACGCATGATCCGCCTTTGTCTGGATCAGGCGCGGGCCTTGGGCTACCGCACCTGCTATCTGGAAACCCTTTCCGGCATGGAGCGGGCCATGCGCCTCTACGCCAAGGTTGGATTTTCACCCCTGTGCAGGCCCATGGGCGCCACTGGGCACCATGGCTGCGACCACTGGTATGCGCTGGAGCTGTCGTGATTCTTGGGCTCGGCAGTGATCTCTGTCCCCCTGCCCGGTGGGCCCACCTGCTGGAGCGCTTCGGGGAGAAGGCCATCCATCGCATGCTCCATCCCGAGGAGGCCGCCTATCTGCTGAAGGGCAATCGGCAGCGGCTACCGGAGCGCCTTGCGGGGCGGTGGGCCCTGCGGGAAGCCTTCGGCAAGGCCCTGGGGGTCGGGCTCGATGGCTGGGGCTGGCGGGAATTGCGCTATGTCAATGGGCGACTGTGGGCGGAGGGCGTCCTGGCCGATCAGTTGGCCGCAAGGAAAATCACGCGGCTGCACGGTACCGTTTCCCATGACGCGGGCCTCGCCCTGGCGGTGGTGATCCTGGAGGGGGGATCTCCGATGATGATTCCAGAGGGCTTCTTTGACTTGAGTGGCATCCCAGAGCCGTGACACCACTTCTAATGCCGTGCTGAAATCGGCCGATTCGCCTTTTGGACAAGCACCCATGGCCCTGCCCGTCACGAACCAGCCCATGACCAGCCAGGAATTCCTGGGCATGCGGGACTTTATCTACGCCCAGACCGGGATCTTCTTCAATGAATCCAAGCAGTACTTCCTGGAGAACCGTCTCCAGCGAAGGCTGGGGGATCTGGGCCTGAAGGGCTACCGGGACTATCTGGACCTGCTCCAGGGGGCCAAGGGCAGGGAGGAGCTGAAGCAGCTCTTCGTGGAGATCACCACGAACGAGACGAGCTTCTGGCGCAACCCTCCCCAGATCGAGGCCTTTCAGAAGATGGTGCTGCCCGAGGCCGTGAAGCTGGCCAAGGAGCGGGGCGCCAGCCGTTTCCGCATCTGGAGCGCGGCCTGCTCCTCCGGTGAGGAACCCTACACCCTGGCCATGATCTGCCAGGAGGCGCGGGATACGGTGCTCAAGGGCATGACTACCGAAATCATCGCCACGGATATCAGTGAAAAGGTGCTCTCCCTGGCCCGGGAGGGGGCCTACGGCTCGTATACCCTGCGCAACCTGACGCCGGTCCAATTGAAGGCCCACTTCAACCAGAGTGGTCCCGATGCCTTCGAGGTCAAGGCGGAGCTCAAGCAGCTCGTGACCCTCAAGCACTTCAACCTGGTGGATTGGCCGGGCTACAAGTCCCTGGGCGCCTTCGATGTCATCTTTTGCCGCAATGTCCTCATCTACTTTGACGAGACGGTGAAGACCAAGGTCCTCAAGGGTTTCCACGAACAGCTCCATCCCAAGTCATATCTGCTGGTGGGACACAGCGAGTCCATTCACAGTTTCAATACCGGTTTCGAGTTGCTTCATTTCAGCAAGGCCATGGGCTACCGCAAGCGCAGCTGAAGGCCCGGAGGAACAACGCATGCCCATTACCCCCCAGGAACTGATTGCGAACCTCGGCGACCTGCCGCCGCTGCCCCAGGTGGCGGCCCAGGTTCTGCGCATCGCCGCGGACCCGGACGCCTCCACCGACGAACTGCAGAAGGTCATCGGCACCGATCAGGCGCTCACGGCCCAGATCTTGAAGATCGCTAATTCCGCCATGTTCGGCATGATGCGCGAGGTAACCACCCTCACCCAGGCCATCATGACCCTGGGGTTTTCCACCATCAAGAGCGTGGTCATTGCCTCCAGCGCCAAAAATCTCTACAGCCGGGGTACTTCGGGACTCCAGGAGCGCCTGATGTGGGAGCACGCCCTGGTGAGCGCCCTCGCGGGTCGCGCCTATGGTCGGGCCCTGCGCTTCCCCCGCACCGAGGAGGTCTTCCTGGCGGCCCTGATGCACGACATCGGCAAGAGCGTCATGGCCATCAAGTTCCCGGACCGCTATGGCGCCTTGGTGCGCAGCGTCTACAACGAGCAGCTCGACGGCCTACGGATGGAGCTGGATACCTTCGGCTTCGATCACGCCATGGTGGGTGAGGCGCTGCTCCATTCCTGGAACATCGCCACCAGCATCGAACAGGCCGCCCGCTGGCACCACGACCCCCTCCAGGCCCACGAGGACCACCGCAAGCTCGTGGCGCTGGTGGCCCTGGGCAACCAGCTGGCCCTCGACCAGAAGATCGGTCTCGGTCAGCCCGAATCCCTCGGCGAGGCCACCCGTGAGGCCCTGGAAATCCTCGACATCGACGAGGCGATCCTCGAGTCCCACAAGGATCAGGCCCTGGAGGCCCTGGATCGGGACAAGTCACTCATCTCGGACTTCTGACATGATCACCCCGGATCTCGTCCGCCAGCGCGTGCGCAACCTCCCCACCCTTCCGACCACCGTGGTGGCACTGGGGCAGGCGGTGGGAGACGATCGCTGCACGGTGGACCGGGTCCTGGGCATCCTCTCCAAGGATCCTCCGCTCTCGGCCGCCATGCTGCGGTTGGCCAATTCCGTGGCTTTCTCCGGTGACAACCGGGTGAGCGATCTCCGGGCGGCGATCATGCGCCTGGGCTTCGATGCGGTGCTCAATCTGGGGCGCACGGCGGCCATCATCCGCACCTTCAAGGACTCGAAGCACCTCAATTCCATCCTGCTGTGGCAGCACTCCGTGGCCGTGGCCCTCACCGCCAAGGCCATCTGCCGCCTCCAGCGCAACCGCGCCCTGGAGGAAACCGCCTTCCTGGCGGGCCTCCTGCACGATATCGGCAAGATCGCCCTGGATCACAGCTTCTCGGAGGAATACGCACCCGTCGTTGAGGCCTTCCTGGCGGGGGAATTCATCGTCGACGCCGAACAGCGGCTGCTGGGGATCACCCACGCCCAGGTGGGCGCCATGGTGGCCGAGAACTGGAACTTCCCCGAAGACTTCGCCGAGGCCATTCGGGATCACCACGCTCCGCCGAAGGGGGCCTACCTGCCCAATCTGCTCCATCTCTGCGATCTCCTGGTGCGCACCCGCATTCCCAACGGCCCCGCCGACGAAACCCTGATCGTGGTGCTGGAGGAACTGCCCGCCTTCCACGAGGTCTTCAAGCCGGATGCGGATTTTGATTTGGAGCGCCTCACCTTCAGCATCGACGATGAGCTCGAACACGCCGTCGCCTTTGTCCTACTCGCCTTCCAGGATTGAGAGAGCCTCCCCGACCATGGATCCCATTCGCGTCCTGATTGTTGATGACAGCCCCTTCATGCGGAAGGCCCTCGAGCGCATGCTCGTGGCCGCCGAGGATATCCAGGTGGTGGGCACCGCACGGGACGGACTGGACGCCCTGGAGAAGATCCCCCAGCTCAAGCCCGATATCGTGACCCTGGACGTCGAGATGCCCCGGATGGACGGCCTGGCCTGCCTCAAGAAGATCATGCAGGATCACCCCCTGCCGGTGCTCATGGTCTCCAGCCTCACCCAGGAGGGCGCCCAGGCCACCCTGGAGGCCCTGGCGCTGGGGGCCCTGGACTTCATCCCCAAGGAATCCAGCCTGGCTTCCGGCAGCATTCTGCAGATCCAGCAGGATCTCCAGGAAAAGGTCCGCAAGCTGGCGCGGAGTCCCCGTTTCCGCAAGCCCACGCCTCGGCCCACGCCGCCGCCTGCCACGCCGGGACGGCCCGGTCTCGCGGCACCCGCGCCGACCACGGTTCGACCCGCGCCCGGGGGCGTCATCGGTGGCGGCATGGCCGAACTCTTCACCATCGGCTGCTCCACCGGGGGGCCCAAGGCCCTGCAGGATCTGCTGCCTGCCCTGCCCAAGGGCCTGCCCGTACCCTGCCTCATCGTCCAGCACATGCCCGCCAGCTTCACCAAGCCCTTCGCCGAGCGCCTCAACAGCATCTGTCAGGTAGAGGTCAAGGAGGCCGAGCACGGCGAGAGCGCCCGTCCTGGAACGGTCTACATCGCCCCCGGCGGGATTCACCTGAACTACCGCCAGCGGGGTTCCCAGGGGATCATCGAATTGAATCCCGAGCCTGCCGAAAGTCTGCACAAGCCCTCGGTGGATGTGCTGTTCAACAGCATCGCCCAGGAGTATTCCCGGCAGGTGCTCGCCATGATCCTGACGGGCATGGGCAGTGATGGTGCCAAGGGGATGCAGGCGCTCAAGGCCAAGGGCGCCCACACCCTGGCCGAGGCCGAGGAGAGCTGCGTGGTCTACGGCATGCCCAAGGCCGCCTTCGAGCGGGGCTGCGTGGATCAGGTGGCACCCCTGCAGGACATGGCGGGGATCGTGAAGCGGCACTTCGGCATCTGATGGTGTCCGGGGGACCGGCTGCGGCCTTCGGCTTGCGCCTACACCCCCGGAGCCCCCCGTGCCAGAGCCCTGCGAAGCCGGGCTCTGGCTTGCTGGCCGTTGACGGGCTTCGGACTGGGGCGGCGCCTACAATAGGAAAGGACAGACTTCAATCATGGATCCAATCCGTTCGCCCCTCCCCAATCTATCCGCCGTCGTGCAGACCCTCCTTCTGCGGCCGGGGCTGCAACCGGCGGAGGTAGAGGCTCTGTTCCGGCTCGTGGGGCAGGAAATGAGCGTGCTGTTCCTGGAACAGACTGCTGAGGGCGCCCGCCTGGAGCTTCCGAGCGGCAAGATCGTCACCGCCCAGGGCGAGCTGCCCTTTCCCGAAGGTACCCGCATGAAGGTGCGGGTGGAGGCGGAGGCTGGAGGGCTCAAGCTGCAGACCCTGGAGGCGCGCCCCCCCGCTCAGCCCGCCCTGTTGGCGCCCTTGCTCCAGGGAGAGGCCGCGGCACTCACCGCCCGACTGGCCCAGGCCCCACCGACTTCGGAGCTGGCGCCCCTCCTTCAACTCCTCCGGGCCTTGGGCGGCCTCCCGGAGCCTGCACCCCCGCAGGTCCTCCCTTCTTTGCCCCTGCTCTCCAAGGAAATCGCAGCCCTGCCGAAGGACATCCAAACCAGCCTAGCAAAGATGCTCGGGGCCCCGGATGCCGCGCCGGAAACCCTGGCGGCGCGACTCGAGGCTGCTGTCTTGGGGAAGGAGCCTGCCGCCATCCTTCCGAAGGAGGGGGGCGTCGAGCCTCGCGCCCAGCTTGAGGTGGGCGGGGAGGTGATGGTGCGCTTCCAGGGACTGCTGCAGCGAACCGAACTCCCCCGGGAGCATGCCAGCGCCTTGGATGGTTGGATTCGCGGCCTCCTGGCCCGCCGGGCGCCGGAGGAAGTCGTTCCGGCTCGAATCCAGGCCGAGGCACCCCGCACGGCCAAGGCCACGCCAGTCGTTGAATCCCGCCTCCTGACTCGGGCGGAAGCGGCTCGGACCGAAGCCGCCGTGCAGGCCCACAGTGGGCCCGCCCTGGAGGTTCCCGAGGCATGGGAATCCTGGATCAAGGGCAGTGTGCGCGCCCTTTCGGACCCGGGCATCTCCCCGCGAGAGGCCCCCTTCCATGCCCTGCAAGCCAAGGAAGGCACCGCCTTCTTCGAGATCCCGCTCCCATGGGCGGGGGCCAAGCCGCTGCAGCTCTGGGTCGAGGCGGATGCCCCCGAAGACTCCGCGCCCTTGGCGGAGGCGCCGCACCGCGTGCTGCTGGCCCTGGAATTGTCGAGCCTGGGAGAGCTGCGGGTGGGCCTTCAGAGCACCCCGCAGGCCCTGTCCGTGCGCATCTGGACCGAGCATCCTGCCGCGCTGGAATCCGTCCAGGCGGAAATGGAGGCCGAACTGAAGGACTCCGGCAAGGCCGTCGACCTGCGCGTTCTCTCGTTGAATCCCTCAGTCGAAGGCCGGATTCCAGACCTGCGGGCCCTGGCGATGGGTTCGACTCTGCACGCCCTTGGGTGAGGGCAGGAGAACCCAGTCCTCCTGTCTATACATCACCGTTCATCTCCGGTTGTAGATCTTTTGAACCAGTGATCAACGGTGATGAATGGGGATGCAGGAGATCTCCCGTTTTCCGCCCTGGGAAGCTGGGCAACCGCCTGTTCCATCCTTGCTTCCCACTCGAGTCCTTTGGAGCCAGGGGGTCTTCTTCAAGCTCGGGATGGTTGCGTCCACTCGGCTGACCCGGCTCGCGAGGTCATAGTGGCCGCAGATCCAGCCATGGGGCTCCTGGGCGAGTGTTCGGTGGTGCCTGATGCACAGCTTGTGGCGTGGGGATTATCATCCGGGGGCGGTATGCTCATGGATGCCCATGAACACACGCCCCCAGGACACCCGCGTCGAACTTCTGGAAGCGGCCTTGCGCTGCTTTTCCGAACACGGCTACGACGGGACCAGCCTCCGCCTAATCGCCCAGCAGGCCGGGCGCCCCCTCTCGCTCATCGGCCACCACTTTGGCGGCAAGGAGGGCCTGTACTTGGAGGTCTTCCGCTTTTTGACTTCCCCTGCCTTCGCCCCCGGAATGGCCGAGGAGGCCCCGGCCCCGCGCAATCGCCAGGATGCCATCCGCGTTTTCCGCGAGCAGATCCACGCCCTGTACGCCGAGGCCTGTTCTGAGGACCCGGGTCGGGATGAGCGCAAGAAACAGGGGCGCAGGCTGTTCCTTTCCGAGATGCGAAATCCCCGGCCCGAGATCCTGGAGATGCTACAGAAGCAGCTCCAGCCCTGGGTGGACCGCACCAAGGCCTGCATCCAGGTCTTGAGGCCGGACCTGAGCGAGTCGGAGATCGTCTTCTACGGAAAATTGATCATGAGCCAGGTGACAAGCCAGGGCCTGCTGGAGGGCGTGAGCCGCGCCATCTGGGGCCGCCACAGTCTCAGTGCCTTCCGAAGTGCCGAGCTCCTGACCGAATTCAGTCTGCAGGGGCTCGGCGTTTCTCTGTATTCCCAACCCTGAAAAGGGGGGCGATTCCTACATCTGACCGCCCAGGGCCTTGAAGAGTGTGACCTGGTTGGCCTGGTAGGCGAGTCGCGTCGCCACGAGGCCCTGCTGCGCCCCGTAGAGGGACCGCTGGGCCACGAGCACGCCCAGGTAGCCGTCCAGGCCCTCCTTGTAGCGGGCCTCGGAGAGGCGATTGCTCACACTCAGGGCCTCCACCAGGGAACGCTGGGCGTCGAGCTGTTCCACCAGGGCGGTGCGTTTGACCAGACCGTCGCTGACTTCACGAAAGGCTGACTGGATCGACCTTTCGTACTGGGCGATGGCGATCTCCCGGTCGATCTTGGCGACCTTCAGGTTCGACCAGAGCGAACCTCCCGCGAAGAGCGGCGCCACAATCTGGGGCGTGAAGCTCCAGGTGCGGGTTCCCGACCCGAAGAGGCCCGAGAGATCGGGGCTCATGGTGCCGATTCCCGCCGTGAGGCTGATGCGGGGGAAGAACGCGGCCCGGGCCGCACCGATATTGGCGTTGGCGCCTTTGAGCTGGTATTCGGCCAGGCGGATATCCGGGCGGCGGAGGAGGACCTCCGCAGGCAGCCCCGCAGACACATCCTTGAGCGCCCCGGCGGCATCCTGGCCCTCGGGGAGCAGATCCGGAGCCACGTGAGTCCCCACCAGCAGGTCCAGGGCGTTCCGGTCCATGGCCACGAGGCCGCGGAACCGCGCCACATCGGCGCGGGCCGCGTCCACCTGGCTCTGGGCCTGGCGCAGCTCCAGTTCGGAGGCGACGCCCAGCTCGCGGCTCTTGGTGATCAGGTCGTAGACGGCCTTCTGGGAATCAAGGGTGGCCTGGGCCAGCCTCAGGTTCTCGCCATCGGCCACAGTCAGGAAACAGCTCTGGGCCACCGCCGCCACGAGGGCGATCCGGGCCGCATCTTGCGCCTGTTCCGTGGCCAGGTACTGGTTCAGGGCGCGGCTCTTCAGGCTTCGGAGGCGGCCGAAGAAGTCCAGCTCCCAGCTCATGATCCCCGCGTGGACGCTGTACTGCTCTGTGTAGCTGACCGTGCCGTCCTTGGACACCTTTTCCGGAATGCGAGTCTTCTGGCCGTTGGCCATGACCCCCACCGTGGGGAGCAGCTCCGAGCGCTGAATCCGATACAGCGCCTGGGCCTTCTCCACATTCAGGGTGGCGACCCGCAGATCCAGGTTGTTGGCGAGGGCCAGCTCGATGATGGAGCGCAGGCCCGGGTGGGTGAAGTAGTCCTGCCAGCGGGTGTCCGCGGCGGTGATCTCCGCGCCCGTCTTTTCATCGCTGACCGGCCAGGCCTGGGGAACGGTCGGGGCAGGCCGAGTGTATTTCGGTGTCAGGGTGCATCCGGCGCTGAGCAGGAGCACGGCGAGGGGGAGAAGCGACCTGGGTTGCATGTCATTCCTCCACGTGCGCGCTGGGGCTTGCGGGATTGCCGGCGGTCTTGTCTTTTCCAAAGAACTGGACGACGACCACGTAGAACAGCGGAATAAAGAAGATGGCCAGGAAGGTGGCCGTGATCATGCCGCCCAGGACGCTCGTGCCGATGGCCATCTGGGCCCCGGCACCGGCACCCGACGCGATGGCCAGGGGGAGCACGCCGAAGCCGAAGGCGATGGAGGTCATGAGGATGGGCCTCAGCCTGAGCTTCGCAGCCTCGCGGGTGGCCTCGAGCAGATCCATTCCTTGTTCCATGTGACCCTTGGCGAACTGCACGATGAGGATGGCGTTCTTGGTGGTGAGCCCCAGCACGGTGAGCAGGCCGATCTGGAAATACACATCGTTCGCCATGCCCCGCGTGGATGAGGCGACGACGCCTCCGATCACACCCAGGGGCAGGGCCAGCAGGATCGTGATGGGCACGGTCCAGCTTTCATAGAGGGCCGCCAGCACCAGGAAGATCACCAGGATCGAGACCGCGTAGAGCAGCCCGGCCTGGGATTCGGACATGCGCTGCTGGTAGGAGAGGCCGGTCCACTCCGAGGCCGTGCCCTGGGGCAGCTTCTTGACGATTTCCTCCATGGCGTTCATGGCATCGCCGGAACTGTATCCGGGACCGGGCTCGCCCTGGATGTTCAGGGAGGGGAAGCCGTTGTAGCGCTCCAGGCGCGGCGAACCGTAGATCCAGCGCCCCGTGGCGATGGCGGAAAGAGGCACCAGCCCGCCCTTGTTGTTGCGCACATGGATGCGGTTGAGGTCTTCGGGGGCCATGCGGAAGGCCGCATCGGCCTGGGCATACACGCGCTTGACGCGACCGCCCTGGACGAAGTTGTTGATGTACTGGCTCCCGAAGGAGGCGGAGAGGTAGCTCTGCACGGAGCTGAGGGGAACGCCCAGGGCCCCGGCCTTCCCCCAGTCGATATCCACCTTGTACTGGGGTACGTCCGCCATGCCGTTGGGCCTCACCCGCGCCAGGCGCGGATCCTTGGAGGCCATGCCGAGCAGCTGGCCCTGGATCTCGCTCAGCTTTACATGACCTAGATCGCCCCGGTCCTGGAGCATGAAGTCGAAGCCGGTGGCGTTGCCCAGCTCCGTCACGGCGGGGGGCGGGAAGCAGAAGATGACGGCGCCCTTGATGCCGGCGAAGGCCTGCATGGCCCGCCCTGCCACGGCCTTGGCCTTGAGCCCGGGGCGGTTGCGCAGGTTCCAGTCCTTGAGTTTGACGAACACCATGGCCTGGTTCTGGCCGCGCCCTGCAAAGCCCATTCCGGCGCCGCCCATGATGGATTCCACGGCGTCCTTCTGGTCCTCCAGGAAGTGGCGCTGGACCTGCGCGAAGACGGCCTCGGTCTGCTCCAGGGTGGAGCCCACGGGCAGCTGGACCATGGTCATGAGGATGCCCTGGTCCTCATCGGGCAGGTAGCCCGTGGGCATGCGCAGGTAGAGGAAACCCATGGCGACCACCAGTCCGGCGAAGATGACGCCGAAGCGCGCCTTTCGGCCGAGAATGACGCCCACGTACTTCATGTACAGATCGCGCACCCGATAGAAGAGGCGATCAAACCACAGGAAGAAGGGCCTCAGCAGGCGGAAGCCGGTCTCGGCGGCCTCGTGCCCCTTTGCCACGGGTTGGAGCAGCGTGGCGCAGAGCACTGGGGTGAGCACCAGGGCCACCACCACGGAAAGCAGCATGGACGCGATGACGGTCACCGAGAACTGGCGATAGATGACGCCCGTGGAACCCGGGAAGAAGATCATGGGCCCGAACACGGCCGAAAGGGTGAGGCCGATGCCGATGAGGGCGCTCTGGATCTCCTCCATGGATTTGCGGGTGGCCTCCCAGGGCGAAAGCCCCTCCTCGGTCATCACCCGTTCCACGTTTTCCACCACGACGATGGCGTCATCCACCAAGAGGCCGATGGCGAGCACCATGGCGAACATCGTCAGCATGTTGATGGAGTAGCCGAAGGCCGCCAGCACACCGAAGGTGCCCAGGATCACCACGGGCACGGCGATGGTCGGAATGAGCGTCGCCCGCAGATTGCCCATGAAGAGATACATCACCAGGAAGACCAGGATCACCGCCTCGAAGAGGGTCTTGACCACCTCGTCGATGGCCACCTTCACGAAGGGTGTGGTGTCGTAGGGGTAGACCACCTTCATGCCCGCCGGGAAGAACTGGGAAAGCTCCTTCATCTTGGCCTTCACGCCATCGGCGGTTTCCAGGGCGTTGGCCCCGGCCTCCTGGCGAATGGCGATGCCGCCTGCGGGCTTACCGTTGTAGAAGAACTTCATGTCCGGGGCTTCGGAGGCCAGCTCCGTGCGGCCGATGTCCTTGACGCGCACCACCGAGCCATCGGGATTGGTGCGCAGGGGGATGTTCGCAAACTCCTGGGGTGTCACCAGCATGGACTGCACGATGATGGAGGCGTTGAGGCGCTGCCCAGGCACGGCGGGAGCGCCGCCCAGCTGTCCGGCGGAGACTTCCACGTTGTAGGCGCGCACGGCGGCCACCACATCCTCGGAGGTCATCCCGTACTTGGTGAGCCGGTCGGGATCGAACCACACGCGCATGGAATAGCCCGTGCCGAAGATCTGCACTTCGCCCACGCCCTTCACCCGGGCCAGGACGGACTCGACCTTGGACATCGCGTAGTCGTTGAGATCGGCGTAGCTCATGCTGCCGTCTTCGGTGGTGAGGGCCACGATGATCAGGAAGTTGCGGGTGGACTTGCTGACGGACACGCCCATGGTCTGCACCACGGTGGGCAGGGAGGGGATGGCCAGCTGCAGCTTGTTCTGCACCTTGGACCAGGCCATGTCGGGGTCGGTGCCGGGCGCGAAGGTCAGCGTGACGTTCGCACTGCCCGACGAATCCGCCGTGGAGTACATGTAGAGCATCTTGTCCAGACCCGTCATCTTCTGTTCGATCATCTGGATGACGCTGTCTTCCACGGTCTTGGCGGAAGCGCCGGGATAGTTGGCCGTGATGCTGATGGAGGGCGGGGCGATGGGCGGGTACTGGCTGACGGGAAGCTGATAGATGGCCATGGCCCCCAGCAGCATCATCGCGATGGCGATGACCCAGGCGAAGACGGGGCGGTCGAGGAAGAAGCGCGACATGGTTCCCCCTTACTTCTTCGGAGCCGAGGGCTGAGGGGGCTCCACGGGCTTGCTGGCGAAGGGAACCGCCTTGACGGCAACGCCGGGACGGATCTTCTGAAGACCCTCCACGATGACCCGGTCCCCAACGGCCAGACCGCCGGTCACCACCCACTTGTCGGCGATGGCTCGATCCAGCGTCAGCATCCTCAGCTCAACCTTGTTCGCCGCGTCGAGCACCAGGGCGGTGGCGTTGCCCTTGGCATCGCGGGTGACGCCCTGCTGCATGACCAGGATGGCCTGCTCGTCGACCCCATCCTCCACCACGGCCCGCACGAACATGCCGGGCAGGAGCACGTGCTTGGGATTGGGGAAGACCATGCGCAGGGTGACGGCCCCCGTGGCGGGATCCACGGTCACATCCCGGAACTGCAACCGGCCCTCCAGCGGGTAGATCGAACCATCCTCCAGGAACAGTTTCGCCTTTCGGGCGCTCTCGCCGCCGCTCTTGAGCCGTCCACCCTCCAGCCTTTTCTGCAACCGGAGCAGGTCGGAACTGGACTGGGTGACATCCACATAGATGGGGTCGAGTTTCTGCACGGTGGCCAGGGAAAGCGGCTGGTAGGCCGTCACTAGGGCGCCAACGGTGACGCTGGACATGCCTGTGCGGCCCGAAATGGGCGCCTTGATGGGCGTGTTGGCGAGATTGATGCGGGCGCTTTCCGCGGCGGCCTTGGCCGAGGCCACGCTGGCGGCGGCCCTCTGGAAGGCGGCTTCCGCCTCATCGGCATCCTGCTGGCCCACGGCATTGATGGCCACCAGCTTCTTCATGCGTTCGGCCCGGGAGCGCGCCGGGGGAAGGGTGGATTCCGCGGCGGCCAGGGCGGCGCTGGCCTGGTCCAGGGCCGCCTGGTAGGGAGCGGGATCGATCTGGTACAGGACATCGCCTTCCTTCACGTCCGAACCTTCGAGGAAGAGGCGCTTCTGAATGAGGCCGTTCACCTGGGGCCGGATCTCAGCGACGAGAAAGGGCGAGGTTCGTCCGGGCAGTTCGGTGGTCAGGACCGCCCGCTCCGCGGCGATGGTCTGGTAGGCCACCTCGGGTGTGCCCGGGGGCGGAGGCGCGGTCTTGCAGCCCAGGGCCCCACCGACAATCCCCAGACAGCCTGCGGCCAATGACCAATGGGCGATTTGTCTGATTCGCATGTTTCACCTCGTATGGAAAGCAAGATCCAAATACTAAGCCGCAGGCACGCCTAGACGGCGCCTATTGTTCGTTCCCCGAAATCGTCTCCGGTGACGCCCACCCCGAAGATTGAAGGCCGTGAACAGGTCCCCGATCCGGGCCACCCATGGCCCCGGTGCTCCGTAGCTGGCAGGGCCTTGCGTCCCAATCCCACAGCCCGTCGCTCGATTGCCGGGGAGTGCCGATGAACGGGCTTCCACATGGATGGGTGAACCCATGCACGGAGCGAGGCGGGTCATCGGAGGCTCCCGGTAGATCAGGTGTCAAGGTATACGAGGGCGTCGGGCCTCGTTGATCAAACGAACGATCTAAATTTTTCCCGAGAAATGAATCCGGGTCAAGGGAGGATCGCTAGCCTCCAAATGGCCTCTTGATCTAGTTCGTGTTCTGTTTTTATTAATAAATACAATGAAAAACTCGAGGCCTGTTTCTTGGGGTAGGGGCCTGGGGTGGTTTTGTTGCTGTAGAACGACCGTTCGACTATTGTAAATGGAATTTTCGAAAAGGGGCTCAGTGTCGGCCCTGAGAACTCCGCGACCTCGGATCCGCCTCAGCCTGGGATTTGCCGGCGGCTGGGGCGGGCCAGGGGGGAACTGAAGGCTCAGCCTTCCTTCTTGGCGAGCTTCTTCATCAGGGCGGGCAGACGGTTGAGGGCGGCCTGGCTCTCCATCCACTGGCGGTGGGGGCGGGCCAGGTAGCCGCTGACGAAGCTGCCCTCGGGGAGATCCTTGGCCACCATGCTGTTGCCCGCCACGATGCTGCGGGAGCCGATGTGGATGTGGCCGGAGGTGCCTACTTTCCCGGCCATGGTCACGTAGTCGCCCAGGGTGGTGGAGCCGGAGATGCCGGTCTGGCTGATGATCAGGCAGTGCTCGCCGATCCGTACGTTGTGGGCGATCTGACAGAGATTGTCTATCTTGGTGCCCCGACTCACCCGGGTGGCGCCCAGGGCGCCCCGGTCGATGGTGACGCAGGCACCGATCTCCACGTCGTCGGCCACATCCACGTAGCCCACCTGGGGCACCTTCTCGTGGCGGCCGTTCACCAGCACGTAGCCGTAGCCATCGCTGCCCAGTACGGAGTTGGCGTGGATCCGAACCCGGGCACCGATCTGGGTGCGGCGGTAGAGCACCACCCCGCTGAAGAACTCGCAGTCGTCCCCGATCACGCAGTCGTCGCCGATATGCACGCCGGGGTGCAGCACGCAGCGGGCGCCGATCACCGTGTTGGCACCAAGGGTGACACCGGGCGCAACGCGGCAGCCCTCGCCGAGCCTGGTGCTGGGATGGATGGGGGCCTCGCACCAGGCGGGTTCGGGTTCGGGATGCAACCAGCCGATGGTCTGGGCGAAGCCCCAGTAGGGGTGCTCCATGATCAGCCGGGGGCGATCCCCCAGATCGGTCTTGGGGTCCGCCAGGATGAGCCCCGCGCCACTCTGGAGGGCCTGGGCGTGGTACTTGGGATTAGCCAGAAAGCTGACGGAACCAGGGCCCGCCTCGTCCAGGGGCCTCACCTCGGTGAGGATGCGCTCCGACGGGCAGTTCTGCAGGGCGCCGCCCAGGCGAACCGCCAGTTCCTGGGCCGTGATCGTGATCTGGGACATGAGCGCCTCCGGGGATCCAGTATGGAACAGGTGGCGGCCCCGCCGGGAGGGCAGCGGGGCCGACGTTCCTGGGTCTACCTCCTCGGCATCACGAATTCACCCGAAGGGTCGATCTGTTTCAGGGCCTTCACGACGTCCTTCTCCAGGACGAACTCGAAGACCTGGTCCGAGAACTCTTGCACCCGGAACTTGAGCCCGCGGGAGGGCAGCAGGCGCTGCTCGGGAGCGCCAGGGAAGGCCAACCAGAGCAATCCGTCCGCCTTGAGTACCACCTGGAAGCGGCCTCCGGTGGGCGTCTCGTAGGTGCCGGCCAGACGCTGGAGCAGGGCGGGTTCGAGGGTTTCCGGTACCCGCAAGAAGGTGGCTTCCGCCTCATCCAGGGACATGACGGCACGGTCGATGTCGCCCTGGGGGCTGGTGAGGAAGTTCACGGAGAACTTACCGTCCTGCTCGTCGTCGGCCGTGTCGAAGCGGTCGTAGTGGAAGTGGGTCATGGGCATGCGGATCTTGTGGAAATCGAAGTGGAGCTGGCCTTCCTTGAGGGCGATCTTCAAGGGGCCGTAGGCGGGATGGTCGAAGGTGCCCGCGTAGTCCTCCAGGGGATGGGAGGGCTTGGCGTTCGCCACCTGTCCCGCCCCGGCCTTGCCCCGGGCCACCTTACCCGCCTCCTTGCCCTTCTGGTAGATGGCCAGCCGACGCTCGCTCCAGGGCGTCGGACTCAGGCCCAGGAGTCGCTCGAAGACCTGGTAGCTGATGGTGTTGTAGAGGGGGGCACAGTGATCCCCGATGACGAGAACCACCACGCCGATCTTGTCCTGGGGAAGGTAGGCCACCTGGGAGTGGAAGCCGGGGAGGTCGCCGCCGTGCTGGGTCATGAGGTGGCCGCGGTACGAGGCCGTCTGGCGCCCCATGCCATAGGCCTGGTTCAGGATCTCCCACCAGCCCCGGGATTCGCCGCCGCTGTTGGGCAGGGCGATGGCGGGCTCCAGGGTGGCCTTCAGCACTCGGGGCGGCAGCACCTGCTTGCCTTCCAGCTTCCCGTCGTTCATGAGGGTGATGAGCCATCGGCTCATGTCCTGGAGGTTGGAGACCATGGCGCCGCAGGGAGCCACGCCAGCGATGTCCTCGTAGTAGGGCAGCCGGTAGAGGGCGTCGCTGTCCCGGCGCTCCGTGAAGGGCACGCCCATCTCGCCGCGCTTCTGCGCCTCGGCGATGGAGAAGGTGGTGGAGGCCATGCCCAGGGGATCCAGCATCCGCTTCTGGACGAAGGCCTCCCAGCTCTGGCCGCTCTGAAGTTCGATGAGGTAGCCTGCGCCGGCGTACATCAGGTTGTTGTAGAGGAAGGTCTGACGCAGGGGCTCCTTGGGCTCCAGCAGGCGAAGGCGGTCGAAGAGTTCCTTTCGGGTGAAGTCGCCCTTGTACCAGATGGTGTCGTGACGGGTGACGCCCGTGCGGTGGCCCAGCATGTCCCGCAGGGTGACCTGGGCGTTGAGGGCGTCATTGTGGAAGCGGATCGCCGGCACCGAGTCCCGCACGGGCTGGTCCCAGGTGAGCTTCCCTTCTTCCACCAGCAGACCCGCGGCCACAGCCGTGAAGAGCTTGGTGTTGGAGGCGATCTGGCAGCGGGTTTCGGGCGTGAAAGGCAGCTTCTTCTCCACGTCGCGGTAGCCGTACCCCTTCGAGAGAATCACCTGGTCGCCCACGACGATGGCTACACCCACCCCGGGCGCATTCCAGTCCTTGAGGGCCTTCTCCATGACGGCGTCGAAGCCCTTGAGGCGCTGCCGCACCTCGGCGGGAGTGGGCGGGGCGGCGTGTGCGGCAAGGGCGAACGCAAGACCGACGGCGAGGATAGGGATGCGGATCATGGGAACTCCCGGATGGGCAAGAAGAACGGAAGGCTGCTGGGGAAGAGGTGTTCAGGGGGTGTTTTTCCCGAAGTCTACGCGCGTGCCGCTGGCGGGCCAAACACAGCGGCCGGGAAATGCGGTGCGGAAGGCGGCCTGGGCCTCCTGGCCCGTGCAGTGGGAGAGCAGGATCTTCTGCACGCGAAAGCGCCGAAAGGCCGCAAGGGTCCGAGCAATCCGTTCCGGGGAGGCCTTCAGGAGGTGGGTTCCCCCGATGACCGCATAGACGCTGGATTCCCCCAGCAGTCGGCAGACGTGTTCCAGGGTGTTGACCACGCCCGCATGGCCGCAGCCCAGAACGACGACCACACCTTCGGGAACCCGAAAACAGAGGGCCTGGTCATCCAGGATCTGATCTGGCGTCTTCCCCTCCGGATCCAGGAAGGCAAAGGCTCCTAGGCCGGTGTTCTCGAAGGTGCTGTTCCGCGGGATCGCTCCCGTGACCATGATTCCGGGACAGACGGCGGTGGGCTCCTTCGTCTCGATGATCGTGGCGCCTTGGTGGGCCAGTTGCGCCCGGGTTACGGGCATGCTGTACGGTTCGATCCCGGAATTCTCCTTCCAGTAGTGTGTCGCCAAGGCCGCCGGGTGGACGAAGAGGGGGACGGGTCCGCTGAGGGCGAGGACCTTATCGAGTCCCCCCGTGTGATCCTCGTGGCCGTGGCTGAGCACGATGGCCTCCAGGGGCCGGAACTTCACCTCCAAGGCCTTGGCGTTACCCAGGATGACCCGCCCGCCTCCCGTATCGAAGAGGATCCGGTGCCCACCCGTTTCCACGAGAAAGGCCGCGCCCCACTCGCCGAGGAGGGCGCCGCCCCCCGCCAGGTTGTCCACCAGCACGGTTACGCGGGCACCGGGAAGGACGGGCAGCTTGGTCGTGAAGGCCGTGGGGGAAGTCTGGGCCAGGAGGGGCGATAGGGCTGCGACGAGGGCGAAAAGGAAGCGCAGGTGGAGGTTCATGAAAGTTCCTTCGCAAACTACCGATGGGAAACGTGCATCATCTACGGTTTCAAAATCGTGCTGCCATGGGCTGAAACGCACTGCCATCGGCCATCACGCTTGACCCAGACATCGGTGAAACGGTGGAGCTTGTCGAGCTTCTCTCCCTTGTCGGTGGCCTTGTGCATGGAGAATTTCCTCCAAAGGAAATCTCGATGGGAAGCAGGCCGCTATTCGACCTTGATGGCGTGGCCGGCGGCCTTAAGCACCTTGATGGTCTCCTCCAACTTCGCTTCCTTGACCATCAGGTAATCCGTATCGAAGGTAGAGATGGCCATGATGCTGATGCCCGCCTTGGCGAGGGGATCCGTCAGCGAAGCGAGGATGCCGATGAGGGCGAAATCCAGCGGCCCAGCCACTTTGAACATGCGCCAGCCCCCTTCCTGCTTGACGGTAGCGGGCACGCGCCTCGCTTCGCAGACGATGGAAAGCTCGTCTCGGGTTCGGGTGATGGACAGGAAGGCCGCATGGCCAGAGGCCCATTCGGGGAGGGCGGCATCTGGCGCCAGTCGGCAGATGGTGAGCCGCTCCGGCTGGAGGGAGAGATTCAGCTTGGGCGTGGACATGGCTTGGCCGTAGAGGGGAACTCTCAGCGAGAAAACGATTCCAAGGACAGTGAAGATCGAACGGAAGATATTCCTTGTGGGGTGTTTCATGGCGTCATCCGAAGGATCGAGAATGCATGGTTGTCTAGAACGAGAACCTGGAGCCGTCACTTGCCGAGAAAGGCCCGCACCACGGAATCATGGCGTTCGGGTTCTTCAATGAAGGGAAAGTGGCCGGATTGTTCGAACATCACGAATTCGGCCTGGGGCATCAGCGTTCGGTACTGCACCGAGTAGCGGGGAAGGGCCATTCGGTCGAAGCGACCGGCCAGCACGAGCGTCGGGATCTGGATGTCGCGCAGCTTTCTCCGGAAATCCACGGAAGCCAGGTCGCCCCCGAGCATGACGTCGGCATCCGGACCGGCGATGCGGTTGTAGACCTCGAAGTTCAACTCGAAGGGAACCTCGGAATGCGCCGGACTGAAGAAATACAGGAGGGTCCACGGCACACGATCCAGGGCCTTGAGATACTCCGGATCCTTCGTCAGCATTCCCTTTGCGCGAAGCAGCTGCAGCTCCGACCAGATTTCCGGGAACTGATTCTGGATCTCGCGGTTCCAGTTGTCGTTGCCCTTCTGCCACATCTCGGCGCCATGGAGGGTGTTCGCCAGAATGAGCTTGTTCAAGGCTTGGGGGTACCGAAGGGCGTATGCCTGGGCCACGACACCGCCGTACGACTGCCCGTACACGGCGATCTTGCCAAGGTTGAGAGCCTTCCTCAGGCCTTCAATTTCCTCGATATCGCGATCGAAGCTGTATTCGCTAGGAGTCTTGGCCCGAGCGGATTTCCCGCGGCCGTAAGCATCAAAGAAGATCACCTGGAAAGCGTCGGCGAGTCGTTCGAGACCTGGATACAGATAGGTGTGCGAAGTCCCTGGACCGCCCGGGATGACTAGGAGTGGCTGACCCTTCCCCACGATCCGGTACCAGAGCTGATGCCCGTTGACGGTGACAAAGCTGCCCTGGGGTTCAGGCGGCTGTTGAGCCGCGACCGGTGCTCCGAACCATGCCAGCAGCAAGGTGAGAACCATCGCGCGACCGCAAAGCCATCTTGCACCCATGGGTTGCTCCTTCGTGAAGGCTGGCGAAGCCTGCCTACTTCTTCCGCGTATCCCTGGCGCGGGAGTAGATCTTCCAGGTCTTGCCGTCCTCGCTGTAGGCCTCCTCGTATTCCCGGACCTCGCCGGAGAGGGGCTTGAGCGTGCCGCGGAGGGTGATGCGTTTCCCTTTGACCGCGGAAAGCTCCCAGTCCCAGGTCATGGAGTCCGCTCCAAAGCTGAGCTTCCCAGTGTCGCTGGTGCCATCGCTGCCCACCATGAAGGCGCGTTGAGTCTTGGTCTTGGCGTCGAAATGGAAAATGAGGATCGCCCGCTGGGCGGCTCCCGATCCATCCTTCTGGTCGTCGTAGCGGATCACTGCGAAGCCGCCCGGTGCCCATTCTCCTTTCAGGGTTCCCTTCCAGGTTCCGGCGGGGCCCATGGGAGAGGCTTCGACCTTTCCTTCCGTGGTCCAGGTGCCGACGAAGGCCTCTAGCTTCTGGATCTCGGGGGCGCGTGGCGCTGTCTGGGCGGCCAGCGGCACGGTGAGGATGGTGAAGGTGATAAGGCTGGTGAGGATGCGGCGCGTATTCATGAGATCTCCTCGGGAAAGCCCAGGGGCACTGGGCGGCGGGACCTGTGCACTTGTGGGAGAGGAAATCGCGAAGCGTCTTTTTAAACTCCTAGGCATTCAACGCTCCGAAAGATCCGGTGGATGCTGCGGATGCGGAACGCACTCACGTGCCCTTTGGCTCAGACGGCGCCCCTGCCTGGGGTGGCTCATAGGACTCCTGGCCGCCGACGATCTTCCAGGCACCGTCGATGCGCCGCCAGAGATAGCGGGCGGTCCAGGGGGCGACCTTGGAGGAAACGCCGCTCTTTTGCGTGACCTCGGCGGAGCCGTGCCAGAGGTAATAGGCGGCGTCGGGGCCGAGGACCATCACCTCTTGCCTCCGGGTTGTGAACTTCAACCGCGTGCAGTCGGCGTAGTACTCCGCCCAGGATTTCCGGGTGCCGGAATAGTCGTAGAGCCTGCCATCAAAATCGGCCCACAGGTAGCCCGGGACATCCGCGTGGAAAGCCCAAACACAGTTGGCATCGAGGCGCTCTTCTGCGGCGATCATGGCCTGCATAGTCTGGATCACCTCCTGGCGGATCGTCGCCTTTTGGGCATCGGTGAGGGGTACGTCCTTCTTGGCGCATCCGGTGAAGGCGAGCGCCGCGAGAAGTCCTGCGGGGACGAGGATGCGGGTGTTCATTTCGCAGGAGCGGGGGACGCTTCAATCGGGTCGAGGGAGGATTCGTGCACATGCTTTACGAGCCACCGCCCGTCGCGCTTCACCAGCACGAAGGTGAAGGCGTTTCGGAAGGCCATGGGCGCACCCTTGGTGTCCTTGGCCGCGACCCTGAAGGTGCCCACCACGGTGGCCGCGCCGGGGGTCAGGAGGAACACCTCGCGCTTCTCCCAGGTGGCGCGAACCTCTGTCACGTCTTTGAAGAATCCATCCAGAAATTCCACGAAGGCCTTCCTGGATAGCCGCTGGTCCTTGTCCTCGATCACCGTCAGGTCTTCGGTTTCCACGAAGAATCGGAGGAATCGACTCGGGTCCCGAGCATTCACAGCAGCGAAATAGTCGTCCAGCATCCCGAGAATCGCGGTCTGCTGGGTGGGTTGGGGCGCCGGGGCTGGCACCTGGGCCGTGAGTCCAAAGGCGAAGATACCGGCGAGGAACTGGGATCGGTTCATGGGGCCTCCTTGAACAGAAATTCGCCCATTCCCGCAGGCGGGAAGGGCAGGGCGAAGCATTTCTGCACATCCTTTCTGTCCATGGATCTCCTGAGGGAGTTATGGCCGGATGGCGTGAGGGAAATATAGTTTCTATGAAAAATTAGGCAACCAGCTCATTTCGAAATGAAATTGTGATACTCGGCTCCGCTATCGCCGGAGGCGGCGACCGGTGACAATCGAGGGCGAGGCTGGCCGATCCGCGGCTGCGCATTCTTCTGGGAGCAATATGCACCCCATTCTCTTCCGCATCGGCTCCTTCGAGGTCGGCACCTACGGGCTGCTGCTGACCCTGGGCTTCTTTGCCGCTCTGTGGCTGGCCATACGTCTGGGAAAGCAGGACGGCCTAGCTTCCGAAGGCATTTCGGACCTCGGCGTCTCGGTGCTCATCGGGGGCATCCTGGGTTCGAAGCTGCTGATGATCATCGTGGATCTCATCAATGGCGCCAGCCTGGCCCAGGTCTTCGATTTTGCCACCCTGCGGGCGGGGGGCGCGGTGCACGGCGGCATCATCCTGGGCACAGCCACCTTTTTCTGGCGCATGCGCAAGCTCAAGCTGCCCCTGGCCGCCACCATGGACGCCCTGGCCCCCGCCGTGGCCCTAGGCCAGGCCATCGGGCGCCTGGGCTGCTTTTCCGCAGGGTGCTGCTATGGCACCGAATGCCACGCCCCCTGGGCCGTCACCTTCACCAGCCCCGAGGCCCATTTGCTTTCGGGCACGCCCCTTCTGCAGGCCCTGCATCCCGTGCAGATCTACACCTTCCTGCTGGAGCTGGCCATCGTGGGTGGCCTGGTGCTCCTGCGCCGGAAGCGCCTGTTCGCCGGGCAGATCGCGGCGGTCTTCTTCGTTTTGGAAGGCTTGGGGCGCATCTTTTTGGAGAACTGGCGGGGCGACCTGGATCGCGGTGTCTGGTTCGGCCTCTCCTGGCTCTCCACGGGTCGCCTGACTGGGCTGGCCTTCATCCTCTTTGGGATCGGGCTGGGGTGGTGGTTCAGGCGCAGGAAGGTCGCCCAGGCCTGAGGCTCCACCTCCCGGACCTCGGTTTTTTATGAGGCCGCCTCCGCCAGCCGATAGGAAGGCAAACGATCTGGGAGTGGGCATGAGGGAGCGACCGTATCTCCATCGTTCTCCCCTCATGCTGGTCCTCCTCCTGGCCATGCCTCTTCTGGCGGAGGACCGGGTACCGGAGCCGCCGCGAGGGATCGAAGAAATCCTCGCCGTGATGAACACCCCCGTGATCGTGGCCTCGCGCACGCGGCTGGGCATCCGGGAAACCCCCGGCATCGTCACGGTGGTCACCCGGGAGGAGATCCTGCAGTCCACCGCACGGGATCTCCTGGAATTCCTGCAGTTCGTGCCGGGGTTCCAGGCGACCTACGCGGGCCAGAACGCCACCGCCCTCACGGTCCGGGGCCTGTCCGCCCTGGACGGGAAATGCCTGCTGCTCATCGATGGCGTGGAGATGAACGAGCGCCGCTACGGCACCCTGACGCTGGACAACCGGTTCCTGCTGGATCAGGTCCAGCGCATCGAGATCATCCGGGGCCCCGGCTCGGCCCTATATGGGGGCTTCGCCGAACTGGCGGTCATCAACGTCATCACCCGGAAGGGCTATGACCTCCAAGGCGTTTCCGCGGGTTTCTCCTTCGGCGCCTCCGAGGGTGGCTTTCTGCGACGCACGGCCAGCGCGGCCTACGGTGGGGCCGAAGGCGATCTGGTCTGGTCCTTTGCCGTCAGCGGAGGTCTGGGGAATCGCACCAGCGCCTCCACCCTCCGGCGTGCCGCTTACGCCTACAGCGAAGAAACGCAGGGGCCGATCGAGTTCCATACGGACCTTGGGGGTCGCAACAGCAGCATGGACGGCCTGATGTTCAATGCGGGTCTGGAGTGGGCGGGGTTGTCGGCGCGGGTGGTGCGGAACCGGGTTCGCTACACCGATATGGATCGCGCAGGCACGCCGGACTATCCCATGCTGGAGACCACCACGCTGGGTGCGGAGCTTCGCTATGACTGGCTCCTCGGCAAGGATCTCAAGGTGATTCCCCGCCTCTCCTACAAGGATGATTTCCCCTGGCAGTACCGCGACAAGCCCGCGGGAATTCCCCATCGGCACGTGTACCGCAGACTGGGCGGCCTAACCCTGGAGTGGAGTCCCGACGCGGCTATCAACATCCAGGGGGGCGGCGAGTATTACCAGGACGAGGCCAAGGACACCAACGATAGCCCGGATTTTCTGAAGCTGAGCAATGGGCAGAGGTCCCTCACCTACACCAACAAGGCTCTCTTCCTTCAGGGAGTGCTCCGCACCTCCGCGGGGCTGTTCGCGCTTGGCGCCCGCTACGAGGATCCTGGACTGGGCAAGGCCTCCTTCGTGCCCCGGGGCGCCTGGACGCTCACCCTTGGCCGATTCCACACCAAGCTGCTGGCCGCCAAGGCCTTCCGTGCCCCGACCATCCAGAACATCGACGACAACCTCCGGTCCAACAACTTTGTGCTCACCATCAAGCCCGAGGAGACCACCACCTACGAGTGCGAGTTTGGCTACCAGTTCGCCAACGACCTGTTCGCCCAAGCCAATTTCGGTTCTTCGCTATTTCATGTGGGTAGTGGTGCCCGGGTGGGGACGTTATTGAAGTCGAGTTTGCCGGCAATGAGGTAGGCGATGGAGATGAGGTTGTGGGGGTTGCGGTAGCCTCGGGCTTTGGCGATGGCGGCCTGGATGAGGCTGTTGATGCCTTCGATGAGGCCGTTGCTGATCTGGCTGCGCCACCAGTTGAGGATGCCCCTGCGATGGGATTGGAACGTCCCGGCCAGCTTCACCAAAGGCCCTATGCCACTGGAACGGGCCATGGCGCACCAGTCGTTGAGGAACATGGCTCCGGCTCGGCGATTGGGTTGTTCAAAGAAATCCTGCAGGAGGAGCTTCATCTGGTAGGGCTCCACGGTCTGGAGGTTCATCGCCTTCAGCTCCTTTAGGCGGGCCTTCTGGGATTTCGTTAGATCGCCGGGGTTTCTCAGCCAGTGGTAGCGGGTCTTCTTGAGGCCAGGCGTGGCGGGCGACTCCGAGCGCCGCACGGCGTCCAGGGCGTCATTCATCAACTTCATCAGGTGAAAGCGATCGAGGGTGATCTCGGCCTTGGGCAGGTGTTCCTGGATGCCTGCAATGAACGCCGGGGACATGTCGCAACACACGTCCTGGATCTGCTCGGCCTTTCCCCCATGCGCCTTCAGGTCCTCCACGAAGGCGCCCAGGGTGGCCGCATTCCGCCCTTCCGTGCCGAACATCACCCGCCGCAAATCCAAATCCATGAAGAAGCTGAGGTAGTTGTGGCCGCGTCGGTAGGACTTGTCATCGACGCAGATCGTCTCGACCGTGGAGAAGTCCAGCTTCGCCCGTGCTTCATCCGTGTGGAGCTTTACCACGCGCCAGATCCGTGTGTCGTGCTCACCCATTAGCCGGGCCACCGCTCTCACGGGCATCTCGCGGGCGAGGACCATGATCAGCGCCTCGAACATCAGGGTGAAACCGGAGCCCTTCCGCCCCCAGGGCACATCGACGGTCTTCACGCCGTGGGTCTCGCATTTGCAGCGAGGCACCCGGGCCGTGAGATAGGCCGCGTGCTGGAAGAAGTCCAGGTGGCGCCAGGTCTTCTCCTCGGTGTCGTGAGCCTTGCTCTGCGCCCCGCACTCGGGGCATGGGAAGGAGGCCCCTCGCTGGAAGTCCACCAGGATGTCGAGCCGACGCTCGCGCGCATTGAACTCCAGCGACTTCACCTCCCAAGGAGGTTGAAGCCCGAGGGCCGCCGTGAAAAGAAGGTTCGTGTCCATCCCTCTATTGGACCAAGAACCGACCTCACACTGAGGCTCTACCCACACGATTCAGCGAAGAGCCCCAATTTCTTTCGGGTCCACATCGAGAACACCATCGCCTTCCCCTACAGGACCTCCTTCGCCACGGGAACAGAAGGGCTGGAGGCCGAGCTTCATTTCCTGCGGCCCTGGGGCGGGATCAAGGGCACTCTGTCCCTCACCCGGCCCGTGGACAACGAATTCAGCCTCTACAGGGTGACGGGTCGGGACGATTTCCTGTACGGCACCGCCAACCAGAAGTTGACCCTCACGGGCCACGCGCGGCTCAGAGAGGGCCTGAGTGCGGGAATTGCCTGGGTCTATTTGGGCCCCACATACGGCTACCCCCATCACGGAGCCGCAGACATGGTCCGCCAGGGCGGACAGATTTTAGGCAACGCCTCCCTCGACTGGGGCGCCAAGCGGGGGGGCCTCAAGATGGGCCTCCTGATCACGAACCTCCTGGACAAGCGCGTGGTTCAGCACTGGGGATGGGTGCCCAACCAGACGGGCTACGATCCCGCGCCGGCCACGGGGGGAAGGGAGTTCAGTCTGCGGGTCAGCTACAACTATTGATCCCGATTTCCCTTTTCCAGCTTCGTTGCCTAAGGCGAGACATCGGGCCTATGCTGGACGCGCACCAAAGGAGGAATTCATGCTGAGCTTCATCTGGACCTGTCTCATCGGCCTCGTGGTCGGCGCCATCGCCAAGCTCCTCATGCCCGGCAAGGATCCTGGCGGCTGGATCATCACCGCCCTCCTGGGCATACTCGGCTCCTTTGTGGGCACCTGGATCGGGCGGGCGCTCAACTTCTATGAGCCGGGCCATTCCGCCGGCTTCATCATGTCCGTCATCGGCGCCGTCATCCTGCTCGCGCTCTACCGCGTGGTGCTGAAGCTCAAGGGCTGAAGGGATTTGAGAACACTGGCGGGCGCCGGTACTGATCGCACCGGATTCGAAAGGGGAGGGGGGCGCTGCGGCGCCCCCCTTGGTGGCTATCCACCGAAATAGGAGCCTCCTCGACCCTCGAGGTGAGATGCTAATCGTTTGGCTCTTTCCGAAAGCAGGTCCGCATGTCTGTCCATCATCTGATCGAAATCGCCGCCTCGCGCCTGGATCGCTTCCTCACCGAAACCCACCCCGAAATTCCCCGCTCCCGCTGGGAGGCCTGGATCCGCGAGGGGAAGGTGATCGTGAACGGGGAGCCCGCCACCAAGCCCGGCACGCGCCTGCGGGTGGGCGCCACCGTTGACACGGAGCTGCCAGAGATCACGCCGCCCTGCCTGCATCTGGAGCCCGAGGATCTGCCGCTGCCCACCCTTTTTGAAGACGAGCGCCTCTGGATCCTGGACAAGCCCGCGGGCGTGGTAGCCCACCCGGGCCCGGGCCACCCCACGGGCACCGTGGTGAATGCCCTGCTGTGGCGCCTTCGGGAACAGGCCAAGGATCTGGCTGTAGCGGAGGACGAAGAAACCGAAGCCCTGGACGAGGACTTCGCCGCGCCCCTGTGGCCGGGGCTGGTGCATCGCCTGGATCGCTTCACCACCGGCTGTCTCGCCACCACCAAGGATGCCGAGGCCCAGGCCTCGCTCCAGGCCCAGTTCAAGTCCCGCAGCGTGGACAAGCGCTACCTGGCCATCGTGCGCATGAGCCGTAAGCTGCCGGAGTTGGGTTTTCTCCTGGTGGATCAGCCCCTGGCGCGCCATCGGGTGGAGCGCACCAAGATGACCATCACCGCCGCCGGTCGCCCCTCCCAGACCCGCGTGAAGGTGCTGGCCAAAGCGGCGGGCCTGGCCCTGGTGGAATGCGAGCTGCTCACGGGGCGCACCCATCAGATCCGCGTGCATCTGTCCTTCCTGGGCGCGCCCATCCTGGGCGACCCGTTGTACGGCGGCATGACCCGCTGGCAGGATGAGGAGAAGAAGCCCATCCTCTGCGAACACCCCATGCTCCACGCCTGGAAGCTCTCCCTGGACCATCCCACCGACGGCAAGCGCATCGAAGTCACCGCACCGCTGCCCGAGATCTTCCGGGAGCTGCTGGAGCGGCTGGGAATTCCGCTCCCGGTTTGACCTACTCCACCCGCACCGTGGCCGTGGCGCTGACGGTGGGGTCCACGGTCGAGGTGGCGAGGATGTGGTAAGTGCCCGGCTGGCTGGGAGCGGTGTACTGGCCCTCGGGGGAGATGGTGCCTCCCCCGGGTTCATCCACGGTCCAGACCACGGTGGAGCGGGGCAGGCCGCGCATGCGGGCCGCAAAGCCCTGGCTCCCGCCCGGGGCCAGGCTGGCGGTGGCGGGTTCGATCCGAGGGTCCGCCAGCACCTTCACCACCACCACCTGCTTGAACCTGCTGCCATCGGGCCGGGTGGCTCGGGCCACTAGGTGGTAGGTTCCCGCCGCGGGGGGAGCCACGTAGGTGATGGAGAAGCCCCGGCTCTGGGTAAATCCGCCGCCGTGGAATTCCTGGATCTCCCACTCGAGTTCCGTGGCCAGATCTTCCATGGGCTGGGCGGAAATCGTGAGCGACTCGCCCACCCGAGTGGCGGGCAGGGCGGGATTTAGGGCCAGGCCTTCGTTGGGATTTCCCGAGGTGCAGCCCAGGGTCGCCAAGGCAAGTACCAGGGCACAGAACAGGGTGGGGCGGAACTTCCAGGTCATGCTTCATGGTGGCATGGATGGAGATCGAGGGCATACTTGGGGCGAATTTCCTTCCATTCTGGCCTTCCTGAGGCGCCCATGACGCATGCACCCGTCACCCTGGCCCTGCTGGAGCCTCCATCTGCGGCTCCCCACAATTCCTGGCTCGACCCCTGGCTGAATCGGCCCGAGGTCCTTTATCCCATTGGTTTCGGGCTCCTCATGCTCCTGGTGGTGGTCGGCCTCAAGGCCCGGGATTGGCCGAGCCGCTGGCGGGCCCGAGGCCGGAACACCCTGGACCCCGTGCAACTGGAGGAACTGCTCCTGGGCACCCCGCCCCATATCCTGGACCTTCGGGAGGAGGCGGAATACCGGGGCGAGCACGGCCATATCCGCAACGCCGTGAACATTCCCTTTCGGGAGCTGCAGAGGCGCCTGGACGAACTGGACACCAGCCACCCGCGTCCCATCGTGCTGGTGGACGAGAACGATGTGCTCTCCCATCAGGCCTTCCCCTTGGTGGCCAGCCGGGGCCATACCTGGCTCTACGTGCTAAGGGGCGGCATGAAGGCCTGGCGGCGGGCCAAGATGCCCACGTACGTGTTCCAGCACAAGGCTAAACACTGATTTGGCAGAATGATCTGATCGAGATTCCAGACCCCTTGCATGTGGTTCGCCCTGGCCTCACCTTGATTTCATTGACCCGACCTGGGGGAGTTCACCATGTTGAAATTCCATTCCTCGCATGTGTTCACAGCAGTCGGCATCCTGGGCCTGCTCACGGTGGTGAGCTGCTCGGGCAGCGATTCCCACCCCGGCATTTCGGGCTTCGTCACCCAGGCCGTCGCCGTAGCGGATCTCAACGGGGGCGGCACCCCGGATATCCTTACCGCCAACGCCGTCTTCAACGATGGAGCCAGCGGCGCAGGCTTCCTGACCGCGCGCCTGCAGCAGGCCGCGACTCCCGGTACCTTCCTGGATCCCCTCCGCACGGATACCGGCAGGTATCCCGTGGCCATCGCCGTGGGGGATGTCAACGGGGACGGCCGTCCCGACGCGGTCGTGGCCAGCTACCTTGCCACTTCCGGCACCTACGCGGTGGATGTCCATCTGCAGGGCCCCACCGCGGGCACCTTCCTGGCTCCCCTCCGGCTCTCCGTGGGCAATCGCCGCCCCCTTGATCTGGTGCTGGCCGACCTGAAGGGCGAGGGGCGGCTGGATATCGTCGTGGCCGCCAGCGGCTCCAATGATGTGCTGGTGTTCTTCCATGACACCGCGCCGGGGACCTTCCTGACGCCCCTGTCCCTGGCCGTGAGCGGGGACCCCGCCGCCGTGGCCGTGGCGGATCTGGCGGGCTCCGGGTCCATGGATATCGCCGTGGCCATGGCCAACGGCAAGGTGGCGGTGCTGCGGCAGGGCACTCCGACCGGAACCTTTCTGACTCCCGTGGAGTACGTGACCGGCTGGGATCCCGTGGCCCTCAAAGTGGCCGACCTCGATGGGGACGGCCACTTCGATCTCCTCACGGCGAACTATTCCAATGGCACGGGGGGCTTCAGCTTCCTGCGACAGAGTACGACCCAGGCTGGCGTGTTCCTGGCGGCCCAGACTTTCGACACGGAGGATTACGGTTCGGCCTCCTTGGCCATCGGTGATGTAAATGGCGATGGGGCCCTGGACGTGGTCGTGGCCAATGCCGGGTTACCGGGCTACACCGGCACGGTGGCGGTCTTCCCCCAGGATCCCGCCCATCCGGGCGTCCTGCTCGAGCCGGATCTGTACCGGGGCTACTACGGCCCCCTCTCCGTGGCCATCGCCGACCTCAAGGGTGACGGCCATCCCGCCCTGGTGGTGGCGGATGGGGATCCCGCCATCCGCTGGCCGGACCCGGCGAATCCCGGCATGTTCCTGCCGCCGGTCTGGCTCAAGCAGTAGGCGGCTTGGAGTGATTTTCCGGCCAACTCGGGCAGGCTTTTGGGCTTGTGAAGAGCTAGGCCTTCGCCACAATTTCCAGCCCGTCCTTCCCCAGTCGCACCTTGGCGGTGCCGCCCTTCTGGAGCTTGCCGAAGAGCATCGCGTCCGCCAGGGGCTTCTTGAGGTGGGTCTCGATGACCCGGGCCATGGGGCGGGCGCCGAAGGCGGGATCGTAGCCCTTGTCCGCCAGCCAGGCCTTGGCCTCTTTGGAGACCTCGAGGGTCACGCCCTTCTCGTCGAGCAGGCCCTGAAGTTCCTTCAGGTTCTTGTCCACGACCTTGAGAATCTCAGCCCTGCCCAGGCCCGCGAAGGTGACGACGGCATCCAGTCGGTTGCGGAATTCCGGGGTGAAGAGCTTCTCGATGGCGCCCTTGGCGCTGCCGCCGGTGCCGCTTTCCGCGAAGCCTACCTTGCGGGCGCTGAGGTCCCGAGCGCCGGCGTTGGTGGTCATCACCAGCACCACATGGCGGAAATCGGCCTTGCGGCCGTGGTTGTCCGTGAGGGTGGCGTGGTCCATGACCTGCAGCAGGATGGCGAAGAGATCGGCGTGGGCCTTCTCGACCTCGTCCAGCAGCAGCACGGCGTGGGGCGTCTTGCGGACGGCATCCACCAGCAGGCCGCCTTCCTCGAAACCCACGTAGCCGGGTGGTGAGCCGATGAGCCGGGCCACGGCATGCTTTTCCATGTATTCGCTCATGTCGAAGCGCAGGAAGGCCACGCCGAGAATCCTGGCCAGCTGCTTGGCCAGCTCGGTCTTGCCCACGCCCGTGGGCCCCGCGAAGAGGAAGCTGCCCACGGGGCGGTCATGGCCTCGCAGGCCCGAGCGGGAGAGCTTGATGGCGGAAGCCACGGCATCGATGGCGGGATCCTGGCCGAAGAGCACGGCCTTCAGATCCGTTTCCAGGATGGACAGTTTCTGTCGGTCGTCGGAGCCCACCGCCTGCACGGGCACCCGGGCCATGCGGGCCACCACCGCCTCGATCTCGGGGATGCCGATGCGCTTCTTGCGCTTTCGCGCAGGCAGCAGCTTCTGGGCGGCCCCCGCTTCGTCCAGCACATCGATGGCCTTGTCCGGCAGTTGCAGTTCCCGCAGGTGTCGGGCCGAAAGGCGCACGGCGGCTTCCAGGGCCTCTTCGGTGAAGGTGACCCCGTGGTGGGCCTCGTAGTGGGTCTTGAGTCCCCGCAGGATCGCCAGGCTGTCGGCCTCGGTGGGCTCCATGACCTCGACCTTCTGGAAGCGCCGAGAGAGCGCCCGGTCCCGGTCGAAGCCCTGCTTCACGTCCTGGTACGTAGTGGCGCCCAGGCAGCGCAGCTCGCCGCTCTGCAACACTGGCTTCAGCAGGTTGGACAGGTCCAGGCTGCCCCCGGACACGCTGCCCGCGCCCACCAGGGTGTGGATCTCATCGATGAAGAGCAGGGAGCCGGGGCGCTTGGCCAGGGCCTCCAGCACGGCCTTGACCCGGGCCTCGAAGTCGCCGCGGTAGCGGGTGCCCGCCAGCAGTGAGCCCATGTCCAGGGCGAAGAAGGGCGCCTCCTTGAGGGAATCCGGCACCTGCCCCGCCAGGATGCGCAGGGCCAGCCCCTCGGCGATGGCAGTCTTGCCCACTCCCGCCTCGCCCACCAGCAGGGGGTTGTTCTTGCGGCGGCGGCAGAGCACATGCACCACCCGCTCCAGCTCGCTTTCGCGGCCGATGAGGGGATCGATGCGGCCTTCCCGGGCCTTGGCCACCAGATCCACCGCATAGGCCGCCAGGGGATCCTTGGCCGGGGCGCCTTCTTCCTCCTCGGTGGCCGGGGCAGGGGCCTCGGTGGGCGTTTCTGGCTCCGGGGCCTGGGTGCCACCATGGGAGAGGTGGCGCAGCAGGGGCAGCCGGGTCACGCCCTGCTTCTGCAGGTAGTAGGCCGCGTGGCTCTCCTTCTCCTGGATGAGGGCGGCGAGGATGGCGCCGCTGTCCACGGTGGGGGCTTCCGCGCTGAGGGCGTGAAGGATGGCGCGCTCCATCACCCGGTTGAAACCCAGGGTGGGCGAGGGTTCCACATCCTCCGCCTCGGGCAGGACCTCCACCTGATCCTTGAGGAAGGTCTCCAGCTCGGCTTTGAGCGTGGCAGAGCGACCGCCGCAGGCCTCCACGGCCTCGCGGACAAAGGCATCTTCCTGGAGGGCGAGGAGCAGGTGTTCCAGGGTCAGGTATTCGTGGCGCGAGGTGCGCGCCAGCAGGAAGGCCTGCTGGAGGCACTTCTGCAGGCTGGGGGTGAGGGCGGGAGCCGATCTGGGCATTATTCGGGCTCCAGGGTGCACAGCAGGGGAAACTCGTTGCGCTCGGCCAGGGCCTTCACCTGCGCGATCTTGGTATCGGCAATATCGAAGGGATAGATCCCGGCGATGCCCTTGCCGCGCTTGTGCACATCCAGCATGATGCGCACGGCCTCGGGCTCGGGCTTGCGGAAGACCTCCCTCAGCACCCACACCACGAAATCCTGGGTGGTGTAGTCGTCGTTGTGCAGGAGCACCTTCCACATCACCGGCGGCTGAAGTTTGGCCTTGGCGCGGGATTTGGTGGTGGTGGAAGACGTGGTATCCGGGCTTGGCCCGGAGACCACGTGGGGAGCACGAGGGGGACATCGCGAGCCAAAGGCGAGCAGGCGGTCCCCCTCGTTCATGTCAGTGTCTTGCGAAGGGCGCGGCATGGGTTGATTCTACTGGTTCATGTCCGTCTTCGGAGGATCCGTGAAAACTCGCCTGTTGCGGTCCCTGGCCCTGTGCTGCCTGGGCGCCCTGTTCGCCACTGCCGCCACCGAGGGAAGGTTGCTGCGCTTCCCGGACATCCATGGCGATTTCGTAGTGTTTGTCCACGGCGGGGACATCTGGCGAGTGCCCACGGCGGGAGGCGAGGCCCGGCGCCTCACGGCCCACGCCGGGCAGGAACTCACGCCCCGCGTCTCACCGGACGGCAAGTGGATCGCCTACACGGCGGAATACACGGGCTCCCGCCAGGTCTACGTGATGCCCTCGGAGGGCGGCGACGCCCGCCAGCTCACCTTCTACACCGATGCGGGCCAGATGCCGCCCCGGGGCGGCTTCGACAACTGGATCCTGGGCTGGAGCCCCGACGGCAAGATCCTGGTGCGCATGGCCCGCACCCCCTGGGGCGAGCGCATGGGGCGCTATCACCTGGTGGATCCCAAGGGCGGACTGGAGACTCCGCTCTCGCTGCCCACGGGCGGCAGTGCCTCCTTCTCCCCCGATGGCAAACGCCTGGCCTACTGCCCCGTGGACCGCGAGTTCCGCACCTGGAAGCGCACTCTGGGGGGCCGGGCCCAGGATGTCTGGCTCTACGATCTGGCGGCCAACCGCTCTGAGCGGATCACCACCTGGCGCGGCACCGACAACTTTCCCATGTGGCACGGCGACACGGTGTACTTCACCTCGGATCGGGACCACACCCTCAACCTCTTCGCCTATGACCTGAAGACCCGCGCCACCCGCAAGCTCACGAACTTTTCCGAGTACGACGTGCTGTGGCCCGCCCTGGGGGGGGAGGCCATCGTCTTCATGAACGGGGGGTGGCTGTACTGCTTCGATCTCAAGACCGAGAAGGCCGAAAAGATCCCGGTGCAGTTGAACGCCGAGGCGCCCCTGATGCAGCCCTTCTTCAAGGATGTGAAGGCCAATATCGCCGGGGCGAGCCTTTCCCCCAGCGGCGCCCGGGCGGTCTTCGAGGCCCGGGGCGAACTCTTCACTGTGCCCGCCAAGGATGGCGCCACCCGCAATCTCACCCGCAGTCAGGGTGTGCGCGAGCTCGCCCCGGCCTGGAGTCCCGATGGCAAGTGGATCGCCTACCTCTCCGATGCGAGCGGCGAGTACGAGATCTACCTCCGCGCCCAGGATGGCAGCGGCCAGCCCCGACGCCTCACCACCGATGGCGACATCTGGCGCTACGACCCCAAGTGGAGCCCCGATTCCTCCAAGCTCGCCTTCGGGGATCGCAGGCAGCGCCTGCGCATCCTGGACGTGGCCACCGGCGCCCTCACGGAGGTGGACAAGGGCCAGCAGGAGGATCTCGACGATTACCGCTGGTCTCCGGACAGCCGCTGGCTCGCCTATGGCAAGAGCCATCCCAGCCGCCTGACGGGCATTTCGCTCTACTCCCTGGACCAGAAGCGCACCTTCCAGCTGGGGGATGGCCTGAGCGCCGACTGGAATCCCGCCTGGAGCGCCGACGGCAAGCATCTCTTCTTCCTCTCCAACCGCGACTTCAACATCACCTTCAGCAGCTTCGAGTTCGACTTCCTCTACACCCGCGCCACCCGCATCTTCGTGGCCTCCCTGGATCCCGAGGCCCAGCCCCTCTTCCCCCTCAAGAGCGACGAGGAGAAGGGCAAGGCGGCCGAGGCCAAGGATGACAAGAAGGACGACAAAAAAAACAAGGCCAAGGAGGACAAGAAGGACGCGCCCAAGCCCGTGGTGCGCCTGGTGCCCGAGGGCTTCCAGGCCCGCACCCTGGCCCTGCCGGGGCTCAAGGCCGACACCTACGGCGCCCTGGCCGCCTCGGAAGAGGCCCTCTACTACCTGCGCGGTGGTGACGGTGGCCCCGGTGCCATCTACCGTTTCGATCTCAAGGACCGCAAGGAAGAAAAGGTGCTGGAGGGCGTGAACCGCTTCGAACTGGCCCCCGATGGCAAGAAACTGCTGTACCAGGCCGGGGCCGACTGGGGCATCGCCGATGCCAAGGCGGGACTCAGTTCCGGCGAAGGACGCCTGGATCTCTCCGGCCTGCGGGTGAAGCTCGATCCCCGGGCCGAGTACCGGCAGATCTTCGAGGATGGCTGGCGCATCTTCCGCGACTGGTTTTACGACGACAAGCTCCACGGGGTGGACTGGAAGGCCATGAAGGCCCGCTACGGGCAGCTGGTGCCCTTCGTTTCCCATCGCAGTGAACTGGACTGGATCCTGGGCGAGATGATCGGCGAGCTGGAGGCCGGTCACACCTACATCGGCGAGGGCGACGAGCCCCGCATTCCCCGGGTGGAAGGGGGCATGCTCGGCTGCGATTTCCAGGCCCACCCTTCGGGCCGCTACCGCATCGAGAAGATCTTCCAGGGCGAGAACTGGGACGGGCGCTTCCGCTCACCCCTCACCGAGCCCGGCACCCAGGCCAAGGAGGGCGAGTTCCTGCTGGCCATCGACGGCGTGGAGCTCAAGACCGACGACAATCCCTATCGCCTGCTGGAAGACAAGGCGGGCAAGCCGGTGCAGCTCACCCTCAACGCCCAGCCCACCCTGAGCGGCGCCCGTCAGATCACCGTGAAGGCTCTGGCCAGCGAACTGGATCTCCGCTACCTGGATTGGGTCAAGAGCCGCATGGCCCTGGTGGACAAGCTCTCCGGCGGCCGCATCGGCTACATCCACATGCCGGACACCGCCATGGAGGGCAGCCGCATGCTGCAGAAGCTCTTCTACGGCCAGGCCGCCAAGTCCGCGCTCATCGTGGATGACCGCTTCAACGGCGGCGGCTTCATCCCCGTGCGCGCCATCGAGTACCTGGCCCGCAAGACCCAGGCCCTCTGGGCTCGGCGCGGCATCACCAGCATGCGTTCTCCCGCCTTCGCCCATGACGGCCCCAAGGCCATGCTCATCAACGGCTACTCCAGCTCCGGCGGCGACGCGCTGCCCTACTGGTTCCGCAAGCACGGCCTGGGCCCCCTCATCGGCACCCGCACCTGGGGCGGCCTCATCGGCCTCTCCGGCAACCCCGCCTTCGTGGACGGCGGCGGCGCCCAGGTGCCCACCTTCCGCATCTTTGACGGCAAGGGCAACTGGATCATCGAGAATGAAGGCGTGGCCCCCGACCACGAAGTGATCGACCTTCCCGAAGCCCTCATCAAGGGCGGCGATCCCTCCGTGGAAAAGGCCGTGGAAATTCTCCTGAAGGAACTCGCCCAGCACCCGGTGGGCGATCCTGCCACGCCGGTACCGCCGGTGATGGGGAAGTAGTCGAGGGAATCACTTGCATGAGCCATGGCCCTGGATTCGAGCGATCCGGGGCCATGTTTTTATCGAAAGACGAAACGCCTTGTACCCACCGGGTGGCTATGCCTTCAGCACCACTTCCCTCCGCCATTCCCCCCGCCCCTCTGCATGCACTTCCCAGAAGACTTCTGCGATGGCATCGGCGTTGAAGGGGGTGTGGGGCTGGACGAAGCCAGCGATGGTGAGGGTGGCCACGTGGATGCCTGCGGGGGTGAGTTCTTCGGCAAGGCACAGGGCGAGGGTGCGCAGGCCTGCCTTGCCGATGGAGAGGCTGGGCTGATCGGCCTGGGGGGACAGGGCCAGGCCGCCGCCGGTGAGGAGGATGGTGCCGCTTCTTGAGGCACGCATGGCAGGTAGGGCCCACTGGATGCTCTCCAGGGCTGCCGCCACGTTCACCCGGAAGTCGTGCTGGAGGGCTTCAGGGGCGAGGGCGCTGGCGGGGGTGGCGGCGCCCTGGGAGGCGTTGTAGACGAGCACCTGGGGGGAGCCGCCATGGTCGGCGGTAACCCGTTGGAGGGCGGCCTTCAGGGCGTTCGGATCGACCGCATCGGCCACCTGGATGTGCCACTCGGGGGCACCAGCCTGGGCCAGGGCAGCCTCGAAGGGGGGGCGGTGGGCTTCCTGCTGGATCACCAAGCCCACCGCGAAACCCTCACGGGCGAAGCGGCGACCCACGGCCAGGCCGATGCCGGGACCGGCTCCGATGACAAGGGCGAGGGGCAGGGGCATGGTGGCTCCGGGGGGCGGGTAGGGCGGTTTCTCCCCAGATTATCGGCCAAGCTCCCCTCGAACGCGTTCAGGGGAAATCCATTGTCTGTCTGGAGACGCTGGGAATCGGCAAGGGTACGTTCCGCCGGCTCCTCCAGGCCATGTCTGTGCAACCCAGAGCGGCAAGGAACGCAAGCCGACTCACGCGAATTTTGTTTTTATCCCGGCGGTTTCAAGTTCCAAGTGCAACAGGCTTGGGTGGATTTGACCAGAAGGCCTGGAAATCAAAAGCGCCTTCTGGAAGGAAAAGCTCTGCGGGGCATTTCCACCCGAGGGATTTCCTCGGACGGACATTCAGGGTCCAGGCGATGGTATCGAGTTCATCCTGCGTGTAGACGCTCAGGTCTGAGCCCTTGGGCAAGTAGTCGCGGAGCAAGCCATTGGTGTTCTCGTTGATGCCGCGTTCCCAGGGGCTGTGCGGGTGGGCGAAGTAGACGGTCATGCCGGTCTCTTTGCTGAACAGCTCGTGGGCCGCCATCTCCCGCCCCTGGTCGTAGGTCAGGCTGCGCAGCATCTGGGAATCGATACGAGCGAGCACGCGAGAAAAGCTCTCGGCGGCACAGGCAGCCGTGGCGTGATCCATTTGGGCCAGGACGGTGAACAGGGTCTTGCGTTCAACCAGGGTACCGACCTGGGAGCGGTTGCGGGCGCCCTTGATGAGATCACCCTCCCAATGGCCGGGGACCAGGCGCTCGGAAACATCGACGGGACGTTCATCAATGCTGGTCATGTTCGGGATGAGGCCACGTCGGTCCTCCCCCCGCGCACGAGGTCTGCGGGTCTTGTGGGACTTCCGCAGCAAGGCAATGACCTCGGTGCGCAGCTCGCCTCTGGGCATCGCATAGATGGCGGAGTAGATCGTTTCATGGCTGATGCGCACAGGCTCTGGCATACGCGCGAGTGTGCCCCCCACCTGCTCAGGGGACAAGCCGCTGGCCAACCCTTCGAGGACGAGCCGCCACAACGGGGATCCCACCTCCAGCTTCCGTAGCACACGGGGTTTGGAGGCAAGCATCTTGGCCCTGGCCTGGGCGTTCTGGAGGCGGTAGCCGCCCGCGAGGGGCTGACGACCGCGCCTACGGGGACGAGTCGGAGCCTGCCAGTCGTTCCGATCAAGCTCCCGCTTGATGGTCGAAGCCGCGCGATTCAAGCCTCGGGCGATCGCCCGAGGCTTGAATCCCAACTCCAGCTTCGCCTGGATCATTGCTCGTTCCTCGCAACTCAGGTGTGTGTAATGTCTTCCCATGCATCCATTCTTTCTGAGGAATGTTGCACTTGGGGATTGAGCGCGCCCTGCGTTTTCAACAGGAATAAAGGGGATGGAAACAAGCGTGGTTCGGCCCGGCATTCTGCATCCGTCGTTCCGCGCCCTTGACCTTGACCTGCATCACATCGCCTTTGGCTCCGCCTGCGAAGGCCCGGAAAGGCCCGTGGAATATGGTATTCTCGGCCTTTTGAGCCATTCCTTTCGGGAGCCATCATGCCGATCACCAAGCTCGACCAGATCCTCGAGGCCGTGAAGTCCAAGGCGAAGAAGCGCCTCGTGGCTGCCTGGGCGGTGGATGCCCACACCATCGAAGCCGTGAATGGGGCCAGGGAAAAGGGCATCATCGACGCCACCCTGGTGGGTGATGAGGCCCAGATCCGCTCGGCCCTGGCGGATCTCAAGCTGGATCCCGCGAACTTCGAGATCATTCACGAAGCCACGGATACTGGCGCGGGCGCCAAGGCCGTGGAACTGATCCGCAGCGGGCATGGACAGATCCTGATGAAGGGACTGCTCAGCACCGACAAGTACATGCGGGCCATCCTGAACAAGGAGAAGGGCCTGATGCCCGCGGGCTCCGTGCTCAGCCACATCACCGTCATCGAAAACGCCAACTACCCCAAGCTGATCGTCTGCGGCGATGTGGCGGTGCTGCCCTATCCCGACCTCAAGCAGAAGGTGGCCATCACCAACTACGCGATTCAGGTGGGCCAGACCCTGGGCATCGAGAAGCCCAAGGTGGCGCTCATCGCCGCCACTGAGCAAGTGAGCGAAGGCATCGAGGCCACGGTGCATGCTTCCGTCATCAGCAAGATGGCCGACCGCGGCCAGATCAAGGGCGCCTTCGTGGATGGCCCCATGGGGCTGGACGTGGCCATCGACAAGGAAAGCGCCGAGACCAAGGGCGTGAAGGGCGAAGTGCCGGGGGATGCCGACTGCCTGGTGTTCCCCAACATCGATGCGGGCAACGTGTTCTACAAGACCAACACCAAGCTGGCGGGCTGCGAGTTGGCCGCCATGGTGGTGGGCGCCAGCGTGCCCTGCGTGCTCTCCAGCCGCGGCGATTCCGCCCAGACCAAGCTCTACTCCATCGCCCTGGCGGCCCTGAGCGCCAAGTAGAAAGCAGTCGCGCACGTTGGTGCCTATGGGGCTCTGAAGGTTTCTCCTTCAGAGCCCGAAGTCTTTACCTCTTCCCAGTTCGGTTTAGCTCTCGATCCTTGGGGTCTGAGAGGAATAACCGCCATGGGGCCGAGGCCCCCTCGCGTCCTGGTTCGGGCTAATCTGGAGCCATGTCCACGTCCAAGCTCCCCCTGCTGTCCCGTATGCACGGCGCCAAGGATCTTTCAGCCAGCCAGCGGCGCATCGCGGATTGTCTTGAGGCCAACCTCAACGAGGCAGCCCTGTGGGGAGTTGAGGACTTGGCGAAGGAATCCAGCACCTGCGTGGCGACGGTGGTGCGCTTCGCCAAGAAGCTGGGCTATACGGGCTACCTGGAGATGCGCAAGGCTCTGGTCAGCTCGGCCAAGAAGCACTACCAGCGCGGCGATCAGCTCCTGGAAGCCCCGGCCCAGGCGGCGGCCACCCTGGTGGAAGTGGCACGTCGGGATATCCGCAACATCGAGCTGCTGGTGCAGGCGGTGAACGAGGATCTCCTTCAGAGCGCGGCGCAGATGCTCAAGAAGAGCCGCCTGCGGCTGGTCATTGGTGACGGTGTGTCGGCCCTCATGAGCCGCCAGCTCGCCTACCTACTCATCAATACCGGCGTACCCGCCCTGGAGGGGAGCCCGGCCGATTTCGCCACCCAGGTGGGCAACCTGGATGCCCGCGATCTGCTCATCGCCATCAGCATCACGCCCTACACCCGGGAAACCCTGGATGCCGCGGCCTACGCGCGCAAGCGGGGGATTCCCGTGCTGGCCTTCACCGACGGGGCGCACTCGCCGCTGGCCAAGATCGCCAATGCCACCTTGCCTATCCCAGGCAAGAATTTACTCTTTTCCCACAGCCTGGCGGCCTTCGGCGTCCTGGTCCATGCGTTGGCCACCAGCATCGCTCGGGAAGATCCCCAGAGCTCCCTGAAGAAGCTCCACGAAGTGGAGCGCGTCGCCCGGCCCAAGTTCACCAAAGACTGAAGCCGAACCGGAGCCTTGAGATCGTTCGCGGGCGGATGGGAAACGATCTTTGCCATTTGATGAAAAAAAACTTGACCACAGTTTTGTAGGAGCATAGTTTTTTGGTCACACTGCTTTCAGTGGGAGGGATCCATGTCTCGAGGAAATGACTTATCCAGGGTCAGTGCGCTCGCGCTTGCCCTCGTCGCTGCACCTGCCGCCCTGGTGGCCCAAAGCAGTACTACCTCGGCACTCGGGGGGCTCGTGAGGGATGCCAAGGGCAACCCTCTTGCGGGGGCCACGGTACGCATCAGCTCGCCCGCGATGATCGGTGGCGAAAGGGTGACCCGAACCGCCGAGAACGGCACCTATCGTTTTCCCATCCTTCCTCCCGGCCGCTATCGCCTAGTGGTGGAAGCTCCAGGGCAAACGCCTCTTACGGGCAGCGAACAGCTCGAGTTAGGGCGCACCTCCACGGTGAACTGGAAGTTCCAGAATGTGGCGGCAGCCGTGGTCGAGGTGGTGGACAGTGGCACCGCCAATCTGGATTCAGCCCCCACAGGCGTCACCGCCAACTACAACACCACTGAATTAGCCACGCTACCCACAGAGCGATCTCTCACGGGGATCATGAACCTCACGCCCGGCGTCAACAGCAATCGAGCTTGGGGTGGTGATAACCGCGAAAACGCCTACATGATGGATGGCATCAACATCAGCGATCCCCAGAGCAACACCCAGTGGATCTTTCCCAATCCGGATTGGTTTAGTGAGATCCAGGTGGGCGGCATTGGTGCGGCGGCCGAGTTTGGTGGTTTCACCGGTGGTTTCGTGAATGGCGTCATCAAGCGGGGCGGCAACGACTTTTCGGGGAATTTCAGCGGCTACTACGGTGACAACAAGTGGCAGGCACTGACATCCAACAAGGATTACCGCCTGGAGGCTTCGGATAAGGCGCTGGCACCAGCCAAGGATTGGGATGTGGCCCTCAGCGTGGGCGGCCCCATCCTCAAAGACAAACTCTGGTACTTCACCTCAATCGAGCGGAAATCCAGCGAGAACTCGCCCATCGGCGCGCCCCTGCCGGTGCGGAGGCAGGATGTTCTGGCGCTGATGAAATTGACGTGGCAGGTGATTCCCAGTGCCACGATTGAAGGTCTTTTCGAATACGACTACCTGGGCCGCGATCGGCGGGGAATTTCCATCGACACCGAGCCCAATGCCACCAACAAACAGGTTGCCCCCAACCGCTCGTACGGCCTGACCTGGACCCAGTCCATCGGATCGGACAAGGTTCTAACCCTGAAGGCCTTTGGCTATTCGGGGCGCAACGATCAAACCGGATACAACGGCGAGGAATATTCCCTCGATACTTCCGACTACTTCAATGGCATCGAGTATTACCACAACCCCACTACCTTCACCTTCGACTACCGTGCCAGGTCCACCTACTCGGCAACCTTCGATTGGTACAAGACGGGCCTCATCACCGCTGGCGATACTCACGCCTTCCGTATGGGCATCGAGCATGAGTCCATCACGGATGAAGAGGTCAAGCGCAGTCCGGGCGGGATCGGGCTGGTCGGAAATGTTGTCTCAACAGACGTAAACGATGATCCGATTCCCCCCTTCGTAGAGACATACTATTTCTTCACAGGTGGCGGCTGGGACATCAAGGAAAAGGCCACCCGCCTGAGTCTCTTCGTCCAGGATGCCTGGACGGTAAACGATTGGCTGACGCTGCGACCGGGCCTGCGCTTTGAGCAGCAGAAGGCCAATGCTTACGGGCAGCCGACGGTCTGGAATACCAAGACGGTGGCTCCCCGCTTTGGGGCGACCATAGCGCTCACCTCCGATCAGAAGAACATCCTCAAGTTCCACTGGGGCCGTTTTTACTCCGCCTTCAGCGCTTCTTACATCGATCGCCAGTACCAGTCCATGCTCCCTCCGGAAGTCCGCTATCACTGGGGAACACCGGCCAGCGGGTACGATCCAGTGCAGATCGATCCCACAAATTACGCGACTTGGCCAATGCCGGTGCTGAACGATCCCGCCAACCCTGCCTATCAGACCATCTCGGGCTACGCGCCGACGGACCCCAATGCGAAGCAGCCGTACATGGATGAGACCATGCTCTCCTTTGAACACAAGTTCGAGGGGCCCTGGACTGTCTCTGCCACGTATCTCTACCGTGTCAACAAGGACAACCTCTTAAAGAAGGACCTTGCGACGGATAACGGCGAATGGCGAGACGAGCCCTTTTGGGACTACCGAACTGATCCCGATGGAAACACTCAGATCACGATGCCTGTCTGGTACTCCAGCATCGCTCCCGATGCCCACCAGTGGATCGTGACGAATATTCCTGAGGCCAAGCGGGCATTTTGGTCCGGGACTGTTGCACTCTCCCGCCAGTTCCAGGATGGGTGGAGCCTGAATGCGAGCTACACCCGAGCTCGGCGCTATGGCAACAGCTACAAGACCAATGGTTATGACGAGCTCTTCGAGAGTCCCAACAACTTGATCAATTCCAATGGCCTGTTGCCGGGCTTCGACGATAACGAGATCAAGCTCCATGGCCTCTACGAGCTGCCTTGGAAGATGCGCATCTCGGGCGCCTTCACCTATCTGAGCGGTCAGCACTTCACCCCCTATGCCCGGTTCAGTGATGACTTTGACATTCGCTACTATCCCAATGTTCAGCCTCGGGGCTCCGAAAAATACCCGGGCAGCAAACTCCTGGATCTTCGGGTGACCCAGCTCTTCCCAATCACCCGAAAGAGCAATGCGGAAGTCTTTGTGGAAGTGTTCAATGTCCTAAATGAGGGAACCGCTCTCGCCTGGAATGAGCGCATGACCTCCTTCTACTACAAGTTGCCCACCACCGTGGAACAGGGGCGCCGGGTGCGTCTGGGCTTCCGCGTCAACTTCTAGCCACGATCAATCCAAGAAAGCGGTTCGATGCTCAAACGCCTTGCCCTCGCTCTCTGCTCATCGCTGCTGCTTACAGCGGCGCCGCCCGCTCCCAAGGGCACTCTTGTCATCGTCGGTGGTGGCGGGATGCCTCAGGAGATCCTGGAGGCGTTCCTGGCTGCCAGTGGGGGCAAGGGGGGGCGGGTGGGCATCGTGCCCACTTCTACTTCGGATCCCGAGGGGGCCCTGAAGGAGTGGAAGGAGGACCTGGACAAGGCGGGACTCACCATGGTGGCCCTGGATGTGCGCAATCGGGAGGATTCCTCTTCTCCGGCCATTCTGCAGGCAGCCAAGACGTGCACGGGGTTCTGGTTCTCGGGGGGGGACCAGAACCTCGTGGGGGACAAGATCGTCGGAACCCCTCTTCAGAAGATGATTCTTGAGCGCTATGCCGCCGGAGCGGGCGTAGGGGGCACCAGTGCGGGCGCGGCCATCATGTCGCGGGTGATGCTCACGGGCGATGACCGGCACGGCAAGGAGTCCCTCCTCGATCTGGGGAAGGGCGCCTACCTCACCCGTGAGGGCATGGGCTTCCTTCCGAGTCATTGCATCGTGGATCAGCACTTCCTGCGCCGGAATCGCCAGAACAGGCTCTTCAGCGTGATGATGGAATTTCCCGACCACCTAGGCCTGGGCATCGACGAGGCCACGGCCCTGGTGGTGAAGGGCGGCAAGGCCACGGTGCTGGGGGAGCATGGAGTCATGGTCTTCGAGCCCAAGGGCATGAAGGTGAATGCCGCCGATGGTTTCCGCGACATGCGCATCCATCTGCTGCGCCGGGGTCAGGGCCTCGATCTGGTGACCCGGAAGCCCCTGCCATGAGGGGCGGTACGGTGCTGCGCCATGCCCTCGCCGCGCTCTGCTGCGGAGGGATGTTTCTGGCCGCTGGCCCCTCGGAGCCTGCATTTCCTGGGGACCACAGGCAGCTGAAGGACACTCTGTCCTTCGAGGCTGTGCAGGCATTCCTAAAAACGGTGGCGAAGCCGGGCCTCATCACGGTGACCGAGGAGGGCCGCAGTGCGGGGGGAAGGCCCATCCTCCTGGTGCGCCTGAACAGGGGCGGTACGAAGGCGCGCTTCAAGGCCTTCTTCTACGCCCAGCAGCACGGCAACGAGGTCTCGGGCAAGGATGCCCAGCTCTATTTGATTCGCAGCATTGCCGAGCGGCCGGAGTGCCTGCCGGAGGATGTGGATCTCTACCTGATGCCCGTGGTCAATCCCGATGGGGCCGCGGCTAATCGGCGCACCAACGAGGCCAAGGCCGACCTGAATCGCGATCACCTGCTGCAATCCCAACCGGAGACCCAAACCCTGTACCGGGTGGTGCGTCGCCTCCTGCCCCATCTGGCGGTGGACTGTCACGAGTTCACCCGGGATGGAGAGGACTACCAGCGGGTGGGTTCGGATCATGTGCGCCGCTCCTGGGAACGCTGGCCCCTCATCACCATGGACGCCTGCAACCATCCGCTGATTTCGATGGGGCTCAAGGAGGCGGCGCTCAAGCTGGTGACTTCGGCCGCGCCCTTGATGGCCCAGGCGGGCCACCCGTACGAACGCTACACCGTAGGCGGCCCCGCACCGGAGGAAGAGATTCGTCCTTCCACACCGGAGGTGGATGATGGTCGGAATGGTCTGGGCAGTCACGGCGCCTTGTCCCTGATCATCGAGGCCGGGGTGCGACGCAGCGCGCCCAATCCTCAGGCGGATCTCGGCGCCCGGGTGGACGCCTATCTGAAACTCTTCGATCATCTGCTGGGTACCCCCGAAAGCCGAGCCCAGGCTTTTGAGCTCTCTGAGAAGGCCAAGGCTGAACCGCTGCCCGCCTTCATCGCCACCAACACCTTCTGGGCCAATGTGAGCGGTCGGGTGCGCACGGTGAAGCTGGCCGAGCCGGTCACGGGGCAGGTGGTGGAGATTCCCACCGCCAACCTCATGCTCGATCTGGTGGTGAAGCACAGCGTGCCGACCCCACGGGCCTACGTGATCGAGGCCCGGGTGGCGGCGACTTTTCGGCCCTTGCTAGAGCACCACGGACTATCGTTTCGCACCCTCTCTGCGCCCGAAAAAATGAAGACCGAGCGGTGCCGGTTGCTGCGGGTGGAGGCGCCCTACGACGATCTCTACCAGCGGTACGAGAACCGTCAGATCGTGGCGCGGGATGTCGCCGCCGAGCGTGAACTGCCTACAGGATCCCTGGTGGTGCCCCTGGATCAACCACTGGCCCGCCGGGCCATCCAGGTGCTCGAGCCCTGTCTGCTCTACGGCCTATACAGCTACCTTGAATTTCGTGCGCTGGCCCTGCCCGATGGAACCCTGCCGGTTCTGCGGCTTCCCTGAGTGCCTCGGCATCGCCCTGGAGTCTTCATGCTGTTGATCAAGAATGCCGAAATCCTGGCCCCGGAACCCAGCGGGAAATGCGACATGCTCCTGGCCGGGGGGCGCATTTTGCGAATGGAAGCGGATATCCGTATTCCCCGCAAGTACTGTGAAGTCATCGATGCACGCAATCTACTGACCGTGCCAGGCTTCATTGACGGTCACGTGCACATGATGGGCGGTGGCGGCGAGGGAGGCTTTGCCACGCGCACGCCGGATCTGCAGCTCACGGATGCCATCCGGGGCGGCGTCACCACCGTGGTGGGCTGCCTGGGCACCGACGGCATCACCCGCACCATGGCCGGGCTGCTGGCCAAGGCCAAGGGCCTGGAGGAAGAGGGCATCAGCACCTTTTTGCTCTCCGGCTCGTACGGGGTGCCGGTGCGCACGCTCTTCGGCAGCATCGAAGAGGATCTGCTCTTCATCGACAAGGTGATCGGCGCGGGGGAGGTGGCGATTTCCGATCACCGCTCCAGTCAGCCCACCTTCGAGGCCATCGCCCAGCTTGCGGGCACGGCGCGTCGAGGCGGCATGCTCTCGGGCAAGGCGGGCATCGTGAACCTGCATCTAGGGGACGGTGAGCGAGGCCTGGAGATCCTCCGGCGCATCGTGAAGGAAACGGAGATTCCCGCCACTCAGTTCCTGCCCACCCATATCAACCGCAACCCCCATCTCTTCGAGGAAGGCATCGCCTACGCCAAGGGGGGCGGCTTTGTGGATTTCACCACCTCTACTGTGAAGGCCTATCTGGACGATGGCGAGGTGCCCTGCGGCGTGGCGTTGCGGCGCATGCTGGAGGCGGGCGTGGACCCAGGCCACATCACCTTTACCTCCGACGGCCAGGGTAGTCTGCCGGATTTCGATGGCAACGGGCGCCTGCGGGGCATCTCCGTGGGCCGCGTCACCACGCTCTTTGCCGCCGTGCGGGCCGCCGTGCAGCAGGAAAAGGTGCCCCTGGAGACGGCCCTGCGGGTCATCACTTCCAATCCGGCCCACATCCTGAAGCTGCGCACCAAGGGGCGTCTGGCCCCAGGGCTCGATGCGGACGTGGTGATGCTAGACCCCAAGACCCTGGAGATCCATACGGTCATCGCCAAGGGGCGGATCCTGATGCGGGCCCGGAAACCCCTCGCCAAGGGCATCTTCGAATAAGCTGACGGAAGAGGATATCGATATGGCGAAAAGTTTTCGCGAGTGGGCCCGCTCCCTTAAGATGCCCCACACCCTGGTCATCGTGGGGGCACTGGTGGCCGTGGTGCTGGTGCTCTCCTGGGTGATCCCCTCGGGCGAGTTCGTGAAGGTTGAAAAGGTTCTTTCCACGGGTAAGACCATGATGGTGCCGGTGGCGGGCAGCTTCCACGTGATCCCCAAGCACTACTTAGGGCCTGAAACCCTGCTGCTGGCGCCCATCAAGGGCTTCATCGACGGGGGCACGCTCATCGCGTTCCTGCTCATCATCGGCGGCAGTTTCTGCGTGTTTCAGGAAACGGGTGCCGTGGAATTCGGCATCAAGCGGCTGGTGCGCTCCATCAGCCGCAAACCCGCGCTGGAGTTCCTATTCATCCCGGTGCTGATGATCGTATTCTCCCTGGCCGGGGCCATCTTCGGCATGGCCGAGGAGCTCATCCCCTTCGTGGCGATCTTCATCCCCATGTCCCGGGCCCTGGGCTACGACTCCCTGGTGGGCGTGGCCATCCCCTTCCTGGGCTCGGCGGCGGGCTTTGCTTGCGCCTTCTTCAATCCCTTTACCGTAGGCGTGGCCCAGGGTATTGCAGGGGTCCCTGTGTACTCCGGCCTGGGCTACCGCATCGCGGCCTGGGTGGTGGTGATGATCGTGGTGATCACCTACGTCATGCTCTATGCCCGCAAGGTGAAGAAGAACCCCGAATGCAGCCCCGTGCGGGACATCGACCTGGAGCGGGAACGGGTGGAGCACCACGCAGGCGCCGAGGAAAGCTGGGACCTGCGCCACATCCTGGCCCTGGTCACCTTCGCCGCCGCCATGGTGCTGTTGGTCTTCGGGGTGCTGAAGTACAAGTGGTACATGGAGGCCATCGCGGCACTCTTCCTGGCCATGGGCGTGATCATCGGGCTCCTGAGTCGCATGGGCCCCAGCACCATCGCCCGGCATTTCGTCAGCGGCGCCAAGGACATGGTGGGGGTGGTCTTCATCGTGGCCAGCGCCCGGGCCCTGCTGGTGATCGCCAACGACGCCAAGATCATGGACACTATCCTCTACTACGGCTCCAACGTGATCCAGGTGCTGCCCAAGGGCATCACCGCCCAGGTGATGTTCCTGGTGCAGTGCGTCATCAACTTCTTCATCCACTCCGGCACGGCCCAGGCCGCCCTCACCATGCCCATCATGGCGCCCCTTTCGGATCTCGTAGGCATCACCCGCCAGACCTGCGTGTACAGCTTCGAGCTCTGCGAACTGGTGGTGCCCATCCTGCCCACAAGCGCCGTGGCCATGGGCGTACTGGGCGCCGCCAAGATCCCCTGGGAACGCTGGGCCAAGTGGTTCCTGCCTCTCATGCTCATCCTGGTGGTCCTGGCCTGCCTGCTACTTGTGCCGCCCACGCTGTTCTTCCACTGGGGTCCGATCTGATCTTCAGCCGGGCACAGGGAAATCAACCGATCGCCTCTGCGTTCTTTGTGTTCTTTGTGGCCATTTTTTTTAGCCTGGATTATGCGTTTCGGCTCTTGCAGCAAACTGCAGAACCACAGAGGGCGCAGAGGAAGGCAGAGGACGCAGAGAAAAGACACGGACAAGCGCAGATTTTCCTTCTCGGTGCCCTCTCGTTTTTTCCTCTGCGGCCTCTGCGGTTCGTCTTTTCCCAGAATGCAAACGCAATATCCGGGTGACGAACTCGTGAACATCTGGGCTAATAGCCATAAAGAACGCAAAAGTCGCAAAGGCTGTCAATTCGGGCATCTCGCAACTAAGAGGCTTGAAACTCGGATGGGGTATGAAACAGGAGTGAAGGGATGGCTTTCGATCTCGCTTCCGAGTTGATCTCACGACGGGGAAGCTTCCTCGCGTTGCTGGCTTTGCTCGTCCTGGGGGGGCCAAGTTTCGCCATGCCACCGGCACCTACGGGCTTCATCACGGCCACGCCGTGCGAGCCGCTTCCGCCCGCTCTGGACGACAGCCTCCGGGGCATTCAGGCCTCGTCGCTACAGCGACACATCGCCTTCCTGGCGGATCCCCGTCAGCAGGGTCGGGGCCTGGGTACGCGGGGGCTGGAGACCACGGCGAAGTACCTGGCGGCCCAGCTTGCCCAGATGGGCCTGCCGCCCTTGGAGAAGTCCTACTTCCAGAAGGTACCGTTGCGCGAAATCCGTGGCTTGGGCGGTGAGGTGAAGCTGACGCTGTCCGGGGGGAGGATCGTTGCCTGGAAGCATGGTGTCACCTGCCTGCTGCCGGAACTGGAACCCCAGACCTTTGCGGCACCGGTGGTGTTCGCGGGCTACGGTATCCGCGAGGAAGCCCTGGGCCACGATGATTTCCAGGGATTGGATGTGAAGGAGAAGATCGTGCTGCTGATGGGTGGCCTGCCCCCGGGCCCCCAGTGGCAGCGGGCCGAACTCATCGCCAAGTACGGCGGCGGGAGGCCCCAGGACCGCTATGCGGCCCGGGTGGAGCTACTGGATAAGCTGGGCGCCAAGGCCGTCATCGCTCTGGAAGCCGACCTCGAAGTGGAACTCGCGTCCATCAAGGCTCCAGCCGAGCCTTTCTTTCGGCCTGCCGCGGGCGTGGTGGTAACCGACGAACCGCCGCTGGTGCGGGTGGCTTCCAGGGTCGCCAAGGACGTCCTGGAGGCGCTTGGAGTTGATCCAGCACGGCCGGAAACTCTTCATGCGCGCTCGCTGCCCGGGGCCACGGCCAGCCTCACTGCGACCGGCCAGTGTCTACCTGCCGCCAGCCGCAACGTGATTGCGGTGCTCCGGGGCGCAGATCCCACCTTGAGGCAGGAAGCGGTGATCGTGGGAGCCCACATGGATCATCTGGGCTTGCGGGGCGGCGTGCTCCATCCCGGTGCCGATGACAATGCCTCGGGTGTTGCGGCGCTGCTGGAGATCGCGCGGGGCCTGGCGGCTTCCATCATGAAACCGAAGCGCACGGTCATCTTCGCCTTCTGGACTGGTGAGGAGGATGGCAAGTTCGGCTCAGGCCACTACGTTCGACATCCCCCGTGGCCCCTGACCCGCACCTCCGTGTACGTCAATCTGGACATGATCGGCCATCCCTGGGCTGCCGAGGAACTCCGCAAGCTGGTGTTGGAGGCGGATCCCCAGAGTGGCGAAGCCTTCCTGGCCCAGGTGAAGCCCGCAGATTTCGCCGAGCCGGGCTACGCCCAATGGATGCCCGAACTGGCGCCCCTCCTGGCCCAGGCGGGCAAGGCCAGTGGCATGGCGCTGCACCTGGATCCTGGTGATGGCCGCAGCGGCGGCAGCGACTACCGGGATTTTGCGAGGATGCGCGTGCCCTGGATCAGGTTCTTCGGCAACTACTTCCCCGGCTACCACGAGCCCAGCGACACTCCTGAAAACCTGGACCCCGCGCAGGTGCAGCGGATGGCGCGGCTCGCCTTTGCTACGGTATGGCTGTTGGCGCAGCGCTAGCTGATTGAATCGAACGTGTCCAAGCATGTGGCAAGGCCTGAAATGCACAGGATATCTCTCTCCTGTGGGGTCTGAATCCTGCCTTTCTCGAGCAGCGTCACCGTGCGAGTTTGTAGACGTTGCCGTCCTGATCCACCGCCACGCCCAGTAGGGGAGAACCCTCCACCGTTTCCTGAGTGAATTCGAGCCGGAAGCGGCTGCCCTGATTTCCTGTGACCTCGGCCCGACCGTGCTGGAGGGCGCCCAGGACTCGGGCGAGATAAAAACCTGGTCCGTAGACAGCATCCCAGCCGAAGGCCAGGTCATCCAGTCGCTGGCCTTTTGATACTCGGGACCAGGGGCCTACGCAGGCCTCGCCGTTGGGTAGAGTGAACCGGATGGTGCCGAACAATAATCCCGACGCGGTGACTCGGATGACATCCGCAGTCCCCTGTTCGATGCGTGGGCCCTTCACTGGATAGAGGTGGAGGCGATTGCAACCGACCAGAGTTAGTAGTCCGGCGGCGACGAGGAACGAGGTAGGGCGCATGGCAGGCTCCGGGTGGGTTGGAGCGATGCTAGAAGCAGACTGCATGCCAATGCGCGGAGGGCTGAAATTCGGCGGGGATAAGGCGATCCAGCATCTCGAGGCTAGGTTATTCGGGGCAGAATGCCGCGGTCTGGCGTTCTCTCGTTGCAAGGATCCCCGAGGGTGCTGCTGGCTGAGTTCAGATTGCAGCAGAGCCCTCAGGGCACGATCTCCCCGAACCACCCCTTGTCCATGATCGTGGTGCCGTACTGCATCGAGAGTCTCTGCACGAGCAGCAGGGTGGCCTTGGCGCGGGCGTCGCTAACCAGGCGGGGCACGCCGTAGAGGGGGCCTTCGTCATCGATGGCGATGGGGATGAGCTGGATCTTGCGCAGCTTGTCCTGGTTGAAGGTCATCCGCACCAGCAGGCCCTCCATGACCTCGCGGGAATCCCGGCGATCCCACACGGAGACATTGGTGGGGCGGGGCATTTCGAGATCCCGCTGGTGGATGAGATCCACGGGGATGCGATCCGGTGTGCGGTACTGGTAGATGAAATCCGACAGACTGTAGAAGATGGGCCTGCCCTTGTACATTTCGATGCCCCGCAGCACGTGGGGGCCGGTGCCCAGCGCCAAGTCGGCGCCCGCATCGATGGCGCGGTGGAACATGATCTCGTCGTTGGGTGGGGTCTTGTCCTGGATGCCGTAGGTGCGGTTGTGGGTCACGTCGTGGTTGTGCAGTGCCACCATGAGCACCTCAGCGCGCCTGCGGGCCAGGAGGATATCGTCCTCCATGGTCTTCACGTCGCTCTCCAGCGGGCCCTCCACGGCCTCGACCTTGCCCTCTCGGGCCACCAGGATCACCGCCGGATTGATGGTGGCCAGTGATGGAGCACCGGGATCCTTGGAGCGATACTTCGCGGTCCAGTAGCGCATGTAGGAGAGCAGGCCGAACTTGGTCTTCTGGCCCTGGACTTCGCGGGTGGCCAGGGCGTGGGCCTCGGCCAAGGTATTGCCCGCCCCCGCGTGCTCGATGCTGGTGAGATCGAGGTTGCGTAAGCATTCCTTCAGGCCCTCGGGGCCGAAGTCCAGGGCGTGGTTGTTGGCCATGCTCACCAGGTTGATGCCTGTGCGGGCCAGTTCCCAGGCGAAGTCCCGGCCTGCGCGGAAGTTGTAGAAGGGGCGCTGCAGCTCGGGGCGGTCGTTGATGGAGAATTCCAGGTTGCCGTACGCGATATCGGCTTCCTGCATGATGCGGAAGATGCCCCGGCGCTCCGGATCGGTCAGGTGCGTGATCTTCTCGTTGAAGATCAGGTCACCCACGGCCGTGACGATCACGTCGCCCGGCTCCTCCTTCAGGAGCGCGGTGATGCGGGCCTCCCAGTCGATGCCCGTGGGCGGCTCCTTGGGGCGAATCCGCCGGGTGTAAACCGAGGGTTCGGTGCTAGGCTTCGAGGCCGTCTGGCCCTGGATCGGGAGACCGGTGACCAGCGTTGTGAGCAGACCCAGGGCGAGGGTACGGAATGGGCTCATGGTTGGCGCCTCCGGCTGAAAATCCGTTCAGCCCTCAGTGTAGCCATATGCTCAAAAATATTTCACAAACTTGAAAAATGATAAAAAAATCGACACATCAGCGAAACCGACCCTGCTGGAACCATCCGTCACAGGCGGTTGCGCTCCGTGATGTCCCGGCTCACCAGCAGTAGGGTGCCGGAGTCGCCGGGGGAGGCCTCTACGGTGGTGGCCCGACATTCCAGGGTCTTCACGGAACCATCCTTGGCGCAGGCGCGGAACGTGAATGTGCGGCTGACGGTTCGGGTGAAGCCCTCCTTGAGGAGCGCCGCAAACAGGGGACGGTCGTCCTCGTGGATGAGTTCGGCGTAATCGAGGCGCTCCAGCGCCTGCTTTGAATAGCCCAGGGTCCAGGCATGGGAGGGGCTTGCGAATACCGTGCCCTTGCGGCTGTCCAGGATGGCAATGAGATCGGCAGCATTCTCGGTGGTGATCTTGAAGAGGTTCTCGATGCGCCGCAGAGAGCGCTGCATGAGCATCTTTTCCGTGATATCCACATGGATGATCACGCCGGGAACGCCGAGCTCAAGACTGGGGGCCGTGATCTGCAGGCCGTACCAACGCAGGGCTCCGGGGCCACCCTGCTGATACTCCAGCTTGAGGTTCGGCACCTTCCCCTTGAGTGCCGATTGGATGCCCAGGGCCACGGTGGAGAGGCGCGCATCGGCGTCGGTCAACAACCGCTGGCACAGGGCCAGGTAGTCGCTGCCGGGGTTCATGCCCTGGATGAAAGGATTGGAATTCTTGCATTCCTGCCAGGTGGGATTGACCGCCAGCAGGATGCCAGAGCCATCCACGATGGCCACGGAGGAGCGGAACGAGGCCAGAAGGCCGGTCAGGGCCAGCTGCATGGCTTCGGGGCTGAGGTGGGAGAGATCCATGGCGGAGCCTTTCTCCATGGATCGGTCGAGAACCTCCCGATCCCAAATTCGGGGAGGGTGGTTGATTTCCAGGACCCGACTATCGATCACCGGAGCTCAGAGCGCCTTGACAACTTGCTCCCCTCCCAGCTGGCGCATCTGGCCCAGGATCCAGTCCTGGCGGCCACGCACGTAATCGCTGGGGGCGTTCACGCGGAACTTGTGGGGATTGGGCAGCACGGCGGCCAGCAGGGCGGCTTCGCTGGGGGTGAGGCGCTTGGCGGACTTGCCGAAAAAGGTGCGGGAGGCGGCCTCCACGCCATAGATGCCATCGCCGAACTCCACGATATTGAGGTAGACCTCCAGGATCCGCCGCTTGGACCAGGTGGATTCCAGCAGCAGGGTGAAGTAAGCCTCGAAGCCTTTGCGCACCCAGGAGCGGGTCTCCCAGAGAAAGAGGTTCTTCGCCGTCTGCATGGAGACGGTGGAGGCGCCGCGCTTTCGCCGGCTCTTCTCGTTGTGCTCCACGGCCTTCTCGATGGCCTTCCAGTCGAAGCCGAAATGCTCCGGAAAGTTCTGATCCTCCGCGGCGATGACCGCCACCCCCATGCTGGGGGCGATCTCATCCAGGGAAACCCACTGGTGACGGGAAGCGTAGGGCTTCTCGCTGGACCAGGACTGCACCCGGCGCTGGACCATCAGAGCGGAAACGGGCACCGGCACGAAACGGAATACCAGGGCCGCGAGAATCGTGCTCCCCAGGAAGGCCGCGAAGGCCCAGACGACAAGGCGCAGCAGGCGCCTGGGCAGGGATTTCTTCTTCGATGCGCTCTTCGCCACGGCTCGTCTCCCCCTCTATTTACGCTTGGATGAGGCGAGATTGCAGCCCAGAAGAAGATTCCCCTTTCCGCGCATCAATTCTGGGTAGGCGGATTGTCCGGACCGTTGTTCGAGTGGAGGACCACACCAGGCAAAGGAATACAGGCGGCTCACACACAAAAGCCTCCGGGCTTGTCCGGAGGCTTTTGTGTGTGAGCCGCCTGCTCGTCGCAGATGACGTCTCTATTTGGAGAAAATATCTACTGGGCCGTGACGAATATGGAGGTCGCGGACGTTCCATTAGGAAGGGGTGTAGCGGCTCCATTCTTCCAGAGCGTCGCCACGTTGTTGACCTCGCCCACCGTGTAGACATCACCTCCCGACACGGCAATGCCGTAGGCCCTTGCCTCGGAGGTTCCGTCCGAGAGGAGTGTTGCGGTCCCGTTTTTCCAGATTTTAGCCATGAAATGGCTGCCGTTAAATTCCTCACCGGCGATGTAGGTATCGCTGCCGCTGACGGCCAGGGCTCGTCCAAACTCAATGTTGGTCGAATCGGACACCCACTGGTTCACGCCATCGACCCAGAGAGCGGCCTTGGGCTGGGTTGGATTCTGGATATAACCTGCGGCATACACGCTGTTACCGGACACTGCGATGGCCTGGGCTGTTGAAAAGGTGAAGCCGGCTCCCAGGACTGTTGGGACTCCGTTTTTCCAGGATTTCGCCTGGTCGCCTTCGATTCCTGCCGCATAGTAGTCACTTCCGGATGCAACCACGCTTTGGATCGAACTAATCCCGACTTCAGGGGTTTGGAGGATCGAGGTTCCGTTTTTCCACACTCTGCCGATAAAACCGGTTATTCCCATTTCCTGGCCAGCCATATAGACGTCACTACCCGAGATCGAAATGGAATATATGGAGGTACTTCTGGTTCCGTCCGACTGCCAGATGATGGTTCCGTTCTTCCACAGGGTCCCAATCAGAGTCGACCCGCTCGAATCTTCCCCCGCGGCATAGATATCGTTCCCGTCAACCGCAATGGTTCTGATGTAGAAACTCTTCGTTCCGTCTGACTCCCAGAACGCGACTCCGTTCTTCCAGATCTTGGCAACGGGGACTGAGCTGGCATTCAGGCCTTGCCCGGCGATGTAGACATCCCCTGTCCCGGTTCCGCCGATGGTCACCGAGCTGGAGTTGCCGACTCGCTCGCCGCCCACCCCAAAACAGGCAAGCATTGGCAGCAATGCCATGGATGCCAGGATTGATCTTAAATGCCTGCGGATTGACATGATTCCTTCTCCATGTAGATAAATGTGTTGGTATTTTGATAAATAATAGTATTTAGGATAATGGTTGGGTGATTTGGGGTCAATTGTATTTTCTTGCTCTTCCTCCTGTCTCACCCGCGATGGATGGGTGGTCCTAGGAGGGATAGGTGCGCCTCATCGCACCCCTTAATGGGGAGCGTCTTCCCTGGAAATCCGCGAAGTGTTGTCTGTCCGCCAACGCGAGTCCCATTTCCTTGGCTTTCAGTCCGGCAGCCTCACTTGGGATTCTGGGGTGCGTTGCGGCGGAACCAGAGGGATTGGCCCGCTACGGGCCCGGCCTTTGCTTCCAGCTGGGCGAGCTGGCGCGGGGTCAGGGGTGTGAAATCCCGGGCGATGGCCACGTCTTCTTCCAGCTGGGCGAGGTTGTCCACGCCGAGAATCACGGTGGAGAGAGGGAAGGAGAGGGCGTACCGCATGGCCTCCTTGATGGTGAGGGTGCCGGTGCGGGTGATCTTCACGGCGCCCTTCTGCTGCTCGAGGGGCGGCGGGGTGTAGCCCTTGAGGAGCCGCCCTCGGGCCGGGATCTTCATGCCGATGATGCCCATTTCCCGTTCCACGGCGAGATCCAGCAGGCCGCGAAAGCTCAGGTGGTGGGGATCGGCGGCGTTGAAGGCCATGAGCACGGTGTCGAAGGGGAACCGCTTAATGGCCTCGATTAGCACGTCGGGATCCGTGTGCCCGCTCAGGCCCAGGTAGCGGACGAGCTTCTGTTCCTTGGCCTGCCGGAAGGCCTCCAGGGCGCCGCCCTTGGCAAAGACCTTGGTCACGTCGTCCATGGTGCTCATGGCGTGGAGCTGCCAGAGATCCACGTGATCCGTGTGGAGCAGCTCCAGGGATTTCTCCAGCAGCTTGAGGGAACCGTCTCGGGTGCGGTCGTGGGTCTTGGTGGCTAGGAAGGCCTCGCCGCGGCGGTGCTTCAGGACCTTGCCCACGTACTGCTCGCTCCACCGGGCGGGGCCGCCGTAGATGGCCGAGGTGTCGATGTAGTTCACGCCCAGATCCAGGGCCCGCTCCAGGATGGGCACGGCCACGGCCTCGTTGTCAGGCTTTTCGATGGCAGCCTGGCCGCCCAGACTGAAGAGGCCCACCTTGTAGCCCGTTTTGCCCAGATTGCGGGTGGGCATGGCCCTGGCGGTGACCGGGTTGAAGGGGTCAATGGCGGGTGTGGGTCTGGGGGTCCCCTGGGGCTGGAGCGCGTCCATCGCCGGGAGGCGTTGGGCGATGAGGCCTGCGGCCACTCCCGCGCCGAGCCTGAAGAGATCCCGGCGGGCGAGTCCCCGGGGAATGGAAACATCATCCGGCTTGGGCATGTTCCCCTCCGTTTGCTGGCGGACCCAAGTATCGCGCCGGAGGGATCTGGGGGAGCACTCCGAATTTTCGAGTGGTTCGGAGCAACCCGGGAAGAGGATCTCGACAGGTTTCCCGCCCTCGGTCATCCTCGCCTTTACGGAGGCCGTCATGGCGGAATTGTTGAGTGGTGAGGAACTGGTCGCGCTGGTGAAGCGGGTTTTCATTCCCCAGGCCAACGAGAAGGCCCTGGCCATCCTGGTAGACCTGCCGGATGCCAAGACTCCCGATAACCAGGACTGGGCCGACCGCCGCGAGATCGCGAAGGCCTGGGTGGAGGCCCTCACGGCGCATCGCGAGGAGCTGGGGATGCATGCGCATCTGGTGCTCTACCCCAATGTCCACACCAACAATGGCGATCTGCCGGAACGCTGCTGGTTCCATGACGGGGGCGCCCTGCCGACCACGGCGGAGGGCCTGGATCCCGCTGGGAGCATGACCTTTGCCGATCTCTATGCCGCCCACCCCATCCTCATCGCCCCCACGGAATTCTCCGCCACGGCGCCCCTCAAGATGGCCGCGAAGAAATACCCCATTCGTGCCGCCACCATGCCCGGCTTTCGCCAGGACATGATCCCCGCCCTGCGCCTGAACTACACGGAAGTGAACCGCCGGGTGGAGCTGCTCAAGGGACTGCTGGATCGGGCCACCGGCGCGGATTTCCGCTTCACACATCCCGGTGGCGAGGACACCCTGCACCTGGACCTGCGCCACCGCAGCGCCCATGCCTCCGGTGGCCTGTTGCCGAACCTGGGCGTGGCGGGCAACCTGCCCTCGGGCGAGGCCTACATCGTGCCCTTCGAGGGTGAGAGCGAACCCAGCCGCAGCGCGGGCACCCTGCCGGTGCAGTTCGGTGCCGAGGTGGTGCGCTACCGCATCGCCAACAACAAGGCCGTGGAAGTGCTCACGGAAGGCCCCGCCTCCCGCGCCGAGGCCGAGCACCTGGCCCAGGAACCCGCCTACGGCAACCTGGCGGAACTGGGCCTGGGCGTGCTGGCGGCCTTCGGCGTGAAGCCCATCGGCGAGGTGCTGCTGGACGAGAAACTAGGCCTGCACATCGCCTTCGGCCGCAGCGAGCACTTCGGCGGGCAGGTTGGCCCCGCCCAGTTCTCCAGTCCCGCCGCCGTCATCCACATCGACCGCGTGTACGTGCCCGAGACCCAGCCCGACATCCAGGTGGCCCAAGTGGACCTCATCATGGAAGACGGCAGCACCCTGCCGCTCATGCGGGATGGGGAGTACGCGGTGAATTTCGAGTGACCGTCTCGACACAAAGGCCCAGAGGCAATGGGTTCGCCGCTGGGCCAGGTTTATGTTTTATCGCAATCGTGGGCGCCTAACTGGGGTTCGCAGGTGTTTGCTGGCCTTTGGCTATGCGAGCATCCAAATCGGCTCGTATCTTATCGACACAGCGATTGAGGGCCTGGCGGATCGCATTGGTTGCCTCATCCTCGTTTGAATTCCAGTTGAGGCTTTGATACTGCCCCCGGTAGATCCTGGTGTCGCCGCTCCCAGTCGGAGTAATGAATTCACACTCAATTACGACAGCCGCTGTTTTAGATGTCGAAAGCCCCGAAAGGTAGGCTTTCAAGATGCGCGCTTTTAGGTGGAGCGATGCCGGCGAATTGGGAAGGGGCTTGGTGACCGCTACGAATAGTCCCGTGCCCATACCCAGAAGCTCCTGCTCAACCCAGGGTTCCAGAGGTGTATTGCCAAAGGTCCGTCCTGCAACGGAACCCAGGGACTCCTTGTCCTGGCGAGCATCCTCTACCCGTGTGATCAATACAACAGCGCGGGAGCCGATGCTCGATTCAGAGACTTGAATTTTCGCGGGAGTCGAGGACTTCAAGTCAAGCTTGGCAGGGGGGCCGATGCATCCCACAGTCGCCAGGGTTGTTCCCGCGAGGATTGCAGTCTTCATTCGGACCATTCGTCCCGACTCACTGTTTCACTGAGATTAAACGTCCGTCAGGACAGCGGACCCACTGACGTCCATTGGACTCCCGCACAACATGGCCCGCTAACATTAGTGGGCCAACCTGCTTGGTGACCTGCTTGGCATCCGCTGGGGCCTTGTATAGTTCCTCGCCGACGGTGCCGGGCTGTTGAAGATCGAAGGCGACCATCTGCGCGAGTTCCGCAACGCAGAGATCGATCAATTCCTTTGTTTTCTGGCCCTTTGCTTCGCCCAGAATTTTTGCCGCTTCACCTAGAGTCGGGTTTGGGGAAGGGAAATTGGGCAGGGTGTGCGTCACAGAAAAGAGGTTTGCATAAAGGACGCCCGGCATTTTGAAGAAGGGCTTCTGATGGGTGGCAAGAGGGGCCGTGCGGGGATGAACCGTTGCCCAGGCCGTTACCGTGACCCCATCGAACTTGGGCGTGAGTCGGTAGTCGGTTCGCACCAGCACGAGGACATCGGATTCGCTCTTCTCGATCCAGGAGGGAAGGCCTGTGATGTCGCTCATCGGCTTTACTTCCACGGTGTTGTTCTTCAGCCAGAGGACCTGGCCGAGTTCCTTCGTCAGTGAGGAGGCCAATGGGCCGCTCGGATCGTATCCAAGCAAAGCATCACGAACAGGAACAACTTCACTTTCTGCAGACTTGGTCCTTGAATTGTTGACACCGGCATCAACCAACGCGCCGATAAGGCCGAAGGCCTGACCTCCAGTGGACACGTCGATGGAAACCTGCAACTCCTGAGTCTCCATGCCGCTCAAGGTCTTGGTTGAGTTGATTTGCGGCTTGAGGTCTTCCCGCATCGGCACCCGGATCGGTTTGGCACATCCGACAGCAAGAAGAACCGCGACCGATGCGGTCCAGATATAGACGCTCGACTTTTGAACAGAGAATGTCATTTAAAATGCTCTCCCTAAAAAGGTGGTTGGCATGAAATTACTCTTGGTTAGGTTGAATGACTTTTTTACAAAGGGACGTGCAGCTATACCACCAGTGGGCAAATCAAATGCACTGGTGGAAATGCACACACCCCGTGGAGATGGCTATCCCCTAGACAAGTCCAGGTAAATAGCTTCGATAGCTGAATTATAGGCTGAGTCGTGTCTGAGAGGAAGCACTCGGCCTCTTGCGGCTAGGACTGGAGCAGTTCCTGATTCAGGGCAGGCTGTTCTTGTAGATCCGGCCACCCTTCATGACCACGAGCAGGTTCTTAGCCGGATCCTCGATGAGTCGAAGATTCGCGATGGGATCGCCGTCCACCAGCAGAAGATCCGCCAAGGCGCCTTCTTGCACCACGCCCAGCTTTCCGGGATAGGGATTTCGGGGGCCGGATAGGGTCAGCAGGTCGGCGTTGGTGGCGGTGGCCATGGTGAGTACCTCCGCTGGGGTGAACCAGCGGGTCATCTTCGCCAACTGAGCCCCCTGGCGGGCCGCCAGCTTGGCGTCGAACAGCACGTCGGTGCCCCAGGCGAGCTTGAGGTTGTATTTCTTGGCCAGGGCGTACGCCGTATCGGTGCCCTTGTTCATCTGGAGCTGCTTGGCGCGGTTATTCGAACCCTCCGGGAATGGGGCCGCATCCTGGTCATCAAGGAAGGGCTGGAGGCAGAGCCAGATCCCCTTTTCGGCGATCAGCTTGGCGGTGACCTCGTCCATCAACTGTCCGTGGTCGATGCAGCGCACACCCGCGCGGATGGCCGTCTGGATGGCCCGGGGCGTGTAGGCGTGCACAGTGACATAGGTGCCCATGTTTTCCGCAGCCTCCACGGCGGCGCGGAACTCGGCCTCCGTGTACTGACTGGCATCCAGGGGATCGTAGTTGGAGGCGACGCCGCCCCCGGCCGCCAGCTTGAGGAAGACGGCACCCTTCATCAGCTGTTCCCGGGCGCGAAGGCGAACCTCGTCCGGGGTGTCGGCGATGGCACTGCTGCCGCCCACTTCGGCGTGGCTGAGTGGTGCGCCAAGCGCCTTCGGCACCTCATAGGGCAGGCGGAAGTCCCCGTGGCCGCCGGTCTGGGAGATCATCGCGCCGGCGGGCCAGATGCGGGGGCCTTCAATCACGCCCGTGTCGATGGCGTGCTTGAGGCCGAAGACGGGGCCGGAGAGATCCCGCACGGTGGTGAAGCCGCGCATGAGCGTGTTGCGGGCCTCCCGCCCCGCCACCAGCACCAGGTAGCCCTCGTCGGCAGTCATCATCACGCTCTCCGGCAGCACCGCCATCATGGCGTGCCAGTGAGCATCGATGAGGCCGGGCATCAGGGTGCGCCCACCCCCTTGGATGACGCGCACGCCGCTCTTGCGGTCCACGGGGATCGCTTCGCGAGATATCCGGGTGATGAGGTTGCCTCGGACGAGGACGTTGGAGGCCGGTGAGAGCGACCTCGAGGTGCCGTCAAAAATCCGGACGTTCTCGAAGAGCACGCTGTTTGGCGTATTCTCCTGGGCCTGAACCCCGCCACAAATCGTTCCGCCAAGGAAGAATAGGACCGACAGCCACGCTCGGCATCGCATGAGACCTCCGGTTGGAATGGGTGAGGCCATTGTAATCCTCGGTGTCTGCCCGTTCTGATCTGATTGTGGAGTGTTGACGTTCACAAAAAAGCGGGTCATCGCGGAATTCCGGGGGAGCCCGCTGATGTGCATCGGTTTGAGAGTGGTTGGGAGCGACAGGTACCCCTGGCTTGGAATTTGAGGCAAAAGGCTCCACGCGGAGATTGCGGAGAAAGGCCGAGGGCCGCGGAAAAGATCGAAAACCGACAGAGTATGCCAAACCCTCTGGCCCATTCCAGCTTCCTGATCAGCACCAAAACTCAGATGGAATCCTGGTTCGGGATTTCCAAGGAAAGCTCAGGCCACGAAGTCACACGAAGGCACACGAAGAAATATGGGGGTGCCCGGTTCCAGGTCATCCAGGGCTTCGCCCTCCATCCGCGTTTGCGCGAATGGCTTCGCGGGCGGTGGCCCAGTCGGCTTCCAGGGGCCGAATGCGCCACCGCTCGCGAAGGGATGACCGCCGTTGCGCCGGGGCCCCTTCGCGTGTCTTCGGGCCCGCCCGCAGGGCGGCTTCGCGTGCCTTCATGGCGATCTTTGATCCTTTCAAACGATGTGCCCAGCCGCCAATCCCAGGGCGCATCGCCGATTGCTTCCCATTCGCGGTTGACGTTGTCTGAAGTCCTCATTCCGACACGGGGTTTCCTGCAGATCCGTAAAGAACCAGAAAACAGCCCCCCGACGGATCGGGGGGCTGCGCAGAATTGCATTGAAGCCTATTTCTTGGGATAGGCCGGAATGGCTGGGAAGGCTTGGGTGGGTCGTTCCTTGAGCTGCTTCAGCAGGACATCGATGGCGGTGTCGAGCTGCTTGTCCTGGCCCTGGAGGGCGCTCTCGGGATCGTTATCTACGACGAGATCGGGATCCACGCCGTGGTTCTCCACCCACCACTTGCCCTCGCGGCCGTAGAAGGCGTTGTTGCTCTGTTCGACGCGGCCACCATCCACCGTGAGCTGGGTGTTGATGATGCCCACCAGGCCGCCCCAGGTGGGTACACCCACGATGGTGCCGAGCTTGCGGGCCTTGACGTGCTCCAGGAAGGCCTCGCCATCGCTGCCGTCCAGCTCATTGCAGATGAAGGTGTAGCGGCCATCGGCGGCGGTGCCGGGGTAGCGGAAGGGCGTCATGCCGCGCAGCACGTTGAAGCCCACCTGCTGCCGCTCCAGCTTGTCGATCATGAAGTACTCGGTCCAGCCGCCGCCATTGCCGCGCACATCGATGACCAGCCCTTCCCGGTAGCGGAAGGCGCGCCAGTACTTGTCGAACTCGCCGAGGTTGCGGTCGCTCATGGCGGTAATGTGCATGTACCCCAGGCGACCGTTGGAACGTTCCTCCACCCGCTTGATGCGATCCGCCACCCAGGCCTCGTAGCGCAGGGTCCAGTCGTTGCCAGCGGGTTCCACTTCCACGGTGCGGGCACCTTCCAGGGTGGGCTTGGTGTTCACCGTGAGCTGCACCTTTTGGCCCCGGGTGATCTGGAGCAGGCGGTAGGGGCTTTCCGGGGCCTTCAGGGCCACGCCATCGATGGCCAGGAGGTACTCGCCTGCCTTGACCTTGGGGGTGGGATCCGCCAGGGGCGCCTTGAGGCCCGGCTGGTAGGGGGTGGGGCCGTAGACCCGGGTGAAGGTGTAGTGGCCGTTCACCACGGCGAGATCGGCGCCCAGTTGGCCGGTGAAGGTGGCCACCGTCGGCAGGGGATTTGGGCCGTTGTCGCCGCCGCCCACATAGGTGTGGCTGGCGCAGAGCTCGCCCACCATCTGGCTCAGCAGCCAGTTCAGTTCCTGGCGGCTGTTCAGGGAGGGCAGCCAGGCGCAGAACTTGTCGCCGATGGCCTTCCAGTCCTGGCCGTGCATGTTGGCGTCGTAGAAGAAATCCCGGTACCAGCGCCAGGTGTCCTCGAAGATCTGCTTCCATTCGGCTCTCGGATCCACGGTCATGGCGAGGCGATCGAGGTTCAGCCGCTCGGGCAGCGCCTTGGTGGAAGCCACCGGTTGCGCGGGCCCCGCGAAATAGTCGGCGCCCCTCTTGATCAGGATGTGGGTGCCGCCGGGATCGAAGCTCCACTCGCTGATGGGCTCCGGGATTACGGTCTCCTTCTTGGTGTTCGGGTCGTAGAGATGCAGGGTCCACTTGGCCTGGCCTCGGGCCCGGTAGACCTCCTCGTTCACGCTGTCATCCCAGCCTTCCACCGTGGACCAGCCCACCAGCCCCTTGCCTGCCTTCAAGTGGAAGGCGTTGGCGCCCTTCACCGGCAGCTGGGCGATGCGCTGCTGAATACCTTCCACGTCGATCTGGAAGGCATCGGATTTGGACAGAGAAGACGATGTTTTTGCCTCGCCGCTGCGCAGCTTGACGGCCATCACCTGTGCCGGGTTGGGCAGGATGTGGTTGTCCTGGGTGGCATCCAGGCGCACGTCGTAGTTGGAGTAGCTGAGGAAATAGAGGGTGCCGCCATCCGCATCGAAGCTGGGATTCAGGCAGTCGAAGAAGCCATCGGTGAGGGCCACCTTCTGTCTTGTGGCGAGGTTGTACAGGTAGATGCGGCTGTTGCGGTTGTCGCCCACGAAGGAATAGGCCACCCAGGTGGAATCCGGCGCCCAGGTGTAGTCAGAGACCTCCCAGGTGAACTGGTCGTTCTTGAGGACATTGGAGTGGTCGATCTTCTCGAGCTTCTTCGTATCCACGTCCATCACATAGAGGGCGAAGCTCTTGTCGCTGAAGAGCACCTTCTTGGAATCCGGGCTCCATTCCAGGCGGTAGAGGGCGGTCTTGAGGCCCGTGGGGATGTGTACCGCAGCGCCGCCCTGCGCCGGTCGCACATGCAGGTCGTACTCGCCGGACTCATCGCTGAAATAGGCCACGCGCCTGCCGTCGGGCGATAGCTGCGGGAAGCGCTCCCGGGCGGTGGGAGTCTTGGTGAGATTGAGTGCGGGCTGGGTGCTGTCCATGGGTAGCAGGAAGACTTCGCCCCGGGCTTCCAGGGCCACGGCTTTCCCGCCAGTGGCGAGGGCGGCGGTCTGGATCCACTCCTTGGGGTTCACCGTGCGAGGAGCGATCTTCCAGCCATCGCTGGCCACCTTCAAATCCAGGCGCCGAGTCTGGCCGGTGGCCACGTCCAGGGCCGTCAGGAAGCCGCCCTGGGCGAACACCACGGTCTTGCCGTCGGTGGCGGGCCACTGCACATCGAAGTCGGTGAACCTCGTGAGCGCCTGGGTGGCCTTGGTGGCGGTATCCAGGGTGTAGAGATTGGAAATGCCGTTATCCCGATCCGAGATGAAGAGCGCCTGACCCGTGGCGGTCCACATGGGATAGGCGTTCTTGCCCACGTAGTCGGTGAGCTTCGTGTGGCTCTTGGCCTTCAGATCCGCCAGCCAGATCTCCGGGTATTGGCCGCCCTTGTAGCGCTTCCAGTAGTAGTCTTCGTTGCCCTTGGGGTTGTAGAGCAGCTGGGTGCCATCGGCGCTGAAGGCCCCCTGGGTGCCCTTTGGAATGGGCAGGGCGGCGGGCTCGTGGCCCTGGAGATCCACGGTGTAGAGACGGGTAATGGGGCGGTGATCGAAGTCCAGGGCCGCGCGAAAGAGCACCCGCTGGGAATCCGGCGTCCAGCCCACCACCTGGGTGAAGCCCCGCCAGGTGAGGCGCTTGGGTGTGCCACCTTCGGCGGGCATCAGGTACACGTTCTGGCCGCCATCGTACTGGGCGCTGAAGGCGATCCACTTGCCATCCGGGCTGAAGCGGGCCGTCTGTTCCAGCCCGGGATGGGTGGTGAGCCGCCGGGCCGAACCCCCGGCCAGGGAACCCAGCCAGAGATCGTTATCCCAGGTGAAGACCACCTTGTCGCCGCGCACATCCGGATACTGGACGAAGCGAGGCAGGGTTTCCTGGGCGGCGGCAGGCAGGCCCAGGACCAGAGCCAGGGTCAGGAAGGGCAGAGCACAGCGGGATGCAGGCATGGGGCCTCCGGGAACGGGAATGACCTCAAGTATGCCTTGCCTTACGATGCTAGAGGTCGAAAAACGCAGTGCCCGACGCCATCAAACCCTTGAACCGCGCCTTCCCGAATTCATCCAGTTCCAGGCCAGGTTCACTTGACTCTTCATCACCGCTCATCACTGTTAAACGGCGATAAGAGCGAACAATGTGAACCGACTGGCGCAGCATCGCGGGAGAGCCGAGAAATCCGAATGACGGTTGAGGACGGTGCCTCGCCCAGGCAGCATCAGCGTTGAGCGGGAGGTCAGGGCTGGGCCGGTCATTGGCCCTCTGTGCGAAAACCAGAGACGAACAGGTCGATATTCTGTTTCGTGGTGAAGGACCGAATGCGATCGACGAGGTTGACTAGGCGGGCTTCGGGCTCTCCGGCCATGACTGGAGGGGTATCGATATAAACGGAGAGCTCGCCAGCGTCATTCCTTGGGTGGGTGGGCGGAGGGACTCTTTTCCACTTGAGTAGGGTTTTCTGAAGGCCTTCTTCGGAGACCATTTGTCCTTTGACCCAAATGCGTAGCTGCTCATCAATCAGAATTTTGGGTGGAGTAGGATCAGCTATCCCAAAATCTGCCATTTCTTCTTTGGAAATTGGCTTCGTGGGTAGAAATTTAACTGGAATTTCGACTTCACCAGGCCTGAACCAGACTGCAATCGAACTCATGCCACAGGAACAATCGTCATAGCGGTTGGTCAACACTTGAAGAGAGGCTGGACACTTCTTTGCCAGCTTTTGAAGTCGAGCCCTTTGTGGCTTGGTCAATGTGAGAACTCTTGTCCTAGAGACCTCGACTTGTTGTGTTGGCGTTAATCTCAGGATTTCAACCTCGCCGAGAATATGTGTCCTTTCCTGGTTGAATGGCAAACCATCGGCGAAGGAAGAGATTGATGTTGTCATCAAGGCCAATCTCACGATGAGACGAAGGAACATGGGGCACCTTCACGAAAGGCCCAATTGGAATTGGAATTGGAATTGGGATTGAAGCCTGATGGGTGCGGCTCGGTTGCCCTTGCCAGGTTCGTTTTCAGGGCTCGATCCGCGTGCCCGTGGGCAGCACGGTTCCCTTGGGGATCACCACGATGCCGTCCTGGACCACCCAGTTGCCTTCGTCGCGCTCGGTGCCCCGGGGGAAGGGCTTGATGACCACGTTTGCCCCGATGCGCACGTTCTTGTCGAGGATCGCGCCCTCGATATGGCAGCCTGAGCCGATACCCAGGGGCACCTTCACCGTGGAGCGGTCGTAGTAGTCGGCGCCCATGACGATGCTGTCGCGAATGGTGGTGCCTGCGCCAATCTGGCTGCGCAGACCGATGATCGCGTGGGTGATCTCGGCCTTTTCGATCACGCAACCCTCGGCCAGCAGCACCTCCGTGAGCTTGCTGTCCGTCACGATGCTGCCCGGCAGGAACCGCGAGTGGGTGTAGATGGGGCTGCGGGCGTCGTAGAAGTTGAAGGGCGAATCGGGGCGGGTGAGCCGCAGATTGACGTCGTAGAAGGAGCGGATGGTGCCGATGTCCTCCCAGTAGCCGTCGTGATCGAACCCGAAGACCGGCTGGCGGGAGATGGCGAAGGGAATCACATCGCTGCCGAAATCGTCGAAGTCCGGATGCTGCTCCAGCAAGTCGATGAGCACCTGAGTGCGGAAGGCGTAGATGCCCATGGAGCCCAGGAAGGGGCGCTCCGGGTCATCCCGGCTCATCATGCGGGCCTGGACGTCCGGCTCCGTGGGCTTCTCCACGAAATCCTGGATGCGCCCATCACTGCCCCGTTTCAGGATGCCGAAGCGGGGCGCTTCGTCCTTGGATACCGGCTGCACGGCCACGGTGATATCGGCGCCCTTCTCGACGTGGAAGGCCATCATGGCCGCGTAGTCCATGCGGTAGAGGTGGTCGCCGGCCAGGATCAGCACATGCTCGGAGCCCGCCCCAGTGATCTGCAGGAGCTGCTTGCGGATGGCATCCGCGGTGCCCATGTACCACTCGCCGCTCTCGGGCGTCTGCTCCGCGGCCAGCACCTGCACCCAGCCCGTGTGGAAGGAATCGAACTTGTAGGTGTCCGTGATGTGGCGATGCAATGAGACCGAGTTGAACTGGGTCAGCACATGCACCCGCAAGATGCCGGAGTTGATGCAGTTGCTGATGGGGATATCGATGAGGCGGTACTTGCCTGCGATGGGCACGGCCGGCTTGGCGCGCATCTTGGTGAGGGGGTAGAGCCGCGCCCCCCGCCCGCCTCCGAGGATGACGGCCAGCACATCGTTGGAAACCGGCATACACTTCCTCCCTGCCTCTGGAGCGGCCCCCTTGGGAACCGCGTGTTAATGGCGGACTCCCAAGATGTTAGCCACAGGGTCGGGGTTAGCCCAGGCCCAGTTCTTCCAGCCGATCCTCGTCGATCCCCAGATGGTGGGCAACCTCGTGCAGCAGGGTGAGGGCCACCTCCCGCCGCAGTTCTTCGGGGTCGGGGAAGTCCTCCAGCAGGGGGCCGCGGTACAGGATGATGCGGTCCGGCAGGTCGCTGTGATCGAAGGCCCGCTCGGTGAGGGGGGTGCCCGTGTAGAGCCCGTAGAGTCCCTCGTCCTCAGGGATCTCCATGGAGGCCAGAAGCTCGGAACTGGGCCAGTCCTCCACGAGGATCTCCACATTCTCGAGATGGGGCCGGAACTCCGCCGGGATCAGCTTCAGCGCCTCCCGCACCTGCAACTGGAACTGGGACTTGGACAACCACATGGGTTCATTCTGGGGCCTTCATGAAGGAAGGCTCATCAGGAAATGCCCCGGTGCATTGCCGATTGCATATCGCCCAGATTGTCTTATTTTTCTAGGGTCCGGAGGCGTCCGATGGCCTATCTGTATGAACGCAGGAACCAATGGAGTCGGATCGTCGGTCTGGAGCGTCGGGGAGCCCCCCTGCGGACCCTGATGGGCCGTCCCCTCCCGGACCCTACCCATCTGGCGGATGAGGACTTCCAGGATCAACTGGCCCAGGAAGGGATGACCGGGCACGAGTCCCGATCACCCCTTCCCTGGCGACCCCGGAACAGCAATAAGCCCTAGGAACACCCCGTGGTGGCACCGCAGGTCTGACACTTGAGGCAGGCGCCGTTGCGGACCAGGGTGAGGTGGCCGCATTCGGGACAGGGATCGCCGGTGTAGCCCTTTTCCCGGGCCGCCTTGTAGGCGGAGGCGCCGGGTTTGGCCTGAGCATGGGCGTGGACAGCCATGGGCTCGGGCACGAGCACTGGCTGGCTCTCGGCACCGGCGGCGGTGGTCTCGGGGAAGAGGGGGGTCATGCCCCCATTGGCCCCGGAACCATTGGTGCCATGGGCCTGGCTCTCGGGCTTGAGGCCGCCCGCCAACTGCATCAGCTGTTCCGGCTCCACCTGGGCCAGCTCGAAGCGCCCCAGGTAGCTGATGGCCAGCTCCCGGAACACGAAATCGATGAGGCTGGTGCTGAACTTCACCGTGTCGCTGCCCTGGATCATGCCGTTGGGTTCGAAGCGGGTGAAGAGGAAGGCATCGCAGAACTCTTCCAGAGGCACGCCATGCTGCAGGCCCATGGAGACAGCAATGGCGAAGCAGTTGAGCACGGCCCGGAAGGCGGCGCCTTCCTTGTGGATGTCCAGGAAGATCTCGCCGAGGGTGCCGTCCTCGTACTCGCCCGTGCGCAGGTAGAGCTTGGTGCCGCCCACCGTGGCCGCCTGGGTGTAGCCGCCGCGCCGATTGGGCAGCTTGCGGCGGTAGGTGCGCACCACCTGCTGAGCCATGGCCTGGGCCACCACCTGGACCTTCTCGCTCTTGGGGGCCTCGTCGTCCACCAGGGTTTCCAGGCCGTCCAGCAGGTCCAGGTTGGTGGCCAGGGGCTGGCTCATCTTGGAACCATCGCGGTAGAGCGCCACGGCCTTGATCATCCGCTTCCAGCTCTGCTCGTAGATCTCGCCCACCTGGCCCACGGTGTATTCCGCCGGCAGGTTGATGGTCTTGCTGATGGCGCCGGACAAGAAGGGCTGAGCGGCGCCCATCATGCGGATGTGGCCCATGGGGGCGATGTAGCGCTGGCCCTTGCGCCCGCACTTGTTGGCGCAGTCGAAGATGGGGATGTGTTCGGCCTTGAGGTGGGGCGCGCCCTCCACGGTCATGGAACCCGCCAGGGCATCCATGAAGATGGCCGTGGCCTCTTCACCGCAGGCGACCTTGAGCTTCTCCACGGGCACCACGAAACTGGGGTCGAAGGCCGTGGGGAGCTTTTCTTCCCAGCCCTTGATCTCCGCTTCACTGAAGCCTTTGGCCAGCAGCTCCTTGCGGGTCAGGCCGGGGGTTTCATCGGTGATCTGCAGCCAGCCCACGATGTAGCGCTCGATGTCCTGGATCTGCTTGGAGTCGTAGCCCAGGCGCATCATGGCCTCAGGGATTGCGCCGTTCACCAGCTTGAAGTAGCCGCCGCCGGCGAGTTTCTTGAACTTCACCAGGGCGAAATCCGGTTCGATGCCGGTGGTGTCACAGTCCATCAGCAGGCCGATGGTGCCCGTGGGCGCCAGCACCGAGACCTGCGCGTTGCGGAAACCGTGCTGCTCGCCCAGGGTCAGGGCGCGATCCCAGCTCTCTCGGGAGGCCTCCACCAGGGACTTGGGAATGCCGTCGCCCTTGAGGCCGTGAGGGGTGATGGAGAGTCCTTCGTACTCGGCGGCGGGGGCGTTATAGGCGGCGCGGCGGTGATTGCGGATGACCCGCAGCATGTGGTTCTTGTTGGGCTCGTAGCCGGGGAAGGTGCCCAGCTGGCCCGCCATTTCCGCGCTGGCGGCATAGGCATCGCCCGTGAGGATGGCCGTGAGGGCGGCGCACCACTGGGTGCCGAGTTCGCTGTCGTAGGGGATGCCCAGGCGCATGAGCATGGCGCCCAGGTTGGCGTAGCCCAGGCCCAGGGTGCGGTATTCGTAGCTGAGCTTGGCGATGGCCTCGCTGGGGAACTGGGCCATGAGCACCGAGATCTCTAGCACGATGGTCCAGAGACGGATGGCGTGGCGATAGCCTTCCAGATCGAAGCCGCCATCGGCGGTGAGGAAGGCGCAGAGGTTCAGGGAGGCCAGGTTGCAGGCCGTGTCATCCAGGAACATGTACTCGGAGCAGGGGTTGGAGGCGTTGATGCGCCCGGCCTGGGGGCAGGTGTGCCAATCGTTGATGGTGGTGTCGAACTGGATGCCGGGGTCCGCGCAGGCCCAGGCCGCGTGGTTCACCTTGGCCCAGAGATCCTTGGCCCGGAGGTTCTTGATGACCTTGCCATCCACCCGCCGCGTGAGTTGCCAGTCACTGTCCCGTTCCAGGGCGCGCATGAAGGCATCGGGCACCCGCACCGAGTTGTTGGAGTTCTGGCCGCCCACGGTGGCATAGCCTTCGCCGTCCCAGGTGGTGTCGAACTGCTTGAGGTTGCGCGCGAAGTCGCCCTGCTCCAGGCGCCCGATGCACTGGGCGATGAAGGCGGTGGGCACGCCCTCCTTCTTGGCTCGGGCAAGGGCCATCCGCAGCTTGTCGTTGCGCAGGGGATTCGCATCCCGGGTAGTGCTGGTCTCCACGGCCTCGCACATGGCGTTCCAGTGCTTGCCCAGCAGGATGGAGCCCGCGGCCATCATGGCCACCTTGCGCTCCTCGCCTACCTTCCAATCCACGAAGGCCTCGATGTCGGGGTGATCCAGATCCAGGGTCACCATCTTGGCGGCGCGGCGGGTGGTGCCGCCGGACTTGATGGCGCCCGCGGCCCGATCGCCCACCGCCAGGAAGCTCATCAGGCCCGAGCTGCGGCCGCCGCCGGAGAGGGGTTCTTCGCTGCCGCGGATGCGGGAGAAGTTGCTGCCCGTGCCCGAGCCGTACTTGAAGATGCGGGCCTCGCGCATCCAGAGATCCATGATGCCGCCGGGATTCACCAGGTCGTCGCTGACGCTCTGGATGAAGCAGGCGTGGGGCTGGGGTCGCTCGTAGGCGCTGGTGGACTTCTCCACCTCGCCGGTTCTGGGATCCACGAAGAAGTGGCCCTGGGATGGCCCGGAGATGCCGTAGGCGAAGTGCAGGCCCGTGTTGAACCACTGAGGGCTGTTGGGGGCGCACATCTGGTGCGCGAGCATGCAGCTCAGTTCGTCGTAGAAGGCCTGGGCGTCCTCGGCGGTGTCGAAGTAGCCATGAGTTTCGCCCCAGTGCCGCCAGCAGCCCGCCAGCCGATGGAAGACCTGCCGGGAGTCCTTTTCCCCGCCGCCGCTGGCATCGATGCCCTTCCGCCGGAAGTACTTCTGGGCCAGGATGTCCACCGCCACCTGGGACCAGCTCTCCGGCACCAGCACGTCCTTGGCCTCGAAGACCACCGTGCCATCCAGCTTGGTGATGCGACTGGTGCGGGGGACGAAGGTGATGCCGTCCAGGGCATTCTGGCCAACCTTGGTGAAGTGGCGGGAAATCTTCATGGGGGCTCCGGGGACGACAAATGCAAGGCATGGGCTTGGACCCACACCTTGAAAATCATGGATTTCGAGAAAGCCTTGGGCCTCTGGTTCCGAGGCAATGGGGCAAACCGCAAGCGATTGTGTCGGATGAAAAGAATCACCCCAAGATGTAGTGGCGTCAAGAGGCCGGAGCCCCGTTTTTTTTGCCCACCGGCCAAGACACTGGGAATGCGTGGCTTATTCTGTGTCAAGGCCCGGATCTGCTACGCTGATTACAAGCCGGGCCCCATGCATCGGCCCCCGTCGAACCTGGTCAGGTCGGAAGAAGCAGCCATAAGACGAAGGGCCGAGTGCCGTGGTAAGCCCGGCCCTCCTTTTGCACCGAGCGCCGCAGGCGCGGGGCGGAGGCTGCAGTGCAGCCTTCGCCAGCAAAAGGAATCTCCGCAGTCTGCCAAGCCGCAACGCGGATTGGCAGACTCAGGAGATCGTTTGTGGGAGCCGCGCGCCTAGTCTGCCGTGGGCCGCTGTTGCCAGCAGATCAGGCTGCAGCTTTGCCCACGCGCAACAGGGCCGAGTTCCTCAAACCCGGCCCCGTCCTGCTTTTCGAGCTTCCCTCTCGGTGGTGCTCAGTTCGTCGTAACCTTGATATCCACGGGGTTCCTGAAGGTGTCGTAGAGCGGCGAGGTGCGCAGCACCCGGTCGTGGAGCTCCTTCACCTGCTGGGTGTTGCCGTTGCAGGTCAGGTTCACCTTCACGCGGATCTGGGACAGTCCTGGACGAACGTTCTTGTCCAGTTCCAGGAAGCCCCGGAGATCCGAATCTGTCTCCATGTCGAAGCTGAGGCTCGTGATGTCGATCCCCATGCTCGCGGCGGTGTAGGCGTAGGTGACGCTCATGCAGGAGCTCAGGGCGTGCAGCGCGGCCTCGCCCGCGTTCGGCGCCAGATCTGTTCCCAGCAGCGCGGCGGGCTCATCGCCTTCGAGGAACATGGGCGTCTGGCGTCGGAATTCCTGGCCCGCGCCGTAGAGGGAGTCGAAGGTGCTCTGGGAATGGGCCCGGTTGATCCAGTTGGCCTTGGAGCGGAAGGTGAATTTGGCGAGGGCCGGATTGGCCTTCACCTCCGTGATGGTGGAAAGGAGATCCTCCACGTTCACGCCGTTGTGGATGGTGGCGACTTTGCTCATGAATCCTCCTTGGATTGGCCTCCTGTCACCGAACGGGGGACAGCGGGGCCGTGCCCCCCATCGGAAGGGCAGAACAGGACTGGGACATGGGCCCCCCGCGCGCCCCGGGGCCCCACTTCAAGAGGAAGGAAGTATAGGGCGCACCGGATCTGCGACAAGATCGCAAAATTTAAACCAGTCCGACAAACGTACGCCGCACTGGAACATCCAAGGACAAGGCCGTCGGGATGTCCCCGAAACGCCGGGGAGATCGGAATGTCGGACGCGCGGCGCTGGAATATTTTGAACACGCCCTTCCTCATCGGCACCCTGGTGCTGGCTGCGGTGCTGGTGCCGATCCAGGTGGTGCGCAGTCATGCTCTGGTTTTCGAGCTGGCGGTCTCCCTGGGCATGTTCTATTTCATCGGCATCTCGGTGACGGCGGGCTACCACCGCCTCTTCAGCCATCGCACCTACCGGGCCCATTGGCTGCTGCGCTTCCTGCTGCTGTGCTTCGGGGCGGCCGCCTTCCAGAACTCGGCGCTGCGCTGGGCCAGTGATCACCGCCTGCATCATCGCTACGTGGATACGGAGCGCGACCCCTACAGCATCAAGAAGGGCTTCTGGCACGCCCACTGGATCTGGGTGATGGAGAGCAAGTCACATCCCCTGCAGGGTGTGGCGGACCTGGAGGCCGATCCCCTGGTGCGGTGGCAGGACCGCCACTATTTCCTGATCGGCGCCATCGTGGCCCTCATCCCGGCGGGAATCGGTCTGGCCACGGGCAATTTCTGGGGCCACGTGATCATGGGCATCCTGCTGCGCATCGTACTCACCCACCACACGACCTTCCTCATCAACAGCGCCGCCCATGTATTCGGCACCCGTCCCTACACCGACACGAACACCGCCCGGGACAACGGGCTTCTCGCGCCCTTCACCTTCGGCGAGGGCTATCACAACTTCCATCACATGTGGCCCGGCGACTACCGCAACGGCATCCGCTGGTACCAGTTCGACTCCACGAAGTGGCTCCTGATGGGGCTCTCCTGGATCGGCCTGGCCGACAAGCTCCGCACGGTTCCGGAAACGGTGATCCAGCGGGCCAAGCTGGTCATGGAAGAAAAGCGCCTGGCCGCGCGGCTCGCCAAGGCCCATCCCACCCTGGCGGAAGAATTGGGGACGCGGCTTACCGCCGCCCGCCTCCGCATGGACCGGGCTCTCGCGGCGCTCCAGGAGCAGCGTGAGGCCATGCGCACCCACCGCCAGGAATGGAAGATGGCCATGCTCACTCGCCGCGCCGAAGTCCAGGTGGCCTGGGCCGAATGGAAGGCCGCCCGATTCCTGGTGCGCAAACTCGCCTGACGATTGATCTCCATCAAGGAAATTTTGGGCTATCCACCCAGAATGGGGCCATGGCCACTGGCGCGATTTCCAAGCCCCTCTCCCTGATGCCCCGCGAACACGGGGCTTACGCCCAACTGGGCATCTCCCTGGCGATGGCGCTCGCCCTCGTGCCCGGCAATCTGCGGGCCTGGGGTCAGGCGCTGGCCACGGTGCTCGTGTTCCTCGCCAGTGAGCCAATGCTGGTGCTGCTGGGGCGCCGGGGGGAAGAACCGAAAAGAACCAGCGCCATGCCTGCCCGGCGTCGATTGGGGATTTGTCTGCTGCTCCTGGTGCCGCTGCTGCTCTGGGTCTGGGGCGGGAGTCCTTTGCGCCAAGCCCTGTCCCTCTTCCCGGCCTTGGGCTTTGGTGCCGGGCTCCTGGGGCTCTTCCTCGCCAAGCGGGAGCACAGCATTTCGGGTGAGTTGCTGGCGGCTGCGGCCTTTTCCTTTGCGAGCCTTCCGGTGCTGGTGGTCGGAGGCATGGATCCCTTCCGGGCCCTGCTGCCGGCCCTCGGACTGGCGGCCCTGAACGGCCTGGGAACCGTGCTGGTGCGGAGCTTCCTCGCCTCCCTTAAGAGGGCGGCGGGATGGCCGCGCCTGCTGCCGGTCCTGCTGGGTTTGATTTTGACTGTTGGCGTTGGGGTCGTGTCCCATTCCTGGCCGTTGGCATTGGCACCGCTGCCCCTCACGGTCGTGGCGGTCTGGGCATGGCTGGCGCCCCCCAGGGCCGTTCAGCTCCGGCGGGTGGGGTGGCTCCTGACGCTGGCCACGGCCCTCGGCGCCCTCGGATTGGTGCTGGCTCGAGGCTGAGGCGAGCCTGGGCACGGGCCCTCGCGTAGAATGCTCCTATCGTCCGGAGTCCCCATGTCCCTGCCCATCCTCGATGCCACGGCCCTTCGCGTGCTGGGGGCGCTGCTGGAAAAGCAGAGGAGCACCCCGGAGTACTACCCGCTCACTCTCAACGCCCTGGTGAACGCCTGCAATCAGAGCAGCAATCGGGATCCGGTGATGCGGCTGGAGGAGGAGGCCGTGCTCGAGGCCCTGGAGGGTCTGCGGGCCGAGCAGCTGACCTGGGAAGTGCGAGTGGGAGGTTCGCGCACCACCAAGTACGAACACCGCCTGCGGGAGCGCTTCGATCTCACGGAGCAGGAAGCCGCGGTCATCTGCGAGCTTCTGTTGCGGGGCGCCCAGACGCCGGGGGAGCTGCGCGCTCGCACCCAGCGACTCTACACCTTCCAAGATCTTGCGGAAATGGAGGCGGCTTTGGAGTGTCTGACCTCCGGGGCAGACCCCTTGGTGGTGAAAATGCCGAGACAGGCCGGGGCTCGGGAGGCCCGTTTCGCCCACCTGCTGGGGGGTGAGGATGATCCTCGCGCCACCCAGCCGCTGACGGGGCTGCCCGGGCTGGACACGGCTCACCAACCCTCACTGCGGGAGGAACTCGTCGCCCTGCGGGCCGAGCTGGCGGCCCTGCGCGAGGATTTCGAGCAGTTCCGCAAGCAGCTGGAGTAAGCGACGGCCCTACTTCAGGGTGATCACGGTGGCTCCGGCGCCGCCTTGGGCCTGGGGGGCGTCCTCGATCCGCGTGATGCCGGGATGTCCCTGCAGGGCCTCGCGGACGGCGGCCTTCAGGCGACCCGTGCCGTGACCGTGAACGATGCGCACGAAGCGCTGACCCGAGGCCAGTGATTCCTCGATGAACCGATGCACTTCGAACTGGATGTCATCGGAGGCGCGGCCGATGAGGTTGATCTCCTGTTCGAGGTCCCGGGAAGCGGCGTGGAGGCGCGTTCTTCCTTTTCTGGGTCCCTCGTCGAAATCCGCACGGACGATGGGTTCCAGCTCGCCCGCTCGGGCCTCCAGGCGCCGCCCCTGGGGGGTTTGCAGGGTGATGCGATCACCCTTCAGGGTGACGATGCGCCCCTCCACGCCCAAACCCCGGTGACGGGCGAAGCCATCGAGCTTCAACTCCAGGCCCTTGGGGCGGGGCGGGGAGGGCGGCCGCAGGGGCTCCAGTTCGGCCCGGGCGATCTGGGCGAGGGTCTTCACGCGCTCGTTGGCCTCGGTGCCGATGCGATCGGCATTCAAGCTCTCCGTGGCGCGATGCTTCTCCTTGAGTTCCTTAACCAGGCGACGGGATTCGTGGTCCAGGAAGTCCAACACGCGCTGCAGCTTGTCCTGGCTGTCCTTCTGGAACTTGTCCTGCTTTTCCCGCAATTCTTCTTCCCGCCGCTGGAGGATGCGGCGGTCCTTGTCCAGGGCGGCTTCGCGCTGCTCCTGCTCGGCGGCCTGCTCCAACAGGCGCAGGCGGTCCGCCTCCAGGGAACGCAGGAATTCCCGCCAATCCTGCTCGCGTCGTCCCAGCACCTTTTCAGCGTGGTCGAGCACGAAGCGGGGCAGGCCCAGCTTGGCGGCGATGGTGAGGGCGCGGCTCTGGCCCGGCTGCCCCAGCAGCAGGCGATAGGTGGGCGCCAGGCGATTCTCATCGAACTGCACGGAGGCATTCTGGAACCGGGGATGGCGGATGGCCCACTGGCTGATGTCCCCCAGATGGGTGGAGCAGAGCACCCAACAGTTGCGCCGGGACAGCGCTTGTAAGACGGCGATGCCCAGGGCGCCGCCCTCCTTGGGATCGGTGCCGGTGCCCAGTTCGTCCAGCAACACGAGCCCGCCGCGCTGGGCCTGGGCCAGGATCGCCTTGAGGTGCAGGATGTGGCTGCTGAAGGTGGAGAGGCTGCCGATCAGCGTCTGATGGTCGCCGATATCCGCGTGCAGGGTGGTCAGTTCCGGTAATTCGGTGCCCGCCTTGGCGGGGATGGCGCAGCCCGCCTGGGCCAGGGCCAGCAGCAGGCCTACGGTCTTGAGCACCACCGTCTTGCCGCCGGTGTTGGAACCGGAGATGACCACGCCGGGGCGAGAGTCATCCAGTTCCAGATAGAGTGGGACGACTTCGTGTTCCAGGGGTTCCAGCTCCAGGGCCAGCCGCACGGCGGGGAGGAGCAGGGGGTGGCGGGCCTCGAGGAGATGAAGGCGGGTCGTGCCCAGAGTCGGCAGCATGCCGTCGCAGAGGCTCTGCCATCGGAGCAGTGCCAGGATCTCATCGGTCTCGCCCTGGAACTGGTGCCAGCGTTCCAAGTCCTCGCGCCGCGCCCGCAGGCGATCGAGCAGATCCCGGAGAAAGGCCTGCACGGCTTGCGTGTATTCCCGGTCCGCTTCCACGCAGTCGTTGTTGAGGTTCACGGCCTCGAAGGGCTCCACGAAGACCGTGGCGCCGCTGGAGCTGCGGTCCAGCACCAGACCCGGCACGCTGCCCTTGCGATCCACCCGCACCGGCAGACAAAAGCGCCCATTCCGCTCGACGATGCTCTGTTCCTGGCAGGCGTCCGCGGCATCGTGGAGGATGCGCTGGAGGCGGTTCTGGACCGCCTGGAAGCGCCGCTGGCGCTCCCGATACAGATCCGCGAGGCCAGGCACGCGCATGGGATCGAGCTGGCCGTCCTCGGTGAAGCTCTTCTGTAGGAGCTCCACGATGGAGGTGGGATCGGGCAGGATCTCCGCGGTCACTTGCAGGCAGTCGATACCTAGATGGGTTCCCGGCGGGGCGGGTTGATCCTGGGGCCAATCCAGGGCCGAGACGGCGCGGAGCAGAATCGCGGTGTCACGCAGACCTTCCCTGAGTTGCCGCCAGTGTTCGGGCAGGGGCCAGCCCGCGGGATTCAGGAGCTGATCCAGGGCCTCGTCGAAGGGCACGATGGCCAGGCTTGAGGGCTCCCGCTCCCAGAGAGGGGCCAGCTCCATTTGGCGCAGTCGGCGCAGCGATCCCCGCTGGTCCCAGGGATGCATTCGACTCAGGGCTTGGTGACCGATCCGTGTTCGGGCGCCACGGGCCACGAAATCCACCACCGTGGGAAACTCCACGGCATCGAGTTCGATCTGCTGGGCGCGGGGGGGACGGGGCATGGAGGGCTCGGTCGAAGGTCCAGACTAGCGAAAAACAAGAAGGCCCGCGGAAGCGGGCCTTCGAGATTATTCACCGTGATGGCGACTCAGGGAGTCCCCATGATTCGGCGTTCCTGGGCCAGGCGCTTGAGGGACTTCTTCCGGGCCGCAAGCATCTTCCGCTTGCGCTTGGCGCTGGGTTTCTCAAAGTGCTGACGCTTCTTCAGCTCGCTGAGAATGCCGGATTTTTCGCACTTCCGCTTGAAGCGGCGCAGTGCGTTTTCGAAGGTCTCGTCTTCCTTGATCTTGACCAGTGGCATGTATGTTTCCCCCCCTTCGCCTTTGGAATCGTCTCGAAGCCAAAAGGCGCTCCGCGACCGATCGCACAGAATAGCGCAGGAACCGGGAAACCGCGAGTGCAGATTGCGAAGCGCGTCCTCCGACCCTCACGGGAAACAGCCAGGCGCCGAAAAGCCAATAATTGCCGACTGCGCAGACGCCCCTGTAGAATGAAGCCTTAGCCCTGAGTCTACATGTCCCGACCCCTGCTCCTGATCCTGGATGGCCAGTCCCTGAAGTCCGAGGGGCTGGAAGCGCTTCTCGCCCACGGTGGCTGGGATCTGGCGGTGACCGCCAGCGGTGAGGCGGCGGAGTTCGTCACCCAGAATGAGACGGCGCTCCTGATGTTGGATCCTTTGCTGAGCGGCGAGGCTGGACTTCAGGCGGTGCAGGCCATGCGGGCCCTGGATCGTGAAGTGCCGGTGGTGCTGCTCAAGGGAGGCGAAGAGACCGCCGCGGGCAAGGGTTTCCACGTTCCCGTGCCGGGGGTGGTGGGTAGCCTGGAGCGCGCCATCCCAACCTCCCAGTGGGTGGGAGTGCTGAACGGCATTCTCGCCTCGGTGCGCGCGGAAAAGCACAAGTTCACTGCCGAAGAGCTGTTCGCGGACATCCTGGCGGACATCGAATCTCCCCGGAGCACCCCTCAGCCCTCCACTACGACGCATCCCTTTTTCGGGTCGGTGGCGGCCCCGTCCGAGCCTCCGCCAACCATCACCCAGCCCTTCCAGGCACTCCGTCCGCCCCTGCCTCCGGCGAGCCAGCCTCCGGCCTCCTCCCCCACCGATCTCTTCGGCGGCATCCTCGCACCCCTGCCGGATTCCCCAGAGCCGAAGGCCGAACCCCGGAAGAGCGAATTCACCCTGAGCGGCATCTCTGGCATCAACGATCCCTTCGGGGGTTCCGCGTCCATGGTGGATGCCATAGGTTCGGGGCAGATCGAGTTCGTGGGCAGCAGCGACCACACGCCGGCCTCCCGGCTGCAGCCCACCACGCCCCAACCCCCGCCCCCTCCGTCGCCGCGCCCCGCCTTCGACGAAATCCGGAGCGGCGAGGTGCTGGAGGAATTCGGCAACTACTACTTGCTCGAGAAGATCGCCGTGGGGGGCATGGCGGAACTCTTCAAGGCCCGCCAACGGGGCGTGCACAACTTCGAGAAGATCGTCGCCATCAAGCGCATCCTGCCGCACCTCTCGGACAACGACGAGTTCGTGCGGATGTTCATCGACGAGGCCAAGCTGGCGGCCCAGCTCACCCATCCCAACATCGTGCAGATCTTCGATCTTGGGAAGGCCTCCGGCTTCTACTACATCGCCATGGAGTACGTGGACGGCAAGGACCTCCGCAGCCTGCTGCGAAAAGTGCGCGAGTTCAAGCTGCCCTTCCCGGAACCCGTGGCGGCCTTCGTCACCATGAAGGTGGCAGGAGCCCTCGACTATGCCCACCGCAAGAAGGGCATGAACGACAAGGAACTGAAGCTCGTCCACCGCGATATCAGTCCCCAGAACGTGCTCATTTCCGGCGAGGGCGCCGTCAAGCTCGTGGATTTCGGCATCGCCAAGGCCGCCACCAAGACCACCCAGACCGTGGCGGGGGCCCTCAAGGGCAAGCTGCTCTACATGAGCCCCGAACAAGCCCTGGGGCAGCCCCTGGACAGCCGCTCGGACATCTATTCCCTCGGTCTGGTGCTCTTCGAACTGCTCACCGGGGAGCGCTGCTTCCAGGCGGACAGCGAACTGGGAGTGCTGGAAAAGGTGCGCCTGGGCAAGGCCCAGAATGTCCGGGACGTCAATCCTCAGGTCTCTCGGGAGATGGCCTCAATCCTCGAGCGGGCCCTTCAGAAGAATGTCGACCAGCGGTACCCATCGGCTCGCTTCCTGGAGCGGGATCTCAAGGCGCTCCTGGGCCGGACCGGCAACGAGCCCGTGGAGCACGATGTCGCCGAGTACGTGAACACGCTGCTGAAGGGAACCAAGGAACAGGTGGAATCCCTGGTCTCCGCCCGCTTTCCCCCGCCGCCCCGCCGCCTGGAGGCGGAGCCGCGAGCGCTGCCCCCGATGCCCAAACCAGACGAGGCGCCCATGTCCCCAGGGCCACGGGTGACCCTTCCAGAACCCGTCCCGCTGCCCCCCCATGAGATCGAGATGGACGCCTCGGCTGGGCGTCGGTGGCTGCTGCCTACCGTGGCGCTCATTCTTGCGGTGGCGGCCATCCTGCTTTGGCTGGTTGTCCACTGAAGCGGTATGATGATCCTTCCCCGCGCCTGAAAAATTCCACCGATTCCACCCAATCCTTTCATTCCCCGGAGCACCCATGGACCTGAGCAAAGAACAACAGGGCTTCTACCAGAGCGCCCGCGAACGCTGCCGCCAGGAAGTCGACGAGATGAACCGCACCATTCGTGCCGAGTGGCAGCATCTCAACGACGAGATCAAGCGGGTGCAGGAACTCATCCAGACCCTCGAGACTCGCAAACAGACGGTGGGCCAGATGTATTCCTCCGCCAGCGACATGCTGGGCCTGGAAAACGATCTGGATGTGGGCTCGGCCATTCAGGAAGGTGCCGAAGACGCCGACGATCTGGGCGTGGGCGAGATCGATCTATAGGTTTCACGCTTTTCCAGCAGAAGGCCCCGCTAGCTGGCGGGGCTTTCTGCTGGAGAGTGGAATAGGGCAGGAAGATTCGTCAGTCCCGAGGCCGCTGGTGACCGTGACGTAGAACCTGGCGTTGTTATCCTGGCGCCATGTCCGATTCTGTTAGTTCTTCCCTTCGTTCGATTCGCTCCGCCGCCCTGCTGAAGGCCCTCGGCTGGCTGTTCGGGGGGATAGCGGTGCTTTTCCTGCTGGTTCTCCTGGCCCTGGAGAACCCCTTCCTCCTGGGGCTGCTGCATTTCGTGCTGCTGATCGCCACCATCGTCCTGCTCCTGGGGGTATGCGTGACCATCGGCCTGATCCTTACCCGGGACTTCCGGGGGGCCGTTGTCGGGGGGATCGTGGGCTTTGTGGTGGCCCCCTTGGCGGGGGCGTTCTGGTTTCCCAACCTGGCCCAGCTGGAGCGGATCTGCCACGAGTGGGTGGGCTACTCCGTCACGAGGATCACCCTGGACTATGCAGGCACGCCTCCACCCCTGGAGGCCATCGAGGAGGATCTCGGGGCCCTGGTCAGGTCCTCGGCCCTGCATATCCGCCACTACCGGGCCTCACGGTACGGGGGGCACTGGGAAAAGGACGTGAGACCGGGCTATCTGAAGCTGGAAGGGGCGCGCCTGGAGGTGGTGACGGGGCAGCGGATGGACGAGCCCCATGTGAGACTCCTCCAGGCCGTTTTCACGGAGGCTTTCGGCCCCGCTCCATCCCTGCCGAGTCCCCTGCGCGCCGAATTTCGGATGGAGGGTGAAGCGGGTTCGGTTGAGCTGGATCCCCGGGGCGCACGCCTCTCCGTGGCCGAGCGGGAGAGGCCGGGATCCCTGCCGGGAGGGCCCTTCACCGATCGCAGTGTGGCCCTGAACCGGGAGTCCTCTGGTTACCTTTCCGACCTTCAGGAGCGGCGCCGTTCCTTCGACCTGATCCTGGAGGTCCCCGTCCAGAGCGGATCGGGCTCCCTCTATCGCCTTGGCATCCCGGATCCCAAGCGACGCCTTCCCCTTCACTTCTCCAAGGAAAGTGGCCTTGGTGAGGCCCAGGCCTTGGGTGTGGTGGCCACCCTCGGGGAGCCGCTCATGATGCAGATCTATCTTTCCAGCCACGAGGGATCGGACCCCGAGGCCATGGTGCGCGAGCAGGGGCTCTCCATGGCCCCGGTGCCCTGGCGCGCCGATCTGGCCCGGGCCGTGTTCCCCAAGCTGACGGCCCATCCCGCCCGGGTGAAAATCGAACCGAGCGTGCGGTTCAGCCCCCGCTACGCCCACGGATTCACCCCCGTTCGCCCGGAGTGATCCGACACCTTTGTTCCAACCTAGATCAGCCTGCAGAGCCGCTCCTGGAGCAGGTGTCTGGGGCGCCAGCTGGTCGCGGCCAAGAGCTTGCCGCAATCCAGACCGAAGCTGGAAGGCTGGGGGCCTCCACGGATTTGGAGCCTGGGCACGGGCCCTCCGCGTTCCCGCCAGGCCTGCTGGAAGGCCTCGGCCACCGCCCTCACGGAGAGCGTCTCGCTGGCCGCGTTGTAGATTCCGGAGGGGGGCGGCTCTGCCAACAGGGTTGCAATCAGGTCGGCCAGGTCGCGGAGTTCGATGAAACAGATGGTCTGGTCGCCGTCTCCGGCCACCCGCAGTTCGCCCATTGCCCCGGCCCTGATGAAGGCCGCGAGCACCCCATCGGGAGGCAGATCGTCGCCGTGGAAGTGGGGCAGGCGCAGGATCAGATGGCGCAGCGCATCGCCACATCCCTGGGTGACGATGGCCTCGCTCTCCAGTTTCGCCGCCACCTGGAGGTCCGTGGGCCGAACGGGGTCCGATTCTCGGTAGGGCGCCCGGCCCTCGGCATAGACCGAGTGGATGGAAAAATGGATGAAGAGGCCGACACCACGCTGACGGGACCAGCTGACTAGGCGCGCTACGGCTTGGACATTGTCCCGAGCCGCGGCCTCGGGATTCGCCGTACAACGGCTGGCGGGGCGGCGGGCGGCGCAGTGGACGACGGCATCGACCGCGGGGCCCTGTTCCGGGGTGAGTTCGGCCAGATCCAGGCGCAGCAGTCGCAAGCGACCCTCCGCCAGGGCCGCCGCGAATTCGGCGAGGTATTCGGGGGAAGGATCGTTTCGATGGGTTCCGTGCAGCTGACCAAATCCAGCCTCCAGGAGCCGCCGCAGGATCGCCCTGCCTGCGGTGCCAGTTGCGCCCGTGACCAGCACCCTCATGGGATCGGTCGCCTGCCGGGCACCTCGATGGCGCCTTCACGCCGCAAGCTCTCGATGGCGGAATGCTCCATCACCAACTCTGCGGGATGCATGGCGCAGACGCGATCGTAGCGCGTGGCCAGGCATGCCGTGGCCCGCTCCGGGGGCTCGTTCAGGACCAGCCGCCGCAGGCAGGCCTCCACTTCGTTGAAGCCCAGACAGGCCCGCATGCCGGTGCCCCCCGAGAATCGAGGGTTGATCTCGTAGAAAAAGGGGCCTTCCTCGGTCACCCGGCCCTGGAAGTTGCACGGCCCCAGCTGTCCGATCTCCGCCAATCGCTTCGCCATGTCCAGCGCCGCCGCCCGCGCGTCGAACTCATCCTCCTCCAGCGGCACCATGCGGACCACGGCACCGTCCTTGAGTGCGTTCCGACTGAGGAAGACGCCGAAGCTATCGCCCTGGCGATCGCAGAGCACCTGCACCATGTGCTCGTCTCTCTGGATCAACGAATGGTTGGAATAGACATCCTCCGCCCGGAGCCGGTGCCGGGCCTTGCCCCATTGCCTGGGCAGCAGGTAGGGCTGGGCCACGTAGGCGCACCCGTCGGCCGCCAGTTCTTTGAGCTCGAGCGGATTGAACACCACGCGAACGCCCCGGGAGGCGGAGCCGGAGACCGGCTTCACCAGTAGGGGAAAGCCATGCAGGTCCAGCAGTTCTTCCACCCGATCCAGGGAGACGGTCTTGACGAAGGGCAGTCCGAATCTCTCGAAAAAGTCGGAGCTGCGCTGCTTGTCGAACAGCATCCGGCTCACCTGCGGCGAAGAGCCGATCAGGGTGCAGCCCTGGGCGGAAAGGTCTGCTGTCATCTCGGCGAGGGGCTCCAGTTCTGGATCCAGCCCAGGGATGAGGGCGTCCAGGCCTTCCCGGGCGCAGGCTGCCAGCACCGTATCCCGGTAGGCGGGATCCGAGACCTTCGGGATCAGATGGGCCCGGTCCCCGCGATACATGCCGGGAGTGTCGGCGGCCGTGTCGAAACAGACGATGCGAGTCTCCAGAGCGGAAAGGGCCAGAGAGCGCAGCACGGCGCTGCCCACGCCGCCGCCCGCGCCCGTGATTCCCACCGTCAGCATAGGGATGTGTCCTTTCCGGTAATCGTTGCCGCGATCTTACCGGCTTGATTTCCAGAAGCACCATAAAAGAGGCGGAAGGGCGGCTAAAGCCCATCCGCGCGCCCGCAAGGGCGTATCGGCAAGGACCGCGGTGCCCTCTTCTGGGCGGGGTTTGATTGATACTCTGGATTTTCCTTCGGAGGGTCCATGCCCCTCAAGACCGTGACCCAGGGTAATGTCACCTACACCCTGGGGTACCCCTGCAAAACCCATGAGAGCGGCAACAACTTCCTGCATGTGTTGATCAGCCTAGATCAAAGCAAGGTCTGGGGCTGTTGGTTCAGGTCCGCCCGGGCAAGGAGTCCATCACTCAGCCCAGCAATTACGCCAGGCAGACCTGGATTGGGAGGCTCGCCCAGGAGATGAAGGAACTGCTTCAGCGGGAACTCAAGGGGAACCCGAACTGGCAGTAGCCTGCAGAGGACCCGCCGCCGCTGAGGATCGGCTCAGCTGCTGGTGGTGGTGCTGGCAACGATCACGGCGGTCGTGGCGGCGGCCATTGCCGCGGCGTGCGCCGTCTGGGCCGCCTGCTCGGCGCCAGCCGGAGCCGAACTCCCACCTGCTACAGCGATGAAACCGGTTCCGAGACCCGAGAGACCGTTGTGCCACTTGACCTCCCCCGTTCCGGGATCCAGGCAAGTGATCTCGCCGTTGCTGGTGGCGTAGAGCCGGTCGTCGAGCAGGGTCACGCTGGTGACGAACCCCGAGGACCACATTCCGCCGAGCTTGGTTCGCCAGAGCTCGCGGCCGTCGAAACGGTTGAGGGCCACCACGTGGCCGCCGATGCCAAGGAAGATGCGTTCCTGGTTCATGGTTCACTCCTGGATCCAGGATGCCTGGCACCCGTTCCCCAGTGGAATACCCATCGCCCAGCGGTTGCGCCGTGGCTCCCACTGGCTGGGCGCATGGGACGGACGGCAGATGGTGCAAAGACGAGGAGCCTACCGGCGCCGTGGCCTTCGATCTTGCTTCCGGGTCTGGGCTTTGTGCTTCAGGCCTTCGGTCGCAGGTCCATCAGCGGGGCGCTGCAGTTATGGCAGTTCTGGCGGTGGGGCGGGTTTCGTTCGCCGCAGTGGGCGCAGATCCGGTCCTTCTTCCGGCGGCGCATGTAGAGGCGGAGGTAGAGCAGGAGCCCCAGCAGCACCAGCAGGGCCATCTTTTGGGTGCCGCCCAGCACGATGCCCGTGGGGCTCTTGACGGTCTCCTTGGGGGCCTGGGACTGGAGTTCGATGGTGGGTTGGCTCATCAATCGTCTCCGACCTTGAGGATCGCCAGGAAACCTCGTCGCGCCGGGCGCCCCGCTCGGGACAGGACATTTAGTCCTGTCCTCTCGCGGCCCGGCTGCATCTCGGCCTGGGGAATCTCCACGCTGCCGATGGAACTGACGCGGCCCCTCCGTGGGCCGCGCCCTGCGGGCTTCGCCTGCGGCAAAGTCGCCCTCCGCTCCTGCTTCGGGCTCATCCGCGTCGAATGCTCATGCAAGAAGCTCATCAATCGTCTCCGACCTTGAGGATCGCCAGGAAGGCTTCCTGGGGGATCTCCACGCTGCCGATGGACTTCATGCGCTTCTTGCCCTCTTTCTGTTTGTTGAGGAGCTTTTTCTTGCGGCTGATGTCGCCGCCGTAGCACTTGGCGAGCACGTCCTTGCGGCGGGCCTTCACGTTGGTGCGGGCGATGATCTTGGCGCCGATGGCGGCCTGGATGGCCACGTCGAACATCTGGGAGTGGATGACTTCCTTCATCTTGACCGTGAGCTGGTGGCCCATCAGTTGGCTCTTAGCGCGATGGATGAGGATGGACAGGGCATCCACGGCCTCGCCATTGACCAGGATGTCCATCTTGACCAGATCGGATTCCCGATATTCCTTCATGTGGTAGTCGAAGCTGGCGTAGCCCTTGGAGATGGATTTGAGCTTGTCGTAGAAGTCCAGCACCACCTCGTTGAGGGGCAGTTCGTAGACCAGCATCACGCGGTCCTTGCCAACGTATTCGAGGCGCTGCTGGATGCCGCGGCGCTCCTCGCAGAGCTTCAGCAGGCCGCCCACGAAGTCGGGCCGGGTGAGGATGGTGGCTTCAATGATGGGTTCTTCGATGCGGGCGATCTTGGGCAGGGGGGGCAGCTTGGCGGGGTTGTCCACGTCGATCTCTGTCTCATCTGTGAGGAAGACGTGGTAGCGCACCGAGGGCGCCGTGGTGATGAGATCCAGATCGTATTCGCGCTCCAGGCGCTCCTGCACGATCTCCATGTGCAGCAGTCCCAAAAAGCCGCAGCGGAAGCCAAAACCAAGGGCCTGGCTGGTCTCAGGCTCGTAGTGGAAGCTGCTGTCGTTGAGCCGCAGCTTGTCCATGGCGTTGCGCAGGTTCTCGTAATCGTCGCTGTTGGTGGGGAAGATGCCCGCGAAGACCACCGGTTGCAGTTCCTTGAAGCCCTTGAGCATCACGGTGGAGGGCTTGGTGTTGTGGGTGAGGGCGTGGGTGATAGTGTCGCCGACCTTCACATCCGAGAGCTGCTTGATGCTGCCCGTGAGGTAGCCCACTTCGCCGACGCTGAGCTCATCCAGCTTCTGCATCTTGGGACTGAATACGCCGATTTCATCGACGCGGTGATCGGAACCCGTGGCCATGAAGTGGATGGTTTCGCCGGGGTGCAGCGTGCCGTTCATGATGCGGATGAGGCTGACGATGCCCTTGTACTGGTCGTAGTAGCTGTCGAAGATGAGGGCCTGGAGCGGCGCCTTGGGGTCGCCGGTGGGGGCCGGGATGCACTTGACGATCTGCTCCAGCACCTGTTCGCAGTTCTCGCCGGTCTTGGCGGAAATATTCACGGAATGGGCGATGTCCACCAGGCCGATGACGGTCTCGATCTCCTCCAGCACCCGCTCGGGTTCGCTGGAAGGCAGGTCCGTCTTGTTGAGCACCGGGAACACTTCAAGCTCGTTTTCCAGGGCCAGGTAGGTATTGGCCAGGGTCTGGGCCTCGACGCCCTGGGTGCTGTCCACCACCAGGATCGCCCCCTCGCAGGCCGCCAGACTGCGGCTCACCTCGTAGGTAAAGTCCACGTGACCGGGGGTATCGATCAGGTTCAGGGTGTATATGTTGCCGTCCTTGGCAGGGTATTTCAGTGTGACGGCGTGGGCCTTGATGGTGATGCCCCGTTCCCGCTCCAGGTCCATGTCGTCCAGGATCTGGGCCTGCATCTCCCGCATGCTGATGGTGTGGGTGAGTTCCAATAGCCGATCGGCCAGGGTCGACTTGCCGTGGTCGATGTGGGCGATGATGGAAAAATTCCTGATAAAGCGGGGATCTGTCACGAAAAACCTCGAACCCATCATTGTACTCGCGGTTGCCTTCGCGGTCTGCTGCTGAATGCCAATCCAACGCTGGTGTTTTACCTTCCGGAGGCGCACGCGCGGTGTAGTGTAATGTGATGCAATGGCCTGACAGACCGGGCCCCGTGTGCGAGGACAGATTCTTGGAGCCCACTCAAGAGCCAGGCCGCATTCTTCTGGTCGATGACCTTGCCCTGTTCCGGCGGCTGTTGCCCGTCCGCTTGGGAGCCCTTGGGCGCGAAGTTGAATCCGTGCCCAACGTCGAGGAAGCCCGACACTATCTCGCCCGCCGTCGGCCCATACTCATCTTGCTGGACGTGATCATGCCCGGCACCGATGGTTTCGTGTTCTGCCGGGAGCTGAAGGCGGAACCCCGTACGCGAGATATTCCCGTCATCATGCTCACGGATCTGAAGGCCAACGCCCACGATCGCAGCCTGGAGGCCGGGGCGGACGACTACATGCCCAAGCGCATCGATGATGCGGTGATGCGCATCCGGGTGCAGCTCCACATGCACCTGATGGAACTTCGCAAGAAGGTCAACGGCGCACCGATCCAAGTGGGGCCATCCAGCATCCTGCTGGCCTCGGGGTCACCGATCCTCCAGGCCCAGCTGCGGGCCCAGTTCGCCCAGGAGGGGCACAGCACCCGGATCCTGGAGCGGCCCTCCGAGGTGCCCTCCGGTGTTCTGCCCCAGGATCGACTGCTTGTGATGGACATGGACCTCGGCCTGGAGGAGGTGCACGAGGCCCTGGCGGAACTGCGCATGGATCCCACCACGGCGGGTCTGCCCATCCTGCTGCTCTGCGGGAAAGAACAACTCGAAGAGCTCACCGCCATCGAATTCATGGTGGATGACGTGCTTTGGAAGCCCCTCAATGCCCAGGTCAGTCGCCATCGGCTGCGCTACCTGCTGGAGCTGGGCCACCGCACCTTCGGTCCCGCCTGATATGAACGAGGGGGGACCGCCTGCTCGCCTTTGGCTCGCGATGTCCCCCTTCGTGCTCCCCCACATGGTGTCCAGGCCAAGCCCGGACACCATGTCTGGCCTTGACGTGAGGCTCAGAAGCGTTCTGGCCCTCTTCCTTCTGTCGGTTTCGGCCTGGGCCGCGCCTTTGGAGGGAAGGATCACCGACGGTGAGCGGGGACTGCCGGGGGTTCGCATCTACCCGGATCGGCTGCACCGGGTGGGGCCCGAAGCCCTGGCCCCGTGGGTAATCACGGACGCGGAGGGCCGGTTCCGCCTCGAGCTGGAGGCCTCGGACACCCTGCTGGCGGTGGAAAAGTCGGGCTACCAGCGGGATCTCGTTCCCCTGGCAGAGTTCCAGCGGCCCCTGGTGATGCGGGCCGCGCCGGAATTCCGGGTGGAGAAGGCGCTGGTGGTGCGCGTTGCCTTTCCCGATGAAAAGGGGCGGCTCAGCGATGATGAACTCAGATCCCTGCTGTTCGGGCGCCAGCCCGGGCGCTCCAGCGCCGCCAATTATGTGTATGAGGTCTCCAAGGGCAGCCTGGAACTGGAGGAAGGGGCCATCCTGCACTTGGAGGATCCCACTCACCCGCCACCCCGGGGCGACGCCCAGCGGGATGCCATTTCCGAGTGGGTGCTGGCGCAGCTGCGCGGCGTCGATCTCAAGGATTTTGATCGGGTCGACAACCGCACCGGCGCGCGGAAGCCCGATGGCAAGCCCGATCACCTGTGGATCATCGCCCCGGGCCTGGCCCGCAACGCCACCACCGATCCGGCGCACCTGTCCGCCAGCAGCTTCCTGCTGCCGCTGCCCTGGAAGCGCACTCGGCGCTGGGGCGTGGTGTTCTTCGCGGAGGAAACTCCCCTGGGAAACATCGTCCACGAGCTCTTTCACGCCATGGGTGAGCACCGGGTGGATGATCTCTACCTGGACTGCGATCGACCCATGACCGCAGGCATCTGGGATCTCATGGACGCGGGGCAGTACCGAGGGTGGGACCGCGTGCCGCCCAAGGGGGGCGACTGGCAGAGCGACGTAGGCTACAGCCCCTCCCACCCCGGCGGTTGGGTGCGGAGCGAGCTCTGGTACCGGGGGCGATTCGCGGCCACGGTGAAAACGCTGAAGGTCGGTCGGGACTGGACCGGCTGGTTGGAGCCCCTGGCGCGGGCTCCGGGGGATCTGCCCCAGCGGCTGCTGGTGTCCGACCCCCGGTCCAAGGGCTGTTTCTGGGAACTGAACCTTCGCCCCGCCTGGGGTTTCGACCGGGGCCGCATCGGTGACCGCTGGGGGCCTGGCTTCGAGGGCCTGGTGGTCGCCCACATCGACCCCGCCCTGCTCAGCGAGGATGAACCCCGGGGCCCTGTGCGAGTGGTGGACGCCCATCCGGGAACCCCCGACCCCGAGGCCCCCCGCCTTCCCTGCGGGCGCTGGGAACTGGACGATGCGGCCTTCAACCTGGGTCAGGGCGAAATTCCGAAGGGCAGCGATGGCCCCCTCTCCTGGGAGATCCTGGCCAAGGACGAAGGCGGGCGGATGCAGGTGCGGGTGCGGCTCCGGACACGCTAGCATCAAGGCATATCCGCCAAGGTGAACCCGTGCGTCCAATCGCTCTCGCTACCCTTCTCCTGCCTGCCGCGCTCCTGGCCCAGACGCCTTCCAGGGATGAAGCCGCGGTCGCCTCAGTGATGGACGATTGGCATCTCGCCGCCGCCCGGGCCGACGAGACGCGGTATTTCGACCACCTCCGGGAGGGGGCGGTCTTCCTGGGGACCGATGCCACCGAACGCTGGACCAAGGCCGAATTCCAGGTGTGGGCCCACCCCTTCTTCCTGCGAGGGCGGGCCTGGTCCTTCCGAGCTAAAAATCGAAGGATTGCCTTCTCGGTGGACTGCAAGACGGCCTGGTTCGATGAGGCTCTCGATACGCCCAACCTGGGCCCCGCCCGGGGCAGCGGAGTGCTGGTGAAGGAGCAGGGCCGCTGGCGCATCGCCCAGTACAACCTGGGCGTACCCATCCCCAATGCCCTCATGGCCACCTTCAAGGCGCAGATCGAGGCCCACCTGAAGGCCGTGGCGCCGAAATAGGCTCAGGCCTTCCCCACCTTGAACAGCCAGTACATGGCCTCCCGGTCCGCGGTCCAGGCCGGGGCCAGGAAGCGCAGGGCGGCGGCGGCTTCTTCGGGGCTGCCGGGTGCCGCGACAGATGGGAATTCTTTGGGGAGCCGGATCTGGCCCGTGAGGAAGCCTTCGACGTGGGGATTCAAGGCGCGGGCCTGCGCCAGGCTCTTGAGGGCCACCTTCTCCTGCTTGAGCCGCAGATGCAGCAGCACGGTCATGTAGGCCCAGACGGGGCCGGGGTCGGCCTCGAAGGACTGCAGGAGCTTCTTAAGGGGCTGAGTCTGGCCCAGGCAGGCGTAGCAGCGGGCCAAGTGGTAGCGCACGGTCTGGGGATCGCCCTTAGTGAAGCGCAGCAGGGCCTGGAAATGGGGCAGGGCCTCCTTGAGTTTGCCCGAGCGCTCCAGCAGGGTGGCCAGGGCCAAGCGGGCGCGCAGGTACGGGCGGGCCTCCACTCGGCCCCAGAGCTGGCCCTTGTTTTCACTGATGAAGGCTTCGCCCAGTTCCAGCTCGGCCTTGACGGCCACTTCCTTCATGCGGTGGGCGGCCTCCTCGGGGCCCACGGCTTCGGCGCCCGCCAGGGCATTCTGGGCGTCGATGCAGTCGGGATCGAGTTCCAGGGCCTGGGTGGCCAGGGCTCTGGCCTCGGCGGGATTGGAGGCCTCCAGGGCCTGGAAGGCCAGTTCCTGGGCCTCTTCCTTGGCATCGCTGCCCGCCTCGCTGCGGATCTCCGCCAGGGGCCGGCCCTTGAAGCCTTCGAGGAAGGCGCGAAAGGCCGATTCATCCTCGAACTCCTGGCGGGCCTGGATGCGGTCCACGGCCCGGAGCAGGCGCTCCGTGTCGAAGGGACGGGCGGGGGCTTCGGGCGCGGGATCGCTCGGCAGGACTTCGGCCATGGCGCACCTCCAAGGTTTATCAATGTCGCAGGATAACAAAAGAAGCCGCCGGAGTTCCGGCGGCTTCTTTGCGTGAGGCCCAGGGCTACTTGATGGGCTTCATGGTGAGGGGGTCGCGCAGGGGGAGCTTGACCACCGGCAGCTTGGCCACTTCGCTCAGCTTGCCCGGGTGCTCCTTGTCGCCCGCCTCGAGATCGGCGGGCTTGCCGCCCACCACGAGGATGGCGGCCTTTTCGGAGGACAGGTATTTCTGGGCCACACGCTGCACATCGGCGGCGGTGACGGCGTTGATGCGATCGCGATAGGTCTGGTAGTAGTCATCGGGCGTGCCCGTGAGTTCCATGCCGAGGAAGACCTGGGCCACGACGGCCTTGGTGCCGAAGGTGTCCGGGAGGCCATCGATGATGGAGCCCTTCGTGACCTTCAGTTCGTCCTCGGAAACGGGCTCGCGCTTGATGCGCTCCATCTCTGCCAGGGCCAGGCGGATGCCGTAGGCCACGGTGGGGACCTTGGTCTGGAAGAGGGCCGTGAAGGTGCCTGTGTAGTATTGCCCGGGGCTGAAGTAGGAGCCCACGGAGTAGGCAAGCCCCTCGTCGCTGCGGATCTTCTTCACCATGCGGGCGGTGAAGCCGCCGCCGCCCAGGATGTCATTCATCACCTCTACGGCGGGCCAATCGGGGTCGGTTTGGCGCAGGCCGGGCAGATTGATGGTGACCCGGCCCTGGTTCACGTCCTTCTCGACTACATAGATGCCGGGCTGGATGGTGTGCTCGGGGGCGGGCACCTTGGGGCTTACCTTCGCGTCCTTGCCGGCCTTGAGGGCGCCCAGGGTCTCGTTGAGGAGCTTTTCGACGGCCTTGCGGTCGAAGTTGCCGCTCACGGTGACGATCATGTTCTGGGGGGTGAGAACACGGGCGTGGAAGGCCTGAAGGTCCTCGCGGGTGATGGCGTCGAGGCTGGCGGCCGTCGTGAAGCGGTTGGTGAAATGCTTCTCGCCGGTGGTGAGCAGGCCCTGCTGGTAGCGCTCGATGGAGGTGGTGTCATCGTTGCGGCGTTCGATCTGCTGGCGGGTGTTCTTCTTGGCCAAGTCGATGCGGTCCTGCTGGAAGGCGGGCTCGGTGATCACTTCCATCATCAGGCCGAGGCCTTCCTTCAGCTGCTTGGACAGCAGGTTAAGGTTGAGGCCGACACCGGCTTGGGACACATTGCTGCTGAAGTTGGCGGCGAGCAGGTCCAGCTTCTCGTCCATCTTCTCGGCAGGCGTCTTGGTGGTGCCGCCGCTGCGGAGCAGGTTGCCCATGAGGGCTCCTGTGCCTTCTTTTCCTGCGGGATCCAGGTAGGTTCCGCCCTTGATGACCAGGGTGAGGTTGACCAAAGGCTGGCCCGCGGCATCGGGCACGAGGAAGGCTGTGATGCCGTTCTTCAGCTTGATGCGGGAGTCCTTGATCTTGGGGACCTGGAAGCTGATGGGCTTGACCGCGATCTTCTCGGGACGGTCGGGGATGGCCTGGGCCGAAAGGGTGGTGGCGCCCACGAGGGCGGCGAGTGCGAATCGGGTCAGCATCACTTGGCCTCCAGCTTGGCGATGCGCTCGCGCAGCTTCTTGATCAGGTATTCGAAGAGGGGCTTCACCTGCTCGGGCACCTGGCCCGCCTGGGTCTCCATCTGGCCGAGGCCGGCCTTGAGCTTGGTGGCGTCCGTCTCCTTCTCGAACTGGGCCACGGCGGCCTTGGCATTGCCCTGGAACTGTTCGGGCAGTTTGGCCAGTTCGGGATCCACCGGCGCGCCGTTGGCCTTGCGGGTGTAGATGGCGACGCTGCGGTTGTCCTTGGTGAAGTAATCCTTGGCCACCCGCTGCACATCGGCCAGGGTGACGGCATCCGTCTTGGCGGGGTCCTCCAGGAATGCCTTGTAGCCGGTGGTGGCATCGGCGATAGCCAACTGGATGGTGAGGCCCATGTTGTCCTCGAGGCGGCGGAAGGAATTGGCCTGTGCCTGGTTCTTGGCCTTGGTCAGCTCCTGCTCATTGACGCCTTCCTTCTGGATCTTCTCCAGCTCCCGATAGACGGCCTGTTCCACGGCCTCGGGCTTCTGCTCGGCAGTGGCGGTGCCGTTGATGACGAAGGTGCCGCCGTACTTCATGCCCTCCATGCTGGCGCTGACGCGGGTGGCGACCTTCTGTCCCTCGACGAGGGACTTGTACAGGCGCCCCGAGCGGCCATTGAGGACGCTGGCCAGCACTTCCAGGGCATTGCTGTCCTTGTGGCCCGCGGGGACGGCCTTGTAGACGATCTTTGCGCTGGGCGTGGTCTCGGCCTCGGCGAACATGCGCTTCTCGGCCAGCTGCTTGGGTTCGAGGGTGATGATCTCGGGCACGCCCTTGGGGTTTGCGGGGATGCGGCCGAAGTAGCGCTCGCAGAGGGCGATGGCTTCATCGCTCTTGAAGTCGCCCACCAGCACGGTGGTCAGGTTGTTGGGCGCGTAGTAGGTGGCGAAGAACTCGTTGGCCTGCTCGCGGGTGAGGCTGGAGACATCGCTGGGCCAGCCGATGACGGGCCAGTGGTAGGGGTGGGCCATCCATACCATGGCCTCGAAGGTCTCCTCGAACTTGCCGGTGGGGGTGGATTCCGTGCGCAGACGGCGCTCCTCGCCCACCACGTCGCGCTCCTTGTAGAACTCGCGGAACACGGGCTGCAGCAGACGCTCGGATTCCATCCAGCTCCAGAGCTCCAGGCGGTTGGAGGGAACGGTGAGCATGTAGCAGGTGGCATCCTGGTATGTGAAGGCGTTGAGCCCATTGGCACCGGCCTGGGTGTAGATCTTGGAGTATTCGTCCTTGACCAGCAGCTCCTGCTGCTCCTTCACGAGCTTTTCCATCTCCTCCACGAGCTTCTGGTGCTGGGGAGAGCGGAACTTGGGGTCGCGCATGTCGGCGATCTCACCGGCCAATTCCTTCTTGCGGAGGATCGACTCCTCCTTGCGGATCTCAGCCTGGATGCGGTCCTGGGCGGCATTGATTTCCAGGTCACGGGTGATATTGCTGGTGCCGATGGTCTTCGAGCCCTTGAACATCATGTGCTCAAAGAGGTGGGCCACACCGGTCATGCCGGGCTTCTCGTTGGCGCTGCCGGCGCGCACGATCCAGGCCGCCGAAACGGTGGGCTTGTCATGGCGCTCGACCATGAGCAGGCGCATGCCGTTGGAGAGGGTGTGTTCCTTGACGGGGACGGTCTGAGCCAGAAGGGGTGCCGCAGCGACCAGCGCAGCAACGATCCCTCGGCCCGGGGAGATGGCCATGATGCCTCCTTGATGGGTGAAATGGATGGGTTCGGGGAGAAGTAATTCCTAGAGGGCACGAAACCGCGAACCAGGAAAAAAACTACCTCAGGGTTAGGAATAGGACAGATCCAGACTACCAACCCGGAGCCGGGCTGTCGCCACCCGCAGGGTGAATGGTGCGCTCCAACCCATGAGTGGTGACGTGACAGGGGCCAGCGGCTGGGCCGATTCTGGGTGCTTGGAGCTCTCCGTGGTGGGAGCCCACCAGAGGGTCCGATTCATTCCTGCTTGCCCCCTGCCGTGGCCAGGGCGGCGCCGATAGGGGCTTGATCGGGGGCTCCACCCACCACCAGGATTGGGAAGCGCAGGGGTTCGCCCCACATGAGCCTGGAGCGCACCAGGGTGGAGTGGAAGAGGCCCCAGTAGACCAGGCCGTCGGGGCTGCGGGGATCCAGCAGGTAGAAGGCGAGGCGACCCAGGGGCTGATCCAGGGGCACCCAGAGGGCCTGGTCCAGGTCGGCTTCCTTCCAGGGCAGGATGCGGGGCTTGGCCTCGGGCTCGGGTTTCCAGACCCCCTTCAGGCTGAGGGGGAAGACGCCCTGAAAACTGTCGGCAGAAAGGACTCGTTCGGTTTCGTGGAAGTGGAATACGGGCGCCTTGGGGCGCAGGTGGCCCCGCAGCACCCGGATGCCATGGGCCTCCAGGCGGGGCTTCACCACATCGGCGTAGATGGCATCCACCAGGAAGCCCTTGGGCAGGGTCACGAGATCCTGGTCCTTCCAGGTGAGGTAGGCGGGGAGGGTCATGGTCACGCGCGCCGTTTCGCCGGTGATCTGGCGATCCGCGTTGCGGATGGGGGTGATGACCTCGAAGGGATACCGCTCGGTGACGATGGGTTCGAAGCCCAGGGGCAGGGCGGGCTGGCCGCCCTTCCAGGCCTGGCTCCACCGCGTTTCCGCGCCGAGAGTCTGAGCGCGGACCTCGCGGCGATGGGCGGCGATCCAGTCGAGGCAGCCCAGCACGAACCGCCGGGTGGTCTCGATGCGCTTGGGATAGCTCAGGTAGACGTAGCATTCGCTGAGGATGCCCAGGCGGTGACGCAGGGCCTGATGGTTCACGAGGTAGCGCGGCATGGGATGGACATCACCCCATTTTTCGGGGGTGCCTCCTCGGCGGCCTGGCTCATCGGGGGCAAAGTCCCCGTAGTCGTAGGTGGGCAGGCCCTCCTTGAGCAGCCCCTCCCGCACTTCGGTGAGCAGGTTGCGGTTGAAGCGCTGCAGTTCGGGATCGTTGCCCAGGGCCACGGCGGGGGAATAGGTGAGGTGGAAGCCGTGACAACTGCCGTTGGTGGTGTGGAGATCCAGGACCACCAGGGGATCGAAATCCCGCTCCATGGCGAGAAAGAAACGGGTGGAGGCGGCCTCGGCCTTCATCAGATCCCGGTTCAGATCCAGGCCCCGGGCATTCTCCCGGCGACCCACGCCGCTGGCGGGATTGGGCTGCCATCTGCGGGTGGCGGGGTCCAGGGCATCGGTGCCATCGGCGTTGTAGGCGGGCATCACCACCAGGTCCAGGTGCTTGCGAAGCTCGGGATGCTGGCCCTCCAGCAGCTCGCGCAGGAGGATCTGGACGGCCTCCTTGCCTTCGACCTCCCCCGCATGGATGTTGGCGTTGATGAAGACCCGCACCGCATCCTTGGAGGCCGCGGGCAGGTGCCAGGCCAGGAGGGGCGCGCCGCCCTCGGCCCGGTCCGGCGCGCCCTTGGGGTGATAGGGCCTCAGGGCCGGGTGGCGCTTGGCCAGTTCGCCCATGAAGGCGCGGATATCCGCCGTGGTGCTGGTGCGCTGATGGCCGCTGCGCTCCGGGACCGTCAGGGGGCCATCGCTGGCGCACAGGAACAACCCAGCCAGGAAGAAGGGCGCGACGTTCATGGGGACTCCTGTCTGCGGATGACGCTTGCCTGGCCTCAGCCCATGGAGAGGGCCAGGTCGTCCCAGGGGATGATGTCCTGCTCGGAGGGGGCGGGGCGGACGGGGGGGCGCCACCGGGGCGCCGGGGGACGGCCTTCGGCGTCGCTGGATTCAGAGGCCTCGAGGCTGGCCTCGAACTCCTGCTTGCGCACCCCGCGCAGGAACTTGTCCGCCACGCTGGGGAAGAGCTCCAGCAGCAGGCGTTCCTTTTCATCCTGGGCCAGGAGCGCGCCGCCGCAGTCCTCCAGCGTGGGATTGGGCTGGGGCTCGTAGGCATTGGTGTCGTAGGGGGTCTCTTCCCGCACCCCGGCCACCTGCTCTCGGAAATCCGGGTCTATGGCGATGGGCGTGTGGCCATAAGAACCCTTGACCAGGTTCACGAAGTTGCTGCTGCAGTTGCTGAAGAAGGGTTTGTCCTTGATCTCCGCCAGGATGCAGTTGACGGCCTGGGCGCCCACGATCTGGCTGGTGGGCGTCACCAGGGGCACGCAGCCCGCCGCCAGCCGCACCCGGGGCACGGCCCTGAGCACCCGCTGGAAGATGGCCTCCTGCTTGGCCTGCTTCATCTGGGCTAGCATGTTGGTGTACATCCCGCCGGGGATCTGGGCGATGCGCACCGCCTCGTCAGGTTCTGGGAAATTGAAGTGGCGCTCGATGGCCTGGCAGGCCCCCAGCAGGGCGTCGTAGCGCCCCGCCTTTGCGCAGGCGATGGCCTCATCGAAACGGGCCTCGACTTCGGCGGGTAGCTTCTCCTGGGTGAGGTCGAAGTCCGGGGGGACGTTGCCCTTGAATTCGTCGAAGGCCGCCAGTTCCTTGCGGATCTGCTGGAGTTCCTTGGCGATGTCCGCCACCACCTGGCGGTCCACGCCGGTGTCCAGGCCCAGCTTGTCGGCGAAGATCTGGACCAGTTCGAAGGCCGGGGCCGCGGGACCCCCGGCGAAGGGCATGATCACCGTATCCACGATATCGACGCCCTCCACCATGGCCACCAGCACGGAGGCTAGGCCGAAGCCCGGCGTGCAGTGGGTGTGGAGATCCAGGGGCACCTTCACGTGCCGCTTGAGGGCTCGCACGAGTTCGGCGCAATCTTTAGGTCCCACCAGACCCGCCATGTCCTTGAGGGAGATCATGTCGGCGCCCAGGGCCTCCAGGCGCATGGCCTTCTGGACGAAGTAGTCCACGGTGAAGGTGTTGCGGGGCAGGGGACGCCCCTTGAGGTAGCCCTTCACCCGCTCCATGAGTGTGAACTGTGGATCCACGGTGTAGCACACGGCGCAGTCCGCCAGGCCGCCGTTTTCCTTCACGAAGCGGATGCTGGCTTCCATGTTCTCGGTGTCGTTGAGGGCGTCGAAGATCCGCATGATGCCGATGCCGGACTGCACGGCGTTGCGGCAGAAGCCCTCGATGACGGAATCGGGGTAGGGGTTGTAGCCGAAGAGGTTTCGCCCCCGGCTCAGGGCCGTGAGCTTGGAGATCTCGCCAATGGCGGCCTTGATGCTCTCCAGCCGGTGCCAGGGGTTTTCCCCCAGGTAGCGCATGATGGAATCCGGCACGGCCCCGCCCCAGACCTCCAGGGCGTAGAAGCCCGCCCGGGTGTACAGGGGCAGCACGCGCTCCACCTGGGCCTGGGTCATGCGGGTGGCGAACTGGGACTGCTGGCCATCCCTAAGGGTGAGGTCGCGGATCAGGATGGAGCGTGCCAAGGGACGTACCTCCAGGTGTGGCCGTGTAGCCGACTCACTCATGTTCCCACGAGCTGGGTGTTCCTAGCGGGCCTGCAGGCTGGGCTGAACTTCAGGCTGGGCCTGGGATTCCTGGGCGGGGCGGATCCTCTGGGGGAACGCGCTGCCATTGATAGTCACGAAGGTGGTGAGGAGGAAGAGCAGCATGCCCAGCAGGGCAGAGCCGCGCTTGCCTGCGGCCAGATTCCTGGGTGTCATTTCGGACATGGCCAGCAGGCCCACCACCAACAGGAGCTTCCAGTGGAAGTAGGAGAACCAGAACAGATTGATGTTCTGGTGGTGGCGGATGGCCCAGAGGGCGAGGCCGAGGAGCAGCGTGACCCGGAAGGGCCAGGTGACGGCCTTCTTCCAGATCGAGGCCGCCAGGCCCCGGAGATCTTCGCGTTCCTCCTCGAAGCCAGAGAGCAGGAGCGCCACGACCATGGCACCGCCGCCCACGGCCAGGGCCACGAAATGGAGCCACTTCACCAGACTGAAGGTTTCGAAATGGGGCATGGGAACCTCGGGGAGTGAGGCTTCAGGATAGCCCACCCCCGCCCTTCCCGGGATACCGTCTAGGAGCCCGTCCGCGCATTCTGCGGGAACCGCGTTGAGTGCAAAGGGCTTGATGGCACGAAGGCGCGTGAGAGGCGATGCGGGTCCATCGTCCGAACGCGCCGACACAGCCAGCGAGCCCTTTGCGCTTCCGTCGCACCCGCTTCGCGGGCACCCTTCGGGCTGGGGTGCCAGCCGTCGCGATGCTGCGTCAGGCTCCTTGCCCTTGGGTCCACCAAGGCCTTCGTCGCCTTCCTGGCCTCGCTCGGCTGGCACCCCAGCGCGGCCCCGCATAATCCGTGGACGGGCTCCTAGGCGCTGACGCGGGCCAGGGGCATGGTCATGCAGCGGGGGCCGCCCCGGGCCCGGGAGAGTTCGCCGCATTCCAGCTGAATAAGGTATTTGCGGCCGTCCAGCAGATCGATGGTGGGATCGGCCAGGAGCTTCTTCACGGGCACCACGTTATAGCCATTCTTGGCCAGTTCCTCGGCGGTGCCGGTGTTGCGGCTGTAGCTGAAGATCACGCCCGGGGCCATGGCGAAGGCGTTGGCACCATCGGTCCACTGCTCCCGCTGCTGCTTGACGTAGTCCGCGCCGCCGCAGGCGATGGGCTTGAGGTCGATGCCTACCATCTTCAGGGACTTCAGCAGGCTGGGTTGGGTGGTGAAGCGCAGATCGTCATGGCGCAGATCAATGGACATGACATTGAGGAGCTCGCGGCTCTGCCCCGCGAAGAAGGGCGGGAAGACCAGGCACTCGTCCTGGCTGGTGCGGGTGAAGATGGTGTCCAGGTGCATGGCCGAGCGGATGGGGGGCATGAGCACCATGAGCAGGTGCTCGAAGCTGGTCTCGCCCCGCTGGAAATGGTCCCGGAGGCTCTCCGCCAGATGGTGCACCGCATCGGCGCTGGTGCGCTCGGAGCAGCCGATGGCCAGCACCTTGTCGCTGAGCACCAGCATGTCGCCGCCTTCCATGGCCAGGGGCGCGCGAATCTCGCCCTTGAGGAGCGGCGTCACCTGGTCGAAGAGCCGCGCCCGGTCCGGGAGCTGGCGCAGGCGGGGGTGGTGGCGGAAGACGTAGCTGAGGATCAGCGGCTCCCGCTCCCGGGCCCAGGTGGCCATGGAGTTTACGGAGTAGGCCGTGCCCAGCACCGCCGCCGGATCGCGCATGAAGAGCAGGTTGGGGATGGGGCGCAACTGGTACTCGAAGCCCCGCTGCCAGTGGGTGTGGCCGGGGATGTCATCCCAGGCGATGCCCGTGATGATGCTCCGGGCGCAGGTGGCCGCGGGCATCTCCCGCAGCAGATTGCAGGTGGCGTCCGGAAGGTTCACCAGGCGGCGCAGATCCTCGATGAAGGCGAGTTTCACGCCTTCTTCTTCCATGGCTTCCACGAAGAGATCCTGGATATCCAGGACTTCCTCCGCCACCCGGGCCAGAGCGCCCCGGAAGAGGGCGTGCTCGTCCCGGGCCTGCTCACCGTGCAGGATGTCGTCGAAGAGCAGCTTCTCCATGATGGTGGGCACCATCAGGTCCACTTCGAGGCCCGGGGCGTGGACCACCACCTGCTTCAGGCGGTCGATTTCGGAAAAAACAGAAAGGTTGATCGGCGGCATTTGAGGCTCCGAAGTGCGCGCATTTAGGTGGGACCACGTTTGCCAGGGTGGCTTCCGCCCGGGGAGAAACACCGGTGGGGGCGGAATTTTCTTGTAACGCCTTGGGGCCGGTTCGAGCCTAAGGGTCTAGTCAACTTTACCGGGGCTTGCCCCGTAAATCCACCGGAGGAACCATGGCAGCATTCGTCACCCAGCCCGCGCCCGATTTCAAGGCCGATGCCCTCGTCAACGGCCAGTTCGTGGAGAACTTCAGCCTCAGCCAGTTCAAGGGCAAGAAGGTGGTGCTCTTCTTCTATCCCCTGGACTTCACCTTCGTGTGCCCCACGGAGATCCTGGCCTTCTCCGACGCCAAGGCGGAGTTCGATGCGCGCAACACCGTGGTGGTGGGCGTTTCCGTGGATTCCAAGTTCAGCCACTGGGCCTGGACTCAGATGGAGCGCAAGGAAGGCGGCATCAAGGGCCTTACCTATCCCCTGGTCTCCGACCTCAACAAGATCATCGCCCAGGATTACGGCGTGCTCCTCTCGGCGGGGGTGGCTCTGCGCGGCCTCTTCATCATCGACGCCGACGAAAAGCAGACCCTCCGCCACATCACCATCAACGACCTGCCCCTGGGCCGCAATGTAGAAGAGGCCCTGCGACTCCTGGATGCCATCGACTTCTCCAACGAGCATGGCGAAGTTTGCCCCGCCAACTGGAAGAAGGGCGACAAGGCGTTTAAGCCCACCTTCGATGGCCTCAAGGCCTTCAGCTCCAAGTAGCCGTTTTCCCCAAAATGCAGCGAGGGCCGCAGTCATCTGCGGCCCTCGTTGCGTTTGGGAAGGATCTACTCTTCTTCGAGCTTGGGGAAGATGAACCCGGCGAGGGCTGCGCCGATGAGGGGGGCGACCCAGAAGAGCCAGAGCTGCTGGAGGGCCCAGCCGCCGCCGGCGAAGAAGGCCACGCCGGTGCTGCGGGCGGGGTTCACGCTGGTGTTGGTGACGGGGATGCTGATGAGGTGGATGAGGGTGAGACACAGGCCGATGGCGATGGGGGCGAAACCAGGCGCGGCCTTCTTGGCGGTCGAACCCAGGATCACGAAGAGGAAAAAGCACGTCATCACGACTTCACAGAGGAAGGCGGCGCCAAGGCTGTAGCCACCAGGGCTGTTGGCCCCGTAGCCGTTGCTGGCGAAGCCACCCGCCAGGAACCCCGGTTTGCCCGAGGCGATCAGGAACAGGATTCCTCCCGCGGCCAGGGCGCCCAGCACCTGCACGCCCCAGTAGGGCAGGAGGTCCTTCCAGGCGAAGCGACCGCCCACTGCGAGACCCAGGGTGACGGCGGGGTTCAGATGGCAGCCGGAGATGGGGCCGATGGCATAGGCCATAGTGAGCACGGTGAGGCCGAAGGCCAGGGCGACCCCATGGAAACCGATGCCAAGGCCGGGATAGGCGGCGGCCAGAACGGCACTGCCGCAGCCGCCCAGCACCAGCCAGAGGGTGCCGAGAAATTCCGCAGATAAACGTCGACTCAGGGACATCGTGGCCTCCAGGATGTGGGTTAGAAGTTGGGGAATTATAGGCAGGGAATCCGGTAGGGGGCCCTCGATTTATCCTGCCGTCCCGCGAGCGGGGAACCTTGACGCCTCTCCAGCCGAGGAGTAGAAGGAGTCATCCCGCATGGCGATGCAGGGCATGATTTCAGATCAACGCCACGGGATCCATTCTGTCTCTCAGTTCCAGGAATCGAGACCACGGGCATGTCACAGGAAGCCAGCCAGGCCCGGGACGATCGGCTGTCGCTGCCGAGAGCGCTGTGGCGGTACGCGGACGCCGACTATGTCACGGCCTACAAGGCGCGCTTCATCTTCTACTTCAGCTTCGGCTGCATTGGGGTGGTGCTGGTGGCCATGGCCTACACCCTGGCGATCCAGCTGAACGACCCCCTCCAACCTTCGCTGAATGCGCCCGTCCTACTGGCTGAACTGGTGGGAGGAGGCCTGTTCGGGGTGATTCTCGCCCTTCTGGTGCGGGGACACTTCTCCCTGGCAGCCCATTCGCTGCTCCTGGTGGCTCTCGCCAGTATCTGGAGCGTCATCTTCATGGACCGGGGTCACCCGCTGACCAAACTGGATACGGTCGTGTTCGTGTTCGCGGTGCTGGCCATGGCACCGCTGGTGGTGCGGCGGGCCTCGGTGCTGGTGTGGCTCTCCCTCGCCAACCTCATGCTCCTGCTGGTGCTCATGTTCAGCCAGCGTGAGCGGATGGGCCTTCCCACGGTTACCTTTTATGACTACCTCGCCGATACCAGCCTCGCCTTGACCTTCGTATGTGTAGTCATCTACAACACCTTCGCGATCAACCGGCACGCCATGGAACGCCTGGAGCAGGATCTTCAGCGCCGAGTGGCAGCCGAAGATGCCTTGCGCCGTAGCCAGGAAGAGGTGAGCGCTCTCCTGCGCTTCAAGAACGAGATGCTGGATACCGCGGCCATCTGGATCAACACCCTGGATCCGCGGGGCAACGTCCTCACCTGGAACAAGGCGGCCGAGCGCATCTCCGGGTATTCCAAGGAGGACGTGGTCGGTCACGGCCATGTCTGGGAGTGGCTGTATCCCGATCCAGCCTACCGGCAGGAGATCTTCGCCGCCGCCTCGGCCATCATCCTCCAGGGCCTTCGCGTGGAGAACTTCGAGACCCGCATCATCCGCAAGGACGGTGAAGCGCGATTCATCTCCTGGAACTCCAACAGCCTGCTGGACCACGACGGGGGGATCGTGGGGAGCATCGCCCTGGGCGCCGATGTGACGGAGCGCCACCGGGAGCAGGAGGACAAGGAGAGGCTCGAAGACCAGATGCGCCAGATGCAGAAAATGGAATCCATCGGGCGGCTGGCGGGGGGTGTGGCCCACGATTTCAACAACATGCTCACGGCCATCATGGGGAGCGCGGATCTGGCCTTGGCCCAGCTGGCACCCGAGGATCGCGCCCGCCCCAGGCTTATGACCATCAAGCAGGCCTCGGAAAGCGCCGCCAACCTCACGCGGCAACTCCTGGCCTTCTCCCGCAAACAAATAATCGCCCCCAGGATCCTGGACCTGAACGAGGTGCTCCAGAATCTGCCGGGCCTGCTTCAGCGCATGATCGGTGAGAACGTGCGGTTGCGGACGCTGCTCACGAAAGGTTTGCCCCCCGTCAAAGCGGATCCCGGACAGATTGAGCAGATCCTCATGAACCTGGCGGTGAACGCCCGGGACGCCATGCCCGACGGGGGCAGCCTGACCCTGGAGACCGCCGAACTGATCCTGGACGAGGCCTATTGCCGCCACCACCCCCAGGCGGTACCCGGTCGCTACGCGATGCTGTCCGTGAGCGACACGGGCTGCGGCATCAGCGCCGATGCCCGTGAGCATCTCTTCGAGCCATTCTTCACCACCAAGGCTCCCGGCAAGGGCACCGGTCTGGGCCTGGCCACGGTCTACGGTGCGGTGAAGCAGAACGGCGGCACCATCGAGTGCTATTCAGAACCCGGCTGCGGCGCGACCTTCAAGATCCTGTTTCCCGCCGCCAGCGGTGAAGGGGAGGCCTTCCTCCAGCCGGTCTCCGGTACCCAGCCTCCCGAAGGCTCGGAGACCATCCTGGTGGTGGAGGACAACGCCCACGTGCTGGCCTTCGTGGAGGCAGTCCTGGTGCTCCAGGGCTACCGCCCGCTCCTGGCCGCCACCGGAGAGGACGCTCTCCGGATTTCTGCGGATTTCCCGGAAAGGATCCACCTGGTGGTCACGGACGTCATCCTGCCGGGCCTCCACGGCCGGGGCGTGGCGGAGCGTCTCCAGGCCGAACGCCCGGGCATCAAGGTGCTGTTCTCATCAGGCTATTCGGGCGACATCATCTCCCGGAACGGAATCCTGGAAGAGGGCCTCAACTTCATCAGCAAGCCCTTCAGCGCCCAGGCCTTCGCCCAGAAGGTGCGAACGATCCTGGATGGGGGCAGCTGAAGGGGCGAGTAACGGCCTGTTCTCCGCGTCTCCGCATCCTCGGTGGACCTCCGCGTTCCGCTCTTTGCGAGGTGTGTCTCTTTGTTCAGGTCCAGAACGGACATGACGGCATCCCGAATGGAAAAGCGCTTCGCGGAGTCACGGAGAACAGTCTGAGGACCGCGGAGCAAGGCCACCTCTCCCGATCACGGCGGGGCTCAACTTCAGGCATTGGGGACCGTTAAACCTTCCCCAGGAATCTGGGATGACCTTTTTTGGTGCCTTCTGCGTTCTTTGTGGCTGATCGCTTTCCATGCTGGTTGGCCCTGATCGCTGGACGCCAAATCGAACCCTCGGTTCAATTGCCGCAAGAACGCAAACGATGCAAGGCGAATGAGGCAAGGGCCGAAGCAGAGGGGCGATTCGCGCTTGGACAGCATTGCCCCGAGGCACGCTGGTCATCAGGAAAGACGTTCCGTCCAGAAATCCGCAGTGCGTTTCTACTTCAACCCGAAGTACACCCTGCTGCCGCCCTCCTTCTTGGCTCGCTCGCCCCCTTCCACCTGGAAGACCCGGCTTGGCTCGACCTTTCCATCCTCCAGCAGCAGCTTGACGATGGCCTTGGTGCGGCGATCCGCCAGTTCCCGCAGCTGGTTGGGGTCCACCTTCAGGGTGCCCAGCAGGCGCTGTTCCATTTCGGCGGGGGGCGGGGGAGGTACTTTGACCTTCTCGTCTTTACTCTTGGGGGCGGGGAAGGCGGCCTCGTAGGCCTCCGCCAGCCAGCGGGGGCGCTCTTCCGCGGCGACGCGTACCGTGGTCGGGTCCAATTCGGGATTCCGGGCCTGCAGTGATTTCACTTTGGCGCGCTGAATCCGCTGTTCCAGCGCCTCCTTCTTGAGGGCGGCGCCGTCGGCATCGGGATGCACGGTGCCTTCCACTTCCAGGCTCAGGTCGGGCCGTTCCAGCATGGACTTGGCGAGAATCTCCGTCTTCTTGCGAGCCTCTGCATCGGCTTCCCCAAGACCCGGGGCGAAGGCGACGAAGCTCAGATCCTGATCGGCCGCGCCGAAGAGACTACCGATCACTGAAAATGGAGAGGTCACGATCTTGGTGAGCACATTGAGCAGGGCCTTCCACACGATCCTGCCGTAGCGGAAATTCGGATCGTCCAGGTTGCCATCCACGGGCAGCTCCAGGGCGATGAGGCCCTTCCGGTCCCGGAGGATGGCCAGGGCCAGCTTGACGGGCATGTGGGTGGCGTCGGGGCTTTCGGTGCGGTCCCCGAAGTAGAACTGATCCATGCGCGTCTTCACCAGGGCATTGAGCTTGCGGTCCTGGATCCGGAGGTGAGCATCCACATCCAGTTTTCCCTTGCGCACGGTGTAGCCGAGATACTTGCCCGTGTAGGGGCTGAAGTCGGAGAGATCCGCGCCCTGAATGCGCAGGGTGACATCCGTGTCCTGGTCCCGGCGCAGGGGCATGCTGTGGCCCTGGATGGAAAGGGGCGCCACACCGCCGGCCTTGCCCGTCAGCGAGAGGGAAGCCTTGTCGGTGGCTTCGGTGGATAGGCCGGTGTTGACGCCTTCCAGATCGGAGATGAGGAAGGCCGCATTGGGTTCCAGGCTGCGGTCGATGAAGGTGAGCCGCCCGCCCCGCATCTGCACCTTGGCGATGGCCACCTTGAAGGCGTCGGCAGGGGTGGCGGGAACCATGGCCCCCAGGGCGGGAGCCGTGGAGGGAGTGGCGGGCTCCGGGGGGGTCTTCAGGGCCCGGGCCACGTTGGTGGTGCCGTCCCTGGAGATCACCATGCGGTGCTCCGCGTCCAGCAGGGCGACATCCTGGATCGAGAGCCGGCGCGGGTTGGTGGAGAAATCCAGGCCGGTGAGGCGCAGCGCCTTGTAGCGCAGGAAGGGCTCCTGCTGGGCGCCGTCCATGGCCTCGAAGCGCTCCAGGCGGACCCTGCCCTGGAGCGAAAGGGCATCCGTCGCCTTGCCCTGGAAGGTGCCCCGCAGGCGGCCGTCCAGGGAGAGCTGTCCGCGGTTGACCCGCACATCGAGGCCCGGCTCCAGGTAGGGATCCAGGGCGGGCAGGTCGAGGTTCTCGAGGTTAAGCGCCAGGTCCATGGCGGGTTTGAAGGGCAGAACCGTGCCCTCCGCCCTGAATTGGGTGTGGCCCTCCAGCACCAGCGCCGCGGTGAGGCGGACAGAGGCCTTGGGATCCAGGCTGAAATCCTGGAGGCGCAGGTCGATCTGGTCGGCCTGGAGCCGCACGGGGCGAACGGTGCACTGATCCTCGAAGGTCACGGCAAAGCCCTTCAGGCCCGCCTCCTTCAATCGGAACTGGAAGGGGGTTTCCGGCTCCTTCGACGGGGGCTGGGGCTTGACCTTGAACAGGTTGACCAGGCTCAGCTCGCCGTTCTTCAGGCGTACCATAGTGAACTTGCCATCGTGGGCCATCAGGGAGCCGATCACGGCGGAGCGGGCGATTAGATCGGCCTGGACCTCCCGGACTTCAAGCCTGGGCAGCTCCACGGCATTCTCGGCCTTGCCCGGCTCGCCGAGCTTGAGGTTCAGAAGGTCCAGGCTGCCCTTGTCGACCTTCAGGATGTGAGTTCCCGCGGACCACTGGAATGTGTAGTCGGCCTGGAGAGAGAGGGCGCCGTCCCTGAGATCGAAGGCCACTTGGTCCTGATAGTAGGGCCCGTACTTGGGCAGGCGCAGCTTCTCCAGGGAGAGGCGACCCTGGGAACGGAGAGGCTCCGTGGAAAAGACGCCGGTCCAGGCGAAGGTTTCCCCGGCCTCCGTGCGGCCGGAAAAGGCATAGGAATTGTTGCTGTCGGGCGCGGTCTTGAAGCCGTTGAGTTCCAGGGTCACGGGGCCGAGGGTGGTGGCGAAGGGCTCCCGGAGGCTGCGGTCCACCAGCTCGATGCGGGCGCCCTGAATGAGAAAGTGATCGATGGCAATGGTCCGCGGCTTCGAAGGGGCCGGGGGGGCGGTCTGGGTGGGCTCGCTGGCCAGCCGCGCCTGGATGTCCGCGAAGTTCAGTTTGCCGTCCGGTGCGATCACCACCCGCCCCGAGGGGCGCACCAGTGCCACCTCCTCCAGGGTCACCGTGCGCCCGAGGAGGGTGCCCACCCCCAGGTTCACGTAGAGGCGCTCCCAGCCCACGAAGGTCGAGCCATCCCGATCCAGGACCTGGAAGCCTTCCAGGGCAATGGAGAGCGCGAAGGGGTTGGTGCGGACCTTCCTCAGGCGCACTTCCCTGCCCAGGAGCTGGGCGAGTCTGGGAGGTAGCTGGCGCTGGACCACCACCGGCAGCAGGAAGAAACCCAGGGCCCCGTAGAGCAGGACCAGCGAGGCCGCAAGGATCATCATGCGGCGGCCCCAGCGGGGGAGTCGGGAGAGGAACATCGGAATTCTCATGCTCATAGGATAGGCCCAGACCTGGGGTTCAGGCTTTGCCTGGACACCAGGTGGGGGTCATAGGGGGGACATCGCGACCGAAGGGAGCAGGCGGTTCCCCCTAACGTGGCGGACCTGGAGTTCAGGCTTTGCCTGGACACCAGGTGGGGGTCATAGGGGGGACATCGCGACCGAAGGGAGCAGGCGGTCCCCCCTATCGTGGATTAGTAGTGCTTGTAGAAAATGCCTATGGAGCTAAGATGAGCGCATCCACCATGGTCCCGAGGCCATGACTACCCATTTCGGGTGTGTCGGTTAATCGGTCGACGCCTTCTCAACGAGGAGTTCCAATGTCCGAGCCCCGTCGCGTTCTCATCCTGGGAGCCGCTGGTCGCGACTTCCACAACTTCAACACCGTCTATCGTGACAACGCGGCCTTCAAGGTCGTAGCCTTCACGGCGACGCAGATCCCCGATATCGCGGGCCGCAAGTACCCTGCCGAGCTGGCTGGCAAGCTCTACCCCGCGGGCATCCCCATCTTCGACGAGTCGGAGCTGGTAGAAGTCATCAAGCGCGAGAAGCCCGATGTGGCCGTGTTCAGCTACTCCGATGTGAAGCACGAGACTGTCATGCACCTGGCGAGCCTCTGCACTGCCATGGGCGTGGACTTCGAGCTGCTGGGCTGCGACAAGACCATGGTCAAGTCCTCCAAGCCCGTCATCGCCATCACCGCCGTGCGCACCGGCGCGGGCAAGAGCCAGACCACCCGCTACATCAGCCACATCCTGAAGAGCCTCGGCAAGAAGGTCGTGGCCATCCGTCACCCCATGCCCTACGGCGACCTCGCCGCACAGGCCTGCCAGCGCTTCGCCGCCTACTCCGACCTGGACCTGCACAAGTGCACCATCGAGGAGCGCGAAGAGTACGAGCCCCACATCGACAACGGCTTCGTCATCTACTCCGGCGTGGACTACGAAATGATCGTGCGCAACGCCGAGAAGGAAGCGGACGTCATCCTCTGGGACGGCGGCAACAACGATCTGCCCTTCTACGCCTGCGACCTGCACATCTGCATCGCCGATCCCCTCCGCTCCGGCCACGAGATGATGTACCACCCCGGTGAGGCCAATTTCCGCCGCGCCGATGTCATCGTCATCAACAAGTGCGACAGCGCCAAGGAAGAGGACATCAAGGCGATCGAAGCGAACGCCAAGCTGTACAACCCCAAGGCCGTGGTGATCCGCGCCAACAGCCCCGTCACTTGCGAGAAGCCCGAGATGATCAAGGGCAAGAACGTGCTCGTGATCGAGGACGGCCCCACCCTCACCCACGGCTCCATGAGCATCGGTGCCGGTGTGGTCGCCTCCAAGAACTGCGGCGCCGCCAAGATCGTGGATCCCACGCCCTACGCCGTGGCCTCCATCGCCGCCACCTACAAGAAGTACCCCAATGCCCAGGGCATCCTGCCCGCCATGGGCTACGGCGATGCCCAGATCAAGGATCTGGAGCAGACCATCGAAGCCACGCCCTGCGATGTGGTGCTCTCCGCCACCCCCATCGACATCACCCGCGTGCTCAAGGTCAACAAGCCCATGGTGCGTGCCACCTACGAGCTGGCCGAAGTCAAGAAGGGCCAGCTGGAAGAGGCAGTCAAGAAGGCCCTCAAGGCCTAAGCCTTTCCCGGTTCCAGAAGGCGGGCGCTTCGGCGCCCGCCTTTTTCGTGGAATGATTTCAGACGGAATCCCGGAGGCAGCATGCGCGACCTGGCCCACTTGAAGGATCTGCTGGCCCACTGCGCCTGGGCGGACGCGATGTTCTTCCATGCCTGGGCCAAGGGGGACACGGAAGATCCGGAGCTGCGGGAGCGGTTTGCCCACAGCACGGGCACCCAGGACTTCTTCCTGAAGACCCTGCGCGGGGAGATGGACTTGCCCTGGGACAAGATCCTCAAGGGCGAGGTGCGACCGCCCTGGTTGGACAAGCCGTTGCCAGCCTTCGAGGCCCTGCGGGATTGGACGCGCCGCAACCACACCCAATTCAAGGAGCTCGTGGAAGGTCTGGACGAGGCCCGATCCCAGCTCGAGGTGAAGATCCCCTGGTTCCCGGAGCCGCCCTGCGTCGTGACTGTGGCCGAGGCCCTCGTGCAGGTGGTCATGCACAGCCAGCATCATCGGGGCCAAGCCATGACGCGCTTGAAGGCCACGGGTGGCAAGCCCGTGAACGTGGACTACATCATCTGGCTTTGGAAGGGCCGACCCGAGGCTCGCTGGAACTAGTTGAGCTGTTCATTCCTGTCGTTTCGCTTCATAATTACCTGCTTTTCTTTTTGGGATTACCGATGGCAAAACATCCTGCCCTGTCGATCGTCTGCTCACTGCTTGTGGTCATCCTTACTGCCTGTGGCGGCGGCGGAGAAAGCCCCAAGGGGCCCAGCTATAGCATCACCCTGGACAAAGCCAACCTTTCCTTCACGGCCACTGCCCAGGGCGCTTTGCCCGCCGCGCAAACGGTCAAGGCCACCTTCGTGGGGGACGGAGTCCTGGCGGGGTATCCCCCTGGGACGACTCCCGCCTCCGAGTGGCTCAATGTCTCCGCGCCTGGCACCGCGACCGGAGGCTCGGCGGTATTCACGGTGGGGGCCTCCAGCACCTATCTGACGCCGGGGGTCTACACGACCACGCTGCGGTTCGTCACGGGCAAGGCCGATGGTTCAGCGGTGGTGTACAAGGATCTGCCCGTCACCTATACGCTCCACGACCACATTGTCCCCTCCCTTCCTTCCCTCACCTTCACATCGGTGGCCGGGGCAACCCAGATTCTCCCTTCCCAGGCCCTCGGCATCACGACCCGCAAGACCAGCACAGCCTGGCAGGCCACTGTGGACCAGCCCTGGGTGACCCTGGACAAGGCGCAAGGCGTCGGCTCGAGTTCAATTTCCGTCCAGGTGGACCCTGCCAGCCTGGGTTCCGGCTCCCACGAGGCCACCCTCACGATCCAGCCCCTGGATGGAGGGCAGGCCACCACGGTGCCCATCCATGCCATCCTCAAGGCCCGCCGGATCACCGTCTCGCGCAACGGCCTGGCCCTCAGTTCCGTGCCCGGACAGGGCATCCTGCGCCGAAGCGTGACCTTATTTGATAACCTCGGAGGGGCCGATGGTGTCTGGACGGCCTCCAGCGATCAAGCTTGGCTCCACATTGAAAGCATCACTCAGAATCGACTGACGGTGGTGGCCGATCCCACGGATCTGCCCATCGGCATGAGCTACGCCAGTGTTGCCGTGCAGTCTTTGGCGCCCAAGGTGGAAAACGGCGAAGTGATCAGAGTGGGGCTCTGGAAGACCGCAACCGCACCCACGGACGGGGCCTTGGGAAACCTGGCGCCCACCTATGACAGCTATGGCCAGAACGTGGCCATGGCCATGGATCCCATCCGCCCCTGGCTCTACGTTGCGCGCACCACCGGCTCCGTGGTGGAGGCCTTCAACGTCTACACGGGTGCGGTGGATGCCACGTTCCCACCGGTGGCCGACCAGGCTTTCACAGGTCTGGTGGCGAGTTCGGATGGTCGCTACCTGTTTGCCGCCAGTTCCCAGAGTCAGAACTTGTTCCGGCTGGATCTGGATTCCGGTAGCTGGAACACCGAGGTCAGTTACCCCACGGCCAATACGTCCAGCAGGCACCTGGTCTACCTTCGGCCGGAAGGCCGCCCGGTGGTTCTCCTCATGGATCAGGGGCTGTTTGTCGATGCCGCAACAGGCTCCAAGCTGAGCCCGACCATGCCCTGGGGAAGCGATACCCGTTTCACGGTGGCCGAGGATCAGATCCATCTCTACGGAAATGTCCGGTACCGATTGGAATACGATCCCGCCGCCAAGACCATGCAGGCCATCATGACCCATATTGTCCCTCTGGTCGCCGGCTTCACCGATGTTGCCATCAACCGGGATGGCACCCGGATGTACACCAACTGGGGGCCGAATGACAATTTCTACAGCTTCTCGGCCTATGCCTTCGACCCTGCGGCGGGCTTCAGTTTCATCCGTTCCCTGCCCGGCGCTGCCTATCCCACGGCTGTGGAAGTCGGCGACAACGGAGTGCTCTACGCCGGCATGGACCGTTATTACGACGAAGAGACGGTCTACGCCTATGCACCCGATGGAACCAGGCTCGCGACCTACTCGATCGGCACATACAAGTCTCTGATGCGGGACGACCAGGGACTCATGCTTTCCAGCGATGGCCAGCGGCTCATCCTCGTGAGCACGACCCAGGCCTATGGTCCTGTCACCTCTCTCTGGAGCTTCCGAACCCAGCCCTGATCCAACTCCCAGCCCCATACCGATCTGCATCCAGAGAAGGGATCCTTCTCGATCCGCAGTTGACGGGAATCGCGGCGTTCGGACGCTTCATTCTACAGTGCCCTGAACAGCGTCAGCACCCGCACCTCCGCCGCGCCTCCGGCCCGCAGCGCCTGGGCGCAGCGCAGGAGGGTGGTGCCTGTCGTCCAGACATCGTCGATCAGCAGGATGATCCTGCCTTCGACGGAGGCTCTCGGCCGGAGCCGGATGGCGCTCTGGGGGAGGCGCCTTCGCTCACTTTCGGTGCGTTCGGTCTGGCCCCGGCGGAGGAAGGCCTTGGCCAGGGTGCGGGAAAAGGGGAGGCCCAGGCGCCGGGCCATATGCTGACTCGTTTCCTCGGCCAGATCGAAGCCGCGCCGCCAACGCCGGTGGGCGGCGGTGGGCGCGCAGGTGACGAGCTGAGTCTCGCTGACCCACTGAGGCAGCGCCGCCGCCGCAACCCGCCCCAGCAGGGCCGTCTTCCAACCGAGCTCGCCCTCCTTGATTCCGGGCACGAGCAACGCACCAAGGGCCGGATGGCCTCCGTGATAGTCCCAGAGGGCGTCGCCCAGGGTCCAGGCGACGGGCTCGGGGCAGGTGGCATCGGCCTCATGGGGCAGGGCGCAGCGTGGGCAGCGGAGCTCCGGGAGGGGCACGAGGCCCTCCCAGCATCGGCCGCAGAGCCCGGCTTCGACTGGACCGATCAGCGAAGACAGACAGCCGCGGCAGATCATCAGCCCGTCGGCGAGGCGGGGAAGCACGGCACGACGGGTGGAAGCTTGCATCCCTGCACCTGGAAACGCACAATGGTGCCACGTTCCACGGCCCGCCGTCCTCAGCTGTCGATTCTCGACCTCGGTCGCAGTGCTTTCGGGCGTCCCTGATTGAATGCATCCCTGGAACTCGAGTCTGATCGGAGGGGCCGATGTCTGGATCTCGCAGGATTCCCTCTCAGCTTTTTGCCCGCAAGCCTCTGAGCATGCTGCTGGACGAGGTAAAGGGCGAGAATAGGCTCCGTCGCGTGCTGGGGCCGGTTCAGCTCACGGCGCTTGGCGTCGGGGCCGTCATCGGCGCCGGCATCTTCGTGGCGACAGGTGCCGCCGCCCACAATGTGGCGGGGCCTTCGCTGATGCTGTCCTACGTGATCGCGGGCATCACCTGCATCTTTGCCGCCCTTTGCTACGCGGAATTCGCGGCCATGGTGCCCGTGGCGGGCTCCGCCTACACCTATGCCTATGCGACTCTCGGCGAGCTCTTCGCGTGGATCATCGGGTGGGATCTGGTGCTGGAATACGGCGTGGCCAGCGCCGCCGTGGCCACGGGCTGGTCCGGCTACTTCCAGAGTGTGCTCTCCAAGGTGGGCCTTCACGTGCCCAAGCTGTTGAGCGAGTCTCCGTGGCGCTATGACGCCGTCTCGGGGCATTTCGTGGGCACCGGCTCCCTGATTAATCTTCCGGCGATCATCATCGTGGCCGTCATCACCGGGATCCTGGTGAAGGGCATCTCCGAGAGCGCCACCTTCAACGCCACCATGGTGGGCATCAAGCTGGCGGCAGTGCTCTTCGTCATCGGGGTGGGCGCCTTCTTCATCAGCACCACCAACTGGCATCCTTTCGCACCCTTCGGCTGGACGGGCATCAGCTTCTTCGGCCATCACGTGGCGGGGCAGGTGGATCCCAGCGGCACTCCCGTGGGCACCCTTGCGGGGGCGGCCATCATCTTCTTCGCCTACATCGGCTTCGATTCCGTCTCCACCCACACCGAGGAGGCCAAGAACCCCCAGCGCGATGTGCCCATCGGCATCATCGTCTCCCTGGTGCTCTGCACGATCCTCTACATCGGTGTCGTGGCCGTGCTGACCGGGATGGTGAAGTACGACCAACTCGACATCAATGCGCCGGTCTCGGTGGCCTTCAGACAGAAGGGACTGGGCTGGGCGGAAGGCATCGTCGCCGCCGCCGGAGTGGCGGGGATCACGTCTGTGCTCCTAGTGATGATGCTCAGCGGCCCCCGGGTCTTCCTGGCGATGGCTCGGGATGGGCTGGTGCCCAAGTCCATTTTTGGGGCGGTGCATCCGAGATTCCGTACGCCCTGGAAATCCACCCTCCTCATCGGCGTGTTCATCACGGCGCTGGCGGGCATCGCGCCCATTGACTTCCTCCTGCACCTCACCAACATCGGCACCCTGCTGGCCTTCGTCATCGTCTGCGCCGCCGTGCTTGTAATGCGCCACAAGTATCCCGATGCCGAGCGGCCCTTCCGGTGCCCCTGGGTTCCCGTGGTGCCGATCCTCGGCATCCTCACCTGCCTGCTGTTGATGTTCTCGCTGCCCACGGGCAATTGGTGGCGGCTGCTGGCCTGGCTGGCCCTGGGCTTCGTGATCTATTTCCTCTACGGGCGCAGGCATAGTGTGATGAAGCATCATCTGGATGCCCACGGTACCGAAGGCACGTAGCCGGTAATCACAGCCTCAGAAGGTTGGCAATCCCGCAGGAGAATGGATGTTCATGGATCGCTGGAAGGATCGTACGCCCTCGAAACGCTGCGACTGGATCGACCAGCTGCGGGGCTGGGCGGTGATCGTGATGATCGAAGTGCACGTGGTAAACGTGTGGCTGATGAAGGGGATGACGCCGGATTGGCTGAACTTCCTCAATGGTCTGGTGGCGCCCAGCTTCATCATGTGCGCGGGCTACAGCCTGGTGCTTTCCACCTTCCGGTCGGATGGCACCCTGCGCCCCTTTCTGCCCACGGCCAAGCGCCTGGGCTTCATCCTGCTCTGCGCCTACCTGTTGCACGCTCCGGGTTTCACCCTGGCTGAATGGACGGTGCTCAGCACGCCGCAGAAATTCCGCGAGCTCTTCAAGATCGATGTCCTGCAGTGCATCGTGTTTTCCCTGCTGATCCTGCAGGGGCTCGCGCGCCTCATCCGCAGGCCCATGGCCTATGCCCTTGCCGCACTGCTGGTGGCCATCGGCGCGGCCTGGGCGGCGCCCCATCTCTGGCGAGAGGGTGTGGCAGACGGCTGGTGGCTGCCCATCCGGGGGCTCATCAACGGCAATGCGGATCGCGGTGTCTCGGCCCTCTTTCCCCTCTTCCCCTGGATCTCCTTTGCGGCCTTCGGCTCGGTGTTGGGTGGGCTCTATCGCCATTTCCGTGTGATGCCCGTGGCAGGCCAGGCCCGGTGGAGCGAGACACGGTGGCTCGTGTCCCTGGTGCTTCTTGGAGGGGCGCTGGCCTTACTCGGCTCCAGCTTCGCCAAGACCTGGCTGCATGACGGTACCTGGATCACCAGCGATACCTGGCGGCTGCACAACACCACCCTGCCCAGCGTGGCCCAGCGCCTAGGCATCGTGTGCGCGGCAGGCGCGCTCATGGGCTGGATCGAGATGATCCGGGGCACCTGGCGCGGGCCCAATCTGGTGGCGGCCGCCAGCAAGGAGTCCCTGCTGCTCTACATGCTGCACCTCAACCTCATCTTCGGCCTGCTGCTGGTGGAGCCCCTGCGGGTGCGCACGGGCTGGGACTGGTACACCATGGGATGGATGGGCACCCTCACGCTGACGGTCGTGATCATCGCCGTGAATCTCGCTGCGGGCGTGGCCTGGCAGTGGGTGCGGCAGCAGGGCGCCCTCGCCTGGAAGATCCAGCGCTCCGCATTAATGGTGCTCGGGGTCTGGTTCCTGGCGGGGGGATGGCTCACCTACTTCCATTTCCGCAAGAGTCCCGAATTGGCGCGGGAACCCTATCCCTTCCTGAACGGGGCCCGCCTCCGCAAGGGGCTGCCTGCAACCCCGGACGGCCTGAGCCAGGATCCGCTGGAGGTCGCAAGGGAAAAGGCCCGACGCAGGCTCAAGCTCAGCCCCGAGGAACGGCGGATGCTAGAATCCACTCTGTGAGCGACCCTGCCAGTAGCCTAATCCCTTCGTGGTTGCCCGCGGTTATCGGAGGTTTGGTCCTCTACCGCGCGGTGGTAGCCGGACTCTTCGAGGCCTTTCACGCCCTGCCTTCCCTCCAGCGCCGCCGCCTGCTGGAGGAGGAAGCTATCCCCAACGCCCTGCTGGCGGGGCTCCTGGCGCGGCCCCATGCCCTTGGGCTTTGCATCGGTCTGTGGAACCAGGCCCTGCTGGTGGTGCTGCTGGTGCTGCTCTGGCCCATCCGGGTGGGGCTGCCCGGCGGGGCCTGGACCTTTGCGGCGCTGGCCATCGCCTACGTGTGGGTTCTGGATCTGGCCCTTCCCACCCTGCTCACAGGGGCCTCGCCCGCCACCTGGATCTTCCGGCTCTTCCCCTTCTACGCGCCCTTCCATCGCCTGCTAGGCCCCCTGGTGGCCCCCTTGGCCCGCTACATCGAGCGCCAGCGGGAGGCCCAGGATCGGGTGCGGGATGCCACCGACGAGGATGCCAGCGACGATGCCGTGACCGCGCTGCTGGAGGAAGGGGAAGCCGAAGGCATCCTGGAAGAGGAAGACCGCGAGCTCATCCGGAACGTCGTGGGCTTTGCGGACACGGTGGTGCGCGAGGTGATGACGCCCCGCACCTCTATCCAGGCCATCGACGCCGGTGCCACCGTCGAGGAAGTGCTGGCCGCCTTCCGGGCCAGCCGTCATTCCCGGCTGCCGCTGGTGGCAGGTTCGCCGGATGAGGTCCTGGGGGTGGTGCTCCTCAAGGATTTCCTTCAGACAGAACTGGGCCAGGAGGTGGATCTCCGCGCCATGGCCAAGCCCGCCATCTTCGTGCCGGAGAGCAAACACACGCTGGAGCTGCTGCGGGAAATGCAGCGCTTCCGCAACCAGATGGCCATCGTGGTGGACGAATTTGGCAGTGTGTCGGGCATCGTCACCCTGGAGGATCTGCTGGAGGAAGTGTTCGGGGAGATCCGCGAGGAGCATGAAGGCTCCGCCGAGATCCAGGAACTGCCCGATGGCTCCCTGCTGGTGGAGGGCCAGGTGCACATCGAGGATCTCGAGGCGAGGCTGGGCACTCAGTGGGAGCGGGAGGGCTACGACACGGTGGGGGGCCTCGTGATGTCCGTGCTGGGCCGCATCCCCCGGCGCCAGGAATGCGTGGAAACCCCCTGCGCGCGCTTCACGGTCCTGGCCATGGATGGGCCCAGGGTGCTGCAGGTTCGCGTGGAGCCTGTCGGCTAGCCGAGACCTCCCAGGGGCAGTTCTACGCAGAAGGTGGCGCCCTCTCCGGGGGTGCTCTCCACCCACACGCGGCCACCATGCAGCTCCACTCGCTGCTTGACGATGGAGAGGCCCAGCCCGGTGGAGAATTCGCTACCGGTGGGCTTGGCGCTGAGGCGCTGGTAGAGGCCGAAGACCAGCTTCTTGTCTTCCTCCGTGAGGCCGGGCCCCTGGTCCTTCACCCGGAAAAGCGCCTTGTTTCCCGCTCCCTCCAGGGACACCCAGATCTGGCGGTTGGCCGGGGAGAACTTGATGGCGTTGTTGATGAGGTTGTCCACGACATCCCGGATCCGCGACGGGTCCGCCTGGGCGATGAGGGGTCCCATGGTGGGGATCTGGCAGCGGAGCTGGATCTGTTTGGACTCTGCGTAGACGCGGTTCTCGTCGGCCACATCCATCACCATGGCGGTGAGGTCCAGGGGCTGGAGGTTCAGTTCGAAGTGGCCGGTTTCCGCCGCCGCAGAATCCAGCAGGGCCTGGATGATGCCCAGCATCTTCTGCACGGACTCCCGGATGCGGCCCAGCTGCTTGCGCTTCGGACCGGTGGCGGCAGCGTCCTCCCAGCCTTCGCCGAGCTGGTCCGCCAGCAGCAGGATAGTGGTCATGGGATTCTTCAAGTCGTGGGCGGCCATGGCCAGGAAGCGGCTCTTCAGATGATTGAGGCGGCGCAGCTCCTCGTTGCTGGACTCCAAGCGCGTGAGGTAGTCCCTCTCCTTGTCCGTGAGCTGTTTACGGCGAAGGCAGGAGGCCAGCCGCGCCCGCAGGAGGGAACGGTCAATGGGCTTGGGAAGGTAGTCGTCGGCGCCCAGTTCGATGCACTCCCGGATGGCCTTGGCCTCGTTCAGGGCGGAGAGCATGATCACGGGGATATCCCGGAGCGCGATCTCCTGCTTGAGGATGGCCAGGGTCTGGATGCCATCCAGGCGCGGCATCATCACATCCAGCAGGATGACGTCAAAGGCGCCAGCGCGGATCTTCTCCAGGGCGTCCAGGCCATCCTGGGCCACTTCCGTGGTGAGCCCTTCCCGTTCGAGCATCCGCGACAGGGCGTCTCGATTGGTATCCAAGTCATCCACCACCAGTACGTGTCCCTGGAGCGGCGTCATGGTCGGCCTCCCTGGAGATGCATCTCGATCTTCACCAGCAGTCGTGCGAACTCCACGGGCTTAGTCTCGTAGTCGGTGCAGCCGGCGTCCAGGGCCCGCTGTCGATCGCTTGTCATGGCATGGGCGGTGAGGGCGATTATGGGAACCCTCTGCATGGTGGGATCCTGGCGGAGCTTCTGGGTCACTTCGTAGCCGTCCATCCTGGGCAGGCTGATGTCCATCAGGATGAGATCCGGGCGTTCGGCCAGGGCCATGGCCAAGGCCGATTCTCCATCCTCCGCGAAGGCGATGGTGTAGCCGCGCTTCTGCAACAGGCGGGACAGCACATCGCGGTTCATCTCGTTGTCTTCCACCAGGAGGATCTTGGCCATCTACGACTCCTTACCCTTGCCATGCTCGTTCTGCGCAACACTGCGCATGGCGAGCGTCCGGACCGCCTTCAGCAGGTTCTCCTTGGAACAGGCGCCTTTTTGTAGGACCTGTTGTACGGGAGGGCCGGTCAGGCGGTCCTGGTCTTCCGCCGTGAGGCTCTTGGCGGTGAGCACGAGGACCGGAATATCCCGGAGGGACTCATTCTGCTGCATCTCGGCGATCAGCTGAAAGCCGTCCATGCCGGGCATCATCAGGTCCAGTAGCACCAGGCTGGGGTGTTCGAGCTGGAGATGTTCCATGGCCTGGAATCCGTCCCTGGCGGGGCGTACCTCCCAACCATCGGCCTCCAGCATGCGGGAGAGCGCATCCGTGGTCAGGGGATTGTCCTCCACCAGGAGCAAGGGCTTGTCGTGGGGGTCGATGCCCAGGCGATGCATCACCTCGGTGAGCCGCTCCCGGGAGATGGGCTTGCAGAGATACTCCGCCGCCCCCAGGGCGAAGCCCCGCTCACGGTCCTCCATCATCGTGAGCAGCACCACGGGAATCTGGCGCAGGTCGGGATCCTCCTTGAGCTTCCCCAGCACCTGCCAGCCATCCATCCCCGGCATCATGATGTCCAGGGTGATCACATCTGGATGAAGGGTGTGGGCCAGACTCAACCCCTCGTCACCATTCTGCGCCACGGCGGCCCAGAAGCCCTCCTGGGTGAGCATGCGGGAGAGCCCTTCCCGCATGGCGGGGTCGTCGTCGATGATGAGCACCTTGCGTTGGTACGTTCCCGACTGCGCCTTCAGAAGGGCCTTGAGGGCAGCCTCCTGGGGTGGACCGCCGAGGGGCACCTGGAGGGTGAAGGTGGAGCCTTTCCCCGGTTCACTGACGACGAGGAGCTCGCCGCCGAGGATGGTGGTGAGCTTGCGGCTGAGGGCGAGCCCCAGGCCCGTGCCCCCGAAGCGCCGCGTGGTGCTCTCGTCGGCCTGGGTGAATTCCCGGAAGACGCGCTGAACCTGTTCCTCGGTCATGCCGATTCCGGAATCCTGCACCTGGAAGGCGGCAAGGTCGCCATCGCGATGGACCCTGAAGTCGATGGTGCCGTTCTCGGTGAATTTGGCGGCGTTGTTCAGCAGGTTGTAGAGCACCTGGCGGAGCATCCGAAGGTCCGTGTGGATGCTGTCGAGGCTGGGGTCGATCTCCACCCGCAGGGTGTTGTTGTTCTTGGCCACCAGGGGCTGAACGGTGGTCTCGACATCCCGGAGCAGCGCGGCCAGATCACAGTCCTCGGCGTAGACATTCATGCGGCCCGCCTCGATCTTGGAGAGGTCCAGGATGTCGTCGATGAGGGAGAGCAGATGCCTGCCCGCGGATTGGATCTTGCTGAGATCGGGCACCAGTTCGCCCATGCCCCGATCCTGCACCTCGTCGGAGAGCAGTTCGCTGTAGAGCAGGATGGCGTTGAGAGGGGTCCGCAGTTCGTGGCTCATGTTGGCCAGGAAGGTGCTCTTGGCCTGGTTGGCCTCCTCGGCCTTCTCCTTTGCCAGAAGGAGTTGAGTATTGGCCCTCAGCAGCTGTTCGCTGCGCTGGGTCACCTGTTCCTCCAGGTGTTCCTGATACTCCATGAGCTGAGCGTCCCGGCCCTGGATCTGGGAGAGCATGTCGTTGAGGGATTCCGTGAGAACCCCAATCTCCCCACCCTGCACCCGATGCAGACGGATGGAATAGTCCTTCTCCTCGCTGATTTTCCGGGCGGCACTGGAGAGCTGGAGGATGGGCTCGGTCACCTGTTTCTGGAGGATGAAGGAGGCCAGGAGCACCAGCCCGAAGACGAGGATGGCGATGCCTCCCAGCACCTTGGCCGCCGAGATCATCCGGGCATCGATCTCCTCGAGATCCGACCGGATGAAGATGGTGCCCACCAGTCGCTCACCCCGGTACATCGGGTGGAACATCTCCAGGGAGTCAGCCTTGAATACGTGGGATTCCACCTTAGGGGGCTCCGGGGGGAAGGCGGAAGAGGGGTAATTGGCTGGGTAGCCGGCGAAGAAGCGCCCCGTCTCGTCGTAGGCGCAGGCCGCACGGATGTGTTTGTTGGATTGCAGACTGGAAAGGGTGGCCGCGGCCTGTTTCTCGTAGCCGAATTCCACCTCGGCATCCAGGGACTTTGAGGCGAGCTCGGCGTAGGTGTGGGTGGTACGTACCAGGGATTCCCGGATCTGCAGCCGTTCGAACACCAGGAAGGCGGTGGCGCTGGTCAGGATGGAGAGGCTGGTGATGAAAATGAACAGCAGGATGAGCCGCCGTTTGAGCGAAAAATTCTGGGCAATCTGAAGCACGTAGGGAGGCCCTCACATTCCGTCGATGGGCTGGGGGTTCTTGGATCCGGGGGAAGGTGAATTCCAGCATCCTATCGGCAGGCGGCCAAAAGGGATGAATTTCCGGGTGCCGGGGCGAGGGTGGCCGATTTCGGGTCCGCCGGAAGCCCCGCTAAAGTAAAGCCCGGGGGTTCCATGCTTCGACGCCTGCTCGCTCTGTCGGCCCTGGTGGCCCTGCCGATCATTCTGGCGGTCCACTGGAAGCGATCCGGGCAGCGTCTGGTGCCTCAGCCCAGGGGCCTCGTGCTGGGGCTCTACGCGGGGGTTCCCGACTACGATTACCGGGAGGAACTTGCCCAGATCGCCGCCTCTGGGGCCACCTGCGTGAGCCTCCAGGCCATCTACCGCATGGAGCGCTACGACAGCGCCGAGGTGGTGCGCCATCCCACCAGCAGCCCCACCGAGGCGAGCCTGCGCCGCACCTTTCGCCAGGCCCGGAGCGAGGGGCTCCGGATGATGTTCTTCCCCACCATCAATCTGCGGGACGAGGCCGAGAACGCGCAGTGGTGGCGCGGCAATATTCGACCCAAGGACTGGGCGCAGTGGTGGGAGAACTACACCGCCTTCAATGTACGCCTGGCGGCCCTGGCCCAGGAGGAAGGGGTCGAGTGGTACAGCCTGGGCACCGAGATGGAGAGCACCCACCCCTTTCCCGACCAGTGGCGGCGGCTGACGGCGGAGGTGCGCAAGGTCTTCAAGGGCAAGCTGACCTACAGCGTGAACTTCGACGCCCACGACAGTTTTGTCTTCGGCGACTGCCTGGATGTCATCGGCATGAATACTTACGATCCGATCGCCAAGTTCGACGAGTACCCCAGCGACACCCAGATCCGGGATGCCTGGTGGTGGATCGTCTACAAGGCGCGAACGCTCTCCGCCCGGTTCGGCAGGCCCGTGATGATCACCGAGGTGGGCTACCCCAGCGTGGCCCACGCCCATGTGGGCCCCTGGGACTTTCGCACGGACAAGCCCGCCGATCCCGACCTTCAGGAGCAGCTGGTCCACGGCGCCCTCAAGGTGCTGCGCAACTGGGGCGATGGGGCCGCCGTCTTCTACTACCTCTACGGAGAAAATCTGAAGAAGGGCGTGAAACCGGGAGGCCTGGCCGACCGCACCTACGCGCCCTGGGGCAAGCCTGTGGAGGAAACCCTGCTGTGGTATTTCCACGAGCCCATTTTCGAAGGCCATATTCCCCACGACCCCAAGCTCACCGAAGAAGCCGTCGTGCAGGTCCTGGCGGCGAGTCTACGCAAGGAGCGGGACTACGAGGATGCCTCCCGGCCCGTCTGGGTGGAGCAGTGGTTCAAGGATCACCCCGGCGATTACGCCCGGGTGAGGGCCCTGCTGAGCACCGAGCCCATCCCGGCCCGAAAGATCCCCAAGGGGAAGGAGCGCTGAAGTTTGGAGGACCCGGCTCCGGGGGGACCGTGAGCATTGTCATTTTGGATCCCGAGTAGGATTCGGTCCATGCGCATCATTCTCGCCCGCCACGGGGAAACCTCCTGGAATGTCGAAGGCCGCCACCAGGGGCAGAGCTTCGATATCCCGCTTTCCGAGGCGGGGCGCGCCCAGGCTCAGGCGCTGGCGGCGCGGTTCGAAGGCCAACCCATCACCCGGGCCATGGCCTCACCCCTGCTGCGGGCCCGCCAGACCGCCGAGATCGCCCTGGGGGATCGGGCCCCGATACTGACCTGCGATCCCCGCTTCATGGAAATTTCCCATGGGGAATGGGAAGGGCGCCTGGCCAGCGAGATCCGCGGGACCCACCCCGAGCTCCAGCGGGCCTGGCGCGAACGGCCCGAAACGGTGCGGTTCCCGGGGGGAGAGACCCTCCAGGATGTGCAGGACCGGGCCTGGCCTGCCTTCGTGCAGGCCTGCGAAGGGCTGGCTGAGGACGAGACCCTGTTGCTTGTTTCTCACGACGGCGCCAACCGCGTCATCCTCTGCCGCATTCTGGGACTTCCCCTCGCGCGGGTCTGGTCCTTCCGCCAGGCTCCCACGGCTCTGAACCTGCTGGAGGGGCCCGGTCTGGACCATCTGGCCGTCGTGCGACTCAACGACGCGAGCCACCTGGCCCCCCTATTTGGAGAGGTCGTCCACCGAAAGCTCTAGTTTTTTCTAGCCCTTCCAGGACGGGCGAATATGCGTGAAAATATGCGCAGTCCTGTACGTTCAGCACCTTCCTGCGGGGCGGCCGCCCCATTCCACGTCTTCTTTCTCGGGGGAACCCTCCAATGTCCCAGATCAAGCCCTTCCGCGCCTTCAGGCCCAAGGCCGAGCTCGCAGGCCAGGTGGCCTCGGTGCCCTACGATGTGATCAACACGAAGGAAGCCAGGGCCCTGGCCGCCGGGAATGCGCACTCCTTCCTGCACGTGGGGCGTCCCGAGATCGATCTGCCCGAGGGCATGGACGAGCACGACGACAAGGTCTACGCCATGGGCGCTTCCAACCTGAAGAAGTTCATCGCGGAAGGCACTCTGTACCACGAGGACAAGCCCTGCCTCTACGTCTATCAGCAGAAGATGGGCGACCACGTGCAGGCGGGCATCGTGGCCCTCTGCTCCGCCAAGGAATACGAGAACAACCTCATCAAGAAGCACGAGTACACCCGCAAGGACAAGGAAGACGACCGCACCCGCCACGTCACCGAGCAGGGCGCCAACGCCGAGCCCGTCTTCCTCACCTACCGTGCCGTGCCCTACATCGACCACGTGGTGGACGCCACCCGCAAGGGCAAGCCCGACTATGACGTTGTCACCCCCGATGGCATCGGTCACACGGTCTGGACCATCCGCGACGAGGTGGTGATCGGCGAGCTGGTGGCCTTCTTCAACGGCGTGCCCGCCCTGTACATCGCCGATGGCCACCACCGCACCGCCGCCGCCATCCGCTATGCCCAGGCCCGCCGCGCGGGCGTGGCCGAACTCACGGGCGAGGAGCCCTTCGAGGCCTTCATGGCCGTGGTCTTCCCCCATAACCAGCTCAAGATCATGGACTACAACCGTGTCGTGAAGGACCTCAACGGCCTGACGCCCGAAGCCTTCCTGGCCAAGGTGGGCGAGAAGTTCGACATCGCGCCCGCCCGCCAGCCCCAGCCCGAAAGCCTGCATGGCTACGGCATGTTCTTCCAGGGCAAGTGGCACCGCCTGACCGCCAAGGCCGGGAGCTTCGATGCCAAGGACCCCGTGAAGAGCCTGGACGTGAGCATCCTCCAGGACAACCTGCTGGATCCCATCCTCGGCATCAAGGATCCCCGCACCGACACCCGCATCGATTTCGTGGGCGGCATCCGCGGCATGGAGGAGCTGGAGAAGCGGGTCAAGGAAGGCGCCGCGGTGGCCTTCGCCATGTTCCCCACCAGCCTCGTGGAGCTCATGGCCGTTTCCGACGCCGGCCAGATCATGCCCCCCAAGTCCACCTGGTTCGAACCCAAGCTCCGCTCCGGCCTGCTGGTGCGGGTCTACGAAGGCTGATTCTCCTTTCCGCATTTTTCAAATAATCATCCAGAGGGCACCATGAGCGCGAAGCAGGAGCGGAGCGCCACGGGTCGCAGACCCGCCCGAAGGGTGAAATCACAGGAGGTGATTTCATGAAGATCCTAATTGCTGACGCTTTCGACGCGAAGCTGCCGGAACGTCTCGCCCCCTTCGGCGAGGTCTCCAGCGACATGGCGACCCTCAAGGACGCCAACGTGCTGCTGATCCGCTCCAAGACGACAGCCAATGTCGAACTGCTCGACAAGGCCCCCAACCTCAAGCTCGTCATCCGGGGCGGCGTGGGCATGGACAACGTGGACAAGAAGGCCTGTGCCGAGCGTGGCGTCAAGGCCATGAACACGCCCAAGGCCTCCAGCGTCTCCGTGGCCGAGATGGCCATGGCCTTCATGGTGGCCATCCCCGCCCGCCTCATCGAGGCCCACATGGGCATGGTGGAGGGCAAGTTCCTCAAGAACGAGCTGAAGCGCACGGAACTCTTCAAGAAGACCCTGGGCCTCATCGGCGCCGGCGCCATCGCCACCGAGGTCGCCAAGCGCGCCCAGGCCTTCGGCATGGAAGTGATCGCCTTCGATCCCTTCCTCAAGGAACATCCCATCGCCAAGCTCGTGAGCCTGGAAGAACTGGCCGCCAAGGCGGATGTCATCTCCATGCACACCCCCCTCACCGATGAGACCAAGGGCATGATCAACGCGGCCCTCATTGGCAAGATGAAGGATGGCGTCATTATCATCAACACCGGTCGCGGCAAGTGCGTGGTGGAGCAGGATCTGGCCGAAGCTCTCAAGAGCGGCAAGGTCCGGGCCTACGGCACGGACGTGTGGCCCAGCGATCCCCCGCCCGCCGACTGCGTCCTGCTCAACGCCCCCAACGTCTTCATGGCTCCCCACCTCGGCGCCAGCTCCAAGGAGAACCTGGGGCGCATCGGCGATGAAGTCGTGGCGATCCTCAAGGACTTCAAGGCGTAAAAAGAGAAACCGCGAATGGCGCGAATGGGTGTGAATAAGAAAATAGACCCATTCGCGTTCATTCGCGAAATTCGCGGTTAATTCTTTTTGGAGACTTCCATGACCAATCGCACGATCAACTTCTACGCCGGTCCGGCCGGTCTACCCCTGCCTGCCCTCGAGCGCGCCCAGGCGGAACTCCTGGACTTCGCCGGAACGGGCATGTCCGTGATGGAAATCAGCCACCGCGCCAAGGAATACGACGCGGTTCACGAGGAGGCCATCGCCCTCACCAAGGAGCTGATGGGCATCCCCGACAACTTCAAGGTGCTGCTGCTTCAGGGCGGCGCGCACCTCTCCTTCGGCATGATCCCCCTCAACCTCATGCGCCAGCACAAGGCCGACTACATCACTACCGGCAACTGGGCCGAGAAGGCGTTCAAGGAAGCCAAGCTCGTAGGGGGCGACAATGTCCGCGAGGCCGCTTCCACCAAGGCCGAGAAGTTCGCCCGCCTGCCCAAGGCCAGCGAGCTGCAGATCAACCCCGAGGCTTCCTTCGTGCACTTCACCTCCAACAACACGGTGGAAGGCACCCAGTGGAAGGAATTCCCTAAGACGGACAAGCCCTACATCTGCGACATGTCCTCGGACATCATGTGGCGCCCCTTCGATGTCAATCAGTTCGGCCTCATCTACGCCGGCGCCCAGAAGAACCTCGGCCCCTCGGGCGTCACGCTCACCATCGTGCGCGATGACGTTCTCGAAATGTGCCAGTGCAAGGATCTACCCAGCTACCTGCGCTACCCCCTGCACGCCGAGAAGAACAGCCTCTACAACACCCCGCCCACCTTTGGCATCTACATCCTGCGCAACGTGCTGGCCTACAACAAGAGCATCGGCGGCCTCAAGGTCATCGAGGCCAACAACCGCAAGAAGGGCGAGCTGCTCTATGGCTGCATCGACAAGCACGCGGGCTTCTACAAGCCCTTCGTCACCGAGAAGGCCGACCGCTCGCTGATGAACGTGGACTTCTTCCTGCCCAGCGAAGAGCTCACGGATACCTTCGTGAAGGAAGCCAAGAAAAACGGTATGGTGGGCCTCAAGGGCTACCGCGACATCGGCGGCATCCGTGTCTCCACCTACAACGCCGTGACCGTCGCCAACGTCGAGACCCTGGTGGCCTTCATGGAAGAGTTCGTAAAAAAGAACGGGTAGGCACCTCTGAGGCACCGACCCGATCGCCGGAGGCGAAGAAGAATGGGTAGGCGCTTCTGATCTCGCCAATTCAAGACGAGGTGGTTTCAAGGAAAGGCACCGGAGTGGATCCGGTGCCCTTTCTTTTTTGGGCCTTGAGGTGTGAAGACTCAGGTCGGACGCCGGTCGCTCGACGCGATGCTACTCTGGAAAGGTGAGACCCGGAGCTGGGTCGTTTTTTTGTGCATGAATGGTTTTGGGGGTGACGGATGGCACGGGTGAACTACGCGCACGGCAAGCGGCAGCGGGAGATCGCGAACAAGCAGAAGCGTGAAGAGAAGGCTCAGCGCAAGGCCGAACGCCAGGCCCAGGGCCTGCCCCCGGAAGTGGAAACCGAGCTGGAAGAAGGTGTCGAGAATAGCGAGGCTCCCGAAGCAGGCAGCGAGGCTGATTCCCAGGGCTGAGGGTATCCTGAGAGGGAAAACAGGGCCCTGCCCAAACGGTTCGGACCTAATGGCCATCCAAGCCAGAATACAAAGTCTGGTTCAGTGGAGGCGAACATGAACCCAACCCTTTTGGCCGGTCTGGTGCTGGGTCTGCTGGTGGCGACGTGGACCTTCGTCATGGGGTTCACCGGCTGGTACCGCGATCCTTCCCTGCTTCTCCTCTTCTGGCTCGTGATTCCCCTCCAGATCGGGGTGCTCCTGTGGGGGCTGCGCAAGACTGCACCTCAGGCGGGATACGGTCGCCAGGTGATCAACGGCCTAAGCATTTCCGTCATTGCCTCCGTGATCATCTTCGGCTCCAGCCTGTGCTTCACGACGCTGGTCTTTCCCCACTACTTCCAGGAGCTGGAGGTCCTCGGGCGCCTGAAGATGGCCCAGGCGGGCCTCAGCCCTGACCGCATCGATGAACTGGTCCGCCTCCAAGCCCCCTGGCAGAAGCCTCTTCCCACGGCCTTTTCCGGCGTATTCGGCACTTGGGTTACGGGACTGGTGACTTCCCTCCTCGCGGCCATCTGGTTGAGGCGGAAGGAACGATGACACCCTACTGCCAGTTTGTCGCCGATCATCCCGAGCAGATTCTCCACCGCGTCTATCACGACACCCAGTACGGCTTTCCTCTGGTTGAAGACGCCGAACTCTTCGGGCGCCTGGTCCTGGAGATCAATCAGGCCGGGCTCTCTTGGACCACCATCCTGAAGAAGCAGGAGGCCTTTCGTCGGGCCTACGATGGCTTCGATATCCCCACCATCGCGGCCTACGGCGAGGCCGAGCGCGCTCGGCTCATGGGCGACGCCGGTATCATTCGCAACCGCCTGAAGATCAACGCCGCCATCGAGAATGCCCGCCGCATCCTGGTTCTGAACGCCGAGTTCGGCAGCTTCAAGGGCTGGCTCGACGCCCACCACCCCAGCGATCTGGACACCTGGACCAAGCGCTTCAAGAAGACCTTCGTGTTCACCGGCGGCGAGATCGTGAAGGAATTCCTGATGAGCACCGGCTACCTGCCAGGCGCCCACGACGAAGACTGCCCGGTATTCTCCAGAATCCAGAAATCCGGCCCCCCTTGAATGGCGTGATGCCCGAAACCGGGTGTGTCTCGAGACTCTTGATCTTAATTACCGGTAATCAGTCTCGGTGCCCTGGGCGTCACTCCCCGGAATGCTTGGCCATCCAGACTCGCAGAACCTCGTTGAAGGCCTCGGCGCACTCGAAGGCGACGAGGTGGCCCGCAGCCGGGATGAGGTTCAGCTGAGCGTTGGGAATGGCCTTGGCCAGAGCCTCGGATTCGCTGGGCGGAATGATCGTGTCGTCGGCACCGGTTACCACGAGGGTCGGAACGCGAATCTGCCCAAGGCAGGCGCCCATATCGGGCCTTTCGGCCATTCCCAGCAGGGCGCCGACCACGCCCTTCGGACCGGAGGGCAGCATGAAGCCCCGAACCGCCGCCGCCATGCCAGGATCGTGATTCTGGGCGGAGAGCATTTTGGGGGCCATGGCCTCCACCACGATCGCAGTACCTTCCTTCTTCACCTTCTCCGCCAGGTCGCGGCGCGCGGCGGCACCCTCGGCGGTATCCGCTCCAGACCGCGTGCCCACCAGCACCAGCCCCTGGAGCGCCTGCGGGTAGGCCTTTGCGAAGGCCAGGGCCACGTAGCCACCCATGGAGTGGCCGACAAGGGTTACCGGGCCCAGTTCCAGATGCTGCATCAACGCGAAGAGATCCTCGGCGTAGCGGCTCATGGAAACCGGGGCATCGGTGGCTTCGGTTCCCCCAAGCCCACGCAGGTCTGGCGCGATGATGCGGTGCTTCGCTTTGAAAGCCCCCACCTGTCTTGACCAAGTCCCGCGATTCAGCGGAAATCCATGAACAAAGAAGAGCGCGGGGCCCTTTCCTTCGTCGGTGTAGGCGACTTTGATGCCGTTCAATGTTGCGCGCATGGAGCCTCCAGCCCATTCATTCGGAATCGCGGATCAGTGCCGCTCCAATTTGATCGCTGGGGAGGGAACGGGTGGCGCCCACTCCTTTCGCCAAGGCGACCAGGTCGCCGGGCACGAAGATGAACTTCTCCGCCTGCGTGTCCAACTCCGGCAGGGTGCGCCGCACCCACTCGAGGAGCATCACGGCGTGTTCCATCTCATCGTTGCGGTTGTGGAGCAGGATGGCCTTGAGGGACTCGTCCGCCGTCAGGTCGGCCCGCTGGTGGTAGTAGTCGATGGCTTCCAGTTCCTCCTGCAGGCTGGCGAGGGCCCGGTGAAGGTCTTGCGCCTCGATGGAAAGGCCCGGTTCAAGAACTCCGCTGCTCATGGGTTTCTCCTCATGCGCTCGCCGTCCTTCACAGCACCAAATCGCCTGGAGCCGTCACTCCACTTGATGTTGTCCATGAAGGCATAGCCCTGATAGAGAGTGAAGTGAAGGTCGAGCTGACTATCGCTGAACCCCTTCAAGGCTCCGCCCTTCAGGTGGTCGTATTTCATCGCCTCGTACGTCATTGAATCCCTCCCGTGATGCCCATGATTGAGGCAAAACGACAGCCTCGTCTGGAGGGGTGGAGCAATATCCGATCCAATACATAAAATTAATTAAATTAGTGACATAGAACATGGTCGCGCTATTCGCCGGATCCGTTTTCGACCAAAATGATCCCCCTAATCCCTCAGTTTGAAACTTTCGGGCCTCGTTCCGGGTCGGCCACGTGGTCTTTCGACTAGCCCTATCGACGCGAATGGACGCAGTCTTCAGATTGATCGGAAAGTCCAATTCGGGTTCCTGATCATCAAACATTCTCAGCCAGGAGAAGAACCTGATGGGCATGGGTGGCGGCGATGGCGTTGCGGCGCTCTATGGCATCGTCATCGCCCATGGCCAGCCTCCCTTCGCGGGAGTGATCATTCATGGTAGCCCGCCGATGCCGGAATCCCGCCGTCTCCGTGGGGGCCTCGGCCTTGGTATATTTGAGGAGTCGGAAAGGCCGCGCCGGGGCGGCCCTTCTGTTTTTAGGATTTTCCCATGTCTTTGATCCGCCGCCTGTTCGTCGAGAAGAAGCCTGCCTTCGCCGTGGAGGCGCGCCATCTGCTGCACGATCTGCGGGAGAACCTGGGGCTGGGGGCCCTTGAATCCGTCCGTCTCGTGATCCGGTACGACGTGGAAGGCCTTGCCGATGAAGCCTTCGAGGCCGCCCGGTGGACGGTGTTTGCCGAGCCGCCCGTGGACGAAGTGTTCGAGGAGAACTTGCCCCTGGGCGCGAAGGAAGCCGCCTTCGCCCTGGAATACCTGCCGGGGCAGTACGACCAGCGCGCCGATAGCGCCGCTCAGTGTCTCCAGCTCCTGAGCCACGGCACCCGACCCACCGTCGCCTGCGGGCGGGTTTATGTTCTGGGGGGCGCCCTCTCCGCCGAGGATGTTGCCCGGGCCAAAGCCTACCTGGTGAACCCCGTGGATAGCCGCGAGGCCCGTGCGGCCAAGCCCGCCACCCTGAACCCCGTGCTGCCTGCGCCCCAGGATGTGCCGGTGCTTGAGGGCTTCACCATGGCGGATGAGGCGGGGCTCCTGCGGATCCAGGGCGAGCATGGCATGGCCATGACCCTCGCGGATCTGAGGCATACCCAGGTCTACTTCCGGGATGTGGAACGCCGCAATCCCACCGAGACCGAGCTGCGGATGCTGGACACGTACTGGTCCGACCACTGCCGCCACACCACCTTCCTCACGGAACTGACGGATGTGACCGTGGAGGCCAGTCCCTTCACCGTGACCACTCAGGCCACCTACGGCGAATACCAGCGTCTGCGCGCCGAGGTCTTTGGACAGCGCCTGTCCGAAAAGCCTGAGTGCCTGATGGACATCGCGTTGCTGCCCGCGCGCCACTTCCGCAGGATCGGCAAGCTGGACGACCAGGAGGTCACCAGCGAGATCAACGCATGTTCCTTGGTGGTCGACATCGACAACACAGCGGCGCCGACTGGTACCGAGCAGTGGCTCTTCATGTTCAAGAACGAGACCCACAACCATCCCACGGAGATCGAGCCCTTCGGCGGCGCCGCGACCTGCCTGGGCGGCGCCATCCGCGATCCCTTGAGCGGACGGGCCTACGTCTACCAGTCCATGCGCGTGACGGGTGCGGGCGATCCCACCGTGCCCGTGAGCGAGACCATCTCGGGCAAGCTGCCCCAGCGCAAGATCACCACCGAAGCCGCCAATGGCTTCTCCAGCTACGGCAACCAGATCGGCCTGACCACGGGCCAAGTGGTGGAGATCTACGATCCGGGCTTTGTCGCCAAGCGCATGGAGATCGGCGCCGTGGTGGGCGCCGTGCCCCGGGCCCAGGTGCGCCGCGAGGAGCCCATTCCCGGGGACGTCATCATCCTGGTGGGTGGCCGCACGGGCCGGGATGGCGTGGGGGGCGCCACCGGCTCCTCCAAGAGCCATACCGAGGACAGCATCGAGACCTGCGGTGCCGAGGTGCAGAAGGGTGACGCCCCCATGGAGCGCAAGCTCCAGCGCCTCTTCCGCAAGGCGGAGTTCTCTCGCCTCGTGAAGAAGTGCAACGACTTCGGTGCGGGCGGTGTGTCGGTCGCTATCGGCGAACTGGCGGATGGCCTGGAAATCAACCTGGACGTGGTGCCCAAGAAGTACGAGGGCCTGAATGGCACCGAACTGGCCATCGCCGAGAGCCAGGAGCGCATGGCCGTGGTGGTGGAACCCAAGGACGCCGTCGAACTCATCCGCCAGGCCAACGTCGAAAACCTCGAAGCGGTGCTCGTGGCCAAAGTCACGGCCGAGCCACGCCTGCGCATGACCTGGCGGGGCAAGACCATCGTGGATCTCAGTCGCGCCTTCATCGACACCAACGGCGCCGCCCAGTTTGCCAAGGCCAAGGTCACGGCCCCGGACCCTGAGGCCAATCCGCTGAAGGCGCCCGCCGTGGCCGAGAGCGAGATCGCTACGCGCTGGCTGGCCCAGCTCGCGGACCTCAACACCTGCTCCCAGCGGGGCCTCACGGAGAAGTTCGACTGCACCATCGGCGCGGGCACCATCCTGTTGCCCTACGGTGGCCGCACCCGCCGCACGCCCTCGGAGGCCATGGTGGCCAAGTTCCCGGTGCAGGGCGGCGACACCAAGTCCGCCAGCGCCATGAGCCACGGCTTCTTTCCGGCCATTTCCCGGTGGTCACCCTTCCACGGCGCCGTGTGGGCCCACGTGCAAGCCGCCGCCAAGCTCGTGGCCGTGGGCGGCGATCATCACAAGCTTCGGTTCACCCTCCAGGAATACTTCGGCAAGCCCATGCAGGATGCCGTCCGCTGGGGCCAGCCCCTGGCGGCATTGCTGGGGGCGCTGCACGCCGAACTCGCCATGGGCACCCCCGCCATTGGCGGCAAGGACAGCATGAGTGGCACCTTCAAGGAGCTCGATGTGCCGCCCACCCTGGTGGCCTTCGCGGTGGATGTGGTGCAGGCGGATCAGGTCATTTCTCCCGAGTTCAAGGCCTTCAAGCACTCCGTGGTGCTGGTGGAACTGCCCCGCACCGCCGAGGAACTGCCGGATTGGGCGGCCCTGGAGGCCACCTATTCCCGCATCACCCAGCTGGTGCGCGCGGGCCGGGTGAAGGCCGCCAAGGTGGTGGGCATGGATGGTCTCTGTGCCGCGCTTAGCCTGATGGCCTTCGGCAACGAAGTGGGCCTCGCCCTCACCCGCAAGGAGGCGCCCTTCTGGTTTACCCCGCGCCCCGGCGCCTTCGTGTTGGAACTGGACAGCGATCCCGCCCACTGCCTGGAGGGGCTCGCCTGGACGCACCTGGGCACGACCCTCGAGGAGATGGCCATCCATGTGGGCGGCGCCCGCATCGATCTGGACGAGGCCCGCGAGGCCTGGGAAGGCAAGCTGGAGCACGTGTTCCCCACACGGCTGGAGGAGGACGAACCCCTGGTCGCTTTGCCGCCCTTCACGCCCTTCGTGGCCCAGGAACGCCGCAGCGCCGCCATCAAGATGGCGAAACCCCGCGTCGTCATCACGGCCTTCCCGGGTTCCAACTGCGAGTATGACTTGGAGGGCCGCTTCCGGGAGGCGGGCGCTGAGGTGGAGACGGTTGTCTTCCGCAACCTGGACGCCCCTGCCGTGGAAGAGAGCCTGGACGCCATGGCCAAGGCCATCGGCCGCAGCCAGATCGTGATGATCCCCGGCGGCTTCAGCGCGGGCGACGAGCCCGAGGGCTCGGGCAAGTTCATCGCCGCGGCCTACCGCGCCCCCCGGGTGAAGGACGCCGTGCACGAGCTGCTGAAGCAGCGCGATGGCCTCGTCTGCGGCATCTGCAACGGTTTCCAGGCCCTGATCAAGCTGGGCCTCGTGCCCTACGGCGAGATCCGGGAGCAGCATCCCGAGGATCCGACTCTCACCTTCAATAATCTGCGCTACATGAGCCGCGTGGCCACCACGGTCGTCACCAGCAATCAGAGCCCATGGTTGAGCCTCCTGCAGCCCGGCGACCAGCACACCGTTGCCATCGCCCACGGCGAGGGCCGCATCGTGGGGCCCGACGCGCTGCTGCGACAGCTCCTGTCAAGCGGCCAGGTGGCCACTCAGTACGTGGATGCCCAGGGCCAGCCCACCCTGGACATCGAGTACAACCCCAACGGCAGCGCCCTGGCCATCGAAGGCCTCACCAGTCCCGATGGCCGCGTCTTCGGCAAGATGGCCCACCCTGAGCGCTACACCTCGAACTGCTGGAAGAACGCGCCGGGGGCCAAGGACATGCGGATCTTCGAGGCCGGAGTCGGATACTTCAAGTAGGTGGAAACACGCAAAGAAAAGGCGCCCTCGGGCGCCTTTTCTTTGAACGGAACTCGGCCTAGTAGCGGTAGTGCTCGGTCTTGTAGGGGCCTTCCACGCTCACGCCGATGTAGGCGGCCTGTTTCTCGGAGAGCTTGGTGAGTTCGGCGTTCAGCTTCTTCAGCTGCAGGCGCGCCACCATCTCGTCCAGGTGCTTGGGCAGGGTGTAGACGCCCACGGGGTACTGGCCCTGCTTGGTCCACAGCTCGATCTGGGCCAGGGTCTGATTGGCGAAGCTGCTGCTCATCACGTAGCTGGGGTGGCCGGTACCGCAGCCCAGGTTCACCAGGCGGCCCTTGGCCAGCATGATGATGCGTTTGCCGTCGGGGAAAATCACATGGTCCACCTGGGGCTTGATCTCCTCCCAGGCGTACTTCTCCAGGCTTGCCACGTCGATCTCGCTGTCGAAGTGGCCGATGTTGCACACGATGGCCTGGTCCTTCATGGCCTTCATGTGGTCGTGGCTGATCACATGGAAGTTGCCGGTGGCCGTCACGAAGATATCGGCCAGGGGCGCGGCCTCGTCCATCGTCACCACGCGGTAGCCTTCCATGGCCGCCTGCAAGGCGCAGATGGGGTCGATCTCCGTCACCCACACCTGGGCGCGCAGGGCGCTCAGGGCCTGGGCGCAGCCCTTGCCCACATCGCCATAGCCGCAGACCACCGCCACCTTGCCCGCGATCATCACATCGGTGGCGCGCTTGATGCCGTCCACAAGGGACTCGCGGCAGCCGTAGAGGTTGTCGAACTTCGACTTGGTCACGCTGTCGTTGACGTTTATGGCGGGGAACTTCAGCTCGCCCTTCTTGTGCATCTCGTAGAGACGATGGACACCCGTTGTCGTCTCCTCGGTCACGCCCTTGATGGCGGCCAGCTGCTTGGAATACCAGCCGGGGTGTGAGGCGAGGCGCTTCCTGATGGAGGCGAAGAGCACCGTGGCTTCCTCGCTATCGGGATGATCCAGCACATGGATGTCCTGCTCGGCCCGGGCCCCCAGGTGGATGAGCAGCGTGGCATCGCCGCCATCGTCCAGGATCATGTTGGGGGTACCCTCGCTGAACTCGAAGATGCGATGGGTGTAGTCCCAGTAGTCCGCTAGGCTCTCACCTTTGATGGCGAAGACCGGCGTGCCCGTGGCGGCGATGGCGGCGGCGGCGTGATCCTGGGTGCTGTAGATGTTGCAGGAGGCCCAGCGTACCTCGGCGCCCAAGGCCTTCAGGGTTTCGATGAGCACCGCCGTCTGGATGGTCATGTGCAGCGAACCCGCGATGCGGGCGCCCTTCAGCGGCTGCTTGGCCGCATATTCTTCGCGGATCACCATCAGCGCGGGCATTTCGGATTCGGCGATGGCGATCTCCTTGCGCCCCCAGGGGGCGAGGGACAGATCGGCGATGACGGATGTTCCTTGAGTGGCCGTACTCATGGCGGACTCCTTGGCAGGGGCGGGAGGGAAGGGGCCTGCTCACCCGATTCCAAACCCGCTGGGTTTGTCAGGTGAGCGCCGTTGGATCCAGGGCCGACCCGCGGGTCAGGTTCCGAGCCTGGGACACCCTGAAATGAAAGGCGGGCGTCTCGCAGCGCTCCTCGGACTGGACTTTGATGATAATCGATTCCGGTCTGTGTCAGAGATGGTTCCCGGGCAGTGCTAAATTCGAGCAGCACCATGCGAGGTTTCCATGTCACGCCCCCTTCTCCTGATTTCCCTGGTCGTTGTCCTGTCCCTCGCCCCTGGGGCCCGGGCCCAGGCGGTGGTCGTTGAAAAGGCACCCGTTGCCCAGGAGGCCCCGAACTTCCTTCGCGCGACGCCTTTCGAGCTGATGAAACGGTTGCCTCCGCCGCCCGAAGTCGGCTCCTTGGCGGCCCTGGCGGACCTGGAAGCGGTGCTGCAGGTCCAGGCTTGGCGCACGCCGGAGCAGGTGGCCTGGGCCCAAGTCGTCGACACGTGGAGCGCCCTGGATTTTGCGCCGGTCCTCGGCCCCTGGTTTACCGAGGCCAACCTCCCGGCCACCGCCGCGCTGGTGAAGGCCGCCACCCGGGATCTTCGCCCCGTGAGCCGGGAGATCAAGAAACACTACGACCGCCCCCGCCCTCCAAAGGTGGACCCGAGAATACAGCCCGCCGTGCCCGTTCCCACCAGCGGTTCCTATCCCAGCGGCCATACGCTCTACATCTTTGTGGAGGCCGGGGTGCTGGCGGAGATCCATCCGGAGTGCCGCGAGGCCCTGATGGCCCGCGCCCACCGGGCGGCCTGGGGGCGCATCATCGGCGGGGTTCACTTCCCCACGGACGTGGTGGGAGGCCGTCTGCTGGCGGCCATGATCGTGGAGGACATGAAGCAGAGCGAGGTCTTCCGCCAGGCCGTGGCAGCCTGCCGCAGAGAGGCCGAGCCCTTCCTGCTGAAGAAGGCCAGCTGACCGCCATGGGGTTCCGAACCGCCTTCGCGGCCCTCCTGCTCACTGGAGCTGCGGCCTGGTCCCAGGAAGGCCCGGCGCCCTGGGATCTTCCGACTCCGCCGGGGCACTTCCTGAGGGTGCAGGATCTCGATGTACCCAGCCTCCTGCCAGCGCCTCCGCCGCCGGGCTCTCTCGCTGAGATGGCGGACCTGGAGACTCTGGTGCAGATCCAGGCCTGGCGAAGTCCCGAGGCCGAGGCCTGGGCCCGGATCGTGGAGCATGACACCGTCTGGAAGTTCGATACCGTGCTGGGGTCGTGGTTCGCGGCGGAACGATTGCCCCGCACCGCGCAGTTCTTCTGGAAGTTGACGGTGGATGTCCACGCCATTTCCGAAGCGGCGAAGGTGCTCCATGCCCGGCCCCGCCCACCCAAACGAGACGCTCGGCTGAACCCCTGTGTGCCCCTGCCGCCCAATGACTCCTATCCCAGCGGCCACTCGCTCCAGGCCTTCGTGCGCGCAGGTGTGCTGGCGGAGATCTTTCCCGAGCATCGAGAGGCGCTCTTGGATCGGGCTCACCGATCCGCCTGGGCCCGCATCCTGGGCGGGGTTCACTACCCCACCGATGACGTGGCGGGAAGGCTCCTGGCCGAGGCCATCCTGCAGCGGCTGAAGACCCAGGATCGCTTCCGCCAAACCGTCGCCGATTGCCGAGGCGAAGCGGACGGGGTTCAACGAATAGAGAAATAATTCACCACAGCGAGCGCAGAGAAATGAACGGACAAAAGCAGAGAAAAACCGCTTCCTGCTTTTCTCTGTGTTCTCTCTTTTCCTCGGCGTTCTCTGTGGTGAATCTTTTTCCCTGCCCCCGCCCTACTCCCGCACAAAGTGACAGGTGTAGCCTCCTGGGTGTTTCTGGAGGTAGTCCTGGTGGTATTCCTCGGCCTTCCACCAGGGGCCGGCGGGGGTGATCTCGGTGACGAGGGGCTTCTTCCATTTCCCGGAGGCGTCCACTTCGGCCTTCACCCTTTCGGCGGTGGCCTTCTGGGCGTCGCTGTGGAAGAAGATCGCGCTGCGATACGAGCTGCCTATGTCGTTGCCCTGACGGTTCAGAGTGGTGGGGTCGTGCATCTTGAAGAAGAAGCGCAGCAGGGCCTCGAAGCTGGTCTTGCGGGGATCGAAGCGGATCTGCACGGCCTCGGCATGGCCCGCATGATTCTCATAGGTCGCATGAGCCACGGTGCCGCCGGTGTAGCCCACTTCGATGGCAAGCACGCCGGGCTGCTGCCGGATCAGCTCCTCCATGCCCCAGAAACAGCCTCCGGCAAGGGTCGCGACTTCGACTTCGGCCTTGGGTGCAGGCTTGCCGAAGAGGGGTAGGGCGTCGCCGTAGCCTTCCTTCTCCAGGTTCTCCACGGGAATGAAGCGCAGGGAGGCCGAATTGATGCAGTAGCGCAGGCCGCCCTTGTCGGCGGGGCCGTCGTCGAAAACATGGCCCAGGTGGGAATCCGCCGCCTTGGAGCGCACCTCCGTCCGCACCATGCCGAGGGTGGCATCGCGCTTCTCCACCACCTCGGAGCCCTCCACGGGCCTCGTGAAACTGGGCCAGCCGCAGCCCGAGTCGAACTTGTCCTTGCTGGAAAACAGAGGCTTGCCGCTCACGATGTCCACATAGAGGCCCTCCCGGTGCTCGTTCCAGAAGGCGTTCTGGAAGGGGGGCTCGGTGCCGGCTTCCTGGGTCACGCGGTACTGCATGGGGGTGAGCCTCTGCTTCAGCTCTTCCTTAGATGGTTTGCCTTGGGACATGCGGTTCTCCTTGGTCGCGGCAGGAGTGATGGGACCCGCCGAAGCCTGCGGGCGCGACGAAAAGGCCGAGATGCCGAGGCCTGCCGCAAGGGCGGCGGCCACCACCAGTCCCCAGATCTTCGGTGAAGCCATGGGCCTCTCCTTTGCCTATGGGCGTTGGATGCAGGAGAAGGGACGGCTGTGAGGGCGACCCGGGAAAGGAACAGGGCTATGACACTTCCCGGCGGAAGAACCACCGCTCCGGCGTGGAGGCCTCCGGGGCGAAGCGGTAGCCTTCACCCTCGAAGCGCAGCAGTTCCTGGGGTTCCAGCAGCCGGTTCTGGATGACGTGCCGGGCCATGCACCCCCGGGCCCGCTTGGCGAAGAAACTCACCACCTTGAAGCGCCCGCCCTTGCTCTCCTGGAAGACCGGCGTGAGCATCCGCCCCTGGAGGGCGCCAGGCTGGATGGCCTTGGCGTATTCCTCCGAGGCCAGATTGAGCAGGATCGGTTCGCGACCTGCGGTCTTCTCGGCCTTGAGCAGGAGGTTCAAGGCCTTGGTCAACCGGTCGCCCCAGAAGGCATAGAGGCTGCCCTCCTTCATCCGGGCGCCCATCTCCAGGCGGTAGGGCTGCATGAGATCCAGGGGGCGCAGGAGGCCGTACAGCCCAGAGAGGATGCGCACCTGGGCCTGGGCGAACTGGATATCCGCATCCAAGAGGGTCGCGGCGTCCAGGCCATCGTAGAGATCCCCGGCGTAGGTCCGCAGGGCCGCCTTGGCATTGGCTGGAGTGAAGGGCGTGCGCCAGTCCTGGTAGTACCCGAAGACCTGAGCCGCGAGCTTGTCCGAAAGGGCCATGCGTTCAGCTAGTTTCGGCGGAGACAGGCGCTTGAGTTCCTTCACGAGCGCTGCGGCCTCCTTCAGGAAGGCCGGTTGCGTGGGGGCCAGGGCGGAAGCGGCCGTCCCAAAATCCAGTGTCTTGGAGGCGGGGAGGATCAGGATCATGGGGGCCTAAAGCTGGTGCAGGGATTCCTTGGCGTGGGCGGCATTGGGGCCCTTGGGCGCCAGCTCCAGGTAGGTCTCGAAGGCCTTGCGGGCCTTCACCTTCTCCCCGGCCTTGAGATAGGCATCGCCCAGGTTGCAATGGGCGATGGCGCGGGAGGGATCCAGGCGGATGGTGTTCTCGAACCAGCGCGCGGCCTCGGTGAAACGGTCCTGCTTGTAGTAGACGAAGCCCAGGTTGTTGGCGGCCAGGGCGAAATCGGGCCGCAGCTTGAGGGCCTCCGCGAATTCGGCCTCGGCCTCGGCGTAGCGCTTCTCCTTGAAATGCAGCAGCCCGCGGTCATTGGCCCGCTGGGCGGCCTGGCGCGGCGGGATCGCCACGCCCTTGCCCGCCGCGAGCTTCGCCTCGCCGCCTTCGAGGGTCTTCACCTTCACGGCTGCGGCCTCCCCGGGTTTCGCCCCTTCGGGCTTGACCTTCAGCCCCTCGAGTCTGGCGTCGATCCTCTGGTTGAGGGCGATGGCCGTGCCTTCCATCTGCCGTGAATCGGGGCTCAGGAATTCCGTTTCCGGCGGCAGCTCGAACACGAACTCGCCGCCCTCGGAGCCGGGCAGGCTGCCGAAGGCGGGCGTCTGGGACGAGACGCTGGCCACTGCGGGGGAGAGGTAGGCCGCCAGTTCGGTGGCGGTGATGAAGCCGTCGCCGTTGAGGTCGGCCTTGCCCGCGAGGCCCTGGAGCAGGGCCCAGGTGAAGATGGAGTGGCCGCCGGGCCCGCCATCGGACACCATCTGGTCCGCGCCCCCCGCCGTTAGCATCTGGCGGCCCACCCGCCGGGCGTTCTCCCGCAGGAAGTTCTGGGAGCCGCCCCGCATGAGGCCCAGGCCGCTGTAGCAGGAGTCCATGACGAAGAGCACGTGTTTGGCGGGAATGGCCTCGGCGATGTTCTGCAGCTCCGTCATGGGGATGGCGTCGGAAGCCACGTTCTGGGGGTCCGAATCCACAGGGATGATGTAGCCGAGATCGCGGCCCGAGGAGAGCTTGCGTGTGGTGCCGTGGCCCGCGTAGAAGATGAAGACCCGGTCGTCCCGCTGCAGGGGGCTTGGGCTCAGGCGGCCGTTGAGCAGGCCCAGGATGTTGGCGCGGGTGGCGTCCTTGTCCTTGAGCACTTTCACGTGGTCCTCGGGGAAGGCGAATTTCTCCACCAGCGCCTGTTTCACCGCATCGGCATCCCGGCCCGCGTACTGCAGCTTGGGCCACTTGGCGTAGTCGTCGATGCCGATGACCAGGGCCCAGCTGTCCCGGTAGCCCGTGGTGGGAATGGCCCGGGCCCCGGCGGTGATGACGGCTTCGCCCACCTTGAATTCATTGCCGTCCCAGGCGGCGAAGTGGTAGCCGTCCGCCAGCAGGCGGTCCAGGATCATCGGCAGCGCCTTCACCGTGCGCTCGTTGATGTCGTGGAAGAGCACGATGCCGCGCTGCTCGGCGTCGATGGACCGCAGCACACGATCCACGATGGAGCTGGGCACGGGATCCGCCCAGTCCCGGGAGTCGATGTTCCAGAGCATGGACTTGAGATGGAAGCCCTCCAGGGTGGCCAGGGAGGCGCCGGTGCGGGCACCGTAGGGGAAGCGGAAGAGCCGCGATTTGCCACCGTCGATGGCCTTGAGCAGGGTGTCCGTCTGGCTGATTTCCACCTTGAGGGTGGCATCGCTGAAGGCGCTCAGGTTCCCGTGGCTGAAGCTGTGGTTCCCAAGGAGGTTGCCACTCTCCAGCAGCTTGCGGCTGGTGGCGGCCAGGCGGCCCAGTTTGGGGCTCCCGCTGGCGTCCAGGGAACCCAGGTTCTGACCCAGTTCGAAGAAGAGGCCCGGCACGCCGTACTGCTTGAGGATGCCTGCGATCTCTTCCGTGTAGGTACCGTGGGGTCCATCGTCGAAGGTGAGCACCAGGGTCTTCGCGGGCAGACCCTTGCCGGTGATTTCCTTGTCTTCGTCGGCCTTCTGGGCATAGGGGAGGATCGTGCCGTAGCTCCGGAGGATGGCCTCGCGGGTGAACAGCCCCTTGAGCTTGGCCACGTAGTCGTCCCAGCGCTGGCGCTGGATCACGATGCCCCGCTCACTGAAACGACCGAAGACCTGCTTCAGCTCCTTGTCGTACATCGTCTCGATGTCCGCCAGGGCGCCGAGATCCTCGGAGACCCGCTTGTGCAGCTTGACGGCGGGCAGTGAAGGGTCGGCGGCCAGGGCGCCCTGGAGGGTGCGGAGGTTCTCCTTGAAGGCCAGGCGATCGGCATCGTAGAGGCCATTGCCGGATTCGATCCAGTCCAGCACCTCCTCCAGCACGGCGAAGCGCGTCTTGTGGGCGGAAGCCGCCACGGCGGCGAGGGCCTGGTCCAGGAGGGCCAGTCGCCCCTGGTTCTCGTAGTAGATGGCGAAGCCCGTGTGGTTGATGGGCTCCCGCTCCTCGGGCTTCAGATCCTTTTCCTCGGCCAGGAGCACGATGATCTTGCGGTAGCCCGTCAGGTTCTCGCGCAGGGCCTCCAGCAGTGGCTCGGAGTCGGGCTTGGCGCTGGGCTCCGCGAGGCGCAGGAGCCGTGCCTGGAGCGTGGAAGCCGAGGCCGGACGCCTGCGGGCGAGATGGACGGCAAGGGTGATGGCCCCGGCGGCCAAGAGCAGGCCGAGACACGCGAACAGGATTCTCTTCTTCAGCATCGATGGCGCCCGTCTGCCTGGAAACCAGGCCGTTCCCGCGATCCTGGCAGACCTTGGGGTGGGACCAGTGTACCGTCCGCCCAGGCCGCCTTCCACGGCCTTCGAGGGGCCGTGGTACCGTGAACTATTCCTCGACGATCAACGGAGTTCCCGTGAACGAAACGAATGCCACCCCGTCCTCACCCCTGCGGGAGATCACGCAGCCCTTCATCGATCTGGTCCATGCGCCCAGGGCGCTGTGGGCGGTGAATCTCAGCTACATGCTGGAGGGCTTCGCCTACTTCGGCACGCTCACCTACCTGGCCATGTACTTCAACCAGATCGTGGGGCTCAGCGACAAGCATGCGGGCTGGATGGTGGGTGCCCTCACCTCGGGCATCACCTTTTCCATGCTCGTCTTCGGCTCCCGGGTGGACGCCTGGGGCCTGCGCCGCACCCTCATCGTGGCCATCTGCCTGATGTTCCTGGGGCGAGTCGTGCTGGCCTTGACCCCGGGATTCGGGCTGGCCAGCGGCAGTCTGGGTTCCCCCATGAACCTGACGGCCCTGGGCGGGATTCTGCTCATCGTGTCGGGCTTCGGCATGTACCAGCCCGCCATCTACGCGGGCACGCGGCAGATCACCACGGCCGCCACCTCGGGCATGGCGTTCGCAATGCTCTACGCCGTGAACAACCTGGGGGGCTGGCTGCCCTCCTTCATGTCGCCCCTGCGGCGGGCCTTCGGCCTGAATGGCGCCATCGGTTTCTATGCCTTCACCACGCTGCTGGGCCTCACGCTGCTGGTCTCCCTGTTGACGCGGAGCACCCTGGAGAAGGCCACTTGGGAAGCCAAGGCCGCCGCCGACGCCGCGGGGCCTCAGTCGGAAGCGGAGCGCGCCGCGCTTCAGGATGCCAAGGTGGCCAAGGCCGCCGAGGATCATGCGCGAAAGGTCCCCACCCATCTCTGGGTCTGCCTTTCCGTGCTGGTCCTGCTGGTGGCCCTGGTGCCTTCCTGGACGGGAAGGTTGGCGCTCTGGGGTATCGAGGCGTTGAGCGTGATGCTCTTCTTCCTCCTTCCCCTCGAGAAGCGAAAGGCGACACTGCGGTGGCTGGCGAACCATCCCCTCGCAGACCTGAAGTTCTTCGCGTTCATCTTCGCGCTCATTCCCGTCCAGACCCTCTTCGCCTACAACTGGCTCGTGATCCCGCAGTACGTGGCCCGGGCCTTCGCCGGTTCCCGAGTCGGTGAGAATTTCGAGGTGGCCTCCAACCTCAACGCCCTCTTGATCTTCATCTTGTGCCCCATCGTGGCGGCGCTCTCCACCCGGGCCAAGGTCTACAACATGATGGTGTACGGCACGGCGGTGATGGCGGCCCCCGCCTTCTTCCTGGCCCTGGGGCCCACGGTGGCGGGCCTCTTCGCCTACATCCTGGTGCTGAGCGTCGGCGAGGCCATGTGGCAGCCGCGCTTCCTGCAGTACGCAGCCGAGATTGCCCCCGAGGGTCGCACCGGGGCTTACATGGGCGTGGCTCAGTTTCCCTGGTTCCTCACCAAGATGCTCGTGCCGCTCTATTCCGGCATCGCCCTGGCCCGCTGGTGCCCACAGGTGGGCCCCCAGGCGACGGGCACCATGTGGTTCTTCTTCGGATGCCTCGCCAGCGTGAGCACGGTCCTGCTCCTTCTCGCCAAGGGGTGGCTGGGGAAGGATTTCAAGACGAAGGCCTAACCGAGCACCACGCTCTTCAGCAGCATGAGATTCAGGAGGATCACCACGGCGGCGGTGGTCCAGAGCAGGAACTTCTCGATTCCCGCATTGGCGTAGCTTCCCATCACCTTGCGGGAGGAGGTGAGGCTCAGCTGCAGGAGGATCGTGATGGGCAACTGGATGCTGAGGAGCACCTGGCTGAAGATCAGCGCCTTGAAGCTGTCCGTGACGAGGAAGACCGCCACCAGGGCGGGCGCCAGCGTGAGGAGCAGCCCCACCTTGGTGTGCCCATCCCGCAAATCGTAGGTGCGCCGGAACAGCCCCGCGAAGATGCTGCCCCCCGCCATGCCCGCGGTGATGGAGGAAGCCACCCCCGCGCAGAGCAGGGCCAGGGCGAAGACGATGGCCGCGGCCGGACCCAGGGTGGGGCGGAGCATGGCCTCCGCCTGCTCCAGGGATTCCACGGGAATCTTGCGCTGGAAGAAGGTGGCCGCCGCCAGGAGGATCATGGCGCTGTTGATGGCCCAGCCCACGATCATGGAGAAGAGGGTGTCGAAGAATTCGAAGCGCAGATGATGGCGGATGGCCTCGTCGCCCTGAAGGTTCCACTTGCGGCTCTGGATGAATTCCGAGTGCAGAAACAGATTGTGGGGCATCACCACGGCGCCCAGCACGCTCATGACGATGGTGGTGGCCCCCAGGGGCAGCCCGGGCTTCACCCAGCCCAGGAGGGCCGCGCCCCAATGGGTGTTCACCAGCAGCAGCTCGAAGAGGAAGCCCAGGCCGATGAGGGACACGAAACCCACGATGAGTTTCTCGATGCGGCCATAGGTGTTCAGGAATAGCAGCCCGCCCACCACCAGGGCCGTGAGGCAGGCGCCCACCTTGAGGGGCAGGTGGAACAGCATGCCCAGGGCGATGGCGCCCCCCAGGATCTCCGCGAAGGCCGTGGCGATGGCGGCCACCACCGCCGAGCCGAGGGCGGGCCGGGAGATCCAGGAGGGCAGGTGCTCCGTGGCGGACTCGGCCAGGCAGAGGCCCGTCACGATGCCCAGGTGCGCCGCATTGTGTTGGAGCAGGATCAGCATGAGGGTGGAGAGGGTGACCACCCAGAGCAGCTGGTACCCGAAGCTCGCCCCGGCGGCCACATTGGAGGCCCAGTTGCCGGGGTCGATGAAGCCCACCGCCACCAGGAGACCCGGCCCCAGGAAGCGCAGAGGGCTCCAGGCCCCGGGAAGGGGGCTGCGGGTGCGCAGGTGTTCGCGGAACTCAGACCAGGTCTTCATGGAGCCTCTGATGCCGGAGGGCGGTGGTGAGTCCCCGCGCCTCTGGGCAATCCCACGATCATAGGTCTGAATTCCGGGCCTTGGCATACTGGTGTCATGCGTCCAGCAGATGATCCCCACGGGGTACGGGTGCCCCTTCCGCCCCCCCTGCTCTTCGCGTTGATCCTGGGCGGCGGAATCGGGCTCGGGTTCCTGTGGCCGATTCCCTTTCCGGTTGGGAGCTGGAGGCTGCGGTTGACTCTTGCCGGGATCGCGGCGACGACATCCTTCCTCTTGGCGGCGTGGGCCATCATCGTGCTCGTGAGCATCAAGGCCTCGCCAGAATTCCAGCGCGAGGTACCCGCCCTGGCACAGAAAGGCCCCTTCCGGTTCACCCGGAATCCCTTGTATCTCTCGCTCCTCGCCCTCCAGGCCGCCTTCGCGGGGGCCCTCGACAATCTCTGGATCCTGGGAGGCATGCCTGCTCTCATCGTTCTCCTGAACCACCTGGTGATCGCGCGGGAAGAAGCCTACTTGAGGAGTCGCTTCGGCCAGGATTACCAGCAATATGCCCAAAGGGTCCGCCGTTGGCTCTAATTTTCGCGGGTCACCCCTCATACTGGAGGAAACCCGGAGACGCCATGCAGACCTTCACCCTGGATGCCATCGAGAAACAGGAACTCCTCGCCCGCTTCCTGCGCTACGTGCAGGTGGACACCCAGAGCGATGAAGAGGCCACCTGCTTTCCTTCCACGGAGAAACAGAAGGATCTGGCGCGGATGCTGGTGGAGGAGCTGAAGGCCCTGGGCTGCGGGGATGCGGCCATGGACGAGTGGGGCTACGTCTTCGCCACCGTGCCTTCCAATCTGCCCGCCGGACATCCTCCGGTGCCCGTGGTGGGCTTCCTGGCCCACCTGGATACCTATGCGGGCACCCCCGGAGGGGGCGTGAAGCCGCAGATCATCCAGAGCTACGCAGGGGGTGACATCGCGCTCCCGGCCACGGGGGAGCGCATTCCCATGGCCACCAATCCCTCCCTGGCCCACTGCGTCGGTCACACCCTGGTGCACACCGACGGCACCACGCTGCTGGGGGCCGACGATAAGGCGGGTATTGCGGAGATCCTCACGATGGTGGCGTGGTTGAATCGTCATCCCGAATTCCTCCACGGCAAGCTGCGCATCGGCTTCACGCCGGATGAGGAAGTGGGTCGGGGCACCGAGCATTTCGACGTGGCGGCCTTTCGGGCGAAGTACGCCTACACCCTGGACGGCTCCGATCTCGGCGAGATCGAGGATGAGACCTTCTGCGCCGACACCGCCATCGTCACCATCAAGGGCCACGATGTGCACCCCGGCTATGCTAAGAACGTGATGATCAACGCCGTGCGGGTGGCGGCGGCCATCGTGGAGGGCCTGCCCACGGATCGCCTCCCGGAAACCACCGAGGGCCGGGAATCCTACCTCCATCCCTTCGACCTGAAGGGCGATGTCACCAAAGCGGAAGTGAAGCTGCTGGTGCGGGCCTTCACGGAAGAAGAACTGCAACAGCGGGAGGAGGCCTTGCGGGCCGTGATCGCCCAGGTTCAGCCACGCTTTCCCGGCGCCCAGATCGCCGTCGAGATCAAGCCGTCCTACCGCAACATGGGCTACAAGATCGCCGAGGATCCCAAGGTGCTCGACTATGCGCTGGAGGCCGTGACGCGCCAGGGCATCACGCCCCTTCGCAAGGCCATCCGCGGCGGCACCGATGGTTCCCGCCTCTCCTTCATGGGCATCCTGACGCCCAATGTCTTCGCGGGCGGCCAGAGCTTCCACTCCGTGCAGGAATGGGTCTCCCTGGAGTGGATGGCCGCCGCCGTGGGGGTTTCAATCCAGCTGGTGTCCGTGTGGGTGGAACGCGCCCAAACCAAGGCGTGAGTCACCGCTAACAGGAACTAAATTACCGCAGAGGGCGCAGAGGAAAGACGGAAACAGCCACGATTCGCTTTCCTGGTTATCGGCTTGGCTCAGCCAGAAAAACCGAACACGGATGAACACGGATTCCCACGGATGAACACGGATGCGCCTCGACCCATCAGGCCAGCGGACCCCGGATCACGGGGGCGGCGCGGGGACGCCCTCGGAAGCGTCCTTGGCCGCCCCCGCGATCCGCGTGGCAGGGCCACGCGCCCGCGCGGCGGGCGGGTCCGCAGGCCGGTTCCTGCAAAAACATGGCCCGAAACTTCATCCGTGTGCATCCGTGTGTATCCGTGGAATATTTTTCGGACGCCTTGGGTCGTAGCCTTTGTCTGGGAGGCTTTCTCTGGATTTCAAGGCCTCTGGGGCTGGCGGAGTCGAGCCGATAATCAGATCCGCTTTTCTCTGCGCTCTCTCTTTTTAACTCTGCGCCCTCTGCGGTTTGCTTTTCCCCGAGGCTGATCCATTCCACCCCCGGGCGCCCAGGAGATCCACCATGGAAGCCGTTCAGCGCGTTCTCTTCATCGATCCCGCCACGAGCTTCTATCGGCTGCGGCGGTACAAGCTGGATGAGTATTTCGGGCCGGTGGATCTGGGGCTCCATCTCGCGGATCGGTGGCGCAGCCTGAACATCGGCACGGGCATTTTCGCCGGTTCCATCATCCCGGGTTCCAACCGGCTCATCATTACGGGCTTCTCACCCTGCTGGCGGGGCTTCTTCGTGTCCAGCATGGGGGGCGCGGGGCTGGTCTTCGACAACCTGGGCATCAACATGGTGAGCCTGGTGGGCAAGGCGCCGGTGCCCTCGATCCTCTACCTCAACCGCAGCCACGGGGAGGAGATCCACGTGGAGGTGGTGCCCGTGGATCTGGAGAAGGCCTGGGCGCGGGGGCGAGGTGGGGTGTACGGGCTCATGGATGAAGTGCTGGAACGCTTTGGTTCCCGCTATGAAACCGATTCCCGGGTGCTGGCGGTGGGGTCTGCGGCCCTGGCCACGGATTTTGGCGCCATCGGCAGCGCGCCCATCGTGAAGGGACAGATCACCTCCGCAGACACCTGGGCGGGGCGGGGTGGCATGGGCTCCAAGATGCTCCAGGAGCACGGCATCGCCGCGGTCATCTACGGGGGCACCTTTATCGATGAGGACTTCCGCGACCGCAAGGTGGCCGACGAATGGTTCGAGGAGAAATACAAGCAGCGCCTGGCGGCCAAGGATTTCGAGAGCACCACCAAGTATCGCTTCGATCCCAAGTTCGAGACAGGCGGCACCTTCGGCGTGAACTACGCCTCCCTCAAGGGGCGCATGCTCACCTTCAACTACCGCTCCATGTTCGAGACCGAGGATGCCCGCCTCGCGGCCCACCAGCATCTGGTGCTCGATCACTACCTCAAGCAGTTCAACGCAGAGACCATCCAGACCAAGCAGCAGTCCACCTGCGGGGAGCCTTGCGCCGCCGTGTGCAAGAAGCTGCGGGGCGAGTTCAAGAAGGACTACGAGCCGTACCAGACCCTGGGGCCCCTTTGCGGGATCTTCGACCAGCGGGCGGCGGAGCTGCTCAATGCCAAGGCCGACGCCGCAGGCTTCGATGGCATCAGCATCGGCGGCGTGCTGGCGTGGCTCATGGAGTGCCTGGAGCGGGGCGATCTCACCCAGGAGGATCTCGGGGTGAGTCGCCTGCCGCGCTGGAACCTGGATGGGTTCGAGGTCGTGGCCGATTCCAAGCACAACGCCGAGCTGGGCTGCGAGCTCATCGAGGCCATCCTCGGGCACAAGGGACAGCTCGATCTGTCGGAAGGCGTCCGCAAATTCGCCCGCAGGATCCGCCGGGAGCGGGGCACGCGCATCATCGACACCTTCGTCCATCTGGCCCACGGCCGCCGGGGCTGGATGGTGCCCAACCAGTACTGGACGCCCGGGGCCCTGGCGCCCATGGCGATCATGGGCAAGTACTACATGTTCTATGGCCCGGAGTTCTTTCCGCCCCGCACCCTGGGAAAGATCTGCGCCGAGCGCATGAAGGCCGAACTGGTCATGGACAACCTGGGGCTCTGCCGCTTCCACCGGGGCTGGGCGGAGGAGATGCTGCCGGAGATCGTGGAGTCGCTCTTCGGGATGAAGGCCGAATTCCTGCATCTGGTGGAGGTCGCCGCGAGCCGCATCAACAGTCGCAATGCATCCGTCTACTGGGAATCCGAGCGCAACCTGGATTTCGTGATCAGCTTTCTCAAGCGCCGCCGGGATGTGGAGGGTGATGCCGACCCGGTGCTGCAGCACTGGATCGAGGCCTTCGAGGCGGACAAGCACGAGGCCGGGCTCGCGTGGTGGTACGAGATGCGCAAGGGCATCGACGAGAGCCTGCGGGCCTTCCTGTAATGTTCTTCCTCTTCCGCATTCTGCTGCTCCTGGCGAGCATTCCCGGCGTGATCGTGCACGAGCTGGGGCACCAGATCTTCTGCCATCTCACGGGCACCCGGGTGCTGAAGGTCTGCTACTTCCGCTTCGGCATTCCCGCGGGCTACGTGATGCACGAGCGCCCCCGCAGCGTGGGGCGCCATCTGCTCATCAGCCTGGGGCCCTTCTTTGTGAATACATTGGTGAGCTTTGCCCTGGGCTACCTGGCATGGAGCGGGCACTTTCCAGGGAACTCCATCTGGGTGGCGAAGGTCCTGCCCCTGTGGCTGGCGGTGGCCATTGCCATGCACGCCTTTCCCAGCTATGGCGATGCCGAATCCTTTCTGGATGCGGTGTGGGCCAAGGGCAGCGGCTTCTTCGCCAAGCTGCTGGGCACCCCCGTGGCGGTGATTCTGTTCCTGGGGGCCTTCCTGGGGAACTACGGCCTGGATCTGGTCTTCGGATTGACCGTGGGCTTGGCGGGGCCCTGGTACCTGCTGCGCCATCCGGAGAGCCTTCGCGGGATGTTCTCCTGAATTCCATGAAGAACCCAAATATCAGTGCCTGGTTATCGGCCAAACTCCGCCAAAAAGACTGAACCGCGAATTTCGCGAATACGCCCTTGCGGGCGTGCGAATGGCCTACAACCGCCGCCCCAGGCGAGCCTGGATTGGGGCATTCGCGTTCATTCGCGGTTTCAACGATCTTTTCCTTTTGTGGCTGAGTCAGACCGATAATCGGGTATCAGTGTTCATCGCTGTGAATCGGTGGCAGAACAATAACCTTCGGAGGGAGCCCACATGAGCGAGTTGCCGTTGACTCAGCGCCCCTCCTGGTGCGCCCTGAAGGCCCACCATACCGAGATAAGGGATCTGCATCTGCGGGAGCTCTTCGCCCAGGATCCCGGCCGGGGCAAACGCTACACCTGCGAGGCGGCGGGGCTTTTCCTGGACTATTCCAAGCACCGCATCACGGACGAAACCCTGCGCCTGCTGCTGAATCTCGCGGCTGAGGCGGATCTCCAGGGCCGCATCGCCGCCATGTTCCGGGGCGACCGCATCAATGTGACGGAGGACCGCGCGGTGCTGCACACGGCGCTGCGGGCCCCCAAGGGTAGGCGCATCGAAGTGGATGGCCAGGACGTGGTGCCGGGCGTTCACGCAGTGCTGGACCGCATGGCGGCCTTCGCCGAGCAGGTGCGTGGGGGCGCGTGGCGAGGCCACACCGGCAGGCCCATCCGGAACATCGTGAACATTGGCATCGGCGGCTCGGATCTGGGCCCCGTCATGGCCTTCGAGGCGCTGAAACACTATGCCTCCCGGGAGCTCACCTTCCGCTTCGTCTCCAACGTGGACGGCACGGACTTCGCCGAGGCCACCCGGGACCTGGCGCCGGAGGAAACGCTCTTCATCGTGGCGTCCAAGACTTTCACCACCCAGGAGACCATGACCAATGCTGCCACCGCCCGGGCCTGGTGTCTGGGGGCGCTGAAGGACGAAGCCGCCATCGCCCGGCACTTTGTGGCCCTCTCCACGAACGCAGAGAAGGTCGCGGCCTTCGGCATCGATCCGGCCAACATGTTCGGCTTCTGGGATTGGGTGGGGGGTCGCTATTCCATGACCAGCGCCATCGGGTTGTCCACCATGCTGGCCATCGGGCCGGAGGCTTTCGGTGACATGCTGGCGGGCTTCCACGCCATGGACGAGCACTTCCGCACGGCGCCCTTCGAGCGGAATCTGCCGGTGCTCATGGGCCTCATCGGCCTCTGGTACACCTGCTTCTTCGATGCCCAGGCGGTGGCGGTGCTGCCCTACGACCAGTATCTGAAGCGGTTTCCCGCCTACCTGCAGCAGCTCATCATGGAGAGCAACGGCAAGGGCACCACCCTCGCGGGCGCGCCGGTGGACTATCAGACCAGCGCCATCTACTTCGGCGAGCCCGGCACCAACGGCCAGCACAGCTTCTATCAGATGATCCACCAGGGCACCAAGCTCATCCCCTGCGACTTCATCGCCTTCGCCAAGAGCCTGAACCCCCTGGGCCGCCACCACGATCTGCTGATCTCCAACGTGCTGGCCCAGGCCGAGGCCCTGGCCTTTGGGAAAACGCTGGAGGAAGTGAAGGCCGAAGGCGTGCCCGAAGCGCTGGCCCCCCACAAGACCTTTCCGGGCAACCGCCCCTCCAGTTTCCTCATGGCCGAGCGCCTCACCCCCGCCGTGCTGGGTTCCCTGGTGGCCCTCTACGAGCATCTGGTCTTCACCCAGGGCGCTATCTGGGGCATCGATCCCTTCGACCAGTGGGGCGTAGAACTGGGCAAAGTGCTCGCGGGGCGAATCCTGCCGGAACTGGAGAGCCCCGCCGAACCCGAGCCAGGACACGATAGCTCGACCAATGCGCTGATCGCGAGATACCGGCGGCTCAGGGTTTGCTGAAGCGGGAATGGAGGCCGTGAAATCTTGGCCGCGCGTGAATCCGTCCGACTGGCTCGAGAAGTTCCGGAAGAGTGATTTCTCACTCTCGGAGGCCTTCCAAAGGGGGGGGGGACAATTTGTCACCCCCCTTGGGTTGCAATGCGAGACGCTCGGATCTCTTTTTTGTCTTTCCTCCGCGAGCCTCTGTCTTTCTCGGTGTCTCCGCGTGGAACTTTTCGCCTCAGGATCCGAGGCAGGGGAATCTGCCGATCCGAACCACTCTGTAGTCCTTGCATATCAAGGGCTCCTCCGGAATTCCGTGATGGACTCATTCTTTTCTGCAACTCAGGTTCAAAAAAATAGCCACAAAGAACGCATAGGGCACAAAAACCGCCATATCAGCGGTCTGACACGGCCTCGGATGGAAATGCTCTTTGAAACCACGAATGAACGCGAATGGGCGCGAATGCCCCAATCCAGGTCCGCCTGGGCCTGCGGCCCCCAGTCGCGCGTGCGCGGCTGGCCTTTCGATTGGCGTCTCGCCCAGCCTTCGATGGCTGGGCGAGACGCCGATTGAAAGAAGGCGGAACGGCTGTTGTATGCCATTCGCGCACCCGTAAGGGCGCATTCGCTAAATTCGCGGTTCACTCTTTTTGACGGGACTTGGCTGACAGTTGGGAGAAGAAAATTTTGTAAATTTTGTGTTCTTTGTGGCTAAATTGTTTTTTAAAAATATCAGTTTGGCAGCGCCCTAGCTGATCGAAAATATCAGATGGATCACGTTTGGCCACTCATGGTATTCGACTGTTGATTGAGCCCTTGGATCACACGTTGGCAAAAGCGTCTGGGGATGTCCTGATGTTTAAGAATAAATTCTTGCACTGCATCGAATTTTGAATAATTTTTGGCATCTATTGCCATATCCAATAGTTCTTTGGTGTGGATATACGGTCCCAACATTTCTTCGACCAAATCAATCAGCGCGGCTTGGCTGGTCAGTGATCGAGCCGACAGAAGTAATTCCTGATCTGTCTCAAGTGGATCAGGAATTAGTCCGCGAGCCTCAAAGGTTGAAGTGCCTTCGCGATTTGCAGACCGTCGCCACTTGGCAAGAGCTTGGAACGAGGCCGATGCATAGTATTCCTTCCGGCGGGACCTGGATTTACCAAGTTTGACTTGATGCTCCGTTAAACAAGCAAGCCATAGGTGCCAGAGTCCCCGATTGAGGTACCAATCCGATGAGGATAAATTTGAAAATTTCAGAAATTGATGTTGAATGACTGACGAAGCAGAACTGTCAGTCGCTAGATATTCCGAAGTTGGCTTTCCGCGCCTGAAGAGATACTTGCATTCTGAAGCATCGCTTCTCGTAAAATTATGGGACCAACTGGCCGTTGCACCGTTTTCAATTTCAGCGGGGCCGCCCTTGGACGCTGGAATAATGTGATCAGCCCAATCTATTTCGTAGCAAGGGTCGATTCCATAATCTAGAATCCAAAGATTCCTTCCAGTAAATGAACAAGTTGCTTTATCTAATCGATATATCTCGGCTCTTTGAGCATCAGTGAAGTCTGTGCGATTCCTGGCCATGTTTTCCGTATCAATGGAGATGAGTCTAACGATTGGTGTCAACTGGCGCTACCGAAGTAGCGCGAAAGTAATGGGTTATCATGCCGAAGGATGGCGATCGGATTGAGTGACGAGTTTAAGCATGGTTTAAATCGCGTTTATATTGAGCGTCCATGCAATAGATGAGTGTTTTTTTAGTGTTACTCGCTTGTTTGCCAACCACTGACTTTGTTGTTTGCAAAATAAACATACCATCCTGAGCCATAGACCCACTGTTCATGCCTTCCAGCGCTTGTCACAGTGGAATTGATGGATTCTGGTTTCCCCCATGAAAGTGTTAGTTGTCTTTTGGTCATTCCTAGAATGATTTTTTCTTCGGCAATCGCTTTCCTTATTTTTGTGGGATATCCCTTTATTTCAAGTTCGACCATTTTTTTCTCTTTTTCGATCTCACGCTCAAGCCTAGACTGCTCTGCTTCATCATTTTTTATCTGATTAAGGTCTCTACCGAGCAATGAGAGTTTTTCGGAATATTTGATTTGGATGCCTTCACCAAATTCTATTTTTCCTTTTAGGAATGTTTCGGTTTTTAGGCGAGTGGTTTTGCCCGGGTAGAAATTCATGTCAGACCGAACGACGCAGACAGCATTATCTTCACTCACAGATGGTCTCATGACCTTAAAACAAAGGAGCCTTACTTCCTTGTCTTTAGGTGTAACTGAAAAATCGATGAACTGCTTGCCGTCAATGGTGTCGATTGAAAAAATTTCAATAGAAAGGTCATTGTTTACTGTAGCTGCGATAGGTTTGGGGTCTTGGGCGCTCACTATTGCCGATGACAAAATTATTGTGAAAGCCAGTGAGTAGAGTCTGTAGAGCACAATCTCTCCCGAAAGTAAGTAGGAATGTCGGTGGACCTAACTCGTGATCAGATGGGACGCGCTTAATCCATCTGACCGCGGGCAACAACCCTTCCTGAGAAAACAAACGATAAGACTCCCCCCATTCTTGGCCGGAGTCATCCTGAAGACAAATGAATTATCCGCCGCTGAAGCGAATTTCAGGCTAACGATTCGTCCGTTTCAGGCTCAGTCGGTTCGACCCTCAGCAGCATCCCAATAGCCTCCTGGGCCACCCTTAGTCCGAAGAGCGCGGGCATGTAGGAGATGGTTCCCAGGGGGGTTCGGGCGCGGCCGGGGCCGAGGTGGGCGTCGATGTCCAGGGGGTTGGGGGGCAGGGTGTTTTGGGAGAACTCTAGGGAATAGATGCAGTGGATGCCCTTGCTGATGCCCCGGCGGCGCAGGCGCTGGCGGATCACGGTGGCCAGGGGGCAGTGGCGGGTCTTGGCCAGGTCGCCGGCCAGGATCTGGCCACCATCCAGGCGGCCCCCGGCGCCCATGCTGGAGACGATGGGCAGGCCCGCCTCGAAGGCGGTCTGGAGCAGGGCGCACTTGGCGTTCACGGAGTCGATGGCATCGATGACCAGATCCACCTGGGGCAGCAGCAGCTCCGCCACGGAATCGTTGTTGAGAAAGGCCCGGCGGGCATCCACCTCGCAAGCCGGGTTGATGTCCTTTACGCGGGCGGCGGCCACCTCCACCTTGGGCTGGCCCAGGGTGGAGTGCAGGCCCAGGAGCTGGCGGTTGAGGTTGGTGGGGTTCACCACATCGTGATCCACCAGCCGCAGGTAGCCCACCCCCGCCCGGGCCAGGGCCTCGCAGGCGAAGGAACCCACGCCCCCCAGGCCGTAGATGGCCACCCGGGATCGGGTGAGGCGGGCATAGGCCTCCTCACCCAGCAGCTGCTCCGTGCGGGCGAACCATCTCATGGGAGCAGACCTCCAAAAATGCGTTTCGAGTTCCGGTAGGCGAGGGCGGTGGCGGTTTCGAGATCGGTGCCGCGCAGGCGGGCCGAGGCTTCGGCCACCCAATGGATGTTGGCGGGCTCATTGAGCGTGCCAGGAATGGGCGGCAGATCCGGCGCGTCGGTCTCGAAGAGCAGGCGATCCTCGGCCACGACCCGTACGGCCTTGGCGCCACGGTGGTTGGCAGGATTGGCCAGGGAACAGGAGAAGGACAGATGGAAACCCAGGGCCTGGAGCTCCCGGGCCACTTCGGCGGAGCCGGAGAAGGCGTGAACCACGGCTCCCGCCGGGGGCAGACCCACTTCCCGGGCGAGGGTGGCCAGCGGCTCCCAGGCCCGGCGGCAGTGGATGGAGAGGGGGCGGTTCAACTTCACCGCGAGGCGGAGTTGGCTGCGGAAGACGGTTTCCTGCAAGGGGCGATCGGGGGCTTCGAGGGCGAAATCCAGGCCGCATTCCCCCAGGCCCGCGGGGTTGTTCTTCAGCAGGATTTCCAGGCGCTCCAGCCACCCGGGCTGGGCCTCGTGCGCGTACCAGGGATGGAGCCCCAGCATGGGTAGGATGGCGGTGTGCTGCCGGGACAGCTCCAGGACGCGCCCCCAGTCGCCTTCGCGGGTGCCGCAGCAGACCATGTGGGTAACGCCCTGCTCGTAGGCCCGGTCCAGAACTGATATGAGCGAGGGGGGACCGCCTGCTCGCCTGTGGCTCGCGAAGTCCCCCCTCGTGCTCCCCCACGCGGTGTCCGGGCCAAGCCCGGACACCGCGTCTGCATCGAGCCCCACGCCGAAGCGCGAATCCTGCAAATGACAGTGGGTGTCGAAGAAAGGCGCTCCCACGGGCCTCCCCTCAACCCTGATGGGCGGAGGCGCGGAGCTTGCGACGAAGGGCCTTGCCTACGGAATTCTTAGGGATCTCCGACAGGAAGCTGAAGGTGGTCGGCACCTTGTAGTTCACCAGCAGGCGGCGGCAGTGGGCGTGGATCTCCTCGGGGCTGATGTCCTTCCGGGAGACTACGAAGGCCCGCACGGCCTCGCCGGTGTCCTCGTCGGGAACGCCCACCACTGCGACATCCGCCACATCCGGGTGCATGGCGATGCAGGCCTCCACCTCGTTGGGAAACACGTTGAAGCCGCTGACGATGATCATGTCCTTCTTGCGGTCGGTGATCTCCAGGTAGCCCTGGGCATCGAAGCAGCCGATATCGCCCGTGTGCAGCCAGCCGTCCTTGAGGGTGCGGGCGCTTTCCTCGGGTTGATTCCAGTAGCCCTGCATGACCTGGGGGCCGCGCACCACGATCTCGCCATGCTGGCCCGGCGCCACAGGATGACCCTCGTCATCCACGATGCGCACATCCGTGCCGGGCAGGGGAAGGCCCACGCCCCCCACCTGTTTCATGGTGCGTCGCAGGCGGCTGCCGTTGCGCACGGCGGCATTGTAGGTGACCAGGGGGCTGGCCTCGCTCAGGCCGTAACCCTCGATCACCAGACAGCCCGTGAAGGCTTCCCACCGCTCGAGGACCGCCGGGTGGGTCTGCATACCCCCGGCGAAGACGGCCAGCATCTTGCGGGTCATGCTGGGATGGAACCAGGTCTCCTTGGGCAGGGCCTTGAGCAGCGTGTTCACCGCCGTCATCCAGGTGATTTCAAAGTTCTTGAAGGCGGCGCGGAGGTTCTTGAGGGGTCGCGGATTGGGCACGAGCACACTGTGGCTGCCGCTGTGGAAGGCGAAGAGCAGGTTGATGGTGAAGGCGATGACGTGGTACATCGGCAGCACCGTGAGCACGGTCTCCTCGCCGTACGAAAGGTAGATCCGGGTGATCTCGGCGATCTGCTCCAGGTTGGCCAGCATGTTGCCGTGGCTGAGCATGGCGCCCTTGCTGGTGCCGGTGGTGCCGCCGGTGTACTGGAGCAGGGCCAGGGTGTCCCGGGTGGGGCTGGGATGCTTCACGGCATCCGGCAGGATGCGCTCCTTGGCCAGGTACAGCGCCCCCTGGTGGAGGGCCCGGGGCAGGGCGGTGACGGGTGAGCCGATGCGGGGGATCTTGCCTGAGAGCTTCAGTTTGGTCTTGATGAGCAGGCGGGAGAGCAGGGGGAAGAAGTCCGCGATGCTCGTGACGATCACGGTCTTCACCTGGGTGCGGGGCACCACCTCGGCCACCTTGTCGCCGAAGTGATCCAGCACCACCAACACCTCGGCGCCGCTGTCCTGGAGCTGCAGCTCCAGTTCCCGGGCCGTGTAGAGCGGGTTGGTGTTCACCACCACGAAACCGGCCTTGAGCACACCAAAGGCGCAGATGGGATAGGCCAGGGAGTTGGGCAGCAGGATGGCCACTCGGGCTCCCGCCTTCAACTGAAGTCCGTGCTGAAGATAGGATGCAAAGGCATCCGAGAGGTGGTCGATCTCCTTGAAGCTCAAGGAGGCCTGCATGCCGTTGGGCAGCACCAGGGTCTCGGCCTTGCGGTCGCCGTACCGCTCGGCCGCCCGCTTCACGAGCTGGCCCAGGTTCTCGAAGGGAAAGGGCTGGGCGTCGCGCTCCACACCCGCTGGATAACCCGACCACCACGCTCGTTCTGTATCCACTCGTCCGCCTTATCGCTTCGGCCATGCTGTTAGATGCTTGCCCGGCCAATCCGCTCCCCGCTGCTGGGGAGAGTCCATCATCCTAGTCGCTCTTGGCTCTCCGAGGAAAAGGCCGGTTTTGCCGGGCCAGGAATATCGGATGAGGGTCCAGGTTCCTCAAACAATTCGGTTCATCACGGAATGCCGGGGGAGCCCCTGATGGGCATTGGCTTGAGATTGGTCGGGAGCGACGGGTATCCCTGGCTCGGAATTTAAGGCGAAAAGCTCCACGCGGAGGTTGCGGAGAAAGGCCGAGGGCCGCGGAGAAAAAAATGCGGAGCATGTTCGGCCCCTCGACCTATTCCGGCTGCCTGATCACCACCATGACTCAGGTGAAATCATGGCTCGGGCTTTCCAAGAAAAGATCAGGCCACGAAGTCACACGAAGGCACACGAAGAAATCTGGGAGTGCCCGGTTCCAGGTCATCCAGGGCTCCGCCCTCCATCCGCGTTTGCGCGGATGGCTTCGCGGGCGGTGGCCCAGTCGGCTTCCAGGGGCCGGATGGGCCACCGCTCGCGAAGGGATGACCGCCGTTGGGTCGAGGCCTCTTCGCGTGCCTTCGTGGCAATCCTTGATCCTTTTAAAGGATGCACCCGGCCTCCGATTCCAGGACGGAACGCCGCTTGAAAGGCCAGCCGCGCCTGGATTGGGGCATTCGCGCCCATTCGCGTTCATTCGCGGTTTCAACAGGCTTTTCCCTCGCGGCTGAGTCAGGCCGATAATCGGATCGGCGAGAATCAGGTTCCGGCATCCTACCTTTGGCGGTTTTCTCCGCGACCTCCGTGTCCTCCGTGGTGGATTTTTTAGAAAATCGAATGGTTACGAAATTTCCACCTCTTGATAACCGTCAAGGCACGGAGTTCGGCACGGGCGCATCCTTTCGATACGGAGGCTTGCATGCAGCGCCAGATCATTCGGATCGACGAGGAAAAGTGCGATGGCTGCGGCATCTGCGCCAGCGGCTGCCCTGAGGGCGCCCTGCAGATGATCGATGGCAAGGCCCGCCTGGTGTCCGAGATCACCTGTGATGGACTGGGCGCCTGCATCGGCGACTGCCCCCAGGGCGCCATCGAGATCGAGGTGCGCGAGGCCGCGCCCTATGACGAGCGCAAGACGCTCGACAACATCCTGCCCATGGGCGCCAACACCCTGAAGGCCCATCTCAAGCACCTGCACGAACACAGCCAGACCACGTACCTGAACCAGGCCGTTGCCTATCTCCAGGAACTGAAGATTTCCATCCCCGACTACAAGGAGAAGCCCATGGAATGTGGTTGCCCCGGATCCGCCCCCCGCACCCTGCACCGCGAGCCCGCCGTGGCGGAAACGCGCGAAGGCCTGACCAGCGCCCTCGGCCAGTGGCCCGTGCAGATGCACCTCATCTCGCCCCTGAACCCGGTCTTCCACAAGTCGGATCTGCTGCTGGCCGCCGACTGCTGCGCCTTCGCCATGGCGGATTTCAACCAGAAGCACCTTCCCGGCAAGACCCTCGCCATCGCCTGTCCCAAGCTGGATCAGGGCCAGGACATCTACCTGGACAAGCTCAAGGCCCTCATCGACGAGGCCGAGGTGAACACCATCACCGTGATGATCATGGAAGTCCCCTGCTGCGGCGGCCTGCTGCGCATGGCCCAGTCCGCCGTGCAGAGCACCACCCGCAAGGTGCCCATCAAGGCCGTGATCGTGGGTGTGGACGGCGAGATCAAGAAGGAAGCCTGGGTCTAGGAATCCAGTCCCTGTGATAGCCTCCGGGCATGATCACGCTGCCCGCCTATGACCGTGACCCCTACCTGAAGGCCCTGGAGACTCGCATCCTGCGGGTGGATCAGGAGCGGGATCGCCCCTTTGCGGTGCTGGAGGACACGATCCTCTACCCGGAAGGGGGCGGCCAGCCCGCGGACGGCGGGTGGCTGGGCACCGTTCCCGTGGTGGACGTGCAGAAGCGGGAGGGCGAACTCCGTCACTTCCTGGCCGCGCCCGCAGAGGTTGGACCCGTGCGGGTAAGCCTCGACTGGGTCCGGCGCTTCGATCACATGCAGCAGCACACGGGGCAGCATCTCCTCACGGCCCTGGCCCAGGATCGTTTCGGCTGGACGACCACGGCCTTCCATCTGGGGGAAAGCCGCTGTGATATAGAGCTCGGGACCGAAACCCTGGATCCGGAGCGGATGGAGGAACTCGAAAACGCCGTTGCCGAGGCGATCCGTGAGAACCGCAATGTTGGTTCCCGATGGGTGACCGCTGCAGAATACGCAGCCCTGAATGTGCGCTCTCGGGGACTGCCGGAAGGGCATGCGGGGGATATCCGCCTCGTGGAAATCGAGGGGCTGGATCTCAATACCTGCGGCGGCACGCACCTGCGCTCCACGGCGGAACTGGAAGTCCTCAAGCTCCTGGGCACCGAGGCCATCCGGGGCGGTACGAGGCTGTTTTTCGTGGCCGGGCAGCGGGCGCGGAAACGCATGGGAGCCCACGAACACCGCAACGCCGCCCTGCGCACCCTGCTGGGGGCACCGGACGAGGAGCTGGTTGCGGGCGTCGAGGCCAAGCTGGCCCAGCTCCAGGCCTCGGAGCGGCGTTTCCGCCGCTTGGAAGAACACCTGGCCGAGGCCCTCGTGGGCGCCTGGGCCGCCGATCCGGATCCGGTGCAGGACCATCACCTCGAAGGCCAGGATGGCGCCTTCCTGGGCAGGGTGGCGCGGGGCTTGGTTTCTGCCGCCCCAGGCAAGGTGGTCTTTTTGACCGGTGAGCTCGAGGGTCAGGCCGCCTTTGTGCTGGCGGCGGGTACAGAAGCAGGCATCGAGCTGGCGACCCTGGGGGCCACCATTGCCACCCTGCTGGAGGGTCGCGGCGGGGGGCGTGCCCCGATCTTTCAGGGCAAGGCGGGGAGCCTCAAAGGCCGCGCACGCGCCGCCGAGGCGGTGCGCAACGCCGTTCCCTGAAGAACGAGAGGCTCAGTCCTTGGCCAAGCGGCGGAGATTGGGGTCTTCGGGCCTCTCCCGGGCCAGGGCCTGCCAGAGGGCCTTGGCCTCGTCCTTGATGCCCAGTTGATCCAGGAGCGAGGCGTAGAGGAGACGGTCCGCGAATCCGGCCTCGGGGCCGGGCTTCGCGGTCTGGATGGCAGCCCGCTCGGCCTCGTCCAGGAGGCGGAAGTGACCGGACTCCGTGCGCCTCGAGCCATCGGGGCATTCCGCCAGCAGATGCCACTGGTAGGTGCTGCCGCCCCGCAGGGGCGAAGGCGCGGCCAGCTTGTGGCGGGCCTCGGTGCCGGTGGTTTCCAGCACGGGCCGCTGCTTGTCGTCGGTGATGCGGAAGGTGAATTGTGCCCCTGAAAGGGGCGCCCAGGTGAATTCCGGCAAAGGATCCTGAAGGCCGGGGCCGCTGGGTTTCAGTCGGGGCCAACCGGCGGGCCTGAATTCGGATTCGAACGCCATTTCTTTCATCACCACACTGGCTTGGGCCAGGGCGGCGGGCCGGAGCTGCAGTTTGCCCTGAAGGGACTGAAGGCGCCGGGTGCTGGCGGCCTTGCCGCCTTCCGCCGTGCCATCGGCCTTGAAGCGGATGTGCGCGGGCCCCGTAAAGACCTGCTCTGTGCCGGTCTTCAGGAACACGACCACCAGCCGGGCCTCGGCCTCCAGGGTCAGCAGCCGCTCCGGCATCACGCCGTCGGTGATGTGTACCGGCTCGAGGCGGTCCCAGGTGGCCCTTCCCGTCAGATCCACCACCATTGCCACTGGCTGGGCCGCGGCAAGGACCGTCGCGAGGGCGGGCAGGAGGAAAGCGTGCTTGATCATGGCGTGTTCTCCCCGATGGCGACTGAAGGCCAGCCGCAGACGGCCATGGGGGCGTGGCCTTTGATGGCGCGGGCTCCCAGGGACTGAAAGGGTTCCGGTGTCGCCAGGCGATCCACGACGGCCTGGGTGAGCAGCAGGGGGAAGCCGCTGTCCTTGGTAAGGCCTTCCACCCGAGAGGCCACGTTCACCACATCTCCGATGGCGGTGTACTCGTTGCGGGTCTCGCTGCCCACGTGGCCCACCGAGGCCTCCCCGAAATGCAGGCCGATGCCGATCCGCAGGGGCTCATGGCCCTGGGCGGTCCATTCCCGGTTGAAGATCTCCAGGGCCTCCAACATGTCCCTGGCCGCGTCAAAGGCGCTCTGGCAGGGGTTTGCAAGGGCTCCGGGCGCCCCGAAGAAGGCCATGATGCCATCGCCGATGAACTTGTCCAGGGTGCCGCCCCGGCGGTGGATGGCCTGGGCCATCAGTTCGAAATAGCGGTTGAGGATGGCGATGACCGCCTCCGGTTCCAGCCGCTCGCTGAGGGCCGTGAAGTTTCGGATATCTGAAAAGAGCACGCAGATGGCCTTGCGCTCTCCCTTGAGCCCTGGGTGGAGGCGTCCGGAGAGGATCTCCTCCAGGATCGGCGGGCTCACATAGCCGGCGAAGACCCTGCGGAGCCGCCAGCGTTCACGCAGTCCCAGCGCCGACTCCAGGCCCTGGCGCCCCAGGAACCCCGCACAGCCCCCCGTGATGGGGGCGAGGGCCGGGAAGAACCAGCGTGCGTCCAGAAGCAGGTGTTCCAGCACAAAGAGACCTGCCCCAAGGGCCAGCAGCGTCGCGGCCCCCCGGAGCAGCCGTCCGGAGATCAGCCACAGCAGCAGGGCGGCGCCCACTCCCATAAGGAGCGGAAGCCATTCCGGCACGCCTCGGATCAGCCCGGGCCCCAGGAAACAGCGCATGGCCTGGGCGTGCAGGGTCACACCGGATGCCATGTGAGACCGGGTTTCCCAACCCGCCAGATTGATCGGCATCCGGTGACGATCCTCGAAGGGGAGCACGCTGCCGATGAAGACGATCTGCCCCTGGAAGGCCGCCTTGAGGGCCGCCTCATCTCCTGCCCTCGCCCAGGCCACGACCCGATGGAAGGGAATGTAGGTGAAGTTCTCCCCATGGGCGAAGTCCACGTAGCCCGGCCCTGCGGGAAGGTTCAGGCGCTGGGCCAGGCGCCGCGCCAGGAGCGGTACCGGGCGGTTCTGGAGATCCAAGGGATCCTCGTAGCGGCGGAGAATGCGATCCGGATCCTCCGGGGGCAGCACCACCCCAAGTCCCTCTTCCTCCTTGCCGGGTTCCCGGAGAATCCCCCGGAGGAAGGGGGCGATCTCCCGCCCGCGGAAATCCTGGCGCACGGTGGTGCCCAGGATCAGGGGCGCCTGTCCCCGCAGCTGGCGCAGCCCCTGGCCCAGTTCAAACAGGGAGCCCGGCGCGTACTGTTCGAAGTCCTGGGCGGGCAGGTTGTAGTCCAGCGCGACGCCCCGCACGCCGCCGAGGGCCAGGCCCTTGAAGGCATCGGCGAAATGGCGGTGCCACAGCACCAGAGGATCGGCCCGGAAGGCGTCCTCCGTGGCTTCGTCCACGGCCACCAGCACCACGCCCCGGGAAGTCGTGGGCAGCCAGGCCCGTTTCCAGGCGAATGCCTGATCCAGCAGCCGGAGATCGCCGACCCGCACCAGGGGCAGGCAGGCCAAGAGCGCAGCCACCCCGGCCACCGCGAAGGCTCCCAGGATCCTGCCCTGCCGGATTGTCCAGGCCATGAGTTCCCTTCCGGGCACCGCGCATGCGATGACAGAGTTGGAGGTAAAGGGTATTCGCCTTCACCCTACACCCTTTCCAGCGGTGGTAATGGGACCGGAGGCAGCTTGGTGCTGTTGTCGGTGTTCCGCTCAGGCAGAACCGGTGCGAACGTGCAATTCACGAATGAAGATAGCGGTGGTCCGGGCTTGTGGGGTGTCCCGCTGAAGCAAGGAGTCTCCGAGAAGGCTGGCGACGCCACACGAAAGGGTCGGCACGAAGTCGATTTCGGGCCGACCCAGCCGAATCGCTTCCTTCGAAAAGCTATTCGAAAATCCGAAACTCTGTTTGGTTGTTGACTCTTCCAACCACAGATCCACGCCGGAGGATTCCGATCCAGGTCTCGTTCCATTTCCGGTTGTAGATGTAAATCTGGCCGTCCTTCACTTCGCCTTCCAGGCTCGTGACACCGGCGGCGACGTTTCTATTGTTCTTCTGCTCCAGGTGGAAGATGGGCCCCTTGGTGTGGGTGACGTAGAAGGTGCCGTTCTGGCCCCCCACCGCGCCGGTCTCCCAGCGCAGGGTCTTGCCCGTGATGAACGGAGCAGTGCCTTCTTCCTGGTGATGATCCATGGCCGCAGGGGTGATCTTGAAGGTGAAGCTGGCGGAGCCCGTCAACAGATTTCCGGTGATCTCATCGTTGAAGAAATTGCCGTCCCAGACTTCCCTCCACTGGCCGACGTTCAGCAGCACGACTTTCCTGCCGTTATCCACCACGGCTCCGTACAGCCGGACAGCGCCGGCGGACCGGTTCTTCTCGTTGCTCTGTTCAATCTCGAAGAGCGGTCCATCCACCGTAATGATCTTCATCATGCCGTTCTGGCCGGTGTTGGTTGCCCATCGGAAGACCTCGCCTCGCTTGATCATGCGGGCCCCTTGGGCCGAAACGGGCGTGGCCAGGGTGAACAACAGGCCGAGGGATGCGAGGGTGCTTTTCATGGAGAATGCTCCGTGGGATAGGGAGAGCCAAGGCGGCCAGGTATTGGAAAGGCCCGGCCGTCTCGTGGGGCTGGCGCGTTGAAATCCGGGACCCGGACTCCGGCCACACACTTGCGGATTCAAGCAGGATTCCTGCCCTTCCATGGCACGTCAAGGGTGGATGCAGTCTCCAGCGAATTCCCCTTCCGAGTCCTGGCGCTTGCGGGGACTCGCGTCTCCAACAATGAAGGCCAAAACGCCTCAAGCGCCAAGGTGCGAGGAGGGTGCCTTCCGCTGCTTGGTGGATACGGCTGGGGTGCTGTCAGACTGGATCGAGTCCCGAGGGCCTTCATGCACGACAAGCGCTGCTACGACGACATCCTGGATGTGATCGGCCACACGCCGATGGTGCGGCTGAACCGGATCACGGCGGAACTGCCCTGCCAGGTGTACGCGAAGCTCGAATTCCTCAATCCCATGGGGAGCTGCAAGGACCGCATCGCGAAGTACCTGGTGGAACAGGCGGAGGCGGATGGGCGCCTGAAACCCGGCGACACCATCCTGGAGAATTCCTCCGGCAACACGGCCATGGGCCTGGCCCTCATGGCCATCCAGAAGGGCTACAAGCTGACGGTGGTGGTGCGGGACCGCACCAGCAAGGAGAAGCTGGACCAGCTCAAGGCGCTGGGGGTGGATGTGCGCAAGGTGGACACCAGCCTGCCGCCGGAGCATCCCGACAGCTACAACAACATCACGCCCCGGCTCGCCAAGGAACTGCCCCACTGCTACTTTCCGGACCAGCACAACAACCGGGAAAACAATGAATCCCACTACCGGGGCACGGGCCCCGAGATCTGGGAGCAGATGGACGGTCGCATCGATGTTGTGGTGGCGGGCATGGGCACCGGCGGCACCATCGGTGGCGTGGGGCGCTACTTGAAGGAGCGGAACCCCGGGATCAAGGTGGTGGCCGTGGATGTGGAGGGCTCGATCTTCACGGAGTATTTCCGCACGGGCAAGGTGGGTCCGTCCGCGCCCTACCTGCTGGAAGGTCTGGGCGACGAATTCCTGATCGGCTGCGCGGACTTCTCCGTGATCGACGAGATGGTGCAGGTTTCAGATCGGGATGCCTTCCGCGCGGCCCGGGAACTGGCCCGCCGCGAGGGCATGCTGGTGGGTGGTTCCAGCGGTGCCGTCATCCACGCGGCCCTGGAGGTGGGCCGCAAGCTGCCCCTGGGCGCCCGCATGGCCGTGCTCTTCGCCGACAGCGCCTCCCGATACCTGAGCACGATCTTCAACGACGATTGGATGCGGGAGAAGGGGCTGCTGTAGTCCTTCAGACCCCGATATTCAGCGTGAGGTAATCGAAGGGGTTGATTCCCCAGTCCTCGGGCTGCTCGTTGCCGATGATGTGATCGCCCCCGTGCTGAGCCTGGGAGAGGTCGATGTCCATGGGGGTGAGCTTCTGGCGTCGCTTTGCGTCTAGGATGATGCGGACGATGGGGAACAGCAGCCCCTTTTCTCCTTGCTCCACCACGATGCCGATGCGCTGACTGTCGAGCATCACCAGGCTGCCCACGGGATAGATGCCGATGGCCTGGATGAAGTGCTGCACCAGTTCGGGGTCAAAATGGTGATCGCTCCACTCGAAGAGTTTTTTGAGGGCGAGGGCGGGCTCCATGCCCTTGTGGTAGACGCGGTTGGAGGTGATGGCGTCGTAGACATCCACCACGGCAGCCATGCGACCGACCTGGCTGATGCTGAAGCCGTGGAGCTTGTCGGGGTAGCCCGTGCCCTCGAAGCGCTCGTGGTGTTCGCTCGCGATCTGGATCATCATCGGGGAAATGGCGGGGGTCTGGCGGAGCGTTTCCAGGCCAAGGGGGACGTGACTCTTCATGATCTCGAACTCGGCGTCTGTGAGCTTGCCGGGCTTGTTGAGGATGTGATCGGGCACCCGCATCTTGCCCACATCGTGGAGCATGCCGCCGATCCCGGCCTCCACCAGTTGTTCTTTCTCCATGCCCATGTAGCGGCAGAAGGCCACCATGAGAGTGGCGACGCTGACGCAGTGCTGGAAGGTATAGGTGTCGCCTTCCTTGAGGCGGCAGAGGCTCATCAACGTGCCGGGATTGCGCAGGATGGAATCGGTGATCTGGGTGACCACAGGGCTCACGCGCTCCACTTCCACCTGTTTGCCCAGGCGGATATCCCCCAACATGCTGGTGATCACCTCATTGGCCTCGGACTGGATGTCCTGGGCGATGGAGAGTTCTTCCACGTGAGTGGTCTTCGCGGGCATCGAGCGGCTGCGAGTGACCAGATCCATGATCCGGCTCTGGATCTGCACCTCCACTTCGAGCTGGGTGGGGGCATCGCTGACATCGATGCCTTTCACGGTGTCGATGTAGAGCTCGCGGATCTTGCTTTCGTGGAGCTTCCGGAGGTCTTCCTCCTTGCGCAGCATGAAGCGACTGCGCAGGAAGTTGTGGTCCATCCATCCGCAGTTCAAATCATGGATGTACATCCCCAGCTTGAGATCCTCGACCTGGACTCGCTTGATCATTCGCCACCCTATTCAGAGGCTATCGGGAGGACCGATGGGCCCCTTGACGAAAGTGAATTCAAAATCAGTAATTTTATTTTAAATTATTAAAATTTTGATTTCATTTTTAAATATTGAAATAAAAGTAGATAGTTCAAAAAATTAAAAAACGTAAAAAATAGTATACATAATAATTTGAATTGTTTTTGTAATTACTAAAAGCAGAGCGGTTGGATTCTGGCTCGGGATCGGCATTTCATGGCCGCCATTCAAAAGGAGGCAACCATGAAGAAGAACCTGCTATCCCTCGCTCTGGCGCTCGCCTTGGGCATCCCACTGGGTGCGGCGGAACGGGCACCCCAGCGCCCCGTGAACCTCAACACGGCCACCGTTACCGAGCTGATGCAGCTCCCCCGCATTGGCGCCAAAACGGCCGAGCGCATTGTCGCGTTCCGCAAGCAGCACGGGGGCTTCCAGCGACCCGAGGAGCTGATGAATGTGAAGGGCATCGGCGAGAAGAGCTTTGCCCGCCTCAAGCCACATCTAACGGTGGGCAACGCTCCGGCGACCCCTCGCCCCGCGACTGAGCGGAAGTAGGTGCCGCGATGGCTTCGCTCACGGCGGATCGGAAGAACTTCCTACTCGGGGGAAAGACCCCGAGGCGAACCTGGGCCCAGCGGGGCATCACCCTGGTGGAGACCTCGGTGGTCATGGCGATTGTCGGGATCCTCACGGCCGTCGGCATCAGCGCGGTCGGATCCCCCCAGATGGACCTGACCTGCGTTCAGCAGGATCTTCCGGCCGCCGTGATGCAGGCCCAGCATTTGGCGCGGGCCCGGGGCAGGAACGTGATCGTGGCTATAGGCAAGCCTGAGCTGGGACCCGACATCCTCCCCGTCAACATCCCAGCCCGGGTGAAATGGGGGAAACCCTCCCATGTGCCCCTGCCCAAGGGAATGGCCACGCCCGTCACCGCCGGAACCACCGGCGAGGCTCACGCCCGGATCACCATCACCCCACGCCACACGGCCACGGCCGCGGCCTGGTTCCTGCACGATGGTACCGATGCTCTCTGCATGCGGCTCTCGGGTACCGGTCATCTCCAGCTGCTCCGGTGGCGAAACTCCAGCAAGACATGGACGAGGGTCTGATGCGCATGGCGGATATCTCTCCCGAACAGCGGCCCAGGGAACGGCTCATGGCGGGCCATGGCGAAGAACTGGGTGATGCGGAACTGCTGGCCCTGCTCTGGGGCACCGGCCAGAAGGGTCGGAGCGCGGTGGAACTGGCGCAAGAGATCCTGGGAGTCAGCGGCGGGCTCGCGGGGCTTCTGTCCCAGGGCCTGAAGGAGTGGACGACCCTGCCCGGACTGGGCCCCGCTCGGGCCTGCCAGCTCTGGGCCTCGGCGGAGCTCTGCCGCCGCAGCCAGCGGGGCGCTGTGCGACCGCGCATCACTTCACCTCGGGCGGCCGGTGCCTTTCTCCTGGGGCGTTGCCAGGGCTGGACCGAGGAGCGGTTCGGCATGCTGGCCCTCAACGCCAAGGGCGAACTGCTGGCCGAACGGATCCTCAGCCAGGGCACGGCCACCGGCACCCTCATCAGTCCTCGAGAATTCTTCCGGGAGGCGCTGCGTTTCGGCGCTACCTCGGCCTTGGCCTTTCACAATCATCCCAGTGGCGACCCCACTCCCAGCCGCGAGGATGTCCAGCTCACCAAACGCCTGCGGGCCTCCGGAGAATCCCTGGGGGTGCCCCTGGCGGATCACCTGATCCTGGGGGCGGAGCGGTACCACAGCTTTCGGGCGGCGGAAGGGTGGGATAACGGCTGAACCGGACTCTCCCTATACTGATCGGGCGGATCGAGCTTCCATCTCGAGGCGCGATTCAAACCCCCAGATCCATTTCTGGGGGCTTGAATCGCGCCTTGCACATTCCTTGACTCGCCATATCTTCTCGTTGCACCACGGCCCACGCCGGAGGATCTATGAGAACCATCTTCGGGATCGACACCGAGAGCCTTCCTGTACCGGCCCTCGAAAAGCCCTGGTGCCAAGAACCGCTCCGCTACTACGTCCCCTATCGTCTCGAGGATTCGACCCTACGGATCTTCTGGCCCGAAGGTTCCCTCTGGATGACGACCGAAGCGGTTCCCAATGACCTGGAAGCCGTGCAGAACTTCACGCTACGCTCCTTCTGGAGCTTGGAGCCCTCGGCGCGGAATTTTGCCATGGCAACCTGGCAAACGACCGGCACCACCGAGATCCCAGGCACTCAAACCCTGATGCTCACAGACGAAGAGCTGATGATCCTATTCCTGCTGGAATATTCTGAGTGTGAAACCTGCTTCAGTTCCAGGGTCAGGCCCGTTCTTAGTGCCGGGAAATGCCCGCCCTTCAAGGCTTTCATGCCTGTCGTAAATTAGCGCGCGTCACGGAACTGCGGGAACCTCAGGAGGAAATCCACTTCCGACCGGGCTCCAGGACGAAGAACCTCAGCACGGTCCCGCAGCCGATGCAGAGATCCGCGTGCAGTGCTTCGGTGGCCGTGAAGATCCCGGCGGCGCGGTAGGGTAGGCCGATCCGGCCGACCTCCGCACTCTGGTTGAGCTTGAGGGCCTTCGCGAGGTTCGTGCCCCCGCAGTGCGGGCAGGCCTGCGGGCCCTGGGTTATCGGCTTCTGGTCTTTGGAACGATCTGCCACGAAGGGGCTCCTAGGGTTTCGGCTCGGCGGCAGGGGTTTCCTGGGGTTCCACCACTCGGAATGCCAGGTACAGCTCCATGGAGGCGATCGAACTCGCCACGGTGTGCTTCACGATCTTTTGGGTGCCGATCTGGCGCGGGAGCTCGAAGGTCTGGAACTGGGTGCCCGATATTTCCACCTTGAGGGGACCCCCTGCGCCAGAGTCGCTCCAGGTGAGCACCGCCTGGCCGAAGTGTCTCGAATCATGAAGGGTATTGGCCTCGGGTCCGAGAACCTCCCACTCGGAGATGACGCCCACCCCCGCAGGTGCCCCCATGTCTGCCAGGGCCTTGCGGATCCAGGGTTCCTCGGGCATCTGCCCTCGACCCGCGGCGAGCACTTTCACTTCCAGTCCGACGGAAGAGGCCGTGCGAGCGGGCGGTAGGACGCGACGGCCTTCGGGTGCGGAGGCCTTGCGGCTCGGCATCCACCCGTGACCCCCGAAAAGGGTTCCCGAATCGCCCACCCAGTACATCACTCCCCAGGGGGTGTGGGCGAAATCGTTCAGAGAGGGCTCCGGCAGCACCTTCCCGCCGAATTCGAGCCGCCCGTGGTGGCCCTCGCTGCGGGTTCCCGCATTGGAGACCTTCAGAATGTAAGTCCACCGACCGTATTTGAAGGTCCCCGGACTGAGGGGCTTTGGGGCCGATGCATGGGGTGGAAGCGGTGCCTGGCAGCGATCGCAGGCCTGCAATCGCTCCGAGCATTCCATGCAGATCTGATAGGAGCCGCTGGTGGTCATGCCACCGCAGCGCTTGCAGGAGCCGATGTCCTTGGTCTGGGCAAGACCCTGACAGGTCTTGCAGAGCCCGGCGCCCAGAGGCATGCCGGCGAGGGCGAGGGTTGTCAGTCCCGCCAAGAGTCTCCCGAAGCTGAGAGGGATCGACATGAGGCACCTGTCTGGTTGGGTCAGGAGTCATCCTAATACCAGCGCCCGGCAGAAGCGTTCCTTTCCGATGCGACCCTGGGAATTAGTCAGTATCTTAGGCTGCGACCCCACCACAGACTTCACACAGCTTTGTCCTGAAAGGGAGTTTCAAATGGGATTCCTGGGTCTGACGGAACTTCTCATCCTGATCGCATTGCCGATCCTCGGCCTGATCATCGCGGCCTTCTGTCTGGCTCTGGCCGCCTTCCGCCGGGTGAAGCGGCTCGAACGGCGACTGGAGGACCCCGTGTCCGCCCGCAACCTGCGGCTCTGAGACTGGCGTCCGGTTTTCCTCCTCGGAGCTTGAATTATGCGCTCACCCGGTTCTTCGAACCCCGCACCAACGGCACTTCCATCCGGCGCGCGGGCGAGCCGGGTGCTTGGGGCCACGGCCCTCGGTTCTGCCCTCTGCGCCGTCGCCCTGGTCTGGTTCGCCGTGGAGCCGTTAGCACATCCCCGGATCCTGGTGCTCCCGGCCCTCCTGGCCTTCCTGCTGGTCCCGCCGCTGGCCCTCGCCTCGGTGATTCAGGGGAGCCGGGCTCGGCGGCGGGCGGACCTTGAACCGAATACCTTCAGGGCCCCCGGTTGCATGGGGCTGGCCTTTAGCCTTTCGGCCGTCGGCCTGTGGCTGCTCGTCCTATTGCTGATGGTGCCCCTTCTCGCGGGAAGAGGCGGCAGCCAAAGGGCCCGGGACCGCGCGGTGGTATCCAACATGCAGGAAGGGATCGCGGAACTCGCGGCGGAATACGAGAAGGCTGCGGCAGAGGGGCTCGCTGAGGCGCGACGCCTCGAGGCCTTGGAGACTCTGCTCGCCTCCTGGCAGGACCGCAGAAACCCCTGGAGCCGAAGGCAACCCTGGCTGCATCCCCATATTGTCGGGTCGGGGCCGGGTGAAGCCGCGGCGGCGGCCTTGGCGCGCCAGCGGGCCACGGTGCTTGGTCAATCGGTCTTCGTGCTTTCGGCTACCGCGGGAGATCAGGAGGAGTGCTGGCTGGCGGGGGCCGTCCTGACCCAAACCATGAAGAGCGCCCCGGGCACGGAAGACCGGATCATCGTGAAGACGAAACGGCTCGCACGCTGACGCTCATTTCTTCTTCTTTTGACTCCGCTTTGTTTCCGCGAGCCAGAGCCTGCTCATGGGGGAGTCCGGCTTCGCCTCGCAGTAGTCCTTGATCTCCTCGGAACTGAATTTGTCGAAGAAATAGCCGTGCGTACCGTAATCCATCGCGGGGAGCTTGTAGGCATAGGGCGCGAGGAAGCCGAGATCCAGCAGGAGATCGTCCCTGAATTTGTAGTCGCCGCGGAATTCAAGCACCTGCAGGTACAGCTTCGGGATCTTCCGGAAGAAGCCCTCGGCCTCGGGATAGAGCGCCTTGGCCTCCGCGGGAACGATCTTCGCCGAGGAACTCAGGCGCCACCCATCTGGGTTCACGCTGGAGAGACCGCGGAGCTTGGTCCAGAAGCGCATCTCCTTCTCGGGTTCTGATTCGAAGACGAAGGAGCCGGGCAGAAGCAGGATCGCCTCCACGGCGCCCTTGCCGCCCACGATATTGGAGGTCTTGAGCGGGTAGTAGAGGCGCTCAGTCTTGAAGCGGTAGGTCAGGGCCTCGATGAATTTCGTCTCCGGCTGCACGGGGACATAGTCGAAGACAAAGTAGGTGAAGCCCCTTCGAAGATAGTCCTCCGCAATGGGGATGACCCTGTCGAGCTCGGGTTTCGCTTCGATGCCCTTTCCCTTGAAGAAGGCGTTCACCCACTCGGTGAGGCCCTTCGCATCGTTGATCTTGATGACCGTGACATCGTGCAGGCCGACCTTCTCGCTGAAACGAATTTCAACCGCCTCGTGGCTTGCGGCACCACCCTTCACTGGATGACGGCCTTCGATCTCCAGCCCTTTCGCACGAATGAGTCTTCCGGCCTGTTCGAAGGGATTTCCTTCGACGAGGGTCACCTTGGGCTCCGAGGGGAAGGGAATGAATTCCAGGATCTCGGTCGCGACTCGAGCCTGGAGTTCGACTCCGAGGATCAGCACTTCCTCATTGCGGTTGTGCAGGATGATCGCCTTCTGTGAGGCCTCGGAGAGCTCGACGGGGCGGGGCCAGATGTGCCCCTTGTCCGCCCAGACGGACTGCGCTGCGAGCACGAGTATCGCAAGGATCCAGCGCTTCACCGGGAGCCTCCTAAAGGAATCAAAACCGATCCTTCGCCGAACTCACTTCGCGTCCACGAGGTGCACGTAGTAATCGGGAATGAAGCCAAAGGAGTCGCTTTTGAAGACGAGGTACACGGTGGCCTCGTATTTCTGCCCGGGCTTCAAGCGCCCAAAGTCGCCACCCGCGAGGTGATAGAAGGGCCCCGATTTGGTCATCCCCTCGATCTCCAGGACGGACCCTTCCTTGTAGGCCTCCTTGACCGTGAGGGTGACGGTCCTCTTCTGAGGCGGCGTCACGGGGCCGAAGGCCGCCTGTTCCGCGAACACATCCGGCGCTGGCGCCTGGACCGATGGCAGTGCGTAGTAGAAGGGATCCAGCTTCTGGAAGGTCTCCAGTTGACCCTTCAACGATGCGGCGCGGTTCCTGAACTTTTCGATGTTGCTGGCCGGTCCCACGCCATCGCTTGCGGTCTTGAGGCGCGTTTCGCAGTCGCGGAGTTCCAGCTCGATGGCCCGCTTCGTGGTGTCCAGCAGCGAGCGCTTGAGGATCATCTCGTCGACAATCGCATCCTCGGAGCGCGGGAAGACCCAATTGGTCACGGAAAGGGTGTAGAGCCCCGCCAGGCCAAGATCCTTGGGAATGTCGTATTCGATCAGGACGCCATCGGACACGATGGCCTTGCATTCGTCGATCCTCACCCGCTCGAAGGTCACCACAAAGTGCGGAGCCCGCTCCGTGATGCCCTTTTCCTTTCGCACATTGGCCTTGATGGAGCTCTTGGTCGTGCAGCCACCGGAATCCACCCGGATGATCACCTTCTCTTCCTTGACGACCAATTCCTGAAGCACCACCACGCCCAGCTCCCGGGGGCCATGCGAGATCTTCTGGGCCGAGAGTGGTAACGCGAAGCCTGCGATCAGGGCCAGGAGCAATGCCATCCGATTCATGCGGTACCTCCAGAGACCACTTCGTTCTGAAGCCCGAGAAGCGCAGGATTCCCGGGCCTCGGCGGCGGCGCCTATTCGGCGTGCCAATTCGTGAGGATCTGAGCCGCTTCCCGCACATCCCTCTCATCCGGGGCTGGCTCCAGGCCAAGCTGGCTCAGTTCATCCCGCAATACGGCTTCCGCCTTCGCCAGCACATCCGGCGCCACGCGGCCCACCTTGCGGACCTTGCTCAGGGCTTCGAGTTGCCTCAGGGCCGCCTCCCGGTGCCCCATCAGACTCGCCCCGGCCTCGGTCATCTTGTAGCAGGTGATCCGGTGGACGCGGGCCCGGTCGCGGTGAGCGGCCAGCACCTCGTGAATCCGCAGGAGCAGGTTGGACACTTTGACTTCCACGTCTCCCGTGCGGGCCGAGGCAGCTAGGGCCGAAGCCAGGGCCTGTCCCTGCTTTGGATCCAGCGCCATCCACAGGACGCGCACCCGGGACAGGGGGCGCAGAGGGCTCTCCTTGGGGGGCATCATGTCGTAGCACATGATGGTTGGGGGTTGGGGCTGCTGGGCACCCGCCGGAAGCATGAGCACGGCCAGCCACACCGCCAGCCGGTAGCGGCCCTGCCAGTGTTCCGCGTTCCCGAATTCGGGGCCTTGGCGGCCTCGGAGGCGAAGCCAAGTCGCCTGCAGAAGGGCAGCGGGCAAGAGGATGATGCGAAGCAGAAGGGCCATGGCGAACCTCCCTCAGGGGAGCCTGCCCAAGGATGGACTCCTCCCGGAGCCGCGCAAAGGACTTTCGGCTCTCAGCGATTCAGAATTCGGGGCGCCGCGCGCGGTCCAGGTTCATGGCCAGGAAGGGTTCGCAGGCGCGGAGATCCCCGCCGCAGACCTCCGCGGCGGCCTTGCATCCGCCCATGCAGTTGCTCTCCTTGGCGCAGCCCGCGCAGAAAACGGGTCGTGCGGCCACGAATTCCTTCAGCGTGCGGCTTCGGGCCAGGCGCCGGAAGGGCTGTTCCAGGAGGTTTCCCAGCACCGTAGTCGTATGGTTGCAGGGCCGCACGAAGCCCATGGGATCCAGGGTGAAGTAGGCGTTTTTCCCGCCTGCGGCGCAGAAGCCGAAGTTCACGTTCGGATAGGGGCTCGTGTCCACCAGGCAGGGCGGCAGGGGAATGCTGGCGCTGATGACCACGCCGTATCGTTTAACACCGGCTTCGGCGATCTCCAGCGCCGTGCGAATCTGCTCCACGCTGGGCATCAGCTCCTCCGGGCGCTCGTGGCAGGCGCCCCCGGCGTTCCAGCGATTGAAGAGGAAGCTGCGGGCGCCGAGGGCCACGCCCACCTCTAGCGCCGCCTCCCAGTGTCCGATGTTGGAGCGCTTCCCTACGAAGACGAAGGCGATCTGCCCGCCCTGGCTGCGGATATCGGCGGCGGCGCGGGTGATGCGTTGGAAGCTGCCGGGGCAGCCGAGCACCTCGTCGTGGGTGGTCGGGTCGCCGCCATGCAGGGGCAGTTCGAAGAGATCGACCCCCGCCCCCAGCAGGCTCCGGATCCGCCCCTCATCCAGCAGGGTGCCGTTGGTGATCAGGACCACGTGCCGCACCCGGCGCTTGGCGAAAGCCACCAGGATCTCCAGATCCTCGCGGAGACAGGGTTCGCCGCCGGTGAAGGTCATCTGTTCGCAGCGACCTTCCTTCACGGCCTTGGCGATGAGTCGGGTGGCTCCTGCCGTGTCCAGTTCCCCGGTGGGGTAGTCCACGCCGTCCTTCCACACGTTGTAGCAGTGGGCGCAGGCCAGGTTGCACCGCGAGGTCACTTCGTAGAGCACCGAGCTCAGGCGCAGGGGGCGGAGGTCCGGGAATTCGAGTGCGCCGAAGGGCATGGTCACCAGGTTGGATTCGAAGAAGGTGGACTCGGGCCATCCGCGGCGGAAAGGAATGGCCCCTCCCGTTTGCCCCGAACGACTCAAACCCCACCATCTTGCCGCATTCGGGGACTACCATGTCCCGATTCCACCCCCCAATATCTTGGAGCCGAACATCATGGGCGTATTCCAGTGGGATAAGAGCTTTGACACGGGGCTGAAGACGGTGGATGAGCAGCACCGCAGCCTCGTGGCACTCATCAACCAGCTCAGTGATCTCATCGAGAAGGGGGCGGCGTTTCCCTCCCCCGAAATGGAGCCCCTTTTCGATGAGCTGGCGGCCTACACCCGCTACCACTTCCAGGAAGAGGGTCAGCTGATGGAGGACGCGGGGCTCGATCCTCGTCACCTGGAGGCTCATCATCGGGAGCACGAGGGCTTCCTGATGGAGGTGAAGCGCATTCGGCAGGGCAAGGAACAATCGTTGGAGGGGGCCAGGGATCTTTTGAAATTTCTTACCTACTGGCTGTCCTATCACATCCTCAACCTGGACCAGTCCATGGCCCACCAGATGGCCGCGATCCGCAATGGGGCCACCCCTTCGGAGGCCTATGCAGCCATCCAGATCCAGGGGGAAATCGCGTGCTCGCCCCTGTTGAAGTCGCTGAACATCCTGTTCGAGATCGTGTCCCAGCGAAATCTCCAGCTCTTCGAGATGAACCGCTCCCTGGAGGCCAAGGTAGCGGAACGCACCCGGGATCTGGCTGAGGCCAACGGGCGGTTGGAGACCCTGGCCATGACCGATCAGCTGACGGGCCTCTTCAACCGCCGCTATGCCATGGGTCGGTTGGGCGCGGAACTGAGCAGCGCCCGGCGGCATGCCGAGCCCCTTTCCCTGGTGGCCATGGACGCGGACGGCTTCAAGACGGTCAACGACACCTACGGCCACGACGCCGGGGATGCGGTGATCCGGACGCTGGGGGCCACCCTGAAGCAGCTCTTCCGGGCCACCGATGTGGTGTGCCGCATGGGTGGGGACGAGTTCCTGGTGCTCTGCCCACGCAGCGACGCCGAAGCCGCGTACCTGGTGGCCGAGCGCGCCCGAGCCTCCGTTGCGGCCATGGACGTGGCCGCCGGTGCGGGAATCTGGAAGGGAAGCCTCAGCATCGGCGTCGCCACCCTGGGCCCCGGCGTGGAGGACGGCGAAGCGCTCATCAAGGCGGCGGACGTGGCCCTCTACGAAGCCAAGCGCCGAGGGCGGAATCGGGTGGTGGCCTTTGGAGAAGCCAAAGCCTAGCTTCGTTTCGCCATCCCCAGCTTTCGACGGATCAGAGCCGTAAGCTCCTCGGCTTCCTTCACGCGGAGCACCTTGACCAGGGCGAAATAGCCCAGCGACGCCACGGCCATGAGGGGGAAGAGGCGCAGGCCGGTGCCGCGGAAGCCGTGGTAGGTGAAGACATCCACGAGGCGCCCGCCGAAGTAGGCCAGGAGGCCCATCCCAGCGGCGCCCAGGGTGAAGAGGCCCCAGCCCGAAAGCACCGCCCGGTAGGGGAGCTGCCCCAGGGCGCGCCGCAGGCGCCATTCCAGGAAGACCAGGCCCACCAGAGCGGCGAGGCTGTTGGCCAAGGCCATGCCCCCGGTGCCCAGGGGCTTCATCAGCACTAGCGAGAACACGATGTTGCAGCTCAGCTGCAGCACGGCGGCCTGGGCTGGGCTGCGGTAGTCCTTCAGGGCATTGAGGGCCTGATTGGAGATGCGCACCGTGGCGATGAACAGGATGCCGAGGGCCTGATAGGGCAGGGTGGCGGCCAGCCAGTTCACGCTTTCCGGGGTGAAGCGTCCGCGCTGGAAGAGAAAGGCCGCGATGGGATGGGCCAGCACCGCAAGGCCCACCGCGGCGGGAATGGCGAGGAAGGCCGTGCCCCGCAGGGCGGTGCTGAGGTTGCTCCGCAGGCCCGTGAGGTCGCCCTCCGCCGCCTGGCGGCTCATGGCAGGCAGACTGACGGTGGCGAAGCTCATGGCGAAAAGGCCCAGCACCAGCTCCCCCAGCATGTTCGAGTTGTTGAGTACCACCTGCGCCCCGTAGCCCAATTGGCTGGCGAGGCTCGTGCTCACCAGCACGTTTATGGGGTGGGTGCCTCCGGCCAGGAGACCGGGTCCCATGCGCCTGAGGGCGGTACGCACATCGGGGTTTTTCAGGTGCAGGCGGAAGCCCAGGTGAAAGTGGAACCGACGAAAAGAGGGCACGAGCACCAGGAACTGCACGAGGCCCCCCAGCAGCACGGCGCAGGCAAAGATGTAGGCGGCCTGCTCCGGGTTGTGCCAGCGCGCAGGTCCGAGCTTTAGGCAGGCCCAACTGGCGCTCAGGAAGGCGAGATTCCCGAAGGTGCTCATGGAGGCGGCCAGGGCGAAGCGGTTCCTGAGGTTCAGCACCGCCGCCATGCAGGCCGTGAGGCTCACCAGCACGAGGTAGGGAAACATGAGTCGCGCGATGCCCTCCGCCAGGGCGACATCCGGCGGAAAGCTGGCCTTGCCCGTGAGGACGACGACGAAGACCCGGAGCTGCTCCAGCAGTGCCTGTCCGGGCGCCAGCTTGCCGAGCATCTGGAGGCCGATGATGGGCGCCATGAAGAGGATGCCGATCAGGCACAGCACACCCAGCACCCAGGCCAGGCTGCCCATGAAATCAGAAACGAAGGTGATGGCCCCGGCCTCGCCATCGCGGGCCTCCACCTCCGTCAGGGTAGGAAGGAAGGCCGCCGTCATGGTGCCTTCTGCGGTGAAGCGTCGCAGCATGTTGGGCAGGCGCCAGGCCACCTGGTAGGCATCGCCCATGCGGGTCGCCCCGAGCACCGCACTGAGGGTCATCTGTACCGCGACGCCAGTCACTCTGGAGATGAGGGTCATCAGTGTGACGATGCCCACGGAATGGAGCAGTGACCGGGAGTCAGAGCCCTTCCCAGGCAGGGCGGCCCCGGGCGCGGAGGTGGCTGTCGAATCGGAAGGCATTGGAGCCGCCTGTCGGAATCGAACCAACGACCTTCGCATTACAAGTGCGGTGCTCTACCAACTGAGCTAAGGCGGCAAGAGAAACAGTCTACCTCACACCGTCCAGATTGAAATAAGGCCCAGGTTTGGTGCGCTGCCGCACATACGGTTGCGCAGGGCCTAGGCTTCTTCCAATTCTTTCAGCGTTCTGCCTGTGGTATCTCGCCATGCCGTGAGCCCATTGGCGCCGCCCCCATGAATGACCGCAGCGGCTGCGCTGGGGCTCGAAAATTCGACATTTTGGGAGAAGACGTAGACGCCGTCTTTTTTGATTAGAGTTCCGTTCTGTATGAGTTTCTGACGCAGGGCAACAACGAAGGGGTGCTGATTCTCTGCAGATGGACGCAGGACCAATACGGCGGTGGAATCCTTGAATACGACGAACCCAGCCTCGGTTCGGCGGCCTTGCGCAACAGCGGACTTTATCTTGCACACGAGGTTGGGCTGTGACTTCGAGGGTTTGGCTGATCCGGCGATAGGCGTGAGCAGGTCGGATCCAAGCACTGGCAATACCTGTTTGATTCTGGACAAGAAGACTTCCATGTCTTCTCGATCTGACTCCGGGAGCTTTGGGTTGCTGCCATTGACGTTTTCGAGTTCATACCGACCGGCAATCTTGGATTCTTGCCAAAGCCGGTTCTCCAGGAATCGGACGTGGGCCTTGGTGAGGTTCTCGTCTTTGCTTACAAAGATGACAATCGAATTCCAAAACTCGAGTGCTTTGGCCTTGTGCTGCTTCAAGCGGTCTCGAATGACTTCCGCCTCGCCTATGTACGCCTGCGGATTCCCTGTGTCAGGGTTTGTTCCTAGGAGAAAGTAGACACCTGCGCTATCGAGTTCCTCGCGAGCCAGTAGATCATCAAGCTCGGTTCTTGGTGCGGCAAGGGCCTTGCCTGTCCAGTTTGAAACCTCACCAACGCGAAGGCGCTTTGCATCCCCTTGAGGCAGAAACAACTTGATCGTGGCTGAGGTCATATCGGCTGGATCTCGGGACGCCAGGCGCAAAGGCAATGATTGAACAGAGCAAACGGACTCAGGCAGTAAGGAAAACAGTCTAGCCCGGCAGCTCAACACGCTGTCAGAAGTCACTCGGCCGGTTCAGAATCCGGAACAGGAGCTTCCACCACGGCCTTTCGGGCGCCCTTGCGGGGACCGACTTCGTCGGGGCGGTACTCGTGGCTGGCGGCATCCAGGATGCCGTTCACGAACTGAGTGCCTTCCGCGTCGCTGAATTCCTTCACGATCTCCAGGGCCTCGTTGATGATGATCGGGAAGGGGATCTCCTTCAGAAACATCAGCTCATAGATGCCCAGGCGCAGGAGGTTGCGGTCCACGGCGGCCATGCGATGCACCTTCCAGTGCTCGGCGAAGCGGGTGAGGACCTGGTCGATCTCCTCGAGATGGCCATGCACACCGTCCACCAGGCGCCTTGCGTAGTAGAAGGCGTCCCGGTTCAGGTCCTGGATGGCATTGAAGCCCGCAAAGACCTCATCGGGCTGATAGCCCGTGACATCCATTGCGTAAAGCATCTGGAGGGCGTATTCGCGCCCCCTGCGGCGTACTCCCATTACTTGACACCCTTTCCAGTCTTCAGGCCGCGCAGGAGATCGACCATCTCGATCAGGGACTGCGCGGATTCCCAGCCTTTGTTGCCCATCTTGGTTCCGGCCCGCTCGATGGCCTGCTCCACCGTGTCCGTGGTGAGCACGCCAAAGACCACAGGAACGCCCGTCTCCAGGCCCACCTGGGCGGTGCCCTTGGTGACCTCGGCGGCGATCATGTCAAAGTGCGGGGTGCCGCCTCGGATGACCGCGCCCAGCACGATCACCCCGGCGTACTTGCCGGACTTGGCCGCATGGCGCGCGATCTGCGGCAGTTCGAAGCTGCCGGGCACCTTGAGGATATCGATCTGGGCCTCGGTGCCTCCGTGTCGGAGGATGCAATCCGTGGCACCGCCTACCAGGCGATCCACGATGAATTCGTTGAAACGCGCGGCCACGAAGGCGAACCGATCGCCCTTGTCCACACGAAGCTGGCCCTCAAAGATCGCCACGGGAACCCCCCTAGAGGTGGTTGAATTGAAGACTCTAACACGAAGACCCCGCTCATAGAGAGGCCTTGCACTCAAAAAGGCTGTTCTGGAAAGCATGGAATGCGGTATTGATGTTGGTCGCGGCCCCTTCTTCTACGTGGAGAGCTCCATGCGGGTTCCCTTTCCATCTCGGGTTCAAGGCTTTGGTGGCCCCGCCGAGGTGTGTGCGCCCGGGACAACACGATGAGCGGATTGCCCTTTCTCATCCTCGAGACCATCGGAGCCACCCAGGTTCCCCTGCTGGATCCCACCACCTTCGGGCGCGCCTCCGACAATGTGGTGCCCCTGAAGGATGTCAGTGTCTCGACCCATCACGCGGTCATCCGCAAGGATGGCGCCTTCTGGGTGGTGGAGGATCTGGGCTCCACCAACGGCACCTGGCTGAACCACAAGCGAGTGGATGGCCGGGCCGTGATCAAGGAAGGTGACCAGATCCAGATGGGCTCCCAGATGATCCGGGTGGGCGGCTTCCGTGGCGCTGGGGACCGCCGAACCTCCGAGGCCGTCTGCATCTGTCCCCGCTGCGAGAAACCCCTGCCCGGCGGCGCGGCCTTCTGTCCAGGCTGTGGTCTTCCTCTGCGACAGCCCTCGACGCCCCTCATTGCCCCGACCACCACTGCGCCCTTCCCCATGCCCACCTCCGGGGGATTCTCTCCCGCCCAGAAGCGCAAGCTTCTCCTGGGCTGCCTCGTGGGCGGGGCGGTGCTGGCCACCCTTAGTCTTCTGGCGGGATGGTGGCTCTGGAGCGACCTGAAGAGCCGGTTCCCGGAAAGGCCAGGGACTTCGGCGCGCTAGACCTTGTCCAGCAGCCGCAGCAGGCCATCCAGGATCGTGAGCGGGTGCGGCGGACAGCCGGGGATGTAGAGATCCACGGGGATACCGGCGCCATCACAGCCGCCAAGCTGTTCGATCTGGTGGAGGTAGGGGCCGCCGCTGATGGCGCAGGCACCCACCGCGATCACCAGCTTGGGATCGGGGGTGGCATCCAACGTCTTGCGCAATGCGAGTTCCATGTTCCGAGTGATGGGGCCGCAGACCACCACGGCATCCGCATGGCGGGGGCTGGCCACCACCTGGATGCCGAAGCGGCCCAGATCCCAGGCGATGGTGGAGAGTACGTTCACATCCACTTCGCAGCCATTGCAGCCGCCGGCACTGACGACCCGCAGCTTCAGGGAGCGCCCAAAGATCGCCAGGGCCTTGGCGCTGAGGGCCTCGGCGAGCCGGAAGGTCTCCGTGGAGTCCAGGACCAGGGCCTCCCGGGTGCGGGTGGCCAGCCGGTGCTCCTGCCCGAAGTGAACGGCGCCGGTGGGACAGATGTCCGTGCAGACCGTGCAGAACAGGCATTTCCCGAGATCAATTTGGGCGGTGGGGTGCAACACGATGGCATCGGTGGGGCAGTCTTCCGCGCAGGCCCGGCAGCCCTCCAGGCAATGGGCCGCCTCCAGGGTCGGCAGTCCCCGCATTCGATCCGGAAGCGGGGGCGTTACCGCAGGGTAGCGGTTGGTGCGGTAGCCCTGGCGGAGGCGGGCGAGGAGGATTTTCAGCATCAGAGATCGAACCCGCAGTAGGAGAGATTGAAGCTCTTGTTGCACAGGGGGAAGTCGCTGATCTCCTCGCCGCGCATGGCCAGGGCCAAGCCCATCCAGTTGTGGAAGGAGGGATCTACGACCTTGTACCGGCGCAGGCGCCCCTGGTCATCGGTGATGGCGAGGTGCAGGATCTCGCCCCGCCATCCCTCCACCACTCCCAAGGCCAGATGATCGGGCGCCAGCGGACCGCAGGGGATCGCCACGGGGCCGGTGGGGAGCGCCGCGAGGTTCTCCAGGGCTTCGCGCACGAGGCCGAAGCTGGCCTGGATCTCGGCCCAGCGCAGGCGGGCCCGCGCGGCCACATCACCCAGGGATTCAACGGCGGGATGAAAGTCCATGTTTGCGTAGGGGCCGATGGGGAAGGCGGCCCTCGCATCCCGCGCCAGGCCGCAGGCTCGGGCGGGCGGGCCCACCAGGCCCAGCTCTTCAGCCAGATGACGATCCAGCCGACCGGTGCCTTCAAAGCGGGCCAGCGCGGAAGGCGTGGCGAAGAGCAGATCCACGGCGCTGGTGGTATCTCTCACAAGGGCTTCCAGTCGGACGAGCAGGTCCGCCATGCGGGCAGGGTCCAGGTCGAAGCGAACGCCACCCGGCTGGAGGAGATCCCGGCCCAGGCGGCTGCCACAGAGCTGGGCGGTCATGTTGAGGGCATCACCCCGCAGCCTTCCGCAATAGGAGGCCGTGGGCAGGAAGCCCACATCCCCGGACAGGGCGCCCAGATCCCCGATGTGGTTGGCCAGGCGCTCCAGCTCCAGGGCAAGAACGCGGATCGGTTGGGCCCGGGCCGGGATTCGCGCGTCAGAGAGGGCCTCCAGGGCCAGGGCGCTGGCCCAGCCATGACCAATGGTGGTATCCCCTGCCGCCGTCTCCAGCATCTTGCCCGTGAGCTTGTGGGGCCCGCCTTCTAGGGCGCGTTCCAGGCCCCGGTGCTGGTAGCCCAGGGCGATCTCGAGATGGAAGACCCGTTCGCCGTGGCACTGGAACCGGAAGTGGCCCGGCTCGATGACGCCTGCGTGCACGGGCCCCACCGCGACCTCGTGGATCTCCTCCCCCTCGACCCGGTAGTAGTCCATCACACCGGGAGGGAGATCACGCGGCTCTTGGCCCTCGGTCCAGGCGCCATGGAACCGCACGGGCTTGGGCCAGGGATGGCCTTCGGGCACCAGATCCCATTGCTCGGCGATCTCCCGTTCGAAGAGGTGGGCCTGATGGCATTCCGGGGTCAGGGCGCGGAAGCTGGGGTGTGGGAAGGTCGTGCGCAGGAGCTGGAAATCGTGGGCCGCGTCATCGGCCAGAACGGCGTAGCCCGTCCGCGTTGGATCCGCGCAGAGACAGGCAAGGCGTCTTCCCTGGGAGACGGCATGGAGGAGGGCCTTGCGGAAGCTGGGGAAATCCAGGAGTGGGATCGAGGCGAGGGCGAGGGCCTCGCCGTTGCCCAGGGTGACAGGGACGCTCATGGCTTCCCCTCCGCGAGAGCAGCGGCTCGGGAGAGCAGGCCCTCCAAGGGCTTGGGCAGCCACAGGCCGAGGATGAGGGCCAACAGCAGGGCGGTCGCCACCGGCGCCGTGGTGCCAAAGGTATCCCGGTAAGGTGTTCGCGTGCGCTTGGGGCTGGGCACCCCGAACAGCACCGGCAGCACCACGCTGCCCATGGCCATGAAGAGGCCCGCCAGCAGGATAAGGAACAGGGCCCCCGCCACGGGATGCCCGCCCTGGATGGCCGAGGTGCTGATGCCGAAGATGGCCACGAAGGGCGCGAAGGGCGGCGAGCAGGTGATGGCCACGAAGCCCAGGAGGAAGAGCCACCCCGAGACGGGAACCCGGCGCATGGCCCCGGAGATCTCGCTCACGCCATGACTGGAGTAGGACCGCACGATGTTGCCCGAGACCAGGAAGAGCACGATCTTCACCAGCGCGTTGGCGCCTACGTGGAGGAGGGCGAAGCGGGTCGCCGCGCCCCCGATGCCCAGGCCGAAGGCCAGGATGCCCACGTGCTCCACGCTGGAATAGGCCAGCAGGCGGCGCAGATCGTTCTGGCGGATCATGAAGACCAGGGCCCAGACCATGCTCAGCAGGCCCATCAGCACCAGGAGGTTGCGGGCGAATTCCCCCTGACCGGCGGCAGCGACCACGGAGTACATGCGGGTCAGGGCGAGGAAGGCGCAGCTGGTGACGCCCCCCGCCAGGATGGTGCCGACGATCCCGGGCGTTTCCCCGTAGGCGTCGGGCTTCCAGGTGTGGAGGGGGGCCAGGCCCATCTTGGTGCCGTAGCCCACCAGGATCAGCACGAAGCCCGCCTTCACCCAGTTGGCGGGCAGGCCGGCGCCCTGGGCGATCAGGCGGTCGAAGTAGAGGGGTTCGCCGATGCCGCCGAGATCCGCCGCGTAGGCGATGAAGAAGGTCCCCAGCAGCGCCAGGGCCAGGCCCACAGACCCGATGATCAGGAACTTCCAGGTGGCCTCGAGGCTACGCTTGTTGTGGTTGTAGTAGATGAGGGGTGTCGTGACGAGGGTCATGGCCTCCATGCCCACCCAGAGCACGCCGGGATGGCGGGAGGCCGCCGTGAGGCTCGCCATGGCGAGGAAGCCCAGCATGCACACACCGAACACGGCGTAGTCCCGTTCGGGGCGCAGGGCCAGGTAGGCCGGGGCGTAGAAGGCGCAGATCAGGAAGAGCAGGCTCACCACCAGCAGGAACCAGCCGCCCAGGGGATCCAGGCGAAACCAGGCCTCGGGCTTCAGGCGGTACGAGGTGGTCAACGCGAGGATGACCAGGGCGAGGTGCAGGGCACCGATGACCGGCAGCACCCGGGCTCGGCGAATGCCCGGCTTCATGAACCAGACCAGCAAGGCGCCAAGCAGGGGGAGGTTGATGAGGGCCAGGATCATCGCTCAGTCCCTTAAATGGGCCAGGCGATGGGTGTCCTGGGTATCGAAGGCCTGCTGGATGTGGTTGATCACGATCCCCATCACGAAGATGCCGACCACGAGATCCAGCAGCACACCGGTTTCCACCAGCAGGGGCATGTTCTTCACCAGCAGCAGGGAAAAGAGGTAGACACCATTTTCCAGCACCAGGTAGCCCACCACCTGCATGAGGGCGCGACGCCGCGTGGTCATGATCAGGAAGCCCGTGAACAGCGTGGTGAGCGAGGCGGGAACGAACAGGGTGCCCAGCACCCCGGCCTGCAGCGGCAGTTTCCGGGCCAGCAGGAACGCGAGCCCGGTGCCGAAGGCGCTCAGGAGAATGGATAGGGTGTAGCCGATGTACGGGGGCGGTTCCTGGGCCACCTTGAGGCGGGCCTGGGCGCGGGAGAGCAGGATCGGGATCACCGCGCTCTTGATGGCCACCGTGGAGATGGCCATCAGCATCACGTGGAAGGGCCAGTGATCGTGCATCAGGAGCAGGATCAGGGCCAGCACGGACCCCTGGATGGCCGCCAGCTGGATGGCCTTGTTCACCCGGCCCGTGGCCACCAGCATGAAGTTGAGCAGCATGGTCGCGGCGAGCAGCAGGTTGATGGTCATTTCAGCACCGGTTGCAGGAGCAGCATCAGGAAGGCGAAGGCGCCGCAGAGCATGGCCACCATCAGCAACTGGGGCACCCGGTTGAGTCGCAGGCGGGCCATGGTGGATTCCACCAGACCCACCGCCACCGCCAGGAGGCCCAGGCCAGCGAAGAAGAGGGGCCAGTCCAGCCACCAGCGCCCGGTGGTGGGCAGGCAGAGCTTCACCAGCAGCGTGCCCAGGACGAACAGCTTCACGCTGGCCCCGTACAGCAGCAGCCCCAAGGGCGGGCCGGAGTGATCCAGCACCATCACTTCGTGGATCATCGTGAGCTCCAGGTGCGTGTCGGGATCGTCGAAGGGGATGCGGCTGCCCTCCACCAGGAAGACCAGCGCCCAGGCTGCCAACACCAGGGTAAGAGGACCGCTGGCCACGCCCCAGCCCTGCCCGGCAGCGCTGAGCATGGGGCCCAGGGAAAGGCCCAGGGAAAGGGATGACGTGAGGGTCGCGAGGGCCGCCAGTCCCAGGAAGAGGGCGGGTTCCGCCAGGGCGGAATAGGCGACTTCCCGGGCCGCGCCCATGCCCTCGAAGCTCGAGCCGGTGTCCAGGGCCGAAAGCACCAAGAGGAACCGGGCCATGGCCAGCAGGTAGGCGAAGGCGATGAGATCCCCCGTGAACCCCAGGGGCGCTCGGCCAGAACCCATGGGCAGGAGCAGCGCCGCGACCGCGGGCATCGCCAGGGCGGCCACGGGCCCCGCCAGAAATACATAGGTCGTGGTGCGACTGCGGACCTGATCCTTGCGCCAGAGCTTGGCGAGATCCCGGTAGAGCTGCAGCACCGGCGGACCCTTGCGCCCGGCGATGAGGGCCTTGGTCTTGGTGATGAGGCCGAGGAGGAGGGGCGAAAGCAGCAGGGCAGCCGCCAGGTGGGCTAGGCCGAGCAGGGTGGTGAACAGAAGGGTCCGGATCATGTGAGCGACCAGGCCAGCAGGGCGACGAGGGTGAGCGCCACGTACAGGAGATAGATGGGCAGGTGGCCGGATTGCAGCACCCGCAGCCAGCCCAGGAGCCAGGCCGAGAAATGAAAGGCCGGGTTGAGGCCACGCTCGAGGACCGGATCCGGGATGTCCTGGTGGAAATGGGAATGCCCAGGGAACAGGCCGCGGATCCGGGGCAGATGGCGGATGGGCCAGAGCGCCCACTGGAAGGACTCGTTCAGGATCTGGCTGAAGGAGGAGGCCGTGTACTGGATGCGGGCCGTGGGGGCCGCATAACCGCAGTCCCAGGTGCCCACTTCCCGCGAGGCGGTGCGCCGAATGCGCTGCCACGCCACCCACGCGAAGACCAGGCCCATTCCCGCAAGCACCGAAAGCATCCCCAAAGGCGCGTGTCGGCCGAGGGGTGGCAGGGGTCGATTGGAGCCCAGGGCGGCTGCCACCCGTTGCAGGGCGGGGAGGACCGCGAGGGGCGCCAGCCCGATGAGGATGCACAGCGCCCCCAGGGCCTTCATGGCATCCAGCATGGGGCGGGGGGATTCGTGAGCATGGAGGGCCTCGGGACTGCGGGGCTCACCCAGGAAGCCGATGCCGAAGAGCCGCGCGAAGGCTGCCAGGGCAAGGCCTCCCGCCAGCGCCAGGGCGAGGATCGCCACCGCCCCCCAGGCCCATCCCCCCAGGGATTGAAAGGCGCCCAGGTACATCAGCCACTCACTGACGAAGCCATTGAAGGGCGGCAGACCCGCGATGGCCGCCGCGCCCAGCAGGAACAGGCCACCGGTCCAGGGCATGGCCTTGAGCAGTCCACCCAGGCGGTCCAGGTTCCGGGTGCCCGTGGCGTGGTGCACTGAGCCCGCACCCAGGAAGAGCAGCGGCTTGAAGAAGGCGTGGTTGACCACGTGGAGCAGGGCCCCACCTCCCGCCAGCAGGAGGAGCGCATCGTTGCCCGTGGCCTTGCCTGCGATGGCGAGGCCCAGGCCGAGGGTGATGAGCCCCACGTTCTCGATGGTGCTGTAGGCCAGGGCCCGCTTGAGATCCTTCTGGGCGAGGGCGAAGGCCAGCCCCAGCACGGCGGAGACGGCGCCGAGGCCGAGGAGCGTTCCGCCCCACCAGAGGGGTGGATCCGGGATCCAGGCCACGATCCGGGCCAGACCCAGGATGCCCATCTTGGTGATGAGGCCCGAGAGGAAGGCGCTCACATGGCTGGGGGCGGCGGCGTGGGCCACGGGCAACCAGACGTGCAGGGGCATGAGGCCCGTCTTGAAGCTGAACCCCGCCAGGAAGAGCAGGAAGGCCGCTGTGCCTGCCGGGCCCGAGGCCCAGCCGGGTGCCACGGGCCCCAGATCGAAGGTGCCCCGGGCCGAGGCCAGCAGGGCGAAGGCGGCGAAGAGGCACAGGTTCCCCGTGTGGGCGGCCACCAGGTAGACCCAACTGGCCTCCCGCACCACAGGATCCCGATCCTCGGAGGCCACCATGAGGAAGCAGGTGATGGCCATGATCTCCCAGGCCACCAGGAAGAGCACGCCATTGGCGGCAAAGCAGAGCAGGGCGATGGAAGCGGTGGCGAGGCCGAAGCAGAGGCGCAATCGGGGCCCACTCTCCTGGTCGCGGTCCATCCAGTAGGCCGTGCCGTAGTGGGCGAGCAGAGGCGGGACGATGGAGACGGGCACGAGAAAGAGCGCCCCCAGGGCCTCGGCCCGCAGGGCGAAGCTGGCCCCTGGCAGGGACCAGGCCACATGCAGTTCCCAGGTGTGACCGCCAAACAGCGTGGCGGTGGCCACGGCTAGACCGCAGAGCCCTGAGAGTCCCAGCAGGCGCGCCGCGCCCCTTCCATCGGGATCTCGCCCCACAATGCCTGGCACCCCCGAAAGACCCGCGAGGAGGAGGGCGAGCAGGTAGAGAACCTGGAAGGTCATTCCAGGTTCCCCGGCTGGCGCAGGAGGCGGGTCCGCACCCGAAGATCATGCATGATGGGCCGCAGGGCGAGGAAGAATAGGAAGGCCGCCAGGGGGACCGTCATCTTGAAGCCGATGTGCTTGAAGCTGAGGGCGCCCACCAGGCCACCGCCGAAGAACGAGACCAGGATGAGCCCGTGCAGCTTGAGCTTGTTGCGGTTGGCGAGGATGACCTTCATCTTCCGGTTCCGGTCCCGGTTGAAGTACAGGAGGCGCCCTAGCTCCAGGCCGATGTCCGTGACGATGCCGGTCATGTGAGTGGTGCGCACCTCGGCGGCGGAGATGGTGGTCACCACCGAATTGTGCATGCCCATGATGAAGGCCAGCAGCACCACCGTTACGGGCAGGTAGAAGTGCTGCACATGTTGAAGCTGATATCCCATCATCCCGAAGACCATCAGCAGGGCGGCCTCGATGACGAGGCTCAGGGCATAGTGGCTGCGGAAGCGGTGGCGCCGTCCGAAGCTGATGAGCATGGAGGCGCAGAAGGCCCCTGCCGCGAAGCAGGCCACGATGCTGAGGGCCGCGAGCCCCGCCACCTTGCTGCCCAGGGTGAGTTCGTCTGCGGCCATGGACACGGCCCCACTCACATGGGAGGTGTAGCGGTGGACCGCCAGGAAGCCCCCGGCATTCACGGCTCCCGCCACAAAGGCCAGGGACCAGGCCAGCTGGCGATTGATCCGCTGACTGCGGTTGCCGTGCTTCATGAGGAGCCTGGAATCCAGGGGCATCAAGTCCAGGGTGCGGTCGATGGTCTTCTCGATCGTCTGCTCGATGCCCCGCTGGATGTCCCCCAGCTCGACCTGGGTTTCCAGAAGGCGAACGGTCTTGCGCCGCGCGAAGCGGAGGAGTCTGCGGGGGGGACTGGGGTTCATGGTTTTGGGTCCTTGTTCCTAGATCCTATTCCCCTTGGAGGGGCTGTCCCATGCTGGAGGATGTGTTATGACCAATGTCCCAGGGAGGTTTCCCATGAGCAAGGCGCCCTCGACTCCCGCCGTTCGCCTCTTGAAGGCCCAGAAGGTTCCCTTCACCGAGCACCTCTATCGCTACGAGGAACACGGCGGCACCCGGGTCTCTGCCCAGGAGTTGGGGGTGGATGAACATGCGGTGGTGAAGACCCTGATCATGGAGGATGAGACGGGCAAGCCCCTGGTGGTGCTCATGCATGGGGACCGGGAGGTCAGCACCAAGGCCCTGGCCCGGCAGGTGGGCGCCAAGGCCATCCATATCTGCAAACCGGAAGTGGCCAACCGCCATTCGGGCTACCTGGTGGGCGGCACCAGCCCCTTCGGCACCAAGAAACCCATGCCCATCTACGTGGAGGACTCCATCCTGGCCCTGGAGCGGATCTATCTCAACGGCGGTTCCCGGGGGTTCCTGGTGGGGCTCGCACCGACTGATCTGGTGCGCCTGCTGGCGCCCACGGCGGTCTCGGTGGGGATTGCCGAATGAATGTCCGGAATGGGTCCTCCTTCCACCCAAAACCGAGGTCTAGGGCTGGGATCGCTGTGTATCTAAATATTTGATATAGTTTTTGTTATCCTGTTTGATAGCCCTTCCTGGGAAAGCTGCTAGGATTGTCCATCCGCGCCTCGCCCTCCGAGGCGCACCTTTTTTTTGTCCCCGGCCCAAGGCCCCAGACACGGAACCATCCATGCCGAAGCACGTTCTCGTCAAGCTTGAAGCTGAGTACAAGGTCCTGAAACACATGCTTCTGGAGGAGATCCCCAAGGAAATCGCCGCCGCAGCCTCCCAGGGGGATCTGTCCGAGAACGCGGAATATGAGCAGGCGCTGTCCAAGCGGGATATGTTCCAGACCAAGCTGGTGGCCATGGAAAAGCGGATCTCCGAGATCGCCAGTCTGGATGTGGGGCGCCTGCCCAAGGACAAGGCCGCCTACGGCAGCCGCATCACCCTGCTGGATCTTGATTCGGAAAAGGAAGTCACCTACAAATTGGTGCTCCCCGAGGAACTGGATGCCAATGCCGAGTACCTCAGCATCAGCAGCCCCATCGGGTCGGCGCTGGTTGGGCTGAAGGAGGGGGACGAGGTCAAGATCCGCATCCCCGCAGGGACCAAGCGCTTCGAAGTCCTGACCTTGGTCACGATCCACCAGCAGTAGACTTTCATTTCGGGATGGGCTCCCCGGGGGACGCCAAGATGAGTACAAAGCAGACCAAGAAGGACCAGAAGTGCTCCTTCTGCGGCAAGGCGCCGCACGAGGTGGAGCAGCTTCTGGCGGGCCCCGCGGCATACATCTGCAATGAATGTGTCGAAGCAGGACAGTTGCAGCTCCGCATGAGCCGCCAGGGCCGCGCGGCGGGAACCCATACGCCCAAGCTCGCCCGACCCAAGGAGATCAAGGCCTTCCTGGATGACTATGTGATCGGCCAGGAGTCGGCCAAGAAACGCCTCGCCGTGGCGGTGTACAACCACTACAAGCGCATCCTGGTGCCCAAGAAGGGCCTTGGTTCTGCGGGCAACGAGATCGAGCTCGCCAAGAGCAACATCCTGCTGGTCGGCCCCACGGGCACCGGCAAGACCCTGTTGGCCCAGACCCTGGCGCGCTTCCTGGATGTGCCCCTGGCCATGGCGGATGCCACTACGCTCACCGAGGCGGGGTACGTGGGCGAGGATGTGGAGAACATCCTTACCAAGCTGCTCCAGGTGGCCAACTACGATGTGGAGCGGGCCCAGCGGGGCATCGTCTTCATCGACGAGATCGACAAGATTGGCCGCAAGAGCGAGAACCCCAGCATCACCCGGGACGTTTCGGGTGAGGGCGTGCAGCAGGCCCTCCTCAAGCTCATCGAGGGCACCGTGGCCAATGTCCCCCCCCAGGGCGGCCGCAAGCATCCCCACCAGGAGTTCATCCAGGTGGATACCTCCAACATCCTCTTCATCTGCGGCGGCGCCTTCGTGGGCATCGACGAGATTATCAAGCAGCGGGTCCGGGCCAAGGCCGTGGGCTTCGGCGCCAAGGTGACCTCCAAGATGAGCAAGGAAGCCTTCCTCAAGCATGTGGAGCCCGAGGACATCATCAAGTTCGGCCTCATCCCCGAACTGGTGGGCCGCATGCCCGTAGTGGCCACGCTGGATCCCCTGGACCGCGAATCCCTGGTGCGCATCCTCACGGAACCCAAGAACGCCGTCACCAAGCAGTTCACCAAGCTCTTCGACATGGATGAGATCGACCTCACCTTCGAGGCCGGGGCGCTGGATGCCATCGCCGAGCAGGCCATGGTGCGCAAGTTGGGCGCCCGAGGTCTGCGTTCCATGCTCGAGCTGATCCTGCTGGAACCCATGTTCGATATGCCCAGCGAGGAGCGCAAGGGCCGCGGTTCCCTGCGGGTGGCGCGCGAGCGGGTGGAACAGGTGCTGGGACTGCCCAGCCTGCCCATTTCCGCGGCGGGCTGAACCCTTTCCGTTCCCCATTCGGCCCAATTCCTGGGATAACAGATCGTGTCGAATCTTGGTCTGAAGCCGGAACTGAGAGATGGGGAAACCATCCGTGCGTATCTGGACGAACTCGTCCTGCTCAAGACGCCGGTCCAGCTTTGGCTCCCCCAGTCCGATGCGCCGCCCTTTGAGACCACCCTCGAGCGCATCTCGGGGAATACGTTCCTCACGACCACCACGCCGCCTTTAGCGGAAGGCCAGCAGCTGTTCCTCTCCTTTTTTTTGGAGGCTCGCCGCTTCAATGCGCCTACTCAGGTGGTGTCCACGGGCGTCTTTCGGATTCCCGCCAGCGTCACCCAGGGTGAACGGCGCGAGCGCTTTCGTGCGGCATTCCAGCCCTCGGACGGCATCCAGTTCTTCGGCATCGAGCGCCTGGCCGAGACCTTCATCCTAGGAAGAATCCTTTCAGGTAGGCTCCTGGATCTCAGCCTGCAGGGGGTGCGGATCGTCGTGGACGACCTGAGTTGTCCGGGGGATGAGTCCCGCGAACTGAAGCGGGGCGAGGCCTTCGAAGCCGTCTGCATCAAGGGCCTGCCCTTCACACCGGACATCCACTGTCGGGCCCGGGTGGCCCATGTGATTCCCGGGAAGGAGGGCGATACCGTGGGTTTTCAGCTGGAAGGTTTGGAATCCAGCGATCAGAAGAACATCGAGCGGATCTTGGCCCGGCGTTTTCCCACCACCTTTGGCCAAGCCTTCCCCAAGAAGAAGCGGAAGACCGACCTCGGGGATCGCCTGGGGGCGCCCGTGCAAGTGCTCGCCCCCGCCAAGGCACCGGAGGTGGTCCAGGCACCGGCTCCCATCGCCCCCGCCCAGGCCAAGCCCCTCCGGCCCCCGTCCACGCCCGCCATGCGCCTCCGCAAGGCCAGCCGGAGAATCCTCATCCTCTCCGCGAACCCGGAGGGCGGCGCGGCCCTGGCAGAACATTTGCGCCAGGACGATTTCCGACACGTGCAGGTGGCCAGTTCCTTTCTGGAGGCCAAGCATCTGGCTGCCGCCACCCGCTTCGACCTGCTGCTGCTTGATGTGAAGGTCGGGGGACACTTCGGGCAGATGATCCTGGAGTCCCTGCACAAGCACGAACTCCTGCTGGACACCCCCATCATCCTGGTGGCGGACCGCCGGGATGCCAGCGTCCCTGCCGTGGCCGAGGAGCTCCAGGCCATCCATGTCCATGACCGGCGGGATTCCTACGAGGAGCTGGTGCCGGTGCTCTATCGGTTGCTGGTCTAGGCTCAGTTCTGCGGGCCGGAAAGCAGAGCCGAGAGGCCGGGACGCAGGGCTTCCAGTCGCTGTCCGAGAGCCGCCAGCCTGGGCTTCTTCCCCTGTTTTGATAGGGCCTCACCCCAGGCAGAGATCATCTGTCCCACCTCTGGCGCCACTCGATCAAGGGGGCCACTCTGCTGACGCCTGCCGAGGGCGGGAAGGGCAGCCCATTGGGTCATCCATGTTTCCATGCCTTTGTCCCAGAGTGCCTCCATCCAGGCATCCAGCTCCTCGAAGCGCCCCTGGGTGCGGAGCACCTCCACCACGGCCCTCGAGGCGGCGACGGGCAGCGGGCCCGGGAGGCGCTGGCCCAACTGGCGAGGCCAAATTTCCAGATCCGAAAGGAGTGCGGCAGGCCTCTGGAGTCGGGCATCGTGTCTGGACCAGCTTGCATAGGAGGCCCACGCCGAGGAGCTGAAGGGCCAGTGCCGGAGTTGCTCCGCCACTCGCAGGCCCACGCGACGGGCGACCGGGGCCCAGAGGACAGGGTTCGGCTCGAAGGGAAGGGGGCCGATGGGCTCCCCGGAGCTCTCCAGATCCTCAAGGAAGAGCTTCTCGAGGCTAGGATTGGGCAGGCGAGGGCGCACCATGGCCAATCTCGCGCGGCGGGCGTCCAGGCGTTCGGGATGGGCCTTGATGAAGGCCCCCAGAACTTCCAGCTCCGGGGCACCCTGGCCGCGCAGAGCGGCCTCGATCGCATTCACTGTTGGCACGCCCGGGCCCGAGGCCAGCACCTGATCTCTTTGCAACAATAGCCAACGCTGCCCCTTGGGCCAGTCATGCCTTTCACGGAGTCTGGAGGATTCGGCCTTCGTGAGTGGCTGCCAGCTCAGTTCATTGGGACCCCAGGGGCTGAGCAGGGGGTGGATCTGGAGTTTTCCCCAATCGATGGCATTCGAGGCGCCATCCAGAAGGACCAGGCGCAGGGTTGTTGGTTCCGGAGCTTGAGGCTCGGCAGGAGGAGGCTCCCGCAGGATCTGGCGGAGCTTGGCTTCCTGCTCCCTGGGGACGAGTCGTTGCTCCTCTTTCTCCTTTTCGTCATCCCTTTGGCCGAGGACTTCGCTGATGGCCTCTCCCAACTGGGCCGAAACTCGCGGCCAACCCTTGCCCGATTGGATTCGCAGTGAGGCAATGAGGGCACCTGCCTCCTCCGACTTGCGCTGCAGGAGCAGGCACTGGAGTTGGACTGCGCCCCAGGCACCCAAGGACTGCACCACCTGAGTTCGGCCGAGCTTGGCCACCATTCTAGGTTCGAGGTTGCGGGCCAGGGCCATGCCGGCAATGCGAAAGGTCTCCTCTGGGGCCTGGAAAAATCCAACGAGATAATCCGCCAGGAAGATCGGTGGCCAGGGATGACCAGGCAAGGGGTCGAGCGCCGCGAGAAGATCCTTCCGGATCTTCATTCCGAGCATCGGATCCGCCTGGGTGCTCAAAAAGTAGGTAGTGATCCAGAGAGCCCTGGTGTCTGGATCTTGGCTTAGCAGTAAGGGGATGGTGGCCTGGAGCCGCTGAAGGACCTCCTCCATGCCAGGCTCCTGATTGAGACGGGCGATGTAGATCGAGGCCAGCATGGGGGCGAAGGGTTGTGGCCTGGGTTCTCGCCAGGTCGCCGCGGAGTCGGGTATCTTCATCAGCCTTTCCAGGCATGGCTGCAATTCCTGACTGAGCCTCGCCTTCAGGTTCGCGCTGGGACTGTCTACCAGGGCTGCGTTCCTGGCCTGGGTCGCCAGATCGTGCGCCAGTTCCAGCCAGCCTTGACCGTCCTCGGGGTGCAGACGGAGGTGTGCTTCCAGGCCTTCACGGAGGGGCCGCCATCCCGCTCCCTTCATGAGTTCTTGCACCTTGTCGGGCGTTGGAGCCCCGTTACCTTCGCCGATCCGATTGCCCTGGGGATCGAAGAGGGCCCAGCCTGGCCCCTGCATGATGAGCGACAGGGATTCTCCGGCCTGGCCCTTTTCGAGGGAGAGAAGGCGGAGTTCCCGACCGTGGGCCGCGCCCAGGGGATGCTCGCCGTACCAGGAGAATTTAAGGGGGACTCCGGTGGCTACCAGTATGAAAGCGTCAGGTGTACGTTCGGCCGCCACCGCCTGTTGAATCGGGGCCCAGAGGTCCTGGGCTGAGACGCAGGTTCCAATGGCGAACAAGAGGGTCGGGACCAGGGGCCGCAGCATGAATCAAGCCTAGCCTGCGGCATGGCTCCTTACCGCTAGAATCGGAGTTCTGGAGAACCCCCTTGGACACCCCGAAGACCCTGACCCTTCCTGCCATTCCCATCCGCGACATGGTGCTCTTTCCCGGTGCGCGGGTGCCCTTTGTGGTGGGGCGCAAGGGCTCCGTGCGCACGCTGGAACTGGCCATCAAGCAGGGGGACCACCTGGTGATGGTGACCCAGAGGGATGCCAAGGAGGATGAACCCAAGCTGGAGAGCCTCTATCCCACGGGCACGCTGGCCCTGGTGGAATCCCTCATCGCGTTGCCCAAGGACTACTACAAGGTCGGCGTGAAGGGCATTGCTCGCGTGAGGCTGGAACACTACGCAGACGAAGGGGATGTGATCCAGGCGGAGGTACACATCCTCAGTGAACCCGCGGCGCTGGGGGGCGAAGAAGCCCTGCAGCCCACCTTCCACGAGGCGGTGGAACAATTCCTCGGGCGCAATCCCGATGCCTCGCGGCTCATGACCCTCGACCAGATCCGGGAGCTTCCCCTGGGCCAAGCCATCGATACGGTGGCGGCGCTCCTGCCCTCGGAGGTGCGGGAGAAGCAGGGCGTGCTCGAGCAGCTTGAGCTCGAACCCCGACTCCAGGCCATCCTCAAGCTGCTGGAGGTCGACGCCGCCCGTCACTCCGTGGATCGGGTGCTGGAGGAAAAGACCCGTCAGCGCCTGGACGAGGACCACAAGCAGTACGTGCTCAGCGAAAAGATGCGGGTGCTCCAGCAGGAAATGGGCAAGAGGGACGAGAAGGATGAATTCGGCCGCCTCAAGGCCCAGATCCTCGAGGCTCGCATGAGCGAAGAGGGCGAGAAGAAGGCCCTCGAAGAGCTGGAGCGGTTGGAAGCGATGCCGCCCCAGAGCGCCGAGAGTACGGTGAGTCGCACCTACATCGACTGGCTGCTGGCGCTGCCCTGGCAGAAGCTGGCGGATGAGCACCTGGATCTGGATGAGGCGGAACGCATCCTCGAGGAGGACCATGCGGGCCTCGAGAAGGTGAAGGCGCGCATCCTGGAGTACCTCGCGGTCATGCGGCGCCTGAAGGATGCGGGGGGAGACGCGTCTCTCCGCGGTCCCATCCTCTGCCTTGTCGGGCCTCCGGGCGTCGGCAAGACGTCCCTCGCCCGCAGCATCGCCCGGGCCTTGAATCGCCCCTTCGTGCGCTTCTCCCTGGGGGGCGTGCGGGACGAGGCGGAGATCCGCGGCCATCGCCGCACGTACATCGGTTCCATGCCGGGGCGCATCATCTCGCTGATGAAGAAGTCCGGGGTGCGCAATCCCCTCATGCTGCTGGATGAGCTCGACAAGATGGCCTCCGATTGGCGGGGCGATCCCGCTTCGGCGCTGCTGGAGGTGCTGGATCCTGAGCAGAACCAGGCCTTCCAGGACCACTACCTGGACCTGGGCTACGACCTCAGCCAGGTGCTCTTCCTATGCACGGCCAACGTGCGCCATGCCATCCCCCAGGCCCTGGAAGACCGCCTGGAGGTCATCGAATTGTCGGGCTACACCCTGAAGGAGAAGCTCGCCATCGCCCAGCGGCATCTGGTGCCCAAGGCCTTGGAGCGGCACGGCATGAAGGATCTGGAAATCGCCTTCCGGGACACGGCCCTGGAGAAAATGATTCAGGCCTACACCAAGGAGGCCGGCGTTCGCCAGCTCGAACGGGAGATCAGCGGCGTGCTGCGCAAGCTGGCCCGCCACAGCCTCCAACCCGAAAAGGGCGATCTGGCGGGGGAGGCATTCAAGGCACTCGTCACGTCAGAACGGCTGCCCAAGCTCATCGGCCCGGAAAAGTTCCTGGAGACGCGCCCCGATGAACAGGCGCTCCCCGGGGTCGTGAACGGCCTGGCCTGGACTTCCACCGGCGGGGATCTGCTCACCATCGAGGCGGCCACGCTGCCGGGCAAGGGTAATCTGAAACTCACGGGCAAGCTGGGCGAAGTGATGCAGGAGAGCGCCCAGATCGCCCTGAGCTTCGTGCGGGCGCGGGCCGAGCGGCTGGGCCTCGCCCCGGATTTTCTGGAGAAGCTGGATCTCCACGTGCATGTGCCCGAGGGCGCCATTCCCAAGGACGGCCCCAGCGCGGGCATCACCCTGGCCACGGCCCTCATCTCCGCGCTTACGGGCATCCCCGTGCGCAGTGATCTGGCCATGACCGGGGAACTCACCCTGCGGGGCATGGTGCTGCCCATCGGCGGCCTCAAGGAGAAGCTCCTCGCCGCCCATCGCCTAGGCTGCAAGGCCGCGCTGATCCCCGCCGAGAACGCCCGCCACCTGGAGGAAGTCCCCGCCGAGGTCCGGGAGCAGATGCGCATCCACCTCGTCAGCCACATGGACGAGGTGATTCAGTTGGCACTTCTGCGGATGCCCGAACCCCGATCGCAAGCCCCGCAATCAGGCGGTCTCTGAGCAGGCTTTTCCCAAAGGACAGAGGGGGCGACGCGGCCTGCGTCACCCCTTCCGTCGTTTCAACGCGGCTAGAGTTTCTTTCCGATCTTTAGAATTGAATCCGCGAGGGGCACGCCGCTGGACGCGATGTTGCCCATGTGGAGGTAGATGGCCGGCTTGCCCCCCTCCTCGATGATGGCAATGGCTCCGCCTTTGGGCAGCCATTCGAGCTTGGGGACGATGATGAGCTTGCCCTTGAAGGCTGCGAGATCGCCTTCTGACGCGGCATAGGCCACCTTGGATCCCCCGTCGACCCCGAAACCGGCCTGCTTGATCTCGCCGGCCATGGCGGCATCCTTGCATGCAACCGCACTGGCGCCTCCGCTGGCAGCGATGAGCTTGACGAACTTGGCCTGGAGGGCCGCGGGCAGATCGGCCGCCGACAAGGACGGAGCGAGCACCGACAACGTGAGGACGATGAATCTGGCGTCCATATCTTCCCCCTTGAGTGGGTGGGGATGGAATTTTCCCAACCGTCAGCACTGATCGGCGAGGAATCCAGAAGGGATGAATTTATTCCATTCCCGTGAACAAAGATCTCTGGTATAGGCATGAATTGCGCACATCAGGTGCAACTCTCAGGCTTGGCGAACCCTTACCCAAGGGGCCAGATCCTTGGGACAATGGCGGCATGAGCTTCGTCCATCTCCACCTGCACACTGAAAATTCACTGCTCGACGGGATGACGCGCATTCCGGATCTGGTCAAGAAGTGCCGGGCCACGGGGATGCCGTCGGTGGCGGTGACGGACCACGGCAACATGTTCGGGATGATGAAGCTCTTCGATGCCTGCGAGAAGACCGCAGACGCCGAAGGCAACTGGGCGGTGAAGCCCATCCTGGGCTGCGAGGTCTATGTGGCGCCCCGCTCGCGCTTCGATCGAAAGATCGACAACGCGGCCTCCAATGCGGAGGGCATGGAGGACTGCGTGGATCCCTCCGGGCAGAGGGACGCAGGCTATCACCTGGTGCTGCTGGCGAAGAATCCCAAGGGCTTCTCCAACCTGTCGAAGCTGGTCTCCAAGGGCTTCACCGAGGGCTTCTATTACAAGCCTCGGGTGGACAAGGCCCTGCTGCGGGAACACAGCGAGGGGCTCATCGCCCTCACGGCGTGTCTGGGTGGCGAAGTGCAGGCGCGGCTGCTGGCGGGCAACATCGACGCTGCCGAGCGCATCGCCTGCGAGTACCGCGACATGTTCGGCGAGGACTTCTACTTGGAGATCCAGGATCAGGGCTTCGAGGCGGAGCGGATGATCATCCCCTCCCAGTACGAGTTGTCCCGGCGCACGGGCATTCCTCTCGTGGCCACTAACGATGCCCACTACCTCAATCACGAGGATGCGGATCTCCACGATACGCTGCTCTGCATCGGCACCAAGACGCTGAAGAGCGCCCAGCGGCGCATGCGCTTCTCCACCGACCAGTTCTTCGTCAAGACGCCGGAGGAAATGGCCAAGGCCTTCGGCCAGAATCCCGAGGTGCTGGAGCGCACGCTCGAGATCGCCAGCAAGATCGATCTTTTTCCCATCACGCGTAAGCCCATCACGCCACAGTTTCCGGTGCCCGAGGGGCATACGCTGGAGAGCTACTTCGTCCATGTGAGCCGGGAGTGGTTCGAGAAGCGGGTGCTGGAATGCCGCCCCCTCTGGGACCAGAACCGCCTCAAGCATGCCGAGACGAAATACCGTGAGCGTCTGGAATTCGAGCTGGAGACCATCCTCAAGATGGGCTATCCCGGCTACTTTCTGCTGGTGTGGGACTTCATCGCCAAGGCCCGGGAGATGGGTGTGCCCGTGGGGCCGGGTCGCGGCTCGGCGGCGGGCAGCATCGTGGCCTGGTCCCTGATGATCACGGACATCGATCCCATGCAGTACGACCTGCTCTTTGAGCGGTTCCTCAATCCCGAGCGCGTGTCCATGCCCGACGTGGACATCGACTTCTGCCGGGATGGCCGCCAGAAGGTCATCGACTACGTCACCGAAAAATACGGCAAGGACCGCGTCAGCAACATCATCACCATCAACCAGCTCAAGACCAAGGCCGTGCTCAAGGATGTGGCGCGGGTCTACGAGAAGGATTTCGCCTGGTCCAACGAGCTCACCAAGCTGGTGCCCGCGGTACCGGGCCAGCCCATGAGCGTGGCCATGGCGCTGGAGCAGAGCGACAAGCTGCGGGAGCGGTACGAGCGCGAGCCCGATGTCCGGGAGGTGGTGGATATCTCCGCGCGGCTGGAGGGCCTCGCCCGCAACACCGGCGTTCACGCGGCGGGGGTCATCATCGCCCCGGACGATCTCACCACCTTCGCGCCCCTGGCCAAGGACCGCGACGACAAGGTGATGGTGCAGTACACCATGGTGGAGGCGGAGCGGGCGGGCCTGCTGAAGATGGACTTCCTGGGCCTGGAAACCCTCACCCAGATCGCCAAGACCCAGGGCTACATCGCCGAGACCCAGGGCAAACCCCTGGACATGCTCAGCATCCGCGGCTTTGACGACAAGAAGACCTTCGATCTATTCTCCGCCGGGGATACCGACGGCGTGTTCCAGTTCGAATCTGGCGGCATGAAGGGCCTGCTGCGTAAGTTGCAGCCGGACCGCTTCGACGATCTCATCGCCCTCAACGCACTGTTCCGCCCGGGGCCGCTGGGGGCGGGCATGGGCGATACGTACGTGGATTGTCGCCATGGCCGCAAGCCCGTGGTCTACATGTTCCCGGACCTGGAACCCATCCTGGCGCCCACCTACGGCGTGATCCTGTACCAGGAGCAGGTGATGCAGATCGCGTCGCTCATCGCGGGGTACAGCCTGGGCGAAGCCGATATGCTGCGCCGGGCCATGGGCAAGAAGGACAAGGCCAAGATGGCCAAGGAGAAGGACAAGTTCATCGCCCAGGGCGTGACACGAGGCTACGACAAGGCCAAGGTCTCGGAGCTCTTCGACCTCATCGAGTTCTTCGCGGGCTACGGCTTCAACAAGAGCCACAGCGCCGCCTACGCCATGGTGGCCTACGAGACGGGCTACCTGAAGGCCAACTACCGCACGGAGTTCATGGCGGGCCTGCTGAGCACCAAGAGTCAGCGCACCGATGACGTGGTGAAGTACATCCAGAACTGCAAGGAGATCGGCCTGCAGGTGCTGGGGCCCGACATCAACGAGTCGCGGCTGGACTTCACCATCACCGGCCCCAACCAGATCCGCTTCGGACTGGCGGCCATCAAGGGCCTTGGGGAGGCCGCGTTGGAGGCCATCCTGGTGGCCCGCAAGGCCGAGGGCCGCTTCAAGGATTTCTTCCACACCCTCAAGAGCACGGATCTCCAGAAGGCCAACCGCAAGGTGTGGGAATGCCTCATCAAGGCCGGAGCCTTCGATTCCCTGGAACCCAATCGCGCGGCGCTGCTGGAGGGACTGCCCTCGGCCATCCAGAACGCCTCCGCCGGTGGCGATGCGGATCTCGGCATGACTTCCCTCTTTGACGAGGCGGAGATGGCGAGCCTCGCGGACAACTGGAGCCTGCCCGAGGATGTGGAACCCTGGAGTCGCAAGGAGCGCCTGAAGAACGAACGGGAAGCGCTAGGGCTCTATGTTTCCGGTCATCCCCTGGAGGAGTTCATCGATGCGGTGAAGGTACACACCATCGGCGGCATCACGGCGCTGAAGGAGCTGGTGGCCAGCGGCAAGATCAAGGACAAGGATGAAGTCTCGTTGGGCGTGATGGTCAGCACCGTGGCCTTCAAGACCAACCAGAAGGGCGAGCCCTGGGCCATCCTGCAACTGGAGGACCTCACGGACAAGATCGAGGCCCTGATGTACTCCTCGCGCTTCGATCCCATCACCAAGAAACGCTCACGGCCCTACGAAGTGTTCAGCCACCTGGCGCTGCCCGACGCCCTGCTGCGGGTGACGGGGGAACTGAAGGTCGAGACTGTCACCAGCAATGGCAACGGAAGCGGCATCGAGGGCGAGGAGGAAGAGGACCAGACGGTGCTCAAGCTCTTCGTGGCGGCCATGGAGCCCCTGGAGGATTTCCAGGGCCGCGGTTTCACGGGCGCCGTGGTGAAACTCCCGGCCGGGGAATACCCCGGCAACCTGCTGCCCATCCTGCGTCTCCATCACGGCAATCTGCCCCTCACCTTCGAATACCGGAGCAAGGATGGCGTCATTGCCCGGGTCAAGCCCGCGGCGGAATTCCGGTTGCGCTTCGATCCCGATCTGGCGGAAAAACTCGCCAAGGAGACCGGCTGTGGGCTGAGCTGGATCTATTAGCCTGCCTCTGGGAGTGCCTCCGCGATTATCCGTGCTGCGATCCTTGGGCATCGTTAAACTAGGTATGTTCGCTCCTGACCGTCACTTCTCTCCCTGGAGTTCCCATGAGATTGAATGCCTCCCTCCTCGTCCTGGCGATTCCCTTCGCCCTCGTGGCCCAGGCGCCCAAGGTCGCGGTGCCCGACTACTCGCAGACCCCTCGGGCCCAGGTGCCGGAGGCCTATACCTGGAACATCCAGGATCTCTTTCCCAATGAGGCCGCCTGGCGGGCGGAGTTCGACGCGGTGAAGGCGCTGACCGGCACCGTGGAGCCCATGGTCAAGGGATGGACGGATTCTCCCCAGGCCATGGCGGCGCTGCTGGAGCGCCTCACCGAGATCACCCTGCGGGGCGGCCGAGTCAGGGCCTATGTCAGCCTGCAGGGCGACATGGACTTGCGGGATGCTCGCTTCCAGAAGCTGGGCGGCGAGGTGCAGATGTTCATGGTGGGCTTCGGCTCCAAGCTGGCCTTCATGGGCGCCGATATTCTCGAGCTCGGGCCTGAGAAGGTCGCGACATACGTCCATGCCGAGCCTCGCCTGCGGCCTTATCGAAAGCAGCTGGAAGACACCCTGCGGATGCAGAAGCACATCCTGCCCGAGGCAGAGCAGCGCGTCGCCTCCATGACGGGTCTCTTCGGGGGCACGGCCGCCAAAGCCTCGGGCCTGCTGAACAACGTGGATCTCCCCAAGCCTGAAGTGACTCTGGCCGATGGCAGCAAGGCGTTGCTCAACCAAGCTACCTTCCAGCGCCTGCGGGCCTCCAAGGTAGTGGAGGACCGCCGCAAGGTGATGGAAACCTTCTTCGCCAATCAGAAGCGTTTTGAAAACACCTTCGCCGCCCTTCTGGATGGCAACGTCAAGCGGGATCTCTTCAACGCCAGGATCCGCAAGCACGAGAGCTGCCTGGACGCGGCCCTCTTCGGCAACGCCATCGACACTTCGGTCTATCGCAATCTCATTCAGGCCACCCGCGCCAACCTGACGCCCATGCACCGCCTGCTCAAGCTCCGTCAGCGGATGCTGGGCCTGCCGGAATTCCGCTACGGCGATATCTATGCCTCCGCCGTGGCCTCCGTGGAGCGCCGCTATCCCTATGATGAGGGCCGCAGGCTCGTGGTGGATGCGGTGGCGCCCCTGGGCGAGGACTACGGCAAGGCCATCCGCCGCGCCTTCGATGACCGTTGGATCGATATCTACCCCAACCTGGACAAGCAGTCCGGCGCCTACAGCTCGGGGGTATCGGGCGTGCATCCCTACGTGAAGATGAACTACGACGGCTCCTTCCAGCAGGTGAGCACCCTGGCCCACGAACTGGGCCACGCCATGCACAGCTGGCTCTCGGACAAGACTCAGCCCGCGCCCATGGCCCAGTACCCCATCTTCCTGGCGGAAATCGCCAGCACCTTCAACGAGAACATGCTCATGCACCGCCTGCTGGGCCAGGAGAAGGACGACGCCCTCAAGCTCTTCCTGCTGGACAACTATCTGGAGGGCCTGCGCGGTACGCTCTACCGCCAGACTCTGTTCGCGGATTTCGAGCTGGCGATCCACGAGGCCGTGGAGCAGGGCAAGACCCTGACTCCGGATTTCCTCAACGCCAAGTACCTCGAACTCACGCGCCTGTATTACGGCCACAACCAGGGCGTGGTGAAGGTGGAGGACTACATCCAGAGCGAGTGGAGCCTCATCCCCCACTTCTACTACAACTTCTACGTCTACCAGTACGCCACCGGCGTGATCGCCTCCATGGCGATCTCCGACGCGGTGCTGAAGGAAGGCGCCCCCGCCCGGGATCGCTACCTCACCTTCCTGAAGGCGGGTGGCAGCGACTTCCCCCTGGAAACCCTCAAGAAGGCTGGGGTGGATCTGAGCAAGCCCGAAGCCGTGAGCAAGGCCTTCCAGGCTTTTGGGGGCTACGTGGATGAAATGGAGAAGATCGTCGCCCGCATGGAACAGCGGAAGAAGTAGATCTCAGCACTTAACGAAAAGGACCCGGCAAGCGCCGGGTCCTTTTCGCGTCTTGGTCCGACCTACTTCTTCGCCCCCTTCACATACTTCTCCAGCCAGGTGTCCTGCTCCCAGAGCATGTGCAGCAGGTTCTCCCGGGCGGCGTAGCCGTGGCTTTCCAGGGGGAGCAGCACCAGGCGGGCCTTGCCGCCCAGCCCCTTCACCGCCTGGAAGAGGCGTTCACTCTGCAGGGTGAAGGTGCCGGGGTTGTTGTCGGCGTCGCCGTGGATCATGAGCAGGGGCGTCTTGATCTTGTCCGCGTAGTCGAAGGGCGACATGCGGTGATAGACCTGGGGCGCCTGCCAGTAGGTGCGCTCCTCCGCCTGGAAGCCGAAGGGTGTCAGGGTGCGGTTGTAGGCGCCACTGCGGGCGATGCCCGCGGCGAAGAGATCCGAATGGGCCAGCAGGTTGGCCACCATGAAGGCGCCGTAGGAATGGCCCACGCAGGCCACCCGCTTGGGATCACCGACTCCGAGGCGATCCACTTCCTGGATGGCGGCCTTGGCGTTGGCCACCAGTTGTTCGATGTAGGTGTCGTTGGGCTCGGCCTTGCCCTGGCCCACGATGGGGAACTGGGTGTTGTCGAGCACCGCATAGCCGCGCAGGGTCCAGTAGAGCGGGGAACCCCAGTAGGGCCGGGAGAACTGGTGGGGCGATTCCCGGAGCTGACCGGCGGTCTTCGCATCCTTGAATTCCGTGGGGTAGGCGTCCATCAGCACGGGCAGGCGACCATCCCGGGCGGCGTCATAGCCCGGGGGCAGCAGCAGGGTGGCGCTGAGTTCGACGCCGTCCTCCCGCTTGTACTTGATGATCTCCTTGCGGACGCCCTCCAGGGCCTTGAAGGGGTTCTCGATGCGCGTGACGGCCTGCAACGCGGCCTTCTTGCCGAAGGTGCGGAGGTGCAGGTTGGGAAAGGTCTTGGGGCCTTCGATCATCGTGAGGAGCTTGCCCTTTTCGGGGTCCAGCACCCGCAGGATGGCCTCGAAGGTGTCCTTGCCCTCGGCCCGCCACAGGCGCTGGGGCTTGCCTGAAGCCAGCTCGAAGGCATCCAGGAAGGGGCGGTTGCCCTCGGGGCTGCACCCTTCGCCGGAGAGGAAGAGCCGCTTGCGGTCCGCGCTTAGCCTCAGCACCTGACGCTGGAAGGCGTTGGGGACCGTTACGAAATCGCCGGGATCGGCGTAGACATCCTCGCTGGAATGGTCGAAGAGGACCTTTGCCTCGGCGGTGGTGGGATCCACGCGGTAGGTGCGGGTGCGCCGAGTCTTCCACCAGAAATCCTTGGCCACGGCCAGCTTTGCATCGCCCCAGGTCAGGCCCGCGAAGCGGTACTGGACGGTGCAGAGTTTCTGGGGCTCGGCCTTGAAGGGCGCTGTGAGCTGGTACGCGGCATCCCGCATCGGCACATCCTTGGCCGGGTCGCCGCCGTCCAGGGCCTCGGCCCACACCGCCGTGGCGGGCTGATCATCGCGCCAGGAAAAGTGGCGGCGGCCCGCCTCGCAGGCGTCGAAATCCACGGGGATCTTGTCCTGCAGGGGCTTTTCCGCCAGAGTCGCCACGGACTGTCCATTGCCGTCCACCACGTGCACCCGGTAGGGGAAGCGATCCAGGGGGAACTGATAGGAGAAGGGCTTGAGCACCTCTGTGACCATCAGGAACCCCCCGCCGGGTGCGGGCTGAAGGCCGCGATAGATCGCCGGAGGCAGAATGGCCGTGGCCTTGCCCTGGAGATCGATGCGCTGCACGGCGCTGGTGGCATAGAAGGCGAAGCGGGCCTCGTCCGCAGGATTGCGCAGGAGATCCTGAAAGGTGCGGGCCGGGGCCTTCACGCCCGCGGCATCCTGCACGGCGGGGCCTAGGGGCAGGGCCTGACTCTCGGCGTACGGGGCACTGCTGGTCCGGATCCGCACATAGAGACTCTTGCCATCGGATGCCCACACATAGGGGCGACCCATGGTCGCGCTCAAGGGGGCTTCGCTGAGGCGCTTGGCCTGGCCCGTCGCCACTTCTACGGTCCAGAGGGCCATGCCCTGGGGTTGCATCTCGACGAAGGCGAAATGGGCCCCCGTGGGTGAGAAGGAGGGATATTCGAGGCTGAGTTTTTCCGGTAGCCCGCTCACGGGAATGCCCTTGCCGCTGGCCAGATCCTGCAGCGTGAAGCCCGAGAAGGGGCGGGTGCGGGAGGCGTTGTGGGTGCGGGGATTGATGCGCAGGCCCGCGAGACGCAATTCCGGCTGGGCGAGATCCTCCAGGGCGAGGAAGGCCGGGCGCTTGAGCAGCGCCAGGGTGCGGGTATTCGCGTCCATCATCGGCTGGGGCGGATTCTCCACATCGAAGACATCGAGGATCGCCTTGTGGGGTTTCTGGAAGGCGAGGGCGCCTTGGGCGTGAAGGACGGGGGCGGCCGCCACCAGGGCGGTTCCGGCTATGAGAAGGGTGCGGGTGCGAAGCATGGAGTGTCTCCGGGTACAGCGGTTGAGGGGTTTAATGAAATCAATAGCCTGCGGCCTGACCATCCTTGCGGCTCTCGCTGGCGCCGTAGTAGACCTTCTGCTTCGGATCCCAGCGGATGGCCTGATAGCCGCCGTAGCCGCCGTGCAGCCAGCCGACTCCGTGGCCCATTTCCATGAGCTTCTGGATAGTCTCGACGGGGAAGCCACTCTCCAGTTGGATCGTGCCCGGCAATTTGCCTGCCTCGCCCGTGGGTTCGGGCGACCCGTCATGGGCCATGCGGGGGGCGTCGCCCGCCTCCTGGGTGTTCATGGCGAAGTCCACCAGGTTCATCACGATCTGCACGTGACCCATGGGCTGGAACTCGCCGCCCATGACCCCGAAGCTGAGGAAGGGCTGGCCATCCTTGGTAATGAAGGCGGGGATGATGGTGTGGAAGGGGCGCTTGCCCGGGGCGTAGGTGTTGGCCTGGCCTTCTTCCAGGGTGAACATCTCGCCCCGATCCTGGAGGCAGAAGCCCAGATCACCCGGCGTCATGCCGCTACCCATGCCCCGGTAATTGCTCTGGATCAGGCTCACCATGTTGCCGTCCCGGTCGGCCACTGTCAGGTAGATGGTGTCGCCTTCCTTCAGGGGCGGATGGCCGGCCTCCAGGCGTCGGGCGGCGCGGATGTCGCTGATGAGGGCCCGGCGCTGGGCGGCGTATTCCTTGGACAGCAGCCATTTCACGGGTACCTGGGCGAATTCGGGGTCGGCGTAGAATTTGGCGCGGTCCTCGAAGACCAGCTTCTTGGCTTCGGTAAAGAGGTGGGCGTGGCGCGCACTGCCGAAGGGGATCTTGGAGAAGTCGTAGCCTTCGAGAATGTTGAGCATCTGCAGGGCCGCGATGCCCTGACCGTTGGGGGGCAGCTCCCACACGTCGTAGCCCCGATAGTTGGTGGACATCGGCTCCACCCATTCGCTGCGATGGGCGGCCAGATCGTCAAGGCTCAGGAAGCCGCCCTGGGTCTTCATGTAGGCGTCGATGCGGCGGGCGATCTCGCCCTTGTAGAAGGCATCCCGACCGCCCTTGGCGAGAAGGTCGAAGGTATTGGCCAGGCGAGGATTGCGGAAGATCTCGCCGTGGCGCGGCGCGCGCTTTCCGTCCACCGTGAAGGTCTCCAGGAAACCCGGGTACTTGCCGAGGGCCGGGATGCTGCGGTTCCAGTAGTAGGCGATCACATCGGAGACGGGGAAACCTTCCCGGGCGTATCGGGTGGCCGGGGCCAGCACCTCGGCCATGGGCAGCTTGCCGAACTTGCCGTGCAGCTCGAACCAGCCATCCACGCAGCCCGGCACCGACACGGGCAGGGGGCCGTGGGAGGGGATGAGCTTGAGGCCGAGCCTCTGAAAGTGGGCCAGGGGCAGGCTTTTCGGCGAGCGGCCGCTGGCGTTGAGGCCATGGAGTTTCTTGGTCTTCGCATCCCAGACAATGGCAAAGAGATCGCCGCCCATGCCCGAGCCCGTGGGCTCCATGAGCCCCAGCGCCGCGTTCGCCGCAATGGCCGCATCCACCGCCGTGCCGCCCTTCTTGAGGATGTCCAGGGCCACCTGGGTGGCCAGGGGCTGACTCGTGCAGGCCATGCCGTGCTGGGCTACCACCTCCGAGCGGGTGGCGAAGGCCCGTCCCGCCACGCGGTCCGCCGCGCAGAGGGGAAGGAGCGAGAGTGTGAGCAGCAGCAGGGTTCGTCGCATGACAGGCCTCGTGAGACGATGTTTGCCCGATTCTAGCCTGTCGGCAGGCATCTGGTCTCCCGATCTAGGAACGAGGCGGAGGCCGATGGGCCTCCGCCTCGGGTCTCAACACACCTGGTTCTACTTCTCGGCGATGGGGTTTCCGTCGGCGTCCACCAGCTTGACCTCCCCGATCTTCAGGTCCCGCAGCTCTTTCTCGACCTTGGTGCGGTCACCGACCACGATGTAGGTGCGCCCCTTGGCAGGGATCATCTTTTGGGCGGCCTTCGTTAGGTCCTCGGCCTTCAGGGCGTTCACCCGACCGACATAGGTCTGGTAGTAGTCATCCTTCAGGCCCCAGGTGAGGATTTCCTCGATTCCGCTCGAGAGGGCCGCCGAGGTCTCGAAGCCGCCCGGCAGGCTGAGGGTGAGGTTCTTCTGGGCCAGAGTCAGTTCCTCGGCGCTCACGGGCTTTTCGCCCAGGATGCCCTTCATCTCCTTTTCGAGTTCCAGGATGGTTTCCTTGGTCTTGTCGGTCTGGACGGAGGCTCCGGCATTCATGCCGCGCACGACCTTGGTTCCGAAGACCTGGGTGTAGCCGCCATAGGTCCAGTGCTTGTCCTCGCGGAGGTTCATGTTCACCCGGGAGGTGAACATCCCGCCGAGAACGGCCTGCATGGCCTCGACGGCGGGCTCGTCCTTTTCGTCCCGGGCAGGCGAGAGGGCGACCATGTTCACCACCGACTGGATGGCCCCAGGCTTGTCCACCAGGTAGATGGTGGTCTGCGTCGGTTTGTCCACCTTGGGAATGGTCACCTTGGGCGCCTTGCCCTTCGCCCAGGTGCCGAAGGCCTTCTCGAGCTTGGGCAGGAGTTCGGGCATGGTGACATTGCCGGCCACGATGAGGGTGGCGCTGCCGGGCTTGAACCAGGCCTGATGCATGGTGCGGAGATCCTCGGCCTTCATCTTGGAGACCGTGGCCTCGTAGCCCGTGCCGGTCAGGGGCATGCCGTAGGGGTGGCCCTTGCCGAACAACATCGGCCCGGCCACTCGGTAGGCCGTGGCTTCGGGGCTGTTCTTCTCCTGGGCGATACCAGCGAGGCGCTCCTTCTGCACCCGGGCGAAGGCGTCGGCGGGGAAGATGGGGTTCATCACCATGTCGGCGAAGAGGTCGATGGAACCTTCCAGGTTCGCCTTGAGGGCGCCCATGAAGACCCGGAAGTCATTGGTGGAGGCCCCGGCACCCACGGTGGCGCCCAGGGTTTCCAGTTGCTCCCGCAGGGCCCGGCTGCTGCGGGTCTTGGTGCCCTCGTCCAGCATGCGCATGGCCAGAGAGGCCGTGCCGGGGCCCGAGGGCGCCTGGGCATCGGCGGTGGAGCCGCCTTCGAGGACCATCCGGAACTGCACGACCGGGGCTTCGTTCCGCTCGGCCAGCACCACCTTGAGTCCATTGGTGAGGGTGGCCCGCTGGAAGGCCGGCGTGATCAGGGCCGGGGCCGCGCCGGGCACGGGCGGCTTGCTGCGGTCCACGTCCTTGGCAGAGGCCTTGAGTTCACTGTAGGGATGCACCTCGAGCACGAAGCACCCATCCGTCAGCCAGCGCTGGCCGGCGCCCTTCAGATCCTCCGCCTTGGCATCCAGGCGGCGCTGGAGGCTGGTGCGGGACCATTCGGGATCCCCGGCCAGCACTAAGCCCGAGGCCAGCATGTCGGACTTTCCCCCGAAACCGCCGATGCGTTCCAGGCTGCGCACGTAGCCCGCGTAGTAGCGGGACTTCAGGCGCTTCAGTTCATCCTCGCTGGGACCCTGGGCGAGAAGCTGGTCCAGTTCCTCCTTCACGATCGCCTCGATCTTGCCCAGGTCTGCGCCGGGGCGCGCCAGGACGCGGACGGAGAACTGGCCGCTGATCTCCTGGCCGTAGGCATAGGCGTTGGCCTGGGTGGCCAACTGCTCCTTCTCCACCAGTCGCCGGTATAGGCGCGAGGTGCGACTGCCGCCGAGGACTCCCCCCAGCATCTGCAGGCGGTCATTGTCGATGGACACCAGCTCGGGCGTATTCCAGACCATGGCCAGCATGGCCTGGGGCACACGATCCTGCATGACGTGGCGCCGGGTGCCGGTCATCTTGGGCACCCAGGCCGTGGGGCGGCTGATGGGGGCGTTCGCAGGGAAGGAACCGAAGTATTGTTCGGCCTTCTCCTTGGCGGTCTTCAGGTCGATGTCCCCCGCCAGCACCAGCACGGCGTTGTTGGGGCCGTAGTAGGTCTTGAACCAGTCCTTCACGTCCTGGAGGCTGGCGGCGTTGAGGTGGTCCATGGAACCGATGACGGTCCAGGAGTAGGGATGACCCACGGGATAGGTGCCCTTCGTGAGGGTGTCGTACACCTGGCCGTAGGGCTGGTTTTCGCCTTGGCGCTTTTCGTTCTGCACCACGCCCCGCTGCTCATCCAGGCGGGGCTGGGTGATGGCTCCCAGCAGGTGCCCCATGCGGTCGGATTCCATCCACAGGGCGGTATCCAGGGCGGAAGTCGGCACATTCTCGAAATAGTTGGTGCGATCGCTGTTGGTGGTGCCGTTCATGTCCGTGGCACCCAACTTCTCCATGACCTTGAAATAGTCGGTGTTGTGGTTTTCGCTGCCATTGAACATGAGATGTTCGAACAGGTGGGCGAAACCGGTCTTGCCCTCCTTCTCGTTCTTGGAGCCCACGTGGTACCACAGGTTGACGGCGACGATGGGCGCCTTGTGGTCCTCGTGGACGATCACCCGCAAGCCATTGGCGAGGGTGAAGGACTGGTAGGCCACCCGGGGCAGGGGAGCCTCTGAGGCGACCAGGACCGAAGCGCCGGAAACGAGAAGGGCGGCGGTGCAGCCGAGGCTGCGCAGGGTAAAGGACATGCTTCCTCCAGGGGATGGGATCGATGTATTACCTATGCCAGCATCCGCCGTTTAGTTGCGCCCTCCGACCTGTGATTTTGGTCTCAACGCGTCAGGGCCTCTGGGGATGCCCCTGGGCATTCACACCACTCAGATTCCGATAAGGTTTGAGGAACGGTGTTCTTTGGTGAAGGACTGTGATGGCGATGGATGCGGCAATGACGGGCAAGGCGGCGGCCCTGGGGGCGGCCTTCCTGTGGGCCATCACGGTGACGGTCTTCACCTTCGCCGCGCGGCGCATCGGCGCCCAGGTCGTCAATGCGGTGCGCCTGCTGCTGGCGGCGCTGCTGCTGCTCATCCTGCACTGGCTCTTCCTGGGCACGCCCTGGCCCGCGGGGCTGGGGCTGGAGCGCACGCTCTGGCTGCTGCTCTCGGGCCTCGTGGGCTTCGCGGTGGCCGATGGATTGGGCCTGGAATCCTTCGTGGAGATCGGGCCGCACCTGGGCATGCTGATCCAGACCCTGGCGCCGGTGCTCAGCGCCGCCCTGGCCTGGGCCTTCCTGGGCCAGAGCCTGTCGGCGGCCAAGGTCGGCGCCATGGTCGTGACCCTGGCGGGGATCGCCCTGGTGGTGCAGGGGCCCGATGAAACGCCCGCAGGGCGCTCCCGCACCTGGGGACTGGTGCTGGCGCTGGGGGCGACCCTGGGGCAATCCCTGGGCCAGTTCACGGCCTTCAAGGGGATGGCCGATGGCGTGGGTGCCTTCCCGGCGCTGGTGGTCCGCATCGCCGCCGGGGCGGTGGGCTCCCTGGTCTACCTCGCGCTGCGGGGCCAGTTCCGCCTATCCGGCGCCTGGAGTCGCGGCCACACCCTGGCCCAGATCCTTGTGGGCACGGCCCTGGGGCCGCTGATCGGCGGCTTCCTCGCCCTCTACGCCCTGGCCCACGCCCCCATGGGACCGGCCTCGACGCTGCTCTCCATCGTGCCCATTTTCCTGCTGCCCCTCTCCCGCATCTTCTTTCACGAGCCCATCACCCCGCGCGCCGTGGCCGGAACCCTGCTCACCGTGGGCGGCGCCGCGGGGCTGTTCCTGGTGAAGTGAGGGGCGGTCTTACCCGGGACCTTGCGGATCAACGAAGGACATCACTGATGAACCGCGGAGGGCAAAGACGTGATGTCCGGGCTTTGCCTGGACATCACGTGGGGGTCAAAGGGGGGACATCGCGACCACAGGGAGCAGGCGGTCCCCCCTTTCATGGCAGAGACTGACCGAGGGCGCAGATCTTCTTCTCTGTGCTCTCCGTGGTTCCCCTTTTCTCAGAGATGGCGCGAAAAACCCGCCCTCAGTTCTTCTTCTCTGGAGTCGGCGCGGGCATCACGGGGATCGGCGGCAGGTCTGCCTTCCCGAAGCGGGGTAGCTTCTCGGCTCGGTTCGCCAGGTGGTAGGCCACGGAGGCCATGATGGTGGCGGTGCGGGAGATGTCCTGGACTGGGACGCGCTCGATAGTGTCCACACTGGTGTGCCAGGTGTAGTCGAAGTATTCGAGGCCGTCCTGGGTGAGGCCGATGGCGGGCAGGCCCGCGTGGCTGAATACGGTGATATCGGCGTAGTCGGGCTTGGGCAGACGCATCTTGTTGTGGATGGCACCCACCGCACCCAGATCCTTGAAGGGGGCGAGCAGCTCGCGCAGCACCTGGCTGGCGGCGGCGGGACCGAAGATGCTGAGGCCGCGCAATTGGCCCGCGCCGCCATCCATGTTGAAGAAGGCCACGAGCTTGTCGAACTCAGGCTTGGGGGCCTGGTCGGAGCCGAAGTGGGCCTTCACGTAGGCCTGGCTGCCCAGGAGGCCCTGCTCCTCGGCGTCGAAGAGCACCACTCGGATGGTGCGCTTGGGTTTGGCGCCCACGGCCTTCAGGATGCGGGTGGCCTCCATCATGGCGATGCAGCTGGCGCCGTCGTCGGTGGCGCCGGTGGCCGTGTGCCAGGAATCCAGATGGGCGCCCAGAAGCACCACTTCCTCGGGTTTTTCGGTGCCGGGGATCTCGGCCACCACGTTGAAGCCCTGGGTGGACTTGGGATGGAAGGTATTCCGGATATCCAAGGCCAGGGTGGCGGTCTTGCCGTCCTCCATCAGCCGCCAGATCCGACCGTAGTCCTCGCGGCGCATGACCACCGTGGGCAAGGCCTTGGTGGGATCGTACGTGCGGTTGTGGAAGGCGCGGATCATGCCGTTGCGCATGCCGGCGTCGTTAATGCGGGCCAGGGCCTTCTGGGCCACCAGGAACTCATCCACCCGGCGCTCCACCTCCCGGGCCCGCAGGGCGCCGGGGCGCTTGGGGGCGCCGCGGTCCAGGGCGAGGCGGGGGGGCGCAGGGGGCTGAGCCGGATCGAAACGCTTGGCCAGTTCCGTCTCATCCAAACGCGGAGCATAGCGGCTGAGCACCACAGGCAGCTCCTTGGGGTTGCCCACAAAGATGATCTTGCCCTTCACCTTGCCTTCCAGGGCCTTCAGGGCGGCCTCGAACTCCTCCGGCAAGGGCTCCTCCGGCAGGTCGAGGCGGACGACTTCACCCTTCACGGTGCCAGGGGTGGAAGGCGTCCAGGCCACAACCTCGACGTGGAGCGGCGACCGGAAGGGGGCCAGCGCGTGCACGCTGGAATGTTCATTGCTCCAGCCGGGACGGCCGAAGTCCCAGGGTTCCAGGGCGGCCTTTTCCAGCCCCCAGGCGGTCATCTGCTGGGCGGCCCACCGGGCGGCGGATAGAAAGGTGGGCGAGGCGGTGAGGCGGGGGCCATGGACATCGCAGAGCTGATGGAGGGCCTGGGGCACCTGAGAGCGCTTTAGGCCTTCTTCGCGGATCTTGCCGATCAGAGCCGAATCCAGGACTTCCTGACCCGACAGGGTGGCAACCAGGGCAGTGGCGAGAAAGGGCAGGGCCAGGGTGCGTCTCATGGGGGCTCCTTGATGCCTCGTATTGTTAGGCAAAAGGACGGTCCCTCGCAAGGGCGCTTTTCGGCGGATGGGTCCGGGTTTCCCTATCATGGTCGAAGGAGACCGCCATGGTGATCGATCCCGCCTCCCCCAGTGCCGGCCTGCGTCCGGTGGTTGAGGCTCTCTGTTTGGCCAGCGCCGAGCTGCGGACCCACTGCCACCAACCCCTGGCGAGGCGGGAGTTCCCCAGTCGGGCCGTGGTGTACGAGTTGGTGGAGGATCTGCGGGCCGTGCTCTTCCCAGGCTTTTTCGGCCCCTCCGAGCTCACGGATGAAACGCTCCACTTCCATGTGGGCGCCACCCTGGACAAGGTGCTGCACGGCCTGCGTGAGCAGATCCGGCGGGGCTTCTGCTCGAGCTGCAACCCCGAGGTCTGCTACGCCGATCACGAGGACCGGGCCTTCGAGCTGGCCTGGGCCTTCATCCAGCGCCTGCCGGAGGTACGGCGCCTCCTGGCCACAGATGTGCAGGCTGCGTATGAGGGCGACCCGGCACTGAGAACGCCAGAGGAAGCGGTCTTCTGCTACCCAGGTCTTCAGGCCATAACCAACCAGCGCCTGGCCCACGAGCTGATTCGCCTGGAAATCCCCCTGCTGCCCCGCCTCATCACGGAGCACGCCCACAGCCTCACGGGCATCGATATCCACCCCGCTGCCCGCATCGGCGAGGGCTTCTTCATCGACCACGGCACGGGCATCGTCATCGGCGAGACCTGCATCATCGGGAACAAGGTGCGGATTTACCAAGGGGTCACCCTCGGCGCCAAGAGCTTCCCTCTGGATGAACACGGCAATCCCATCAAGGGCATCGACCGCCACCCCATCGTGGAGGATGACGTAGTGATCTACGCCGGGGCGACGATCCTGGGCCGCATCACCATCGGCAAGGGTTCCACTATCGGCGGGAACGTCTGGCTCACCCGTAGTGTGCCGCCCGGGACTTCCATTACCCAGGGCAATGAGAAGGGGTGAGAACGGGGCCTTACTCTCAGACCGGGCCCATAGGGAATAAATCGGAATAAATCGCGAAATGTCCCTTGACAGTCAAGGTGAAAGGGCGTGCGATGGAGTCCTCTCCTGCCCTCTCCCTTTTTCTCAAAGTTCTCCCGACGGGAGTTTTTTTATGAACCCGCGCGATTTCCCGGCCTTTGTTCGCAAGCTTCCGGAGGCGGAGTTGCCATGTCGCGGCATGCGGGGCTGGCTCCTGCAGAGTCCGGCCGGTCAGGTGATCTACAAGGAAGCGGAGACCGAGGCCTCGATTCCCGAACATGCCCATGGCGAGCAGTGGGGCGTGGTGGTGGATGGGCGCCTCGAATTGACAATTGATGGGTTTACGCGCCTATATATGCGAGGGGACTTCTACTCGATCCCCGCCGGAACGCCCCACCGCACACGGGTCTTTCCGGGCTTCAAGGCCGTTGACCATTTCGCGGACGCGAATCGGTACAAGGCCAAGGCATAAGGCCGGTCGCAAAGGACCGCCGATTTCGCCCGCTCTGCCGACGGGCCAAAGGACGGAACGTGACTTCTGCGCAGGCCCTGAGAATACTGATGCTCGTGACGGTCGGGCTGCCGTACTTGGCCATCAAGGGGCTCGTGCTGCTGGGGCGAAAGGCCTGGCAGGTCATCGTGATCCATCGGGGCTTGCAGATCCTGCTCTCCATCCTGGTGCTCCTGTTTTGCGTGGCGGCCTGGACCTTCGGTCCCCTGGTGACCGGGCGGTTGGCGCTTTTGAGCCGCGCCGAAACCCTGGCCCGCGCCTCCGAGGGCCGCAATACCCTGGACATGGAAAACGATCTCCGCCGCAGGGCCTTCCGGCTGGGTTTCAAGGATGCAATCCGCCAGCGGGACGCCGTCTCTATCGAGCGGGCCCATGGCGATGGCATCACCCTCTGCATCATCGCCTTTGAATTTCGCCGAGAAGTGAGTCTCTTCGGGCTGTGGCGCCGGGAGATCATGGTCTCGGGCAGGGTCGAAGAACCCGCCGAGCCGCCCCAGGAGCAGGGGAAGAGTCTCGAGGACATGCTGGTGAGGTAAGCGCTCGGGTCAGATCTCCCGGCTGTTTTCCAGGCGCAGGGAGAGGCGCTGTTTCCGGCCTTCCCGCAGCACCTCGAGCGCGATCACGGTGCCCATGGGTTTGGTTTCGATCAGGTCCAGCAGGTCATCCAGATCCTTGAGGGGTTTTCCCTCGGCATGGGTGATCACGTCTCCCAGCAGGAACTGGCGGCCCGAGCGGGAAATGCCCTGGAGACCGGCGCGGTCGGCGGCACTCCCCTGCCGCACCCGCAGCACAACGATGCCTTTGGGATTCCCGAAATGGCGGGCGTAGGAGGGGTCGAGCTCGTCGAAGCCCAGATCCGGGCGGGCGATATGACCCCGGGCGATGAGTTGGGGCACGATCCGGTTGACCGTGTCCACGGGCACTGCGAAGCCGATACCGGCGCTGGAGCCGCTGGTGCTGGCGATGGCGGTGTTCACGCCGATGAGGCGCCCAGCGCTGTCCAGCAGGGGGCCACCGGAGTTGCCGGGGTTGATGGCGGCATCGGTCTGGATCACGCCCGTGATGCGCCGCCGGGTTGCGCTCTGGATCTCCCGGCCCAGGGCCGATACCACGCCCGTGGTGAGGGACTGATCCAGGCCGAAGGGGTTGCCGATGGCCATCACCGCCTGGCCGACCTGCAGATCCGAGGAACTGCCGACGGGGATGGGCCGCAGCTTCGCGGGTGGGTTCTCCAGGCGGATCACGGCGAGATCCTTTTCCGGGGCCAAGCCCACCACGCGGCCCCGGTGGGTGCTCTGGTCGGCCAGGGTCACTTCCAGCTCCTGGGCCCGCTCCACCACGTGGTAGTTGGTGACGATGTGGCCCTGGTCGTCCCAGATCAGCCCCGACCCGGTGCCCGTGGGGACGGCCTGAACATCTAGGCTGAACCAGTCGCGCTGGTAGGCGATGGTGGTGATGTAGACCACGCTGGGGCGGGCCTCTTTGAATCGATCGATGTTGGCCTGTTCCCAAGCGGGCAGGGGGCCCCGCGGCGTGACGGGTCGGGGACTCGCGGGCCGAACGGACTGGCTGCTGCACCAGCCCACCAGAACGCCAGAGGCGAGGATCAGGGAAATGGAAAGCCATTTGCGCATGAAAGCTCCTGGAGAAGCCTCCACCAATTTAGTCGAATCGGCTCAAGGCTTCACCAGGTCCCGGCGATCCACCAACTTGAAGTCCTGTTTCTTCCAGGTGGCGGATTGGACATCGAAGGTCACCTCGGTGGGATTGATCTCACGGTGCTTCTGTTTCGGGTCTGATCCGAAGAGGAAGGTCTGTTCGATTTCCCGGAACGCCTCGCTCCCTTCCGGCAGCATCAAGTAGCGAACCAGCCACTGGCCCTTGGGGCCTGCATAGACCTCGTAGCTGTAATGGCGGGTATCCACCGCGGCGATGGCATAGGAGGCGTCAAACAACCACGCCGGAGGCGCGGGCTCCCCCTTGAATGGCGGCACGGTCACAACGGCCTGGCTCTCTTCCAAACCCAGGATGGGGGAAGAGGTGGCCAGATTCAGGGTGGCGAGCAGGAGCAGGGAGGGCAGCATGGGTGGAAAACCTCGATCCGATAGACCTTATTTTCCAATGCTTCTTGAGGGGTTGAGGTCACAATTCCGTAAACAATTCCTACCCTCCGAGCACGGCCTCCAGTTGATCCAGGGCCCAATCCAGCTCGGCCTGAGTGATGACGAGGGGCGGGGCCAGACGCAGGGTGTGCGTGTGGGTGTCCTTGCAGAGCATTCCGCGGTCCTTGAGGGCGTAGCAGTATTTCCGGGCGCCCCCGGCGGCGGGATCGAGATCCACGCCCGCCCACAGTCCTCGGGCGCGCACGGCCTTCACCAGGGGGCTCTTGAGGGCCTTCAGCCGGGCTTCCAGATGCAGGCCCAGTTCGGCGGAGCGCTCCACGAGCCGCTCTTCCACCAGCACATCCAGGGCCGCACCGGCCACGGCGCAGGCCAGGGGGTTGCCGCCGAAGGTGGAACCATGGATGCCCGGAGTGAAGACCGACATCACCTCCTCGGTGGCCAGGAAGGCGCTCACGGGATAGAAGCCGCCGGAGAGGGCCTTGCCGATGGTGGCGCCATCTGGGCGGATTCCCTCGTGCTGGAAGGCGAAGAGTTTTCCCGTGCGCCCCAGTCCCGACTGGATCTCGTCCGTGATGAGCAGAACGCGGTTCCGATCGCAGAGCTCGCGCAGGCCCTTCAGGAAGCCCACGGGCGGGATGATGACGCCGCCCTCGCCCTGGATGGGTTCCACCAATATGGCCGCGGTGTTGGGGGTGATGGCGGCCTCGACGGCCCCTAGATCGCCGTAGGGCACCACCTTGAAGCCTGGCGTCGCCGGGGCGAAGCCCTGGTAGGAATCGGGATCGGTGCTGAAGCCCACGATGGTGGTGGTGCGGCCATGGAAATTGCCCTCGAAGGCGATGATCTCGGCCTTGCCGTACTCCACGCCCTTGCGGTCATAGGCCCATTTGCGGCTGGCCTTGAGGGCGGTCTCCACGGCCTCCGCGCCGCTGTTCATCAGCAGGGCCTTGTCGAAGCCCGTGAGGGTGCAGAGTTTCTCCAGCAGGGGAGGGAACCGATCGTTGCGGAAGGCCCGGCTGGTGAGGGCCAGCCGCTGGCACTGGGCGATCATGGCCGCCGCGATGCGCGGGTGGTTGTGCCCCTGATTCACGGCGGAGTAGGCCGCCAGGAAGTCCATGTAGCGCTTGCCTTCCACATCCTCCAGCCACACGCCCTCGCCCTTGGTGATCACCACATCCAGGGGATGGTAGTTGTGGGCGCCGAAACGGTTTTCCTGTTCGATGAGAGTCTGGCTGTCGCTCATGGGGACGCTCCGGGAATGCTGGCCTGGATGCTACTCGAAAGGGGTGCGGCGGACTGGGCATATCCCAGGAGGCGTGCACGGTTCTCCGATTCCCCATCGAAACGCTCCGTTACGAGTAACCACCACTGAGCGGAGCCGAATGGCCACTCGGCGGTCTTAAGGGACTGAAGATCCCCGGCGCAGTATGCTTCAGAAATTCACTCGAGGTGCGCCATGAGCGACATGCAATCGAATCCCGAACCCGAAACGAATCTCTATGGCAAGCCGGAGTCAGAGGTCGCGATTCCGAATCCTCCGGGACAGAGTGTTGCGGATCAGCTTGTGGGTGTGTTCACGGAGCCCGCTGAGGTCTTCCAACGACTCCGCAGAGCACCTGCATGGGGCGGTGCCTTCCTGCTGACTCTTGGAGCCGCGCTGTTTGCGACCCTTGCCTGGGCCGCCAAGGTGGACGTGGAGGCGGCTGCCCGGCGGAAATTCGAGGTCATGGAGCAGGCCTTCGGCATGAACATTCCTGCGGACGCTATAGACAAGGCCCTGGAGCAGGCGGCCACCCAGGGGAGGCCCTTTCTGAGTTCTTCTATTGGGGTAATCATCGTTGTGCCTCTGTTTTTGCTCATCACGGCGGCCATTCTCTTTGCCTTCTCCAAATTCGGTGGTGAAGACGAGGAAGTCTCTTTTCGCCATGCCTGGGCGGCGACCATTGTGCATGGCCTCTCCATGCTTCCGATCGCGGTGCTGGCTGGCATCATGTGTCTGATTCGGAACGTGGGCGGTGCCGCTTCCTACGCAAACATGGCTCCTTCCAACCCTTCTTTCTGGGTTCAGCCAGAGAGTCCCTGGGTGCGCGGACTCTTGGCAGTGTTTGATCCTTTCTATCTTTTCTCCTTCGTGGCGCTATTCCTGGCGGGGCGCTACACCCTTCGCCTCAAGCCCTGGGCCAATGTCACGGTCGTCGCGCTCATGGCCTTCTTTGGGTTCATCGGTCACTTCATTGGCGGGATGTTCTGATGCTGACTCGCAAGACCAAAATCATTCTGGGTGCCGGAGCAGCTCTGGTGATTCTCATCGCGCTTGGCGCGGCCTTCGGCGGCGGGGGGGACGAATCCAACACCTATTCCTGGGATGTCATCACCAAGGGTGATATCCGCGAGACCATCACCGCTTCCGGCGAGATCCAGGCCCGCACCAAGATCAGCATCGGAACCTCCGTCATGGGCGAGATCAAGGTCCTGCACGTGAAGGACGGTCAGGATGTGAAGGCCGGGGATCCCCTGGTCACCATCGACCAGGAACGTTTGAAGCAGGGGCTGCTCCAGGCCCAGGCGGCCCTGGAAGGAGTACGCCAGGACGCGGGCCGGCTGAAGGCCGCCAAGACCCGGGCCGAAGAAAACTTCACCCGGATGGAGAGCCTCTTCAAGCAAGGCCTCATCAGCGATGAGGAATACCGGCAGGCCCGTCTGAACCGGGAAACCTCGGCCCTCAGCTTCCAGTCCGCCGAGGCCAATGTTCAGCAGAGTGTGGCGAATCTTGCTTCCATGCGGGATTCCCTCAGCAAGTCCGAACTGCGCGCGCCCATCTCGGGCCGGGTCACGGGCCTCAAGGCACTCAAGGGCGAGACCGCCATTCCGGGCCAGAGCAACCTGCCCGGCGCCATGCTCATGGTCATTTCCGACATGAGCGAGATCATCGCCGAGATCAAGGTGAACGAGAGTGAAGTGGTGCGCACCCGGGTGGGGCAGACCGCCCAGGTGATGGTGGAATCCTTCCCGGGGCGCGTCTTTCCGGGCAAGGTCTACGAAGTGGCCACGGCCTCCGAGAAGATCGGCCAGGACGCCAACATGTATCTGGTGAAGGTGGCCCTGGACATGAGCAGCCAGGATGTCACCAGCCTGCGCCCCGGCATGAGCGCTCGGGCCGTGGTGCTCACCAACGAGGCCAAGGGTGTGTTGCGGGTGCCGCTCCAGTCGGTGCTGGAACGCGAAGGCAGCATGGAGGAGGCCCAGAAGAAGGGCCTGCTCAGCCCCGAAGGCCGCAACATCGCCTTTGTGGTGAAGGATGGCCGGGCCGCGGAGCGCACGGTGAAGACTGGGATCGCCAATACTCAGTTCCTCGAGGTCAAGGAGGGATTGCAGGAGGGCGAGAAGGTGCTCACGGGCCCTGTTCGCAAACTCAAGGAGATGAAGGAAAAGGCCACAGTGAAACTGCGGGCCAAGTCGGATCAGGAGATGGAGGAGGCGGCTCGGAAGCGCAAGGAGTCCAAGCCGTGATCGATGCCCTCGAGCCCTTCCAGGCGGCACTGAAATCGCTCCGCGCCAACAAGATGCGCAGCGCGTTGACGACGCTGGGCATCATCATCGGCGTGTCCGCCGTGATCATCGTGGTGAGCCTGGTGCGGGGCCTTGAGAAGAGCATCCTGAAACAGATCGAGAAGGCCGGAAGCCAGACGCTCTTCGTGCGGCCCCTCATGCCCCACGACATCCCCTTCGACGAGTACTCCAAGGTCCGCAATCGGGATCTCACCCTGGATGATATGAAGGCCCTGCAAAGGGCCCTGCCCCAGGTGACTCAGGTGACGCCCCTCTTCTTCTCGGGCGCGGAACTGAAGGCCAATGGCCGTACCACCAGCGCGGGCATGATCATGACCGACGATACCTACGTTGAGCAGAACGGCCTGACGCTGACCCTGGGGCGCAATTTCGTGCCTTCGGATCTGCGCCTGGGCAACAAGGTGGCCATCGTGGGGCCCAAGATCCTCGACAAGCTCGCCATCAAGGGCAATCCCATCGGCCGTATCATCCAGACCCCCACCCTGAGCCTGGAGATCATCGGCGTGCTGGAGGAACAGGGCACCACCATGGGCCAGGATCCCGACAACAACCTGATGATCCCCCTGTCCACGGGCTCCGCCATGCTCTCGGACGCCCAGCGCCGCCAGCTCATGTTCCAGGCGCGCATCGACCCCAAGATTGCCGCCGACGATGGCGCCGACATGGTCAAGGATGCCCTGCGGCGCATCAAGGGCTTCAAGCCAAAGGAGCGCGAGGGCTTCCAGGTGTTCAGCCCCAAGCAGATCGCCTCCATCATCGGCAACATCACAGGCGTGATCGGCGCCGTGGCGGGGGGCATGGTCAGCATCGCCCTGCTGGTGGGCGGCATCGGCATCATGAACATCATGCTGGTGAGCGTCACGGAACGCACCCGGGAGATCGGCGTGCGCAAGGCCGTGGGCGCCAAGCGCCGGGACATCATGCTGCAGTTCCTAATCGAGGCCGCGCTGCTGGCTGTGCTCGGTGGCGCCGTGGGCATCGTGATCGGCTTCATCGCCGGGGCGGCGCTAGGCAAGGCCCTGCTGGGCACCGCGGGCTCCATTCCCCTCTGGGCCGTCCTGGCGGCCTTCGGCGTGCCCGCGCTCATCGGCGTGATCTTCGGACTCTACCCGGCGGCGAAGGCCAGCAAACTGGATCCCATCGAGGCGCTGCGCTTCGAGTAGTCTCTGGCATTCAGGATTTTCAGAAGAAGCGTTGTCCAGGGATGCACACGGATAAACACGGATGAGACTGGATTCAATTGGCGTTGATGGGTGTGCCTCGGTCGCTGAATCGGGTCGGCGAGTCGCCTATGGCTTTCTCCTGCTGGGTGTTTCGGCCTGGGGCCGGGGAAGCTACGATGCCGGTGGCTTGGGGCTGAGGGAAGGTGATGTGCTTTTCCAGACATCGCGTTCGGCCCAGAGCCAGGCGATTCAGCTGGCGACCCATTCCCGGTGGAGCCACGTGGGTCTGCTGTTTCGGGAGCAGGGTTCCTGGAAGGTGCTCGAGGCCGTAACCCCCGTACGATTCACACCACTGAGAGATTGGATTGGGCGCGGAAAAGGTGGTCAGGTGGTTGTGAAGAGGCTCAAAGGCCCTGGGCAACCACTAGATGAAGCGCAGTTGGACCGCATGCGGAGAATTGGGAGACGCTTTCTGGGGAGACCCTATGATCTCACCTTTGAGTGGGACGACCGACGGATCTACTGTTCGGAACTCGTCTGGAAGATCTACAAGGAAGGCGCGGGCATCGAACTCGGTCGCCTCCAGAAGCTCAAGGATTTTGATTTGAGTCATCCCGTTGTGCGGAAGAAAATGCGAGAACGCTACGGCAGCTCGATTCCCGGGGACGAACCCGTCATTTCCCCTCAGGCCCTGTTTGAAAGTCCCCTTCTCATCACGGTGGTCCAACCCTAGGAGCCTCCATGTCCAACAGCATCGTCATTCACCAGATGCCCATCCTCTCCACCTTCGAGCCCCCTCCGGGCTTCGAGATCGAGCGGGTCATTGGCCCCTGCTGGGGCATTACGGTGCGCAGCCGTAGCGTGGTGGGGACCACCTGCGCCGGGTGTCAGACCTTCTTCGGCGGCGAGATCACCATGCTGACGGAACTGGCCAACGATAGTCGCAACGAGGCCATGAACCGCCTAGAGCAGCACGCCCGGCAGATGGGCGCCAACGCCATCCTGGCCATGCGTTTCGATTCCAGCGAACTCATGCAGAACACCAACGAGATCGTGGCCTACGGCACGGCGGTAGTGGTGCGGCCCAGCCAGCGGTGAGTCGAATCCCCGACCGCCTCGCCCGGCGCATCGATCGCCTGGCTGGGCGCGTCCACTGCTTTCACCGCTACGCGCATCATCCCCTCTGCAAGGCCTATGCAGGCGAGGTGGTGCGGCTGGGGCGGATACGGCTCTGCAAGGGATGCACCTACGCGGTGCTGGGCGCATGCCTCGGCCTCCTTCTGGGGGCCTTGGTCCCCGCTTTGCCAAAATGGATTCTGGGTGTGCTCGCCTCGGTCGCTCTAGCCTGGGGCTGCGCGGTGCCGATGGTGGGCAGGGTCCGGAGACTGGGCAAGGGGGCTACGCGCCTGCTTCCCACGTTCCTTGCGATCTTTCTCCTGGCGCAAGGTCTGCGGCTCCGGTCAGTCGGTGGTCTGCTCTTGGCGATGGGCTGCGGAGTCGCGCTCTTGATCATTACCCGGATCTACCGGTGCCGAGGCCCCTGGCGGGGACCCTGCGAGGACTGTCCCGACAAAGACGGCCGGCCCTGTCCCGGCTTTCGGCCCCAGTTCTACCGCGAGCGGGCTTTTCGGCGACTGGCGGCACGAATGCTGGCTCCCGAAAGGACGAGGTCGCCGGGACTGTGAGCTCTGGGGGCCGCTGCTACACTAAAGCCTCGAAAAATGGAGTGACCCGTGAAAATCCTCATCCTTGGCGTCAATGGCTTCGTGGGTTCCCACCTGACGGATCGCATCCTGCGGGACACGAACTGGGAAATCTACGGCATGGATCTGGCCAGCAACAAGGTGGCCGAGCATCTGAATGATCCCCGCTTCCACTTCGTGGAAGGGGACATCTCCATCAGCAAGGAGTGGATCGAATACCACGTGAAGAAATGCGATGTGGTGCTGCCCCTGGTGGCCATCGCCACCCCCAAGGTGTACGTCACGGATCCCCTGCGGGTCTTCGAGCTGGATTTCGAGGAGAACCTTCGGATCGTGCGCCACTGCGTGAAGTACAACAAGCGCATCGTGTTTCCCAGTACCTCGGAGGTGTATGGCATGTGCACCGACGCGGAATTCGACGAGGAAAGCTCGCCCCTCATCACCGGCCCCATCCCCATGAACCGCTGGATCTACAGCACCTCCAAGCAGCTGCTGGACCGTGTGATCTGGGCCTACGGCTTCCAGAAGGGCCTCAAGTTCACCCTCTTCCGCCCCTTCAATTGGATGGGGCCGAAACTGGACAGCCTGAACACCGCCAAGGAGGGCAGCAGCCGCCTGGTGACTCAGTTCAGCTGGAACCTCTTCAACGGCGAGCCCCTCAACCTGGTGGACGGTGGCCACGCCCACCGCTGCTTCTGCGATGTGAGCGATGCCATGGACGGCCTCATGGCCATCCTGCGCAACGAAGGCGGCAAGGCCGACGGCAAGATCTTCAACATTGGCAACCCAGCCAATGACAAGAGCGTGCGTGAGATCGCCGAGATGATGATCGAGATCTGGAAGGAACACCCCTTCCGCAAGGAGCGGGGCATCGCCGAAGGCCGCGTGGTCGAGACCGGCAGCGGCGCCTTCTACGGCAAGGGCTACCAGGATGTCATGCGCCGCACCCCCAGCATCAAGCGCATGCAGGAGACCTTCGGCTTCAAGCCCACAGTGGGCATGAAGGAATCCCTAAAGAAGGCCCTCGACTTCTTCGTGGAAGAGCACAAGGCCCTGGAGAAGGTGGTCGAGACGGAGGGCTGAGTTCCCTACTGTTGGATGCGGATGGACACGGATTGGGCTGGCCGATTCAGGTCCATCCGTGATTGTTCTTGCTTTGGAGTCCTCATGAATCGGAAGGAACGCCTCCAGTTCTTCCTCATCTGGCTCTGTCTGGGCCTGGTGCCACTCTTCCTGCGCCCCCTCTGGGAGCCAGATGAGGCTCGCTATGCAGAGATTCCCAGGGAGATGCTGGCCCTGGGGGATTGGCTCACGCCCCGGCTGAACTTCGTGCTGTATTTCGAAAAACCGCCCCTGCAGTACTGGCTCTCGGCCCTCAGCATGAAGGCCTTCGGGCATAGCGCTATCGCCGCCCGCCTGCCCCTGGCCCTGGCGACCCTGGTGTCCATGGCTGCGGCCTACCTACTGGCCCGACGCCTGGGGGCGCGGCGGCCCATGTGGGCGGCCTTCATGGTCGCCACCACCATCCTGGGCTTCATCAGCGCCCAGATTCTTACCTTGGATGCGCTCTTCTCGGCCTTCCTGGTGGCGAGTGTGGTCTTTGCCGCGGAGGCCGTGACGGCACGCTACGAGGGCCGCGGCGCCATGGCCTGGACCCTGGGCGCTTTCGCTACGGCGGCCCTGGCGCTGCTCACCAAGGGGCTGGCGGCGCCGGTGCTCCTGGGCGGTGTCATGTTGGCCTCGCTGGCCTTCGCCTGGCGGGATTCGAAGCTCAGGAACCTCGTGCTTCGGGTGCTCTTCGATCCCTTCGGTTGGCTGCTCTTCCTTGCCATTTCCGCGCCCTGGTTCTGGTTCGTGGAGAAGGCCAATCCGGGCCACGCCCAGTTCTTCTTTATTCATGAGCACTTCGCCCGGTTCACCAGCAACGTGCATGCGCGCCAGGGCGCCAAGAACCCGATCCTGGACAAGCTCTACTTCGTGGGCGTCCTGCTGGTGGGCCTGCTGCCCTGGCTCTCGGCCAGCGTGGCGGGGCTCTGGCGGGGGTGGCGCTTCGCGCGGCGCAGCAAGGGCCCCATGGCCGAGGGGGGGGCCCTGCATCGCTGGACCGTGGGCTTTACCCTGATGGCCTTCGCGGTGCCGTTCCTCTTCTTCAGCGCCTCCGGCTCCAAGCTGACCCAGTACATTCTGCCGGTGGTGGTGCCCCTGGTGGCCCTGGCCTGCGCCCTGGAGCGGGAAGAGGAGGAGATCCAGGCCCTCCGCCGCCACGGCTGGGAGCTGCTCGTCCTTGGCGCTATCTTCGCATTTGCGACCCCCTTCCTAGTGAAGTCACCCACGGGACTCCCGTGGATCATGGCGCTGGGAGTGGCTTTCCTGCTCCTGGGTTTCTGGGCCCTGCGCCCCAAGGGACTCACGACCAACCGCTGGATGGCCGCCCTGGGGGCCGGAATGCTGCTGATCACCCTCGCCGCCAAGCAGACGGTGGAGCGGGACAAGTCGACCTTTGCGATGATCAAGCAGGCTCCGGCAGAGGCCCAGTGGGTCAGCGCGGGGTACTACTTCCAGAGCCTGCCGCTGCAGACGGGGCGTCGGGTCATCGTGGTCGCGGGGGCCGGAGAGCTGGCGTACGGCCGGGACCGACTGTCTTCGGGTGAGCGCGAGATCTGGTTCCCCGAGGATCTCAAGGCCCTGAATTCGGTCGCCCGGCAGTTGCGGAACGCCGATCCCGCTCGCCCCGTCTGGGCGCTGATCGATCCGGGTGCGTGGCGGCGCCTCGAGCCTGAAACTCAGGGTGCCTGGGATGTGGTGGACCGTACCCGGGCCGCCTACCTGGCCCGGTTGCGGTAGCCCGGTGTCGGGCTGGCTCTACCTCGACAACAACGCCACCACCCGGCTGGCCCCGGAGGTGCTGGAGGCCATGCTCCCCTATTTCCAGGAGCACTACGGGAATCCCAGCTCGGCCCATGGCCTCGGTCTGTTGGCGGAAGGCGCCCTGGTACAGGCTCGGGAGCAGGTGGCGGGCCTGCTCAACTGCCAGCCTGCGGAACTGGTGTTCAACGGCAGTGGCACCGAGGGCCTCAACCACGCCTTCCGCGGCGTCTTCGAGGCCTTCCCGGCCAGACGTCATTTCATCACCACCGCCGTGGAGCACAGCGCCGTGCTGGCGCTGGTGGAATGGCTGCGGCGCCAGGGAGCCGAAGTCACCGTGCTGCCGGTGGATGGAGAGGGGCGGCTGGATCCTGATGCCCTGGAAGCGGCTATCCGGCCGGATACAGCGCTGGTGTCCGTGATGGCCGCCAACAATGAAACCGGTGTGTGCTTTCCCCTGGAGGCCATCGCCCGGATCGTGAAGGCCAAGGGCGCGCTATTCCACGTGGATGGCACCCAGGCGGGCGGGAAGCTGCCCCTGGACCTCGCGGCCCTGCCCGTGGATCTGTTGAATCTCAGCGCCCACAAGTTGCACGGGCCCAAGGGCGTGGGAGCCCTCTTCATCCGCCGAGGTCTGCGCCTGAAGCCATTCATGGTGGGGGGACATCAGGAGCGGGGCCGCCGGGGTGGCACGGAGAATCTGCCCGGCATCGTTGGCTTCGGCAGGGCGGCGGCCCTGGCGCAATCGGGGCTTGGCGACATGGCTCGAGTACGGCAGTTGCGGGACGGGCTGGAGGCGGCCCTGAGGGCCGCGGTGCCTGAAATCCGCATCCACGGCGAGGCTGCGCCCCGCATTCCCAACACCAGCTTCATCGGTTTCGCCGGGATCGAAGGGGAAGCGCTGCTGCTGCGCCTCAGTCAGGCCGGCATCTGCGTGGCCACGGGCAGTGCCTGCACCACGGGTCAGAAGGAACCCAGCCATGTGCTGCGGGCCATGGGCGTGGATGGGGCCTTCGCCCTTGGAACGGTGCGGTTGAGCCTGAGCCGCTACACCACCGAAGACGAGATCGCCCGGGTGGTGGAGGTGCTGCCGAGGTTCGTACAGGAGCTTCGTGACGCGGGACCGATGGCCCGGCGCTAAGCTCGTCCAAGGCCGCGACGATTCCTCGATCCAGCCCGCCGGAGAGTCCCATGATCCCCGCCCCCGCGGAAGCCCCTGTCGCCACCGTTGTGCTCTCTCGCCGAATCAAGGTCGGGAAGGAGGCCGAATTTCGCGCCTGGATCGCGGGTTTCAATGGGGTGATGGCCACCTATCCGGGCCACCTCAGCGGTCAGGTGGTGCCGCCGGTGGAGGGCGCCCAGGCCGAGTGGGTCTTCGTCTACACCTTCGATACCCCCCAGAATCTGCGGGCCTGGCTCCAATCCGAAGACCGGCGCCAGTGGCTGGAGAAGGCCGAACCCCTGGTGGAATCCCAGGGGCCGGCCCAGCTCATCAGCGGTCTGGAACAGCTCTTCGGGTTGTTGCCGCCCAATGTGGCCCCACCTCCGCCGGTGTGGAAGGTGGCGGCCTCCGTGATGGCGGGCCTCTTTCCCCTCACCCTCTTCAATATGGCCCTGCTGGCGCCCTTGATCAGGTCCTGGCCCCTGGTGCCCAAGGCCCTCTTCACCGCCACCCTGATGGTGATCCTCATGACCTGGGTGGTGATGCCGGGCGTCACGCGGTTACTCAAACCTTGGTTGTACCCAGGGGTGAAGCGGCGCTGAGGCTCCACCTGGGATTGCAGCAACAACAATGGCGGGAGCAGGTAGCAGGTGTCGGCCAGGCGTAGCGAGGCCATTCCGTGCCGTTCGCCTCGTCCGTGAGAGGTACGTTCTGAATGAGGATCTCTCCACTCCAGGTGACATTGGCTCTTACAAAAAAATTGTCTGTTTTTTCTTCTACGCTGCCTTGCTAGGCTGACCCGAGCCCTCAAATCTCGGATGGCTAGCAATAATTGACTTTCTGGCGCCGGGGACTCGACTGGCAAGGGGACGCCTACGAATGTTTCACCTCAAGAACGTGGTCCTATGGAAAGCGATTCTCCTCACCGGGTCTTGTGCAGTTGCGATTTTCGGCCTCTGGTGGTGGGCGCTCATCAGTTCCCCCGGGGCGCAGGTTCAAGCCCAGACCCAGGACTCTCTGGTTCAGATGGAACGCACCATTGCCCGTGAGTTGGCCAGGGCGGAGGCGACGGGGCTCGCCTTCGGTGCTTGGTGGACCCGAGAAGGGGGGCGCCTGGATGATCCGGAGAGACTCCAGAACGTGATTTCGTTTCTGGAAAAAGGGGCCATCATCACCAACCTCATCCTGAGCCGGGAAGACGGCGATTCCGCCTGCGTGGTGCGGAAAAAGGGGGAGTGGAACCTCGTGCTCTTTCGCTCGGGGCGCAATCCCAGGCGCTACCTCGTGGAGAATGGCCGGTGGGTACCTGGGGTGGTGGACGACCGGGATGTCTACGATGCCCGTACGCGCCATTGGTACCGCTTCGGAGCGTCGCAAAAGGCACCCGCCTGGACCCCGGAGGCCTATCGCTACCACACCTCTGTGGTGGGTGGATTCACCTATACCGTCCCCGTGCGGAATCTCAAGGGGAGGCTCGAAGGTGTTATCGGTGTGGATGTCTCCCTTGAAGAGCTGACCCAATTGATCTGGCAGCACCAACCGACGGCGGGTTCTCGGATGATGGTGACGGACGGCGCCAACCGCCTGCTGGTTCCTCCCAAAACAACCGTCATGCTCGATATGGGCACCCGATTTTCGCATCACTTGATGGCGCTTCCCCCCGGCTTCAGGGAAAGACTGGCAGCCGGTCGGATGACGGGACCTCCCACCCATGCGGGCCTCCTGGATTCCAAACGGACCTACATCGCCGCCACTCGATCCTTTGCGGAGGCAGGCGCTCCCCCGATGAGCATGCACGTGGCGATTCCCGAGGAGGAACTTGTGCCCGGAGTGGGAAGGCGCCGGGTGCTCACCTTCCTGATTGGCCTTGGCACGGTCCTGGGGATTGGTTGGACGCTGTTCGATCTGCACCGACTCATCGTTCGCCCCATGCGGGCCCTGGCGATGGCGGCGGATGGTCCCGCCGCGGGGGTAGCCGAGAGCAGGGATTCCAATTCGGATATCTGGGAAATTCAGCGTGTGGGTGAGCGACTGCGGGTGGCTGGGCAGGTCGCCGAGGAGCGAACGCGCCTGCTGAGTCAGGTCGAGCACAGCCAGAGGGTGGATTCCGTGGGGATGATGGCTCCTGGCATCGTGCACGACGTGAACAACCAACTCGCCATGGTGCTTGGTCAGATCAACCTGTGTCAGACCATTCTCGAAGGTCATCCCGAGGTTCAACCCCGCCTGCGGGCCGCCGAAGGCGCAGCCCTCAAATGCACCGAAGTCCTGCGCGGACTCCTGGATTTCAGCCGACCGGACCAGGGTCAGCGGGAATTGTTGAACCTGAATGTCTCGGTGGAGGCGGCCACGGCGATGCTGCGGCGCGTGCTGGGGGCAGCTATCCGGGTGGAGGAAACCCTGGCTTTGGATGTTCCCCTGCTCTTCGGCGAGCCGGTGAAGCTCCAACAAGTGCTTGTGAATCTTGGGTTGAACGCGCGCGATGCCATGCCTGAGGGTGGTCTGCTGGTTTTCAGGACCTTCCGAGCTGGAGCTAACGCCTGCCTGGAGGTGCAGGATACGGGAACCGGCATGAGCGAGGAGGTGAAGCAACGGCTCTTCGAGCCGTTCTTCTCCACTAAGGAATCCGGGAAGGGCACGGGCTTGGGGTTGGCCATGGTCGCGAACATTGTGGCGGCCCATGGTGGCAAGATCCAGGTCGAATCGGCCCCTGGAATCGGCAGTACCTTCCGGATCGAATTTCCACCCACACTACGAAAGCGAGATGACCGGAAGAATCAGGTCTGTCAGACGGATCTGGTCTGATCGGACGCTTGATGTCCTGAGGCAGAAGGGAAGGTGGCCCTCGTTGCTTCAGGATCTGCGCGATGTGACTTGTCAGGGGACTTCGTTGATTAGGGCCAGGATCCGCGGCAATTCCTGGGCGTCAATCTCGTCAAAGGTGCCCATCACATCGCTATCGATGTCCAGCACCGCGGTGATCACGCCTGCCTTGTCGAAAAAGGGGACGCAGATCTCGCACTTGCTGCGGCTGTCGCAGGCGATGTGGCCGGGGAACTGCTCGACATCGGGCACCACCAGGGGCTTTCCGCCATTGATGGCCGCCCAGCAGACGCCCGTGTCCTTTTTGAGCTCCATGCAGGCGATGGGGCCCTGATAGAGCTTCACGATGAGCCGGTCGTTCTTCAGGCCATAGAATCCGGTCCAGAAGAAGTTCTTCATCTTGTGATGGAGCAGGGCCACCACGGAGGCCATGCGGGCTTCCGGGTCTGCCGACTTGGCGAGAAGCTCTTTCAGCTGGGCGTGAATCCGACCGTACCGGGCTCGCTTCTGGGTGGCGTCCATCGCTATCTCCATGGTTTCAGGCCGTCGGGTTCGGGGCGTGTTCGACGGTCACCCTCTATTCTGCCTCAGCCCTTCCAGGTAATGGTCCACCGCGTAGTCCATCCAGCGATGATTGCCCTGGGGAGTCTTTCCCGCGGCGAGGTAACCGCAGTGACCCCCGTGGTGCTCCCGGTGGAGATGCACGGCAGGCGAGGGTTGGCCCAGATCCGCCGCCGGGGCGAAGGGATCGTCCTCGCTGGTGAGGAGCACGGCGGGCGTCTCGATGCCGCCCAGGTGGGGGCCGCAGCTGCAGTTCGCATAGTAGTCGGCGCGATTCTTGAAGCCCGCCTGGGGTGCAGTGTAGACCTCATCGAAGTCCCGCAGCGTGGGCGTGGGTGGCAGAGGCGTGCCGCCCGGGCGGCCCTCCACGTGGTGGCGCAGGAGCTTGACGAAGCGCCGGTCGTAGAGGCGGTTCAGGCCGCGCAGCAGGCGGTGGGAGCAGGCCTCGAGATCCCCGGGGGGATTCACGATCAGGGCTCCATCGGGTAGAGGCATGTGCTTGTCGCGGCCCAACAGCAGCACCAGCATGGCGGCGCTCAGAGAAAAACCTGCGGCGATCACCCGCTTGCCGGGGAAGCGCTGGCGGGCGAAGGCGATGACCGCGGCCACATCGCCCGTGGAGCCGCAGTGGTAGGGCCTGTGGGCCAGGCCCATGCCCAACCCCGCGCCGCGGTGGTTGGCGGAGATCACGCTGTGGCCCCGGGCCGCGGCCAGAGCCGCGCTGCGCCGAACGTACGAGGACCCCGCATGGCCCCCGAGACCGTGGAAGAAGACCACCACGGTGTCGGAATCACCCGGCAGGACCTCCAGGCGCAGCCTTTCCCCCGCTTCCAGTTCCAGGAACTCGGCGGCCCAGGGCAGGGGATCCGAGGGAGTCTTCCATAGGTGGGAAAGGATGGTCTGGGCGTGGGGTCCGGGGGCCCAGGGGGCCGGCTGAAAAGGTTCTGGTCGAGCCAACTCCATGGGGCGCTACTCCGAGCGCTTGTAGACCAGCTTGTAGCTCAAGGCATTCAGTTTTGGGTGGGTGTAGGTGACCTGCAGGGCCAGGGTGTTCCCGTCCTTGCGCATGGAGTAGACGTTGGTAAGGGTGTAGCCATTGCCCTGGAAGGTCTGGGTCATGCGGGGGCCATCCTTGCGGAGCGTGACCTGGAACTCCTCGCCATCGGCGCGTTTCCAGGCGCTGGCGGTGCCATCCGCCGAACTCTCGACGGGCCTCTCCCTGCCATAGGTCACCGAAAATTCCGCCCCGCTATAGAGGATGTCCAGGGCCTGAGGCGACTGGCAGGCGCTCTTGAGCTTCTTCTTCCAGTAGACCTTCATCGCGAAGTTCTGGTCCTTCACGTGCTCTTCGATCAGCGGTTCCAGCTTGTCGCTGTCATCGGGAATCAGCGTCCACTCGCCATCCCACTTGATCTTGGCCTCCTTGGTTTCGGCTTCCTTGACGGGTGATCCCTGCTTGGTTTGCGCCATGACAGGAGCGAAAGCAACGAGGGCGGAGAGGGCGAGGATCGGCACACGCATGGAGACTCCTGGAAATGAGATCAGCATACTCCGGGGCCCTCGGCGCACGATGGTGTATCTCGGGTTTTCCTGGTTGCAGACCCTAGGCCTTCCAGCGCCGTGGGTCTTCTTCTTGGATTCCCAACTGATCCAGCACCCGGGTGGCGAAGGCGTCGAAGATGTCTTCGATAGCTTTCGGCCCGTAGTAGAAGCCCGGCATGAGGGGCATCACGATGGCGCCCGCATCGTGGACCCGGAGCATGTTCTCCAGATGGATGCGGTTCAGGGGCGTTTCGCGCAGGCACAGTACCAGGGGGCGGCGCTCCTTGAGGCAGACATCCGCCGCCCGGGAGACCAGGCTCTCGCTGGTGCCCGCCGCGATGCGGCCCAGGGCCCCGGCGCTGCAGGGCACGAGCACCATGCCGTCCTGGCGGTGGCTGCCGCTGCTGATGGCCGCGCCCAGGTCCTTCTCGCTGTGCAGCAGGATCTTGGCATCCAGGGCGCCCAGATCCTTGTCTGTCAGGCCGCACTCGTCGGCGAGGCAGCGTCGTCCCGTGGCCGAGAAGAGCAGGGTGATCCTCTCGATCTCGGGGCTGGCGGTGAGGCGCTTGAGCACCGCCACGCCGAAGCCGGAACCCGAGGCTCCCGTGAGGGCGAGGGTGATGCGCTTGCCCATCAAGGAAGCTCGAGAAAGCGCGGCCCCACCTGGGTGATGCTGCCCGCCCCGAAGGTGATGAGCAGATCGCCTGGCTGTACGAGTCCATTCAGGAAGCCGGGCAGGTCCTCCACTTTGGGGCAGTAGTGGGCCTCTCGCTGACCATGGGAGAGGATGTTGTCCACCAGGGTGCGCCCCGTGAGACCGGGAATGGGCGGCTCGCTGGCGGCGTAGATGTCCGTGACCGCCACCACGTCGGCATTGAAGAAGGCCTGGCCGAATTCCTCCAGCAGGGCCTGGGTGCGGGTGTAGCGATGAGGTTGGAAGGCGGCGACGATACGGCGGTCGGGGAAGCCCTTGCGGGCGGCCTCCAGGGTGGCGGCGATCTCCGTGGGATGGTGGCCGTAGTCGTCGATGACGGTGACACCGTTGCGTTCCCCGCGCCGGGAAAAGCGCCGGTCCGCTCCGGTGAAGCTGGCCAGGCTGGCGTGGATGATCTCTCGCTCCACGCCCATCTCCAGGGCCACGCCGATGGCGGCCAGGGCATTGAGCACCATGTGGTGGCCCGGCACGCCCAGGGAAAAGGCGCCCAGCTCCTCGCCGAAGGCGCGCACCTTGAAATGGGTGCGGAAGCCATCGGGCTGGATGTCGTAGGCCCGCAGATCCACCTGGGGATTGGTGCCGTAGGTGCGGACCTGCCGCTTGAGCCGGGGCCTCACGGCTGCAACGTTGGGGCAGTCCATACAGGCGAAGACGCTGCCATAGAAGGGAATCTTGTTGCCGAAGGCCACGAAGGCCTCCTTGATCTCGTCCAGGTCCTTGTAGTGGTCCAGGTGCTCCCGATCGATGTTGGTGATCACGGCGATGGTGGGGCTGAGCATCAGGAAACTGCCATCACTCTCGTCCGCTTCGGCCACCAGGAAGGGGCCCTTGCCCAGCTTGGCATTGCTGCCGATGGCCCCCAGTTTGCCCCCCACCACGATGGTGGGGTCGATGCCGCCCTGGCTGAGTACTTGGGCGATCATGCTGGTGGTGGTGGTCTTGCCGTGGGAGCCTGCCACGGCGATGCCGTACTTCATGCGCATCAACTCGGCCAGCATCTCGCCCCGGGGGATGACGGGGATCTTGGCGCCATGGGCGGCCAGTACTTCGGGGTTGTCGCCCCGTACGGCGCTGGAAATTACGACAACCTGGGCGCCCTGGATGCACTTCGCATCATGGCCGATCTGGATCTCCACCCCCATGGAAGCCAACCGCTGGGTGGTGGGGCTCTCTTTGAGGTCCGACCCGCTCACCTTGTAGCCGAGATTGACAAGCACTTCCGCGATGCCGGACATGCCGATGCCGCCAATGCCCACGAAATGGATCTGCTGGATCTTGCCAAACACCCGGGAACCTCCTGAACGAGTCTCCCAGTGTATCCGCGCGGGTCACGGGACCGATGGACGGCCATCAAATGAGTCAGGGCATGGTCAAGGTACGGGCTATGCTTGGTCAAACTCAGCTTTCAATCCCCGGAGGAGGTCCCATGTCCCCGAATCCCCTTTCCCATTCCAAGTCTTGGCAGAGGTCCTGGCCTCTCGTGCTTGCCCTTTCCCTTCTTGGCGCAAGTTCTGTGCAGGCCCAGGGGCGGCTTTCTGAACGCCCCCCCGCAACCCCCCGTCCCATGCCCTCGATGGAACGCCCCCCGGCGACGCCCCGCCCCATGCCTTCCATGGAGCGCCCCCCGGCGCGGGTGATGCCGGATCGCCCCGGGTTGCCCCGCGGAGGCAGGCCAGTCCATCGCCCGACCGTTCGAGAGGCCCCCGCTCGGCCTGCCACGAATGCCATCGTCACCCCACGGCCCATGCTCCGCTGTGCGGAGCGCCCCACACCCACCTACTGGCAGCACCGGGACATCATGGCCGAGATCCAGCACATGGCCCGGCGCGGTTCAATCGCCGTGCATCCAGTAGGCGAAGACCAGGCCGAATTCACCGGCGTTTCGGATTACCCCGCCGGTTGGACGGCCTATGGTTTCCGTGTGCCGGCGGGGGAGAACCTCCATGTTCGTCTCACCCACAGCAATGAGGGTTGGTTCCGCCTCGGCATGGTCAACAAGTGGGGCTCCCTGGAGGAAGGCATGCTCCAGAACCTCATCCCCACGGGCAATCCGGAGGTGAAGTACCACAACCCCAGCAAGGAGACCCGCAGCGTCTACGTCATCGTGGATGACCCGGGTTGGATGTCTAGCAAGGCGAATCCCTTCAACATGAAGGTGACCCGCAGTTGGGATCCCGCCCAGAAGAAGGTAGATGATGCGCCCATCGTCACCGGTATCTGGGCCCAGAAACAGGAAGAGGCCAAGCCCGAACCCGCCGCCAAGGAAGCTGCCGCGACTCCCTCCAAGGGCTGACAAGATCCTTTGAAAACACGTGACGCCGGGCTTGCCCGGCGTCACGTGTTTTTGCGGGCACAATGAGGGACCTGCCCGGAGCCCCCATGATTCCGTCCCTTCTGCGCCTGGTTGTGCTGGTGGGGGCGCTGCTCGGCTGTGGGGTGCTGGTCCCCCAGGGAACGGCCCAGGTCCGGCGCCACTACACCAAGCGGGAAGTTCTCATCCCCATGCGGGATGGCACCCGGCTCTTCACGGCGATCTACGCGCCCAGGGCATGGCGCGGCACTTTTTCCATCCTCCTGAACCGCACGCCTTATGGGGTGGCCCCCTATGGCGGGCGGGCCTTCCCCCGGGAGTTGGGCCCCTCCTCGATCTTCGAGAAGGAGGGTTTCATCTTCGTGTATCAGGATGTGCGGGGGCGGATGAAGAGCGAGGGCCGCTTCATCGACCTGACGCCTTACAAGCCGGAGAAACTGGGCCCGCAGGACATCGACGAGAGCACCGACACCCACGACACCATCGAGTGGCTGCTGCGCCATGTGCCCCGGCACAATGGCCGCGTGGGACAGTGGGGCATTAGCTATCCGGGTTTCTATGCGGCCGCGGGCATGCTGTGCGGCCATCCGGCCCTGAAGGCGGTATCGCCCCAGGCGCCCATCATGGACTGGTTCCAAGGAGATGACTTCCATCGCAACGGCGCACTGTGGCTGCCTCACCTGTTCAACTTCATGACCTGGTTTGGCGCGCCTCGACCCGAGCCGACCACGGCCATGCCCGACCCTTTCGACCATGGGACAAATGATGGCTATGGGTTCTTTCTCGGCCTGGGGCCACTCTCCAATGCCAATGCGAAGTATTTCCACGGGGGCATACCCTTCTGGAACGAGGTGATGGCCCACGGCACCTACGACGCGTTCTGGCAGCAGCGGAATCTCCGGCCCCATCTCAGGAATGTGAAACCCGCCGTGCTCACGGTGGGGGGCTGGTTCGATGCCGAGAATCTCTTCGGTTCTCTGGAGCTCTTCAAGACCCTGCAGGCGCAAAGCCCTTCAACGGAGAACCGTCTGGTGATGGGGCCCTGGCATCACGGGCAGTGGGAGCGCGACCCGGGTGAGCACCTGGGGGATGTGCACTTCGGTTCGAAGACCTCGCTGTTTTTCCAGGAACAGGTGTTGTTCCCCTTCTTCATGGAGCACCTGAAGGGCGGTAAGGCCGCCGATCTTCCCAAGGCGTTCGTGTTCAACACGGGGGTGAACCAGTGGCGCCGCTTCGAACAGTGGCCGCCGGCCTCCTCGGCCACCCGGGTCTTTTTCCGGTTGGGTGGCGCATTGGACTTCGCACCTACGGGCGCCACCGGATTTGATGAATTCATCGCGGATCCTACCCGGCCCGTACCTTTCCTCAACGAACGCCACATCGGCATGCCCGTCCACTACATGACGGCGGATCAGCGGTTTGTGGCCTCCCGCTCGGATGTCCTGGTCTACCAGACGGAGCCCCTGCGGGAAGACCTGACTGTGGCCGGTCCCCTGCGGGTGCATCTGGAAGTGAGCACCACCGGCACCGATGCGGACTGGGTGGCCAAGGTCGTGGATGTCTACCCGGAAGCCGAGGCCGGACAGCAGGTCCTGGCGGGTTATCAGCAACTGGTGCGGGGCGAGGTCATGCGGGGCAAGTTCCGCAACAGCCTCGAGAGGCCGGAACCCTTCATCCCCGGTCGGCAAACGCCGGTGGAATGGGGCCTGAACGACATCTGCCACACCTTCCGGAAGGGCCACCGGCTCATGGTGCAGGTGCAGAGCAGCTGGTTTCCCCTGATGGACCGCAATCCCCAGGTGTTCACGGATATCTATTCCGCCAAGGCGGAGGATTTCCAGAAGGCCACCCATCGGGTCTTCGTCGGCGCCGGGGGCTCGTTCCTGGAATTGCCGGTTCTGAAGTAGCTCAGTCCTTGTCCGCCCAAGCCTGGAGGTGGGCCAGGTGCTCCTCTAGACTGATGGGGGTGTTGGGTTCGTCGTGCTTGATCTTGCCGTCCAGCAGTTTCACGATGCGGTGAGCATGGCGGGCGATGTCTTCTTCGTGGGTCACGAGGATGATGGTGTTGCCCTTCTGGTACAGATCCTCGAAGAGGGCCATGATTTCGATGCTCGTCTTGGAATCCAGGGCGCCCGTGGGTTCGTCCGCCAGCAGGATGGAGGGCCGGTTCACCAGGGCCCGGGCGATGGCCACGCGCTGACGCTGGCCACCGGAGAGCTGATTGGGCATGTGGTCCGAGCGGGGGCCGAGGCCCACATCCTCCAGGGCTCGCTTGGCCATGGCGTGGCGCTCGTGAGGGGGGATTCCCGCATAAATCAGGGGGAGCTCGACGTTCTGCAGGGCCGTGGTGCGGGCCAGCAGGTTGAAGGTCTGGAAGACGAAACCGATCTCCTCGTTGCGGATCTGGGCCAGTTCGTCATCGGACATGGCGGAAACGACCTTGTTGTTCAGGTCATAGCTGCCGGTGGTGGGGCTGTCCAGGCAGCCGATCATGTTCATCATGGTGGACTTGCCCGAGCCGCTGGGGCCCATGATGGCCACGTACTCGCCCCGCTGGATATCGAGATCGACACCATCCAAGGCCCGCACTTCCATGTCGCCCATCAGGTAGACCTTGGTGATATCGCGCAGCCGGATGAGCGGGGAATCGGACATTGGAACCTCGGAAAGAACTTAGCCTCGTGACATGATGCGCCAAGGGCACGGCCCTGACTAGGAGTGTTCGGGGGCGGGGGGCGAACGGTTTAATCCCCCCCCTGAATTGCAGGAAGGCCGAGTCCAACCGCTACAATCGATTCGAAACCACTTTTCCAGTGAGGCGCCGTGCCGGATCTCGACGAAACGCTTCAGGCGACGAAGGTCCGCGGCCGGTTTGTGGCCATGGCCGGGGCCTATTTCATGGGCACCTTCAACGACAATTTCTTCAAACAGGCCGTGATGTTGCTGGCGGTGACCATGGGCCAGGAACGCTTCCAGGGGTTCGCGGGCATGGCCTTCACCCTGCCCTTCATGGTCTTTGCCGCCCCAGCGGGGTGGCTGGCGGATCGCTTCCCCAAGCGTCAGGTGGTCATCGCCGCCAAGGGCGTCGAGCTGCTGGCGGCCTTCATTGGCGCGGCGGGGATCATCTCGGGCCACCTCTGGCTGATGGTGGGGATGGTGGGGCTCATGGGGCTCCAGGCCACCTTCTTCAGTCCTGCCCTCAATGGCTCCATTCCCGAACTCTATCCTCCCAGTCAGGTGACCAAGGCCAATGCCCTCCTGCGTATGATCGTGACTCTCGGGATCCTGGCGGGCATCACCCTGTCGGGGGTCGCCCTGGATCTGAAGGGCGTGCCCCTCCTTGGCGCGCCCTTCGGCAGGGGGGCGGTGGCCCTGGCCGTGATCCTCTTCGCTGGAATCGGTCTGCTGGTGAGCTTCGGCATCCCGGCTCGGGCGGCGGCGGACCCATTGCGCTCCTTTCCCTGGTCCGGCCCCCTGGACACCTTCCGGGAACTGGGGCGGATCTGGAAGGATCACCAGCTGGGGCGGATCCTGGTGGCCGACGTGTTCATCTGGGCCGTGGGGGTGTTCCAGCTCCTGATCATCAACACCCTGGGCCTTCGGGAGTTCCAGCTGGGGGAGACCCGCACCAGCCTGCTGGTGGCGGCACAATTGCTGGGGCTGGCCGGAGGCAGTCTGTTGGCGGCACGGTCCGCCAAGGGCACGCAATGGTTCCGAGTGCTCGTTCCTGCGGCTCTCGCCATGGGTATCTTGATGGGATTCATCGCGGTCATTCCCGCCTTGCCGCGGGCGGCCCAGGTTCCCCTGTTGTATGCAACCATTGGTCTGGCCGGGGCCGCAGGTGGATTGTTCCTCATTCCCTGTGAGAGCTTTCTCCAGGTACGCCCGGCCCCGGAGCGGAAGGGAGCCGTTTGGGCCAGCGCAAACTTCGCCTCCTTTGCGGGGATGGCGGCGGCTAGTGGGCTCTATATTCCCCTCAAATCCCTGCGTCCCACCCTTGCCTACGGGTTTCTCGGCCTGGCTTCACTGGTGTTTGCCCTCTGGCTTATGCGGGAATTCCGCAGGCGAGTGTGGGCCTGAAGGGTTTCTCCGGCCCAATCAGCGTGCCTCCACCAGGACCGCTTGACCCACGCCCCCCCCGATGCCCAGGGTGGCGATGCCCAGTCCGCCGCCCCTGAGGCGGAGTTGGTGGATCAGGGTGACCAGGATGCGGGCGCCGCTGGCGCCGATGGGGTGGCCCATGCTGATGCCGCCTCCAGCGATATTGAGACGGTCCAGGGGCAGTCCGAGCTGGCGGGCACAGCAGAGCACCTGTGCCGCGAAGGCCTCGTTGAGCTCCCAGAGGTGGATATCCGAGACCTTGAGCGAAGTTTCCTCGAGGAGGGCACGCACCGCAAAGACCGGGCCTTCGCCCATGTCCAGCGGGTCCAATCCGGCCTCCGACCAGGCGAGAATGCGCGCCAGGGGCGGACGGGTACCCCCTTGATCCCTTCGGGCCAGCAGCAAGGCGGCGGCCCCGTCAGAGAGAGCCGAGGCGTTCCCCGCCGTCACCTGGCCTCTGGGGTCGAAAACGGGGGGCAGGGCCTGGAGGCTCGCCACGGAGACTCCAGGGCGGATGCACTCGTCGTGATCCAGGAGGGCGTGGGTGAGCCGTTCAGGCGCAAAATCCGCCGCCGCCGCCCGCCGATGGCTCTCCAGGGCATAGGCATCGGCCTCGGCCCGGTGGATGCCCCGCTTGGCCACCAGTTGCTCGATGGTTTCGCCCATGAGCAGGCCTGTGACTGGACAGCGCAGACCGTCCTGGTGCATCACATCCGGGAGTTTCCGGTGACCCGTCCCGAAGCCCCAACGCAGGCCTGGCAATAGATGCGGGGTATCCGACATGGCCTCGCTGCCCCCGGCAAGGATGGGGTGGGGAAACCCGAGGCTGAGGGCCTGACCCGCGAGGAAGACGGCCTCCAGGGACGAGGCGCAGGCCATGTTGAGGGTGGTTCCGAGACAGGCCGTACCCAGACCGGCTCCCAGGGCGATGGTGCGGGCGGGGTTCATTCCCTGGGTATGGGAGCGAGCCATGCCCCAATAGACGCGGCCTGGGGTGGGCAGGGTCGGGTCGCTCAGCAGCCCTCGGACCGCGGCCACGCCGAGTGGAACAGCGCCTTGACCCGCGAGGCTGCCGCCGTAGCGACCCTGGGGGAGCCGCCCCGCCGCGAGGACGAGCAGTTCACCCTCGGGTTTCATGGCTGGACTCCGGGGCCGGGTTCCAGCCAGTCCTCGGGCGTGGGTTCCCGGGGGCCCAGCAGGGTGTCCGGGGGGAACCAGGCATCCAGGAGGGCGGCGTGTCGGGCCAGGTATTCCCGGGTCCAGAACCCGAGGCGGCGGTGCCAGGGATGGGATTCCGTGGGAGCGGCCACGCCCCAGGCATCCAGGCCCAGGTGCTGGGCGATGAACACGGCCCTGGGAAGGTGGAAGTCCGAGGTGACGATGACCACCCTGCGGAGGCCGAAAATCACCTTGGCCCGCCGGAGGCTGTCATAGGTACGACGGCCGGCATAATCCGCCACGATCCGCTCGGAGGGGACGCCCTGCTTGAGGAGCCATTTCCGCATGGCCTGGGGCTCGTTGTAGTAGGGGCTGCGGTTGTCGCCGGAAACCAGGAACCAGCGGACTCGGCCGGCCTGGTAGAGGTTCAGGGCCGTGCGAAGGCGCCCCTCGAGCACTTGGGTGGGCTCTCGATCCGGTAGCACGCCTGCGCCAAGGATCAGCACGGGCATGCCTTCCGACGGAATACCCGATTCGAGCTGGATCCTTCCTTGAGCGTGGGAGGGGAACCTTCCCAGGGTCCAGAGCAGATCCCCGATGAGAAGCAGGGCCAGGGCCACCCAAAGGCGGCGCCAGGGACCCCCAGTAAGACTCGTCAAGGCAGATACGCGCATCGTGAGTTAGCATAGACCCTTACCCCACCGGGTCCCACCGGGAGCAAAGCCTGATGAAGCACCACTCAGATCCAGTCCATACCCTTTCCTCCAGGCCCTTCGCACGGTCCCCGAGGCGTCCGTGGCTTGCGGCACTGCCGGCCCTCCTGGTGGCCCTGCCGGGCCTGGGTTGCTACCGCTCCACAGGGATGCAGCGGCCGGACGTGGTCGCCGAGGAGATCTCCTCGGCCGGGGGCGACCGGGTTCGGGGACTCAAGGCGGAGAACGCGCCCGGGGACTTCTATCTGGGCAACGACTACTGCGAGATCGCCGTGGATGGCACGCCCTTCGGCACGCGCCCCGGCGTCGCAGGGGCCCCGGGGGGAGGCAGCATCATCGACGTGGGCCAGGTGGCTCTGGACCAGAACTACAAGCGGGTCTCCATGCCCACGGATGCCCTGGAACGGCTAACTCCGGTATTGAATCAGAACCCGTCCGTCACGCTAGTCTTCGACCGCTTCCGCCCGGTCAATACGGACACCCAGGGGCGGATCGAGATGGACGGCTTCGTCCACGATCCGGAGCACAAGCTGACGGGAGCCTCCTGGGATTCCCAGGGGCGGGTGCAGGGCGTTGTCGTGTCCCATGTGGTGAGCCTCGGCAAGAACGAGCGCTTCTTCGTGCTCAAGACCACGGTTCGAAACGATTCGGCGGCCCCGCTGCCCATTCGGAACATCGGGGATCTGCTCGTCCAGGCGCCTTCGGGCGGCTTCCGGTTCAATGTTCCCGCTTCCGAAGACGGCAGCGACCAGACCCTGACGGACTGGGGCATGGACATCCCCACTACAGGCCCTGGGACTGTTTTTGGGGATGTGGCCAATGCGGTTAAGGCTCCCATGGTGGCCTTCATGGGGGTGGAGCCCGTGGGCACCACGGAAGACAGCCACGAGACCCTGGGAATCCTGCCTTTGGATGCAGATCGACTGGTGGTCACCTCCGATCCCCAGCAGGCCCTAAGCCAGACGCGCCCCCTCTTTCCCCAGCGCCTGGTGGCGGGCAGCATCCCGGTGGCGAGTCTGGCCCCCGGTGCCTCCATCACCCACGAACGGCGCCTCTACCTCACGGCGGGCAGCACTGTGACCTCGGGGATTTCCAATCAGGCATCGGGCATCTTCAACCAGATGAACAGCGACCGCTTCACAATGAGGTCCTTGGACAGCGGGGTTCTGGTGTTCCAGCCGGCAGGCACCGCGGTTCGCCAGGGGCCCTATCCCTCCCAGTTCCGGATCGAGCGCCAAGTGGGCAGTGCATGGAAACTGGAGCGCCTGGAGTGGATGGAGCCATACGAGAATTCCCCCAGTTCCGGGACCTACTACGCTCCCCAATTGGCGGCGCTGCTCCCGGTGGGAACCTACCGCATGGTGGTCAAGAACGCGGAATCCATTCTGCCGAAGGTCTTCTCCAGCCTCGTCAATAGTGTGAGCGAGGACCGACCGGACCTGCCCAGCCCGGTGATGATCGAGAAGGGCAAGGCATTCGTCAGCAACGCATCGCTGGATTTCATCGCTCCGGAGCATGACGAGGTCGTGGGTTCCCTGGGCACGGTCCTCGCCACCAAGGCCACCGTGCACGGTTTCGCCACCCGCCAGATGGATGGCACAGTCAACAGCATTCAGCCCGCCCGGATCGCGGTGGTGGGGCAGGGCGCCACCTCGGATCCCTTGCTCAAGCGCTCCCGGGTGCTTTCCTCCAGCTTTAACTACATCTATCGGGCCAACGTGCCTATGGATTCCACCTATGGGGTTTTCGGGTTCCAGGCGGGCAATCAGGTCTTTGCCGCCTCCATGCCCTCCCGCACCGCGATGTCCTTCTGGCTCGCGCCCGGAGACTACCGGGCCTATGCGATCCGGGGCCCCCTCTCCTATGTTGAGAGCCAGGATCTCCGGGCCTTCGATGGGCAGACCCAGACATCCCATGTTTTCACGGCGGAAATGGCAACCCTGCCCTCGGGTTGGGCAACCTTCGATCTGCCTGGCCCCTCCCTGGCCACAACGGGGGGCATGCTCCCCGTGGAAAAGCTCGCCTCCGCCCTGGCCGAAGGTGTGCAGATCGTGGGCATGACCGAACAGGATCGGCTCGTGGACAGCGTGAGCCTCGCCGCTGATTTCAAGAACGAATTCCTGGTTTCCACCATTGTTGATGCCGACCGCACGGTCATCGGTGCCGATCCCTTCGTGGTGGAATCCCGGACCTCCAGTCTAGGGGGGTACGGATCGGCTACTGCACTCTTCGTTCCCGCACCCCGCGGTGAGCGTAACGGCGGGGCCCGTGATTCCCGAACCTGGACTCTGGCCGACTTCCTTCTCCAAGCGGAGGGCCAGTACAACGTGATCCATCGTCCCCGGGGCCCCAAGGGGCTCTTCCGTCCCATTCCCGAGGGCCAGGGCTTCAACCCGGCAGTCCCGGTGGGGACAGGGGTCAATGCCTGGTGGAGTGCCCCCAGTTCGCTCTCCGGTGGCAAGACCCACGGCGCCTTCGATGCGCTGGAACTGCTGCGGGCCGAAGGCTGCGATCCCGCGGATCCCACGCCCTGGTTCCAGGAGTTCATCGCCGTTCGCACCGATTGGTTCGCCCTGCTGAACCAGCAGACGCCCACATTTTTCACCAAGGGCCTTGGGCTTTCCTCGGCCCGGTTCAGTCTCGACACACCCGTGGGCTTGGCGCGCACCTACCTGAAAACCACGGGCTTCACCCAGGGCACCATGACTCCAGTGCTGGAGGCCCTTCAGAAGGGCGCCGCAGTGGCCTCCACGGGACCGCTGCTGGATGTGACGCTGACGCCAGCGGGTGGCGTTGCCGTTAGCCCCGGTGGACTGGTGCCCAGCCCCGTGGCCTCCGTGACCCTCACCGTGAACCTCTGGGCCCCGAGCTGGGTGCCTGTCGATCAGCTGCGGGTCACGATCAACGGCGTAACTCAGGTGCTGGATCTCGCTACCCTCCAGCCCCTGCCCACCACCGATGCGGCCTATGACAAGCGTCATCGCCGGGGCACCTTCACTCTCACCATGCCCGCGGGCAAGGATGCCTGGGTGGTGGTGGAGGCGGGAGTCGCGCTCTCGACCACCGGTGTCTATGGGGCAGGCACGCCCTGGAACAAGCTGATGAAGGGCATCTACCCTATCGCGGTCACCAACCCGATCTTCGTGAAGGCGAATGGTCCCGGTTCCGCCTATACCCCTCCTGGACTGCCCTGATCGCCATGCCTTCCCTTTCGTTCCGGCTTCCTCTTGAAGCCCCTCTTCTGGTTCATGTCAGCCAGGTGGGGGGCTGAATGGGGACCGAGTGGATTCCTGAGCGGCTGCCCGAGGATATCGACGCCGAGCGCGCCCTCCTGGCCACCTGTTGTGCGCCGGGGGCGGAGTCTGCGGCCTCGGAGATTGCCTTCCAGCTCAGCGAGGAAGACTTCGTCCACCCGGCCAACCGGGTGGTGTTCAAGGCTCTGGTCAGCCTCATCGAGGCTCAGGTCGAGGTCAACGCCCTCACCCTGAAGGACGCGCTGGATCAGGCCGGAGACCTCGGGCGAGTCGGCGGTTATGCGGGCCTGGTGGAACTGCTCTCCGGCGAAGAGGTCGGCAAGCCTCAGGTGCTCGCGGATCTCTTGGCCCGCAAGCGCAAGCTGCGCCAGCTCATCCGCATGGGCGCCCAACTCGTCCGGCAGGCCGCCGAGGAGGAAGCACCTCCCGAAACCCTGGTGGAACGCGCGGCGCAGGATCTGTTCCGACTGGCCCAGGGGCGGGACCGCAAGGGGCTCGAGCATGTGGGCGACGTGTCCGACGAGGCCATGGACAGGCTGCTGGATCGCCTCGAGGGCCGCGGTTCCGTGGGCCTTCGGGTGGGCTTCTCCCGCCTGGATGCCATCACTCAGGGCTTCCAGCCCGGCAACCTGATCATCCTGGCGGCGCGCCCCGGCATCGGCAAGACGGCCCTGGCCCTCAACTGGCTGCTGCGTTCGGCGGATAGTCGCCAGCGGGCCCACGGGGCCTTCTTCAGCCTGGAAATGTCCAACGAGGAAGTCTTCAACCGCCTGCTGGCCGCCAAGGCCTCCATCAACATGAAAGCCGTGCAGGCCGGGGCCTTCAACGACGAGGTTCAGGGCAAGCTGCTGGCGGCCCGGGATGATCTCCGGGCCCTGCCGATCTTCCTCAACGATCAGGCCGCCATCACCGTGCGGGAGATCACCGCCATGGTGGAGCGCCATCTGGCCCAGAACAATCAGAAGCTGGATTTCGTCCTCGTGGACTACCTTCAGCTCATGAACAGCCCCCAGGACAGCCGGGGCGCCAAGCAGAGCGAGGCGGTGCGCATCGGCGAGATCAGCCGTGGCTTCAAGCTGCTGGCCAAGGAACACAAGATCCCCGTGGTCGTGCTCTCCCAGCTCAACCGCGAGGTGGAACATCGGCAGGGCGGGCGACCACAGCTCTCCGATCTGCGCGATTCTGGTGCCATCGAGCAGGACGCCGATATCGTCATGTTCATCCACCGCAAGATGAAACCGGTGATGGAAGGCGAAGAAGAGGACCGCAGCGCGGAACTGATCATCGCCAAGCACCGCAACGGCCCCACGGCCATCGTGCCCCTTTACTTCGAGGCGGAGTACGCCCGCTATCGCGAAATGGAACGCAGCACGGACGAGGGCTAGGCCTTGGCGGAGAGCCTGCCGTACCTTCCCCTGTCCTCCCGCTTGACCGCCCTTCGCGGCGTGGGGCCCGCCTACGCTGCGGCCCTGGCGGAAGCCGGGATGGAAACGCTTCGGGATCTGCTCTGGGGGCTGCCTCACCGCTACGTGGACCGGGGCTCCGTACGCCGGATCGCCGAACTGGACCGCTGGCATCAGCCCGGCGGCGACCGGGAGATCATCACGGTCATGGGCACCCTCAAGGATCTCCGCCAGACCACCACCCGCATCCAGCGCATGAATCTCCTGGAGGCCCTGCTGGAGGATGGCAGCGGAACCCTGCGGCTCATCTGGTTCAACCAGGGCTACCTCACCCGCACCCTCAAGCCCGGAGACCGCATCATCGCCTTTGGTCCCCTGGCCATGGGGCGTCACGGGCTGGAGATGCGGGGGCCTGCCATCGAGGTGCTGGGGCGCGGCCCGGCGGCGGATGAACCCTGGGTCCGGCGCTACCTGCCCCTGTACCGAAAACTCGGACCCATCACGGGTCGGGTGCGGGGACGCCTGACGCAAGAGGCCCTGGGAAAGGCCCACGTCGTCGAAGACTGGCTCCCGGCGGAGCTTTCGCGAGGGCTGCCGGATCTCCTCGGCGCGCTCCGCCTGTTGCATCAGCCCCCGGACGATGCCGACGCGGCGGATCTGGAGGCTCGCACCACGCCCGCCCACCAGCGGCTGGCCACGGAGGAACTCTTCGCCTTTGCCCTGGGCATCAGCCTGCGCCGCGCGGGTCGCCTTCAGCGCCGAGGCGTTGTGGTGCCGACGAGCGCCGAGTTACGGGAGCGCCTACGGGGCTTTCTGCCCTTCCATCTCACCGGAGCCCAGCGCCGTGCCTTCAAGGAAATCGTGGAGGATCTGACCTCGGGCCGGGTCATGCACCGCCTGCTCCAGGGGGATGTGGGCAGCGGGAAGACTCTGGTGGCTTTCCTGGCCATGGCCATGGTGGCCGAAACGGGCGGACAGGCGGCCCTGCTGGTGCCCACGGAAGTGCTGGCCCGGCAGCATGCGGCCACCTTCGCGCGATTGTTGAGAGATGACGACGCCCGGATGCAGCTGCTCCTCGGCCCCATGAAGGCAGGGGAAAAACGCGGGGCCCTGGCCCGCATTGCCAGCGGGGAAGCCCGCTACATCGTCGGCACCCACGCGATCTTTCAGGAGGCCGTCGCCTTTCAGGAACTCCAGTTGGTGATCGTGGACGAACAGCACCGGTTCGGCGTCAAGCAGCGCGAGGCCCTCAAAGAAAAGGGCGTGGATCCCCACTGGCTCGTGATGAGTGCCACGCCCATTCCTCGAAGCCTGGCCCTGGCGGTGTTCGGAGACCTGGAACAATCGGTGCTCGATGAATTGCCGCCGGGCCGCCAGCCCATCGACACGCGGTTGATCGAGCCGGATGAGGCCGAGCGGGCCTGGGACATGGTGGAGCGCGAGCTGGCCAAGGGGCACCAGGCCTATGTCGTGAGCCCCGCCATCGATCCCATGGACGAGACCAAGGTGCCGCTGCGGGATATCCAGGCCATGGAAGGGCTCCTGCGGGCGAGGTTCCCGGAGGTCGGCCTGGAGGTGGTGCATGGCCGCCTCAAGGCCGACGAGATGGCGGCCCGCATGGCGCGCTTCGTGGCCCGGGAATCCCACATCCTCCTGGCCACCACCGTCATCGAAGTGGGGGTGGACGTGCCCAACGCCACCGTGATGGTGGTGGATCACGCCGAGCGCTTCGGCCTCAGCCAGCTTCATCAACTGCGGGGCCGAGTGGGGCGCGGTCAGGCATGCAGCCATTTCGTGATGATCAGCGGGGCGGAAACGGAGCGGCTGCGGGCCCTGGTGGAAACCCAAGACGGCTTCCGCATCGCCACTCGGGACCTCGAACTGCGGGGCCCCGGTGAATTCTTCGGCACCCGTCAGTCCGGCGTTCCCCAGTTCCAGGTCGCGGATCTGCTGCGGGATCGAAAGCTGCTGATCCGCTGCCGCGAGGTGGCGGAGATCACCAGGGAGCGCGGCCTGAACGAGGGACAGCTGGCGTGGCTGAGGCAGGAATCCGCCCGGTTGAAGCTGGCGGAGATCAGCTGATCGGGATCAGACGTGGGGACAGTCTGGTCCCCCACAATCACATCAGTGCAGCTGGGTGAAGACCCCGGCGAAGGCCGTGGCGGGCGAGCAGAAGCGCCATCCGGAGCAGGCCGCGCCCAGGCAGGAGCTTCGACCGCAGCGGGGCGAAGGGGTGCTGGGAATCCGCCGCTGGGGGGAACCGAGCGCGGGGACCTGCTTGGGGGTAGTGGACTTTTCGGCTTTCACGGTGTCTCCATATCCCGGGGAATGGGAGGGGGCGCTTGGGGGACAATGGATGTGCAAATTTGCGGCAAATATTGCAAATTGCTGAAAATTCCGTGTCCCACACGCAAATAGTGCGATCCACAGCGCCCCTCGTCAAGGCTGATTCCCACCCTGTGGAAGAATTTCCACCGTGCTGACAATTCCGGCCCTTGCAATTGTGTGCAAATTTGCGCAAATTGATGGCATGAACATGGACGATGCCATCCTCCGTCATCTGGGCTCCCGGGAAATCGCCGACCAGAGCGCCCTCCTGGGCCTGCTCCGGGCCGAAGGCTTCGAGCTGACACTGTCAACCCTGTCCCGGCGCATGAAGCGGCTGAACATTCGCAAGGAGCGGGGAATCTATCGGCAGCCCGCCCTGTCCCGTCCCGTTTCTCAGCCCTTGAGCATGCGAAAAGTCCTGCCCTGCCTGCTGATCGTCAAGACCCGGGTGGGCTCGGCCCAGGCCATGGCCGTGGCGCTGGACGCCGCAGCGCTGCCATCTCTGGCTGGCAGCGTGGCGGGCTACGACACCATCTTCGTGGCGCCCACGGACCCCTCCCGGCTGGATGCCCTGGAGGAAGAGGTTCGTCGGTGTCTGGAGAATGGCTTCTAGGCGTAGTTTCCAGGGTTCCGCAGGCGGGCGGCGATGCGCTCGCGGATGGCTTCGGGCACGAAGCCGGTGATATCGCCCCCCATCACGCCGACCTCCCGGACCATGCGGCTGGAGAGCACGCTGAATTCTTCCTTGGGCATGAGAAAGAGCGTTTCGAGATCCGGGTGCAGCTTGCGGTTCATCAGGGCCATCTGGAATTCGTACTCGAAGTCGCTGAAGGCCCGCACGCCGCGAACGATGCACTGGGCCTCCTGCTCCCGGGCGAAGTCCACCAGGAGACCGTGGAAGGTGGTCACCTCCACGTTGTCGTAGGGGGCCACCAGTTCTCGCAGGAAGTCCACTCGCTCGGCCACGCTGAAGGCCGGGTGCTTGGCCGGGTTGTGCAGGACCGCCACCACCAGGCGATCCACCAGCTTCTCGGCCCGCTGGATGAGATCCCAGTGGCCCAGCGTTACGGGATCGAAGGAACCGGGGTAGATGGCTTTCAGCACGAAGACTCCGACCAGGCGCAGGGTTTTCCCTGGCGCAGCCTGCATCATGACGGATCGAGGCCCCGTAGCGGAAGGTGTATCCTGGGCCTTTGCCGGAGAGAGAAATGGTGTCAATGCTGGGGAAATCCTTGCTGGCCGTCGGTTTGGCCCTGGGTCTCGGCCAACCTGCCCCTGCGGATGTCCGACCGGTGGGGGTCATCACGCCAGTAGAGGTGGACGAAAATGGTCTGCTGATCGTGAAGGTCCGCTTGGCTTCCAAGAAGCCGGGCGTGGCCGACCGGGATTTTCGTTTCATCTTCGACACCGGGGCCAGTCTGAACGTGGTGGATAATTCCGTTCCTTCGGAGTTCCTTTGGGAAGAACCGGAGAAGCCCAAAGGAACGAGCAGTAGCGTGGGCGATGCCACCGGGACCAAGATCGCCACGCGGGTCGTCTGCCTGAAGCGGCTGGAGTTCGCGGGCATGGTGCGGGAGGATCTCATGGCCTATCGCATGGACCTGAAGGGCACCATGCTGGGGGGCATCCAGGACGAACCGGTGGATGGCATCCTGGGCATGAACTTCCTGCGGGGCACGCGTTTCGTGCTGGATCCCGCAGCCCGGGAGATCCGCTGGTGGCAGACCCTTTCTGGCCATCGCATCCCCCTGGTCTGCGCCGAAAGCGACCATCCCGCCCTCATGGTGAAGATCGGAGGGACGGATGTGCCCTGCGCCCTCGATACCGGAGGAAACGGAGGCATTCAGGTGGCGGGCGAGGCCGAGGAATCGGATCACCCGGAACCATTCCTGTACAGCGGGGCCTCTGGAGAGGTGAAGCAGGGCAAGCTGGTGAAGCTGGATCGGCTGGAATCGGGTGGAAAGGCCTGGGTGAACATCTCCCTGGAACTGGTGAAGCCCGGCGAGGGCGGCGCCAACATTGGCCGAGAGGTCTTGTGGGCGGCGCCGTTGGGACTGGACCTCATCGACCAGTGGGCCACATTCACACTCGATGCCAAGGGCAATCTGCCCTACCGGAAATCTCCCTCCCGGGCACCTCTGGCCTGGGAGCGGCGCCCGGATGGGAAACGGCTCCGGGTGGGTCGCGTCAACCCCGCGAGTCGCTGGGCCAAGGCTGGCCTGCTGGAAGGCGACGAGGTGCTCGCTGCGGGTCCATTGGAGGGCAGGGCGCTGAACCTGCGGGCCGTGGCGGACCTGAACGAAAAGGGCCAGGCGCATGCCTGGCGAGTCCGCCGGGGGGGTGCCGAAAGGCTATTGCAGGTGCCTGCCGCGGATTAAACTCGGGAGATATCCAGCCCCTGGTCCTCGGCCTGCTTTGGGTCGGGGCCTCAACAGCGCAGCGAGTCGGGTGAACCATGAGTGGAAAAATGAGCGTGGGGCTTCTCTTCGGGGGTGAAAGCCCCGAGCACGAAGTGAGCATCGTGACCGCCCGGAGCATTGCGAAACACCTGGATCCCGACCGATTCGATGTGCGCCCCATGGGCATCGCCCGTAACGGCGTGTGGGCGATGCTGGGGGATCCCTTTGCCCGACTGTCTGCCCAGGAACGGCCCCAGCGCAGCGATCAGGCCTTCCTGCCCCTGGAAAAGGGAGCGGAAGGGTGTGCACTGCCGGATGTCTTTTTCAACGCGATCCACGGGGCGGGCGGCGAGGACGGCCAGTTGCAGGGCTACCTGGAAATGCTCCACCGGCCCTACACCGGCGCGGGCCTGCTGGCCATGGCCGCAGGCATGGACAAGTGGATCACCAAGCGCATCTGGGAATCCGAAGGCCTGCCGGTGGGCGCCTATGTCGGCCTCACCGAGGAACAGTGGCAGCGCTCCCCCGACCAGGCCTTGGATTCGATCCGGGCGCTGGGGATGCCGCTCTTCGTGAAGCCCGCCAACACGGGCAGCAGCATCGGTATCCAGAAGGTGAAGGAATTCGGCCTGCTGGCCCCGGCCATCGAAGGGGCCCTGAAATTCGACCGCCGGGTGCTGGTGGAGCGGGGCATCGATGCCCGGGAGATCGAGGTGGCCGTGCTGGGAGGGGACGACCCCTTCATCAGCGTCCCAGGAGAGATCCTCGTGGCGGGCGAGTTCTACGACTTCAAGGACAAGTACCTGGATGGCAAGAGCTCCACGGTGGTGCCGGCGGAGCTGTCGGGGGCCCTGGCGGACCGGATCCGCGCCTATGCACGGGAGGCCTTCCGCAGCCTGGACGCCTACGGGATGGCGCGAATGGATTTCTTCCTCGAGCGCGGCACCAATCGCCTGTTCCTAAACGAGATCAACCTGATCCCCGGCTTCACGAATATTTCGATGTATCCGAAGCTGATGGAGGCCTCGGGCCTCGCCTATTCCGATCTGCTCACCCGCCTGGTGGATCTGGCCATCACCCGGCACACCCAGATGAGCGGGAAGCTCCATGGGTTTGAAAGCGGCAGTCACTGGTTCGTTTGAGTCTGCATTCATGGTTCGGCGGGGCCGAACGATAAGATGGGGGACGGCAAAACATTCATGTTTCCCTTCCTGTTGGTTCTCCCGGCCTCCATGGCCCTGAGTTCTGCCACGCCCCCGGCGGTGGCCAGCCAGGTCGCGCTGCCCGAATACTACGCGAAGGCGAAGATCCTGCGCCTCCTTCTGGACTACGTGGAGTGGCCAGAAGGGAAGGCGGATCAACCCGTGGTGGTGGGTGTTCTGGAGCCCTCGCCCTTTGGGGAGCATCTTCCTCGGCTGCTGGAAAAGGTCGTCCTCCGGGGGCGCCCCCTCCGTCTGCGGTTTTTCCGGAGCCTCGCCCAGATCCCGGAGTGCGACGTTCTGTTCATCCCCGAAGGCCACGAGGACTCCTTGGGCACGATCCTGAGGACGCTTCAGGACAAGCCTGTGCTCACCATCGCCGATACGCCCGGTTTCGCGCGCAGGGGGGTAATCGTGAATCTGGCGATCCTCGACAGCCGGGTGCGCCTGGAGGTCAACCTGGCGGCGATGAAGCGCAGTGGCCTCATGATCAGCCCCCAGGTGCTCAAGGGAGCCACGATCGTGGATTGATTGGGGAAACCTTGCCCCTTGTGGGATTTCCCCTCTGCCCTATGCTGGGCTCCAGTCGGGGGTTCCCATGGACGTGAATTCGATCGGCCTTTCGGGCCTGAACGCTGCGGCCCTCGGCGTCTCCGTGACCGCCAACAATGTCGCCAACGCCAACACCAAGGATTTCAGGGCCCAGCGCCTGGATCAGGAGGACTTGGCCCAGGGCGGCACCCGACCTGCGGCCCTCCGGGAGCGCCAGGAGCCCCCGGTGCCCGAAGGCTCCAACGTGGACCTCGCCTCGGAATTCACCAATCTCATTACCCAGAGCGGCGCCTACCAGGCGAACCTCAAGGTGCTCCAGACCCAGAGCCAGATGCTTGGGTCCGCCCTGGATCTGAAGGCCTGACGATTCGCTTTCGCCCTGGCAGACTCGGGGGATGGAATCTCCCCGGCCTCGAGCATTTAGCCCCCGCGATTGGACTTCCCTCCTGCTGCTGGGCTTCGCCTCGGGCCTGCCGCTGATCCTCACGGATTCGACGCTCAAGGTCTGGATTCAGGATGCCGGAGTGCCCCTGCAGACCATTGGGTTCTTCTCGCTGGTGCAACTCCCCTACAACCTGAAATTCCTTTGGGCCCCACTGCTGGATCGGTACGTGCCGCCCTTTCTCGGTCGGCGGCGGGGCTGGCTGATCCTGACCCAGGTCTTTCTGGTGCTGGCATTGGGAGCCCTGGCCTTCGCCGATCCCCAGGGGCACCTCAGCCTCATGGCCGCCCTGGCTTTCGGGGTGGCCTTCCTGAGTGCGAGCCAGGACATCGCCTCCGATGCCTGGCGCACGGAGATTCTCCCGAAGGCCGAACAGGGAACGGGCATCACGACCCATATCGCCGCCTACCGGGTGGCCATTCTCGCGGCATCCGCCGGGGCCCTCAGCCTCGCGGATCTCGTGGGCTGGCGCATGACCTACATGGTGATGGCCGGGTGCATGACGCTTGGCCCCCTGGGAACCTTGTTTGCCCGGGAACCCGAGGCGGCGGCGGTGCCTAGAACCCTGAGGGCTGCCGTGGTGGAGCCTTTCAGGAATTTCCTGAGCCGGAACGGGGCGATCCTCGCCCTGCTGTTCATCGTCCTCTACAAGCTGGGAGACCAGCTCGCGACTTCCCTGACGCCAAATTTCCTGAGGAGTCTCGGTTTTTCGAAGACCGCCATCGGCAGTGTTACTAAGGGGGTAGGCCTCCCAGCCCTCATCATCGGTGGCTACCTCGGGGGCTGGCTGATGCGTCGCTGGTCGCTGCGGAAGGCCCTTCTCGTCTTCGGGCTGGTTCAAGTGGCCGCGATCCTTGCGCTCCTCATTCCCGCGGCGGTGGGGGCCCGGATTCCGGCTCTCGTCGTGGCCATCGGGCTGGAGAACCTGGGGTTCGGCATGGGCGTCGCGGCGTACATGACTCTGATCATGCGACTCTGTGATCTGCGGTTTACGGGGACGCAATTCAGCCTCCTGACCAGCCTGGCAGCCCTGCCACGCACCCTGATCGCAGCACCTGCGGGCTTTGCGGCGACCTTCTACGGATGGCCGGGCTACTTCCTGTTCTGCGCCATGGCCGCCCTGCCGGGGCTGATGCTGCTGATGCTCTACGACCGCTGGGGCCCCCGGGAGGAGGAAGCCGCGAGCTGAGGCGCCGTGCCTCTTGCGCAGGATCGCCAGGGCGTTATGCTCCTAGCCGCCCATCCAAAGCCAGGAGCCTCCCATGTTCGAATCCGCCGAACTCGGCCATTGCATCGAGAAGGAGGTCTGGGAGCGCGAGGTTCCAGCACTGCGCGAGGCGCTGCTGGATGCCCAGTACGATCTGGTGGCCGCGAAGCAATTCCCGGTGGTGCTGCTGATCGCGGGGGTGGATGGCGCGGGTAAGAGTGCGGTAGTGGCCACCCTCAACGAATGGATGGATCCCCGGCACATCGAAACCCATGGCTTCGCCGATCCCTCGGACGAGGAGCTGGAACGCCCCTACATGTGGCGGTACTGGCGCGCCCTGCCGCCCAAGGGCAAGATCGGCATCTTTGATGGCAGCTGGTATTCCTGGCCCATCCTGCAGCGAGCCAATGGCAAGATCGGGAATGACCGCTTGGACCAGGATCTGGAGCTGGTGCGCCGCTTCGAGCAGATGCTGATCGATGAGGGCGCCCTAGTACTCAAGTTCTGGATGCATCTCTCCAAGGAGGTCCAGAAGAAACGCCTCAAGAAGCTCGAAGGCGATCCCAAGACTCGCTGGCGGGTAACGGACCGGGACTGGCGGCACTTCAAGCTCTACGACACCTTCCGCGAGGTGAGCGAACGAGCCCTGCGCCACACGAGCACGGGCCAAGCGCCGTGGATCGTGGTGGAAGCCACGGATGCCCGCTACCAGAAACTCACCGTGGGCAGGCTCCTGCTGGAGCAGCTCCGGGCGCGGTTGGATAATCCGGTCACCAAGTCGAACCTCGCACTGGCCCCGCCCTCCATCACCTCCATCGATGGCGTGAACATCCTTCAGAAAATGGATCTCACCAAGAGCCTGGACAAGGCGCAGTACGAAAAGGAGCTGGAGGAATACCAGGGACAGCTCGCGCTGCTCACCCGCCACAAGAACTTCAAGAAACACAATGTCGTGTGTGTCTTTGAAGGCGTCGATGCCGCGGGGAAGGGCGGCAGCATCCGGCGCATCACCCAGGCCATCGACGCGCGCATCTGCCGCATCGTGCCCATCGCCGCCCCCACCGAGGAAGAACGCGCCCAGCCATACCTGTGGCGCTTCTGGCGTCACCTGCCGCTCCGGGGCAAGGTGGAGATCTTCGATCGGAGCTGGTACGGACGGGTGCTCGTGGAGCGGGTGGAACACTTCTGCAGCGAGGCCGACTGGATGCGGGCCTATGGCGAGATCAATGACTTCGAAGCGCAGCTGGTCAAGAGTGGCACCATCCTGCTGAAGTTCTGGCTGGCCATCAGCAAGGAAGAGCAGCTCCGCCGCTTCGAGGAGCGCCAGGCCACGAGCTTCAAGCGCTTCAAGATCACCGAGGAGGACTGGCGCAACCGCGAGAAGTGGGATGTCTACGAGACGGCCATCTGCGACATGCTGGAGCGCACCAGCACGGGGATCGCACCGTGGACCCTGGTGGAATCCGAGGATAAGTACCACGGTCGGATCAAGATCCTGAAGACGCTCTGCGCTCGGCTCCAAGAGGAGCTCTGAGTTCGCGGGGAACGGGCGAGAGACCATCAGTCTGCGCGGGGTTTAGCGGGATTCCCTCCTCGCCGGGTGACTCCGCAGGCTCCACTGGAGCCTGCGGAGTCACCCGGCGGTCGGGACATGCTGGAGCGCACTAGCACGGGGATTGCGCCGTGGACGCTGGTGGAATCCGAGGACAAGTACCACGGTCGGATCAAGATCCTCAAGACCCTCTGCCATAGGCTCGAGGAGGAGCTCTGAGGGAATCGCGCTAAGATCCCCCAGTGAAAACGATCATTCCGAGTTCTCCGGTACTCATCTGGGCCATTCCCATGAGCTTTGTGCTCCTGGGGATCCTCATGTTTACGGTGCGCCTGATGCGGCTGCGCAGGAAGGAACCTCAGGATCCCGAGCAGATTCTCCTGGGGGCCGTTTCGGCGAGTCTGCAGGAGCGCGGCCAGTTGGCGGCCTCGTTGGGAGAACTGCGCACAGTTCACGAGCGCATCCTGGACGCACTGCCCCTGGGACTTCTGTGGGTGGATCAGCGTCAGCAGGTGGCGGCCCTCAATGCCCGTGGCCTGGAACTGCTCGGCGTCAAACGGGGCGTCGTGGGGCTGGATGTGGCCTTTGTTTTGGAGCCCTTTCCATGGTTGATCAACGGCCTCGCCCAGGCTCCGGGCGAGCCTTGGCGATGCACAGGGGGCGGTCGGCGGTGGGAGCTTCGGAGGATCGAGGCCCCGGACAAGGTGGGCGCCCTGCTGCAGTTCGAGGATGTCACCGAGCTCGAGGCCGAGGAACGCCGACGGGCCCTCCGGGAACGCTTCGCCGAACTGGGGGAGATGACTGCGGGCGTGGCCCACCAGTTGAAGAACGGGCTGGCGGTGCTCAAGGGCCATGGGCAACTCCTGGCTCGAGCCGGGCATGCCGAGGTCTCGCGCGAACTCCTGGAAGAGACAGAGAACCTGGAGCGCCTCGTGCAACGTTTCCTCCAGTGGGCCAAGCCGCTGGAGCCCCAGTGCGTGGAATTGGACCTGGCCCAGGCCGTGGGCCAGGCGCTGGAGGAAATTCGTCGTCGCCCCGCCTTTCAGGGCACTCGGCTCGAGGCGATGGGCGAGGGCAGGGCTCTGGCGGATCCCATGCTGCTTCACCAGTCCCTGGTGAATCTGCTGGAGAACGCCTGCCAGTCCATGTCCGGGAGTGGGCGGGTGCAGGTGAAGATCGGCGAGGCCAGCATCCTGATCGAGGATGAAGGCCCAGGGTTTGGCGAGGACACCCTGATCCGCATGCTGCGACCCTTCGAGAGCGGTCGCCCGGATGGCACGGGGCTAGGGCTTCCCTTGGCCCTGAAGTGGCTCAACGCCCAGGGCGCCGATCTGCGCATCGAACGGCGGGAACTGGGCGGCACCGGGGTCCAGATCACCTGGTGAAGGGTAGAATCGCCTCATGCGCATCGGCCTCCTCCAACTCAACACCACCCTCGCAGACCCGGAGGTCAATGGTCGGGCCCTGGAAGCCGCCTACGCGCGTGCCATTGCCCAGGGCGCGGAGCTCGTGCTCGCCCCCGAAATGGCGGTGCCGGGCTACCTGGCGGAGGATCGCCTCTGGGAGGTGGGCCTGAGGCGTCGCATCGCCGCGGAAAACGCTCGGCTTGCGGGGCTTTCCGGGGCGGTGCCCCTGGTGTTCGGCACCTGCAGTCCCAGCCCCTCGGGGCGCCTCTGGAATGAGCTCTGGTGGTGCGAACAGGGCGGCCTGAGGGGCCTGGCCCGCAAGCGGGTGCTGGCCGCCTACGATGTCTTCGATGAAACGCGGTACTTCGACGCGGGCGTGGAGATCCCCGCGCTCATGTCCTGCCAGGGCGAGCGCGTGGGCCTCTCCATCTGCGAGGATCTCTGGGCCGATTCCGAATTGGCGCCAGGGCCCATCCGGTATGCCTTCGACCCCATCCAGGACCTGGCGGCCCAGGGTGCCACCCTGATTCTCAATGCCAGCGCCAGTCCGGGGCATCTCGGCACCTGGGTGCCCGAGGGCCGCAGTCCCTCCTGGGCCGTTCCCGGCAAGCTGGAATTGCGCCGCCGTCTCCTGCAAGGCCATGGCGCGCGCTACGGCCTGCCCATCGCCTACGCCTCCCGGGTGGGAAGCGAGAGCTGGCTGACCTTCGACGGGGGATCGGGCCTGGCCTTCCCCGATGGCACCTGGCGAGGCGCGGAGCCCTTCCAGGAATCAGTCGTGGTGGTGGATTCCAAGGCGGGCGGTCAGCCCTGGCGGGAAGAACCCTCCGAGGCCAAGTGGCTGCGCAAGGCCCTGGGGCTTGGGCTCCGAGAAAACCTCGCCAAGCAGGGGCTCGAAGCCGTGGTCGTGGGCCTGTCGGGGGGCATCGACAGCGCCGTGGTCGTGGCCATGGCCGCCGAGAACCTGGGGAGGGAGCGCGTGCTCGGCGTCGCCCTGCCGACTCGCTACACCAGCCAGGAGAGCCTGCACTTGGCGGAAGTCCAGGCCCGTCAGCTGGGTATCCCCTTCCTGACCCTCGATGCCGACCGCCCCTTCGCGGGAGCCGAGGCGGCGCTCCAAGGCGTCTTCCCGGATCGCACCTTCTGCCTCACCGACGAGAATCTCCAGAGTCGGGCGCGGGGCGCGCTGCTGATGGGATTAACGACGGAGCCCCATGTCCACCGCATGCTGGGTACGAATCGCGTGGCCGTGCTCAACACCGGCAACAAGAGCGAAGCCGCCACGGGCTATTTCACCCTCTACGGGGATGGCATCGGCGCCCTGGGGATTCTGGGCGATTGCCTCAAACAGCGAGTGTTTGCCTTGGCGCGGGAACTGGGCGAACAGGTTCCCGAGGGCGTCCTGAAGCGGAAGCCTACCGCAGAACTGGCCCCGGGCCAGACCGATGAAGCCAGCCTGCTTCCCTACGGGATCCTGGATCCCATCCTGGCGGCCTTCATCGAGACCCGCAGGCCCCTGGAGAGCCTCTCGGAGGATCTCAGCGAGGTGTTGGAGGGCGACGCCCTCGAGCAGGCTCGGGCCGCCATCCCTCGGGTGATGCGCCTGCTCCGGGGCAGCGAATTCAAGCGGCGGCAGCTTCCCTTCGCCCTCAAGGTGAGTCCCAGGGCCTTCGGCCAGGGCCGCCGGATTCCGCTGACGGCTACGACCTGAAGTAGTCCGACTCGGGCCAGCTGCCCTTGATGATCTGGAAGCAGGCCTGGGCGATGCTCTCTACGCCCAGGCGTTCATTGCTGAAGACCGCGTCGTACCAGCGGGGGGAGGTGATATCCGCCTGCAGGCATTCGCTGATGAACTTCTCCCGCAGCTTGGATTGGGCACGGACCAGTTCTTCGGCCTCGGCGAGAGGGATCTGCAGGCGGAGGGCGACGGTGGAGGCGCGGAAGGCGAAGCTGCCCTCCAGCCGGAAATGGCGGCAGTTCTTCAGGTCCTGGCAGGCCACGGCCCCGCCTCGGCCCACGATGATCGCGCTGCCCACCGAGGCGATCTGGACGAGGTGCTTCACCACCTTGCCGTAGGCCTCGTGGTGGGTGAGGTAGCCAAATTGGGTCCTGAGGATATCCATGGCCTGGCTCTCGTCGCCCAGGTGCCGCAGGAATTCAAGGGAGAGCTGCTCGTCCGAGGCGACCTTTTCCACCAGGGCCTTGTCGAAGACGGTCCAGGATTCACCGGTGGTTCCCTCGAGGAGTTCCTTCAGGCGCTCCGCCAGGGGAAAGGCCTCGCAGCCGTATTCCCGGGAGATGGTGATGGTGGGGCGAAGCAGGCCCCTCTGGGTGCGGGCGAGGCGCTCCCGGACCTGGAGCCACGCGGATTCTCGCTGCTCGATGCTTGGGATCAAGGAGTCGTAGGTCTTGCCCATGGCATCTCCGGCATCTAGAGGATGAGGTCTGCCCCTGGAACATAGGGCGCGCCGGGCCATTCGCAAGGCTCAATCCCGCCGGAAGATCTTCAGTTCCGTGATCTCCACCGCGGTCTCCAGCGGATCCACCATCACCTGCTGAAGGAGTGTACGGTCCAGGAAATAGATGTGGTCGTCGAGGGTCGGCACGGGCGTCCCCAGGGGATTGAAGACATGGTTTCCGGCCCCAGAAAAGGGCTCTCCGGGGTATTCGGAGGCTGCCACGCAGCAGCCCACCGTGAAGACGCCATTCTCGATGGCCCGAGCCCGGAGCAGGGTGGACCAGACCTCGTCCCGGCGCCAGGGCCACCAGGCCACCGCCAGCAGCAGATCGCAGCGGCCCTGCAGGCGCAGGGTTCGCGCCTGCTCGGGGAAACGCACATCGTTGCAGTTGAGCAGGCCCAGGGTCCATTCCTTGAAGGTCAGCGCCGCGTAGCCATCGCCCGGCTGCCAGAGGGTGGCCTCGCCATTGGGGAGAAAGAGGTGGACCTTGTCGTAGCGGGCCATTTCTTCGCCCCGATGCCAAAGGGTCATCCGGTTGCGGTGGTCCTCGGTGAAGGAGCCAAAGGCGAAGAGGGCCCCAGGGTGGTCACCGGAGATCTCGCGGAAGAGGTGCCGGATTACCTCCGGATTTAGGCTTCGGGTGTAGCCGTGCAGAAAGGATTCGGGGAATACGATCAGCTCCGCTCCGGCCCCTGCGGCAGCCTGGGCTTCACTTCGGCAGCGTTGCAGGTTGCTTTCGGGATCCATGCAGACGAAGCGGGAAAGGTGGACCTTCATCACATGACTCCGCAATGCACGAGTGGGCGCAGGATTCAAGGGTACCGGGTCGGCCCAGGCTTGGTAACCTTGGGCTTCGGCTATTTCCCTGAGAGGTCTATGACAGCTCCCAATCTTTGTGCCCGCAACGCCATGTCTCAAGCCTTGGAGGCGGCGCTTGGCACCTGTGGTTCCGTATTTCCCGCGAAGGGCGACAGCCCCGCAGAGTTGCCTTCGGCCGCCTTTTCTCCCAGTCCCCGCCTGGCGGAGGCCCTGCGCTTCGCCCTCGAAAAGCACGGCGGACAGGCGCGCAAGGGCACGACGGTGCCCTACGTAACCCACCTGCTGGCGGTGAGTGCGCTGGTGGGCGAAAGTGGTGGTGGGGAAGAAGAAATGATGGCGGCGCTCCTGCACGATGCCGTGGAGGATGGCGGCGGCGCGCCGGTGCTGGAGGAGATTCGGAGGCAGTTCGGCCAGGCCGTGGCCGACATCGTCGACGGCTGCACTGATGACGACTCCGGCGCCGAGAAGGCCCCTTGGCTGGAGCGCAAGCGAGTCTACCTGGAGCACCTCGCCAAGGCTCCCCTCGCCGTGCTGCGGGTGGCCTGCGCCGACAAGCTGCACAATGCCCTCGCCATCTCCAGGGATCTCCGGGATCAGGGTCCCTCCGCCTTCCTGCGCTTCCGGGGCGACCGGGAAGGGACGCTCTGGTACTACCGCTCCATGGCCCGCATCTTCGGGGCCCTCATCCTGGATGAGCCCGAGCTGGACCCCGGCTTCCGCGCCATGATCCGTGAACTCCGCGAGACCGTGGCGGGCCTCGAAAACTGATCTCGCAATGCCCTGACGAAAGAAGGCCCGCATGCGGGCCTTCTTTTTCATCGTTGGTGCCGGTGGTCGGGGTCGAACCAACACTCCCTTGCGGGAAACAGATTTTGAGTCTGCCGCGTCTGCCATTTCGCCACACCGGCGCGGACCCTCAGCATAGCGCAGGTCGGGGTACAAGCGAAGCGCTCCCAGGAGGAGCGCTTCGCTTGCTCGGCCGGCGAGACTATTCCAGGCCGAAGGTGGAGGTCTCCAGTTCCTTCTTGATCATGGACATGAACTGATCGGCGGTAGCGCCGTCGATGATGCGGTGGTCGAAGGAGAGGCTGGAGAACATCATCTGGCGGATGGCTATGGAATCCGTGCCATCGGGGGCCGTGATCACCACGGGGCGCTTGACGATGGCGCCAATGCCCTGGATGGCCACCTGGGGCTGATTGATGATGGGCAGGCCGAAGACATCGCCATAGACGCCGGGATTGGTAATGGTGAAGGTGCCCCCGGAGATCTCATCGGGCTTGAGTTGCTTGGCCCGGGCCCGGTCCGCCAGGTCGCTGAGGCTGCGGGCCAGGCCGCCCAGATTCAGCTGGTCAGCATTCTTGATGACGGGGACGATGAGGCCCCAGTCCAGGCTCACGGCGACGCCGAGGTTGATGTCCTGCTTGTAGGCGATGGCATCGCCATCCACCGAGGCATTGATCACGGGGAAGGCGCGGAGGGCCTTGGCCACCGCCGCCATGATGAAGGGCATGAAGCTGAGCTTGGACCCGTAGGCTTCGAGGAAGGCCTTCTTGTGCTTCTCGCGCAGTCGAGCCACCGGGGTCATATCGATCTCGAAGACCGTGTAGACGTGGGCGCTGGTTCGCTTGGAGGCGAGCATGTTGTCGCTGATGATCTTGCGCATCCGGGACATGGGCTCGAGCTTGACGCGCTCTCCAGCGGCGAAGGCGGGGATGTGGGCCGCCACGGGAGCCGAGAGGGCCGGAACCAGGCCAAGGGTGGGTGCCGAAGGATCGTGGGTGATGCCGGTGGCTTGTGGGGCACCCTTGCCCGCGAGGTGGGCCTCCATGTCCTCCTTGGTGACGCGGCCGTGGATGCCGGAGCCCTTCACGGAACGGAGATCCACGCCGTGGGCCGCGGCCATGGTCCGCACCAGGGGGCTGGACTTGGAGGTGAGGCGGCCTTCCAGTGAATTGTCGTCCTGGATCGATGGGGCTGCCTGCGCAGGCGCGGGAGCGGGCATGGCAGGTGCCTGGGGGGTCGGCAATGGGGCGGCTGCGGCCGGTGCCGCGGCCTTCTCGGAGGCGCTGCCGAGGCGGGCGACGATGGAACCCACGGGTACCGTCTGGTTCTCAGGCACGAGGATCTCTAGGAGAGTGCCAGCGATGGGCGCCGGAATCTCCGCATCCACCTTGTCGGTGGAAATCTCGTAAAGGGTCTCGTCCTTGCCGATGGCCTCTCCCACTTTGCGATGCCACTTGAGAATGGTCGCTTCTGCAATGGATTCGCCCATCTGCGGCATGACGACATCGAAGGCCATGGAGGCTCCTGTTAATCGAGGTTGGGTTTGCGGAGGTGGTGGTCCGTGAGGTCCTGGAAGGCTGCCCCGACTTCGAGCAACTGGACATCCGAAAGGGAAGGGCCCACGAACTGGAGACCCACGGGCATTCCGTTGGAGAACCCAGCGGGCACGGCAAGGGCCGGAAGGGAGGCCAAGGCCATGGTCACGGTGAAGACATCGGCCAGGTACATGGATAGCGGGTCCGCGGTCTTCGCCCCGATGGGGAAGGCGATGGAGGGGCTCACTGGGGTTGCGAGGATGTCCACGTGGTTGAAGGCTTCCTGGAAGTCGCGGGCGATGAGGGTTCGGGCCTTGAGTGCCTTGAGGTAGAACGCGTCGTAGTAGCCCTTGGAAAGACAGAAGGCGCCCAGCAGGATCCGGCGTTTGACCTCGGGGCCCAGGCCCTTGTCCCGCGTGTTCGAGATCATGCCGTGCAGGCTGTCTCCGGGTTCCCGAGCGCCGAACCTTACGCCGTCGAAGCGGGAAAGGTTGCTGGATACCTCCGAGGTATTCAGGAGGTAGTAGGTATCGATGGCGAAGCGGGTGTGCGGCAGGGAAACCTCCACCAACTCCACTCCTTCGGATGCCAGTCGATCCAAGGCCGTTTCAATCACGGTGCGAACGCCCGGCTCGATGCCCTCGGCAAAGTACTCCCGGGGGATGCCCATTCGCAGTCCCTTCAGAGGAGCTGAGATCGGTCGGGAAAGGCGTTCCGCGCCCGGCAGATCCACGCTGGTGCTGTCCAAGGGGTCGCGACCCACCATGGGGGCGAGCCCGAGTGCCAATTCCTTGGCACTCGCGGCCACCGGCCCCACTTGATCCAGGGAGGAGGCCATGGCCGTGACGCCGCTGCGGCTGAGAACACCATAAGTGGGGCGCAGGGCGCTGACGCCGCAGAATGCCGCGGGCAGGCGCACGGACCCTCCGGTGTCAGTGCCGAGGGCGAAGGGGGCGTAGCCCGCCGCCACTGCCACGATGGCCCCGGAGCTGCTGCCCCCAGGCACTCTGGAGGAATCCCAGGGGTTCAGGGTCGGACCCTGGGCGCTGTACTCGCCGCTGGAACCCATGGCGAACTCATCCATATTGGCCTTGGCCAGGGGGACCGCCCCCGAATCCAAGAGCCGCTGCACGACGGTTGCATTGTGGGTGGCGGTGTAGCCCTGCATGACCTTTGAGCCATTGGTGAGGGCCATCCCCTTCACGTTGATATTGTCCTTGATCACGACGGGGATCCCCAGCATGGGACCCCGCTCACCGCGACGAAGGCGCAGATCGGCGGCCTGGGCCGCCGCTAGGGTTCGATCGCGATCGCGAGATGTCAGGGCATTGAGCCGACCCTCGAGCCGGTCGATCCGGTCCATGCAGGCCAGGGCGAGAAAGGTCGAGGAGAGGTCTCCCGCGCCCAGTCCTTCCCGCCATTCGATGAGACTTGCTCCGGCCATGGTTCGCTCTCCGGAGATCGAGTGTGGCAGTATTCGGGAAGAGGTGGAGACCTCACCCCGCGCTGTATTTGACTTCCGGTAGTGCTTTTCCGATGCACAGACTAGGCTATCCTCTTGAACAAGCCCCATCTGAAACCCGACTGCGGACTCCCGATGAACCCACTCGATACCAAGGTCACCCTCCTGGGGATGCCAAGGCGACAACGTCCCCCTCGATTCATCCAGGGCATCGCCATCGTCATCACGAACCACCTGCGCACCTTTACTGGGCGCCTATTCACGAAGGGATGAGGACATGCGGGTTCTTGCCGCTGGGCAGACGGATGTCGGGTGCGTCAGGAAGCACAACGAGGACAACTTCCTCATCGACAACGAACTTGGGCTCTTTGTCGTCGCCGATGGACTCGGCGGCCACGCCGCTGGTGAGGTTGCCAGCCAGATTGTGGTGGAAAAGATCGGGCAATTCATCGCGCAGACGGTGGAGCAGGACCGCACCTGGCCCCTCGATTACGATGTGAATCTGCCTTTCGATGGGAATCGTCTGAAGGCCGCACTCCTGCTTTCCGATCAGGCGATCGTGGACGATATTCGAACGAATCCCGAGCGCGAATCTATGGGGTCGACCGTGGTGGCCTGTCTGGTGAGGAATGATCGGGTCACCCTGGTACACGTTGGTGATAGCCGAGCCTATCTACTGGATCCTGATGGCATAAGGCAGGTGACACGAGATCATTCCTGGGTGGCCGAGCAGGTCGCCAACGGGATTCTCACCTCCGATGAGGCCAGAAAACATCCCTTTCGGAACGTGATCACACAAGCCCTTGGTAATGGTGGAGACCTGGATGTGGCGGTCCAAGAGATCCAGGTCAAGGAATTGGACCGACTCTTGCTTTGCTCTGATGGTCTTTCCGGAATGGTTCAAGATGCTGACATTTGGAGTATCGTTCAAGGAGCTCCAACCCTTCAGCAGGCCGCCCGGGAATTGATTGAAAAGGCCAGAGACAATGGGGGAGAGGACAACATAACGGTGGTTATTGTTGGTATTGATGCCGAGTAATTCGAGCCAATTCCATGAAAATACTTGACGAGGCCGATGGCGACGTTAGAATTTAATGCAAAATTCACTTTAGCGAGGCTCCCGGTGGGTCTTTTCGAAAGCAAGAAAAAACTACTTGTCGGCTTGGATATTGGCTCAAGCTGCGTCAAGGTCTGCGAACTGCAGGCCGTGGGAAAGGGCAGCAGTCAGCGTTTCAGGCTGCAGAAGCTCGGGGTTGCCCCTGTCCCTCATGATGCCATCGTCGATGGGGACATCATGGACAGCAACGCGGTCTCCACGGCAATTCGCCAGGTGCTTGCCGAGCAGAAGATCAAGGCCAGGGACGTGGCGATCTCTGTCTCGGGCCAGCAGGTGATGGTCAAGAAAGTGACCTTCCCCCTCATGAGCCCCGCGGAACTGGCGGAATCCGTGCGCTGGGAAGCCGAGAGCTTCTTTCCTGCCGGACAGGGACTAGATTCCTACGCCCTCGACTTTGCGGTCATCGAAGAGCGTCCAGGTGACGGCAACATGGATGTCGTCCTGGTTGCCTGCCGCAAAGACAAGATGGAGGCCTATTTGACCTGTGTGGCCCAGGCGGGTGCCAGGCCACTGACAGTCGATGTCGATGTCTTCGCCCTTCAGAATGCATACGAGGCCAGCGCTTCTCCGGGGGCCCGTGACGAAGTCGTAGCGCTGGTAAATATCGGCGCGAACTTCACGAATATCACGATGTTGGTCGGCAGTAAGTCAGTGTTTTGGCGGGACATCTCCTGGGGCGGGCACCGTTTCACGGACAAGCTCATGGAGGACTGGGGCGTCTCCCGGGAGGGCGCCGAGGCGCTCAAGCAGGGACAGGCGGCCGAGGGGCGGACGGGCGAGGAAGTGGAACCGTCTCTTTCGGCGATTTCCGATTCCTTCGCGGATGAGTTGGGCCGCACCATCGATTTCTTCCGCTCGAGTTTCAAGGTGGATCGCCTTGATCGGGTGCTTCTCTCTGGGGGGAGCTCCAAGGTCCAGGGACTCGCCGATATCCTCGGCGATCGTCTCCGGGTCTCGGTGGATCGGTTCAATCCCTTCCAGTTGATCGAAATGGATGACCGGTCGGTGGATCCGGCCGCTGTCCGCGAAATCGGAAGTTCTGCCGCCATTGCGGTCGGGCTGGCGTTGCGCCAAGTGGGGGACCGATGATCAGGATAAATCTTCTTGGCGACACGCTCGCCCAGACGGCGGGCAAGAAGGGTGAAAAGGCGGAGGCCGCTCAGGTCTATGCCCAGGGTGAAGGTTCCGGGCGATCCAGTTTCCCTATTGCAGGGCTGCTGGTCGGTCTGGCATGCGCCTCGATTGGCCTAGTCTATTACTTGATGCTCGATAGGGAAGTGCGTCAGGCCCAGGAAAAGGTCGCCAAGCTTGAGCAGGAGAAGCAGGAACTCGCGAAATACACCGCCCTCGAGAAGAAGTTCCGGGAAGACAAGGAAGCGCTCCAGAAGAAGAAGGAGATCATGCTTGGTCTGAAGACGGCCCAGCAGCTTCCGGTGCGGCTCATCGAAGAACTTGCCAACGCGGTACCCGACGATGTCTGGTTCAAGGAGATCGCCCAGAAGGGAACTGGGATCACTATCAAGGGTGAGAGTTCCAGCTTCGAGGCCATCAACCTGTTCCGCAGCAAGCTCAATGAACAGACCAAGTGGTTCGGGAACGTGAACTACCCCAAGGCCGACAAGAAGGTCGGCGTGGTTGAGTTCACCATCTCCTTCGACCTGAAGAACCAATCCTGAGGTAGCCCATGAACTCCCAACTACAGAAGCAGATTCTGGTCGGTGGGCTTGCGGGGCTCCTCGTCACCGTGCTGGCCTGGGTTTTTCTCAGCGGTAAGCGGGACGAGCGCACCGCCCTGCTGGCCAACATCGTGACCCTCCAAAGGGAGGTCGACAAGGGCTACCAGTTGAAAGCCAACTACGAAGCCCTGAAGGTTGAAGTCGCCCAGCAGGAGAAGCTGATCGAGGAACTCATCAAGCTCATGCCCACGGATACCGACAAGGGCGAAATTCCCTATCGAATCAAAAAACTCGCGGATACGGCTGGAATCGAGCAGGTCTCCTTCAGTGTCGAGGGTGCGATCAAGAAGGACTACTACACCGAATATCCCTTCACCTTCACTTTCAAAGCCGGCTACCACACCTTCGGTCAATTCGCTTCCGAAGTGTCCGGCTACGAGAAGATTATCAACGTGAGTGAGATGCAGCTGAAGCGCGAGACGGGAAAGCAACTCTGGCCTGTGGCCGTGACTTGCCGTATCAGCGCCTTTGTGTACAACCCGGCTCCTCCCAAACCCGCAGCGCCTCCCGCTACCAAGGTGGCTCCAGCGGGAAAGAAAGCAGCTGAAGGAGACTGATCAGCCATGGCCAAACTACTCTCTGCCTATTTCCCGCTGCTGCTCTGCGCAAGTCTTGGCGCCCAGGCGCCCAAGGCCCAGCCAACGGTTGCCACACCGGCTCCGCCCAATATCAGCCCTTCCCAGGAAGAACTCATCCAGGTCAAGAAGATCCCCTACCGGGCGACGTTGAGTCGTGACCCATTCAGCGCACCTACAGATCTCGAACAGTCGAATAAGGGTGACCTCGTGGACGATATCGGGGTCAAGGGCTGGCTCAGATCCGGTGGAGTCGCCTTTGCCGTGGTGACGGATTCCCGAGGCAATGTCCGCAAGTTGCCGGTTGGCTACAAATTCCGTGACGGCGAGATCGTTGCTATCGATGACAAGTCAGTCACTTTTCATCAGTGGGATGTGAGTTCAACCAACCGATCCACATACAAAACAATCGTGCGGACGTTCAAGCGCGAGGAGGGAAAACGATGAATGCTCGCCTGAGTTCCTTGCTGGTCGCAGGGGGCGTGATCCTGACGGCGATCCCCAGTGGTTCGCTCATGGCCACCACTCCTGAACGGGAAGCCTCGATCCCCGCGAGCACCCTTCAGGGGGCCTCCCTGGAATCCGGTGGCGGGACGGTTCTCAATCTGTCCATTCCGAATTTCTTGGGGCAGCCTCGCCTGCAGGTCCTGAGCAGTCCCAACCGGGTTGTGCTCGATCTGCCGGGCGTGATGCGGGGCACCCAGGTCACCAAGAAGGATATTGCCGCCTTCTGCCAGGGGGTTATCCAGAAGTCCCGGATCGCCCAGTTCGCCACCGAGCCCATGCCGATCACCCGGATCGTGCTGGAGGTTTCTGGCGGCACTCAGGTCGCGGTTTCTACCCATGAGGGTGGGGTCAAGGTCGCCCTGGAAGCCGGCACGGGGGCGATCCACGCTCGCTTGGCGCCTGCCCTTCCCACCTTGGCGCCCAAGACCGCTCCTACGGAAACGGAAATGGTCCTCGCGAAGGCGGAACCTGCCGTGCTTGCGCCCAAGTCCAATGAACTCCTGCAGCCGCTTCCTTCCCTCGGGATGCCCTTCCAGGCGCTGCCTCGGTTGGCCGTTTCCGCGCTGCTCCCCACAGCTCCCGGGCTGGCCCAGGATAAGGCGGCTTCACCTCAATCGACGACCACTCGGGATGATTCCCGGGCGGGTCGCACCCTTGGGGATACGCAGACTCGCTACACCGGCTCCAAGATGAGCATCGATGTGAAGAGTACTGATATCCGTGATTTCCTGTTGATCATCGCGGACCATGCCAAGTTGAATCTAGTCGCCGACCAGGACGTGCAGGGGAATTTTACATTCCGTTTCGTGGACACCCCCTGGGATCAGGTGCTGGATGTCATCACCAAGCACGCCGGCCTTGGCAAGGAAATCAGCAATGGTGTGATCCGCATCGCCAAGGTTGAGAAACTACAGAAGGAAGAGGAGGACCGCAAGCGTCTCGACGACGCCAAGGCTCTGTCCGGGGAAGTCCAGACCATTTCCCGGCCCCTGTCCTTTGCGAAGGTTGCCGACGCCAAGGCCATTCTCGAAAAGGTGATCACGAAGCGAGGCAGCATCATCACCGATGACCGCACCAACACTCTGATCATCACGGACCTTCCCCGCAACATCTACCTGGTGGACGATCTGATTGCCCAGCTGGATGTTCAGATCCAGCAGGTCCAGATTGAGGCCCGCGTAATCGAGGCCTCCAAGGATTTCGAGCAGGCCTTCGGCGTGAAGTGGCCTACCTCCAATAACGGCGATGCCAAGCTGAGTTTGAACGGAAAGGATGCCCCTTGGGCCACCGTCGGTGGCACCGGTCCAGCTTGGAATGGTTCGGGTGGGTTCAACCGGACGGCGTCAAATCAGGCCGCGACAACTGCCTGGACACTTGGCAAGCCAGGGGTCACAGATCTCCCCGCTCCCGCCGGCGAGTTCTGGGTTTCCTTCCTGAGCAACCGGTTCAGCGTGAATGTCATCCTTCAGGCTCTTGAGAAAGAAGGCAAGGTCAAGATTGTCTCGAGTCCGAAGATCGTCACCCAGAACAACAAGAAGGCCAGGATCCTCGCCGGAGAGAAAATTCCGTATCCTACCCAGCAGGGCGGTGCCGCCGGTGGCGCGATCACGGTCGCGTTCATCGAAGCCAACCTCGAGCTGAACGTCACGCCGCAGATCACCAACGACGGCACGATCATCATGGATATTCAGGTTGAGAAATCCGAAGCCGACTTCAGTCGGACTGTCCAGGGCAGCCCCACCATCCTCCGCAAAGCCATCGAGACCCAGGTTCTCGTGAAAGATGGCGGCACAGCGGTTCTTGGAGGTGTCTACACCACCAAGACCAACTCGGGTGTGACGGGCGTTCCCTTCCTATCCAAGATCCCAGTGCTTGGCATGCTCTTCCGCTCCAAGTCCGAAAAAGAGAGCAATGCGGAGCTGCTGGTTTTCATCACGCCCCGCATCCTCAAGTCCTAGTTTCAGTTCTTGATCTAAGGCGAAGGGCCCCGATTGGGGCCCTTCGCCTTAGATCAATTCGTTGAGAACTATTTCGGAGACAAGGGCAGGGTTCGCACTAACCGTTTGCAGGCTGCGCAGAGGATTGTGTAGGTATCGGGGACCTCGAAGTGATAGACGAACCCGGGGCCCTCCATGGGCTCCTGGGCGACTTTTTCGAGGTGGCCGAACTGGTATTCGGCGATGCGCACACTCTGGGGGGCGGTGAGGTCCGCGCCACAGTTGGGACAGGAAATGGCGGCCATGCTGGCTCCTTGGAAAGTGAAGGTCTAGGGGTGGAGGAAAGACCAGGCGATGAAAGCGATGAGGCCCAGAACGGCCAGCCCGAGGGCGATGCGGAGGACCAGCTTTCCGATTTTATAGGCAAGCCAGAGCACGACAAACAGGACCAATGCTGAGAGTGCAATCTGCGCGACAGTCATAGCTTCTTCCCGTCCGGGGTCCAGGTGAAGAACCCTCTTCCACTTTTGCGACCCAGCTCACCTTTTGCCACCTTTTCTACAAGGATCCTTGGCGGGGCAAAGCAGGGGTCGCCGCTGGACTCATGGATGAACTGGGCGATGGCGAGACGGAGGTCGAGTCCGACTCGATCCGAGAGCTCCAGTGGGCCACAGGGATGGCCGTAGCCGGAGGTCATCAGGAGATCCAGGTTTTCGGCGGTGGCGCTGCCCTCCTGGAGCAGGCGCATGGCTTCGAGGCCCTGGGCCAGGCCCATGCGCGACGCGGCGAGCCCCTTCCGTTCATCAATGACTGCAATCCGGAGATCCAGAGCCTGGGCGAGGCGACGCGCCCCGGAGGCAAGACGGTCCGGGGTGTCTGGGGGGGTGGCCAGCTCGACAAGGGGGTGGCGGTGGACGGGAATGAACAGGTGGAAGTTCTGCAGACCCGGTGCAAGAGAGGCCTCTCGGCGGATCAGCGAGGCCGGGAGGCTGGAACTGGCTGTGAGGGGCAGGACCTGTTGGGGCCAGGCGAGCGTCATCTGCCGCCAATGTTCAGCCTTCAGGCCGAGATCCTCCGGGAGGGCTTCCAGCAGGGCTCCGGCGCCCTCCAGAGCTTCTTCTATGCCTCTAGAGGCACGAATACGGCATTCTCTCGCCTGCAGGACCATGGGCTCTAGGCGCCCCTCTGCGACCGCACGCTTCCAGTGCGCCAGGACCTTTCGCAGCCCCGAGGCTGCATGCGCACGGTCCCGTCCCACCAGCCTGACGTCTAGGCCCCGCTCGACCGCATGGCGGGCCAGAGAGAGCCCCAGGTTGCCCGGTCCCAGGATCGCGAGCGGTCCCATCAGGCCGGCCCTGCGCCGGGAATCCTGCATTCCAGGTGATCCTGGCAGAGGCCTTCCCACACGACCGTGTGCCCCGTATTGAAGGCCTTCACAATGGATCCCTTGCCGCCGGCCACGAGATCACCTGCGAGGAATACCCCCGGCACCTGGGTATGAAAGCGGTGATCCACCCGAGGGTTCTTTCCCTCCAATTCCACCCCGGCCTGCTGCAGGAATCCCTGGGGAGTCGCACCCCCAATGGCAAAGAGCACATGGTCTAAGCGAACCACCCGCCCGTCCTTGAAGGTGGCCTCCACCCGCGGATCCTCACCGGCATCGCGCAGGGAAGCGATATCCGCTGCCATCCACACGGAAACCTTTTCCTGGGCCCGGAGATCGTCGAGAATCCGGCGGTTGATCTCGTTGGCCTTGGTGAAGGCCTGGCCACGGTAGGCGAGGGTCACCGGGTGATCGGCATAGAGGAATGCCGCATATTCCAGGGCCGTGTTGCCCCCGCCCACGATCAGCATGCTCTGGCCGGTCTGGAGTTCCTGGGTCAGGTCGAAGTGGACATGACCCTTCAGGCTTGTGGGGATGGGGTAGTCCGGTCGGTTGGGACGTCCATAGACGCCGATGGCGATGACGACCGTGCGGGTGTGGTAGACGGTGCCCTTCGCGTCCTCCACGAAGAAGGAAAAGTCCTCCTGGGGGCGAATGGTGGTGACCTCTGTGTCATAACGAATGGGAAGTTCAAACTGGCGAATGAAGGTATCGAGGGTCTGGAGCACGCTCTCGCGGTTCCCATCCATGATGCAGACCGCACCCTCACACTCCACGTCCTGTCCCTGGTACACCTTGTCCACTCGCTTTCCGGGGGTGTAGAGCTTCTCGATGGAATAGCTGTGGGTGGGTCCTTTTTCCAGCAGCAGGATTCGTGCGATCCCGGCCCTTCGTGCCTCCACGGCGGTGGCGATGCCAGCGGGTCCAGCTCCGATGACCAGCAGATCCAGTTCGTGTGTTGCCTCAGCCATCGCGGCCTCCTGGGGATATGATGAAGGTTTGCACCTGGGCAAGCCAGGGAACCGGCGGATTCTCCGAACCCGAAGGTCCCTCCTCTCCATTCGTTCCTCACGTTGAGACAAATTTTTCATGCTGATCGACTACGCCGCCATCACCCATCTGGGTAGGGTCCGCAAGAACAACGAGGATGCCTATCTGGTGAGTGCCCTGGATGGCGAGGAACCGCATGTCAACTCACTCAGCCGGGCGCCCAAGGTCTGCCAGGTGGGCCTGCTGGCCGCCGTGGCGGACGGGATGGGCGGCGCCGCCGCAGGAGAGATCGCCAGCCGAGAAGGGCTCGCCTCCATCGCCGTCTATCTCTTCGGTCACTGGGGGCGGTTCCCTGCCTCCGAGGCCACAGAAGAGGGCCTGTTCCGGGCCTTGGTGGGGGCGGCTGAAGAGGCCAGCGCCGCCGTCCTGCGCTACTCCGACTCCGACAGAACGGCCCGGGGCATGGGCTCCACCCTGACTGCCACCGTCATCTGGAATGGCCATCTCTACCTTTGTCAGGTGGGGGATAGCCGGGCCTACCTGTATCGCCGTCCGCAGATGCTCCAGTTGACCAAGGATCAGACCCTCGTCAACGAGATGATCACCTCGGGTTTCCTGACCCAGGACCAAGCCCGAACCCATCCCCAGCGCAGCATGATCACTCAGGCGCTGGGTTGTCCCCAGCCCATCAAAGCCGCCATCGGCAAGGTGGCCCTCCGGCGCGGAGACCGATTGCTGATCTGCAGCGACGGTCTTCACGGGGAACTGGGCGATGATGAAATCAAGGGCATTCTGGAACGGGGCTATTCGCCCCGCCGCAGCCTGGAACTCATGCTGGAGGGGGCCCTGGGGCATGGCGGTCGGGATAACGTGACAGGGCTGCTGCTACACCTGGACGATCCTGCCTTTCCGCTTCCCCTTCCAGAGGAAGAAATCCGCGTGTCGACTCCCGATTTTGAAACTCTGGGAATCAATGGCAACAGTGTTCTCGCCCGCATTGGGCGCATTTTTTCGGGCAGGTCATGAGCCTTCTGCAAGGATCCCTCTCACTTCGGCGCTTTCTGGTGCTGGGGCCGGTTCCCGGCGAACAAGACCTGATTGAAGGTCTGCGCCAGGACCATTTCCGTCCCTTCGAGGACGGTCTCGAAGAGGAGCGCCTCGGCTGGTGCGACTGGCGCAATCCACTCATCTGTCCCCCGGACGAAGACTGGGTGGTGCAGGAGCGTTTCGCAATCTTCGGCCTTCGCATAGACACGCGCCGAGTGCCACCAAGCCTGCTCAAGGCTCACGTGGATCTGCGCACTCAGCAGCTGATGAAGGCGAAGGATCTGGCCTTCGTCGGCAAGGAGGCCCGCACCAGCCTGCAGGACGAGATCAAGGTCGAACTGCTGCTGAAAGTCCTGCCCACGCCCAAGATCGTGGAGGTCGCCTGGGATCTCAAGGGGGGCGTGCTCTGGACGACGGCCTCCTCCACCAAGACTCAAGGGGCGCTCGTGGGGCTCTTCATGAAGTCCTTCGGGTGCGAACTGCAGCCCCTGGCGCCGCTGCTCCTCGCCGGGCGTCTCACCCCGAACATCCCGGTGGAGTCGCTGATGGCCCTGGATCCGCTCAATCTCGAACTGGAAGAGGCAGGACAATGACGATGGAGTTGCTTGAACAGGGGCGTTTTCTCGGGGAGGAATTCGTCCTCTGGCTCTGGATGCGCGGACTCACCGAAGGGGGCACCAGCGGCCTCGAGGGCGATCTCAGCGCCTGCTTCGTGGATGACGCAGTACAGCTCGTGACCGAGCGCGGGGACGTGAAAGAGCTCTCTATGCGCAAGGGCAACCCGGCCGAGAGCCGCGAGGCCTTCGAGGCCCTCTCCCGGGGCATGCGCCCCAGCAAGGCCAAGGTGCGGCTGCTTTCCGGCGACATGGAATGGACCTTTCTCCTCAATGCGGGAACCCTCGACCCCAGCACCATGAAACTGCCCCCCACCCAGTCCAAGGATCCCGCGGGCCGCGTGGCGGATCGACTCTTCCTGCTGGAGGAAGGTATCTCCCATCTGGAACGCCGATTCGCTGCCTTCCTCGAATTGCGCACCCGGGATGCAGAAGCTCTCGAAACGGCCCTCTGTGATTGGGTCCGAGGCAGCCTTCAGGGCGTGCCTGCGGGCGAGGTGCCATGGGAGGAGTGAGGCTCCTCTCGCTCCTGCTGCTGCCTGCTGCCCTTGTGGCGGTGGATCCGCTGCCCGCTGAGGTGCGTGCCCAGGCGCCGGGTGGAGGTGTAGTCCAGCTGCGCCTCGTTTTCAGAAAGGGCATTCAGGTTCAGACCGAGGGCCTGCCCAGGGCCTTCCGTCGCGACAGTGCTCCCGCTCGGGGCTGGCTGACCTTCGAGGAACTCTCACCCGAGGGCAAGCGCTGGGCGCTCCAGGTGCTCTGGCCCGAGGACGAATGGCGCAGCGACGAGGTTCGCCACCGCGTTCGCTGGGCGGAGCTGGAATCCGTCTGGCTGCTGGCGGCCGTATTCTCTGGGCACGGCCAGAACTACGATCAACTGGAGGGCGCCAATCCCCGGAATTCCGAAAAGCTCGCGAACGGCGATCTGTGGTGCATTCCCCAGTCCCTGCTTTCGGTGGAATTGGGTGGCCGGGTCAAGGGCATTCTCGAGCGCGGCCAGCCCGAGGCGGAGCTCGACGACGAGGCGCGGGTGGCGGCCTTCCGCAAGCTGCTCACCTTCGGCGAAGACAAGGAAGGCAAGTACGCCGCCTACAGTCTGCGACGGGGAGAAGCCCTCTACTCCAGCGTGGTGATGCGGTACACGGACCGGGTGGACCCCAAGGAGGTCAACGAGCTGGCCCTCGAGATCGCCCGGCGCAGTCATATCAGCGAGGTCCGGGGAATCCAACCCGGCACGGTCATCCGCATTCCCGTGCAGCACCTCTCCGATCCCTTCCAGCCCGAAGGTACCGTGGCGCTCCAGGAGGAGCGGGAAGTCCGGGACGAAGTCCGCCGCACGCCCCGGGTCGATGCCGGACCGCGCCTGAAGGGACTCTTCGTCGTCATGGATCCGGGCCACGGTGGTGTGGACCCCGGCGCCCGGGCCAACGGCGTGTGGGAATCCGATTTCGTCTACGACATCCAGATGCGGGTCCGCCGCATTCTCGAGCAGGACACCGAAGCAGTGGTGGCCTCCACCCTTCGGTACCCGACGCTGGGTTTCAAGGTGCGGGACGCCATCGGCGCACCCACTCGATCCGCCGAGATCCTGACCACGCCGCCCTTCGCCAACGATGGCGACTCGCCCAACGCCGTGAGCGTGCATCTACGGTGGGTCCTCGCCAATGACCTGTTCGCATCCTTCATCCGCAGAGGAGATCCCAAGAAGACTCTCTTCATCAGTCTTCACGCGGACAGCCTCCACCCGAGCGCCCGGGGCACCATGGTCTACGTGGCGGGAGCCGCCAGTGTGCCGCCGAGCTTCGCCCTGGGCCCCTCCAGGGGGGCCCGAGTGGCGGAGATGAAACGCGGCGCCAAGGTTTCCTTTTCGGCCCGGGAGAGACTGCAGGGAGAGGCGCGCAGCCGCCTCTTCGCCGAGGCCCTGCTCAAGACGCTCAAGGCGGACAACCTGGCGGTTCACGCCAATCGTCCCATTCGCAACGTCATCCATCGGGGGGGAAAGAGCTTCGTGCCTGCGGTGATCCGTCACTGCGCCGCCAGCACCAAGGTGCTCATCGAAGTGGCCAACCTCAACAACGAAGAGGACGCCGATAACCTCAAGAACCCTGAATTCCGCGAGCGGTACGCGGAGGCGCTGGTGAAGGCCCTTCGCGCGCACTACCGGAAGTAGGAGGCGGATCGTGACCATCCAGGTGCGCGTCAACCATATCGGCTGGATTCACGTCTGGCCCAGTCGGGAGGCCTTCGAAGCAGGGGAGGCCTCGCTCTGCTTCTTCGATCCCAGAGTCGATCCCCAGTGGCTCGCCTACTCCTTGCCCGAGGAGGCCTCTCGGAAACTGGCCGCGGGAGAACTGGTGGAAATCGAAGACCCAGGCTATCTGGAAGAAGCCTGATTCGGGTTCACTCGGCCTTATCGGGGGCCTCCAGGGCGGGTTCGATGGCGTGATAGAGCGCCAGCAGGCAGACGCTCAGGGCCAGATCCAGCAGGCCCATCACCAGCCGTCCAGCCCACATCGCCGGGTGGGTCAGGCGCTGCCATGGGGTCGGTTCCTGAATCAGGAAGCCGATGCCCGACACTACGCACACCATCACAAACAAGTAGGCCCCCAGGAATAGCAGGATCGTGCGCAGCACCAGGGGCCAGGCCCTGGTCATGAGGGCCAGGCTGGTGCGGGCCGCGGGCACCAGGCCGTCACCCCGCAGCAGGACCCGCAGCGGTGTCCAGCCGAAGATTGCGAGAACGAAGAGGCCGGGGAAGAAGCACATGGTGGCGCCGAGGCCTGCGGCGAGATAGAGCAGCATCCGAGCGCCGAAGGTCTTCAGCCAGCGGGCTTCGAAATGGTCGTGCCACTGGTCGAGTGCATTCTTGGGATGATCCAGGTACTCCGCATCCAGGTAGGCCTGGAATCGCGGCACGACATAGAGCAGGAGGGGAACCATGGCGGCGAACCCCAGGGCCGTCTGGGTGGTCAGATCGTCCGGGAGCCGCATGCGAACCTGCATCAGGGTGGCCAGGGCGGAGAGGAGGGCTCCCAACAGCACGATTCCGAGAGTCAGAAAGGGATGCCGCCTGAGATGGCCCAGGCCGGTTGCGAGAATCTCAAGGGGGCCAGAAGTTGCAGCAGACATGCTTGAAGCATAGACCACGTCTGAGGGAATTCTGTGGGCCGCGCTATGATGGCCGGGATGAATCTCCAGGCCCCTTGTCTACTGGTTGCGAACCCACTCCTGCTGGATCCCAACTTCCTGCACACCGTCGTGCTCCTGATCGAGCACGACGATCAGGGCGCGATGGGAGTCGTACTCAATCGGCCACTGCCGCTCAATCTGGCCCAGATCTGTGCCGAGAGCCACCTCACCTTTGCAGGGGACGACAACGCCACGGCCTTTCGCGGCGGCCCCGTGGAACCCCAGCGGGGCATCATCCTCGTGCGGGGAGGACTGCCTGCGGAAGAAGACACGGTGCTGGACTTCACGGATTTCGTGAGCTTCCGCAAGGATCTGCTCGAGTCGCTGCTGCTGGACCCCGAGGCCACCTTCCGGCTGTTCCTGGGCTACGCGGGCTGGGGGCCTGGCCAGCTCGAGGCCGAGATCGCCCAGAATGCCTGGAAAATCCTGCCCCTGATGCCCGAGTGGCTGATGAGCGAAGACCCCCGGAACCTCTGGCAGCGCGCCCTGGAGAAGGCCTCCGGCGGGGCGTAGGGCCTCGCCTCAGCGATCCAGCAGCAGCTCGTCGTCGTCATCCACGAGGAGAATGGGGCCGTCCGACTCCAGAAGCACCGCGTCCTCGTAGATGTTGTGGAGCTTGGTCTCGTACTTGTGGGCCTCCTCCAGGCGGGGATCCTCGCCGAGGATGACCTCCAGGCGCGTCAGACCCTTGATCTCGCCGGCATCGACTCCCAGGATGCCCGCCAGCAGCTTGGGCGGGCTGGGCACCTCGCCGGGTTGGATGGGCATGGTGAAGGTGAGGACATCCTCCCGCCAGGCCAGCTCCAGGATTGCGGACCGCACCTCGATGCGCTTCACACCCTTCCGGCCCTCCACCTTTCCGGTCTTCTCGATCTCGAAGCTGCTGGCGCCCAGGAAGGCCTCCAGCCGCGTGCGGGCGAGGTCCAGGAGGCTCTCGGGGCAGGTCCATTGCCAGCGGGCCTGGCGGGCCAGTTCCAGCAGCGAGGAGCCGTGGTTGGGCACGAGCCGCCCCTCGAGAATCCTCAGACCGGCAGGACAGTGGGGGGCGAGGCGTGCGGGCCATTCCGAGGCCGGGACGGGGCTCGGTTCCCGTAGGCCGCAATCCACCCATTCCCGGGCTCCCTGGGCTCCCAGGGGCAGCGGAGGCCCCAGGCTGACCACGGGACGGGGCGTTCGCTCCAGGCCCATGGCCAGAGGCAGTCCGGCCTCGAGAAAGGCCTGGACGAGGCCGTGCAGCAGGGTCGAGGGGTTGAGTTCACTGGCGGGGGGCCGCACTTCGAAACAGAAGCGAAGGGTGCGGCGGCCCGGATCCAGCTGCCAGCGCTGCATCCGCAGGGCGCGGGCCCTCTCCACGGCGGCTTCGAGGCCCGTCCGGAGCCTGTTCCACCCCTCCCGCTGGGAACCGGAGCGGGGTCGCCGCGGGCGGAGGGTGCTCAGGGCCTGGTCGCTGAGTCCCTCGGCCTCCAGCCGGACCAGGATTCGCTGGATGGCCTGGGCCTCCGGGGCCTCCTCGGCGAGCAAGTCCAAGAATGTCTTGAAGGTGGGATTTTCCGAGTCGGAGCGGGGGGGGACAGCATTCATACATTCAGCATACGTGGGGCTGGGCGGGTTTTCCGCAGCGGCTGAGGACATCGACCTGCGGATTTCGAAGGTCGCCTTGAGAATCGGGGTTTCATCCGGTTGCTGAAAAATTTGTGCAACCCAAGGGGCCCGCAAAATGGTAGTTGGAACCTGAAACAACCTGGGAGTCGGGGATCTCAGCCCTTGCCATCCCGCTTGTTTTCGATGATGCGCTTGGCCTCTCTTCGCAGGAGTTCGGCCACATTCCGATCCTTCACCATCAGCTTCATGTCGAAATCGTTGATCCGCTTGAGCAGGTTCAGCGAGATGGCGATGGGGGTGCGGGGATTCTGCACGAGGTTGCGCACGATGGGGTATTTCTTCATCCACTCCCGGTTCTGAGAGATGATGCGCAGGATCTCGTCGTGGACCGCGCGCATCTGGGCGATGTAGCTCACCTCGCCTTCGGTGATGCGGCCATTCCGGATGACGGCCACCTGGATCAGGCGGTTGGACTCGCGGATGAGCAGCGTGCGCTCCTCCTTGCCGCCCTTCTGGGCGAGCATGATCTTCTGGTTGGTGCGGAGCTTCATCACGCGCTGCGTGAGGGAGAGCGAGATCTCGTGGCCTTCATCGTCGATGATGGGGTTCAGCAGGCGCTCGCTGCGGGCGACTTCGGATTCGGATTCATCCTCTGGAGACTGAGTCGGGATGGGCAGTTCGGCCCAAGCCTTGTCCAGCTTTCCGGCCTCCACATCGTCGATGATCTCCAGGCGATCCTTCGCGATCTCATCGGAGATTTGCCGCAACACGTCGCGGCGGAATTCCTGGATCCGGCGCTTGATGTTGTAGACCGCTTCGGGATGCTGTTCGATGAGATCGAGGATGGCTGGGCGCTCAATCCAGAGGACCTGGTTGTTGAGGGGGATCTCCAGCACTGAGCCCGGGAGAAAGGGGATCACCCGCTCCATCCATTCCGAGTGGAGGCTCGGGTGCAGCAACGCCGTCTCCAGCAGGCCTGGATCCTTGCGGTAGGTGAGAATCAGGCCGAGGGGATCGGGCGGCTCCACCGGGCCGATGAGGGCGTTGGAGAGCAAGCTGTCGGGCATGCCGAGCAGCGTTTCCCTGGCCTTGTCGGCATAGGGCGTTTCCTGGAACACGGCGTGGCTGAGGGCCTGGAGAAGCTCCAGGAGGGGGATGGGCAGGCCGCCACCCACCAGTGTCAGGGCCATGGGCTCGGGCAGCTGATTGGCGAGGAATTGTTGAACCAGTGGATGCATGTCAGGCCTCGTCGGGGGACTCGGAATCGGTCTGGGGCACATGCAGGGGAAGCTTGGGCGCAGTGTCCACCGGGCGGATCCAGCGCCCTTGTTCATCGAATTGTGCGGACCAGGACTCGCCCACGGCACCGCTGTGGGGAATCCCGCGTCCGGCGACCTCCACCGAGACGACTCCTGCATTGTCGAGGGTGAGCGTGAAGGGGCCCTTCACCCGCAGGGTCCATGGCTCGGAAACCCTCAGCGTATGGGTCAGGTCCACACCTTCGCCCTGGATGCGGCCGGTGCAGCTATCCATGGCGCGCAGGCTGATGAAGATGCCCTCGGCGTTCACGGGGGCCTCGGGCATGGATTCGCCAAGCACGGGGTAGGCCGTGGGCGGCGCCTTCGGCACCCAGGCCGCGGTGGGGAAAAAGGTCGCGCGGGTCTCCCGTTGGCCGGTGCTGCCCTTGATGTCACGACCCGGGATCACGAGCCAGAGAAACAGGGCCACGCTGCCCAGGGTCAGGGAGCCCATGAGCATCTGCTCGATGCGCTCGCGCCGAGGTTCCGGCGCTTCCATGGTCGGGCTGCCGGGCACCAGGGCCCAAGCCTCCGCGTAAGGGGCGAGATCCACGCCGAGGTGCGACGCGATCCTGCGGGCAAGGGGACGTTCACGGCCTGGCGGCACACGTTGCCAGTCTTCCGTTTCGATGGCTGCGAGCAGATGGACCGGCATCCGCAGTTCCCGGGCGAGGGCCTGCTGGTTCAAGCCCTTGGCCACGCGAGCCGAACGGAGAATCTCTCCGATGCCCGAGTTCTCGGCTTCCAACGCGCTCATGTCCAGGTGTTCCGGGTGCCCATGGCTACCAGTCTACTGTCATCAAAGGGGGGACTGCCTCCTCCTGCGGTCGCGATGTCCGCCCTTTGACCCCCACGCGGTGTCCAGGCCAAGCCGGGACACCGCGTCTGTCACGGTTTCCAGCCCACAGCAACTTCGCGCAGGGTCTGGGACAACTGCTCCCGCCGTTCGTCGCGGTTGAGGCGGCGTTCATCCATCGCGCCGCGGTGGGCCATGGCATCGCTCAGGGTGTGCTGGAGATCGTCCGGCGTGAGGAAGGCCCGGTCCGCGAGCCAGGCCTCGGCCTTGGCCAGCCGCAGCCAGTGGCTCACGGCGCGGGTGGAGCAGAAGCCGCCATCCTTGCGGATGCGCACCACGATCCGTTCGGCGTAGCCGAGCACCGCATCCGACAACTGGACGGTCTTGACGGAGGCCTGGGCGGCCCGCCAGTCGTGCAGGTCCATGGCGGGCCGCAGATCATCGAGACGCTCGGCGCCAGCCTGCCCCGTCAGCACCAGACGCTCCGCGACGGGGTCCGGGTAGCCCAGGTGCACCACGCAGGCGAACCGATCCAGCTGGCTCTCGGGCAGGGGAAAGGTGCCCGCATGGTCCATGGGATTCTGGGTGGCGATGACGAAGAACGGCTCGGGCAGGCGGTAGGTGTGGCGGTCCAGGGTGAGCTGCCCCTCGACCATCACCTCCAACAGGGCACTCTGAGTCTTGGGGCCGATGCGATTGAGCTCGTCCAGCAGCAGCACGTTGGCGAACACGGGCCCTGGATGGAAGTGGAAGGCCTGGGAGGCGGCATCCCAGAGGTTCACGCCGATGAGGTCTGAGGGCAGGAGATCGTTGGTGCCCTGGATGCGCTGGTAGCTCCCCCCCATGAGGCGGCTCAGCCCCTTGGCCAACGTGGTTTTCCCCACTCCTGGAAGGTCTTCCAGGAGCAGATGCCCCTCGGCGAGCAGCACCGCCACCGCGCGCTGCACTTGGGAAGCCTTGCCCACGATGACGCGGGAGAGAGCCTCGATCCCGGCACGGGCGCCGCTGCGGAGAACCTCGGGAGAAGCAGGAGGAGCCGGTGGCTGATGCATGCTAGGTGTCCTCAAGGGAGATGCGGTGTTCCCGCAGGCGCTGGGCCAGCGTCCGGATCGAGATTCCGAGCGAGGTTGCGGTCCGCGCGAGATCGCCGCCGCCATGCCCCAGGGCGCGCCGGAGGAGCTGTTCTTCGGCGGCACTCTCCACCTGGGCCTGCATGGCCTCCAGGCTGTCGGGGGCGGGCCAGGGCAGGCAGAGCGGGGCATCCTGAAGGCCGGAAGCGAGATGGGGCAGGGGACCCAGCACGGCGCCTTCCTGGGCGCGGAGGGCCTGGGAAACGCACCAGGCCAGCTCGCGGGCATTGCCGCGCCAATCCCGCTTGACTAGGTCGCGTTCCGCGAGCCGATCCACGAAGGGCACCGGTCGTCCCTCGCTCCGGGCCTCCGCCTCCAGGAAGAGGCGGAACAGCGGGAGGATGTCCTCGCGGCGTTCACGCAGGGGAGGCAGCGTGAAACAGAGGACGCCCAGGCGATCCCGCAGGGGGGCGGTCAGGGAATCCAGATCCCGGGTGCTGGCCATCCAGTGGATACCTTGTCCCGCTTGGCTCTCCATGGAACGGAGCAAGCCTGGCTCCGAGGCGGGCGGGAGGTTTTCCAGATCCGCGAGGAACAGGCTGCCGCCTCGGAGGAGCTCCAGCCGCATGGACCCGATGCCCTCCAACTCGATGCTGCCTGCGGCAAGGGAGAGGAAGGGTGCGCCCGCATGGCGCAGGCTGTGTAGGCGGCGGGCGGCGCGGGCTTTTCCGACTCCCCGTTCACCGATGAAAAGTACGCTCGCATCGCTTTCCGAGGCCCTGGCGAAGTGGCCCTCCAATTCCCGAAAGGCCGGGCTCTGGGCGATCCAGGGTTCCCGGGGGTCGGGTGGGGGGGCACCGACGAGGGCCCGGATCCGCTCCAGCACATCGTGAAACAGATCGAGATCGAAGGGCTTGGCGAGAAAGTCATCGGCGCCACAGCGCATGGCTTCCACGATGTCTTTCGGCTCTCCGAAGGCGCTCATCAACACCACCCGCAGTCCCGGCTGGATGCGCTTGGCCCGCTTCAGAAGCTCCAGCCCACTGAATTCCGGTAGCCGCAGATCCGTCACCATGGCCTCAAAGGCGCCCTGCCGCAGGGTCTCGAAGGCCTCGGACGGGTTGCCCACCGCCACCACTTCCCAGGGCGACCCCGCCAGAGCCTGGACGAGCAGACGGCGGAAGCTGTCCTTGTCTTCGACGATGAGGAGACGCATACCCTAGGCTATCACCCGCATCCCTCGATGAACCGGCGGGACTGGCCCTCGGCCTGGGCCTGGAAGAGGTCCGCCCCTTCGACCAGGGGAATCTGGTGCTCCCGGGCCCACTGGGCGAAGGCGGTGTCCGACTTGTAGATCCATTCCACGGCCCAGCGCAGAGTGGGTAGGGCCTCCTCGAGGATGCGCGGAAAGGGGACCGGATCGCTGGCCTCCATGCCCAGGCTCGTGGCCTGGATCACCCCGATGGGCGCGGCGGCAAGGATCTCGGCGGAATCCGGGGCGTGGCGGCGGGAAACCTGCAGGCAATCGAAGCCGAGGCGCTCCAAGCAGGCGCGGCTCGTGGCGGCGACGCCTCCACTCCCCAGGAGGAGCACGGTGCCGCGGCGCTGTTTCTCCAACGCCAGTTCCAGGGCTTCGGCGTCCGTGTTGGCGCCCCGCCAGGGCTGCTCCGGCGACCTACGCCAGAGGGTGTTGAGAGGGCCCTGCAGCCCCAGGACCGCGGGCAGCGATTCCTTGAGGGGCGCCGTGAGGCTCGCCCCCAGAATGCCCAGTGAATCCAGGGCCTCGCGGGCTTCCTCGGGATCCCCGGTCTGGAGGGGAAGGTAGAGCAGATCCTTGAAGTTCCGCTGGAATCGGGGATTGTGGAAGGCGGGGCCCAGGGAATGGAGCACGGGGTCGCCGAGCACGCCGCAGAGCGAGCAGCCGCCATGCAGGCGGTGCAGGCGCCAGCCGTGCATGCGGGAATAGGGCAATTGGCCCGGGGCCGCGGGTGGCCCATCGTCGGGGGCCGCATAGGTGAACGCGCCGCCCCAGGCTCCCTGGAGACAGCGGCTGGGTAGGCCCTTGGGGCCCATGAGGAAGGCGGAAAGGGGAATGCCGTGATCCTTGGCCCAGGCCAGCGGAGCCTTCAGGCGAGCGTTGTCCGAGAGCCTGGAGGCGACGCCCACCCACTTGTAGGCCTCCCCTTCCGGCAGGTCCTTCAGGCGCGTCTCCAGATCGAAGACGCCCTCCGCCACGTGGACGCTCCTGAGCAGGCGGGTGTGGGTGCGATGGAGACGGAAGGCCTCTGGAACATCGAGTTCCCATTCCAGATCGAGCCAGGTGGGCCGTGCCTCCAGGGTGGAAAGGAGCCGGGCGAGCCGCTCGGCCTCGGTGCCCTGCCACTGGCCGCCCTCCTCGGGACGGCGACAACTCACGAGGCAGCGGCGGCCCAGGGCCAGGACGAGGGCCGGGGCCTCGTACTCGGGAAAGAGATCGAGCCGCAGCTCAGGGATGGCCTCGGGCGGCAAGTGCCGGGCGCACCCCACCGCCTCTTCCCAGGTGGCGTGGCTGAGGGTGACGATGTAGAAGGGCGGCGCGCTCAAGGCATCCTCGGGGACAGAAGACTGGATTTCCATCAGCGTCGCACAAGGGTTGCGGCAGGAGAACGGCGGAATCGGCATCGGAGCCTGAGGGTGCGCGGATTTCATGTGCCACTGGGAGGGTGCGGGACTATGCTGCTGCCAATCGGAGGCCGACATGGTCATGTTCTGGATCCAGTTCGCCCTTGTTCTTGGGGCCATCCTGCTCGGCATCCGGCGCGGGGGTGTCGCCCTCGGGCTCATCGGCGGGCTCGGCGTCGCGGTGCTGGTGCTGGGCTTCCGGGTGGCGCCCTCGGAACCGCCCATCGCGGTGATGCTCATCATCCTGGCGGTGGTGACGGCCTCGGCCACCCTGCAGGTGGCCGGTGGGCTCGACTATCTGGTGCAGCTCACTGAGCGCATGCTGCGGGCCCACCCAAAGTACGTCACGATCCTGGCGCCGCTCTCGACCTTCTTCCTCACCGTCTGCGTGGGCACGGGTCATGCGGTCTATGCCCTGCTTCCGGTCATTTCTGACGTGGCGCTCAAGACCCGAATTCGTCCCGAGCGACCCATGGCCATCTCCAGCGTGGCCTCCCAGATGGGTATCACCGCAAGCCCTGTCGCTGCGGCCGTCACCACCTTTCTGGCCTTCGCTTCCAAGAGTGGTCATCCAGTGGGACTCTTCGACATCATCAAGGTGACGCTTCCCGCGGGCATCATCGGTGTGCTGGCAGCTGCGGCCTGGAGTTTCAATCGGGGCAAGGATCTGGACAAGGATCCCGAGTACCAGAAGCGCCTCGAGGATCCTGAATTCCGCAAGGGGCTCGACGCCTCGGTGACGACCCTGGACAAGGAGATCAGTACGAAGGCGAAACTCTCCGTGGCCATCTTCTTCGCGGGTGTGCTGACCATCGTCGTGTTTGCGCTCTTCCCGGCCCTGCTGCCCCTGGTGGGCGGAAAGCCTGTGCCCATGACCACCGTAGTTCAGATCGTGATGCTGGCCTTCGGTGCCTTCATTCTCTTCGCCACCAACGTCAAGGCCGCCGATATCGCTCGCTCCAGCGTGTTTATCGCTGGCATGATCGCCGTGGTCTCGATCTTCGGCATCGCCTGGATGAGCGATACCTTCGTGAGCGCGAACAAGGATTTCCTGGTGAGCAAGATCGGCGTGATGGTGAAGTTCGCCCCCTGGACCTTCGCCCTGGCCATGTTTGCCGTCTCGGCCTTCGTGAAGAGCCAGGCCGCCACCCTCACCATCATGCTGCCCTTCGGCCTCGCGCTGGGGCTTCCGATTCCGCTCCTCCTCGGCCTCATGCCCGCCAGCTACGCCTACTTCTTCTTCGCCTTCTATCCCAGCGACCTCGCGGCCATCAACATGGATCGGACCGGCACCACCCGGATCGGGAAATACCTACTGAACCACAGCTTTATGATCCCGGGCCTTATCGGCGTCTCCGTCTCGACGGTGGTGTCCTATCTGATCTCACGGGCGCTCTTCTGAAGGCTGCTTGTCGTGAGCCTCCTTGGCCCGGCGTTTCGCCGCCTGCCAGGCGGCCTCCATGCCATCGAGGTTCTGCTGCTCCCAGCCCCCGTTCGCTAAGGCAAAATCCTCGACATGCTCGAAGCGGCCCTTGAAGCGCGCCATCTGGCGTCGCAGGGCGCGGTCGGGGTCGACCTTCATCTTGCGGGCCCACTGGACCAGGGAAAAGAGCACATCGCCGAATTCCTCTTCCACGCGCTGGGGGTCGGACTCGGCCTGCAGTTCGGCGATCTCCTCCTTGACCTTGTCCAGCACGCCGTCCATGTCCGGCCACTCGAAGCCCACCTTGGCGCAACGTTTTCCGATCTCCATGGCCTCTTCCAGGGGCGAGAGGGCTTTGGGGATGCCATCCATGAGGCGAGGTTCGGTCGCCGAGTCCTGGGTTCCCTTCTCCTGGCGCTTGATGGCCTTCCAGTTCACCAGCACCTCGTCGGCATCGGCCACTTCCCGATCCGCGAAGACGTGAGGATGGCGGCGGATGAGCTTCTCCACCACGGTGCGTTCGACCTCGTGGAGATCCCAGGCGCCGCGCTCCTGGGCCAACTGGGCGTGGAAGGCCACCTGGAGCCAGAGATCGCCGAGTTCCTCGCAGAGATGGCGTTCTTTCTCCTCGTCGCCGGGGACGTGATGGGCGAGGGCGTCCAGGACCTCGGCGGCCTCCTCCCGCAGGTACCGGGCGAGGGACTGGTGGTCCTGCTCCAGATCCCAGGGGCAGCCCGTTCCGGGCTTGCGGAGGGCGGACATGATGGCGGCGAGGGTGGTCGGCTTCATGCCCCAAGTCTAGCGAGTCGCACCGTTCCCAGCCGACCGGCTGGATCGAAGAATCCCTTGAGCACGGCGCAGACGTTCTGGGTAGTCTCGGGAGTGTACGCGTCGTAGAAGCCCTGGTTGTGGGGGCCCACGCCATGCTCCGCGCTGTAGCTGCCTCCGAATTCATGCACGGCGAGATCGTAGACCTTCCGCTGAATCTCCGCGACCATTGCGTCCCGCGGGATCGCCATGGCCTCGGGCTGCCAGACCAGGTTGAGATGGGTGCCCCCATCGCCCCAGTGGCCGAAGTCGCAGACCCGCACGCCGGGATGGGTGCCGGTGAGCCAGGCGGTCACGGCCTCGGTGAAGGCGGGCATCCTCGAGCGGGGCACCGAGATGTCCAGGCCCAGCACGTACCCTTCGCTTCGGAGGCTTTCGGAAATGTGGTGGCGGATCTCCCAGGCGTCTTCGGGTTTCAGGAGAAAGACCTCCGAGATGGACTCCCCGTCATCCCCTTCCAGGTGGGCCGCCAGGACTTCTTCCAGGAATCCACTCAGGTCCAAGGCCGTGTCCTTCAGGGTGGACGCGAGTTCGACGAGGACCGTGTAGGCCGGAAGCTCCGTGTGGCCGTAAGGGTTCCGCAGGCGTGGCTGGTGGGCGAACACGGCCCGCAGGGCCTGGGCGGAGATGACTTCGAAGGCTGTGAGAATTTCAATGCCACGGTGTTCCAGGGTCCGCAGCAGGGCGAGGGCCGCCTCACCGTTCCCGCAGCCCACCAGGGCGGTGGCGCGCTGACAGGGCAGCGGCACGACGTTCAGCACCGCCTGGGTGATCACTCCGAAGGCGCCGAAGGTTCCCGTGAAGAGGTGCTTCAGGTCCAGGCCGGTGTTGTCCTTTCGCAGGCCCTTCATCGCGTTGATGACGGTGCCATCGGCGAGCACGACTTCGATGCCCAGCAGGTTGTGGCGGACATCGCCGTACTTCAGGAGGCGAGTGCCGCCCGTATTGGTGGCGATCATGCCGCCGATCTGGGGATCCGCGCCCAGGTCCACGGGAAAGACCAGCCCATGCTCCGCCAGGGCGGCATTGAGTTGGGAGAGGAGGACGCCGCCTTCCACGCGCACCGTGCGGTCGAGGGGGTCGATTTCGATGCGATGGTTCAGGCGCTCCAAGCTGAGGACCACCATTTCGCCGCTGCCATCGGGCACCGAGGCCCCCACTAGGCCCGTGTTGGCGCCCTGAGCCACGACCTTCACACCCAATGCGTGCGTGATGGCAAGCACCCTCGAAACACCTTCGGTGCTGGAGGGGCGCACGACCATCCCGGCCCTTCCAGTGCCGTAGCGCCAGCCATTTTCGTACTTTTCGAGATCGGCGCGCTCGCTGAGAACGGCGTCCACCCCGAGAGCCGCTACCAAATCCGTATGAAGATCGGCCACCCCCTCGGCCATATCAGCGACCCCCGGAGGCCGTCATCTTGAAGATGGCCTGGGCATTGGAGGCGTCGAAGCGCAGATCGAGGCGCCCGTCCTCCTCGTGTTTCCGGGTGATGAACTCGAAGAAGGAACCCGGCACTTGGCGCAGTACGAGGGAGCCTTCCGCATCCACAAAGAGGCGCTCCACCTCGGCGGCGCGGAAGGCCGTCTGGATCACGCGGCCAGAACCGGAGACTTCCACCTCCTCCTTCATGGGGCGCCCCAGGCCTTTCTGCTGGAGGGTCAGGGCGACCACATCGGGTACGCGGTCGGTGGCGTGGTTGAAGGCATTGCCTTCGGTGGCGATCCAGGCCATCTCGGCGCTCTCGGCCAAGAGGGTCTCGTAGTCGGAGAGGCTTGGCTCCGTGTGCTGGCGGTCGAAGCAGGCCACGAGATTGGGCAGCAAGCGCAGCGCATCCGCCCAGGCGAGGCTGCCGGTGTCACGCAGTTCCTCCAGCAACGGGAAGGCCCAGGTGGGCAGGGGGTCTCGGCTGGTGGCAAGTACCCGCCCTGCCGTGGCCCGGAAGGCGGGGCTGAAGGTAGCGGGGTGCAGCTCGCTGACGAAGAACTGAGGGATGGCTTCGGGCAGATCCAGGTGGGCGTATGCGCGCCCCGTCATGGCGAGGCGATCGAGGGGGTAGGTGCCGTTGACGAAGTACCCCAGCGGCTCGAGAAAACGGGCGAATGCCAGATGGCCTTCCGGCAGCTCGCCGCTGGGTGCGGCTACCGTGCGCAGGGCGCCGTGATCGAAGACCACCTTGCGGCCGGTGCGGGCCTGCTCCTTCACATAGGCCCGGGCCGTGGGCACCCGCTGCTGCAGATCCTCGAAGAGGATGGCATTCATGGCCATGGCGAGGATCGCCCGGGGCACGCGGTCTTGTCTGGAAACCAGGAGATTCGGGGCGAGGGCGAGACTCTCCAGGAGATCCTCGGCGCGACGGCTTCCCAGGGCATCCGTCAGGAGGGCGTGAAGGGCGGTCTCGACCTGTGGCATGGCAACTCCAGGCGGGTCTCGGGAACAACCCGAGAGCCTGGAACCTTGGATGCCCGGGATGTCGTTGAGTTAGCGCCCCGCCTTCAGTTCCTCGAAGCTGCACAGCCTGCCGGCGAAGGCGCTGGCGGCCACGGTGGCGGGACTGGCCAGCCACACCTGGCCGGGGCCGCTGCGCCCGGGAAAGTTCCGGTTCACCGCGGAAACGGTCACCTGGTCGGGGCGGGTGCTCACGCCGGGGCCGGCATTGATGCACGCCCCGCAGCCGGGGCCCAGGATCCGTGCGCCGGCCTCCTCGAAGCTGCTGATCCAGCCCCTCTGGGTTGCATGGCGGCGCACATCCTCACTGCCGAACTGAATGAAGAACTGGACGTCGAGGGGCAGGGTTCGGTCATGGTCGAGGGCCCAACGGACCACCTCGTACACGCGCTCCACATCCTCCCGCTTTCCGCCGGTGCAGCTGCCCGCGTAAGCCAGATCGATGTGTATGGGTTTGGCCAAGGTGTCCAAGGCCAAGCCATTGCCGGGGTCCCCCGGGCTGGCGACCATGACGGGGATCTCGGCGCAGTCGACCTCCAGCGTGTGGGCGTACTCGGCCTCGGGATCGCTGCACATCCAGCTCTCGATGGGCGTGTCCGAGTGGCGTCGCTCCCAGAGAAAGCGCACAGTCTGGGCATCCGGGGCCACAATCCCCGTGAAGCCGCCGATCTCGGCGGCCATGTTGGTGAGCGTCGCCCGTTCATCGGTGTTCAGCTGGGCCAGCGCTTCGCCCTGGTATTCCACCACATGGCCGATGGCGCCCCCTTCCTTGATGAAGGGCAGACTCAGCAGGTGGAGGACGAGATCCTTGGTGGAAACGCCCGGCCGCAGGCTGCGGTTGAGGCGAACGCGTAGGGTGGGGGGAACGGTGACCCGGACATCGCCCGTGATAAAGGCGTTGGCGATGTCCGTGGTGCCCACGCCGAAGGCGAGGCAGCCCAGGGCGCCGCTGTGGGGCGTGTGGGAGTCGGTGCCCACGATCACCTGGCCGGGCATGGCGTAGCGCTCGGCCATGAGCACGTGGCAAATGCCCTCGGCGCTGCCATCGGGCTGCTCGCCGTGGAGGCGGATGCCGTGGCGTTCGCAGAAGACCTCCTGGGAGTGTTTCAGGCGATGGGCCACTTCCAGGAGCCCCTGGGCCTGCCGCTCCTCGTTCATCACGCGATCCAGGAAGTTCAGGTGATCCCGGAAGGCGAGGATCCGCTCGGGATCCTTGAGGGTGATCTTGTCTCCGAGGGCTTCTTTCAGAAAACTGGCGGCCATGGGGGTGACGTACTCGTGGGAGAAACGCCAGTGTGCGTTCACGAAGATTCCGTCGCCGGGCCGGACGGCCTCCAGCCCGAGTTCGCCCGACACCGGATCGATCACGGCGTTGCGGGCCAGAATCTTTTCCACCAGGGTCATGGGCCGCTTCTCATGGTGAGGCAGGGGCACCTGGAGTTCCCCTGCCAGGCGGGCGCGGTTGAAGGCGAAGAGGCCACCCTGCTCCACGATGGCCCGGGTGATGGGGTCGAGGCCGGCCGTGAATTCGGTTAGCGGAATGGCCTCGCCCTTGCGGATGCGGTCGATCAACCCGAAGTCGGTGCTGGTAAGCAGACCGAGGTTCTGGCAGTTCTGCTGGTAGATGCGTTCGAAGCTTTCGGCCAGCACGAGTCGGATGCCCGCGCACCATTCGGCGTAGGGACTGGCCTCGCGGCTGGAGCCCTTGCCGCGCCGCTTGCCGGCCACGCTCACGGCGAAATGGCCCCGCTTCACGGAACCCTCGCTCATGGGGAACTGGTCCTGGCACTTGAGGCCGATGTAGGGGAAGTCGCCCAGCCGGGCATCAAAGAAATAGCACACCCAACCGGGGGTGATTTCATCGGTGCTGATCTGGTCCCTCAGGGGACGTGCCGCTTCCAGGGCGAGATCCTCGCCCGCCAGTTGACGGTGGATCTTGTCCGGATCCCCACTCAGAAAGAGGATCCGCCCCTGGAATTTGACTGGGCTGCTCATGGTGCAAGGATGGCACAAACGGCCGAGCGTACGCACGAAAGGCCTCCCATCCAGGAGGCCTTTCGTGGAATACGAGTGAAATTATTCGCCTTCGTTTTCGAGCTTTTCGGAGAGTTCATCGAGGTGGGCCAGGAGGCGCTTGGCCATGTCCTCGTCCTCGAGGATGGAGAAGTCGTCATCCTTCACCTCGAAGATCTCGATGCTCAGGTTGGCGTCTTCCTGGGTCTCCTCACCCTCGGTGAACGCCTGGACTTCGGCGAGGGGGGCCATGATGCAGAAGTGGCGACCCTCGAAATCCAGCTCATCGAGGATGGCGAACTCCTCTTTTTCGCCGTTCTCGTCCTCGAGCTCAACGACCTCGATTTCGTGATCTTCGGCGTCGTGGTCGCAGTCGGGTCCGTGGACGTGCTTTTCCTGGGCCATTTTGGGCTCCTTGCAAGGGCCTCCAGACTAAGGCATGCCCCCCTCGGCCTCCAAGTGAAATCGGGCTAGGCGCCCCATTCCGCGCTGGCTTCGCCCGGGCCCGTCACCACCACCTGGATCCATTTCCGGGTGGGGAGTTCCACGCGTACCTTGTCGCCCAGGGCGGCGGGACCGCGGGCTGTGGCATCGGCGGAAATGATCAAGCACCCCGATCGGAGGGTGAGCCTGACCCGGTCCCCAGCATTCACCAGGGGAATGGGTTCCAGATCGGTCAGCCTCAGGGTGTGGCCGCTAGGCACGTTGGCCCTCAATCGGAACCCGGAAGGAAATGCCGTGAGCGCTCCCGGCGGGGGATTCCCTTCGAAGGGGACTTCCTCCAGTTGGGCTTCCGAGGGCACGGTCTTTCGGGTGAGGGGTTCGGTGGTCTTCAGGAGCCTTCCGGTCCACCGGCCCTCCAGTTCCACTCGCGCGCTCCCGGCCAGGCGCCCATCGGCCATGACCCGGAACACGGCGAAGAAGGCCCCCGTGGGCTCGCGTTTGCTGAGGTGCGAAGGCTCGAAGCGGACATCCGTTCCCTTCAGCCGGGGCAGCACCGGAACCTTGGTGGCGCGGATCGCGTATTGGCCCGCGTTGGCCTGGGCCTGGCCCTGGGCGTACTCGATGGCCTCCTGCTGAAGGCGCTCGGCGAGGCCCGGGATGGGTTCCTCCGCCCCGGCTTGCAGGGTCAGGAACCCGAACAGGAAGAGGACAAGGAATCTCATAGAGCTACCGTTTGAGCCCGGCCACGAGCTGGAGCATCTGGTCCACAGTCTGAATGGTCTTGGAGTTGGCCTCGTAGGCCCGCTGGCCGATGATCATGTTCACCATTTCCTCAGCCACGTCGACGTTGGAAATTTCCAGGAAGCCCTGCTGAAGGGTGCCCAGGCCATCCAGGCCCGGTGTCCCTTCGATGGGATCCCCACTGGCCAGGGTGGGCTGCACGAGGTTGCGGCCCAGCTGGTTCAGGCCCGTGGGGTTGATGAACTTGACCAGCACGATCTGGCCCACCTGCTGGGGCTGGGTCTGTCCCGGCTGGGTCACGCTCACGGTGCCGTCCTGGGCGATGGTCACGCTCAGCGCATCCTGGGGGATGGTGATCTGGGGATCCATGGCGTAGCCGCTGGCCGTGACCATGGCGCCGTTCTGGTCCACGGCAAAGGAGCCATCCCGGGTAAAGGCCTGGGAGCCATCGGGCATGGTGACCCGGAAGAACCCATCACCCTCGATGGCCATGTCGAAGCGCCCCCCCGTGGTGCGGAAATTTCCGGTGGAATACTGGTGGACCACGCTTTGCAACTTGGCGCCATGGCCCAGCTGGATGCCGGCAGGCAGCGTGGTGCTGTTGGAACTGCTGGTGCCCGCGAGGTTCACGGTTTGATACAGCAGATCCTGGAACTCGGCCCGGGCCTTCTTGAAGCCCGTGGTGTTCACGTTGGCGAGGTTGTTAGAGATGGTGTCCATGTTGTATTGCTGGACGGCCATTCCGGCGGCGGCGGACCACATTGCACGCATCATGATTAATTCCCTCCTGTCTGGATTGCGTTGGTTCAACGGCCGCCGGCGATGTCATTGATGCTGCGGGCGTCCAGGTCGTTGCTGATGGTCGAGGCCACCTTGAGGCTCATTTCGAAGAGGCGATTCAGGCGGATCATGTCCACCATGGTGCTGGCCACATCCACACCACTCTGTTCCAGGTAGCCCTGGGCGATGGTGGCGGTGGCGGGGGCCTCCACCATGCCGGTGGGGTCGAAGCGGTTGGACCCCAAGCGGGACAAGGCCCCGGGATTGGTGAAGGCCTTCAGGCTCAGGCTGCCAAGCACGGTCTGACCCTGCTGCAGGGTGCCGTCGGGACCAAAGGTGATCTCCCCGCCCTGGGGGTTGATCTTGAGGGATTGGCCATTTTTGCCTAGCACGGGGAAGCCATCCAGGGTCCGGATCTCTCCGTCCGTACTCAACTGGAAGCGGCCATCCCGGGTTGCCTGGGGGCCCTGGGGCGTTTGAACCATGAAGAAGGCGTTGCCCTCGATGGCCAGGTCCAGGTTGCGGCCCGTAAGCTTAGAGACGCCCTGGGAGAAGTCCATTCCCCGCTGGGCCAGCACGGTGCCGTCATTGAGGGCCCCGGTGAGCGGCAGATTCCGGCCGCTGCTGCGAGCCTTGTTGAATACCGAAAAGAAGCTGCGTTCGGTCTTGTAGCCCACGGTGTTGGTGTTGGCCAAATTGTTGGACAGGGTCTCCAGTTGGAAGGACCGGGCGTTCAGGCTGCTGGCGGCGACGTAGTATGCGGGATCCATCTGGGCACCTCTGGCCCAGGTAGAGCCAGAGCCGTGCCAAGAGTTCGGGAGTTTCCGGGGGAGAAGAAAGTGGGCCATATGTGGGTCCATATGCCTTGATTTTACAATTGGCAGTCCGTATTCTGCTCACTTGCATCTATCCATTCGGTTGGGTACCCGTGGCCTTGGGGACCGACCGGCCTCCTTCCACGAGGACCAGGGTTCACGAAAGCAGATATGTGCGGGATCGCGGGCATCCACTTGGGAACGGCGCAGACGCCTGAGCCTGGTCTCCTCTTGGCCATGGCGGGAGAGCTCCACCACCGAGGGCCGGACGGCGTAGGGCTCTACCTCGACGCGGGCGTGGGCATGGTGAACACCCGGTTGTCGATCATTGATCTCGCCGGGGGCGACCAGCCCATCGGAAACGAGGACGGCCGCTTCTGGGCTATCCAGAACGGAGAGATCTTCAATCACCTGGAACTTCGGAAGGAACTGGAGGCCCGAGGCCATCGCTTCGTCACGCACTCGGATACCGAGGTGATCGTCCACGCCTATGAGGAATGGCGGGAAGGATGCCTGGACCGCTTCATCGGGCCCTTCGCCCTCGCCGTCTGGGATCGGGCGGAGCGCCAGCTCTTTATTGCCCGGGACCGCTTCGGCATCCGCCCGCTGTTTCTGGCAGAAGTCGGACCCGAACTGCTCTTCGCCTCCGAGGCCAAGGCCATCCTGAGGCACCCTGGGATGCGGCGGGAACTGGATCCCGGCGCCATCATGGACACCTTCACGCTCTGGGCGCCCCTGCCAGATCGCACGGCCTTTCCTGGCATTCGGGAACTTCCTCCGGGCTGTTGGCTGCGGATCGGGGCCGAGGGGCAGCGGGAGGAACGGCAGTGGTGGGATCTCGCCTTTCTGCCTCTCGCCGAACAGCGCCGGGAATCCGAGGCCGAGCTGGCGGAGGAACTCCTGGACCTGCTGCGGGAGTCCACGCGCATGCGCCTGCTGGCGGATGTGCCCGTGGGGGCCTACCTGAGCGGCGGCCTCGACTCCTCCACCATCGCGGCCCTGGTCAATCAGGTGAGCACCAGCCAGCTGTGCTGCTTCGGCCTGGGGTTCAGCGATCCGCACTTCGATGAAACCGCGCACCAGAAGCAGGTCGCAGAGGCCCTCGGAGTTGAGCTGCACCAGCTCACGGTGACGCCCCGGGATGTGGCGGACCTCTTCCCGGAAGTCGTGCGACTCACGGAAAAGCCCCTGCTCCGCACGGCTCCGGCGCCCATGCTCGCCCTGTCCTCGCTGGTGCGAGACTCGGGCTACAAGGTGGTGCTCACGGGCGAGGGGGCCGACGAACTCTTCGCGGGGTACGACCTGTTTCGGGAATCCCAGATCCGTCGCTTCTGGGCCCGGAACCCGGAATCCACGCAGCGCCCGCGGCTCTTCGAGCGGCTCTACCCCTGGCTCACCCGGAGCACCTCCAGCTCGCCCGCCTTCACCCGCCAGTTCTTCGGCGCGGGGCTCACGGAGGTGGACGATCCGCTGTACAGCCACCGCATCCGCTTTTCCAACACGGCCCGGCTCATGCGCTTTCTCGATCCCGCCCTGGTGGATGCCCAGACCTCGACCGCACGCCTCATCGCGGGATTGCCTGCGGGCTTCGCGGGTTTCAGCGGATTGGCCAAGGCGCAGTACCTGGAGATCGTCACTTTCCTGCACGGCTACCTCCTGCACAGCCAGGGCGATCGGATGCTCATGGGGCATTCCGTGGAGGGGCGCTTCCCCTTCCTGGATCACCGGGTGGCGGAGTTCGCGGCCTCGCTGCCGGATGGCCTTCGCCTGCGGGGCATGAAGGACAAGAACCTGCTGCGCCGGGCCGTGGGTGGACTCTTGCCTCCCGAAGTGTCCCGCCGCCCCAAGCGCCCGTACCGGGCCCCCATCGCTCCCTCCTTCGTGGGACCGGATGCGCCGGAATATGTCGCGGACCTGCTGGAACCCGCCCGCCTGGCCCAGACTGGGCTCTTTTCCACCAAGATGGTCGGTCTGCTGCACGAGAAGTGCCGAAGGAACCTTGCACAGGGAGTGGGTGAGATGGATGACATGGCCCTGGTGGGTGTGCTCTCGATCCAGCTGCTGCACGAACAGTTCGTGCGTGCGCCGCAGTTGGCGCCCAGCCGACCCGCGGGGCGGATGGTGGTTGGGGACCGGCTCACGACACCTTCGGGGGTGGTGTGATGGCGGCCCACCACCGTCGTCTCGTGCAGGACAACCTCCGGGAGTCCGCGCGCCTTTTCGGGGACAAGGAGGCCGTGGTCTCCGAAGGAAGGCGAATCGCCTACGGGGCGTTGCTTGAAAATTCGCTGCGCCTGGCCCGGGCCCTCCAGTCCGCAGGCCTGGTGGCCGGGGATCGTGTCGTCATCTTCATGGACAACGGCATCGATGCCGTGGTGTCGATCTTCGGAACCTGGCTCGCGGGCGGCATCATCGTGGTGGTCAATCCCCAGACCAAGGCCGACAAGCTGGCGTACCTGCTGGCGGATAGTGGCGCCAAGGTACTGCTGGCCCAGGAGAAACTGCGGCGGGTCTTCCAGCGGGCCCTGGAGGCGCTTCCCGCTGAAGCAACTCAACCCGTGCTCATCACCGAGGCGGGCGCCTCGAACCTCACCCTGGAGACGATCCTGGCCCAGGATGGCGCGGGCTTCGCGGACCCTGGCACCGTAGCCACCGATCTTGCCGCCCTCATCTACACCTCCGGCAGCACGGGCAACCCCAAGGGCGTGATGATGACCCACCAGAACATGACCTTCACCCTGGGCAGTCTCACGGAATACCTGCGCCTGCGCACCGATGACCGCATCCTGAATCTTCTGCCCCTGGCCTTCGACTATGGCCTCTACCAGCTCCTGATGGCGGTCCACCTGGGCGCAACCCTGGTGCTGGAGCAGGGCTTCGGGTACCCGGCGGTCATCGAGCAACGGATACTGGAAGAGGCCGTCACGGTCTTTCCCGGCGTGCCCACGGTTTTTACCACGTTGCTGGCGCGGGCCGAGGAACGGGAGATCCGCTTCCCATCGGTGCGCGCGGTGACGAACACCGCCGCAGCCCTGGCACCGGATCTGGTGCCGGGGCTGCAGCGCATGTTTCCGAACGCGCTCGTTTTCAGGATGTACGGGCTCACGGAGTGCAAGCGCGTGTGCTACCTCGAACCAGAGGAATTGCCCCAGCGACCGGAATCCGTGGGCAAGGCCATTCCGGGCACCCAGACCTTCCTGCTGGATGCCGAAGGCCGAATGCTGGGCCCCGACAGCACCGGCATCCTGCATGTGCGTGGCCCCCACGTGATGGTTGGCTACTGGAATCAGCCGGAAAAAACGGCCGAGATGCTGCGCCCCGGGCGTCATGCCGCCGACCGGGTGCTCTGCACCCATGACCTCTTCCGCATGGACGAAGAGGGCTATCTCTACTTCGTGGGGCGCAGCGACGACATCATCAAGTCTCGGGGCGAAAAGGTTAGCCCGGTGGAAGTAGAGAATGTGCTCCACGGCATTCCTGGTGTGCGGGACGCCGCCGTGGTGGGCGTTCCCGATGCCGTGCTCGGCGAGGCTATCCGGGCTTATGTGGCCCTTTCGGATCCCGCCTTGAGCGCTCGCGAGATTCGCAGAGCCTGCCAGGAGCGGCTGGAGAGCTTCATGGTGCCAGGCGAAATCGTGTTTCTTCCCGAACTCCCCAAGACTGATACTGGAAAGGTCCGAAAGAAGGATCTTTCCCGAGCTCCGATCCCATCCGCCAAGGAGAATTCATGACCCCCGAACAGCAGATTCGCGCCTTCATCACTTCCAATTTCTTCGTGGCGGATGGCGATCTGGATGGGGGAACATCCCTCATTGGTTCCGGGATCATCGACTCCACGGGGGTGCTCGAGATCATCCTGTTCCTGGAGGAGACCTTCGGCATCACCGTCCCCGGCGATGAGGCCATCCCGGCCAACCTGGACACGGTCAACAACCTGGTGCGCTACGTGGGGGCCGCCGCTGAACGCGGAGTCTCGGCATGAGTCCGGTCCAATCCCTGGCGGAAGCCGTCCTGACCTTTGATCGCGAAGCGACGGTCGAGCGCATCGCCTCGGTGCTGCGGGAGCAGATCGTCAAGCAGTTGCATCGCCGGGGCGCGGTGCTGGGCCTTAGCGGCGGCATCGATAGTACGGTCTGCGCGGCCCTGGCGGTGCGGGCCCTGGGGCCCGAGCGGGTACTCGGCATCATGATGCCGGAGACCCATTCGGCGGGAGAAAGCACCCCCTTGGGCCAACTGGCCGCCGACAGCCTGGGCATCCAGACCGTGATCGAAGACATCACGCCGGTGCTGGCAGGCGTGGATTGCTACGGGCGCCAGACCCGGGCGATCCAGCGGGTGGTGCCGCAGTTCCAGGAAGGCTGGCCCTTCAAGATCGTGCTGCCCAGCGTGGTGGACAGCGATGCCTACCGCATCTTCTCCCTGGTGGTGCAGCCACCTGGCGGCGAGGAGATTCGGGTGCGCCTCACACCCGCCGCCTATCTCGAGCTGGTCGCCGCTACCAACTTCAAACAGCGGGTGCGCAAGATGATCGAGTACTACCACGCGGATCGGCTGGTCTACGCGGTGGTGGGGACACCCAACCGCCAAGAATACGACCAGGGCTTCTTCGTCAAGAACGGCGATGGTTCCGCTGACACCAAGCCCATCGCTCACCTCTACAAGACCCAGGTCTATGCCTTGGCGGAGTATCTGGGCCTGCCCGAGGAGATCCGCAAGCGCCCCCCCACCACGGACACCTATTCGCTGCCCCAGAGCCAGGAGGAGTTCTACTTCTCCCTGCCTTACCAGCAGATGGACGAGTGCCTCTACGCCCGCAACCAGGGGCTGTCACCGGAAGAAGCGGCCACGATGACCAACCTCACCGCCGCCCAGATCACCCGAGTCTATGCCGATATCGACTCCAAGCGCCGCTCCACGAGCTACCAACACGAACGGCCTCTGCTGATCGAGCCGGTGGCGGGACCAATGCCAGTGCTCGGCCACCACGACTGATCAGCGGCGCTCGGTGCCTTCCACCCAGGCTTCGTCGCCCCGGGTGTAGCTTTCCTTCTTCCAGATCGGCACCCGCTCCTTGATGCGATCCATGATCCAGATCGCTGCCTCGAAGGCCTCCTTGCGGTGGGCCGAGGCCGTGACCACCACAACGGCCGCCTCGGTCAGGGGGACGTGGCCGAGGCGGTGATGAATGAGGCAACGCACCAAGCCGAAGCGTTCCGTGGCCTCGGTGCGGAGGGTCTGAAGTTCGGCCAGGGCCATGGGCACAAAGGACTCGTAGGCCAGGGCTTCCACCCGCTGGCCCCCGTGATGATCCCGGGCGCAGCCCTCGAAGACCACCACGGCCCCGGCGGCAGGATCCGTGGCCTCGGCGCGGAGCTTTAGGGCCTCCAACGGCATCTCATGCACAGCCACCGGCTCGATCATCTCTGCCCCGCTTCCCTGGTTCCCAGGTAGACTGCCACAACTCCCCCCACTCCAGAGGTTCCCATGACCCAGGCGACGGGTACTCGCGTGCATCCTTCCGACGTTTTCGAGACCCTCGGCCGTCACATGCTGGTGGACGGGTTCCATCTGGTGATGGACCTGGACAAGTCCCAGGGTTCCTGGATCGTGGACGCCCGGGACGGGAAGCGCTACCTGGACTTCTACACCTTCTTTGCCACAAGTCCCCTGGGGCACAACCACCCCCGCCTGCGGGAACCGGAGTTCGTGAATTACCTGGGTGAAACTGCCGTCAACAAGCCCGCCAACAGCGATATCTACACCACGGCCTTCGCGGAATGGGTGGAGACATTCGCGACGCATGCGACTCCAGACTACCTGCCGCATCTCTTCTGGGTGGACGGGGGCAGCCTGGCGGTGGAGAACGCCCTGAAGGCGGCCTTTGATTGGAAGGTCCGCAAGAATCTGGCGAAGGGCAAACCGGAAAAGGGCAGCCAGGTGATCCACTTCCGGGAGGCCTTCCATGGTCGCTCGGGCTATTCGCTGAGCCTCACCAATACGGCGGACCCGCGGAAGTACCAGTATTTCCCCAAATTTGATTGGCCCCGGATCCTCAATCCCAAGATCACGTTCCCGCTGATGGGTGAGCATCTCGCCCAGGTGGAGGCGGCCGAGGCCGAGGCCATCGCCCAGATCCAGGCCGCGGTCCGCCGGGATCCCGATGACATCGCCTGCCTCATCATCGAACCCATCCAGGGCGAGGGCGGCGACAACCACTTTCGGCCGGAATTCCTGCGCAGGCTTCGGGAGCTGGCGGACGAACACGAGTTCCTGCTGATCTACGACGAGGTGCAGACGGGCTTTGGCACCACCGGCAAATGGTGGGGCCACGAGCACGCCGGTGTGAGGCCCGATATCCTCGCCTTCGGCAAGAAGACCCAGTGCTGCGGCATCGCCGCCGGGCGGCGCCTGGAGGAGGTGGACAACGTGTTCACCATCCCCAGCCGCATCAACAGCACCTGGGGCGGCAACCTGGTGGACATGGTGCGCGGCACCCGGATCATCGAGGTCATGGTGGAAGAGCAGCTCCTCGCCCACTGCGCTCGGCAGGGGGAGCGTCTCCTCAAGGGGCTTCAGGAGATCCACCGGGACTTGCCAGAGATCACGTCCAATCCCCGGGGCCAGGGGCTCTTCTGTGCCATCGACCTGGCCACAGCTGAACTGCGCAACGCGGCCATCACCCAGGCCCAGAGTCTGGGCATGATCGTGCTCGCCTCGGGCCAGAAGGGCCTGCGGTTCCGCCCGGCCCTGAACCTGAAGACCGAGGATCTGGATCTGGGCGTCGAACTGCTTCGCGAGAGCCTCCGCCTCGCCGCAGCCGCGCGGCCTTCGGGGCTTTGACGGGCATTCACTTTCTGCGATGGTGGGACTGGAGTGTCCATGTCCCTGCATCCCAAAGTCGAACTCTACTGTGATGGCGCCTGTCTGGGGAACCCTGGCCCCGGAGGCTGGGGTTACCTGCTCCGCTTCCGCGCCGCCGAGGCGGTGAAGGAGAAGGAAGGCGCCGGGGGCGAGGCGGACACCACCAACAACCGCATGGAGCTTCTGGGAGCCATCCGGGGCCTGGAGGCCCTCGCCAAGCCTTGTGAGGTCGAACTCTTCTGCGATAGCCAGTACGTAGTGAAGGGCGTCACCTCCTGGCTGGCGGGGTGGAAGCGGGCTGGTTGGCGGAAGGCCGACCGGCAGCCGGTCCTGAATGTCGAACTCTGGCAGGCCCTCGACGCCCAGTTGCAGCGGCACCGCGTGAAGGCCAATTGGGTGAAGGGCCATGCCGGGCACGCGGAGAACGAGCGGGTGGATGTCCTGGCCCGGGAAGCCGCCGAACAAAAGGCCCGGGGTTGACCCGGGCCTAGAGATTCTTGATGTCGATGGAGGCTACTTCGGTTTGCCGAAGTTGTAGACCACGGTGGTCCACCCGTTGACGGGCTTGCCACCCTTGGTGGCGGGGGTGTATGAGCTCTCGTAGGCGGCCTGCTTGGCGGCATCGTTGTAGCCGAACCCATCGACGCCCTGGTCCACTTGCACCTTGAGCGGACGGCCCTGGGGATCGACGAAGACCTTCACCGAAACGCGAATCTCGCTATTGCGGAGGCTGGGGGGGAGGAAGTTCTTGTTGACGGTTCTCGGTGCCACGGGGGTTGCGCGCCGGGAGATGGTGGCTTCCGTGTCCGGTGCGGATGAAACCTGGGGCTGAGCCGCCGCTACGGGCTGCTGCTGGGTTGGAGCCGGAGCAGTGGTGGCCGGCAGAGTGGCTGGCAGAGGGGCCGGGACGTTGCTCGGGATCGACTTGGGAAGCTGGCTGGGGGTGACCTGAGTCGCGGGCAGATTGGAGGGCGCCGCGATTGGAGTCGGTGGTGGAGGCGTGACCAGACGGGCGGCGACGGAGGGGGGAATGCTCTGGGAGGCGGACTGGACCTGCTGCTGGAGCTGCTGCTGAGACTTCTTGGTTTCTTCTTTCTGCTGCTGGATTGCGGCCGTCTTTTGCTTCAGGTCTTCCTGCTCCTTGCGCAGTTTGTCCTTGTCCTCCTTGGTCTTGGCCAAAAGGAGTTTCTGGTCGATCTCCGCGGCCTTGCCCTTGGTGAGCTGTTCCTGCCGATCCAGGTCCGCGAGCCGGGCCTGGTTCTCGTTGAAGGTGCGCTGCAGCATCGCCAGTTCCTGGGTAGCCTTCTCGGCCTTCCGGCTGGAATCCATCGTCTTCCAGCCGAAGAAGGCCAGGATGCCCGCCACGGCCACGCCGCCCCAGATCAGATACTTGGAGAAGTTCTGGCCGCTGGCGGTCTCGAAGATCTTGCGCTGGTTGGGTTCCGTCTCGATGAAGGGAGAGAAATCCGCCGCCTGGTCCGCCTTCATCGCCTGGTTGTCATGCTCGTTCTCCTCGCGGAAGAGCGTGTGCATGAAGAAGGCCATGTTGAAGGTCGTGGGGCTGTAGTCGCCGTCGTAGAGGACGCGCTCGAGTTCGGCACTGAAGGCGGTGGGGTTCTCGAATACTTTGTCCACGCCGAGCAGGCGCTTCAGCAGGCCCAGGATCTCGTGGGGCACGGGGCCGTCTTCCTGGGCGGCCTTGAGGGTGGCCTTGTTCAGGGTGGCGGTGAGCAGCTCCGGGCTGGGCAGCTTGTCTAGGGTCAGGAGCTCGTAGAAGATGGCGCCCAGGGAAAAGAGATCAGCCTGCAGGGCCGAAGTTCCGGCCACGCCCCGGTACCTAGACAGGGATGCAGCAGCCACGGGGCACTTGGGGAGGATCGACTGGAGGCTGGCTCCGAAGGGGGCATCCAGGGTCTGAGTGGCGCCCTCGAAGCTCACCCACACGCTGTGGGGAGAAAGGGTGCCGTGGTGGATGCCCTTGGCGTGGAGCTGGACCAGGGACTGGGCGACACCCTGGAGGACCGAAAGGGCGTGGTCGACCCCCAGGGGGATCTGCTCCTGCTTGGCCTTGTCCAGCATCTGGGCGAGGCTGCGGCCCTGGACGTAGTCGCACACGATGTGGGGGGGGCGACCGCCCTCGACCTTGTAGCCGTGCCCGAAGACACGCTGGCCCGCGAGGGCCGTGGCCACCCGGGTGATCTCCTCAAGGCGAGTGCCGAAGCCGGCTTCGAGGACTTCCTCCGAGAAGGTGCGGATCAGGACATGGCGCTCGAAACTGCTCCCGGAAAGCGAAAGACCCCGATGGATCTTTCCGAAGGGGTCAGCCGTGAGCTCGTTGGCCAGCAGGTAGTTGCCGAGTCGGGTGTAGGAGGCCATCGAGTGCTCCAATAAGGGATGTTTGGAAGATAGCTCCGATCGGAAAGAATTCCTAGGGTTCGGAAACAGGTACTTCCCACTGGTCTCCGACAGCCCGCCAGGTCTGGATCCAGATGTTGGCCGTGGCGTTCACGCCATTGGAAAAAGAAAGCTGGAGCTGGGCGAAGGGGATGGAGAGCAGATCCCAGGAGCCCTTGGGGGTCCCAGTGGTGTCATCAAAACACTCCAGGAGCCTGCGGTGGCGCTCCCACTTGATTTCGGACCAGCTGAGCAGCGCGGGGCGCGGATCCAGGGGGGCGGTCACGGCCCAGAATGGCTCCCGGCTCACCACCAGCCGTCTAAGGTGCTCGTCGCCGTAAGACTGGTAGCGGTCCCGCAGCTGGGTGATGCCCTGGGTGGCCGAAGGGTCCGTCAGGAGCTGCACCATGTGGGCCAGGGTTCCCAGTTCACGGACCAGCAGGGCGGGGCGGCGGCGCTCCTCGCTCATCCGGACGATGCGCCGGAACTGCTCCTCCACATCTTCCACCGTGGGCGGCTGGTCACTGGAGACGCCCCGGGCGCCCCGGGCCAGTTCCGCCGCATTGGCCCGCAGGTAGGCAGCCATGTTTCGGGGGATGAGCCCCGTGGCCAGCTCGGTCTGGACCTCGTGGAACCGGGGGCTCCAGGCCGCGAGGACGGACGAGAGGAACAACAGGGCGAAGGGCAGGGGGCGAAAAGTCACGGGGCCTCGCATAGGAGTGCTTTTAGACTAAGGGAATTCTTCGTTTGAGGTTGGGTACACTTCCCGGATGCTCACTCGTGAACGACTCTGGCAGCGCCTCAGTGGTGCCTCGTTCTGGGGCCTGCCCTGGGCCCTGGCGGTGGCCTGCTGCCTGCCCTGGATGCTTCCTGAAGCCTGGAACGGTAGCTTGCCAGGTTGGCTGTTGCCAGCAGGGTGGGCTCTGACGGTGGCTTCGGTGCCCCTGCTGTTCTTCCGTCGGCTGTCCGCCATCCCTCTGATGCTGGGGCTGGGCCTGTTCACACTGCTGGGATTGAGATCCCTGGCGCGGGTGGAGCAGGCCTTGCCGGTGGGGTTGCAGGCCATGGAGGGGAAGATTTCCGCCCCCTGGATGCTTCAGGGGGAGCGGCGCAAGGCCCACATCCGCCTGCGGCTGCCCGAGAGCATGGCGGGCATGGAAATCCCCATCAGCCTTCCCGGAGAGGGCCATCCGGCCCCGGAGCCCGGCACTCCGGTGCGGTTCAGGGCGGAGCTGCGGGCGGTGGAATCAGCCCCAGCCTTCCTCGTGGAGCGACCCCTCTGGCGAGCTCGAGGGAATGGTACGGCGCGGCGCGTCCACCTGCGCTCGGCGGACCTCCTGGAGGTGCTGGGGCCTGCCGAGCCATCCCTGCTGCTCAGGCTCCAGACCTTCGCCCATCGCCGGTTCCTGGCCCTGCCCCTCGGGGATGGGCCCGCGCGGGATCTCTGGGGCGCCCTCACGCTGGGCTATCCACCCGCCCAGGAGGACGTGTTCAGCGCCTTCGCCGAAAGCGGAACCATCCATACGCTGGTGGTCTCGGGGCTGCAGGTGACGCTGGTGATGGTGTTCCTAGAGGCGCTCTGGCGGCGCTTGTTCCGGCGCGGGTCGACCCTTGCCGCCATCCTCGTTGGGGTGCTGTTCAGCGCGGTCGTGGGGTTCACCGCGCCCGTTTGGCGCGGGCTGTTGATGGGGCTCGCCTGGGCCCTGGGGCGGCGCAGCGGCTGGAAGCTACCGCCCGTGCTCACGCTGCATGGGGCCCTGCTCCTCTGGCTCCTGACTCATCCTGCATCGGGTGCAGATCCAGGATTCCTTTTGGCCTGGTTTGCCCTGCTTGGTCTCCTCTGGTGCGCGGAACCCCTTGCGGGCCTGCTGGGCCCCCTGCTCGGCAAGGGTTCGCTGCTCGCCGCTCGCTTCATCGCGCCCTGGTTGACCACCCTGCCGCTGTTGGCCCTCTTCCACGGTGGCGCTCCTCTGTGGGGCGTCCTGGCCAATCTGCTGGTGCTGCCCCTGGTGGCGGTGCTCACGCCGCTGTGTCTCCTGCTGACCCTGCTGCCGGTGCCTGGGGCGGTTCAGATCCTGGGCGGGATTCTGGTGTGGGTCGGCGCTTCGCTCCTTCCCTTGTTCGCCCGCATCCAGCCCCTGGCCACGGGCATCCTCTGGCCTTGGATCGCGCTCTGCCTGGGGTGGATAGGGCTCGCCCACCGCCATGCCCGTTTCCGGCGCAGCCGCGCCCTGGCCGTGGGATTGGTGGCCGCCACAGCGGCCCTCCTGTATTTCCGAGGGACGGGGCGAGCGCCCGAATCCTTGAGTCTGGAGGCTCCGGATATTGGCCAGGGCGACGCCCTGCTCCTGCGGATTTCCGGAGGCGAGGCCACCCTGGTGGATACCGGACCCTCACCCTGGGCGGCGCGGCGGCTGGTGCGGGTCTTGAGTCGCCGGGGCGTGCGGGAGCCCCTGCATCTCGTGCAGACCCATCCCCACGGGGATCATGCCGGAGGCTGGGCGACCCTGGCGAGGCTCTGGCCCATCGCCTCGGTGACCCTGCCGGATTCGGCCCGGTTCATCGAACAATGGACCCCCGTCGCACCTCCTGCCCACCTGGCTGGGGCCCGGCGCGTGCTGCGGGGGGAAGGTTGGCGGCGGGGCGAGGCACACATTGAGGTGCGGTGGCCACCCAAACCCTTCGATCTCCCCGATGCCAACATGATCTCCCAGGTGCTGCGGGTGCGCTGGCGGGATCGGGAACTCTGGCTCATGGGCGATGCCCTGGCCATCCAGGAGAGGGATCTGCTGGATCTGGGCGATCCCGCTCCGAGTGGCGCGCACCGCCTGCTCAAGCCTGGGCACCACGGCGGCGCCTCGGCCTCCGATCCCGCCTGGATCGCGGCCCTTGCCCCTGAGTTGGCGCTGTTCACGGTGGGGCGCAACAACCGGTTCGAGTTCCCATCGCCCCAGACTCTGGAAACCTTTGGGAAGATCCCCACCTTTAGCACCGGGTCCAGTGGCGGCCTGCGGGTGGTTGCGGTGCCCGAAGGGTGGCGGGTGGAACAGGGGACGGGGGAAAGCCGGGTGGTGCCATCACCGCCTGGACGTAGGTAGACGTTTCCCCGTTCCAACTTCGGTGAGTGAGAGGTGATTTGGGTTGATTCGCCCCGGAACGGGTGCATCTTGCAAGGACAGCAATTCGTGCAGCGGGATTCTTGTTTCGGGATATGCGTGTCGAGACTTTCCAAGAGGGACCAAAAAAGTCGAAGCCCCCATCCATTTCTGGTTACGCGAAATGGCGGCCCCGGACGGCGGCCTGTCACGGGGTGGGCGCTGCTCATCTTTCGGGGCCTGGCGGCCCTGCTGGTCTCGGTGGCAGTCGCCGCCCAGCAGAGCGCGCCGACCTGGGAAGAACTCGAGCGTAAGGGTGCCCGCCTGGCCAGCGTCGAATTCCATGTCGGGGACGTCTTCGACCCCTCTCGCCCCCACGAAGACCACTGGCTGGGACGCGTGGTCAACGTCCTGCATATCGAGACCCGGGAGCGGGTCATTCGTCGGGAGGTGCCCCTGCGGGCAGGGGACGCGGTGAATGCCCGGGGCATCCATGAAATCGAACGGGCCCTTCGATCCTTTCGTTTTCTGAAGGATGCCGTCATCGAACCTCGGATTGACGAAGGGGGGGCCGTGCATGCGGTCGTGCGCACCCAGGACGCCTGGACCCTCAAGGCCAGCGTCTCGTTCTCCCAGGTGGGCGACCAGAAATCCCTGGGCTTCACCCTGCGGGAGGCCAACCTCCTGGGCTTCGGCAAGTATCTGACCCTCGGCCACGACAAGGAACCCGAACGGTCCACCGATACGCTGCTCTACGTCGATCGGCAGTTCCTGGGCAGCGATTGGACCCTGACCTCCCGGTACCAGGCGCTCTCGGATGGGAAGACCCGGATGCTCGACCTGACCCGGCCCTACCGCAGACTGGATACACCCTGGTCCATGTCCATCCATCTGTCGGCTTCCGATTCGGTCGAAACCATATACAACCAGCAGCGCGCGGCCTATGCCTTCGGGGCCCGCAGGGACGATCTGTGGCTGGGGGGATCCTGGGCCGCCTCCGTCACGGATTCCCGGGCCATTCGCCTCGGAGGCGGCCTGGATGTGAAGCGGACCCGCTTCGGGAATCCCCAGGTGCTGGAGGCGGGAAGCCTTCCCACCGCGATTCCCCCCGACCGGAATCTCAGGGGGATGCATATTTCGTGGAGTCTCTCAGAGGATCGCTTCCAGCCCTACCGGGATATGGCCAGCATGACCCACACCGAGGATTTCAACCTGGGCTGGGAAGCCACGGTTGAATTCGGCGGGTATCTGAAGGCACTGGGCAGTGACGTGAACGCGCCCTTCCTGCGGGCCTCCGCCTCCAAGGGGTGGGCCCCGGCGCCCGCGACCCTGCTGCTGCTGGACACCCAGTGGGAGGCGCGCCTGGAGCCAGGCGGATGGCAGGACGGGCGGGTGAATGGCACGTTCAAAGCCTATTATCAGGGTTTCCCGATGCAGACCCAGGCGGCCCTGGTGCAAGTGGATGCCGTTCACCGACCGGACCCCCAGAACCACCTCTACCTGGGGGGCCTGGATGGCCTTCGGGGCTATGGCAACCACCTGTGGCTGGGGGACCGGCGGTGGATGATCTCCCTGGAGGAACGGGTCACGACCCAACTCAATCTGCTGGGGATCCTCCAACTGGGTTTCGTGGTCTATGCGGATGCGGCCTCGATTCGCCGGGTGGACACGGGGCAATGGAGTCGCACCTACCTCGACGTGGGGGGCGGGTTCCGCCTGGGCAACCTGAAGAGTTCCTTCGGGGGCGTGTTCCTGCTGACTGTGGCCGTCCCCCTGGTGAGGGATCCCTGGACCGATCGGTACCAGGTGGTGGTGGGTGATCTGGTGCGGTTCTAGCGTTTCGCCTGCCGGATCACCCGCTCGAAGACGCGCACCAGGTTGCCGCCCCAGATCTTGCGGATGGAGGCCTCCGGGTAGCCCCGGCGGAGCAGTTCCTCGGTGATGCGCGGCAGCTGGCTCACATCGCGGCAATCGGCCAAGCCGCCGCCCCCATCGAAATCGGTGCCGATGCCCACATGGTCGATGCCCATGATCTTCGCCATGTGATCGATGTGATCCACCGCGTCCTTTACCGTGGGCAGGTTGCCGGGGAATTTCTCGAAGAGCTGCTCGTATTCATCACCCAGGGCGGCCTCGGTGGCGGCGTCAGGCAGGTTGTCCCAGCCGCCGTACTGGGCCTTCACCCGGGCCTCCAGTTCTCCAAGCGCCTTGGTGAGTCCGGGGTTGGGGGGCAACCTCTTCACATACTCGCCCAGGATGCAGAGTTGTACCACGCCACCGTTGGCCTTGATGGCGCGCAGCAGCTCGTCGGGCAGGTTTCGCGGATGATCGGAAAGGGCCCGGGCGCAGGAATGGGACGCGAGGATCGGCGCCCGGCTTAGCTTCAACACATCACGGACGGACTGGTCCGAGGCATGGGAGACATCCACCAGCATGCCCAGCTCGTTCATCCGCTTGACCGCGCGGGCGCCGAACTCAGAGAGGCCGCGATCCGGTCCTTCGCGTTTGCCGGTGGAGGAATCGCAGAGATCGTTGTCCGAGGTGTGGCAGAGGGTGACGTAGCGGATGCCGCGCCCGTAGAAGGCATCCAGAAGCCCCAGATCCAGGCCCAGGGGATAGCCGTTCTCCAGGCCCAGGAAGATGGCACGGCGCCCGGTGGCGGCGATCCCCAAGGCCTCCTTAGGGGTCAGGGCGCGATCGCAGAGGGCGGCGTGGTCCTTGAACATCTGGTCCAGGCGATCCAGTTGGTCGGTGGCTTTCGTTTTCGCCTTGGCGCGGCCTTCGGGGGTGCGGGGCCCCTGGCTCACGAAAACCGCGAAGAAGGCCGAAGCGAGGCCGCCCTCCTTCATGCGCGGGAAATCCAGGCTACCCGCGCCCCGGCTGCCAGTGGCGTGGCGCGTGGACAGGTCATACCTCGCGGCCAGGCGTCCCGGCGTATCCACATGGGTATCCACGGTGAACATGGACGCGTGCAGTCGGGCGGCTCGGGCTCGCAGGGCCTCGTCCGTGGGCGCTTTGCCCATCAATGGGATGGCCAGCAGGGGAAGGAGCATGGAGACGAGGCGCATCGGGACTCCCCAGGGAAAAGGCGCTGCATGGATGGCTCCCGTCATTCTGCCGGGGATGAGACAGCTTCGAACAAAATCCGGCGCAGGGCCTCCACCAGCCCCGCGCTCGCGGCGGCGTGGTGGGCCTGCCATTCCGCATGGGCTCTGGGGCCCACGCAGTTGGCCACGGCCAGGGCCGCCGCCACGGGAACGCCCGCCTGGTGGCATGCCGCGAAGATGCCTGTGACTTCCAGATGCTCGGCGGCGGCGACCCTGGCGAGGGTCTCGGAGCCCTCGCGGGTTTTCGTGATGGCGGGAGGAACGGCTACGGTGTGCGCGGGAAAGGGCAGAGGCCAGGTGGCTTCCCAGCGGGTGCGTTCGATGCCAGGACGGAAGGCTCGGTCTTCCAGTTCGTCCAGGGACACAGCCAGGGCCGCTGAGACCGCCAGGATGTCCCCGATGGCGAGGCGTTCGTCATAGGCGCCACAGGTGCCGATGAAGAGCACCCTCTGGGGATTCAGTTCCGCGATCAGTCGCGTGGTGGTTACCGCGGCGGCGAGGGCGCCCACCCCCGTGCAGGCCACTCGCCAGTCCGGGGGCGGCATCGCATCCAGGCCCGCCAGTTCGGGCGGGAAGGCGGCGAGAAGCAGGGATGGGCGAGGCATGAGGGCGCTACTTCCGTAAGGGGATGAAAAAGGCATCCGGCAGCCCCATCCGCATCACGAACTGCTCCCAGGTGAGCTTGTTCTTCGGGCTGGTCTCGACCTCGTCCGTATGAATGCGGCAGCGATGATTGGCCTCGGCGCACTCGATCTGGGCCCCCTTGGCGAAGGTGACGGACTTGATGACTTTGCCATCCTTGACGAGGGTGACGCCCTTCAGGAACTTCCTCTGGAACTTGGGGGCCAGCAGGTCTTTGTATGTGCGAATGGCCCCGTAGGGAGATACGAAGGAGGCGATTTCCTCCTTCGTATCCACGCGGGTGAGGGTGAAGACGATGCGCATGGGCTACCGCGTGAGCTTGCGGTACTTGATGCGGTGGGGCTCGAAGGGTTTCAGACCCAGCACGTCTTTCCGGTATTCCTCGTACTGGGTGTAGTTGCCGTCGAAGTATTCCACGCGACTATCGCCCTCGAAGGCCAGGATGTGGGTGGCGAGGCGATCCAAGAACCAGCGATCGTGGCTGATGATTACGGCGCTACCGGCAAAGGCCTCGATGGCCTCTTCCAGGGCGCGCATGGTGTTCACGTCCAGGTCGTTGGTGGGCTCGTCGAAGAGCAGCACGTTGCCGCCGCTCTTGAGGAGCAGCGCGAGATTGAGGCGATTCTGCTGGCCGCCGGAGAGTTCACGAACCTTCTTCTGCTGGGCGTCGCCGGTGAAGCCGAAGCGGCTGAGCCAGGCCCGGGCGTTCACCAGCTTGCCCCCCAGTTCGATCTGCTCGCGGCCATCGCTGATGGCCTCGAACACGCTCTTGTCGGCGCTGAGGGTGGAACGTAGCTGATCCACGTAAGTGAGCTTGACGGTGTCGCCCAGGCGGATGCTGCCGGAATCCGGCGTTTCCTGATGGGTGAGCAGGCGGAAGAGGGTGGTCTTGCCTGCGCCATTGGCGCCGATGACGCCGAGGATGCCGGCCCGGGGAATCTGGAATTCCAGATTTTCGAAGAGCACCTTGTCGCCGTAGGCCTTGGTGACCGCCGTGAACTCCGCCACGATATCGCCCAGGCGTGGCCCGGCGGGGATGTAGATCTCCAACTCCTGTTCCTTTTCGGCGCCCTCGGCCCCGGCCAGCTTCTCATAGTTGGCGATGCGATCCTTGCTCTTGGCGTGCTGGCCCTTGGGGCTCATACGGATCCACTCCAGCTCGCGCTCCAGGGTCTTCTCCCGGCGCTGGTCGGCCTTTTCCTCTCGGGCCAGCCGGGCGGATTTCTGCTCCAGCCAGCTCGAATAATTGCCCTTCCAGGGGATGCCTTCGCCGCGATCGAGCTCGAGAATCCACTCGGCCACATGGTCCAGGAAGTAGCGGTCATGGGTGACAGCGATGACCGTGCCCTCGTAGCGCTGGAGATGCTGCTCCAGCCAGGCCACCGTTTCGGCGTCCAGGTGGTTGGTGGGCTCGTCCAGCAGCAGGATGTCGGGCTTCTGCAGCAGCAGGCGGCAGAGAGCCACACGGCGGCGTTCGCCACCGGATAGCACGCTGATCTTGGTGTCGGGATCGGGGCAGCGCAGGGCGTCCATGGCCTGTTCCAGCTGGGCGTCCAGATCCCAGCAGTCCAGGGCGTCGATCTTCTCCTGCAGTTCGCCCTGGCGGGCCAGCAGCTTGTCGTAGTCCGCGTCGGGATCGGCGAAGGCCTCGCCGATCTCGTTGTACTCCTTCAGCAGGGCGACCTTCTCGCCCGCGCCTTCCTCCACTACTTCGCGCACGGTCTTGCTTTCGTCGAGCTTGGGCTCCTGCTCCAGCATCCCCGTGGTGTAGCCCTTGGAGAGCACCGCATCGCCGTTGAAGTCGTGATCCACCCCCGCCATGATGCGCAGCACCGTGGATTTGCCCGAGCCGTTGAGGCCCAGCACGCCGATCTTGGCGCCGTAGAAATAGCTCAGCGAGATGTCCTTGATCACAGGCTTGTTGTTGTAGATCTTGCTGACCCGGTGCATCGAGTAGATGATTTCGGGCTGATCGGTGGTGGGCTTGGCCATGGGGATCCTTGGATTTAGGGCGTTCAGAGTCTTCATTTTAGCGGCACCGGGACTCCGTTTTGTCACCGCCCGTGGGATATGCTTGGTCAATGATCCAGTGCGAGGACCTGCAATTCGACTATGGGGCGAAGCCCATTCTGTGTGGGGCGAGCCTGCATGTACGGTCGGGGGAGTTGGTCGCCCTGCTCGGGGGCAACGGTGTGGGCAAATCCACGACCCTTCGTTTGCTGGGAGGCCTGCTTCGCCCCCAGTCCGGGGTAATTCGAGTGACGGGGCTCGATCCCTTTGCTGCGGGCCCTGAGTTTCGGCGACGCGTCGGGGTGATGCCCGATGGCTTGGGACTCTTCGAGGAACTCACCCTCGAGGAGCAACTCGTGCTGGTGGGCCGACTCCACGGCCTCGGCAGGGCCGAATGCGAAGCGAAGATTGCTGAGCTGCTGGATTTTCTGGGGCTTCGGGAAACCCGCTGGAGTCCGGCTCGAGTGGCCAGTCACGGCACCCGAAAGAAGGCGGCCCTGGCCATGACCTTGCTGCCGGACCCAGAAGTGTTGCTGCTGGATGAGCCCTTCGAGGGCGTGGACCCGTCCGGCGTCCAGCGCATCGAGCAGGTGCTTCAGGCGCTCATCGCACGAGGGCGCACGGTGCTTTTCAGCGCCCATGACCTCGTGTTGGTGCAGCGCCTGCGCCCTCGAGTCCTGTTTATCACCCCTGAAGGAACCCTCGCCAATCGCAGCCTTGAAGATCTTCACTGGCGGGATTTTGTGGGCACCGGAGTGTCTCCGGATTTGCCGGCATGGCTTCGGTCCTCCTCCTCCTAGGCGCCCTCCTGCGGGAGGTGCGGCGCGAGTCCGAAGGCTTCCTGGCCTTCGGACGGAATCATTTCGGCGCTTTCGCTCTGCTGTTGCTGGTCGTGGCGCCCCCCGCTGCTGCGGCGCTCCAGAGTCTGCTTCTGGTCCTGGTAGTGCCTGCGCTGGGGCGCGACCCCCTGCACCTTCTCCCCCAGGACCGTTATCGGTTGCTGCCCTTGAGCCGATCCCTGCGGATCGCCTTCGAGGTGTTCGCACGATTCCTGAATCCGGTGGTCTGTGCAACTCTGGTGTTGGTTTTGCTGCTGGGGTGGAGCCCGGTTTGGCTGGTCCCGTTGCTTCTGCTTCCTCCGGTTTTTGAAGGGTGGATCCGGCGAATGCGGCGAGAGAAGCGCCGTCCATCACGCATAGCGGTTCCAGGGCGTTTCGGGCCCCTATACCTTCAAGGATTGAAATCCGATCTTCGCAATCTTGATCCCTACCTGGGCATCCTGCTCTCCGTGTGGGCATTGGGATACCGGATTTGGGGTTTGGGCTCGATCCCCGGGATGGGAATGGGCGTCAGCCTGCTGCTCGTGTTGTGTTTCGGCACTCAGGCGCAGTGTCTCCTGGGGGCTGAGTCCTCGGGCGGCGCGCTGAGGTCGAAACTGCTTCCCCTGCGGGGTTGGCAGTGGTTTCTGGTGAGGGATGTCGCCTGGCTGACGTTGCTCGTTCCCCTTGTGGCTCCCCATGATTGGCGGGTGGGCCTGGGGGCAGCATTCGTCGCCTTGACCGTGGGGCACGGTGCGAGTCTCCAATCGGCGCCACCCAAGCGGTCCTGGCATTTCCTGCAGGGGCCTTCCCATGCTTGGGCCGCCTTGCAGACGATCCCGATGGCGGCGGCGGGAATCGCCATGCACCATTATGGGTTGTGGTTGTTTCTTCCCATCGCGGTGCTCTGGGGCGTCTCTCTCGTATGGTGCGGGGCTCGTCTCGATGCGCGATAGTCGACACGAGGTTTGCGTGAACCAGATTCTTGTCTTTCTCGGCATTGCGGCGGTGGGCAATGCCATCTACCACCTGGGGCAGAAGACGCTGCATCCCGGCGCCAACCCGATGATCCTGCTCATGGCGGTCTACGCCGTGGCCTTTGGGCTGGCGGCCCTTGCGGCGCCATTCTTCCAGAACACGGCTGGGGTCTCCTGGAAGGCTCAGGTCTTCAGCTGGCCGGTGCTGGTGCTGGGGGCGGGAGTGCTGCTCATCGAGATCGGTTTCTTGCTGGCCTACCGGGTGGGGGGCGGCCTCCAGTGGTCGGGGGTGGCCGTCAATGCCGTCGCGGCGCTGATCCTGGTGCCTATCGCGGTGCTCTATTTTCGAGAGAGCCTCTCCTGGTCCAGAGTCTTGGGCATTCTCATGACCCTGGCGGGTATGGCCCTGCTGACTCGGCGCTGAGGGGAGAGCCTCCGCTTGAATCGCGGAGTTACGAGACCGCGCCAGACTCGTGGGCCTGGAGCCTTTGGGCAATGACTCGACCTTCCCAAAGCACTTTGTGCATTTTGTGTTCTTTGTGGCTATTGATCATGTGATGCGGTCCCGCGTCTTCCACTCCGAATGCAATCCTCAGGTCCAGGAGCCTTGTGGCTAACCCCATGGAGAAAGCCATTGGCCGCAGAGAACGCAGAGAGCACAAAAATGGATCGCCCGAAATACAGGCTGAGGTTCGCCAATGATCAGATGGCGGTTTTCCCCGTGTTTTTTCTCTGCGACCTCCGTGGTGGATCTCTTCATGGAGCCTCAGGGCTACCTTGAGAGATGTTCCACCACCCACGCCGCCACGGGAATGCTGAGGCCGTTCCCCAGGAGCTTGTAGCGCTTTTCTTGGGAGAGGTCCTCCGGAAAGCGGAATTCGGCAGGCAGTCCCAGCAGGCGAGCCGCTTCACTCGTGGAAAAACGCCGAATGCCCCGCTCGGTGACCAGGAAGGAACCGCTGCCCACGTACCGCTGGCCATAGCCGCCGATGAAGCACGCGGTGCGCCGGTCCTGGGCCCTCACGAGATCGAGGCCGGGCTTGTGCTTGGCGAGAATTCCGGGCTCGAGGTACAGCGAAGGATCCTCGTTCCCATCCAGGAATTCCTCCAGGCGGCGAGGCGAAATCGCGGGTGGCGGGCAGTGTGGGAGGGGTTGCCGCGAGGCGAGGAGGAAGACCCGGGGCCGCTGGTTGGGGATGCCGAACTGGGTGGGGCAGAGCCGATATTCCTGTCGTTGGAACCCGCAGCGCTGCAGGGTGGCCACCAGCAGATCGTGGGCATCGGAGCCCAGGAAACCCTCGACGTTTTCGAGCACCAGGTGCTTCGGTGGGGCCAGTTCGAATAACTCGATGAGCCGGAGGAAGGCGCGAGAGCGCAGGTCTTCGAGGCCCTGCTTGTTGCCCATGCGGCAGAAGGGCTGGCAGGGCGGGCTCATGAGCCAGGTGTCCGCGTCGAAGGCCTGGATCTTGTCTGCTGAGATGGTGGCCAGCTCCCGGGCATGGGGGAGGTCGCCGTGGTTCAGCTCATAGGTCGCATTGGCGGCGGGGCTGATATCGAAGGCGGCGGCCACCGTGCCAGAGTCGCCCAGGGCGTAGCGCCAGCCCCCGATGCCCGAGAAGAATTCCAGAACCTTCAATGGCACCGGCTCAGCACCCGCGCAGGAAGGCTTCGACATCCTCCCGGTGGGCCACGGCAGGGGCATGTTGCCAGGGGCTGGCGTGGTGCCAGAGCCCCAGCATGTCCTCGGGACAGCCCACCCGTTCGTAGATGTCCTCCACGGCCAGGGCGAGGGCCTCCGGGGACTGATCCTGGGTCACGGCAGCCTTCAGTAGGGCCTTGCGCCACCGATCCTGGGCCATGGCCCACTTCTGGGTGCCTGGGCGGGGCAGGCCACCGGTGGCTTCCAGGCAGGCGGCCCAGAGCGATTCCTCGAAATGCTGGAGGTCGTCCTCCTTCATCCCGTGAAACCGCTGACCTGCGGGGCCCGGCAGATCCAGATCCCGGGCCCAGGCGAGGATGGCGTCGGGGGTAAGCAGGCCGAAATCATAGCCAGTGATGATGTCTTCCCATTCGGTGGGGACCATTACGGGGTCGCCGGAGTGCATCCGCAGGACCTCCTGGTGAAGCAGGCGGGAGAGGTGCTTGCGATCCCGCGAAGCGCGGGTCACGTGGGCGAAGGATACGTGGGCGCCGATGCCGGGACGCCCCAACAGATTGAGGAGATGGGGTACCAGGGCCATGTCCCGCCAGAAGCAGGCTTCTTCGGCGACATCGCCCTCGTTCATGGCGTAGCGGATGCAGGCGGCTTGGGTGGGGAAGTCGGGGTTTTCCGCTTCCCCCAGCAGGGCCGACTTGAAGGGCAGCACCGTGCGCCCGCCGGTACTGGTGCCCTCGGGAAACAGCACCACCAGCGAACCCTGTTCGAGGGCATTGCGGATCTCGTTGGAGGAGCGCAGCGTGTCGCTGCGTTTTTCCCGGTGCACGAATACGGTGCCGCCCAGATGCGCGAACCACCCGAAGAGGGGCCAGCGACGGACTTCGCGCTTGGCCACGAACACGGAGGGCGTGATGGAACCCAGCAGGATGATGTCGAGGTAGCTGAGGTGGTTCGAGACCAGGATTCCGTGGGTGGGAATGGGGCCTGCGGTCTGCACCGAGAGGTGGAGCGCCTGGCCCACCCGGCGGCAGTGGCACTGGAGCCAGCGGGCCCGGGCCTCGTGGATGGGACGCTTGCCCCGAAACGCCATGTTCAAGGGATAGTGAAGGGTCGTCCAGGCCAGTTCGCAGGCCAGCCGGAACAGCCTGCCGGTGGCGCGGAAGGGGTGATTCAGGAAGGCTGATCGAGGCATGGGGTGGCGGGCTCGCTCAGCTCATGAACCGGGCTCGGGTCGCTTCGGAAAGCTCGTCGAGGTCCATGAGGGTGAGGAAGTCGATGGTCTTGAAATGGCGGTCCAGGGCTGGTGGGCCGCAGATCTTGGCGCCCAGGGAGAGGTAGGCGCGGAGCAGCTTGGGAATCCGGGGCATGGTCTCCGCCAGGTTCTCCATGGGGCAGTGGTACTCGGGCAGGGGCTTGGTGAGCCATTCCGGCGGAGCCAGATTGGCCTTCGCGAGCTCGGCGAACGCGGAGGCGCCCACGGCGGGATCCTGGGAGGTGATGGAGCTGCAGCCGCAGAGATAACGGCCACCACGGGCCTTGGCGTAGTCGGCGATGCCCTTCCAGAGCAGGCCTAGCACTACCAGGTTGCGGTGCTGGTGGTGGACACAGGCCCGACCCAGCTCCACGATCCCGGCTCGCATGGGCTCGAACACGCTGAAATCGAATTCCTGCTCGCTGTAGTAGCCCAGGTTGGCCAGGGCCGTGTTGCCCATCTGCAGGCGGTAGGTGCCGACGATCTCCCGGGTCTCGATGTGCTCCACCAGCAGGTGATCGCAGATCGCGTCGAAGGGATCCTCGTCGAGCTGGGTGGCGAGGGACGTTTCGAGGCCTTCGTTCAGTTCGAGATTGAAAACGGCGAAGCGCAGGGCCTGGGCGGCTCGGACATCCTCGGCCTCCCGCGCAAGGCGGACGGCGTAGGTCGTTTCCGAGCTGGTCAGGAGGCGGATCGTTTCGGGCTGGGGGGACATGGAGGTTCCGGAGCAAAGGGTGGCCCGGGGAAGTGGGCCACGGTTCACGCATGGAGGCTTCGAGACCGGATCCAGTGAGGAAGCCGCTGAATTGGAAAGGAGCGCAATCGATGGATCAGCATGGGCCATGTGAGGGAAATTGTCACTCCGCCCTGGGGGCGTATCTTGCGGGATTCAAGATGTTGCTCCTGGATGGAGGGGTAGCATGGAGCCATGAACTCCCTCGAAATCACGTCCTCAACCCCTCGGGATCCAACGGAAGACGGCTGGATCGCCTTGGCTCCCGTTCATCTTTTCCCTTGGATCGTGTTGTTCGCAGGCTTCCTGCAGAGTCTGCTCTGGGCCGTCCTGCCCTTCGGATGGCAGGCCGCCTGGATGTGCCTCGGATGGGGCTTCACGCTGCTGCATTGGGGTTTGGGCGGGTTGGCCCTTTCCGTGGCCCTCCAGGCGCGTGCGGGAGTGGCACCGGGTTCACCGCGCCAGGTGGCCCTCGTCCTTGCCTCCGTGCTACTGGGCGCCAGGATTTGCCTCCGTGTCGTCCGGCAGTTCGCGCCTGAAGGGGCCTGGAACAGCCCAGACGCTTGGAGGCTTTCCCAGGGAGTGCTCCTGCTATTGGGCCTGGGCGCCCTCATCCTGTTGTTTGTTCGGCGGGATAGGGAACCCGGCGGGCGCTTCGACGCGGCCGTGGTGGCCCTGGTATTCACGGGGGGGCTCGACTGGATCGGCCTGCCCGTGCTGGCCCTCGCCGCGATGCGGAAGCATCCCCTCCTGGCGGCGCAGTGGCAGGCTCTGCGCGGGCCGAAGGCGGCGATGGAAGGGGCCTGGTTCGACGGTCAGGACGAGGGCTTGCGCCTGCGCAACCTCGGCGCCTGCGCCCTGTTCCTGGCTGTGGCTTCGCTGCTCCTGGCGGGCCACCTGGTCTATCTGTTCACCTCGGGCGTCATTCGCATGGATCGGATCACCCTCGGGTGGGCCCTGGCGGACATCTTCGCCGCCCACCTCGGAAGCCTCCTCCTGGCCTTCCATGTGAACCGACGGGCCCGGGGCCAGAAGGGCCGCGGAGCCGCCATCGCCGCCCTCCTGATCGGGGGGCTGCCGGCGCTGCTCTTCCTGGTGGTCGTGGTCTTCCTGGTGCTGATCCTCACGGATGTGATCCACTTCCGACTGTTCTGATCACTCCGTTGCCACGCCTCGAACGAGAAGGGCCCGCCGAGTGGCGGGCCCTTCTTCTTGCCATTCAAATCCGGAACGGATTCTGACTCTGCTTGCCGGCTTCCAGGCTCGCCTGGGCGGCGGCCGGTGAACTATTCCAGACCCTTGGCCCAGGACGTGGCCCATCCCTTGAACGGCTCGAGGATCGCGAAGAGTTCCCGGCCAACGGGGGTCAGACGGTAGCCCTCCAAGGTTCGCTCCACGAGCTTGGCTTCGGTGAGGTCCTTGATGCGGGTGCTCAGGATGGTCGGCGAGATGGAGCTGCACCGCGTCTGTAGTTCGGTGAAGGTCCGGGCGCCGTCGGCCAGCTGCCAGACGATGCCCATGGCCCAGCGGCGGCCCAGCAGGTCGAAGACCGCCATGACTGGGCCGCCGGTCCTGGAACCGCGGACGGGCTTGCCTGGTTTCGGGATCGCCATCGTTCCTCCTCAGCCTAGGCAACATTGTCCAACATTCGGCTGGAGGATCCCCGGCATTTCCGCGGAGTGCCTAGGGTCTGTTTTCAAAGTGGATGCGAGCCGCGACGGGTCCAGCCGCGTGATCCAGCAAGGATGCGGCCGCAGGGCGATGTGGTGCATCGTTCAAGGCCGCAGACGCCGCTGGGCGCGCGGCTGGCCCCGTCCCGGAGGGCAAGGGGCAGCGCCCAGCGGGATACTGCGTCAAGCTCCTCGTCCATAGTCCCGCTATGCCCATCGTCGCTTTCCTTGTCTCCCTTGGGCGGTGCCCCTTGCGCGGCCACACCCCACTTTGAAAACAGACCCTAGGATCAGCGCCCCGCCCGGAGCGCCTCGATGGTCTTCAGACCGATGCCGATGGCCTCCAGGGGGTATTCGTCGATGAAGGTGACGAAATGCTCGACGGGAGTTCCCGTGATGTCGGCGGCATCCGCGGCCAGGCGGCTGACAAGCCGCGCCTTCTGTTCCTCGTTCGTCTGTCCTTGGCCGATCTGTAAGGTGATGACGGGCATGGTAGCCTCCTGAACCGGCACTACCGTTTTGGTAGCGCGCTACAAAAAGTGTAGTCAGCTACCAAAAAAGTATCAAGGGCTGGACGGCTTTTTTTTGGGTGCGCCTGCTTGGCCACGAAAAAGCCCCACCTTGCGGCGGGGCTTCTCTTTTCGGAGGTGCCTGTAAAGATTACTTGGCTTCCAGGCTCGCCTGGGCGGCGGCCACGATCGCGATGGGGACGCGGAAGGGCGAGCAGCTCACGTAGTTCAGGCCGACCTTGAAGAAGAACTTCACGGAGCGGGGATCGCCGCCGTGCTCGCCGCAGACGCCGAGCTTGAGGTCGCTCTTGACGGAGCGGCCCTTCTCGCAGGCGATGCGAACCAGCTCGCCGATGCCCTGCTGGTCGAGGCTCTGGAAGGGATCGTCCTCCAGGATCTTCTTGGCGACGTACTCGGGCAGGAAGCTGCCGGAGTCATCGCGGCTGAAGCCGAAGCCCATCTGGGTGAGATCGTTGGTGCCGAAGCTGAAGTAGTCGGCTTCCGCAGCCACCTGATCGGCGGTGATGGCGGCGCGGGGAATCTCGATCATGGTGCCGATGGGGCAGCTGAAGTTCGTGCCCTGTTCCTTGTTGATGGCGGCGATCTCAGCCAGCATCTCGGCCTTGGTGAAGGCCAGTTCCTTGACGTGGCCCACCAGGGGCACCATGACTTCGGGCAGGGCCTTGATGCCCTTCTTGCCCACGGCGATGGCGGCCTCGGCGATGGCGCGCATCTGCATGCGGATGATCTCGGGATAGGTGATGCCGAGACGGCAGCCGCGGTGGCCCATCATGGGGTTGAACTCGTGGAGCTTCTCGACCCGGTGCTTCACTTCCTCGAGGCTCACGCCGATGACTTCGGCCATTTCCTTCTGGCCGCGCTCATCGTGGGGCACGAACTCATGGAGGGGAGGATCGATGAGGCGGATGTTCACGGGCAGGCCATTCATGGCCTCGAAGATGCCCTCGAAATCCTTGCGCTGCATGGGCAGGAGCTTGGCCAGGGCGGCCTTTCGGCCGTCCACGTCCTTGCTCAGGATCATCTCGCGCACGGCGATGATGCGCTCACCCTCGAAGAACATGTGCTCAGTGCGGCACAACCCAATGCCTTCCGCCCCGAAGGCACGGGCCACATCGGAATCGTGGGGCGTGTCGGCGTTGGTGCGGACCTTCATGGTGCGGTACTTGTTGGCCCAGCCCATGATGGTGGCGAAGCGCTGGTAGGTCTCGCTCTCCTCGGCCTTCAGGCACTTGTCTACCAACACCTGGTTGACTTCGCTGGGGAAGGCGGCGAGCTTGCCCGCGTAGATTTCACCGGCGCTGCCGTCGATGGAGATGGAATCCACGCCGGCCTTGAGCACCACGTCACCCGCGGAGACGGTGCGCTTGGCCACGTCGATCACGAGGGTGGAGGCGCCGCAGACGCAAGGCTTGCCCATGCCGCGAGCCACCACGGCCGCGTGGGAGGTCATGCCGCCGCGGGCGGTCAGGATGCCGTTGGCGGCGACCATGCCCGCCAGATCCTCGGGGCTGGTCTCGATGCGCACGAGGACCACGGGGCCCTTGGCGGCGAGTTGCTCAGCTTCTTCGGCGGAGAGGGCGATGACGCCGGTGGCGGCGCCGGGGCCTGCGGGGAGGCCCTTGGCCATGAGCTTGCCGGCCTTCTTGAGGGCGTCCTTCTCCTTGTGATCGAAGATGGGGGCCAGGAGCTGGGTGAGGTCATCGGCGTTGATGCGCTTCAGGCCTTCCTTCTCGTCGATCATGCCTTCCTTGACCATGTCGATGGCGATGCGGATGCCGGCCATGGCCGTACGCTTGCCGTTGCGAGTCTGCAGCATGTAGAGCTTGCCCTGCTGGATCGTGAACTCCAGATCCTGCATGTTCTTGAAGTGCTTCTCGAGCTTCTGGCAGGTGTCGAAGAGCTCCTTGTAGACGGCGGGCATGGCCTCTTCGAGGCTCTTCAGGCCGCTGTCGGCGGCCTGGTACTTGGTGATGGGCTGGGGGGTGCGGATGCCGGCGACCACGTCCTCGCCCTGGGCGTCGATCAGGTATTCGCCGTAGAAGTAGGGCTCGCCGGTGCCGGGGTCGCGGGTGAATGCCACGCCGGTGCCGCAGTCATCGCCCATGTTGCCGAAGACCATGACCTGCACGTTGACGGCGGTGCCCCACTCGTCGGGAATGCGGTTCATGCGGCGGTAGATGATGGCGCGCTCAGTGTCCCAGCTGTTGAACACGGCAGAGGCGCCGCCCAGGAGCTGCTCCCAGGGATCCTGGGGGAAGTCCCGGCCCAGCTTGGCCTTGACGATGGCCTTGAACTGACCGCAGAGGGTCTTCCACTCTTCGGCGGTGATCTCGGTGTCGAGCTGCTTGCCGGTCTTGTGCTTGAGCTCTTCGATGAGTACCTCGAAGTGATCCTTGTGGACATCCAGCACCACGTCGGAATACATCATGATGAAGCGGCGGTAGCTGTCGTAGGCGAAACGGGCGTTGTTGCTGCTCTTGGCCAGGGCTTCAACGCTCTGGTCGTTGAGGCCCAGGTTCAGCACGGTGTCCATCATGCCGGGCATGGAATCCCGGGCGCCGGAGCGCACGGACAGCAGCATGGGCTTTTCGCCCTGGCCCAGCTTCTGGCCCTGGTTCTTTTCCAGCCAGGCGAGGGCTTCCTTCATCTGGTCGATCACTTCGGCGGGCAATTGCTTGCCGGCCTTGTTGTACATCGTGCAGACATCGGTGATGACGGTGAAGCCAGGGGGGACGGGGATGCCCAGACCGGCCATCTCGGCCAGGTTGCAGCCCTTGCCGCCGAGGGTGTTGCGCATGGAGGCGTTGCCCTCGTTTCGGTCGCCGCCGAATGAGTACACGTATTTGGTCATGGGGACTCCTCAAAGAAAAAGAAAACGTTTCAGTCTACCGTCCCGAGCGCGCATCGTCTCGATCGAATCTCCCTAGGAAGACCCCTGCCGGTGGAATTTGGCCGAGTCGGCCGTGCCTTTGTGTCATTCTTGTTCTTTCGCGTCGAGAGACGCCAGGGGAGCCAGCATGGCCAGATCCGCACGACCGGTGCCGAAGCGCGCCGAGAAGAGTCCCGTTTCCAAGGAAGGTCGGTCCCGCCCGACCCGGGGGGCGAAGCCCGCAGGGCCTCGAGCCGCCTCCGCGAGTCCCGTATCCCGCCGCCCCAAGGCGGCCGGAGCGCCGGGCGAGGGTGAGGCCCGCAGCAGTGCCAGACCCAAAACCGCCCCAGCAAAACCGGGCGACCGCAAGACAGCCGGAGCGCCGCGAACGGATAGTGCACCCCGACTCGCGGGCCCTGTTTCCCGTCGCCCCAAGGCGGCCGGAGCGCCGGGCGAGGGTGAGGCTCGCAGCAGCGCCAGCCCCAAAACTGCTGCCGCGAAACCGGGCGTGCGCAGGACCGCCGGTGCGCCGCGACCTGCTGGTGCGTCCCGACCCGCAAGCCCCCGGAAATCCGGTGGAAAACCCCGCAGCGGCGGAGCGTCCCACGGCCTCGAGCGGCTCCAGAAGATCCTGGCCCATGCCGGTGTGGCCAGTCGCCGCGCCTGCGAGGCGATGATTCTGGAAGGGCGAGTCCAGGTGAATGGCGTCACGGTCACGGAGCTGGGGGCCAAGGCCGATCCCCGGCGCGACACGGTTACGCTGGATCTCCAACCCATCCAGAAGGAAGCGCCGGTCTACATCCTGGTCAACAAACCCAAGGGCTACGTGACCACGGTGAAGGATGACGAAGGCCGCCCCACGGTCATGGCGCTGCTCTCGGGAGTTGAGGCTCGGGTCTATCCCGTGGGCCGCCTCGATTTCAATTCCGAGGGCCTGCTGCTGATGACCAACGATGGCGAGATGGCCCAGCGCCTCGCCAGTCCGGACCATCATGTGCCCAAGGTCTACCTGGTGAAGGTCCATCGCACGCCCCGGCCCGAGACGCTGGACGAAATGCGGGAGGGGTTCCGGCTGGATGGCCAGAAGCTCAAGCCCTGCGGCATCGAGTTCCATGATCGCCAGGACAACCCCTGGCTGCGGGTGACGCTCATCGAGGGTAAGAACCAGCAGATCCGCAAGATGTTCGCCGCTGTGGGCCACCCCGTGCACAAGCTGCGTCGCATCCAGTTCGGGCCGCTGGACGATCCCTATCTCAAGCCGGGGGAATGGCGTTACCTGAATCCCCAGGAGTTGGCAGCGCTCAAGAGCCTGTAAGGGAAATCAGGGCTTGCCGCCCATGAACATGATGATGCCGTCCGCCACGAACTGGATGGCGATGGAGGCCAGGAGCAGGCCCATGATGCGCTCGAGCACCGCGATGCCCGTGGTGCCGAGCAGCAGGTTCAGGCGGTTGGCGGCCCTCAAAAGCAGATAGGTGATGACGCAAGTGATGGCGATGGAGATCACCACGGGGATCGCATAGGTCCAGTGGGGGCCCCGGGCGGCCAGTACCATGGCCGTGGCGATGGAGCCAGGGCCCGCGAGGAGGGGCATGGCCAGAGGCACCACGGCCACGTCCTCCTTTGTCTCGCTCTCGTGGGTCTCCTCGGGTGAGGAGCGGGTGCGGGAGGGCAGGGCCCGCAGCATGTCCATGGCGGTGATGAGGAGCAGGATGCCCCCCGCCACCTTTAGGGCGCTCATGGAGATTCCGAACAACTTGAAGACGAAGCTCCCGAAAATCGTGAAGAAGGTCATGAGCCCGAAGGCGATGAGCGTGGCCCTGCGGGCGGTGCGCTGGCGCTTCTCGGGCGTGTCGTTGGCGGTGATTGCCACGAAGATGGGCAGCAGCCCCAGCGGGTCCATGATGAAGAAGACCGCCGGCAGCGTGACCAGGAAGAAACTGAGGTATTCGTTCACCGATGGGCTCCGGGGCAGGCGTGGTATGTGGAAACGGTAGCAGAATAGGGGATAGCTCCGCGCGTCTCGGAGCTGCCTCTGGAGATTCGCATGCTGAAGTTCGAGACCTTTCCCGTGGGACCCCTCTCCTGCAACTGCGTGCTGGTGTGGGATGCGGAGAAGGGCACGGGGGCGGTGGTGGATCCGGGCGATGAGGCCGCCAAGATTCGCCAGCGGGTGGAGACCCTGGGTTTCCGGGTGACGGCCCTGCTGCACACCCACGCCCATTTCGATCACGTCGGCGCCACCCGGGAGCTGCAGGAGCTCTGGGACTGTCCCGCTTATCTCCATCCGGCGGACACCTTCCTCGTGGAGAGCCTTACCATGCAGACGGGGCTTTTCGGAATGAAGGCCGTGGCTACGCCCGTCATGTCACCCCTGGCCGAAGGCGAGGTTCACCATGACTTGACGGTGATCCACACGCCCGGTCATTCCCCCGGCGGCTGCTGTTTCCACGGGATTTCGGAGAAGGGGGCATTGCTGCTGGCCGGAGACACCCTCTTCCAGGGCGGCGTGGGCCGCACGGATCTCTTCGGGGGCCACTGGGACCAGCTGGAAGCCAGCATTCGCGAGCGTCTCTACACCCTGGACGATGCCACCCTGGTGATCCCGGGCCACGGTCCCATGACCACCCTCGGCGAAGAGGCAGAAGGGAATCCATTCGTGCGGAGGTAGTTAGAACCTGCGAGGCTCCGGGGCGACCTCGGATGAATCCTCGGCGAGAAAGAACGCCTTCCTGGGCTGCATGCCGAAGAGGATCCGCAAGGGGTCGGAGGCCTGGATGGCGAGCACCAGGACCGCCGTTCCCAGCAACGTTAGGATTACCGCCACGGAAAACTCCACCAAGAACGACCACTGGACCCACGCGAGAAAAATGCCCACGCCCCAGAGCACCGCGAGATGCCAAAGGAAGAACGGGAAGACCACGGCGTTGGCAGTCTTCAGGGTGGCCGAGGGGCGATTGAGGTAGCGCGCGGCGAAGCCCGCGATGGCCAGCACCCACGCCCAGCTCGCCATCCCCTTGGCGAAGAAATGCCAGCCCGCGTCCCACCACCAGAGGGTGCGGATCCCCAGCCAGTCCTGGGTGTAGAGCAGGCCGATGGAGAGCAGTCCCAGTTGAAGCGCCCTGAAGCGGAGGGCCTCGACCCGCTCCAGCCCGCCCTTCACTCGGATGAGCATCCAGCCCGCCAGGAAGAAGAAGACGGACTGTGAGAGGTTCCACCAGTCGCTGGTGAGGGTGTACGTGGGGGGATGATTGGCGCCGAGCCACGCCGTAAGCAGAGCCGGAACCAGGCCGAGCAGGAGCAGGCCGGATCGGGTGTGGAGCAGGCGGGACCCGATTCCGGCGAGTCCCGCGGGGATGTGTTCAGAGGATGCGGCGTGGAGCATGGCGAGGCCGATGGAGATGACCAGCAGGTAGGCGACGAACCAGAGGTGCTGCCAGCCGAGCATGCCCTGGGGGGCCGGGCCGCTCCGCCAGACTTCGGGCAGAAAGGCGAGAAAGCTCCCGGAAACCTGGTTCTGGAGCCGACCCTCCATCCAAGTCTGGAGGGGAGCGATCAGGAAGATGCCAGCCATGAGGGGCGGCACGAGGCGGCTCATGCGCTCCCACAGAAAACCACCCGAGCCCCGCTTTTCCAGGCTGTAGGCCGCTCCCGCCCCGGCGATGAGGAACACCAGGGGCAGGCGCCAAAGGCAGATGAACAGCATGACCCGCTCCAGGCCCCAGGAGACATGACCGCTGCGCACGGGCCAGCTCCCCCAGCCCACAAAGAGGTTGGCGGCGTGGGAGATCACGAGCACGACGAAGGCCAGCACCCGCAGGTGGTCAAGGTCGTGGCGGCGAGTTTGCCCCGATCGCTGAAAGTCAAAACGTCCCATGGACGGATTTTCTCAAGGAACCGGAGTGCTCCCGCTCACGTCTGATCCGAAGCTGGTTCGACTGGAGAACCGGGCGCCAGGGAAATGGCGGCTCGGCTCAGACGCCTCGCTGGTTCGGATCCCACACGAGTTTGTGCAGCTGCAGCTGGAACCGCACGGGGAGGTGATCGGCGATGATCTGCTCGGCCAGCCAGCGGGCGTCCAGCTTGCCCCACACGGGGCTGAAGAGGATATCGAGGTGGCCGAAGAGCTGGCGCGCCTCGCACCAGGCCTTGGCCCATGCGTAATCTTCGGCGTCCATGAGCACGAATTTCAGCTCATCCTGGCCTGGGACGAGATGGGCCAGGTTGCCCTCGAGCCAGCGTTCAACTTCGCCGCTGCCAGGGGTCTTGCGGTCCACGATCTTCACCACCTGGAGAGGAACAACGGAAATGTCATGGCTGCCCGCGGTTTCCAGGGCGACCTCGTAACCCAGGTCAAGCAGGGCCTGAAGTAGGCGCGGGGCCTCGGGGTGGGCCAGAGGTTCGCCTCCGGTGAGCTCCACAAAGGGGGCATTGGGGCCGAGGCGAGGGGCGCCGATGCGTTGCCGGACCTCTGCTAGGATCTCGTCCAGTTCCCGCCTCTGACCCTCAACAAAGGCGTACGTCGTGTCGCAATAGGTGCAGCGCAGGGGGCAGCCCGTGAGGCGGATGAAGAGGCAGGGACGCCCGGCTCGGGAGCCTTCGCCCTGGATGCTGAAGAAGATTTCGTTCACCTTGAATGGCACTACGCCCACCGCCTTCCGCCGTCCAGCGTGATGATTTCACCCGTGAGATAGGGGCTTTCGGCCACAAAGCGCAAGGCCCGCAGGAGATCCTCGGGAGTCCCGTTGGCCTTGAGCAGGTTCTTCTCGGCCAGGGCCTGGGGATCGCTTCCGGCATCCGGCAGCAGAACGCCCAGAGCGTGGCCCACCACCCGGAGGTGTGGGGCCAGGAGGCGCGCCAGCCCTGGGACCGCGTGGGCCAGTCCGGCCTTGGCGGAAGAGTAAGGAAGGCGCTTCTGCATGGGGCGGTGGATGGCCGTGTCCAGGATGAGTTGCAGGCTGCCCTGGTCCTGGATTTGGGGGGCGAGCGCCTGAGCCACGAGCATGGGAAAGGCCAGATTCAGGGTCAGGGTGTTCAGGAGGGTTTCGGCGGTCCAGGTGCCAAAGGGCTGTTCGGGAAAGGTTCCTGCCACCAGAACGGCACTCTGGAACTGAATCCCTTCGCCGCCGAGGCGCTCCAGATCTGCCATCATCTGGGGAACCAGGCCGGGATTCGACGCATCCCAGCGGAGCATCCTCACCTGGGTTCGCGTTGACAGCTTGATTTGCCAAGGGTCCTCATCCGACCAGGGCCGGGAGCTCGTGAGCACGAGGTTGTGCTCCAGGGCCAGACCCTCCGCCAGAGCCCGACCCAGGCGATGACGCCCACCCACCAGGATCCACCAGGGCTTCTTCTCTTCCACGTTTCCCCCAGGCATAAGGTTACTGTGTCTCCCTCCCTTCGACGCATGCGATGGCGATTGATCTGGACGAGTGTCATCGCCCTGGTCATTTCACTGGGGTCGTTCTACCTCAATCAGTGGGTGTTCTCGTTCTCCGATGACCAGTGCACCTGGGTGGTGGAAACGGATCGGACCGTCGAGCAGGGCAAGAAGGTGGCCCGCAAACGGGCCATCGTCAAGGAGATCCTGCCGGATGGCGTGGCCGAAAAGGCGGGGCTCCTGGAGGGGGACGAGCTCCTGATCGTGCAGGGCAAGAAGGTCCAGCCGGATCGTTTGGGCGAGATCCAGACGCTGGTCAATGACCAGCCCGAGGGGCGGATCCTGGTCTACGTGGTGCGCCGGTACGACTACGACAAGAAGGAATACCGGATCCTTCCGCTGCCAGTGCGGGTCATCAAGCCCTTCCACGCCACGCCGGCCATCATTCTGGCTTCGGGCCTCCTGGCCTGGGCCCTCGGACTGCTGGTGGTGGTGTCCTCCCCCCAGCGCAAGATCGCCCGCCACTTCTACTACCTGGGGCTGATGGCCCTGCTCTTGCCGCTGGCCATCCAGGGCTTTGTCGGAAACGTGCCAGGGTTTATCCGCGTGCCCACCCTCGTTGTTGCCCAGATGGTGGTGGCCGTGGCACCCCCGCTCTGGCTGCACTTCTTCCTTCGCTTTCCCCATTCCTTCGCGCTGCGCACCAACCGCAAATTCCTGCTGGGGCTCTACGGGGGCTTCCTCTGCCTGGGGCTGCTGCTCCTGGTGCCCCAAGTGGCGGCGGTGGTTTTCGGGCGGAACCTCCTGGTTGATTTCATCCGCACCTCGCCTCTGCAGGTGCTCTTCCCGCTGTTCAATATCGCCGTTGCCCTCGCCCTGGTCGCCGGAATCGTACTGTTCTGGGTGGGGGCCTTCCGACTGGAGGAGCGGCGGCGTTGGGCCCTCCTTCCCGCGCTGATCTTTAGCTCGGCGATACTGCTGGATCTGCTCGCTTACTACGTGCTCAGCGCCCAGGCGGGGCCCAGCTTGATGTTCCGGCGGGAGAGCTGGATCTTCTTCGCGCCGCTCCCGCTGTTGCCCCTCTCCTTCGCCTACGCCATTCTCCGCCATGGATTTTTCGACATCCGGCGCGCGTTGATGCGCTGGGTCTCCTACTTCGTGGTGGTGGGGCTTTCGCTCGCCGCCTACCTCTGCGGTCTGGCCTGGCTCTTCGCCCAGGGGATCCAGGTGGTTCCCCCCAGTTGGGTCGGTGCCCTGGTGGGGCTCTCGGCCCTTCCCATTGGCTGGTTCCTGCGATGGCTGATGCTTTCCCTTCGGCGCATCTTCCGGAGAGACCTGAACCAGGCCCGGGAATTGATCTTGGGCAGCCTGCGGGAAACCCGGAAGCGGCTCTCGGAAGAGGCCCTGCTGGCGGGCCTGAAGGCGAGTCTGAGCGAGGCCTTCCGGCCCCAAGTGCTGCTGGTGCTGCCGGTGGAAGGGCGTTCCATCCTCCTGCCGCCCATCCAGGATCCCGAGGGCGATGACGGTATGGTGGAGAGCCTTCGCCGCCCGCGGAAGCTGGACCTGCCCCCCCAGCTGATTCGTCATGCCCGGGAAAACCAGGAACTGGTGCTGGGTCTGGGCGGGGATGAATCGGAATGGATCCGCGAGCAGGGCCTGCAGCTGCGGGCCCACGTCGACGCCCTGGAGGCCCAGGTGCTCGTACTGCTCATGGCGGACCGGAATCCCCATGCGGTGATCATCCTGGGCGGCAAATACGCGGAACTGAACTACGGGCGTGAGGATCGCGAACTGCTGCGGGAGGTGGCCCAGGCGGCAGGGATCGTGCTGGAGACCACCATCCTTCACCGGCGCCTGCTGGATCAGGGTCGCCTTGAGCAGGAACTGCAGACCGCGCGAAAGATCCAGGAGAGCCTGATTACCTTCGAGGCGCCCGCCATCCCCGGATTCCAGTTGGCCCTGCGGTTGGAGCCCGCCCTGGAAACTGGCGGCGATCTTCTTTGGGTCAAGCGTCGCATGCACGGCAAGTGGATCGCCGCGGTGGGCGACGTGAGCGGGAAGGGGCTCGCGGCGGCCCTCTACATGAGTCAGGCCACGGCTCTGCTCAAGTTTGCCACCCAGGATGAGACGCTCGATTTCGACAAGATCCTGCCCGCCCTCGATCGGACCATGCGCAACCTCATGGGCTCCCGGGATTTCCTCACGCTGATCCTATTGGAATGGGATGAGACGGGCAGCTACCGCATCGCCCGGGCGGGGCATCCACCGGCTCTTCTGCTGCGGGGGCCTCGGCGAGAGGATGCCGAAGAACTCGTGGCTGTCGGCCGCGGTCTGGGGTTGCGACCGCCCTCCGACGGCGCGTGGCAGATCCACGAGGGCGTGCTTCAGCCCGGCGAATGGCTCGTGATGTACAGCGACGGCCTGACTGAAGCCATGAACCAGGGGGGCGAACTCTATGGGCTCGGACGCCTGGAGGATCAGCTGCTGAGGATGCGTGCCACGGGGTCGGCCCGCGCGGCATGCGAAGCCGTCTACCGGGATGTCGCCAGTTTTGAATGCCAGAATCGGGACGATCGCACCCTATTCATTCTTGGACGGGACCCATCATGACTGAACCACCCAAGGCCCCACGCCCCCAGACCTGGCTCGGCCCCGTGATGGTCGTGCTCCTCGCCGGGCAGCTGGGGCTGATCTGGGTCCAGGGCGGCCTCCTCCATCGCCAGCATCAGGCGATCCAGGGACTGCGGGAGGATATTCAGAGCCTCACCGAGAGCATCGAAATGGGGGATGGCGTGGCCACCGAGGCCGAGGAGGGCGGCTTGGTGCCCGCTCGCGGAAGACGTTCTGTACGGCGACGAACCAGCCTCACTCGGGTGGCTCACATCGCGCTCCAGGACGAGGAGACTGAACGGGCGACCCGGGACATCGAGGAATCGAGGAAGTCTGCCGAGAAGGCCGTGAAGGAGGCCGGAGAGGCTCAGCAGAAGCTCTCCTTCGAAGAGAACGCCCGCAAGGCGGAGGAAAAGGCCAAGATTGAAAAGGTCCAGAGTAGTGGACAGAAATGGATCTGGATCGGCCTGGCTGCGGGGCTGGTGGCCCTGGTGGTGCGGAGCTGGCTGCGTCGCCGAGGCTGACCTTGAATTCGCTGCACGAGTATCTCCAGGCCGATCCCGAATGCCGGGACCTGGCCGTGGGCGCGGTGTTGGCCGTGGGTCCCCTGCTGGAGGATCCTGACCCGACGCTGTTCTCCCACATTCTGGATGAATGGGCCTTCGAGCTGGCGGGCCGCATGCCGCTGCCCTGGAGCATCCATGGGGCCATCGATGCGCTGAACCACTACCTTTTCCAGGAGCAGGGCCTCCAGGGGGATCGGGAGACCTTCGATGATCCCGACAATGCCGTGCTGCCCAGGGTGGTGGCCCGTCGGCGGGGCCTGCCGGTGACCCTCTCGATCCTGTGGATCGACGTGGCGCGGCGGCTGGGGCTGGATGCATTCGGTGTGGGGCTCCCCGGGCACTTCATCGTGGGGCTGCGGCTGGATCTCGGCGCCCTCTACTTCGACCCTTTCCACGGCGGTCTGCCCGTGGGCGAGGAAGAGGCGGCGCGTCTCGTGCGCCGCAGCACCGGGGGGCGCACCGTCTTCGACTCTGTGATGTTGGAGCCTCTGCCTCATCGCGAGATCCTGGCGCGACTCGTGAAAAACCTCCATGCCCGCTTCCTGCGTGGCCAGCAGTGGGATGAAGCCTTCTGGACCGCGACCCACTTGATTCTGCTGAGTCCCGCAGATCCCCTTCCTCACCGCGACCGGGCCTTCGTGCGGCTCAGGCGGGGCGAGGCCGTGGAGGCCCTGCGGGATCTGCAGGAGGCCATTCGCCTGAGCCCGGATGCCGAGGCGCAGATCATGGACTGGATGGAACGGATGAAGAAGGGGTAGCGGGATGGATCTCACCCGGTTTTTCGAAATCGCTCGGACCAGTGGTTGGCAGGGCATGGCCCTGTGGGGGGTCCTGATCGCCCAGGCCCTGCTGTGGGTGGGCCTCTTCCGCCTGCACATGGCCATCCGCCGGGAAGAGGCCCCCTGGGAAGAGTGCGTGGGGAAGATCCGCAGCGCCTTCCTCCGCAAGGTGAACGGCCAGGAGGAGATCGGCGAGCTCAAGGTGCACCGCTACGCCCCCCTGGTGGACAAGCTCCTGGCCCTCCATTTCGTGGAAGAGAAGACCGACCGCTTCGACCGGTGGCTGCTCCTCCGCTGGAAGATCAAGGAAGGCCTGCGCCCCTACTGGATCCGCTGGGGGCACCTGCTCATCGCCTTCGGCATCGTCGTGTGGTTCCTGTACGGGCTGGGCATCGATATCGGTCTGGACCCCCTCAAGCGAACCCCCTGCGATCCCCGGCTGCTTTGGGTCTGGCTGGGTTATGCCATGGTCATCGCCTGGAAGCTGGTGGGCCTCCACGGCAGCCTAGAGCGCGTGCAGCGGGCCCTGTTGCTGCCCCGGAGGGATGAGTAGACTCAGAGCACCGCTTCTTCGGTGAAATCCAGCATGTGCCCGGACTTGGCGGCCTTGGTCTGGAGGTAGCGCAGATTGTGCGGATTGGAGGCGATCTGGTGGGGCTCCCGCTGTACGTGGATGCCGGCTTCCTCCAGGGCTCCGATCTTGCGGGGATTGTTGGTGAGGAGCTTCACCTTGCGGATGCCAAAGAAGCGGAGCATCTCCACTGCGGCTTCGTAGGAGCGCAGGTCATCCTCGAAGCCCAGTTCGTGATTGGCCTCGACGGTGTCCATGCCCTGCTCCTGAAGGGCGTAGGCCTTGAGCTTGTTGAGAAGGCCGATGCCGCGCCCCTCCTGGCGCATGTAGAGCACGACTCCACCGTGCTCGCCGATGTAGGCCAGGGCCTCGTGGAGTTGGGCGCGGCAGTCGCACTTGAGGCTGCCCATGACATCGCCCGTCCAGCACTCGCTGTGGATCCTGAGGGAGGTGCGTTTCCGGGCATCGAGATCCCCGGCCACAATGGCGAGGTGTTCCTTGCCCGTGAGTTTTTCGAGGAAACCGTAGACCGTGAACTTGCCGAAGATCGAAGGCACGTTGGCCTTGGCGACGAAGGGCACGGATTCGGTCTCGAACTGGGTGACCACCTCCAGGGGAGAATCCGCCTGGAGCTGGAGCTTGGGGGCACTGCTGCTGTCTTTGGGGCACATGGCGTGTTCCCGTGTAAAAGGATGAATATGAATGCGTTTAATGGTGTTCATGGAACGTTTGGGGCGGGCAGCGGGTCCCGCAAGCGAAACGGGGGTGTTCAGGTGTTGGTGAAATCCGACTCGAGCTGGGTGAGGACTGCGGCATCCATGGCCGCCTGGGCCCGATCGAGGGGGCCATCCAGTTTCGCACCCGAGGCCAGGCGATGACCACCGCCGCCGAACATTCGGCACACGGCATTGACATCGACTCGTTCCCGGGACCGCAGGCTGCCCTTGATCCGACCATCCTCCAGTTCGTAGAGCAGGCAGGAGACTTCGACGCCCCGCAGTTCCAGCGGCTTGTTGACCAGGCCCTCCATGTCGTCGTGGATGGCCCCGCACTGGGCCAGATCGGCCCGGGTCAGGGACAGGCAGGCGTAGCGGCCCCCGCCGAGGATCCGTAGGCCCTCGAAGGCGCGGCCGAAGAGCTTCAGGCGCTCGGGGCGGCCCTGGTAGTAGAGATCCTGGTAGACCCGCGCGGGATCGACGCCTTCCTCGATCAGTTCGGCGGCCATGCGGTGCGTCTTGGGGGTGGCATTGGAAAACCGGAAATTCCCGGTGTCGTCCACGAGACCCGCGTAGAGGGCCGTGGCCATGGGTGAAGGGAAGGGGCGGGGCATGCGCGAGGCGGCGAGGTCGAACACGAGCTCTGCGGAAGCACTGGCTGTGCTATCGGTGAATTCAAGATCGAAACCCTGAGGCGCTTCCTTCATGTGATGATCCAGGCAAACCTTCGCGGCCTTGGATGCCTGGAAGGCCGTCAACATGCCCCCGAGGCGCAGCGGATCCGAGGCGTCCACGAGGATCCAGGCCTCCGGCCAAGTTGCGAGCTCCCGGTGTCGGGTCTCCGGATCGAAAGCTTCGATCCAACCCTCTGAGTCCATGAACCGGAGGAAATGAGGCAGGTCCGGATTCACCACGATGCGCACCTCCTTGCCGAGATGCCGCAGGTAGTGGGCCAGGCCGATCATGGCTCCCGTGCCGTCCCCATCGGGGTTCTCGTGGGTGGTGAGGAGGATTCGCTGGGGCTGGTCAAGGAATCGCGCGAAGCGTTCGAGCATCCGTTCGGCTTTCAATAGGTGTGTCCCGGCGTGGTGCCGGATGCTCTCTATTTTGCCTTAGAAGTGCCTGGAGCGACTCTTTCTGTCTAGGACGGACTCTTAGAGCAGCTCTTTTCGGCTCTCCAGGCTCTTGGGCTTGAAGGACTTCAGCTCGTTGACCACATCCGCCAGCATGGCCCGCTTGATCGCATAGGGCAGGAAGGCGCTCTTGAAGCCCATGATGATGAGCTCCTTGATCTCCTCCAGCGAGAAGCCCAGCTGTTCGTGAAGCACGAGGTACTCGCGGCTTACGGTGGTGTTGGTGACCATCCGGTTATCGGTGTTCACGGTCACCCGCAGGCCCAGGTCGAAGAAGAGCCGGATGGGATGATCGGCCATGCGCTTCACCGCCTTGGTCTGCACATTGCTGCTGGGACAGCATTCCAGGGGGATGCGGTGGTCGTTCACGTAGTTGAGGAGATCGCCGTCCTCCACCAGTCGCACACCGTGACCGATGCGGTGGGCGCCGCAGAGATGGATGGCCTGGTGGATGCTCTCGGGGCCGTAGGCCTCGCCGGCGTGCAGCGTGCAGTTGATGTTGTTGGCCAACACGCGACCGAAGGCATCCTTGTGGCGCTTGGCGGGGAAATCCTCTTCGGCGCCCGCTAGATCGAAGCCTACGACGCCCTTGTTCTTGAAGGCCACCGTGAGGTCCGCGAGTTTCAGGCTGATCTCGGGGCTGATGTGCCGCATGCCGCAGAGAATGACGCCCGTGTGGATGTCGTATTTCTTTTCCGCCTGGGCCAAACCCTCCAGCACCGCCTGGACGATGGCGTGGAGGGTCATGCCCTTCTGCTGGTGGAGAATGGGGCTGTAGCGCACTTCGAGGTAGCGCACGTTCTCCTTGGCGGCGTCCTCGGCCAGTTCGAAGGCGGTGCGGACCAGGGCGTCGTAGGTCTGCATCACCGAGAGGGTGACATCGAAGGCCTTGAGGTATTCCACCAAGGACTTGCAGTCTTCGCCCACTTCCACGAAGGGGCGGAGTTTCTCGATGGAGTCGGCCGGCAGCTTGACCTTCTGGTGCTCGGCGAGCTCGAGGATGGTCTGGATGCGGAGGCTGCCGTCGAGATGCACGTGCAGGTCCGTCTTGGGAAGGCGCTGGATGTCCTGGAGTGTGAGTTTCTGCATAACAAAGCAGGCTAACAGAAGTGCCCGGGCGGTGCCGTAATCGGATCAGACTTGGTGTCCGGGCTTGGCCCGAATACCACGTGGGGGAGCTCGAGGGGGGACATCGCGAGTCGAAGGCAAGCAGGCGGTTCCCCCTCGTTCATGTCAGGTGTGGAGCTGGGCCACTCGGTTGCGGATGGCGGCCTCATCCGCCTTGTCCTTGCAGCCAGGGCAGATGCCAAAGATCTGCAGGCTGTGGTGGACCAGCCGAAAATCATGATCGGCGCAGATCCGCTCCTGGAGCGCCTCCATGTCGGGCCGGTAGAACTCGATCACCTTCTTGCAGCAGAGGCAGATCAAGTGATCGTGATGCTCGTCGCCCCGGGCCGCCTCATAGTTGGCATGGCTGGAGCCCAGGCTGTTCTTGCGAACCAGCCCCGACTGCACCAGCAGATCGAGGGTCCGGTACACCGTGGCGCGACTGATGTCGCCTCCGGCGGTCTTCAGCTCGGCGTGGAGGGTTTCTGCATCGAAATGGCTGTCGCGCTGAAAAATGGAAGCCAGGATCTCGAGGCGTTCGCCGGTGAGCTTGAGCTTCTTGCTTCGAAGGAAGGTCTCGAAGCGGGCCTCTTCCGCAGATCGTGCCTTTCGGGATTCGGGGGTGGGACCCATGGGTGCTCCGGATTCTGGAGGGGGGACTCTTGAATTTGCCTTTGCCATTGCTGGGCGTAGGGCCTAAATTGAATGATATACGTGTAAAAAGGGAGTTGATATGCCTTTGGTCATCATTCAATCGTCACCGCTCTCGGCCGACCAAAAGAAACGGATCGGCGACCGCCTGGTGGAATCCCTCCACAGCGAGGGTATTCCCGCCAGTTCGGTGGTGGTGCTCTTCCAGCCGGACAAATCGGATGTCTATCTGGACGGTGGCTTGGTTCACGAGGTCAAAGCGATGGCTCCCGCCTTTACTGCATCGCCCCTGGAGGCCGCACCTAGGGAGGTCTTCGTGGCCCAACCCGCCGGGGATGATTTTCGAGGGAAGGCGCGGCGCAACCGCCAGGAACTGGGGGATATCCGTCGGCAGCTCATCGCGGCCCTGGAGGATCAGGGTGGGCTGTCCAGCTTCCAGGCCCAGGAGGCCCTGGGGCTCAAGGACTGCGACTGGGCGCCGGCCACCCTGCGCCGGCTCTTCGGCGAGTTGGAGGCGGAGGGGCTGATCCTCAAGCAGGGCCAGAAGCGCGGCACCCGCTATGTGTGGAAGGGGCTGGCCACGCTCACGCCCTCCGCGCCGGTGGCGAAACTCGTGAAGCGGGATCCAGAAGAAGCCGGGGATTCCGCCGAGGATCAGGCGCCGGAATAGTCCGCCGACCACACCCGTGCTGTTCGACTCTCCCAGTTCCTTCGGCCGCGCCTTCCGCATTCTGACCTTTGGCGAGAGTCACGGTCCGGCGGTAGGCGTGGTGCTGGACGGGGTGAAGCCTGGGCTGCCCTTCGATGGCGAGGCCATCCAGCGGGAGCTGGATCGGCGGCGTCCTGGCCAATCGGACCTGGTGACGCCTCGCCAGGAGGGCGACCGGCTCCAGGTCTTGTCCGGGGTCCACGAAGGCCGCACCACCGGCCACCCCATCGCCCTGGTGGTCTTCAACGAGAACCAGCGCAGCGGTGACTATGAGGCCCTGCAGGCACTCTTTCGCCCCGGACACGCGGACCTGACCTTCGACCGGAAATACGGCATTCGGGATGCAAGAGGTGGGGGCCGCTCCAGTGGCCGGGAGACCCTGGCCCGGGTTGCGGCGGGAGCCTGGGCCAAGCAGCAACTCGCGGGGTTGGGGGTCCGGATTCGGGGATTCAACCGCGAGATCGCCGGGATCCCCTGCCGCACCCTGGATTGGGCCTTCGTGGAGCAGAACCCCCTGCGCGGCTCGGATCCCGAGGCCTTTCCCGCCCAGCGCCAAGCCGTGGAGGCGGCCAAGGCCGAGGGCGATTCCGTGGGCGGAATCTGCGAGGTCTGGATCGAAGGGCTGCCTGCGGGGCTCGGCGATCCCACCTTCGCCAAGCTCGATGGGCTGCTTGCTTACGCCTGCATGACCATCGGCGCCGTCAAGGGCGTCGAGGTGGGTGCGGGGTTTGCCGCGGCGCGGATGAGGGGCTCGGACCACAACGACCCTCTGGGGCCAGAGGGCCCCCAGAAGAACGATGCCGGGGGCACCCTGGGAGGGATCTCCACCGGCGCGCCCCTGGTCGTGAGGATGGCCATCAAGCCCACCAGTTCCATCTCCAAGACCCAGCAGACCATTGACCGGGACGGCCAACCCCGCGAGATCTCCGTCCAGGGCCGCCACGATCCCTGCATCGCCCCAAGGATAGTGCCCGTGGCCGAGGCCATGTGCGCCATTGTCGTCTACGATGCCTGGCTCACACAGCAGGGCCTTCGAGAGGCTCCAGGTCCGGGTCCCTCCGAGTGGGACGGGTCGGTCCTCGAAGCCCCGGCCTTGTTCCCTGGGCCCGAGTCCGCAGCTCCTTCGGTCCGGCCGGAGGCTGACCCGGGGCTCGAGCTTGATGGATAGACGTCCCAGCGGGGACGAACCTCGGGCCTCGTACATGCGTGCCATGAGTCTTGGTGGAGGGCCGAAATGCTGGGTTTCCTGTCAGCCGTGAATGGGGCCATCCCCCTTGGGATGAGTCTATGGAAGACCTCCCAACCCTGGTGGGAATTCGTCCTTCGGGCCCTGCTCGTCTATGGGTTCCTCCTCCTGGCGCTGCGCCTCACGGGTAAGCGTCAGGTCGGGCAGCTCTCCCCCTTCGATTTTGTGCTCTTGCTTGTGCTCTCGAATTCCGTGCAGAACAGCATGAACGGGGGCGACAACTCGATTACGGCAGGCTTTGCCCTCGTGCTGACCCTACTCGGTGTGAATGCTCTGATGAGTTGGCTGGCCTACCGGAGCAAGCGGGTCGAGCTCCTGGTGGAGGGGCGGCCACTGATCCTCGTGCACGACGGGGTTGTGGTCGAACCGGCGGTGAAGCGCGAACAGATCTCCCGGCATGAGCTGATGGCAGCCATTCGCCAGGTGGGTCTGACCGATATCGGAGAGGTCAGGGTGGCCATCCTGGAGGCCAATGGGAGGATCAATGTCATTCGTAAATGATCGGGGCTGTTGGTCTTGACTTAACGAAAAAAAGACGAATACTGGCGACATGGTTCCCCTCCTATCCGTCGTTGAGCCCGCGCCTTCCCTGTTTCTGGATCTCCGGGTCGAACCCGAAGAGGCACGCAGCATCCTCCGCCCCCAGCGAGATGATCGGTACGGCTTTGGGTTCGCCCTGAGTCCCTACCGGGGCTGCGCCCACGGCTGCCAGTACTGCTACGTGCGGGAATATCCCAACGCCCTCCACGCCACCGCAGACTGGGGGAAATGGTCCGCTCCCAAGCTCAACGCACCGGAACTGCTTTGGGCCCAGCGCCACCGACTCCATGATCGGGCCGTCTTCCTGGCCACCGCCACCGATCCCTACCAGCCCCTCGAGAAGGAATTCCGCCTCACTCGGGGGTGTCTGGAGGTCCTGCTGAAGTGCCCCACCACCCGGGTCCTGGTGCATACCCGATCGCCTTTGATCCTCCAGGATCTGGCGCTCCTGCAGGAATTCGGAGCGCGCCTGACCGTAGGGTTCTCCATTCCCACCGATGACGACACGGTGCGGCAGGTGGTCGAACCCAAGGCGCCTCCCATTCCCAGCCGGTGGGCGGCGGTGGAACGCCTTAGCGCCGCGGGGGTCCAGGTAGGGGTCTCCGCCACGCCCCTCATGGCTGTGGCCGATGCCCAGGCCTTTGCCCGACGGGCCAGACTGAGTGGCGCCGGCAGTGCCTGGGTGGGGGGGCTCCGGCTCCTGAAGAATGATCCCTTCTATCAGGTGCTGGCCCACCACGGCTGGCTGCATGTGCTGGACAAGGCCTACCAGTCGGAGGTCCGGGAAGCCCTGCGGGCGGCCATGCCGCCTTCCGTACGCCGGGGTCGGAGGGTGCCGGCCAGCCCCAAGGTGGGGGATTGCCCACGGGGGAGCATGGGTTTCCTTCAGCCCATGCTCTTTGACGGGATCTGATCCCGTGGGCCCGTTTTGGACCAACAGTCGTGGGACAATGGCCCTTCCATGACGACGCTCGCCCTCAAATACCGTCCCCGTCTCCTCTCCGATCTGGTCGGCCAGGAAGCCAGTGTCCGTGCGTTGAGCAACGCCCTCCGGCGCGCCCAGGCTTCCGGTCGGATTCATCACCAGGCCTTCCTCTTCGCCGGAGTTCGCGGCACGGGCAAGACCAGCATGGCCCGCATCCTGGCCAGGGCCCTGAACTGCATGCAGGGGCCAACGCCGGAACCCTGCGGTGTCTGCGACGCGTGTGTGGCCGCCGAGCAGCCGGACCAGAACATGGATGTCATCGAGATCGACGCCGCTAGCCGCGCCTCGGTGGAGGATGCCCGGGCCCTGCGGGAGCAGGTGCAGACCCGCCCCGCCTTCTGCCGCTATCGCGTCTACATCATCGACGAAGTACACATGCTCAGCCGCAGCGCCTTTGATGCGCTGCTGAAGATCCTGGAAGAACCCCCCGCCCATGCCGTCTTCGTGCTGGCCACCACGGAACTGCAGGACGTGCCGGACACCATCAAGAGCCGAGTGCAGATCTATCCCTTCCGCCTCATTCCCGTGGGACTCATCGAAGGCCGCCTCAAGCATGTCTGTGACCAGGAGGGGGTCGCCTTCGACGAAGGCTCCCTGAGGCTGCTGGCAGAGGCCGGGCAGGGCTCCATGCGCGACGCGCTGACCACCCTGGATCGCGTCATCGCCGCCGGGGATGGCAGGGTGCTCGAGGCCGTGGTTCGCGAGCAGTTGGGCATCGTGCCCGCAGTGCGCGTGCAGAGCGTGCTCGAGGCCATTCTGGGGGGAGATCCCGCCAGGGTGCTCGACGAGTGTCAGGCCCTGGCCTCACTGGGCACCGACTGGACGAGTTTCTGGCGGGAGCTGATGTTGGCCTTCCGGGATCGGCTGGAGGCCGAGGTGCGCAGCAATCCGGGCCCTCAGGAGATTCTCCGCCTCGCCCGGATGCTTCATCTGCTCCTGCAGCGGGAGCGGGACCTACGGGATTCCAGCCTGCCCCAGGTCGTCGTAGAGCTGGCCCTCGTCACCGCAGCCCAACTGCCCCACTTGGCGCCCCTGGATTCCCTGTTGCGGACGGGCGTAGCCGCCGGACCGCCCCCCAGTGGGAGGCCCAGCCGCCCTGAGGCGGGGACCGCGACCCGGGCGGCGGATCCCCAGACCCTTCAGCCCGGAACCAGCCGTCCTGTCGCGGCCACTCCCGTCGAGTCTCCCTCGACTGTCCAGCTTCAGCCCGTCTCCGATCCGGGGAACCTGGAGGAACTCCGCCGGGCCGCCACCGAGGCCCTGAAGGCCGTTCCGGGCGGACTCCCGCGCACCCTGAGCAGCCTTCCGCACATGGCCCGCAGTCTGAGCTTCGACGGCCATCTGCTCCAGTTCTTCTTCCCACCCAATGTCCGCAATACCGTGCAGAGTTTCGAGCGCGAACTGGCGAACCCGCACCTGCTGGAAACCCTGCGCAGGGTGTTGCCGGGGCTTTCCCGAATCGGAGTCACCTTCGACGCGGATCGGCACGAGCGCCCCGAGGAAATCCTTAGGGGCGACGAGGCGTTCCAGAGGCTGCTCCTGGAAACCCAGGGGGAAGTGCTCGAGGTTCGGCGGGTGGAGTAGGCCCTTCGGGGCGGGCCCAACCCCTCAGATGGCTTCTTCGACGATTCCCGGGCGGCGGGGGAGCGTGAACGCCAGGATGAGGGCCGCTGCGATCACTCCCGAGGCCACCCAGTAGGAGGCCGTGTAGCCCCACCGCGCAAAGACCAGGGTGCCCAGGGCGGGGCCGAGAATGCGGCCGATCCCGGAGACGGCGTTGAGCACGCCGAAGAGGCCGCCCTGATCCGCAGCCGGGGTGAGCTGGCTGGCCAGGGCGCTGGTGGCGGTGTTGTTCATGCCCGATCCCCAGGCGAGGGGGACCATGACGAGCAGGAAGGGCCATTTCCAGGGAGCCGAGGGCAGGAAGGGCAGGGCGAGGGCCATGAGGGCGAGGCCGCCGAGCAGGGCGTAGCGCTCGGGGATGCGCTTGGCCACGACCCGCACCAGGCCCCCCTGGTAGAGCACGATGAGGATGCCAATGAACCCGAAGAGGAAGCCCACCTCCCGCTGCCCGAAATTGAAGCGCTGATTCACCAGCAGGCTGTAGGTGCCCTCCATCATGGCGAAGCCCGTCATGGCCAGCAGGGCGATCACCAGCAACTGGGGCATGCCCGGGCGCTCGAGGGCCGTGAACAGGGCGTGGCCCCGCTTTTCTTCCTGGCGGGCGTTCTTGCGGGCCTCGGGGCTGAGGGTCTCCGGCAGCCAGACGATGACGAAGAAGGAGGCCAGCAGGGAGAGCCCGGCGGCCACCAGGAAGGGCAGCTGCCAGCCGTGCTCGCTGGCCAGGCGCAGGCCCAGGCCGGAGGTGGCCAGGGTGCCCCCCAGGAAGGGGCCCAGCACGAAGCCCAGACCGAAGGCGGCGCCGATGAGGCCCATGGCCTTGGAGCGGTCCTTGGGGGGCGTGAGATCCGCCATGGCCGCCTGAGCCACGGAAATGTTGCCGCCGGTAACGCCATCCAGGATGCGGGCCGCAAGCACCCACTCGAAGCGCCCCGTCATGGCCAGCACGAGATAGCCCAGGGCCGAGCCCAGCAGGGAAATCCAGAGGACCGGGCGGCGGCCCACCAGGTCTGAAAGCCGCCCCAGCACGGGCGTTGCCAGAAATTGCATGACCGAAAAGCTGACGAAGGCGGCCCCGGCCCAGAAGGCGCCCGGCGTCTGCAGGCCCAGGGCATTATTCACCCAGATCATCCACTCCGAAGGGTGGGCGGCCAGGGTCTTGGCGTAGATGGGCAAAAGCGGAATGACGATTCCGAAGCCGAGCAGGTCCACCATGACGGTGAAAAACACAGCCATCTGGGCCCGTTTGGATGGCTGCATGCCTACCTCCACGTAAATACCCTACCAGGATTGTCGGAATTGCGCGGGGCTATCCCAGCAGCGTCTGCACGGTCTGTCGGAGTCTGGCCAGGAGGTAGGGCTTCTGCAGAAAGGCCAGCCCCGGTTCGGCGGCAAGGTTCTGGATGAACTCCTGGTCGCTGTAACCGCTGGAGAGAATGACGGGGAGGTCTGGGCGCAGAAGGCGGAAGGCGCGCAGGGCTTCACGACCATCCATGCGTGGCATGGTGAGATCCAGGAGGACCAGGTCAAAGCGATTGGGGCTCTGAGTGAAGATGTTCACGGCCTCCATCCCATCCCGGGCCTCGGTGGTCTTGAAGCCCAGCGCCGTGAGAGCCTTGGCTGCAAACTCCAGCACCATGGGCTCGTCATCCACCACCAGGGCTTCTCCCGTGAAAGGTTGGTTGGATACGGTCTCCGAGGAGCTTACGCGCTCGGGTTCTTCCGCGCCCATCGGCAGGAGGATTCGGAAGGTCGAGCCTTTGTCCGGCTGGCTGTGGATTTGAAGGCCAGCCTTGTGCCCACGCAGGATGCCGAGCATGGCGGAGAGTCCCAGGCCCCGGCCCGCGGCCTTGGTCGAAAAGAAGGGGTCGAAGATCCGTTCGATCACCTCCGGGCCCATCCCGCACCCTGAGTCCCTTACTTCGAGTACGGCGTAGGGCCCTGGGACGAGGGTCTGGCCTGGATTGGCCGCAGGGAAGGCGCCCGCCTTCACTTCCTGGATGAGCGTGGTCACCGAGATGAGCCCTTCGGCCTCCCCGATGGCATCGGCTGCGTTGGTCACGAGATTCATCACCACCTGGTGAACCTGAGTGCCGTCGGCTTCGATGGGCAGCGCCTCCGGGTGCAGTCTCAGGTCCAGGGTCGTCTTCTTCGAGATGGAGACCTGCATGAGGTGAGTCATCTCCTTAACCAGGGCGTTCAGATCGTGGTGTTCGACGACGAACCGCCCCTTCCCGCTGTACGCGAGCATCTGCTTGCTAAGATCCGCCGCGCGGAGCACCGTTTTCTCGACATTCTCGAGTAGGGGCAGGGCCTCGGAATCCGCCGGAAGCCGCATCTGCGCCAGGTTCAGGTTTCCCAGGATGGCCGTGAGCAGGTTGTTGAAATCGTGGGCGATGCCTCCGGCCAGGACGCCGAGACTCTCGAGCTTCTGGGCCTGGCGCAGGCTGCCCTCGGCCAGACGGCGCTCGGTAACGTCCTGGATGAGGCCATTGGCACCAAGGTAGTTGCCCTTGGCATCGACAATGGGTGTGACGTTCACCAGGATCTGGCGGCGCTCCCGATTGGGGCGCCAGATCGAAAGTTCGTAGGTTTCTTTCTGACCGCTCATCCGGTGTCTGGTGCGCCCCGGGATTCTTTGGAGATCCTCGGGATCAACGAACTCCCGGAGGTTGCGGCCCACGAGCTGGCCTTCCCCCACGCCGAAAATCTGCTCGGCCGCGGGGTTGGCGAAGGTGAAGGTCTCGTTGGCGTCCACGAGGCCGAAACCCTCCCCCAGCTTGTCGAGCAGATCGCGGAATTTCTGCTCACTCTCCTGAAGCGAACGCCGGGCCCGCTCGCGATCCGTGACGTCCGTTGATACGCCGATGACGGACTCCACGAGGCCACCTTCTCCCAGCACCGGTGAGAGCCTGGTATCGAAGATCAGGCCCCGCACTTCCAGGTAGGCTCGGCAGGCCTCGCCCGCTAGGGCCTTCTTGAGGGCCGCCAGCGTACTTGGGGATTCGCGATACATCTCAAGCGCCGAAAGGCCGATCACCTGGCCGGGCTGAAGACCGAGCAGCGCCAGGCCGCGCCCTTCAGAGAGCATGAAGCGGCCTTCCGGATCCAACTGGAAGATCACGGCCTGACTGTTGTTCAGCACCCCGTGGAGGCGCTGGGCCGTTCGTTTCAGATCATCCTGCGCGGACTTGAGTTCGGATATGTCGGTGAGGGTGGCGAACACACGCCACGGTCTTTCTTCGCCAGCGGAGAATTCAGGAATGGCGCTGACCACGATCCATCGGTGCCGCCCTTCCTGGGGGTGGAAGACTCCCATGACGACACCTTCGACCGGCTGGCCCGTGCGCAGGGCCACCATGGTGGGGTGCTCCTCGCCGGGAAAGGGGGTGCCGTCCTCGTGGATGCAGCCCCAGCGGGGATCCGTGGAGGTCCGCCCCATCATCTGGTCTGGGCTCAGACCCAGGATCTTCTCCGCCGCGGAGTTGGCGGACACCACATGCCCCTCGGCATCCTGATAGACCACCCCCTGCGCCATGGTGAAGAAGAGGGTGCGGTACTGCTCCTCCTGTTTGCGCAGGGCCGCGGCGGTCGCCTGCTCCTTGCTGATGTCTCGCCCCAGCGCCACGAGCCCCTTGCGTGACCCGTCGGCCTCGAAAAGGGGGATCTTGAAGACATCGAAGCGTCTGGGCTCTCCGCTGGGGTCGGGCAGGAGCTCTTCCATCCTGGAAATGGAACCCTTCTGCCAGGTTGCTTCGTCGGATTGCTGGCAGGAGGAAAAGGCCTCGCGGAACAATGGTTGGAGTTCAGCCAGTTCAGCCTCTCCTTTCCCCTGGTAGGGAAGCCCTTCGAGGTGGAAAACCTCGAGCCCAGAGTTGTTCATTTCGAGCCAGCGCCCAGCGCCGTCCTTGAAGCAGACGAAATCCGGCATGGCGTTGATGAGCGCGCGCAACCGCTCTTCGGTCTCGCGAATCCCTTGCTCCACTCGCCGTCGCTCACTGATGTCCCGCACGATGTTCAGGACGGCCACCACATGCCCGTTTCCATCCAGAACCGGGCTCAGGATGGTCTCCAGGCGTTGGAACTCGCCGTTCCCCAAGTCCAGAGTCTCTTCTGCCCGGATCTCCCGACGCTCCCGGATCACGCTTGAAAGACGGGCCTCGAAGGGATCACCGATGGTCTTGGGGAGGCCTAGTTCTCTCCAGGTGTGCCCTCCCATTTCTCCAGGGGCCCGCCCCGAAAATGCGGCGGCTGAGGCATTTGCGAAGAAAAAACGGCCGTCGGTGCCATAGACGATGACCCTGTCCGGCGAGGTCGCGAGCAGGGCCTCCAGCAGGGGGTACGAAACCTCTATGGCTCGGTTAATGTCCATCTGGGAGTAACCCTGGGCGGATGGTGTTGGGAGCAACACTACTCTATCGGCGGCTCGGTACCCTGCTGAAGATCAGATCTCCCAGCATTGCCAATGGGGGTGATTCTTTCGGATCCGCTCAGCCGCGAGGGCTCGGGCCTCGCCGGTGGGATAGCGGGCCGCCCAGCAGGCCCCCGAGCCGCAGAGCAGCGGCTCCCCGTCGCTTTCGACCAGGGCGGCGCGCACATCCGCCAGGGGCGGGCAGACCCAGATGGCCGCGCCGGTAAGATCATTGCGCCAGGGCGGGGCCGCGCCTTCGGCGAGACTGGGGCAGGGCTCGGGCATGGGATAGCCCACGCTCTGAATGGCCCGGTACACGCTGGGGGTTGCTACGTGGAGCCCCGGATGCAACAGGAGCAGGGGCTCCAGGAGCAGAGGACGCAGGGGGTGCACCCGCTCGCCCCGGCCCAGGCCCAGCACCGTACCGCCCAGGAGGAAGAGGGGCACATCGCTGCCCAGCACCGCGGCCAGACCCAGCAGGGTGCTTGGCGGCAGGCCGAGATCGAAGAGCTGGTTGCCCAGTTTCAGCGCTGCCGCCGCATCGCTGCTGCCACCCCCCAGCCCTGCACCGTGGGGGATGCGCTTTTCGAGAGTGAGGCGCGCAGGTAGTTCACGTCCGGCCTCCCGCTCCAGCAATCGCCAGGCGCGGATCACCAGATTGGACTCGTCCACCCCGAGCCCCTCGGCGGTGGGGCCCGTGAGCTCAAGGGAAAGCCGCTCGGCGGGCGCGCCTTCCAGCACATCCGTGAGGGCCTCCACGCCTTCGAGCACCGTGGTCACCAGTTCCAGTTCGTGGAAGCCGTCGGGCCGCCGACCGAGCACGGCCAGGAAGCGGTTCAGTTTGGCGGGCGCGAGCACTGTCAACACGGCAGACGTGATGGCCGGGCTTTGCCTGGCCAGCACGTGGGGGAGTTCGAGGGGGGACGCAGAGGGCGCGAAGCGACCGGGCGGTCCCCCCTCGTTCAGATTAGAGACCATCTTCCAGCTCGAACTCGGGATCGGGATAGCTGAGGATCTCGGGACCATCCTTGGTGATGGCCACGGCGTGCTCGAACTGGGCACTCCACTTGCCATCGGCGGTGCGCACGGTCCAGCCGTCGGGCTCCACCAGGCAGCGCTGGGAGCCCATGTTCAGGATGGGTTCGATGGTGATGACCATGCCCGGCTCCATGCGGAATCCCGTGCCGGGGCGCTGATCGGCGAAGACCACCTGGGGATCCTCGTGCAGCTCTCGACCCAGGCCGTGGCCGATGTATTCGCGCACCACGGAGTAGCCCCGCTCCTCGGCAAACTTCTGCACCGCCGTGGACATGTCGCCCAGACGATAGCCCACGCGGCAGTACTCGATGCCCAGGAACATGGCCATCTGGGTGGTCTGGAGGAGGACGCGGGCCTCCTCGCTGATCTTGCCCACGCCCACGGTCAGGCAGGTGTCGCCATGGAAGCCGTCCAGTTTGGCGCCGCAATCGATGGCGATGATGTCGCCCTCCTGCAGGGCGTAGTTGCTGGGGATGCCATGCACCACCCGGTCATTCACCGAGGTGCAGAGGGTGCCGGGAAAGCCGTGGTAGCCCTTGAAATTGGGCGTGCCGCCGTTTTTGCGGATGTAAGTCTCGGCGAGCTTGTCGATTTCCAGGAGCGTCGCGCCAGGCTTGGCGGCCCGGGCGGCCACCCGCAGGGCATTGGCGGCGAGGCGGCCCGCCTCCCGGAGCTTGTCGATCTCCCGGCGGCTCTTGTAGCGGATCTGTTCGCGTAGCGGTCCCATAGCGGTCCAGGATAGCGCGGTAGAATCCGAGCTGGAGGACGGTATGAAGATTCGCCATTTCCTGGTGGTGGGCATCCTGGTGCTGAGCGGGCTGGGCTGCAGCCGAGTGCCCCCCCGGCCCGCCAATGTCCCGGCCGAATCCTTCTACGTCGGAAAGCGCCGGGACGGGGTCTTCGTCCAGGTCGTTTCCAAGGAGATCATCGGCTGGCGGCTGAAGATCTATGGCCGCGACGGCAGTCTGAAGGGCGAGGGGCTCTATGTATTGCGGGGCATGGCCCGGGCGGAGCTCCTGCCCAAGGAGTTGGTTTCATTCGATGGCGAGGCCTTCCACCTGAGCGATGGCGGGTTGCTGGTGCCCCGGCGCTGATGACCTTTTCCCGGGAAGAACTCGACTGGATCGAGGCCGAGTGGGCCTTCCATCTCCATGGCCGAAGCGCCTTCCTTAGCCGCGAGGATTTCATCCAGCTCCAGGCCTGGGATGCCGAGGGTGTGCCCGCCGAGGCCATCGTGGCCGCCATGGAAACCTACTTCGAGCGCCGGGCCAAGCGGGCGCGCCCCCGCAGCTTCATCGCCCTGGCCCATCTGGAGCGGGATGTGGCCAAGGCCGTCAAGCTCCGCGAGGCACTGCGCAAGGCCGAACCCTCAGTTGCCACCGGGGAAGGCTGGAACCGGGTCAAGGAGCCTTTGGCCTCGGATCCCCGGGCGCGGTTGGCCTTCGATACCTGGCGTCGCCTCCAGGCCAGCGCCCCGCTGCCGGATAGTCCGGGCTACCTGGAACACTTCGATGCGGAGCGCCAGGCCCACCGGGCCCTGGTGGCCCTGGCCGAGGCCGCCCTGGGGCCGATGGCGGAGGGGCTCAGGGCCGATCTGGCCGGAAGACTCACCGAGGCCGGTATCCCCGAAGGCACGCTGGTGTGGAAGCGGGCCTGGGAACATCACTGGAGTCGCCAGGTCTGCGAGACCTGGGGCATCTGAAGGGAACATCCATGGACCCCCGTGCCGCCTGGCTGCAGGAACTCGATCACCCCACTCAGGGCTTCTTTCCTGCCTTGGCGGCCCGCCTGCGCGAACCCGATGGGCCGCGGGAGGCCCTGTGCGAGGCGGTGGAGCACTTGACCCCCCGGGTGGACTGGGAAGGTCACCTGCCCCAGATGCCCCACGGACTCCTGGGCCTGCGGGCCGTGCTGCGCCTTGAGGACCATCTTTCTAAGGCTTCCTTCCATCGCCTGCTGGCCACCCAGCTCCACGCCTTTGCCCACGAGAGGCGGGCCCCGGCGGGCCAAGGCCTTCTCCACCTGGGCCTGGGTTCTGGCAACAGACAAAACCTGAACCTGGCCCTGCGGGACCGTCATCCCGCCATCGCCTGGGGAGAAGCCGCGACCTTGGTGGAGCCATCGGTCATCGATTTCGCGGGGCTCCCAAACCGATTCGCCCGTGACATGGCCAACGTGGGCCACAAGGCGGTGGTGGCCCACCACTTGGCGGATCTCTTCGAACTGCTGGACCGGCCCAAGGCCAGTGGACGCTGCCTGTTGGGCCTCGCCGCCTGGCTGGGCGTCTCGGAACCTTCGGACCACTTTTGGAATGCGCGGGCCCGCAAGCGGCTGGAGGAAGCCGACATCTCACTCGAACCTGCCCCGCCGAAACTCCCCCCAGAACTTCATTTCCAGGCGGCCCGAGAGCTCTGCGAGTCGGGGCTGGTGGCCATGCTGGATAGCTTCACCAACCTGATGGTGGCCAGGGCCACGGAGGATGATCTGCTGGCGATCCTCGTGCTCGCGGCCAGCGAAAAACAGCTGGATGCCCGGCGTGACCTAGAGGGCAAGACCGCCTGGAATTTCGTCTACCTCGCCCTGCTCCCCGCCCAGGAAGCGCCGGAAACTTGGCTCCAGGCTGCGGCGCTGGTGAACTTCTTCCCCACGGATGACGAGGAGACTCGCGTGAAGGCAGAGCCACCCAAGGAAGAGCCCGCCGACCCCTTTGAAGCGGTGCTGGATGCCATCCTCGACGCCGAGCCCGCTCGGGCCATGGGAGGCATGGCCTTCCTGTGGCAGAGAGAAGGTGATGCGGGTGCGCTGAGGGTCCTGGCCGAGGCGGCTTCCCGCAACGATCCGGCCACCAACCACAGCCATCAGGCGCTGGCCGTGGCCGCCGCCGCGGACCTGGTTCACTTCCTGACCGAGCCCGCCAAGGCGCGCCTCTTCGAGGCCCTCGCCAAGTTCCTGGCCAACAGCCAGGGCAGTGACGATCTGGGCAGGGCCGCAGACCGGGCTCTGGGGGAGAACCCGGTCCTCTGAACCCGGAGTTGCGTTTCGTGGCCAGAAAGGAACTGCTGAACCACAGAGGACGCCGAGAAAAGATGGAGGACACAGAGAACTGACCCGTAGAGTCGGAATATCCCCCTGCTTTTCTCTGCGTTCTCCCCTCTTCCTCTGCGCCCTCTGTGGTTCTTCTTTTTCTCAAGTGCAAACGCACCATCCGGCCTGATTGAGGATCAGAGCTGTTCCCAGGCGGTGGCGCTGTATTCGGCCTTCTTGCCGTAGTCGGTCTCGATCTGGGCGAGCTGGAGCCTGCCGCTGGCGTCGTCGTTGACGGCGTGCCAGCGGGTGTACCAGTCCAGCACCCACACGCCGCTCTCCCGGGTGCCGTTGCCGCTCCAGCCGTTGCCGCCGAAGGGCGCGTGGGCCTCGGCGCCCACGGTGGAGTTGTTGATGGAGGACATGCCCGCCTTGATCTGGCGCTTGAAGCGATCCACCCAGGATCGGTTTTCGGTGTAGAGGGCGCTGGACAGGCCGTAGGGGGTGCCGTTGGCGTATTCCATGGCCTGCTCAAAGCTGTCCACGGTGCTGAGGTTCACCGTGGGGCCGAAGACCTCGGTCTGGAAGAGGGCCATCTCGGAAGTCACGTTGTCCCATACGCAGGGCTGCATGTAGTGGCCGCGCCCGATCTCGCCGTGCACCCGGGCATCGCGGTTCTCTTCATTCCAGCGGGCGCCGCCGGTGAGCAGGGTGGCGCCGTCCTGCTTGCCCATCGCCCAGTGTTCCTCGAAGGCCGCGGCGAAGCGGGCGTTGATCATGGGGCCGTAAAGCACGTCGGGATGGCTCACGGGATTGCCGATGGGCAGGTTGTGGACGCCCTGGAGGAAGCGCTCCTTGAAGGCCTCGGCGATATCCTTGTGCAGGATGATGTTGGCGGTGGAGGTGCAGCGCTGGCCCGCCGTGGCGAAGGCGCCGAAGAGGGCACCGTGCACGGCGTTCTCCAGATCCGCATCGGGCATCACGATCATGGGATTCTTCCCGCCCAGTTCCAGGCTCGGGATGATGAGGTTGCGCCCGCACATTTCGCCGATCATGCGCCCCACGGCGGTGGAACCGGTGAAGCTGAATTTGTCGTAGTAGCCCTTGTCGATGCCCGCCAGGAAGTGCTTGCCGCAGCCCGCGCGGCCCTTGCCGTTCACCACGTTCACCACACCGGGAGGCAACCCCGCGTCCATCATGCAGCGGGCAAAGAGATAGGCGATGGTGGGCGCGTCATCGCTGGGCTTCCACACCACGGTGTTGCCGCAGAGGATGGCGGGGATGATCTTCCAGCTGGGCACCGCCAGGGGGAAGTTGTTGGCCGCCAGGATGCCGCAGACGCCCACCGGGCGACGGTAGGTGGTGATCTCCTTGTTGGGCAGCTCCGAGGGGACGGTCTGGCCGTAGAGGCGACGGCCCTCGCTCTGGAAGAAGTTGCAGGTGTCGATGGCCTCCTGCACTTCGCCTCGGGCCTCGCGGATGGTCTTGCCGATCTCCCGGGTGATGACCTTGGCCAGCTTCTCCTTGTTGGCCCGCAGGCCCTCGCCGATGCGGCCCACGATTTCACCGCGCACCGGGGCGGGCACTTCCTTCCAGGTCTGGAAGGCCTCCCGCGCCGCCTTGGCGGCCTTCTCGATGTCGCGCTCGCCGCACTCGGGAAAGATGCCCACGGTATCGCGGCTGTCCACTGCGGACTTGGAATCGAAGGATGGAAGATCGCCTTCTAATTCCTTGCCGCCGATCCAGTTGAAACCGATGACGGTTTTTCCCACGGATGCCACTTGGGGGTGATTGAGCTTCAGGTACATGGAACCTCCAAGGGGTTTGGATGCCCCAGGTTAGCCGATGGTCCTGGGAATATCAGGACCTATTGAAAGATCCTGTCCGATGGGCAGACTGGATGCCTTGATGTTCCGGGAGGCCTGGGTGCGCATGTTTGATCTGGTGGTGGTGGGAGCGGGCATCTCCGGGGGTTCCCTGGTCTACAACCTGCTCAAACAGGGATTCCGAGGCTCGATCCTGGTGGTGGATCGGGGGGACGCCATTGCCACGGGCCCCACGGCCTTCAGTGCCGGAGGCTTCCGCAACCTCTGGACGACCTCCATCAACCAGCAGCTCTGCACCAAGGGCATCGAGGTGCTCAAGGCTTTCCGGGCTGAAATGGGCGTGGGCTGCGGCTTTCATCAGAGCGGTTACCTATTCACCTACTACGCCGAGAGCTGGGCCAAGATCCCTCAGGCCGCCGAGATTTGGCGCAGCAATGGCGTGGATTTCGAGCTCTGGACCCCCGAACAGATCGAGACCAAGATCCCCGGCCTGCGCTGCGGCGTGGACCACATCGACCCAGAGGTCTGCGAATACCTGGGCTTTCAGCCCATCGTTGGCGGCGTTTTCGGCCGTGACTGCGGCGCCTTCGACCCCAGCCAGGCGGCGGTGGGGTACTTCGAGCGGGCTTCTGGCTTCGAATCCAAGCCGCAAATCGAGCTGAAGACCGAAGTGTTGTCGGTGGCCTTTGATGCTGCGGGCAAGGCGACGGGGGTGAAACTCCGAAGCACCAACGGCGCCGAAGAAGATGTGAAGGCGGGCATCGTGGCCCTCTGCACGGGCCCCTGGACCAACAACCTGCTGCGGGCTTCGGGCTGTCCCGAGTCGGATCTCATGCCCATCATCAGCCAGAAGCGCATGATGTTCATCACGGACTTCCCTGATGCAGATCCGCGCTGGCAGGACATTCCGCTCACCATCATCGACCAGGGCATCTACTTCAAGAACGAAGCGGGCAACCTGATGATCGGCAAGGCCAAGCACGATGCGCCCGACAGCCTGGACACCACCTTTGAGCCGGACTACTACGTGGATGAAGTGAATCTGCCCATGCAGGAGCGCATGCCCAATGTGGCCACCTGCAAGCTGAAGAGCGGCTGGGCCAGCCTGTACGACACCTGCTCCGCCGACCATAACGCCATCGTGGGCTGGCACGACGAGCATCCCGGCCTGCTATTGCAGGTGGGCTACAGCGGCCACGGCGCCATGGAGAGCCCCGCCGTGGGTATCTGCCTGGCCGAGCTGATCCTCACCGGGAAATACCAGACCATCGACTGCACGCCTCTGCGCTGGAGTCGCTTCCGGGAGGGTGATCTGGTCCACGAGAAGATCGTCATTTGAACGCCCCATGGCGTGTCAATGGCCGTGCGGTGATTCCTCGCTGGCCTGCTTTCCGAACGTCTTTCGCGTGAGGCGACCCTGGACGTCGAATTCCAGCCTGAGATCGCGGTGGCCAGGGATGGGAATCGCAACGGCGGAACCGTACCCGCCGAAGGCAACGAAGCCCCGGGCCTCGGTCCACTGGTAGATGAAGACGGCGCCTCCATCGAGAACCTCGTCGGGTTCCCCCAGGCGCAGCAGGACATCCTCCCGGGTGGCTTGGCCGAGCTCGAGGGGGGAGGCGTACTCCTGGGGGATTCGGCCCCTCCCCGAGAGCAGATCGCCCGTGGGGAAGGGCCAGACGAGACAGCCGGTTGAGCCGATGAGGGTCCCCGCGGCCAGCAGCAACCCCAGCCCATTCCTCATCGCGCCACCACCAGGCTGTGTCGCATCAGGATGCCCGTGGGGTCGAACACCAGCACTAGGTCGTCGGTGGGTTGCTGGAAGCCCAGATGGAGGCCCTTCCGGCTAGGGGCCGGGGACCGCCCCCGTCGAATCCAGCCCCCGGCCGAGGATTTCCAGACCCCGTAGGTGAGGATCCGGTCCCCCTCGAAGTGGGCGCTGGGTGTCCCGAGGCGCAGCAGCACCGCCTCTCGGGTGGTCCTGCCGTCTTCCAGGAAGGCCAGGCTACCGGTGTGCAGGAAGCTCGGCTCGCCCTGCTGGAGAATGGGCGGACGGCAGCCGAGCAGAAGTGCCAGGGCGAAGCCGAGCACCAGGGCCGAGGCCCTCCGGGGGCGGCTCATGGGGTGCCCGTTTCCTGGGGTGGGCTCGGCACGGGCCATTCCTGATCCTTGACCAGGGCGTGTCGCGCCAGGATGCCATCGGCCTGGAATACCAGCACCAGGCTGCATGAGCCCGGCCCATAGGTGAAGCGCCAGTCGCTGAGCACGGTGGTGCCGACCCGCCGCCAGTCTCCCTGGGGGTTGCGTGCGAAGTCATAGGTGAGGATGCGGTCCCCTTCGAATCGAGCCGAAGGCGTACCCAATTGAGAGAGGATTTCCTGCCGTGAGGTCTGCCCGTCCCGCAGGAAACCGAGGGTGCCCGTTTCAAGAACCCGGAATTTCTCCAGGGCCACGGAGGGATTGGTGCAGCTCAGGCAGAGCACCACTCCGATGGCTCCCCCCAGGTGGAAAAGCCGGTGAGGCATGGGAACCTCCGAGCGTGGCATGAGAATCCTCGGGAAGTGTAGGTTCCAGACCCGCCGCCGTCAAAGGCCGGAAGGGCATCCTGCGCTAGGATAGAAAGGGTACAGGAGCAACTTTGTTCGACAACATTCCCTTCGCGACGATCCTGGTCAGTTATGTGGCAGTGCTCTTTGCCTTGAGTGTCCACGAGGCAGCCCACGCCACCGCCGCTTACCTGCTGGATGACGACACAGCGGCCAGCCTGGGGCGCATGACTCTCAACCCCATCGCCCATATGGATTGGCTGGGCACGCTGGTGTTGCCTCTCATCGGCATGGTGACCGGCGCCCGAGTCATCGGCTGGGCCAAGCCGGTGCCGGTGGATACCAGCCGCCTGAACCGTCGATTCCGGGCGCGGGTGGGCTATGCCATGGTGGCAGCGGCCGGGCCGGCTTCCAATATGCTCCAGTCCCTGGTCTTCCTCCTGGTGTTGACCCTTTTCATCCGCTTCGCGATCCCGGCCAGCCCTGACGTGCACCTCAAGTTCTTCATGGCTTCCATGTTCATTCCCGTCGAGCGCTTCCTTCAGGACGGATCGTTCTCCGCAGGACAGGTGCTCACCATGACGCTCCTGGGGCGCCTGGTGATCATCAACGTCGGTCTGGCCATTTTCAATCTGCTGCCTTTCGGCCCCTTGGATGGGGCCGGGATCTTGAGGGGCTTTCTTCCCTATCGCTGGCTGGCAACTTTCGATCGGATCCAGCCCACGATCACCATCGTGCTGTTGATCCTCTTCTTCGTTGGGGCCATGGGCTTCATCCTCGGCCCCCTGTACTTCGTGGCGGAAAACCTGTACATCCTTCCCCTCGCCCGCCTCATTCTCGGAGCCTGATCCATGCAGCGTGTCCTTTCTGGCGTTCAGCCCAGCGGCTCCCTTCACCTCGGCAATCTTGTGGGGGCCATCGAGAACTTCGTCAAGCTCCAGGAGCAGTACCAGGCCTTCTACATGATCGCGGACTGGCATGCGCTCACCTCCAAGTTCGACAAGGTGGGGGAAATCCGCCCCGCCATCCAGGAAGTGACGGCGACCTTTCTGGCGGCGGGCCTGGATCCCGAGCGGGCCACGCTCTTCGTCCAGAGCCAGGTGAAGGAACATGCGGAGCTCCACCTGCTCTTCAGCATGATCACGCCGCTCTCCTGGGTGGAGCGGGTGCCCACCTACAAGGAGAAGCTCCAGAATTCCTCGGCGGATCTGGGCTCGTACGGCTTCCTGGGCTATCCCATCCTCCAGGCCGCCGACATCCTCATCTACAAGGCCCACAAGGTGCCCGTGGGCGAGGACCAGCTCTTCCACCTGGAGTTGACCCGGGAGATCGGTCGGCGCTTCCATTTCCTGTACAACACGGAGATCTTTCCCGAGCCCCAGGCGGTACTCACCAAGGCCGTGCGGGTGCCGGGGCTGGATGGTCGCAAGATGTCCAAGACCTACGACAACGGCATCTACCTGCGGGATACGCCGGAGCAGATCCTCCACAAGTGCACCCGCGAGATGGCCTCGGACACGGCCCGGGTGCGCAAGAGTGATCCCGGCAATCCAGAGATCTGCAATGTCTTCACCTTCCACAAGCTCTTCTCCTCAGACGAAACGGTGCAGCTGGTGGCCAGGGAATGTCCCCAGGCGGGCATCGGCTGCTTCGACTGCAAGAAGCGGTTGGCGGAGGCGATCACGGCCCGGATTGAGCCCTTGCGGTTGAAGATCGAGGACAACCTCGCCCATCCAGATCGTCTGGACGAGGTGCTTCGGGTCGGTGCCGACCGCGCCCGGGTCGCGGCCCAGGTGACCATGGCCGAGGTGCGCGAGGCCATGCAACTGCCCAAGGGTTGAGCCGGATCGGCCATGGAAGATCTGCTGGCATGGCTGAGGGCGAGAGTGTTCCGAGTGATCCTGGCCCTGCTGGCGGGGGGGTGGGGGATCAGCTGCTGGCTGAATCGCCCGCTCAATCCCCCGCCAGGAGTGCTGGTGGCCGAGGAGCCCCTGCAGGGGCCTCCGGCCCAGGGCGAGGCCTGGCCCTTTCGAGGCTTTCGCATCGTGCCATTGGCGGACTTCGAGATCCGGGCTCGGGTGCTCTCCACGGAGCGGTACCGCTGGGATGACGGCGCCAAGCTGAGTCCCGTGGACCTGGCCCTGGGTTGGGGGCCCATGTCGGATTCGGCGGTGCTGGATCAGATATCCATCGACCAGAGCGGTCGCTGGTACCACTGGCGGGTTTCGTCCGAGCCCCCCATTCCCGCGGGGGAGATCATCAACCACAGCGCCAACATGCACATGATTCCCGCCAACCCAGGCGTCGAGCGCCGACTCAAGGGCTTTAGGGTGGGGCAGGTCGTGAATCTCAAGGGCAGCCTGGTGCGGGTGGAGGGCCCGAACGGCTTCCACTGGGCCAGCTCCACCACCCGGGCCGACACCGGGGGCGGCTCCTGCGAACTGGTGTGGGTGGAGCAGGCCGGGTTCTGAGTAGATTTCCGTCTTGCGATTTCCGAGCCCCCCGCTAGACTAGATGTTCTGGGGATTTGCTCCCCACGGTCCCTTAGCTCAGTTGGTTAGAGCATCTGACTCTTAATCAGAGGGTCCTCGGTTCGAGTCCGAGAGGGACCACCAAAGAAGAAAGGCCCGGAGCTTCCGGGCCTTTCTTCTTTCCGTGGGGCTCAGTTTCCCTGAAGGGGAACTTCCGCCTGTTTCCATGGATGGGGGTTCCACTTCACGGAGAAGGGCTTGAGCTCGCGGGCCTCGGGGCGGGGGATCAGCGTGGGCAGGCTGGAGGTGGCATCCAGGCGGAGCAGCGTATCGAGGATGGCTTCGACGGTGGCCCAATAGAACACCTTGGGGATGCTTTCGAAGGTGTCCTTGGGGGTGTGGTAGTAGGGAGAGTCGTCGCCTACGCAGAAAAACAGGAAGGGGACTCCCCGCTGGCGGAAGGGCTGCTGGTCCGAATATTCATCGTAGGTCTCGAAGTCCGGTATAACTGCGACCTTGGAGCTGCTGAAGCCTTGGTTCACGGTGGTGCGTAGGAAGGTATTGGTGGCGGTGGGGTAGGTTCCCAGGCTGGTGCCCCCCACGAAGATCCGGCCCTTGGTGCCCTGGGCGATCATGTCTAGGTTGTAGACCAGCTCGATCTGGGCGAGGGGGATGGGGGGCTTGGCGGCGAAGGCTTCGGAACCCCACAGGCCCTGCTCCTCGCCGTCGAAGAGCGCAAAGATCAGCGTGTGGGCCGGGGGGTGGACCTTGAAATAGGCGGCCAGCTGCAGCACGGCGGCCGTGCCGGAGGCGTTGTCATCGGCACCGGGACAGATCGACCCATTGCGCGAACCAATGTGGTCGAAGTGGGCGCTGACGAGGATGGCGGAGTTCGGGTTCTGGCTGCCCGGGAGGTAGCCAACCACGTTGGTTCCGAAGGCTAGGCTGTTGGTATCGTTGAAGGCCTGGGCGTAACCAGAGCCGTAGTAGGACAGGCCAAGTTCCGTGAAGCGGTTCTCGATGAAGGTCCGGGCTGTCGCGTTGCCGGAGCTTCCCACCCGGCGCCCGGCCAGGGCAGGTGAGGCGATGTAGGCTAGGTCATCCAGCAGCGGCTGCTTAGATAGCCTGGGCGCGGTCGGCGTGAAGTCCGGTGTCGTGTTGGGAGGGGGCGTGGGCCCGGGCGCAGGCGCGGGGTTCGAGCCCCCGCCGCAGGCGGGGACCAGCAGCAGGCAGCCGCCCGCGAACAGCAGGTTTCGCAGCAGTCCTGAAAGGCTCGGGGGAGCGTGCATGGGTTCATCCTATGGAAAGGGGCGGAGGGACCGCCTCAGCCTGCCTGGCGCACAAAGCGCTCGAATTCGTGCTTGGCCTGTTCGGGGTCTGGGCACCTGAGGAGAACGAGATCCCGAAGGCGTTCGGGGCCTTCCTTTCCGTGGATCTGGGTGAAGCGGATGGCCATGCCCTCGGCGTTGTCCCGCACTACCGCGCCCCAGGCCAGGATCTTGGTCTCGGTGCCAGCCTCGAGCACAAAGATGATCACGTGGCAGGCGGTGCCGAGGGGCAGGTGCTCCGGGGCACGCACCAGGATGCCGTTCATGCTGATGTTCACCGCCGAGGGGCAGAGGATGGTTTTTTCTTCGGCCATCACTTTGACCCGGTAGCCAATGGGCACGCGGGTGAATTTCCGTTGGCTGGCGGGGTGTTCCATCAAGGGTCCAGGAGTAGAGATCTATGGAGGAATGATAGCCCGAAATCAAGACGTCTCGGCCTTGGCCGGTTCACAACTCAGGGCTGCTCCACGCCGATAGGAACTTGGTATCCCTGAGGTGGTGCCATGCCAGACGAAAGAACAGCGGAGGTGCCCCCCATTGGGGAGGCCGAATACATGCTCGAGACGCCCCTGAAGTGCGGCTGCTGCCAACAGCTCATCTCCTCGGTCTTCATCGTGCGGCTTTTGAGGGTTCGGGTGAATTTCGTCTCATCCCTGCCTAGGCGGGGCCATGTGGTGGTCTGTCCGGCCTGCCAGGGCATCCTGTCTGCCGAGTTGGGTGGCATGGCCTGACCAATCTCCAACTGCGAGGCTGTCGCTTCGAGAGCCTCAGTCGGCCCTTGTAAAAGACGACTTCTGCTCTCCCTTTTTCCAGAGAAAGGGCGGTAGGATCATTCCCGATGGCCATGTCGTAATTTGAGGTGGCGTTGGACGCGCGAGGAACATATGTGCCTGGGGTTCCATTTCGAGAGTGATGCGCCGCCCAGCCTGGCCCTCGGTCTACCGGATGGGGCAATCCTTCCGAGCCTCCGTTCTGGGGACCGCAGTGAAGTGAGCAGGGATGCGGTCCCTTTCTGATAATTCGGAATAACCGTGAAGGGTGATGTGGGTGTTCCCATCCATCTGTCGGAGAGAGCCATGACCCAAAAAAAAGCGCTGCTGGTGGACATTTCATTGTGCGTGGGCTGCAACGCCTGCCAGGAAGGCTGCAAGGCCGAAAACCAGCTTCCTGCGGGTGAAGAGAAGTCCCTCTCCCCAACGGCGTTCACGGCCTTGAGTGAGCACGGGGGCATCTTCGTCCGGCACCTGTGTCAGCACTGCAGCGTGCCGACTTGCGCATCGGTCTGCCCGGTTTCCGCCTTCACCAAGCTGGCGGAGGGGCCAGTCTTGTATGACGCAAGCAAATGTATTGGATGCAGGTATTGCATGCAGGCCTGTCCGTTCCATGTGCCCCGCTACGAGTGGAAGAGCACCAAACCACGGGTTCAGAAATGCATCTTCTGTGCGCCGAGGCTGGCCCGCGGACTCCAGCCCGCGTGTGCCGAGGCGTGCCCCACGGGCGCCACCAAGTTCGGTGATCGGGACGCACTCCTGCGGGAGGCCAGCGAGCGAATCCTGGCAGAGCCCTCGAAATATGCCCACAAGATCTATGGCAGGGATGAAATCGGCGGAACCTCTGTGATCTATCTCAGCCCGGTTCCCTTTGAACAGCTTGGATTCGAAACCAAGCTCGGGGCGGTGCCCATGCCCCTCCTCACGCAGAATGCGCTCTCCAAGGTGCCCGACGTGGTAAGTGTCGGAGGCGTCATGCTCGCGGGAATCTGGTGGATCACCAATCGCCGTGCGGAAGTCGAAAATCACGAGACATCTTCGAAACAGGACAAGAAGTGAGCCGATTCACCTTCCCCCGCATAACCTTCTGGCGCGTGGTTGCCACGCTCCTTATCACCGCAGGAATCCTGGCGGGCATCGCCAGGTTCACGCTGGGACTCGGCGCTACGACCAACCTTAGCGATCAGTTTCCCTGGGGACTCTGGATCGGATTCGATTTCCTTGGTATCGGCCTGGCTGCGGCTGGATTCACGATCGTGGCCGCAGTTCACCTTTTCCATGCCAAGGAATACGAACCGATCGTCCGCCCGGCCATCCTTACGGCCTTCATCGGGTACCTCCTGGTGGTCCTCGTGCTCGTCATCGATCTCGGCCGTCCCGAGAACTTCTGGCATCCCCTGGTCATGTGGAATCCCCACTCAGTGATGTTCGAGATCACCTGGTGCGTGATTCTCTACACCACGGTCCTGAGCCTGGAATTCGCCCCGATCGTGCTGGAAAAGTTCGGGATGCACGCCCACGTCAAGTGGATCCACACGTTCTCCCTGCCCTTCATGATCCTGGGCGTGCTGCTATCCACCCTGCATCAGTCCTCCTTCGGCTCGCTCTACCTGATCGTGCCCAATCGACTCCATGCCCTCTGGTACTCCCCTCTGCTGCCGGTGCTGTTCTTCATCTCCTGCATCGCTTCGGGGCTCTCCATGGTGATTCTCGAATCCCTGCTGCTCTCCCGAAATCGGCGCAACCTCCTTTCTCCTCGGCTGCTGGGGAACCTCGCGAAGATGACCGCCGTGGCGCTGGCTGTCTATCTGGTGGTTCGGGTTCAGGACATGCTGACCCGTGGCGCCTACCGGGACATGACGACCCTGACGTACCACAGCCTGGCCTTCTACGTGGAGATCCTGGTGGGCTTTGCGATCCCCTTCATCCTGCTGATGTTCCACCGGGTTCGGACCTCCCGTCGGGGGCTCTTCATCGCCACGGTGATGGTGCTCACGGGTTTCGCCGCCAACCGGATGAACACGGCGATCACGGGCCTGGAGAGTTGGCCCACGCGAACCTATTTCCCCTCCGTGTTGGAGATCCTCATCACGCTGGGGATCGCGGCGATCGGCTTCAGCGCCTTCACGATCCTCGCGCGCTACCTCCCGATTTTTACTCCTGAACCCGAGCCGCCTCAGTTCCCCAATGTCCCCTGGGTCCGGGTTCGGGCCCCTGAGGAGGCGGACTGATCCATGCGCACCCGCATCGGAACGCGACTGATCGCTGGGGCCAGCCTCGTCACGGCGCTGGTCGTCGGCGTCATGGCCTTCGTGGTCATGAAGGCCCATGCGGCCCAGTTGGTGTTCGAGAAGACGCGGGGAGCCAACCAGCTCAGCGAGACCATCAAGCGCAGCACCCATTTCGACATGCTGGAGAACCGCCGGGACAACATGCACCGGCAGATCAAGAGCATCGGCAATCTTCAGCACGAAGGCCTTCGCAAGGTGCGTCTCTTCAACAAGGAGGGGCGAATCATGTTCTCCTCCGACGAAAAGGAGATCGGCACCACCCTCGATATCCGGGGCGAGGCTTGCTACGCCTGCCATGCAGAAGGGCATCCCCTGGAAAAGCTGGACATCAACGCGCGGTCCCGCATCTTCACGGGCACCGATGGCACTAGGGTGCTGGGCATCATCAATCCCATTCCCAACGAGCCTTCCTGCTACACCGCGGCCTGCCACGCCCATGGCCCCCACCAGAGTGTCTTGGGGGTGCTGGATATCAATGTATCGATGGTGGAGGCCGACCGAGAGATTGCCCGCAGTCGTTGGACCATGCTGGGCCTGGCTTCCCTGGCCATCGTCTCCAGCGGGCTGATCCTCTGGTGGCTCAACCGCCGCATGGTGTTGAGGCCCGTGCGGGCCCTGGTGGCCGGAACGCAGCGGGTGGCCCTGGGGGACCTGAGTACCACGATTCCCGTCACCGCCAAGCATGAACTGGGCGATCTCGCCCGTGCCTTCAATGCCATGACCCAGCAGATTGCCGAGAGCCAGCGCCAGCTCACCCAGGCGGACAAGCTGGCTTCCGTGGGGCGGCTGGCGGCAGGGGTGGCCCACGAGATCAACAACCCGCTGACGGGCGTGCTGACGTACGCTTCGCTCCTGGCCAAGCGCTTCGAGAGTGATCCTTCGGCCCGGGAGGATCTGGATGTGATCGTGCGCGAGACCAAGCGCTGCCGCCTGATCGTGCGGGAACTGCTGGATTTCGCGAGGCCCACCCCACCGGCGCGAAAGGCTGTGGATCTCAACGAGATCGTGCAGCACGCCACCGCCGTTCTGGCTAACCAGCTGAGCCTGAACCAGGTCAAGCTCGACTTGGCCCTTGGGCTGGATCTGCCAGCGGCCTCGGCGGACGCGAACCAGATCCAGCAAGTGATCGTCAACCTGCTGTTGAATGCCGCCGATGCCGTGGGAACGGAAGGCGGAGAGATTCGAGTGCAGACTCGTACTGTGGTGCTGCCGGCCCGTGGCCATGTGCCGCTGCGGAAGGCCACTTGTCCCAATGGCCACGATCTGCTGGATCGCAGCCATCGCATTGGAGGGCTGCCCTCCGTGCGCCTCCTGACCCTTACCAAGGGGCGGGAGTTCCTGGTTCACCTCGATCCGATGCTGGGGCATTACAACCATGTGTTCCCCGAACCCATGGATGAAGGCGTGATCGCAGACTACGCCTGTCCCGAATGCCGGCGCACCCTTGTGAACCCCGAGTCCAAGTGCGAGGCCTGCGGCTCACCCACCTTCAGCGTGCTGGCGGGCCCCGACGATCCCTTCCTCTGGTGTACCCGTAAGGGATGCCACGCTTCCATTTGGCCGAGTCAGGAGAAGGCGGGTGAGCGCTGCATGATCGAACTGCGGGTGGAGGACAATGGGCGCGGGATCCAGCCCGAGGATCTGCCCCGGCTCTTCGAACCCTTCTTCACCACCAAGGGAACCCGGGGCACGGGCCTGGGCCTGGCGGTAACCTGGAGCATCATCGAAGGACACAGCGGTACTATCGATGTTCAAAGCGAGTTGGGTCGAGGCACGTCGTTCATCATCCGCCTGCCTCTGGCCAGTGGAACCGGAAGCCCCACCCTTTCCTAGAAGACCCATTCCCGAGGAGTGATTCCATGACTGCCCTGCTCGTTATCCTGATGTTTGTGGCCTTCGTTGCCATTGATTTCCTCGTCCGGGAAGTGGCTCGTCGGATGAAGGAAAAGCGGGAACGCGTGGCCCGCGAGGAGGTGCTCAGGGTCTCCGTGCGGCTGGACTTCACCGCCGAGGCCAAGAGCCTCAAGCGCGTAGAGGTGCCCAATCCCAAGGCGCGGATCCTGGCGGTGGATGATGAGCCGGTGGTGCTCGATTCTTTCCGTCGCATCCTTGTCTTGGAAGGCTTCGATGTCGATACCGTGGAATCGGGCCCCGAGGCCCTGGGTCTCATCCAGCGTCACGACTACGATTTCGTATTCACGGATCTGAAGATGCCCGAAATGGACGGCGTGGAAGTCGTCAAGGCTGTCAAGCACCTGCGCCCGGATCTGGATGTGGTGGTCATCACGGGCTACGGCACCATCGAGACGGCGGTGGACACCATGCAGCACGGGGCCTGCGAGTATGTGCAGAAGCCCTTCACGGCCGAGGAATTGGCTGAATTCGTGCGCCGACTGGTTATCAAACGGCAGGCCCGCCTTGAGGCCCAGCAGCAGCCCACGGTGCGCATCGTGGCCCCCTCGGCGGCCGAGACGGCCTCCGCCAGCGAGTACTGCGTTCCCGGCGGCGCCTTTGTGGCCCTGGGACACACCTGGGCACGGATCGAGCCAGGGGGCCAGGTTCGCATCGGCATCGACGACTTCGCCCGCAAGGCACTGGGCCCGGTGGAGCAGGTGATCCTGCCAGAGCTGGACCGGGAGATCCGCCAGGGCCAGGTTCTCTTCACGCTGAAGCGGGGTACCGAGCAGGTTGAGTTCACGGCTCCCATCAGCGGGACGGTAATTCAGGGCAACGACACCCTGGCATCCGAACCTGACCGTTTGGCTCAGAGCCCCTATGACCGCGGCTGGGTGGTGCGGGTGCAGCCCCTCGACCTCGCGGCGGAGCTTCCCTCTCTGCGGATCGGGGCCCCGGTTGTGGCGTGGTACCAGGAGGAGATTGCCCAGCTTCGCAAGGCTCTGAACGCTGCGCCGGGGCGCGAGCGGCTGGAGTGGCGAACGGTGAAGGAGTTGTTCCTGGGGCGCTGAGCTCGATTCAGGCCTTGGCCTTGAGGGCCTCGTGGATGGCTTCGAGCCGGTCCACGATGGTCCCGAGGGCCGCGAAGAACAAGCCGCCGGCGATGCCACCCAGGGCAAAGGACCAGGCCTTGAGCATGGTGGCACTGCGCTCCACGGCATTGGAGATGAAGATGAAGCCCTCGAGACGCTCCTCGGCGGGGGGGGCGTTGTAGGCGATAGTGATGGCCACGGCCAAGCCGAGCACCGCCACCACGATGCCGAAGAGGTAGAGAGCCTTTTTCATGGAAGCCTCCAGATGACCGGGGAGTGGATTATGGCCCAAGTATGCCGCCGCTTCGCCAGCTTTTTAATCCGAGATCAGGGCGAGGGTCACTCGGTTGCGCCCAGTGTTCTTGGACTGGTACAGCGCCTCATCGGCCTTTGCCACAAACCATTCCATGGTGCGCGTCCCTTTCACGATGGCAGAGGCAAGGCCGATGCTGAGGGTGACATGGGGAGCCGCGTCGGATTTTTCGTGGGGAAGGGCGCGGTCGGCTAGAGCCTTGAGAAGCTTTTCGGCCGCCTTGAGGGCGTGGGCCTCGCTGATGCCAGGCAGGATCACCGCGAACTCTTCGCCGCCATAGCGGGCCGGAAGCTCACCCGCCCGCTTGAAGACCTCGCGCATCACCTCGCCGACGACCCGCAGGCACTCGTCGCCGCCCTGATGGCCATAGTGGTCGTTGTAGCGCTTGAAGAAGTCCACATCGCACATCAGGAGGGAGAAAGACTCGCCACTGCGGCGGGCACGGCGAATCTCTTCTTCCATCACCTCGTTGAAGCGTCGGCGGTTGGGCAGGCCCGTGAGCGCGTCCTCCACGGCCATCTGCTTGAGTCGCAGGTTGAGCTCTTCGAGTTCCGCAGTGCGGGCTGCGACCCTGGCCTCCAGGTCGGCGTTGGCGGCCTTGAGTTGCTCAGCCTGTTCAACGTTCTCGCTAAAGAGCTTGGCATTGGTCAGAGACAGGCCCACCCGGTCGGCCAGATTCTGGAGCATGGTCTGGTCTTCTTCGGAATAGGGGCGACTGGCCGAACCCTTGGCGAGGGTGAGCGCGCCCAGGGTGATGCCATGCGAACGCAGGGGCACCGAAAGCAGGCTGTGGACGTTGTAGCGCCAGAGAAATGGGTGGAACTCGGGTCGGAGCGCGGCCCGGATGCCCGCCCCTTTGACGTCTTCCAGGCGCAGGGGGAGACCCGAGGCCGCCACGCGAGCAGGGGCGGATTCTCCCGGTGTTGCCTGGGTCAAGGTATCGATGGAAGGCAGCACATCCTTGCCATCCAGGTAAGGCTGATCCACGGCCCGGGGAAACAGTCGACCATCATCATCCAGAAGTTCGACCACAGAGAGATCCCCGATATCGGCGGCCAGAAAGCGGGCGATGAGGTCGAGGGCGCGCTGGTAGTCGGAACCGGCCTCCGCCAGGGCCAGGAAGGCGGCATTTTGCGCCTCGGCACGTTTAAGGCGGGCTCGATGATCGGACTCCATTCGTTTCCGATCCCCGATGTCCCTCACCGTGGACAGCAATCTAGGGGCGCCATCCAGGACGACCAAATGGAGATTCATTTCCACCCAGAAGATCCGACCTCGGTGATCCTGGGCTAGCCACTCAAAACACTGAGGGGTGCCCTCGGCGGCCTTGCGCATCCATTCCAGCAGATCTTCCTGTGCATAGGGGGAGAGCCCCACACTTAGATCCCCGGGCTGGAGGGCGAGAAGGTCTTCCCTGTCGTAGCCGAAGAGCGTACTGGCACGGAGATTGGCGTCTCGAATGGCGCCACTGGCTGGATCATGGATGAGAACCGCTTCCTGAAAAGCGTCAAACAATGCGCGGGCGCGGTCCTCATCCTTGCGGGCGCGAGCGGGTTTCCGGGGGGGCATGGGAAAACGGTACCACAATCCTCTGTGAAGATTGTGGATAGACCTCTGAGGTTCGACCCTCGAGTTTCCTAAAAAAACGAGGCCCTGGGGGACCTCGTTTCCTTTTGGAGCCAACTATAGGACTCGAACCTACGACCTGCTGATTACGAATCAGCTGCTCTACCAACTGAGCTAAGTTGGCCCTGACCGAAAAGTATGCCAGGGGAGCGGCTGGGGCTCAAGCCTGGAGGTTCTACTTGAAGGTGGGGGGCAGGGTCATGCCCAGGTTCTTGAGGAGGAAGGCCCACATGTCTGCGCGCTCCTGGATGGTCTTGGCTGTGGGTTTCCCGGCGCCGTGGCCTGCATTGGTTTCGATGCGGGTGAGGATAGGCGCGGGGCCAGTCTGGGCGGCCTGGAGGGTGGCGGTGAACTTGTGGCTGTGGGCGGGCACCACGCGGTCATCGTGGTCGCCGGTGGTGATTAGCGTGGCCGGGTATTTGATGCCGGACTTGAGAGTGTGGAGGGGGCTGTACTTGATGAGGTTGTCGAAGCCCTCCTTGGTATCCGAGGACATGTAGTCGCTTTGCCACATCCAGCCGATGGTGAACTTGTGGTAGCGCAGCATGTCCAGCACGCCGACTGCGGGGATGGCGGCGCCGAAGAGCTCGGGGCGCTGAGTCAGGCAGGCGCCCACCAGCAGACCGCCGTTGGAGCCGCCATGGATGGCCAGCTTGGGGGTGGAGGTGAATTTCTCCTGGATCAGCCATTCCCCGGCGGCGATGAAATCATCAAAAGTATTCTGCTTCGTTTCCCGCTTGCCGGCGGCCCACCAATCCTTGCCGTATTCGTTGCCGCCCCGCAGGCAGGCTACGGCGTAGACGCCGCCCATCTCCATCCATACGAGGTTGGCGGGGCTGAAGCCGGGCGCCTGGGGGATGTTGAAACCACCGTAGCCGTAGAGCAGGGTGGGGTTGAGGCCATCGAGCTTCAGGCCCTTCTTGTGGGCCAGGAACATGGGCACCTTCGTTCCGTCCTTGCTGGGATAGAAGACCTGCTTCACCTCGAAGTCGCCGGGATTCACATCTACCTTGGGCTGGCGGAATACAGAGGTCTTGCCGCGCTTGAGGTCGTAGCGGTACGTGGTGGGGGGCAGGTTGTAGGACGTGAAGGTGTAGAAGACATCCTGGTCCTTGCGGTCACCGCCGAAGCCCGCGAGGTTGCCGATCTGGTCCTGCTTGATGGTCTTGAGGAACTTGCCCTTGAGGTCGTAGAACTTGACGGTATTGAGGGCATCGATGCGCCAGGTGACGGCCAGGGTGTTGCCCAGCAGACTCACACCACCGATCACGTCACGGTTGGTGGACTGGGGTACGATTTCCTTCCAGGCCTTGGGTTCGGAATTCAGGCGGTTCACGGCGATGATTCGGCCGCGAGGGGCCTCGAAGTCCGTGGACACATAGAAGGTGTCGCCGTCATTCCCAAGGATGCTGTAGGAACCGTCGAACTTGTCGAAGAGGGGCTGCACGGGGCCATCGGCCTTGGTCAGATCTTTGATGAACACGCGGTTGCGCCGCTCGGTACCCTGGCTCTGGCCGATGACGAGGAAGCGGCCATCGTCTGTGACGTTGCAATGGAAGCCCCAGTCCGGCTGGTCGGGGCGCTCGTAGACGATTGTGTCGGCGCTCACAGGGGTGCCCAGCTTGTGGAAGTAGAGCTTCTGGTGCTTGTAGACCGCGGTCAGGGCCTTGGAGGCCTCCACCGCCGGATAGGCGGAGTAGTAAAAGCCGCTGCCATCCTTGGCCCAGTCGTTCACGCCCACCCGGCCCGTGGGCAGGGCATCCGGAAGATCCTGCCCCGTGGCGACTTCGCGGATCTTCCAGGTGGTCACATCCGCGCCCGCCTTGGACAGACCGTAGGCCATGTACTTCCCATCCTCGCTGAAGACCGTGCCGGCCAGCGACACGGTGCCGTCCTTGCTGAGGCTGTTGGGGTCCAGCAGCACGCGGCCCTTGTCCTCGAGCCTTTCCGTGAGGTAGAGCACGGACTGGTTCTGCAGGCCGGTGTTGTAGCCGTAGACGTAGTAGCTGCCGTGCTTGCGGGGGGCTCCGAACTTCTCGTAGTTCCAGAGCCGAGTCAGGCGCTCCTTGATGCGGGTGCGCTCGGGAATCCCGGCGAAGTAGGCTTCGGTGACCTTGTTCTGGGCTTCGACCCAGGCCTTGGTATCCAGACTGTGGTCATCCTCCAGCCATCGATACGGGTCGGGAACCTGGGTTCCGAAGTAGGTGTCCACTACGTCCAGCTTGCGGGTGACAGGGGCCTTGGGGGGCGCCTGTGCCACCAGCGCACAGGCTGAAAGAGACAGGGCCAGGATGGGGCGGAAGCGCATGGGCATCTCCTGTGTGAGGGGGTAGTGTAGCATCGTGACGCGATGCTTGTGTTTCGCGCCTGTCACGGGGTGGTGCTAGGCTTCGTCCCATCACCACTTCACCGGGGAGCCCCATGGTCGCATCCGCCAAGAAGGTGTTCGTTCTCGACACCAATGTCCTGCTGCATGATCCCCAGGCGATCTTTCGCTTTCAGGAGCACGACATCGTGATCCCCATCGTGGTGATCGAGGAAATTGACACCTTCAAGAAGGACCAGACCGAGATCGGCCGCAATGCTCGCTCCGTCTCCCGGCAGCTCGACAAGCTGAGGAAGCTCGGCAGCCTCAGCGATGGCGTCACCATGGAGGGGGGCGGCATCCTCAAGGTGGATGTGGCGCCGTACCGGCAGGATCTCGGGTTCTCCACTCTGGACAAGCACAAGGCCGACAATCAGATCCTGGCCTGTGCCCTGGCGATGCTCAAGGAGCGCAAGGAAAAGGTGGTGCTCGTCAGCAAGGACACCAACCTGCGAATCAAGGCCGACGCCGCGCGTTTGGAGGCCGAAGATTACACCACGGACCGGGTGGAGCTCGACGGCCTCTACACGGGCACGGACCAGTGGGAGGTGGATGGCGTGCAGGTGGATCTCGTCTACGAGGGAGGTCTGCTGCCCGAGGAAACCCATCCACTGCATCCCAATCAGTTCGTCACATTGCAGGACCGCACCAACGAGAGCCATACCGCCGTCGGCCGCTTCTATGCCGCCGATGGGCGCATCCATCCCCTCAAGCGTACGGAGCAGCCGCCCTGGGGCATCAAGGCTCGCAATCGCGAACAGCAGTTCGCGCTGGAGCTGCTCCTCGATGATTCCATCCAGGTGGTGACGCTGCTGGGCAAGGCCGGCACGGGCAAGACGCTTTTGGCCATCGCCGCGGGCCTGCAGCAGGTGGTGGACGACGAGCGGTACAACAAGCTGCTGGTGAGTCGCCCCGTGATGCCCATGGGCCGTGACTTGGGCTTTTTGCCGGGCGATGTCGGGGAAAAGCTCCGTCCCTACATGCAGCCCATCTACGACAACCTGGATTACATCGTCGCGGCCAACACCGAGATGCGGCGCCGGTCCAGCATGACCGTGGGGCAGTTGGAGGAGGGTGGCTACCTGAGCGTCGAGCCCCTCACCTACATCCGCGGCCGCAGCATTCCCAACCAGTACATCATCGTGGACGAGGCCCAGAACCTGACGCCCCACGAGATCAAGACCATCCTCACGCGGGCGGGGGAAGGCACCAAGGTGGTGCTCACCGGGGATCCCTACCAGATCGACAACCCCTATGTGGATGCCAGCACCAACGGCCTGAGCTACCTCGCCGAGCACTTCAAGCACCTGGATATCTCGGGGCACGTAACCCTGATGAAGGGTGAGCGTTCCCGCATGGCCGAACTGGCCAGCAACCTCCTGTAGGAGCACCCTCCCATGGTGGACAGCGGCTGGGACAACGGGGGCATGGCCCCAAGCAAGAAAAAAGGCATGCCCATCTGGGGCAAGGTGCTCGCGGGATGTGGCGTGGCGGTGCTTCTGCTCCTGGCCACCTGCGTGGGGGCGATTACCTGGGGGGTGGGGAAAGTGTCCCAGAAGGCCGATCAGGCCTGGGCCCAGATGGACCAGACCGTTCGCAGTCTGAGGACCGAGCAGGGGACGAAGGCGCTGTACCTGGCGAATCCGGGCCTGGCGGACACCTATCCGAACGAGGAGGAGTTCTTGAAGGCGGCCGAGGGCTGGCGCGACAAACTGGGTGAGTTTCCCGCCCGGCGGCCCAGCATTCGGGATCTGGTCGAAGAAAAGCATGGCGGCGGGCACTTCAATATCGAATCCAGGAATTCCACGACCCGGGTCGAGTACCAGATTCCCAAGGGGGGGCGCCTGCACCTTGTGATGGAGGCGGGCAAGCTGACGGACCTGCGCGTGGAGTAGCACATCGGGGCTTTTTCAGGGAAGATGCTCACATGAGCATTGTTTCCGTTCCGGACGCCCTCGAGCTTCTGCTTAAGGGCACTATCACCTGCCACACCCGAGAGCTTCTCGAGGCGCGATTGAAGACTGGCCGCCCGCTCCGGGTCAAGGCGGGCTTCGATCCCACGGCTCCCGATCTCCATCTGGGGCATGGCGTCCTGCTGCGGAAGATGGCCCAGTTCCAGAAACAGGGGCATACCGTAGTTTTCCTGATCGGCGATTTCACCGCGATGATCGGCGACCCCACGGGGAAGAAGGCCACGCGCCCCGCACTCACTCGCGAAGAGATCGATGCCAATGCCGAGACCTACAAGGTCCAGGTCTTCAAGATCCTGGACCCTGAGAAGACCGAGATCCGCTTCAACAGCGAGTGGCTGGATCCCCTCCACGGCCCCGACTGGATTCGCCTGGCGTCGAAATTCACCGTGGCCCAGATGCTGGAGCGCAACGATTTCCAGAAGCGCATGGCGGCCAGTGAGCCCATCAGCTTCCACGAACTGCTCTACCCGCTGGTGCAGGCCTACGACTCCGTGGCGCTGAAGGCCGATGTGGAACTGGGGGGCAACGACCAGCTCTTCAACCTCATGCGGGGCCGGGATCTCCAGGAATCCCTGGGCCAGTCGCCCCAGATCGTGCTCACGGTACCACTGCTGTTGGGCCTGGATGGCGTGGAGAAGATGTCCAAGTCGTTGGGCAACTACATCGGTTTCTTCGAGGGTGCCGACGACCAGTTCGGCAAGGCGATGAGTGTGTCCGATGCGTTGATGTGGGAGTGGTACCTGCTCCTCACCGACAAGCTGCCCGCCGAGATCGAGGCCATGAAGGCCGGTCATCCCATGGATGCTAAGAAGGGCCTGGCCCGGGAGATCGTAGCCCAGTTCCACGGGGCGGCCGAGGCCGTAGCTGCCGAAGAGCGCTGGGTGCGGCGCTTCTCCGAGCGCAAGGTGGACGATGCACCCGAGGTGACCGTGGCTGCCACCGCCGGGGAGGTGCCCTTGAGCCGCCTGCTGGTGGAACGCGGCATGGCCGCTTCCCGCAAGGAGGCCGAACGCCTCATGGCCCAGGGGGCCGTGAGCCTCGATGGGCAGAAGGTCTCCGACGCCCAGCACCGGGTTGATCTGCGCGCCGGCGACAGCGTGCTGGTGCGGGCCGGGAAACTGAAACTCGAACGGTGGGTGGTCCAATGAGCGCAAAGGCCCTCCAAGACCTCTTTCGGCGCCACCGCGAAAAGGCTACGGGCCTCTGGAGGCTTGGGCAGGAACCCAGCCGCACGGTCTATTTCGACTCGGGCGACATCGTGTTTGCCCAGAGCACCCATCCCATGGACCGCCTTACCCACCTGCTGGTGGAGCGGGGCAAACTCACCCAGACCCAACTGGACTATGCCTTGGCCAATCTCCGCCAGGGCATCAGCATCGGGAAGAACCTGATCGAGATGGGCTTCATCACCCAGCGGGATCTCCTTGAGGTGGCTCGGGCCCAGGTGGAGCGCGTGGTCTCGGCTTCCCTGGCGACCACCGACCTCGAGCCGGTCTTCGAGGCCAAGGAGCTGGATGCCAATGTGGTGCGCCTGCCCTTCGACACGCCCGAACTGTTGTTGAATGGCCTCCTGGGGCTCAAGGACCGGGAAGCCATGCTCGAGCTGTTGGGGCCTCTCAATCAGGTGGTGGTCCTGCAGGGGCGCCGCCTCATGGAGATGACCCTGCCCGCCGATCTGGCCAAGCTCCCGCCGCTCTTGGATGGCACCCATACGCTGCTGGAACTCAGCCGGGAGTCCCTGGCGGAGCCCCTGCGCCTCGGCACCTTCGCCCTCTTCCTGCGGGAGATGGGGTGGGCGCGACTCCACGAGATGCCGCCCATGGACCGGAGCGTGCTGGATCTGGCTCTGGCTCCGGAGCCGGAACCCCTTTCCGGGCTCTTGCCCTCCCCCGAAATCGAAACGGTGCCTTCGCTCTTCTCTTCCATCCAGGCCGCCGCCAAGCCCACCACCAACCTAGAGCATCTCTCCCAGGCCATCGACTCGCTGCCGGAGGCTCAGCCCCTCCCCGGGCCCGAGGGTGAAGTCGACAGCTTTGGCTTTTCCGTGGAATCCGGGCAGGCCATCCTGCCCACCCCCCAGGGGATGCCCCCCCTGCAGGAGCCGATCCAGGTTCCGCCGCCCCCGGAGTCGGGGCCCTTCGTTCCCCAGGTCGATCCAGCCGTCACGATCATGCCCTCTACTCTGACCGGCCCCGAAGCGGCTCCAGAGGCGGTTCCGGACTTCGAAGAGGAACTGCCGCGAAAGAATCGGGTTCCCCTGCTGGCGGTCTTGGCTCTGATTGCCGTCGTGGCAGGCGGAGTCTATGGGTGGAGTCGGCTGAAACGGCGCAGTCCCCAGCTCTCGGCGGCCCCGGTCGCCCCAGTGAAGACCCCGGAGTTGCCCACGCCACTCCCGGCTGCCGCCGAATCTTCTGCCTCCCAGGTGGCGATTCCAGAGCCCGCGCCCGAAACAAAGGTGACCCCCCCAGAAACCAAAGTGGAGCCCAGGCCCGCCACCCCCAAGGAAGTCGGCCACTCCCCTGGGGAGCGCGCAGAAGCCCTCCGCAAGGGAGACGTCACCCTGGCGGTGCGCCAAGGTGAGAGGTACCTCAAGGAGCTGGCCAAGTCCCAGTGGACCCTGCGACTGGAGATCGCTTGCCAGCCGGAGACTCTGCGGCGGGCGGTCGGCCTCTTCGAGGATGCCAAGCCCGACCTCTGGGTGTTGCCCCTGGCGCTGCGGGATGGCCGGGGCTGCTTCCAGGTCTTCGCGGGGCACTATCCCAATCGGGCGGCAGCAGAGAAGGCGATCCGGAAATTACCGGCCCCGTTCCGTTCGGAGGGCAATCGGCCCAAACCCTTCAAAATTGGGGACATAGAGATCAAACAATAAGCCCGTTCTGGGTAGCAATCTGTCAAGGATTGCTAAAGTGTTGAACGGCGTAGGCCTTTCGCTATGGAGACGGCTGGCATCAAGGGTTTACATTTCGGAAAGATTGGGTATACTGGCCGGATAAGGTCAGACTGACCACGATCTTTCTGGAGCATCATGGAGTTCAATCCGCTTTCCACCCAGAACTGGAGCCGAGCCTTCAACATCTGGATCGAAGACATCCAGGTGCAGTTCCAGCCGGTGATTGAACTGGAGAGAGCGCTCATCCACGGCGGTCTGCTGAGAAGGGTCCGCAGCCTCACCCGGTTTTCGGCGGCGGTGGTCATGCTGCTCTTCACGATCCACTGCACCCGTGCTCGGGTCGAGGGGCGAGCTTTAGGCTTCGCTGCTTCCCGATCAACGGAGGAACCTGGACAGACCGGTTATTCCGAGTTGGGCGAGGCCAGCTGGTACGGTAGTGAGGAGGACGGATTTGCCGGCAAGCCCACGGCCAGCGGCGAAGCCTTCGACCCTGACCGCCTTACCTGTGCCCATCGAACCCTGCCCCTGGGTAGCTATGTCGAGGTGGAAAACCTGGAAAGCGGGAAGAAGGCGGTCCTCCGGGTGAATGATCGGGGTCCCTTCACGCGGGGCCGGGTTCTGGATGTCTCTCGCCAGGGCGCCCGGGAGCTCGGGTTCATGGCCAAAGGGGTCGCGCGGATCCAGCTGCGGGCCATCAATGCCGACGGCAGCCCCGCGAGTGTTGATGCCTTGGGTGACCAGGAAGATCCCTACACCATCCAGGTGGCCGCCCTCGGGGACCCCGCCAACATCGAGCGGCTCAGCCGAGCCCTGGAGGCCTCCTTTGGAGAGGTGAGCCTGCAGGAGGCGCATTCCAGGGGGCGCGAGGTGAAACGTGTCCGGGTCGGCTCCTTCGCGCGTCTCGAAGATGCCCAGAGGACCGCCGAGGAAATCGCCAAGCGCTTTGGAGATCGTGGTGTCGAGCCCTTCATCACGCGACGACGCTAGATCCTACCTGCTTATTCCCGCCGGTGGCCAAGGGCTCCGGATGGGCGGAGGCACGCCCAAGCAATTCCGGGATTGGGGGGGTGTGCCTCTCCTTCGCGCCACGGCCCAGGCATTTCTCGCGCCCGGGATGCCGCCCCTAGCGGGCATCGCCTTCTCTGTGCCCGAGGATCGGGTGGCGGAGGTGGAGAGCTGGGCCTTCGGTGTCCCCACCTGGGTGACCGTGGGGGGCGCCTCCCGCCAGGCGTCGGTGGCGACCGCCTTGGCCCTGCTGCCGAATCACCCCGATCTTTCCGTCATGATCCACGATGCGGTGAGGCCCTTTCCGCCTCAGGCTCCGACCTGGGACGCCCTCTCGGCCCTGGCGTACGCGGATGGCTCGCTCCTCGCGGAGGCCTCAACGGACACGCTCAAGCGGGTGGACGCCGATGGAATCGTGCTGGCCACGGAACCCAGGGACCAGATCTTTCGGGCCCAGACCCCCCAGGTGGCGCGTCTTGCCACTTGGCGGCGAGCCTTCGCATGGGCATCCGAATGCGGCTTCACGGGCACGGATGATGCCTCTCTGCTGGAAGCGATGGGATTGCGGGTAAAGGTGATCCCCGCTCCGGCCTCGAACCTGAAGCTGACGACCCCCGAGGATTGGTACCGGTTCTCCCCGCGAGAACCACAGCCGTAGCAGGATTGACACATAGAATCGGGTCGGTTTAAGGGTTTAAATGTTGCAAAGGAATGTCATGCAACATGGCCCAAGGATTGCTTAAGGGATTTCGAGGCCACTATGCCCCGAAGCTGCCATCCCCAGACCCTTCGAAACCCGGTCACCGTGACCGGGCGGGGGCTCCATTCCAACCGCCCCTGCACGGTCACGATCCGGCCGGTGGCGCAGGCCTCGGGCCTGCGGTTTCTCCACGGGCCCTCCGGGATCGAGATTCCCGCCAAGGCGGATCTGGTCGGCGATCTGAGCCTTGCCACCACGCTGGTCAAGGATGGCCTGCGCTTTGGTACGGTCGAGCATCTGCTTGCGGCCCTTGCGGGCCTGGAGATTGAGCACGCGATCATCGAGGTGGATAGCGAAGAGCTTCCGATCCTGGACGGGAGCGCTGCCCCGTGGGTCGAAGCCCTCGCCGCTGCCGGCACCCGCAGGCTTCCTGGCGCTCGACGCTTCATCAAGGTCCTGAAGCCTGTGGAAGTGGTCCAGGGCGCCAAGTGGATGCGCATTTCTCCCTTCGCGGGCCTTCGCCTCCGCTACACCATCGATTTCGACCATCCCGCGATCGGTCGGCAGAGCCGCGAGCTCAGCCTGGAGCCAGAGAAGTTCCGTCGGGAACTGGCCTCGGCGCGGACCTTCTGCATGGAACAGGACATCGAATTCATGCGCTCCCGCGGGCTGGCCCAGGGGGGAAGTCTGGACAACGCCGTCGTGTTCTCGGCCAAGGGGCCCCTCAATGAGGCGCTTCGTTTCGAGGACGAGGCTGTGCGGCACAAGATGCTCGACTTGGTGGGCGATCTGGCCCTGCTGGGCGCGCCCCTGCTCGGGCTCGTGGAGGCCCATGCCGCCGGTCATGCGCTGCACGTGGCCATGGTCAAGGCCCTGCTCTCCGAGACCGATGCCTGGGCCTGGAGCGAAGCCGGCGACATCATCCAGGCGCGTCCGGTCTTCGGGCACCGCCTCCACGAGGCTCACCCGATCCCGGCTTAACGCGCAGCGGGTATAAGAAGAGGGCCCTTCCCATCAGAAGGGCCCTCTTCTTATATCCGCGCGGGATGCCTGCTAGAAAATCGGATCTCCGGGCTTGCGGCGCCAAGCCTCAACCTTGCCCTTGCCTTCGGTCTTGGTCTTGTTGTCCTTGGCGGCGGCCAGGGTCTCCAGGAGGCCCACGCCGACGCGAGAGGCGACGGCCTTGGTCATGGCTGGCTTCACGGCGGGTTCCATGGCCGGAAGATCGACCCGGGGAACGTCCGTCTTATCGGACTGTTCGCGCAGGCGTTTCTGATACCAGGCCTTGCGCTTCGGGTCGATGCTGCGCAGGTCGGCGCTGCGGCCCGTCTTGCGTGCGGCCAGCACCTTGGGTTTGCTTTCTTTGCGGTCCTCGCGGACAGCGGATTCAGGATTGGTGGCTTCCTCGAGGATTTTTGCCAGATCCGCCAGACTTCCGAGACCGCGTTTACTCATGGGTTGTCGCTTCTCCTGTTAGAGGCATTTTCGTGCCCAATGTATAAGATTAGCGGCTGAACTCGCTTCGTCCAAGCCCAGAAGAAAAATCTGTCACGAGTCCGATGGAATACAACGAATCCGCTGCTCTTTTTTGGGGAGGGTCGCTAGGCTGAAGCAGATATCCACCCATGCCTGGGGTTCTCGAACGATGATGCTCAGTCGGATTTTCAGGTCCCTGGCCTGGCTCACGATGCTGGCGCTTATCCCGGCAGGGGGCCGCGGGTTGAACGCGGGAAGCCTTCCGCCGGACCGCCTCTCCTTCAAGACCTACGGCGCGGACCACGGCCTGGGGAACCAGTCACCCTGGGCGCTCGCCCAGGATGGCACCGGGTTCGTCTGGGTCGGCACCGAGGATGGCCTCTACCGTTTCGACGGCCAGCGCTTCCGGGTGTTCGGGCTGAAACAGGGCCTGCCTTCGGCCTTCGTGGACAATCTCCACGTCGATCCCCAGGGAAATCTCTGGGTAGGGACCTACAACGGCCTGTGCCGCCCTCGGGACGACCACTTCCAGGCGGTGGGAAGTGAATCGGGCCTTCCCGGCAAGCAGGTGACTGCCCTGAAGGACGGGCCCGATGGCCAGCTCTGGGTGGGCATGAATGAAGGCCTGTTCCAAAGGCTTCCTGATGGCCGCTTCCAGCCCGTGCCCGGATGGGTGGGAGGCGCGGTGACGGCGATGGGGAGTCAGCGGGGCAGCGGCGCCATCTGGGTGGCCTCCTGGCGGGATTCCAGGGCCACGATCCTGCGATGGGATCGAGGGGGCTGGCGTGCCTTCCCGGGCGGAAAGGAGCTGGGGCCGGATCGGATCGACGCGCTGGCCGTGGACGGGCGAGGTACGGTGTGGGCCCGCTCCCTCAACCATCTCTGGAGCATGCCTTCCGGGGAGGGCCTTTTGGAATTATCGCGAGAGAAGCTGCCCGCAGCGCGGCAGAAGGGTCACCTCTACGTTGATCCCCGTGGTCGCCTCTGGGTGACGACCGACCGGGGCCTCTACTGCAAGGAAGGAAACGAATGGCGTCGGCTCGGCCCCGTGGAGGGCCTGCCGGGGAAAATCCTGCGGGCCGTGATGGAGGACCGGGAGGGGTCATTGTGGGTCGCCGGCGGCGCGGTCTTCCGCCTGCAGGGCGGAGGCGTTTTCAAGGCCTACGCCGCGGAACATGGGCTGCCCAACGAAGTTGTCTGGTGCGTGTTCAGGGATCGGTCTGGGACCCTCTACGCGGGCACGGATGGGGGATTGGCGAAGGCCGATGACAAGGGCTGGAGGCTGGTTCCCGGCACGAGCAATTCGCAGGTTCGCAGCGTCATTCAGGGGCCCGACGGCGCACTCTACCTGGGGGGTGGGCCGGAAGTAACCCGCCTGGATCCCCGCAGGGGTCTCCGACGGTTCGGGAGCGGGGAAGGGGTCGTGACCTCCGGGCGGATCTTCCGACTGGCCTTCGATCCCCAAGGAGCGCTGTGGGTGGCCACCGATGGCGGTGGTCTCCTGAAGGGGACTGGACGCGGGGACAATTGGCGCTTCGAACGCCAGACCATCCCCGAGGGAACCCCCACTGAACGTTTCGCCGATCTTTTCGTGGATGGCGCCGGAAGGCTCTGGGCGCCGGGAGAAAAGGGGCTGGCCATGTGGGATGGTCAGACCTGGCGACGGTTCACCAAGAAGGATGGGCTCCGCAGTGATCACGCCAACTACATCCGCGGCACCCGGAAGGGCGAGCTTCTCTTTACCTATTTCGAGCCCTTCGGGATCGCCCGGGCCACCTACTCCGGGGGCGCCTTCAAGGTCCTGGAGCATCTCGACGGAATCGTTCCCCCGGACAAGGCCACGTTCTCCTTTACCGAAGACGTCAAAGGCAATCTGTGGATCGGCACGGGGCAGGGGCTCGACATGCTGGCTCACGATGGGCGAGTGGAGCATTTCGGGCCTGGTGAGGGCCTGGTCAGCGAAGACCTCAATTCCATGGCCCTCTTGCCAGAGCCCAATGGTGATGTGTGGATCGGTACCAGCGGCGGGCTGGCGCGATTCGATGCCTCCCTCTACAAGGGCCCACCCACGCATCCCTCCACCGTCATCCTCGAATGCCGTCTGGGAAAAGAGCGGGTGCCCGTGTTCTCCTCCCAGCGCATCCAGGTACCGCACGGGTCCAACACCTTTTCCGTGAAGTTCGCGAGCCTAAGTTTCATCCGGGAAGGCAGTGTCCGCTGCCAGGTGCGCCTCGAAGGCCTGGAGCCGGAATGGCATTTCTCGGACACCCTGGAAGAGCGGTACCCGGCACTGCCCCATGGCAAGTACCGTTTCGATGCGCGTTCCCGCATCGCGCAGGGAGAATGGGGGCCCATTTCCTCCTACGAGTTCGAGGTGCTGCCCGCCTGGTGGGAGACCTGGTGGTTCCGCACACTGCTGTTTCTGGGCGGCGCGGGCGGGGTCCTGCTGGTTGTCCGCTGGCGCGTGGACATGCTGCACCGACGCAACCGCATGCTCGAGGAAATGGTGGCCGCCCGCACCCGCGAAGTGGAGGCCAAGGCCAGAGAACTCGAGCGCGCGAATGAGGCGCTGAAGAACCAGAGCCTCACGGATCCCCTTACGGGACTGCGGAACCGGCGCTACCTCGGCGTCTGCATGCCCGAGGACGTGGCCCAGGTGCATCGCGTTCATCGGGATATCGTGGCCAACCGGAACGACCGGCTCACGCTCAACATCGATCTCATCTTCTTGATGGTGGATATCGACCATTTCAAATTCGTGAATGACCATTTCGGGCATGCCGCCGGCGACCAGGTGCTTCAGCAGGTCGCAGAGATCCTCCAGAACGCCATGCGGGATTCGGACACGGTGGTCCGGTGGGGGGGCGAGGAGTTCCTGGTGATCGCCCGGAATGCGGCGCGGCGGGATACGGCGATTCTGGCGGAACGGATTCGCACCCAGATGGAGGCGCACGATTTCCTGCTGGAGGACGGCACCCGCCTGCGGCGTACCTGCTCCATCGGGTTCACCTACTACCCCTTCGTGCCCGAGAATCCCAACCTCCTGCCCTGGGAACAGGTCTTGGATATCGCCGACCACTGCCTCTTCGCCGCCAAGCGAGGGGGGCGGAACGCCTGGGTGGGGTTGTTCCCCTCGGTGGAAGGTGAGGCCACCCACATCCAGCAGGCCCTGCCCCTGGAGATTCCGAAGCTCTTGGCTACGGGCGAACTCGCCGTGACGACCTCTCTCGCCGATCCCTTAGGGCTGGATTGGAATTTGAAAGAATAAACCTTTTCTTCCTATTGGGTCAGACAGGGACCAATTGTGGCTTTCGCCGGTAGGATAGTGACTATCCGGTGAACGATATCCGTTATGAAGAAATGCTTGTTGCGAACGCTCTGGCTGCTGGTGGCTCTAATTGCCGCCGGAGGCGTATGGGCAGGCGCCCTGCCTCAGATTGGTCCCGGCCGACAGGTGGTTCGCAGCTATGGACTCGAGCAGGGTCTGGGCAATCTCAGCGTTCATTGCCTGGCCCAGGATTCGCTGGGGTTCGTATGGGTGGGCACGGAGGACGGTCTCTACCGATTCTCGGGCCGTGAGTTTCTTGGTTATGGCCGGAGCGATGGTCTCCCGTCCTCGACCATCGAGCATGCCGTGGCGACCCCCGATGGGGCGCTGTGGGTCGGTACGCCCAAGGGGCTCGCGTTCTGGAATGGCCTTGGATTCACGGCGGTCTCCAAGGAGCGGGGCCTCGAGCCCGGTGCCATCCGCGCCCTCGGCCTGGGGCCGGGAGGCAGGCTCCTGGTCGGAACGGACGGTGGGTTTTTCGAAGTGGCCTCCGGGGATCGATTTCGTCGGGTGGCCGATTGGCCAGGCGGCAGCGTCACGGCCATCTGGGGCCGAACCGACTCTCACGAAGTCTGGGTGGCCTCTTGGGGGCCCACGGGTGCCATGGTTCACAGGTGGGCTGCGGAAACCTGGGCGCCCCTGGATCTGGATGCCGCCATGGCGAGAGACCGCATCGACGCCTTGGCTGTGGATGGCCGCAGGTGCCTCTGGGCGCGCACCCAGAAGGCGCTCTGGGTGGCCGATTGTGCCGGTGGCACCTTTCGTGAAGCCAGGGATCTGCTGGCGCCGGGCGGACAGCAGGGCCGTCTCTTCGCCGACCGCAAGGGAAACGTCTGGGTGCCGACGGAGCGCGGGGTCATGGTCCTGGAGAACGGTGTACCGAGGCGGTTGGGAAGCCGGGAAGGCCTGCCCTCCCGGTTGATCTCGGCGGTGATGCTGGATTCCGATGAGGCGCTGTGGCTCGGGGGCCTGGGGGTTCAGCGCATCCCGGGCGGCGGCCTGTGGGAAATTTATGGCGTGGATCAGGGGCTGCCCAGCGAGGTGGTCTGGTGTGTATTCAGAGACGCCCAGGGGCAGCTCTTCGCGGGGACGAATCGAGGGCTGGCCCAGGCCTCGGGCGGCGGCTGGTCCTTGGTTCCGGGAACCGAGGCCTACCAAGTGCGATCCGCGGTCCAGGGGCGGGATGGCAGCCTCTTCCTGGCGGGTTCGCCAGTGGTCCTGCGCTGGGATCCTCGCCGCAGGAAGGTGGAGAAGTTCGGGCCTGAATCCGGGCTCGAGTCCAATGGTCGGATCTTCCGTCTGGCCGTGGGGCCGGATGATCGCCTCTGGGTGGCCACGGACGGGAGCGGCCTGCTGGTAGGGGAATCCATCAAGGGCCGCTGGCATTTCCGCCGGGAGGAGGTCCTCGGCGGAGATTCGCGGGAACGCTTCGAGGACGTCCGGGTGGACGACTCCGGCAGGATCTGGGCCTGCGGTGAGCGTGGGCTGGCCGTATTGGATCAGGGGAGCTGGAAACGGCTCACGACCAGGGATGGGCTCCGGAGCGACCACGTCTCCTACGTGCGACCCCTGCAGGATGGAACCCTGGCCTTGGCCTATTTCGAACCGATGGGCGTCTGTCGGGCCCGCTACCAAGGCGGGCGCTTCGAGGTACTGGAGCACCTGGATTCGAGAATCCCACCGGATCGCACAATCTATCTGGTCGGTGAAGATTCCAGCCGCAATCTGTGGCTTGGCACTGGGCGGGGCGTGGATGTCATCCTTGTCTCCGATGCCGTGGACCACTTCAGTCATCGCGACGGCCTCGCCGGAGATGACGTGAATTCGATGGCCTTCCTGGCGGATGCCAACGGGGATGTCTGGATCGGCACCAGCTCTGGGTTGGCGCACTTCAGCGCCCAGGCTTATCGCGGGGTTCCGCCTGCCCCGAGGACCGAGCTCCTCACCTGTCGATTGGGAGGAAGGGCCCTCACCCCCGGAGCGCCAGAAACACCTTCTGCGGCGTACCCGAACACGACCTTAGAGGTGCGCTTCGCGGTTCCGCGTTTTTCTCGCGAGGGGATCCTCGGATACCAGGTTCGCCTCCTGGGCCTGGAATCCGACTGGCACATGAACGACGGCACTCCCGAGCGGTTTCCCAAGCTGGGGTCGGGGCACTACCAGTTCGAAGTGCGGGCCCGGGTGGGCGAGGGGCCCTGGGGCCCGTCATCTTCATTCCGATTCGAGGTGCTGCCCGCCTGGTGGCAGACCTGGTGGGCCCGCGGGCTCATGGCCCTGGGTTGCATCGGTGTGCTTGGGCTCTTCATTCGATCCAGGATTCGAACGGTCCGGCGGCGCAACCGGATGCTCGAACAGATGGTGGCGGCGCGTACCCGGGAACTCGAATCGGCCAATGTGGCCCTCCGGAATCAGAGCCTCTCGGACCCGCTGACGGGCTTGCACAATCGGCGATACCTCTCGGTAGCCATGCCCGACACCCTCGCCCAGATCCGCCGGGAACAGCGGAATCCGCAGCTGTCCCGCCAGGAACGCATGGATCAGAATGTCGACATCGTCTTCATCATGGTGGACATCGATCACTTCAAGGCCGTGAACGACCAGTACGGGCACACGGCCGGAGACCACGTAATCCAGGAGATGGCGGGTATTCTGCGCGGCGCCATCCGGGATTCGGACGCCGTGATCCGCTGGGGTGGCGAGGAATTCCTGGTGGTGGCGCGGAATGTCAGTCGACGGGAATCGACCATTCTCGTCGAGCGCATCCGCTCGGCGGTGGCTCTGAATCCCTTCAAGGTGGGGAAGGGGCAGACCTTCCGCCGGACCTGCTCCCAGGGCTTTGCCTTCCTGCCCTTTGTTCCCGAACAGGCTGATCTCTTTGAGTGGGAGCGCGTAGTGGATCTGGCCGATCACTGCCTGCTGGCCGCCAAGAGGGCGGGCCGGGACGCCTGGGTGGGGATCCACCCCTCGCTGGAGGGCGATGCCGCCAGCCTCAGGGATCGACTCCCCATGGAGATCGCGGAACTCGTCCGCGAGGGGCACCTGGAGGTGAAGGCCTCGGTCGGCGCAGAGCTCTTGAACTGGGAAACGGACCCGGGGTGAGGGGTCAGCGCATCGCCTCCATGGGCGACAGTCTCATGGCGCGGAAGGCGGGGTAGAGCCCGAAGAGCACCGCCAGGCCAAGGGCCACGATCCAGGCCATGACCAGGCCGTAGGTGTTCACCACCAGGCCCCAGGGGAAACTGGAGGAAAGCACCCGGCACAGGAACGAGCCCGCCACGGTGCCTGCGAGCGCCCCAAGGGCCGCGAGCACGATGGCTTCCAGCAGGAACTGCACGAAGATCTGCTGGTCGGTGGCGCCCATGGCCTTGCGCAGACCGATCTCGTAGCGGCGGTCGGAGAAGGAGATGAGCATCACACTGAGCACGCCCACGCCACCCACCAGCAGCACCGTGGCGGCCAGGCTCTGGAGCACCACCTTCCAGCCCCAGATCTGATCCTCGAACTGCTGATAGGCGCGCACCAGTTCGGCGGCCAGGTCCGTGGTCTCCACATCATCGATGCCATGGTGGGCCTGCTTGGCCCGGGCGAGCAGAGCCGAGGTCACCTCGTTCAGATCTTCCTTGTGGGCCATCTTGACGTAGAGGCGGTCCAGGGCGTGCTTGGGGTCCATGCGGTCCATGTAGGCCTCGATGGGCATGAGCAGGCCGTTGGCGTCCAGCCACGTATCATCGCTCATGACCTGGAGCGGAGCCAGCACGCCGATGACCTGGAAGCTCTGGCCGTCCACCGTGATGCTGCGGCCCACGGGATCGGTGCCGCCAAAGAGCTTGGAGGCGAGGCTGCCGCCCAACACCGCCACCGCGCTGCGGCGTCGCGCATCATCCTCGGTGAGGGCCCGGCCGCTGGCGATGGGGCGGTTCTGCCAGGGGAAGTACTCGGGCGTGACGCCCGTGGCGAAGGTGCGTTCGATGCCGGACCCGATACGGATGCGGGCATTCTTGGTGGCCCGGGGGAGGAAGGCCTTCACGGCGGGGTGGGGCGTGGTGAGGCGAGTGAGGTCCTCGTAGCGCAGGCCGGGACTCATGGCGAAACGTTTCTGCTCCTCGGTGGTTTCCGGAGCCTTCTGGCTGAGCTGGATGGTGCCGTCGAAGGACAGGCCCTTGAAGCCCATGGAGACCTTGTCCACTACGCCGTCCATCACGCTGGTCATGACCACCAGGGCGAAGACGCCCAGGGTGAGCAGCGTCAGTGTGAGCAGAGAGCGCAGCTTGTGGGACCAGAGCTCCCTGAGGCCGCTGAGCACGACTTCCCAGAGCAGCCCGGCCCAGGCGAAGCGCGATTGACTGAAGGCAGTGGGCAGAGCCAGGGGGAGGACTTCTTCGCTATTCATAGTGAAGGGCCTCCATTGGTCGCGACCATGTGGGTCGCGGAGCACGCTCCAGTGGAGCGTGCGGAGCGGGGCCCCACAGGGAGCGAATCAGGCCGGAAGGAGCCGAAACCATCACTCATAGTGCAGTGCCTCCATAGGAGACAGCTTGGAGGCCTTCCAGGCCGGGTAGAGCGCAAACAGGAAGCCAAAGACGGCGGCCAAGAAATACGCCCAAAGGAAGCTGGCAGGGCTCATGGCCAGGGGGACGCCCAGCACCTGGGTGATGCCCCAGGAGAACACGATGCCGAGCCCAAGCCCCACGCAACCCCCTAGGGCCGTGAGCAGGAGGGCTTCCGTCATGAAGCCCTTGAAAATTTCCTTGCCGGGGGCGCCGATGGCCATCTTGATGCCCACCTCGCGAACTCGCTCCTTGAGGCCCGCCAACTGGATGTTCACGTTGACCAGGCCGCCGCCCAGGAGCGCGAGCACGCCACTCAGCAGGAAGATGATGTTGTAGGCGTCGCCGTTGTTATCCCGCTTGCGGATGCGGGCCTGCACATCGTCGAGGCGGAAATCCTCTTCCAGGCGGTGGTTGGGCTTGAGGATGCCCTGGAGGGCCTGGGTGAAGGCGGGCATGGCGTCGATCTTGGGCAGTCGGTAGGTGATGCGGTCCAGTCGCGCATGCACATCGCCCTGGAGTCGCCGCTGGACGAGACTCGAAGGCACCGCGATCAGGCGATTCTGGCGCCAGAACATGTTGCGTCGCCCTTCCACCTTGCTGAACCGGAAGAAGCGCTCGTCCAGGACGCCGATGATCTGCACCGGCGTATCGCCCACCCGCATGGTGGCTCCCACCGCGTTGCCCTCGGGGAAGTAAGTCTGGGCGGCCTCGCTGCCGAGAAGCGCAACCGGCGCGGCATTCGCCAGATCCTGGGCGGAGATGGCCCGGCCCTGGGCCACTTCATAGCCGCCCATGGCCAGGAAATCGCCGCCGATGCCACTCACGGGACGCTCCTGATCTGCATAGGCCGAGCGCACCCGGGCCCGGAGACCTTTGACCATGGAGACGCCCTGCACATCCTGGGGATTGATGTGTTCGGAGTCGTCCCGATCCTCCTGCCGCAGGCCCAGGTTCGCGGCCCGCATGGCTGTGGGCTGACCTTCCGAGGCCACCGGGCTGTTCTGCACATTGAGTTTGTCGAGTCCGCCGAGCTTCACGTAGAGCTGCTCGCTGCGCTGGCGAAAGGAATCCGTGATGGAGAACCCGCCCAGCACCGAGGCCACCCCCAGCATGACGCCCAGGCTCTGGAGCACCGCGCGACCCAGATTTTCGCGTATCTCGGTCCAGGCCTCCCGCACGCGTTCCAGCAGGATCCCGCGGCTCATGGCGCGGTCTCGTTTCGGGCGATGAGGCCATCGGAGATCTCGACCCGCCTGTGGGCCTGGGCCGCGATATGAAGATCGTGGGTCACGAGAATCACCGTGTTGCCTGCGGCGTTGAGTTGTCCGAACAGCTCGAGAATTTCGGCGCCGGTCTTGGAGTCCAATGCGCCCGTGGGCTCATCCGCCAGCAGCAGGGCGGGGCCTGCGGCGAGCGAGCGGGCGATGGAAACGCGCTGCTTCTGGCCGCCGGAGAGCTCACCGGGCAGCTTGGTGGCCTTTTCGGGGATGCCCACCTGTTCCAGCAGGTGCATGGCCCGCTCGCGTCGCTCTCGCCGCCCCACCCCGCCGTAGAGCAGGGGAAGCTCCACGTTGCGCAGCACGGAGGCCTTCGGCAAAAGATTGTAGGCCTGGAACACGAAGCCGATCTTGCGATTGCGGATGGCCGCTAGTTCGGTACCCGAGAGGCCCTGGACCTCGACGCCGTCCAGGGTGTAGGTGCCCGAGGTGGGCCGATCCAGGCAGCCGAGAATGGCCATGAGGGTGGACTTGCCGGAACCGCTGGGGCCGATGAGGGCCAGGAATTCTCCGGGCTCTACCTCCAGGTCGATGCCCCGCAGGGCGTGAACCGCAGTGCCGTTGCTGCCGAAGGTCTTGGTGATGGCGTGGGTCTGGATGACGGGGCGCATGGGGTCCTCAGAACTTTTTGGAGGGCTTGCGAGGGAGGGGGACAGGCAGCGAAGGCGGGCTCTGCCCGACTGCGGTGCGGGGGCCAGGGGGGACGCAGAGGCGAAGCGATAGCTGAGCCGGGCGGTCCCCCCTGACAGCATCTGGCCCTACATGTCCTCGTCCTTCTCGACCTTCTTTCGGGTGGGATCCTCCAGGCAGACCTGGTCGCCCACGTTGAGGCCCGAGATCACTTCCACGCGCTCCAGGGTGGCTAGCCCGGCCTGGACGGGCACGGGTTCGAAATATTCCTTCCAATGCTCCGAGAGCCAGGTGAACTTGCCGCGACCGTCGAGCCCGGCCTTGGCCTTCTTGAAATCTTCGGGCTTCAGATCCTTCTTGAGTCGGTAGGCCAGGGTCTGACCATCCTTGCGATGGAGGGCTTCCAGGGGCAGGGAGAGGGCCTTGGCGCGCCGTTCGCCCAGGATCTCCACGTTGGCGCTCATGCCGGTGCGGAAGGCTTCCGTGAGCTCATCGAGGGCCACTTCCACCTCGAAGACCTTGATCTTTTCCGCCAGTTTGGCGGCCGGGGCCACGAAGCGAACCTTGCCGGTGAAGGTCTTCTGGGGATAGGCGTCCAGAGTCACCCGCACCGGCAGACCCACCTGCACCTTGGCGATATCCACCTCGTTCAAGTTGACGCGAATGATGAGGCTCTTGAGATCGGCCACGGTGAAGACCACGGTGCCCGCGTTGAAGCTGGAAACACCGCTGGTGATAGTGTCGCCCAGTTCGACGCCCTTCTTGATCACCACGCCGTCCATGGGAGAAGTAACTCGGGCCCGCTGGCTGGTGGCATTCCCGCTGATGGGGATGCCGCGATCCTCAACAATCTGGTATCGCGTTTCGGCGGATTTGAAGTTTTCCTCCGCGAGATCCCGGGTGGTCTTGGCCGCACGATACGCCTGCTCGGAGATGAGGCCGTCCTTGAACAGCGAGGCCTGCTGGGCGAAATCGCGCTCGGAATTCTTGAAGCTCACCCGGGCCTGGGAGAGGCTGCCCTTCACATCGGAGAGGGTCTGGGCCTGGTTCACGTCCGGCTCGACCTCCGCCAGCATCTCGCCGGCCTTCACCACGGCGCCTTCGCGCACCCTCAGACCGACGATCTTGCCGCTGACGGTGCTCTTGACGTCCACCTTGGTGACCGGATCCACCGCACCCACTTCGCGCACGCTGACTTGGAGATCCTCCTGCTGGATCTTGCCCAGGCGGAAGGGGGTGGCCTCGTCTCCGCCCTTGCCATGCTTTCCGCCCTTGCCTGCGGCGACCAGCACCGCCACGAGCATCATGCTTGCGGCACCAACGATCCACCAACGCTTCTTCATGGCATCCCCCGATCTGGAAAGACCTCGAGCAAGTCGACGAATTACCTACGGGGGAAAGGATGGCGCCGTTTAGGCGCTAGGGTCCCGGTCATTCGGTCACGACCGCGAGGGAATCGGTGAATGGCGGGAGGACGCCGGGGAATGGAGGCAAAAAAAAACGAGGCCCGGCGAGGGGCCTCGTTCCTGACGGGAGGTCTGGACTAGAGGAACTTCGCCGTATACCGGGCGATCATCAGTTCTTCGTTGGTGGGGATCACGGCGACGGCCACGCGGGAGTCCGGGGTGGAGATCAGGCGGTCATCCTTCCTGCGGGTGTTGTTGACGGTCTCGTCGAGCTTGACGCCGAGGAGGTTGGTGAGGCGATTGCAGACCCAGGAGCGGAGGACGGGACCGTTCTCGCCGATGCCCGCGGTGAAGGTGATGGCATCCAGGCCGTTCATGGCGGCGGCATACGAGCCGACGTATTTCAGCACGCCGTAGCAAAGCACATCGTAGGTCAGGCGGGCCCGATCGTTGGAGCCGAGGGCATCCTCGATTTCGCGGCAATCCGAGGAGATGCCGGACAGCCCCAGCAGGCCCGACTGCTTGTTGAGCAGGTTGTTGAGACCCTTGACGTCGAGGTTCTCCTTTTCCATCAAGGTGATGAGGGCGCCGGGATCCACGTTGCCGCAGCGGGTGCCCATGATGAGACCTTCCAGGGGCGTGAGGCCCATGCTGGTGTCCACACTCTTGCCGCAGTCCACGGCGGTGACAGAGCTGCCGTTGCCCAGGTGGCAGGTGACGATCTTAAGCCGCTCGAGGGGCTTGCCCAGCAGATTGGCGGTGCGCTCCGCCACATAGCGGTGGCTGGTGCCATGGAAGCCATAGCGGCGCAGCCCGAGCTTCTCGTTCAGCTCGTGGGGCAGGCCGTAGGTGTAGGCGTAGTCGGGCATGCTGTGGTGGAAAGCCGTGTCGAAGACGGCGACGTGAGGCACGGTGGGAAACATCTCCGTGGCGGTCTTGATGCCCATGGCGTTGGCGGGGTTGTGCAGGGGCGCGTAGAAGGCCAGCTCCTCGATCTCCTTGAGGACTTCGGGCGTGACGACCATGGGATCGCCGAAGTTGGGGCCGCCGTGGGCCACGCGATGGCCCACAGCCGCGACGTCCTCGCCCTTGAGCACGGTTTCGTGGAGTTTCTCCATGATGTGGCCCAGGGCCTGTTTGTGGTCCTTCATGTCCACTTCCAGACGGCCCTTCTCGCCCTGGATGCTCCAGCGGACGAACCCTTCCTTGATCCCGATGCGCTCGGCAATGCCCTCGGCCAGAGATGTCTCGGTCGCCATGTTGATGACGTTGAACTTCAGGGAACTGGATCCCGCGTTCAGGGTCAGGATGATCATGTGGAGTCTCCTTGGAGCTGGTCAAAAACGGCGTCGGGGGCCCTTCTGAGGGACTTTTGCTTGGGGTGAGTGAGCCATCGGCCCGCCCAGCGCATTGCCTTCGAGAAAGGCGCGCACTCTCCGGGCAACCTCTCCAAGTGTAGGGGCTCCTCGCCCGTCAAGGCAAAGGAGGAGGCTTGGTTTTGCGTTTTGTCACTCCTGATCCGCACAGGGTGACCAGCGGGCAGGCCATGCAGGCGGGAAGGGTGCGCACCCCCGGACAATCCCCCAGGATGCCCAGGTGAGAAAGCGCGAAGTCGAACCTCAGGGGGTCGGAGGGATCGATCAGCCTTAGGAAATCGGTGATCTCCTGGGCCATGCGGCCATCGGCGGTGCTCCGCTGGCTGAGGCCGATGAGTCGGGCCGTGCGGGCGACATGGGTGTCGAGGGGGATCATCAGCGCCTCGCGGGGGTAGGCTCGCCACTGGCCGAGATCGGGCCAGCCCTCCCGCACCATCCACCGTAGGAACATACGCCAGCGTTTGCAGGCCGAGCCCTCCCTGGGGTCAGGCAGGGAAAAGCGAATGCCGTAGTTGGCCGGAAGCTCGCTTCGCAGCCGCTGCACCAGCGCGGAAAGGGCCTCCTCGGCGGATTGACCCGTAGCGGGCAGGAGGTGAGCCTCCAGGCCCCGATTCCGGGTCTCGCCGTCCAGATGTTTCCAGGTGAGCAGCCACTCGGCCATGTCTCCGGCCGTGTGGAATCGCCATACCCATCCCCCCAGCGCGTCCGCGAGAAGGTTTCGGGCCTGGGCCGAACTCTTCTCGCGGAGCCATTGGCTCGGGGAGGGCCCCAGGGGCGCCAGGGCGCCTCGGATCGCTCTGAGCATGGGGGCGACGCGGCCGTAGGCCAGGTGGGCCGCGACCCAGGCCGCCACCTCCCGGTCCCAGGGGTCTATGTAGCTCAGTGGAATGCTGAGGGGATCCAGATCGAGGGCCCTGGGTTCGTTGTAACGAACCTCAAGGGCCTCCAGCGCGTTTTTCATGGCCTTGAAGCGGCGGGTATCCATGGCGCCAGGATCGCAGGAACCCTTCCCGGGCCTCAGAATCTGGGAATCCTCACCAGGAGGCCCTCCGGGTCTACCGAGAGGGTTGCATTGAGGGCGATTCCGGCCTGCTGAGCCCACCGCGCGCTGATATCGCGGGGCCGGGTCTCCATCTCTGGCCGCAGGCTCTCGGGGATGACGGAGGCCTGGGGCCACCGCAACCGCCACTCTCTCGGATCGGCACTGGTGTGAATCTCCAGGCATTCGGCCTGGGTGTAAGGAAGGATCTGTCGCGTTAGCGCCAGGACATAGCTCCGGAGCAGCTCGCCCTGCCAGCGGTCGTCGCCGGGCTCGCCCGTGGTTCGGACGTCGAAGCGCCGACGAAACAGGATGCCGAGGGGCTTCAGTTGCTCCAGAAGCTGGTGTCGCCAGTCCGGCCCCGACTCCACCATGGATTCCGGCAGGGTGCCCATGGCCAGATGCCGGGAGCGCTCGAGAACGATCATTCCGTCAGAAACAACGGCATCAAGGCGGGCCTGGTCCCGGGGGGAGAGCGGCTGATGGGGATCGCTGAGCTCAAGGATCCCGCGGATTCCCGACAGGACGTTGGCCAGATCGTGAAGAGAAGATCTCATCAGAGCTTCAGACGAGGGATCCATGGTGCATCCTTAGGTTCTGGCGCCTGGCCGATGTTAAATGTAGACTTCTTCCAATCCTAATGCAGAAAGGTTCTTACCCCATGTCCCCGGAGAACAAGAAACTCGGAGAACTGCTCGTCGATGCCGGGCTTATCAATTCCGCCCAGCTTCAGGAGGCGCTCCGCCATCAGCGGATCGCTGGAGGGCGGATGGGCGGCAACCTCGTGGCCCTCGGATTCGTGAGCGAGGACGTCCTGATGGATTTCCTGGCCCACCAGACCGGAGTGCCCAGGCTGGACCTCCGGGCCCTGGATGTGCCTGCAGAGGTGCTCAAGCGGATCCCCAGGCGTCTCGCGGACCAGTTGAATGTGCTGCCCGTCAGCATCAAGGAGCCCAAGTCGCTGGTACTGGCCATGGCCGATCCCTCGGATCTCAATGCGGTGGACAGCGCCCGTTTCGCCTCAGGGCTGAATATCGAACCCGTGGTTGTGTCCTACTCCGCATTGAAGCTGGCCATTCCCGAACAGTACCGCAAGCTCGACGTGCCGGGCGGCGGCCCCATCGAGGTGGGCGTCTCCCATCAGGAGGAATCGCTCCCCATTTCTCTCGAGCATTCGTTGAATCTCGATCCTGGGGCTCTCCATCCCCCCGTGGCCTCCAAGTACGCGAGGGATCCCTTCTTCGACGACAAGCCCGCGGAGCCGCCCCCTCCCGCGGCGCCCAACCCCTTCGCCTTCTTCGCCGCCGATCCCGTGGAGACCCTGGACTCCCCTGTGCCTCCGGCCCGGTTGATGGTGGATTCCCCGATGGTCATCCACTCCCGCTCGGCGGGCGGGCAGCAGGCCCGCCGCCTCGAAACCTTCCAGACCCGAACCCTCGTCTTCGGGCTCATCAAAATGCTTCAGCGGCGCGGCATCCTCGGGGACGACGAACTCCAGCGCTTCATCACCAACATGCTGGAAGCCGGAGAAATCAAGGACGATGATCGTGCCCCGAGCGGGCCGGGTTCAGGCTCTTCGGGCCAGACGTCGCTCTAGCTGTTTCACGGGGCAGGTCTTGGCCCCGCAGGAGCCGCATCCCGAGGCGCATTTACCCGCACCTCGGAACTCGGCCACGGCGGACCACACGAAATAGCCCACGGAGGCCACCACGGCTGTCAGAACGATCCAGGTCTGGATTTCCATGTCGGGTCACCTGAAGCCGAGCATTCGGCCGAAGAATACGGTGCCAAAGGCCAGGAGCCACCCCAGTCCCAGGCCATAGGCAACGGAGAAGGTCGTCCAGGCCCAGCTCCGGGTCTCCTTGAGGATCATGCCCACCGTGCCCAGGCAGGGCGTGTAGATGAGCGTGAATACCATGAAGGCGAGGGCCGTGAGCGGGGTCATGCCCGAATGTCGGCGCAGGGTCTCCTGGAGCGGGCTCAGCACGGCCCCTTCCTCGGGTTTTTCGGCCCGGGCCTGATGCACTACGGCCATGGTGCCGACCACGATCTCCTTGGCGACAAAGCCTGCCGTCAGGGCCACGCCGTCCTTCCAGGCTTCCGGTCGGTTGTGGTCGGGGTCCAGGATCGGGGCCAGGGCCGGCTGCAGCGTCTTGCCGAACCGCGCCGCCAGACTGGAATTCATGACCTTGCTCTCGTGGGCCAATTGCAGGGCTTCGAGTTTCTCCGCGGCCTCGGCAGGCGGGAGCTTTTGGGCTCGGATGGTTTCTTCCTGGATCTGCCGTTCGGCAGTCCACTGGCGGTTGGCGATCCCTGGGTAGTGCGAGAGGAACCAGACCAGCGTGGCGCCCGCCAGAATCACCGTGCCTGCGCGGGAGAGGAAGACCCGACCCTTCTCCCACATATGGATGAGGGTGCTCTTCATCACCGGTAGGCGGTAGGGAGGCAGTTCCATCACGAAGGGGGCGTTCTCACCCCGAAAGAGGGTCAGGCGCAGCACCTTGCCCACCAGCATGGCGAGGCCAAAGCCCAGGAAATGCATGGCGATGATGGCGAAGGCCGCCTGGAGCGGGGGAAAGAAGGTCCCGGCGATGAGAATGTAAACCTGGAGGCGGGCGCTGCAGGACACCAGGGGGCTCACGAGAATCGTGATGAAGCGGTCGGTGCGACTCTCGATGGTGCGCGTGGCCTGCACGGCAGGCACGTTGCAACCCGTGCCCATGATGAGCGGAATGAAGCTCTTTCCGTGCAGGCCCATCAGATGCATCAGGCGGTCCATTATGAAGGCCGCCCGGGCCATGTAGCCGGTGTCTTCCAGGAAGGCGATGCAGCCCATGAGCAACATGATCACCGGGACGAAGACAACTACAGCACCCACTCCGGGGATGATGCCGTCCACCAGCAGGCTGGACAATTCTCCGGGGGGGATGCTCGCCGAGGCCCAATCGTGGAGCTGGGCGAAGCCCGCGGCGATCCAGTCCTGGGGGTATTTCCCCACGATGAAGGTGAGGCTGTACACCGCGATCATGATGGCGATGAAGATGGGGATACCCAGCCAGCGGTTCGTCACCAGCCCATCGATGGCGTCGGTCAAGGATCGCTTGCCGCTCCGGTTTTCCCGGATGGATTCCTTGACCAGGCCATGGGCGAAGCCGTAGCGCCGCTCCGCCAGCAGGGTGCCGCCGTCGGCGCCCAGGTGCTGCTCCAAAAAGGCGAGACTGGCCTCCACCTGGGCGGTAACGGCCAGTCTGGCGTGGCTCTGGCGAATGAGCTCCGTGGCTTCTGGGGCATGCTCCAACAGTTGCAGGGCGAGCCAGCGGGGGGATCGTTCCGAGGCCAGGCGCTCGTCCCGGGCGATTTCCCGATCCAGCTTGGCCAGCTCGCGGTCGATGTCATCACCGTAAGCGATGGGAACGGGACGAACAGAGGATTCCTGGCCTTCGGCTACTCGGGCGATGGCTTCCTTCAGTTCCTCGATGCCATCCTCGCGGTTGCCCACCGTGGGAATCACGGGTCCGCCCAGAAGGGTGGACAGCATCTTCAGGTCGATCTGGGTGCCCTGCCGTTCGGCGTCGTCCATCATGTTGAGGGCGAAGACGATGGGACGACCGAGTTCCAGGAGCTGAGTGGTGAGGTAGAGGTTCCGCTCCAGATTGGACGCGTCCAGGACATTCACGATGACGTCCACTTCGGGAGCCGAAAGGAATCGGGCCGCGATGCGTTCATCCTCGCTCTGGGCGGCGAGAGAATACGTGCCGGGAAGATCCACGACTTCGACCTCTCCGATCGCACCCATCACGCTGAAGCCGCTGCGGCGCTCGACGGTCACCCCGGGCCAATTGCCCACATGGTGCCGCGAACCAGTGAGGGCGTTGAAGATCGACGTCTTGCCGCAGTTGGGATTACCCGCGAGGGCGACCGTGACCATCAGGCTTCCTCCACCAGAATGCAGTCGCCCTCTTCCCGGCGGAGCGAGAGGTGGTAGCCCTTGATGACCAGTTCCATGGGGTCGCCAAGGGGCGCGAGCTTCTCCACTCGCAGGTGAGCGCCCCGGATGAATCCCATTTCGAGCAGCCGTCGACGCACGGGCCCTTGGGCCAGCACTTGCACCACCAGGGCCTCGTCGCCGGGTCGCAGATCACTCAAACGCATAGATTTATTTTGAGACATCATCTCAACTCCATCTCAAGTCTAGCGCCCACCTACCAGATGGCAAGCGATCCCCCTGCGACCTGGGTCACAACCTGTCCCGCTACAATTCAGTCAAAGTTGAACCCAATGTACATCACGCTCCCCAACATCCTGACGCTCCTGCGCATCCTCGCGGTGCCCTTCTTCGTGATCGCCCTCTGGTACGGGCACGCGCTGGAGGCCTGCCTCATCTTTGCCGGGGCGGGGCTCACGGACCTCCTGGACGGCTTCATCGCCCGCCGCTTCAACCAGGGTTCGGAGCTGGGCGCCATCCTGGATCCCGCCGCCGACAAGCTGCTGATGACCGCCGCCTTCATCCTGATGGCCCTCCCGGGAACCCCGCTGGTGGCCCGGATTCCGGTCTGGGTCTCCATCCTGGCCATCTCGCGGGATGTCACCATGTCCCTGGTGGCGATCCTCGCGTTCGATCGCCTCGGCAAGGAGCGGCTCCTACCCACCTTTCTGGGCAAGCTGACCACGGCTACCGAGCTTCTGGCCATCTCCTTCGGACTGCTGGTGAACGTCATCGGCCTCCGGGCCTGGACGGCCTGGGTGATCCCCTGGATCTACTACCTGGTGGCGCTCCTGGTGCTGGTCTCGGGGCTCCACTACTTCTTCCGGGCCACACAGCCCAAGTCCCGGTAGGGCCGAGCCGCGCTGCGGCCGCTGGGCGCATTCCCTGGAGATGTCGAATCGTGAAGAAGCCAGCCGTTTTCATTGATCGGGATGGGACGCTCAACGAGGAGGTGGATTACCTTCACCGGCCCGAGGAGGCGGTGCTTACCCGGGATGCGGGTCGGGCCATCGCCGCGCTCAATGCCCGGAATATCCCCGTGCTCATCGTCACGAACCAGGCGGGCATCGGGAAGGGGAAGTTCGGGTGGAGCGATTACGAGGCCGTGATGCAACGGCTGGACGAGTTACTGGCCGCGGACGGAGCCCGTATCGATGGCGCCTATGTGTGTCCCTTTCATCCCAAGGCTCTCGATGAGTACCAGCACGAGGACCATCCCGAAAGGAAACCGAATCCGGGGATGCTTATGAAAGCGGCTGAGGAACACGGCATAGATCTCTCCCGCTCCTGGATGATCGGCGACAAGGACATCGATCTGGAGGCCGGCCGCAACGCGGGTTGTCGGGTGGCTCTGGTCCGCACGGGCTACGGCACGGAGGTGGATCCAGGGCTCGCCGATCTGGTGGCCGAGGATCTGGCGACTGCGGTGGAACGGATCCTCGCGACATGGCCCTGATCGAGAAGCGAGGGCTGGTCCCGGGGCGCGTCCAGAAGCGTTACAAACGCTTCCTGGCCGATGTGGAGCTGGCGGATGGGAGCCTCGTGGTGGCCCACTGCACCAATACGGGGGCCATGACGACCTGCTGGGAACCCGGAGATCCCGTGCTGCTGGAACCCGCCAAGAACCTTGAACGCAAGCTCAAGTACACCTGGGTGGCCTGCTGTCGGGCGGGGGCCTGGATCGGCGTCGAGACGGGCATTCCCAACAAGGTGGTGGCCGGAGCGGCACGCCGGGATGCGTTGCCCGGCCTGCCCGGTTTGAGGGGAGTCCGCACCGAAGTGAAATACGGCGTGGAGAACAGCCGAATCGATGTGTGGGCGCGCGATGCCGAGGAGCGCGAGGTCTACCTCGAAGTGAAGAACACGACCCTGAAGATCGGCGACTGCGCGTGCTTCCCCGATGCCGTTACCTCGCGAGGGCTCAAGCATCTCCGTGAGCTCCAGGAAATGGTGCAGCAGGGGCACCGGGCCGCCATCGCCTTCTTCATCCATCGGGGGGATGTGTCCGCCTTCGATGCCGCCCGGGAGGTGGATCCGGTCTATGCCCGGGAGCTGGAGGCCGCCCTCCGCAGCGGGGTCGAGGTGCTTCCCCTGGAGGTTCGGATGGAAGTCGCCGAAGAAGGCTCCGGGAACTGGACCCTGGGCTGGAACCTGACGGGGTTGCTGCCATGGGTACGAAGGGCCTGAGAACTGGCCGGAAACCCTTTCGCGCGACTCATCTTCCCGAGACGGTTCCAGCGTGGTTCCCGGGTTGTGATCAATCTCAACAGGTGGTTTGTCGCTCGCCTGAATTAGAATCGAAGCATTTCGTAACGAAAACCTCCAGGGAGACCACGATGGCCAGCGCGAAGAAACAGACCCCGTTGTTCGATTGGCACAAGGCCCACGGAGCCAACATCGTCGAGTTCGGCGACTACATGATGCCGGTCTGGTATGCCAGCGCCCGCAACGAGCATGTTGCGGTTGTGTCCCAGGCCGGTCTGTTCGACACGAGCCACATGGCGACCCTCCGCGTGTTCGGAAAGGACGCCTTCGAGGTGCTGCAGTGGTGCTTCACCCGCGATCTGAACGCCTGCTCCGGGAAGGACGCTGCGCCCCTCACCGACGGCAAGTGCGTGTACGGTCTGTTCCTCGATGAGCACGGTCACGCCATCGACGACAGCATCGTCTACAAGATCCAGGACGGCGAATACATGGTCGTGGTCAATGCGAGCATGGGCGGTCCCGTCGCCAAACACCTGGTCGAGCAGGGGAAGGGGCGCGATGTGAAGGTGATCGATCTGACCGACAAGCTCGGCAAGATCGATATCCAGGGCCCCGCCGCCATCAAGACCATGGCGAAGATCCTCAAGAACCCCGAAGCGGTCTTCGACAAGCTCCCCTATTTCTCGGCCAAGGGGCATTTCGATCCCGCCTCCACCCTGGCGGGTCAGGTGCAGCTTCTCGACGGCACCCCGCTGCTGCTGTCCCGTTCGGGCTACACCGGCGAAGTGGGCTTCGAGCTTTTCGTGGAGCGGGTCCACACGGTCAAGGTGTGGGAAATGATCATGGCGGCGGGGGAGGAATTCGGGCTGACGGCCTGCGGCCTCGCTGCCCGCGATTCGCTGCGCACGGGCGCGGTGCTGCCCCTCTCCCACCAGGACATCGGCCACTGGCCCTGCATCCGCAACCCCTGGCCCTTTGCGCTGCCCTTCAAGACTGCCGGTGAGGGTTTCACCAAGACATTCATGGGCTCCGCGGCCCTAGAAAAGGCGACTGATGCGCTCTACACCCTGACCTTCGTCGGGAACGATCTCCGGAAGGTGGATGCCCACGACGCCAGGGTGTACCTGGACGGCAAGGAGATCGGGACCGTCCTGACCTGTGCCACGGACATGGCCATCGGCCGTCACGAGGGCCGGATCTACAGCCTGGCATCCCCGAACAAGCCGGCGGGGCTGGCCATCAAGGGCCTCTGCTGCGGCTTCATCAAGGTCGGAATGAAACTCGCGCCCGGCACCGCCGTGGAGATCAAGGACGGCAAGCGCGCGATCCAGGTCCTGATCGAGACGGATGTCCGGCCCGACCGCACCGCCCGCAAGGCACTCAAGACCTTCGCCTGAGCCCGCGTCCTACGGCCTCTTCCGGCGCCCACCACACCCACCCCTGAACACCGACCCAAGAGCGACTACACTGATCCCATCCCCTTTGGAGGCCTCATGTACCCTGCCGACTGCAAGTTCACCAAGAACCACGAATACCTCAAGCCCCTCGGGGATGGAACGGCCCTCGTCGGTATTTCCAACTATGCCCAGGAGGCTCTCGGCGATGTGGTGTTCGTCCAGCTTCCGGAAGTCGGAACCGCCTTCGCCACCGGCGATGAGTTCGGCACCGTGGAATCCGTGAAGACCGTTTCCGAGTGCTACATGCCCTCCGCGGGCGAGGTGGTGGAGATCAACGGCGAGCTGGAGGCCCACCCCGAGTTCATGAACGAGGATCCTTACGGCAAGGGCTGGATGCTCAAGATCAAGCTGAGCGGCGCCCTCAATCCCGAGCTGCTGGACGCCAAGGCCTACGAGGCCCATGTCGCCAGCGAGGCTCACTGAGTGTCTTTCATGCCGCCCCGTCCGGGACGGATGGTTTGGATCCTCGCCGCCCTTGGGGCGGCGGGGATTTTTTGCACACTCCCGGCCCAGGTTCCACCGCCAACCCCCATGGCCAAGGCGGTCGCGGCCCCTCAGGGCTCGGGGATCTCGAGACTGAAGGCCCTGGTGGAAGCCAGTGAGAAAGCCGCCGAGGCCGAGGACTGGGACAAGGCCTCCACCGCGGCGGATGAGGCCGAGGTGCTGGTGGCCGACTGGACCACGGAGGTGCTTCGGCGGCCGGATATCCTCCCCTTGATCGAGCGCCTGCGGGTGTTGCAGCGTCAGATCGAGGAAGAGACGGCGCCCGAAGAGGGGGAAAAGATTCTGGAAGAGGTCGTGACCCTCTCGCCCTCGGAGCTGAAAGTCGAGCGCGACCAGGTGGTCGCCGCCGAACAGGGGGCGGTCTTCGATTTTCCCATCGACCTGAACGACCAGGTGTTGAGCTGGGTCCACAGTTTCACCACGGACAAGAGCGGCTTCGTGGAAGGTGCCCTCGCCCGGTCGACCCAGTACATGCCCATGATCCGCCAAGTATTCGCCGAAGAGGGGGTGCCCCAGGATCTGGCCTACCTCGCGGTCATCGAATCCGGGTTCAAGAACACGGCGCGCAGCCGCGCCAAGGCCGTAGGCATGTGGCAGTTCATCCGCTCGACGGGACGGATCTTCGGCTTGAACGGCAATGCCTGGGTGGAAGAGCGGCGGGATCCGGTCAAGGCGACCCGGGCCGCAGCCCGGTATCTGAAGAAGCTCTACGAGCGAGAGGGTGACTGGTACCTCGCGCTGGTGGGTTATAACGCCGGACCGCTAACGACGGATCGCGCCGCCCTGGGGCTCGGCAGCCGCAACTACTGGGACATGACCCGCAGCCGTTTTCTGCGTGACGAAACGAAACAGTACGTGTCCAAGCTCTGCGCCGCCATTCTCGTGGGGCGCTTCCCCGAGCGCTACGGCCTCAGGCTGGTCCAGATGCGGCCCTATGCGTACGAGACGGTGGAAGTGGACAGGATGACCAGTCTCGCGGTGCTGGCGCGTCATGCCGGCACCAGCGTCGACCTCCTGAAGGAACTGAATCCCGAACTGCTGCGGGCCTCCACGCCGCCCGGCCGCTACCCGTTGCGTGTGCCCCCGGGGACCGCCGGGGCGACTGCCCGCGCCCTGGCGGGCATCTCGGGCCGCGAGCGGTTGGACTTCAAGACCTATGTGGTGAGGAAGGGCGACACCCTTGCCCGGGTGGCCGCCCGGTTCAAGCTTGCCCCCGAGGACCTCCTGGCGACCAATGGGATCACCAAGGCCCAATTCCGCTCCGGCCGCAAGATCCAGGTTCCCCCGCCCTCGGTGATCCCCATCGAAGACATCGATCTGCAGCCCCAGTCCGAGCGGGCCAAGATCCTTTCCGAGCGGCCCATCGAGCCGCTGCCCTCCATTCCGGGGGCACCCAACAACGGCAGCGCCGCGAGCGCCAAGGTCTCTCCCGAGACCCTGGTCACGACCGAAGCCGAACGGCCCTCCCCGGATCTTCCCCCCGTGCCCGCTGCAGTCAAGGAGCCCGCTCCGGCCCCTGCGCCGGTGGCGAAGGGGACCGAGGCGAATCGCCCCAGCGTCCACCGGGTCAAGCAGGGAGAGACGCTCTTCTCCATCAGCGTCCGCTATGGTCTCGATCTGGCCGATCTGCGGAAATGGAACAAGATCAAGCGGAACAGGATCCAGGTCGGGCAGATGCTGCGCCTCCGAAAGCGTTGAAGGTGCCCGGCCGTTTTTTTGCTTGATTCGGGCGGGAACCCGTGGGAGACTAGCTGTTCCCGGGGCTATAGCTCAGCTGGGAGAGCGCTTGCATGGCATGCAAGAGGTCAGCGGTTCGATCCCGCTTAGCTCCACCAATAACGCCGCCGCAAGGCGGCGTTATTCATATCCGGGAAGCCTGAGCGGTCGAGGCCTCTGCGGCGATGCGAGCGCGCCCCTTCGCATCGGGCGCGCTAACCTGAAAGCTCCGCGCCTGCGGTTTCCTGGAAGTCCTGATCCATGCTCGCGTCCTTGAACCATGCCCACCTCCGCTTCGGCCCCCAGGAAGTCCTGAAGGACGTCACCTGGGCGCTGCAGGAAGACGAATGTTGGGGCGTCATTGGCCGCAACGGGGCGGGGAAAAGCACCCTCTTCAAGGTGTTGCTGGGCCAGCTGGATCTGGATGGCGGCGTGGCCGTGCGGCCCACCAAGGAGCGCGGCATCCGCATGGGGCACTATGCCCAGGATCTGGAACCCGAGACCGATGGCGGTGTGCTGGAGGAAACCCTGGCGGCCTTCGGCGACATCGAGTCCCTGCAGCGGTCCATGCGGGATCTCGAGCATCGGATGGCCGATCCCGGAGCGGATCTGGACGCGGTAATGCAGCAGTACCAGCTCGCCACCGAGGCCTTCGAGCGCCTGGACGGCTTCACCATCCGCGCCCGAGCCGAGGGCATCCTTTTTGCGCTGGGCTTCACCCCGGACATGCTGGACAAAAAGGTCCACGAACTCAGCGGTGGCCAGAAGAGCCGCGTGATGCTGGCCAAGGCCATCCTCCAGGGCCAGGATCTGCTGCTGCTGGATGAACCCACCAACCATCTGGATCTGCCAAGCCTCCGCTGGCTCGAAAGCTTCCTGAATGACACCACCGCCACCGTGGCCGTCATCAGCCATGACCGCTACTTCCTGGATGGCGTGGCCACCAGCATCCTCGAGATCGAGGCCGGCCGCAGCCGTGCCTATGAGGGCAACTACACCGAGTTCATGGAGAAGAAGGAACAGGAACTCGAGATCGCCGAGCGCCACTTCGAGCAGCAGCAGGGCTACATCAAGCGCCAGGAAGAATACATCCGCCGCAACATCGCCGGGCAGAACACCAAGATGGCCCAGGGGCGCCGGACCCACCTGGCCAAGCTCCAGCGCATCGACAAACCGCTGCGCGACCGCCGCCGCATCAAGTTCTCCTTTTCGGAGACCCAGCGCAGCGGCGATACGGCCCTGGTCCTCGAGAAGGTGACCGTGGGTTGGGATGGCGTGCCCCTCTTCGCGCCCATCGAGCACCTCCAGGTGAAACGAGGCCAGAAGCTGGCCATCGTGGGCTTCAACGGCACGGGCAAGTCCACTTTGCTGAAGGCCATCGCGGATGAAATTCCGTTCATGACGGGCGTCTGTCGGCTGGGCAGCCAGGTCAAGTTGGGCTACTTCGATCAGCATCACCGGAACCTCGACCCGCGCAACACCGTGTTCCAGCAAATTCAGGGCGTGATCCCCATGGCGCCCAAGCAGGATGTGCTTGGCTTCCTGGCCAAATTCCAGTTCCGGGGCGATGACGTGGACAAGCCGGTGACGGTGCTCAGCGGCGGTGAGCGGGCGCGCCTTTCCATCGCCACGCTGATCCGGGAAGGCGTGAATCTGCTGATGTTGGACGAACCCACCAACCACATGGACATCCATTCGATGGAAGCCATGGAGGATACGATCCTCAGCTTCACGGGCGCCGTGGTGCTCGTGACGCACGATCGCTACCTGTTGGGCCGCGTCTCCGACTCGCTGCTGCGGATCCACGAGGGCAAGGCGGAATTCCGGGAGGGCAGCTACGAGGATCATCAGGCTTGGGTGGATCTGGATCTCGGCCAGGAATCCAGTGCCGACGAAGGCCCCAAGGCGCGGGAAAAGGAAGTCCCCAAGGCCAAGGACACGCCTAAGCCCGCAGCGGCACCGGCCAAGCCCGTCGCCATCGACAAGGAACGCCAGAAGACCCTCAAGCGGCTGGAGCGGCTGGTGGGCGAGGCCGAGGCCAAGGTCGCGGAGCTGGAGGCCAAGGCGGCGGCCCTGAATGGCGAACTGGTTGCCTGCGACCCCGCTGACTGGAAGCAGTTCCAGGAAAAGACCGATGCGCTGAAGGCCATCGAAATGGAACTGGCCTACGCCATGGCCGAATGGGAAGAACGCCAGCGGGCCCTGGAAGAAATCTAGCGAAAGCCAAAGAGCCTCTCCGCTGCTAGGATTCCTGGCAGTCCTAGCGAGGTGAGGCCATGGCGATGACGGAGCGGACCAGGGAACTGGCGCGGCTCATTTTCTTCTTCTGCGAAAACAAGCTCAGCCTGGCGGGCACGATCCTCACTACGGCTTCTGGCATCACGCTGGCTTGGTTCTGGCTCCTGGAGATGATGAGCCCGCACCCCATGCACCCCTACACGGGCATCCTGTTCTTCCTCGTGCTTCCCGGGATCTTTTTCCTGGGGCTCGCCCTCATCCCCTTTGGGATGTACCTGCGGCGGCGCAAGCTCAGGCGAACGAGCGAAATCCCGGATGCGTTTCCCAGGGTGGATCTGGCCTCGCCGTTCATGCGCCGCGGGCTCTTCGTGGTCCTGGGCGCCACGGCGCTGAATATCCTCATCCTGGGTACGGCCTCCTTCAAGGGGGTGGAATACATGGATTCCACCCAGTTCTGCGGCCAGGCTTGCCATTCGGTGATGTCGCCGGAATACACAGCGTACAAGGATTCGCCCCACGCCCGGGTGGCCTGCACCCAATGCCATATCGGCCCTGGGGCGGGCTGGTTCGTGAAGTCCAAACTCTCGGGTACGCGCCAGCTCTTCGCGGTCACCTTCAAGACCTATTCGCGGCCCATTCCCAGCCCGGTGGAGCACCTGCGCCCGGCGCGGGAGACCTGCGAGCAGTGCCATTGGCCCGAGAAATTCCACGGCGACAAGATGATCGTGCGCACCAAGTACCTCGAAGATGAAGGCAACACGCCCGCCACCAGCGTGCTGCTGCTGAAGATCGGCGGCCGCACCTGGCAGGGCAAGGCGGGCATCCATGGCCGTCACTTGGATGCGGGCGAGCGCATCACCTATGTCGCCGCCGACAAACGCCGCCAGGAGATCGCCAAGGTCATCTACCGGGACGATAGCGGCAAGCAGGTGGAGTACTTCGCCGAGGACAGCAAGCTCACGCCGGATCAACTGGCCACCATGCCGGCCCGCAGCATGGATTGCGTGGACTGCCACAACCGCCCCACCCATGCGTTCGAGATGCCGGATCGGGCGCTGGACAAGGCCCTCAACAGCCAGCGCATCAGTCGGGAGCTGCCCTTCATCAAGAAGAAGGGCCTGGAAGTCCTCAAGCAGGAATACACCGATCAGGCTGTGGCCGCAGTGCAGATTCCTCAGGCCATTGATGCCTTCTACCGGAGCGGCTATCCCGACCTCTACAAGCAGAAGAAGGGCCTCGTGGATGCGGCGGCCACGGCGGTGAAGGAGATCTACCTGCGTAATGTTTTCCCCCAGATGAAGATCACCTGGGGTACCCATCCCAATCACATCGGCCACCAGGAATCCGCGGGCTGCTTCCGCTGCCACGACGGGCAGCACACCTCCAAGGACGGTCGGACCATCGAGGCCGACTGCAATGCCTGCCATACGATCCTGGCCCAGGAGGAACAAAATCCCAAGGTGCTGAAGGATCTCCAGATCCAGTAGTGGCAGCCTTCACGGGGTATTCTGAGGGCAGGAGCCTTCCATGCGCCTGCCCATCTATCAGATCGATGCCTTTGCCGATCATGCCTTCGCGGGGAATCCCGCGGCTGTGATCGTCCTTCAGGCCTGGCTGCCCGACGCCTTGATGCAGGCCATCGCCATCGAGAACAACCTCGCGGAGACGGCCTTCCTGGTCGAGGAACCCACGGGCTGGCGCATCCGCTGGTTCACACCAGAGCTCGAGATCGATCTCTGCGGCCACGCCACCCTGGCCTCGGCCTTCGTGGTCTTCAACGAGCTGAAGGCCTCTGGGGATCGTCTCCGCTTCAATTCCATGAGTGGTCCGCTGAGTGTGGAAAGGGCGGGGGAGATGCTGGTGCTGGATTTCCCCAGTCGTCCACCCGTGCCCTGTGAGGCCCCCAAGGGGCTCTTCGAGGCCCTGGGCATGAGCCCTCGCGCCATCGCCAAGGCCAGGGATCACTTCATCGTCATGGATTCCGAGGCTGAGGTCGCGGCGCTGCGGCCGGATTTCGCCGCCTTGGACAAGGTGGACTCCTTCGGCATGATCGTGACGGCGCCCGGCGACTCTGTCGACTTCGTGAGCCGCTTCTTCACGCCTGCCGCGGGCATTCCCGAGGATCCCGTGACCGGCAGCGCCCACTGCACCCTGATCCCGTACTGGGCCGAGCGGCTGGGGAAGACCCAGCTCTCGGCGCGGCAGATCAGCCGCCGAGGCGGGGACCTTGCTTGCGAGCAGTGCGGGGACCGGGTGCGGATCGGCGGCAGGGCCGTAAAAGTGCTCCAGGGCGAATTCCTCCTGCCCGACAGGAACGAGGGGGGACCGCCCTATCGCTCCGCTCCCTCTGCGTCTCCCCTCGTGCTCCCCCACGTATTGTCCGGGCGAAGCCAGGACAATACGTCTGATTGATGCCCGGCGCCGCCCCAGCCATTCTGAAGAGTCGGAGGAAGCATGAGCCTGCTGCTCGCCGTTGATGTCGGCAACACCAACATCGTACTGGGCGTATTCGATCTCTCCAAAGGCCCCGAGGCCCCGCTGGTCCATTCCTGGCGGCTGGCCACTAGCCGGGAGCGAACCGTGGACGAATACGGCCTCTCCAGTTTCGGGCTGCTGCGACACTGCGGCATCGAGCCAGAGGAAATCCGACAGGTAGTGATCTCCAGCGTGGTGCCGCCCATGCATCCCGTGTTGGAGGCCTGGGTGAAGGCCTACTTCCACGTGGATCCCTTCTGGATCGAACCCGGCATCAAGACCGGCCTGAAGCTCCTCATCGATAATCCCGCCGAACTGGGCGCCGACCGCATCGTCAACGCGGTGGCGGGCCTGGAGCGGTTCGGTGCGCCCCTCATCGCCGTGGATTTCGGCACCGCCACCACCTTCGATATCGTGAATCCCCACCGGGAATACCTGGGCGGCATCATTTTGCCGGGCCTCAAGATCGCCGCCGAAGCCCTGTTCCAGAGGGCTTCGCGGCTGCCCAGGGTGGAGATCGCCGAGCCCGAGCGACTTGTGGGCCGCAACACCGTCCAGGCCATGCAGTCGGGCCTCTTTTACGGCTACGTGGGCCAGGTGGATGGCATCATGGCGCGGCTGCTGGCGGAGTACCCGGGCTGGCCCGTGGTTGCCACCGGCGGCCTCGCCAAGGTCATCGCCCCTGCCAGCCGGTACATCCAGAATGTGGAACCGGATCTGACCCTGGAGGGACTGCGCATCCTTTGGCTGAAGAATCGGAAATGAACGGGAAGAGAAAAGCCCACGGATGAACACGGATAAACACGGATTTGAATCTCGGAGAATTGAGTGAGAGGGCAACCCGTTTTGGCCTTCCTGGTTGCGATTGCGGGGAGTGCGCGCCCAGTCGATCGGGAAATGCGCGTCTACTCTTACCTTGATCAGCCCGCAAGGATCTGGCTGATCAAGGTGGGGATGGAACCCGAAGCGGTGGAGAAATTTGTCCGACAAGGTCTTAAAGCGCGAGCCATCCGGCCCATCGACGATGGCTTGCTTTATGAAGGCTCCGAGGACACCCTGCGGATCAATATCCGGAAAACAGGCAAGGGTTTCATCCTCGAGCTTTCAGTTCGGCAGGGCGCCTCGGCGGCGAACATGCTTCAGCGATGGAGGGCTTCGCGTTCCCTTTCCAAGGACCTGGGGCGATCCTCCGAATCCCTCCGCGCCGAATTGACGGCGCTCATCTCGACGATGCTGGATGCCCTGAAGATCAGCTCTGCAACGGACTCCTATCGCCGGGGTTCAATGCTTAACCCCTAGGTCTCGTTCTCTCTATCCGTGTTCATCCGTGGATTTCTTCAATATGCCCCTGATCCATCTCGCCCTCATCGATTCCACCCAGTCGTTCCTCGCGCGACATCCTGAACTGGGCTGTTGCGCCGTTCTCGCGGATGCGCAGACGGAGGGGCGGGGCAGGGGCGAGAATCGCTGGGAGAGCGCCCCTGGTGCGGGGCTCTGGCTCTCGGTGGCCATTCCTCAACCGGCGGTGCCGCCGGGCATCCTGCTCCAGCGGGCCATGGGAGCCGTGGCCGAAGTCTTAGAGCCCTGCGGCGTGCGGCTGGGCCTCAAATGGCCCAACGATCTGGTGGCCTGGCAGGGGGACCGCCTCGTGAAGGTCGGTGGGATCATCGGTGAGCAGAAGGGCGACCTGGTGCTGCTCGGCCTGGGGCTCAACCTTAATGCTGCCCCACTCATCCCCGATCGAGCCATTCCTCCTGCGGCCTTGATCGACCTCGGGGCCCATGACATCCCAGAGCCCGTGGCCCTGGCCCGGGCCATCCAGGGGGCCTGGCAGGATCTATCGGTGATCCGGGTGCCCGCGTTCCGCTGGCCCGATTTCGGCGATGCCGTGGCCTGGGAAAAAGGAAAAGGCATCTGCGAGGGCTGGCTGGAGGATGGTCGCCTGGCGGTGCGCACCGATACGGGACGGGAGGAACTCTGCGTCGGTGATTTGCGGGGGCTTGGGCTGGCCTGAGAGGCGTTCCAAAAAAAGGATCTCCCGCAGTGCGCGGGAGATCCGTTTTTTGGAACGATGGCCTATGGGATCAGCTGTACCCGCCCATCAGCTTGTGGATGAAGCGGCTCACGAAGAGCCAGAGGATGAAGCTGGCTATCGCGGCAAGCACGGCGCAAAGGATGAAGATGTGCCAGAGCTGGGTTCCCGCCATGGATTTGGCGATGAGGCCTGCGGCATAGGAACCTAGGCCGGAACCGAAGAACCAGATGCCCATCATCTGGCTGCCCAGCTGTTTGGGCGCCAGCTTGCTGACATAGGCGAGGCCCACAGGCGAAAGGCAGAGCTCGCCTAGGGTGGCGAAGACGTACGTGCTGAAGAGCCAGCCCAGGGACACCTGCTGGACTTCGCTCAGGTGAGGTTGTGCAAAGTAGGCGGCACCGGTCATGGTGGTGAGGGCCAGGGAGACGCAGAGCAGGCCAAGGGCGAATTTCACCGGGCTGCTGGGCCACTTTCCGCTGCGGCGGCGCCACATGGCCGCGAAGAAACCGCCGAAGAGCACCACGAGGGTGGGATTGGTGACGAGCACGTAGACCGGCGGGATCTCGAAACCGCCCTTGGCGGTCATCAGAGACACCTTCTGCTTCTCGAGATCCTTTTCCTTCTTGGCTACCGCCGCCAGGGCATCTTCCGAAACCTTGAGCTGCTCGAGCGCCGCGCCCAGTTCCGCCGCCACGGCAGGATTCTCGGCTTGTTCGGACCGCACCTTGGCTTCCAGGCCCGGGCGCTCGCCTTGCAGGCGAGCCACCTCGGCGGCCCGCTTGGCGGCAAGGTTGTCGGTGTCGTGGGCCGGCTTCATGTCCTGGACGGTCTTGATCTCCTTGTCCAGGGCCTTGAGTTTCAGGGTGGCGTCCACCAAATTCTTGTCCTTCCCGCGGAGCTCATCGAAAGCCTTGTCGAAGGCCTTCACGGCCTTGTCCGCCGGAGGCAGCTCGTTAACGCGGATCTTTGCCTGCTCCACGGCGATGGCCTGGGCTTCGGCGTTCCCGAAGATGCGCTTGCTATAGTCGCGGGCGAAGAGATTGAAGGTGGAGCCCGCCTGCTGGAAGAGCATCCAGAAGATGAGGCTGAAGGCGATCATCAGGCCCACGACGCCGATGCGCTTCCAGTCGTCACCACTGAGCTTGTGGTGCTCTGCATGGGCGGCAGAACCCGCGGGTGCGCCTGGGATGGCGCGGGTGCGGACCCAGCCCTTGTTGATGACGGCCGCCACACCGAACATCAGGAAGATGGCGCCGCCGATGCCGGCCACCAGCTGGACCGCCGGGTTCTGGCTCCCGATGACGACATAGGCCAGGGTCACGACGATGGCCACCTGGAAGGCGACGAAGCCGAGGCCTGCGGGCTTGGGCTCGTCCTGGCCTTCCAGCGTGAGATCGACAATGAGTTTGCGACGCAGGACGAAGTTCACGAGCGATAGCAGCATGCCGACACCGGTCATGCCGAAGGCCCAGGCCCAGCCGTTGGGGCTGTCGAGGCCCGCCTTGCGGAGCAGCAGGATGAAGCTGGGGCTGCTGGACATCCAGCCGCAGATGATCACGGCGAGGATGGAGCCCACGTTGATGCCCGCGTATTCGATGGTGAAGGCCGCTTCCCTGCGGGAGTCGTCCTTCGCATACATCTTGCCCACGCTGGCCGAGAGGTTGGGTTTCATAAGGCAGGTGCCGACGGCGATGCAGGTCAGGGAAAAGAGCAGGGCCTCGGTGCTGTGCACCTGGAGTAGAAGCTGGCCTGCGGCGATGAAGAGGCCGCCCAGGAGGATGGTGCGCTTGGCGCCCAGGAAGCGATCCGCGATCTGACCGCCGGAAAGGGCGAAGACGTAGAGGCTCAGGTAGTAGCCAGCGAAGATCAGACTGGCTCGTCCCAGGTCCAGCCCCAGGCCGCCCATGGCGGCGGAGGCCGTCATGTAGAGCATGAGCAGGGGCCGCGTGCCATAGAAGGACATGCGCTCGAAGGTCTCTGTGATCACGAGAACCCAAAGGCCCTTTGGGTGACCTTTCGGCTTTTCGTCAATGGTGACCGATGCATTCATGGCTTGATTCCTCCGAGGCGCAATTCAACCATCGTCTCGCGAGGGGATGGCTTTGGCAATCAAGCCTTTAATGTTTGGTCACCGCAGGAACCATGCGGGTTTACTGGAACCAAGGGCTCATGCCTTGCGGGTCGCCAGCAGGTGTCCAATGCCCACGGCCGCTGCATCCGCCGCATCAGAGGGCAGCGGCTCCTTGAGGTTCAGCAGCATCTGCACCATCTTGCCCACCTGAGTCTTATCGGCCCAGCCGTAGCCGCTGACGGCCTTCTTGACCTGCATGGGGTTGTAGTCCCCCACGGGCAGCCCGTGGAGCGCGGCGGTGAGCAGGATGCCACCCCGGATCTGCCCCAGCTTGAGGGCCGTGGCCGCGTTCTTCTCCACAAAGGGCGATTCCACGGCCATGAAGGTGGGCTGGTGCGCGGCGATGACTTCGGCGAGCTTCTGGTGAATGAGCAGGATGCGCTGATCGAAGTCCGCTCCCCGGGGATTGCGGATCACCCCCGCCGCCAGGAGCTCCATGCGCGAGCCGAGCCGGGACACCACCGCCCAGCCACAGGCCAGGGAACCGGGATCGACGCCGAGGCAGATGGAGGGGGTTGGGGCAGGGGCCATTTCGTTTCCTGAGGTTCAGCAGCACTTGATTGTCCCGTAAATCGGAACGGCAGCCTGCTGAACTGCACAGGAATCCCAAGGGCCCGAGCCACCGTGGATTTTGGGGGCCTTCTGGAAGGGACGCGCATTCCTGCGTATGCTCGCGGAATGACTCTGCATCCGATCACCTTTCTCCTGGCGGCGCTGGGCGCCATGGCGGCTCTCTTCGCCGCCCTTTGGGCCAGGGGGTTGCTGCGCCTGCGCAGGCTGGGGCCTCAGTCCGAGGGGGCCGAGGCGTTTGGAAAACCTGGGCTCGCGGAAGGCCTCATCGGCTTCGTCGGTATGTTCCTCGACACTCTGGGGATCGGCTCCTTCGCTCCCACCACGGCCCTCCTCAGGATGCTGGGCAGGATCCCGGATCGCCTGCTGCCGGGCACGCTCAACGCGGGGCACAGCCTCGCCTCCATCCTCCAGGCCTTCATCTTCACGGTCATCATTCCCGTGGATGCCGCCACCCTGATCCTGATGGTGGCCTCGGCCACGCTGGGAGCCTGGTTGGGCGCGGGGGTGGTTTCGACCTGGCCCCGACGGCGGGTCCAGGCCGGCATGGGTATGGCCTTCCTGGTGGCGGCCTGTCTGATGCTGCTGGGGCAGCTGAAATGGCTTCCCTCGGGAGGTTCGGCCATCGGCCTGACCGGCGGGTGGCTCGTGCTCGCCGTGGCGGGCAACATGGCGCTGGGTGCCCTGATGACCCTGGGGATCGGCCTGTTCGCCCCCTGCATGATCATGCTCAGCTTCCTTGGGATGAGCCCGAAGGCCATCTTCCCAATCATGATGGCCTCCTGCGCCTTTCTGATGCCCGTGGGCGGCCTGCGATTCGTCCGCGCCCGCAGCTACTCGCCCCGGGTTGCCCTGGCCCTTACCCTGGGCGGCATCCCCGCCGTTCTGATCGCCGCCTTCATCGTGAAGGCGATCCCCCTGGGTGCGTTGCGTTGGATCGTGATCCTCGTGGTGGTCTACACCGGCCTCATGCTCCTGAAAGCCGCCAACGGAGGGGCGAAAGAGGCAGGTCCAGTCGATCCTCGGGACCGGCGGGCCAAAGAACCGGGAACCATCGCGCCCTGAAGGGTTCCATGGGGTTGGGTGGATCCGAATGGTAGAGCCTGCTTCACCGGAGCACCCTGACGACTATCAGCCGAGTGGCTGGTAGTCCACATCATGGTTTTCTGAACGAACTCCAATGCCGAAGGGAGTGATGGGCGGCTGGATCTCCACCGAAACGGGAAGGCTCGTGTCCTCGGGGTGGCGCAACACATCGCCGTCAGCGGCGGGTAGCCATCGGATCGACATCTATACCCACCAGGCATCCTGCCCGGCACACGGAAAAGAACGGGGCCGCCCAAAGGCGGCCCCGTTGCCGTGGTTAAGCCTCGGCTACTTCGCGATCAGGCTCACCTTGTCGAGCATGAAGGTGGTCTGAAGCGAGGTGTCCTCGGTCATCTTGAAGTTGACCCGGATCGTCTGGCCCTTGTAGGCGCTGACATCGAAGGTCCGCTGCTGATAGCCCGTGGCCTTGTTCACGTTGCTGTAGGTGGCGAGGGTCTTGAGCGTCGTTCCGGAAGCATTCTGGATGGACACGGCGAGCTTGTCGTAGGCCGTGGACGTTGTCGTCTCGGCCGTATCGATGTGCAGGTAGAAGCTCAGGGTCGCCGCGGTGGCCGTGGCCGGGATGGTCAGGCTCTGGTAGAGGGTCTCGGTGGTCGTCTTGCCGTTGCCGCCCAGGAAGGCCGCGTTCACGCCCTCAAAGGAAGGCTGGTAGTGGGGGGAGACGTTCCAGTTGCCGATGGCGCCGGTGGTGCCGGTCCAGGAAGCGGCGCCAGACTCGAAGCCGCCGTTCACGATCCGCTCGTCCCCGATCATCGGAGACACGGTCAGGGTGGCCGTGTTGCTGGTGACGGTGGCCTTGGGGACGGCATTGTCCATCACCTTGGTGTAGAAGGTGGCGCCGTTATCGGCGGTGGAAGCGTTGAAGGTGTAAGAGGCGGAGGTGGCGCCGCTGACCGCCACGCCGCTGCGATACCACTGGTAGGTGTAGGGAGCGGTTCCGCCGGTGGCCCCCACAGTGAAGGTCACGCTGGCACCATTCGATACGGTCTTGCTGACGGGCTGGGTGGTGATGGCCAGGGCCGAGATGTCCGTGACCGTCAGGGTGGCGGGGTTCGAGGTCACGCTGCCTTGGGCATTGCCCACGGTCACCGTGAAAGTCGTGCCGTTGTCCGCGGTCGTGGCGGCGGGCGTGGTGTAGCTGGTGGAGGTGGCCCCGGAGATGGAGACACCGTTCTTCTTCCACTGGTAGCTGGTGGCGTTGCTGGCGCCCACCGTGAAGGTGGCCGTCTTGCCCGCGACCACGGAAATGCTGGCGGGCTGAGTCGTGATCACGGGGGTGCTGGGGGTAGGAGCGGGGCTGGTGCGCAGGGCGGCATCCCCGAAGATCACCCAGGCCTTCACGGTCTGGACCGAAGACGTGTCCTGGGCTTCGCCCATCATCAGGTTGAAGGCGTTCATGACGACGGAGCCCAGGGTGGACTTGCCGTGGTCCGTGTTCGTGCCATCACCGGGATTGGCGGTGTAGTTGTAGCCGCCGGTGTAGAGGTCGTTCATGTAGTCCTGGGCCTTCATGGGGGGCAGCCAGGGCTGGTAAATGGTGGACATGACCGCCGCCACGGCGCCGCCGTTGGCCTTGCGCATCCAGGCTTCGGCGAAGCAGGTCTGAGTGTTGTACTGGCCCACCACACAGGCCACGCTGAAGATGATGGGGGTGGCGCTGCCGTTGGTCAGGCTGTTCACCGCCGTGATGTTCAGGCCGGTGGTGGCCCAGCCGTAGTGGATGCCGTGGCCCGTGTAGTTGATGAGACCCAGGCCCGCATTGATGGGAGTTGTAGCGGCGGAGAGGGGCGCCGTGCTGGGGGAGTCGTAGGCGGTGGCGATGGACGTGAACCCGCCGTTGGTGGTCAGCTTGTTGGTCTTGATGATGTTCTCGTGCTGCACATCGCTTTCGCTGTCATCCCCCTGTCCAGCGCCCTCAGGGGAGGCCATGCAGAGGCCCTTCTTCATCCAGGTCTTGCTGCCGCCCGTCTCGTAGGCGATGGCTTTGTTCACCTGGGCGGTGACATCGGCGGGGCTCTCGGCGCTGAAGCGGCCGACGATCAGGTCCAGGTAGTTGTCGCTGCCGGAGACCAAGCCGAGGGCCGTGTCCGTGGCGCAGGTCTCGCCGCTGCTGGTCGTGGTATCGCACTTGAGATCGGCCCAGTCACCCACCAGCTGCACATAGAGGAGGCTGGGATTGGCGTTGTAGGCGCTCTGGATGGTGCTCTTCACGTTGGTGCCCGTGGCCACCTGCTGGGTCTGGACCGTGAAGCCCAGGCTCCGCTTGTGATCGATGTAGGGCTGGATCGCCGAAGCGTCCCGGGCGGTGTAGATCACCAGGATCTGGCCCTGGTCGCCCAGTTCGTAGGGCCAGGCGGCGCGATCCACGGCCGCAGTGGGCATCCCGGCGGCGGTGGCGGTGGGAACGGTGTTCAGGAACATGCCCTGCAGGGCGCCGTAGATCTCAGAGGTGACCTTGCGGGACCTGACCACGCCCTCGCGGGTCGGCAGCATGTTGCCCGTGGGCTTGACCTTGAAGACCAGGCGCTTGTAGATGCGGGCCTGCTGGGCCGCGTTGTCCACCTGGTTGATGGCGAAGCGCAGGGTGTAGCCCGAGACGTTGCGGATCAGGAAGCCCTCACTCTGCTCGATGGTCTGCTCGGGGTAGGATCCACCGCGCAGGCTCTTGGGGCTCACGACGTAGGGGACTTTTTCCGGGTCCTGGTTGCGGAGAATCTCGCCGCGGCTGGGCAGGTAGGGATGGGCCAGGGAGAATTCGCGGATCTCGGAATCCACCAGTTCAGTGGTGTATTCCTGGGTGGGGTCCACGGTCAGATTCGCCTGCTTGCTCAGGATCTCGGGGAAGCCCTGCTCGCCGCCCTCCAGCATCCCATTGACCTCGAACCGGCTGTAGACCTGACCCTGCTTCACCACTGTGCGGAGGACTGGCTCGTTCTTCAGCTCGAACGTGACCAGGATCGAGCCATCCGGCTGATTGGCCGCCGTCAGGGAGTATCCGTGACCCTTCATGCGACGGACCAGCGGGCTCTCCCCGGCCGGACGGGCCGCCAGAAGAGGGGCTCCCGCGACGAGCAGGAGGGCCATGCCTGCGAGGGCGCGACCGATGGTGGTGCGGGTGGGGCGAGTGTTCATGGGTGTCTCCATGGAGAGTGAAACGGTGGGTTGTCGGGTTGGACCATCTGGGGAAGTCGCGAATCCCGTTCTGACTCGGGGGCGGGTCGGTCCAGATCCCCAACCGCAATCTCCCGGATCCATCGGAATCATCAGAAGGAATGCGCGGTCGAAGGGGGACACGCCATGAAAAAAGTCAACGGAACTCCTGCCAGTCTCGCCGTTTCCGGCGAGGACTGGATGGTCCGGTTTCCAGATACTCAGTGGTCCGGTGGACAGCCCACCCGCCGAGGTCGCTGCTGCCGGATCAGATCCTGATCCAGATCGGCACCTGCACGGCCTTGCGCCCCGAGCAGATCACCTGGAGTTCCACCTTCGTGAGGCCCTTGGCATCCACGGGCTGTTCCTGGGAATCCTTGAGCACCTGCCGCTCCGGCTTCTGGCCTTCCCGATGCAGCACCAGGGCCGTTTCCGTCACCCAGGCCCGGAAGCTCGCGGGAATCCGGGGCTGGATGCGCAGGCCTTCGGGGGTTTCATTTACATTGGCCCTCAGGCCGCCGGGATCCACGGCAATGCCAAGGCGCGGATCCTGTTCGGGGAGGTCCACGGTGACCTTCAGCTGAAAGGGCTTGCCGTCCTGCCCCAGGCCCTCCGCTTCCACCAGGGCCTTGCCGGATGCATTCGTCCGGGGAAGCTCCAGGACGGCGCGGTTCCGGGGGTCGCCGGGCTGGGCATGACACCAGGAGGAACCATCCACGCGGAAGCGCAGATCCTTGACCTTCACGCCTGTGGGCAGCAGTTCTGCCTCCAGGCTTCGGGAGAGATCCGTGCTGAGCAGGGAGACCGCGAGCCCGGGCTTGGCCTCTGCGGCGGCGCGCAGCTCGGTCTCTTCCTGTCGGGCGCGGGCGCGAAGGGCAGCAATGGCTCCGCGATGCATGCCAAGGGTGGGCAGATCCCGAATGCGCAGATGGAAGTGATGGTGGTGCGTCCTGGCCCAGCCCTCGGCCTCATCGCTGGTGAGGATCAGCTCCATGTCGTCCACCATGGCCTGGCTGGCGCCGTATTTGCCCGAGGCCGCCCACTGGCCCACCTGGGCGATCACCGGCTGGCGCACCTGGAAGTCCACACCGATCTCCTCAAGCAGGTCACAGCGGAAGGCCTCCCGGTGGAGTCTGAAGATCTCCACGAAGAAGCGGGCCGTGCGGGGCACATCCAGGCGATTCGCAGGCCCTAGACACTGGGGCACATCCTTGAGGCTGCCATCCGGGCGCGCTTCGAAGTGCTCCGTGGCCGCGGCAAAGTCGGGCGTGTAGACCTTTCCCAGAAGGCTGGTGAGGTAGTAGCCCAGGTCCAGGTTCAACCCGCCATCGTGGCTACCGCCGGGATGGCGACCCTGGGGCGCAGGATCGAACTGCACGGGCGTATCGCCGTTCTCGGAGCTGGCATCCATGATGAGCAGGGGATGGGGGCCGGGGCCCAGGTCCCTGGCGACGGCCCGGGCCGCCACCCGCACCAGGTCCACCGCATGGGGTTGGGCCCAGCGGTGGCGGATATCCCCATCGGCGCCGCCCTTCATGTCTTTGGTCAGGATCCCGTATCCGGCTTCGGGCGAGGCAGGCTGGGGAAAGAGGCGGAAGGTGTTGGGCACGGCCTTCCGGTAGCGGTCTACGCCATCATTGGCTGTGAGGGCCGCGCCCACGAGGCACAGCGCAAGGCCTCCGCATCCCAGATAGCTGCGTCGCATCTCGATCTCCTTGAAAGTGCTCCTGGACCTTCGGCACATTTCATCTTACGAGCCTCGGGCACGGGTCGAGACCGGCGACGGTGGCCCCTGCGATTTCCCATAACGCCGGGTACCTTCCAACCCACACTCGCGGCAGGGCTCCGAGTCTAGGCCTTCACGGGCTCCGCTTCCAGCTGCTGCTTCAGGTGTCGGATGGCGATGGTCAGATGGTTCTGCTGTTCCGGGGACCACCCGGCCAGGCCGCGTTTGTCCTCCGCACAGGCCGCCAGAAGGCCCAGGAGTGCTTCCAGGTGTTCGGGAGCCGCCTTGGGAAGCCGAGGCAGGGCCTGGATGATGCGGAAGCGCCCTGCGCCCCCTTGGTTCTCCTCCCAGTAGGCCTTGATCAAGGCCACCAACACCTCAGAGGATTCCTGGGGCATGGGGCCCAGGGGCGAATGAGCGGAGATCAACCCCTCGGCGGCGATGACCCATAGCTCCGGCTGGCGGAGGGTCTGGACCTGACGCGCCACCTTCAAGGCGACCTCGGGCAGGGCGCCTTGGATTGCCGCCGAGGTCAGGGCCACCAGCATGCGCGTGGATTGCCCGGAATGCAGCCGCTCCAGCAGGGCCGCGTCCTGACCCCCCAGTTCACCCAGGACCGAAACCGCCTCCAGGGTGAGGGCTTCCCGGTTGCTGGCATCCATGAAGGCCACCACCTGATCCCCCTGGGAGGTCATGTGATTGATCCTTATCATCCTCAGGGCCAGGCGCACCTCCTCCGGGTCCCGGGAGGCGAGGTACATGACGGCCTGCTCCACAGCCCCTTCCAGTCCGTCGAGGGCACGGATCATGCGCTCGGCCACGTCCTCGATGGGATCGTGGCAGGCCCGGAGGAGGAAGGGCAGGAATCGCGAATCGTGCCGACTGGCGATCGCATCCAGGGCCGGGGCCCTCAGAGCGACGTCCTGGGTGGCGAAGATGCTCTCCAGATAGGCCTCATCGCTGGGTGATAGGAGCAGCCCCAGGACCTTGGCAGTTGCCTCGCGCCCGGTCTGAGCCAGGAAGGCCTGGTACAGGAGGTCCAGCACATCTTCCGGCGTGAACAGCTTCCGGGCCACCATCTCCTCCAGGCCCGCCGCGCAGGTCTCCAGGGCGTGGGTGCTGCGGCGTACCCGGGGCTGGTGGGCCGCGGTGACTTCCGAATAGAGGCTGGGCAGCCTGGAGCCCTTGCCCTCCAGGATCAGGGTGAGGGCGCTCAGCAGGAAAGGCTCGGCCGAGCCTTGGGAAAAATTCCTGAGCTCTTCCAGGGCCCCCGGCGAATCGGGTCCACCCTCGGGTCCTGCCTCTCTCAGGCGACGGAGGGCTCCGGGAGCCCGGACCTCGAAGCGCTCCAGCAGGTGCCTCATGATCTCGGTGTAGACCTCTGCGAGGGGCAAGGGACGAAGGGTCGCGAGGATTTCCCGGAGGTTGCGATCATCCAGGATGTCGCGGTGGCACTCCAGGAAATACACGCACAGGAACTGGGCGGCCTCCCAGGAGGGGATGCGGGTGATCAGCTTGAGCACGTGGCGGGCAATGAGGATGTCCTCGTGGTAGACCACCACCTCCAGGGATTCCAGGTGCTCTCTTCCGACGATCCGCCGCAGTTCTCCGGCGGCCTGGTTTGCCACGCTGGGATTGGCGCTGCCCTGGAAGAGCCGTGAAAGGTGGAACTCGAAGGCCCGTTCGGGATCGATGGATTGAAGGGCCGCGGAGAGCAGTTCCAGCTTTGCCGGTTCGTGGGTCAAGGCAGAAAGCCGACGCAATTCCGCATCGGATTCCGGGGTCCTGATTTGGGCCAGGGCCCGCACGCATACATCGAAGACCTCTAGGTTGCCTTCCCGCCGAAGGGCACGAGAGAGGGGGACCACCCATTCCGGGTTCGGGTAGTAGAAGGCGGCTTCTGCCACCAGGAGACGGAAGGCCGGGCTGGAGCTGACTCGCAACATGCGGGGCGCGAGTTCCTGGATGCCCTCTTCGCCCACCAGGTTCGCCATGTGGAAGAACAGCAGCTGGTCATCCGGATCCTCTGCGTCCAGATGATCCAGGAGGCGGCGGAACTGTCCTGCGGTATCAGTGGCCAACGAAACTCCAGGGGGTCAGGTTCTTACAGCGTGCAGTTGGGCGGACACGTGGCTTTGGATCAACCGCTGGACCGTGGGCGTTATATAGACGAATTCGAGGCCGAGGAGCACGTACCCCTCCTGGTCGCCGGTGGCGCGCCCCAGCAGGCGCACGATGGTTGCCTCCAGGGGAACGTAGGGCAGGGCGGGGTGGACGAAGTGTAGGTCAAGCGAAAGGCCGGAGTCCATTCCGGCGGCCTCGGGCCGGGGCACCTGCACGCCGCATCCCCCGGCGCTGATGTTCTGAAGGACGATGCCTTTCAGTTCGCGCCCCTGGAAAGCAATCGTGGCCCGGTAGTCCGGACCCACGCTGAGGCGTTCGAAGCGCCGCATCTCCCCCGATGTCTCCAAGACGCCCCCAATCCAGACCGGCCTATCCTGTTTATCGACCCTGGACGGCCACCCTTAAGTGAATTGTTCCTAACTGCGAATCCGCCGACGGGTCAAGGGGGCTGCTTGGAAAATCCGTGACGGCAGCGATCTAGGGCTCAGGCCGAACCCGGGAGGGGTGGACCTGCCTCGACTGGTAGAGTTGCGAGGCACAGCAGCGTTACATTGGGCGAGGCGGCTTCCTGGGCATTCCGACACGAGGGATGAGATGAGAGCTTGGGTACTATTTGCCGTCTTGGGGCTTGCCTCCTGTGGGGGGGCCGTGGAAGAGGCCTCAAAGATTTCCATGGATCCGCCCTCCCAGGCCATGACGGCCTTCGAGATCAACCAGACCTATCTGGCGCGCACCATCAATGTGGGACTCAACTGGCCCTGGGCAGGCAACGAGCCGGGTGCGGGTTGGCGCGACCGCAATGCGGTCCTCAACCGCAAGCTGTGGTTCGACCACATCCGTCAGGCCGGTTTCACAGCGGTGCGCATGCCCTTCTGGTTCGCCTGGAAGCAGACGGATCCAAGCCCCGCAGCCTACCCCGCGCTCCCCGCCGATCTGAAGGAGCAGCTCGATTGGGCCCTGGAGCAGACGATCGGCGAAACCGACCGCGGCAAGGCGCCCCTGGCCATCATCGTGGACTTCCACGAGTTCCAGGAACTCATGGATGCCCCGGATGCTCGGGCCGATCAGCTGGTGAAGATCTGGCAGGTGGTGGCCCAGTACGTCCATGACCACCGCGATCCGGGTGGGAAGGTGGACCAGCGCATCCTGTTCGAGGTCTTGAACGAGCCCCACGGTCTCCTGGTGACCGATACCGGCAAATGGAACCAGATGTACGAGCGTGTGGTCCGGGCCATCCACCAGATCAGCCCCGAGCGCGCCGTCCTCGTGGGGGGCGTCCATTGGAACGCGGTGAGGTATCTCAAAGACCTGGCCCCCCTCGCCCCCAGCGGGAGCCTCGCCGTCGACCGCTACATTATCGGCACCTTCCACAAGTACGATCCGAACACCTTCGCCTTTCAGACCAACAACATCGATTGCACCCAGCCGGGATCAAGTTTCCATGCCTGGCCGGAAGGCGCCGATGCCGAGCTGGTGGCGCGTCCTGCCGAAGCCTATTCCGTCACGGGCAGCGCCCAGTGGACCAAGGCCGAACAGGCCCTCTGGACGAGCATCCAGGAAGGCGTCCAGTGGAGCCGCACGACCCAGCGCCCCGTGTTCATGGGCGAGTTTGGCGTATGGTCCACCGCCACCCTGGCGGATCGCGCGAAATGGATCAAGGCCTATCGCCACGCCACCTATGACGCCACCGGCGCTCCCCAGATCGCCTGGGCCTACTGGTCCTTCAACAACGTCAAGGATTTCGGCCTCTACGACGAGTACAAGCTGGGAGCCAACCAGCAAACCGCCGCCGCCCGGTACAGCCTTGAAATGCTGGTGGACGGCCTGGGCATGAAGCAGCCCTGAGTCTTTCCCGAGGGGCGAGCGAAGGCCTGGAAAAAAAATGGAACCGAGCCGTCCGAGCGGGAATACCATCACAGGGAAATCCTTCCATGAAAGGAGGACCCCATGGGTCTCTTGGATCTCGCGGGACAATTCCTTGGCGGTGGCCAGGGGGGTGGCGACAACAAAAGCCAGCTGCTCAATGCCGTGATAGGCATGATCCAGAATCAGCCTGGGGGCCTGCAGGGGCTCCTGAGCAAGTTCCAGGGCAGCGGCATGGGCGATCAGGTGGCCTCCTGGGTGGGCACCGGCGAGAATATGCCCCTGGGCGCGGATCAGCTCCAGCAGGCCCTGGGCAACGATCAGGTCGCCGCCATCGCCCAGCAGGCCGGCATCCCCGCCGAGCATGCCAGCAGCGGCCTGGCCGCCATGCTGCCGGACATCATCAACCACCTCACGCCCAACGGTCAGGTGCCCCAGGAAAACGATCTGCAGCAAGGCCTGGGAGGCCTGCTGGGCAAGTTCCTGGGCTAGGCTCTCGGCCGCGTCGTTCCTCACCACTCTTTCTCAAGGAGAACCCATGCGAATCGCAATGCTCATCGTCGCGGCCTCGATGGCCCTTGGCGCCCAGTCCGTGGATGGAATGAAGGATGCCGCCAAGGGCATGGTGGAATCCAAGGTGGACAAGACTAAGGCCAAGGCCGACACCAAGGTGGATGCCGCCAAGGCCAAGGCCGAAGCCAAGGTGGACAAAACCAAGACGAAGCTCGATGCCAAGGCCGAGGCCCTGCCCGTGGGTGGCGATACCGCCAAGGCCGCCACCGCCAAGGCCGAGGGGAAGTCCAAGGCCGCGGCCCAGAAGGCTCACGGCAAAACCAAGAAGGGCACGATGAAGGGCGCCGACAAGGTGAAGGAAGCCGCCAAGAAGGTTGCACCGTAGTCCTCGCGCACCGGATTCCAACCCATTTGCCCAGGAGGCACCATGTCGGATACACCCCAGGATCCAGATTTCTCCGATGTCAGCGGAGGCTCATCCTCCACCGCGACCCAGGAATACACCGTGGCAGGGGGTGACACCCTGTCCAAGATCGCCAAGCGTTTCTATGACGATCCCAAGCTCTGGCCGCTGATCCACGAGGCCAACTCGGACCTCATCAAGAATCCAGACCTGATCCAGATCGGCTGGACCCTCACCATTCCCCCCAAGCCCTGAACAGGAGATCCCATGCGCCGCTATCTGCTTTCGCTCCCTCTCCTGCTTCTGCCCCTCGCCTGCGGCAAAAAGGAAGTCCCCCCACCCCCGCCACCGCCCGCCCCGGCTCCCGTGGTCTTTGCCGTGAAGGCGGTCACCCTGGGCAAGGCCATCGGCGCGGACAAGAAGATCGTCGAAGCTACGGATGCCTTTGGCGTCAAGGACGCGATCTACGCCAGTGTTGAAACGGTGGGCGCCGCCGACCGCGCCAAGCTGGAGGCCAAGTGGACCTTCACCGGCGCCAAGGGCCCTGTCTCCGTCAACGACAATTCCATGGAGCTGGTGAACCTCGCCGGCCCCGCGGTCAACGAGTTCCATATCACCAAGAAGACGCCCTGGCCCAAGGGGGCCTATCAGGTGGAGATCCTCCTGAACGGCGCCAGCGCCATGAAGAAGGACTTCGCCGTCAAGTAGAACGGCCTGCTGGAATGGCGGCGGGGACTCCGGTCCCCGCCGCTGCATTTCGGAGGTCGGTGAACGCTACAGGTTCCGAGCGGCGAAGGTGTCGCCCTGGGTGATGTCGCCGGTCTGGAAACCCTTGAGGAACCACCGCTGGCGCTGCTCCGAGGTGCCGTGGGTGAAGGCGTCGGGGCTGACGTAACCCTGCTGCTGCTTCTGGATGCGGTCATCACCCACGGCGCTGGCGGCGTTCAGCGCCTCCTCTACATCACCCGGCTCGAGGATGTTCTTCATCCGCTGGGCGTGGTGCGCCCACACCCCTGCCAAGAAGTCCGCCTGAAGCTCCAACCTTACGCTCAGCTGGTTGTACTGCTCCTCCGAGAGGCGTGCCCGGGCCTGCTCCACGCGCTGGCTGGTGCCTAGCACCTTCTGCACGTGGTGCCCCACTTCGTGGGCGATCACGTAGGCCGCGGCGAAATCCCCGGGGGCCTTGAGGCGCTGCTGAAGCTGGGCCAGAAAACGGAGATCGAGGTAGACCTTCTCGTCGGCGGGGCAGTAGAAGGGCCCGGTGGAGGAGCCCGTCGCACCGCAGCCGGAATTCGTGTAGTCCGCGTACAGCACCAGCTTGGGCTCCCGATAGGTCCTGCCGTGGGCCTGGAGAAGGGTCTTCCAGACATCCTCGGTGTCGGCCAGCACCACGCTGGCGAACTCCCCGGCGGCCTTGTCCGCCGCCGTGAGTTCTCCATGGGAAGTTGGCGCTCTCTGGGCCTGGCCCTGCTGTGCCCCCACGACGCGCAGCACGTCTTTCAAATCACCACCGAACAGGAGGATCAGGAGGGCGATGACGATCGTCCCGAGCCCGCCGCCCATCATCATTTTGCGCCCGCCGCCCCCACTGCGGGCGTCTTCCACATTGCTGCTCTGACGCCTTCCTTGCCATTGCATGGGAGTCTCCTTGGGCAGGGGTGGAACCGCACCATGATGCCACTTCTCCAGCAGGGCCGAGAGGTATGATGGCAACTCCAATGCCCACGAACCGAACCTCTGGCTCTCACTTCTCTTCTGCATGGATCGACCGACTCCCGGGGCGTGTGGCCTGGGGTCTGGTGGGGTGGCTCTGGTTGCAGCTCCAGCGGCTCCGCGGGCCAAGGGCGGAATCCCCGCCGCCGAGGATCTTCGAGGATGCCTTCCTGGAGGGCGTGAATCTCCCCTGGTTTTCCTGCGGCAATGATTTTGGCGGCAACGCCTGGCACCCCGAGGGCGGCATCTCGGCGCCTGGGCGGATCGATCAGGTTCGCCCAGTATTCGAGGCCCTCCAGCGGGAGGGGATCACCTGCCTGCGCTGGTGGCTGTTCGCCGACGGACGCTCGGGCATCCGCGCCGAGGCCACCGGATGCCCCACGGGCCTGGACCAT